>NZ_JBFPFV010000001.1:0-3965698 GCF_047978165.1 Pseudomonas sp. LFS074 | reverse complement strand
AGGGGCGGTTGATCAATGTGGTGGCGTTCGTGTCGGACCGCAGCCAGCCGAATCCAGCCTGGCCAAGCGATGCGCCTTGGGTGCGTCAGGCAAGCCAGGCCGAAATGCTCAAAGCGTTCGAGGGCTGGGGTGATGCGGTGCAGGTACTGCTGGAGTGCATCGCCACACCTTCCCTGTGGGCACTGCATGATCTTGCTGAACTGCCGGGGTATACCCACGGCCGAGTGGGGCTGATTGGTGATGCTGCTCACGCCATGCTGCCGCATCAGGGCGCGGGGGCCGGCCAGGGGTTGGAGGATGCCTGGTTGCTGGCACGGTTGCTGGCCGACCCGAAT
Organism: Pseudomonas sp. LFS074; assembly: GCF_047978165.1. NCBI lineage: Bacteria > Pseudomonadati > Pseudomonadota > Gammaproteobacteria > Pseudomonadales > Pseudomonadaceae > Pseudomonas > Pseudomonas sp. LFS074. The sequence continues at coordinate 3,965,363 of NZ_JBFPFV010000001.1, read as the reverse complement.
GTGCTCGGCAGCCCTGTGCAGGCAGTGCTTGAGGCGTATGACGCGGTACGGCGACCGCGTGCTTGCCGGGTGCAGCGCACCTCATGGGAAGCGGGTGAGCTGTATGAGTTCCGTGACCCTGCCGTGCTGGACGATCCGCAGTTGCTCGGCAAGGTGCTGGGCGAGCGGTTCGATTGGTTGTGGAACCATGATCTGCAGGATGACCTGAAACGCGCCCGTCAATTGTTGGGGTTGCAGGTGCAGGCTGCCTGAATGGCAGGGGGTCGTGGTGCCAGGCGTTACAACGCATTTCGCGCCTTGCCCCGGTATACCCGCAGCACATCCGCCATCACCGCCAGCGCAATCTCCGCTGGCGACTTGCTGCCCAGGTCCAGCCCGATAGGCATGTGCAGCCGTTCGATCTGTTCGTTCGTCAAGCCGCCAATCCGCTGCAACCGCTCGGCGCGGCGGGCTGATGTGGCTGCCGAGCCCATGGCGCCGATGTAGAACGCCGGCGTATGCACCGCCTCCATCAAGGCCAGGTCATCGATTTTCGGATCGTGAGTCAACGCCACCACGGCCGTAGCGGCATGGCAACCACCCGCCGCGATGAACAGCGAAGGCAGTACCCGGTGCATCTGTACGCCTTCTATCTCGACACTCGCCATCTCCTCGCGCGGGTCGCAGGCAATGACCTCGCAGCCCAGCGTGCGAGCGATATCGGCACAGGCCTCGGCGACCGGCGACAGCCCGGCCAGCACCAGCCGCAAAGCGGGGCCGATACCGATGTGCACGGCGCCGTCGTCCATGCGCACGGCAACGCTATTGTCACAATGCAGGCTGACACTACCCGCCGGCAGACAGACCTTGCGCGTCACCCGTTGCTGGCCCAGCAGCGCCCCGCGAAGGGCCTGCAGATGCTCCAGCCACGCGCCATCCGCCTGCCGCCGCTCTACCAGCACCACCAGCACGCCGCCGCAGGGCAGGCGCAAGCGCCGGCTCTGCTCGTGCCCGTCGCCATAGCGCATTACCTGTGCCGGCTGGGTGAATGCACCGTGCGCCAGGCTGGCGAGGAACTCCTCTTCCACGCAGCCGCCGGACAAAGAACCGACCCACTCATGCGCGCTGCGGCAGGCCAGCATCGCGCCGGGCGAGCGGGGGGCCGAGCCATAGGTGGACAGCACCGTGCACAGCCACACCGTATCGCCGGCACGGGCCCATTGCAGGGCTTTGTCGATCACCTGCAGGTCGAGATGCTGCATGTTCCGCTACCTCGCTCGTATCGTGTCAGCCCAGCCGAAAAAGGCGCGCAATGGCCCAACGTCTGTGGCAGTGTTGGGTATCTGGCCAGCCCCACAGGGACCGACATGCAAACTCGCAAAACCGGTGTTCGCGCCCAGCAGGCCGACCGCACCCGGGACAACATTCTCAAGGCTGCCGTGAAGGTCTTCAGCAAGGAAGGCTTCACCGGTGGGCGCATCGAGCAGATCTCCACGCTGGCCAAGTCCAACGACCGGATGATCTATTACTACTTCGGCAGCAAGGAAAAGCTGTTCATCAGCGTGCTGGAGCACATCTACGCCAGCTTCAACCAGGCCGAAGCCAAGCTGCGCCTGGACCTCGCCGACCCGGAACAAGCCCTGCGCGAGCTGGTGGCGTTCATTTGGGACTACTACGTGCGCCACCCCGAGTTCGTCACCATCCTTGCCACCGAAAACCTTCACCAGGGCCAGCACGCGCGCAAGTCGCAAAACCTCAGGGCGCTGTCCGGCGAGGCGGTCGGCGTGCTGCGGCCGATCATCGAGGCCGGCCAGGCCAAGGGCCTGTTCCGGGACGACATCGACATCACCCACGCCTACCTGATGATTGCCTCGCTGTGCTACTTCTATAACTCCAACCGCCATACTCTCAGCTCGTTCCTGGCCGTGGACCTGGCCGACAAGCAGGCCAAGGCCGACTGGCTTGCCTTTATCAGCGACCTTGCCTTGCGTGGCCTGCGCCGCTGAACCTCAGTGGCTGCCGGGGTTGGCGCGTATTTGCGCGGCCTTGGCCGCCAGCCCTTGCCAGGCGGGCTTGTCGGCGGCAAAACGCTGGCGCAGGTAGGCCGCCAGGTCGGCTACCTGACGGTCCGACAGGCTGTCCTTGAAGCCGGGCATGTAGCCCAGGTCGGGGGTTGCCGGGGTCGCAATGCCGTGCAGCACCACGCGCAGCAGGTTGTCCGGCAGGTCGCTGTGGACGTTGCTGTTGACCGCCATCGACGGGCTGACACCAAACAGTTTTGGCCCCAACCCATCGCTGTGGCAGGCCATGCATGCGCCTTTGAAAACCCGCTCGCCGTTGCTCAACGACACTTGCGTGTCCGCCTGAGGCGCGGCCTTGGCCACCTGTGCCTGTGGCTCACCATCGAGTGAGCTGAGGTAATGGGCAATGGCCCGCACATCGCTTTTGGGCAGGGTGGCCAGTTCGCTGACCACCGGCCCCATGGGGCCGGCCGCCACGCCGTGCTTTTCCGAAAAGCCGGTGCTCAGGTAGCTGAACAGTTCATCTTCGCTCCACGGCGTCGCTGACTTGCCCAGGGCGTTCAGGGCCGGGGCTTCCCAGCCATCGACCATGCCGCCGGCGAGGTAGCTGCTGCCGGCTTTTTCGGCACCCATCAGGTTGCGCGGCGAGTGGCAGGCCGTGCAGTGCCCCAAGCCGTCGACCAGGTAGGCACCACGGTTCCACTGTTCGCTGCGTTGCGGGTCGGGCTGGTATTCACCGCGTTGCAGAAACAGCGCGTTCCAGCCGGCCATCAGTGGCCTCTGGTTGAACGGGAAGCGCATCTGGTTGGCCGGCGCTGCCTGGCGTACCGGCGTTTGCGACATCAGGTAGGCGTACAGCGCTTGCATGTCGGCGTCGTTGATGTTGCGAAACGAGGTGTAGGGAAAGGCCGGGTACAGGTGCCGGCCATCGCGGCTGATACCCTCGCGCATGGCCCGCTCGAAGGCGGCGAATGACCAGCGGCCGATGCCGGTTTCCGGGTCGGGGGTGATGTTGGTGCTGTACAGCGTACCGAAGGGCGTGTCCATTGCCAGCCCACCGGTATTCACCTTGCCGCCGCTGACCGTATGGCACACGGCGCAGTCGCCGGCCGCTGCCACCTGGCGCCCGCGTTCGAGCATCGCGGCGCTCCAGCTGCCGGCGCCAGGCGGGGTTACCGGGGCGATTTCGGCACGCCAGGGCAGGGCGGTGGCAAGCATGCCCAAGGCGGCACCGAACACCCCGGCGAGCGAGCCGATCCACCATTTGGAGCGTTTGGTCGTCGGCTGCGCTGGCGCGGGCGCATCAGGCCCCTGGCCTTCACCGCCGAGGGCGGCACGCACCCGCTCGGCCGTGATCGGCAGTTCGCGAAAACGAATGCCGGTGGCGTCGAAAATGGCATTGGCGATGGCCGCCGCGCTGGGTACCGAGGCCGACTCGCCACTGCCCATTGGCGGCTCGTGCTGGCGGGGTAGCATCATCACGTCGATAGCTGGCAACTCGGGGAAGGTCAGGATCGGGTAGCCACCCCATTCCTTGCTTGCCACCGTCGACTCCTCGAAGCTGACCTGCTCCTTGAGCACCCGGCTGGTGGACTGGATGACGTTGCCGTGGATCTGGTGACGCACGCCCTCGGGGTTGACCATCATCCCGGCATCGTGACCGATCACTACACGGGTGACGGCGACTTCACCGGTGCGCCGGTCTACCGCGACATCCGCCACCCATGCCGCCCAGGCTGCGCCGAAGCCGGGGAACTTGCTGTGGATGTAGCGGGCATAGGCAAAACCTCTGCCGCACAGTACGTCACCGTCGGCCTGCGCCTGCCTGGGCTGGGTATGCGGCTGCCATTGAGCACGTTCGGCGGTGGCCTTGACCAGGTCGATGGCGCGCGGATCGGACAAGTGCTTGAGGCGGTATTCGACCGGGTCGACGGCTGCGGCGAAGGCCAACTCGTCGATGTACGATTCGTGGGCGAAGCTGTTGGGCATGGCCGACACGCCGCGCATCCACGAAGCGCGCACCAGTGGCGTCATGTCGTTGATGGTGACGCGCATGTGTTCGTAGTCATAAGGCGGGATCGAGGTGCGGTCGCCCATTTCGAACAGTGCCGGCACCGGCTCCACGGCGCCGGTCAGCAACAGGGCCAGGGTAGGTGCGCCATTGGACGGGTAGCTGGTCTGGAAGTCGTAGGCGGCCACGCTGCCGTCGGCGTTAAGGCCGCCGTCGATCTCCATCAGTTGCGCGGTGCCCTTGGGCTCCCAAACGTGTTCCTGTTCACGGGTCAGCTGCACTCGCACTGGGCGCTGCACCGCACGCGACAGCAGCACCGCATCGGCACACACGTCATCGGCGCAATTGCGGCCATAGCAGCCGGCGGCCTCCATGCGGATGATCTCGATGCGCGCTTCGTCGCACGCCAGCAACCAGGCCAGGTCGGCGCGCAGCAGGTGCGGGTTTTGCGTGCCGGACCACACGCGGATCGGCCCCTCGGTGAAGTCGGCCAGCGCGCACGACGGGCCGATCGAGGCATGCAACTGGTAGGGCCACAGGTAGCTGCGGCTCAGGCGCTGGCTGGCGTTGGCGAGGCCACCGTCCACATCGCCCTGGTCCAGCACCGTGCGCTGCACGCGTGGGTTATCGCGGATGGCCTGGGCGATATCGCTTAGGTCAGGCAGCTTGCCTGTGAATGGCTTCCAGCTGATTTTCAGCTCATGGGCTGCACGGATCGCTTGCTCTTCGCGCTCGGCCACCACGCCGACGAAATCGCGGATGACCACCACGGCCACCACGCCAGGTATGTGGGCGATGGAGGACTCATCCACCGCCAGCAGGCTGTTGCCGACGAAGTCGCCGCTGTCGTGGCCGGCGTAGGGCGGGCGGATCACCCGGCCGTGAAGCATGCCGGGCAGCCGCATGTCGTGCACATAGGTCAGCTCGCCGGTGGCCTTGCCGGGGATATCTACCCGTGCCGCGCTGCGCCCGACCAGGCGGTAGTCCTCGATGGCTTTGAGCGGGGCATCGTCGGCAATAAACAATTGATGATTTTCACCCTGCACCAGTTCGGCAAAGCTCAGCGTGCCGCCGTTGCTGCCGATAACTACGCCGTCTTCAATGCGCAGCGCTTCGGGCGTGCAGCCAAACCGTTGCGCGGCCTGTTGCAGCAGATGGCGCCGCGCCGTCGCGGCGGCCTTGCGCAGGGGCACGGCGGAAATCTGCAGGGTGGCGCTGGCGATGGTCGCGCCCTGGTTCGGTGCCCGCTCGGTGTCGCCCAGCACCATGTGCACCTGGTCCATACGCAGGTCAAGCTCTTCGGCGACGATCTGCGCCAGCGAGGTGCGGATGCCGGTGCCCAGGTCGACGTGGCCGTTGAAGGCGTAGACCATGCCGTCGTCGCTGACGGCGATGAACAACGCCAGCTCGCGCTCCTTGGCCACAGGTGTCACGCCCTTGGCCACGGGGCCCGAGGGCGGGGTGATGTGGTCGACGATCAGCAGTACGCCGGTCTTGGCCAGCAACTGGTCGCGGCTGGGCACCTGTTGAGAGTGGTTCATGCTTTTCTCCGGGTCTCGGCGGCGCGGCGCACGGCGCGCAGGATTTCGACGTGGGTACCGCAGCGGCACAGGTTGCCGGACAGCTCGTTGCGAATCTGTTCGTCGGTGGGGTCGGGAATGCGGTCGAGCAGGGCCTTGGCGGTCATGATCATGCCGTTCATGCAGTAGCCGCACTGGGCCGCCTGTTCGTCGATGAACGCCTGTTGCACGGGGTGTGGCGCAGCCTTGTTGCCCAGCCCTTCGAGGGTGGTGATGTCGCGGCCTGCAGCGCCGGCCAGGGGGATGACGCACGAGCGTGCGGCCACGCCGTCGATGATCACCGTGCACGCCCCGCATTCGCCCAGGCCGCAGCCGTACTTGGGGCCATTCAGGCACAGGTCGTTGCGCAGGATCAGCAGCAGCGGGGTGTCGGGCATGGCGCTGACGTCGACCGGCTGGCCGTTGATCCGCAGGGAGATGGTTGTTTGCATTGTTGGCTCATCTCTGGAGGTTGCTTGCGCTACCAAAGGACTCAAATGGTGCGTGAGTTTCGGTAAGTACTCACTACATGAAGTGAGTGAGCAAGAAGCAGGCCAGGGATGAATTCAGAGGGAGGGTGCAGCCTTGTTTCGGGGTGCAGGGAGGCCTGTGCAAGCGGCCTTGTGTCGCGAAAGGCCGCTTGCACAACCGGTCAACCCGCGCTGTCGTCGCTGTCGATCATCTTGCGCAGCAGGTACAAAATGGCCACGCGCTCACCGGCATTGAGGCTGCCCATGCTCAGTTCGCTGATCTGCCGGGCGCAGGGGATCATTGCATCGAGCAATGCCGCACCGCTGGCGGTGAGTTCGACGATGACCTTGCGCCGGTCGCCCGGGTCGGGCGAAAGCTGCACCAGTTCGCGTGCCTTGAGGCGCTCGACGATGCCGCGGATGGTGGCCTGGTCCACAGCGGTGGCTTTGATCAACTCGGCCTGGGAGCTGGGGCCGTGGTCGCGCAGGGCGCACAGGGTGACGAACTGAATCGAGGTAAGCTGCGGGTCGCAGGCCTGCTGCTGGAAAATCGCCGTGTGCCGCTGATAGGCCTTGCGCAGCAGGTGGCCGACCTGTTCGGTGACGTCGTAGGGGGTGGTGGTGTCGAGCGGGGCGCTGCTGGGTGTGGTTTTGTTCGGCATAGGATGGCTTGGGCTGGTGGAAAGGTGCTGGCCGGCCGCCAATAGCGGAGCGCCCGGCCAGTATAACCCCTATCGCGCGCGCGACTCCTCTGGTGCGACTACATCGCCCGCCAGCACCACGGCCTTGTCATCCAGGTAGATGTCGCAGTTGCGCAGTGGGATGTCCAGGTGGCACGGGGTCTTGCGTTTGCCGCCGACCTCGGTGTTGGGGCCGGTGGAGAACAGGAAGTTGCCGTAGAACGCACGGGCATCCATGCACATGCCGTCGTTGCGGTCGTGCAGGCCCATGGCTGTCCACTGCGCGCGCGGCTGCAGGCCCCAGCCGATGTGCGAGATGCCGTACACCTCGGGGTCATTGAAGTACTTCATGTAGTCGCGCAGGTACTCGGCCTCGAAACCGCCATGGATACCGGTGATGAAGCCTTTTTCGATCTCCAGGGTAATGCGCTCGCGGCAGTAGTTCTTGAACGGCAGGATGATGTCGCCCACGTCCAGCACCAGCGTGCCCTCGGCGCTGTCCTCGTTCGGCCAGGTGAACAAAAAGCCGCTGGGCCAGTGGTCCCAGCGCCCCGGCTCGTCGGCATAACCGTACTCGGTCACGGCCGGGTACTGGCCAAGCGGGGCGTGGAAATCGCTGCCGGCCTTGGACCGTACATGCAGGCTGCGCGCCTGCTTCAGCAGGGTTTCGGCGGCCAGTACCCGACGTTTGTCGTCTTCGCTCGGCAGCATGCGCGCCAGCACTTCTGGCGGCTCCACGGCCAGCAGGATGCGCGTGCCGGTCTTGAGGATCTGCTCCTGCTCAGGCGAGTGCAGCAGCATCATGGTGTCGACCACCAGGTCAGCTGCCTCCAGCGCCCGCTGCGCCGCCAGGTTGCCGGTGAGCGCGGTGTCGCCGCAGTAGGCGGTCATGTCGTTGCCCATGGCGGTCGGGTGGTTGAACGCCGGCAGCTCTACCGCATACACCTTGGCCTTCAGGCGCTGCGCGGCCTCCATTGCGGCGTTGACCGTGCGCGGGTCGGAGTAGTGGCTCTTGAGCACGGCCACGCTTTGCGTCTCGTCCACGCGGGACAGTTTCAGTACGTGCTCGAACATCTGGGTCAGTTGTGCATTGCTCACCGGCATCGGGGTTCTCCTGGTGGCGTTGACGGGGATGCACCGGGGCGGTGCCTGGCGCTTCATCTCGGTGCAAAGTAATAGTGTGTACACCCTACTTTTGCAGATGAAAGCGCATCCCGCCGGCAAGCGCAAGTGCTCTCTAAAACGTTACCTATCCACACATTGGCTCAACGTTTGCGGTAACAATCTGCCATTTATCGTTTCGATCAGGTGTTTGAAAAATATTTTCAAGAACCTCTTTCCAAAAATCATTTACAGCGTATACGCTCTAAATCGTCAGGCGGTCGAACCGCTGGCCACACATCAGAACAAGAGGAGAGATACCCATGCGGGGTAGGCAGAAAATCGCAATCGTCGGTGCAGGTCTGGGTGGGGCAGCCGCCGCCACGTTGCTGCAGCAGGCCGGGTTCGATGTCGAGGTGTTCGAGCAGGCGCCAGAGTTCACCCGCCTGGGGGCGGGCATTCATATCGGCCCTAACGTGATGAAGATCTTCCGCCGCATGGGGCTGGAGCAGAAACTGGAACTGATGGGCTCGCACCCGGACTTCTGGTTCAGCCGCGATGGCCACAGCGGCGATTATCTGTCGCGCATCCCGTTGGGCGAGTTTGCTCGCCGCGAGTACGGCGCCGCCTACATCACCATCCACCGTGGCGACTTGCACGCGTTGCAGATCGAGGCGATCAAGCCGGGCACCGTGCACTTTGGCAAACGCCTGGAAAAGATCGTCGACGAAGGCGACCAGGTCCGCCTGGACTTCGCCGACGGCACCCACACCGTGGCCGACATCGTCATCGGTGCCGACGGCATCCACTCGAAGATCCGTGAAGAGCTGCTGGGTGCCGAAGCGCCGAACTACAGCGGCTGGGTGGCGCACCGCGCGCTGATCCGCGGGGTGAACCTGGCGCAGCATGCCGATGTGTTCGAGCCTTGCGTCAAATGGTGGTCCGAGGACCGCCACATGATGGTCTACTACACCACCGGCAAGCGCGACGAGTACTACTTCGTCACTGGTGTGCCGCACGAAGCCTGGGACTTCCAGGGCGCGTTCGTCGACAGCAGCCAGGAAGAAATGCGCGCCGCCTTCGAAGGCTACCACCCCACCGTACAGAAACTGATCGACGCCACCGAATCGATCACCAAGTGGCCGCTGCGCAACCGCAACCCGTTGCCTTTATGGAGCCGTGGGCGCCTGGTGCTGCTGGGCGACGCCTGCCACCCGATGAAGCCGCACATGGCCCAGGGCGCGTGCATGGCCATCGAGGACGCGGCCATGTTGACCCGCTGCCTGCAGGAGACGGGGCTGTCCGACCACCGCACCGCGTTCGCGTTGTACGAGGCCAACCGCAAGGAACGGGCATCGCAGGTGCAGTCGGTTTCGAACGCCAACACCTGGCTCTACACCCAGGAAGACCCGGCTTGGGTCTATGGCTACGACCTGTACGGGCAGCAGCTGAAAAGCGGGGAGGCGGCATGAGCACCTTCGTCGCCGGCGGCAACGTCAGCGCCAATGGCATCCGCCAGCATTACCTGCGCTATGGCGGCAAGGGCCATGCGCTGATCCTGGTGCCGGGCATTACCAGCCCGGCGATCACCTGGGGCTTCGTCGCCGAGCGCCTTGGGCAGCACTTCGACACCTATGTGCTGGATGTGCGTGGGCGCGGCTTGTCTTCAAGCGGCCCGGAACTGGATTACGGCACCGACGCTTGTGCCGCCGACATCCCGGCCTTTGCCGCAGCGCTGGGCCTGGACAGCTACCACCTGGTCGGGCACTCGATGGGCGCGCGCTTCGCCATTCGCGCGGCAGCCCGAGGCGCACCGGGGCTGCAGCGGCTGGTACTGGTCGACCCACCGGTGTCCGGGCCGGGCCGCCGCGCCTACCCGAGCAAGCTGCCGTGGTATGTCGATTCGATCCGCCAGGCCACGGTTGGCATGAGCGGCGATGACATGCGTGCCTTCTGCGCTACCTGGAGCGACGAGCAACTGGCGCTGCGTGCCGAATGGCTGCACACCTGCTACGAGCCGGCGATCGTGCGCGCCTTCGACGATTTCCATGAGGTGGACATCCACCAGGACCTGCCCACCGTGCGCCAGCCGGCGCTGCTGATGGTGGCCGGGCGCGGCGGGGTGATCGAGCCACGCGACATTGCCGAAATCCGCGAGCTCAAGCCGGATACCCAGGTTGTAACGGTAGACAACGCTGGCCACATGATCCCTTGGGATGACCTTGAAGGTTTTTTTGCCGCCTTTGGCGATTTCCTCGACCAACCCCTTGTCTGACGGAGCACGAGACATGACCAAGCTATACCGCATCGGCCAGATCGTGCCGAGCTCCAACACCACCATGGAAACCGAAATCCCGGCGATGCTCCACGCGCGCCAGGCGATCCGCCCCGAACGCTTCACCTTCCATTCCAGCCGCATGCGCATGAAGCAGGTGAAGAAGGAGGAGCTGGCCGCCATGGACGCCGAGTCCGACCGCTGCGCCGTCGAGCTGTCCGACGCCAAGGTCGATGTGCTGGGCTACGCCTGCCTGGTGGCGATCATGGCCATGGGCCTGGGCTATCACCGCCAATCGGAAAAGCGCCTGCAGCAGGCCACTGCCGATAACGACGCACTGGCACCGGTCATCACCAGTGCCGGGGCGTTGGTCGAAGCCTTGCATGTGATGAAGGCCAAGCGCATCGCCATCGTCGCACCGTACATGAAGCCGCTGACCGAGCTGGTGGTGAACTACATCCGCGAGGAAGGCTTCGAGGTGCAGGACTGGCGCGCGCTGGAAATCCCCGACAACCTCGCCGTGGCCCGCCACGACCCGGCCAACCTGCCGGGCATCGTCGCCGGCATGGACCTTGAGGGCGTCGATGTGGTGGTGTTGTCGGCCTGCGTGCAGATGCAATCGCTGCCGGCGGTGGCCAAGGTCGAGGCGCAAACCGGCAAGCCGGTGGTCACTGCCGCCATCGCCACCACTTACGCCATGCTCAAGGCGCTCGACCTGGAACCGGTCGTGCCGGGTGCCGGTGCCCTGCTGTCGGGTGCCTACTGAAATCGGAGACGGACATGAGCGACGCACAAAGCGCCCGTGACAACTACCAAGGAGTGTGGGGCCAACGCATTGGTTTTGGCCGCAAGCCGGCCCTGTTGATGATCGACTTCATGCAGGGCTATACCACCCCTGGCGCACCGCTGTACGCGCCGGGCGTGGTTGCGGCGGTCGAGCAGGCCGCCGGCCTGCTGGCGCTGGCCCGCGACTGCGGCACTTTGGTGGTGCACACCAACATTCGCTACCAGCCGCCGCATTTCGCTGACGGCGGCGTGTGGGTGCGCAAGGCACCGGTGATGAAGGACATGGTCGAAGGCAACCCGTTGGCCGCCTTCTGCCAGGCCGTCGCGCCACAGGCAGGGGAGGTGGTGCTGAGCAAGCAGTACGCCAGTGCCTTCTTTGCCACCAGCCTGGCCCCGCTGCTGCATGCGCAAGGGGTGGATACCGTGGTGCTGGCGGGCTGCTCGACCAGTGGCTGTATCCGCGCCAGTGCGGTGGATGCCATGCAGCACGGGTTTCGAACCATCGTGGTGCGCGAGTGTGTCGGCGACCGCCACAACGACCCGCACGAAGCCAACCTGTTCGACATCGACAGCAAGTACGGCGATGTCGTCACCCGGCAGGATGCCATGCAGCAACTCAGGCAACTGGCCGGCTGAACGCCGGGCAGCCCTGAGCCAATAACAATCAAGGAACGGTGCGGGAAGCCCGTCCATGACCGCCTGCTGTCCGGGCGGTCGCCCCGCAGGAGCACTCGGGGTATTCAGGCGTTGCCCAGGCACGCCGCGTATAGTGCGCGGGGTGCCCGGCGCGTCGAAAACTGCTGGCTTTAAAACAACCACAAAGTCGCCCGCCAGGAGACAGGAAATGCCAATTGCGAATGCAACCACGGTCCACAGTGACATCGACCATGGCACGAAAGCGCTGTACAGCAAGATCACCTGGAGGCTCATCCCCTTCCTGTGCTTCTGCTACCTCGCAGCTTATCTGGACCGCATCAACGTCGGCTTCGCCAAGCTGCAGATGCTCGAAGACTTGCAGTTCAGCACAGCGGCCTATGGCCTGGGTGCCGGGCTGTTCTTCGTCGGCTACATCATCTTCGAGGTGCCGAGCAACCTGATCCTGCAGCGCGTTGGCGCCAAGCTGTGGATCGCCCGCATCATGATCACCTGGGGCCTGCTGTCGGCCTGCACCATGTTCGTCACCAGCACCACCCAGTTCTATATCCTGCGTTTCCTGCTGGGTGCGGCCGAGGCCGGCTTCCTGCCCGGCGTGCTGTTCTACCTGACCATGTGGTACCCCACCTACCGGCGCGGGCGCATCATTGCCCTGTTCATGATCGGGCTGCCCTTGTCGAGCGTGATCGGCGGGCCGATTTCTGGCTGGATCATGGGGCATTTCGACCAGGTTCACGGTTTGCACGGCTGGCAGTGGCTGTTCCTGCTGGAGGCGATCCCCAGCGTTTTGCTTGGCATCCTCACGTTCTGGGCATTGCCTAACCATTTCCAGCAGGCCAAGTGGCTGTCGGTTGACGACAAGGCACAATTGGCGGCGCACCTGGCGGCTGATGATGCCGAGGGCAAGGACAGCAAGCACAGCTTCCGCGATGGCTTCTTCAACCTGAAGGTGTGGATGCTCGGGGGTATCGACTTTTCGATCCTGCTCAGTGCCTATGCCATGGGCTTCTGGATGCCGACCTTCATCCGTGATGCGGGCGTCAGCGACACTTTCCATATCGGCCTGCTCACAGCCATTCCGAGCCTGGCTGCACTGGCCGGCATGCTGATGATCGGGGCCAGCTCCGACCGCCATCGCGAACGCCGCTGGCACATCATCGTGCCGTTCATCATCGGTGCAATCGCCATGGCCAGCAGCACCATGTTCAGCCACAACCTGGTGATGACCGTGGTGTTGTTCGCCATTGCCTCGGCAGCGATCATTGGCGCGGTGCCGGTGTTCTTCAGCCTGCCGGCGACCTTCCTCAAAGGCACTGCTGCCGCCACTGGCTTTGCCCTGGCCTGCTCGGTGGCCAACATCGCCGGCCTGGTGAGCAACTCACTGATGGGCGTGGTCACCGACCTCACCGGTACCTCGCACGCTGCCCTGTGGGTGTTTGCCGGCTGCCTGATCCTCAGCTGCTTCCTGGTCATCGCCTTGCCGGCGAAGCTGGTCAACCGCTAGCGGCCCAGCGCTTCACGCAACGGCAGGGCAGGCGGGCCGGGTGCCCGCCTGCCCGCCCTCTCTCGATGCAACCCGCACGTCGGTGGCCTTATCAGGCCACCGCGCCGGGTTGCTGTTGCCCGAATCCAGGAGTAGCCCCATGCAAGGTTTCACTGCACCGCGTTTTTCTTCGTCTGCGCGTCTTGCCGGCGGTTGTATTGCCGCAGCGTTGTGTGCCGAGGCTTCGGCAGAAGAGGCCGGTTTCATCGAAGGTGCCCGCGCCACACTGCAAGCGCGCAATTACTTTTTCAGCCGCGATTATGCCGATATCAAGGGCGCGAGCACCCAGTCGCGTACTCAGGAATGGGCACAGGGCTTTATCCTCAATGCCAGCTCCGGTTACACCCAGGGCACCGTTGGCGTCGGTGTGGATGTTACTGGCCTGCTTGGCTTCAAGCTCGACAGCAGCCCGGCGCATGCCAAGTCCGGTTTGCTGCCCAGCCTGGACAGCGGCAAGTCGGCGGACGAATACAGCCGTTTGGGGGCGGCGATCAAGTTCAAGGTGTCGCAGACCGAGCTGAAGGTGGGCGAGTTGATGCCCAACCTGCCTGTGCTGTTGTTCAGCGACTTGCGCCTGCTGCCGCCGACCTATCAGGGCGCGATGCTGGAATCGCGCGAGATAGCGGGGTTGACCCTGAATGCTGGCCAGTTCCGCTCCACCAGCCTGCGCGACTCGTCCAACAGCCAGAAGATGTACGCACTGGTCAACGACCCGATCAACCCGGCGCGGTTGGCGCGCTTTACCAGCGACCGCTTCAACTACGTGGGCGCCGACTATGCCTTCAACGACAACCGCACCAGCGTGGGGGTGTGGCAGGCGCAGTTGGAGGATATCTACCAGCAGCGCTTCTACAGCTTCAAGCACGCCGAGCCGCTGGGGGACTGGACGCTTGGGGTCAATGCCGGCTATTTCGATGCCCGCGAGGACGGGCGCAAGATTGCCGGCGATTACGACAACCATGCGTTGTTCAGCCTGTTCTCGGCCAAGACCGGTGGGCATACCTTTTACCTGGGTTACCAGCAGATCGGCGGCGATGATGGTTTCATCCAGGTGGGTGCCAACACCAACCCGATGGGCAATACGCTGCCGACCTATGAGTTCTCGGCGCCGGGTGAACGCTCGTGGCAGGTGAGGCATGACTACAATTTTGTCGCTTTAGGCGTTCCGGGCCTGACGTCGACCCTGCGCTATGTGAAGGGGCGGGACGTGGACACCGGGCTGGGCTTCGAGGGGCGTGACCGCGAGCGCGATCTGGACCTGGCCTATGTGGTGCAAAGCGGGCCGCTGGCTGGGCTGGGGATACGCGTGCGCAATGTGATGGCGCGCTCCAATTACCGCACCGATATCGATGAGAACCGCTTGATCCTCAGTTACACGGTCAAGCTGTTCTGAAGTCGATTGCCAGTGCAGCGCGGCCTTTCGCGACACAAGGCCGCGCTGCGCGTCTGCGGCATGCTTTGCAGGAGCGGTGACGATCACTGCAAGGTTACGGGCTTCAATGAAGCCGGTAACTGTGCAACCGCAGCCTCCAGCCGCTCGATCGGCCCAGCGAGCAGGTCTGCTTCCTTGTCCTTGCCCTCACTTCTCAGGCGATCGCGCTCACCACGCAGGTTAAGCAAGTTTTTTTGTAGCTTCAGGGCCGAGGCGTTGAACGGGTCCATGCTTTTCTCATGCTGTAGGCGTCCGTGCCGTTGTAGGAAAAGTGGACCGTAGCAGCTCGAATTTGCTGAAGAAACTGATGTTTCATACAGGCAAATTCCGCTGCTAGATTACTTCCTACACTGCCAAGTAAAAGATCCTACAGCCTGCGTTTCAACTCATGTCTTCATAATCACGTTCAACGTCCAGTGTTTGCTGGGCTCAATCGCCTTTCGACGGATAGATCGTTCAACCTGGCCAAGCCCAGAGTCTGTCGTGCCTTTGAAACCTTACGTAGCAATTGCCGTCCGCAGGCTACATGTGGTCCGCATCGACCACCGCCTTGGCAAACGCCTGTGGTGCTTCCTGCGGCAGGTTGTGGCCGATGCCACCGCTGATCAGCCGATATTCGTACTTGCCGGTAAAGCGCTGCGCATACGCTTCGGCCGGTGGGTGCGGGGCGCCGTTGGCGTCGCCTTCCAAGGTAATGGTCGGTACCGTGATGCTGGGGAAACTGGCCAGCTTGGCTTCCAGGGGGTCATTGGCGGTGCTGAGCGGGTGTTGTTTATACACCTGCGTTTCTTGGGGGTGGACTACCAGATCTTGTAGTGATTAGCGTATGAACGGGTTGGCTGCAGCCCACCGAATGAACTGTTGCATTATTGTGAAGAGGCAGGTTCATTCGTCGGCTGAGAGGCGGTAATGGCTTACTAACATCGCCGGGATGCAATGTTCTAAGTAGTTGGTTGGATTAGGCGCAATGAATCTAGTGCTAGCGCAAAGCCTTCTATGACGATGTGATTTTGCTTGTTGACAGAGATTCAGGTTGGTCTAGTCTAACGGCCTGTTTTCAACTTTAGTGGTGCTCAAAATGGAATTAGGGCAGCAGTTGGGATGGGATGCGTACTTTTATAGTATCTTTGCGCGAACCATGGATATGCAGGAGTTTACGGCTGTCGCGTTGAGGGCCTTGCGCGAACTACGGTTTGATTTTTTTGCCTACGGCATGTGCAGCGTGACCCCGTTCATGCGGCCCAGGACTTATATGTACGGCAATTACCCCGAGGACTGGGTGCAGCGATATCAGGCGGCTAACTACGCGGTGATCGATCCCACGGTGAAGCACAGCAAAGTCTCGTCGGCCCCCATTCTATGGAGCAATGAGTTGTTCCGGGGATGCGCGGACCTGTGGTCTGAAGCCAAGGATTCACATTTATGCCACGGCCTGGCACAACCCTCGTTCAACGCCCAGGGGAGGGTCGGGGTGTTAAGCCTGGCGCGCAAGAACAACCCCATCAGCCTTCAGGAATTTGAAGCCTTGAAGCCGGTGACCAGAGCCTTTGCCGCCGCGGCCCACGAGAAAATTTCCGAGCTGGAGAGCGACGTGCGTGTCTTCAATACGGGCGTGGCGTTCAGTGGGAGGGAATGTGATGTGCTGCGCTGGACGGCCGACGGCAAGACCTCGGAGGAAATCGGCGTGATCATGGGGGTGTGCACCGATACCGTGAATTACCATCACCGCAACATCCAGCGCAAAATCGGCGCCAGTAACCGCGTGCAGGCAGTGTCTTACGCAGTCGCGATGGGCTATATCTGAGGGGCATTCAAAAAGGACGACTCGGCCCGTATCAAGCTGTCTCTTTCAATAATGTGCCGGACATGAAGGCTGACGGTGCGACCGCGCTGCGATGGTGCTCGCGGTGGGCCGAGAGTTTGATGGCGAGGATTTTCTCATTCTGGTGCACCGTGACCGGGCCCAGCCGTTCGTAGTGGACTCCGTTGATTTTGTAATAGCGCTCCATGGTGCTGTTGACGATCCCGACGATGGCCTCTGCGCCCGCCAGGGCGGCCGTCTTGAGGCTTCTCCAGAACAACGGCATCGCCAATTGCGGTTCGCAGGTGGTGAAGCGAGTCATTTCCCAGACGGCTGGATGCTTGGGCGGCGCCCCGGCGCAGGCATGGCTGAACACCCCTTCAAGCAGGTTGGGGAGCGTGGTGGGAATCAGCCGGGCGCAGCCAACGATGGCGCGGTCTGCATTGAACGCCAGGAGGTAGCGGGCGTGTTCGGTGTCGTATTGATCCCATTCACAACCTGCCTGGCTCGGATGGGCGGGCAGCCGCCATCCGAGTTTCTCGACGAATTGTTCGTGCCGAAAGCGGCCGAGCATGAGTTTCAGCTCATCGTCCATTTCGCTCAGTGTGTGCTCTTCCATGTGCATTGCTGGGGTTCCTTAGGGATGGAGTGCAGTTTTATAGAGGACTTGCACAGGCTTGGCACCTGCAAGATCTGGTAGGGGCTTCGGTGGAATCGAGGTCAAGCCATTCGTTGGGGGAGCGTGTTTCGCCCAGGGCCAGCCCCAGCCGCCAACGATAGTTGTGCACGGTAATCGCCACGTGGTCGGGGTTGTCCAGGGCCTTGGCGCTGCGCTCGAAGGTGGCATCGTCGAAGGCCCAGCTGGGCGAGGCGGTTTGCCAGATCAGTTTGGCGAACGCATGGCGATTCTGTTCATAGCCAGCCTGGCCGCGTGGGGTCGCGAAGTAGTACTGGTACCACCACTGCAGCTCGGCGCTGGGTGGCAGCGGGGCTTTGGCGGCCTCCTGGCTGCTGATCAGGTAGCCACTGACTGACACCAGGGCTTTGACCCGCTCGGGCCACAGCGCCGCGACGATATCGGCGGTGCGTGCACCCCAGTCGAAGCCGGCGAGTACAGCGCGCCGGACATGCAGCGCATCCATGAACGCAATGACATCGCTGGCCAGCGCCGTGGGCTGGGCATTGCGTGGCGTTTGCGCGGACAGGAAGCGGGTCTGGCCGTAGCCGCGCACGTAGGGCACCAACACTCGGTACCCTTTTGCCGCCAGGTCAGGTGCAACTTGCTCAAAGCTGTGAATGTCATAGGGCCAGCCATGCAGCAGGATCACTACCGGGCCATCGGCTGGACCTTGCTCCACGTAGGACACGTCGAGCACGCCAGCGTTTATGTGTTTCAGCGGGCCGAAGTTGTCTGCCACCACTGTTGCCTCGGGCTGCGCGGGTGCAGCGGTGGCGAGGTTCACGGCCATCAACCCAAGCGGCAACAGGGCGCAGGCAAGCAGGGTATGGCGGGAACGGCGTGGCGGGGTGGTGGTCGAGTGATGGGCGGGCATCGGGCGTCTCCTTGGCAAAGCCAGCGGTGCGAGGTGATGGGGCCAGTAAAGATGACGCCTGTATCGCCGATATGTCCGAGTAGCCTGCAGGAAACGTTCTTGTGTATCAGGTCTCAATTTGTACACATAACGATACAAGTACCGTGCAGCGGCGGGATGTTCCGCCTCTGCTACGATCGATGGTTTTCCGGCCAAGGAGAGGCCCATGCATTACGTAGTCATCGAACCCCACCGCAGCGAGTACCCCCAGCCTATTCGCTTTGCCAAGGGCACCTTGCTGGACATCGGCCCGCGCTACGAAGGCGAGCCAGGCTGGCAGGACTGGTACCTGTGCACCTGCGCAGGCCAAGCGCCAGGCTGGGTGCCGGCGCAGCTGATCGAGCGGCTCAGCGTGTGCCAGGGTAGGGCGCTGGACCATTATTCAGCGCACGAGCTGGATGTCGACCCAGGGCAACGGGTGCAGATGGTGCGTCCGCTCAATGGCTGGGTCTGGTGCCGACGCCAGGGTAATGGCGAGTTGGGCTGGCTGCCTGCAGAAAAGCTTCAGAGGGTTTCCATCTGATCTGCTTTTTTTCCACAAACCTGAATCTGTAACCGTATCAGCCCAGGCCCGACAATATGCCCATCCCCGCATCACAACTGTAGAGGTTCCAATGGGCAAGCTGGCGCTGTTCCTGGGTGGTTTTCTGCTACTGACCATTCTGATTGGTATTCTTGGCACCATTCCGCCAAGCTGAGTTCAACTGCTTTCCTCCTGCGCGGCCCGTCTACTTCTTACGGCGGGCCCAATCTTTAGGCAAATGGCCACTCCCCCTCTTGTTGCACGGCTGGACCAGCGGTAGGTGCAAGTCATTCTCAAGTGCAAAAGGCTCGTGTAGTCTCCCGCCGCCGCTCATTCGGCGGTCTTTTTGCCTTGGAGTCGATACATTAATGGAATGCAAGAAAGGCACTTCAGCCATGCTGGAGTGGCGTAGCCGTTTTCTCGCCGAGGGCGCGCTTGATGAGCAGGGCTATGACCAGGCTCTGCGCTATGCCGAGGCGTTGGAGCAGGCCGGAGTAGTTAGCACGCAGGAATGGATCGAGCTGGTCAAGCTGGCCAATTCGGCATTGCTGCTTGAGCGATAAGTCTTTCTTTGTGCGGGGAAATCTGTCCACAAAAAACGTGGGTAGGTCTGTGGATAAAGTGCTGCAGGCCAGGCCCACGGCGGGCTCTGTTAAATTGAGCAGAAATTGAACAGCCGTTTTTGGCTCTGTTTCAACAGCCCATGCCTGCACGGCGCAGGGCTGCCAGCAAGTCACGCACCCGCGCCGGCAGTTCGCCAGCAGGGTACACGGCATGCATCTGTGGGTCCTGGCCGCTGCTCGACGTCAGGCGGTAATGCGGGCACACCCGCACCAGGCGCCCGACGTTGACCTGCGCCTCACCGACCCAGGCGGCCAGGCGAGCGATACCGGCGCCGGCCAGGGTGCTGTGGTACACCGCATGACCCGAGCCCAGGCGCAGCCTGGGCCTGGGGCGCAGGCTGGTGATCTGGCCGTCGCGACAGAAGTGCCAGGCCTTGAGGATACGTGGCGCGGTATGCAGGATCAGCGTATGCCCCTCCAGGTCCTCTGGATGCTGCGGTGTGCCGGCCAGGGCCAGGTACGCCGGGCTGGCATACAAATGGCGCTGGTAGGGCCACAGCGGATAACCGATCAGTTCGCTCGATTGCGGGAAGGCACCGCGCACCACGAAATCGAATTTGCCCTGCAGCGGGTCGAGGGCTTCGTCGCTGCACTGTACGTCCAGGGTCACTTGAGGGTGACAGCGGGAAAACTCGGCAAGCACCTGCGGCAGCACATGTTCCCCCAGCAGTTGTGGCACGGCAAAGCGGATCCAGCCCTGGGCGCTGCCGCTTAGCGCGGCCAGTTCATCGGCAGCATCGCGTTGCACATCCAGCAAGCGTTCGGCGTGTGGCAACAGGCGCTCGCCGGCTTCGGTCAGGGTCACGGCGTTGGCGTTGCGGTTGAGCAGCTTGCTGCCGGCATTGTCTTCCAGGGTTTGCACCGCGCGCGTAACTGCACTGGGTGAGCGCCCCAGTGCACGGGCGGCGGCTACGAAGCTGCGTTTGTGCGCCACGCTGACGAACGCTTGGATTTCTCGCAACATGTCCAATGCCATTGCCTGCTCCTTGTTGCAGTTATTGCAATATGGCATTTCAACACAACGGCACCACTTTGATTAGCCTTGCAGGCGTCTTCACTGCCTGGAACCGCGTCATGATGGATATTGCTGTGCTTTGCGTGTTCGCCTTCGCCGCTGGGCTGATCGATGCCGCCGTGGGTGGCGGCGGGCTGATCCAGATCCCTGCGTTGTTCAACGTGCTGCCCACCGCGCAACCGGCGGCATTGCTCGGCAGCAACAAGCTGGCGTCGGTATGTGGCACGGCCTTCGCGGCGCGTTCGTTCATCCGCAAGGTGACGCTGGACTGGGGGTTGATCGTGCCGGCGGCACTCAGCGCCTTTGTCATGTCGTTCGCCGGAGCTGCCACGGTGTCGCTGGTGCCCTCCAGCGTGATGCGCCCGGCTGTGCTGGTGCTGATCGTGCTGATGGCCATCTACACCTTCTGCAAGAAGGACTTCGGCACCCTGCACAGGCCTGCGCGGATCGGCCGCAAGGAGCAGTGCCTGGCGGTGCTGATCGGCGGTGCGATTGGCTTTTACGATGGCCTGTTCGGCCCGGGTACCGGTAGCTTCCTGATCTTCCTGTTCATCCGCTTCTTTGCCCTGGACTTCCTGCACGCTTCGGCGTCGGCCAAGGTGGTGAACATTGCCACCAACCTGGCGGCGCTGGTGTTCTTCGTACCGACGGGCAACGTGCTGTATGCCATCGCCTTGCCGATGGCGGTGTGCAACATCCTTGGTGCGCTGACCGGTACCTGGCTGGCCGTACGCAAGGGTGCCGGCTTTGTCCGCGGGCTGTTCCTGCTGCTGTTGTGTGTGCTGATCGCCAAGCTGTCGTGGGACTTGCTGGCCGGCTAGTTCAGACCACCTGGCGCTGTGCTTCGGCCTGTTCGACGCGGTTGCGGCCGTGGGCCTTGGCCCGGTACAGCGCCTGATCGGCACTCGCCAGCAGTTCGTCCAGGCTAGGGGCTGGCATGTCGGCATCGCAGCCAGCCAGGCCGATACTCACGGTAATCTGCAAGCGTTGGTCGGCCTGCATTACATGCAGGTCCTGCACGGCGCGGCGCAGGCGTTCGGCGGTGAACTTGGCCCGCTCTGGCGCAAGGCCGGGGATGATGACCGCGAATTCCTCACCGCCCAGGCGCGCGAACAGTTCGTCGTTGTGCAACTGATCCTGCAGGGTGCCGGCGAACTGGCGCAGCACCTGGTCACCGACCGCATGGCCATGAGCATCGTTGACCGACTTGAAATGGTCGATGTCCAGCATCATCAGGGTCAGCGGGAGCGCCTGGGCGTGCTGCTGGCGGCTGTCGAGCAGCGCGTTGGCACGACGGGTGAAAGCGCTGCGGGTGAGCACGCCGGTGAGGTGATCGATGGTGGCCTGGCGCGCCAGGCGGGCCATGAGGCTGCGGTTGGCCTGGCTGACGCAGGCCACCACCAGCGGCCCTAGCACCAGCATGGCGATGCCAAGGCGAGCCGACATCAGCGTGGTGACCCCCGGTTCGCTCTGCGGCACGCTGAAGTGCATGAGGTTTTGTGCCACCGCTACGATCAGTGTGCTCCCGGCCGTGAGCGTCAGTAGTGAAACCAGGAACGGTGAATAGGTCCAGGCACACCACAGCAACGCGGCAATCGGGAAGGCGATGGCCCCAGGCCCGCCAAACGCGATGCTGAACGCCAGCGAGGCCAACAGCACCAGCAACGGTGCCAGACGGATGGGCTGTGCACCGCCACGCACCAGGGCACGCAGCGAGGGCGCTGTAAGCATTACCGGCAGCACCAGCACGCTGGTCGAGAATTGTTCGCTGAACCAGGCGAGCCAGGTGGCACGCAACGACTGTTCGAACCAGGGGGCAGCCATTACCGCTGCCATGCTGGCTGCCACCATGGCGGCGGCGGCGCAGGCGGCGAACACGCTGAGCACGCCGTGTGGGGTGCGCATGCGCCGATGCAGCCGTGGCAAGCGAGAAAGCAACTGCCAGAGGGTGACCACCACGCCAAGATTGCACAAGTTGAACCACAGGGCCGGCACCCAGGCACTGCCGCACAGCAAGTCGGCGCCGACCATGGCCAGCCACACCAGGCTGAAGCCGGTAAACGTGGCTTGGCGGGGGTAGCGCAGCAGTACGCCGGCCAGTACCGCATTCACCGGCCAGAACAGCGACAGCGATTCGATCGGGCGTGCCAGGATGCCGCCCAGGGTAAGGGCAAAGGTCAGGCAAAGCAGAAAGACATAAGGCATCAAGCGCGATTGGGCTGGGAAAACCATGAACTCGACCGGCAAGCGGAAACGAAATCCAGGACAACGCCTTGAAGCACCTGGGGCAATAACCCGCAGTGTGTTTCGTCAGGGTAGTTGATGTCAATCTGCCGCGATCGGTCGAGATAATGGCAAATTGCCGCCACTCCCTGCCGCTATCCTCAAAGCCCGAAGAACCACGGCACCATCACGATGGTTACCAGCATTACCAGTATGGTGAACGGCACGCCGATTTTGACGAAGTCGGCGAAGCGGTATTGCCCCGGACCCAGCACCAGCGTGTTGACCGGCGATGAAATAGGCGTCATGAATGCCGCCGACGCGGCCAATGCCACGGTCATCGCGAATGGGTAGGGCGACATGCCCAGCTGCGCTGCAGTGCTGACGGCCACCGGTGCCATCAGCACTGCGGTGGCGGTGTTGGAAATAAACAACCCGATCACCGCCGTGACGGCGAACAGGCAGGCAAGAATGGCGCTGGGGCCGGCACCGCCCAGTACGCTGACAAGCCCGCCCACTGCCAGGTCGATACCGCCGGTTTTCTGTAGCGCCTGGGCAAAGGGCAGCATGCCGACGATCAGCACCAGGCTTTGCCAGTGGATAGCCCGGTAGGCGCTGTTCATGTCGATGCAACGGCCCGCGCCCATCAACAGGCAGCCGATCAGCGCGGCGATGACATTGGGCACCGCGCCGCTGACCATCAGCCCGACCATCACCGCCAGGCTCAGCAACGCCTGCGGCGCACGGGTGCGGGCGGGGGCGACCAGGTCGATTTCGGCGGGCAGGCTCAGTACCAGGAAGTCTTTGGGCTTGCTTTGCAACTGGCGTACAGCCTTCCACGGGCCGACCACCAGCAAGGTGTCGCCCAGGCGCAGCTTTTCCTCCACCAGTTGCTCTTCGATGGCCGCCTGCTCGCGGCGCAGGCCGACCACGTTGAGGTCATAGCGGGTGCGAAACGCCAGTTCGAGGATGCTCTTGCCGATCAGCTGCGAGCCCGGCGGTAGCGAGACCTCGGCCATGCCAAGCTCTTGGGACTGGTCGATGAAGTAGGCAGCCTTGAAGTGCAGCGGCTCCAGTTGCATGGCCTGGCACAGGCTGCGCAGGTCGTCGCGGTTTGCGAACAGGTCGAGCAGCAGCACGTCGCCCTGATGCAGCACGGTACTGGAGTCGGCAGCGATCACCCGCGTGGTGAACTTGTGCTGGCGTTCGATACCAATCACGTTGGCGCCGTGCCGGGTGCGCAGCTCCAGTTCGCCAAGGGTGTGCCCTATCAGGGGGGAATGGGGGCGGATGCGCAGGCGCCGTTCACGGCCGTTGAGCTTGTAGTCCAGCACCAGGTCCAGCAGGGTGCGGCGGCTTTCCACCCGGCCGTCCTTGCGTACCTCGCCGTTGAGCCAGTGCCGGGTCAGCAGCATGTAGCCAATGCCCAGCACCAGTACCACCAGGCCGAACGGGGTAAAGCTGAAGAAGCTGAAGCCTGCTTGGCCATTGCGTACCAGCTCGCTGTGTACCACCACGTTAGGCGGTGTGGCGACCAGGCTGAGCATGCCGCTTATGAGGCCGGCAAAGGCCAGTGGCATCATCAGGCGGCTGGGCGAAATCTGCAGGCGCGCGGCGATGCTCAGCACCACCGGGATGAAAATGGCTACCACACCGGTAGAACTCATCATCGACCCGAGCCCGGCCACGGCCACCATCAGCAGCACCAACAGGCGCGCTTCGCTGTTACCGGCCCGCTCGCTCATCCATTCGCCGATGCGGTAGGCAATGCCGGTGCGCACCAGGCCTTCACCGATCACGAACAGGGCAGCGATCAGCACCACGTTGGGGTCGCTGAAACCGGCCAAGGCCTGTTCCACGGTGAGGATGCCAAGCAGCGGCAGGGCAAGAATCACCAGCAGCGCGACCACGTCCATGCGTGGGCGGTTGATGACGAAGAGGAAAATGACGATGGCCAGCAGGCCGAGGACCCAGAGTAGCTCTTGGTTCATGGGGAGGGGGTGTTCCTTCACACGGAGGCACGATAGACAGTAGCAGCCAGTGTGCCAGCGTGTCGTGAAGGAGGTGTTGATGTGCTGCAACCAAAAGGGCCGCTATGCGGCCCTTCATTCACGTAATCAGTGACGGTGGCGGTGGTGCTTCTTGCTGCCGCGGTTTTCGTCGCCCAGATGGTTGCCAAGGGCACCACCGGCGGCGCCGCCCAGGCCGGCACCTACGGTCGAACCGGTCTTGCCGCCTACTGCACCGCCCAGCAGCGAGCCGCCAGCCGAACCCAGGCCACCGCCGATGGCAGCTTCGGTGCGGTTGCCCTTGCGTGCACCGACAGCACTGCCGGCCGCGCCGCCAACGCCGGCGCCAATGGCCGCGCCAGTCTTGCCGCCAAGCTGTTGACCAACAACGTTGCCCAGGACACCACCCAGGCCGCCGCCAATGGCGGCAGTACCGTCACCGGCGAAAGCGCCCTGGCACAGCAGCAGGCCGAGGGCAAGGGAAGGCAGAGTCAGACGCATGATACGAACCTCAAAGGAATCATCAGGATAAGTTGCCGCGCAACGGGCGGCGGGTCAGGGCTGAAAAGACGCTTCAGCGGTAGTAGCGGTCACCGCGGTATTGCCGATTGTCATCATCGTCATCGTCGCGGTCATGCCGATGGTGGTGGCGATGGTCACGGTCGCGGTCACGCCAGCCATCGTCATCGTCGTGGTAGCGATGGCTGTGGCAACCTGCGGTCAGCAGGACAACGGCAACCAGCGAAAGGCTTGCAAGACGGGTGCTCACGATATAGGTCCTTGATCCGCATAGGTTTACGGGACACCTCCTGAGACTGGGATCGCTCCATTTGGTTTCCCGGGCGGTTAAAAAATTGTGCTGACAGCGATGAGCGGCGTGCTTGCGGGTTGCTGTTCTGTCCCGTTCGGTCATGGCCGAGCGGCCAATGCCCCTCTAAACTGTGGGGTAAGCCGCAGTCAAGACGGCAACCTGCCACACGGTGAATCACGATGATCGCCCACACCCCCACGTTGTTCGCCGCCGTTGCCCTGGTGGCAACCATCCTGGCCTTCTGCTTGCTGCTGGTCGGGCGCAGCAACCGCCGCGACAACCTGATGCTGACTGGCTGCGGGCTGCTGGTGCATGCCTTGGCTTATGTCTGCTACACCGTCTATGCCCAAGCCCCTTTGTGGCTCAGCTATGGCGTGGGCAACAGCCTGCTGTCGCTGGCCCTGGCGTTCTACACGGCCAGCTTGTTCCGGGTGCGTGAGCAGGTAGTGCCCTGGCGTGTCATCTTCGTCATACCGGCCTGCATGCTGGTGGGGCTGATGCTGCTGCTCGATACGCTGGAACCGCGCATGCTGCTGGCGACCCTGGTGCTGATGCTGCAGTGCGCGATGATCTTGTATTGGGCGTGGCGTTATGCCGAGCGGCCGGGCAGGGCCCATCTGTTGCTGGAGATTGGCGCGTTGATCAGCCTGGTGGGCCTGGGTATGCGTGTGGTGGCGGTGGCCAATGGCACGGCGGTGGAAATGCGCTATGACACCAGCAACCTCAAACAGAGCATTTCTGTGGCCATCGGCACCGCCACGGTGATGATGTACTCGATCGGCTTGGTGCTCCTGGCCAAGGAGCGTAGCGAATCGCGCCTGCAGCACCTCGCTCTGCGTGATGTGCTGACCGGTACCTACAATCGCCGGGCGATCCTCGAACGCTTCGGCGTCGAACTGGACCGTGCACGCGATCAGCAGGGCAGTCTGGCGGTGGCGATGATCGACATTGACCATTTCAAACGCATCAATGACCTGTATGGGCATCTGGCTGGCGATGAGGTGTTATGCCACTGCGTGCGCCAGTTGCAGCAGCGCCTGCGCCAGGGTGACAGCCTTGGTCGTTACGGCGGCGAAGAGTTTCTGTTGCTGTTGCCCGGCACCGACCGCACCGGTGCAATGGCCGCCCTGCAAGGGCTGCGCGAGGCCATTGCGCGCAGCCCGGCGCGTTTTGCCGGTGACCAGATCGAACTGCGTTTCAGCGTAGGCCTGTGGTGCGGCGTGCCGTGCCCAGGGGACAGTACTGCCAGCTTGCTGGCCCAGGCCGATGCGGCGCTGTACCAGGCCAAGGCCGCTGGGCGCAACACGGTGCACATGGCGGCATTGGTCGAGGCGAGTTGACTGTACGCAACCGTTCACGCGCGCTACCCGGCAGTGCTAGAGTCGCCTTCTTTTTTACCTTGAGGATGGAACATGCGTGCGATTCTGCCGATGGCCGCGGCGCTGATGCTGGTCGGTTGTGCTTCTGCGACCATGGAGACGGCACGCGGCGGCAAGCCGATGGCGCAGCTCGACTCGCACAAGGCGCCAGAGTTGGTTGCCCAGTGCATCCAGTTCAGCTGGCAGGAAGAGAAGGTGTTCGGTGACGACGCCAGTGGCTACCTGGAGCCGCGCAAGCAGGGTGGGTTCACTGTGTATACCCGTGAGGCCGAGGCGTTCGTGGACGTTTACCCGCAGGCGGGTGGGGCGAGGGTGGATTACTACGCGCAGAAGAACGACGGGGTGGCATTGCAGCGGCGGGCGGCTGCGGCGACCTGTTTGTAACGGCTTGAACCGATTCTGCGAGAACGACTTTTACAATTTTTAGCAAGGCAGTGGTGTCCTGGAGGTGCAGGTGACGGCTAGCATGAGCCGCTACCACTCAAGGAAGACACCATGGACCGTTCACTGCAACTCAACCGCGTCAGCTGGGACGAACGTGCCCCGCTGCACGCCGCGTCGAAGGACTATGAAGTCGAACGCCTGGTCCAGCAACCTGGGCACCTGTCTGAAACCGTGCGCTTCGACCTGCCATTGCTCGGCGATATCGAGGGGCTCGACGCTGTCCACCTGCAGTGCCACATCGGCACCGACACGCTCTCGCTGGCGCGCCTTGGTGCCAAGGTTTGCGGCCTGGATTACTCCGCGGCTTCGCTGGCCGAGGCGCGGGCATTGGCCGGGCGTTGCGCGGTGCCCATCGACTATGTCGAATCCGACGTCTATGCCGCCGACCAGGTACTGCCGGCAGGTACTTTCGACCTGGTCTATACCGGCATTGGCGCGCTCTGCTGGCTGCCCCGCATCGAGCCATGGGCACGCACCGTCGCAGCCCTGCTCAAACCGGGCGGGCGGCTGTTCTTGCGCGATGGGCACCCAATGTTGATGGCTGTCAACGAAGACCACCAGGACCGACTGCAGCTGGAATACTCGTACTTCGAGCACGAAGCGCCGACGGTGTGGCACAACGACCAGACCTACGTCGAAACCGAGCAACGCCTGGCCCACACCGAAACCCACGAATGGAACCACGGCTTGGGTGAGGTGATCACTGCCTTGCTGGCCCACGGCCTGCAGCTGACTGCGTTGGTCGAGCACCAGAGCATCCCCTGGGAGGCGCTGCCAGGGCAGATGGTCAAGGGCGACGACGGTGAGTATCGCCTGCGCGAGCAGCCCGCACGCCTGCCCCTGAGCTACACCCTGGTGGCGGTAAAGGCTTGATCAGGACAGGAAGCCACCGTCGACATTGAGCGCGGTACCGGTGGTGTAGCTGGAGGCATCGCTGGCCAAGTACAGCACTGCGCCGGCCATTTCCTTGGGGTCGGCCACGCGCTTGAGCGGGATCTGCTGCAAGGCGGCATTGAGGATGGCGTCGTTCTTCACCAGTGCCGAAGCGAACTTGGTATCGGTCAGGCCAGGCAGCAGGGCGTTGCAGCGAATGCCGAACGGCGCGCATTCTTTGGCGAACACCTTGGTCATGTTGATGACTGCCGCCTTGGTCACCGAATAGATACCCTGGAAAAGCCCAGGCGAAACCCCGTTGATCGACGCCACGTTGATGATGCTGCCGCCGCCGTTCTCGCGCATCAGCTTGCCGGCCTCCACCGACATGAAGAAGTAACCACGGATGTTCACGTCCACGGTCTTCTGGAACGCTCCTGGGTCGGTGTCCAGCACGTTACAGAACTGCGGGTTGGTGGCGGCGTTGTTGACCAGCACGTCCAGGCGCCCGAACTGTTCGCGAATGCCGGCGAACACCTGCTGGATCTGCTCCAGTTCACCAATGTGGCAGGCCACTGCCGTGGCCTTGCCGCCGGCGGCGATGATGGCGTCGGCCACCTGTTGGCAACCGTCGAGCTTGCGACTGGAAACGATCACGTGGGCCCCTTGCTGCGCCAGCAAGTGGGCGATGGCCTCGCCGATGCCTCGGCTGGCGCCGGAAACAAAAGCAATCTTGCCGTCGAGGTCGAACAGGTGGGTCTTGGACATGCTGTTTTCCTTGTTATCCGTCGTCGTGGCGGTGCTCAGAGGCTGGACTTGGCGATGACCTGCAGGGACATTTGCTCCAGCAAGCGGTTCATGTGGATGAACTGGGCGAAACGTTTGTCCTGGGTCTGGCCGTGGTAAAAGCGGTAGTAGATTTGCTGGACGATGCCCGCCAGGCGGAACAGGCCATAGCAATAGTAGTAATCGAAGTTGTCCAGGCGGATACCGGCGCGCTCGGCGTAGTAGTCGACGAACTGGCGGCGGCTGAGCATGCCCGGCGCGTTGCTTGGCTGGCGGCGCATCAGTTGCACCGGCGCTGGGTCGTCGGCTTCGATCCAATAGGCCAGGCTGTTGCCCAGGTCCATCAGCGGGTCGCCCAGGGTGGCCATTTCCCAGTCCAGCACGCCAATGATGCGCATGGGGTTGTCGGCGTCGAGGATCACGTTGTCGAAACGGTAGTCGTTGTGCACGATGCCGGGGCGCGGGTGATCGGCGGGCATTTTTTCCTGTAGCCAGGCGGTGACCTTTTCCCAGCGCGGCGCATCCGGGGTCAGGGCCTTTTCATAGCGGCTGGTCCAGCCCTCGATCTGACGCTGCACATAGCCTTCCGGTTTACCGAGGTCTGCCAGGCCGCAGGCGTTGTAGTCCACCTGGTGCAGCTCGACCAGGCGGTCGATGAAGCTTTTGCACAGGGCTTCGGTACGGCTGGGGTCGAGGTTCAGTTCGGCCGGGATGTCCGAGCGCAGGATGATGCCCTTGACCCGCTCCATCACATAGAACTCGCCGCCGATCAGGCTGCTGTCGGTGCAGTGCACATAGGCCTTGGGGCAGTAGGGGAAGCCGCTGTTCAGTTGGTTGAGGATACGGAACTCGCGCCCCATGTCGTGCGCCGACTTGGCTTTCTGGCCGAACGGTGGTCGTCGCAGCACGAAGTCGCGGCCTGGGTAGCTGACAAGGTAGGTAAGGTTGGAGGCGCCGCCAGGGAACTGGCTGATGCTCGGCAAGCCGTCCAGGCCAGGGATGTTGGCCTTCAGATAAGGGGCGATGACGGCCGCGTCGAGTTCTTCGCCGGGGCGTACCTGGGTGGACTGGTCGGTGAGCGTCATGCGTTTTCCTTATTTTCGATCGCAAGGACTATTGGCTAATCTAATGGCCTGCCGAGGCTGGAACAAGCATGCCAGTTGCCATATAGATGAGGGTGTTGCTGGTGGATCACTGCATCGAATGCAGGGCAAAAAAAAACCGAAGCCGGTCAGGCTTCGGTTTTTCGATCATCCGGTTTGCCCAGCCTTCAGGACGGGAACAGCTCGCTGAGCTTCATCGACAGCATCATGTCGCCTTCAACGCGCAGCTTGCCGCCCATGAAGGCCTGCATGCCGTCGGTTTCGCCGCTGACGATACCTTTCAGGGTTTCGCTGTCCATCACCAGGGTGCAGTTGGCATCCGGGTTTTCGCCTTCCTGCAGGTCGCAGGTGCCGTCTTTGACGATCAGCGCGTATTTCTTGCCTTCGTCGGTGATGTCGAAGCCGAACACCAGGTCCAGGCCGGCGGCAGCGGCTGGGTTGAACTTCTCTTGCATCTTCTTAACGGCATCAGCTACGGAGGTCATGGCGCATTCCTTATAGAGTGATTTACACGTCCCCGCAGGGACACAACAAGCCGGGCTTATCGGTAAGTGACAAGCTCCGGCGCCTTCAACAGCTGCACATGGGCCTGGCTGTTGAAGGAAGCCAGTGCCACGTCGCGGCCGCGAAACTTCAACTGGCTGAGCGACGTGTTGATGATCTGCCAGTTCAGCGTGAACGCCTGACTGGGGGTGATACGGGTAACCAGGTGGAGCAGGGCGGCAATGGTACCGCCCGAGGTGAAGATGGCGATATTGTCGCCGCTGCCGGCGGCATCCAGTACGCGTTGCAGGCCACCTTGAACGCGGGCGGTGAACGCCTGCCAGGTTTCCAGGCCATCGTCGACATGTTCGCCATCGTGCCAGCGCTGGACCATCAGCGCGAACAGGCGCTGGAACTCGCTGCGGTGCTGCGCGGCATTGCGCAGTACCTGCAAGGCATTAGGCTCGTCCGGCAACAGTGCGGGCAATAGGGCACGGATCACGCCGTCGGCATCGAACTCATTGAATGCGGCGTCGGTCTCAACAGCCGGCACTGGGCAACCATTGGCGTGCAGTGCCTGCAGCGCCAGGCGGGCGGTATCCTGTTGGCGGCGCAGGTCGCCTGCTACGCAGCGATCCAGCCGTATACCCAACTGGGCCAGGTGTTCACCCAGGGCCTGGCTTTGGCGCACGCCCACGGGCGAGAGGACGTCGTAGTCATCGGCACCGAAGGAGGCTTGGCCATGTCGGATCAGGTAGAGGTTGCCCACGAAAGGTTCCGGCCTGTTGGAGGTTGCTGCGAGGTTAGGATGCGGCACTCAGGCTGTCAACGAAAAAACATACAAGCGTTTGAAAAGGTTGTTTGAAAGATGTTGCCAGCGTTTACACCGGCTGGCAGCACTACAGACGCAACGGTATGCTTGCAACAGTTACGCGCCGCATTGGCGCAGGCATTCAAGGAGTCAACGTGGAGTTTCTTGCCGAATACGCAAGCTTTCTCGCTAAAACCGCCACCCTGGTCATCGCCATCCTCGTGGTGCTGTCGGCCATCGCCGGGCTGCGTGGCAAAGGGCGGCGCAAACCAGGTGGGCAATTGCAGGTCACCCGCCTGAACGAGTTCTACAAGGATTTGCGCGAGCGGCTGGAGTCCGGCCTGCTCGACAAGGCCCAGCTCAAGGCCCTGCGCAAGCAACAGGCCAAGGCGGAAAAACAGCAGAAGAAGGGCAAGGCCGAGGACAAGGGCCGGGTTTTCGTGTTGGACTTCGATGGCGACATCAAGGCCTCGGCCACTGAAAGCCTGCGCAACGAAATCACCGCGCTGTTGACCCTCGCCACCCCGCGGGACGAAGTGGTGCTACGCCTGGAAAGCGGCGGCGGCCTGGTGCATAGCTACGGCCTGGCTGCATCGCAGCTGGCGCGTATTCGTCAGGCGGGCATACCGCTGACCGTGTGCATCGACAAGGTGGCCGCCAGCGGCGGTTACATGATGGCCTGCATCGGCGAGAAGATCGTCAGCGCGCCATTCGCCGTGCTCGGTTCGATCGGCGTGGTGGCGCAACTGCCCAACGTCAATCGCCTGCTGAAGAAGCACGACATCGACTTTGAAGTGCTGACCGCTGGCGAGTACAAGCGCACCTTGACCGTGTTTGGTGAAAACACCGAGAAGGGCCGGGAGAAGTTCCAGGAAGACCTGGATATCACTCACCAGCTGTTCAAGGACTTCGTCGCCCGCTATCGACCGCAGTTGCACATCGACGAAGTGGCCACCGGAGAAGTCTGGCTGGGCGTGGCGGCACTCAACCGCAAGCTGGTAGACGAATTGCAGACCAGCGACGAGTACCTGAGCGAGCGTGCGCGCAACGCCAACCTGTTCCACCTGCATTATGCCGAGCGCAAGAGCTTGCAGGAGCGAATTGGCATGGCCGCCAGCGGCACCGTGGAGAACACGCTGGTGGGCTTGTGGAGTAAACTCGGCCGCCTGCGCTAACACCTTGAACCCGTTGAAATTTTTTTTCGTTCAGGGGGTTGCAAGGTTAAAGGAATGAAGACATAATGGCGCCCATCGAAACGCAGCAAACTTTGAAAAAGGTTCAGCGTTTCAAGGAGATAGCAAAGCGCAAGCAGCTAGATCCGACCTTTGAGGCCGAGTAGCAAAGTGGTTATGCTCCGGATTGCAAATCCGTCTACGCCGGTTCGATTCCGACCTCGGCCTCCACCATTCGAAAGCCCCGCAGATTAACGTCTGCGGGGCTTTTATTTGTGCCTCGAAAAAGCCATGAGTTCCGAAACTAAAGGCATGGAGTTCCGAAACTTCAGCCTTTTGATGGCTTGGTGATGGCGCCAACTCGGCGGTAAACGCGCTCGGTGATTCCTTCTTTCGAGTGGCAAAGTAGCAAGCTTGCGTCGGTCAGGTCACTGATCTCGGATGCTGCTTTGGGGCGTATATCTCTGAACTGGAATTGAGCAATTCGGTTAGCTAGTTCCGGTTGCTTATTACCTATTGCCTTTACCCGCGCCGACTCTCTGGCGTCCTGCCAGCGGTTGCGCAGCATCTCCCGCGACAATCGCTTGCCATTGCTGTTCAGGATGAAGAGCGGCTAGAGGTGGCTGTCGGGGATGCAGTGAATCCCTGAGCCGTAAAGGTGTGGATAGTCCAGCATGTGGCGCCGCGCTCATCGTCGTTGAAAGCTTGAATGCTTTTTGGAAGTTCGGTTGCGCTGGCGCCGGTGGCCAGCAGCAGGAGGCAGAGGGCGAGGCGGGTCATGGCTGCACCTGCCTGGCTGCGCGCCGCTGCTTGAGCAGGGTATACACCTCCTCTAGGCCGGCCTCGATTGGCACAACCTCGCGGTCGAAGTAGGCCTGAGTCTCGTTTTCTGGTGGCAGTTCGCTGGGGCCGGCAAGACCATTCCATATCCACTCCATCTCAGCTTCAGCGCCTCGGCCGTTCTGCCACTGATCACCGCGACGCGCACGCCGAGCAGGTAACGACCAAACAATAGGTTCAGCTCCTTAATCCACGTGACAGCCGCGTCGGAGTTGCCGCGCAGGGTTTTGATTTCTTCGATTAGGACAGACACAACAGCAGGATCAGCGAGCTCCAGATAGCGCTCGTCCGTGCCGAGCAAGGAAAAGTTGTCGATCATGCCCTTCCAGCCCTAGGAGCAGATCACATCCTCGGCAGCGGCCTTGGCTGCGACATGCAGGGCGTCCAGATCGATGGAGTCGAGGGCTGTTTTTTCTACAGGCACGGTCGTTCCTTGGCCGCCATATCACGGCAGTGAATAGAGGGGAGAGGGGTTACAGCTGGTCTGAGTACATTTGTGCGCCTGTGTTGCTCGCCCTGATTGGCCAGAGCGTTCAGTCGCTGGAAGGATGTGCCGGGGATGCTCTAATAAGGTTGATCTTGGGGCACCAGAACACAGATGGCGGTCAAGGACTCACAGATAACCTTGATGCAATCGTCGGAGTCCATCAGGTAGTCTTCTTGCGAACAGTGCTCCTGTTCTCGCTCTATGGCGGAGATCAGCCGCTCTGGCAGGTCAGCCAGCTTACTGTGAAGCTCGAAGATCTGTTTTTTTCGGCTACTGCAGAGAAACATCCCATTTGTCCTCGCGCCGCAAGGCCCTGCGGAGCATCTCGCAGGCCAGACCGATATCACCTGCATCGGTCATCGGCCCGACCGGAATAATTGGCAGCCCAGTCGCTGCCGCATCCCGCTCTGCCTCTTCTTTGGTCCACCAGATGTCAGTACCAACCGTCCAGGTTATAGGCTCGGGGTGTTGTGAGGCTGGTTGCGCCAGGACATCAATCAGCTCTGCTCGCGCTTTGGCTCGGGCAAGGTCAGTTGAGTCTCGCTGCGTCCGGTGAAAGCTGCGGATCGTCTCAAGCAGCCTCCTCGGCACGCTGACCATTTCGGTATTGCTGGATCGGTTTTCTGTGAGCATGGGGAAATCTCATGCGAGGATGTCAGATCGGGCTCTTAAGAAAATGCGAGATCCTTCCTGCGAGCTTATCCAGTAAAGAACTCTCCCAGCGATAGGGTTGACCTGTGGTGGCTAGTGGCCGCTATCATTTTGGGTTCAGTATTGGGAGGTTTGAAAATGGATGTCGCTCGGTGTACGAAGGATGGAATTACCTACACTGCCCCCGCATTTGAGGCGCTTGGTGAAAAGCGTGTTCAGGAGTACAGGCAATTACTTGTTTGCCCCAAATGTGGTGCAAGGGCTTTTTTTAGGAAAGAATCAACGAGCGGACAGGCTGCGTGTTTTGGCGCTAGGCCCCACGCATTGGGCTGCGACCTGGCGGCTGTGGAATCTCGATATCGTGGGGGGTCAGGGTTGCCCCAAGAAGAGCGAATCAACCATGGCGAGCGCATCGAGATCGATTTCGCTTTTGGTGCTCATGAAGTTACTCACGTAGATCCGGTAGAACCGACCGATCCCACAGGCAGGGGTGGGCGGTTTACAGGAGGGAATGGACGTAGGACGGCCATAATGCACAGGCGGCTTAGCACGCTGCTCAAAAACCTGATGCTTTCAGACCAGTTTCGGACTTCAGATCAAATCATAGCGTTGCCAGCGGGCCAATTTAGAGTCAGAGACTTCTTTGTCCCGTTCAGCGAAGCGATCAAGCCTTTAGTAGGCCAGTATCGAGGTTTCTGGGGGATGTTATCGGACGCGAGGTTTGGTTCCCAGGGCGAGGTTTGGCTAAACAGCGGTGGACAAAGCAACGTGAGCACAGTTGTAAACGCTACCCTGGTTAGCCATTTCGCTAATAGGTTCAAGCTCGCAGATACCGAAGATCTTGCTGGTGCATACGCACTCGTGTTCGGGACTTTGGGTTTGGGGTCGAGCGGTAAGCTTTACTTGGCTTGCAACGACCTACGCTACATTACAGTCAGCCTAGCGGATTGATAATTCGGCTACGAAGTAATGATGAAGGAGGGCGCGGGCGGACAGCGCCGTAGGG
Source organism: Pseudomonas sp. LFS074 (assembly GCF_047978165.1). NCBI lineage: Bacteria > Pseudomonadati > Pseudomonadota > Gammaproteobacteria > Pseudomonadales > Pseudomonadaceae > Pseudomonas > Pseudomonas sp. LFS074. The sequence goes on along the minus strand of NZ_JBFPFV010000001.1, from coordinate 3,930,220 downwards.
GCAGACCGCTTTACGCGCGTGGAGAACATGTTGCCGGGCTGTCTCGTACTCGCTGCTGACGATCCCAGCCAGGCCATCGACATCGCCGTCAGCGGCCTTGTTGCCAAGGTTCAGGTACACATTATCGCCGTAGGTGCGCGCGACGGCAGGACCTTCGGGGATTCGGTTTTGTAGAAGTAGCTCATGGCATTCTCCAAGTATGCGCCTCCCTCTGTGGCCGGATGCGGCATGGTGGTAATTTAGTTTTGGATAGGGTATTGATACTAGTTTTGCTGAACGACTAGGTAGGCAAATTTGGAAAATTTGAATCTCGATCTGTATGAGCGGCCATTACAGAAGGCTAGGCGCAGTTTCTTTGGTTGGGGCCTTCTGGCAGTCCTCACTCCGATAGTTGCTGCTGCAATCTGTTATCGGTTTGATGCGCCAAGCTCTTGGATTTCGCGATCTGGAGCGGTGATGGCTGGATTTGCGTATTTGTCCAGCCTGGGTGCGCAGGGTATGAGCGATGTCCTTATACCCAATGGTTACGCCGGACAAACCTTTGCTGATCTTCCAGAGCGATATGGCTCCCAGATTACGTTGTTCAAAAAAATTTCAGTCGTGCTCGTGTTGATCGGAACAGCAGTGTGGGGGTTTGGAGATTTAATTCCGACCGACACAATTAGCTGAAAAGTCACTCCTTACATTGGACCCGTAGGGCCTTGCTTGCCCGGAATTTCTCAAGCTTTCGCGCCACAGTTGGTAACACCGTTATTTTGTGGCGTGGGGATTCCAAAAGCGGCAGCGCACCGCCAGGGCCAAGGCCATGCAGATGATGAATGATCAGCGTCATCGCCTCGCCCTGTTCCTTGATCCCGGCCCACTCTATAAGCTCCAACAGGGTGTGGCCATCCCTTCAAATCAGCTCGGGAAGATCCAGCCCCTGCGTGCCGACATCCACATCGGTGACCACCACAGCGAGCCGCTGGGCCGAGTGGCGACCCAGGCATGGGTGTTCAACCCTGCACCTAGCCCTGACATTATCCCTTGATTGCACGACGCCAAGGTCAATGGCATGGCTCAACTCGGGATGAACATCAACGGGGTTGAGGATGTGGATGGCGCCCTGTATGGGCAGTCCTAGGTTCTGTACGAAAAGTAATGTCTTAGACACCGCCGCCAGCAGGCCAGCGTGACCATCGCCGCATAGCTTTTCGCGAGCTTGCAGTAACGGGTCGCCAGACGGCGGTGCTCTTTCAACCAGCCAAACAGCCGCTCGATAACGTTCCGTTCCCGATACTTGGGTTTATCGAATAGGCGCGGCAAACCCGGTTTAGGTTTGCGTTTCATGACTCGATAGGGAATCACAGGTTGCATGCGATAGCGGTCACAGTACTGCCGTAGAGACTCCGCGTCGTAGCCCTTGTCAGCAATCAACTTGCGGCATCGCTTACGCGGCCTGCCTCGTTCGGTGGGAATGTGGACGCCGTCCAGCAAGGGTTGGGCGTTGGAGATATCGCTGGCTTGTCCGCCAGAAAGGATGAAGTGCAGCGGCACACCTCGAGTGTCGCAGACCATGTGAATTTTCGTTGTTAACCCACCCCGGCTTCTCCCAAGTGCGTGGTCCGCTGGTTCTTCCGCCCCCCTTTTTTGCCTGCCCCAGAGGAGGCCCGGGTCGCTTTGACTGCCGTTGAGTCAATGCACCAGGTGTCCAGGTCGATCAAGCCTTGAGCGTTGAGTTTGACGTGCAGACGCTTGAGCATCTTGTTGAAGATTCCTTGGTTTCGCCAATCTCGAAAGCGCTGATAGACAGTGGACAAAGGGCCGAATCGCTCTGGCATGTCTCGCCATGCCGCACCGGAGCAAAGTACCAACAACACGCCATTCAACATCAAGCGATCATCGACTCTTGGGCGTCCGGTACGTCGATAAGCTGTAAAAAGATCAGCGACTAAATCCCAGTCTGCGTCGGAAAGTTCGTAGCGCTTGGGCATGGCAGAATCCTTTGCCTAAAAGGCGAGAACTCTACGGAAAATCGGGCCTCCAGAGTCGCTGGCGACATTTCAAAGGTTTTCATACAGAGCCTAGTAGAACCGTATTAGACAGATGCGACTCGCAGGCCGCTAACGGCGCGGCCTGACGTTCCCTTCTCGCACTACTGCTGCAGTACTGGAAGTTATTCAGGCCGGCGGCATCCACGGCTCAAGAGAAAAACCTCGCTTGGTCAGGTCATCCCGAGCCAGTTCAATGTCTAGTGTGAGTTCCTGTGGGTCTCGGTACACAGTCTTGCCCAGGCCCTCTCTGGTGGTAAGAGGGGTTCCATCGGAATCCTTAGCCTGGAAACCCAAGCTTTCCTTGTACTTGGTGAACTGGACCGCGTACTCGAATGGGGCGAATGCTGACTCGACGATTTCCTGGGCGGCTTCAGATGAGAGAACTTTCAAATTGGGTTCCTCCAGCTCGTACCAATTTCTGTACCAATGGCTGTGTTTTTGAGGGGGATGCAGTGTGGCAGGGAGGGCTGCAAGGCCCGTAAATACGGGCTTTCCTAACTTTCAGGAACTCTTCAAAACGAGCAAAACATCTCTGGAGTATGGCTGAACTCTACTAATTTTTCCCGCTGCATCATCCGCCACCGCCACCGCCACCACAGGGAAGGCTGCCGCGTCCGCCCTATGGTATTTTTCGACGCGCCGGGAGATAACTAGTACTGCCGTTAGATGGCAAGCTACTAGCGAGTGGCTTGTGTAATCAGGTATTGTTATTTGGTGTGGGAATGCACGCTTAAATTTTGGGGCTGTTGAATGGTAGCGCCAATTTATTGTTTTGATTTGATTGAGCTAAGGTGGCTGGATGTTGGTCGTAATTTGTATTTTTGCTGTAACTTTTGCTTCTTTTGTTGTGTTTAATTTTTGCAATGGGCGATATTCACGAGCTTCCGCAATATCTAGTTTTGCTACAATGATTGTTGCGGTTGGCGCGGCAGTCGTTGCAAATAATCAACTAGAAGAGTCAAGGGTTTCTTCCGTTAAGGATTTGTATAAGAGCTATTTGGAGATGGCGTTTGCTAATCCTAGGCTTTCTGCGGCATCTTATCCGCTTGAGAGTCCAGTATATAAAACTTTTAAGTCTGGTGAAGATCTTGAAAGATATGAGAACTATGTCGGGTTTTTAGTTTTTGCGGCGGAGGAGATTCTGGGGAATGATGAGCTTAAGAGTGAGCGTGGGTGGTGCGAAACGATTAGGGGTCAGTTTAAGTATCATGCTCTATATTTAAGTGATGATAAGTATAATATTAATCAAAACTCTACTGTTGTCGACGGGTTGATCGATGCTGCTGTAAATATGTATCTGCTTGAGAAGAAAATTTCGACGCCTGGTGATCACTCCTTAGAGAGGAGAGAACTGCAGAACCTCAAAAGTAACTGTCGAGTGTAAATCCGCTTGCCGGCCTTCGATAGGCCAAGCGATGAGGCTCAATTAAGGCGATAATCGATTTCAAAACTGAAACGGCGAGCCTTGCGGTGCGCGGCCTGTAGCCTTGCCGTTTCGTCATTGTTTTGGAATCGATTTCACCGTTGACCCCGCAAGTACTAAGCGTTCATGGTACGGTCTTGAAAACCGTTGCCAATCTCGAGTCTAACGGCGATTGCTTCAGATAAGCCTGTCTCGTCGGTAGGCGCCTGAGACTGCGGATAGGAGGGAGTCCAGTTCTGTACTGGTCGCAAACCGGGCTTCGAACTCCCCTTTTTCGCCAGAAAAAACGTACTCCGCACAATGGCAATCCTCTTCGCTCTCGTCGCAGTTGATGCAGGTGGGATTGCAAGCGTTGATCAGGGCATCGATCGGGTCATCATCATCGTCCCCGGAGTAAACTCCGAAATCCATATCGTTCATGCCACCTCGGGCGAACTCCGCAACTTCCTCCTCGCCTTCGAAGTGCCATGCGCATAGCGCTTCCAGGACGGGAAGAAGCACAACTCGGACGTAATCAAATCGAAATCCATCCAGAAGGCAAAGTATTCTCCCTTCGTGCTCGACTAGGCACTCAAAGCTGACCTGACCATACTGCTGTATTAAGCTTTTGTAACGCTTCGGCTCAATGCGTATGTGTTTCATGGCGTTGTTTACCGCGTCCACCAGGGGCATTTTGCCTTCCTTGATTCGACTGCCAGCTATTGCGTATTCAGTATCAAAGACTTTGAGTAGAGCTCCTCGAGGCTCCTTCATTCCGAGCGCCTGCCGGATAGCGATGATGTAGTCGATGGCGTGTGCGGCGCAGAGATTGGCTCCAATAACTTGATGCAACTTCAGGTTGCGCTTGTCAGAGGTGCTTCTCAGCTCTTTAAAAACTGGGACGAGGAGTGTGTCCAGGTACTTGAGATAATCGGCGCAGGCGCTTCTGCAGGTCTCGGAAAGTTCGTGATCCAGGCTGTCCGTCGAGTAGCTTTTGGTCATTGGGTGCTCCCGCTCAGCTGCTGATAAGGTTTATTGGGAGGATTGTATCCCCGATTACCCTAGGGCAGGGGGAGTGTGCTGGCGGGTGCAAGAGTTGAATAGGTCTTACAGAGGGTTAGGGCTGGTGTCAGCGAGAATGAGCAGCCGTGCGAAGCTTTGTCGCTCTGATCAAAATTTGGGGCACACCATGCGCCAGATCGGTGCTACTGCATAGCCCAGATCTGCTTCCTGGCCTGTCTCTCCAGCTATATTCACTTTGGGTCGAAAGCAACCATTTTCAGTTCCGCAACTCCTGATGTACCCCTTGATTTTAAAGGGCTGCAGCCGAAGTGGAAATGCGTCTATGCGGAACAAATTTTTTCGTAAGTTATTGAAATACAAGGAAACGCAGCTCGGATTACAAATCCGTCTACGCCGGTTCGATTCCGACCTCGGCCTCCACCATTCGAAAGCCCCGCAGATTAACGTCTGCGGGGTTTTTATTTGCCCGTTGGAAAAGCCGCTGTGTCCGCCTCGAATGCCTGTGGATCCTTGTAGGCCAGCTTGTTAGCATCCGTTTTTCATGTGTAACACGTTGACTGGCTAGCCCTCGGGTAAGCTTGCCCCGCAGACGAATTCATTCGACCCAAGCCGGTGCGATCCGTACTCGACCACGTAGCTAGCGCCGCGGCGCTCTGCCTCGACCTTGGCAGTGTGCTGATCGGCAAACACGTCGACAAAATGCCATGGGTGCCGGTCGCGTAGCACGCCCCATCCAAGCACCCAGCCTGGATTGCCTGGGTCAGGTGGGAGATTTTTGGCCAGGCTGCGAATCGCCATGTGCGTCCCTCGAAAGATGAGCGGTTTTCTTTGAACCTCGTGCCCCGATCATTTGTCATCACCAGAGATGAGCGTGCTTTTGTACCTAGGCATTTCCTCCAGCATTTCTGAAACCTTTGCAAGCTATCGTTGAACGTAACTCACCAACGACGGAGTCAGGGAATGGATTATTCCAGCATGGTTGAATCGTTGGACAAGATACTGAAAGAAGCGGCTGCCGAATCCGATCGTAGGACAGCGCATGGCTGCCTGCTGACGCCCGAAGTTGGCGCTCACCGATGGGTACGCAGCCATTCGTCCGCCACGTCGCCCATGGTCAACGGCGTGCCACTCTTGATCCAGGCCATGAAGGTGCGGTCGAACCTGAACGCCGGCCCACACTCGCTGAGCAGAAACTGACGCACCTTCTGCGTGTTGCGGTAATGTTTGTCGAGCACAGTGGTGCGGGTTATCGGCCCGGCATGCCAATCGAAACTCATGGTCTGTTCCTTGACTACAGAGAAGGCAAAAAGCCCGTAGATGATCATCTACGGGCTTTGTGTATGTTCGAAATGATCTGCCTTTAGGCTATCAACCTTCGAACTGGATCACCATGCGCCCTTTGATCTTGCCCTCCAGCATCTCGTCAAAGATCTGGTTGATATCCTCGATCGGCCGCAGGGTCACCTTGGGTACCACTTTGCCTTCAGCGGCAAACTGGAACGCCTCCTGCAGGTCCTGGCGTGTACCTACCAGCGAGCCCACCACTTCGATCCCATCCAGCACCAGGCGGGGAATGTTCAGGTCCATGGATTCCGACGGCAGCCCGACGGCAACCAGTCGCCCGCCAGCGCGCAAGGCATCGACGGCCGAGTTGAAGGCGCCTTTGGCCACGGCGGTAACCACGGCAGCGTGGGCGCCACCGGTCTTGGCCTGGATAACCTTCGCGGCGTCTTCGTTGAGTGGGTTGACGACCAGGTCCGCGCCCATCTCGCTGGCGAAGCGCAGTTGCTCTTCGTTGACGTCGATGGCGATCACTTTGGCGTTGAATACGTTCTTGGCATATTGCAGGGCCAGGTTGCCCAGGCCGCCGAGGCCGTAGATGGCGATCCATTGCCCGGGGCGGATGTTGGAGATTTTCACCGCCTTGTAGGTTGTGACGCCGGCGCAGGTAATGCTGCTGGCGGCAGCGGAGTCGAGGCCGTCGGGTACTTTGACCGAATAGTCGGCTTGTACGATGCAAGCCTCGGCCATGCCGCCGTCCACGGTATAGCCGGAGTTCTTCACTTCGCGGCACAGGGTTTCGTTGCCGCTATTGCAGTACTCGCAATGCCCGCAACCTTGATAGAACCAGGCAACGCTGGCGCGGTCGCCTGGCTTGAGCGAGGTGACGCCGGGGCCAACTTCCTGGACTACGCCAATGCCTTCGTGGCCCAGTACTACACCGGTCTTGTCACCGAAGTCGCCATTTTTCACGTGCAGGTCGGTGTGGCACACACCGCAGCATTGCATCTTCAGCAGCGCTTCGCCGTGCTGGAGGGGGCGCAGGGTTTTCTCTACCACGTCCACGCGCCGGCCTGGTGCAACAACAGCAGCTTTCATAAGAGCCTCCGTGTCTATCCGATGTGAGCTTGGGTTATCGCTGGAACAGCATAGACCTTGCCTGGCCGGGCAAAACTGCTTCAGGTCATGGGATGGGCAGTTGCCTTGAGCAAACTGCAGTAGCGGGGAGGGGGCGCAAGCCCTTCGTCAAAAAAAAGAAAAGCCCGCGGCAATGATGCGGCGGGCTGCAAGAACGTACGGAGCAGGATCAGTGTGCCCATGCGGATGTCGACATTTCGTGAAGGTCAGGTCATGAGGCTGTCATCCTCTGGGCCGAAGTTTGCTTCGCCATAAAAAAGCCCGCCATGACAGGCGGGCAAAGACGTTTGAAGGGAGAGCCTGCAGGCTGCGCCTGGCCGGTTAACCCAGGATTAAGCGACAACGCATTGACCCGACATCCTGATCAGCCTATATAGGCGTGCCATAACCCTTGGAGCCAGCATGCACGACGAAGACGACCTGCACGAACCCGAGCACGATCACCTGCTCGACCACGAATTTCTCTACGACGATGTGGAGCACGAGGCAGATGCCCAGGGCGCCGAGGATGAGGTGGAAGAAGACGAGGAAACGCTGGATGACCTCGATGACGAAGAGCGCGATCACCCAGCTTGGTTCGATGATTGCGACGACGACTGAGTCAGCGACCGTCCACCGAGAAGCGCCCTGGGCCGCTGACCGCCAGCAGCAGCAGGCCGCCCATGATGGCCATGTTCTTCAGAAACTGAGTCATGTTGGCGCTGCGTTCGGGGTCGACCATGTTCCAGAACGGGTGGCCGAGCAGCGCCGTGCCCAGCACGAACAGCGCGAACAGAAACGCCAGCGGCCGCGTGTAGAAGCCGAGGATCAGCAGGATGGCGACGACGAACTCCATGATGACGGCAATCGCTGCCGCCAGCATCGGGGCAGGGGCGCCCAGCGAGGTCATGTAGCCGACCGTGCCATCGAAGCCGGTCAGCTTGGCCCAGCCTGACAAGACGAACAGGATCATCAGCAGTATGCGGGCGATGAGCATGATGATGTCACGTTGACCATCGAACAGGGAGTAGCGCATGGCGGCGTTCCAGTAGAGGGTACTAGCTCCACTCTAGCAGCTGCGTAACACATTGCTGGCAGGCAGCAAAAAGGCGCCGCAAGGGCGCCTTTTCAACGAAATTTGGTGCGAGTGGCGGGACTCGAACCCGCAAGGCTCACGCCGACAGATTTTAAGTCTGCTGTGTATACCAATTCCACCACACTCGCACGCTTGAAGGGGTCGCAACGACCAGCTCGCTTCCAGGCAGAAGGGCTTCGCAATCAAGCGCGCTTTATAACCCATCGTTATAGTTGAGTCAACTGCAGCACCTAAGATCATCAGAAAGAAGGGGCGATCGAATGGGCAATTGACACCTTGCTGTCATTACGCCACTGTTGCCTCTTTATTGGATCCAAGAGTGTTCAGCGATGACTCAGCGCCAAGCTGGCGAGCGTATCGTGCGTCCACGGTTATTCTGGCGACTGTTGTTCGCCCTGGTGGTCGTGCTGGGTGCGTTTCTTTACATCAGCCTGCTCAGCCTGGGCGGTTATTTGTTAATGCTGGGCTTCGATGCGGAGCATACTCAGCAGCAGCGTCTTCTGGCCCTGGCCTGCGGTGGCTTGATCATGCTGGTCGGCCTGTGGCTTTTGAGAGTGGCCATGCCGCGGCGCATCAGCCCGGTGCTGGTCGAAACGGAACGCTGACCGCCTGTCGTCGCACGGCTGCTCATTGATGGGTACGCTGGGCTACGCTCATCCTGTCCCCCTGCTGTGCCAGTGGAGTTTGCATGGTTTCAGCTGATTGCCTCGACCACCCCGTCATGCCTGCCCACCGCTATGAACAGTTGGTTCAGTCGGTGGTGGACTACGCCATCTACATGCTCGACCCCTCCGGCCATGTGGTGTCGTGGAATGCCGGCGCGCAACGAATCAAGGGCTACCGTTCCGATGAAGTGATCGGCAAGCATTTCTCGTTGTTTTTCACCCCGCAGGATTGTGCTGATGGCCGCCCCGAGCGCCTGCTGCGCCAGGCGCTGGAGCAGGGCGTGGCGCAGGACGAAGGCTGGCGGGTGCGCAAGGACGGTACGCAGTTCTGGGCGTTGGCTGCGCTGGATGTGATCCGCGATGACAATGGCCAGATCGTCGGCCTGGCCAAGGTGACCCGCGACATAACCGATCGCCGAGAGTCGGCGTTGCAGCTGGACGCGGTGCGCGCCCAGCTGTTCCAGGCGCAGAAGCTTGAAGCCCTCGGCCAGTTGACCGGTGGCCTGGCGCACGACTTCAACAACATGCTCACCATCATCATCAGCTCGGCCCGTCTGGCGCTGGCCACCCAGGACCCGCTACGCGCCCAGCGCATGCTGCAGCACATCCTCGATGCCGGTCAACGCGGCACTGAGCTGACCCAGCAACTGCTCAGCTTTGCCCGCCACCGCAAGCTTGATGTGGCCAGTGTTGCCCCGGCAGACCTGGTGACCGCTACCCGTGGTTTGCTTGAGCATGCACTACCCAGCTCGATCGAGCTGAACGTGCTGCTGCAACCGGACCTGCCGTTGATCGAGGTGGATGCCGGGCAACTGCAAATGGTCTTGCTCAACTTGTTGTTCAATGCCCGTGATGCCATCGCCGGTCAGGGCCGGATCGGCCTGACGGTCGATGTGGTCGAGCTGGCCGGCGAGGTTGAAGCGTTGCATGGCAACTTTGTGCGTTTCAAGGTGGAAGACAGCGGTGAAGGCATACCCGCCGAGGTATTGCCACGTATCTTCGAGCCATTTTTCACCACCAAGCCGTTTGGCAAGGGCACGGGCCTGGGGCTTAGCCAGGTGTATGGCTTCGCCCGGCAGAGTGGCGGCGCCATTTGTGTCGACAGCGAGCCTGGCCGGGGAACTTGCATGCAACTGTACTTGCCAATGTATCAGGAGCAGACGGATAGCCCACTCGACAGGTAGACAACATGGCACAGGCACTCAGGCGGCTGGTAACGGGGATCGATGGGCTCGACGCGTTGCTCAAGGGCGGCCTGGTGGCCGGTGCTTCCTACATCATCCAGGGGCCGCCGGGAGCGGGCAAGACCATCCTCGCCAACCAGCTGGCCTGCGGCCATGTGCGGGGCGGTGGTCGGGTGCTGGTGGCCACCTTGTTGAGTGAGTCGCATGAGCGCTTGTTTCAGTACCTGTCCACCCTGGACTTCTTCGACCCGGCGTTGGTCGGCGACCAGATCCAATTCGTCAGCGCTTTCGACACCCTTGAGCAGGATGGGCTGGACGCCGTGGTGCGGCTGCTGCGCCAGGAAATCGCTCGGCAACAGGCAAGCCTGCTGATCGTCGACGGCGTGCTCAATGCCCGGGTGCGTGCGGAAACGGCGCTGGACACCAAAAAGTTCGTCTCTGAATTGCAGGGCCATGCGGCCTTCGCCGGCTGCACGGTACTGCTGCTGACCAGTGCCCGGCTGGACGAGGGCAGCCCGGAGCACACCATGGTCGATGGCGTGATCGAGCTGGGTGAGCAGCTGGTGGGCAGCCGCGCCGTGCGCCATGTGCAGCTGCGCAAGACGCGCGGCAGTGCGGCACTTTCGGGGCGTCACGAATGCCGTATCGATGAAGCAGGCATGCACGTCTACCCACGCCTGGAAGCGTTGTTCAGCCACCCCAGCCATCTGGGCAGCGGCACATTGGCGCGCATCAGCAGCGGTGTGCCAACCTTCGATGAAATGCTCGGCGGCGGCCTGGCCACGGGCTCGGTTAGCCTGTTGATCGGGCCTTCGGGTATTGGCAAGACGTCATTGGGCCTGGCCTTTCTAGGGGCCAGCACCCCGCAGGCGCCAGGGTTGCATTTTGGTTTCTACGAAACGCCTGAACGCCTGCGTAGCAAGGCAGCGTCGCTGGGTTACGATTTTGCCGCGATGGAGCAGGGCGGTAGCTTGCAGCTGTGCTGGCAGCCAACCACCGAGGGCTTGCTGGACCAGGTCGGCGCGCGGCTGCTCGAGCGTGTTGCAGCGCAGGGCAGCAAGAGGGTGCTGATCGACAGCCTTGGCGCATTCAGCCGCCTGGCCATCGACCCGACGCGGCTCAATGCGTTTTTCCGCGCGCTGGCCGGTGAGCTGCGCGCGCGCGATGTCAGCGTGATGCTCACCTGGGAAATGCGCGACATCTTCGGCTCGGAAATCAGCGCCCCCGCGCCGGATCTGTCGAGCATCGTCGACAACCTGATGCTGTTGCGCTTTGTCGAGCTGGACTCGCAACTGCGGCGCATGCTGTCGATCCTCAAGGTGCGTGACAGCCACCATGACCCTGCCTTGCACGAACTGCTGATCGGGCCGCAGGGCATTACCTTGCGCAAGGCGTTCGAAGGCGCCTGTGGTGTGCTCTCGGGAACGCCGACGCCGCAGGGGAGTGGGTGACGGACGGGCCGATGAACACGATCCTGATCGTCGATGACGAGTACCTGATCGCCGATATCCTCGGCTTTGCCCTGGAGGACGAAGGTTACCTGGTGGAAAAGGCCAGTAATGGCTGCAAGGCGCTGGAGGCGCTGAAGGAAAAGCGCGTGCAACTGGTCATCACCGATTACATGATGCCGCTGCTCAATGGTGAGGAGCTGGTGCGTGCGATGCGCGAGGACCCGGCGTTAAGCGAGTTGCCGGTCATTCTCATGAGCGGCGCGCAGGCCAGCCAAGGATGCCCGGCCCTGTTCGCCGCCATATTCGACAAACCATTCGACATGGATGAGATGATCGCCAAAGTGCGTCAGTTGCTGGGCACCTGAGGCTGGCGGTCGAGCGCTTCCATGCACCCCTCGAGGAGTTTGGGCTCAGTGCGAGTCGTCGTGCTTCTCCGGGGCTGGGCTGCCGGCCTGGATGCGCTTGAAGATTTCTTCGCGATGGACCTGGACATCTTTAGGTGCATCGATACCGATCCTCACCTGCATCCCTTTGACGCCCAGAATGGTGACTTTGATGTCATCGTTGATGACGATGCTTTCGCCAACCTTACGGGTGAGTATCAGCATGTAGTTCTCCTTGGTGATGTAAAAGTCCGCAGGGCTAGTTGCCGCAACGGCGGGAGCTTGTCCCTCTTCCTTCTCATTAAAGACGCTTTCGGCGGATAGTAATTCCCCGACAGACAAATTCTGTTGCGTGTCTTCAGTTGCAGGTGCCGACGCAAACCGTCAACGGTTTGTCGGCCAAGGTGCTCGATGGCAAGAATAGGGGGCTTGGCGGCTAATGGGAAATTTCTTCGCATCATGGGCTGAATAGACACTCTTAATCGCCGTCCTGTTCCTCGAGTACCTGAAGAAACAGCAGCAAGGCCACTTCCTCGGGGTCCAGGCCTTTGCGCACGCGGCTCTTGGGCAATTGGGCCAGACGTCCCTGGGCATAGTGCTCCAGCACTGCCGGATGGATGTAGCAGCGTCTGCACACTGCCGGCGTATTGCCCAGGCGCGTGGCGACCTGGCGGACTATCGCGGCGACCTGGCGTTTGGCTTCACTCTCCGGTTCCCAGGCCAGGGGTTTGAGCAGGTCCAACGCCAGGCTGCTGCCGGCCCAGGTGCGGTAGTCCTTGGCGGTGAAGTCTGCGCCGGTCAACTGCTGCAGGAACTGGTTGACCTCGCTGGAGCCTACGCTGTGGCGCTGGCCGTCTTCGTCCAGGTATTGAAACAGTGTCTGGCCAGGCAGCTCCATGCAGCGTTTGAGCAGGCTGGCCAGGCGTCGGTCGTTGAGGGTGACGTTGTGTTCGACGCCACGCTTGCCGCGAAATTGAAAGCGAATGGTGCTGCCTTTGACCTGCACATGGCGGTTACGCAGGGTCGTCAGGCCATAAGACTGGTTGTCGCGCAGGTAACGCTGGTTACCAATGCGGATCAGGGTGTGGTCCAGCAGGCTCACCACCAATGCCATGACCTTTTCCCGGTCCAGCCCTGGCCGCGCCAGGTGGGCTTCCAGTTGCGCGCGCAGCTTTGGTAGTGCCTGGGCAAAGGCCAGCATGCGCCCATACTTGTGTTGGTCACGCAGTTCGCGCCACTGCGCGTGATAGCGGTACTGCTTGCGGCCACGGGCATCGCGACCGGTGGCCTGCAGGTGGCCCTGCGGGTCGGCGCAGATCCATACATCGGTGTAGGCCGGGGGAATCACCAGCGCGGCGATGCGCGCCAAGGTGTCGCTGTCGCGCACCCGCTGGCCGTCGGCATCCAGGTAGATGAAACGGTCGCGCCAGCGTCGCCGGGTCATGCCTGGCTGGCTGTCGTCAACGTAGTGCAGGGTGCGTGGCAGGGGGCAGTCGAGCATCAGGGGCTGGCCTCGATCAAGTCACTGATCAGTGGACAACAGCCGTGCGAAGGATGCTCAGCCCAAAAGGGCCACCGACTTGATCTGGGCGAACAGTACCTGGCCCGTGTGCAAGCCGAGCTGGTCTGCCGAGAAGCGGGTGATACGTGCAAGCAAGGCATTGCCACCGGCATCCAGGCTGACCAGTACATGCGCCGGGTTGGCCGCCGGGCGGCTCTCGCGCACACATACTGGCAGGCGGTTGAGGATGCTCGATGTGCTGTCGGCCGTCAGCGCCAGGCTGACGTCCCGGGCCTGTACCTTGACCCGCAGCGTGCTGCCCATCACATGCGCCGGGTGAGCAATGCGCAGCAGCGGCCCGCTGCTGCCGGGCAGGCGCAAGTCGAGCAGGTCGTAGTGCGGGTCATGCCCCACGACCATGCCTTCGAACACCACGCCGGCATCCTCGCCCTGGGCCAGCGACAGGTCGAGGCGCGCCAGGGTTTGGCCAATCGGGCCGCTGGCGACTGCCTGGCCTTGCTCCAGCAACACCAGGTGGTCGGCCAGTCGCGCTACTTCATCCTGGGCATGGCTGACATACACCAGGGGGATGTCCAGTTCGTCGTGCAGGCGCTCCAGGTACGGCAGGATCTCGCGCTTGCGCGGCCCGTCGAGGGCCGCCAGCGGCTCGTCCATCAACAGCAGCCTTGGGCTGCTGAGCAGGGCGCGAGCAATACCCACGCGCTGCGCCTCGCCGCCCGACAGGGTTGCCGGGCGGCGTTCCAGCAAGTGCCCGATACCTAGCAGCTGGCACGCCTGGTCGAGGCTGACCTTGCGCTCAGCGGCGGCTACCCGGCGCCAGCCGAACTCCAGGTTGCCGCGCACCGACAGGTGCGCAAACAGGCTGGCCTCCTGGAACACATAGCCCACTGGGCGCAAGTGGGGGGGCTGGAAGTAGCCACGGGTGCTGTCTTCCCAGACTTCGCCGTTGACTTCGATGTACGCGCTAGCAGCGCGTTCCAACCCCGCCAGACAGCGCAGGCAGCTGGTCTTGCCAGAGCCGGAGTGGCCAAACAGCGCGCTGATACCGCGCCCAGGTAGGTGCAGGTCGACGTCCAGGGTAAAGTCGTCGCGCGCCAGTTTCAGGCGCGCCACAATCGATGCGGTCATTTCAGCTCCAGCCAGCTTTGCCGCGGCGTCCGGCGTACAGCAGGAGCAGCACCAGGAAAGAGAACACCAGCATGGCACCGGCCAGCCAGTGGGCTTGCGAATACTCCATGGCTTCGACGTGATCGAAGATTTGCACCGAGACCACGCGGGTCTTGTCGGGGATGTTGCCACCGATCATCAGCACCACGCCAAACTCGCCCACGGTATGGGCGAAGCCGAGGATGCTGGCAGTGACGAAGCCGGGGCGGGCCAGCGGCAGTACCACATGAACGAAGGTGTCCCATGGGCTGGCGCGCAGCGTCGCGGCGACTTCCAGCGGCCGCTGGCCGATCGCGCCAAAGGCATTTTGCAGCGGCTGCACCACGAACGGCATGGAATACACCGTCGAGCCGATCACCAGGCCCGTGAAGCTGAACACCACGCTACCCAGGCCCAGCGCCTGGGTAGCCTGGCCGAGCCAGCCGTGTGGGCCGAGGGCGATCAGCAGGTAGAAACCGATCACCGTTGGTGGCAGCACCAGGGGCAATGCCACCACCGCCCCCACCGGCCCGCGCAGCCATGAGCGCGTGCGCGCCAGCCACCAGGCGATGGGTGTGCCGATAACCAGCAGGATCAGGGTGGTCAGGCTGGCCAGTTTCACGGTCAGCCAGATGGCACCTAGGTCACTGGCATCCAGTGGCATCAGAGTTCATAACCGTAGGACTTGATCACCGCTGCGGCTTTCGGGCCTTTGAGGTATTCGACCAGTGCTTTGGCGGCCGCATTGTCCTTGCCTTTGTTGAGGATGACGGCGTCCTGGCGGATCGGGTCGTGCAGGTTGGACGGCACGATCCAGGCCGAGCCATTGGTCACCTTGCCGTCCTTGTAGATCTGCGACAGGGCGACGAAGCCCAGCTCGGCGTTGCCGGTGGAAACAAACTGGAAGGCCTGGGTGATGTTCTGGCCTTCGACAATCTTGCCTTTGGTGGCTTCGGTGAGCTTCAGCTTGTCCAGTACCTGAGTGGCGGCCAGGCCGTAAGGTGCCGCTTTCGGGTTGGCGATGGACAGGTGTTTGTATGCGTTCTTTTTCAACACTTCACCCTTGGCATCCACGTAGCCTTCCTTCGCAGACCACAGGGCCAAGGTGCCGATGGCGTAGGTAAAGCGCGAGCCGGGGACGATTTCCTTCTCTTCTTCAAGCTTCTTCGGGGTGCTGTCGTCGGCGGCGAGGAACACTTCGAAGGGTGCGCCGTTCTTGATCTGGGCGTAGAACTGCCCGGTGGCACCGTAGGCAGCGACCAGTTTGTGTCCGGTGTCTTTCTCGAAGTCTTTGGCGATGGCCTGGATGGGGGCTGTGAAGTTGGCTGCGACCGCGACCTGGACTTCGTCGGCCCAGGCAGTGTTGAAGGCGAACAGGCTGGCCAGGGCAGTGAAGGCCAGGTGGGACGGGCGGATACGCATGAAGACAGCTCCTTGGGGTTATCGTTATGTCCTGAACTATATAGCGATAAGCCATTTGCCGGGAAGAGGCCAGACCTGCCTTTCAAAAAGCCTGGTGCCCAACCACGGCCAGTGCCTTTTCGGCAATTTCCTGGGTCAGCTCACCTGCCGGCATGTGCCGTCCCAGCCGCAACGCCTGCCCCGACCACAGATTGCTGAAGTCACTATTGCCCAGCGGATCGGTGATCGCCCGCAAAGGCATCAATGCCCCACCCGCCAGCGGGAAGCGTGGCGCCAGCGCGCTCATCGGCCCCAGCTCGCGCATGATGCGGTTGTTGATACCCCGCGCGGGGCGGCCGGTGAACAGGTTGGTCAGCGCCGTGTCGCTGGCAGACGCGCTGTCCAGCGCCCGGCGATGCGCTGGCGAAACCTTGGCCTCGGGGCAAAACAGGTAAGCCGTGCCGATCTGCACTGCCGAGGCACCCAGGGCCAGCGCCGCCACCAGCCCACGGTGGTCGCCGATGCCACCCGCGGCAATCACCGGGACGCCGACCGCATCGGCAATCTGGGGTACCAGGGCGAACGTACCGATCTGGCTGGTGATGTCGTCACTCAGGAACATGCCGCGATGGCCACCGGCTTCATACCCCATGGCGATGATCGCGTCGCAACCGTTGTGTTCCAGCCAGATGGCCTCTTCCACCGTAGTGGCACTGGAGAGCACCTTGGCACCGCTGGCTTTTACCCGCTGCAGCAGTTCGGCCTGGGGTAGGCCGAAGTGGAAGCTCACCACCTCCGGGCGCAAGGCTTCGACCAGCTGGCAGCTTTGCTCGTCGAAAGGCGCACGGTTGGACACCGGCGTGGGCGCCGCGAAATCGGCACCCACTTCGTTGTAATAAGGTTCAAGGGCCTGCTTCCAACGCGCATCGTGCTCGGCATCGGGCGCTGGCGGCTGGTGGCAAAAGAAGTTCAGGTTAAGTGGGCGCCCCGGGCAGCCAGCGCGGAACGCGGCGATTTCGGCGCGCACTTGCTCGCCGCTGAGCATGGCGCAGGGCAGGGCGCCCAGCCCACCTGCCAGGCCCACGGCAATGGCCATGGGTGAGCCGGTCGCCCCCGCCATGGGCGCCTGCAGAATGGGCAACTCGATGCCCAGCAGGTCGAGGATACGGCGGTCGGGCCAGTGGCTCATGCGATTCTCCTTGCGTGGGGCGAGCGGCGCGGCGGGGGCTTGTGGCGGTTTTTACAGGGCTTTGCTGACCTGGATGTCGCTGATTTTCTCGGCGTCTTCACCGTGGATCTTGCGCAGGGCCTCAAGGGCTTGTTCCTGCGAGGCATCGGGCATCAGCGCGAAGTCCCAACGACGCTGGCCGTCGAGCTTGTATTTGATGACGTACTTGATGGTCTGGGTCATGGTGGCCTTATCTGAGTTTCGACGACGAACGACGGATGATCTTGATCTTGTGGGTCAGGGTTGGCTTGCGAGTGACCGAGATCGGGCGTGTGGTCACGGTATCGATGGTGATGTTCCAGAAGCCGGTGCTGGGCACGGTGATCTTCGCCGGGAACTTCTCGAAATGGCCGCCGTGGTAAGTATGACGGCCGCCGTTCTTGAAGCTGCGGAAGTTGGCGTCGTTCATCAGGCGGATATTGCAGCGCTGAGAGCACTCGATGACGACGATGTCGTCCTCGTTGAGGTGCTCGCGCTGGTGTACGAATTTCATGTGATGCTCCGCAAGGTTTGGATCTGCAAAGGCAAAAGATACCACGATGTACCGTTACACTGCCGCGCTGTTCGCCAGGCGCAGATAATTCTGCCAAAGCAGGGAGCAAAACCGCCTGGCAGTGGTCGAAGCGAATTCTTGATGGCAGAGGTGCTGCAAATGAAGTGGATGGTGGCGGCGTTGACGGTGACGCTCGGTGGCTGCGTGAGCGTTACCGAGCTGGAGCAATCGCGTGAAACGCTGGATGTGATCTCTGGCAAGAGCCCGCGCGCCTATGCCGATTGCGTCAAGCAGAAGCTGGCCGATACGCGTGGCCCGCTGACTGAAGAGCAGCGTGGTGACGGCCTGCGGCTGATCGTGCCGCAGAAGCTCACCTCGGGGGCAGGCCCGGCGGCGCTGGTGGATATCGACAAGCGCGGCAGCGGTAGCAGCATCAAACTGCATGAGCGGCTGAACAATTTCCCGCTGCGCCTGGGTGATGTGCGCACTGCTGCAACCCAATGCATCTCCGGAAGTTGATCTGAGGCAACGGCTGTTCCTTGCTTTACTTATATGTTTTGAGCCTAAACATATAACAAAAGAAAAGGAGCTTCGTGATGACACCGTTGAGACGCGTCGTGATCGGCAGCCTGCTGATCCTGGCCTTGCCCAAGGCGCATGCCGTCGATGGCCAGAAGGTCTTCTCCCAGGGCGGGGCCAACCCCGCCGCCATGGCCTGCCTCGGTTGCCATGGCCCGGACGGCAAGGGCATTGCCGCTGCCGGCTTCCCACGCTTGGCTGGGCTTCCAGCCGGTTACCTCAGCAAACAGTTGCATGACTGGCGCAACGGCAGCCGCAAGCAGCCGGTGATGGAGCCGCTGGCCAAAGCCCTGAGCGAAGATGAAATCGAGGCAGTCAGCAGCTACCTGGCCGGCCTGCCGGCAGCCCCCACTGGCGACCTGCGCCGCCAGCAAATTGCCAATGACCCTACCACCCGCGTGGCCCTGTACGGCGACTGGAGCCGGCAGATTCCCGGCTGCGTGCAATGCCATGGGCCGGGTGGCGGCGGGGTCGGTGAACACTTCCCGCCCTTGGCCGGCCAGCCCGCCAGTTACCTGATAGCGCAGCTCAATGCCTGGCGTGACGGCAGCCGCAGCAATGACCCCAACCAACTGATGGTCGGTGTGGCCAAGGCCATGACCGATGACGAGATCAAGGCTGTTGCCGAGTTCTTCGCCCACCCCGCCAGCCAGGAGGTCACGCCATGAAGCCGTTGATTCCAGCCATGTTGCTGCTGGCCGTGGGCAGTGCCCAGGCCGCGCCGATTGCCATGGAAGACCAGTCGCAGTTGAAAGTGCCCGGCGTGCAGGCTGCGCCGCAGTTCGTACCCCCCGATGAAAGCGATTTGCCCGACAATGCCTTTGGCAAGATGGTGCGCGAAGGCCATGCCTTGTTCGTCGACACCCGCCGGCTGATGCCCGAGGCCGTGGGCAATGGCATGAACTGCAGCAACTGCCACCTCGACCAAGGGCGGCTGGCGCATTCAGCACCGATGTGGGGCGCGTACCCGATGTACCCGGCTTACCGCAAGAAGAACGACAAGGTGAATACCTACGCCGAGCGTATCCAGGGCTGCTTCCAGTTCAGCATGAACGGCAAGCCGCCGGCCGCCGACAGCCCGCAAATGACGGCGCTGGCGGTGTACGCCTACTGGCTGTCGACCAAGGCGCCGACCGGCGTGGAACTCGCCGGGCGCGGATACCCCGAGGTGGCGCAGCCACAGGGTGGTTATGACTTCAAGCGTGGCCAGCAGGTTTACCGTGAGCAGTGCGCCATTTGCCATGGTGACAACGGTGAAGGGCAGCAGGTTGCGGGCGAGTATGTGATGCCGCCGCTGTGGGGCAAGGACTCCTACAACTGGGGCGCCGGCATGCACCGCATCAACACGGCGGCGTCGTTCATCAAGTACAACATGCCGCTGGGCAAGCCCGGCAGCCTCAGCGACCAGCAAGCCTGGGACGTGGCGGCGTGGATCAACCGCCATGAACGGCCACAGGACCCTCGCCTGGTAGAGGGTTCCATCGAGAAAACGCGGGTGAAGTTTCATGCCAATGATGGCGTGAACCTGTATGGGCAGAAGGTTGATGGGGTGCTGGTGGGGCAGGGCACTGGAAGTTGATGGGGCACTGCCTCTTCGCGGGTGAACCCGTGAAGAGGCGGTATAGGCACCATTATTTTGCTGTCATCCGCCTGTCATGAATGACCGTAATATTCACGATCCCCCGGAACTATCTACACTGGGATATCTCTATGATGGCATCGGTCGCTATCGGGGGGCATTGTAAGGTGACTGCCGCCTGATTAGACTGCGCCGAATTCCACAGGCCTAGCCTTTTGTAAGGACGTTTATGATCAAGAAATGCTTGTTCCCGGCAGCCGGCTACGGCACTCGCTTCCTGCCTGCTACCAAAGCCATGCCCAAGGAAATGCTGCCGGTGGTCAACAAGCCACTGATCCAGTATGGCGTTGAAGAAGCATTGGATGCTGGTCTGAACGAGATCTCCATCGTGACCGGTCGCGGCAAGCGCGCCCTGGAAGACCACTTCGACATCAGCTACGAGCTGGAAAACCAGATCAAGGGCACCGACAAGGAAAAATACCTGGTTGGCATCCGTCGTCTGCTCGATGAGTGCTCGTTCTCCTACACCCGCCAGACCGAAATGAAAGGCCTGGGCCACGCTATCCTCACCGGCCGCCCGTTGATCGGTGACGAGCCTTTCGCCGTGGTGCTGGCGGATGACCTGTGCGTCAACCTTGAAGGTGACGGCGTGCTGGCGCAGATGGTTGCGCTTTACAAGAAGTACCGTTGCTCGATCGTTGCCATCCAGGAAGTCGATCCGCAGGAAACCAACAAGTACGGCGTCATCGCCGGTGAAGAGATCAAGGACGGCATCTTCCGTGTCGACTCCATGGTCGAGAAACCGAAGCCTGAAGATGCCCCTTCGAACCTGGCCATCATCGGCCGTTACATCCTGACCCCGGACATTTTCGAGAAGATTGAGCAGACCGAACCGGGCAAGGGTGGCGAGATCCAGATCACCGACGCGCTGATGAAGCAAGCGGCCGAAGGTAACGTGATCGCCTACAAGTTCAAGGGCAAGCGTTTCGACTGCGGTGGTGCCGAAGGCTACATCGAGGCGACCAACTTCTGCTTCGAGAACTTCTACAAGGCTGGCAAGGCTTACTGATAAGCCCTGTTGGTATTGGAAAGCCACCCTTCGGGGTGGCTTTTTTGTTTGTGGCGGCCAACGGCGTTATGCTGGGCGCCTGCCTAGGAGACTGAATACATGGCCTACGATTTTGATCTGTTCGTGATTGGCGCCGGGTCCGGCGGCGTGCGCGCGGCGCGCTTTGCCGCGGGCTTCGGTGCAAAAGTGGCAGTGGCTGAAAGCCGCTACCTGGGCGGTACCTGTGTCAATGTCGGCTGTGTTCCGAAAAAGCTGCTGGTGTATGGCGCGCACGTTGCCGACGAACTGGAGCAGGCCGCAGGTTTCGGCTGGACCTTGGAAGAAGGGCATTTCGACTGGGGCACCCTGATTGCCAACAAGAACCGGGAAATCGAACGCCTCAATGGCATCTACCGCAACCTGCTGGTCAACAGCGGGGTGACCCTGCTGCAGGGCCACGCACGCCTGACCGGTGCCAATGAAGTGGAAGTGGACGGTCAGCGCTACAGCGCCGAACACATCCTCATCGCTACCGGTGGCTGGCCACAGGTGCCGGATATCCCCGGCAAGGAACTGGCCATCACCTCCAATGAAGCCTTCTACCTCAAAGACCTGCCTCGCCGGGTGCTGGTGGTGGGCGGTGGCTACATCGCCGTCGAGTTCGCTGGCATCTTCCAGGGCCTGGGGGCTAACACCACGCTGCTGTACCGTGGTGACTTGTTCCTGCGCGGCTTCGATGGCTCGGTGCGCACCCACTTGAAGGAAGAGTTGGAAAAGCGCGGCCTCGACCTGCAGTTCAATGCCGACATTCAGCGTATCGACAAACTTGAAGATGGCAGCCTCAAGGCCACCCTCAAGGATGGCCGAGAGCTGGTTGCCGATTGCGTATTCTATGCCACTGGCCGGCGCCCGATGCTGGACAACCTGGGCCTGGAAAACACCGGCGTCGAACTGGATGCGCGCGGCTACATTCGGGTTGATGAGCAGTTCCAGACCACCGCGCCGTCAATCCTTGCCATTGGCGACGTCATCGGGCGTGTGCAGTTGACGCCAGTGGCCCTGGCCGAAGGCATGGCCGTGGCGCGGCGCCTGTTCAAACCAGAGCAATACCGCCCGGTGGACTACCAGAACATCCCTACTGCGGTGTTCAGCCAGCCGCCGATCGGCACCGTAGGCTTGACCGAGGAGCAGGCGCTGGCGGCCGGGCACAAGGTGCAGGTGTTCGAAAGCCGCTTCCGCGCCATGAAGCTGACCCTGACCGACATTCAGGAAAAGACCCTGATGAAGCTGGTGGTCGATGCCGAGACCGACAAGGTGCTGGGGTGTCACATGGTTGGCCCTGATGCCGGTGAAATCATCCAGGGCCTGGGTATTGCGCTGAAAGCCGGTGCGACCAAGCAGCAGTTCGACGAAACCATCGGCGTGCACCCGACGGCGGCCGAAGAGTTCGTGACCATGCGTACGGTCACCCGCTGATAACGCGTAGCCTGCAGGAGCAGCACAAGGCTGCTCCTGCAGGGGTGTGCCGATCCGTGTCACGGCGCGCCGGTCCGCAATCCTTTGCTCAGCCCATTCCCTTCTATTAATTAACCCCGGTTATAGCCAAAACCAATCGCAAGCATGAGCTTTGCCAATGAGCCTTCAGCGGGATGATTAGTTAGGATTCTATCCATCAACTGATTCCAACCCCATGAAGGAGCGTCTCTCATGCCAATCATCAACAGCCAGGTCAAACCGTTCAACGCCACCGCCTACCACAAAGGCGAGTTCGTTCAGGTCAGCGAAGCCGACCTGAAAGGCAAGTGGTCTGTCGTGTTCTTCTACCCGGCCGACTTCACCTTCGTTTGCCCGACCGAGCTGGGTGACCTTGCCGACAACTACGCAGAGTTCCAGAAGCTGGGCGTGGAAATCTACGGCGTGTCCACCGACACCCACTTCACCCACAAAGCCTGGCACGACACTTCGGACACCATCGGCAAGATCGAGTACCCGCTGATCGGTGACCCGACTCACGTCATCTCGCGCAACTTCGACGTGCTGATCGAAGAAGCCGGCCTGGCCGATCGCGGTACCTTCGTGATCAACCCGGAAGGCCAGATCAAAATCGTCGAACTGAACGACGGTGGTGTAGGCCGCGATGCTGCCGAACTGCTGCGTAAAGTGAAGGCTGCCCAGTACGTTGCCGCTCACCCAGGCGAAGTGTGCCCGGCCAAGTGGAAAGAAGGCGAAGCCACCCTGGCGCCGTCCCTGGACCTGGTCGGCAAGATCTAAGACTGTGAGCCAGTCGCGGGCGGTAGTCAGCCGCCAAAGCTGAAGTTGTTACCGCCCCGTCAAACGCCCGGGCGACCTCGCCTGGGCGTTTTTGTATCCGAGTTTTGAAAAAGGAATCGCCCGTATGTTGGACGCCACGCTTAAATCGCAACTGAAAACCTACCTGGAGCGGGTCACCCAGCCGATCGAGATCGTTGCCTCCCTCGACGACGGCGCGAAGTCCCGCGAATTGCATGACTTGCTGGTGGAAATTGCCGGCCTGTCGAACCTCATTACATTCAGCGCGGACGGTACCGATGCCCGTCGCCCGTCGTTCTCGCTGAACCGCCCGGGTGACAGCATCAGCCTGCGCTTCGCCGGCATCCCCATGGGCCACGAGTTCACCTCGCTGGTGCTGGCGCTGCTGCAAGTCGGCGGCCACCCATCCAAGGCCAGTGCTGAAGTGATCGAGCAGATCCAGGCCCTGGAAGGCGAATTCACCTTCGAAACCTACTTCTCGCTGTCGTGCCAGAACTGCCCGGACGTGGTCCAGGCGTTGAACCTGATGGCGGTGCTCAACCCCAACGTGCGCCATGTGGCCATCGACGGTGCGCTGTTCCAGGAAGAAGTGGAAGCGCGCAAGATCATGGCGGTGCCGAGCATCTACCTGAACGGTGAAGTGTTTGGCCAGGGCCGCATGGGCCTGGAAGAAATCCTTGGCAAGATCGACACCAGCGCCGGCGCCCGCCAGGCCGAGAAGATCAACGCCAAGGACGCCTTCGACGTGCTGGTGGTCGGCGGTGGCCCCGCTGGCGCCGCTGCTGCCATCTATGCTGCGCGTAAAGGCATCCGCACTGGCGTTGCAGCCGAGCGCTTCGGCGGCCAGGTGCTCGACACCCTGGCCATCGAGAACTTCATCTCGGTGCAGGAAACCGAAGGGCCTAAGCTGGCCACGGCGCTGGAAGAGCACGTCAAGCAGTACGATGTCGACATCATGAACCTGCAGCGCGGCGAAGCGTTGATTCCGGCCAGCGAGGGTGGCTTGCACGAAGTACGCCTGGCAGGCGGCGCCTCGCTTAAAGCCAAGACCGTGATCTTGGCCACCGGCGCCCGCTGGCGCGAAATGAACGTGCCAGGTGAGCAGGAATACCGTGGCCGTGGCGTGGCCTACTGCCCGCACTGTGATGGCCCCCTGTTCAAGGGCAAGCGCGTAGCGGTGATCGGCGGCGGCAACTCGGGCGTGGAGGCGGCCATCGACCTGGCCGGTATCGTCGCCCAGGTGACGCTGATCGAGTTCGACAGCCAACTGCGTGCCGACGCGGTTTTGCAGCGCAAGTTGCACAGTTTGCCGAACGTGAAAGTCATTACCAGCGCACTCACCACCGAGGTGCTGGGCAATGGCGAGAAAGTGACTGGCTTGCGCTACAAGGACCGCACCACCGATGAACAGCATGACGTGGCGCTGGAAGGTATCTTCGTGCAGATCGGACTGTTGCCCAACACCGACTGGCTCAAAGGCACCGTCGAGCTGTCGCCGCGTGGCGAGATCATCGTCGACGCCAAGGGCCAGACCAGTATCCCGGGTGTGTTTGCAGCGGGTGACGTGACGACCGTGCCGTACAAGCAGATCGTGATTGCGGTGGGTGAGGGGGCCAAGGCTTCGCTGGCGGCCTTCGACCACCTGATTCGCACTTCGGCGCCGGCGTAAGCCTGTACCGGCCCTTTCGCGGCTAAAGCCGCTCCCACAGGTACTGCACAGATTTTGAATGCTGTGCGGTCCCTGTGGGAGCGGCTTTAGCCGCGAAAGGGCCGGCACAAGCAAAGCAGAAACTGAGGGTGTCTATGATTAGTGCAGACACCCTCAGGAGCTTGAACATGACCCTGATCAGCCGCGAACCCTGGTGGCTAGTCCCCCCCAAGCCCGGGCAGAAAGAGCAGGACCTGCACTGGGGCTACCTGGAAATCTACGCCGACGGGCGCACCGTGTTCGTCGACCAGCGCCCCAGTGACCGGGAGCTGGCCGAGCGCAAGAGCTGCCGCAACTTCCCCGACCCCGAGCCGTGAAGGCTCAGCCTTCCAGCTCGGCCAGCCGTGCTTCCAGCGCTGCAATGCGTGCTTCGAGGGCTTCGATGCGTTCTTCCGACACACTGGCGCCACTGCTGCGTGCGCCACCTTCCTGCTGGCGTGCAGCGAGGATCGCCTCGATTTCCGCCGGGTCGCCCAAGGCGTGGGTGTAGCGGTCCTCACGCTGGCCGGCCTGACGCGGCAGGTGCAAGGCCAGGTCCCGCGAGATCAGGCGCTCCAGCTGATGCTGAATCTGCTCGGTGTCGTCGAAGTCGTGCAGGCGGTTGCTGCGGGTCAGCAGTTCGTTGAGCGTTTGCGGGCCGCGCAGGAACATCAGGCCCATCAGTACCAGCTGTGCGGGCACCAGCTCCAGTGCCTTGTCTACCCGCTGTTCCCAGCGGTCGGCACGGCTGCCCATCTGCAAGCGGGTCAGGTCCTGCCCTTCAAGCGCACGCAGGGCTTGGCCAACCTGGCCTTGGGTGAGGTTCATCACAGGTTCGCGGCTGGTCTTCTGGTTGCAGGCCAGGACCAGGGCATTGAGGGTCAGCGGGTAGCTTTCCGGGCTGGTGGCCTGCTTTTCGATCAGCGAACCGAGAATGCGGATCTCAACGCTGTTGAAGCGGCCAACACCGGCGGTTTCGTGTTCTGACATGGCCCTGTCTCATTACTGGGGAAAGGCCACTAGGGTAGGTAATGCCACCGTGTAAGGCAATTGGGGCCGCACAGCGGCCCCGGCAATCTCAAGGGTTGCGCCGCTCTTCGGCCAGGCAGGCCGCCGCAGTGAACAGCACATCGGTCGAAGAATTCAGCGCCGTTTCGGCCGAATCCTGCAGCACGCCGATAATGAAGCCTACCGCCACCACCTGCATGGCAATTTCGCTGGGGATGCCAAACAGGCTGCATGCCAGTGGAATCAGTAGCAGCGAGCCCCCAGCCACGCCCGAGGCACCGCAGGCGCACACCGCCGCCACCACGCTGAGCAGCACGGCAGTTGGCAGGTCCACCGGGATGCCCAAGGTATGCACGGCGGCCAGGGTCAGTACGGTAATGGTGATCGCCGCACCGGCCATGTTGATGGTCGCGCCCAGCGGGATCGACACCGAATAGGTGTCTTCATGCAGGCCAAGGCGTTCCGACAATGCCAGGTTGACCGGAATGTTGGCGGCCGAGCTGCGGGTGAAGAATGCGGTAATGCCGCTTTCGCGCAGGCACAGCAGCGTCAGTGGGTAAGGGTTGCGGCGGATCTTCCAGAACACGATGAGTGGGTTCATCACCAGCGCCACGAACAGCATGCAGCCGATCAGTACCGCCAGCAGGTGCAGGTAGCCGAGCAGCGCGTTCAGGCCTGACTGGGCCAGGGTGGAGCTGACCAGCCCAAAGATGCCCAGCGGGGCGAAACGGATGACCATGCGCACGATCAAGGTCACGCCATTGGACAGGTCGTCTACTACGGTACGGGTGGTTTCGCCGGCATGACGCAGGGCCACGCCCAGGCCGATGGCCCAGGTGAGTATGCCGATGAAGTTGGCGTTGAGCAGGGCATTGACCGGGTTGTCGACCGCGCTCAGCACCAGGTTCTGCATCACCTCGGTAATGCCGCCTGGTGCGCTCAGCGTGGCCTCGCCCGTGCTCAGCACCAGGTGCGACGGGAACAGCATGCTGGCGACCACGGCCACCACCGCTGCGGCAAAGGTGCCCAGCAGGTACAACCAGAGGATCGGGCGAATGTGGGTTTCCTGGCCGTGACGATGGTTGGCGATCGAAGCCATGACCAGGATGAACACCAGCACGGGCGCAACCGCTTTCAGGGCGCTGACGAATACCTTGCCGAGGAAAGCCAGGTCGCGGGCGATGGCAGGTGCCAGCAGCGCAAGGGCGATGCCGGCGAGCAAACCGATGACGATCTGCGTGACCAGGCTGGTGCGGTTGAGGAAACGGAGGAGGGGGGTCATGTGCAGCGGTATCTCGGAATCTGGAAAGGGCGGACTTTACCATAGCGGCTTGTAGGGCTGCTCCGAGCGCCTCACCAATGAAACAACTCCCGCCGCGCCCCCTCGGTAATCGCCACGATCCCTGGGTGCTTGACCTTGCGCTCCACCGAAATGGCATAGAACGACTCGTGTACGGCTTCGGTCTGGCCGATCAACTGCACGCCATTCACACCGCCATCGACAGCGGTACACCCTGCAGCCATTCCGGGTGGTAGCGCAACAGCATCTCCAGGCCGCGCTCCTGGTAGGCCGGGAAGCTGATCGCGACCAGCGTCTCGCCCTTGACCTTCTGCGGCGGGCCGAGGCGCTGGAGGATCACGCCGTTGCGAACGAAATAGCGCTCCATGGCCGTGGTGGTCACCGCCACCACCGAACTGGCCCCCAGGTACCAGCCGCATTGCAGGCTGGACCAGAATATCTTCATCGCCAGCTGCGGATCGTCCGCCGCGCTGGCGGCGTAGCGCGAAAGCTCCCAGACCGACGGATCGCTCGGCGGGGTTTCGCTGCACAGGTAGGCGAAGACGTCCTTGAGCAGGTAGGCGTCGGTCGTCGGCAGCAGGCGGGCGCAACCGCAGATGCCCTGGCGGCCCATGGCGACGATGTAGCGGGTTTGCGGATGGTCGAACTGGTCGAATTCCTGGTCGCGGACCCTGGAGGTGGAGACCACGTCCCAGCCCAGCTTCTCGATGAAGACTTGATGCCGGTAGCGTCCCAGCTCGGCGATCATGGCGGCGGAAAGCCCTTCCAGCGATTCAGAGAGCAATTCGATCATACTGGCGGCACACCTCTTCGGCGATAACGCTGGGGGCAACGAAAATGCCGCTACCCGACTGCCCGAACGCCTGCATCAAGGCACTGTCATCGAACTCCCCCACGATCCGAGGCTGCACCTGCTGTTCGCCCAGCCACCGCAGCAGGCGGCTGCGCACCACGGTTTCCTGGCCTGGAACAAGCAGCGGCGCATCCTGCAAGCAGGCCGGAAAAGGGCCGTCCAGCCGTTGCGCCAGTGCAGGGGTGGCGAAAAAGCTCAGCCCGCATTCGCCGAGCTTCTGGCTGTAACCTTTGATGTCCAGGTGGCTGGGCATGGGGCTGTCGGAAATCACAAGGTCCAGGCGCTGGATGGCCAGGTCTGCCAGCAGCCGTTCAAGTTTGTCTTCGCGGCAGTTGATGCGCAGCACCTCGTCCAGTTCCATGGTAGGTGCCAGCAAGCGGTAGACGATGGATTTGGGGACCACGTCGGCTACCCCAACGCGGAACAGGATCTGCTCTTGGGGGCCGGCCCGCAGCAGGGCTTCCAGCTCGCCGCCGATCTGGAACATCTGCTCGGCGTACACCAGCGCCTGGCGGCCGGTTTCGGTCAGCTCAAGCTGGCGTCCGGCGCGCTGGAACAGTTCCAGGCCGTAGGTTTGCTCGAACAGGGTGATCTGCCCGCTGATGGTTTGCGGTGTGAGGTTCAGCTGTTGGCTGGCACGGGTGATGCTGCCAGTCTTGGCCACGGCCCAGAAGTAATGCAGCTGGCGATAATTGAGCACCGTTGGTCGTCCCGATTCGTAAAAACCGAAGTATACGTCATGAAAATACGAATTTTACTGAACTATCGGCGTCTCTAGAATGCACGGCATCAGGCGCCATGCGCCGCCGGAATTTTCAAGCGAGGACACCATGCTGCAACTCAAATCCATCGGCACCCCGTTGGTGCTGGCCTTGGCCCTGTTCACCCTGGCAGGTTGCGACCAGGCCGAGAAATCTGCCCAGCAGATGCTCGACCAGGCCGCGCAGTCGGCCAAGCAGGCCATCGACGATACCAACAAGGCTGCCCAGCAGGCGTTGAGCGATGCCATCGGCAGCGAAGGGCAGAAGCCCAAGGATGCCGAGAAAAAAGAACAAACCCAGGACATTTGACCCCAACCGCCGCTGCAGGATCTGAACAATGGAATATTTGCTGGAACTCGCCGCTAGCCCTACCGCCTGGGTTGCCCTGGCTACGCTGGTGGCCATGGAAGTTGTACTGGGTATCGACAACCTGATCTTCATCTCGATCCTGACCAACAAGCTGCCGGTGGAGTACCGCTCCAAGGCACGGCGTATCGGCATCAGCATGGCCTTGGTCATGCGCCTGGCCTTGCTCAGCACGGTGGCCTGGATCGTCCAGTTGACCGACCCGGTGTTCGAAGTGTTCGGCAACGCCTTCTCGTGGAAGGATGTGATCCTGATTGCCGGTGGCCTGTTCCTGCTGTGGAAGGCGACCAAGGAGATTCACGAAAGCGTCGACCCGCACGGTGCCAAGGAAGAAGCCAAGGTTGGCTCGACCGTTACCCTGGGCTTTGCTGCGGCAATCTTCCAGATCCTGCTGCTGGACATCGTCTTCTCGGTCGACAGCATCATCACCGCCGTGGGTATGACCGAGCACCTGCCGATCATGATCATTGCCGTGATCACTGCGGTGATCGTAATGATGGTGGCCGCCGACCCGCTGGCCAACTTCATCAACGACAACCCGACCGTCGTGATGCTGGCCCTGGGCTTCCTGATCATGATCGGTATGACGCTGATCGCCGAAGGGTTTGGCGCTCATGTACCGAAGGGTTATGTGTATGCCGCCATGGCGTTCTCGACGGCTATCGAGATCCTCAACATCCTGGCGCGTCGGGCGCGTTTGAAGCGTGAGGCAGCTGAAGGTTGATATAAAAGCGGGGCGCATTGCGCCCCATTCGCCGGCAAGCCCGCGAATGGGCTTTAGTAAATTTTGAGGTCAGTGCACCCCGGCATGCCGCCGCGCCCGCCTTATTGGCTGTGGCTTGGCCAGGGGCTGCGGTGGCAGGTGGTGATGTTGTGCATGACGCCGCACAATGCGCAGTACACCCCACAGCATGGCGGCTGCAACGCTTAGCCACATGCCTACCAGCATGAGAATTGCCATGGTCAGGCTCATCTGTGCCTCCATCTCTACGGCAAGCCTTCGATTGGCCAGCGCTTGCCTTCCAGACACTGCTTTAGTCTAGCCCTTCGCCTGTGACGTTCCATCGAACAAAGGTCTATCTCTGGGGCCGATTCGCTCTAAGCCGTTGTCGGACTATACCCGCGCCGCTGTCGGACCTATGATCGGTGGCCAGAGCCGGGCGCTGCCTGCCTGGCGTTGGAACAAGCGAGTGTCCATGGAGCAACATTCCGTCAAAACCGCCTACCGACGGCTGCTGGCCGCCTGTCTGATGGCTGCCACCCTGGCCGGTTGTGCCAGCGCACCGCCTGCCAACCTCAAGGGCTTGCCTCAGCGAGTGGAGATCAGCAGCGTGCCGTTCTACCGTGGCAACGCCAACCACAGCGGGGCTATGGCACTGGCGGCCGTGCTGTCGCAACAGGGGGCTCCGATCACACCGGGGCTTCTGGACAAACCGTTGAACCTGCCCCAGGGCGCCGAAGCGCTGGATACCGGTATCCCCCGCGTGGCGCGGGACTACGGCATGGTGGTATACCCGCTGGACAAACAACTGGACGCGCTGTTGACCCAAGTGGCGGCGGGCAACCCAGTGCTGCTGCGTTACGAGGAAGGTTCGGCCTGGTGGGGTGAGCCGCGTTATGCGGTGCTGATCGGTTATGACCGTTACAAGCAGCGGGTGTTGTTGCGCTCGGGCATGCACCGGCGGCAGGTGATGGCATTCGATGAGTTTGCCTCGGCGTGGGCGAAGCAGGGGAGCTGGGCGGTGCTGGTGCAGCCACCGCGACAATTGCCGGCCCAGGTGGATCGCCAGCGCTGGTTGATGGCTGCCGATGAGCTGGCCAAGGCGGGGCAGGAAGTTGCAGCGAAACAGGCGGTGAATAGCCTGAACAAATGAAATGGCCTGAACCGGCCCTATCGCCGACAAGCCTGCCCCCACAGAAATTGCACATTCGAAAATGGTGCGGTTCCTGTGGGGGCAGGCTTGCCGGCGATAGGGTCAGGCCTGTTTACATCAGAAGCCCAGACGATCGCGCAGGCTGTAGTACCAGGCACCGATGGCGCTGAACGGCACGCGCAGCATCTGGCCACCCGGGAATGGGTAGTGCGGCAGGCCGGCGAAGGCGTCGAAACGCTCCGCCTGGCCGCGCAGGGCTTCGGCCAGTACCTTGCCCGCCAGGTGGGTGTAGGTCACGCCGTGGCCCGAGCAACCCTGCGAGTAATAGATGTTGTCGCCGATACGGCCAACCTGTGGCAGGCGCGACAGGGTCAGCAGGAAGTTGCCGGTCCAGGCGTAATCGATCTTCACGTTCTTCAGCTGCGGGAAGGCCTTGAGCATCTTCGGACGGATGATCGCCTCGATGTTGGCCGGGTCACGCGCGCCGTACACCACGCCACCGCCGAAGATCAGGCGCTTGTCGCTGGTCAGGCGGTAGTAGTCGAGCAGGTAGTTGCAGTCCTCGACGCAGTAGTCCTGCGGCAGCAGGGTGCGTGCCAGTTCTTCGCCCAGCGGCTCGGTGGTGATCACCTGGGTGCCGCATGGCATGGACTTGGCGGCCAGCTCTGGCACCAGGTTGCCCAGGTAGGCGTTGCCGGCAACGATGATGAACTTGGCGCGGACTTTGCCCTGCGGGGTGTGAACGACCGGGTTGGCACCACGTTCGATGCGTACCGCCGGGGTTTGTTCATAGATGATGCCACCCAGCGACTCGACTGCAGCCGCTTCGCCCAAGGCCAGGTTCAATGGGTGGATGTGGCCGCCGCTCATGTCGAGCATGCCGCCGACGTAACTGTCACAGGCAACCACTTCGCGGATGCGCTTCTGGTCCATCAGCTCCAGCTGATTGTGGCCAAAACGTTCCCACAGGCGCTTTTGCGACTCCAGGTGGCCCATCTGCTTGCTGGTGATGGCGGCGAACACGCCACCGTCTTTCAGGTCGCACTGGATGTTGTATTTGGCCACGCGCTCACGAATGATGCGGCCGCCTTCGAAGGCCATATGGCCCAGCAGTTGCGCCTGCTTGGGGCCAACGGTGCGTTCGATGACGTCGATGTCGCGGCTATAGCTGTTGACGATCTGGCCGCCGTTGCGGCCCGACGCGCCGAAGCCGACCTTGGCCGCTTCGACGATGCTCACCTTGAAGCCGTTCTCGAGCAGGAACAGGGCGCTGGACAGGCCGGTGTAGCCGGCGCCGATGATGCATACATCGGTTTCCACCTCACCCTGCAGCGCCGGACGTGGCGGCACCGGGTTGGCCGAGGCGGCGTAGTAGGACTGGGGGTAGGGGGTGTTAGCCATGCTGCAGGAACCTCGTGTTTTATATTTTTAACGAATGTACCGATGCTATCAATAATAATAAACACCCGCTAGTCGTCTGGTGAAAATCCTTTACGGGGCGCTTGTCGGCCCTCCTTATATAAAGAGTTTAAGATTCAGTAGCTTAGCGCGAAAAAAAGTGTTGACAGGGTTTTTGGAATGCGTAGAATGCGCACCACACGACAGGCACATAGCTCAGTTGGTTAGAGCACCACCTTGACATGGTGGGGGTCGTTGGTTCGAGTCCAATTGTGCCTACCAAATCGAAGAAGGGGTGATCCGCAAGGGTCACCCCTTTTTTCATTGGGCTCGCGACCGGCCCGAGTCGCATATAGACTCCTCGTGCACGAACCCCGAAAGTTTTTGATTTTTATCAAAAAAAAGCTTTACAGGTACGCATTCGATCACTAGTATGCGCACCACACGACAGGCACATAGCTCAGTTGGTTAGAGCACCACCTTGACATGGTGGGGGTCGTTGGTTCGAGTCCAATTGTGCCTACCAAATCGAAAAAGGGCGATCAGCAATGATCGCCCTTTTTTCATTTGCGCACGAAGCAGCGTGTAACGTTTGGTCGCGGTTCGGGTATGGCCCGCCATGCTAGAATCCGCCCCTTCGAATCTGGAGGTACACGCGTGCGCAAACTGGCTGTGGTAATGGCAGTGCTCGCCCTGGCGGGCTGTGAGAACGAGGTCGAAGGCGTGCACAAGCAGGTGGCCGAACACTTGCACAACCCCAAGACTGCCAAGTTCGGCAACGTACGGATCGACACCCAGGGCACCATTTGCGGCCAGGTCCGCGGCAAGGACGATGCCGGGCAATACGAAGCCTATCGCAGCTATGTGGCGATCAAGCGCGATGGCCAGTACGACATCATCGTCGACGACACCGGCAACAACCTGCGTATCCGCGAGCTTTGCGGCGGTGCCGACCTGCAGCGACGTGCCGAAGCGCTCGCCGACCAGCCGGCGCCCCAGGGTTGGGATGTGGAAGTGGTGCAGGGCGCCAACATGGGCGCGCTGAGCGACATGACCGCACGGCTGATCGAGAAGGGCATCCCATCTTCGGTGGAGTACCGCGACGGCAAGCCGGTGGTGCTGATGGGGCCGTTCCCGACCCGCGAAGAGGCCCAGGCGCGCCGGGACGAGGTGATGGCCAAGCTGGGTACCGATTCGGTGGTCATTCAGCACGGCGCAGCACGCTAAGCCTATGCCGAAGTGTTGGCGGCCTGGCCTGTACTAGACATTGTTCACACAAGTTTGGCTATGCTTGGGTTGGGAGATGCCAGACGGGGAGGGCCTCATGTCTACACTGGAGCGGGCCATTGCCGTGGCCGCCAGGGCGCATGAAGGGCAATACGACAAGGGTGGGGCGGCTTATATCCTCCACCCGTTACGCGTGATGATGCGGGTTGCCACGCCCGAGCAACGGATTGTCGCGGTGCTTCACGATGTGATCGAAGATACCCCGCTGACCCTGTCCGACCTGGCGCGCGAGGGCTTCGCGCTGAAAATCCTTGCCGCGTTGCTGGCGCTAAGCCGCCGCGAGGGCGAGGCCTACCAGGACTTCGTGGTGCGCCTGGGCGATGACCCGCTGGCGCGCACCGTCAAGCTGGCCGACCTGGCCGACAACAGTGACCTCTCACGCATTCCCTGCCCAAGCCCCGCTGACCTGGCGCGGCTGGCCCGCTATCGGGAAGCCAGCGCCTACTTGCAGGCGCTGGTGTGAGGCTCAGCCACAGGCCTTGAGGTTGACCGGCCCGACAAACGCGTTGCCCCGCCCCATCACGCAGGCCACTCGCTGGTTGCGTTGCTGCTCCCAGGCTTGCGGCGGGTAGGTCTTGTTCCAGGCCTCGAACAGCTGGCGGTCCTGGCTGGACAACCGCAGGTTGTACTGCTGGCTCATGTAGAAGTAGGTGCGCGCGATCATGCCGCGGATCGAAGGGCGCGGCATCACCTTCTTGGCCTTGAAGTCGACCTGGGTCAGGCAACGGCCGTACTGGCCGCGTTGTTCGGGCAGCCAGCCGAAACTGAAATTGCTGCGGTCGCCGTTGACCTCGCCGATGCTGGGCACCAGGTTGTGCAGGTCAGCTTCGGCGCGCTTGTACACGTCGTCATGCTGCGCGCACTGCTTGCGCCCGCCGGCCTGCCAGCACTGGCGCTGATGGCCGATCTGCCATGCCGGTACGATGTGCTCCCATTCGATGCGCGAGGCGCGCTGGGCATTCTTGCGCGGGGCATAGCCACAGGACGCCAGGTCGACCTTGTTGCCCTTGTATTTGCAGCCGCAATAAAACTCGGTCGATTGCGGCGCATACAGCTTCCAGGCGACCTTCTTGGCCTCCTGGAAGGTACGCGGGGCGTCGGCTTGAACAAAGGGGGCGGTCAGCAGCAGGCAGGTTGCAGCGAAAAGCGAAACTCTCATGCGTGGTCAGTCTTCCTTCGGCACGGTCCAGAAAATCTGCACGCCGCCATCGTCCCGGTGGGCGAGGGTGACGTTGTCGTTCTCGGCGATTTCCTCGAGCAGCGTCTCCCAGTCATCCGGGCTTTCCTGTTCCAGGCGGAAGATCAGCGCCGCACGGCTGCGCTGGGCGGTGGGGCTGTTGATGATCTTCTGGATGCGTACACCCAGCTGTTCATAGCTGCTCGGGGTGGCAGAGGCGGTGCTGGACACAGGGAATTCCTTATTTTGCTGTATGTGCATACAGTATTTCACTGTAAGTAAAATCGCAACAGCTTGCCAGAGGAAATCCAGCGTTAACCCGTCTTGGCGTTCGCGCTGGCGCTGCTGGTCTGGTGTAATACCGGCAATTTCCGGAAGCTGCGCATGTATCGATTTCTTTTTCGTGTTCCCTCATCTACAAGCCTGGCCCTGCTGTTTGCAGGCGGCATGAGCGCCAATAGCGTTGCCAGGGCCCATTCGCCCGATGTCGTCGTCATGGATCCGCTGGTGGTTACCGGCGCCTACACGCCCACCAGCAGCTTTGACCTGCCGTTTTCGGTCGATACCGTTGACCTGTCCCACGGCACTGATGGCCAGCTTGGCGTCAACCTGTCGGAAGTGCTGAGCAAGGTGCCCGGCCTGGTGGTGCAGAACCGGCAGAACTATGCCCAGGACCTGCAGATTTCCTCACGGGGCTACGGTGCCCGTTCAGCGTTCGGTGTGCGCGGTATCAAGTTGCTGAGCGATGGTATTCCTGCCAGTACCCCCGACGGGCAAGGGCAGGCAGCCACACTGAACCTGGACGTGGCCGAGCGCATCGAGGTGCTGCGTGGCCCGGCTGCGACGTTGTATGGCAGCAACGCCGGTGGCGTGATCCAGATGTTCACCCGCGACGGGCAGGGCCCGGCCCGCGTTGGCGCTGAAACCACGTTCGGCAGTGACGGCTTCAACAAGAATCACCTGTCCGCCGAGGGCGGTAACGACACCGCCGGTTTCGTGCTGGATGCCTCGCGCATGGACACCGATGGTTACCGCGACCACAGTGCAGCACGCCGCGACCAGACGTTCGCCAAGGTCAATTTCAAGCCCGACGACGACTCGCGCATGGCGCTGATCTACAGCAGCCTGGAGCAGAACGACACGCAGGACCCGCTGGGGCAGAAGTGGGATGCCTACAAGCACGACCCTCGTTCTACCGCGGTCGAGGCAGAGAAATACAACACGCGTAAAAGCATCGATCATCAACAGCTGGGCATGAACTACGAGCGCTATTTCGGTGATGCCACATTGCAGTTCAACCTGTACGCGGGGCGACGCAGTGTTGTGCAGTACCTGTCCATATCAGAAAAAGCACCTTCAAACGTGCAGCGTGGTGGCGGAGTCGTTGACTTCGACCGCGAATTCCACGGCGGCACCCTGCGCTGGATCCAGCCGGTTGTCGAGGTGCCCGGTAACCTCACGTTCACCGTCGGCGCCGATTACGACCAGAGCACGGATGACCGCCGCGGCTACCAGAACTTCAGCGGCGACCAGTTGGGCGTCAAGGGCGAACTGCGCCGCGACGAGCAGGACACGGCCACCAGCCTGGACCCCTACCTGCAGGCGCACTGGGAAATCGGCAACTGGACCAGCGAACTGGGGCTGCGCTACAGCACCATGAAAATGCGCGTCGATGACCATTACCTGGCCAACGGTGATTCGAGTGGTTCGAAGACGTACCAGCAGGCCACCCCGTCGCTGTCGGTGATGTATGCGTTCACCCCCGACCTGCGCGGCTACGCAAGCGTTGGTAAAGGTTTCGAAACCCCCACGCAGGCCGAAATGGCCTATGCGCCGGGTGAGGTCGAACGTTTCAACTTCGGGCTCAAACCTGCCACCAGCATGCAGTATGAAGTGGGTGTGAAGTATCGCCTGGGCGAACGCACGCGCTTGAATGCGGCGGTGTATGAAATTCAAACCGATGACGAAATCGTCGTTGCCAACGCTACGGCTGGCCGCACCAGTTATCGCAATGCAGGGCGCACGACAAGACGCGGTTTCGAGGCGAGCCTGCAGAGTGACCTGGGCGAGCAATGGCAGACCACGGTGGTGTACACCCGCACCGATGCGCGCTATGCCGAAGATGTCAGTTCGGCCATCGAACGTGGCAACCGGCTGCCGGGTGTGCCGCTCGACAACCTGTATGGCGAGCTGGTGTGGAAACCCGTTCCGTCGGTCAGCATGGGGGTAGAAGGGCAATACCGCAGCAAGGTGTATGTGGACGACAGCAACAACGCCAAACCGGCACCTGCGTATGCCGTATTCAACTGGCGGACGCGTTTCGAACAGCACGTCGGGCCCTGGACGTTCCATCAACTGGTGCGTTTGGACAACCTGTTCGACCGGCAGTATGTGGGGTCGGTGATCGTTGGCGACAGCAACGGGCGTTATTACGAGGCAGCGCCTGGGCGATCGTGGTATGCGGGGGCGGGGTTGGAGTACCAGTTCAGATAGCTTCGTGGCCATCTTGGGTGTCGCTCCACGCGGCGATGATGCTGGGGGCGCGAAGCGCCCCCTCTATCTCCCTTCGGGACTGGCGCCCAGGGCACCATTGGGTAGGCTGTACACCGAGTACAGCACGTTCATCCACCCTGGCGTGTTAGTTCAGGCGAAGCGCTCGAAGCGGTAAGGGCTTGGGTCAATCAGGGGTGCAGCCTGGGATACCAGGTCCGCCGCCAACTGGCCGGCAGCGGGCGAGGTGCCGAAGCCATGCCCGGAAAAACCGGTGGCCAGGGTCAGGCCTGGGATGCTGGCCACCGGGCCGATTACCGGGTTGGAGTCGGGGGTGACGTCAATCGTGCCAGCCCAGGCGCTGGCGATGCGTGCCTGTTCGAATACCGGCCAGGCCGCTTTGAGGTTGCGCATGGCCTCGTCGTTGAGTGCTGGGTTGGCGTGTGGGTCTTGTACCCTTACGCGCTCGAAAGGGGTCACATCCGTGGCTTTCCAACGCCGGGCCAGGGCCAGGTCCTTGAAGAAGTATTTGCCAAAGCTGATGCGCAAAAAGTCCCGCTGCGCACGCAGCTGGGGCAGGTAACGCTTGCCCAGCAGCAGGTGGTCGAGGGTGAGGAAAGCATCCAGTGCGCCGCGCTGGGTGATGATGTAACCGCCGTCCTTGTGCTTGCGAAACGAAAAGTCCGGTGCGCCGACGGCGATATCGGTAGGCCCGTCCATTGGCTCGGTGCGCAGCACGGAACAGGTCAGCGGCAAGGTCGGCAGGTTGATGCCCAGGTTGCCGAGGAACTTGCGCGACCATAGGCCACCGGCCAGCAATACCTGGTCGCAGCGGATTTCGCCTTGCTCGGTGACCACCCCGCTGATACGGCCGGTTGCGGTGACCAGCGTACGCACCGCGCAGTTCTCCACCACTACCGCGCCTTTGGCAATGGCCGCACCGGCGATGGCGCTGGCGGCCAGCGTCGGTTCTGCGCGGGCATCGGAGGGTGTGAAGATGCCGCCTGCCCAATCCGCCCGACCACCCGGCACTTTCTGGGCGATTTCACGCGCGCTCAGCAGGCGCGAATCCAGGCCCAGCGCCTCGACACTTTTAAGCCAGCCTTCATGCATGCCCATCTGCGTGTCGTTGCGGCCGATGAACATGATGCCCGCCTGGCGATAGCCAACGTCACTGCCTACGCGCGCTGGCATCTCGGCCCACAGCCGGTCGGCCGCCAGTGCCAGGGGGATGTCGTGGGCGTGACGGTTGGTCTTGCGCACCCAGCCCAAGTTGCGCGACGACTGCTCGCCAGCGATGCGCCCCTTTTCCAGCACCACCACCGGTATGTTGCGCTCGGCGAGCGTCAGTGCGGCAGTCAGGCCGATGATGCCGCCACCGATGATCACCACAGTCGTGGCGGCGGGGTGGCGGGTGCTGGTTTGCACGGGGGCGATCGTGGGAGACATGGCTTTACTCATTGTGGTTCGGGCAGAGGAGTGCTCAGCGGCAGCCAGCGGTTTTACTGGCCAAGGCGGATCAGGGTCACTTGCGCTTGCCCCGCACCGCGGTAGGCAGTGACTTCCAGCTCGACCTTGTACACGGTGGAGCCCAACGGCGGGCAGGTGACCGTGGTGGCCGGGTCGATGCCGCGGAACTTCTGGCCGATCACGTCCATGACCTGCGGCACATCGGCCGGGTCCTGAATGAATACCCGCGAATTGATGACGTCGGCCAGGCTGGCATCGACCGCGGCCAAGGCGGTTTCGATATTGGCGAACACCTGGTGGGTCTGTTCGATCACGTCCTCCGGGATCAGCTGGGTCTGCGGGTTGCGCCCGGCGGTGTTGGAAACGTGAATCCAGTTGTCCACCGCCACCAGGCGGGAGTAGCTGGCCATGTCTTCGAATTTGGAGCCGGTTTTCAGTTTGGTGATCTGTGTCATGGGTTTTGCCTCGTTGTCCGGTAATGGGTGAATCAGCTGAGAACGGGGGTTTCCCAAAGGTTGAGCTTCACGCCGATGCCTTGCTCCAGCGCCTTGCGGTACACCACGGTGCCCCAGGCCACATCCTCGACAGGCATGCCGCCTACCGACATCAGGATGATTTCGTCGTCATGCAGACGCCCTGGTGCGTCGCCGCTGATGATCTTGCCGATGTCTTCCACCTGCTCGGCGGCCAGCTTGCCTTCGTGAATCATGTCCATGAAACGCACGCCTACCAGCGGCACGTGGTTATGCGCAGGCTTGGGCAGTTCTTCGAACCAGGCCTCGTAAAGGCCGGTGTTGTCGACCACCTTGCGGACGTCGTCCTGCTCCATGCCGGCATCGATGCTGCACGGGGCTGGCATCGCCAGGAATGCGCCAGGCTTGACCCATTCGCGACGCACCAGGGGGTACTGGCTGGGGTCGCCCACTTCGCCCGAGCTGCAGTAGGTGACCAGGTCGGAGCCGCGTACCACCTCTTCCAGGGTTTCAACCACCTGGACGTTGACGATTTGCGGGAAGCTGGCTTTGACCCAGGCGACGAAGGCATCCAGGTTTTTCTGGCCGCGGCCCTTGATCTTGATGGTGTCGATCAGTGGGCAGACAGCCATGAACGCGGCGACCGTGGTTTTGCCCATCACCCCCGGGCCGGCCAGGCCGATGACCTTGGCGTCCTTGCGCGCCAGGTGGCGGGCACCTACGCCTGGGATGGCGCCGGTACGGTAGGCCGACAGCAGGTTGGCCGACATGTGCGCCAGTGGTGCGCCAGTGTCGGCATCGTTGAGGGTGAACATCAGGATCGAGCGGGGCAGGCCTTTCTCGCGGTTGGCGATGTTCGAGCCGTACCACTTGGCGCCGGCGGTCTGGAAGTTGCCGCCGAGGTAGGCTGGCATCGCCATCATGCGCCGGTCGGCGGTGGGCTTGGGCATATTGGGGAAGGGCGAGTGCTCGGGGAAGGTGATCATCGCACCGTGCGAGTCGCTGTTCGGGCCGGCCATGCGGTAGTCGCCCTGGTACAGCAAGCCGAACATTTCTTCCATGGTGTCGACACAGGCGGGCATGTCGGTGACGCCGGCGCGGATCATGTCCTGCTCGGACAGGTAGATGAAGTCAATTCTGGTATCGAGGGTCATAGCGGGTCTCGCAGGGCTGGCTGCCATCGGATTTATTGTTGGTATCGAGGCAGCCAGTTTCGCTAACGACTGGTAGGTCGTCTTGTGCCTGCCTGCCAGCCGAGTTGACCGTCAGTGCCAGGGCTTCAATGGCCAGCGAGCGAGAAGCTGGCGGGGGTATCGCGCAGGCTGAGAGCGGTCAGCAGGCACACCACCAAGGTGCACAGGGCCAGCAGCGCGGCCCAGGCGGTCGGGCCGTGGTCGAGCACCACGGCGGCCAACGGGGCTGCGCCGGCAGATGCAGACAGCTGAATAGCGCCCAGCAGCGCTGCGGTGGAGCCCAGCGCCTTGTCTTGCGAGGCCATGACCAGCGACATCAGCGTCGATTCGGCTATGCCCAGGCCGAACAGCGCCACCACCATGCCGCCAGCCACACCCGGCAGCCCCAGGCCGGTCAGCGCACCGAGCAGGCTGATGCAGGCGCCGCCAGCCATGCATAGCACGCCCAGGCGGGTCAGGGTATTCAAGCCCAGGCGGCTGATCAGGCGGCTGGCGGCCATGGCGCCAAACAGGATCGATACCCCGGTAGCGCCGAACAGCAGGCCGAAGGCCTGGGCGCTCAGGCCGTAGTGGGCCTGGTACACCAGGGTGGCACCGCCGATGTAGGCGAACAGGAAGAAGAACACCGCGGCCACTGCTAGGGTCGGGCGCAGGAAGCGGCGGTCGGCCAGAATGGCCAGGTAGGTACGGCAGGCGTGGCCCAGGCGCAGCGGTTCGCGTTTGCCCGGGGGCAGGGTTTCCGGCAGGTTCAGCAGGCTGTTGAGCAGCACCGCCAGCCCCATGCCGGCGAGTACCAACATCACCGCGCGCCAGCCGAAATGCGCGTCGATCACGCCGCCCAGGGCCGGTGCCAGGATCGGTGCCACACCTTCGATGGTCATCAGCAGGGCGAACAGTTTGGTCGCGGCAACGCCCTGGCTCACATCACGCACCATGCTCATGATCACGACCAGGGTCAGCGCGCTGCCCAGCCCCTGGAAGAAGCGCAGCATGATCAGGGTGTCGAGGCTGGGGGCCGCGGCTGCGCCGAGTGAGCAGAGGATGAACAGCAGCAGGCCGGCCAGCAGCGGTTTGCGCCGGCCATAGGCGTCGACGATGGGGCCGAAGATCAGCTGGCCGGCGCCCATGGCCAGCAGGAAGAAGGTCAGCGTCAGCTGCACACGCGTGAAACTGGCCTGATAGTGGCTGGCGATTTCCGGCAGGCTCGACAGGTACATGTCGACGGCGGAAGGGCCGAGTGCGCCAATCAGGCCGAGGCCCAGGGCGAAGCTGAAACGTATTGGGGGAGAGGGATCTGCGTGCATGGTCTTCTCTGTCTGTTTTTTCGCCTACCGATCGGTAGGTTGGCGAATCTTGTTTGCCCAATCAGAGAAGGTCAAACGCTTCTGGAGGTCAGTCACCCATCCCTGTGGGAGCGGGCATGCCCGCGAACACCGGCAAAGCCGGTGCCATACACCGAGTCGCCTTCTTCGCGGGCATGCCCGCTCCCACGGGTATTCCGAAAGCCTTTAGTGGTTGCTTTAGAACGGCACGGCCACGGTCAGCTGGCTGTACACGTTGGTGCCGTTGCCGCCGACCTGATTGCCACCGTTGCTTTCATCCTTGCGTGGCTGGTACAGGCCCACCAGCGGGCTGATGATCAGGTGGTCGTTGACTGCCCATTCCACATACAGGTCCAGCTCCCTGGCATCGAGGTTGAGGCTATCGCGGGTGCGTACGGTGTCGAAATCGAAGTACAGCGCGCCAACCGTGAGGTTTTCCAACGGCGTCGCCTTCACGCCCACATG
Source organism: Pseudomonas sp. LFS074 (assembly GCF_047978165.1). Taxonomy (NCBI): domain Bacteria; kingdom Pseudomonadati; phylum Pseudomonadota; class Gammaproteobacteria; order Pseudomonadales; family Pseudomonadaceae; genus Pseudomonas; species Pseudomonas sp. LFS074. Next base: position 3,888,177 of record NZ_JBFPFV010000001.1, on the reverse strand, counting down.
GTGGATGCCGGTATTGCTGTTGAACGGGCCGGCGTAGTTGGCGGCGACTTCGCCCTGGAACCAGGTGCCATAACCGGAGGACAAGCCGCTGAACAGCGAGTCCCAGCCGGCTGAGTAGCGGGTGTAGCGGTAGGTGATCGACGGTGCCCAGGGCAGGTCGGCGAAGGTGTAGCCGGCCTGCAGGTACCAGGCTTGCTCGGGGCCGTCGGTCTTGTCCTGCCAAGCGTACTCAAAGGCGAAGCTGGCATTGTCGATGCCGGCGCTGCCTTCGCCGCGCAGGCTGTACACGTCCATGCCTTCGCGGGCTTTCTGGAACTCGCTGGCCCACTGGTCGGCGACGTCGATGCCGTGAATCCAGGTCAGCCCCAAAGTGCCCAGGGCGTGGGTGTAGTCCAGCGTGCCAGCGGCCAGTTCGGTTTCGGCCTGGGCGCGGTTGTCGGATTTCAGCCACAGCAGGCTGCCATGCAGGCCATCGCTGCCACCCAGGCGCAGCATGGCGGTGCGGTCGAAGGCATGGCGGGCGGCCAGATAGTAGGCACCACCCCGATCGAGGGCGCCGTCGGCCACGCCATTACCGAGGTTCGGGCCGTCGTCGTTGATCAGGAAACCACTGCCCAGGCGAATGGTCTGGCGGCCTGCGGAAAGGTCCACGCCATCCTTGCCCAATACCGGGAACAGATCGCCTGAGCGCCAACCCAGGAAGGCGTCCTCGATCTTGGTGGTGCGTTCCGAACCATCGGTATTGCCGGCCGCATCGCCGTCGCCCCAGGTGGCCGAGCTTACCCAGTTCAGGCTGCCATACAGCGTGCCGTTGCCGGCCAGGCCCTGGTCACCGCTGAGGCCATACTTGATGAAGCCTTCGCGCCAGGTCGAGCCGCCCGTGGTGCCGTCGTAGTTCTTGCGGCTATTGAACATGCCCCATACCGCCAGCATGTCGGCGTTCAGGTGGCTGTCCTCGTCGGCGTACAGCTCAACGGCCGGCGCGGCCTGGCTGGCCAGCAAGGTTGCCAGTGCCAGGCTGGACAGCGTCTGTGGTTTGACCATTTGCACATCCCTCGTTTTTCTCGGCCGCCTGCAAGGCGGCCCTTGTTGTTCGGGGGCACCCTCGGTCTGGCGAGGGGCCATCGCGGTTGGCGGCGATGGCCTATTAGGGCGTGTGCGGTAGGGCGGGGTCTTGTTCGTGGCTGCCAAGGCGTTTGCACGCCTTGGCCAAGGGGTGTGGTCAGTAGCGAATCATCACCGACTTGAGTTCGGTGAAGTCATCGATGAACGCCGAGCCGAACTCGCGGCCAACGCCGGATGCCTTGATGCCACCAAACGGCACAGCCGGGTCGAGTAGTGTGTGCATGTTCACCCACAGGGTGCCGGCCTGGATTTGCGGGATCATGCGCATGGCCTTGCCCAGGTCGTTGGTCCACAGGCTGGCACTGAGGCCGTAGGGCGAGGCGTTCATCAACTGCAGCAGCTCGTCTTCGTCGTCATACGGCAGGAAGGTCGCCACCGGGCCAAAGGTTTCCTGGTTGAGCAGGGTGTCGTTGGCCGACCTGGCGAGGATTACCGTAGGTTCGACAAAGCAACCGGGGCCGTCGCCCAGCTTGCCGCCATGGATGATTTGGCTACCTTCGGCGCGCGCAGTGGCGAACAGTTCCGCCAGCTTCTGCTGGTGTGGCTTGTTGGCCACCGGGCCGAACTGAGTGGATTCGTCCAGCGGCGAGCCGATCTTCAGTTGGCCCAGGCGCTGGGACAGCGCGTCCAGCAACGGGTCGATGCGCGAATGGTGCACGTAGAAGCGTTCGCCAGCCGCGCAGATTTGCCCCGAGTGCAGGAAGCCGGCTTCGATGATGCCGTCCACGGCCTTGTCGGTTGCCACATCGGGCAGGAAGGCCACCGCATTCTTGCCACCCAGTTCCAGTGTCGCCCGGGTCAGCTTGGCACCCATGGCAGCCTGGCCGACGGCGATGCCGGTTGGGACCGAGCCGGTGAATGAAACTTTGTCGGTACCGGCGTGCTCGATCAGTGCCTTGCCCACCAGGCCGCCACCGGTCAGCACGTTCAGCGCCCCGGCCGGCAGGCCGGCTTGTGTGGCCAGTTCGGCGATGCGCAGCAGCGTCAGTGGGGTAAATTCACTCGGCTTGAGGATGATGCTGCAGCCGGTGGTCAGGGCCGAGGCCAGCTTCCAGATGGCGATCATGGTGGCGAAGTTCCACGGCACGATGCCCACCACCACGCCGATCGGCTCGCGCAGGGTGAAGGCACTGTAGCGCTCACCGGCGAACGAGGGCAGCGACGGGGTGATGGTCTGGCCGGTGATCTTGGTGGCCCAGCCGGCGTAGTAGCGCAGGAAGTGCGCGGCCTGCTCTACTTCGAAGGCGCGGGAGATACCAATCAGTTTGCCGGACTGCACAGTTTCCAGCTGCGCCAGCTCTTCGCGGTAGGCTTCCAGCAGGTCGGCCAGCTTGAACAGCACCGCCGCGCGGGCGGCGGGGCTGGTGTGCGACCAGGTGGCAAAGCCTTGGCGCGAGGAGCTGACGGCATGGTCGACATCGGCCTGGTTGGCGTCGGCGATGTGGGCGATGGTCTGGCCGTTGGCTGGGTTGACCACGGCGATTGTCGACGACGACTGGCTGGCGAGGTGCTGGCCGTGGATGAACACGCCATGCTCGCGGGCCAGGAAGGCCGTGACGGCAGGTAGGAGGGTGATGTCGCTCATGCAAACTCCGGGGCAGGTGGCCAAAGCTTGCAGCTTAGTGAGCGGGGCAGAGCGGTTCTTGTGCCTGCGTGACAGGGGCATGACTGTGGCTGCCAAGCGATGAGTCAGCCTTGCGCGATCCCTTGTAGGAGCGGCCTTGTGTCGCGATCGGGCTGCGCAGCAGCCCCCGTTTTTTGCATCACAGCCAATATCGCCGGGGCCGCTTTGCGGCCCGATCGCGACACAAGGCCGCTCCTACAGGGGCATCGCCAGGCTCTGGAGCTGATTGCTGGCAGGCAGCAACAAGCCCGGCGGCAGCCATCGGCAAGACGGCATGCCACCTGCAGCGCACAGTAATCACTCGTTCAACGCCACAAAAACAAGCCGGGGCATAACGATGTCACTCAATAACAAGCTCACCGAGCACCTCAACCGCGGCACGGTCGGTTTCCCCACCGCACTGGCCAGCACCGTCGGGCTGATCATGGCCAGCCCGGTGATCCTCACCGCAACCATGGGCTTTGGCATCGGCGGCAGCGCCTTCGCTGTGGCCATGGTCATGGCCGCACTGATGATGCTGGCGCAATCCACCACCTTTGCCGAGGCGGCGTCGATCCTGCCGACCACGGGCTCGGTGTACGACTACATCAACTGCGGCATGGGCCGCTTCTTCGCCATCACCGGCACACTGTCGGCCTACCTGATCGTGCATGTGTTCGCCGGTACCGCCGAAACCATCCTGTCGGGGGTGATGGCGCTGGTGAACTTCGAGCACCTCAACACCCTGGCAGAGTCAGCCGGTGGTTCGTGGTTGCTGGGGGTGTGTTTCGTGGTGGCGTTCGCGGTGCTCAATGCCTTTGGCGTCAGCGCGTTCAGCCGCGCCGAAGTGGTGCTGACCTTCGGCATGTGGACCACCTTGATGGTGTTCGGCGTGCTGGGCCTGATCGCAGCACCTGCGGTGGAGCTGGACGGCCCGTTCGGCGTGTCGCTGGTGGGCACCGACCTGATGACCATCCTGTCGTTGGTCGGCATGGCCATGTTCATGTTCGTCGGCTGCGAGTTCGTCACGCCGCTGGCGCCCGAGCTGCGACGCTCGGCCTGGGTGCTGCCACGGGCCATGGCGCTGGGCCTGTTCGGCGTTGCCAGTTGCATGTTCATCTACGGTGCGGCGATGAAGCGCCAGGTGGAAAACGTGGTGCTGGATGCCGCCAGTGGCGTGCACCTGCTGGACACGCCCATGGCCATCCCGCGCTTCGCCGAGCAGGTGATGGGCGACATCGGCCCGGTGTGGCTTGGTATCGGATTCCTGTTCGCCGGTGCGGCGACCATCAACACACTGATGGCCGGCGTACCGCGCATTCTCTATGGCATGGCGGTCGACGGCGCGTTGCCCAAGGTGTTCACCTACCTGCACCCGCGCTTCAAGACGCCGCTGCTGTGCATTCTGGTGGTGGCGTTGATCCCTTGCCTGCATGCCTGGTACCTGGGTGGCAACCCGGACAACATCCTGCACCTGGTGCTGGCCGCCGTGTGCGCCTGGAGCACCGCCTACCTGCTGGTGACGCTATCGGTGGTGATTTTGCGCATCCGTCGCCCGGACCTGCCGCGTGCCTACCGCTCGCCGCTGTTCCCGCTGCCGCAGATCCTCTCGAGCAGCGGCATCCTGATCGGCATGGCGTTCATCACGCCGCCAGGCATGAACCCCGCCGATGTCTACGTGCCGTTCGCCATCATGCTCGGTGCTACGGCGGCCTACGCGTTGTTCTGGACGCTGTGCGTGCAGAAGGTCAACCCGTTCAAGCCGGCGCGGGTCGAGGATGTGCTTGAGAAAGAATTCGCCGCCGAACCTGGCCACGCCGTGGAGCACCTGCAGCATGATCAGAAGTTTGCGTGAGCACCTGCTGGCGCCTCGGGCGCCTTCAGGTTACCGCCCAGGGGCGACGCTGATGTGCTTGGCGCGCAACCTGGGGCAGCAGGACCTTGCAGTTGCGGGGGTGCTCCACGACCCGGCTCAGGGCTGGCAGGCCAAGGTGCACGAACGCGTCGAGGCCCACCTGCTGATGCACATCGTCACCTGTGAGTTCCAGCTGCAGTTGCCTGCCCCGCAACAAGGCGAGGTCAGCCTGGAGCTGCGCCATACCGGTGCGCTGCGCCGTACCGGCCTTGCCTGCGTGTACCGCAAGGGTGATCGGGCACGCTTCGCTCAGTTGCGCGACCGCTTGCTGCAGCAGACCGCGCTGGTGGCGGCGCTGATGCCGCTGGATTTCAAGCGCCTGAGCCTGGCCTGTCGCGACGGTCAATGGCTGCTGACGCTGGAGCACATGGGCGGCAGCGAAGTGGTCAACCGTATGCCGGCGTTTCGTCGCTACATCCCTATCAGCCCGCAACAGCGGGCGCACCTGATGGCCAGCCTGGCTCAGTTCAGCCGTTTGCTCCCCAGCCTCTGACGCAGCTTGGCACATGCCTTGCTGTGTCTAACGACCAATGATGACAGTTGTGCGTGCATTGATAACATGTTAACAATGTGCGCATAACAACAAATCCTGCGTCGAGGGCAGCCATGCATACTCAACAATCCAACCGTCAGGGGCTGGAACGCTGGACCACGGCCATGCAACAGATCTGTGGCCGTTTCGAGACGGAGCTTGCGTCCAATCACTCGCTGTTCATCGGCGAGGTCTCCACCTTTTCCCGCGCTGGCTTGCCGCTGGCCAACCTGCGCACCAATGCCGGCAACATCCGTCGGCTGGGCGAAAACCCCACGCTCGACGATGACCAGCATTGCTTTCTGGTCAGCCAGCGTGCGGGTCACTCCACTGTATCTCAGGGTGGCCTGCAGGTTAGCCTGGCGCCGGGTGAGCTGCTGCTGATGGATTCGGTCGGGCGTTGTGAAATCACCCCTAGCGGCCTGATCGAGCATGTCTCGCTGGCGCTGTCGCGCGAGCAGGTGCGCAAGTACGTGCAGGGCAGCGGCCCGATGTTCGGCAAGATATCGTCGAGCAACGCCTGCGGGCGCATGCTGCATGTGTTGATGGACCAGCTGTGCAAGGACGGCAACGTCAGCGGTGATGGTGCCCAGGGTGATGCGCTGCAGACCGCCTTCATCGCCTTGCTGGAGCCGGGCTTCGAGCGTAATGGCGAGGCGCCGGGCAACCTTGGGGCATTGAGCGGTGCCAACCTGCGCGGCTATGTGCAACAGGTGATCGACGAGTCGCTGTCACAGCCTGGGCTGACCCCAGCCAACCTTGCCGGGCGCCTTAACATCTCGGTACGCCACCTGTATCGGCTGTTCGAGGAGGAGGGGGATAGCGTGTGCCGCTACATTCAGCGGGCGCGCCTGATGCGCAGCGCCGATGATCTGGCCAACCCGTTCTTCAAGGGCGAGTCGATCACCTCGATCGCCTACAAGTGGGGGTTTACCGACTCGGCGCATTTCAGCCGTTCGTTCAAGAAGCAGTTCGAACGCTCGCCCAAGGACTACCGGGCTCAGGCCACCGCCAGGTAATGCTTGACGAATGAATCGCTCAACACTTCCCAAAGCACCGGGGTGCCCTTGGTCACGAACCAGGCATCACCGGGCTTGTAGCGGGTGACCTGGCCGTTGGATTCATCGGTCAGCTGGATTTCGCCGGTCACGATCACGGCCTGTTCGTCGAACGGGTAGACCATGCGGAACTTGCCGCGCGTAGTGCCGAAATAAGCACTGCTGACCGCGTCGTCAGGCGCGCCGTAGGTCATCTTGCCAAAGGCTTTCACGTCGCCTTCGAGTATTTCCGAGCCCAAATCGGCAACGCTGCCCCAGGCATCGAGTTCGGATAATTGTACGCCTTGCTTGGCGGCGGTAAGGGTCATGGCAGTTCTCCAGGGTTGAGTCGAACAGGTTCAGCGGCGGCCGTTGAAGTAGCCAGACAGCTGGTGCACGGTCTTGCCGGCGGTGAGCAGCAGCGGGCGCAGGTAGTCCTTGCCGAGGATGCGCGCATGCTTGACCGAACTGACCAGGTCATAGCGCCTGGAGCCTTCGAGCATGCCCTCGGCGAGGATCTTGCAGATGATGTGGCTGGGGGTGACGCCAAAGCCGGAGTAACCCTGCACGTAGAAGGCATTGGGCCGGTTGCCGAGGGTGCCGATTTGCGGAAACAGGTTGGCACTGGTGGCCATTGGTCCGCCCCAGGCCAGGTCGATGCGCACGTTTTTCAGGTAGGGAAAAATCTTCAGCATCAGCGCGCGGTTCCAGGCCTTCAGGTCCAGCGGAACGTGCTCGACGAAGGGGGTGGCGGCGCCGAACAGCAGGCGGTTCTCACGCGTGACCCGGTAGTAGTCGATCACCGGGCGGATATCGCTGTAGGCACCACGTATCGGGCTGATACGCTCGATCAGTTCATCCGGCAACGGCTCGGTCATCATCTGGAAGGCATAGGTGTTGATGGTGCGTGCGTGCAGCTCCGGCTCCAGCTTGTTGAGGAAGCTGTCGCACGCCCACAGCAGCTTGCTGGCGCGTACCGAACCGCGGCCGGTGCGGACCTTGATGCGTTCGCCGTAGGTCACTTCCAGGGCCGGGCTGTGTTCGAAGATGCGCGCGCCATGGCTGACCAGCGCCTGTGCTTCGCCCAGCAGCAGGTTCAGTGAATGCACATGGCCACCGCCCATATGCAGCAGGGCGCTGCTGTAGGCGGTGCTGCCGATGATCTGGTGCACCTCACTGCCGCCGAGAAAGCGGATTTCGTCGCGGGTGTTGATTGCCTTGAATGCCTTTTCCCACTTGCGCAGGGTTTGTTCCTGGCGGTGGTTGAAGCCCATGTAGCCATAGCCGTGGCAAAAGTCGGCGTCGATGGCGTAGCGGGCGATGCGTTCCTTGATGATGCCTGCGCCCAGCTCGCTGATCTCGAACATTTCCTTCACGCCTTGGTCACCCACGCTGCTGCGGATGTTTTCCAGGTCGTGGCCGATACCTGCCATGATCTGCCCACCGTTGCGCCCGGTACCGCCGTAGCCCAGGTAGCGGGCTTCGAGCACGACCACATTGGCCACACCCTGTTCTGCCAGCTCCAGCGCGGTGTTGATACCGGAGAAGCCACCGCCGATCACCACGACATCGGCTTCGATGTCATTTTCCAGGGTGGGGAAATTCAGGTTGTACTTCTTGGTCGCCGAGTAATACGTGGGGCTCTCGAGGGTGATCATGACGCAGCCTGCTGAATTGGAATTGTGATAGGGCCGTTTGCCGGGCGCTGGCACATGAGGCCATTGAGCGCCTGCCGATCATCAGCTGTCTTGCGCTTGCCTGCCAGCAAGTGTAACCAGCCTGCCACACGCAATCGGCGGCTGGCGCTGCTTCTTGGCAATGGGTAGAAAACATTCTATTAATGTATTAATGATTGTGCACTGGCATACTCGCCGGTTTGCTATTCCCAGCCCCACGAGCCCGCATGACCACACCAAGACCCTCCCTGACCCTGACCCTGTTGCAGGCGCGCGAAGCCACCATGGCGTTTTTCCGCCCAGCGTTGAATGCCCATGACCTGACCGAGCAGCAATGGCGGGTAATCCGTATCTTGCGCCAGCAAGGCGAGCTGGAAAGCCATCAGTTGGCTGAGCTGGCGTGCATTCTCAAACCCAGCATGAGTGGTGTGCTCAAGCGCCTGGAACGCGATGGGATCGTGGCGCGGCGCAAGTCGGCAGAAGACCAGCGCCGGGTGTTCATCAACCTGACCGACGCGGGGCAGCAGGCATTTGTGGCGATGAGTGAGGAAATGGCGCGCAACTACGACAAGATCCTCGCCCAGTTTGGCGAGGACAAGCTGCAGCAACTGATGCAGTTGCTGGATGAAATGAAGCGGATCAAACCCTGACGCGCCAGCCGTCAGCGGTTGAGTGACAGCGAGTCTTCGAGCACTTTCAGCAAGGCTGTCGCGCGCCGCTCATAGGCGGCGGGGCCTGCGTACATCAGCTCTACATACAGGCTGTCGATGATGCCCAGGTAGGCATTGGCGTACAGCGCCAGGCGGCTTTGCTGCTCATCAGCCCAGTTGTTCCGAGCTTGCAGGGCCTTGCAGAACCCTTCGCGTATGCCGTCCAGGTACTTTTCGAAGCCGCAAGTGACAACCGGCTTGATGCCCGCCGGGGGCAGGAAGGCCGTGCGCAACACGAAGCGCAGCGCAGCGGAGCCGCGATAACGCTCGGCCAGGTGCAAGGCCAGCCAGTGCCCGGGCGCCAGGCCGTCGCGATCTTCCTGCGCAAAACCCTGTTCGACAAACGTCGTTTCCTGCACCAGCGCACGCTGGAACACCTCCACGAACAAAGCATCCTTGTTGGCGAAGTGTGCATACAGTGAAGCTTTGCGCATGCCGGCCAGCTGGGCGATTTCGTTCAGCGAAGAGGCATCGTAGCCATACTCGGCGAAGTGGCCGACGGCGGCATCGCACACACGCACCGCAGAAGGGGAAAGGTCTTTCAACAGCATCGCTCCGTCAGGGGCGCGGCAGGCCGCGCGCGTCATATGGGTGGGATTGTGGTGATCGCAAATGCACGGGTCAATGCTTGTGGATGGGCAATTTCTGCACACCATGAAAAGTGCAATGTTCCCCTCGTAACGTGCATTCCGCCGCCCAATCGCGGCTCACATACTGAACGCGTCTTCGAATCCAATAAGAAAGAGACCGTTCATGAAAAAGCCAAACCCCCTGCTGGAAGACCTGAGATCCATCCTGCCGACCATCGCCGCCAATGCCATGCGTGCAGAACAGGACCGCAGCGTGCCGGCAGAGAACATCACCCTGCTGAAAAGCATCGGCATGCACCGCGCTTTCTTGCCCAAACACTACGGCGGCATGGAAATCACCCTGCCGCAATTCGCCGAGTGCATCGCCCAGCTGGCGGGCGCCTGCGCCAGCACCGCCTGGGCCATGAGCTTGCTGTGCACCCACAGCCATCAGATGGCGATGTTCTCGCCCAAGCTGCAGCAGGAGGTGTGGGGCAGCGACCCGGATGCCACTGCCAGCAGCAGTATCGCGCCATTTGGCCGTACCGAAGAGGTCGAGGGTGGCGTGTCGTTCAGCGGCGAGATGGGCTGGAGTTCTGGTTGCGACCACGCCGAGTGGGCGATCGTAGGTTTTCGCCGCAACAATGCCGAAGGCACTCAGGATTACTGCTTCGCCATCCTGCCGCGCAGCGATTATGAAATCCGTGATGACTGGTATGCCGTGGGCATGCGCGGCAGTGGCAGCAAGACCTTGATCGTGCGTGACGCCTTCGTGCCTGAGCACCGTATCCAGAAAGCCAAGGACATGATGGAGGGCAAGTCGGCGGGCTTTGGCCTGTACCCGGACAGCAAGATCTTCTTCGCCCCATACCGCCCGTACTTCGCCAGCGGTTTTTCCACCGTGAGCCTCGGCGTTGCCGAGCGCATGCTGGAGGTGTTCCGCGAGAAAACCCGCAACCGCGTGCGTGCCTACACCGGTGCTGCCGTGGGCGCTGCTACCCCAGCGCTGATGCGCCTGGCCGAATCGACCCATCAGGTGGCCGCCGCCCGGGCACTGCTGGAAAAAAGCTGGGACGAAATTGCCGAGCACAGCGCCCGCCATGAATACCCCTCGCGTGGCACGCTGGCATTCTGGCGCACCAACCAGGGCTATGCAGTGAAACTGTGCATCCAGGCCGTGGACCGCCTGATGGAAGCGGCCGGTGGTGGCGCCTGGTTCGAGAGCAACGAACTGCAACGCCTGTTCCGCGATTCGCACATGACCGGCGCCCATGCCTACACCGACTACGACGTTTGCGCGCAGATCCTCGGCCGCGAGTTGATGGGCCTGGAGCCCGACCCGACCATGGTCTGAGTCGCTTTCCGTTTCAATCATCCCTCACAAGCACAACAACAATCAGGGCGGGCTGCCAGGCCTGCCCGGGAGTCTTGCATGTCCAATGAAACCTTCGACGCGCGTGCCTTCCGCCGCGCACTGGGCAACTTCGCCACCGGCGTTACCGTGGTGACCGCAGCCGGCCCCAGTGGCCGCAAGGTGGGCGTCACCGCCAACAGTTTCAACTCGGTGTCGCTGGACCCGGCGCTGATCCTGTGGAGCATCGACAAACGTTCGACCAGCCATGAAGTGTTCGAAGAGGCCTCGCATTTTGCCGTGAACGTTCTGGCTGCGGACCAGATCGACCTGTCCAACAACTTCGCCCGGCCCAAAGAGGACCGCTTTGCCGGTATCGACTACGAGACGGGCGTTGGCGGCGTGCCATTGTTCGTCGATTGCGCGGCACGCTTCGAGTGTGAAAAGTACCAGCAACTGGACGGTGGCGATCACTGGATCCTGATAGGCAGGGTGGTGGCGTTCGATGATTTCGGCCGCTCGCCGCTGCTGTACCACCAGGGCGCCTATTCCATGGTGCTGCCACATACCCGCATGACCCAGCGTGCAGAAGGGCAGGCACCCAGCAGCCACTTCCAGGGCCGCCTGCAACACAACCTGTATTACCTGATGACCCAGGCATTGCGCGCCTACCAGGCTGACTACCAGCCACGCCAGTTGTGCACCGGCCTGCGTACCAGCGAGGCGCGCATGCTGATGGTGCTGGAGAACGATGCGGGGCTGAGCCTGAACGACCTGCAACGGGAAGTGGCGATGCCGGCGCGGGAGATCGAGGAAGCGGTGGCCAACCTCAAGCGCAAAGGGTTGATTGCCGATGATGACGGACGTGTGCGGTTGTCGGTGAACGGCGTGGACGAGACCGAGGCATTGTGGACCATTGCCCGGGAACAGCAGGACAAGGTGTTCGGGCAGTTCAGTGAAGAGCAGCTGGAGACTTTCAAGACAGTGCTCAAGGCACTTATCAACATCTGATCTCGCTGTGGATGGCACCGGAGAGGCCGGTGCCATCCACACAGATACCTCAGTAGACACTCCCCCCGGCACTGCCAACCATCGGCGTACCTTTGAACTTCCCTGCCAGCTCGCGCAGCCCGCGCATCAGCACCGTGGTATCCACACCGACGGCCACAAATGCCGCACCCAGCTCGATATAACGTCGCGCCAGTTTCTCATCCGCGCTGAGAATACCTGCAGCCTTGCCCGCCTTGCCGATGCGTACGATGGCATTCTCGATCGCTGCCTGCACCTGTGGATGCCCAGGGTTGCCCCGATGGCCCATGGCTGCGCTCAAGTCCGCAGGCCCGATGAACACGCCATCCACACCTTCCACCGCAACGATCTCGTCCAGGTTGGCCAGGCCTTCCTTGTTTTCGATCTGCACCAGCAGGCACATCTGTTCATCGGCGTGGTCCAGGTAGCCGGGGATGGTGTTCCAGCGCGATGCCCGTGCCAGTGCGCTGCCCACGCCACGAATGCCGTTGGGCGGGTAATGCATGGCCTTGACCAGTTGCTGCGCCTGTTCAGCGCTTTCCACCATCGGCACCAGCAAGGTCTGAGCGCCGATGTCCAGCACCTGCTTGATCAGCGCGGTATCACCGATTACCGGGCGGATTACCGCCTGGCTGGGGTAGGGGGCCACCGCCTGCAACTGCGCGAGCATGCCGCGCAGGTCGTTGGGGGCGTGTTCGCCGTCGATCAGCAGCCAGTCGAAACCGGCATTGGCGGCCAGCTCTGCGCAGTAGGCATCGGCCAGGCCGAGCCACAGGCCGACCTGCGGCTCGCCGCTGCACAGGCGTTGCTTGAAGTGGTTGATGGGCATGTCCATGGGCTGGTCCTCAAACGAAGCGGCAGGCGATGGCGCCGAGCATGTCGTAGTCGACGTGGAAGGTATCGCCTGGGCGTGCGGCCACCGGGCGGGTGAACGAACCACCGAGGATGATCTGGCCGGGCTGCAAGGTGACGTCGTACGGGGCCAGCTTGTTGGCCAGCCAGGCAACGCCTTTGGCCGGGTGATTGAGCACCGCGGCGCTGACACCGGACTCCTCGATCACGCCGTTGCGGTAGAGCACTGCCGGCACTTTGCGCAGGTCGATCTCGGTGGGGCGCACGGCCCGTCCGCCCATCACCACGCCGGCATTGGCGGCGTTGTCGGAAATGGTGTCGAACACCTTGCGGGTGGCCTGGGTTTGCGGGTCCACCTGCTGGATGCGCGCATCGATGATTTCCAGCGCCGGGATCACCCATTCGGTGGCTTCCAGCACATCGAAAACAGTGACGTTGGGGCCTTTCAGCGGCTTGCCGAGGATGAACGCCAACTCCACTTCAACGCGCGGCACGATGAAGCGTTCGAAGGGGATGTCGCTGCCTTCATCGAACAGCATGTCGTCGAGCAATGCGCCATAGTCGGGCTCGGTGATGTTCGACGACACCTGCATGGCACGCGAGGTCAGGCCGATCTTGTGGCCCACCAGCTTGCGCCCGGCGGCGATCTTTTTCGCCACCCAGGCGCGCTGGATGGCATAGGCGTCTTCGACGCTGATTGCGGGCTGCTCCAGCGAGAACTGGCGCACTTGCTCGCGGGAGCGTTCGGCCTGGTCGAGGCGTTCGGCGGCTTGCTGGATGAAAGCGTTGTCTAGCATGGGGACAGTCTCTTGATTCAAGGGTTGACGATGGCAGCTCGGGTGCGCAGCACCAGCAGGCCACCCAGGGCGATGAAGATGGCGAGCACATACAGGGCCAGGCTGGCGCTGTGGGTGGTGTCGCGCACCCAGCCGATGAAGTAGGGCGTGAAGAACGAGGCGATGCTGCCCAGCGAGCTGATCAGAGCAATGCCGGCGGCCTGGGTGCGGGCGTTGAGGAAGGCCGGCGGCAGTTGCCAGAACATCGGCAGCGCAGCGCTGGCGCCCATGCCGGCCAGCACCAGGCCGGCCATTACCGGCCACGCCTGCTCGGGGGCAAGGGCTGCGATGGCGATGCCGGTGGCGGCCATCAGCAGGGGGACGCACAGGTGCCAGCGGCGTTCGCGCAGGCGGTCGCTGGAGCGGCCGCAGGCCAGCATGAACACGCAGCCGGCCACGTACGGCACAGCGCTGAGCAGGCCGACACTGGCGTCGCTGGCCACCCCGGCACTGTGGATCAGGCTGGGCATCCAGAACGCCAGGGTGTTGACCGCCAGCATCACCGCGCAATACACCGCCACCAGCAGCCACAGTGCACGGCTGGCGAAAATGGCGCTGAACGAGGTCACCGGCTTGCGCTGTTCTTCCTCACCGAATTGCGCGCGCAGCGTGGCTTTCTGCTGATCGTCCAGCCAGCTCACCTTTTCGAAATGCTCCGGCAGCACGGCCAGCACCACCAGGCCCAGCAGCACCACAGGTGCGCCTTCGAGCAGGAACATCCACTGCCAGCCACGCAGCCCTGCGGTGTCGTGCATGAAGGCCAGGATGGCCCCGGACACCGGCCCGCCGACGACTCCGGCCAATGGCACGGCAATGGCGAACAGCGCCGTCACCTGGGCGCGCCGCCCGGCCGGGTACCAGCGGTTGAGGTAGACCAGGATACCTGGGAAGAACCCGGCCTCCGCCGCGCCCAGGGCGAAGCGCAGCAGGTAGAACGCGCTGCTGCTTTCGATCAGCAGCATGCTGGTCGACAACAACCCCCACACCACCATCAGGCAGGCGATCCAGCGGCGTGGGCCGACCCGGTCGAGCATGAGGTTGCTGGGTACGCCAAACAGCGCATAGGCGATGAAGAACAGCCCGGCACCCAGGCCGTAGACGGTGTCGGACAAATGCAGGTCCTGGCTCATCTGCATCTTGGCGAAGCCGATGTTGATGCGGTCCAGGTGGGCGAACAGGTAGCACACCAGCAGCAGCGGCATCAGCCGCCAGGTGACTGCCCGGTGGGTACTGTCGACCCTTTCAGTGTGTGCCTCGCGTGGCGAGGCGTGTTCGAGTGTGCTCATGTTTTTGTACTTGTTCTTCAATGAGGCGGGGAAGGGGCTTTCGAGCCGGCGCGCTAGCGGTTGAACAATGGGTGCAAGGTGCTGTGCTTGGCGTCGTAGACTTGGGCGGTGCTGTGGTCGATCTGTACGGTGATGCCGATTGGGCGCTGTTTCAGCAGTGGGTCCAGGCGGGCTTTCAACACCGCCAGCAGGCTGTCGCCCACCGCCTTGTGCACCTCGGTGCTGCGGCCGGTGGCCATGCGCAGGTTGGCGTACAGGAAACCGTATTCGCCCTTGCCATCTGCCACTGCACTATGGGCGGCGGGGTAGGCCAGCACGCGGGTGCCGCCGGTGGGGAACACAGCTTTGCCTTCACCATCGCGCTGTTCGAGCATGGTGTCGGCCAAGGCGCGGCATAGGCCGGGGATGTCGGCATCGGTTTCCAGGTCGGGGGTGTAGAGCAGAACCAGGTGTGGCATGAAGGGTATCCTCGGCGAGCCGCGCCCGCCATCCGCCGGGACGGCCAGGCGCAAGCAGGTGAATTACAGGCGGCTGGTGGACACCACGGCTGCCGGGTTGGCGGCCTGGGCTGCCGGGATGGCGCTGCCATCCTGCGGGGTAACCGGGAAGATCGCGTTGATCTGGCCGGTGCCGGAAGAGCCGAAGTAGGGCGTGACCACCTCGGCCTTGCCGTCGTAGTCGGACCAGCCCAGCGCACCGAGCAGCATCGCCGTGTCGTGCATGAACCCTTCACCGTGGCCTTTGGCGGCGTATTCAGGGAGCATGCCGCAGAAGGCTTCCCACTCGCCGTCTTGCCACATTTGCACCACGCGATGATCAAGGGTTTCCAGGAACGGGCTCCACACCTTGGTGGCGAAGTCCGGCGCCTGGCCGTTCTGCGCGAAGCGGTGCGACAGCGAACCGCTGGCCAGGAATGCCACGGTGCCGTCGTAGTGGTCTTCTACTGCCTTGCGCATGGCCCAGCCCAGGCGGGCGCTGTCGGCCAGGTAGTGCGAGGTGCACAGTGCCGAGACCGAAACCACCTTGAAGTGCTGGTCCTGGTTCATGTAGCGCATCGGCACCAGGGTGCCGTACTCCGGGGCGAGGGTGGTGGCGTGGTGGGCCATGGTCTCGACATTGAAACGGTTGCATTCCTCTGCCAGCAGCTTGCCCAGCTCGGGGTTACCGGGGAAGGCGTAAGGCATGTTGCTGATGAAGTGCGGCAGTTCGTTGCTGGTGTACACACCCTCGAAATGCGGCCCGCACAACACGTGGTAGTTGGCGTTGACCAGCCAGTGGGTATCGAACACGACGATGGTGTCCACGCCCAGCTCGCGGCAGCGGCGGCTGATTTCGTGATGCCCGTCGATGGCTGCCTGGCGAAAGCCCTGGCGCGGGCCTGGGAGTTCGGACATGTACATGGACGGTACATGGGTAATCTTGGCAGTGAGAGCGAGTTTGCCCATGGAAAGCTCCGGTTACAGAATGTTGTTGTTTTCGGCGGCTGACGCGGTACTTGTGGGAGCGGCCATCTACGGTTTGCTCACACGCCCCAGCGCGGAATGTGGTGGCTACCCATGGAAATACACACGTTCTTGATCTCTGCAAAGACCTCGAAGCTGTACTGCCCGCCTTCACGCCCGGTACCGGAACCTTTCACGCCACCGAATGGCTGGCGCAGGTCGCGTACGTTCTGGCTGTTGATGAACACCATGCCGGCCTCGATGCCACGGGCCAGGCGGTGGGCCTTGCCGATGTCCTGGGTCCAGATGTACGACGCCAGGCCGTACTCGGTGTCGTTGGCCAGTTGCAGCGCTTCTGCTTCGTCCTTGAACGGGATCAGGCACACCACCGGGCCGAAGATTTCTTCCTGGGCAATGCGCATCTTGTTGTTCACATCGGCGAACACGGTGGGCTGGATGAACTGCCCTTTGGCCAAATGCGCCGGCAGGTTGGCCGGGCGTTCCAGGCCACCGGCGACCAGGCGTGCGCCTTCTTCCATGCCGATGCGGATGTAGCCGGTGACCTTGTCGTAGTGCTGCTGGGTGATCATCGAACCGACCTGGGTTTTCGGGTCGGTCGGGTCACCGACGATCAGGCGCTTGGCGCGCGCCGCGAACTCGGCGACGAACTGCGGGTACACGCTTTCCTGGATGAAAATGCGGCTGCCGGCGGTGCAGCGTTCGCCGTTCAGCGAGAAGATGGTGAACAACGCGGCGTCCAGCGCACGCTCAAGGTCGGCATCTTCGAAGATCAGCACCGGCGATTTTCCGCCCAGTTCCATCGAGTACTTTTTCAGGCCAGCGGTCTGCATGATCTTCTTGCCGGTGGCGGTGCCGCCGGTGAAGGAAATAGCGCGTACATCCGGGTGACGTACCAGGGCGTCGCCAGCGGTGGCGCCATAGCCCTGGATCACGTTGAGCACGCCGTTGGGGATGCCGGCTTCGACAGCCAGGCGGCCCAGTTCGTTGGCGGTCAGTGGCGACAGTTCGCTCATCTTCAGCACGGCGGTGTTGCCCAGCGCCAGGCACGGCGCGGTCTTCCAGGTGGCGGTCATGAACGGCACGTTCCAGGGGCTGACCAGGCCGCATACACCCACCGGCTGGTACAGGGTGTAGTTGAGCATCTGGTCGTCGACCGGGTAGGTGTGGCCATCCATGCGTGTGCACACTTCGGCGAAAAAATCGAAGTTGTGCGAGGCACGCGGGATCAGCACGTTCTTGGTCTGGTGGATCGGCAGGCCGGTGTCGAGGGTTTCCAGCTCGGCCAGTTTCGGCACGTTCTGGTCGATCAGCTCACCGAGCTTGCGCATCAGCCGGGCACGTTCCTTGGCCGGGGTGTTGGCCCACTTGGGGAAGGCTTCCTTGGCCGCGGCCACGGCTTGCGCCACTTCTTCGGCGCCACCGCTGGCGACTTCACAAATGGCATCGCCGGTGGCCGGGTTGTAGTTGACGAAGGTGTCTTTGCTCTCGACCTCACGGCCGTTGATCCAGTGCTTGATCATGCTGCTCATGCCTTGTTGTTCTTGAAGAAGTCAGCTTCGCTGACGATGCGGTTGACCAGGCGGCCGACGCCTTCCACTTCCACTACCACTTCATCGCCCGGCACCACGTCGGCCAGGCCTTCTGGCGTGCCGGTGGCGATCATGTCGCCTGGCTGCAGGGTCATGAAGCTGGAGAAGTATTCGATTAGGTGCGGGATGTCGAAGATCATGTCCGCCGTGGTGCCTTCCTGCTTCAGCTCACCGTTGATCCAGGTGCGCAGCTTCAGGTTGCTGACGTCTGGCACATCGGCCGCATCGACGATCCACGGGCCGACCGGGGTGGTGGCGTCGCGGTTTTTCACCCGCAGGTTGGGGCGGTAGTAGTTTTCCAGGTAGTCGCGGATGGCGTAGTCGTTGCACACGGTGTAGCCGGCAACGTAGGCCAGTGCGTCCTCACGCTTGACGTTTTTCGCCGCTTTGCCAATGACCGCGACCAACTCGCACTCGTAGTGCATGTACTCGACGTTGTCCGGGCGCCAGGTGACCTGGCCGTGGCCGGTGTAGGTGCCGGGCGACTTGATGAAGGCCAGAGGTTCGGTGGGCGGCGCGAAGGCCAGTTCCTTGGCGTGATCGGCGTAGTTCAGGCCCAGGGCGAACATGCTGCCGGTGGCGGGCGGCAGCCAGGTGACCTGGTCTTGATGGACCAGGCGGCCATCGGCAAGGCGCAGGTGGTCGCCTTCGACCGTGACATCATGGGCCTGGCCGTCGAACTGGATACGGGCGTGTTTCACAGGTAATTCCTCACTCGGCGACGATGTGGTTGGTCAGCTTGCCCAGGCCGTCGATCTCGATATCGACGCGGTCGCCTGGCTGTACATCGACGCGGCCCTCGGGGGTGCCGGTGATCAGGATGTCGCCAGCGTGCAGGGTCATGAACTCGCTGATTTCGGCAATCAGCTGGGCCACCGTGCGCACGCAGTTGGCGGTGTTGTTGTGCTGGCGCAGTTCGCCATTCACATACAGGCGCAGGCCTAGGGCATCGGGGTTGGCTACCTGGCTGGCCGGCACCAGCGCTGGGCCGATCGGGCAGAAGCCATCACGGCACTTGGCCTTGACGGCCGGGCGGTAGTAGCTGTCTTCGGGCAGGCTGGTTTCGTTGACGATGGTGTAGCCCGCCACATGCTCCAGGGCGTCCTCCACACTGACGCGGCTGGCGTCCTTGCCAATCACCACACCCAGCGCCGGGCCAGGTTGCAGGCGCTGTACGTTGGCCGGGAACAGCACTTGGCCTTCATGCTGGTTGCGCGTGTTCGGGGTTTTGACGAACAGCACTGGCTTGACTGGCAGTTGCTTGTACGGTGCTTCGACGAACGCCGCTTGGTGCTGCTGCAGCAAACCCCGGTAGTTCAGCGCGACGCCGAACAGGGTGCCGTTGGCAACGTCATGCAGGGCATGGCTCATGCTCTTCTCCTGGCAGTGCAGGGCGATGGCCGTCCTGCGAATTTTGTTAATGTGTTAATGTTATAGTTAATATGTTAACGATGGTCAAGAGGTGGCCAGTGGCGCGTGCCGACAAGGCGGTGCACCATGGGCCATCGTCAACAGGGTCAAGCGATTTGCGAGCAAGCAGCCATGAGCGACCGGCATCCGATACCGAACATCAACATCGGCCAGGTCTATGACCAGCGCTACAGCGACAGCGAGGTGCATTACGACCGGCTGGGCAACCTGGCGGGCTTTTTCGGGCGCAACATGCCAGTGCACCGACATGACCGGTTCTTCCAGGTGCATTACGTGAAATCGGGCACGGTGCGGGTGTATCTGGACGACCAGCAGTACATCGAGGCCGGGCCGATGTTCTTCCTCACGCCGCCCACGGTGGCACACGCGTTCGTTACCGAAGCCGACAGCGACGGGCATGTGCTGACTGTGCGCCAGCAACTGGTCTGGCAATTGATCGAAGCCGATGCCAGCCTGCTGCCGGCGGGCATGCAGGTGCAGCCGGCCTGCGTGGCGCTGGGCAACCTGCCGGCCGAATACAGGGCCGAGGCCCACCGCCTGCAAGGCTGGCTGGAAGCGCTGAGCGACGAGTTCGCCACGCAGCAACCGGGGCGCGAGGCGGCGCTGCAGTCGCTGACCCGCTTGATCATGGTCAGCCTGCTGCGGCTGTGCCCCAACTCGCTGGAGTCGACCCCGGCGCGGCATGAGGACTTGAAGATCTTCCACCGTTTCAATGCACTGATCGAAGCGCATTACCTCGAGCACTGGCCGCTGGCCCGCTACGCGCAGCAGGTTGGCGTGACCGAGGCGCGGCTGAACGATGTGTGCCGGCGTATCGCCGACTTGCCATCCAAGCGCCTGGTACTGGAGCGGCTGATGCAGGAGGCCAAGCGCTTGCTGTTGTTTTCCGGTAGCACGGCCAACGAAATCTGTTACCAGCTGGGCTTCAAGGACCCGGCCTATTTCAGCCGCTTCTTCAACCGCTACGCCAAACTCACGCCTGGGGAGTATCGCCAGCGGCAGGCACACTTGCAGTGACAGGGCCATGGCGGCGCACCCGGTATGTGTTGTTATTTGTACCGGATAGTCGCAGCCCGCGCGCTGGGCTTGAATGGGTTTTCCGTGGAACAGATTGCACTTTCCATCGTGCATGCCCTTAAATTTGTGAACTGAGAAAAACCACAGGCTCGACCATGACCAAGACCCAACCTTCGCTCACCCTAAGCCTTTTGCAGGCCCGAGAAGCCGCAATGGCATTTTTCAGGCCGCTGTTGAACGCGCATGACCTGACCGAGCAGCAATGGCGGGTCATCCGCATCCTCAAGCAGCATGGCGAGCTGGAGAATTACCAGCTGGCAGAACTGGCCTGCATCCTCAAGCCGAGCATGACCGGGGTGCTGGGGCGGCTGGAGCGCGATGGGCTGGTGCGGCGGCAGAAGGCAGCGCAGGACCAGCGGCGGGTGTTCGTCAGCCTGACCGAAGGCGGGGAGGCGTGCTTTGCCTCGATGAAGGAAGGGATGGAGGCCAACTACCAGAAGATTCAGGCGCAGTTTGGTGAAGAGAAGCTGCAGCAACTGATGGGCTTGTTGAATGACCTGAAGCGCATTGCGCCCTGAGATCCTGTAGTGGATAGCACCGGTTGTACAGGATGACAGTCGTCGCTGTGGGAGCGGGCATGCCCGCGAAGAGCGCCGCCGCCGGGGCTGGTCATGCGTGGCTCAGAGGCGGTGCCAGGCACCGCAGAGGGAAGGGCGGCAAGAGCCTCAGGGCCGGCGCACCGGCCCTGAGAGGAGCACTCAATACTCCCAGAAGATTCGCTGCAGTTCCTTGCTGTCCTGGGTCTTGGTCATCGCTACCATCGCCAGAATTCGCGCCTTTTGCGGGTTCAGGTCGTGGGCCACCACCCAGTCGTTCTTGTCGTCCGGCTGTTCGGCGTTGCGCAGCACGAAGCCACCCTGGTTGACGTGAGACGAACGGATGATCTGCACGCCGTTCTTGCGCAGCTCTTGCAGCGCCGGCACCACCCGCGACGATACCGAACCGTTGCCGGTGCCGGCATGAATCAGCGCCTTGGCACCGTTTTGCGCCAGTGCCTTGTAGGCAGTGTCGGTGACGTTGCCATAGCCATAGGCAATGTCCACCTGGGGCAGGCTGCTGATCTGCTTGATATCGAACTCGGAATTGACCGTATGGCGCTTGGCCGGCAGGCGGAACCAGTAGGACTTGCCTTCCACTACCATGCCCATGGGGCCCCAGGCGCTCTTGAACGCTTCGGTTTTGATGTTGACCGACTTGCTCACGTCACGCCCGGACTGGATCTCGTCGTTCATGGTCACCAGCACGCCCTTGCCACGCGACTGCTTGTCGCTGGCCACGGCCACGGCGTTATACAGGTTGAGCATGCCGTCAGCGGACATGGCGGTACCTGGACGCATCGAACCGACCACCACGATTGGCTTGTCGGTCTTTTCCACCAGATTGAGGAAATAGGCGGTTTCTTCCAGGGTGTCGGTGCCGTGGGTGATGACGATTCCGTCGACGTCCTTGCTTTCGGCCAGCTCGGCGACGCGTTTGCCCAGCTTTAGCAGGTCGTCGTTGCTGATGCTTTCAGACGCGATCTGCATCACTTGCTCACCGCGCACGTTGGCGATGTCTGCAAGCTCCGGCACGCCGGCGATGAGCTTGTCGACGCCCAGCTTGGCAGCCTGGTAGGTAGCGCTGTTGGCGGCGCTGGCACCGGCGCCGGCAATGGTGCCGCCGGTGGCGAGGATGACCACGTTGGCCAGCTTCTGCTGGGTTTCGGCTTCTTTGGCCGAGGCGGTGGCTGGCAGGATCAGCAGCAGCGCGAGTGCGCTGGGGGCGAAGGTTTTCAGTGCGGCATTCATCGTTATTGTTCTCTCTTCCTAGTGAGATGATTTTTTTGTCGCACCTGGACAAGGCATGTTTCATACCAGCTTGTGTAAATGAGCGTAGGTGCGGACTTGCGCGTTGCCAGGGGGCGTATTGCATTCGGAATCCCGAAAAACATAGGAAAAGGTGTTCGGTTTTTCGGAGAAATCTGGATAATCAGCCGAAGCAGTGCTCTGGCCTCCGACAGCCAAACGGATTTGACAAACCCCGGTCCTGTTTCCATAGTTAGGTACCGCAAACGTTTGCTATCCGATAAAAAACACAAGATTCGGAGTCATCGTCCATGAAACTGCCGTTCCCCGGTCGTCTGCTGGCCCTCGCTGTCGTTTCCTCGCTTTCTCTCGCCCTGCCATTGTCGGCCGCCCACGCCGAAGACAAACCCAAGGTCGCCCTGGTCATGAAGTCGCTGGCCAATGAATTCTTCCGCACCATGGAAGACGGCGCCAAGGACTACCAGAAAGCCCACGCCAGTGAATTCGACCTGGTCGCCAATGGCATCAAGAACGAAACCGACACCGGCGAACAGATCCGCATCGTCGAGCAAATGGTCAATTCCGGCGCCAAGGCGCTGGTGATTGCCCCGGCCGATTCCAAGGCACTGGTGTCGGCGGTGAAGAAGGCCATGGACCAGGGCGTTGTAGTGATCAACATCGACAACCGTCTGGACCCTGATCTGCTCAAGAGCAAAGGCATCAGCGTACCCTTCGTTGGCCCCGACAACCGCAAGGGCGCGCGCCTGGTCGGCGACTACCTGGCCAGCCAGAAGCTCAAGGCCGGCGACCAGGTGGGCATCATCGAAGGCGTGCCGACCACCACCAACGCCCAGCAACGCACCGCCGGCTTCAAGGACGCCATGGAGGCCGCACAGATGAAGATCGTCTCGGTGCAAAGTGGCAACTGGGAAATCGACAAAGGCAACGCTGTCGCGGCGTCCATGCTCAACGAATACCCTGAACTGAAAGCCCTGCTGGCTGGCAACGACAGCATGGCCCTGGGTGCGGTATCGGCCGTGCGTGCTGCCGGTAAGACCGGCCAGGTGCAAGTGGTGGGCTACGACAACATCAACGCCATCAAACCGATGCTTGGTGATGGTCGCGTACTCGCCACCCTCGACCAGGCCGCCAGCCAGCAGGCGGTGTACGGCATCCAGGCGGCGTTGAAAATGGTCAAGGGCGAGAAGCCTGATGTGGATGACGACAACGTCATCCAGACCCCGGTCAAACTCATCACCAAGAAGCCCTGACGCTGCCAGGAGAACGGCCATGCCTGCATTGGCCAACGAAGTGGTACTCGCCGCCCGTGGGTTGGGCAAGACTTACGCCCAGCCCGTGCTAGGCGACGTCAGCCTCAGCCTGCGCGCCGGCGAAGTGCTGGCCCTGACCGGCGAAAACGGTGCGGGCAAGAGTACCCTGTCCAAGCTCATCAGTGGCCTGGAGGTGCCCACCACCGGGCTCATGACCTATCGCGGCCAGGCCTACGCGCCCGCCAGCCGCAGCGAGGCCGAGCGCCTCGGTGTACGCATGGTCATGCAGGAGTTGAACCTGCTGCCGACACTGACCGTGGCGGAAAACCTGTTCCTCGACAACCTGCCCAGCCGCTTTGGCTGGATCAGCCACAAGCGCCTGCGCCAATTGGCCATGGCCGCCATGGCCCAGGTCGGGCTCGATGCCATCGACCCGGATACCCCGGTGGGCGAGTTGGGTATCGGGCATCAGCAGATGGTCGAAATCGCCCGCAACCTGATCGGTGACTGCCATGTGCTGATCTTCGACGAGCCCACTGCCATGCTCACTGCGCGCGAGGTGGAGTTGCTGTTCACCCAGATTGAGCGCTTGCGCCAGCGTGGCGTGGCCATCGTCTATATCTCGCACCGCCTGGAAGAGTTGCAGCGCGTGGCTCAGCGCATCGTTGTGCTGCGCGATGGCAAACTGGTGTGCGATGAGCCGATACAGCGCTACACCAGTGCCGAACTGGTCAACCTGATGGTCGGCCGCGAACTGGGCGAGCATATCGACCTGGGCCGCCGGCAGATCGGTGCCCCCTTGCTCAAGGTCGACAAGCTAAGCCGTGCTGACAAGGTGCGCGAGGTGTCGTTCGAGGTCAGGGCAGGGGAAATCTTTGGTATATCCGGCCTGATCGGCGCCGGCCGCACCGAGCTGCTGAGGCTGATCTACGGTGCCGACCGTGCCGACAGTGGCAGCATCGCGCTCGGCCAGCCACTTCAAGCGGTAACCATCGACTCGCCCAAGGCCGCCGTGCGGGCGGGTATCGCGCTGATTACCGAAGACCGCAAAGGCGAGGGCCTGCTGCTGACGCAGTCGATCAGCGCCAACATCGCCCTGGGTAACCTGGGCGCGGTATCGCGGGCCGGCGTGCTCGATGGCCAGGCAGAGCAAGCCCTGGCCGAACGCCAGATCCAGGCCATGCGCATTCGCAGTGCCGGCGCGCAGCAGGTAGTGGGCGAGCTGTCTGGCGGCAACCAGCAGAAGGTGGTGATCGGCCGCTGGCTGGAGCGCGATTGCCAGGTGCTGCTGTTCGACGAACCTACCCGTGGCATCGATGTGGGCGCCAAGTTCGACATCTATGGCCTGCTGGCCGAACTGGCGCGCCAGGGCAAGGCCCTGGTGGTGGTGTCCAGCGACCTGCGCGAGCTGATGCTGATTTGCGACCGCATCGCTGTGCTGTCCGCCGGCCGCCTGATCGACACCTTCGAGCGTGAGCATTGGACTCAGGATCAGCTGTTGGCCGCCGCCTTTGCCGGATATCAGAAACGTGACGCACTGCTGCACGATGCAGCACCCAGGAAGAATGCATGAAAACCACCCCGCTAGACAGCCAAGGCGCCGCTCCCGTGCGCCGCAGTGGCACGTACTTTGGCTTGGCCACTTACTTGGGCTTGGCTGGCGCCTTGCTGGCGATGATCGTGTTGTTCTCATTCCTCAGCAGCCACTTTTGGTCTTACAGCACCTTCAGCACCTTGGCCAACCAGATCCCGGACCTGATGGTACTGGCGGTGGGCATGACCTTCGTGCTGATTATCGGCGGTATCGACCTGTCGGTGGGCTCGGTGCTGGCGCTGGCTGCCTCCGCGGTGAGCGTGGCGATTCTCGGCTGGGGCTGGGGCGTGCTGCCCTCGGCGATGCTGGGCATGGCCGTGGCCGCGCTGGCCGGTAGCATTACCGGGTGCGTCACCGTGGCCTGGCGTATCCCGTCATTCATTGTCTCGCTCGGCGTGCTGGAAATGGCCCGTGGTCTGGCCTACCAGTTCACCGACTCGCGCACCGCCTATATTGGCGATGCCTATGCCTGGTTCTCCAACCCGGTCGCCTTTGGTATTTCGCCAGCGTTCATCATTGCCTTGCTGGTAATCGTGTTGGCCCAGCTGGTGCTGACCCGTACAGTATTCGGCCGCTACCTGATTGGCATTGGCACCAACGAAGAAGCCGTACGCCTCGCCGGTATCGACCCGCGGCCCTACAAAGTGTTGGTGTTCGCCTTGATGGGCCTGCTCGCCGGCCTGGCCGCGCTGTTCCAGATCTCGCGGCTGGAAGCCGCCGACCCCAATGCTGGCTCCGGCCTGGAACTGCAGGTGATTGCCGCTGTAGTGATCGGCGGCACCAGCCTGATGGGCGGGCGTGGCTCGGTTATCAGCACCTTCTTTGGCGTACTGATCATTTCCGTACTGGCCGCCGGGCTGGCGCAGATCGGCGCCAGCGAACCAACCAAACGCATCATCACCGGGGCGGTGATCGTCATCGCCGTGGTGCTCGACACTTACCGCAGCCGGCGTGCAGCCCGGCGGAACTGACAACATGGCAACCATCAAAGATGTCGCGGCGCTGGCGGGTATTTCTTACACCACCGTGTCCCATGTACTGAACAAGACCCGACCCGTCAGCGAACAGGTGCGGTTGAAAGTGGAAGCCGCCATTATCGAACTGGATTATGTGCCCAGTGCGGTGGCCCGCTCACTCAAGGCGCGTAGCACGGCCACCATCGGCCTGCTGGTGCCCAACAGCGTCAACCCGTACTTCGCCGAGCTGGCGCGGGGTATCGAAGACGCCTGCGAACGCAACGGCTATTGTGTGATCCTGTGCAACTCCGACGACAACCCGCAGAAGCAGCGCAGTTACCTGCGCGTGCTGCTGGAAAAACGCATCGACGGCCTGGTGGTAGCCTCGGTGGGCCAGGACAGCGACCTGCTGCAAAGCCTGGCCTGTGTACGCACGCCCATGGTCATCGTCGACCGTGAGCTGGAGGGCGTCGATGCCGACCTGGTGCGTATCGACCACGAGCATGGCGCGTACCTGGCCACCCAGCACCTGCTGGAGCTTGGCCATCGCGACATCGCCTACATCGGCGGCCCTGCCGAAACCGGGGTTACTCAGCTGCGCCTGTGCGGCTTTCGCCGCGCCATGATCGAAGCCGGTGCGCCCCTGCTGGGCAACCGTGTGCTGCACTGCGACTTCACCAGCCCAGGTGGCCATGCGGCGGCAACGCAGGTGCTGGAGGGCAAGCGGCCCACGGCAATTTTTGCCGGCAATGACATGATTGGTTTCGGCGTGCTGCGCGCTGCAGCCGAACGCAATATCAGCGTACCCGGCGAACTGTCGGTGATCGGCTTCGACGACATCGAGCTCAGCCGCTACGTCTACCCGCCGTTGACCACGGTGGGCCAGTCGATTCGCGAGCTGGGCGAAAGTGCCGCTTCACTGTTGCTGACGCGTATCGGTACACCCCGGCAAGGCGCGGCAGAGCAACGCATCATTGCCCCGCGCATCGTCTTGCGTGAGTCCACCGGGCCACGCCCGGACCTGTTCAATGATTACCGCTAACGCTAAGGAAATGTCATGAATGCCAAGGTTGTGGTGGTCGGCAGCCTCAATATGGACCTGGTGGCCCGCGCGCAGCGCCTGCCCAGGGCCGGCGAAACACTACCCGGCGAAAGCTTTTTCACCGTGCCGGGCGGCAAGGGCGCTAATCAGGCCGTGGCAGTGGCACGGTTGGGCGGTAGCGTGGCGATGATCGGCAATGTGGGGGACGACGATTATGGTCGGCAACTGCACCGGGCATTGTACGTCGAGGGTATCGACTGCCAGGGCGTAAGCACGTGCCCAGGGGTTTCCAGTGGTGTCGCACTGATCACCGTGGATGCCGCCAGCCAGAACTGTATCGTTATCATTCCCGGCGCCAACGGCCTGCTTACGCCACGGTCGGTGCAGCGTTTCGATGCGCTGTTGCAGGCGGCTGAAGTGATCATTTGCCAACTGGAAGTGCCGGCCGAAACCGTGGCCTGGACCCTGGCCAGAGGGCATGAGCTGGGTAAGCAGGTAATCCTGAACCCAGCACCTGCTACCGGTCCCTTGCCGGCGGACTGGTTTGCGCATATCGATTACCTCACCCCTAACGAAAGCGAGGCCGAAGCGTTGACCGGCATGGCGGTGACCGACCAGGAAAGCGCCCGGCGCGCTGGCGAGCGGCTGCTGCAACTGGGGGCGGGGAAAGTGATCATCACCCTGGGTGCGCAAGGGGCCTTGCGGATTACTGCTCAAGGCCACCAGCACTATCCGGCGTCGGTGGTGCAACCGTTGGATACCACCGCTGCCGGCGATACCTTTGTCGGTGGCTTTGCGGCCGGGCTGGTGCGGGGGCTGGAGGAGGGCGAGGCTATTGTGTTTGGCCAGCGTGCCGCCGCATTGTCGGTCACCCGTGCCGGTGCCCAGCCGTCGATTCCTTACCTGGCGGAGCTGACACCATGAAGAAAACCCCATTGCTGAACGTTGCCCTGTCGCGGGTTATTGCCGGCATGGGGCATGGTGACATTCTAGTGATCGGTGATGCCGGGCTACCGGTGCCGCCGGGCGTGGAGATGATCGACCTGGCCGTTACCCCAGGGTTGCCGGATTTCGCCAGCGTGTTGCGGGCAGTGCTGAGCGAATTGCAGGTAGAGCGGCACGTGCTGGCTGAAGAAATGCAGAAAGTCGTGCCACCAGCGCTGGTCGAAATCGAGCGACTGAAGGGCAAGCTGGGCAAGCGCGAATGGCTGAGCCATGAGAATTTCAAAGTGCTTTCGCGCAGTGCCCGTGCAGTGGTGCGCACAGGTGAATGCCAGCCCTACAGCAACATCGCCCTCATATCCGGCGTCACCTTCTAAGGGCGGGGGGGCAAAGCGGCCCCGGAAACCGCCACCCAGGCAACAGGAGTGCCACCCATGCTCAAACCCCTGCTACAAGGAATCGCCTTCATGGCCACTGCTTCCACCCTTCAGGCCGCCCCTATCGACCTGATCATCGACACTGACCCTGGCGCCGATGATGTGGTCGCGCTGTTTCTGGCCATGGCCTCACCCGACGAACTCAACATCCGCGCCATCACTACAGTGGCTGGCAACGTGCGTCTGGAAAAAACCTCGCGCAACGCGCGCCTGGCTCGCGAATGGGCGGGGCGCGAAGATATCCCCGTCTACGCCGGTGCCGGTCGCCCGTTGGTGCGCACACCTATCTATGCTGCCGACGTACACGGCGAAGAAGGCCTCACTGGCGTACCGGTGCACGAGCCGAAAAAGCCCCAGGCCCAGGGCAATGCCGTGCAGTACCTGATCGACACCCTCGGCGCGGCCACACCCCACAGCATCACCGTGGCCATGCTCGGCCCGCAGACCAACCTGGCCCTGGCGTTGATTCAGCGCCCAGACATCGTCAAGGGCATCAAAGAGGTGGTCGTCATGGGCGGTGCCCATTTCAACGGCGGCAACATCACCCCGGCGGCGGAGTTCAACCTTTACGCCGACCCACACGCCGCCGAAGTGGTGTTGGCCAGCGGCGTGCAACTGACCTACTTGCCGCTGGATGTCACCCACAAGCTGCTGACCAGCGACGCCCGCCTGAAGCAACTGGCCGCCGTGAATAACCAGGCCAGCAAACGCGTGGTAGATATCCTCAATGCCTACATCACCCACGACATGGACCTGTACGGCATGCCCGGCGGCCCGGTGCACGACGCCAGCGTCATCGCCTACCTGTTAAAGCCCGAGCTTTTCAGTGGCCGGCGCATTCACATGAGCGTCGACAGCCGCGAAGGCCCAACGTTTGGCCAGACGATTGCCGACTGGTACGGCGTGCTCAAGCAGCCGGCGAATGTGCTGTGGGTGGAGCAGGGCGATGCCCAGGGGCTGTTCGACCTGCTCAGCGCCCGGTTGGCACGATTGGAATAGCCGCGTGCGGCGCGTAACGCTCAAGCACTTGCTCGATGAAGCCGCGCGCGGCTTCAGCGCCGCGATCGCGCACCAGCAGGTCGATGCCAATCAACAGCAGCTCCTCCGGTGTGCCGGGGCTGTACGCGCTCTGGCCCTCGGCCCATTTGACCTTGATATCGGCATCGATGCTGTGGGTGCTCATGAAAAGCTCTCGCTTGGGGCCCGGAACGAAGGGGAACACCTGACCCTGGTGTTCGATGGAGGCGGGATGCGCTCCACTTCTTGCAGCAAATCATGGCTTTGCGCCAGTGATCGTGCG
Organism: Pseudomonas sp. LFS074; assembly: GCF_047978165.1. Classification (NCBI taxonomy): domain Bacteria; kingdom Pseudomonadati; phylum Pseudomonadota; class Gammaproteobacteria; order Pseudomonadales; family Pseudomonadaceae; genus Pseudomonas; species Pseudomonas sp. LFS074. Next base: position 3,858,770 of record NZ_JBFPFV010000001.1, on the reverse strand, counting down.
AGCTAAGCATATGGCAAACGCAGTGGGTTGTGCAAAATCCGGTCACGATTGCTTTTCGCCTCGCTGCTGCAGTTCAGGCAGACTTGGCCGGTTTTGCAACAAATGATGAGTGGAGCTGTCGGATCAGGCAGTTCCCAGACCGATTTAGGAGGCTTCATGTTCCGTACCCGTGCTTACCTGGCAACCCTGGCGGTGGCTGCTGTCCTGGCTGGTTGCAGCACTGGTGACAACGCTGGTGGTGGTGCTGCGCCGGCCACGCCAGCAGGCAACGACGGCCGTTGCGAAGCCAGCGGCGCTGACTTTGCCATTGGCAAGCCAGCCAGCGCCGAATTGTTGGAGCAGGCGCGCAAGGCCAGCGGCTCGCAAATGGCGCGTATTCTCAAACCGCACGACGTGGTTACCCTGGAGTACCGCTCCGAGCGCTTGAACCTGAATGTGGACGAGCAGGGCAACGTGACCCGCGTCAACTGCGGTTGATGCAAGGCTGAGGGGCCATCAGGCCCCCGAAACATGGCGTGCCCGCATAGGCCATTTCACTCAGCCCATGCAAACGCCCATAAAAAAACCCGCCATAAGGGCGGGTTTTTTTACAGCTTCCGAATTACTCCGGACGAACCTGTGCAGCCTGCATGCCCTTCTGACCGCGCTCGGCGACGAAGGAAACAGTTTGGCCTTCTTTCAGGCTCTTGAAGCCGTCGGATTCGATGGCCTTGAAGTGAACGAACAGGTCGTCGCCGCCGCCTTGTGGGGTGATGAAGCCGAAGCCTTTCTCATCATTGAACCATTTGACGGTGCCGGTTTGGCGATTGGACATGGGATGAATCTCCAGAAACTTGAAATTTTTCGAAGTGCCATAGACGCCTGAGCTGTCTGGCACAGATGACATCATAGTCTAATTCTGCGGATGTAGCGCCTTTTACCTTCATCGGATGTTGATTCAAGGCAAAGAATCGCTCGCCAACCTTGGCTTTAAGGTTTCAGCTTTTCGGTTTACAAGCCTGCTGAACGACCGTCTGGGCCTTCTGCATCAGCTTGGCGTCCACGCCATCCTGGCTGTCCAGGTCGGCAATCTCGGCATCGGTAAAATTCTTTTTGATGGCTTGCGCGCCACAGTCGCAGTGCTTTTTCGCAGTGGCAGCGTCAACACCCTGGCCGCTGGCCACCTGCGTGCACTGGGTCATGTAGCCGGCCTCCTTCCCAGGTGGGAAGTTGCCGGCGTTCGCAGCCACGGGCAGCAGCAGGGCGCCAGCGGCCGCCAGGGCCAGAAGAGACGGAACTCGCATAACCAGTTACTCCTTGGGTTAAGGTCTCATCAAGAGTAGGTTGCTTCCCAAGGTCTGATAGGCATTTTTTCCTGATAGTTCACCGTTGCGGTGCAATTTCCAAATATTTCTGCCTGGGGTGCAACCCGCGTGCTAGCATGCTCGGCTTGTGGTCGCGTTGTTGCCGGCTACAGCTATCTTTTTTCTTTCCAGTCACTCTGGTTCGTCCCTGACAAGCTGAAAGGCTTCTGCCACTGTGAGGCAGGCTTTCCTTAAAGAAAGGCAGGTCGGATCTTGTACTGGCTCATCCCAACCCACGTGACCTTTGGTAGGGGTCACCACTAGGAGAGGAGGCGCCATGCCCGTTATTACTCTTCCCGATGGCAGTCAACGTTCGTTTGATCACGCCGTATCCGTAGCCGACGTAGCCGCTTCCATCGGCGCGGGCCTTGCCAAGGCCACCGTGGCCGGCAAGGTCGACGGCAAACTGGTCGATGCTTGCGACCTGATCAGCAACGACGCCACCCTGCAGATCATTACCCCTAAAGATGAAGAGGGACTGGAGATCATCCGTCACTCGTGCGCCCACTTGGTTGGCCACGCCGTGAAGCAGCTGTACCCGACCGCCAAGATGGTGATCGGCCCGGTGATCGACGAAGGCTTCTATTACGACATCGCCTACGAGCGCCCCTTCACCCCTGAAGACATGGCCGCTATCGAAAAGCGCATGATGGAGCTGATCGAGAAAGACTACGACGTGGTCAAGAAGATGACCCCGCGTGCCGAAGTGATCGATGTGTTCAAGGCCCGTGGCGAAGACTACAAGCTGCGCCTGGTCGAAGACATGCCGGATGAGCAGGCCATGGGCCTGTACTACCACGAAGAATACGTCGACATGTGCCGTGGCCCGCACGTGCCGAACACTCGCTTCCTCAAGGCATTCAAGCTGACCAAGCTGTCCGGCGCGTACTGGCGCGGCGATGCCAAGAACGAGCAGCTGCAGCGCGTGTATGGCACCGCCTGGGCTGACAAGAAGCAGTTGGCCGCTTACATCCAGCGCATCGAAGAAGCCGAAAAGCGCGACCACCGCAAGATCGGCAAGCAGCTCGACCTGTTCCACCTGCAGGAAGAGGCCCCAGGCATGGTGTTCTGGCACGCCAACGGCTGGACCGTCTACCAGGTACTCGAGCAGTACATGCGTGGCGTGCAGCGTGAAAACGGCTACCAGGAAATCAAGACCCCGCAAGTTGTCGACCGTATCCTCTGGGAGCGCTCCGGCCACTGGTCCAACTACGCCGAGAACATGTTCACCACGTCGTCGGAAAGCCGTGACTACGCGGTAAAACCGATGAACTGCCCGTGCCACGTGCAGGTGTTCAACCAGGGCCTGAAAAGCTACCGTGACCTGCCGCTGCGCCTGGCCGAGTTCGGTGCCTGCCACCGTAACGAGCCGTCTGGCGCCCTGCACGGCATCATGCGCGTGCGTGGCTTCGTACAGGACGACGCGCACATCTTCTGCACCGAAGAGCAGGTGAAGAAAGAAGCTGCCGACTTCATCAAGCTGACCCTGGACGTGTACAAGGACTTCGGCTTCAGCGACATCGCCATGAAGCTGTCCACCCGTCCGGCCAAGCGTGTAGGTTCTGAAGAGTTGTGGGACCGTGCCGAAACGGCGCTGGCCGACGCCCTGAACGAATCGGGCCTTGAGTGGGAATACCAGCCAGGCGAGGGCGCCTTCTACGGCCCGAAAATCGAGTTCACCCTGCGCGACTGCCTCGGCCGTAACTGGCAGTGCGGTACCCTGCAGTACGACCCGAACCTGCCAGAACGCCTGGATGCCAGCTATATCGCCGAAGATAACAGCCGTGTTCGCCCGGTCATGCTGCACCGCGCCATTCTCGGTTCGTTCGAACGCTTCATCGGCATGCTGATCGAACACTACGCTGGCGTATTCCCGGCGTGGCTGGCCCCGACCCAGGCGGTGATCATGAATATCACCGACAAGCAGGCCGATTTCGCCCTCGAGGTAGAGAAATCTCTGAACGGTAGCGGTTTCCGTGCCAAGTCGGACTTGAGAAATGAGAAGATCGGCTTTAAAATCCGCGAGCATACTTTGCTCAAGGTCCCGTACCTTTTGGTTATAGGGGACCGCGAAGTCGAAACGCAAACCGTCGCTGTGCGTACTCGCGAAGGCGCAGACCTGGGCTCCATGCCCGTCGCCCAATTCGCTGAGTTGCTGACACAAGCGGTTTCCCGGCGTGGTCGCCAAGAATCGGAGTAATGACTATTAAGCGTGAAATGAGAAACGATAAGCGTGCTGTACCGAAGGCCCCGATCAACGAGAATATCTCGGCCCGCGAGGTTCGGTTAATTGGCGCAGACGGCGAGCAGGTTGGCATCGTCTCGATTGATGAAGCGCTGCGTATCGCTGATGAAGCGAAGCTGGATCTGGTAGAAATTTCTGCAGACGCGGTACCACCGGTCTGCAAGGTCATGGACTACGGCAAGCACCTCTTCGAGAAGAAGAAGCAGGCTAACGAAGCCAAGAAAAACCAGAAGCAGATCCAGATCAAAGAAATCAAGTTTCGTCCAGGGACGGAGGATGGGGATTACCAGGTAAAACTACGCAACCTGGTACGTTTCCTTACCGATGGGGACAAGGCCAAGATCTCTCTGAGATTCCGTGGTCGTGAGATGGCCCACCAGGAGCTGGGCATGGAGCTGTTGAAGCGGGTCGAAGCCGACCTCGCCGAATACGGCACCGTTGAGCAGCATCCTAAGATGGAAGGACGCCAGCTTATGATGGTCATCGCCCCCAAGAAAAAGAAGTAATCTCCCGGGCACGGCAGGCCTGATGATTATGTGTAATTTTATCGAATGCGGAGTTCCAACATGCCAAAAATGAAAACCAAAAGCGGTGCTGCGAAGCGCTTCCTGAAGACAGCTTCGGGCTTCAAGCACAAGCACGCTTTCAAGAGCCACATCCTGACCAAAATGTCGACCAAGCGTAAGCGTCAACTGCGCGGTGCCAGCTTGCTGCACCCGTCCGACGTAGCAAAAGTCGAGCGCATGCTGCGCGTTCGTTAATTCTGGTTAAGATAGAGGAAGTTACTCATGGCTCGTGTTAAGCGCGGCGTTATCGCTCGTAAGCGTCACAAAAAAATTCTGAAACTGGCTAAAGGTTACTACGGTGCACGTTCGCGCGTATTCCGTGTAGCCAAGCAAGCGGTCATCAAGGCAGGCCAATACGCCTACCGCGACCGTCGCCAGAAGAAGCGTCAGTTCCGCGCACTGTGGATCGCTCGTATCAACGCCGGTGCCCGCACCAACGGTCTGTCCTACAGCCGTCTGATTGCTGGCCTGAAAAAGGCTTCGATCGAAATCGACCGTAAGGTTCTGGCTGATCTGGCAGTGAACGAAAAAGCGGCGTTTGCTGCGATTGTCGAGAAAGCTAAAGCCGTTCTGGCTTAAGTACCCGCGACAATCACCCGGCGGCGCTAGCGCTGTCGGGCATTGAACGTCATCGATAGGGGAAGAGCCTTCAAAGCTCTTCCCCTATTTTCGTATCTGGAGTCTGTACATGGAAAACCTGGATGCGCTGGTCTCCCAAGCCCTAGAGGCCGTGGAACGCGCTGAAGACATCAACGCCCTGGAACAGATCCGGGTTAATTATCTCGGCAAGAAGGGCGAGCTGACCCAGGTGATGAAGACCCTGGGCAACCTGCCAGCCGAAGAGCGGCCGAAAGTTGGCGCGCTGATCAACGACGCCAAAGAGCGCGTTACCGTTGTGCTCAATGCCCGCAAGGCCGCCTTTGAAGAAGCCGAGCTCAGCGCTCGCCTGGCTGCCGAGTGCATTGACGTCACCCTGCCAGGTCGCGGCCAGGCCACCGGTGGCCTGCACCCGATCACCCGTACACTCGAGCGCATCGAGCAGTTCTTCACCCACATCGGCTACGGCATCGCCGAAGGCCCAGAGGTCGAAGACGACTACCATAACTTCGAAGCGCTCAATATCCCTGGCCACCACCCGGCCCGGGCGATGCACGACACCTTCTACTTCAATGCCAACATGCTGCTGCGTACCCACACCTCGCCGGTGCAGGTGCGGACCATGGAGTCCACTCAGCCGCCAATCCGCATTGTTTGCCCTGGCCGCGTATACCGCTGCGACTCGGATATCACCCACTCGCCGATGTTCCACCAGGTCGAAGGCCTGCTGATCGATCGCGACATCAACTTTGCCGACCTCAAGGGCACCATCGAAGAATTCCTGCGCGTGTTCTTCGAAAAAGAACTGGCGGTACGTTTCCGCCCATCGTTCTTCCCCTTCACCGAGCCTTCCGCTGAAGTCGACATCCAGTGCGTGATGTGTTCCGGCAATGGTTGCCGCGTGTGCAAGCAAACTGGCTGGCTCGAAGTGATGGGCTGCGGCATGGTGCACCCGAACGTGCTGCGCATGTCCGGCATCGACCCTGAAGAGTTCCAGGGCTTCGCCTTCGGCATGGGCGCCGAGCGCCTGGCCATGCTGCGCTATGGCGTCAACGATTTGCGTCTGTTCTTCGACAACGACCTGCGCTTCCTCGCGCAATTCCGCTAGGTCAATGCCCGACGCAACTTTCAGGAGAACAGCATGAAATTCAGTGAACAGTGGCTGCGCGGTTGGGTAAACCCGCAAGTCTCCCGTGACGAACTGGTCGCCCGCCTGTCCATGGCCGGCCTCGAAGTCGACAGCGTTACCCCCGCTGCCGGCCAGTTCAGCGGCATCGTCGTGGGCGAAATCCTCGCCACCGAACAACACCCGGACGCCGACAAGCTGCGCGTGTGTCAGGTGACCAACGGCCAGGAAACTTTCCAGGTCGTATGCGGCGCGCCTAACGCCCGCCCAGGTATCAAGATCCCGTTCGCCATGATCGGCGCCGAGCTGTCTGGCGACTTCAAGATCAAAAAGGCCAAGCTGCGCGGCGTCGAGTCTTTCGGCATGCTGTGCTCGGCTGCCGAGCTGGAAATCAGCGAAGAGAACGATGGCCTGCTGGAATTGGCGGCTGACGCCCCGGTTGGCGAAGACATTCGCAAGTACCTGAGCCTGGACGATGCCAGCATCGAAATCGGCCTGACCCCCAACCGTGGCGACTGCCTGTCCATCGCGGGCTTGGCCCGCGACGTCAGCGCCCTGTACGACACCCCGGTCACTCGTCCGGTCGTGCCAGCCGTAGCGGCGGCCCACGACGAAGTGCGCCCGGTCGAAGTCAGTGCCCCGGCTGCCTGCCCACGCTACCTGGGCCGCGTTATCCGTAACGTCGACCTCAGCAAGCCAACCCCACTGTGGATGGTCGAGCGCCTGCGCCGCAGCGACGTGCGCAGCATCGACGCCGCCGTCGACATCACCAACTACGTGATGCTTGAACTTGGCCAGCCGATGCACGCCTTCGACCTGGCGGAAATCAACGGCGGCATCCGCGTGCGCATGGCTGAAGAGGGCGAAAAGCTCGTCCTGCTCGACGGCCAGGAAGTGGCCCTGCGTGCCGATACCCTGGTGATCGCCGACCACACCCGCGCCCTGGCCATCGCCGGCGTCATGGGTGGCGAGCACAGCGGTGTGAATACCGAAAAAACCCGCGACCTGTTCCTGGAAAGCGCGTTCTTCGAGCCGATTTCCGTCGCCGGTAAAGCCCGCTCCTACGGCCTGCACACCGATGCCTCGCACCGCTATGAACGCGGCGTCGACTCGCAGCTGGCCCGCGAAGCCATGGAGCGCGCCACTCAGCTGCTGCTGGACATCGTTGGTGGCGAAGCCGGCCCGATCGTCGAAGCCGTCAGCGAACAGCACCTGCCGCAAGTGGCCCCTGTCACCCTGCGCGCCGAACGCATCACCCAGATGCTCGGCATGGAAATGGACCCAGCCCAGGTCGAGCAACTGCTCAACGCCCTGGAACTGACCACCACTCGCAACGGGGAAGGGCAGTGGACCGTCAACGTCCCGAGCCATCGCTTCGACATCAGCCTGGAAGTCGACCTGATCGAAGAACTGGCCCGCCTGTACGGCTACAACAACCTGCCGGTTCGCTACCCGCAAGCCCGCCTGGCCCCCCAGGGCAAGCCAGAGACTCGCGGTGACCTGCCGACCCTGCGTCGTCTGCTGGTTGCCCGCGGCTACCAGGAAGCCATCACCTACAGCTTCATCGACCCGAAACTGTTCGAACTGTTCAGCCCGGGCGTAGAGCCGCTGCTGTTGGCCAACCCCATCTCCAGCGACATGGCCGCCATGCGCGCGTCCCTGTGGCCGGGCCTGGTCAAGGCGCTGCAACACAACCTGAACCGCCAGCAAGACCGCGTGCGCCTGTTCGAAAGCGGCCTGCGCTTTGTCGGCCAGCTCGGTGACCTGCAGCAGCAGCCGATGATTGCCGGCGTAATCACTGGCAGCCGCCTGCCAGAAGGCTGGGCCAACGGCCGCGACGGCGTCGACTTCTTCGACGTCAAAGCCGACGTGGAAGCCCTGCTGGGCTACTCCGGTGCCCTGAGCGACTTCACCTTCAGCGCCGGCAAGCACCCAGCCCTGCACCCAGGCCAGACCGCCGCCATCGAGCGTGACGGCACACTGGTCGGCTACCTCGGCGCCATCCACCCAGAGCTGGCCAAGGCCCTGGACCTGGACCGCCCGGTATTCCTGTTCGAGCTGGTGCTGGGCGACGTGGTCGAAGGCCGCCTGCCGAAGTTCAGCGAGCTGTCCAAGTTCCCGGAAACCCGTCGCGACCTGGCCTTGATCGCAGGGCGTGATGTAGCTTCTAGCGCGGTGCTTGAATTAATTCGTGACAATGCAGGCGAATGGCTCACAGACCTCAGGCTGTTTGATGTCTACCAAGGTAAAGGCATTGATCCTGATAGAAAAAGCCTTGCCGTCGGCTTGACCTGGCAGCATCCATCGCGCACTCTTAACGACGATGAGGTGAACACTACCCTGCAAAACATCCTCACCTCGCTCGAACAAAGGTTGAACACCACGTTAAGGAAATAACGGCATGGGTGCTCTGACGAAAGCTGAGATGGCCGAAAGGCTGTACGAGGAGCTGGGGCTTAACAAGCGTGAGGCCAAGGAATTGGTCGAGCTGTTTTTCGAAGAAATTCGGCACGCACTTGAAGAGAACGAGCAGGTGAAGCTGTCCGGTTTCGGCAACTTCGACCTTCGCGACAAACGCCAGCGGCCGGGCCGCAACCCCAAGACAGGGGAAGAGATCCCGATCACTGCACGGCGCGTCGTCACCTTTCGTCCAGGGCAGAAGTTGAAGGCCCGGGTTGAGGCCTATGCTGGAACCAAGCCATAACGACGAACTGCCCCCCATACCAGGCAAGCGCTACTTCACCATTGGTGAAGTGAGTGAGCTTTGTGCGGTTAAGCCGCACGTGCTGCGGTATTGGGAGCAGGAGTTCGACCAGCTTAACCCTGTGAAGCGGCGGGGCAACCGGCGGTATTACCAGCGCCAGGATGTGCTGATGATCCGCCAGATTCGTGCGCTGCTTTATGATCAGGGGTTCACCATTGGCGGGGCCCGGTTGAGGCTCTCCAGTGATGAGGCTAAGGATGAATCCAGCCAATACAAGCAACTGATTCGGCAGATGATTGTTGAGTTGGAGGATGTGTTGGTAGTGTTGAAGAAATGAGCTTGTTTGCTGGTAAGTGAAAATTCTTTGAGAAAAAGCTTTCATTTATCAGGAGGTTAGGGTAGATTCTTCATCGTTCTCAGCAGTATCGAGAATAGAGTCGGGGCGTAGCGCAGCCCGGTAGCGCACTTGCATGGGGTGCAAGGGGTCGAGTGTTCGAATCACTCCGTCCCGACCAATAATCCCAATGGGAAAGGCCAATGTTCCGAGCATTGGCCTTTTTCATTTGCGTGACTTTTGCGTGACTTCTCCGTTTTTCATGCCTTCCTCCTGGTCAGCATCGTGAGTACCGGCCCGCGCGAGTCGGTGGCCAATACCTTGTTTGCTGCATCAATCTTCTGACCAATCTCCGCTCCGGAGTAATGACGGGTCACGCTTCCGCTCTTGTGGCCAAGTAGCGACTTCCGATCTTCCAAACTCACAGCTGCTGCTTTCAGTCTACGTCCGAATGTATGCTTCAGGTCGTGAACCTTGATGGAAGCGAACCGGGTATTTCTTTCCGGCTTCGACCATGAGCCTCAAGGTCGTGATGCCTTTGCTCATTGCGATGAAGGTGTCGCTGGTAGCGCTCTGAACCTCTAGCGGATACTTTTCTTCAGTATGACTTCGTCCTTGCCGCTAAAGCGGCTGACTTTGAAGGAGGAGGAGATGTTTAAATGAAAGGAAGGTTCTGCCAGCACATAGTTTGCGCCGAGCTCGAAATGATGAGGCTACAGGCGTAGCCTCGAATAAAGTGGGACGTTAGCGGAATACGCCGGACTCTTCTGCGCTTTCGAGCCTGTCTTCTCGAGGGTTCTTTTCAAAGCGCGCTACTTTTTTGTATATAAGGCGATCCTTTTCGTCGCTCTCCTTTGCGTCGTTGAAAACTTCAAGAGTATTGTCGTCAATGATTTTCACGTGCATTGACCCGGCGCTTTCATCGTCCCAGAGCTCCACGTACCCGACGCGCCCGCTTTGTCGCGCGTAAAGCTCATATGGAGCAGCTCGAACTTGCTCTTTGTCATAAATAAATCGCTGCATTCCGAAGTACAAGCCGTTGACGGCTCGATCACTGGTGACATTCGGTATGGGGTTCGGGATTGAAGTAATAATGAAACCAGCCCCATTGTCAGCGGCCCACTTGTAACCCTCCATCACTTTCTCAAGGTCTTTAATTTGAGCGCCATATTCCCTGCTAGATCTATCCTGCGGTAGCTCCTGATACTGAAAATCCAGCCGGGCGAAAGCAGTGCTCGAGACGCCAAGGAGGCAGCTGAGCGCGATGGCAACTTTCAACGTCATTCCATTTTCCCCTGTTATTTGCGGCTGCATCAATGCGATGGCTAATTACCATATTTGCTTGCTGAGGGGCCTTTTTCAATGCTTGACCACCCCGCCCATGTAGGCAGGGCTTAGCATACTTGGTCGCCATATCGTGGCAGTGGATAGAGGGGAGAGGGGTTACAGCGTAGGAGTACGGATGTGCTCCTTTCTGGGGTTTGCGCTGTGGCGCGAGGGGCTTGAGTTCCCTGACAACATTGGCAATTTGCCGATGGCGGAAATTACCCGCGAACAGTTCGAGCAGCGTTTCTACCATCGAGCGCTTGCCGGGCGTACACACGATGGCCTGCGCAATTACACCCATCAACTCGACGGCTACCGTGATGGAGGTTCGCAGGCAGACGACGGAAAAGAGGCTTACGAGGCCATGATTGCCCCGGTGTTCGCCCTGACCTTGTCGTTGCTAGGGGCGCTGGTGCATATCGCCAAGAGCGCGTTGCTGGGTGTGCAGTTGAAGAGTGGTTGGCGCTTCAGGAGCCCTTTGTTCAAGGCATGTGCCACTGTAGCCGTGGTGCTGTTGGTACTGGCGCTGGGCAGGACTTTCATCAGTACCAGCCTGACGTCTCACCCCACTTACCAGGCCTGGACTGGCACTGCTGGCGAGCAGGGCAGCGGCACGCTGATGCTGGACACTATGATCAGGATGCAGACGCTTGCCTATCCGGTATTCAAAGTGCCCCTATCGATGATGGGTTACGTAGCCGCTGCGGCCAAGGATTGGAAGCGGCAGGCACCTGCTGTTCAGTAGTTTCTGCCACGCCTGCCCATCAGATGCCCAGGTAAAAAAAGAACTGCCACCGGCCTGGTTGGCCGAACTCGCGATTACTGCGCACCGACGCGGTGACTATTTTCATGTCGTGATCATTGTTGCTTGTTTGCGTTTGGATCGAAGTTGAATATCGTGCGCACAGCGACGTTATACATGCGCTCCATTTGGCGCTGGTTTTCCTCTGGATCACTCTCCGTGAACGGGTTGTTCTCATAGAACTTGAGAAACTCTGCGTACAAGCGCAAGGCAGCTTTGGCATTGGCCCGATACGCAGGGGAATTATAAGCGGGCTTTTGTGTTGGCTTGAGCATCTCTTCGGGTATCACAGGTCGATTTAGATCGACGAACAAGCGTTTGATAGGGTCTGTTCCCTTCTTTTCCGCCACCTTGACCTCTGGCTTAGCTGCTTGTACGGGAGCTACTCGCACGGCAGCGCAGGTTTCCGGGTGATGATTTGAAACCATCCGGTAGGTCTGGGCCTTCAGCGCTACCTTGTACTTTGCACGACACCCGACACAGGTGCGCTCAAAAACAATATTGGAAAAATACTCCGCAGCCACTCGGGCAAACCTCTGGTCTGACACCCCCTCCCCGTAAGGCACCGGGTACCTGAGCACAGAATCCAGGAAAGATACGTCGCCCTGCACGCAAGCATCCGCCACCCGATTACCCAGTTCTTCGGCCAATTCTGCGTACAACGCCACACGATAGGCCTCGACCGAGGCCTTGCTTGTGGGGTTGTAGTCGTTATGAGGGCCTTCATCAAGAGAAAGTCGGTCGAAAAATGCCCGGCACTCCAACACCGAGGCATAGGCTGCATCGTAGTACCGCCCGCGCCGCCTTTGAGTACCAGGTACGAGCTCGCGGGTGCGAATCGCCACAATTCGGTCTGCGAGGTAACTGGTGAATTCGTTGTAGTTCATAGCACATCCTTGAGAGTGAGCTCAGGTTGACAAGAGCCTGATGCAGCGCCGCAAATTGGTTTATAACACTTTTGCCGTTTCAGCTTTGGGCTTCAGCGTTTTGTTCAGGGGCGAATTCATCTAACCCCGCCGCCACCCCGAAATGCCAATCAAATGTTTCCGTAGCACCTGCGCAATAGGGTGGATTTGCCTTGCTGCGCCTTCCCACTCGAAATACTACTTTAGGGATAGGCTCCGATTACACACAGAAATCCGAATACCCCAATTTGGAATGCCTCGAGAACTTCACCGAGCAGCGCATCCCGCTCGCCCAGCTGGGCGAGTGTCGTTTCGGTCACGCATCGTTGGACCTGTCCACGGTAATTGATGGTTGCTTGGATAATGAGATCCAGCCGTACACAGGGCTGAATGATGGCAATTGGAGCTTGGATGGAGTATTACAAGGCACCGGCACGGAGCCGGGTCAAAAAGGAATTTGCAATGCAACAGACCGCCGTAGGGTCATTCGACATCACGCTGAATCCGCAACCCTTGAGCCGTGCTACTGAGAAATCTGGCCTCGGTCGATTGTCTTTGGACAAGCAGTTCAAGGGTGACCTGGACGCCACCAGTCAAGGTGAGATGTTGTCCTTTCGCAGCAGCGTTCCAGGTTCTGCCGGTTACGTTGCCATGGAAACTGTGCAGGGAACCTTGCACGGTCGCAGCGGTAGTTTCGTACTTCAACACAGTTCGACCATGAACCGTGGGGCGCCCGTTCAGTCCATCACCGTCGTACCTGACTCCGGCACTGACGCGCTTTCTGGGCTAACAGGTAGCATGGTGACCACGATCACCGACAGGCATCACTCATACAAGTTTGAGTACATGCTACCCGATCAAAGCTGATTTGCATTTGCAGTCGTTCTGCGATGACGCAGTTTTGGCTTCACGGCTTGCCGTGACCGGTAAAGGAGCAGAGACGTGGGAATTAGCAATGTGTTCGTTCGCCCTATAGCTGCACGTGATTGGCCGTTATATCGGGATATGCGCTTGAGGGCTCTGCAAGACTCACCCGCTGCCTTCGCAAGTACCTACGCTTCTGAAGTGACCAGAAGTGATGACGATTGGGCGGCCCGTATCTCGGCTGTCGCAGCTTCGAAATACGCACAGGCGTTTTTGGCTTTTCAGCACGCTGAGCCTTGTGGTTTGGTGTGGTGTAAATCTTCAGAAGCGGCGTCAGGAGTCGTCGAGATTTTTCAGATGTGGGTGGAACCTGCCGTGCGAGGGGTCGGAGTCGGCCGGTCTCTGCTAGCAGAAGCTATTGCTTGGGCTGAAAGTCGCGGGGCGCAAACTGTCAGGTTAGGTGTGACGATCGCAGACTCCCCGGCGATGAGCTTGTACAGAAAAAGCGGATTTTGTGACAGCGGCTTACCAGAGCCTTTGCGAGAAGGTTCTATGTTGATGTCCCAGGCGATGGACCTGAATCTAGGATCACGCATTTAAGTCGGCCCCAATAGCTTAACTAACTTTAGGGTGAGCTCGGTCCCGCAGGGGCCCCGACTGCTATTTCCCGAGCGACCCAACTTTTGAACGCCTCCGCTACCGGCGAGGGGTGCATCATGCCTGATTGAGCCAGCACCACTTTTTGCGGTGATACGGCTTCCAGCAATGGCCGGCACAACAGCGGTGTGCCGTCATAACAGTGATCCCCAGCAGGCCGGGTGCATGAAAGCGCAACCCCATAGCCATGGGCGACCAGGCCACGTTGCATCTCGAAGGTCTGGGTATATTGCTGTGTACGCGGTTGCAGGTTATGCGCCCAAAACAGTGAAAGGAAATACTCGCGGGTTTGCGCGATATCCTCAAGAATCAAACACTCTTGCGCCAGTTCATGCAGCGGTATCGCGGCCAGGTGGGCGAGCCGATGGTCAGTGGCGATGAGCGCGTAGGGTTTCAATTCGGCCAACACCTGACGCGGCAGCGAGGGATCGAGGCCTATGTCATAGGTAAGCGCAAGCTCGGCTTTACCGGCGCTCAGATGGCGGTGCACGCCTGCCAGGTCGGTCTCGAACAGTGTTACCTCGACTTCGGGATACTGCTTGCGAAAGCTCGACAGCAGCCTGGGCGCGTAATAAGGGCCCAAGTCTTGAAAGCAGATAAGCGACAAGTTGCCGCGAAGTGAGCCTTGCACCGTATCCGCTTTTTGATTCATGGCGATGGCCATGCCAATGATGTCGCGTGCCTGGGCGAGCAAGCGCGTGCCCGCTGAGGTCAGCTCCAGCCCACGGCTGACCTGGCGCCGGAACAGCCGCTCATTCAGCGCCTCTTCAAGCTGAGCAATGGCAACCGACACCGAGGGCTGTGAAACGTGCCGGGCTCTCGCTGCAGCGCTGATGCTGCCATGTTCGGCCACGGCCACGAAGTACTCGAGCTGCCTGAAAGAGAACCCTATCATTTTTTCCTATACTCAAAATTAGGAAATATATTCTTTTCCTATTGGTGCCAAAAAGCAATACTCGCTGTGCACCTTGCTTATTTCTCTTGAAAACTTGCGTGCGCCTGCCCCAATAAAAAGACTAAAGGGTGCTTTATGAATCAATACGCAGAATTCCAACTGAGCGATGAAACCATCGAGGCTTTTCAGCGTGACGGTGCTGTTTGCGTGCGTAACTTGTTTACGCCGGAAGAAGTTGCACTGCTCGAATCCGGCATTGAACAGAACTTGAAAACCCCAAGCGAGCGCGCCAAGGTGGCGAGTCGTCCTGATGACCCCGGTTGGTTCTTTGAAGACTTCTGTAATTGGGGCGATATCACCGCCTATCGTCAGTTCATCTTCGAGAGCCGGGTAGGGGGTGTTGCAGCCCAACTCATGAACAGCGAGACAGCCCGGCTTTATCACGATCACCTGCTGGTCAAGGAGCCTAATACGCGCCAGCGGACGCCCTGGCATCAGGACCAGCCCTATTACAACATCGATGGGCGCCAGAACTGCAGCATGTGGATGCCAATCGACCCTGTTGCGAGGGAGTCCACCCTCGAATTCGTGGGGGGCTCGCACCTGGGGCCGTGGCTGATGCCGCGCAGCTTTCTCGACAGCCAGGCGCAATGGTTCCCGGAAGGCAGCCTGGCTGACTTGCCGGACATCGAGGCCGATCGCAGTGCCTGGAACATTCTCGGCTGGGAACTCTCCCCAGGCGATGCCGTGTTCTTCCACATGCTGACCTTGCATGCCTCTGGAGGTGTCGGGGGCAATCGTCGGCGTCGTGCCTTCTCGGTGCGTTTCCTGGGTGACGACATTACTCATGCACCGCGCCAGTGGAAAACGTCGCCACAGTTTCCCGGGCTGGAAACGCAACTGGCCAGCGGCGCCAAGATGAACCATGAACTGTTCCCGGTGCTGTGGCCACGGGCTTGATGATTGAAATACTGCGTGCCTGATAAAACCGCGCAACCTGTGCGTTGTGCGGACCTGATAATAAAATCAAGAAGGTATCTATGAACGCTCAATCTTCACACCAGCTGAAGCGGGGTCTGTCTACCCGACATATTCGTTTCATGGCGTTAGGCTCCGCTATTGGCACCGGGCTTTTCTACGGTTCGGCATCGGCAATAAAACTGGCAGGCCCTTCTGTTTTACTTGCCTACCTCATAGGCGGTGCAGCCATTTACATGATGATGCGCGCCCTCGGCGAAATGGCGGTTCATAACCCGGTATCTGGCTCGTTCGGACACTATGCCAGCCAGTATCTAGGTCGTTACTTTGGTTTTCTGACGGGTTGGAGCTACGCGTTCTCGATGTTGGTGGTGTGCCTGGCGGATGTGACCGCGTTTGGTGTCTACATGGGGCTGTGGTTCCCTGAAACACCCGCCTGGATCTGGGTGCTCGGGATCGTCTTCTTTATCGGGGCGCTGAACCTGTGTAGCGTGAAAGTGTTCGGCGAAATGGAGTTTTGGCTGTCGTTGCTGAAGGTGACCGCTATCGTTGCCATGATTGTGGCAGGCGGGGCTGTACTGCTGCTGGGCATCCAGTTGAATGACGATGCGGGCACGGTTGCCGGTATCTCGAACCTGTGGAGCCACGGCGGGTTCTTCCCCAATGGCATCGGTGGGATGATTGCTTCCTTCACTGTCGTCATGTTCGCCTTTGGCGGGGTCGAAATGATCGGCATCACGGCAGGCGAAGCAAGGGACCCAAAGCGCGTGCTGCCAAAGGCGATCAATTCAGTGCCGTTGCGCATCCTCTTGTTCTATATCCTCACCCTGTTGGTACTTATGTCCATTTACCCTTGGACCGGTATTGGCAGCCACGGCAGCCCGTTCGTACAGATCTTCAGTGGCCTGGGCATCAGTTCCGCGGCCACCGTGTTGAACATCGTGGTCATTTCCGCTGCTGTTTCAGCGATCAATAGCGACATTTTCAGTGCCGGGCGAATGATGTACGGCATGGCGCAAAACGGCCAGGCGCCTGCCGGCTTCGCCTCACTGTCGCGTTTCGGCGTGCCGTGGATGACGGTTGCTGTCATGGGTGTCGCACTGCTACTGGGCGTGGTATTGAACTACTTGGTGCCAGAAGGCTTGTTCCTGGTGCTTGCCGCAGTCGTCACCTTCTCCATTGTCTGGGTCTGGTTGATGATTCTGCTGTCGCAAGTGGCCATGCGGCGTGGCATGAGCAAGGAGGAGGTTGCTGCACTGGATTATCGAGTGCCACTGTGGCCAGTAGGGCCCGCTTGCGCGATTGCTTTCATGGTCTTCATTTTTGGCGTTCTTGGTTGGTTCCCAGCCAGCCGCACGGCCATGTACGTCGGGGTAGGCTGGTTGATCCTGCTATCCCTGGGCTATTGGCTTTGGGGCGTGCGTACACCACGCCCGGTGTCTGCCAGCGCTTAGGTGTTGAACCGCTTGCGTCCCGGCAATGGAATGCCGAGATGCCGCGAGCGATGGTGCAGTGTGTGGACCGTTAGAGGGTGGCCACAGGCGACAGATGGCATATGCTGAACACATTGTCCGCCCCAAGGAGCTTCACATGGCCTGGTCCGCCACCCAGTATTCCCTGTTCGAAGACGAACGCACCCGCGCCGTACGCGACCTGCTTGCCGCCATCCCGTCACGCCCGGTGCGCCACGCCACCGACCTGGGCTGCGGCCCTGGCAACTCCACCGAAGTGCTGCTGCAGCGTTACCCCGACGCTCAGGTGACAGCGCTGGACAGCGACCCAGACATGATCGACAAGGCTCGCGAGCGCAAGCGGCTGTGCATCCCGCGGGTACGCACGGTCATCGCCGACATTGCCGGCTGGACGGCCCCCGAGCCGCAGGACCTGATCCTGGCCAATGCCTCGCTGCAATGGCTGCCCGACCACGCCTCGCTGTATCCGCACCTGGTGCGCCAGTTGAGCGAAGGCGCCAGCCTGGCCGTGCAGACGCCAGATAATCTCGACGAACCGGCCCACCGGCAGTTGCGCGAAATCGCCAGCCAAGGCCCCTGGGCGGCCAAGTTCGCTGACTTCCAACTGCCGCCACGGCACAGCGCGGCGTTCTACTACGACCTGCTGAGCCCGCTGTGCGCGCGGGTGGACGTGTGGCGTACCACCTATCACCATCCGTTGGCCGGCGGCGCCGAGGCGGTGGTGGAATGGTTCAAGGGATCGGCATTGCGGCCTTACCTGGCCAGGCTTGATGAGCAGGAGCAGGTCGACTTCCTGCAGATGTACCTGCAGGCCCTGCAGCGCGACTACCCGCCGGCCACCGATGGCAAGGTGCTGTTGCCGTTCCCGCGGTTGTTCGTGATCGCTACCCGCTAGGGTGGCGCCAGCGCCAGGCCACGTAGCTGTAGATGCACAGGTTGAGCAGCAGCACGATGCTGCCCAACAGCAGTTGCACGTGCGGGGTCAGCCCGGTGGGGTAGATCAGCGGCCAGATGTAGTGCTCGACGAAACCCCCTTGGTAGCCTGCGTCACCGGCGGCACTGCGCATGCGGTTTTCCCAGCCGGTGAGCGGGCAGCCCAGGTGCAGGCATTCCACCGCCAGGCCCCAGGCCAGGGCCGGCAGGTGGATGAGCAGGGCAGGGCGCCACCTGAGCACCAGCAAACCGCCGAACAGCACCAGCAGGATGAAGGCCAGGTGTAGCAGCACCAGGGTGTCGGCGGCCAGGCGGTAGAGCATGGGCGTGGGTTTGTGGGCTGAGGTTATCCCAGCATAGTCGGGTTGCCTGCACTGGCCTCTTCTTCAACCATCTGCAAGAAGGTCGCCACCACGCGTCGTGTGCGCTGCTCGCTCAAGCACACCAACGTCTCGGTCAAATGCCGCTGACAATCCACAATCGGCAACGCACACACTCGCGCATCAGCGCCAAATTCCGCCGCCGACACCACCCCCACGCCAATCCCCACCACCACCGCCTCACGCGCCGCTTCCCGGCCCTCCACCTGTATCGCCGGACGAATCCGCAGCCCCGCCCGTTGCATCTCTTCCTCCAGTGTCTGGCGCGTCACTGAACCAGGCTCACGCAGCACAAGTGGCATGTCATCGAGGTCAGCCAGGCTGATCGACCCACGGCTGGCCCATGGGTGGTTGTGCGAAACAAACGCCACCATCGGGTCGCGGCGCAGCGGTAGGCAATGCAGGCGCTCATCGTCGACATCCCGGCCCAGCAAGGCCAGGTCGGCCTGGTAGCTGAACAACCGGGCCAGCGATTCGTCAGTATTGCCGGTCTCGATTTTCACCTGAATACCTGGGTAACGCTGGCAGAACCGGGCGATCTGCGGCAGCACGTGCACCGGCGCATCCACCGCCAGCACCAGGCTGCCGGTGTGCAGCGCGCGCGAGTCCTGCAGCAGGTCATGGGCTTCGGCCTCGCAGGTGAACAGGCGCTGGCTGATGCCCAGCAGGCGCTCGCCCAGGTCGGTGAGCTGTACCGAGCGCTTGTTGCGGTGGAACAGCAAAACGCCGAAGCGCTCCTCCAGTTTGCGCACCTGGTCCGACACCGCAGGCTGGGTAAGAAACAGCTTTTCCGCTGCACGGGTAAAGCTGCCGTGTACGGCCACCGCGTGGAAAGCCTTGAGTTGTGCGTGGGAAACCGACATGACGACCTCAGTAACAAGCTGGGCTTATGTGTGTAATACGATAAATCGATTTTATTTATCTTAGCGCAACTGTTTCCATGCATGTCAGCCCGACGCTGGCACCACGAATGCCGCCAGGGCCATGGTGCCCACACGGTGCCATCTGACCCGATGACAGCTTTGTCATCGCTGTGCGTAACACAAGAACAAGACAGGCGTTTCTTCACATTCTGCCGGCACACTTGAGCAAGAGGTCAGACTCACATGAATCAATCCCTAGCCGCGTTCAAACGCTGGCGCATCCAGATTTTCGCTATCACCTGGCTGGCCTACGCCGCCTTCTACTTCACCCGCAAAGCCTTCTCGGTGGCCAAGCTGGGCATCGCCGAAGACCCAAGCTTCATGCTCGACAAGGCCGCCATGGCCAACCTCGACGCCATCTACCTGGCCGCCTATGCCGTAGGCCAGTTCACCTGGGGCATGCTTGCTGACCGCTTCGGCCCACGCGTGGTGGTACTCGGTGGGTTGCTGATTTCTGCGGCGGCGGCGGTGGTGATGGGCAGTTACGCCACCTTCCCGATCTTCGCCACCTGCATGCTGGTGCAGGGCCTGGCGCAGTCCACCGGTTGGGCAGGGTTATGCAAGAACATCGGCAGCTTCTTCCCGGCCTCGCAGCGCGGGCGGGTGCTGGGGCTGTGGAGTTCCTGCTATGCCTTCGGCGGCCTGGTGGCCTCGCCATTCGCCGGCTGGTGGGCCTATACCCTGGTCGGCACCTGGCATGCGGCGTTCTTCTCCAGCGCAGCCGTGGTGGCGCTGGTGGCGGTGCTGTTCTTCTTCTTGCAGCGCAACAAACCTGAAGACGTCGGCCTGCCGGCGGTGGAGCCCGAGCCGCAGAGCATGGCCCCCGCCGACAACCTGTGCAGTGTGTGGGCGCCACTGAGGGAGATCATGCGCAACCGCACGGTGTTGACCCTGGGCCTGGCGTACTTCCTGCTCAAGCCTGCGCGCTACGCCATCCTGCTGTGGGGCCCGGTGATCGTCTTCGAGCAGATGCCCTCGGTGGGCAAGGTGGGCGCGGCAATCATCCCGACCGCCTTCGAGCTGGCCGGGCTGCTTGGCCCGATCATGATCGGCCTGGCCTCCGACAAACTGTTCGGCGCCCGGCGCATGCCGGCCTGCGTGATCAGCCTGGTGCTGCTGACCGTGACCCTGGCGGCGTTCATGGCGGCCATGCACACCGGCAGTGTGATCCTGGTGGTGGCTTTGCTGTTTGTCATGGGCCTGACCCTGTACGGGCCGGACTCGATGATCAGCGGCGCGGCGGCCATCGACTTCGGCACCGCCAAGGCCGGCGCCACCGCGGCCGGCTTCGTCAATGGCTGCGGTTCGGTGGGGGCGGTGTTGGGCGGGCTGCTGCCGGGTTACTTCGACGGCGTCACGGTGTTCATCGTGTTCGCCGGCTGTGCACTGTTCTCCGCGCTGGTGTTGCTGCCGCATTGGAACAGCCGCCCAGCCACCAGCGCGCAAAGCAATGACGTGGCACCGAACACCAGCATGGCAATCAAGCCACTGCGTACCTAAAGGAAAGCGAGCGAATGAGACCCTTCTGGCTGCAACAGGCCCTGGAATCGACGCAGGAGGCGGTGTGCCCGTCACTGCAAGGCGATGCCCGTTGCGATGTGTGCATCGTGGGCGGCGGCTACACCGGCCTATGGACGGCACTGATGCTCAAGGAAGCGGTGCCGGCCCTGGATATCGTGTTGATCGAGGCCGACATCTGCGGCGCCGGTGCCAGTGGCCGCAATGGTGGTTGCGCCTTGTCCTGGTCGGCCAAGTACTTCACCCTCGAACGCTTGTTCGGGGTGGCCGAGGCGGTACGCCTGGTGCGTGAGTCGGAGCGCAGCATCGGCGACATTGGCGCGTTCTGCGCAGCCAATGGCATCGACTGCGACTACCGCCTGGACGGCACGCTGTACACGGCCACCAATGCAGCCCAGGTGGGTGCCACCGATGCCGTCATCGCCGCGCTGGAACAAAAGGGTATCAACTCGTTCCGCCGCCTGCCGCTGGAGCAGGTGCAGCGCCTGGCAGGTTCTGCGCGGCATCTGGAAGGCTGGTTCTCGCCGGCCGCCGCCACCGTGCAGCCGGGCAAGCTGGTGCGTGGCTTGCGCCGGGTGGCCTTGCAGCGTGGCGTGCGTATCTTTGAGGGTACCGCCATGACTGGCCTGGAGCATGGCGCCCCGGTGCAGGTGCGCACGGCCCATGGCACGCTGCGCGCCGACCGCGTGGTGTTGGGCCTCAATGCCTGGATGGCGCGGGCCTTCCCGCAGTTCGAGCGCAGCGTGGCGATTGTCTCCAGCGACATGGTGATTACCGAACCGTGCCCCGAGCTGTTGAGCCAGATCGGCCTGGACAGCGGTATCAGCGTGCTCGACTCGCGTATTTTCGTGCACTACTACCACAACACCGCCGATGGCCGGCTGATGCTCGGCAAGGGCGGCAACACGTTCGCCTACGGCGGGCGCATGTTGCCGGTGTTCGACCAGCCGTCGCCGTACCGCCCCTTGCTGCGCGAAAGCCTTGGCGGGTTTTTCCCGGCCTTGGCCGAGGTGCCACTGGCGGCCAGCTGGAACGGGCCGTCGGACCGCTCGGTGACCGGTTTGCCGTTCTTTGGTCGCTTGGACGGGCAGGGCAACGTGTTCTACGGCTTTGGTTACTCCGGCAGCGGCGTTGGCCCGTGCCATATGGGCGGGCAGATTCTTTCGTCGCTGGCGCTGGGGCTGGACAACCCGTGGACCCGCTCGCCACTGGTCAAAGGGCCGCTGGGCCTGTTCCCGCCCGAGCCGATCCGCTACCTGGGCTCACTGCTGGTGCGCAATGCCATTCGCCGCAAGGAGCACGCCGAAGATCGCGGTTTGCGCCCGCGCCGGTTGGATGTGCGGTTGGCGCGGTTTGCGGCGGCGGCGGGCAAGGCCGATAAAGGCTGATGAGATTTCTTGTCGATCCCATGCCTGAGGGCGTATAAAATGCACCCACTTTTGGCCGGTCGCTTCCTGAACCGGTCGCTGAAACAAGAGAGTCGACATGGGCGCACAGTGGAAAGCCAAACATAGAGAAACAGCAGCCAATGCCAAAGGCAAGATCATGGGCAAGCTGTCCAAGGAAATCCAGATCGCTGCCAAGTCGGGTGCCGATCCCGACATGAACCCGCGCCTGCGCCTGGCCATCGTGCAAGCCAAGAAGGCTTCGATGACCCGCGAGACCCTGGACCGGGCAATTCGCAAGGGTGCTGGCCTGGACGGCGATGCCGTGCAGTACCATGCGGTGAGCTATGAAGGCTTCGCACCGCATCAGGTACCGCTGATCGTCGAGTGCCTGACCGACAACATCAACCGTACCGTCGCGCAAATCCGTGTGCTGTTCCGCAAGGGCCAACTGGGCGCCAGCGGTTCGGTAGCGTGGGACTTCAACCATGTAGGCCTGATCGAAGCCACCCCTGCAAGCGCTGACGCTGATCCGGAAATGGCCGCCATCGAAGCCGGTGCCCAGGACTTCGAGGAAGGTGAAGAAGAGGGCTCGACCCTGTTCATCACCGACACCACCGACCTGGACGCAGTGCAGAAGGCGCTGCCGGAACAGGGCTTCACCGTCACCTCGGCAAAAATCGGCTACACCCCGAAAAACCCGGTAAGCGCAGCCAGCCTGAGTGCTGAAGCACTGGCTGAGGTTGAAGCGTTCCTCGAGGCGATCGACGAGAACGATGACGTGCAGAACGTGTACGTTGGTCTGACTGACTGATCTGCGTAACGGGGCCGCTTTACGGCCCATCGCGACACAAGGCCGCTCCCACACAGGTTATGCATTCCCCTATGGGTGCGGCCTTGTGTCGCGAAACGAGGGCAAAGCCCTCGCCTGCGGTCTGGAGCCGAACCCTCGATGAACCCCACCTTCGCCTCCCTAAGCCTCGCCCACCTGCGTACCCTCGACCACCTGCTGCAGCTGAAAAACCTCAGCCACGCTGCCGAGCGCCTGGGTGTCAGCCAGTCGGCCCTGAGCCGGCAGCTAGCCCACCTGCGCGAAGCCTTCGACGACCCGTTACTGGTGCGCCAAGGCCGCGGCTACGTACTCAGCGAACACGCCGAAGCGCTGGTTGAACCGCTGCGCCAGGTCCTCGAAGAACTTCACGCTCTGCGCCAGCCCGCAGTGTTCGACCCGGCACGCTGCGAGCGGCGCTTCTGCCTGGCGGCCTCTGACTATGTAGCCGAACACATGCTGCCGTTGCTGGTGGCGGCGCTGGAGCGTGAAGCACCAGGCGTATCGCTGGAGTACCGCACTTGGCAGGCTGGCCAGTATGCCTTGCTGGCCAGTGGCGAAATCGACCTGGCTACCACCTTGTTCGACGAGTCGCCACCCAACCTGCATGGGCGCTTGCTGGGTGAAGACCGCGCCGTGTGCCTGATGCGCCACGACCACCCGCTGGCAGCGCATGCTGCACTCAGCCAGGCCGACTACCTGGTGCACAAGCATGTGCGCATTTCCGGCGGTGGCGACAAGGACAGCTTCATCGACCGCCACCTGCGTGCACAGGGGGTGCAGCGGCGGGTCAGCCTGGAAGTGCCGTTCTTTTCCGCCACCGTGAAAGTCATTGCCAACAGCCAGGCCGTGGCCACGGTTCCCGAGCACATCGCCCGGCAGTTATGCCGTTTGCATGACCTGGCCTGGCGGCCGCTTGGCTTCATCGACCACAGCCAGCGCTACTGGGTGGTGTGGCACCAAAGGCTGCAGGCTTCGGCCGAGCACCGCTGGTTCCGCAACCGCGTGTTCGAGCTGTGGCGCCAGTCGCAGTTCGGCGTGCAAGGCGGGCATGCGGGTTCGCCATAGCAGGTATGCACAACGCGGGGTTATTCGGTTGGGCACGGGTGCCTAGACTGGGTGGCAGTGGATCACCCAAAGGAGCCCCCACGTGACCCCCGAACAATTCCGCCAATACGGCCACCAACTGATCGACCTGATCGCCGACTATCGCCAAACCGTCGGCGAACGCCCGGTCATGGCCCAGGTCGAACCTGGCTACCTCAAGGCCGCTTTGCCCGCAGCCGCGCCCCAGCAAGGCGAACCCTTCGAGGCCATCCTCGACGACGTCAACCAGCTGGTGATGCCTGGCCTGTCTCATTGGCAGCACCCGGATTTCTACGGTTACTTTCCCTCCAACGGCACTCTGTCCTCGGTACTGGGGGACTTCCTCAGCACCGGCCTGGGTGTGCTGGGCCTGTCATGGCAATCCAGCCCGGCCCTGAGCGAACTGGAAGAAACCACCCTCGACTGGCTGCGCCAACTGCTTGGCTTGTCTGGACAATGGAGCGGGGTCATCCAGGACACCGCTTCGACCAGCACGCTGGTAGCGCTTATCAGCGCCCGTGAACGCGCCACCGATTACGCCTTGGTACGCGGTGGCCTGCAGGCTGAAGCCAAGCCTTTGATCGTGTATGTCAGCGCCCATGCCCACAGCTCGGTGGACAAGGCCGCGCTGCTGGCCGGTTTTGGCCGCGACAACATCCGGCTTATCCCCACTGACGAGCGTTACGCGCTGCGCCCCGAGGCGTTGCAGGCGGCGATCGAGCAAGACCTGGCCGCCGGTAACCAGCCATGCGCCGTAGTTGCCACCACCGGCACCACGACGACCACTGCCCTCGACCCGTTGCGCCCGATCGGCGAAATTGCCCAGGCCCATGGCCTGTGGCTGCATGTTGACTCGGCCATGGCAGGTTCGGCGATGATTCTGCCCGAGTGCCGCTGGATGTGGGACGGCATCGAGTTGGCCGACTCGGTGGTGGTCAATGCCCACAAGTGGCTGGGTGTGGCCTTCGATTGCTCGATCTATTACGTCCGTGACCCGCAGCACCTGATCCGGGTCATGAGCACCAACCCCAGCTACCTGCAGTCGGCGGTGGACGGCGAGGTGAAGAACCTGCGTGACTGGGGGATCCCGTTGGGCCGTCGGTTCCGCGCCCTGAAGCTGTGGTTCATGCTGCGCAGCGAGGGCGTTGACGCGTTGCAGGCGCGGCTGCGGCGTGACCTGGACAATGCCCAGTGGTTGGCAGGGCAGGTGGGGGCTAAAGCAGAGTGGGAAGTGCTGGCGCCGGTGCAATTGCAGACCTTGTGCATTCGCCATCGGCCGGCGGGGCTGGAAGGGGAAGCGCTGGATGCGCATACCAAGGGTTGGGCCGAGCGGTTGAATGCGTCTGGGGATGCGTATGTGACGCCGGCGACGCTGGATGGGCGGTGGATGGTGCGGGTGTCGGTTGGTGCGTTGCCGACTGAGCGGGGGGATGTCGAGCGGCTCTGGGCGCGCTTGCAGGAAGTGGTTGAAGGCTGACAATGCCGGGGCCGCAATGCGGCCCCGGCGGTCTATCAGTGGCTCACTGCCTGAAAGCTGCCTTTACGGCTAGCTTCATACGCTTCCTTCTCCATCGGCTTGGCCGCTGGGTTACCCAGGTCTTCCATCGCCAGGCGGTGGGTTTCCGGGGCAATGTAGGCCGCCAAGGCGCACACGCAGGTGATGAAGAACGCCAGGCTACCGACTACCAGCGGGATATTGTCCGAGCCAGGCGGGGCAACCAGTGCGAACAGCGCCGGCAGCATGGCAGTCAGCATGGTGCCGATGTTCTGCGCGATGGCCATGGCCGAAACGCGGTAGCGGGTGTGGAACAGTTCTGGGTAGAAGCTTGGGAACACCGCGTTGTAACCCTGATACACCATGCCCCACATCACGATCGAGGCGGCGAACGCCATTGGCACGTTCTGGATGCTGATTGCATACAGGTAGACGAAGGCCAGCAGACCAGAGCCCAGGCAGCCGGCGATCATGGTCGGGCGACGGCCGATCTTGTCCGACAGGTTACCCACGAACGGGATCACCAGCACCGCGACGATGTTGCCCACTACCGGGATCCACAGGTACACGCTCTTGTCGAAACCGATGCCATACGCCGGCTGCACCGCGTAGGCGGCACCGAAGATGGTGGCCACGACCGGGATCACGTTCATCAGCGCCATGAACATCACCAGCACCATGTGCTTCCAGCTGTGGCGGAAAGCTTCGCTGATTGGCGACTTGGCAACCTTGTCCTGTTTCTCTTCTTTCACGAACGCCGGGGTTTCGTGCACTTCCTTACGGATGATGAAGCCGGCAATCAGCACGATGGCGCTCATCAGGAACGGAATGCGCCAGCCCCATTCGGTGAAGGCTTCGCTAGGCATGAAGTAAGCCAGTGGCAGGAACACCGCCGCCGCCAGTACTTGGCCCGCTTGCACGCCCTGCAGGGTGAAGCTGGCGTAATAACCTCTTCGGCCGAATGGCGCGTGCTCCATGATCATGGAACTGGCCCCGGAGATTTCCCCGGCCACGGCAAAGCCCTGGATCAGGCGCAGTACCACCAGCAAGGCCGGTGCGAGATAACCGATGTCGTGGTAGGTGGGCAGCAGGCCTACGGCCATGGTCGACAGGCCCATCAGGAACATGCACAGCAGCAGGACGTTCTTGCGGCCGCGGGTATCACCCCAGTGGCCCAACACGAAGGCGCCGACCGGGCGCGCCAGGTAGCCCACGCCGTACGTGGCCAACGAGGCGATGATGGCCATTTTCGGGTCGGTATTGGGGAAGAAGATCTGCGGGAAAATCAGCGCAGCGGCCTGGGCATAGATGAAGAAGTCGTAGTACTCGAGTGCCGAGCCTATCCATCCACTGGCGGTCGCTTTCTTTGCTTGCGAGCTGGAGTGAGCCATCGTTGTCTCCGTTGTTATTGTTGTTTGCGCAGGTTCCGCCAGAGGTTATGCCAAGGCAGGAGGCAACGGTCGGTGTGCCTGCGTCTGTGGTTCATGTTGACCACGGGCCAGCGGTCTAGCAATTCGCCAAAACGGGTTTTGTGCGATAATCGAACGCAAAACTAACCATTCCGTACAAATGAATTGAAGCGAGGACTTTACCTGCGAATAATCGATCGTGCCATAAACTGTGCCCGTGGTTTCTACCTGACCGGCACCGTAATTTTCTAACAACAAGGAACTCCCGCCATGCAGCGTTCGATCGCTACCGTGTCCTTGAGCGGCACCCTGCCGGAAAAGCTCGAAGCCATCGCCGCCGCCGGTTTTGACGGCGTCGAGATCTTCGAAAACGACTTGCTCTATTACGCTGGCAGCCCGCGCCAGGTGCGTCAGATGTGTGCCGACCTGGGCATTGCCATCACCTTGTTCCAGCCGTTTCGTGATTTTGAAGGTTGCCGCCGCGACCGCCTGCAGAAAAACCTCGACCGCGCCGAGCGCAAGTTCGACCTGATGCAGGAGCTGGGTACCGACTTGGTGCTGGTGTGCAGCAACGTCCAGGCCGATGCCCTGGGTGATGAGCAACTGCTGGTCGACGACTTGCGTCTGTTGGCCGAGCATGCCGGCAAGCGCGGCCTGCGCATTGGTTACGAAGCCCTGGCGTGGGGCCGCCACGTCAACACCTATCAGCAAGTCTGGAACCTGGTGCGCCAGGCTGACCACCCGGCCCTCGGGGTGATCCTTGACAGCTTCCACACCTTGTCGCTGAAGGGCGACCCAAGCGCGATCCGCGATATCCCAGGCGACAAGATCTTCTTCGTGCAAATGGCCGACGCGCCGATCCTGGCCATGGATGTGCTGGAGTGGAGCCGCCATTTCCGCTGCTTCCCAGGGCAGGGCGAAATGGATATGGCCGGCTTCCTCGCGCCGATCCTTGCCACGGGGTACCGTGGGCCGCTGTCGCTGGAAATTTTCAACGACGGCTTCCGCGCCGCGCCGACCCGGCAGAATGCCGCCGACGGTTTGCGTTCGCTGCTGTACCTCGAAGAACAGACCCGCTTGCGCTTGGAGCAGGAACACACGCCGATCGAACCTGGCGTGCTGTTCACCCCGCCGGCGGCCAGTGCCTATGATGGGGTGGAGTTCCTCGAGTTCGCGGTCGACGAAGCCGTCGGCGCGCGCCTGAGCAACTGGCTAAAGCGCCTGGGCTTTGCCGAAGCCGGCAAGCACCGCAGCAAGGACGTTCAACTGTTGCGCCAGGGCGATATCAACATTGTCCTGAACGCCGAACCGTATTCCTTCGGCCACAACTTCTTCGAGGCCCACGGCCCGTCGCTGTGCGCCACCGCGTTGCGGGTCAAGGATCCGCAAGCCGCCTTGAAGCGCGCCACCGCCTTCCGTGGCCAGCCGTTCCGTGGCCTGGTCGGCCCCAACGAGTGCGAAGTACCCGCGGTACGTGCACCGGACGGCAGCCTGCTGTACCTGGTGGAGCAGGGCACTGCTGGCCACACCTTGTACGACACCGATTTCAGCCTGGACAAGAGCGCCACTGCCACTGGCGGCCTGCGCCGCATCGACCATATGGCGCTGGCCCTGCCGGCCGAGTCGCTGGACAGCTGGGTGCTGTTCTACAAGAGCCTGTTCGACTTTGCCGCCGACGATGAAGTGGTGCTGCCCGACCCGTATGGCCTGGTCAAGAGCCGCGCCCTGCGCAGCCAGTGCGGCACCCTGCGCCTGCCGCTGAACATCTCGGAAAACCGCAACACGGCTATTGCCCATGCGCTGTCCAGCTACCGGGGGTCGGGTGTACACCACATCGCCTTCGATTGTGATGACATCTTCCGTGAGGTGGCACGGGCCAAGCTGGCCGGGGTTCCGCTGCTGGAAATCCCGCTCAACTACTACGATGACCTCGCGGCGCGCTTCGATTTCGACGACGAGTTCCTCAGCGAGCTGGCGTACTACAACGTGCTGTATGACCGCGACGCCCAGGGCGGCGAGCTGTTCCACGTGTACACCGAACCGTTCGAAGAGCGTTTCTTCTTCGAAATCATCCAGCGCAAGGGGGGCTATGCCGGTTACGGCGCGGCCAACGTCGCGGTGCGCCTGGCGGCCATGGCCAAGGCCCGTAGCGGCGCGGCGCGCAAGCCGGTCCTCTGACCCCAACGTGTAGGAGCGGCCTTGTGTCGCGATGGGCCGCTAAGCGGCCCCAAAAATTGATGCCGCGACACAGAACCTGGGGCCGCTTAGCGGCCCATCGCGACACAAGGCCGCTCCTACACCGACCGTGTATGCATCAGCGGCGCTCAGCCACCAGCAACAACGACTGCGGAACCGCACTCTGCGGGTGCTGTGGCTCCTGCAGGCTGACTAGCCTCAACCCTGCCATGTCCAGCGCATTCAGCCAGCTGGCCAGGGTACGGAAGTACCACGGCATCGGTTGCCAATCCCCCGCAAAACCGGCAAATGATTCTTCCCGCCAGCCATCCTGATAATCCCCACCGGCCACGCTCCATGGGTGCAACGTCTGGATCACCAGTGCGCCGCCCGGCACCAGCAGGTCATTCATTGCCGCCAGCAGCGGGATGATGTCCTGGTGCAGCAGCGCAAAGTTGGCACAAACGAGGTCATAGCCCTTGCCCACGTAAACCTCGCCCTCGGCCAATTGTGCGTAGCTGGCCAGGTGCACCTCGGCGGCGCCCACAGCACGTGCGGCATCCACCAGAGCCCTGTCACCATCGACGCCCACAGCCTCGATTCCACGGTCGTCCAGCGCGCGCAGCAGCCAGCCCTCGCCACAGCCCAGGTCAAGTACCCGTTCGGGCTGACGGCCGAGGATGGCCAGCAGAATGGCCTGGTCAGTGACTTGCCGGCGGCTTTCGATGGCGCCGCTGCGCACGGCATCGATCCAGGCCTGGGCGTTGTGCTGCCAACTGTCGAGCAGGGTGCTTTCAGGGTCAGACATGGTGGTGTCCCGGTAGTTGAACTTGCGTTGTGTTGAAACGCTACCTTAATATTGAAAACAATTCTCACTTGCGCAAACAGAATCGCCCCCATGAGCGACGTGCTACCTGGCTCCGACAATCACCTGCGCAATGTAGAAGCACTCTACAACGGCCACCAAGGCTGGCTGCATGCCAGATTGCGCAGGCGCCTGGGCAACGCGGTGGATGCAGCCGACCTGGTGCAGGATACCTTCGCGCGCATTCTGGCCTCGAAGACCGTGGTGTTTGACGAGCCACGCGCCTACTTGAGCTGTGTCGCAGGCGGCATCCTTGCCAACTGGTGCCAGCGCAAATCGCTGGAGCGTGCCTACCTCAAGGCCCTTGAACACTTGCCGGAACCCGAGGTGCCTTCGCCCGAGGCCCGCTTGCTGATTCTGGAAACCCTGCACGAGATAGATGCCATGCTCGACACCTTGCCGCCGTTGGTCAGGCGCGCGTTTCTGCTATCCCAGCTGGGCGGCATGAAGTACGCAGCCATTGCCGAACAGCTGGGGGTATCGCTCATCACCATCAAGCGTTACATGAAACAGGCGTTTCTCCAGTGCTTGAGGCTGGTCGACTAGATGGTCGATGTCCAGCGTGCCGGCCCGGCGGATACCGAAGTGCTTGAAGAAGCGGCCGAGTGGTTGATGACCCTGAGTGCCGGTGATGTCACCGAGGCGCAACGGGCCGACTGGTTGGCCTGGCGCAGCAGCAGCCCGGCGCGTGCGCAGGCCTGGCAGCGTGCCGAACGGCTGATGGGCAAGCTGGAAGGTCTACCGCCGGCGCTGTCGATGTCGGCACTCGACCGCCCGGCCGACCCCGGCCGTCGGGCGATGATCAGCCGGGTGGCGTTGCTGCTGGCCGTGCTTCCGGCAGGTTGGGCCAGCTGGAGGCTGACCGACCAACATGGTTGGGCCGCCGACTATCGCTCGAGCGTAGGCGAATGCCGCCAGCTCACCCTGGCCGATGGTACGCAGGTCTACCTCAATACCGACTCTGCAATCGACATCCGCTTCGATGGCAACGAGCGTTTCATTCAACTGCGCCGCGGTGAAATCCTGGTGCAGACTGCGCCCGACATCGTGGTCCCGGCGCGGCCCCTACGGGTGGGAACACGGGAAGGGCGCATGCAAGCCTTGGGTACTCGCTTCAGTGTGCGAGAGCGGGATGGGCGCACCTGGCTGGCCGTTGTCGAAGGGGCCGTTCGCATCGAACCCGCCGGTGGAGGCGCCAATGCAGGCGCCGTTGTCCAGGCCGGCGAGCGGGTCGATTTCAATGCGTACAAGGTCGGCCGGCCCATGCCGGTCGACCTCACTGCAACGGCCTGGACCCAAGGCATGCTGCTGGCAGACAGCATGCGGCTGGACGAATTTGTGGCCGAGCTGGCGCGCTACCAACGGGGCTTCATTCGCTGCGACCCTCGCATTGCCGGCCTGCGCATTTCGGGGGCCTTTCCGGTCAGCGATACCAGGCGCAGCCTGAGCATGCTGGAGTCGACCTATGCCTTGCAGGTCTCCGCGCACATGAATGGCTACTGGACCCTGCTTTCTCCCGCGCAGCCCTGAAATGCAAGGTACAGCAAAAAAAAACGGCTACCTGGGTGATACTTTTTTCAATCTCGGCTGGCAACAGGAATGAACACTTCCATTCCCAGCCAGAAGGACCCGCCTTTCATGCCTGTTGCAAGTCGTCCATTCCGTAAGCGTGCTTTAGCTGTTGCTGTGCGCGGCTCCCTTTTTGGCGCAGTTCTGGTGGCAGGGGTTGGCCAGTTGCTGCCAGCCGTCGCGCAGCCCCTGGACGCGGTGGCCATCCGCACTTACCAGATTGCCCCGGGCCCGCTAGGGCGGGTCTTGTCCAGTTTCGCGCTGGCTTGCGGCGTTGCGCTTTCGTTTGAACCGGCATTGACCGATGGCCTGCACAGCCCCGGGCTTAGCGGCGCCTATTCGGCGCGGGATGGTATCGCCCAGTTGCTTGCCGGCAGCGGCCTTGAGCTGGTGGAGCTGAGTAACGGCAGCTATCAATTGATCCGCCAGCCAAGCAGTGGTGATAGCCTCACGCTGGCCGCTACCACCATCGAAGCCAATGGCATACGCCACGAAACCTTGCCTGAAGCCTACGCCGGGGGGCAGGTTGCGCGGGGTGGGCGGCTAGGCATGCTTGGCAACAAGGACGTGATGGATACGCCTTTCAGCGTTACCAGCTACACCGCAAAAACCCTCGCCGACCTGCAGGCGGTTACCGTGGCCGATGCCCTGGAGCGTGACCCTTCTGTGCGTTCTACCGGGCAAGCGGGTGGCATCGTCGATTCGTTCTTCATTCGCGGGTTCCCGGTGGGTGAAGGCAACCTGGGCGAACTGGCGTTCGATGGTGTGTACGGGGTTGCACCCAATTACCGCGTGTTCACCGAATATGCCGAGCGGGTAGAAGTGCTCAAGGGGCCGGGGGCTTTGATGTACGGTATTTCCCCGAACAGCGGCGTTGGCGGCGTGATCAACATCGTGCCCAAACGCGCGCTCGCCGAGGATTTGACGCGTGTCACCGCCAGCTACAGCTCTGACACCCAGGTGGGTGGCCACCTCGACATCAGCCGCCGTTTCGGGGACCAGCGGCAATGGGGCGTGCGTTTCAACGGCAGCCTCGCCCAGGGCGACACGGCTATCGATGACCAGCAGCGTGCCTTGGACATTGGCGCCATCGCCCTGGACTATCAAGGTGAGCGCTTGCGCCTGAACCTAGACTTCATCAGCCAGAAAGAGCGTTGGGATGCCGCCTCGCGGCCCTTCACCGTAGCGCCTGGCTTCGGTGTGCCCTCTGCCGCCAGTGGTCGAACCAACCTGCCGCAGGACTGGGGCTGGTCGAATACCCGCGAACAATCAGCGTTGCTGGGTGGAGAATATGACATCAGTGACTCACTGACGGTGTTTGCACATGCCGGTGGCGGCAGGGCAGATGTGGCGCGGATGTCCGACCAAGTACCGAAAATTCTCAATGCGGCGGGCGACACCAGCAACACCCCCGGTTACTACAAGTTCAACGTCGATCGTTCCACCGCCGATGTGGGGCTGCGTGCGCTGTTTGAAACCGGAGCGGTCAATCATACGGTAACGGCCATGGCTACCCGCTACCAGGATGAGCTGTCACGCGGCATCAACTTCGGCAAGGAGATCGTTTCGAACATCTATCACCCGGTGGATGTGCCCAAGCAATACATCGCTGCGCCGAAGGTGAGCCGGGTGTCTGAGTCCGAGCTGACCGGCGTTGCCCTGACAGACACCTTGTCGGTACTCGACGACCGCGTGCAATTGACGCTGGGGGTGCGCCGGCAGGAAATCGAGTCGCGCAACTACACAGCGGGGGTGTTCACCACGCGCTACAACGACAGTGCAATTACCCCCGTCGTAGGCGTGGTGGTCAAGCCGTGGGAAAACGTCGCGCTTTACTACAACTATGTCGAAGGCTTGAGCAAAGGCGATATCGCACCGGACACGGCAACCAATGGCGGTGATGCCTTTGCACCCTACAAGACCAAGCAGCACGAGCTGGGCGTGAAGTACGAACACAACACGTTCATGACCACAGTTTCGGTGTTCCAGATAGAAAAACCTAGCGGTGAGCTTGGCGCCGACCGCCGCTTCTCGGTCCAGGCCCAGCAACGTAACCGCGGTATCGAGCTGAGCATGTTCGGTGAGGTTGCACCGGGCACCCGGTTGCTGGGCGGCGTGACGGTGTTGGACGGCAAGCTGACGGATTCGGCAACCCCCGCCAACAAGGGTAACGAAGCGGTCGGCGTGCCGGACGTGCAGGCCAACCTGTGGGCGGAGTGGGATACACCTTGGGCTGAGGGCGTCACGCTGACCGGTGGTGCTATCTATACCGACAGCCAGTACATCGACCAGGCCAATACCCAGGCACTCGATGCCTGGACACGGTTCGACGTTGGGGCGCGCTATGCCACCCGGATCGATGGCCGCCCTACAACATTCCGGGCAACGGTGCAGAACGTGTTCGACCGCGAGTATTGGTCGGGCGTAGCTTCGTACGGCGCGATATCGCCGGGTTACCCGAGGGCGTTGCAGTTGTCGGCCACGGTAGACTTCTGATGCAGGCCCGGTGCCAAAGCGCAGGGGGTATCGTTACCCGGTCGCTGTGTGTTTTCGCTTGACCCGGTACATATCCCCGTCGGCATGGCGCAGCAGCATGTCGGCATCGTGGCCATCTTCAGGGAAGCACGCCACGCCGATGCTGCAGGAGGGCGCGTCGATGCCGGACAACTCCATGCCGAGTGGCTCGGCCATGGCTGCGAGAATACGGGCTACCTGCTCGGCGATGGCCTCTGGCGATGGGCAGTCGGTCAACAGCACGGTGAACTCGTCACCGCCCATGCGCGCCACCGTATCGGTTTCACTTACGCAACCTTCCAGCCGCCGTGCAAGCGTGCACAGCACCCGGTCACCCACAGCATGCCCGTGCACATCGTTGATTTCCTTGAAGTCGTTGATGTCCAGAAACAGCAACGCCAGCGTGTGATCGTGTCGCCGTGCCGTGGCAAGGGCGGTGTCCAGGCGTTCATTGAACATGGCCCGGTTGGCCAGCCGGGTCAGCGGGTCGTGATGGGCGAGGAAGCGCAGTTCATCTTCGGCCTGGCGCAAGGCGGTCACATCCCGCGCCACACCGATACGCGCTTGAGCCTCTTCGGACCAGCTGGCTGCCCACAGGATGTGCACGACGCCGCCGTCCTTGCGTACATAGCGGTTGCGGAAGTCGTAGTGCGCCTGGCCGTTCATCACCCGCACAATAGAGGCGCGCGTGGCTGCAAGGTCGTCAGGGTGCATGTAGTCGGTGATCGGTGTGCCAACCAGTTCGCAGGCTTTGTAGCCCAGCAACACTTCGCAGGCATCGCTGACGAAGACGATCTGGTTGTCCCTGTCGACCACGAACACCGTATCCAGCATCAGGTGGATCAGCCTGGGGTACAAGGCTTGCAGGTCTACGGGCATGGTTCAGGACGTCCGCGGCAGGGTGACCGATCATAGCGCGAAGAAATGCGTCGCAGCTATGGGAAGTCAGCGTCAGTTGCTCACCATGAGTTCCGGCCCCAGGTAGCTGTTGACCTGTTCGATATCGTCATCCCCGAGGCTGCCCACCGAGGAGGCTAGGCGCAACCGTGACATCAGGTAGTTCAACTTGGCCTCGAACAGATCATGGCGGGCGTCATACAGCAGTTCCTCGGCGTTGAGCACGTCCGAATTGGTGCTGGTGCCGCCTTCCTTGAAGCCCTTGCGGGTCGAAGTCAGCGAGCGTTCGTTGGAGGCCACGGCCTTTTCCAGCGCATGAACGCGCAAGGCGCCACTCTGCACGCCACGGTACTCGCGGGTGGTGTCGGAAATCACCTCCTGGCGCGTTGCGTCGAGTTCGTCCAGGGCTTTGGAACTGTTGGCGCTGGCCTGACGGGTCAGGGCGCTCGTACTGCCGCCGCTGTACAGCGGAATGTTCAGCTCCAGCCCGATCGAGCTGTAGTGGTTGCGCTGGTTCAACTCGGATATCGACTGGCTGCTGCCAGCGGTATAGCCCGCCACGAAATCCAGGGTGGGGTAGTGCCCGGCGCGGGCGCGGTTGACTTCTTCTTCGGCCAGCTCGTAGTTGTGCCGGCGCGCATGAATCAGCGGGCTGTCGGCCTGGGCTTTCACCAGCCAGTCCTGCAGGTTGCCCGGCATCAGCGGCGGGGTGGCGAAGCCTGGCTGCAAAGTGGTCAGCGACTGCGGGGTTTCGCCAATGTATTCCTCCAGCTTGCGCCGGGCGTTGATCAGGTTGTCCTGGGCCTCGATCAGGTCGGCTTCGGCGAGGTCACGGCGGGCCACCGATTCGTCGACATCGGTGATGGTGCCGGCCCCCAGCTCCTTGCGCCGCTTTGCCGAGGCCAGTTGCTCTTCGAAGGCGTTCAACTTGGCCTTGGCCAGGGTGATGGTTTCGCTGGCCAGCAGCACATCGAAGTAGGCGTCGGCCAGGCGCACGGCGGCGTCCTGGCTCTTGGCATCGAACACCGCCACGCTATAGTCGGCCCGTTGCTGGCCCTGGCGGTACTCGGCCATCTTCTGCTTGTTAAACAGCGGCTGGCGCAGGCGCACGTTGGCGCCTTTGGAGTCGTAGTCCAGGTCGTTGTCCTGGCCATTCTGGCGCTGGCTGCCATTGACCCTGTTGAAGTAGGCCGCTGCGTTGATCTGCGGCAGCAGGCCCGCCTCACCGATGGCGCGGTTCTCGCCGCCGGCTTGTTTCTCATGCACCGCGGCGCGGTAGATCGGGCCCTGGTATTGCAACAGGTCCCAGGCTTCCTTCAGGTCCATGGCACTGGCCTGAACGGCCACCCCCAACAGGCACAACAGCAGGCATGGGCGTTTCATGTCATTGCTCCTTGAACGCGGCGTCTACGCGTTCGAGCATGGGTTTGAGCAGGTAGCTGAGCAGGTTGCGTTCGCCGGTCTTGATGGTGACGGTGGCGGGCATGCCGGGGCGAATATGGTTGCTGCCCAGCAGCCCCATGCCGGTTGGCGTCACTTCCACCTGGGCCAGGTAGAACGGCTGCTTGCTTTCTTCGTCGAGCAGGCGGTCGGCGGAAATGGTCTTCACCCGCCCCGGAATGTTCGGCGTCTGAGCATGGTTGAAGGCCGGGAAGGCGATGTCTACGGCCAGGCCTGGCACCATCTTGTCGATGGCCTGTACCGGGATCATCGCATCGACCTGCAGCGGCTGGTCGAGCGGCACCACTTCCATGATCTTGGCACCTGGCTGGATAATGCCGCCGACCGTGGCGATGCTCAGGCCCTGGACCATGCCGTCGATGGGCGAGCGGATCACCGTGTGGGTCACTTCATAGTCCAGCGCGCGCAACCGGTCGGCCAGGGTGGTGTTTTCCTTGGCGGTGTCGGTCAGTTGCGATTCCACTTCCTTCAGGTAGTCGTGCTGGCGTTGCAGCATGCGCAGCTTGATTTCGGTGGCCTGGCTACGCGCCCGGGCAATGTTGTTGAGGTTTTCGGCCTGGCCTGCGGCCAGGTCGGCATTGCTGCGCTCCAGCTCCAGCAGGCGGTTGCGCGGCACATAGCCTTCGGCGGCGAGTACGCGGGTGCCTTGCAGTTCCTGGTTGAGGAAGCCGATCTGCGAGGCGCGGGCGCCGTATACCTGCTGCAGGCCCTTGAGTTGCACCGCCGAGGCCGTGAGGTTTTCTTCGAGGATGCTCAATTCACCGGCGAGCCCGGCGCGGCGGGTGTCGAGCAGCCGCTGCTGCAGGTCCATGGCTGCCAGCAAGCGTGGGTCACTGCCATAGTGTTCGAGCAGGGCGGGGTCGAACGTGACGCTGTCGCGGCCGTCGCGTTCGGCTTCCAGGCGGTTTTCCACGGTTTTGCTGACGATGTACTGGGCGCTGAGCGCGCCTTGTTCGGCCACCGCGCGCAGGGCATCGAGGCGCACCACTTCCTGGCCTTTTTTCACCACATCGCCTTCGCGCACCAGGATCGCCTCGACCGTGCCGCCGCTCAGGTGTTGTACCGCCTTGCGGTTGCTGGTGACCTTGACCGTGCCGGTGGCGACCACCCCGGCATCCAGTGGCGCCAGGCAAGACCACAGCAGAAAGCCGCCAAAGCCGGCAATGACCATCCATACGCCCCAGCGTGCCGGACGCCCTGCATCCAGGTCGATCAGGTTGTTGGCTTCGGCGGGGATCAATTCGGCGTGCTGAATGATCTGCATGATCGGTTACTCCCGTACTTTCACCGAAGCCAGCGGGGCGGCCGCGGTCGCCGGAATCACCGCAGCCTTGCGCAAGGCTGCGAATACTTCGTCGCGGCTGCCGAGCATGTGCACTCCACCGTCGCGCAGCATCAGTATCTGGTCCACCGCGCACAGCACGTTAGGCCGGTGGGAGATGAGGACCACCGTGGCCCCGCGCGTCTTGAGTTCGGCCAGGGCATCGACCAGGGCCTTTTCGCCGACGTCATCAAGGTTGGCGTTTGGCTCGTCCAGCACTACCAGGTTAGGCTCGCCGTACAATGCGCGGGCCAGGGCGATGCGTTGCTTCTGGCCACCGGACAGCGGGCTGCCGTCGGCGGCCAGGCGGGTGTCGTAGCCCTGCGGGAAACGCAGGATCATGTCATGCACGCCACTGCTGCGGGCAGCACGGATCACCGCGTTGCTGTCCACCTCGGCAAAGCGTGCGATGTTTTCGGCGATGGTGCCTTCGAACAGCTCCACGTCCTGTGGCAGGTAGCCCAGCCACGGGCCCAGTTCGGCCTTGTTCCAGTTGAAGATGTCGGCACCGTCCAGGCGCACCTTGCCGGCCTGGGTCGGCCACACCCCCACCAGCAGGCGGGCAAGGGTGGATTTGCCCGAGGCCGAGGGGCCAATGATGCCCAGGCTGTCGCCCGGGGCCAGGCTGAAGCTC
The DNA here is from genome assembly GCF_047978165.1 of Pseudomonas sp. LFS074. Classification (NCBI taxonomy): domain Bacteria; kingdom Pseudomonadati; phylum Pseudomonadota; class Gammaproteobacteria; order Pseudomonadales; family Pseudomonadaceae; genus Pseudomonas; species Pseudomonas sp. LFS074. The sequence goes on along the minus strand of NZ_JBFPFV010000001.1, from coordinate 3,820,562 downwards.
ACCCCGCGCACGATGCTGGTGCTGCTGCCGGGGGCGCCAGCGATCACATTTTCCACGGCCAGCATGCCCATCGGGCGCTGCAGGGACATGCTCGGTGGCCGTTGCGGGTAGTCCTGCAGCAGGTCGTTGAGCCGGCCCCAGGCCAGGCGGCAGCCCAGCAGTTGCTTCCAGGACGCGATCACCTGCTCCACCGGGCCCAATGCGCGGCCGGTCAGGATCGAGCAGGCGATCATCATGCCGGGGGTGATCTTGCCCTCGATCGCCAGCAGTGCGCCGGTGCCAAGAATCAGTGACTGCAAGGTGATACGCACGAAGCGCCCGGTGCTGCTGATAAGCGCCGCGCGGTCGGAGGCCAGGGTCTGCATCTGCAGGATGCGCAAGTGGCCCTGGTACCAGCGCTTGCCGATTGCCGGCAGCATGCCCATGGCCTCGATCACTTCAGCGTTGCGCAAGTTGTTGTTGGCGTAGCTGGCCGACGACATGGCCGCCTGGTTGGCTTCGGCCAAGGGCTTTTGCGTGGCTTTTTCCGTGAGGTAGGCCAGGCCGACCAGAATCAGCGAGCCGATTGTCGTCACCAGCCCAAGCCACGGGTGGATCAGGTAACAGACCAGCAGGTAGATCGGCGTCCAGGGCGCATCGAAGAAGGCGAACAGGCCGTTGCCAGTAAGAAATTGGCGCACCTGCGCCAAGTCCTGCAGTGCCTGGGCCGGGTTCCCGCCGGCGCGGTTCAGGTTGCGCTCGAAGGCGGCGCTGAAAAGGCGCCGGTTGAGGTTCATGTCCAGGCAGTTACCGACCCGGATCAGCACCCGGGTGCGGACCATCTCCAGCGCCGACATCAGCAGGAACAGCCCTACCACCAGCAGGGTAAGCATGGCCAAGGTCGTGACATTGCGGCTCACCAGGGCGCGGTCGTACACCTGCAGCATGTAAATGGCTGGCGTCAACATCATGACGTTGATCACGCCGCTGAAGGCGGCCAGGGCGTAAAAGCTGCGACGCAAGCGAAACAACACGTCGGCCAGCTCGGAGCGGGTGCGCGGTGGCTTAGGCATCGGAGGCCTCCCTTTATCGCTAAGCGGGAAGCCCTTGCGGCCCCCGTACAACGGTAGTTGTGGCTTCTTGGTCGGCGCGCAGACGGGTCGCTCTCAGGGCGAATAGTCCAAATCGCTGCGTTGCTCCCACATGCTGGAGCGTAGGTTGCAACGAAACATTCGGTAATATCTTTTTGCTCTATAAATACTTTGAACTTTTCATAAGTGCCCTGAAAACAGTTAGTTGCATCGCATTATCATCGGTGAGCGATATTTTTGACGGGATATTGACAAGCTTTTCGCCTACGACTTTAGTCTGATGTATTCGGGCCCTGTGCGAGCTGGGGCCGATACATGTGCGTTACACCGCTGTTTCGCACAATTAACAAGGCCTCCGCTGTGTCAGCGGGGGCCGGCTTGCCGGCGATGAGGCCAGTGGCGCCCGTACTGCACCGCCCACCTGTCCCCAGAACCCATGACCAGATACTGCGCACGTCAACACTGACTGGGCGCGGGATGGACCCTGTTGCCCTGTGATTTCTCCCGAAAGATCGAGGGCAATTGCAATGGCCAATTTCAGCAAGTCGGACCTGGAATTCATTCTCAAACAAATTTTCATCGCCGAAGCCCACGCAGATGGCGCCAGCCTGATCGACCTGCTGCCCAACAGCCAGGTGCCATTTGGCCTGCGCACCGTCGACGGCAGCTACAACAACCTGGTGGCCGGACAAAGCGAGTTCGGTGCCGCCGACAACTCATTCCTGCGTCTGCTCGATGCCTCCTACCGTGCCAACTATGTAGGCACCGGCAATGTCGTCGATTCGCAGCCCCGTACCATCAGCAACCTGATCGTCGACCAGACGGCGAACAACCCGGCTGCAGTCGAGGCCAACGGGGGCGCCGCCCCGGTAATGAGCCCCGGCATCGACGGGGTGTTCGGCACCGCCGACGACAAACCGGTGTTCTTCATCCCCAACGTGTCGCCGGACGTGGGCCTGACTGCCGGTTTCAATGCCTGGATGACCTTCTTCGGCCAGTTTTTCGACCATGGCCTGGACCTGGTCACCAAGAGCAGTACCGACATCGTGTTCATCCCGCTGCGCCCGGACGACCCGCTGTACAACGCCAGCAGCCCGACCAACTTCATGGTGTTGTCACGCGCCGTACGCACCGCCGGCGCCGATGGCGTGGTGGGCACCACCGATGATGGCCAGCCCAACACCACCTCGCCTTTCGTCGACCAAAGCCAGACCTACAGCTCGCACCCCTCGCACCAGGTGTTCCTGCGTGAGTACATGCTCGACGCCGCAGGTGACCCGGTGGCAACCGGCCGGCTGATCACCAACCGCGACCTTGGCGCGGACGGCAAATTCGGCACTGCCGACGACGGCAACAGCGAAAATGGCGGCATGGCCACCTGGGCGGTGGTCAAGGCCCAGGCGCGCGACCTGCTGGGCATCAACCTCACCGACGCCGATGTGCACAGCGTGCCGCTGCTGGCCACCGATGCCTACGGCAACTTCCTGCGTGGGCCCAACGGCATGCCGCAGGTGGTCATGCGCGTGAACAACGGCGCCGACGGCATCGCCGGTACCGCCGACGACGTCACGACGCTGGTCGAAGGCAACCGCGCCGCGCCCATCAGCTTGGCCAATGCCGTGAGTACCGGGCATGGCTTCCTCGACGATATCGCCCACAATGCCGAGCCGGTGAAGGTTGGCGGGGTACTGCAAGCCGACGCCGACAGCGCCGTCGGCAACGTGCAGCCAGTGGGCCCAGGCGGCAACAACCTGACCTACGACAACGAACTGCTCGACGCCCACTACATCGCAGGCGACGGCCGGGTCAACGAAAACATCGGCCTGACCGCCGTGCACCACGTGTTCCACTCCGAGCACAACCGCCTGGTGCAGCAGACCAAGGACACCCTGTTGGCCGCAGGCGACCTGGCGTTCCTCAACGAATGGCTGATCGATGACGTCACCGCCATCCCCACCACGCCCGCCGGCATCGCCGCCCTGGTGTGGGACGGCGAGCGGCTGTTCCAGGCCGCCAAGTTCGGCACCGAAATGCAGTATCAGCACCTGGTGTTCGAAGAGTTCGCTCGCACCATCCAGCCGCAGATCGACGAGTTCCTCGCCCCCAATGGCTACGACACCTCGATCAACCCGGCCATCCTCGCCGAATTCGCGCATGTGGTGTACCGCTTCGGCCACTCGATGCTCACCGAAACTGTCGACCGCTTCGACCCATCGTTCAACCCAGTCTCCGGCGACCCAGCCAACCCTGACCAGCAACTGGGCCTGATCGCCGCGTTCCTCAACCCATTGGCATTCGCCGGCAGCGGTGCCACCGCCGACGAAGCGGCAGGCGCGATCATTCGCGGCGTTACCCGCCAGCTGGGCAATGAAATCGACGAGTTCGTCACCGAAGCCCTGCGCAACAACCTGCTCGGCTTGCCGCTCGACCTGCCGGCGCTGAACATCGCCCGTGGCCGCGACACCGGCATCCCCAGCCTGAACGAGGCGCGCCGCGAGTTCTATGGCGCTACCGGTGACAGCCAGCTCAAGGCCTACATCAGTTGGGCCGACTTTGCCGACCACCTCAAGCACCCGGCCTCGCTGATCAACTTCATCGCCGCCTACGGTACCCACAGCAGCATCACCGGGGCCACCACCGAAGCGGCCAAGCGGGCTGCCGCGGTGGCGCTGGTGCTTGGCGGCGCGGGTGCGCCGGCCGACCGCCTGGACTTCCTCAACAGCACCGGTGCCTGGGCCAACGTGACGCTGGCCGGCAAAGACGGCATCGCCGGCACGGCTGACGATATTGCCGGGGTGACGGTCAGCGGGGTCGATGCCATCGACTTCTGGGTCGGCGGCCTGGCCGAGAAAAAAATGCCCTTTGGCGGCATGCTGGGTTCCAGCTTCAACTTCGTCTTCGAGACCCAGCTGGAAGCGCTGCAGAACGGCGACCGCTTCTACTACCTGTCGCGCACGGCGGGCATGAACTTCGGGACGGAACTGGAAAACAACTCCTTTGCCAAGCTGATCATGCTCAACTCCGACGTGACCCACCTGTCCAATACCGTGTTCCTCACGCCGACCTTCACCCTCGAAGTCAACCAGGCCAACCAGTTCACCGGGCTGGGCGCCGACGGCAAGGCCGACCCGACTGGCGGCATCGAGATCAACGGCGTGGAAATCGTACCGCTGGTGATTCGCGACAACCCCGACACCGTCGGGCCAGACAGCAACTATCTGCATTACACCGGCGAAGATCACGTGGTGCTGGGGGGCACCTCCGGCAACGACATCATCATCTCTGGCGACGGCGACGATACCGTCTATGGCGATGCCGGTGACGACGTGCTTGAAGGCGGTGCGGGCAACGATGCGGTGTTGGGCGGTGCCGGCGACGACATCATCACCGACTCGTTCGGCGACAACCGTCTTGAGGGCAACGCCGGTAACGACGTGATCGTCGCCGGCAGCATGCTGGCAGCCGGCAACCTGATCCTGGGCGGTGACGGCCAGGATTTCATCATCACCACCGAAGACATTTCCACCACCTTCGGCGGCCAGGGCGACGACTTCATCCTCGGCGCCAAGACCAACCTGCCACCGACCGGCAACGAGGGTGACGACTGGATCGAGAAGGGCACCCAGGACGGTGCGCCCGGCGACAACTTTGCACCGCTGCTGGGTGACGAAGTGGTCGGCAACGACATTTTCGTCGGCGGCGGTGGCTTCGACGAAATGATCGGTGAGGGCGGCGACGATATCTTCGTCGGCAGCGATGCCCAGGACAAGATGGACGGCATGTCCGGCTTCGACTGGATTACCAACAAGAACGACAAGGTCGGTGTCACCGTGGACCTGAGCCTGGCCGCATTGGCCCAGCCCCATGGCAATGCACCGAACCAGAACGCCGGCGTGTTCAACCCGGTCGGTGCTTCGCCGGCCAGTATCCTCGACCGCTTTGCCGAGGTCGAAGGGGTGTCCGGTTCCCACTACGCCGACGTGCTCAAGGGCGATGATGTCGATGCCGTGACCATCCTCAACCATGGTGGCGCCACCGGTAGCGCCCTGACCAATGTGGCGCTGATTCGTGGCCTGCAGCAGTTCCTGGCCGATGCGGGCTTGCCTACCACGGGCTTTGCCACCGGTAACATCATGCTCGGTGGCAATGGCAGCGACCTGATCGAAGGCCGAGGCGGCGATGACCTGATCGACGGTGACAAATGGCTGAACGTGCGCATTGCCGTGTACGCACCGGGTGACGTCAACCACACCGGCCCCGAAATCGCCAGCTTCGACAGCATGGTCGACATGATCCCGTTCATGCTCGATCGCACCTACAACCCAGGCCAGCTGAAGGCTGTGCGTGAAATTTTGCCTGGCACCTCGACGGGCGGCGCGGCCTTTGACACTGCCATTTTCTCGGGGGTGCAAAGCGAATATGTAGTGAGCCAGAACACCAAAGGCACGGCCGATGTTGCCGATGATGTGTGGACGGTGACCGACACCGTGGCGGGCCGCGATGGCGTCGATACACTGCTGCATATCGAACGCCTGCAGTTCGCCGACAGCCAGCGCGTGCTGGTGACAGGCGTGAACGCACAACCCACGGGCAGCCCGACCATCACCGATGGCAACGGTGCCGCCATTACGGTAGGTGATCTGCTTACGGTGAGCGTGGCCGGTGTGCGTGACGCCGACAACATCAGCGCAGGCAACCCGCTGGGTACGCTGGCCGACCGCTCGGTGTCGTACTACTGGCAGTTCGAGGCGGATCCCGGTAGCGGTGTGTTCCAGGACATCATCCTGCTGCCGGCCGGCGACTTGGCATTCCAGAGCGCCGATGGCACCTCGTTCAAGGTATCGCCAGACCTGGCCGGGCTGAGCCTGCGGGTCAAGGCGATCTACCAGGACGCCCATGGCACCACCGAAGTGCTGTTCTCTGCGCCAACGGCCGTTGTGCAGCCCGGTGCGCCCGTGGTGCCGACGCCGGCCACCCCGGTGGTGGACGCCACGGCAGGGGGGGAGGGGTTGCACATGGTGCGCTCCGACCTCAACTTCATCCTGGCCCAGATCAAGATCGCCGAGGCCGATGCCGCCGGGCAGGACATCCTCTCGTTGATCCCCAACATCCGCGCGCCCCTGGGCCTGCGTGCGGTCGATGGCTCGAACAACAACCTGATGAACCTCAATGGCCACAACAACACCCAGTTCGGTGCCGCCGACAATGTCTTCCCGCGCTTGACCGACCCGGTGTTCAACCCCGCGGAAGGTGCCCCGGCCGGCTTCTTCGGCCCTGGCTCGCCGGCCATTCCCGGCTCGTCGTACCAGCAGACCAGCGGCCCGGTGTTCGACTCGCAGCCGCGCACCATCAGCAACCTGATTGTCGACCAGACCTCCAATAACCCGGCAGCTTATGCCACCGCCTATGACCCAGGTGCCGATGGCGTGCTCAACTTCGGCGCGCCTGGCAACGACGACGTGCTCAAGGATGGCGTACGCATCGTCGCCAGCCCAGGTATGGATGGCCAGTTCGGCACCACGGACGACCACGATGTGTACCTGTTCGAGAACACCGCTGCCGATGCCGGCCTGTCCGCGCCGTTCAACGCCTGGATGACGTTCTTCGGGCAGTTCTTCGACCATGGCCTGGACCTGGTCACCAAGGGCGGCTCGGGTACCATCTACATCCCGCTGCAACCGGATGACCCGCTGTACGTGGAGGGTGGTTTCACCAACTTCATGGTGGTGACCCGTGCCACCAACCTGCCAGGGCCGGATGGCATCCTCGGCAACGCCGACGATATCCACGAGCACACCAACACCACTACGCCGTTCGTTGACCAGAACCAGACCTACAGCTCGCACCCTTCGCACCAGGTGTTCCTGCGTGCCTATGTGATGACCGACGACGGCCCCGTTGCCACTGGCCGGCTGATCACCAACCGCGACCTGGGCGCCGATGGCAAGTTCGGCACCGCCGACGATACCGAAATCGGCGGCATGGCGACCTGGAAGGTGGTCAAGGCCCAGGCCCGCGACCTGCTCGGCATCAACCTGACCGATGCCGACGTCGACAACGTGCCGCTGCTGGCCACCGACGCCTACGGCAACTTCATCAAGGGGCCGAACGGCTACCCGATGGTGGTGATGAAGGGCCTCGACGGCATTGCCGGCACGGCCGATGACCAGCAGGTCGAAGGCAACCCGTTGGCGCCGATCAGCCTCACCAACGCCGTGCGTACCGGGCACCAGTTCCTCGCCGACATTGCCCACAATGCTGTGCCGGTGTTCAGTGGTGGGGTATTGGCGCCGGACGCCGACAACGTCGTTGGCAACGCCGTGCCGGTCAACCCGCAGACCGGTGCCAACCTGGCCTACGACAACGAACTGCTGGATGCGCACTACATCGCCGGCGACGGTCGGGTCAACGAGAACATCGGCCTGACTGCCGTGCATGCGATCTTCCACGCCGAGCACAACCGGCTGGTGGCGCAGACCATGGACACCGTGCTCGACTCGCACGATCTGGCGTTCCTCAACGAATGGCTGCTCAACCCGGTCACCGCATTGCCGGTCACCCCGGCCGAGATCGACGCACTGGTATGGAACGGCGAGCGGTTGTTCCAGGCGGCCAAGTTCGGTACCGAGATGCAATACCAGCATCTGGTGTTCGAGGAGTTCGCCCGTACCGTGCAGCCACGGGTCGACCTGTTCTTTGCCCCGACCCAGGTGTACGACGTCGACCTCGACGCGTCGATCGTGGCCGAGTTCGCCCACACCGTGTACCGTTTCGGCCACTCCATGCTGACCGAGACTGTCGACCGCTTCGACATCGACTTCAACGTCATCAAGGACCCGGCCAGCGCCAACCCCGACCAGCAACTGGGCCTGATCGCCGCGTTCCTCAACCCGCTGGCGTATGCCGCCAGTGGCGTTACCCCCGAGGACGCCACCAGCGCCATCGTGCGTGGCGTCACCCGCCAGGGCGGTAACGAGATCGACGAGTTCGTCACCGAAGCGCTGCGCAACAACCTGCTCGGCCTGCCGTTGGACCTGCCAGCGATCAACATCGCCCGTGGTCGCGACGTTGGCATCCCTTCGCTGAACGCCGTGCGCCGTGATGTCTACGGGCAAACCGGTGATACCCAGCTCAAGCCGTACACCAGCTGGGTCGACCTGGTGCAGCACCTGAAGCACCCTGAGTCGCTGATCAACTTCATCGCGGCCTATGGCACCCACAGCAGCATCACCGGGGCCACCACATTGCTGGAAAAACGCGCTGCGGCCATGGCCCTGGTGTTCGGCGGCGAGGGTGCGCCGGCCGACCGCCTGGACTTCCTCAACAGCAGTGGCGCCTGGGCCAATGTGACGCTGCCCGGCAAGGACGGTGTGCTGGGTACTGCCGACGACCTGAAGGCCGTCACCATCACCGGCGTCGATGCCATCGACCTGTGGATCGGCGGCCTGGCCGAAGAGAAGACCCCGTTCGGTGGCATGCTCGGCAGCACCTTCAACTTCGTGTTCGAAAACCAGATGGAGAAACTGCAGGACGGTGACCGCTTCTACTACCTGGAGCGCACCTCTGGCCTGTCGATGAACGCCGAGCTGGAAAGCAACTCGTTCGCCAAGCTGATCATGGCCAACACCTCGGCCACCCACCTGCCAGGCCTGGTGTTCTCCGACCCAGGCTTGTACCTGGAGCTGGACCAGAGCAAGCAATACAACGACGGCCTTGGTCATGCCGACCCGCTGGGCGAAAACGGCGAACAGGTGGTGTTCCGCGACAGCCCGCTGACGGCTGGCCCGGACAGCAACTACATCCGCTATGCCGGTGCCGAGCACATCGTGCTGGGCGGCACCAACGGTGACGACATCCTGGTGTCCAGCGAGGGTGACGACACGGTCTGGGGCGATGCCGGCAACGACCGCATCGAGGGCGGTGACGGCAACGACCAGCTGCGCGGTGGTGCCGGCGACGACATCATCAGCGACATGGGCGGTGACGACAACATCCAGGGCGGCGACGGCAACGATGTGCTGCACGGCGGCAATGGCGTCAACCTGATCATCGGCGGTTTCGGCAACGACTTCATCGTCACCGGTGAAGACGCCTCCGAAGCCATCGGCGGCCAGGGCAACGACTTTATCCTGGGCAGCAAGGCCAACGAGCAGGACATGGGTAACGAAGGCGACGACTGGATCGAGAAGGGCACCTCGGACGGTGCGCCTGGCGATAACTTCGACCCGTTGGGCAACGACCCGATCATCGGCAACGACGTGTTCATCGGCGGTAACGAGAACGACAAGTTCAACGGTGAAGGCGGCGATGACATCATGGTCGGCAGTTTGGGCTTCGGCGACCGCTATATCGGCGGCTCGGGCTACGACTGGGCCACCTTCAAGGGCCTGGCCCAGGGCGTGACCATCGACTACAGCGACCGCTTCTTCGATGTGCCGCCAGTACCGGGTTCGGGCGCTTCGGCGCTGGTGCGCTTCGACATCATGGAGGGCCTGTCGGGTTCGGCCCATGGCGACTTCCTGCGCGGTGACAACGAAGATGCCGCCAGCTTGCCGACCAATGGCGCCACGGGCAGCGTGCTGACCAACATCAGCCTGATCAACGGCCTGTCCAGCCTGCTGGCGGCGGGTGCGACATTCTACGATGGCGGCAACATCATCCTCGGTGGCAGCGGCAGCGACCTGATCGAAGGCCGTGGCGGCGATGACATCCTCGACGGCGACAAATGGCTGAACGTACGCATCAGCGTACGCGCCAATCACGATGGCACGGGCCCTGAAATCGCCAGCTTCGACAGCATGGAACCGATGGTGCCGTTCATGCTCAATGGCACCTACAATCCCGGCCAGCTAGTGATCGTACGGGAGATCCTCAACGGCACCGACAACTATGACACGGCGGTGTTTTCGGGGGTTGCCACCGATTACAGCGTGGTGGTCGATGGCAACGCGGTGATCGTCACCGACCTGGTGGCCGGGCGCGATGGTGTCGACCACCTGACCGGTATCGAGCGGCTGCAGTTCTCTGACCGCTCGCAGGCCTCCGGCGTGGGTACCGCCGTGAACGCCGGCCCGACGGGGCACCTGGTGATTCTTGACGATGCTACCGGGGTGCGTGACGACACACCGGTCACTGGCCAACTGCTGCGGGTAACACCGCTGGCGGTGCATGATGCCGACAACGTGAGCGCGGCCAACCTGAACGGCGCAGTCAACGGCCCTGTGGCGTATTACTGGCAAGTCGAGAACCTGCCAGGCTCGGGGGTGTATGAAGACATCACCTTTGTTGCCGCTGGCGAAGTTTCGCGGGCCATTGGCACGACCTACCGGGTCACGGACGATGTGGCGGGCCTGAGCATCCGTGTACGTGCGGTGTACCAGGACGCCAAGGGCACACTGGAAATCGTCGATTCGTCGCCCAACAGCGCGCCAAGCGCCGGGCCAGCCGTGACCGGGCTGCTGGTGCAGAACCAGACGCTCACCGCCAACCCGGCGACCATCGTCGATGCCGATGGCCTGAGCAACCCACAGTTCACCTTCCAGTGGCAGGCCAACCGGGGTGTGGGCTGGGTCAACATTGCCGGTGCCATCAGCAGCACCTTTGTCCTGACCCAGGCGCAAGTGGGGCAGAACATGCGGGTGGTGGTCAGCTACGTGGATGACTTCGGCGTGCACGAAAGTGTCGCCTCCGACATCCTCGACCCGGTGGCCAACGTCAACGATGCACCGACCGGTGCCGTGCTGATCAGCGACACCACGCCAGACCAGGGCCAGACACTTACCGCGCTCACGGGCGGTATCGCCGACCTCGATGGTTTAGGTGCCTTCAGCTTCCAGTGGCAGCAAGGCACGGGCGGCACCTTCGCCAACATTGCCGGCGCCACTGCGGCCACCTTTACGCCGGGCTTCGCCCAGGGAAACCAGCAGTTGCGGGTGATCGTGCGTTACACCGATGGCTTTGGCACCCTGGAGTCGCTGACCTCGGCGGCCACCGCAGCAGTGACCGTGCCGCCAGGCGTGGTGCTGACGGGTACCAACGCTGCCAACACCCTGACCGGTGGTGCGGGCAACGACGTGATTTCGGGCCTGGGCGGCAATGACATCCTCAATGGCCTGGCCGGTGCCGACCAGCTGTTCGGGGGTGTCGGCAATGACACCCTCAACGGGGGGGACGACGCCGACCTGCTCAACGGTGAAGATGGCAACGACATCCTCAACGGCGGGCTGGGTGCGGATGTGATGAACGGCGGTGCTGGTAACGATACCTTCGTGGTCGATAACGTCGGTGACACGGTAACCGAAGCACTGAACGGTGGTACCGACCTGGTTCAGACCAGCCTGGCCAGCTACACCTTGGGCGCCAACGTCGAAAACCTGACCTACACCGGCAGCAGTGCCTTCACCGGTACCGGGAACGCGCTGGCAAACACCATCACCGGTGGCGCCGGCAACGACCTGCTCAACGGCGGTGCGGGTGCCGACCGCCTGGTGGGTGGCGTGGGCAACGACACCTATGTGGTGGATGATGCCGGCGACGTCGTGGTCGAAGCCACTGGGGCAGGGACTGACCTGGTGCGTACCACGTTGGCCAGCTACACCATGGCCGCCAACGTCGAGAACCTCACCTACACCGGGGTGGGTAACTTCAGCGGCACTGGTAACGGCCTGGCCAACATCATCAACGGCGCGGCGGGCAATGACACGCTCGCCGGCGACGGTGGCAACGACATCCTCAACGGCAACGCTGGCAACGACACCCTCAACGGCGACGCCGGCAACGATCAGCTGTTCGGCGGCCTGGGTGCCGACCGCCTGAACGGTGGTGGTGGTGATGACAGCCTCGATGGTGGCGATGGCAATGACACGCTGCTGGGGGATGCGGGCAACGACACGTTGCTGGGTGGTGCTGGCGATGACAGCCTGGACGGTGGCAATGGCAACGACTCGTTGCAGGGCGGCGATGGCAACGACACGCTGTTCGGTGATGTCGGCACCGACACCTTGATCGGGGGGGCCGGTAACGACTTCCTCAACGGTGCAGGCGGTAACGATACGGTGGTGGGTGGTGCCGGCAACGACACCATGATGGCAACCGACGGCAACGACGTGTTCCAGTTCGCGGCCGGCTTCGGCAACGACCTGATCATCAACTTCGATGCCATTGCGGCGGGTGGCCAGGATCGGCTGGACATCACCGCCCTCAACATCACCGCGGCTACCTTTGCCGCCAGCGTTACCATCGCCGATGTGGGTGCCGATACGCTGGTCAGCATCGGCGCTGCCGACTCCATCCGCCTGGTGGGGGTGGCGGATGCGACCACGGTGACTGCTGCGGACTTCATCCTGGCGGGTTGAGGGCCTGAAGGCAAAGCTGTTGGTGTCAAATGCCGGGGGCCGCACAGCGGCCCCCGGCTCATTGCCCCACCAGTTCTCCCAGCAACCGCTGCTTGTACCCCTGCAACACCTGGCTATCGCGCTGGCGCGGGTGCGGCAGGTCGATACGCAGGTCCTCGCGAATGCGCCCTGGGTGTGCATCCATGACGATCACCCGGTCGCCCAGGTACAACGCTTCTTCGATGTCATGGGTCACCATGATCACCGTGCAGCGCTCCTGTACCCAAATGCGCTGCAACTCCTGTTGCAAGCGCACTCGGGTCAGTGCATCCAGGGCGCCAAGCGGTTCGTCCAGCAACAGCACCTTGGGCTTGTTCACCAGGGCACGGGCAATCGCCGCGCGTTGGGCCATGCCGCCGGACAACTGGTGCGGGTAGGCCTGCTCGTAACCACTCAGGCCCACCAGGTCGATGTGCTCGGCCACCAGGCGGTTCTTCTCCAGCGCCGGTAGCGCATGGTTTTTCAAGGCCAGGGCAATGTTTTGCTGCAGGGTCATCCAAGGGAACAGGCGGTGGTCCTGGAACACGATGCCGCGCTCCAGGCCTGGCCCGCGCACGGGTTGCTGGTCCAGCAGGATCTGCCCCTGGTAGTCCTGATCGAGCCCGACAATCAGCCGCAGCAGGGTGGATTTGCCACAGCCACTGGCGCCGAGGATGCTGACGAATTCGCCAGGGCGAATGGCCAGGTCGATGCCTTCGAGCACCGGTACCGGCTTGCCTTTGAGCGGGTACGCTTTGTTCAGGCCGCGAATGGTCAGCGCGCCAGTGCTGGCGGTGGTGGGTAAAGCGTGGGCGATGGCGTTCATGGTTGGGCCTTTCAATGGTTGGTGCGCCAGCGCAGCAGGCGGCGGGTGAGCAGGGTGCACAGCCAGGACATCAGGTAGCCACTCAGGCCGATGCACAGCACGCAGACCACGATGATCTCCATGCGTGCGGTGGCTTCGGCATTCATCATCAGGCTGCCAAGGCCGGCGCCAGCGGACAGGAACAGTTCGCTGCCCACCGAAGTTACCCAGGCGAAGGCCAAGGCCTGCAGCACCCCGGCGGCAATGCCAGGCAGAGCCGCCGGCAGCAGGATCAACCACAGTTGCTGCCAACGGCTGAGCATCAGTACCTGCGCGGCTTCTCGGTGCTGGGCAGTGACCTGGCGCAGGCTTTCGAAGGTGTTCAGCACCATGGGGTACAACGCCGCCAGGCTGACGATCAACAGCTTGGCGCCTTCTCCATTACCGAGCCACAAGGCAATCAGCGGGATCCAGCCCAGCATCGGTACCTGGCGCAGGGCATGGAACAGCGGCGCGATCAGGCGGTTGGCCGGTGCGGACAGGGCCATCAGTGCCCCCAGGCCGACACCGCCGACAATGCCGATGGCCAGGCCGCTGCAGGTGCGCAGCAGGCTCGCCCACAGGTTGACCAGCAATTCACCGCTGCCCAGCAGCTCGGTCAGTGCCGTGCCCACTTGGGCCAGTGGCACGAAGGCATAGGCACCGGCCGCCCCCTGGCGCGAGGCATATTCCCATGCACCGAGCAGCAACAGCGGTAACACCAGGCCACGTATGTTCTGCAGTTTCATCTCATCCTCCTCAGCGGTTTTGCCAGGCAGAAAGGCGCCGTTCCACACGGCGCAAGGTGAAATCCAGGGCAAAGCCGATCAGCCCGGTCAGTACCACGCCGACCATCACCACATCGATGCGTAGCATCTGCCGGCCCATCTCGATCATCTGCCCCAGGCCGCTGTCGGCCGCCAGCAGTTCGCAGGCCACCAGCACCACCCAGGCGCGGGTCAGGGCCACGCGAATACCGGTGACGATGGCCGGCACAGCAGCGGGCAGGGCAATCCGACCTACCAGCGTGGGCCAGCGCAAGCGGTACACCGCTGCCACTTCGAAATGACTGCGCGGGATCGCGCGGATGCCTTCGCAGGTGGCCAGTGCCACAGGGAAGAACGCAGTCTTGGCGACGATGACCACCTTGAAGGTTTCGTCGACGCCGAACAGCAGCACGAACATCGGGATCAGCGCGATGCTGGGCACCTGGCGCAAGGTATGGAACAGTGGGGCGCAGTAGGCCTCCACGGTTTTCGACAGGGCCAGCGCCGCGCCAAAGGCAAGGCCTGCCAGGGCACCACCGGTAAAGCCCAGGGCCAGCCGCGACAGGCTGCCGGCCAGGTGTTCCTGAAGCTCGCCGGTGGCCAGCAGGTCGGTGAGGCTGTGCCATACCTCCAGTGGCGGGATCAGCAGGTTGGCCGGAAACAGCCCAGCGTTGGCCACCGCCGCCCAGAGGGTGAGCAGGGCCAGGGGTGAGATGAACCAGGAAAGGGACGAGAGCACGCGCATGGCTGGCCTTGGATAAACAGGGGATACCGGGGTATCGCAAGAGCTGTGCCAGGCGGAGAAAGCCCCGGATTGCGAGGCTGAAGGTCGAGTGTGGTGCTTGAGCAGCAGCGATATGCTGCTTGAGCAGCAGTCATTCAGCAGTATCGGTGCTGGCTTCTTCGCGGGCTTGCCGGCGAAGAAGCCAGCGCGGTATCAGATCAGAAATCGTAACTCACACTGGTGTAGTAGAACGCCCCCTGCGCCCCCTCCGGGCTGGTGATGGAGTATTTCGGTACGCCATACAGCTGTGCGCCCTTGAGCTTGTCCGGGTGGCTGTCGAACAGGTTGATCGCACCCGCCGACAAGGTCAGGCCCAGGTCGAAACGGTATGACACGTCAAGGTCGGTCACCCACTGCGGGCTGAAGGTCTGGTCCAGCGTCGGGTTGGCAGCGTTGCGGTTTTTCCACTCGCCATAGCGGCGCTGGGCCACGGTGACGCTCCAGCCGTCATACAGCCAGTTGGCGCTGAGGGTCAGCTTGTCCTTGGGCGTACCGTCCTCGATCAGGCCCTGGGTGTTGCGGCCGATGATCTGGTTGCCGGGGATGCCGCCCACGTCGTCCAGGCCGGTGATGCGGGTATTGTTGCGCGCGTAGCCGCCGTTTAAGTCCAACCGGCCCCAGCCGGTCAGGTCCAGTTGGTAGTGGCCGGCCAGCTCGAAGCCATCGGTGCGGGTGTCGGCGATGTTGCTGTAGAACGCCGCGCTCTGGATGTTTGCGTAGGGCGTACCGGCGAAGATCGGGCCGACCACCGACGCCGGCAACTGGTCGGACAAGGTAATGCGGTTGTCGATGTCGATGCGGTAGGCATCGAGTGTGACCGACGCGTTTGGCAGTGGCCGCCAGACCAGGCCCACGGAGAAGTTGGTCGACTCTTCCGGCTTCAGCGCCTTGCCGCCAAGCAAGGCGGCCTCGGGGCTGTCGGCGCGCAGGGTGCGTTGCTGCACCTCGACCCAGTTGCCGCTGCCCGGCGGTTGTTCCACCACCTGCACGCTGAACGACGACAGCCCGCTTTGCACCAGTGAAGGCGCGCGGTAGCCGGTGCTGGCGCTGGCCCGCGCGGCAATCTGCGGGGTGAAGTCGTAACGCAGCGACAACTTGCCGTTGGTGGTGTCGCCAAAGTCCGAATAGTGCTCGCTGCGCACCGCCACACCGGCCTGGAATTTCTCGGTGACCTGGGCTTCGACATCGAAGTAGGCGCCGATCACCCGGCGGTCCAGCGACACCGCATCGACCTGGGTGATGCCCGAGTAGTAGCCGGGGATACGCCGGCCGGTGACAGGGTCGATCGTGTTGAACAGTGGCCCGTTGGACCAGCCGGCGGCGTCGCCCTCGCTGAGGTCGTAGTTTTCCTGGCGCCAGGCCAGCCCGGCGGACACGGTCAGCGGCTTGAACAGCCAGGCGTTGGCGAAGTCGCGGGTCCAGTCCAGGGTCAGGTTGGTCTGGTCGGCTTCGCGGCGGCCGGTGTAGATGGTCGACGGACTGGCGGTGCCCCAGCTGGGGTTGATGGCGTCGTGGTCGGTGGAATCGACGCGGTTGTCGCCGTAGTTCAGCGCCAGGTCGAAGTTGCCCAGGGTTTCGTTTTCAAAACGCAGGCCGCCAGTGACGGCAAAGTCTTCCAGGCCGTAGCGGGTGACTGGCAGGCGGCCGTCCGGGTAGCGCGCCAGGGCTACGCTGCCGTAGTTGTTGCGCAACGTGGTCGGCGGGTCGAAGAAGTTCTCGGCGTCGGTGTTCTTGTGCGCATAGGTGGCGAAGCCATAGGCACTCAAGCCTTCGCTCAAACCCATTTCAGCGTTGGCGGTAAAGTTGTACTGGTCCGAGACATTGCCCGAGCCCCAGCGCCAGTTGCGGTAGCGGTTGTTCTGCTCGCGCGGGGTGTCGATGCTGGTGGAGCCTGGGTAGAACAGGCGGTTGTCGTCGCGGGTGTCGCTGGCCGGGTCCTGGCTGCCCGCGTCGAATGCCAGGGTCAGGAAACCGTCGTTGGGCAGGGCAAAGCCCTTCCAACCGCTGAGTTTTCGCTGCAGACCGTCGCCTTTCTTGTAGCCACCGAAGCGGTAGCCGGCGTTGCCGCCTTCGTCGCGCTCCTTGAGCACGATGTTGATCACCCCGGCGATGGCGTCCGAACCGTATTGCGCAGCGGCGCCGTCGCGCAGGATTTCCACCCGTTCGATGGCCGACAGCGGGATCAGGCTGAGGTCCACTGCTGCCGCACCACGGGCGTTGACCAGGCCCTGGCGGGTGACGTTGGCGCTGGTATGGCGGCGCTTGCCGTTGACCAGTACCAGTACCTGGTCCGAGGCCAGGCCGCGCAGCGAGGCGCCTTGGGCAATGGAACCAGCAAAGGCGCCTTGGGGCGACTGCGGGAAACTGAACGAGGGTGACAGCGCGGTAAGCGCTGCGGACAGGTCGCTGGCGCCGGTTTCCTGAAGTTTTTCACCGCTCAGCACATCGACTGGCGCGGCGCTTTGCAGGGCGGTGACGTCGCTGCGATGGGTGCCGACCACGACCACGGTGTCGAGGCGGTCGTTGGGTTCGGCGGCGAATGCGGGCATGGCGAGGCCGGCGATGGCCAGGGCGATGGCGCTGGCCAGGGGGGTGTGGTGGGGCATGGGTAATCCTTCTATACGGCGTGATGCCTTGGGGCTGCTGCGCAGCCCATCGCGACGCGAGGCCGCTCCTACAGAGGGAGCGCGGGCTCCTTGTGGCAGCAGCCCAATGGTTTTCAATCAGAAGCGGCTGGTAACGCTGAGCCCGACGGTGCGTGGGTCGCCGTAGGTGATCACGTACTGCCCGGCAGTGCCGTTGGGCCGGCCATGCACCTGGTAGCGGCGGTCGGTGAGGTTGTTGACGAAGCCCGTCACGCTCAGCTTGTCGTCATGGCTGAACCAGCTCAGCCGCGCGTTGGCCAGGGTGTAGTGGGGCTGGCTGAGGGTTTCGTCGGCGCTGCTCTGGCGGTCGGCCAGGAAATACTCTTTGTCGCGGAAACTCACGTCGCCACCGGCCACCAGCTTGCCGCCGACCTCCAGCGGGATGGTGTAGTCGGCACCCAGCGACACCACGTTGCGTGGCGAGCGCACGAAGCTGTTGCCGCTGTAGTCGCCGGTTACCGCGCCGGTGGTGGGGTTGGTGTTCTTGAAATCGGTGTACTCGGTGTCCAGGAACGACACCGCCGCGCGCAGGTGCAGGCGCTCGGTCGGCTGGCCCTCGACCTCCAGCTCCGCGCCCTTGACCTTGCCTTTGGCGCCGTTGGTCAATGCGGTGGTGAGTACGCCGCTGTTCACTGTCAGCAGGTTCACCTGGATGTCGGAGTAGTCGTAGTAGAAGAGGTTGGCGTTGACGGTCAGGCGACGGTCGAACCACTCCGACTTCAGCCCCAGTTCGTAGGCATCCAGTTCTTCCGGGTCGACCGTGGTCAATTGCGCCAGGCTGGTCGACAGCCCGGTGTTGAAGCCACCCGAACGGAAGCCGTGGGCGTAGCGGAAGAACACCCGCAGGTTGTCGTTGATGCGGTACTCGGGGGTCAGGTCGTAGGTCCAGGCTTCCCAGGTCTTGTCTTCCTGACGGTTGCCGTTGGTGCCTACGCCGCCCAGTGGAATCAGCGGGCCGTTGGCCGTGGCGCGGGTCAACTGCACCAGGTCCAGGTCGATGTCCTTTTTCTCCTGGGTCCAGCGCAGGCCGCCGGTCACGCTGAAGTCATCGGTGAAGTCATAGGTCAAGTTGCCGAACAGCGCGTAGCTGTCGGTGCGGTGATCGTAGCCCAGGTCGCGGAACGCGGTAGTGCCCACCTGGTTCGAGCCGGTACCGTTGGGCGTGGGGCCGGGGGTGACGATGCGCTGGGCAGAACTGTCCAGGTCTTCATGGAAGTAGTGGGCGCCCACCAACCAGTGCAGTGGGCGGTCTTCCGGCGAGGCCAGGCGCAGCTCCTGCGACCACTGGCGGTAGCTGTTGTCGGTGATGGCCGCGCCGTTGACCTCGTAGGGGGTGTAGTCGGCATCGCTGGTGGAGCGGTTGCGGATGTAGTCGTAGGCGCTGATCGAGGTCAGCGTGTAGTCGCCCAGGTACCAGTTGAAGGTCAGCGAGGCGCCGTCGTGGTCCAGGCGGTAGTCTTCGTTGACGTTCAGCGAAATGTCGCGACCCTGCGGGCGTTCGTAACCGACGTTGTAGTAGCGGCCCACCGGCAGCGAACCATTGCTGCCGTCGCCTTTGAACTGGCGGCTGTGCAGCTTGAGCAGGGCGTCCAGGTCGGGGTTGAGCTGGGCCAGGAACTGCAGGCGGATGGCCTTTTTGTTCACGTCGCCATAAGTGTTGCCGTCGAAGTCGTTGTTCTGGAAACCGTCGCGTTCTTCGGAATACAGCGCTACTCGCCCGGCCAGTTTTTCATCCACCAGCGCACCACCAATGGCACCGGTGACGATGCGCTCGTTCTTGCTGCCAAAGCCGACCGTGCCATAGCCATCGGTGTCGAACGTCGGCTTTTTCGAGATCACGTTCACTGCACCGGCAGTGGTGTTCTTGCCATACAGGGTGCCTTGCGGCCCACGCAGGATCTCGATGCGTTCCAGGTCGAACAACGGCCCGCCACCGGCGATGGGGGCGTTGAGGTACACGTCATCGGCGTAGATGCCCACTGGGTAGACCGTTGCCGCACCGGTGTCGCCGGTGCCCAGGCCACGGATGTACCAGCGCGGGCGGCCGTCGCCGTCGGGGTTCTTGGCCGAGGCGTTGGGCACGAAGGTGGTGATGTCGCCCATCGAGCGCACACCGTCGGCAGTGATGCTGGTGCCTTTGATGGCCGATACGGCGACCGGGACTTCCTGCAAGGTCTGTTCGCGATGCTGGGCGGTGACGGTGACAGTTTCCAGGGCTGGTTCGTTTTTATTGTTTTCGTCGGCGGCGATAGCCTGGCTGCCGGTGCCGGCCAACAGCAGCGCGAGGCTGATCTGGCGGGCCAGTGGATGACGTTGGTGCATGGTGAATCTCCCCGTATGTAAAGCGTTGTTGGGGAGAGCTAGAGCAGGGACTGTGCCATGTTGTTAAGTTATTGATGTATAAAGATTTTATTTGAACTATTGGGCTGTGTTGCAGATTGGGCAGCAGTGGGGTGCTGGGCGAGTGCTGCTGGGGCAGCAGTGGTGGGGCTCAGATTGTCGGGGCCGCTTAGCGGCCCCAAAATCTCAAACTGCCAACCGCGACGTCGAACCGATCACACTCTCCAGCACGCGAAAATCAATCCACTCCCGCACATCGAAGCGCCGGGGTATGAACCCCCACCTGAACAGAAACTCGGTAAAGTCCTGCAACGCCCCGATCGAGCGGCTGTCCAGCGTTGTGCGCAAGCGCCGATGCGCATCGTCGCCATAGGCCGCCGCCACCCAGTACTCGCTGGTGTTCAGCTCACGCGCCAGAAAGCGCCGGGTCTCCTCCGGGTTGGCCCAGGCCCATTGCTCGGTGCGCAGCACCGTGTCGACCAGCGTGCGGCTGGCATCGAAGTGGTTCTCCAGCAAGTGCCGGTCCACGGTCAGCGTTCGCGGGGTGCCGTTGTTGCTGCGGATCAGCGGGTCGGGGTGGCTGCCGGTATCCACTACCACGCGCAGCCCAAACTCATGGGCCAGGTGCACGGCATGCGCGCCCTTGAGGAAGATGGCGTCGATATCGCCCCGTAGCAGGCCGATCAGCTCGTTGTTGCGGCGGCTGAAGCGGCTGGTGTCAAGGCTCACTTCGGCGCCATACAGGTGCTGCTTGGCGTCGTCGCTGTAGGTGCCACCGTAGGGGTAGTCGACCAATTCGACATCGGCAACGGCCAGGCCTTCGAGCTTCAGGGCGTTTTCCAGCCCGCGCAGGGCCTGGGCACGGGTGAAATCGATCTGCACGTTGGCCCACTTGGGTATGCCGAAGCGACGGTTTTTCAGGTCGCGGATGCTGCGTACGCCGCTTTCTTCGGTGGTGAGGATCAGCTGCACCTCATCACTCCACGACAGCCCCAGCACGCGGGTATCGACGCCGCTGGCATAGGCCCAGATCGCCGGGATGTTGCCGCCGTGGCGCACCGAGTTCTGCAGGTGGTGGTCGTAATGGGCCTCGCGCACCTCGCGTTCGCTGGATTCGCGCAGCGACTGGATGTTGGTGCCGAACGGCGCAAAGGCCTCAGCCAGGCGCCCCGACTGCACGGCAATGCCGAGGCCGGTGGGCACCGGGCTGTGGGTGTACCAGAGGGTTTCCAGGGGCTTGGTCATGGGGTAACGGGTTTCCTTTCCATGGAGGTGGGGGCCAGCAGCTGGTCCAGTGGTTGCTGGGCGATCCAGTCGCGCACCTCGAAGCGCGCCGGGATGAAGCGCCAGCGTTCGAGGAACTCGACAAAGTCCTGCAAGGCGGTAATGGCCTGATCGTCCAGGCGGGTGCTCAGGCGCAGGTGGGCGTCAATGCCGTAGGCCACTTGCACCCAGTACTCGCTGCTGTTGGTTTCCCGCGCCAGGTAGCGGCGGGTTTCATCCGGGTGCTGATGGGCCCAGCGCTCGGCGCGCAGCACCGAGCCAAGAAGCGTGTGCACCACCTGCGGGTGCTGCGCCAGCAGGTGGCTGTCCACCGCCAGGGTGCGCGGTGTGCCATTGTTGCTGCGGATCAGCGGGTCGGGGTGGCTGCCGGTGTCGATCACCGTGCGCAGGGCAAAGGCGTGGGCCAGTTGCACGGCGCTGGCACCTTTGAGGAAGATCGCGTCCACCTCGCCGCGCAGCAGGCCGGCCAGCTCCAGGTTACGGCCTTCGCTCTGGGTGCTGGATACCGGAGTGCCGGCCACGTTGCGCACTGGGCGGTCGCTGAAGGTGCCGTCGTAGCGGTAGTTGACCAACGCTACGTCGCCCACTTGCAGCCCTTCGAGTTTCAAGGCGTTTTCCAGGCCGCGCAGGGCCTGGGCACGGGTGAAGTCGATTTGCGCCGCAGCCCAGTCGGGCAGGCCGAAGCGCCTGCCCTTGAGGTCTTTGACGGTGTGGATGCCGCTGTGTGGTCGGGTCAGGATCAACTGCGCCTCATCGGCCCACGACAGGCCGATCACGCGGGTATCGCGGCCCTGGGCGCGGGCCCAGATGGCCGGGATGCTGCCGCCATGACGTACCGAGTTCAGCAGGCTGTGGTCAAAGTGCGATTCACGCACGGCCTGCTGCTCGGCTTCGCGTAGCGACTGCACCTGGGTGCCAAGGCTGGCCAGGTCCTCCTGCAGCCAGCCTTGCTGCACGGCAATGCCAAGGCCCGTGGGCACCGGACAACGGGTGTACCACAAGGTATCGAGGGGTTGGCTCATGTTCGGGCTCCGGTCGGGGTCAGGCGCTGGCCTGCAAAAGGGTAGGGGTGGCCTGTTGCACCAGCGGCAGCACTTCCTGGCCGATGCGCAGGGCTTCTTCCAGGTGCGGGTTGGCGGCGAGGATGAAGGTGCTGAAACCGGCATCGCGGTATTCGGCCAGGCGCTCGGCGATGTTCTGGTGGCTGCCCACCAGGCCCACGGTTGGGCCAGGCTTGGCCTTGGCGAAGCCGGCCCACAGGTTGCGTGCCAGGATTAGTTCGTCGAAACCCTGCAAGCCCTGGTGATACGCGGCCTGGCGCGCGCCGCCGACCGAGTCGGAGCCGGTGATGAAGTTTTTCGCCGTGCTGCTGGCCTTGCCTTCCAGGCGCTCGAACTGCTGGCGCAGCTCGCGCCAGGCCTGCTCTTCGGTTTCGCGGGCGAACAGGTCGACGCGCAGGCCGAAGCGCACCGTGCGACCCTGTTTGTCGGCCAGCTCGCGTACCCGTTCGATATGCGGCTTGAGCTTGTCGATCGGTTCAGCCCAGTTCAGGTACACGTCGGCATGGCGCGCGGCCACGTTCAACGCGGCATCGGAAAAGCCGGAGAAGTACACGCCTGGTTTGCGTTCGTGTTGCAGGCCTGGCGGCAGGCTGCCGTTTTCCAGGCGGTAGATGTCGCCATCGTAGGAGAACGAGTCTTGCGTCCACAGGCCTTGGATCACGTCGAGAAATTCGCCCGTGCGCTTGTAGCGCAGGTCGTGTTCGAGGAAGTCGCCATTGGCGCGTTGGCTGGCCGGGTTGCCGCCGGTGATGATGTTCCAGTCCAGCCGCCCTCCGCTGAGGTTTTGCAGAATGGCCGCCTGCTGGGCGGCATAGGCGGGCAGGGTCCAGGTGGCCTGAAAGGCGATCAAAAAGCGGATACGGCGGGTTTCGCGGGCCAGCGCGGCGGCGGCAATCCACGGCTCCGGGCCGGTGGGCAGCAGCGCCCCCTCGAAGCCGGCCAGCTCGGCGGCCTTGGCCACCTGGGCGATGTAGTCGATGTAGGTAAAGCAGTCGGCCTGGCCATCGGGCAGGCGACCGGGGGCGATGTTGCCGGGGCGGTGTACAGGGTTGCCACGGTTGTGGCGGTCGGTGGACAGCTGCGGGCCGTCGGTGCCCAAGGGCAGGCGCCAGAAGAATTCGGTGGTCATGGGGGCTCCTGAAGGGGGAGAGTGTGCGGATGGAGAGGGTGGTGCAACGGCTGTGCCATGCGTGGCGCATGGCCTGTGGGGCGGGGGATTGAGGCGCTAGCGGGGAGAGGGGTGCTGCTGTGGCAGCAGTGCGCCAGCAATGGATGCTGGGGTAGCAGCACGAGTGCAAATCAACCTGTAGGAGCGGCCTTGTGTCGCGATTGGGCGCGCAGCGGCCCCAGATCTCCAGCTTTGCCGCGAAGATTGCCGGGGCCGCTTTGCGGCCCATCGCGACACAAGGCCGCTCCTACAGGGATAGCGTTAATGCGCAGCTTCGGTTGCAACCTCCCCGGCGCTGCGCAGATAGGCTTCGTACAGCGCTGCATAAGCACCGCTACGCCCGATCAGATCGGCATGCGCCCCTTGCTCCACCACCCGCCCATGCTTCACCACGGCAATCCGGTCGGCATCGCGGATGGTCGCCAGGCGATGGGCGATGATGATTGCGGTACGCCCTTGGCACAGTCGACGCAGGGCGCGCTGGATACGCCGCTCGGTGTGCACGTCCACCGCCGAGGTGGCTTCGTCGAGCACCAGCACCGCCGGGTCGGCCAAGTACGCCCGCACCAGGCACACCAACTGCCGCTGGCCATGGCTCAGGTGCGCGCCCAGTGGGCCGACTTCGGTGTGGTAGCGCTGCGGCAGGCGTTCCAGCACTTCGTCGGCACCCAGCTCGCGGGCGGCGGCCACCAACTGCGCGTCGTCGGCGTCGGGCGCGGCCAGGCGCAGGTTGTCGAGGATGCTGCCACTGAACAGCACGTTGTCCTGCAACACCACGCCCACGTTGCGCCGCAGATCGTGCTGGGCCAGTGCGCGCAGGTCGATGCCATCGAGCCTGATGGCGCCTTGCTGCACTTCGTAGAAGCGTGTCAGCAGCTGCACCAGCGTGCTCTTGCCATGCCCGGAGGGGCCGACGATGGCCAGCACCTCACCGGCGCGGATATGCAGGTCGAGCCCATCGATCACAGGCCGGGGGCTGTTGGGTGCGTAAGCAAAACCGACGCTGTCGAAGTCCACCTGGCCGCGCGCACGGGCCAGCGCCTGCTGTACCGGAGGGTCGAGCACCTGCGGGCGGGTGTCGAGCAGCAGGAAGATGCGCTGGGCCGAGGCACTGCCGGTGGCATAGCGCTCGAACAGGTCCGACAGCTCCTGCAATGGCCCAAGGAACAGGAACACGTAGAACAGGCTTTCGGCCACCTGGCCCACACTCACCTTGCCCTCGGCCAGGCCATGGGCGCCGACCAGCAGCAGTACCGCCATGCCGGTGGTGCTCAGCAATGCGGTGAACGGGGCGAACCAGCCGGCGCGCAGGCTGCCGCGAATCAGCGCTTGGTTGAAGTCCTCCAGCAGGCGCCGGTAACGCGCCTGGTTGCGCTGCTCTTGCCCGCACTGCTGGATCAGCCGCACCCCGCTGACGCTTTCTACCAGGTGCGCGGTGAAGCGGCTGCGTTGTTCGGCCACCTTGGCCCAGTTGCGTTGCGACACGCGCTTGAAACGCCAGGTGGCCACGGCCAGCAGCGGCACTGTGGCGGCCAGGCTGTAGAAGAAACTGGGCTCGATGCGCCACAGCATCACCGCCGCCAGGCCGCAGCGCAGCAAGGCACCCAGCAGCTCCGGCGGACCTTGCACCAGCAGCGGCTCCAGCGCATCCACGTCACGGTCGGCGCGGGAAATGATGCGCCCGGCGCGGGTCTGGTCGAAATAGCTCACCGACAGCGCCTGCACATGGGCAAACACCTTCACCCGCAGCGCGTTCAGCACGCCGATGGCAGCGCGTCCGGCAACGAACTGCGACACCCCGGCCAGCAGAAAACGCCCCAGCCAGCTCGCCGCCAGCCCCAGGCCCAACCACAGCACCAGGCGCTCATCCAGCAGCCAGTGGTCGGCGCTGGGCACCAGGCCATTGTCCAGCAGTTCGCGCACGAACCACGGGCGCAGGAACACGGTGAACACCAGCAGCAGTTCGATGCCGATCACTGCCAGGATCTGCCCGCGAACAGGCCGTAGCAGCGGCAGCAGGCGGTGGAACATGCCACGGTCCAGCGCCTGCCGGGCCAGGCGTTGCTCGGTGTCGATATCGCTGGCAGGGGTGTGCTGCACATCAGTCATGGTCGATCCCCAGCAGGTCGCGGTAATGGGCGTTGTGCGTGCTCAGTTCGGCATGGCTACCGGAGGCACCGATGCGGCCGTTTTCCAGCATCAGCACGCGGTCGGCCAGCAGCAGGGTGGACAGGCGGCTGGTGATCAGCAGCAAGGTCGGGCCTTGGCCACTTGTGCTGTGCAGGCGGCGGATGTTGTGCAGTACCTGGCGTTCGCCCAGTGCATCCAAGGCGCTGGTGGCGTCGTCCAGGCAGAGGATATCGGGTGCCCCAAGCAGCGCGCGGGCCAGGCACAGGCGTTGGCGCTGGCCGCCGGACAGGGTCACGCCACGGTCGCCCAGCGGGGTGTCCAGGCCGTGTGGCAGGCGCTCCAGCACATCCTCGGCGGCGGCCAGGCGCAAGGCTTCACGCAACTGCGCGTCGCTGGCCTGCGGTGCGGCCATGCGCAAGTTGGCGGCCAGGCTGTCAGAGAACAGAAAGCTCTCCTGCGGCAGTACCTGCACGCGGCGGCGCAGGTCGGCCAGGTCGAGGTCGCGCAGGTCATGCCAACCGGTACTGTCACTACCGACCTGCACGCTACCGCTTTGCACATCGGCCAGGCGTGGCAGCAGGCTGGCCAGCAGGCTTTTGCCGGTGCCGGTGGCGCCGACCAGCGCCACCACTTCGCCGGGTCGCAGGGTCAGCGAGCAGTCGTGCAGGATGTGCCGGCCCGCTTCTGCAGCACTGACGTGTACCTGGTTGAGCTTCAGCCCCAACGGCCCGGCGGGCAGGGCGGCATGGCCGCCAATGATGGCCGGGCGCTCGTCCAGCAACTGCCAGATGCGTTCGGCGCTGGCGCGGGCATCGGCAAACGTCTGCATCACCCGGCCAATGCCTTCGATACGGAACACCAGCGTGGTCGCCACCAGCAGCGAGGTGACCAGCTCGCCGATGCCCAGCGCGCCGGCTGCCACGCGCTGGGCACCATAGACCAGGATCCACACATGCCCCAGCGCCACCACCGCCTGCGGCAGCGGAATGCGCGAGCTGGCGTAGGCGAGGGCGGTGCGAGCATGGCCGGTGAACACCTCGACCTGGCTGGCAAAACGGGCGATGCGCTGCTTTTCCAGGCCGAAGGCCTTGATTACCCGCACCCCACCAATGCCTTCGGCCAGGTCCTGGCTGACTTGGTCGTAGGCGGCGCCCACGGCACGGTCGAGGGTGACCAGGCGGTCGGTCTGTACCACGAACAGCCACAGCCCGGCACCGGTCAGCAACAAGGGCACCAGGCCCAACAGCGGGTCGTACCAGCTCAACAGGCCAACGGCGGCGATCACCACCAGCGGCGTTTCGATGATCTGCCGCCAGAAGGTGATCAGCGCGTCGCGCACCTTGTCGGCATCGCGGGTGGTGCGGGTAACCAGTTCACCCATGCCGTGGCGCCAGTGGTAGCCCAGGTGCAGGTACTGCACCTGGCTGAGGATGCGCTCACGCAGGCGCGTGAGCAGGGCTTGGCTGAGTACCAGTGACAACACGGCGGCGGCGTATTGCAACAGGCCGCGCCCCAGGGCAATGGCCAGCAGCAGCCACAGCCAGTGCCAGGCTATGCTGGCGTCCAGGCTGCCATCGGCCAGGCGCTGTACGGCGCGGCCGCTGCTGACATCGTCGACCGCGTGGCCGATCAGCCACTGTTGCCAGGCCAAGCCGAGGTTGCCGGCAATGTACAAGGCTGTGACCAAGGCGAAGCGCCAAGGCATTTCGCGATAGATGGCCAAGGCCCGAAGAAGAGGGTGGTTCATGTAAATGCTCGATCAGAATGCGACGCCGCCCCTTGTAGGAGCGGCCTTGTGTCGCGATAGGGGCGCAAAGCGCCCCCCGCCCAAACCCCATTTCAGCGGCGTGTAGCGCCCTGGTTCTCCTTGGCATTGAGCACAGCCGTGTACTCCCCGGGATCCGCCCCGTTCAGGTAGTAGTTGCCGACGTTGTGCAGGCGCCAGCGGATCGGGTCGTGGGTGGTGTGCACCCGGGCATTGCGCCAGAAGCGGTCGAGGTTCCACTTGCTGAGCGAAGCGCTGGCCCCCAGCAGCGAGAACAGGTCGCTGGAAATTTTCAGCGACGCCGCATCGGAATGCGCACGGGCGGTAGCCACCGACAAGATCAGCTCATCCTGCAACGCCTTGTTCTGCGGATCGCGCTCGTGTTCGTCGAACACCCGCGCCGCTTCGCGCAGCACCGACTCGGCGCCGCGTAGCGCCACGGCATACTCGCCGACCTGGCGAATCACATGCGGCTCGTCACTGGCGCGCTCGACGCCGCTTTCCACCCAGGCGCGGGCATGTTCGCGCAGGTACTCGACCGCCGCCTGCAATGCGCCTGCGGCGATGCCGGTGTCGATGGCCGCGTGGAGGATCTGCGGGAAGGTCAGACCGGTGCGTTTCATCGGCCCGCTGCGGCGGGTCAGGTAGCGTTCGTCGAGCACGATATCGTCGAACTTCACCGTGCCGCTCACCGAGTTTTGCTGCCCGAAGGCCTGCCAGTCATCGACCAGGGTCAAGCCGGGGGTGTCGCGGTGCAGCAGCACACCGACGCCGCCGTCTTCGCTGGCGGCAGTCAGCGAGATCCACTCGGCCAGGTAGGAGCCGGTGGAGTAGAACTTGCTGCCGTTGAGTACCCACTGGCCGTCGGCGCGGCGCTCGACGCGGGTCTTGAGGGCGAACTTGTTCTTGCCGCCGATTTCGGCCAGGGCATTGCCGAAGCGCTTGCCAGCCAGCACGTCGGCAATCAGCCGGTCGCGTACTTCATCCGGGTAGCCGGTGAAGATGCCGCGCAGCATCACGTTGTGAATCTGCAGCAGTTGGCCGACGCCGCCGTCGGCGGTGGAAACCAGGCGCACGGTTTCGACCACGGTCTGCACCGAGGCACCCAGGCCGCCGAATTCGGCCGGCACGGCGATGGCGGTCAGGCCGCTGCTGGATAACAGCTCGGCTTGGCGGTGGGGGAGCTGGCCGTTGTTGCGCGGGTCGGCGGCCAGCTCGGCGATTTGTGCAGCAACCTGGCGGGCGGCTTCGATGGCTTGAGCTTCGCTGGTGAGGCGGCGGGCGGGGGAGGGTTCTATGGCGCTCATGAAGAGGTCTCGGGTAGGTCTGAAGGGGCCAGTGCGCCTTGGCGCGGTCCCAAGCCCTTGAGCAATATCTTTGCCACCCCCTCTTCAAGCCCCATCCTGCGCGGTCTCTACAACTTTTTGCTGCCCCAGCAGCAGCCGCCTTGCTGATCTGGCAGCACCCCACCCGCAATCTTGCTCCCAATCCAGCACCATGCGCCCTGTCACAACAGCCAACCCCACGTAAATCAAGGCTTCTAGCGGTTGGCACGCACACTGCAATGGTGCTTGCACGACGCCCAAGGAGCCTCCCCATGACCCTCGCAACCCCCACCGCAAAACGCCTGGCGGACGACCCGTCCGCCCTGGAGCGCATCTGGTTCACCCGCTGCCCCGTGCCTACCGCCTCTGGCATCGCCTACAAGCTCGGCTGGCTGGAACAAGAGTTCGCCCCCGACGGCCTGCCGGTCTCGACCTTGCAGGAGGCCCGCCAGCTGGGCCATCACCATTACGATCACCAGCTGCCTGGGCTGCTGCGCGAAGGCGGCAACGTACCGGCGTTGGCGGCGCGCGCTGCAGGCTCGCCCAGCCGGCTGATCGGCCTGACCTGGATCGAGGAATGGCAAACCATTCTGGTCCGCCCAGACTCCGGTATTCGCAGCGCCGCCGACCTGCGCGGCAAACGCCTGGCCCTGCCGGCCTGGGGCGACAGCCGCCCCGGCAGCATCGCTCGGGCCATGAGCCTGCACGGCTACAAAGGCGCCCTGGCTTCGGCTGGCCTGCACCTGGATGACGTGCAGTTGGTGGAAGTGGCTCTGCTTGACCAGGCCGACGCCGCCACCCCGCAGTTGGGCCTGCAACGGCTGTGGTCGGGGCTGGAGTACCTGGCGCGCGGTGACGTCGATGCGGTGTACGTGAAGGGCGCGGCAGCGGCTGATGCGGCACGCCGGTTGGGCCTGGTGGTCGGCGTCGACCTCGACCTGCTGCCCGACCCACGCCACCGCATCAACAACGGTACACCGCGCCCGATCACCGTGCACCAGCGCCTGCTCGACAACCATTTTGACCTGGTGGTGCGCTTCCTTGCTCAGACCTTGCGTGCTGCCGAATGGGCAGCCGGCAACCGTGCCGCGCTCAATCGCATCCTCGAAGAAGAAACCCGCGCTGGCAGCCAAGGCGTGGCTGACGCCTACCGTGGCGATTTCCACACCACCCTGGCGCCAGACCTGTCCGAGCAGCGCCTGGCCTTCCTTGGCACACAAAAAGATTTCCTCTACCTGCACGGCTTCCTCGAAGCCGACTTCGCCATCGCCGACTGGGTCGACCCGCGGCCCCTGCAAGCTGCCCATGAACTGCTGGCCCAGCGCCGCGCCTGACCTGACCGGAGATTGAACATGACCGTACTGATCAACGAACGCCCCATCACTGCCGAACTGCAAACCTTCATCGACCAGGTGGTGGCCGAAGCGCAAGCGGCCTTCAGCGTCTTTCGCGAAACCAACACCATCACAGCCAATGGCACGGTCGGCTTTATCGAGCGGGTGCCCGGTGAAGAACTGCTGGTAGCGGTCAACTACGGCGGCCCGTGGAACCACCACAAGCCACTGCAGGCCACGGTGACCGACTTTTCCGGCAACGTCATCGTCGGCAAGGGCAAAGGTGGCCTGGGCCGTTACACCAAGCTGTTCCAGACCCACGCCGACATCACCACCGTGTCACACGTGCACAGCCCGTACCTCGGCGCCTGGGCCCAGACCCACCGTACCTTGCCGTTCCACTATGTGCCGGTGCAGCGCTACCAACTGGCCCGCGAGCTGCCGGTGTACATCGACCGGCGCCAGGCCGAGGTGGACTTCATTCTCGACAAGATCGTCGAGAACCCGTTCAACCTGGCGATCCTGGAAGCCAACGGCGGCGCCACGGTGTGGGGCAAGCAGGGGTTGCGGGCCACGGCGGAGTTCATCCTGTTGCTGGAGGAGGGCGCGCAGATTCAGCTGTTGGCGGACGCCTTGGGTGGGTCGCGGCCTTATGGGCCGGGGGTGCTGACCCAGCAGTGGAAGATGAGCGGGTTGTATGAGCGCGCTACCGAGCTGGGCTTGGTGCCTGGCATCGATCGACGTAGCTGAGCAGATCGCTGGGGGCGCTGCGCGCCCCTGTCGCGACACAAGGCCGCTCTTACCTGAAACAAGGACTCACCCCATGGCAGTAAAGATCCTCTGGTACCTCACCACCCCCGACGGCCCCTATCCCTGGGAGCCCGAAGGCCGCTGGCACACCGATTTCGAGCACCTCAAGCAGTTGGCCATCGCCGCTGACCGCCTGGGCTACTATGGCTCGCTGCTCGGCTCCAGCCCCAACGAAAGCCTGGCTGTGTCGGCAGCGCTGATCGACGCCACCCAGCGCCTGCGCTTCCTGGTCGCCCAGCACCCCGGCGAGCTGTCGCCAGCAGTGTTGGCCAAATGGGCACTCACCTTCGACCAGTTTTCCAACGGCCGTCTGCTGTTCAACGTGGTCAACGGCAACGACGCTGGCCTGGCCACCTTGGGCGTGCATTATCCGCACGATGAGCGCTACGACTTCAGTCTGGAGTATTGGCGCGCCTTCCAACGTTTCTACGCCGGAGACACCGCGGGTTACGACGGCCGTTACGTCAAGCTTTCACCCCGTTCGCCAGCTGCCGCCCATCACCCGCTGGGCGGCTGGCACCCACCGAAGCAAACGCCTGGCATCCCGCTGTGGGGCGCTGGTACGTCGGCGCCGGGCGTGGCCCATTCGGTGCAACTGCTCGATGTCTACCTGAGCTTCGCCGACACCCCGCAAAAGCTCGGCGACAAGTTTCGCCGGGTGGCGGCCGAGGCGGCGAAGATCGGCCGTGAGCTGACCTACGGCACCCGCCTGCAGGTGATCGTGCGCGAGACCGAAGAAGAAGCCTGGGCCCACGCCGAGCGCCTGTTGCAGCGCACCTCGCTGGCCACCGCGCGTGCTGCCATCGAGCGCCAGCTGCCGCCGGGGCAAACCTTCGACAGCTACGTCAGCGACGACCCGCGCATTCAGCGCAACCTCGACAGCATCCGCGCCGGGCGCCTGCCCACGGCCCGCGAACTGGAGATCTACCCCAATGTCTGGCTAGGCCCCAGCCTGTTTGGCTTCAACATCCTCGGCCCGGCTGCCGGCACCTACCTGGTTGGCAGCGCCGAGCAGGTCGCCGAGCGCATTCGTGAGTACGAGGCCCAGGGCACGTCGGCATTCATCCTCTCGGGTTTCCCGCTGATCGATGAAGCGCACCGGGTGGCTGACCTGCTGTTCCCGCTGCTGGACCTGGACCATGGCTTCGAGGTGCCGCGCCTGGCTGCGGCCGGCAAGCCGCCCGTGGCACAACCGGCGTAAGGAGAGGGTGATGAGCGAGCTGTTTTCGCGCCGGGTGTTTCTCGGCAACAGCCTGGCCGTTGGCGGCAGCCTGCTGCTTGGCGGCGGGTTGCTCAGCGGCTGCGACAGCGGCGCCCCAGCAACCGCCAGCGCGGTGCCGACGGGCACGCCGGTGCGTGGCGGGCGACTGCGGGTGGGCATTATCGACGGTGACCAGGCCGGTAACCTCGATGCGCACAAACCGGTGGGTGGCGGCATCATCCGCGGCTGGGCGTTGTACGCCAAGTGCTGGGAATGGAATGCTGATGTCAGCACGCGCCTGGCACTGGCCGAGTTCGCCGAGCCGAACGCCGATGCCAGTGCCTGGACCATCCGGCTGAAGCCTGGGCTGGAATTTCACCACGGCAAAAGTATCACCGCCGATGACATGCTGTTCTCGATCCTGCGCCTGACCGACCCGCAACTGGCCTCGCCATTTGCCGGGCTGGTCGGCGCCATCGATCGGCAGGCTTTGCGCAAGCTGGACGCGCGCACCCTCGAAATTCGCTTCAAGCAGGGGCAAAGCTTCTACCCCCTGGACGAAACCTTGATCAGCTTCGGCGGCATCGTGCCCACTGACTACCACCCGGTGACCAACCCGGTCGGTGCCGGCCCGTACCGGCTGAAAAGCTTCATCCCCGGCCAGCGCTCGCTCTACACCCGCTTCGAAAACTACTACAAGCCCAACCGTCCCTATGCGGATGAGCTGGAAATCATCGAATTCAAGGACCAGGTCTCGCGGGCCGCAGCGCTGCGTGCCGGGCAGATCGACGTGGCCAGTGGTGTGCAGGCCGAGCACAGTGCGTTGCTCAAGGCCGACCCACGGCTGCGGCTGTATGCCTCGCCGACCACCTCGTTCACCGGCTTCAACCTGAACATGGCCAAGGCGCCGTTTCAGGATGTGCGGGTGCGCCAGGCGTTCCGCCTGCTGGCCGACCGCCAGGAGTTGGTGGCGCGTGGCCTGAATGGTTTTGGGCGGGTGGCCAATGACCTGTATTCGCCCCATGACCCCACCTTCAACCATGCCATCGCCCAGCGCCCCTACGACCTGGACCAGGCCCGTTCGCTGCTGCGTCAGGCCGGGCAGAGCGATTTGCGTGTCGAACTGACAACCACGCCGGGGGCCGGTGTCAACGCCGCGCTGGTGTTCGCTCAGCAGGCTTTGAAAGCCGGGGTGCAGGTGAAGGTCAATCAGGTGGATGGGTCCGTCTTCAATGGCCCGCAGCGTGAGCAATGGCAGCTGTCGCCGGGCTCGACTCCGGCGCGCGGCTTTCTCGCCTCGGCGTTGCACAACGATGCACCGCAGGCCATCTACAACCGCAGCAATTTCCACGACCCGCGCTTTACCAACCTGTTCCAGCAAGCCCTGGCCCAGCCTGACTTGGCATTGCGCAAGGCCTTGGTGCATGAAGCCCAAACCATCCAGCACGAACGTGGTGGGTTGCTGGTCTGGGGCTTTTCCGACGTGCTCGATGCCGCGTCGGCCAAGGTGGGCGGGCTCACCCCGGAACAGACCACCTTCGCCTCCTGGCGTTTTGACGAACTCTGGTTGAACCCCAATGCCTGATACACGACACACGCCCCGCACACCGGCATGGCTGGCCTGGTTCATCGGCCGACTGGGCTATGGCCTGCTCACCGCGTGGGTGATCACCCTGGTGGTGTTCGTCGCCACCCAGGCGCTGCCCTCGGACCCGGCGCGGGTGATTCTTGGCCCGGATGCGCCGCTGGACAGTATCCTCACCCTGCAACGCCAACTGGGCCTCGACCAGCCGATCCTGGTGCAATACCTGCGCTGGCTGGGCGCCGCATTGGGCGGCGATCTGGGCATTTCGCTGGACTCCCAGGTACCCGTGGCGCAGCTGCTGTTTGGCCGGTTGGGCCATACCCTGGCCTTGTTGGCCGGGGTGCTGGCGCTGGTGGTGCCGATGGCGCTGCTGCTGGGCGTGAGCCTGGCCCTGCGCCGCGATAGCCGGCTGGACCGCTGGGGGTTGTCGGCGTTGATTCTGCTCAAGGCCACGCCGGGCTTTTTGCTGGCCATCGGCCTGGTGCTGGTGTTTTCCATGCCGGGCATGGGCTGGCTGCCGGCGGTGTCGATCCTTGACCCGCAGTTGCCGTTGTGGCGGCAATGGCAATCGTTGGTGCTGCCGGTAGTGGCCCTGAGCTTGTCGGCACTGCCGTACCTGACGCGCATGGTGCGTGCCTCGATGATCGAGGCGCTGGAGTCCGAGTACGTGATCGCCGCCCGTCTGCGCGGCATCCCCGAGCGGCGCATCGTCTGGCGGCACACGTTGCCCAATGCCCTGACCCCGGCGATCCAGGGCGTGGCGCTGACCCTGCGCACGCTGGTCGGCGGCGCCCTGCTGGCAGAGGTGATCTTCAGTTACCCAGGTATAGGTACGGCGTTGAACGCAGCGATCCAGATGCGCGACCTGCCGATGATCCAGGGCGTGGTGCTGGTCATCACCCTGGCGGTGGTGCTGATCAACCTGCTGGCTGATCTGTTGACCGTATTGCTTACCCCCAAGCTGCGTACCGCGCGCCGGGTGCGGATGATCCGCCGTATCCGCCGCGGTATCCGCCCGTGGTGGCGACGCGCGCGCAGCACCCCTGCCCAGGAGGCGACCCATGACTGAATCCCGTTGGCTGGCCGACCCGCAGGTACGGCGTGGCGCCGTGATCACCTTGTTGGTGGCGCTGTTGGCCGCGTTCGGCCCCTGGCTGGCGCCGCATGCTCCCACGGCGATGGTGGGGCCGGTGTACGGCCCGCCGGCCGCCGGAGCGCCGCTGGGGCATGATTTTCTTGGCCATGACCTGTTATCGAGGCTGCTCAGTGGCGGGTTATCGGTACTGTGGATGTCGGTTGCCGCAGCCACCTTGGCATTGCTGGTCGGTGGCAGCCTGGGCTTGCTGGCCGGGTTCTCGCGCCGGCGCCTGGACCAGGCGATCAGTTGGGCGGCGGATGTGTCGCTGGCGTTTCCCGACCTGATCCTGGTGCTGCTGATCGTGTCCATGCTCGGCAGGGCGCCGTGGCTGATCGTGTTGACCGTAGCCATTGCCTTCACCCCAGGCGTCATCCGCCTGGCGCGCGGCAGCGCGGTGGCGGTAGCCGGGCAGGAGTTTGTCGAGGCTGCGCAGATGATGGGTTACCCGCGTTGGCGCATCCTCTTTCAGGAAATCCTGCCGAATATTCTTACGCCCCTGCTGGTGCACTTCGGCAACATGCTGACCTGGGCGGTGGGCATGCTGTCGGGCTTGAGTTTTCTGGGCTACGGGGTGGCACCGCCTGCTGCCGACTGGGGGCTGATGATCAATGAAAACCAGGCCGGCTTGCTGGTGCAGCCGTGGGCCGTGCTGGCTCCGGCGTTACTGATCGGCGTGTTTGCCTATGGCACCAATATCCTCGCCGAGGGCATTGGCCGGGTCAGCGCACGGGTCGGGGAGAAACAGTCATGAATGCGCCTTTGAAGGTCGACAGCGACGTGTTGCAAGTCAGCGAGCTGCGGGTGGAACTGGCTGGGCAGGTCGAGGTGTTGGCCGAGGTTTCCTTCAGCCTGGCGGCAGGGGAGATTGTCGGCCTGGTCGGCGAGTCCGGCTCAGGCAAGACCACCTTGGCCACGGCATTGTTGCAGCATGCCCGGCAGGGCGCGCGCATTGTTGGCGGGCAGGTGGTGGTGGCAGGGCAGTCGGTGCTGGCACTCGAAGGCGAAGCCTTGCGCCTGGCCCGTGGCGGGCTGGTCGGCTACGTGGCCCAGGACCCAGCCACGGCGCTGAACCCGGCGTTGCGCCTGGGGGCCTTGCTGCGTGAAACGCTGCTGGCGCACCAGCCCAAGCTGTCGCGCGACGCTGTGCGTCAGCGCATCGGCGAAACCCTGGTGGAGGTGGGCCTGCCCGATGACGACGCCTTCCTGCGGCGCTTCCCGCACCAACTGTCTGGCGGGCAGCAACAGCGGGTGATGCTGGCGCTGGCGTTCGTCCTGCGGCCCCGGTTGATCGTGCTCGACGAGCCTACTACCGCACTGGACGTCACCACCCAGGCCCATGTGTTGCAGACCCTCAAGCGCCTGTGCCGTGAACACGGTGTGGCGGCGCTTTACGTCACCCACGACCTGGCCGTGGTGCGTGAGCTGGTGGACCGGGTCATGGTGATGTACGCCGGGCGGCTGGTGGAGGTGGCCGGGCGCGAGGCGCTGTTCTGCAACCCTGCGCACCCTTACACCCGTGCCTTGCTCGCGGCTATCCCCGACGTTGCCCGGCGTCAGCCGCTGCAGGCGATTGCCGGGCATGCGCCGGCACCCGGGCAGCGCCCGCATGGCTGTGCGTTTGCGCCGCGCTGCGACCGGCATCGGGCCGAGTGTTCGGTGATCGAACCGTCGTTGCTGACGCTCGACGGCAAGCATCAGGTCGCCTGCCTGGTGCCGCACCAAGAACCGCTGCCCCTTGCGGGGGCGGCTGTCGAGGTTGAATCGGTGCCGAACGAAGCCGTGTTGCTAGAGGTTCGGGAGCTGGATGTCGCTTACGATCGCCAGGTGCTGTTCGATGTTTCATTGCGTGTGGGGCAAGGGGAGTGCCTGGCGCTGGTGGGCGAATCGGGTTCGGGCAAGACCAGCCTGGCCAGGGCCATTGCCGGGCTGGGCGAGAACGTTCAGGGGCAAATGCGTTACGCCGGCGAGCCTTTGGCGTTTGCCGCACGCGAGCGTGATGCCCGTTTGCGTCACCAGATTCAGTATGTGTTCCAGAACCCTTATCGGGCCTTGAACCCAAGGCAGACGGTCGGGCAAACGCTCAGCGCGCCGTTGGCGCACTTTTTCGGTGTGCGTGGTGGTGAGGCGCGGCGTCGGGTCGAGGCGGTGTTGGAACGGGTGTCGTTGCCGGCTCGGGTGGCGGATTTGTACCCGCATAGCTTGTCTGGTGGTGAACGGCAACGTGTGGCGATTGCCCGAGCGTTGATCTGCGAGCCAAGGCTGCTGGTTTGTGACGAGATTACCTCGGCGCTGGATGTGTCGGTGCAGGCGTCGATTCTGGCCTTGCTACAGCGTTTGCAGGGGGAGGGGCTGACCTTGTTGTTCGTCACCCATGACCTTGGGGTGGTGCGGGCGATTGCCGACCGGGTGCTGGTGTTGCGACAGGGGCGGGTGGTGGAGCAGGGGAGTGCCGAGCAGGTGCTTGGGAGGCCGGTTGATGCGTATACCCGGACGCTGGTGGAGCATTCGCCTCGGTTGCGTGTTGGCTTCTAGGTTCATGGCTTGGGGTGTTTGGTGCCTGTGAGATCGAGCGCCGCGCGGGCGGCGCTCGATCTCACAGGTGCTGCATACCCCAAGCCATGAACCCAGAAGCCAACACGCAACCCCAACCCATACACCCCATCCTCACCCCACAAACTGCGCCTGCCGCCGCCGCACTTCCTCGCGCACCGCCGGAATCACCCAGCGCCCGTAATCCACCGTGTCATACAGCGGGTCATAACCGCGGTTGAGAAAAGTGGTCACCCCTAGGTCGACATAATCGAGCAACGCCTGGGCCACCGTTTCCGGCGTGCCCACCAGCGCAGTGGTATCGCCATAGGCACCCACTGCGGTCGCCGTCGGCATCCACAACGCCCGATCATGCCGGTCGGCGCGGGCGGCGGCAGCGAGCAGGCGCTCGGAACCGGTGCCTTTGATACGCTTCTGCCACGGGCTGTCTGCCGCAAACTGCGGGTTGGCTTTGATCTGCGCGAGGATCTGTTCGGCGCGCTGCCAGGCCTGTTCTTCGGTGGCAGCCAAAATCAGCCGCACCGACAGACTAATCCTGGGTGCGGCTACGCCTGCGGCGGCCGCGGCCGCCTTGAGTTTGCCGATCTGCTCGGCAACACCGCTCAGCGGCTCACCCCACAGGGCATACAAATCCGCATGCTTGACGGCGATCTGGTAGGCGATATCGGACGAGCCACCGAAGGAAATCGGGATATGCGGCTGCTGCAACGGTTTGACCGGTGAAAAAGCACCTTTGATGTTGAAGTAGCGGCCCTCGAAGTCGAACGGTTCCTCGGCGGTCCAGGTGCGGCGGACAATCTCGAGGTACTCGTCGGCACGCCGGTAGCGCTCGGTCTTGTCCAGCAGGGTGTCACCTTCTTGCGGCTCGGCGGTAATACCGGTAATTGCGTGCAAGCGGATGCGCCCGCCGCCGGTGGTATGGTCGAGGGTGGCGAATGCCCGTGCGGCCACCGTTGGCGCTGTCAGGGCCGGGCGGTGGGCGATCATGAAACCCAGGCGTTCGGTGTGCGCGGCCGCATAGGCGGCAATCTGCAGGCTGTCGGCGCTGCCTGGGCCGCTGGCGATCAGCACCCGGTCGAACCCGGCATGCTCATGGGCGCGGGCGTGGTGACGAATGAACGGCAGGTCGAAGTCCGCTGTGCGCACGCCACGGGTCTCGGACCACTGGCGGGGGAAGATCATGCCGACGAATTCAATGGACATGGCTGAGGCCTTTCAGGTTGAGGGTGATCAGAACTGGTAATCGACCTGGGCCAGCAGCGTGCGGCCCGGCATCGGTTGCAGGAAAGTGTTGGTGGAACCTGCCAGGCCACTGACGAAATTCAGCTCGTCGGTGACGTTGAGCATGCGCACCGTTACGCCCCACTGGGGCTGGCGGTAGTACACGGCAAGGTCGAGGTTGTATTCGTCCGGCACTTTCACCGTCTTGCTCAGGTTCAGGTACCAACTGCTGGTCCACCAGCCAGAAAGCTCGACGCCAAACCCCGAATCGAAGCGGTAGTCGACATAGCCGCCGGCGTTGTATTCGGGGATCTGCACGGCATCGAACTTGCCGGACGGGCGCTGGTTGAGGCTGTTGTTGTCGCCGAATACGGTGCCGTTGTCGGGGATGAACCCCGCCGAGGCAAACCCCGCTTGGCTGGTGAACTCGTTGTAGGCACTGATGCGGCTGAGGTTGAGGCCGCCGCGCAGGTGCTGGTCCTGGTAGCGCAGGGTTGCTTCCCAGCCTTTGACGATCAGCCGGGCAATGTTGTTGTTGCTGTCCGGCGACTGGTCGCGGGCTTGCCGGTAGGCCGCCAGGGTCAGGAACAGCTGGTCGGGCACTGCCTCCACCTTCAAGCCCACCTCATGCAACACGCTCAGGCTCTCGAAGGCCAGCGGGTTGAGCTGGTTGGCCCCGCTGCCACTGCCCCAGCCCAGGCCGTTGGTGAAGAAGCCGGTGTTCACCGCCAGCGAGCGATCGAAGGTGTAATACAGTGTGCTGTTGTCCGTGGGTTTGAAATAGGGGCTGACCTGCACCGAAAACAACCGGTAGTTGTTCGCGTCCTTGCGCGGGTTGCCGCCGGGCAGCACGAATGGGTTTTCGATGCGTGCGTCTATCCAGCTGCGGCTGGCGCCGACGTTCAGGCCTACACGCTCGCCCAGGCGCAGGTTGTGCTGGCTGAACAGGGTCTTGGTGGTCCAGGTGCTGTCTGCGGTGTACGGCGCCACCGATTCGGCATACAGGCCGTGCCCTGCCGGGTACATGGCGGGCAGGTTGAGCCAGCCGTAATAGCTGGAGAATTGCGGCACACCGGGTTGGCCGATCCAGGCAGCGTTGCCGCCAGCTGGGTTGCGGCCGCTCAGGCCGAGCAGGTCGCCGGGGTTCTTCAAGGTGGGGGCGAGGGTCAGGTCATACGCGTTGATGGTACTGCCGAAGCTGTTGTTGGCGGCGATTGACTCGTTGCGCTCGCGGCGGTAGATAAGCCCGGTATTGCTGTCGTCGATCAGGGTCAGGTCGCCCAACTGCCACTGGCCGCGCGCGCGGAACTCGAAGCGGTTGTCGAAGATGTCGTCCTTGCCCTGCACCTGGAACGCGCCCACGGCGTCGGTGGTGTCGGTGGAGTGTTGGTAGAAGGTGCTGTTGGCCAGGGTGATCGACGAGGTCAGGTCGCCTTCGACGCGCAGTTGCGTGGTGAAGCGCCGCGAGCGGTTTTCGTCTTGCGCGCGCTGGCCGGTCTGCGATGACAGCGAAGTCAGGCCGTTACCTGCAAGCGAGGGGTCGTAGACCCAACCACGCAGGCTGCCGGGGTTGGCCTGGGTGTTGGGCGAGGCGCCCTGGAAACTGCCGTTGACCACCGCGTACTGGCCCTGGGCATTGCGCTGGCGTTGTACCCAACCGAGGACTTGGGCATCGGCGGCGCCAGAGGACAGCACCGGCGACCACAAGGTATTGCCATTCTGAATGATCGGCGTGGCGCGGCCGGCGTAGTACTTGCCGTGGTCGACCAGGCCCTGGCTGGCGCGGTTCCAGCCGTGGGTGATGTTGTAGTCGTAGTAGTCGTCGTAGGCGGCGTTCCAGTCCACCCGCAGGTTGTCATTGCGCCAGGCGAGGGCGCCGTAGAAAGCGTCGAAGTTGTTCTCGACGTTGTCGTAGAAGTCTTCCTGACGCTGGCGGGTAATGCTTACCCGGTAGGCCAGGTTGTCGCTCAGCGGGCCGGTGTTGTCGATGCTGAACTTGGTGGCATCGCGGGACTCGCCATCGGGGATCCAGCTGCCGATCTCACCGCTGAGCTTGGTACGAAAGCGGTTGAAATCGGGCTTCTTGCTCAGGTAATTGACGTAGCCGCCACTGCCGCTGACCGAGCCGTAGGTGACCGACGATGGGCCGGCGACGATGTCGGCGCCTTCGTAGGCGTTGAAATTGGCCGGGTGACGTACACCGTAGGCGCGCTGGCCGTCCTGGAACACCTCGGTGTTCTGCCCGCGCATCTGCGGGGCGATACCGGCGTTCTGGCCACCGCCGCGGGTGATGCCGGGGGCGTATTTGACCAGGTCGTCGGAGCTGCGGATCGGGTCGTTGGCCAGTTGTTCGGCGTTGATCTGGGTGACTGAGCGCGGGGTGTCCAGCACCTTGGCTTCCAGGCCGCCATAGATCGAAGCGGGCGGACGGGTGGGCAGGGCGTCGTCGTCGGTTTGTTCGGCCTGCACGGTGACGGTTTGCAGTTGGGTGTCTTCGGCGAAGGCCATGGGTGTGCTGGTGGCCAGGATGGCCAGCGCCAGGGCGCTAGGCTGGAATTTTGGGTGCAGCAAGGTAACGCGGGGCATTGGCTGGGCCTCGTTCAAGAGTAGGAATGTGGGAGAAACGAGGGCGCAGCCGCGCCTGCGGTTGGTATTGGGTACACGCGGTCCCTGTACGAGCGGCCTTGTGTCGCGATAGGGCCGCAAAGCGGCCCCGGCAATCTATGTATCGACGCTGAAATCCTGGGGCCGCCTTGCGGCCCTATCGCGACACAAGGCCGCTCCTACAAAAGGCAGACCGCGTAGTAACAGGGTCAGGTTTTCAGCCACAGGCTCTCGAACCGCCAGGTACTGAACAGCGACTGCTCTGCCTGCGCGCCACCCACGCGGGTGCTGACACTGTCGAGCAGGTCGGCAAAGCCCCAGATCAACATGCCGCCGCGTTCGTATTGAATGCGTTGCGCCTGGTGCACCAGGTTCTTGCGCTTCTCCAGGTCTGGCTGGGCCATGGCGGCGAGAAAGGCCTGACTGAATTCGGGGTCGTTGAAGTGGGTCTTGTTGGCCACGGCGAATGGCGCATCGGTGTGAATCGCGCTGGCCAGGAACGGCGCACCGATGCTGCCACCGGTACTCAAGGTCCAGTCATCGCGCTGCGGCCCTTGGAAGGTGGCCAGGTCGACCTGGCGCACATTGAGGGTCACACCGATACGCCGGGCCTGCTCGGCCAGCACCAGGGCCGAAGCCAGCCCTGGCCCTGGCGTGGTCACCAACTCCACCTGCAACTGTTCATGGCCGGCTTCGCGCAGCAACTGGGCTGCGCGCTGCGGGTCATGAGGGCGTGGGCCGATGCTGTGGTCGAAGGTGGGGTCGAACGGTGCATACAGGTCGTTGGCCACCCGGCCTTGGCCATTGAGCGCACGGCGCACCAGCTCGTCACGGTCGGCCAGCAGGCGGAATGCCTCGCGCACGCGCGGGTCGTCGAACGGCGCCTTGGCGGTGTTCATGTCGAACGACAGCCAGTTGCCGCTCACCGACTTCAGCAGGCGCAGCCGTGGGTCGGCTTGCAGCACCTGCAGGTGTTCGGTGGACATGACGTTGGCCATGTCGATCTGCCCGGCCCGCAATGCCGCCAGGCGGCCGGTCTGGTCCTTGAAGTCGATGATCTCCAGTTCATCGGCATAAGGCTTGCCGGGTTTGTAGTAGTTGTCGAAGCGGGTGAACAGTGAGCGCTGACCTGGGGTGAAGCTTTTCAGTTTGTAAGGCCCGGCGCCGACCGGGTTGGTGACTGGGTGGTAGTCCACCGGCACGATGCCGCCGAAGTTGACCCAGGTCTCCGGCAGCGGCAGGTAGCTGCGCCCTTCGCGAAAGCCCAGGCGTACGGTACGGTCGTCCAGCTTGACCAGGTTGTCGCGGTCCACCCAGTGCAGCAGCGCCGCGTAGGGCGAGGCCAGCTGCGGGTCGGTGAGGCGGCGGATGGAGAAGATCAGGTCGTCGGCGTCGATGGTCTTGCCGTGGTGGAACTCCAGCCCCGGCTTCAGGCGCAAGGTCCAGCTGCTGGCATCGGCATTGGGCTCGGCGAACTCGGCCAGGGCCAGGCGCGGCTGCATCTGCTCGTCCCATTCCCACAGCTTGCTGTACAGGGCAAAGCCACGCACGATGCCGCTGCCGATGGGCTTGTGGGCGTCGAGGTTGCCGCTCTGGTTGCCGTCGATGATGCCCAGGCGCAGGCGCCCGCCATGGCGTGGCTGGTCGGCCACGGCATGGGTTGGGCCGTCGGCGGGGCCGCAGCCGGCCAGCAACCCGCCGGCCAGCACGCCGGCGTGGCCAAGGAAACTGCGCCGGCTCAGTGGGTAACCGTCCCTGGCCATGGCGTCAGGCTCCGTTGCTGGCGTGCAGTTGCACGGGTTCGGCTACAGGGCGGGCAAGGGCTGCGCGCTGGTCACGAAAGTGCGGCAGGATGTGCTCGCCGATGCGGTAGGCTTCTTCCAGGTGCGGGTAGCCGGCCAGGAAGAACAGATCGATGCCTATGCCGTGGTACTCGCGGATGCGCGCCACTACGTTGGCGTAGCTGCCTACCAGCGCGCAGCCGGGCGGGATGCCGATGTAGCCGAAGCCGGTCCACACATTGGGGTGGATGAAGAAGTCGTCGAAGGCCTGTTGCTCGTCCTTGTCGTTGTAGTCGTGCTCATAGCTCAGTTTGCGTGCCGTGCGCAGGCCCGCATGGGCAGCGCGAGCCTTGACCGTGCCCTTGGCCACGCCTTCGTCGAAGAAGCGCTTGGCCTCGGCCAGTGCCGCCTCTTCGGTATCGCGAGCGATCACGTCGATGGACAGGCCAAAGCGAATATCGGTGCGGCCCCACTTCAGCGCGCGGGCGCGGATATCGGCGATCAGCGCGGCAATCTCGTCCGGGTGCTCGGCGCGCATCAGGTAGAAGTCGGCGTGCTTGGCCGCGAATTCGCGCGCTGCCACCGACGAACCTGCCGTGCAGATCAGCGGCAGCTCGGCTTTTTTCAGCGGGCCGCGCAGGCCACCGCCCTCGGCGCGGTAGTAGGTGCCTTGGTAGTGGAACTGCTCGTTGTGCCAATAGCCGCGCACCACGTCCATGAACTCGGTGGCGCGGGCGTAGCGCTGGTCATGGTCTTCGAAGTCACCGACCTGGCGCTGGATGGCATCCGAACCGCCATTGATGATGTTCCATACCAGGCGATTGCCAGTGGCGCGTTGGTAGGTCGCGGCCTGCTGTACGGCCACCCATGGGGTGTAGTGATAGGGCTGGAAGGCGGTGACGAATTTCAGCGTGCGGGTTTCACGGGCCAGCAGCGAGCACACCGTCCACGGCTCTTCGCCGGTGGGGGCATTGACCATCAGCGCGCCGCCAAAACCGTTTATTTCAGCGGCGCGGGCGATTTGGCCGAGGTAGTCGATGTAGGTGAAGTGATCACCCACGGCAAACCCCGACACTGCACCGGTGCTGGGCCCGCCCGCATGCCAGTCGCCGCGGTTGCGCGGGTCGCCGGGAAGGAACTGGGTTTCGCCATGCAGGGGCAGGCGGGTGAAGAATTCGATGCTCATGGGCTGGCCTCCTTACTGGACGCTTGGGCTGCAATTAGGGGTGACCGGTTGGCCGCTGATGACCTGGCGGGCGAAGGGGATGGAGTCCTTCAACGAGGCATTCACCGTTTCACTGTGGCCCAGGCCTTTGTACAGGTGGCCCTGCACCACCGAGCCTGCCTTGCAGGCGTCCTGCATCAGCGCTACCTGGGTGGCGGCGGCGGGGGTCTTGTCCTCGGCGCCGGTGCCGATGAAGATCGGCTGGGCCAGCTTCAAGGTCGGGTACGACACCTGCGCCAGCCAGGGCTTGAGCTTGTCGCCCTGGTAGTCCTTCTTGGCATTGGCCGGGGTCAGGCCGGTGCCGACCACGTCGCTGACCAGTGCTGACAGGCAACTGGTGCGCGCCTGCTCGAACAGTGGCAGGGCCTTGTCGGTGTAGAAGTCGCGCGGGTCGATGCTCGGGTCATACTGCTGCGCGGCAAGCAGCGTGTAGAAGCCGTAGGCCAGGGCCGGGTCGACCTTGTTCTGGTCCTGTTCGCCGACATTTTTCGAACCCACGGTGTAGATCACCCCTGTGCCGATACTGCCCTTGACGCCCAGCTTGGGCGCATAGGTTGCCGCATAGGCCCCGGCGGCAAAGGCCCCGGCCCCCCCTTGCGACTGGCCAATGATCAACACCTTGTCGGCCAGCCCCGGTACGCCGGCGACCACGGCCTTGGCCGCATCGAGAATGCCGTAAGCGGCCATGCGGTTGTTCAGCAATGGGTGGCCGCCCGGTACACCCAGGCCCTG
Source organism: Pseudomonas sp. LFS074 (assembly GCF_047978165.1). Taxonomy (NCBI): domain Bacteria; kingdom Pseudomonadati; phylum Pseudomonadota; class Gammaproteobacteria; order Pseudomonadales; family Pseudomonadaceae; genus Pseudomonas; species Pseudomonas sp. LFS074. Next base: position 3,775,826 of record NZ_JBFPFV010000001.1, on the reverse strand, counting down.
GTAGTCGGTGGCGACGATGGCATAGCCTTCATCCAGCCAGCGGTTGAGGTATTGCACGTCGCGGTAGCTGCGCCCGGCCCAGGACGGCGCGCAGATATCCGCCACGCCAACGGTGCCATGGCCCCAGCTGGCGACCGGCCAACCGCCCGCGGGTGCCTTGCCTTTGGGGATGAACAGCGCACCAGAAACCACGATTGGCGTCTTGCCGTCGATACCGTCCAGCGAGGTGTACAGGATGCGTTGTGCGCTGGCCGCATTGGGCAGGCTCAGCGCCTGCTCGAGCGGTTCGCTGCGCAGCAGTTTGCCGGGCGTGGCGGGGATGGCCTTGGTCCAGGTGTAGAAGGCCGACACGCGGCCATCGCCCTGTTGCGGGTCAGGTTTTGGCGCGTAGGTTTCGGCGGCCATGGCGCCGATGGACAGGGCCAGGGCGCTGAGGCCGAAGACGAGCGAAGCAGGCAGTTTCATGGGAAAGGCTCTCAAGGTTGTTGGCTGATCTGGGCGTCGAGGGACGGCCAGTAATGGGTCAGTTGCAAGTCGATCAAGGCCTGGCGGGTAAAGCCCGTGGCCAGGTCGCTGGTAATGTCGTAGGGCGTGCGAATCAGCCGGTTGGCCAGTGCGTACTGGCCCAGGGCGTCGTAATGGGTTTTAAGCTGCGCATCGCTTTTTGGCGCCCAGCGCGCTTGCCAGGCCACGGGGTCGTCCTGGTCGTCACGGCGTAGCACGCTTTCACTGACCCCCGCGCGCGATGACAGCGCGTAGTAGGCGTCGCGGTTCTGTTCCTGGGAAATCCACCAGGCCGCGCGCACCCAGGCGGTGGCCACCAGTTGCGTCAGGTCGGCGTGCTGCTGCACGAAGCGGTCGGTGCCCCACAGGTCCGAGACCAGCCGCCAATCATTGGCGCCTTGCTTGGTCGACCAGAGAATGCGCGCCACGCCTTTGTCTTCCAGGGCATAGGCTTCGTTGAGCAACACGGCGGCATCGACCTTGCCGGCGGAAACCGCAGCGGCGCCCACTTGCGGGTTGAGGTTGGCGATCTTGAAATCACTCAGTTTCAGGCCTTGGCTTTCGAGGAAGTTGCTGAAGGCGAACTCCCACGGGCGACCACGGTGCAGGGCCAGGCGTTTGCCCTTGAGGTCCTGGATGCTGCGCACAGTGGAATTGCTCGGCACCACCAGGTAGATGTTGTTGCCGCTACCGCCCGGCACCACCAGCTTGCCCGGCACCTGGCCAGCCCCGGCGATGACCGAAGGCAGGTCGCCACGCACGGCAAAGTCCAGGCTGTCGTTGCTGAAGCCTTCGTTGATCTGTGGCCCGGCGCCGGCATGGGGCAGGGCGGTCCATTGCAGTTTCACGCCGCGGGCGGCCAGTTGCTGTTCCAGCCAGCCTTCCTCGATCACCCGGCCGGGGATGCCGCCGAACACCGGCGCCCCGCCCTGGGTGAAGGCGACGATGGCAATGCGCACCGCCGCCGGTGGCTCGGCTGCCAGCGCAGCCAGGCTGAGGAACAGGCCGCCCAACAGAGCAAGGGCATGACGCCAGGGATTGTTCATGTGCAGCTCCAGGCAAAGGTTCTACAGGCCAGGAGCGAAATGCATGCCAGCCCTTCGAAAATTGGCTGCAGACCATGCGTGGTGGGGCTTTCAGCCAGGGTTAGGCTGCGTGCGGCGGGCCGGGCCTGCTGGCCGGCGGGCAGGCGAGTGCTGGCGGGTTGCTGCTGTGGCAGCAATGGGCTGCTGAAAAATCGAATATTTCCAATTCGAATATATAAATATTAATTAATAATTTTTTGATCTAATTTGTTTCATGCACTATTGGCCTGCGCGTCAACTGCCAGGAATGCCCCTATGTCGCTGATCACCCACCCCAATGCCCGCGAGCTGACCAAGTCGGTACGTGCCACCGTGCTCGTGTTCAAGGACCCGCGCTCCCAGGAGCTGCTCAGCCGCATCGAGCGCCTGGCGCCCAGCGAGGCCAACACCCTGATCATCGGCGAAACCGGCACCGGCAAAGAGCTGGTCGCCCGTCACATCCACCACCTAAGCCGCCGCGGGCGTGAGCCATTCGTGGCGGTTAACTGCGGTGCCTTTGCCGAAACCCTGGTGGAAAGCGAGCTGTTCGGCCACGAAAAAGGCGCGTTCACCGGCGCCACCAGCAACAAGGCCGGCTGGTTCGAAGCAGCCAACGGCGGCACGCTGTTCCTCGATGAAATTGGCGACTTGCCGCTGAACATGCAGGTGAAGTTGTTGCGGGTGCTGCAGGAGCGTGAAGTGGTGCGCCTGGGCTCACGCACGCCGATCCCGATCAACGTGCGGCTGGTGGCAGCGACCAACGTGAACCTGGCTGATGCAGTGGTGGCGGGGCATTTTCGTGAAGACCTGTTCTACCGCCTGCATGTCGCCACGATTCGCTTGCCGCCGCTGCGAGAGCGACCGGGGGACATCCTGCCGCTCGCGGAATTCTTCATCGAGGAGCATTGCCGACGCCTGGGGTACGAGCGTGCCTCGTTGAGCCCGGATGCCGAACGCAAATTGCTGGCGCATAGCTGGCCGGGCAACATCCGCGAGCTGGAAAACGCCATTCACCATGCGTTGCTGGTGTGCCGGTATCAGGTGGTGGCACCGGCGGACCTGCACCTGGTCGATATGCGGCCACAGGTAGCGGCGCCGGTTGCACATGCCTACTTGCCGACAGCCAGCGCGGCACCACCTGACCTGGAAAGTGCGTTGCTGGCGTTGTTCGAGCAGAATGTGCCGAACCTGTATGAGCATATCGAGGAGACAGTGTTCAGGGCGGCGTATCGATACTGCCACGGCAACCAGTTGCAGACGGGGCGCTTGCTGAACATCAGCCGTAACATTGTGCGGGCGCGGCTGGAAAAGATTGGCGAACTGTCGAAGGCATGAGGTGCCTGTGTTGGGGCTGCCGCGCACTTATCGCGGGCAAGCCCGCTCCCGCAAGTTCGGCGGCGTACCCAGCTACCAGCGATAGGTCAGGTCGGCGGTTACGGTGCGCCCCGTTCCCAACAGGCAGGCTACGGTGGCGAAGCAGCCGGCCACGTAGTACTTGTCGGTCAGGTTTTTCACATTGAGCTGCGCCGACAAGCCCTGCAGGCCGTTGTTGGCCTTGCCGAAGTCGTAAGACAGCATGGCATCGACCAAGGTGTAGCCAGGCACTTCGAAAGTGTTCTGCGCATCGCCAGAGGTGGCGCCGGTGTAGCGCACGCCAAGGCCGCCGCCAAGCCCGGCCAATGGCCCGCCCAGCAGGGTGTAGTCGACCCACAGCGAGGCCAGATGACGTGGGACCCGCACCGGTGCATTTCCCTTGTTGCTGACGCCCAGCGCGTTCGGGTTGTCCTTGGTTACCTCGACATCGTTGTAGGTATACGCGGTGATCAGGTTCAGCCCCGGCAGCGGTTTGGCTACGCCTTCCAGCTCCACCCCGCGCGAGGTCACTTCCCCCTGCTGCACGCTGAAGCCCGGGTGCTCGACATCGGTCGTGGCCACGTTCTGCCGGCGCAGGTCGAAGGCTGCCACGGTGATGTAGTTTTCGCTGCCTGGCGGTTGGTACTTAATGCCCACTTCGTATTGCTTGGCTGTTTCCGGTTCGAACGGGGAACCGTCGAAACTGTTGCCACTGGCCAGTTTGAACGACTCGCTGTAGCTCACGTAGGGGAACAGGCCCATGTCGAAGCTGTAGCCGAACGACGCGCGGGCAGTGGTGGCCTCGTCGGTGATCACCTGGTGGCTGCCATTGATGCGATTGGTGCTGTCCTGGCGCGCCCAGTCGTGACGCATGCCAAGGGTGGCGACCCAGTTGTCGAGGTGCAATTGGTCCTGCAGGTACAGCCCGACCTGGCGGTCGTCGCGGGCGGTGGACAACAGTGAGGTGTAGCGGGAAGTGTCGATCGTTACACCGCGCACCGGGTTGTAGATGTTGATCGATGGCGCGTCGCCGTGCTGCACGTCCTGGCTGCGGTGGCCGCGCAGGTAGTCGGCACCCAGCAACAGGTCATGGCGCAATGGGCCGGTGTTGAAATTGGCCAGCAGCTGGTTGTCCAGGGTGTAGTTGTCGCTGTTGTAATCGCGCAGCTCGTAATAGCGGGCCAGGGTGTTGCCATTGATCACACCGCTGTTGCGAAACAGTTGATCCTGATAGCCGTGCATGTGGCTGTAGCGCAAGTTCTGGCGGAAGCTGAAGGTGTCGTTGATGCGATGGCTCAGCTCATAGCCCAGGTTGTTCATCTCTGACTGCTCGCGGTCGAAGCCCGGCTCGTTCAGCGAGCGGTGGCGGGGTACGCGGCCGTTGGGGTTGGAGCCGTCGAACAGGGAGTAGGCCATGTTCGAGGTGAACAGGTTGGTGTTTTTCTGGTACGACGCCAGCAGGGTCAGGCTGGTGTCTTCATTCGGTGCCCAGGTCAGGCTGGGCGCGACGTACTGGCGGTCGTCCTTGATACCGTCGATCTCGTTGTCGGCATCACGGCCGAGCATCACCAGGCGGTAGGCCAGGGTGCCCTGGCTGTCGAGCAGGTCGCCGACATCCAGGCTCAGTTGCTGGCGGTCGTGATTGCCGAGCGACAGACCGACTTCACGGTGGGCGGCAAACAATGGTTTTTTCGAGACCAGGTTGATCATGCCGCCAGGCTCGCCCTGGCCGTAGATAACCGACGCCGGCCCTTTGAGTACCTCGATGCGCTCCAGGCCAAACGGCTCCGGCGCGTAATAGCCAATGTTGTTGTTGCGCAGGCCGTCGGTGTAGGCATCGCTGTTGATCTGTTGGAAACCACGCACCATCAAGGTGTTGTCGGTGGGGTTGTTGCCAGCGACGTTGGCGTGCACGCCAGCGGTGTAGCTCAAGGCTTCGGTAACGGTCTGTGCACCTTGGGCCTTGATCCGGTCACGGGTCACCACCGACACCGAGGCGGGGGTTTCCAGCAGCGCGCTGTCGGTCTTGCTGGCGCTGCTGGCGCGGGTGGCCAGGTAGCCGTTCACGGCACCGTAGGCGCTGTCGCGATAGGCATCGACGCTGGTGGGCGCCAGTTGCAGGCCCGCACCTTGTGCCGCAGGTTGCAGCCGATACTGGCGTTCGCCGCTGGGCACGGCGATCAGGCCACTGCCCAGCAACATGCGTTCCAGGGCCTGTTCGGGGGTGAATTCGCCTTGCAGCGGTGCGCTGGCCTTGCCTTGGCTGAGCACGCCATCGCCGACAATGTAGATACCGGCCGCACTGGCCAGGCGGTTGAGCTGCTGGGCCAGCGGGCCGGATGGCAGGTCGTAGCGGCGCGGGCTGTCGTCGGCCATCACCGGGGTGGCGATCAGCAACGGCAGAGCCAGCAGCAGAGGGCGCAAGGTAAACGGGAGCAGGGGCATGGGTGTTCCTTGTGGGGGCAGATGAAGCTGGGTGTTCATCTGCTAATCCGAACGAGCCGGGTAAAACCGGAACACCCCTGCGCAAAAAAACGGTGGGTTCAGCGTGGCTCGATGCTGTACCACCAAGGCAAGGTCTTGCGCACCTTGATCGGCAGGGCGCTTTCGAGCATGGCCAGGGTGCGTTCCGGGTCATTGGCTGGGAAGTTGCCCATCACCCGCAGCGCCTGCACTTGTGGAGCAACACCGAGATGACCGGGCAGGTAGGCACGCAGTTGTTCGCTGAACTCGCCAAGGCTGATGTCGTTGGCCAACAGACGGCCATCGCGCCAGGCCTGGCGCGACTCGTCCACCGCACGGGGCGGTTGTGCGCCATGGCGGTCGAAATCCGCTTGCCATCCTGCCGCAACCACCAGGCTGCCTGCGCCATCTGCGGGGTGAAGGCGCACGGCACCGTCGAACACGCTCAGGCGTGCGGCCTGGTCGCGTTGCCAGACGCTGAAGCGGGTGCCCAACGCTTGCAGGCGGCCGTAACGGGTGTCGATCACGAATGGCCGGCTGTCATGGGCGGTTTCTACCAGTACTTCACCGGCCAGCAGCTCCAGGCGGCGCAGGTTGGCGCGGTAGTCGATGTTCAATGCGGTGGCACTGTTCAGCCACAGTTGGCCGCCGTCCGGCAGGCGCAGGCTGCGCACTTCGCCGGTGCCGGTGCGCTGGTCGGCGCTGAGTGCCTGCAGCTGTCGCCTGGCGGCAGGTAGGCGCCAGCCGGCCAAGGCCAGCAGGCTGCCGCCGCACAGCAAACCGAGCAGTCCAACTGCGCGACGGCGGTCGAGGTCGGTGCGGCGCACGCTGCCCAGTGCCTGCAGTGAGGCGTCGGCCTGTAGTTTCAGCGGTGAGAAACGCTGACTGATGCGTTGCACATGGTCCCATGCCACCTGGTTGGCGTGTGCAGTCCCGAGCCATTTCTGCCAGCGCAACTGCAATTGCAGGTCTTGCGGGGCTGCAAGCAACTGCGCATACCAGTTGGCGGCTGCCTGCAAGGTGGCGTGGTCCGGGCGCTCGCTGGCGTTCATGGCAGGTCCAGTTCCAGCAGCAGGCACTGGTACATCGCCTGGGCCATGTACTTGGTCACGCTGCGTTCGGAAACCTGCAGCTGCCTGGCGATTTCCCGGTAGCCCAGGCCCTGTACGTGGGCCAGCAGAAAGGCCTGGCAGACCTTGTCCGGCAATCGCGCGAGCATTCGCTGCACCTGCTCGAGTGCCTCGAACACCAGTGCACGCTCTTCCTCGCTGGGTGCCAAGGGTTCGGGCAGGGCGGCCAAGGCCTCCAGCCAAGCCTGCTGCAGGTGCTGACGGCGCCAGAAATCGATGCACAGATGGCGGGTGACGGTGCTCAGGTAGGCGCGCGCGTGCTGCTCGGTCTGGAATTGCTGCGGCTTGCTCAGCAGGCGCACGAACACGTCATGGGCCAGGTCGGCGGCATCACTGGCATTGCCCAGGCGCTTGTGCAGCCAACCGCGAATCCAGCCGTGGTGGTTGGTGTAATATGTGTGAATCTGCTGGCTGTAAGCGGGGTCGAGACGCGACATCGGGGCATCCTTACGCTATGCGACAAGGTCTCATATGAGAATTTTTCGCAATGGTAGGCCAGGGCTGATGAACACGGCAACACTATCTGATGGCGAGATACGATTGCTAAGCCCTGCAAGACTCGGGTTAAATGAGAGTCATTATTAAAGACGTTCTGATCGGTTCAACCCATGCCCTGCGCTGACCCTTCCCTGCAAAAAGCCGTGCACACACTTTACGAGGACCATCATTCCTGGCTGTGCGGGTGGCTGCGCGGCAAGCTCGGTTGTGTGGAGCATGCCGCCGACCTGGCCCAGGACACTTTCATCCGGGTGCTGACCCTGCGCAAGGCCGCTGAGCTGCGACAGCCACGGGCCTATTTGAGCAGCGTGGCCCGCAGCCTGATGATTGACATGTTCCGGCGACGGGCACTGGAGCAGGCTTACCTGGAAACCCTGGCGACACGGCCCGAGCTGGTAGAGGTTTCGCCCGAGGCGCGCCTGCTGATCATCGAGACCTTGATGGAGATCGATCGCCTGCTCGACGGCCTGGGCACACGCACTCGCGAAATCTTCCTGATGGCCCAGCTCGATGGCTTGAGCTATGTGGAAATCGCAAGGCGCCTGAATGTGTCGCTTACCACCGTCAAAAAGCATGCAGTGCGGGCGCTGACCCATTGCCTGCTGCTGGCTGAGGCGTGACCGGTGACAGGTGCAGACCCCTTGGATCGCAACACGCTGGAGGCTGCCGCACGCTGGTACGTCGAGCTGCGCTGCGAGGCTGACGAGGCCACGCGAGCGGCACATCGGCGCTGGCTGCTGAGTGACCCGCGGCACCAGCAGGCCTGGGAGCGCCTGGGGCGTTTGCAGGGCACGCTGCAGCAGGTTGCGCCGGGTATCGCGCGGCCCATGTTGAACAGTGCCAGGGCCAAACGGCGTGAGGTGCTCAAAGTACTGTCGGTGCTGCTGATGGCGGGCGCGGCAGGTGGGCTGGCATTGCGCGAAGGTGGCGTTGCCAGCTTGATGGCTGACTTGAGCACTGGCGTTGGCAAGCGCCGTTCATTGCAACTGGACGACGGCAGCCAACTGCAGTTGAACACCGACACGGCTGTCAACGTTCGCTATACCGCCGACATTCGCGCACTTGAATTGCTCAAGGGTGAAATCCTGGTGCAAACCGTGCCGGATGCATTGTCTCGCCCGTTCATCGTGCACACCAGGCAGGGCAGTGTCCGCGCGCTAGGAACACGCTTTACGGTGCGCTGCGACAGCGAGACCAGCCGGGTTTGCGTGCTGGAACATGCCGTGGAAGTTCGCAGCGCACGTGGCGCGGCGGTGGTGCGGGTAGGCGCAGGCCAGCAATTGGCATTTCGCCTGGAAGAGATCGGTGCCCTGACACCGGCTGCGGCCATGGCAGACGCCTGGGCCCGTGAAATGTTGGTCGTGGATGACTGGCGCCTTGCCGATGTTGTCAGCGAGCTGCAGCGGTATCGCCCTGGGTACCTGGGCTGTGATGCGGCCGTCAATGATTTGCGGTTGTCCGGGGCGTTTCATTTGAGCGATATCGACAGTGTCCTGGAAAACCTCACCACCACGTTACCTGTGCGTATTCGTCGCTTCAGCCGCTACTGGACGCGTGTCGAGGCGGCCTGAAGCCTGTCCTTGTTTTTTTGTCAGCAGGGTTATCGATTTTCGTTCTCGTTCGACTTGTAGGTAGACGCGCACCAAGCGCACTGAAAAAACTGCCGCAGGGCGAAAGGAAACCGCATGCTCGCTGTCAACGATTGCAACCGTACTCTCCCGATCAACTCGACCCAAGCCAGCCTGGCGCGGGCCGTGCATCGCGCGCTGTTCAGCGTGGCGTTGGCGACACCGCTGGCAGCGGCGATGATCGCCCAACCTGCCGTTGCCCAAACCCAGGCTGAAGCGCTCTTCGACATACCCGCTGGCGCACTTGGCACGGCACTGACGCAATTTGCCTCGGCGGCCGGTGTGACGGTGTCGTTCGAGCCGTCATCGGTACAGGGGCTGCAGTCGCCCGGCCTGCATGGCCGCTACAGCGCCGACGCCGGCCTGCGCCAGGTGCTGGCCGGCAGCCGGTTGCAGGTGCTGAAGCAGGGCAGTGGCAGCTACTCGCTGCTGCCCATGGTGGGTGATGATTCCACCTTGCAGCTCGATACCACCAGCGTTACCGGCACGGCCGTTGAGTCCGCCTATGGGCCGGTAAGCGGCTACGTCGCCAGCCGCAGCGCGACCGGCACCAAGACCGACACGCCGATTCTGGAAATCCCCCAGGCCATCAACGTGATCACCGCCGACCAGGTGCAGGCGCAAGGGGCGCGCAACCTGACCCAGGCGCTGCGCTATACCCCGGGCCTGGCCACCGGCGGCTTCACCGACCGCAACAGCATTGCCGACGAAATCACCAGCCGTGGCTTTGCCCCGACCCCGTTGTATCTGGACGGCGCCTACTTGCCGTACGCCGGCAGCCTGGGCGGTGCCCCCCAGATCGACCCCTACACGCTGGAGCGTATCGAGGTGCTCAAAGGCCCATCGTCGGTGCTGTACGGGCAAAACCAGCCGGGCGGGCTGATCAACATGGTCTCCAAGCGCCCGACCCGCGAGCAACGTAGCCAGGTAAAGCTGGGCGCCGGTAGCTACAACCGGGTCAACGGTGCCTTCGATACCAGCGGCCCGCTGGACGAGCAGAAGGTCTTCACCTATCGCCTGGTCGGCGTTGCCGACAAAGGCAACGAATTGGTCGCCCATGCCCACAGCGAGCGCTTGCTACTGGCACCCAGCCTGACCTGGGCGCCGAATGAAGACACCTCGCTGACGTTGCTCGCTCAGGTTCAGCGTGACGATGGCTTGCCCGACTACCAGACGCTGCCGATGATCGGTTCGCTCAAGCGTGGCCCGACAGGCCAGCATATCGACCGGGACTTCTTCTCGGGCGACTCGCATTACAACGATTACAAACGCAACCAGTACATTTTCGGCTACGACTTCAACCACCGCTTCAGTGACGAGCTGGCATTTCGCTCTACCGCGCGCTACACCGATGTCCGTGACCGCTACAAAGGCTTTTACCTGCGCAGTTTCGTGACAGAGGGCGATGGGGTGGACTACACCCGCGCCAACCGGGTGAAGCTCGACTGGCGCCAGCACAATATTTCGTACACCGTCGATAACAACCTGGAATACAAGTTCAATACAGGCGCCTTGCAGCACACCGCGCTGGCAGGCGTGGACTACCGTCACTTCACGCGCAAGTACGATGGCTATAACGCCTACAACGTGCTGCCCGTCGATCTCTATGGCAAGAACAACTTCGACACCAGCAGCATCACCCCGGTACTGGATACCCGTTGGGACAATACCGTGCGCCAGACCGGGGTTTACCTGCAGGACCAGATCAAGCTGGACAACTGGATCCTGACCGTAGGCGGGCGCCAGGACTGGGCCGAAATCGACAACAAAGACTTGTTGGCGCACAGCATTGCTTCCCAGCGTGACAGCAAGTTCACCGGGCGCATCGGCCTCACCTATGTCACCGAGTTTGGCCTGGCACCCTATGTCAGCTATTCCCAGTCGTTCTTGCCAACCTTGGGCACGGCGGCCCCAGAGCGTGGCGGCAAGGCGTTCGAGCCCACTGAGGGCGAGCAATACGAAGTGGGGCTGAAGTATCAGCCGTTCGAGGGCACCTTGTTCACGGCCTCGGTGTTTCAGGTGAAGCAGAAAAACGTGCTGACCGGCGATACCGAGTACCCGCAGTACGAGTCGCAAAATGGCGAGGTGCGTTCGCGTGGGGTGGAGCTGGAGCTCAAATCCAGCATCGAGAACGTTGATGTCCTGGCCGCTGCCACCTACATCGACTCGTTCTATACCAAGAGTACCTATGGCGACCAGGGCAACCGCAACGAGTCGCAGGCCCCGGTGTCTGCCTCGCTGTGGGTGGACTATCACTTCACCCAGGCCATGCTCAATGGCCTGACCTTTGGCGCCGGTGCCCGTTACACCGGCCGCAAGCCGGGCAACTCGGCCAATACCTTCGATGTGCCGGCTTATGCCGTGTATGACGCTACCGTCAGCTACGACCTGGGCAAACTCGACCCAAGCCTGCGTGGCCTGCAGGCCAGCGTGAATGTGCAGAACATCTTCGACCGCGAGTACGTATCGGACTGCAACTACGCATTTGGCTGCTACTACGGGCAGGAGCGGGTAGCTTCGGTAGAGATGACCTACGACTGGTGATCAAGCCCCGGCGCCACGCGTTATACTCCGCGCCATTTGCCTATGGCCGGAGTACGCTATGCGCCAGGTTTTGCTCATCGTCGATGTCCAATCCACCTTCAGCCCACCCGAGTGGCTGGTCGATGGCCTGCGGCGTTTGTCGGCCAACATCCCCACCATTGCCTCGGTCGAGTTGCATGATGAACAGGTCACGCCGTTCGAGCGCCAGCTCGGCTGGCACCCGGCCGCCGAGGACGAAAGCCTGGTCGAGGCCGACCAGGTATTCGTCAAGCATGGCTACGGGCAACGTGCCGAGGCGATTGAGTACATTCGGCAATTGGGTGTGGAACGGGTGCTGGTGTGTGGGTTGCAGACCGAAACCTGTGTGCTGGCCGCAGGCTTCGCCCTGTTCGACGCAGGGTTGATGCCAACGCTGGTGACAGACATGACGGTAGGGTCTTCGCTGGACCGCTCGGGCAAGCTCGGTATCGACCTGTGGAAGCACCATTTTCGGCAGGTCACCACCTCATCCGAAGTACTGGCCGAACTGGCCATGCAAGGGTAGTGCATGTAGTCACTTTGCCATCATGCGGTGACAATGCGTATCATTGTCGATTGTAAACCGCTGATCGAGAAGGATCTCCATGCTGAAAATGCTCCGTCTGGCAGCTGTTCTGCTGCCTGTAACCCTGGCCTGGTGTAGCCATGCCCACGCCTTCACCGACGGCACCGACCGTTCCGTCACCCTGGAGAAGATCGCGCAGAAATTCGTGGTACAGAAAGACGGCAGCTTCCGTCTGGATGTCGACAGCGTCATGCTGATCAACGAAGACCGCGCCATCAAGACCAATGCCCAGCACCCGTTGAGCTACAACCGGTCACTGGAAACGCTGGAAGTGGTCGAGGCTTATACGCAAAAGCCCGACGGGCGCAAAGTGCAGGTGGATGCCGCGCACATCAAGGAGCAGCAAGAGCAGGCGTCTGCCCAGGCACCGATGTTCCAGGACTCGGTCAACAAGGTGGTCATCTTCCCCGAGGTTGCGGTGGGTGACCGGCTGGTGCTGCGTTATCAACGTAACCGCTCTACGCCATTGTTCCCTGGGCAGTTCGAAGACATCACCGTGCCGCAGTTCTACCCGGTCGGGCAGTTTTCGCTGACCTACGAGATGCCCCAGGGCATGCCGCTGCAGGCCGATGCCCGTGGTTTCAAGGCGTCGCCGCCTGCCACGAGTGATGGCCGTACAGTGTATCGCTGGGACTATGTACCGGGGGCGCGGGCGCGGATCGAGACGGGGGCGGTGTCGTACCTGGATTACGGCCACTACCTGGCAGTGTCGACGTTCTTAGGGTTCAAGGACTTCGCCCAGGCCTATCAGACCAGGGCCACGGTCGAGGTCACCCCTCAGATCAGCGAGCTGGCGAAGCGCCTGACCGCCGGTGTGCCCACAGCCCGGGAAAAGGCCCTGACCCTCAGTGATTGGGTGCGCCAGAATATCCGCTATGTGGCGGTGTATGTCGGTGCTGGCGGGGTGGTGCCGCATGCCGCGCAAACCGTGCTGGACAACCGCTACGGCGACTGCAAGGACCATGTTGCGCTGCTGGAGGCGCTGCTGAGCGCGGCAGGTATCAGGAGCACACCGGCGCTGGTGAACCAGGGCAACGCCTATGTGTTCCCCAAAGTGCCGACCTTGGGTGTACTGAACCATGTGATCACCTATGTGCCGAGCCTGGACTTGTACCTGGACTCGACCGACCCGTCGATCGCGGCGGGTTACCTGCCGTTGACCGTGCTGAACAAGCGCGTGCTGCTGACGGCCACCGGCGAGTTCGGCAAAACCCCGGCCATGCAGCTGAACCAGGTTTCCAGTGATTTGCTGTTCAAGGTCAAGGCCGATGGTGCCGCCGACTTCACCAACGTTTCCACGGTGAAGGGCTGGGCCAGCGAGATGAGCCGCTTTGGCTTGCAACTGATGAAACCGGCAGACCGCGACATGCTGGTGGAAAAAGTGCTGGCCGCCTACGGCCAGCGCGGCAGTGGTTCGTTCAAGGTCGCGCCGCCCGTGGGCAATGGCGATTTTGTCAGCACCGTCGACGGGCGCACGGAAAACCTGGTCAACCTGCCAGGGCCGGTGGGCGTGGCGACCCTGACCAGCCTGGCGGGCGGTATCTCGCAGAATGTGTACAGCTTCACCCTGGAAAAGGACCGCAGCCAGAGCTTTGTGTGCATTTCCAACGACACGGTGGAAACGTCGCGCTTCGAGTTCCCGGCCCAGGTCAACGTGCTGGCGATCCCCAAGCCTGTGAAGGTGCACGATGGCAATGTCGACTACAGCGCGCGTTACACCCAGGATGGCAATGCGGTGGTGGTGGAGCGGCATTTCAAGTTCAGCCGACCGGATGTGGTTTGCACGCCAGAAGACTTCACGGCCATGAAACCGGCCCTGGAGGCGATGATCCGCGACCTGCAGAGCCAGATCATCGTGCAGGCGGGGTAAATGGAAGAGGTGCAATTCGCCCTCACCATTTGCCCAGTGCCTGGTCTGTGACCCAGTCTATGAACGCCCGCACCTGCGGGCGTTTCAGTGCTTGCTGGTGGGCCACGGCATAGTAGGCGAACCGCGCCGGCCATGGCCTGTCCACCGCTACCACCAGCCTGCCGCTGCGCAGGTCTTCTTGCGCGTGGTGGTCCTGCACCAGCGCAATACCTTGCCCAGCCAGCGCCGCACGCAACAGCAGCAGGTCTTCATCGAAGCTCGGGCCGCGGCTGCAGCGGCCATCCACGGTGCAACCATGCGCCTGCAGCCACAAGGGCCAGTCGGCACGTTCGCCATCTTGCAGCAACGGATAATACAGGCAGTCCGCGGGGGCTTCGATCGCTGGCCCGCTGGCCAGCAGCGCAGGGCTTGCCACCGGCAACAGCACAGGTGCCATCAGGGCGATGCTCTGCAGCCCAGGGTAATGCCCCAGGCCATGACGCAGCGCCACATCGACGCGGTCGCGTTGCAAGTCCACCAGCTTCGCTGACGCCTCTACCCGCACCTCGATGCCCGGGTGGCGGGCATTGAAATCGCCCAGGCGCGGTACCAGCCAGGTCGCGGCGAAGGCAGGCACGGTGCTGACGGTCAGGGTGGGCGTGCGGGCCACGGTTTGCAGTTCGGCCAAGGCGCTTTCGATCTGCCCGAAGCCGCGTGACAAGCCCGGATACAGCGTGGTGCCGGCGTCGGTCAGTTGCACGCCCTGTCGGGTGCGTACCAGCAGCGTGACGCCCAGGCGCTCCTCGAGCAGGCGTATCTGCTGGCTAATCGCGCCCGGCGTCACCCCCATATGCTCGGCGGCGGCTTTCAAGGTGCCAAGACGTGCTGTTTCGGTGAACGCGCGCAAGGCAAGCAAGGGCAAGACGGCGCCCATGGGCTGCTCCTGTGTTTAGAAAATCTAAAGTTACATGGCAGAACATATCGTTTCTTATTCAAACCAGTGGTGAATAGGATAACGCTCGGATCAACTGCCAAACATTAGTTTTTCTGAGGGATTGATAGAATGTCCGTTTACGATCCGACGTTGTCGGCTGTTACTCGCGGCGCCGATGCCAACGCGTTTGCCAACCACCCCGGTTACTGCCGTATGTTCGCCCCCCAGCGGCTGACGCTGGGCGTGTTCCTGCCATTGCGCGCCTACCAGGGCGACATGCGTGTATTGCTGGGCCAGGCTGAACAGGTGCGGGCCATTGACCGGCTGGGCTTCGCTGCCGTGTGTGCGCGACGTGCCATTGTTCGACCCATCGTTCGGTGATGCTGGGCAGGTGTTCGACCCATTCGCCTACCTGGCCTTCCTGGCCGCTCAGACCCAACGCGTAGCACTGGCCACCGGTAGTGCCATTTTCACCTTGCGTCACCCCATCGACCTGGCAAAAGCAGCGGCGACACTGGACTGCCTGTCGGGCGGGCGGCTGGTGCTGGGTATTGCCTCGGGTGACCGCGCCGTTGAGTTCCCCGCTTATGGCCTGGCCCATGAAGCGCGCGGCGAGCGTTTTGCCCTGGCGGTGGACTATGTGCGCCGATTGCTGGCGGGGCACACGTCGATCGACTCGCCTCTGGGGTTGGTGCGCGATGCCCAGCTGTTGCCCAGGCCGCTGAGTGGGCGTATTCCGTTGGTGGTTACCGGCCGTTCGCAACAAAGCCTGGAGTGGCTGGGCGAGTATGCCGACGGCTGGCTGAGCTACCCGGACGCCACCCACGATGCCATGGGGCGCACGCGCCTGGCCGAGAAGGTCCGCGCCTGGCGTGCCGCAATCCCTGGCGGCGGCTTCCGCCCGCACATGACCAACGAGTGGATTGACCTGGTCGATGACCCGCATTTTCCACGCACACCCGTGCAGGGTGGCTACGTGTTGAAAACCGGGCGTCAGGGGCTGATCGACTTGCTAGGCGAGTGGCAGGCGGCAGGGGTCAACCATGCCGCGCTGGGCATTCACAAGGCGCAACGGCCTGTGGCAGATATCCTCCAGGAGCTGGCGCAAGAGGTGCTACCGCTATTCCCCAGCCTGCCGGGGCCGCAGCCAATGTGTCAGGACTGGTAGATGCCCGGCGGGCTGGGCGCTGAGTCGCAGACCGGTCAGAAATCCCAGCGGGTGGTGACCATCAGGTTGCGTGGTTCGCCATAGTAGGTCGTATCGAAGTTGCCCAGCCCGGTCAGGTAGACCTTGTCGAACACGTTGTTGGCGTTGACCGTAACACTCAGGTGCTCGTTGTACTGGTAGCGGGCCATCAAGTCGACCAGGGTGTAGCCGCCTTGCTTGATGCGGGTGTAGTCATTGGCGACCGGGCTGTAGATGTTGCCATAGAAGCCGCTTTGCCACCTCAGCCCGCCGCCTACGGTCACCGGATCGAGTACACCAGGCAGGCGGTAGGTATTGAACAGCCGCACTACGTGTTCAGGCTTGGTGGTTGCCAACGGGAAACCGAATATCCGCTGGTCGTCGGCATCGCGGGTACGGGCATAGGTATAGCCGGCGGTGATGTTCCAGCCGGGCGCCAGTTCGCCGGCCAGTTCCAGTTCGACACCTTTGGTGGTTGCACCGTCGATAGCTTTGTAGATGCCTTCATTGGTTACCGGGTTGGTGCCGACGTTGGAGGCGACGTTGTCTTGCTCGATGCGGAAGAACGCCAGGGTGCCGTTCAGCCGGCCATCGAACCAGGCGGCCTTGAAACCTGCTTCGTAACCATCGCCTTCCACCGGTGCCAAGGTCGCGCCGTTGATGTCCTTGTACACTTGCGGCTGGTAAATGGAGGTGTAGCTGGCATAGGCCGAGTAGGTGTCGTCCAGGTCGTAGACCACGCCCGCGTAGGGGGTGACCACACCGTGTTCCTTGTAGCTCGCGTGGGTGTCGCTCAGCGAAGACGTTGGGTAATAGTCTTCATCATCGTTGTACTTGAAGGTGCTGACGCGGGTGCCAAGGATGACCGAAAGCTTGTCGGTCGGCCGCAGGCGGGTGGCCACATAGGCGCCGTTCTGGCTTTGCGTGGTGGTGTAGTCGCCGTTTTTCGGGAAGTGCTGCTCGGGCAGTTTGCCGTTCCAGTCGAAGATGGAGCCGGGCACCCTCTCGAATGCGCTGCCGTCGTAGGTATCACCGGTCTGCCGCGAATGCGAGGTCATGAAGCCTGCCACCAGGTCATGCTCGCGGCCGAACAGGGTGAACGGCCCGGATACATTCAAGTCTGCGGTGTTTTGCACGCGGTGGCCTTCCCAGCGCCCCCAATACAGGAACATCCCTTCGCCGGTGACCGGGTCCGGGTTGCCGCCGCTGGCAGAAGCCAGGCGTGTGTCGTGATCGCTGATCATGTGGTTGAGGCTGAATTTGACCTTCCAGTCATTGACCAGGGCCTGCTCCAGCGAGCTGAAGTAGGTGGTGGACTGGAAGTCGCGACGGCTCCAGTCGGCTGCCGGGTTGTGTGCGCGCGAAAAGTCGGTGCGGCTGCCGTCGGAGAAGTACGTCGGGTTGCCGGTCCAGGACGACCCGCGCGGGGTAGTGGCCTGGTTGTCGATGCCGAATGTCAGCAGCGTGTCGGGTGTCAGGTCGGCTTCGACAATGCCGTAGTAGACGTCCTTTTTCTGCTTGTAGTGGTCCAGGTACGACTTGCGGTCCTGGTAGGCACCTACCAGGCGGCCGCGCACGCTACCGCTGTCGTTGAGCGAACCGGAAATGTCACCTTCGGTGCGGTAGTTGTCCCAGGAGCCGGCGCTGGCGGTGATCGACGCCTTGAAGTCGTGAGTGGGCTTCTTGCGCACCAGGTTGACCGTGGCAGATGGGTCGCCAGAGCCGGTCATCAGGCCGGTCGCGCCCTTGATGACTTCGATACGGTCATAGGCGGCCATGTCGACATGGGTTACGCCCTCGTCGTAGACCCCGTCATAGATGGTGTTGATGCCATCGTACTGGTAATTGGTGATGGCAAAGCCGCGTGCGGAGTACTCCATGCGTTCGCTGTCATAAGCCTGGACTGACACCCCAGGCGTGTTGCGCAGCACGTCGCCGATGTCTTGCGAGCCGTGGTCGTCCATGACCTGGCGAGTGATCACGCTGACCGACTGCGGTGTCTCACGCAGGGTCAGTGGCAGCTTGGTTGCAGTGGTAGAACCACCGGTGGTGTACGCACCGGTACCCTCGGTGACGTTACCCAGCCCCAGGGCATCGACGCGGCTGGGTGCCAACTCCACCACATCGCCCTCGCCGGTGTTCAACAGCAGCGAATAGCGCCCGTCACTTTCCTGTATGGCTTGCAACCCGGTACCGCCCAGCAGCATTCGCAAGGCCTGCTCTACGCCATAGCGCCCGTCGAGTGCCGGCGAACGTTTACCGCGCGTCAAGTGCGTGTCGAACGACAGCACGATGCCGGACTGCGCAGCGAACTGAGTCAGTGTTTCGCCTAAGTCACCCTGCGGCAGGTGGTAATCATGGGCTTGGCTGGCACAGGCGGCGCCGGGCCCACCGAGCAGGGCAGCCAGCATCAGGCAGGTGCGCAGGCCTGGCGCAGTGAAAGGCCTGGGGTTGAAGCGGCGGGTCATGTTTGCGTTTCTCATGTAGGTAAGTGTCGGGTTACCTATGAGTCGGATAAGCCGCAGCAAAGTGATCAGGTAGGGCGAGTTTATTTACACCGCCGTGACCGTTACCCAGTAGCGTGTGCGCGCTTGCACCTGCACCGGCAGGGACGTGGCCAGTGCCCGCAGAATCTGGTCGGTATCACTCAGCTTGTAGGTGCCGCTGATGCGTAGGCCTGCCACCGACTGCGCGCAGCGCAGCCAGCCCGGGCGGTAGCGTGAAAGGTTGGCGATGAACGTGTCCAGGCGCTGATCGTTGGCAATCAGCAAACCCTGGCCCCAGGCATCAGCTGCCAGCGCGACAGCTTCCACCGAGGAGAAGCCCTGTTCGTTGAACTGGCAACGCTGGCCGCTCGCTAGCTGAAGGGTTTGGCCCGAAGCCAGCTTCACCTGTGCCTGCTGGGCGAACACCTCAAGGCTGCTGCTGTCTTCGAACAGCCGCACGGCAAAGCGGCTTTCGCCGGCCTCGATGGTGCCGTTACGGGTAACGACTTTACAGGTCTGGCGTGCCGGCACCGTTACCATCAACTCACCTTGGCGCAGGCGCAGCCACGGCGCTTCGCGCAGGTCACCTACATCCGTTGCCGAGGCAGTGTTGAGGACCACCGCAGTGCCATTGTTCAGCAGTAGCGAACGCTGTTCGCCTACGCCGGTACGCACGTCTGCCAGCCACGCAGACTGCTTCACCTCCCGGTAGCCACCCAGGCTCAGAGCACCGCCGCCCAGAAGCACCAAGCCGGCCTTGACCACCCGCCGCCGGCTGGCGTGCCGGCCGTGTGCCGCCAGCGCCAGCACGCGTGCCGAAGCGGGTTTTCGCTTGCTGCCATGCGCGTTTGCAGCCGCTCGGCCTGCTGCCAGGCCCAGCTATTGACGGGTGTCGCATTCAGCCACAGCTGCCAGGCTGAATAGTCACTGGCCTGCACGTCACCGCTGTTGAGCTGGCTGAACCAGTGCGCAGCCTGGCGCAACGAAGCCCGCTGCTCGGCATCCAGGTGCACGCTCACAGGCCTAGGCCAAGGCTGTAGATCATGCAGTGCTCGGCCGCTTTGGCAACGTAACGGCGCACACTGACTTCGGAAATGCCCAGCTGCGCGGCGATTTGCTTGTAGGGCATGCCATCGATCTGCGAAAGCAGAAATGCCTCGCGCACCTTGGGCCCGAGCGAGGCCAGCATGGCGTCGAGTTCGAACAGGGTTTGCAGCAGGGCCAGGCGTTGCTCGGGGGAGATATCCAGTGCTTCGGGTTGCTCGGCGAGCACCTGCAGCCAGGCCCGTTCCAGGTGCACGCGGCGCAGGTGGTCGATCATCAGACGGCGTGCGATGGTTGCCAGGTAACCTTTGGGTTCGCGCACGGCTTCGAGTTTTACCGCAGCGTCGGCGGCAGACATGACGCGCACGAACACATCCTGAACGAGGTCTGCGGCCAGGTGGCTGCAGTTGACTCGCGGTTTAAGCCAGTTATGCAGCCATTTGCTCTGGGCCCGGTATAGCTGGCTGACTTGAGAAGTGAACGCTACGTCCGGGGTGCTCATCCATGCCGCCTGAAAATGCTTGCAAATGTTAATGGTTCGCATTTTAGGCAGAGTGTTTCAGGCTTTGCAATCACTGCTCCTGTGCCGGCAAGTCAGCTCAGGCTGAGGTGGCGCGCTCGGCAGGGTCTGCTCCGCGTGCCGGGTTGTGCTTGTTTCTGCGGGTAAACAGCAGACGTATCAGGGTATTCCAGCAATAGGCCACCAGCACCCCACCAGCGAGTGCCAGGGCCACCTCGAACAGCGGGTGCCTGGACACATGGTCCGCCACGGACTGGAACTGGAAATGCGTCAGGTAGATAAACAAGGTTGAAGAGGCGATCACGGCGCCTGCCCGGGCAACCAGGGCCGGGACCGGCACCGAGCGAAACCAGATCAGCGCCAGCATCGCCGGCAGGGCGATGTCGACATAGCGCGTGAACGCTTCCCAGCCAACACCGGCCACCGCCATCAGGTCCAGCTCGCCGACCACCAGCACGGCTACTGCGCTGGCCACCCATTTACGTGCGGTGGTGTCGGCGTGGTGCACGGCCATGCCCAGCACCATCACCGCCAGGAAGTGCTGCGGTACCCGGTGGAGCAGGGCACTGGCGTCGAATACGAACTGGTTGATGAGCACATCCAGCGCCACCAGCGCACAGGCCGCGATGATCAGGCAGCGGAACGGGTCGGCCACGACGACCCGGCGCACGCGCCTGATCGACAGCAGCAGGCCAATGATCACGATCATCTGCACCAGCACTTCGATGTACCAGTAGTTGAACAGGCTGACCTCGCTGGCCGGGAACCAGTTGGACACCAGCAGCAGCGATTGCCAGTGCAACCGGTCGAACACCAGCTGGATCAGTGCTGTGTACAACAGCGTCGGCACCACGATGGCTGCCAACGACCTGAGCAGCGTGCGTGCATCACCACGTGCTTCGATGGCCTTGAGCTGAAAGCGTGCCAGGCTGATGCCGGAAACCAGGAACAATACCGAGGTTTCACCGACGATCAGCCAGTGGTCGAATTCGCTCAGGTGGCCAACCACAATCAGGATGATGGCGAGCATGCGCACGAACACCGGCATTTCCATCACCCGCCACGCGCCCTTGGGCGGCGCACTCAGCTCGGCCAGTTGGCACACTGGCAGGGTTTCCCAGCGCTCTGGCAGGTGGCCGATCAGCGCTTCCAACACCCGCGAGGCCTGCACGAAAGATATCGAGTCGCCACCCAGCTCGACAAAGCTCAACCTGGCGTCCAGGCGCGGCACCTGGAGAATGCGTGCCCAGGCCGTGCTGAGCTTTTCGGCCAGCGGGGACAACACTTGGTTGGCACTGTCGTCGAAGGGGGCAGGCAGGGCGCGTTTGTCGACCTTGCCGTTGGGCGTGAGCGGTAGGGCATCCAGGAACACGAACAGCGCCGGCACCATATAGTCCGGCAACTGGCCGGCGAGCGCCTGGCGCAGCTCGTCAGCCCGGGTAGCCTGCTGTGCGACGCAATAGGCAACCAGGCGGGTCGCCCCGCCATCCTGGTTGGCCACCACCACGCATTGCCCGATGTGCGGTTGACGGGTGATGGCGTTCTCGATTTCCGCCAGCTCGATGCGATGGCCGCGGATTTTCACCTGGCTGTCACCGCGCCCCAGAAAACTGGCGCTGCCATCGGCCAGGTAGGTGCCCAGGTCACCGGTGCGATAACAGCGGTCGCTTGCACTGCCGGTGAACGGGTTGGCGATGAACTTGGCCTCGGTCAGTGCCGGGTCGTTCCAGTAGCCCAGCGACAGGTACGGGCTGCGGATCAGGATTTCGCCGGTTTCACCTTCGCTGACCAACTGGTTGGCCGGGTTGACCACCAGCAACTGCGCATCGGCAATGCCTTTGCCCAAGGGTACGCGGGCATCGACCGCCTCCGGTTCGAGGGTATGGAAAGCCATGGCTTGCGGGGTTTCGGTGGTGCCGTAGAAGTTCACATTGACGGCATTCGGTGCGATGGCGCGCACCTGCTGGTACTGCGCCGGGCTGAGCGCATCACCGCCCCAGAACAGGTAGCGCAGCTGGTCGAACACCTGGCTATTCATGTGTGCGCCGGTTTCGATCAGTTTGCCCAGTGGTGGGGTGAGGTGGATCACGCTCACGCCGTGCTGGTGAATCCAGCTGGCCAGCCGTGAGGGGTCGGTCAAGGTCGACTGGGCCGGGCAGGCGAGGGTCGCGCCGATCGACAGTGGTGTGAACACGTCGCGGTACACCGGGTCATGACCCAGGCCGGAAAGCAGCGAGAAGGTGTCAGCTTGGGTGAAGCCATGCTGTTGCACATGCCAGTCGATGAAGTGCACCAACGGCGCGTGGTGGGTGACGATGCCCTTGGGCTCGCCGGTGCTGCCCGAGGTGAAGGTGATGTAGGCCGGTTGCTCGGGGCTGACAGCGGGCAGCGCGACAGGTTGGCGAGGGAAGGCTTGCTGTGCTGCAGTGGGGGCTTCTGGCTCCGCAGCGACAATGAACTGGCCGGCGTCCACGGTTGCCTCGCCGCAGCGCAGGACCACGGCAGGCTTCAGGGTGCTGACGATTTGCTTGATGCGCACGGCGGGGTAGGCGGCGTCGGCCACGGTGAAGGCCAGGCCGGCGCGCAGGCAGCCGAGCATGGCGTACACCAGCGCAGCGCTTCGGCTGGCGACGATGACCACACGATCGGCGCCGCTGGCAGCGTTTTCTACCAAAAATGCGGCAATGCCCTGACTGATCTGCTCCAGTTGGGTGTAGCTGCAGGTGGTGTGCTGGGCAATGATGGCAGTGGCATCCGGGCAGCGGCTGGCTTGCTTGAGAAAAGCCTGATGAATCGGCTGCTCGGCACGGTACTCCAGGCGCAGCGTCGGGTTCGGGCGCAGGTCCGGCATGATGGGTGAAGGCTCCGCATGAACGTTGGGGCTGGCTGGTAGCACAACGCTAGTGCAGGGTGGCCGATGGCGCCAATGATTGGAGGCTGCCTTGCGATAGCCGGGTTGGCACGACACTGATTTCGCAGCCAGTCCTAGTGCCCTGTGGGAGCGGGATTACCCGCGAAGAATCCAACGCGGTGCCTGGCACCGGCTGTGCCGGTGTTCGCGGGTAAACCCGCTCCCACAGAGTGGACTGCCCCTGCTAAATCAATCGGTACTTGTTTGCAAAGCCCGAGGCCGCTGGCTGCGCTGTTCATCATCGGCGCTGGCCGCCGCCTGCAGGCAAAAATCGAACACCACCCGCGCCACTCCGTCCGCAAGCTGTTCAACCTCACCCACCAGCCCGTCACGGGTGGCATGGGCAAAGTCATCCCACAAATATTCGTCCCCCGCCAGGTTGATCTGCGTGGTCAGGTGCCGATACCCCGGTGCGCTGATGAAAAAGTGGATATGCGCGGGCCGCTGGCCATGGCGGCCCAACTGGTCCAGGCAGGCTTGGGTCGGCCCGTCGGCCGGGCAGCCATAGCCGCTGGGTACGATGCTGCGGGCGCGATAGCGGCCCTGGGCATCCGTGCGGATACGCCGGCGCAGGTTGTACTCGGCCTGGCTGGTGTCGAAGTAGGAGTACAGCCCCTGGGTATTGGCGTGCCACACATCGACGATGGCCCCGGCCAGCGGTTTGCCGTGCACGTCCAGCACCTGGCCTTCGAGCAGCATTGGCTGGCCCAGGTCGAGGCCATCGTCCAGCCGAGCTTCGCCTTCGCACAGCGGCGCGCCAGCCACGTACAACGGGCCTTCGATGGTGCGCGGTGTACCGCCGGCATAGCCGGCCTGGCTATCGCGGGCATCGCTGAGCAGGTCGAGGAAGTGCTCCAGGCCAAGCCCCGCCATCAGCAGGCCCGCTTCGTTGCGCCCGCCCAGGCGATTGAGGTAGTCCACCGCTAGCCAGAATTCGTCGTCGCTGATCGCCAGGTCTTCGATCAGCCTGGCGCTGTCCTGCAGGATGCGCAGCACGACCTGCTTCAGGCGTGGGTTGCCCTGGTCGTTGCCTATGCCTGCGGCCTTGGCGAAAAAGGCCTGCACGTCGGGGGAATGGGATATCGCTACAGTCATGGTTGCCTCACCGGTCGTTGTTGTTATTGCGGTGCAAAGGCTTGAGCAAATGCAATGCCAGGTTGGTAACACGCTGAAATCAGGCAGTTTTGTTGTTCAGGCGGGGGTGAAAGCGGGCGCAGGCTCGATCATTTGATCAACCTGCGCCAGTGTCATTGCGCAAATGCTCAAGGCTTGTCGGGGGCTTTCTTCAGCCGATAGGCAAGGGCAGGGCGGGTTACGCCGAGCAGGCGCGCGGCTTCAGAAACATTCTGCCCGCAGCGCTGCATGGCTTCCTGCATCAGCGCGTCTTCGACGGCATCCAGGCCAGTACCGCTGTCGAGAATCTGCGCCACCCAGCCAGGCGCAGCCTGGTCACTGGCCGCGACCAGCCGGCCATCGCTACCCAGGCCGATGCTGTCGATAGCCGGCGGCTCATGCGGGAACAGCGCGTCCAGGCCGATGCTCTGGTTCTCGTCGGTGATGATCACGCCGCGCTCCATCAGGTTTTCCAATTCGCGGATGTTGCCTGGCCAGTCGTATTGCAAGCACACCTGCAGCGCTCGGTCGCTCAGGCCACGGGTTTTCTTGCCGTAGCTTTGGTGCAGGCGGCCGAGAAAGTGCTCGATCAGCAGCGGGATGTCTTCGCGGCGCTCACGCAGCGCCGGAATGTGCACGGGGAACACGTTAAGCCGGTAGAACAGGTCGGCACGGAAGCGCCCGTCCTTGACCGCCTGTTCGAGGTTCTCGTGGGTGGCAGCGATCACCCGCACGTCCACCGGCCGCGTACGGCTGTCGCCCACCCGCTCCAGTTCGCCCTCCTGCAGCACGCGCAGCAGGCTGGCCTGGGCTCGCGGGGTTAACTCGACGATCTCGTCCAGGAACAGCGTGCCGCCGTTGGCCCGCTCGAAGCGCCCCATGCGAGCCTGCTGGGCGCCGGTGTAGGCGCCTTTCTCGACGCCGAACAGCTCGGCTTCGATCAGGTCTGGCGGGATGGTCGCGCAGTTCAGCGCGACGAATGCCGCGCCGGCACGCTCACTGCGCAGGTGCAGGCTGCGGGCGATCACTTCCTTGCCCACCCCGGTTTCACCCAGCAGCAATACCGAGGCCTTGCCTGGGGCGACCTTGTCGGTGAGCGCGCAGCAGCGCCGGTAAACCGCCGACTGGCCAATGCCGTAGAACTGCCCTGACTCGTATTGCAGGCGCTGGCGCAGGTTGGCTACTTGCACTTGCAGCGATTGCAGCTCGTCGATCACCGGGTCGCTCTGGAAGTAGCGCAAGAAGGTTTCGGCATCGTCCCATTGCTCCACCGGCTTGCCGATGATGCGGCATTCGCTGCCACCGCAACCGCGGCAGCTGACCTCCTTGTACAGCACCTGGCGGCCAAGGAAGAACGAGCTGTAGCTGATGGCATAGCCCAGCAGCATCCAGCACACCGGCTGTTCGGAATGCAGGCCTTCTGACTGGCAGTTTTCCACCTCGAAGGAATCCTGCCACTCGATGTCGGCGTAGAAGTGGCCGTTGTCCAGGTCGATTTCCAGTTGCTGCGGGCGCACCTTGACCATGCCTTTGAGCGAGTGCAGTTGCGGGCCGATGAAGAACATTTCCACCGGGTTGCCGTTGGGCCGCAGCTTGCGGGCAAGCTCGGCGTCCTTCAGGCCTGACTGGTAGCCCAGGCGTAGGAAGAAGCCTTTGGCCCGTTCTTCGCCGAGCATTTCGATCAGCTCGCGACGCATGCTGGCCATGGTCGCAGCTTGCACCAGCAGCATGCGTTGTTCGTCCAGCCAGATCTTGCCTTCGGTGCCTTCGAACCGTACCCGCTCGGTCAGGTCTTTCAGCGCCGGTGCAGGTTCAGGCGCCCTGTACTGGGTAATCATTCGCTTGCGCCCCTTGCTTGTAGTTGTATGGGGATTTGGCGTGCACCCGCTCAGGCTGGGCGGGTTTATCGGTCACGCCGAAACGACCTCGGTGTTGCAGGCAAGGCCCGGGTCGCTCTCTTTTCTAAACCGCCTGAAAGCCGCGCAAAAGTCAATCGCTGGCCGCATTGGCCATTTGCTCCATCCGCCTTGGCCCGATTGAGCAAATGATCAAACGGGCAGGCTTCTGTGTGCGGGCAGGGCCACGTCCGGTTAGCGTCAGTAGAAATTAAAACTCATAAAAAACAATGAGTTGAATGAATTTTTATTTGGTTTGAAAGTGCCTGGCACAGCCGTTGCTCTAGCCCTTGGCACGTCCAGCCGGAGCACCAGCGCATGACCTCAGCCACCCCTTCTTTCGAACAGATGCCGCGCTACGTCCGCGTACGCAGCGAACCGGATGCGGCCTTTGTCGAGTTCGACTTCGCCATCGGTTACCCGGACCTGTTCGTCGAACTGGTCCTGCCGCGCACTGCCTTCGCCAGCTTCTGCGCCAGCAACCGAGTGCGCCACATGGATGCCGCGATGGCCGCTGCCGTCGATGCCGACATGCAGAAGTGGCGCTATGGCGAAAGCCGCGACGCGGACGAGTGAAGCGCCGCTTGCCGGCGCATTGCATCCCCACAACAACAAGTACAGGACGCCTTGCATGAGTATCGAGATCAAGACGGCCACGGTCGAGCCGATCCGCCAGACCTTCAGCCACACCCGCCGCCGTTTCGGTGACAAGCCGGCCAGCCGTTATCAGGAAGCCAGCTTCGACATCGAAGCCGCCAGCAACTTCCACTACCGCCCGCTGTGGCAGCCCGACAAGCTGCTCAACGACCCCAGCCGCACTGCCGTGCAAATGGCCGACTGGTACGCCGTCAGCGACCCGCGCCAGTATTACTACGGCACCTACGTGCAGGCCCGGGCCCGCATGCAGGAAAACGCCGAGCACAGTTTTGCCTTCTGCGAAAAACGCGAACTGCTGACCAGCCTGCCTGCCGAAACCCGCGCCCTGATCGCGCGCCTGTTGCTACCGCTGCGCCATGCCGAACTGGGCGCCAACATGAACAACAGTGGCATTGCCGCCGACGCGTTCGGCACCAGCGTCACCCAGATGCACATGTTCCACGCCATGGACCGCCTGGCCATTGCCCAATATCTGTCGCGCATGGGGCTGTTGCTGGAGGACGACGGCCTGGCACTGCTGGCCGAAGCCAAGCAGCGCTGGCTGGACGAGCCAGCCTGGCAAGGGCTGCGCCGTTACGTGGAGGACAGCCTGGTGCTGCGCGATTGGTTCGAGCTGAGCCTGGCGCAGAACCTGGTCAGCGATGGCCTGCTGTACCCGCTGTTGTTCGAGCACTTCGACGCGCAATTGGTGGCCGCCGGGGCAGGGCAGCTGGGCATGCTCACCGAGTTCATGCGCCTGTGGTTCGCCGAGAGCCAGCGCTGGGTCGATGCCCTGGTCAAGACCGTGGTTGCCGAAAGCCCGCACAACCGTCAGTTGATCGAGGGCTGGGTCAGCCAATGGCGCGGCCGCGCCGTGCAAGCGCTGCTGCCACTGGCCGAGGCCGGCCCCGGCCGCGACGCGCTGGATGCCTGTGACAGTGCCTTCGGCGCACGCCTGAAAAAACTCGGCCTCAGTGGAGATGCCGCATGACTTCCCTCGTTTATATCGCCTTCCAGGACAACGACAGCGCCCGCTACATCGTCGAGGCCATCACCCAGGACAACCCCCATGCCCAGGTGCAGCACCAGCCGGCGATGATCCGCGTGCAGGCCGAAGGGCGCCTGGAAATTCACCGCGCCACGGTGGAAGACAAGCTTGGCCGTGAATGGGACGTGCAGGAAATGCTGATCGACGTGATCACCCTCGGCGGCAACGTCGAGGAAGACGAAGACTGCTTCGCCCTGCACTGGAACTGATCCGCACAACGACAAGAACAAGGGAGACCACCATGGCCGCCAAGCGCCTCAACCAGAAAGACAAGTACCGCTGCCTGACCCGTGACCTGGGCTGGGAGCCGAGCTACCAGAGCAAGGAAGACATCTACCCCTACGAGCGGTTCGAAGGCATCAAGATCACCGACTGGGACAAGTGGGAAGACCCGTTCCGCCTGACCATGGACGCCTACTGGAAGTACCAGGCCGAAAAAGAAAAGAAGCTGTACGCCATCTTCGATGCCTTTGCCCAGAACAACGGCCACCAGAACATTTCCGACGCCCGTTATGTCAACGCCCTGAAGTTGTTCCTGAGTGGCGTCACACCCCTGGAGTACCAGGCCTATCAGGGCTTTGCCCGGGTTGGCCGGCACTTTGGCGGTGCCGGCGCACGGGTGGCCTGCCAGATGCAGGCCATCGACGAGCTGCGCCACGTGCAGACCCAGGTGCACGCCATGAGCCACTACAACAAGCACTTCAACGGCCTGCATGACTTTGCCCACATGCACG
Source organism: Pseudomonas sp. LFS074 (assembly GCF_047978165.1). Taxonomy (NCBI): domain Bacteria; kingdom Pseudomonadati; phylum Pseudomonadota; class Gammaproteobacteria; order Pseudomonadales; family Pseudomonadaceae; genus Pseudomonas; species Pseudomonas sp. LFS074. The sequence continues at coordinate 3,747,682 of NZ_JBFPFV010000001.1, read as the reverse complement.
ACCGGGTGTGGTTCCTGTCGGTGCCCAAGTCGTTCTTCGAGGATGCCCGCACGGCGGGCCCGTTCGAGTTCCTTACCGCTATTTCGTTCTCGTTCGAGTACGTGCTGACCAACCTGCTGTTCGTGCCATTCATGTCGGGTGCGGCATTCAACGGCGACATGGCCACGGTCACCTTCGGTTTCTCGGCGCAGTCCGATGAAGCCCGGCACATGACCCTGGGCCTGGAGGTGATCAAGTTCCTGCTGGAGCAGCACGAGGACAACGTGCCTATCGTGCAACGCTGGATCGACAAGTGGTTCTGGCGCGGCTACCGGCTGCTGACCTTGGTCGGCATGATGATGGACTACATGCTGCCAAACAAAGTGATGTCCTGGGCCGAAGCCTGGGAGGTGTATTTCGAGGAGGCCGGCGGCGCGCTGTTCAAGGACCTGGAACGCTATGGCATTCGCCCGCCGAAATACGTCGAGCAGACCACCATCGGCAAAGAGCACATCAGCCACCAGGCCTGGTCGATCTTCTACCAGTACAGCCAGGCCACCAACTTCCACACCTGGATCCCTACCGACGAAGAACTGGACTGGCTGTCGGCCAAGTACCCGGACACCTTCGACCGCTACTACCGCCCGCGCTACGAGCATTGGCGCGAATTGCAGGCGCGCGGTGAGCGCTTCTACAACCCGACGCTGCCGATGCTGTGCCAGATCTGCCAGATCCCGCTGGCCTTCACCGAGCCGGATGCGCCGACGCAACTGAGCCACCGTAGCCTGGTGCACGAGGGCGAGCGCTACCACTTCTGCTCCGATGGTTGCTGCGACATCTTCGCCTTCGAGCCGGACAAGTACGTGCAGGCCTGGTTGCCGGTGCACCAGATCCTGCAGGGCAACTGCGGGGGCGGCGATGTCGAGTCGGTGGTGCGCGACTACTACAACATCACCCCCGGCCAGGACAACTTCGAGTACCAGGGCTCGCCCGAACAGCAGCGCTGGCAGGCGCTGCAGGGTGCCGAACGCAAGGTTGTCTGAAGTGCCGATCTGCCAGGGCGCGCTTGTTGCGCCCTGGTTTTCACAAGAACAAGAGGACCAACGCCATGCCCGTGACCGCCATCGGCCGCTACACCGCCCAACCCCTGGACTGCCAGGCCAATTTCCACGGCGCCCAGCTGGTGTACCTGTGCTGGGAAAACCACCTGCTGTTCTGCGCACCGTTCACCTTGCCGGTGGACCCGGCGCTGCCTTTTGCCGCCTTCATCGAACAGGTGGTCAAGCCGGCCATTGCCCTGCACCCGGATGCTGCACAGGTCGATTTTGCCGCCGCCCGCTGGCGCCTTGACGAGCAGCCGTTCACGCCTGACCTGGCCCGTGGCCTGGCCGCCAACGGGGTTGCCCACAAGAGCCTGCTGCACCTGCACACCCCCGGCCTCGAAGGCCTGGGCGGCAGCCACAACTGAGGAATGCCGCCATGAGCTATCAAGTCACCATCGAACCTACCGGTGAGCAGATCGAAGTGGAGGAGGGCCAGACCATCCTGGAAGCCGCCCTGCGCCAGGGCGTCTGGCTGCCGTTTGCCTGTGGCCACGGCACTTGTGCCACCTGCAAATGCCAGGTGCTGGAAGGCGAAGTCGACCTCGGCGCTGCATCGTCCTTCGCCCTGATGGACATGGAACGCGACGAGGGCAAGGTGCTGGCCTGCTGCGCGATCCCGCAGAGTGACCTGGTGATCGAGGCCGACATCGATGTCGACCCGGACTTCGCCGGCCTGCCGGTGCAGGACTACCGTGCGGTGGTCACCCAGCTGGTGGAACTGTCGCCGACCATTCGCGGCGTGCACCTCAAGCTCGACCGGCCGATGGCCTTCCAGGCCGGGCAGTACGTGAACTTGCAGCTGCCAGGTATCGAAGGCTCCCGTGCGTTTTCCCTGGCCAACCCGCCCCAGCAGGCCGACGAGGTGGAACTGCACGTGCGTCTGGTAGAAGGCGGCGTGGCCACCGGGTACATCCACCAGCAGCTCAAGGTGGGCGATGCGCTGGCGCTGTCCGGCCCTTACGGGCAGTTCTTCGTGCGCGGCTCACAGCCGGGTGACCTGATTTTCATCGCTGGCGGCTCGGGGCTTTCCAGCCCGCAGTCGATGATTCTCGACTTGCTGGCGCGTGGCGATACCCGGCGCATCACACTGTTCCAGGGCGCCCGTACCCGAGCTGAACTGTACAACCGCGAGTTGTTCGAGGCGCTGGCCGAGCGCCATGCCAACTTCAGCTACGTGCCTGCTCTTAGCCAGGCTGCTGAGGACGAGCAGTGGCAAGGTGTGCGCGGCTATGTGCACGACGCGGCCAGGCAGCATTTCGATGGCCGCTTCAACGGTCACAAGGCCTACCTGTGCGGCCCGCCACCGATGATCGATGCGGCCATCACCTGCCTGATGCAAGGCCGCCTGTTCGAACGCGACATCTTCATGGAGCGCTTCTACAGCGCTGCCGATGGTGCTGCCGAAGGCCAGCGTTCGGCCCTGTTCAAACGCATCTGAACACCTTCAAGCCCGGCGCCCCGAACGCGGGGGGCCGGCGTGCACCCGACCGATAACAACAACAAAGGTTGACCCGATGAACCCGACCCTAGCGAACCTGCTTCGCCTTGCCGTGTGTGCCTCGTTGTTCGGCGCCGCCAACTTGACCCATGCCACCGAAGGGGGTGGCACCTCGTATCCACTGGGGGCCGAGAACTACATGTCCGGCGCCATGCCGCCACCGGGCTTCTATGGCCAGCTGTTCGTCAACCACTATGAAGCAGACAACCTGCGTGGCAACGACGGGCGCAAACTGCCGGTGGACTTTCGCGTGCGGGCCAACGCCATCGTCCCCCGGCTGATCTGGGTGAGTGACTACACCCTGCTGGGCGGTAGCCTGGCGCTGCATGCCATCGTGCCGCTGGTGGACGTCAAGGTCTCGCTCAATGGCCAGTCACAGCACAACAGTGGCCTGGGTGACGTGATCTTCGGCCCGGCACTGGGCTTTCACCACAGCGACAAGTTCCACAGCATCCTGGCCTTCGACATGATTGCCCCCACCGGCCGCTACGACAAAAACGACCTGGCCAACCCAGGGCGCAACTACTGGGTGTTCGAGCCGGTGTATGCGATGAGCTATGTCGACCCGGCGGGGCTCAACCTGGATGCCAAGGTGATGTACGACTTCAACCGGCGCAACCCAGCCACCGATTACCGCTCGGGGCAGGAATTTCATGTGGATTATGCCGTGGGGTGGGGGCTTGGGAATGGTTGGGTGCTGGGGGTAGGGGGGTACTACTACCGGCAGACGACTGACGACAACCTGGATGGCGAGCGCATCGAAGACAACAAAGGCCGCAGCTTTGCCATCGGGCCGTCGATCAAGTACAGCGGCAAGGATGGCTGGTTCGTGACGGCCAAGTGGTCGAAGGAAACCGAAGTGCGCAACCGCGCCCAAGGCGATGCCTACTGGTTGAAGTTGACCTTGCCCTTCTAAGCCTGCGTGGTCCCTGTAGGAGCGGCCTTGTGTCGCGATCGGGCTGCACAGCAGCCCCTCGGTTTCTGCCGCGCTGCAGAGCGTGCTGGGGCTGCTGCGCAGCCCGATCGCGACACAAGGCCGCTCCTACAAACAACGCAGGTCGCTGGGCGTCAGGCCACATCCACCAGCACAATCTCGCTGTCTTCGATAGCGGTCACGCGCAGTACTGCTTCCTGCTCGATTGCCACGCCGTCGCGCGCCTTGGCCCGCAACCCGTTGACCTCGACCAGCCCCTTGGCCGGCACCAGGTAACCCCGGCGTGCGGCATCGAAGCGGTATTCGGCGGTTTCACCCGCACGCAAGGTGGCCGCCACCAACCGTGCATCGGTGCGAATCTGCAGGCTGTCTTCATCACCGGCACGGCCGCTGGCCAGGGTCACGAAGCCTTCGCCACGTTCGCCTTTGGGGAACGGCCGGCTACCCCACTGCGGTGCTTCACCGGTGCGCTCCGGCACGATCCAGATCTGGAAAATGCGCGTATCGACGTCTTCCAGGTTGTACTCGCTGTGCACGATGCCGGTGCCGGCACTCATCACCTGCACATCACCGGCTTCGGTACGGCCCTTGTTGCCCAGGCTGTCCTGGTGGCTGATCGCGCCTTCACGTACATAGGTGATGATTTCCATGTCGCGGTGCGGATGCGGCGGGAAGCCACTGCCGGCTGCAATCAGGTCGTCGTTCCATACCCGCAGGTTGCCCCAGTGCATGCGTGCCGGGTCGTAGTACTCGGCGAAGGAGAAGTGGTGGTGGGCGTCAAGCCAGCCATGGTTGGCGTGGCCGAGGCTTTCGAAGGGTCGCAGTTGCAGCATGATCGTGCTCCTTGAAACAGTGGAATGACGCCATGATGCGCTAAAGAAACATCGAAAATAAGCGTAAATATCGGCTTAAAACAATCTATTTATTGGATTGAATATGCTGCCAAGCGTTATGCGCTTCATCGCCTAATCCACTGATCTGCAAGCATTCGCTGGCGATTTTCCGTCGATGCGGCGAACATGCCCGTTGTTTTGATTTTCAACGGAGTGACCGTGGCCCACGAGCAACCCCAGGCCCTCGCCGACCTTACCCCTCCTGCCCAGTTGCCCTGGTTTCGCCGCCTGGTCGCCCGCCTGCTGGGGCGTGGCCTGACCCGCTTGCAGGCCCAGCACCGTGACTCCTGGTCCCTCGGCCACGCCACTGGCTATGAGGCTGGTCGCCAGGTGTTGGTGATTCGCGATTCGCGCCCCGACACAACCGCTGTGCCTGGCCAGGACGACAACCTGTTCGACGACTGGCGCCTGCCGTTGACAGCCGAGCTGAAGAAGCGCTTCAAGGCGGATGTCGCCCAGCGCCTGCCTACCGAGGCGCAGCCCAGCGCCGCGCAATGGAAGCTGATCTTCAGTGACACCCCTTCCACCTGCGTGGTGGCAGGCGCCGGGGCAGGCAAGTCCACATCGTTGGTGCTGCGCATCCTGCTGTTACGCCATTACCTGGGCTATGAGCTGGATGCAATGACCGTGGTGACCTTCACCCGCGAGTCGCGTAAGGACTTCATCAAGCGCCTGTTGCAGGTCTTCGCCCAGTGGCAGATCAACCTGCAACCGGTGCAGGCCCGCGAGCTGGTGCGCACCTTCCATTCGCGCATCCTGCCGCTGGTGCGCAGCCTGCCGGGCTTCGGCCAGGTGCGAGCATTCGAAACACTGGGCAACGAGATGCCTGCAGGGCGTGAAGCCGAGGCTGACAGCAACCCGTTCGATCTGCGCCTGAACGACGCCCAGCGCCAGCAGCTCAACCAGTGCTACAGCAGCTTGCTGGGCGAGAGCCCGCGTTTTGCCGAGCTGGTAGGCTTGTTGCGCAGCGAAGCGTTGCAGCTCAAACCGCTGGACCCGAACAACCCCGACGTGCAGAAGCGCGCCCAGGTAACCCAATTGGCGGCCCAGCGCGACGATGAACTGTGCGACGTGATCGAGGACCTGTGGTTCGCTGCCGGTGCCTGGCCGATCAAGGGCATCGAACCCTGCCGCGAAACCGTCGATATCCGTGGCAGCCGCTTTCATGTGCATTCAGAGAGTAATAAGACCCAAATTAACGGCCATAATGGCCGCTACGCGGCGGGAGGTCACACCGAACTTCCGCCGAATATTTCCCATATGGAAGTTCACATTGGCTTCCGAGCAGTTGCAGATAACCGATATCTCCCAACTGGTCTTGCCGATGGCGCACCACTGCAACACTTCCTTCTCCCGGCTGGTCAGAACCACCGGTTTGCTGACCGGATGTTCGAAGGCCAGTCCGGCACCGCTCTGCAGTGCGTAGTCCTTGAGCATCCACAGGGTCGGCAGGACCGACTCTATGAAACGGTTGGCCTCGGCCCGGTTTTCCGCTTCCACGCTGAGGCTCAGCGCGCCGAGTTCGCCGCGAGCACCATGCAGCGGCATGGTCAGCCCATACACCAGGCCGGCGGCCGAGGCTTCCTCGAAGAACTCGTGCTGCTTTCGCGTCTGGTAGATGGACGGTTCCCAGAAAATCGGCAGTACGCTCTGGGTACAGTGACTGACCGTCGGGTCGACCCGCGCGTAGCCAGCCCGGTCGTAATGCTCGCGCCAGGCGGCCGGGTAGTTGCCGACGATGAAGGCGTTCTCGTAGTCCTGGCTGTCCTTAGGCAACAGGCCGAACAGGATCTTCGAGAATCCAAGGTCGCTCGCCATCTTCTGCAGGATGGCGCTCCACTCCAATTTTCCACTTGAGCGTTCCAGCTCAAGAAAACCGTCAACCAAGGCCATGGCCGTCTGCAAGGCCAGGGGCCGTTGGTGGTGCTGGGCTTCGACCCGGCGGAAAGCGCGCAGTACCAGCGCCCTGGCGCCAAGCTGGCAGTGCGTGCGGAGTGGGCGGTCAAGCGCACGCTGTTGCAGGCTTTCTGCGACAGGCCACTGATCTGGCTGGACAACTACGCCATGGCCCGGCGCCTGGCCGCATCGTTGGCAGGCGATGCGGTGGCTGGCCCCGGCTTCGAGTACAAGGTCAAGGGTGAATTGGCCCCGGCGCCACTGCTGGATGCATTCGTCAGCGCGGCCAACTTCATCGAGAACCTTGGCCTGGACGTTAACAACGCGGTGGCGGCCATGAGCTTCCCGTCCGGCGACAGTGATGCACGGTTCTTCGAAGCCCTGGCGCTGTATTGGAAAGCGCTGGAAATGCACCTGCTGGACCAGTCGCCGCCGGTGATGAGCTACAACCGCATGTTCGCGCTGTTCGGCGAAAACAACCCGGAAAACCTGCAACTGCTGCCCGACCCGTTGCTGCGGCCATTGGCGCACCTGATGATCGACGAGTTCCAGGATGTGTCGCCGCAGATCGTCAGTTGGCTGCGTGCCAGCCTCGCCGAAATCCGCCGACGCGGCTCGGCCATGCATACTGGGCGCCACGCCCAGCATTCGTCGCTGCTGTGCGTGGGTGACGACTGGCAGTCGATCTACGGCTGGCGTGGCAGTTCGCCCAAGTACTTCATGGAGTTCACCAAGGCCTTCCCGTCACCGGCCAATACGCGGGTAATGCTGGTCGACAACTATCGCTGCCAGCAGCAGGTGATCGACGCGGCCGAGCACCTGGTCAAAGGCACCCCGGCGATTGCCGGCAAGAAAGCCCGTGCCAGTGGCCCGGCGGCCGAGCTGCCCGGCTCGCCGGTCAAGGTGTTCGACCGTGACGAGGCCGCCCTGGGCGAAACGCTGATCGAGCATTACCAGCGCGGTGAGACGGTCATGATGCTGTACCGCAAAGGCAGCGACAGGGCCTTGATGGCCGAGCACCTGCAAGGCGTATTGCACGCCGACGCGGCGCTGCCGGCCGAACAGCGTCGGCTGCGCCAACTGACCTACCACAGTGCCAAGGGCCTGCAGGCCGATGCGGTGTTCATGCTGGGTGACTGCCAGTACCTGACCAGCTCGCCGTACAAGAATCAGGTGTATCGCCAAGCCGGCTTGGGCAAGGCTGGTGATGCGCAGCCGTTCGATACGGCGCAGAAGGAAGAGGTGCAACGCCTGGCCTATGTGGCGGTGACCCGCGCGGTGCAGCACTGCTACTGGCATGTGGAGGCCGCCAACGGCGATGCCGCGGTGGCCCCACGGGCGTCGAGCCAAGTGGATGGCAGGCAGGCCTTTTTCGAAGACCTGCGCGGGCAGTAGGGCGCTATCTGTTCGGGTCTTGCAGGCGGGTAAGCGTTTCGAACAACGCTTCGCGCTGCTGCTCACGCCCGGCGTTCAGGCGCCGGCTGGCCAGGTCGTAAGCCTGGCTGCCAAGGTCCATTCTTTGCAATTGACCACTGCCGTCCAACGCTGGCGCGGGCAGCGCCTCGCCGATGGCTTGCAATACCGTACCATCCAGCGAAGTGACGGCTTCGTTTTCAGCGTCCAGGCAATAGTCCAGGTACTGCATGCCTTGGTACCACCGCTCATCCAGCGTGGCGAACTGGCTGGCGAAGTGCTGGGCAAGGTAACGTTGCCAGCTGGGCTGCCGCGCAACCCATGCCCTGCGCTCTGTGGCGGTTTGGTCGAATTGCCGGACGGCGTGTTCGACATTGCTTTCCACCCGTGTCGAAATCATCGCTTCGCGGCGATACAGCATGCCTTGGCTGGTTTCTGGAAAGTCGAGTGGCACTGCCAGTGACTGGCGCAAGGCCAGGCGTATTTCGATCAGGTCCGTCCCGCCAGTGAGCAGGGCGTTGTCACTCAGCTCGTCGAGGCTGTCCAGCGCAGGCACATCAATCCTTGCGGGCTGTGCCTGGGCAGGTAGCCGCTCCAGCTCCAGCAAGCGTGCCTGGCGCGCCAGTCGAGCGAGCTGGATCCGTTCGCCCAGCGCGTTGACCATTTCCCGGCGATAGAGGGTTCTGAAAAAGTTGAACAGGTAGGCGGGGCGCTCTGCTTCCTGGGCCAGTTGGCTGAACACCTGTGCTTCAATTTCGAGGGCGCTGAACGCATCGGTACCGGCGTCGCCACAGGTGGGCGGGTAGTCTTGCGCGACATTGTCCAGATGGGTGCGCAGCGCCTCATCCTGCCCGGCCTGTTCGAGCAACCGCCAGACCTGGTTACTCAGCCCGCGCAAATCCTGCTCGGCTTGCTGCGAGCGAGTCACGCGTTCGATGACATCGCGTAAATGTCGGTTTGCATCGCCCTCGAATAATTCGTTCCAAAGCTGTGTCTGTTCTGGGCTGGCATCCACGAGCCAGAACTCCTCGCTGATATCCGACAGTTGATCGTCGCTGTGCACTTCGACGCCGGCCGCGCGTAGCCGGCGGTTGCTGTTGGCATCCAGGTCGTTTTCGTTGAAGTCCCACAAGGCATCGCGGTTTGCACGCAGGGCATCGGCAAAGGGGCTGGTCAGCAACTGGTTAAGGTCCGGCACCTCGGCGATCGGGTTGTAGCTCAGGCTGAGGTGGCGCAATTGCAGGTCGGCCTGCGCCATCAGTGATGTGAGGCCGCGCGGCCACTCATGCAGGCTGCAGTTGCGCAGTTGCAGGTTGGTCAGGCGGGTCAGACCGGTCAGGTCGGGGGCCTGACCCAGTGGGTTGTTGGTCAAGCGTAGGCCGCGCAATTGGTGCAGGCCGGTGAATCGTGCTGCCAAGGCATCACTCAGCGTAATGTGGTTGTACTCCAGATCAATGTATTCGAGGGGAAGCTGTGCAAGGGTCTGCAGGTCGGCTTCGCTTAGCTGCAGCCTGTTCAGACGCAGGCTCAGCCGGCGCAGGCGGGTAAGGCCGGTCAGGTGTTGGCGCATCCCGTCGGTCAGGCTGCCCAACTGGTTGTTGCCCAGGTCCAGCTCTTCCAGTTGCGGGGTGGACGCCAGTGCACGGAACAGGCCGTCGAAATCGAGCTCTGGGCTTTGCGCCAGGCGCAGGGTGCGCAACGAGGGGAAACTCTGGAAGAAGTCTGCAGGTATCTGACGGATGCCGATAGCGCGAATGTTCAGGGTGGTGATGTGATCGAAGCGCGCCGGCAGTGATGGCAGGGCGTCGACTTCCAGGTCTTGCAGTGTCAGGCTGTCGGGGTCGTCACGGCGCCAGGCGGCATTGAACAGGTCGCGTACCTCGTTGCGTGCGTTGCGCTGGTTCTCGTTGCCTTGACTCGCCCAGTCACGCAGCGTGTTGTCGAGGCTGTTGCGCTCGGTTTCCAGCGCCCTGATCTGCGCCGCTACGTCACCGCGCTGGCGCAGTTGGCCGAGCAAGGTATTGCGCTCGCTTGAACTCAGGCTGGGGTACAGTGCCCGCAATCGTCTATTTGCCGTATTGGTCCAAGGCAGCCTTCCACTGAGTGGGTAGCCAAGGCGGCCATCGGCCAGGCGCATCGGCGAACGGTAGCCCGGCCTGATGGGTTGCTGCCCGATCAGCCGTGCCGCATGCGCCCGGTTGGCAATCGCCACCTCATACCGTTGGTGAGGATCAAGCTCAGGGTGTTCGGCCTTGAGTGCGGCATCCAGCACTTCACTGTCGGCAGTGGCCAGGTCAGGGCGATACAGCCCCAGCAAGGCCCTGCTCAAGCGGGCATGTGCCTGAAGCCGCCGGGCCTCTTCGGCGACGCGCAAAGGCACCCTGCCTTGGGCCAGGCGTAGACGCTCACTGGCGCAGGTCCTGGCCATGAGCTGCCGGATGGCGCGCCCCGGCAGCCCCGGAAACTGCCTGGCCAGGGGGTGGGCTCGATCGGCAGGGCTGAGCTGATCCCGTGCGCTAAGGCGGTCGAGTGCATCGGCCAGCAAGGCAGGCGGTTGCTGTGCGGCAACCTGGGTTTGGCGAAGTTCGTCGCCTTGCACACCGGAGCACGCTAGCGCTGCCTTCAGCGCTTCGTCAGTCAGGCCGTCACTGATTGGCCCTAAGCGGCGCAACAGATACAGGTCATCCCATTCCAGCGGCGTTTCATGTTCTGCGCGCCATGCGCCTGCACCGTATTCGCGCACTACCGGCCGATAAGCCTGTGGGGCCAGTGGGTGGGGGATGCGCCACTGGCCCCGCTCATACACCTGTTCGTAGACAACACCATCGATGCGAATGTAGTGGCGCCCGTCTACCGTGTAACGGCCTTGTGCGTCGGGCTCAAGGTGTTCGGCAATCGATACCGGGCTTGCACGGTCCTTCAACGTGGGGTTCCACAGGTAGTCGTTGCCATCCTTGACGATGCTCTGCATGGCATCGACGAATCCTGAGGCCTTCAGCGCTATGGTGGCGCCGCCCATGGCAGCCACTGTGACAATGTTCAGCAACACCGACTCAAGCTGGGCCACAGCCGCTTCATTGTCACCTTCCTCCCACGCTGAAATGCCCTCGAACACGCTGCCCATGATCTGCGCGGCGCCGATGGTCAGCATGATCGGGTTCAGGCAGGGTACGACCATGGCGGCGACATTCAGCACGGTCATGCCCAGGTCCAGCCAGTATTCGATGTTCTGCAAGCGTACCCTGGCGTCAACATCTTCTGTGGGAACCGCCACCTGGCGAGCATCGGCCCGCAGACGTACAAGATGGCGGGATTCCAGCTGTGCCCAAGGGACATCTGGCAAGGTGCTGTCGATGGACTCCAGATGTATCGACTTGCGAGGTTGCCGCTGCGCTCCCTGGTCGGCGTTGCTGTAAAGGGCGCGCTCAAGCTGCTGGTTCAACGCTGCCTGTTGCGATTGCAGCGCCAGGGCGACGAAGCGCTTGCGGTAGTCGTCTTGCAGCAGTTGCTGGCGCAGGTACTTGCGTGCATCGCCCAGCGAGGCAAATTCCCTGAGCGCATCGCCATCTGCCGGGTTGTAGAGAAATACCGGGTCATGGGTGCGGTTTTGCGTGGGCGCGATGAACAGCAGTTCGTGGATCGGGATGCCAAACAATTGCAGCTGCCAGCAACGCAGGGGGCGGCCTTGATAGGTGGGGTCGGCGTTTTCGGCACCGAGGCCATGCAGCGCGAAAGCGCTGGCGTGGCTGAGGTGGCCTTTGTAGGCCGCAATACGGGTTTGCACGCGGAACTCGTCACGCCGTGCGGTGATGGCCAGTGACTGCAGCTCGGCTTTGTTTGCACCGCCGTAGACCTGGTCAAGGTGCTGCTGGTAGCGCTGGCCCAGGTCAAGCGCACGGCACTGGTCGATGAACCCCGCCACTGACATCCCTGCGATTGGCCTGATGTCCTGGCGGCCGTGCTGCAGGCGGCTGAAACGGGTGGTATCGGCAGTTCCTTCGAAATTGTGCAGGGCCGCTTCGAGCAGGCTGCGATACTGCGGGTCACCTTTGGGTACGATCTCGCCCAGCTCACCTGGTACTACAGGGCCACTCGGTATCCCGTCCGGTTGCCTGACGGCGGTGGCTTGATAAACGTATTGCGCCTGAGTGACCGGGGTGTCGATGCCCAGCTGCTTTTGCAGCAGTGGGGCGCAGAACGCAGTGACGCCCTGCAAGTCGCTCAGCGCAGCCTGCAGGGCCCTGCTGCTGGCGTCGCGAGTGGCGATGGCGCGCTGCACGGCCTGACGGGTGAGTGGGTCTGCCTGGCTGTACCAAGGGTAAGCATTGCCTTCGGCATCCTGATAGTCCTTGCGCAAGCGCGCCAGGATGCGACTGGCGTGTTCGCTGTGCAGCGCCTTGCTCCAGCCGGGCAGGGACTGTGTCATTTGCGCGTGGTGGTAAGGGGTGTGGCTCATGTCGTAGCTCCGTGGTCGGTCGCCGCTATGGAGCCGCAGGCGCAGGCGCGAGGTGCGGTAGATAATTGCCTGCCCGAGTCGGTGATGCACATGCAGTTGTCGGCGAGGGGCCAGCAGGTGAGCCGTGGCTGGGCCAAGGTGGTGTGCCGGCCTGACGAGTACGCGCCAGGCACCAGTCAGGGAGAGAGAGCATGCGTTCGCCGTTCAGTCCCAAGGACCATTTACTGGACCTCGACGGTATCGAGATTGCTGTGCGCTGTTGGGGCCCGGAAGAGGGGATACCGGTACTGGCCCTGCATGGCTGGCTGGACAACGCCGCCTCGTTCGAGCGCCTGGCACCGATGCTCGATGGTTGCTTCGTGGTGGCGCCCGACCTGGTCGGCCATGGCCGTTCCGACCATCGTCGTCATGACAGTGGCTATTACCTGTGGGAACACGCCCAGGACATGCTGGCTGTGGTCGACAGCCTGGGCCTGGCGCAGTTTCATGTGCTGGCCCATGGCATGGGCACTGGCGTAGCGTCGCTGCTGGCGGCCATGACCAGTGGCGTTGCCAGCATGACCTTCCTCGACGGCATGGGTGCACCGTTCACGGTGGCCGAGGATGACCGCGTGCAGCACCTGGCACGGGCCTACCGGCTCAAGCGCATGGTACAGCGCAGCCAGTTGCCGGGTTTTGCCGAGCCGGACGCGGGCCGCTTCGACGACCTGGACACCGCCCTGGCGCAACGCCGCGAACGCCTGGACACCGAGCTGTCGGAGGGTGCCGCACGGCTGTTGGCGTTGCGCGACCTGCTGCAACTGGGCGATGGCTATTGCTGGCGCCACGATCCACGGCTGGTGCTGCCCGAACCCATGCCGCTGACCGAGCGCGAAGCCTGCGACCTGCTCAGCCAGATCCGCTGCCCGTTGTACCTGCTGTTTGGCCGCCAGGGCGCATTCACTGGTGAGGCCTTTGTCCGGCGTCAGGCCGCCTTGCCCAGCCAGGCGAAGGTTTCCTGGCACCCGGGCGGGCACCACTTCCACCTGGACGCCCCGGACCGTGCGCTGGTCGACCAACTGCTGCGTATCTTGACGCGCCATGAAGGGGGCGTGCTGCAACGGTTGGTTAACGAGTAGCTGATTCTGGCCACGCCGGGCGAAGCTGGGCTATGGTGGCGACGGTACTCGCACACACGGCATAAGGAGCCCGGCATGCGACCGTTCGCTATCAAGCACATAGACCATCTTGTTCTGCGGGTCCGTGACCTGCCGCGCAGTGTTGCCTTCTACACCGAGCTGCTGGGCTGCAATGTCAGCCGGGTGCGCGAAGACCTGGGCATGGTGCACCTGGCCACGGGCACAGCGATGATCGACCTGGTGACCCTGGACGGCCCGCTGGGCCAGCCAGGCGGGGCGGCACCGGGGGTGGAAGGGCGCAACCTGCATCACTTCTGCCTGCGGATCGAGCCGTTCGACGAGGCCGCACTGACGGCCTACCTGGAGGCCGCCGGGGTAACGGTAGAGCCTGCGGAAAAGCGTTATGGCGCCGAAGGCGAAGGGCTCTCGCTGTACTGCTACGACCCGGATGGCAACCAGGTCGAGTTGAAGGGGCCGGTGGCGGAGGCGGTATGAGCGGCCTGCACATTCGCGAGCACTGGATCGACACCGCGTCAGGCAAGCTGTTCGCCCAGCAGTGGGTGCCGCTGCAGGCACAGGGGGCGCCTATCGTCCTGTTGCACGATTCGCTGGGTTGCGTGGCCTTGTGGCGCGACTTCCCGGCGCAGCTGGCGCAGGCTACCGGGCACCAGGTGATCGCTTACGACCGCTTGGGCTTCGGTCGTTCCGACGCACACCCCGGCAGGTTACGCCTGGGCTTTGTCGAGAACGAGGCGCAGCAGGGCTTCACGGCCCTGCGCGAGTACTTTGACATAGCTGATTTCATTGTCTTCGGTCACAGCGTTGGCGGCGGAATGGCCGTGGCCTGCGCTGCGGCATTCGCCAGCCAGTGCATGGGGTTGATCACCGAGTCGGCGCAGGCCTTTGTCGAAGCCCGCACACTTGAAGGCATTCGGTCAGCGGACCAGCAGTTTGCCGAGCCTGGGCAACTGCAGCGGCTGGAGCGCTACCACGGCAGCAAGGCCCAATGGGTACTGCGCGCCTGGGTGGACAACTGGCTGGCCGAGGATTTTGCCGACTGGAACCTGGATACCGTTTTGGCGCAGGTTCGCTGCCCCTTGTTGAGCCTGCATGGCGATAACGACGAGTTTGGCTCGTCGGCGCACCCCGAACGACTGGTGGCGCTGGCGGGTGGGCCTGGAGTGGCGCGACTGCTGCAAGGCTGTGGGCATGTGCCACACCGGGAGCAGGCAGAGGTGGTGCTGGCGGAGGTCGTGCAGTTCTTGTGGTAACGGTTTTTTCAAGCCAACGCGGGCGATTTGCAGGCGCGGCCATGCATGCGCCGTTCTTTCAAGCGCTCACCTGGGCTGAGGCTCAACACTGGCGGCTCCTGACTACCTGGAGTCGCCCATGCGCACCCTATACGCCCCACTGTTCTTCTTCGGTTTCATTGCCGCCGCCTTGTCATTGGCAGCCCATCCGTTGTGGCTGGTGCCACTGCTGGCCAGCGCAGTGCTGCTGTCATTCGCCTGTGAGCGGCTCATGCCTTACAAGGCTGCCTGGAACCAGGCACAAGGCGATGGCCGTCGCGACCTGTGCCATGCGCTGTTCAACGAGTGCCTGACCCTCGCCAGCGTGGCAGCCATCCCGCTGCTTGCCCACTGGCTCCCGGAAACGGGCCTGTGGCCGGGCCACTGGCCGTTGGCCTTGCAGTTGCTGCTGGCCATTGCCTTGGCCGACCTGGGCATCACGCTGGTGCACTACGCCAGCCATCGCAGCCCGCTGCTGTGGCGGCTGCATGCGGTGCACCACAGTGTCACCCGCTTGTACGGCTTCAACGGTTTGATGAAACACCCTATACACCAGTTGCTCGAAACCTTGGGGGGCACCTTGCCGTTGCTGCTGCTTGGCTTGCCCGTCGAGGTGGCATCGCTGCTGGCGTTCAGTGTGTCTATCCAGCTGTTGCTGCAGCACAGTAACGTGGACATGCATATTGGCGGCTGGCGCCATGTGTTCGCCTGGGCACCGGTGCATCGCTTGCACCACCTGAAGTACGGCACTACCGGCGACGTCAACTTTGCGCTGTTCTTCCCCCTGTGGGACCGCCTGCTTGGCACGCGGCTGTACCTGCCAGGCTATACGCTGGCGGACGACGACATGGGTATCGGTGATCGGCCGGACTATCCGCAGGCGTACCTGGCGCAACTGCGTGAGCCGTGGGCAAGCGCAGATGTTCAGCCACCGGCGGTATTGCCGGCAGGCCTGCGTCAGGCGTTAGCCGAACGTACGTAGGCGCAAGCGGCGCAAAGCGGTACCTGGGCTGAGGCCGAATTGCTGGCGAACGCTGCGGGTGAAATGCGCCGAATCGGCAAACCCCGCCGCCAATGCCGCTTCGGTCAGGCTGGCGCCGCCCAGCGCCTGTTGCAGGGCCATGCGCAAGCGCTGCCACAGCACCAGCCGGCGCACGGACAATTTCAGTGAGCCGCTGAACAGGCGTTCCAGTTGGCTGAGCGACAGCGCAACAGTGCTGGCCAGTTCCTGGGCCGGCAAGGCCTGTTCGTCGAGTGCGCGGATGCGCTCGAGGGCTTTTCTCAGGCGCGGGTCGAGCGGCCGGCGCGGCCAGTGCATGAGGCACTCTGCCAGTTGCTCTGCGCTGTTGCCGGCTTGCTTGCAGGCTAGGGCAAGGTCTGCCAGGTCGAAGGCCAGCGGTTCGGCAAACACGGTTAGGCACGGTACGCCATGGCTGAGGATGGCATGGGGTTGCCGCGACGCGATGAACACCTGTGGGCCGCTGCAAATCCGCTCGCCTAGGCGCACCTCGACATCCGCACCAAGGCCCACAAGCACCTGATGCGCGTAATGCACATGGCTGTCGGTCCTGCCCAGCGTAGACCGCAGCAGGCAGTGATCGTCCGCCAACCAGATATCGCCCTGCCAGCCGGGTATTGCCGTGTCGTCCATGCTGCCCTCTGGTGTATGGCCAGGCGGGTGGATATCCCGGCAATCCCGATTATGCTTCATTTACCTTGCTGCGATCCGAGGCGGCCCGCCTCGTCGTGCTTCGCGCAACCCAAAGCAAGCCCCAGCGCCTGGGTGCGACGGTGAAGTGGTTGTGAGGTGCTCCGGCCTGCATGACGACATGACGGAGGCAACCCATGGCGGTTCTCGACAGCGCATCCACGGGCAGTAGCGCGCCCCAACGCGGTATCACCAAGGAGGAGCGCAAGGTCATCTTCGCCTCGTCCCTGGGCACGGTGTTCGAATGGTACGACTTCTACCTGTACGGTTCTCTCGCCGCGATCATCGCCAAGCACTTCTTTGCCGGGGTCAATGAAACCACCTCGTTCATCTTCGCGCTGCTGGCGTTCGCCGCCGGGTTTGCGGTAAGGCCGTTCGGCGCCATCGTGTTCGGCCGGCTGGGCGACATGATCGGGCGCAAGCATACCTTCCTGATCACCATTGTCATCATGGGCCTGTCGACCGCACTGGTGGGCTTGCTACCCAGCTACAGCGCGATTGGCGTGGCTGCGCCGGTCATCCTGATTACCCTGCGCCTGCTGCAAGGCCTGGCCTTGGGTGGTGAATACGGCGGCGCGGCCACTTATGTGGCCGAACATGCACCCAAGGGCCGACGGGGCTTCTTCACCGCCTGGATCCAGACCACGGCCACGTTGGGGCTGTTCCTGTCGTTGCTGGTGATCATGGCGTGCCGCACCGTCATGGGCACCGAGGTGTTCGAAGCTTGGGGCTGGCGGGTGCCGTTCCTGTTGTCGATCTTGCTGCTGGCGATTTCGGTGTACATCCGCATGCAGCTCAACGAGTCGCCGGTGTTCATGAAGATGAAGGCCGAAGGCAAGGCGTCCAAGGCACCGCTGACCGAGTCGTTCGCCCGCTGGGACAACCTCAAGGTGGTGATCATGTCGCTGCTGGGCGGTACCGCAGGGCAGGCGGTGGTGTGGTACACCGGGCAGTTCTATGCGCTGTTCTTCCTGTTGCAGATGCTCAAGATCGAGCCGCAGACCGCCAACCTGCTGATTGCCGGCTCGCTGCTGATCGGCACGCCGTTCTTCATCTTTTTCGGTAGCTTGTCTGACCGCATTGGCCGCAAGAAGATCATCATGGCCGGCTGCATCATCGCCGCGCTGACCTATTTCCCGATCTTCAAGGCGTTGACCGAGTACGGCAACCCGGATGTGTTCGTTGCCCAGGAGCAGAACCCGGTCGTGGTGGTGGCCGACCCTGGCCAGTGCGCATTCCAGTTCGACCCGGTGGGCAAGGCCAAATTCACCAGCTCCTGCGACATTGCCAAGAGCCTGCTGGCCAAGCGCGCCATTCCCTATACCAACCAGGCGGCCGAGCCTGGCAGTGTGGCGCAGATCCGCATTGGTGAGCGGGTACTGCCCAGCTTTGAAGGCAGCAGCATGGCCGCCGCGGACTTCAAAGTGCAGAGCGAGGCCTTTACCGCCACCTTGAGTGGTGCGTTGAAAGAGGCCGGCTACCCGGAAAAGGCCGACCCGGCGAAGATCCACTACCCGATGGTGCTGTTGCTGCTGACCCTCCTGGTGATCTACGTGACCATGGTCTACGGCCCGATTGCCGCCTGGCTGGTGGAGCTGTTCCCGGCGCGTATCCGCTACACCTCGATGTCGCTGCCTTACCACATCGGTAATGGCTGGTTCGGCGGCTTTCTGCCGACGGTCGCGTTTGCCATGGTGGCGGCGACCGGGGATATCTATTACGGCTTGTGGTACCCGATCGTGATTGCGGTGATGACGGCGGTGCTGGGGATCTTCTTCCTGCCGGAAACCAAGGACCGTGATATCAACCACACCTGATTAATGAAGTTGCCTGTAAGTGTCTCTTCGCGGGTAAACCCGCGAAGAGACCCGCAGAGGCTATCAATCGAAATAGCCACGCAGGCCAAAGGCATATCCTGTATCCACCTCCGTCGCCTCACCCCGGCTCCAGCGCTTCTTCAACACGAACTCGAACGCCGGCTCGTACAAGCCTTCGCGCACCAGCGCCCCGGCCAGCACCTCCACGTCGTACCAGCCATTGTCCAGCTCGATGATCGGCCGTCCCGGTACCTGGTAGCGGGCCATCAGGTCACCCAGAGTCTTGGGTGTGAAGTGCTGCAGGATGCGCCAGGTATAGAGCATCACAGCACCGTGCTCGACGCGCAGCACATAGCCATTGCGCCGATGTTTCAGGCGGCTGCCGGCTTCGCGCAGGGCCGGTGTGTAGCCATCAAGGGTGAACAGGATGCGATAGGGCAGGTTGTCGACCCCGGCCAGCGGCAGCACGATGCCTTCGCGCACCGCTTTGTCGCCGCTGTCGTCGTGAGTGAAGGCGTAGGCCAGGTCGTCCGGTAGCTCGTGCTCCTGCTTGAAGCGCTCTAGCAACTGGATATCGCCAAGCAGGAAGTAATCGACCAGGTCGTTGAGGACTTCGCGGAATTCGTGGCGCATCTGTTTTCCTTATTGGTGCGCTTAGGTTGGGGGCTTTCAGTGTTTCTGGGCGATCTGGATCAAGTTGCCACAGGTGTCATCGAACACGGCCACCGTGACGGGGCCCATGTTGGTGGGTGGTTGGGTAAACTGCACGCCCGCCGCGCACAGCCGGGTGTATTCGGCCTGGATGTCACGTACGCCGAACGAGGTGGCGGGAATACCGTCCTGCTTGAGCGCGGCCTTGTAGGTTTTGGCGGCCGGGTGCGCGTCGGGTTCCAGCAGCAGCTCGACGCCATTGGGGTCATTGGGCGAAGTCAGGGTCAACCAGCGGTGCCGGCCCATGGGGATGTCGTGCCTGGGCTCGAAACCGAGTACGTAGTGGTAGAAGGCCAGAGCCTTGGCCTGGTCGTCGACGAGAATGCTGGTGACCACGATCTTCATAGGCGTACACCGTGTTCCTGATGCCGTTGGGTATCAGTAAAGACGTTTGGGGGTATTTAACCAGTTCGCTGTGGGCCTGCCGTGAGGGTGTTTCCAAATGGGTTGGTGCAGACGCCAGCATTTAAGTTGTTCGGGCAACACAATTCAAACCAGGAGTGAACACCATGCAAGAAGAACCCATGGATCAACTGCCCGATACCTCTGAAGCGTCGCTAGAGGACAATGCTCAACAACCGGAAAGCCTTTCCAGGCGCAAGCGGAGTGTCACCACTTCCGTGGGATTGCAATGCGAGGCAGGCTACAAGATGGTAGGTGACGACTGCGTGATGATAGCGTCGTTCGAGTGAACCGACGTGGAGGGGTGCAGGGCACCCCCCCCCCACAAAAACCTGCTCAAGCCATAGGTAAATCCTTCATCACCCAGCCCCCACTTTGCGTTCGCGAGAGGTAAAGTGTCAGGCATGATCCCAGCGCCGACAGGCGTCAATGAGGTGCCCGTGGCTGCTTATACCCTGCGACAACTCAAGTACTTCGTTACCACCGTGGAGGCTGGCAGCGTTGCCGAGGCCTCGCGCCAGCTGTACATCGCCCAGCCGTCCATTTCCACCGCCATCAAGAGCCTGGAAGAAAGCTTCGGCGTGCAACTGTTCATCCGCCACCACGCCCAAGGCGTGTCGCTGACGCCCAGCGGCAAGCGCTTCTACGCCAAGACCCGAGCGCTGCTACAGATGGCCCACGAGTTCGAGCAGAACGCCCTGGCCGACAACGACACCGTGGCCGGGCAGATCGATATCGGCTGTTTCGAAACCGTGGCACCGTTGTACCTGCCTCGTTTGATCGCCGGCTTTCGTCAACGCTACCCTGGCGTGGATATCCGCCTGCGCGACGGCGAGCAGCAGGACCTGATCCAGGGCCTGACCGCCGGTACCTTCGACCTGGCGTTTCTCTATGACCACGACCTGGATGGCACCATCGAGGCCGAGCCGTTGATGCCACCGCAAAAGCCTTATGTGCTGCTGCCGGAAAACCACCGCTTTGCCGGCCAGGCCCAGGTGTCGCTGCGCGACCTGTGCCCGGAGCCGATGATCTTGCTGGACGTGGCCCCCAGCCGCACCTATTTCGTCAGCCTGTTCAACGAAATGGGGCTGACGCCAAACATCGTCTTCAGCTCGCCGTCAATCGAGATGGTGCGCGGCATGGTCGGGCAGGGCTTTGGTTTTTCGTTGCTGGTCACACGGCCGCACACGGAGTACACCTACGACGGGCAGCGCTTGGCAATGCTGGACATTACCGAGCCAGTGGCGCTTTCTGGGCTGGCTGCGGCGTGGTTGAAGCGCGTGCAGCTGACCAAGCCTGCGCAGTTGTTCGTGGAGTTTTGTCGGGAAGAACTGGCGAAGTTCTGAAGCTGAGCACGCCATGCCTCACCGGCAGGGGCATGGCGTGCCGGTTGCTCAGGGGTTGACCTGATAGCCGCGCCCCTGCAGGCAGCCGCTGTAGGCGCTGGCATGGGCCTGGGTTTTTGCCTGGTCCTGGCTGCGCCTGTCCTGACGCCGGTCCTGACGCTGGCGCATGCCTCCGACCGCGGCACCGGCGGCGGCCACTTCGCCGGCACGGTTCTGCCGGTACTGCTGCTTGGCGTCGTCACCTACCCGGTCATACAGCTCGTCGTGCTGGTTACCGCGTACCTGCGCGCCTACCGCGCCGGCGGCGGCACCCGCGGCCGCACCGCGTACCCGTCCACCGACATGCGGGTCGCTGGACGTCGCCGTGCTGTTCGCGGCATTGCTGGCGACGGTATTGCAATCGTTGATATCCAGTTGCATCTGCTGGCTGCTCTGGCCCTTGAGCGGCACCACCGACTGCGCCTGGGCCGCCGATGCCGCGCACAGCAGTAGCAGCAGGTAACTCCACGTGAACGTACGCATGGCACACCTCCACTGGGCGGAAAGCCCGCTTCACAGAATAGTTCGGCGGTAAGACGGTGATAGGCAAAACGACCGGAAATCGGCTCGGCATGCCAAACGGCTGGCAGTTTTTGCCGTTTCGCCTACACCTGATAGCAAGGAAGAACGGCAAGCGCTCGACAGGAGTCGACACGCGGCACAGCCCGCATACCCCCCTGCGCACACTCCGTTTACACACGCTTTCGATCAACCCTGGCCAAACGGCCTGGGATGTACGCGTTCGCTCGGCAAAAAGCCGGCAGGGAGGTGCGCCACACGCCATTCACTCACCCGTGACAGCCGGCCGCGTTCGGGCGAACTCGGCCCAAAAACAATAAAGGAGTCCCTGCATCCGCCATGGGCACGCGCCCTGTCGATGCCAGGAGTGCAGCCGATCAAGGAGATCATCGATGAACCAGCCCCAAGGAACACTTGCCACACTGGCCATGACGGCCACACTGTACAGCCTCGCCGCACAGGCCGGTACCTATCCGGACTATGGCTACGCGCCACCCGACAGTTACGAAGGGACCAAATTTACCCTCAGCCAAAACTATCCGACGTCACCGCCCAATGGCGTGCCGGCGTTCTTCGGCAAGTTGCCTGCCAAGCGCGACAACAACTTCGAGACATGGCGCCCGTACATGGAGGCTGCGAAGCGCTATTGCCTGGAGGGCAACGTCGAGGCTGACTGGTATGTGCAGCACAACAAGGTTCGGCAGTGGTACCACATGCCGTGGCAGCATTACGGCCCGCTGGGGCGTGAGGGCATACACGGGCTGACCAAGGAGGCGCAGATTCAGGTCAAGCAACTGGCCAGCACGCAGACGGCCACCGGTCAAACCTATGCCGTGGGGATTTATAACGACATTGGCGCCTACACCATTGGGCAAGTCTGGAAGGACCCGAACAACCCAGACCCGAGCCATACCGCCCAACCCAACAGCTTTGCCAACGGCACGGTGGTGTGCAAGGCGCTGTTCGCCGACATCGACCGCAGCACGGTGCCGTTTCTGGCCAACCCGGTGCTGTGGCAGGGCTATATCACAGACACGTTCACCTCGGCCAACCGCAAGCTCAAGGACGTGGCGTTGATCCAGATGGACGTAGCCGTGCGCGACACGCGTATTGCCGAAACCGGGTGGATCTTCGGTACCTTCCAGTACAACGGGGCCATGAGCGGCAAGGCCAGCTGGGACAACCTGGTGCCGGTGGGCGTGATGTGGGGCAACGACCCTCAGGTGACCAGCAATGACTACACTAACCCACAGCCCACCCAGACCCGTATCAACAAGGCACTGCAACAGACCGCCATCAACGCCGATACCCGTGAACTGCCGCCTACCCACCTGGGTTGGAACGGTCGACTCAATGGGCCGGTGGACAACCCCAACAGCTCCTGCCTGAGCTGCCACGCCACCGCCGAGGCGCCGCAGGTGGCGATCATGAACCCATTGTTCCAGAAAAACCCACCGAAACCGGGCTCCGCCGAGTGGATGAAATGGTTCCAGAACATCCCGGCGGGGCACGCCTTCACCCCAGGTACGCAAAGTACCGACTACAGCTTGCAGATGTCGGGTGGCCTGGTGAACTTCTACCAGTGGAAGTGCGACATGAGCGGTATCTATGCGGACGGCAGCAATGCCTGCGCCAAAGTGGCCAGCATGAAGTTGAAGATGTCGGTGCCGGGCAAAGCCGCACAGCAGCCCGTGCAGCGTGTAATGCGTGATCCAAGCCTGGAGCAGTTGCTCGAGTAGCGCTGGGCTAACCTCCGGGCAGCCGTTGCCCGGAGGTTTGCGACGATGGGCACACCCGCTGACGCATTGCGCTTTTCCCGTCTAGGCTTGCTGACGTAGGTGCTGCCTGCAGGTCTATCCGTGGGAACCAACATGACCCAGCCCCAAGATCTGATCATTTGCGAATACTGCGACACGGTGTACCAGCGTGTGCCATTGCTCAAGCACCAGCGTGCCCTGTGCCCGTGCTGTGGCGGCGTGCTGTACCGGCATACGTCGCTCACCATCGAGCAGCGGCTGGCGTTGAGTGTGACCGGTGGCGTCCTGCTGGTATTTGCCAATGCTTACCCGGTCATGACCATCGGGATGCAGGGGCTAACCCATTCGGCGACGTTGTGGGACGCGGTGCAGATCCTCAGCCACGGCAGTATCACCTTCATCGCCTTGGTCATGGCGTTGTCGATCATCTTCGCACCGCTGTTGCAGATTGCCTTGTTGTGCTGGGTGTTGAGTTTTGCCTTGGCCGGCCAGCGTGCCCCCGGTTTTGCCCTGTGCATGCGTGGCCTGGAAAGCCTGCGACCGTGGAGCATGCTGGAGGTGTGCCTGCTGGGGGCGATGGTGGCGGTGATCAAACTGGCGGGGTTGCTCGATGTAATCCCCGGTATCGGCCTGCTGGCGCTGGCCGCGCTGAGCATGCTGATCATCCATATTGCCGGCAAGGACATCCGCGACTTGTGGGAGCAGGTATGACAACCCCGGCCAACGCAGACGACCTTGGCTTGTGCCTGTGTCATGGCTGCGGCCAGGCCTGCGACATGAGTGGCGGTGCGCACACCTGCAACCGTTGCGGCGCGGCCATTCACCGACGCAAGAGCAATGCCATCAGCCGTGGCTGGGCGTTTCTGCTGGCGGCGCTGGTGTTCTATATCCCCGCCAACCTGCTGCCGGTGATGCACACCGAAATGCTCGGCAGTGGCAGCGACAGCACCATTGGCGGTGGTGTGCTGGAATTCTGGGAAGCCGGGGCCTGGGATATTGCGCTGATCATCTTCATTGCCAGCGTGGGTGTGCCCGCGATCAAGTTTTTCTCCCTTGGCCTGCTGCTGTACACCGCCCAGCGTGGTTCCACCTGGGCTTGCCGACAGCGTTCGCAGTTGTACCGCTTCGTCGAGCTGATCGGCTACTGGTCCATGCTCGACGTGATGGTGGTGGCGCTGGTGGCGGCGCTGGTGCAACTGCGCGGGCTGGGCACCATCGAGCCACGGGTGGGTATCCTGTTTTTTGGCATGGTGGTGGTGCTGACCATGTTCTCTGCAATGAGCTTCGACCCACGCCTGATCTGGGATAGCCATGCCAACGAGGGAGGCCGCATTGATGGGGCAACAGACTGACAAGCGCGACGGTACAGGTCAGGTTGACGTGCGCACACGGCGCTGGGGGGTGTCGCTGGTCTGGATCGTGCCGATTCTGGCTATCCTGATCGGCGCATCGCTGGTGGTACGCAACTGGATGCAGCAAGGGCCGGTGATCACCATTTCCTTCCACAGCGGGGAGGGGTTGGTGGCGCACAAGACCCAGGTGAAATACCGCAGCGTGGTGATTGGCGAAGTGACCACGGTGGACCTGGCCGAGGACAAGAAGAGCGTGGTGGCCAACGTGCAGCTGTCCAACGATGCCCGCTCTTTTGCCACCCAGGGCGCGCGCTTCTGGGTGGTGCGACCGCGCATCGGCGTAGGCGGGGTTTCCGGGGTGGACACGCTGCTTTCGGGCAGTTTCATCGGGGCTGATTCCGGTGAGTCGAAAGTGCCGGAAAAGTCCTTCGTCGGCCTGGAGCTGCCGCCGCCGATCACCTATGACGAAAAGGGCAAGCGTTTTGTCCTTACCGCCAGCGATCTGGGCTCGCTGGATGTCGGCTCATCGATCTACTACCGCAAGATCCCGGTCGGTGAAGTGGTCTCTTTTGCGCTGCAGGACGATGGCAAGGGCGTGGAGATTGGCGTGTTCGTGCAAGCCCCCTACGACAGCTTCGTCACCGCCGACACGCGCTTCTGGAATGCCAGTGGTGTCGATATGCAGATTGGCGCCAACGGGCTGAAGGTCGATACCGAGTCGTTATCATCGATCCTGGTGGGGGGGCTGGCCTTTGGTTCGCCCGATTTCGCCCCGCAAGCCGAGCCAGCTGCCGACCAGGCCCGCTTCCAGCTATTTGCCGACCGCGACTTGGCGCTGGCCCCTCCCCACGGCCAGGCGCAGTACCTGCAACTGCGCTTCGACCAGGCCATGCGCGGCTTGTCGGTGGGTGCGCCGGTGGAGTTCAAGGGTGTGGAGTTTGGGCGTGTTACCTCTATTCAGCTCGATTACGACGCCGCCAGGCAGACCTTCCCGGTAGTGGTGGATGCAGTAATCTACCCGCAGCGCCTGGGGCCGGTGCACCGCAAGATGCTGGCGGTGTTCAAGCACACCGAAGGCGACATGGATGGTGCGCGGGAGCTGATCGGCACGTTTGTCGAGCATGGCCTGCGGGCCCAGGCGCGCAGCGGCAACCTGATCACTGGGCAGATGTTCATTTCCCTGGATTTCTACCCCGATGCCCCCAAAGTCGCCTTCGACATGGCCGCCAACCCCATCATCATCCCCACGTTGCCGGGTAGCCTGGAGCAGTTGCAGGAGCAGCTGCAGCGGGTCGTGGAACGCATTGCCAAGCTGCCGCTGGAAAGCATCGCCGGCAACCTCGACGGCAGCCTGCGTGAGCTGCGCGCCAGCCTCAAGCAATTCAATGGCCAGACACTGCCGGATGTAAAAGTGGCGCTGGACGAAGTGCACAAGACCCTGCGCACCGCCAACTCGGCCATTTCCGAGGACTCGCCGCAGCGCGAGCGAATGGGCGAAACACTGGATGAGCTGGAACGCATGTCACGTTCGCTGCGTGACCTTGCCGATTACCTGGGCCGCCACCCCGAGTCACTGATTCGTGGCCGGCCGAAAGCGGCCGGGCCCGCAGACCTTGAGCCCTGAGGAGACAGCCGATGCAACGACTACGCAATGTTTGTGTGGCTAGCCTGCTGGTATGGCTCGGGGGCTGCAGCAGTACGCCGAACAACTACCACACCTTGGTACCGAGTGAGCCGGCGCGTGACAGTGGCCAGCGCATCCAGGTGGTCAGGGTGGTCGTCCCGCCCCAGGTCGACCGCCCACAGTTGGTGGTACGCGAAGGGCAGAGCGGCCTGGCCATCCTTGAGACGGAATGGTGGGGGGCCAACCTGGTGGATGAGTTCCGCAGCGCCCTGCAAGACCAGTTGGGTGGCCCGGCGGGCGGCGGCAAGGCGGCTTTGCGGGTGGATGTGCAGCGCTTCGACACCGTGCCGGGGCGTTACGCCTCGCTGGAGGCCGTTTGGCGCCTGAAGGTGGCGGGGCAGGCTGAGCTGACCTGCCGCACCTCGGTGCAGACTGCGGCTGACAACAGCATCACCAGCCTGGTGAATGCGCATCAGGCCAACCTTCGCAAACTGGCCGAGGCGGTGCGGGGGAGTGCCGGGCGGGGTAGTTGTTCGCCTGTGGCCTGACCCTACATAGAGCCGTTGTGGGAGCGTCTCCTGCGAACCCAGTGCTTTACATTCAGTGCGTATGATAATAGGGTTTTAATCATACGCAATGAATGTAAGTGTGCTTTCGTTCGATAAGGAGAGTCGACCCATGTTCACGACCTACCGCGCGCTGTTCCAGTCACGCGGCACCCTTGGCTTTACCCTGGCTGGTCTGTTGGCCCGCCTGCCGTTGCCCATGACCGGCATCGGTATCATCACCATGCTCGCGCAACTGCACGGCAGCTACGCCCTGGCCGGAGCGGTGGCGGCCACGTTCGTGCTGACCTACGCACTGCTGTCGCCACAGGTTTCCCGTCTGGTCGATCGCCATGGCCAGCGCCGCGTGTTGCCGGCCGCCACCGCGCTGAGCGTGGCCGGTTTGTTGTTGCTGCTGGCGTGCGTCACCTGGCAGGCGCCGGCCTGGTGCCTGTTCCCCGCTGCAGCGCTGGCCGGCTGCATGCCCAGCCTGTCGGCAATGGTACGGGCGCGCTGGACGGCGCTGTACCGCGATACGCCACAGCTGCAGAGTGCCTTTTCGCTGGAAACGGTGCTCGATGAGGTCACGTTCATCGCCGGCCCGCCCCTGTCGGTCGGGCTCAGCGTGGCCTTGCTGCCCCAGGCCGGGCCATTGGCCGCCGCGCTGTTGCTGGCCATCGGGGTATTCGCCTTGGTCGTGCAAACGGGCAGCGAACCCCCGCTGCAGGCTGATGACTCGACCGGCCACCAGCGGGTTGCGGTGATCGCTCAGGCGGACGTGCGCCTGCTGGTCCTGTTGATGGTGGCCATGGGCGTGATCGTGGGCAGCGTCGATATCGTCAGCGTGGCATTCGCTGAACAGGCCGGCATGCCGGCGGCAGCCAGTGTCGTGCTGTCGTGCTATGCCATTGGCTCGTGCGCGGCGGGCCTGCTGTTCGGTGCCGTGAATCTGGCGGCGCCTTTGCACAGGCTGTTGTTGCTCGGCGGCCTGGCGACGGCGGCCAGTACCGTGCCGCTACTGTTGGCAGGCAACCTGTTCGGGTTGGCTGCTGCCGTGTTGCTGGCCGGGCTGTTTTTCGCACCAACCCTGATCGTGGCCATGGCCCTGGTGGAGCGTCTGGTGCCCGCCAGCCAACTGACCGAAGGCATGACCTGGCTGCTGGCCGGCTTGAATGTTGGCGTGGCATTGGGCGCTGTGGCGTCAGGGCAGGTGGTCGACGGGTTGGGCGCCAGCGCCGGTTTCCAGGTGGCGTTGGCGGCCGGGGCGTTGGTGTTGCTGGTTGCCCTGTGGGGCTATCGGCGCTTTGCTCAGGCTCGCCGCAGCGGCACCTCGCGCAGCAACCAGGACAGTGCGAAGGCCACGCTGGTGATCCCCCCAGCCAGCATGAACACGCCATGCATCGCCCCGGAAAACGCCAGCAGGTAACTGTGTTGCAGGGCGGCGGGCAGGGCGTGCACGGCGGCTGGTGAAAGGCTCGCCGGGCCACCGGCGCTGGCGGCGAAATCGCTGGCCAGGCCGCCTAGCAGGGCATGCGAGAACAACGCGCCGAACAGCGAAACGCCGATGGCGCCGCCAATCGAGCGGAACAAGGTCGCCCCGGAGGTGGCCACGCCCATATGGCGCGGCTCGACGCTGTTCTGCACCGCCAGGATCAACACCTGCATGACCATGCCCAGGCCGGCGCCCAAAAGGCCCATGTACAGGTTCATCAGCGCCATGGGCGTGTCCAGCTCAAGCCGGCTCAGCAGGCCCAGGGCAACCACTTGCAGCAGGGTGCCAAGGATCGGGAAAACCCGGTAGCGGCCCCAGCGGCTGATCAGTCGCCCGGTAATCGCCGACACCACCAGCAGGCCACCCATCAACGGCAGCATCTGCAGCCCGGCACTGGTCGGCGTGGCGTCTTTCACCACCTGCATGTACAACGGCAGGAAGGTAACCGCGCCGAACAGCGATACCCCGACGATAAAACCGATCAGCCCGGCAAGCACGAAGGTGCGGTGGCGGAACAGGTGCAGCGGCATGATCGGCTCTGCGGCGCGGCGTTGCTCGAGGACGAAACCGACCAGGCCGATCAGGGCGAACAGCGACAGGCACAGCATGTCCAGTGACTGCCACGCCAGCAGGCTGCCGCCCAGGCTGGTGATGAGCACCAGGGCACCCAGTGCCACGGTGAGGAAAAATGCACCGATGTAGTCCACCTCATGCCGCACCAGGGCCACATGCGGGCGAAACACGCTGCCGATCACCAACAGCGCCAACAGGCCCAGCGGCAGGTTGATGTAGAAAATCCAATGCCAGGACAGGTGCTCGACCAGGAAACCGCCGATCAGTGGCCCGACCACAGTGGCGAGGCCGAACACGCCACCGAACAGGCCTTGGTAGCGGCCACGTTCGGCGGGCGGGATGACATCGCCGATCGCGGCCATCGCCACCACCATCAGGCCACCACCGCCCAATCCCTGCAGGGTACGAAAGGCAATCAGCTGGGCCATGGTCTGCGCTGCGCCACACAACGCCGAACCCAGCAGGAACACCACGATGGCGACCTGAAGCACACGCTTGCGGCCGAACTGGTCGCCGAACTTGCCATACAGTGGCACCACCACCGTGGAGGCCAGCAGGTAAGCGGTGACCACCCAGGACAGCCAGCGCAACCCACCCAGGTCGCTGACGATGGTGGGCAGCGCGGTCGATACGATGGTCTGGTCGAGTGCGGCCAGGAACATCACCAGCATCAGGGCTGCCAGCAGCAGTGGGATGGAGGTTTGCGCGTCCGTTGCGGCGGGGGAGGTATCGGTGGATATCGGTTGCACGGGGCTGACCTCAACGGTGTGTGGCGTGGGCCTGGGCATGCTGTTGGCCGGCATCCAGCAGGCCTGCCAGGGCAAAGCGGTACAACTGCGCTGCAACGGCGTCGGCCGGCATTTGCAGAATCTCGTGCAGCGCGCCAGAGCCACCGCGCGGGCCGATCAACAACATTGCCCAGGGCGCCGTGACGCAGAGGATGCAGCGGGTCAGGGCGGGGTCGCTTGCAGGGATACCGCTGATTTCGCTGAACAGAGCCTTGAGCAGCGACAGCCGCAACGGCGCTGCCGCCTGCAGGTGCGCCTGGCCATGGGGGCTGGGGGCGAGGATTTCCGCGGCCAGTACCCGCAGGTGCCAGTTGTCCCGGGCTGAAGTGGCTTTGTGCACCACCAGCTCTACCAGCACGCGCAGCTTGTCCGCGGGTGGTTGGTTGCCTTGGGTGATGCGCTGCAGGTCGCTGAGGTCGAGGAAACGCTGGCGTGCTTCGTCGAGCACGGCCAGGTACAGGCCGTTGCGGCTGCCAAAGTGGTAGTTGATCGAGGCCAAGTCGACCTCGGCCTTGGCGGCAACGGCCTTGTTGCTGGTTTCGGCATAGCCAAGCGCGGCGAACAGTTCGCCAGCGGCTTCAAGGATGCGGGTGCGGGTGACGGCGCCGTCCTTGCGGGTTTCGCGGGGAGCTGTGGACATGGGGCTGCTCTGCGGGCCAAGGGAATGAGCAGAGCGTCGCGCACACGTAATTTAAAATCAATTTAAATTTAATTTATGTGATGTAAGGCTTAAGGCCCTGGGGTTGCTTTGCGGCCCATTGTGACGCAAGGGGCGCAAAGCGCCCCCAACGATCTCAACCAAAAAACATCAGTTCAAGCGCTTGCCGTTCTGCTCTTCGCCATTACTGGCCGCCTGCTGCAAGCCTGCAGCCTTGTCCATCGGCAGGTGGTCGAATTCGCGCAAGCCATCCTTGCGGTACGGGTCACCGATCCAGCGCGGTGCTGCCACGAACTGCGGGCTCACCAGGCTCTTGGCCGGCTCATAGCGGTCATAGCTCAGCCCGGCCAGGTCGGACAGGGTATGGATCAGGTGCGAGCTGCTGTAAGGGCGGCTGGCCATCGCCTGCAAGTCGCGTGGGTGCTCGGCCTGCCAGCTGGGCGAGGTCCATAGCAGGAACGGGATGGTGTACATCGGCCGGGTCGGCGCGCCTTCGTTGCGCCCCAGGCGGTCGTGGTCACCGGAGCTGTACACATCTTCACCGTGGTCGGACAGGTACACCAGGAAGCCATTGGGGTTGCCGGCCGAGTAGCGTTTAATCAGGCTCGACACCACATAGTCGTTGTAGCGCACCGCGTTGTCGTAGAAGTTGTAGGTTTTTACCTGGTCCGCGGTCAGCTGGCCGGGTACACCTGTGTTGTCGGTAAAGTGGGCATAGTCGTCGGGATAGCGGAAGCGATAGTCCATGTGCGTGCCCAGCAGGTGCACGATGATGAACTTGTTCGGCGCAGGGTCTTGCAAGGCCTTCTCGAACGGCGCCAGCACCACATCATCGTACTGGCTGGCATTCTGGTTGCGCTGGTTGTTCAGGTATACCGGCGCATCGGTCTGCTGCGAGAAGGTGGTGAGCATGGTGTTGCGCTTGGTCATGGTCTGCTGGTTGGTGATCCAGAAGGTCTTGTAGCCTGCCTGTTTCATCAGGTTGATCAGCGACGGGTCGGTGAGGAAGCGGTCCGGGTTCTGCTCGTCGCCGAAGGTGAGGATCTGCTGCATCACTTCGATGGTGTACGGGCGTGGCGATACCACGTCGCGGAACACCGTCAGGCCCTTGTCGCTGGCGGCCAGCGCGTCGAGGTTGGGCGTGGTGTCGCGGTTGTAGCCGTACAGGTGCATGTGCTCGCGGGTGGTGGACTCGCCCAGTACCAGCACCAGGGTGCGCGGCGCGGTGCCGCTGCTGTCACGCAGGTTTTGCAGTGGGGGCAATGCGGCGTTCTGGGCCAGCAAGTCCTGCATGTTGTCCAGTTGCTGGCGATACTGACGGTAGCCGACCAACAGTTGCCAAGGCACTGCGGGCTCCATGCGTTGCTGCACTTTTTCAGCGGCATCGGCGAAGTTGCGTTCCTGGGTGACCATCTGCTTGTAGAACGGGTACACCAGGTTGGCCACCAGCAACAGGGCCACCACCGGCAGGCGGCTGCGCAGGGGCAAGCTGACGGGGCGTACACGTTTCCACAGCAGTACTGCAACCAGCGTGTACAGCAGCAGCGCCAGGCCCAGCCACACGCTGAAGTACTGGCTGAAGTATTCGCCGGCCTCGGCGGTGTTGGACTCGAACATCACGAAGATGACGCTTTGCGAGAACTCCTGACGATAGATGCCGAAGTAACTCAGGCCCACCAGCGATGCGGCCCACAATACCAGGCCGATGACAGCCGCCGTGGCGCGGGTGAAGCGGGGCAGCAGCAGCACCGGGGCCAGCCACAGGCTGCTGAGGAAGAACGCATCGCGAAAACCGGCAAAGCCGGTGGTGCCACTGAACAGCAACAACGCCTGGGTGACGCCGGAGAAGTACCAGAAGAACAGCAGAAGCCAGCCCAGGCCGGCCCAGTCCACGCGCTTGTGCGCGGCGGGGGATGTAGTGTGTGACACGTATGCCTCGTCGTACCTTGGCGGCCAGCAGATGTGCCTGTGGCCGGAAAAGGCGTGACGCTAATCGGTTGACTGTGAAAATAGCGTCAACACGGTGATGAACATGGCTTGGGCGCTGGCTTCCCAAGGCGAAGGCTTATCAATACAATCGAGACAAATTCTTATTTGCATCACTGCCGGCAGGGAGAAGGCATGTCCACAACGGCCTCTGACGCAGCACCCCACGCGCATCTTCACGCCCTTTACCGTGACCACAACAGCTGGCTGCGCGGTTGGTTGCGCCATCGGCTGAGCAACTCCGCCGATGCAGCGGACCTTGCCCAGGACACGTTCGTCCGTGTGCTTCTGGCACGCTCATCCGGCACCCTGCAGGAACCCCGCAGGTACCTGGCGACCATCGCCCGTGGCCTGGTCATCGACCTGTATCGGCGCCGCAGCCTGGAGCAGGCCTACCTCGATGCACTGATGGCGCGCCCGGAACTGCACGCGCCTTCGGCCGAGACCCGCGCGCTGATCCTCGACAGCCTGCTGGCCATCGACCGCATGCTCGATGGCCTGGGTGCGCGTACCCGGCAGATTTTCCTTGCCGTGCAACTCGATGGGCTCAGCTACGAAAAAGCCGCCGATCGCTGTGGGGTTTCGGTCAGCACGGTGCGCAAGCATCTGGCCAGAGGCCTGATGCACTGCCTGCTGCTGGAAGAAGCATGAAGCGCACCCTGGCCCAGGCAGTGGACTGGTATGTGCGGTTGCATGACAGTGCGGTCAGCGACACTACACGCCGCGAGTGGCAGGCATGGCTGGCGGCGGACCCGCAGCATGCCCAGGCCTGGCAGCGCATCGAGCAACTGCAGCAACGCTTGGGCCAGGCCCCGGCAGGCCTGGCGGGGACAACGCTCGAACAGGCACGGCAACAGCGCCGCGCCGCCGTTAAGATGCTGGCCATGCTGCTGGGTGTGGGGGTCGTCGGCTGGCGGGGCTATCAGGTCTCGCCCTGGGGCGCGGACTACAGCACGCGGGTAGGGCAGCGCCGCCACTTCACCTTGGCCGACGGCAGCCGGCTGGTGCTGGACACCGACTCGCGGGCCGATGTGCAGTTCGATGGCACGCAGCGGCTGATCGTGTTGCACCAAGGCGAAATCCTGGTCGAGACGGCCAAGGATACGCGCCCGCTCAGCGTACTAACAGCCGAAGGCCGTGTGCTGGCCTTGGGCACGCGCTTTACGGTACGCCAGGGGGCGGGCATTTCCCGGGTCACGGTGGAGGCCCATGCTGTCGAGGTTCAGCCACGGCTGGCCATTGGTCAAACCTTGCGCGCCGAGGCAGGCCAGGCAGTGAGTTTTACCGCTGACACTGCGGGGCCGTTGCTGCCGGCCGTGGCGCAGGGTTCGGCGTGGACGCAAGGCATGCTGGTGGTGGTCGATTGGCGGCTGGAAGACGTCGTGGCGGAGCTTTCCCGTTATCGACACGGCTATCTGGGCTGTGCACCGGAGGTCGCTGGGTTGCGACTGTCGGGCACATTCCTGCTGGATGACAGCGAGGGTGTACTGGCCAACCTGGAGGACTCCCTGCCGGTAAGGCTGCGGCGCCTGACGCGCTATTGGGTGCGGGTAGAGGGCAGGGCGGCCTGAAAATATTTCGCGTGGAGGGGTAACAGTTTTTCTTTCCTGTTTCGGCTCTACCTGCACATGCGCATCAGTCGCAGTTATTGCCAACCTTTTCAGGATCCCCTTCATGCTCGTACGTCCCTCACTTCTTGCCCTGAGCCTGACCGGCTCGTTGTTGGTGGTCACGCCCGCCTGGGCCATCGCCTACGACATTCCGGCTGGCAGCCTGGCGGCATCGCTCAGCCAGTTCGCCGCCGCGAGCGGGGTCATGATCACCTTCAGTTCGCAAGACACTGCCGGCCTGCGCTCGCCCGGCCTGCAAGGTGACTATGAGCTGGAGCAGGGCTTTGCCCGCCTGCTCCAAGGTAGCGGCCTGCGCGTCGTGCAGGCCGGGGAGAAGCGCTACGTATTGGCCAGGGCCGACAGCAGTGGGGCCATGGAGCTTGGTGCAACCAACATCGACGCGGCGGGCCTGGGGGCTGTCACGGAAGGAACCGGCTCCTACACCACCGGTTCCAGCAACAGTTCGACCAAACTGGCGTTGTCGCTGCGCGAAACCCCGCAGACCGTCAGCGTGATGACGCGCCAGCGCATCGAAGACCAGCAACTGAACACCCTCAGTGACGTGCTCAAGCAAACCCCTGGCCTGAACGTGCAGAACATCGACAGCGAGCGGGTGAACATCTACTCGCGTGGCTATTCGATCGACAACTACCAGTTTGACGGTATCCCCACCACCCTGATCGTGCAGACCAGTGCCAGCCCGCAGAGCATGATCGACACGTCCATCTATGACCGAGTCGAAATCGTTCGCGGTGCCACCGGGCTGATGACCGGGGCCGGCGACCCGTCGGGCAGCGTTAACCTGATCCGCAAGCGTCCGACGGCAAACTTCCAAGGTGCTGTCAGCGCCGGAGCGGGGTCTTGGGACACCTATCGAAGCGAAGTCGATCTATCCGGCCCACTGACCGCCGACGCCCGCCTGCGTGGCCGTGCCGTGGTGGCTTACCAGCAGGGCAACAGCTACATCGACCATTACCAGCAGGAAAAACAGACCTATTACGGCATCCTCGAAGCGGACCTCAGCGACAGCATCCTGCTGACGGTAGGCTTCGACTACCAGAAAAACGACCCGCGTGGGGTTTCGTTCGCCAGCTTCCCGCTGTTCTACGATGACGGCGAGCAGACCGATTTCTCGCGCTCGACCAATGCGGCCTCGCGCTGGAGCTATCGCCAGCAGGACACCCTCAATACCTTCGCCACCCTGGAACAAGACCTGGTCAACGACTGGAAGCTGAAGGTGTCGGTAAACAACATGTACAGCACCCGTGACTACTCGCTGGCGTCCGCCAGTGGCGGTTTCCCCAACAAGCAAACCGGGGAGGGTGCTTACCTGTATGGCGGCGACGGCTATGGCTCGCAACGTCAGTTGGGTATCGATGCCATCGTTCAGGGGCCGTTCCAGTTGCTGGGGCGCCAGCACGAGCTGTTGGCCGGTGTGAGCGGCTCGGCGTTTCACGACTACAGTAACCCGGACGACGATGACCTGGAAATGAAGCCGGTCAATATCTACGACTGGGACAACAACACCGACCGCCCGGTCTCGGTGGGCAAACTGATGAACGATGACACCACCATCCGCCAGGATGCTGCGTACATGGTGGCGCGTTTCAAGCCGACCGACGACCTGTCACTGATCTTGGGCGCCCGTGTCGGCGATTACAGCTACAAGAAAAAGGCCATCTACAACGCGCCCTACACCCGTTCGACCAACCATCAGGCCACCCGCGAATCCGGTTTTGTCACGCCCTACGCGGGTGTGGTCTACGACCTGAATGCACAGCATTCGGTGTATGCCAGCTACACCAAGATCTACAAGCCACAGTCGCTACGCGACAGCAGTGGCGCCACGCTTGAGCCGCGCGAAGGCGACAACTATGAAATCGGCCTGAAAAGCGAGCTGCTGGACGGGCGTGTCAATACAGCCATTGCCCTTTACCAGATCAAGCAGGACAACCTGGGTGTGCTCAGTGGCGGCTTCGTCGAAGGGACCGATCGCGAGCGCGCTTACAAGGCGGTGTCCGGTGCCACCACGCGGGGTATCGACCTGGAAGTCTTCGGCGAGATCACGCCCGGCTGGAACGTCACTGCAAGTTACAGCCACAGCCTGACCAAGGATGCGGACCATGAGCGTATCAACACCATCGCCCCGGCGAACATGGTCAAACTGTGGACCACCTACCGCCTGCCGGGCGAGCTTGATCGCCTGACCGTGGGTGGCGGCATGAACTGGCAAAGCGGCCTGAGCCTGACTGATGCGCCGTGGCAGATTGGCCATACGGTCAAGGCGACCCAGGGCCAATACGCGGTGTTCAACCTGATGGCGCGTTATGACGTCACCCAGCACCTGACGGCGACCGTTAACGTGAACAACCTGTTCGACAAGAAATACCTCAGCGCGCTGGACCCGACCTTTTACACCGGGTTCTATGGCGAGCCGCGCAATGTGATGCTCAGTACCAAGTACAGTTTCTGAGCCTGCGCCTGGCAGGGCTGAGCGCCTGGCCGGCGCAAGTGCCGCCAGGCGTGTTCAGGCAGTAGCCATCTGGCTTTTGCCCAGCGCCGTGTTCACTGCCAGCCAGCCATTCACAGCGTCTTCCCCGGCTTCTGCGAACACCCGCTCCAGCAACTTCACCTGCTCGCGCCGCAGCATCTGCTCCAGGCGCGCGCCTTCCTCGGTCAGGGCCAGCAAGCGCTTGCGTTTGTCGGCCTCGCAGGCCGCACTCTCCACCAGGCGCATTTCCGTCAACTGGCGCATTGGCATGTTCAGCGCTTGCTTGCTGACCCCAAGCAAGGCCAGCAAGTCCTTCACGCTCAGGTTCGGATAGCGCGCGATGAAGAACACGATGCGTTGATGCACCCGGCCCAGGCCACGGCGTTCGAGCATTTCGTCGGCCTTGGCGGTGAACGCCTGGTAGCCGAAGAAAAAGGCCTCCATCGCCTGTTGCTGGGAGGCAGGGTTTTTAAGGTCAATCATATTGACTAATCCACGGGTGGCAGCGTAATTTCGGTCAAATAGTTTGACGTATTTTCCTTCTGCCTTGCTACCGGTGATCCCCATGGCTTTCTCTGAACGTGTCACGCGCCTCAAGAGTTCCCTGATCCGTGAAATCCTCGCCGCTGCCCAGCGCCCTGGGGTGATGTCGTTCGCTGGCGGTTTGCCGGCCGAAGCGATGTTGCCCAAGGTCGACTGGGCCGACATGCCGGTCAACATGGGCCAGTACGGCATGAGCGAGGGCGAGCCGGCCCTGCGCGAAGCACTGGCGGCCGAAGCACGGGCACTGGGGATTGACTGTCAGGCCAGCCAGGTGTTGGTGGTGAGTGGTTCGCAACAGGCCCTGGACCTTGCGGCCAAGCTGTACATCGACCAAGGCACGCAGATCATGCTCGAAGCGCCGACCTACCTGGCGGCGCTGCAGATCTTCCAGCTGTTTGGCGCCGATTGCCTGGCCTTGCCGATGCAGGCCGATGGCCCGGACCTGGCGCAACTGCGTGGGTGCCTGCAGCGCCATCGCCCGGCCTTCATTTACTTGATCCCGACGTTCCAGAACCCCTCGGGCCTGCGCTACAGCGAAGCCAAGCGCGACGCGGTGGCGGCCTTGCTGGATGAGTTCGGGGTGACGTTGGTCGAGGACGAACCCTATCGCGAGCTGAGCTTCGATGGTGGCAGCGCCCAGCCGATCGTCAGCCGCTTGCGTAACGCCAGCTGGATTTACACCGGTACGGTGTCCAAGACCTTGCTCCCCGGCCTGCGGGTGGGCTACCTGATCGCCAGCCCCGACCTGTTCCCGCATTTGTTGCGGCTCAAGCAGGCTGCCGACCTGCACACCAACCGGGTGGGGCAGTGGCAGGTGCTGCAGTGGCTGGGCAGCGACAAGCTGCAGCTGCACCTGAAGACCTTGCGCGACTACTACCGCACGCGCAGGGATGCGTTCCAGTTGGCGCTGGAAGCGCATTTTGCCGACCTGGCCGACTGGCACAAGCCGGATGGCGGGCTGTTCTTCTGGCTGACCCTGAAACAGCCACTGGATACCCGCACCCTATTGGCAGACGCATTGGCGGTGGACGTGGCATTTATGCCGGGTGAGCCATTTTTCCCTGAACCGGACCGGCATCACGGCCATCTGCGCCTGAATTTCAGCCACGTTGCCCCGGACCAGTTGGACGAAGGGCTCAGGCGTTTGGCGCAAGTGCTGCGCAATGCGCAGGCTGCACGGGTATGATGTTGCCAGCAAAACCGCACTGACAGGCCCCGTGGACTATGAACCGTCGTAAGAAGATCAAGCAGCTATTGGAGGCGCATGCCAAAAAGGCCAATGCCAAACTGGCGCCGCGCAAGCCCAAGTACATTTGCAAGGCTGACCGATTGAAAATGGAGGCCGAGGCGGCCGGGGACGTCGCCAAACCGGCTGACTGACGCAGACGGTGCAGGAGCGGCCTTGTGTCGCGATTGGGCCGCTCCTACAGGGGGGCGTCAGTTTCAGCGGCGGTAATAACGGTGTTCGTCGTAATGACGCTGGTGCATGGCCCGCTCATGGCGGCGCTCCCAGTCACGGCGCCGTTCCCAGTCGCGCCGACGCTCCCAATCCCGCCGGGCTTGTTCACGCCGCCACTGTTCGCGGCGCCAGTCGCTTCGGTGGTCGTGCCAGCGGTCGTCATCATGCGCCAGCAGCGTGGCCGGCTGTAGAACGGCCGCATTGGCCACCCTCGACCAGGGGTTGCCGGCTGGCTGCAGGGGCGATTGAACAGCAGGGGCCACGGCCTCGGCTGCTTTCATTTGTGTTGCCGATGCCGTGCCCACCGCCGCGAACGAGAACAGGCCGAGCAGCATCAACCTTGCGACATGCATTTTCATGAGCGAAGCCAACCTCTGATAACAATTGAGCCATCTGGCCAGCAGGTGGTCGGCGAACCTTTTTCGCGTCCCGCTACCTTTCTGTGCCTCCCACATAGACAGGCAATGGAGAAAAAGTTCGCTGCAGCAACAACTTGTAGGACTTTTCCTGCAGCGGGTACTTACACAAACGCCCGCCCGCCACGTCGGCGATCTTCCTTCAACAACCCCTCCACCTTGCGCAAGGCCTGTCCCAGCACTGCTTGGTCTGGCGCTCCACCCAGCGAGAGGCGCACAGCTTCCGGTCCTTGCGGTGCCACGCTGAACGAATCCGCCCCTGCCACGCTCACCCCCACATCATCCAACGCATGGGTGAACCGCTCCTGTTGCCAGTGCGCGGGTAGTGGCAGCCATACGTGCAGCCCGGTGGGGTGCGCCTGGAACTCATGGCTCAGCAGCGTGCGCGCCAGGTGCTGGCGGGCGCGGGCTTCGCGCTGGATTTCCTGTACCAACCCCTTGGCGGTGCCATCGCGAATCCATTGCTCGACCAGCGCCAGCAGCAGGGCGGAACAGCCCATGCTCGATGCACGCAGGCCGTTGAGCAGCCCTTGCCCGTCATCGCCACGCGGTGGCAGCACGAAGGCGGTGCGCAAGCTTGGCCACAGGCACTTGGACAGCGACGCCAGGTAGTACGTGTTGGCCCCCCCGGTCAGGCACGCGATGGGTGCCGGCGCGTCGTCGAGCAGATAGCGGTACGGGTCGTCCTCGATCAGCGTGATGCCGCGCTTGAGCAACACCTCGGCAATCGCCTGGCGCCGGGCTACGGGCATGGTGTGCGCGGTAGGGTTGTGGAAGGTGGGGTTGAGGTACAGCAGGCGCGCACCGCTTTGCTGAAAAGCCTGTTCCAGGTGGTCGGGGCGCATGCCGTCGGCGTCACTGGCTACCTCGACAATGCGCAGCCCCAGTTGCCGGGCGGCCAACAGCAGGCCGGGGTAAGTCAGTGGGTCGCAAAGAATGGCGTCACCCGCGCGGGCATGGGCGCTGAGGATGGCGAAGATGGCCGCCTGCGACCCCGAGCACAGCGCCAGGCCGCGCATGTCCAGATCACCCAGTGCCGGTTCCAGCCAGCCCTGTGCGGCCTGCAGCAGCGAGCGGGTGGCCGGTTCGTCCTGGTAAAGCGACAGTGCTTCGATGCGGTTGCGCTGCAGCGCCTGTTCCAGCCCGGCGCTCACCAACTGAGCCATCGAGCCGTTGGCCGGCTGCGGCGGGATGTTCATGGTCAGGTCGATGCCTGCCAGGGTGGTTGTTTGTCGGGCACCCAGGATGAACGACCCGCGGCCACTGTAGGAAGCAATCAGGCCACGGTCGCGCGCTTCGGCGTAGGCGCGGGTCACCGTGGTCAGGTCGACGCCCAGGTGCGCAGCCAGTGCACGTTGCGGCGGAATTTGCTCGCCATCCTGCAAGACTCCAGATTGTATGGATTCTGCAAGCATATCTGCAATCTGTATGTATCTTGGGCCTGACTTCGGCTTGAAAGGCTTTGTCCAGCGCATTTGCGCCGCTTCTTCTGGCGCTCCGGCAACAGGCATAGATCTTCCTCTCGGTTGTAAGTCCATACGCATAGGCATATCATGGCATACAGTTGTTAACAAATCCATACAATATGGAAAGCGTATGGTTTATTTGATGTGCACCGGAACGGCGCGGCAGGGTTGCAACGATAAGCGCTTCCGGGCTGCCAGTCATGGAGATGTTCGATGAATGACTGTCATCTGATCTGCGCCAACCGCCTCGACGATGGGGCTGTGGTCTGGCTTGATGCCGGGCATGAGTGGGTAGAGACACTGCAACAAGCCGGCACCTTCGATGCGCAGGCGCTGGTATCGGCAACCCTCGCTGCCGAGGCTGCCGTGCTGGCCAACCAGGTCGTGGCACCGACGCCTTGTGAGGCCTGGCTGGTCGATGGCCGGCCAGAGCCGAAAAGCCTGCGTGAACGGTTGCGCGCCCGTGGCCCTTCGGTACGCAGCGACCTTGGCAAGCAGGCTGCGGGCACACCGCCAAGCAGCATTGCGCGCATGCGCCCGGTGTTGCCGGTCGAGGCGGGGCAGGCAGGGGTGTATCGCTACGACCGCTTCGAGCGTGAGTTCCTCAAGGACCGCGCCCGCCAGTTCGAGCAGCAGGTTGCCCGTCGCCTGAGTGGCGAGCTGGATGAAGAGGCGTTCAAGGTCTACCGGCTGATGAACGGCCTGTACCTGCAACTGCACGGCTACATGCTGCGTGTGGCGATCCCCTACGGCACCTTGAGCGCGCTGCAACTGCGCCAGCTGGCCTATGTGGCGCACACCTACGACAAGGGCTACGGCCACCTCACCACCCGGCAGAACATCCAGTTCAACTGGCCGCGCCTGGCCGATACGCCGGAGATACTGTCGGTGCTGGCCGATGCCGACCTGCATTGCATCCAGACCAGCGGCAACTGCATCCGCAACGTCACCACCGACCATTTTGCCGGCGCCGCCGAGGATGAAGTGCTCGACCCTCGGGTACATGCCGAGATCCTCCGGCAGTGGTCCACCGAGCATCCGGAATTTACCTACCTGCCACGCAAGTTCAAGATCGCCATCACCGGCAGCCCCAAGGACCGCGCGGCCGTGCGCTTCCATGACATTGGCATCCTGGCGCAACGCAACGCGCAGGGTGAAGTCGGCTTCCAGGTGTATGCCGGCGGTGGCCTTGGGCGTACCCCGATAGTTGGCACCCGCGTGCGCGAATGGTTGCCGGAGCGCGAACTGCTGCGTTACGTCGAGGCCATCTTGCGGGTGTACAACGCCCTGGGACGGCGCGACAACCTGTACAAGGCACGTATCAAGATTCTGGTGCGTGAGCTCAAGCCTGGGCGTTTCATCGAAATGATCGAGGAGGAATTCGCCAGCCTGCCGGCCGACCACCAGTACTTGGAGCCGGCCATCGTTCAGGGCATTCATGCCCGCTTCGTGCAGCCCGCCTTCGAGGCGTTGCCCGGCCTGTGTGACAGCTTTCTGCGCGCACGGGCGGACGACAACGCGTTCGCCAGCTGGGTACGGACCAACACTCACCCGCACAAGAAACGTGGCTACATCAGCGCGGTCATTTCGCTGAAACCACCCGGCGGTATCCCCGGCGACATCAGCGCCGAGGAAATGCTCGCCCTGGCCGACCTGGCCGAGGCCTACTCGCTGAACGAGATTCGCGTCTCCCACGAGCAGAACGTGGTGCTGCCGCACATTCGCCTGGTGGATCTGTACAGCGTGTGGCAGGCCTTGCGCCAGGCTGGGCTGGCAACCAGCAACATTGGCTTGTTGTCCGACACCATCGCCTGCCCAGGCATGGACTACTGCAGCCTCGCCACCGCCCGCTCGGTGCCGGTTGCCCAGCGCATCGCGCAGCGTTTCGACGCGGCCCGGCAACAGGACATCGGCGAACTCAAGCTCAACGTCTCCGGCTGCATCAATGCCTGTGCCCACCACCACGTGGCGCACATCGGCATCCTCGGCCTGGACAAGGCCGGCCATGAAAACTACCAGATCACCCTGGGCGGCAGCGCCGAAGAGGACGCGGCGGTCGGGACCATCCTGGGCCGCTCGGTGCCCTTCGAGGAGGTGCCCGACATCGTCGAGGCGATCGTTGCCATCTACCTGCAATTGCGTGAAGACGACGAGCGCTTCCTCGACACCTACCGCCGTGTCGGTATCGAGCCGTTCAAGGAGGTGTTGCGTGATGCTCGTTGACCATGAGGGCCAGGTTCAGACCGATAACTGGCGTTATCCGAGCAGCGACGCGCTGCCGACCTTTGCTGCGCGTACGGTGCTGCAGCCGCAGCAGTGGGACGACTACCACATGCGTTTTGGCCAGCCAGCCGAGGGCCTGTGGCTGGCCGCCGACCAGGACCCGGCGCAGGTGCGGGCACTGCTCGGCCAGCTGACATTGATCGTGATCGAGTTCGCCAAGTCACGCGATGGCCGTGGTTTCACCCTGGCCAGGCTACTGCGCGAGCGGCACGGTTTTACCGGTGACCTGCGCGCCGCCGGGCCATTGCTGCCGGACCAGTTCGCCATGCTGCTGCAGTGCGGTTTCACCAGCGCACTGGTTTCGCCCAGCGTGCCGGCGCAGCGCTGGCACGCTGCCGCAGCCAGCCATCGGCAGGCCCGCCCACGCACTTTGCTGCAACGTCTTTCACAACGGAGCGAGGCATAGCCATGTTCAGCCTTACAGCCTTGGAGCTGGCCCGTATACAGTTTGGTTTCACCATTACCTTCCACATCATTTTCCCGGCCATCACCATTGGCCTGGCAGCATTCCTGGCGGTACTGGAAGGCCTGTGGTTGTGGAAAAAAGATAACGCCTACCTCGACCTGTACCACTTCTGGTCGAAGATCTTCGCCGTCAACTTCGCCATGGGCGTGGTCTCCGGGCTGGTCATGGCCTACCAGTTCGGCACCAACTGGAGCTTCTACTCGCAGTTCGCCGGCAGCATCACCGGCCCCTTGCTGACCTACGAGGTGCTGACGGCCTTCTTCCTTGAAGCGGGTTTCTTGGGGGTGATGCTGTTCGGCTGGCACAAGGTCGGCCGTGGCCTGCACTTTTTCGCCACTGTCATGGTGGCCGTGGGCACGATGATTTCTGCCACCTGGATCCTGGCGTCCAACAGCTGGATGCAAACGCCCCAGGGGCACGAAGTGATCAATGGCGTGGTGGTGCCGGTGGACTGGTTTGCCATCATCTTCAACCCATCGTTCCCGTACCGCCTGGCGCACATGGTGACGGCGGCAATGCTGTCGACCGCGCTGTTTGTCGGCGCCTCGGCGGCCTGGCACCTGTTGCGTGGCAACCGTACCCCGGCGGTGCGGCGGATGTTCTCGATGGCATTGTGGATGCTGCTGTTCACTGCGCCGCTGCAGGTGCTGATCGGTGACATGCACGGCTTGAACACGCTCAAGTACCAGCCGGCGAAGGTCGCTGCGATGGAGGGGCACTGGAGCAATACACCGGGCCAGGGCGTGCCGCTGATCCTGTTCGGCATCCCGGACATGGAGGCTGAAACCACCCGCTACAAGGTTGAAATCCCCAACCTGGCCAGCCTGATCCTGACCCACAGCCTGCACGGGCAGATCCCAGGCTTGAAAGACTTCGCCAAAGAAGACCGGCCCAATTCGACCATTGTGTTCTGGTGCTTCCGGGTCATGGTCGGCCTGGGCATGCTGATGGTTGTGCTGGGCCTGTATGGCGCCTGGCTGCGCTGGCGCGGGCGGCTATACACGTCACGGGGGCTGGCGCGGTTTGCCTTGTGGATGGGGCCTTCGGGCCTGGTGGCCCTGCTGGCCGGCTGGTATGTCACCGAAATTGGCCGCCAGCCGTGGGTGGTGTACGGCCTGATGCGCACCAAGGATGCGGTCTCCGACCATTCGGCGCTGACCTTGTCGGTAGGCCTGGTGGTGCTGGTGGTGATGTACATCGGGGTATTCGGCACAGGTGTCGTCTACATGCTGCGCCTGGTGCGCAAGGGGCCGGAGGTACACGACGACCACCAACAGCCGGTGACCGCCAACCAGCGGCCGGCCCGCCCGTTGTCGGCGGTGGACGAGCCGCTGTATCCGCATTCACCCAACCACATTGACTGACCGGAGACGCTGTCATGGGTATTGATCTTCCGCTGATCTGGTTCCTGATCATCGGCTTTGGCGTGATGATGTACGTCATCATGGACGGTTTCGACCTGGGTATCGGCATCCTGTTCCCGTTCATCACCGACCGCGAGCAGCGCGACACCATGGTCAACACCGTGGCGCCGGTGTGGGACGGCAACGAAACCTGGCTGGTGCTGGGTGGTGCAGGGTTGATGGCGGCCTTCCCCAAGGTGTATGCCATTTTGCTCAGCGCGCTGTACATTCCGGCGCTCGGCCTGCTGGCCGGGTTGATCTGGCGTGGGGTGTCGTTCGAGTTTCGCTTCAAGGCCGATGAGGCGCACAAACCGTTCTGGGACCGGGCCTTCATGGCCGGGTCGTACGCTGCGGCGTTCTTCCAGGGGGTGATGCTGGGGGCGTTCATCGAGGGGCACTCGATCGTCGACGGGGTGGCCACCAATGGCCTGATGAGCTGGCTTACGCCGTTCAACGTGTTCTGCGGGGTTGGGGTGGTGGTGGCCTATGCGCTGCTGGGCGCCACCTGGCTGGTACTGAAGACCGAAGGCCGGCTACAGGCAAGCATCATTCGAGCCTGTACACCGATCACCCTGGCGA
This sequence comes from Pseudomonas sp. LFS074, assembly GCF_047978165.1. Lineage (NCBI taxonomy): Bacteria > Pseudomonadati > Pseudomonadota > Gammaproteobacteria > Pseudomonadales > Pseudomonadaceae > Pseudomonas > Pseudomonas sp. LFS074. The sequence continues at coordinate 3,703,070 of NZ_JBFPFV010000001.1, read as the reverse complement.
CGGTGGCGGCCATGCTGATTGTCAGCATCTGGACCCCGCTGACGCATCCGGCGATCTTCGAACGTTGGTTCAGCCTGCCCAACTTCTGGTTCTTCCTGCCGGTACCGGTGCTGGTGCTGGTGGCCACCTGGGCGATTCTCAAATCGCTGCGTGGCGCACCCCATGCCGGGCCTTTCGTCTGGTCGCTGCTGCTGGTGTTCCTCGGTTTCACCGGGTTGGTGATCAGCATCTGGCCTTACGTACTCCCGCCCAGCCTGACCATCTGGGAGGCGGCGGCGCCACCGCAGAGCCTGGGCTTTGCCCTGGTCGGGGCGTTGCTGATCATCCCATTCATCCTGGGGTATTCGGCCTGGTCGTATTATGTGTTCCGCGGTAAGGTGAAGGACGGCGAGGCCTATCATTGAGCCGTCGCGGGTAAACTCACCTCCCACACGGCTAGCGATCCTGCGCGAACACCTCGCGCAGGTGTGCCCGATAACTGTCGAACGCAGCAATCACCCCTGTCACTACCTCTGCTTCTTCTTGCTCACCCAGCACCAGGGCATCCAGCCTGGCAACAAACGCGCGCCAATGCAGCGCCCGGCCATCCGGGTGCGCTGCCAGGTGGCGGGCGCCCTGGTCACCGTCCAGCCCCAGGCGCTGGGTGTGCTTGAACAGGAACGCTGCCCCCAGGTTCGACCCTTCACTGCAATACAGCCAGCCCAGGGCCTGGGCCGGGCTGGCACGTATTTGTCGAGGGGGCGTTGGCAGCGGCAGGCCCAAATCGAGTAGGTCGCCCTCGACCGCCGCAAAACGCGACAGCTCAACCAACCCCGGCAGGCGCTGGTTGAGCTGTTCATCCTGATACAGCGCCAGCAGGCTGCCATGAAAGCGGTGCTGCACCTGCAGAAAGCGGCCATACCGCTCGCGGTTTTCAAAAGGCCGCGCCGCCATCACCAGTTGATCGACACTGTCATGGTCCCGGCTGCTGGCGGCCTTGAGGCGTTTGCAGCGGCTTGGCTCCGTAGAGGGGGAGAGGGCAGCGGTCATTGGCGTATCCGTGGCAACAGGGCAATGCCTCCATCATGCTTGCCTTCCCTGGTACGCAGCAAGTATCACCTCGTTCACCAATCCCGCCCTTGGCCCAGTAATTCCAGCGCATGCTGGCGCAACTCCAGCAACCGTGGGTCATCTCGATGCCGCGGGTAACCCCGCTCGACCTTCAGCTCGGCCAGCACCCGCGCTGGCCGTGGCGAAAACACCAGCACCCGGTCACACAGCAACAGCGCCTCTTCGACATCATGGGTCACCAGCAACGAACTGTAGCCTTGCTGCTGCCACAGGCGGATCAGCTCGCCCTGCATGGCAATGCGGGTCAGCGAGTCGAGCTTGCCCAGTGGCTCATCGAGCAGCAGCAGCCGAGGTTCGTTGATCAGCGCTCGGGCCAATGCCACACGCTGGGCCATACCGCCCGACAACTGGCGCGGGTAGGCATCACGAAACTGCAGCAGGCCGACCTTGTGCAAGGTCTCGTCCACCCGATGGCGCTGGGCCTTCAGCTGGCCACGGGCTTGCAGGCCGAGGGCGACGTTGTCCCACACGCTGCGCCATGGGTACAGCGTCGGGTCCTGGAACACCAGCACGCGCGAGTGGTGTGGGGCAACAATGGCCTGGCCGTCCGCCAGCAAGCTACCACTTTGCGTTGTTTCCAGCCCGGCAACCAGGCGCAGCAGGGTGGACTTGCCGCAACCGGACGGGCCAAGCAGCGCCACGCTCTCACCAGGCGCCAACTGCAGGTCGACCTTGTCCAGTACGGGCAGGCGCTCACTGCCCAAATCAAAGGCGTGGCTCAGCCCACGGATATCCAGCGCCATGCCGGTGTCCTGGGCCAGCACCGCTTGTACGCCACTCACCATTTCACTGCTCCCTTTTGCCAGGCCAGCACCCGGTCACGCACCAGGAACAACAGCGTGATCAGCCCCGAGCACAGCAATGCCATCACCAGCAGCGCTGCATACATGTTGGCGTAGGCAGCCCAGCCCTGCGCCCATTGCAGGTACCAGCCAAGGCCGGCCTTGACCCCCATCATTTCGGCCACCACCAGCACCGAGAACGAAGCCCCCAGGCCCATGAACAGGCCGACGAACACATGGGGCAGGGCAGCGGGGATCGCTACCCGCCAGACCAGGAAGCGCCCGCTGGCACCCAGGGTGCGCGCCACTTCGTAATAGGCCTTGTCAACGCTGGCCACCCCGGACCAGGTCAGCACCGTGACCGGGAACCAGGTGGCCAGGGCTATCAGGAACACGCTGGCGCTCCAGCTGGAAGGGAAGAAGAAAAAGCAGATTGGCAGCAGCGCCGTGGACGGCACCGGCCCGAGGATGCGCAGCACCGGGTGTACCCAGTAGCCGATCCGGTGCGACCAGCCAATCGCCACGCCGGCGATGAAACCGGCCGCACCGCCGATGACTACACCGTTGAGCAGCAGCCACAGCGAATGCAGCAGGCTTTCGCCAAGCCGCGACCAGTCATCGACGAACACTTCGATCAGCGCCTGGGGCGGCGCGAAAAACGGTACCGGCAGCAATACCACCTTGGCTGTGACCAGCAGCCACAGGCCAAGCAACAAGGGCAAGGCGACCAGCCACGCAGCGGCCGGCCGCAACCGAGCGACGCTGCGGGTAAACACCCCCGGCAACAGTGCGAGCAGCGCCAGCAGCCCGCCGGCCACTGCGCCCGCCAATGCCAGTTCGCGGGTGAATGGCCAAGGTTTGCCACCGTCCGGGTAGAACTGGGTGAACAGCGCGAAGGCGACCCAAGCCAGTGCCGCAAGCAGGCCGCCACGCCATACGGCGATGGCGGGTGCTTTGGCGGTTCGGCTTTGCTCAAGCGAATACGTTGGCATGGATGCTCTCCGCGAATTCCAGCGGGTCGGTGCGTGGGCGCAGTACCTCGATGTTCTTCAGGTCACGGGCGTACACGGCAATTTCCTTCACGAAGGTGTTACCCACCGAGTAATAACCGTGGGTGTGTTCGGTGAGGATGGCGCGTACTTCTTCCTTGGAGGTGTTGATGGCGAACTTGAGGAATTCTTCGGCCACCGCGTCGGGGTTACGCGATGCCCACGCATGGGCCTGCAGAATCGAGTGAGTGATGGCGGCAGCGACCGGGGTGTCATTGCGCGCCAGCTGGCCGCTGACGCCGACCACGCAGCAGCTCATGTTGGCGTATTCCTCGACCATATTGGTCGCCAGCTCGCGGAACCCTGGCTGCTGCTTGACCCGGTACATGAGTGGGTCCGAACCGCTGGCAGCCTGGATCTCGCCCTTTTGCAGGGCAACGCTGAGCAGATCGATGGGGTAGACCCGCCAAGTCACGTCGCGCACCGGGTCGACGCCATGGCGCTTGAGCATCAGCGAGAAGAAGTTCTTGTCCGCTGCCGCCATGTCGGTGACGCCGATGGTGGTGCCTTTCAAGGCCGCGAAGTCCTGCGGGCCGCCGTCCAGGGTCAACAGGCGCAGGCAGCCGCCATGGGTGCCGGCGGTCAGTTTGACATCGAAGCCCTGTTCCAGCGCTTTCAGCCAGCGCAGTGCCATGCCGGTGGCGGCATCGGCCTTGCCGGTGGCCATCGACTCCAGCAGCACCTCGGTGGAGTTACCGAAGTTGACGAATTCCACATCCAGGTTGTGGCGTTTGAAAATGCCTTGGCTGTCGGCTACGGCCACCGGTGCCAGGCACACGGCATTGAGGTTGGTCGCCAGCCTGACCTTGCGCGGTTCGGGCAGCACCCAGCGGTTGCTCTCCAGGTCCAGGCCACTGCCGACGGGTTGTACGGCGTGCTCGCTGTGGCCGGCGTGGCTGCTGTCGGCGAAGGCCAAGCGGCCGAACAAGGTTGCCGCCGTGGCGGTGCCGGCCAACGCCAGCAGTTGACGGCGGTTGAATGAAGCAATGGGCATGGCGCCTCCATGTGCGATCAGGGGGCAGGCACCACGTGGTCGGGTAGCGTGCGAGAAACCGGCAGCTCAAGGCCGGCTGAGTGGCTTAGACAGTAAAGGCTTTCTGCATAATAATAAAATTCAATTTAGATATAACTTAATATGCAAAAAATGCATTTATTGCGCTGGGCTGTCGCGACCTGCTCGGTTCGCGACGATGGAGCGCAAGGTCGATGCTCATTTATCATGCTGGCTGCCTTCACCTTGCCCTAGGAAACCTGCCATGAGCGCCCCCCAGTTTCGCACCCCCATTCCCGCAGATGCCGAGCGCTGCTACGCCATCGAAATTGGCGCCTATGAGGGGGATGAGGCGGCCACGCTGGAAAAAATCCGCACGCGTATCGCGCAGTACCCGCAAGGCTTCCTGTTGCTGGAACGTGACGGCGAGATCGTGGGTTTCATCAACAGCGGCTGCGCCCACGACGTGGTGATGTCCGACGAAGCGTTCAAGGAACTGGTCGGCCATGACCCGGCAGCGCCGAACGTGGTGATCATGTCGGTGGTGGTAGACCCGGCGCACCAGGGCAAAGGCTACGCCAAGCTATTGATGGACGCGTTCATCGCACGCATGCAGGCGGCGGGCAAGCAGACCATTCACCTGATGTGCAAGGAGCAGCATGTGCCCTTGTACCAGAAGCTGGGCTACCAGTACGTGAAGCCGTCGCCATCGGACCACGGCGGTATGGCGTGGCATGAGATGATCATGTCCCTGTGAGTGCCACTAAAGGCAACTCAACACTGCAAGGCATCGCGCAGTTGCATGACGCCATCGAGCGCCAGCGCCTGGGCTGAGTAGCACAGGCCGATGCGTCGACGCAGGTCCAGTTGGGGCATGGGTTGCCAGCGCACGCCAGGATGCTCGGCGGCCAGTGACTGCGGCACGATTGCAGCGCCCAGCCCGGCGGCGACCAATTCCAGGGCCAACACAAAGCTATCGGCTTCTGCTACCGGGTTCACGCTGTAGAACGGCAGCAGGCGCTGATGGCTCGGCTGCGCAGGGCAGGTAATCCAGTGCTCGGCAGCGCTTGCCTGGGTTGCAAGGGCCAGCACGAACGGGTCGCTGTGCAGCGGCAAGAACAACTCATCTTCACAGCGCTGCTCTTCGCTGGCCAGCCGCACCTCGCCCATGCAGCCGGTTACCAATTGCAGGCGCACTGGGGGCTGGATGGCCGCCGCCGCCAGCACAAGCTTGGCCAGCACCGCTTTGCTTACATCCTGCTCGACGCCAACCTGCAACGGTGAACGTTCACGATCACCCTTGAAACGCCCCAGCAGGCGGTTGGCATCGGCGACCATCCGTTGCGCCTCGGGGTACAGCGCGCGGGCATCTTCGGTCACGTCCACGCCACGGGCCTGGCGCACGAACAGCGTGGTGCCCAAGGCTTCTTCCAGTGCCTTGATACTGCCAGACAGCGCCGGTTGGCTAAGGTGTATCGAACGTGCGGCGGCGGTGATGTTGCGCTCTTCGAACACGGCGATGAAAGCACGGAGCTGGCGATAATCCATGGGTTACCCATAAGTGATGCCGATGGCTGCGAAAGGAATTTCCCATTTTTCGGCAGAAAAACTGGCTTCTATACTCGCTCTACTTCTTACCCATAGGCAAATTGGATAACAGGATGGCGACCATGACCAACACCCATAAACCGCTGGTGGTAATTACCGGTGCCAGCTCCGGCATTGGCCTGGCCACCGCCAAGCTGCTGTCCAGCCGCGGCCATGCACTGTTGCTGCTGTCTCGCCGCCTGGCGCCGATGCAACAACTGCAGTTGCCCAACACGCTGGCGCTGCCGGTCGATGTGACTGACCGCGCGGCTGTGCTGGCTGCCGTTGCCGAGGCCGAGGCACGCTTTGGCCCGGTCGACGCGATCATCAACAATGCCGGTGTAATGCTGCTGGGCGCAATCGCCACGCAGGACCCAGAGCAGTGGGACCGCATGCTCGACGTGAACGTGCGTGGGCTGCTCAACGGCATCCATGCCGTGGCCGGCGGCATGGTCGAGCGCAAGCACGGCACCATCATCAACGTCAGCTCCGTGGCCGGGCGCAAGGCCTTCCCCAACCATGTCGCCTATGTCGGTACCAAGTTCGCCGTTACAGGCCTGTCGGAAAACCTGCGCGAAGAACTGGCACCGAGTAACGTGCGGGTGATCACCATCGAGCCGGGCGCTGTCGACACCGAACTGCTCAGCCACACGACCGATGACGCCATCAAGGCGGGCTACAACGACTGGAAGCAGGAAATGGGCGGGGTGCTGACGGCGCAGACCATTGCCGAGACCATCGGCTTTGCCTATGGCCAACCGCAATCGGTGTGCATTCGCGAAATTGTGGTATGCGCTACCCGTCAGCAGCAATAACCGACCCGATCGACTGGCGCGGTTTCCTCCAGGAGACCGCGCCAGCCTATAGAGGTGCAGTGTCAGTGCATGTGCGCCACTGACGTCTTACCCGTTTTGAAGTGCCCCTCATCAGCCTCCATGATCGGCACTTCGTTGCCGTCCCGGTCATACAGCTTGCCATCACGGAACACATCGCCTTCATTCAACCCGGCGATGTCCCGGTAGCGCAGGGTGCGCTCGCTGGCCGCGACGAACACCGACTGTTGATCGGAGTTGCCAGCGCGCAGGTGGTTGAACAGCAGGTTGAGCAGAATCGCCATGATCGCCGCCGAGCTTATGCCCGAGTGGAAGATGGTCTCGAACCAGGCCGGGAAGTGGTGATAGAAGCCTGGCGCTGCGATCGGGATCATGCCAAAGCCGATCGAGGTGGCGACAATGATCAGGTTCATGTTGTTGCGGTAGTCCACCTGGGCCAGGGTGCGGATGCCGCTGGCCGCGACCGTGCCGAACAGCACCAGCCCGGCGCCACCGAGCACCGCTGTAGGCACCGCGGCGACCAGCCGGCCCATCACCGGCAGCAGCCCCAGGGTCACCAGGATCAGCCCGGCGCTGGCCACCACGTAGCGGCTCTTCACCCCGGTCACGGCCACCAGGCCGACGTTCTGCGCGAAGGCACTTTGCGTGAACGAGCCGAACAGCGGCGCCAGGGCGCTGGAAATCATGTCGGCGCGCAGGCCATTGCCCAGTCGCTTGGAATCGACCGGGGTGCCGATGATTTCACCCACCGCCAGGATGTCGGCCGAGGTCTCGACCATGGTCACCACGATGACGATAAGCATGGACAGAATCGCCGCCACCTGGAACTGCGGCGCACCGAAGTGCAGCACCTCGGGCATGGCCATCCACGGCCCTTGCAGTGCCTGGGAGAAATCAGCCATGCCGGTGGCCATCGCCGCCAGCGTGCCGATCACGATCGCCAGCAGGATCGACAGGCGCGACAGGCTGGCACTGCCCAGCTTGCTCAGCAGCAGTACCGAGGCCAGGGTGAACGCGGCCAGGCCAATGTTAGCCGGGCTGCCGAAGTCGGCGGCCTGGCTGTTGCCGCCCATGGCCCAGCGCGCGGTCACCGGCATCAAGGTCAGGCCGATGGTGGTGATGACGATGCCGGTCACCAATGGCGGAAAGTACTTGATGATGCGTGAGAACAGCGGGGTGATCAGCAGGCCGACCAGCGATGAAACGATCACTGCGCCGAACACCACCTGCATGCCCCCGATACCGTCATTGCCGATGATCGCGACCATGGTGGCGACGCTGGCGAAGGACACCCCTTGGACCAGTGGCAGGCGGCAGCCGAAGAAGGGAATGCCCAAGGTCTGCAGCAGCGTTGCCAGGCCGCCGGCGAACAGCGACGCGGCGATCAGCAGGCCAACGTCGCCAGCGCTGAGGCCGGCGGCTTGGCCGATGATCAGCGGCACGGCGATCATGCCGCCATACATGGTCAGTACATGCTGCAGGCCGTAAGCCAGGTTGGCGCCCACGCCGAGGTTCTCGTCTTCTGGACGAGGTGAAGCGGGAGAAGTCATGGTGAGTAGCTCGCTTTGTTATTTTATGCGTCTAACAGCACGGTCTCAGTCGCATTCGTTGAGAAAAGAACAGGCAGGAATGGGCTGCTGCGCCCGGCTTGGGGCGCAGCAGCCCGGGTGCATCACGCGCCGCTGACCAACTGGTGTGCCAGCTGGTTGTGGCGCTCCAGCACGCGTGGCAGGTCGACGGTGGCCAGCTGGCCATCCTTCACCACCACACGGCCGTTGATCACGCTGGTGTGCACTTGGGTTGGCGTGCAGAACACCAGCGCTGCCAGCGGGTCGTGGTGGCCGCCGGCATAGGCCACGTGGCCCAGGTCGAACGCGACGAAGTCGGCGACCATGCCGGGGGCCAGGGCGCCGATGTCATTGCGGTTGAGCACCTTGGCGCCGCCGAGGGTGGCGATTTCCAGGGCTTCGCGTGCGGTCATGGCGTCGGGGCCGAAGCCCACCCGCTGGAGCAGCAAGGCCTGGCGCACTTCACCGATCATGCTGGCGCCGTCGTTGGACGCCGAGCCATCGACCCCCAGGCCCACCGGTACGCCGTGGTCGCGCATCTTGCGCACCGGGGCGATACCCGAGGCCAGGCGCATGTTCGAGCATGGGCAGTGGGCAACGCCGGTGCCGGTGCGGGCGAACAGCTCGATGCCATGCTGGTCGAGCTGTACACAGTGGGCATGCCAGACATCGTGGCCGACCCAGCCGAGGTCTTCGGCGTATTCGGCAGGGGTCATGCCGAACTTTTCGCGGCTGTAGGCGATGTCGTTGACGTTTTCGGCCAGGTGGGTGTGCAGCGACACCCCGTACTGGCGCGCCAGCACGGCAGCTTCACGCATCAAGTCACGGCTGACCGAGAACGGCGAGCACGGCGCGACCACGATGCGGCGCATCGAGCCGTGGCTGGCGTCGTGGTAGTCCTCGATCAGGCGTTGCGACTCCTTGAGGATGTCGGCTTCCTTTTCCACCACCGAGTCGGGTGGCAAGCCGCCCTGGCTCTGGCCCACGCTCATGCTGCCGCGTGCGGCGTGGAAGCGCATGCCGATCTCGGCGGCAGCGTGGATGCTGTCATCGAGCTTGCAACCGTTGGGGTAGATGTACAGGTGGTCGCTGGAGGTGGTGCAGCCGGAGAGGATCAGTTCGGCCATGGCGGTCTGGGTCGACACCGCGATCATTTCGGGGGTCAGGCGTGCCCAGATCGGGTACAGGTTGGTCAGCCAGTTGAACAGTTCGCCGTCCTGGGCCGCCGGTACCACGCGGGTGAGGCTCTGGTACATGTGGTGGTGGGTGTTGACCAGGCCAGGGATGACCACTTTGCCGGCCATGTCGAGGACGACGTCGGCTTGTTGTGGCAGGGTATCGCTGGTGCCGACCTGTTTGATCAGGTTGTCTTCGATGAACAGGCCGCCGTTCTTGATCTCGCGGCGTTGGCCGTCCATGGTGACCAACAGAGCGGCGTTTTTGACGAGTAACGTTTTTGCAGGGGTTGTAGGTGACATGGCGTAAGCCTGCCGCAATACGCATCGGCGATTACCGATGTCATAGGCGCAGGGCATTGTAATCAAGCTTTTTGCTGATTGTATACAGCTTTGCTGGGCCTGTGCTGGCCTCTTCGCGGGCAAGCCCGCGCCCACAAGGGCGTTGCACAACCCTGAAGGCCGGCGCAATCCTTGTGGGTGCGGGGTTGACCGCGCAGCTTAGGTCTCAACTGCTCTGGGGCATTTCCCCGCGCGCCAGGCGGGCGTTGATATCGGCGATTACCCCGGGTAGCTCGGCGATGGTGTCGATCAGGTAATGCGGTCGCGACCCTTCGAACAGGCTGCCGATGCGCTGGCGTTGCTGTTCCAGTTCCGCTTCGGGCAGGGCCTTGTACTGCTCATGGGTGAGCCCAAGCGCGTTGCCTGAGCAGGTCAGGGCCACGGTCCACATCCCGGCGCTGCGCCCTTCGAGAATGCCCGGCCAGGTGTCGTCGACCTTGACGCAAGCTGCCACGTCGCTCACCCCCAGGGCGACCACGTTGGCCAGTGCCTGCGCGGGGTAGGGGCGGCCATTGGGTACCTCGTCGGTTGCCACCACGTGGTCGGCGCTGTAGCCATTGCGCAAGGCCAGGGCCACTACCTTTTCCATCACCACCGCCGGGTAACCCGAGCACGAGCCAATTTTCAGCCCCTGTTGGCGCATCTGGGCGATGGCCTCCAGCGCTCCGGGGATCAGCGCCGAATGGTCGGCGATCTTCTCGATCTGCAAGGGCATGAAGCGCTCGTAGATGGCTGTTACATCGTCGTCGCTTGGCGTGTGGCCGAAGGCGGCGTGGTAACGCGCAGCGATGGCCGGCACATTGCACAGGGTGCGAATGTGGTCCCACTTGCCCATCCCCATGGGCCCGCGGGCTTCTTCCAGGCTGACCTGCACGCCGAACTCGGCAAAGGCCTCGACAAAGATCTGGGTGGGGGCGAACGAGCCGAAATCCACCACGGTGCCGGCCCAGTCGAGAATGGCGGCTTGCAGTTGCTTGGGTTGCTGATAATGCATGGCAAAACTCCAGTGGGTAAGAACTCAGGGTGCGCGCGGCCCGCCCGGCACACTGGCAGGCTCGCGGTGGTCATGGGGGCATCAGTGCGCGTTGAGCGCGTCGAACAGCTCGGCGATGATCGCCCGGTTACGGCGGATGCCCAGGCAGCACAGGTAGTAATGGATGTGGAACGGGTCTTCGGCAAAGGCGATGGAGCGCGTGCCGGGGCGGTCGGCGTACTCCACTGCCGAGACAAAGCCCACGCCAATACCATGCACCACCGCATGCACGATGGCCTCGCGGCTGTTCAACTGCATCGCGCAATCCAGTGTCACGCCATGCTGGCGGCAGCCTTCTTCGACCAGTTGCCGGGTGCGCGATGCCGCTTCGCGCAATACCACCCGCTGGCCGGCAATGTCCTTGACGCTGACACTCGCCTGCCGCGCCCACGGGTGGTCGTCGCGCACCACCGCCAGAATCGGGCAAGTGCGGTAAAGCCGCGTGCTCAGGCGCTGGTCGAACTCCGACAGGGCGAGGATGGCCAGGTCTATGTCGAAGTTGTACAGCCGCTCCAGCGTGCCGGCTTCGCTGCTGAACGAGGTTTCCAGCTCGATCTGCGGGTAGCGCTGCATCAGCTCGTAGGTCAGGCTCATGGCAATCGGCGGCGACACCGCCCCGATGCGCAACATGCCTTGCTTGCGCTGCTGGAAGCTCTGCAACAGTTGCAGCGCTTCGTCCTCCTGGCCGAACAGGCCCTGGGTAATTTCGTACAGCTGGCGGCCTGCCGGGCTGAGCTCGATAAAGCGCCCTCGACGGTGGAACAGTTCCACGCAAAAGCGCTTTTCCAGGCCACTGACCTGCTCGCTGATGGTTGGCTGGCCGATGCTCAGCAACTCGGCGGCCTGGGTGAAACTGCCGGTGCGCGCCACCGCATGAAATGAGCGCAACCACTTGTGGTACTGGTACATGACACCTCTTTGGCAATGGCATGGACGACATGGCAGGCACCCTCAGCGGCGTACGAACAGGGCGACCAGGGCACTGCAGGCGCAGGCGCTGGTGACCACGATGAAAATCAGCGAGGTGTTGCCGGTGGTGTCGAGCATACGTCCGATCAGCGGCTCTGCCAGCCCGGCGAACAGGTACGAGGCGAAATTCATGATGCCGGTGGCGGTGCCGGCGCGACGCGCGCCGACCAGGTCCGGGCACAGCGCCCAGAAGCTCGATGCCGGGCCGTAGACGAAGAAACCGCAGAGGAACAGCGCCAGCAGGCCAACCGCGCTGTGCGCTGGCAGGCTCCACATCCACAGGCTGGTGAGCGCGCCCAGCACCATGTACAGCATGATCGCCAGGTAACGTTTGCTGCCGAACAGTTTGTCCGACACCCAGCCATTGCTCAGCGCGCCAACGGCCATGCCTACCGGCAAGGCGATGGTGATCCATTTCGGGTCGATGAAACTGTCGCCTTTCTGCCAGTTGGCACCCAGGAAATGCACGGGCACCCAGACGATCAAGCCGTACCGCGCGGCGTTCTGGAAGCCCAATGACACCGCTGCCACCAGCAGGCGCGGGTTTTTCAGCACGGCCAGGTAACGTTGGCGCGAGGTTTCTTCACCGCCCAGGCTGGCCTCGTTGGCACGGTCTTCGGCGTTGGCCACGCCAGTGTCGTCCAGCGCCGGGTAACCCATGTCTTGCGGGCGCTCCCGCGCCACCAGGTAGAAGACGATGCCACCGGCCAGCATCAGCAGCACAGGCAAGCGGAAAATCCAGCGCCACTCCAGGTGCAGCACATCGATCACCACCACCGAGGTCACATACGACAGCACCGATGCGCAGCCAGCGGCGAACACATAGAAGCCATACACCTTGCCGCGCTCGGCAGCGCCCCACCAGTTTGAAAGCAGGCGGCTGCCGGGCGCCCAGCCCAGGGCCTGGAAATAACCGTTGACGCCCCACGGCAGGATCAGGCTGAGAAAACCGCCAGCAAAGCTGGTGACCCAGTTGGCGCCGCACGACAACACGGCGCCGATGCTCATGATGCGTCGGCCGCCGAACTTGTCGGCGAGGTTGCCATTGATGGCTTGGCCAACGGCATACATCCACAGCATGGCGGTGGAGGCCCAGCCGAGGGTTTCCTTGCTCAGGCCGAACTCGGCCTGGATCCCGGGGATGGCGAAGCCGAAGGTTTGCCGCCCGGTGTAGAAGAACAAGTAGCAGAACATCGCGGCCAGCAGCATGCGCCATTGCGCAAGGCGAAACGGCAGGGTGCTGGGCATTGCGCCAGTCAGGGTTTGTGCGCGGTTCATGACGGTTTCCTTTTTGTTCTCTGGCGCCGGCCCATGGGGCTCGGCGAGTCGGCACTCTTGAAAGGTGCTACAGGAAAAACGCAGAAGATCAGGCGGCTTGCGCGCCGATGAAATTGCGCCCGCGGGCGCCCTGCAGGGCGGCGTCGATCATCGCCTCGGCCTCGGCGGCTGTCACGCCGTAATCTTCGAACTCGGTGCGCACGCCCAGGCGGTGAAGAAACGCCCGCAAGCGCTGTTGCGCTGCCGCGAGGTCGTGGCCGAACGCCTTTTGCAGGGTCTGGTCGCGCCCGGCATCACGGCCCCAGGCCAGGCCCAGCACCAGCGGCAGGGTGAACGAGCAGGCAATGCCGTGGGGCAGGCCGTGGCGCAAGGTCATTTCGTAGGAAATGGAATGGGCCAGCGCGGTCTTGGTGTTGGAAAAGGCCAACCCAGCCTTCAGTGCGGCCAAGGCCATGCGTGCGCGCAGTTCGGGGTTGCCAAGGTCTTGTTGCAGGCGTGGCAGGCAGTCGAGGATGTCCTCGATGGCCGACAGCGCGAAGGTGTCGGAGAGTGGGTTGGCGTTGTGGTTCCAGATCGACTCCAGCGCGTGGGACAAGGCATCCAGCCCGGTGGACACGGTTACGGCAGCCGGCACACTGAGCATCAGCTGCGGGTCGATCAATGCAACGCTGGGCCAGGTGCAGGGCAGGTGCAGCGAGTACTTCTTCTGCTGGCCGGCGTCCCACAGGGTGGCCCAAGGCGTCACCTCGCTGCCGGTGCCGGCCGTGGTCGGCGCGGCTACCAGGGTCTTGTGCCGGGGCGGAACAAACGGTTTGCCACTGGCCAGCAGGTCAAGCAGTTCGTCGAATCGGCCTGAAGCGGTACCGACGATCAGTGCCTTGGCGGTATCGATGGCGCTGCCACCCCCCAATGCCAGCACCGTATCGCAATCGCCGTGCTGGGCCCAAAAGGCTTCGTGCACGCCACGCAGCCAGGCGACATCGGGGTTGGGTTGGACGTTGTCGATCACGCACACCAGGCGCTCGCCCAACAGGCTGCGCACCCTGGCCAGCAGGCCGAGCTGCGCAGCTTCGGGAAAGGTAACCAAGGCGACCTTGCCAGGGCAGTGTTCGGCGATCTGGTCCAGGCTGCCACCGCCGAAAACGGTGGTGACCGGGTTGTGGAAGCAGGCAGGCATGGGCAGTTCCTTATTGTTGTTGGAAGGTGCGGCCATGCTCGACGGCTGGCGGTTTTCGTTCCAATCGATTGATTGCAGGGTGCTATCGGCCAGGCCGATAACGGGACGTGCGGGCATTGCGGGAACTCCAGGCATGGTTTGCCCGTCGCGCGCCCAGCGGGCGCACGTGGCAGGTTGCTTGTGTCGAGGGTAGGGCTGTGGATCAGTGGCGGGCGTTGCCCTGAATCGCATGGCGCAGGCGGTTGGAGGCCAGGTCGGCCAATACCACCATCACGGTGATGACCAGGATGCAGGTGGCGGTTTCCTGGTACTTGAACAGTTTCAGGCTGCTGACCAGCTCGAAGCCCAGGCCACCGGCACCGACCATACCCAGTACCGTGGCCGAACGCAGGTTCACCTCGAAGCGGTACAGCACCACGGCGATCCAGGCGGTGATCACCTGTGGTAGTACGCCGAAAGCGATCACCTGCAGTGGCCGTGCACCGGTCGCCTGCAGCGCTTCAATTGGTCCTTGGTCGATCTCCTCGATGCTTTCGGCAAAGAACTTGCCGAGCATGCCCACGCCATGCATCGCCAGGGCCAGCACGCCTGGGAAGGGCCCCAGCCCCACCGCGGAGACGAACACCAGGGCCAGGATCAGTTCGTTGATGCTACGAATCACGTTCAGCACCTGCCGGGTGGCCTGGTACAGCCAGCGGTTGCCGTGCAGGTTGCGCGCCGCGAGAAAGCCCAGTGGCAGGGCGAGGATGATCCCCAGCAAGGTACCCCACAGGGCAATTTGCAGGGTTTCCAGGGCCGGCTGCCAAAGGCTTGGCAGGATGCTCAGGTCGGGCGGCAGCGAGCGGCCAAGGAAATCGCCGATCTGTGGTAGCCCGTTGGCCAACTCGGCCCAGCTCAGTTGTGCGCCTTCGGCGCTCCACTGCAACACCAGGACCACTGCCAGCAGCAGTGCGGCAGTGCCCAGCCAGCCACGGGCGCGGGTGGGTGTATTGACCAGCCATTGGTGGCTTTGTGGGTTCATGCCGAGGCTCCTGTGCCGGTGGTCAGCATCGGCCGGGCCACGGCCAGTGATACTGCGGGCTCATCGGATGAGGGCGTGTGATAGATACGCTGCAGGGCTGCTTCGTCCAAGTGCCCAGGCGGGCCATCGAACACCAGGCGCCCGCTGGCCAGGCCAACGATGCGGTCGGCGAAGGCCCGGGCCAGGTCTACCTGGTGCAGGTTGCACACAACGGTAATGCCGAGGGTGCGGCTGGCTTCGCGCAGGTACTGCATTACCACCTGCGCAGTATTCGGGTCGAGGCTGGCCACCGGCTCGTCGGCCAGGATGACCTGGGGCCGCTGGGCCAGCGCACGGGCGATGCCCACCCGCTGCATCTGCCCGCCAGACAGCGCATCGGTGCGTGAGCCGGCCTTGTGCTCCAGCTCCACCCGGCGCAGGCAGTCACGGGCCAATGCCACGTCGTCGCGGCGGAACAGCTGCAGCAGCGAGGTGAGGGTACTGCAGTGGCCCAGGCGACCGGTCAGTACGTTTTTCAGCACCGACAGGCGCGGCACCACGTTGTGATGCTGGAAGATCATTGCCACTTGCCGGCGCAGGGCGCGTTGATCGGCTGCGCGCATGGCGTTTACCCCGGCTACCTGCAGCTCGCCGCTGTCAGCCTTGGCCAGGCGGTTCATGCAGCGCAGCAGGGTGGACTTGCCGGCACCAGACTGGCCAAGGATCACCACGAATTCACCGGCTTGAACGTCCAGGTCGATGCCGCGCAGCACCGGGTTGTCGGCGTAGCCCTTGGCCAGTCGGCGGATGCGGATCATTTCAGGCTCCGCAGGTCGAGGTCGAGCACCTTGGCCGTGTCGCGAACCACGTTGTAGGCAGCATCGGTGGTTGGCTGGAAGCCATTGAGCATGCCCTGGTCACCCCACGGTACATCCTTGATCTCGGCAAACGCACCGCGCAGTTTGGCCTGCAGTTCGGGGTCGAGGTTCTTGCGCCAGACCATCGGAGATTCGGGAATGTCTGGCGAGGTCCACACCACCTGGAAGTCCTGCTGCTTGACCTGGCCACTGTTCACGGCGCCGGCCAGGATGCGGTCGGCCACGGCGGCGGCATCGACCTTGCGGTTTTCCACGGCGAGGATGCTGGCGTCGTGCGACCCCGAGAAGATCACCCGCGAGAACAGGGTTTTCGGGTCGTGCCCGGCATGCTCCAGGCCGGCCTTGGGGAACAGGTGGCCGGAGGCAGAGCTGGGGTCGACGAAGGCAAAGGTATGCCCCTTGAGGTCGTCGAGCGTGCGGATGCCGCTGTCTTGGCGGGCAATGATCAGGCTGTGGTAGGCACTGCTGGCGGTCTTCCTGGTCACTGCCACGGCAAAGGCTTCGGCGCCTGCTACCTGGTTGGCAAGGACATAGGAGAACGGGCCGAGGTAGGCGACGTCCAGCTTGCCGGCGCGCAGGGCTTCGATCACCCCGTTGTAGTCGGTGGCAACGTACGGCTTGACCGGCATGCCCAGGCGCGCCTGCAACTGGTCGAGCACTTGCTGGCTGCTCTTGATCATGGCCTGGGAGTCTTCCGACGGGATCAGGCCGACGGTCAGCGCCTGCTGGGCTTGCACGGTGGGGGCGAGCAGCAGTGGCAGCAGGGCAAGGCGGGCACAGCGCAACAGTTTCGGGAGGGGTGTCATGGCAATACCGGAGTGGTTGTTGTCGGTAGTGCCAAAACTAGGGCTGTCATGTGACAGTCACGCCATCAATTCAATATGGGTTTCGCCAGCCAACCATTCAAAGGATCTATGGATGTCCACCGCCCGCTTGCGTACGTTCCTTGCCGTGGCCCGGCATGCCAGCTTCAGTGCCGGGGCCAGGGCCATTGGCCTCAGCCAGCCGACCGCCACCAACCAGGTCCAGGGGCTGGAGCGCGAATTCAACGTCGAACTGTTCCACCGCCGTGGCCGGCGCATCGAGCTGACCGCCGTTGGCCGCGCCTTGTTGCCGATTGCGCAGCGGATGTGGATGCTCGAAGCCGAGGCCACCAGCCTGCTGCGCGACAGTGGCCAGCTTAACCGGGGGGAGCTGAAGATCGGTGCGGTGGGGCCGTTCCATGTGATCGAGATGGTCGACCGCTACCGGCAGGCGTATCCACAGATCGACGTATCGATTCGCGTGGGCAACTCGGCGTCGGTGCTGGCCGATCTTCAGGGCTACGTGACCGATATCGGCGTGTTGGCAGGGCTGCATGATGACCCGGCGTTTGTCGCACAACGCTATGCCAGGCACGCGGTGATCCTGTTTGTCCGCGCCGATCACCCGTTCGCCCGTCATGACCAGGTTCTGCTGCAGGCGTTGCAGGGGCAGCCGTTGCTGCGCCGTGAGCAAGGTTCAACTACGCGGCTGGCGTTGGACAATGCACTGGATGCTGCCCAGGTAACACCGCGTATCGTCATGGAGATCGGCAGCCGCGAGGCGCTGCGCGAGGCGGTGATTCGTGGCATGGGTATTGGTGCGGTGTCCGAGGCAGAATACATCGCCGACCCCCGCTTGAAAGTGATCCGCATCGCACAGGACTCGGTGTATACCGAAACCTACCTGTACTACCTGGCCGAGCGACAGGGCAGCCAGGTCATTGCGTCGTTTCAGCGCACCCTTCAAGGCTGGCACGGCTAAAGGTGCCGTGCCAGTTCAACGCGGCAGGTATCACACCCCTTCGCGGCTGCTCACCCCATCGAGCAAACGCACAATCCCCAACGGGTTAGCGTTTTTCAACGCATCCGGCAGCAGCGCATCCGGGTAGTTCTGGAAACACACCGGCCGCAGGAAACGGTCGATCGCCAAGGTGCCCACCGACGTACCGCGTGCGTCGGAGGTGGCCGGGTAAGGCCCGCCATGCACCATGGCATCCGAAACTTCCACACCGGTCGGGTAGCCGTTGAGCAGCAGACGCCCGGCCTTGCGCTCCAGCAAAGGCACCAGCGAGGCAAAGGCGACCAGGTCGTCAGGTTCGGCAATCAGGGTGGCCGTCAGCTGGCCCTGCAGATGGCGCAGTGCTTCGGTCAGTTGCTGCGCATCGGCCACTTCAACCACCACGGTGGTCGGGCCGAACACTTCTTCCTGCAGCAGCGGGTCGCCGTTCAGCAGCAGGCTTACGTCCGCCTTGAACAGCTGTGGCTGGGCCTGGTTGCCGGTTTGTGGTTGCCCGGCCAGGTGCTGAATACCTGGGTGCGCCAGCAGGTGCTGGACACCGTTCTGGTAGCTGCGCAGGGTGCCAGCGTTGAGCATGGTCTGCGGGCCTTGGTCTGCCATGCGTGCAAGCAGTGTTTGCACGAAACGCTCGAACTGCGCGGACCGGATACCCACTACCAGGCCTGGGTTGGTGCAGAACTGCCCGCAACCCACCACCACCGAGGCGGCCAGTTCGCCGGCGACTTGCTCGCCACGGGCTTGCAGCGCCTGGGGCAGGACGATAACCGGGTTGATGCTGCTCATTTCGGCAAACACCGGAATCGGTTGCGGGCGTGCCGCCGCCATGTCGCACAGGGCGCGGCCACCGCGCAGCGAACCGGTAAAACCGACCGCCTGGATGGCCGGGTGCTTGACCAGCGCTTCGCCCACGCCGGCACCGTAGATCAGGTTGAAGACGCCTGCCGGCATGCCGCTGCTGGCCACCGCGCGGTCGATGGCTGCGGCCACATGGGCGGCAGTGAGCATGTGCCCGCTGTGCGCCTTGAACACCACCGGGCAGCCGGCAGCCAGCGCCGAGGCCGTGTCCCCGCCAGCGGTGGAGAAGGCCAGGGGGAAGTTGCTGGCGCCGAACACGGCCACCGGGCCCACGCCGATGCGGTACTGGCGCAGGTCCGGGCGCGGCAGCGGGGTGCGCTGGGGCAGGGCGCGGTCGATACGAGCGGCGTAGAAGTCGCCACGGCGTACCACTTCGGCAAACAGGCGCAGCTGGTTGCTGGTGCGGCTGCGTTCACCACGGATGCGCGCTTCGGGCAGCGCGGTTTCGCGCATCACATGCTGGATGAAGTCATCACCCAATGCGTCCAGCTCGTCGGCGATGGCGTCGAGGAAGGCGGCGCGCTGGGCCGGGCGGGTGCTGCGGTAGGCCGGGTAGGCGGCCTCGGCGGCCTGCACGGCGGCCTCGACCTCATCGCCGGTCGCCTGATGGAAGGCGTAGGGCAGCGGCTCACCGGTATGGGCGTCGACGCTGTTCAGCAGCACGTCACCGTTGCCGCTGAGTTGGCCGGCGATGTGGTTCAGGCGGTGTTCGATGGACATTTCGTCTCCCGTTGGCAATGACTGTCGTTGGGGTTGGACTGTAGGGGGCGAACGGGGGGCTGAATAATGATTAATACGGATCGGGTGATAACGGCCAGTTATCACCCGACGTTCGGCCTCATTCGGCCATCTGCAACTCCGGCAATTTCACCCGGAATGCGCGCGTCAGGCCCATCAGCACTACCAGGCCCATGCCCAGCCAGCACAGGCCAATGGTGAACGACAGGCTGGTCAGGCTGCTCCACAGCCACAGCGTGCTGAGAAAACCCAGCCCAGGAATGGCACCGTACAGCAGGTAGTTGCGGCCGCCGCGCAGTTTCTGGTCGACCAGGTAGTGCTTGACCACCGCCAGGTTCACCGCCGAGAAGGCGAACAGCGCGCCAAAGCTGATCATGTTGGCGACGGTATCGAGGGTGATCACCAGGGCGATCATCGACACCAGGCTGACCACCAGGATGGCCGTGGCCGGCACGCGCTTTTTCGTCGCCAGCTGGCCGAATGCCCGCGGCAATGCGCCGTCGCGCCCCATGGCGAACAGCACGCGCGATACGCTGGCCTGGGACACCATGGCCGAGGCGAAGCAGCCGGCCACGTAGGTGGCGGTGAACGCGGTTACCAGCAGCTCGCCGCCTACCCGGCGCATCACGTCCACCGAGGCCGAATCGGGGTCGGCGAAGCTGCCCCAGTCGGGGAACACCATCTGTGCGCAGTACGACACTACCAGGAACAGCAGGCCACCGATCAGCGACACGGCCAGAATCGCCACGGGAATGCGGTAGGTTGGGTTGCTGGTTTCCTCAGCCATGGTCGACACCGCGTCGAAGCCGAGGAACGACAGGCACAGCACGGCGGCGCCGGTCATGATCAGCGGCACACTGAAGCCTTCGTGGTGAAAGGGCGCCAGCAGCGACACCGGCTCTGCCTGCCCACTGAGCTTGAGCACGGACAGGGCGACGAAGACGATGATGAACACCAGCTGCACCACCACCAGGATCCAGTTGACCCGGGTGATCGACTCGATACCGATCAGATTGAGGAAGGTGACCAGGGCTATGGAGCCGGCCACCCACACCCAGGCGTGGATGGCCGGGAAGTATTCCGACATATAGATGCCGATCAGCAGGTAGCTGAGCAGCGGTAGAAAGATGTAGTCGAGCAGCAATGTCCAGCCGGTGATGAAGCCGATGTGGCTACCGAAGGCTTTGCGCGTGTAGGTGTAGACCGACCCGGAGTAGGGGTGGGCCTGGACCATGCGGCCATAGCTGTAGGCGGTCAGCAGCATGGCGGCGAGGGTCAGCAGGTAGGCGGTGGGCAGGTGCCCTTTGGTCATCTGAGTGACCAGCCCGTAGGTGGTGAATACGGCCAGGGGCACCATGTAGGCCAGGCCGAACAGCACCAGGGCGGTCATCCCCATGGACTTGCGCAAGCGGCCGGTGCTGGCGTCGGGTTGTGTGGGTGCATGCGGGGTGGGGCTATGTGCGGGGCTATGGGCTGTACTTGTTGTTGTATGCATTGCTAACTCCTGGAAAGGGATGCAGGACACCGCAGTACGCGAGCAGGCTCGCTACCGGTGGGCGTTGTGCAAGGAGGTCGAGCGAAAGGCTCGCAGCGCTGGGCGGGTTGATGCTCCCACACCCTGCAGGCACCCGGAATCACCCTTTGGGGTGAGCAGGGGCGGACCTTGTCCGGCTCACCCCAAAGGGTGATTTCGGTGTCCGCAGGGCCGTGGGAGTATCTGGTCAACAACGCACCGCACAGGCGGCGGTGCCACTGAAAAGAAACGGCAGGCCCACAGTGACGACTCAATTGCTTTCAGAACACTGGTTCGAGCACCAGGCCAAGGTCACCGAGGCAATCGGCCGGCCGGGCTTTGCCGCCAACCTGTTTGCCGCACTGGGTGTGATCCGGCCCATCCAGGCCACCACGGTGTACCTGTACCCGCACGATGGCATGCCCTGCGCGCTGTTCGAGCAGGACGACAAGGCGCCTTGGCAGCCCGAGGGCAATGTCAGCCGCTACCTGTCTGGCTTCTACCTGCTCGACCCGTTTTACGGTGCTTGCGTGGAACAGGTCGAATCCGGCTGTTACGGCCTGTTCGAGGTGGCGCCCGACCATTTCGAGGTCAGCGAGTACTACCAGTCGTTCTACCGCCACTCGCACCTTGAGGATGAACTCAACTACATCCTGCAGGTGGCGAACGGGCAAAGCCTGGCGGTTTCGCTGGCCTTCACCGACAAGCTCGATGGGCAAAGCCGCACGCTGTTCGGGCTTGTCACGCCTTGGGTGCTGGCGGTACTCAGCAAGCATTTTGCCGGGCTGGACAGCCGCGCCGGGCGCTTCGAGAACATCCTCGAGCAACGCATCCACGCCGCGCTGAACAACTTCGGCAGTTCGTTGCTGACCGAGCGTGAATGCCGCATCGCCCAACTGATTCTGCGCGGTCACTCGACCAAGTCGCTGGCCGAGCGTCTGGGGGTGTCGGAAGACACCATCAAGTCGCACCGCAAGAACGTCTACGCCAAGCTCGACATCGGTACCCAGTCCGAGCTGTTCTCCCTGTTCATCGACGCGCTGGCCAATGCCCAGGGCGTGCTGGGCAAGGACCCGCTTGAAAGCTACATGGGCAAGCTGCGCTGAGTGCCAGCCACCCTGCAACCCCACCGCAAAGGAAAACCAACAATGAACGCGCCTTTCGCCCCGCAACGCCAGACCCGCGACTACCAGGCAGCCGATGCCGCCCACCACATCCATGCCTTCCTCGACCAGAAGGCGCTGAACGCCGAAGGGCCACGGGTGATCGTCGGTGGCGAGCGCCTGCACCTGTGGGACAGTGAGGGCAAGCGCTACTTGGATGGCATGTCCGGCCTGTGGTGCACCCAGCTTGGCTATGGCCGCCGTGACCTGACTGCCGCCGCCGCCACGCAGATGGACCAGCTGGCCTACTACAACATGTTCTTCCACACCACCCACCCGGCAGTGATCGAACTGTCCGAGTTGCTGTTCAGCCTGCTGCCAGGGCACTACAGCCACGCGATCTACACCAACTCCGGCTCCGAGGCCAACGAGGTGCTGATCCGTACCGTGCGCCGCTACTGGCAGGTGGTCGGCCAGCCCAGCAAGAAGGTCATGATCGGCCGCTGGAACGGCTACCACGGCTCGACCCTGGCGGCCACGGCGCTGGGCGGCATGAAGTTCATGCACGAAATGGGTGGGCTGATTCCGGACGTGGCGCACATCGACGAGCCGTACTGGTACGCCGAGGGTGGCGAGCTGACCCCGGCCGAGTTCGGCCGCCGCTGCGCCCTGCAACTGGAGGAAAAAATTCTCGAGCTGGGTGCCGAAAACGTTGCCGGCTTCATTGCCGAGCCGTTCCAGGGCGCGGGCGGCATGATCTTCCCGCCAGAAAGCTACTGGCCGGAAATCCAGCGCATCTGCCGCCAGTACGACGTGCTGCTGTGCGCCGATGAAGTGATCGGTGGCTTTGGCCGCACCGGCGAATGGTTCGCCCATGAATACTTCGGCTTCGAGCCCGACACCCTGTCGATTGCCAAGGGCCTGACCAGCGGCTACGTGCCGATGGGCGGCCTGGTGCTGAGCAAGCGCATTGCCGAGGCGTTGGTGGAGCGTGGCGGGGTGTTCGCCCACGGCCTGACTTATTCCGGCCACCCGGTGGCGGCGGCGGTGGCCATTGCCAACCTCAAAGCGTTGCGCGACGAAGGCATCGTGCGCCAGGTAAAGGACGACACCGGGCCGTACCTGCAACGCATCCTGCGTGAGGTGTTCGCCGATCACCCGTTGATCGGCCAGGTGCAGGGGGCAGGGTTGGTGGCGGCGCTGCAGTTCGCCGAGCACAAGCCGACGCGCAAGCGCTTTGCCAACGAGAACGACCTGGCCTGGCAGTGCCGCACCTTTGGTTTCGAGGAAGGGGTGATCATTCGTTCGACCCTGGGCCGGATGATCATGGCGCCGGCCTTGATCGCCAACCACAGCGAGCTGGATGAGCTGGTGGAGAAAACCCGGATTGCCGTTGACCGCACGGCGCGGTTGGTCGGCAAGCTCTAACCCGCTCGCAAGCCCGGCACACTTCCTGTTGGAGCGGATAAACCCGCCCCAGCAGGGAGCGCGTTGCCTTTACGAAAAGACTGCTCCAAAGCGATCAGGAGTACAAATGTACACCCTCGAATTCTGGCAACAACGCGCCTCGGATCTGTACCTGCCGTCCCAGGCGTTGATCAACGGCAAACCCGTCAACGCACAGGACGGCGCCACCTTCGCCGCCATCAACCCCGCCACCAACAAGGTATTGGCACAGGTGGCTGCCTGCGGCCAAACCGAGGTCGACCTGGCTGTCGCCAGTGCCCGCCGAGCTTTCGAGCAAGGCCCGTGGCCACGCATGGCCCCTGGGGAGCGCAAGAAGGTGCTGCTGCGCTTGGCCGAGCTGATCATGGCCCATCGCGAAGAACTGGCCTTGCTGGACTCGCTGAACATGGGCAAGCCGGTGATGGATGCCTACAACATCGACGTGCCGGGCTCGGCACATGTGTTCGCCTGGTACGGTGAGGCGCTGGACAAGCTGTACGACCAGGTGGCGCCCACGGCGCCGAATGCGCTGGCCACCATCACCCGCGAAGCACTGGGTGTGGTCGCGGCCGTGGTGCCGTGGAACTTCCCCCTCGACATGGCCGCCTGGAAGCTGGCCCCGGCGTTGGCCGCCGGCAACAGTGTGGTGCTCAAACCCGCTGAACAGTCACCGTTCTCGGCCTTGCGCCTGGCCCAACTGGCGCTGGAAGCGGGCTTGCCGGAAGGCGTGCTGAACGTGGTGCCGGGGCTGGGTGAGCAGGCCGGGCAGGCGCTGGGCCTGCACCCGGATGTGGACTGCCTGGTGTTCACCGGTTCCACCCAGGTGGGCAAGTACTTCATGCAGTATTCGGCGCAGTCCAACCTCAAGCAGGTGTGGCTGGAGTGCGGTGGCAAGAGCCCCAACCTGGTGTTCGAAAACTGCCAGGACCTGGACCTGGCTGCGGAAAAGGCCGCCTTCGGCATTTTCTTCAACCAGGGCGAGGTGTGCTCGGCCAACTCGCGGCTGTACGTGCAGCGCGCCATCCATGATGAATTTGTCGAGCGTCTGCAGGCCAAGGCCCGCCAGTGGTTGCCGGGTAACCCGCTGAACCCGGCGAGCCGCGCCGGGGCCATTGTCGATGCCGAGCAGACTGGGCGCATCGAGGCCGCCATTGCGCGTGCCGGGCAAGAGGGCGCGCGGTTGGTGTGTGGTGGCCGGCGCCTGACCCTCGACGGTTCGGACAACTACATCGAGCCGACTGTCTTTGCCGGTGTCGAGGGCCGCATGAAGCTGGCGCGCGAAGAGGTGTTCGGGCCCGTGCTGGCCGTCAGCGCCTTCGACACGGAAGAAGAAGCGGTGCGCCTGGCCAACGACAGCATCTATGGCCTGGCGGCCTCGGTGTGGAGCGATGACTTCAACCAGGTACACCGGGTCGCGCGGGCGTTGAAGGCCGGCACCGTGTCGGTGAACACGGTTGATGCACTGGATGTGACGGTGCCGTTCGGCGGGGGCAAGCAGTCGGGCTTTGGCCGCGACCTGTCGCTGCATTCGTTCGACAAGTATTCACAACTCAAGACCACCTGGTACCAGTTGCGCGCCTAAGCGCCTGGCGCACTATTTGCCGTGCCTGTGAGATCGAGCGCCCCCGCGCGGCGCTCGATCTCACAGGCGCTGCAAATCCACCGGCAGGCACCTGAACGGCCTAACCCCATACTAATTTCCGTAACCCCAGCAAAAAGCTCACGCGCACTCTACACTGCTCCGGATATCAGCCAAGGCAATGCGCCATACATGGAGTACCTGGGATGGGCTACGTGTCGAATGGTCGTGCCTCTGGAAACGCCGGATGGGGTATTTCACTGCAGTGGCTGGTGGCGCTGGCCATTGTGCTGGGTATGCTGCTGCTGGGCGCCGCCCTGGCCTGGCAAGGCTATCGCGGCATTCGCCAGACCCTGGTAGCCGCCGCAGGCGATTCCGCCTTGCAAATGGGTAAGACCATCGACGAGCGTGCCCGGCGCCTGATCGACCCGGCGCAAAGCAGTATCCGCCTGCTTGCCTACAACCCGGCCGCGCACACCCTGGCGCAGCGCCTGGAGCGGTTGCCGCAGCTGGTGGAAACGCTCGACGCCAACCGCATGCTCAGCGCCGCCTACCTGGGCTACCCCAATGGTGATTTCTTGCTGGTACGGCGCTTGCGTGACCCGCAATTGCTGCAACTTTTCAGCGCGCCACCAGGCACGGTGTTTCTGGTGCAAAGCGTCAACCGTGAGGGTGGGGCGGTACAAGGCGAATGGCGCTTCTACGACCGGGCATTGAACTTGTTGCAGACCCAGGCCAAACCCGAGTACCGCTACGATCCGCGCCTGCGTCCGTGGTTCGTCGAAGCCGCAGCACAAGCCACCACCGTGCTGACCCGCCCCTACGTGTTTTTCACCACCCGGGAAGTCGGCCTGACCATGGCCCAGCGCAGCGTCGACGGGGGGACCGTGATCGGCATGGACGTGTCGGTCAATGACCTGGCCAGCGAAACCCAGGACTTGCGCATGACGCCCGGCACCGAGATTGTCGTGGTCGATGACCAGGGCCGCGTGGTGGCCTACCCAGACCTGCAACGGGTGATCGTGCACGAGGGGCAGGGGGTGCGCCTGTCGAGCGTTGGCGAACTGGGTATTGCCAGCTTGCAGCACCTGTTTGCCGACCTGCCGGCAGGCACCCAGCCGCAGCCTTACCTGGTGGATGGCCTGACCTGGTACGGCATGCGCGTGCAACTGACCACCTTGGCCGGGCAGAACCTGCAAGTGCTGATTGCCGTGCCGGCTGATGAGTTGCTGGCCGGCGCACGCAAGGTGTTGTTCGAGCAGTTGCTCTGGACAGCGGCACTGATGGTCGTCCTGCTGGTGCTCGGCGGTGTGATTGGCCGGCGCATCGCTCGGCCGTTGCGGCGTTTGGCCGAACAGGTGCAGGGCCTGGCCGGTTTCGATTTCGGCCGTGAAGTGGGGGTGCATTCGCGGGTGACCGAGGTGCGTGAGTTGAGCCAGGTGCTGAGCCGCATGTCTGGCACCATCGGCAACTTCCAGGCGATTACCCTCACGCTCAGCCGCGAACGCGACCTGGAGCACATGCTTGATGGTGTTCTGAGCCACCTGGTGAAGGCCGCAGGGGTCAACGCCGGCGTGGTGTACCTGTACGACGACGAGCGTGCACTGCTGCGCCTGGCCGCCTCTTGCCGTGGCGAGCAGTACCCGGTTGAACTGGTCGTGGACAAAGGCGACCAGCAGCGCCTGGCCGTTGCAGTGACCCAAGCCCTGGGCTTGCACGAGCATAGCCTGGCCGTGGTGCTCAATGACCGTAGCCAAGCGCTGCTGGGCATTCTGCTGTTGCAACTGGACGAAGCGCCTGGGCGTGCGCAGGCAGGTCAGCCGTTCCGGCGCTTTGTCGAGGAGCTGTCCGGGGTGGCGGCGGTGGCCATCGAGACGCGCCAGCTGGCCGAAGCCCAGCGGCGTCTGATGGATGCCATGATCAAGCTGCTGGCCGACGCCATCGATGCCAAGAGCCCCTACACCGGCGGCCACTGCGAACGGGTGCCCCAGCTGGCGCAGATGCTGCTGGACCAGGCCGTGGCAGCTGACAGTGGCCCCTACGCCAGCTTCAGCATGACCGAGGCCGAACGTTACGAATTCCGTGTGGCAGCCTGGTTGCACGATTGTGGCAAGGTCACCAGCCCCGAGTACGTGGTGGACAAGGCGACCAAGCTTGAGACCCTGTACAACCGCATTCATGAAGTGCGCATGCGTTTTGAAGTGCTCTGGCGCGATGCCGAACTTACCTACTGGCAGGGCCTGGCCAGCGGTGCCGAGCCGCAGGCCTTACGACGTGCCTTGAGCGTTGCCCAGGCCGAGCTGCAGGGCGACTTTGCCTTCGTCGCCCAGGCCAACATCGGCGGCGAGTTCATGCAGGACGCCGATATCCAGCGCTTGCAACAGATCGGCCAGCGCCGCTGGCTGCGCCATTTCGATAACCGCCTGGGTATCTCCCGTGATGAAGCGGAGCACCTTGCCGGCGTGGCGCAACCTGCGCTACCGGTAGCGGAACCATTGCTGGCCGACCGCCCCGAGCACTGTGTGCCCTGGGGCGCTCGCACGCCGCCGGTGGGCAAGGACGACCCGCGCAATACCTGGGGGTTCGACATGCGCTTGCCAGCCCACGCCAGCAACCACGGCGAGCTGTACAACCTGGCGATCCGCCGTGGCACGCTGAATGACGAAGAGCGGTTCAAGATCAACGAGCACATCGTGCAGACCATCATCATGCTCAGTTCATTGCCGTTCCCGCGCCACCTCAAGCGGGTACCCGACATCGCTGGCAACCACCACGAAAAGATGAACGGCAGCGGTTACCCGCGCCGGCTGGGCGAGCAGGACCTGGGCATTGCAGAACGGGTGATGGCGATTGCCGATATCTTCGAGGCGCTGACAGCGGCCGACAGGCCTTACAAACCGCCGAAGACCTTGTCCGAATCGGTGAAGATCATGGTGTTCATGGTCCGTGACGGGCACCTCGACGGGCAACTGCTGCAGCTGTTCATCAGCAGCGGGGTTTACCGCCAATACGCCGAGCGCTTCCTGCGCGCCGAACAGATCGACGAGGTGGATGTGGCCTACTGGCTGGAGCAGATACGCTGCCCGGCCTGAGCGTTACTGCTTGCCCAGGCGCTTGTACAGGGTAGTGCGCGAGATACCGAGTTCCTTGGCGGCGGCGCTGACGTTACCGGCATGGGCCAGCAGGACGCGTTCGATCACTTCCTGGGTAGCGTCGGCAAGGTTGCACGACGTCACGTGCGCCTGGCCTTGCAGGTCGTCGGGAAGGTGCTGCAGGTTGATGCACGGTTCGCCAGCGGCCAGCACCCCGACCAGGCGCGCCACGTTGTCCAGTTGCCGCAGGTTGCCCGGCCAGTGGTAGGCCTGCAATTGGCGCCTGGCCTCTGCCGCCAGCGGCGGGAAGCCTGGGCGCTGGAAGAAATTGTCGATCAGTTGCGCCTTGTCCAGGCGCTGTTCCAGGGCAGGCAGGGCCACGCGCAGGCCGTCCAGGCGGTAGAACAGGTCCTCGCGAAAGCCGCCGCTGCTCACCAGGCTGGCGAGGTCCTTGTGGGTGGCGGCGACAACGTGGGCCTTCAGCGCCACGCTGCTGGTGCTGCCAACACGGGTGATCTGCCGCTCCTGCAAGGCACGCAGCAGCCGGCTTTGCAGGGCCAACGGCATGTCACCGATTTCGTCCAGCAGCAAGATGCCGTCGCCGGCGGACTCCAGCAGGCCCACGGCGCCGCCTTTGCGAGCGCCGGTGAAGCTGCCTTCGGTGTAGCCGAACAGTTCAGCTTCGATGAGGCTCTCGGGCAGGGCTGCGCAGTTGATTGCAATGAACGGGGCCTGTGGGCAGCAGTGTTCGTGCAGCGCCTTGGCGAACACTTCTTTACCAGAACCGGTCGGCCCGGTGATCAGCACCGGCAGGTTTCCAGCCACGGCCTTGCAGGCATCTGCGAAGCGGGCGTTGACCCGCCGGTCGCTGCCCAGCGCCGTGTGGCTGGCCCGCAGTGGCCGTG
The DNA here is from genome assembly GCF_047978165.1 of Pseudomonas sp. LFS074. Lineage (NCBI taxonomy): Bacteria > Pseudomonadati > Pseudomonadota > Gammaproteobacteria > Pseudomonadales > Pseudomonadaceae > Pseudomonas > Pseudomonas sp. LFS074. The sequence continues at coordinate 3,674,246 of NZ_JBFPFV010000001.1, read as the reverse complement.
GCTTGGCGGCAGGCTGCGCCAATAGCCGGCCATACAGGCGTGAGCCGTCGGCCAAGGCCAGCAGCTGCGGCGAGCCATCCAGGCCGTTGTGGCCAGGGCGGTCGAACAGTTGCTCCAGCGTCAGCCCTTCAGGGCGGTAGCTGGGCACGCCCAGCAACTGCTGTGCGGCGCGGTTGGCTGCGTACACCGTGCCATCGTCGTGCACGGCCAGCAGCGCCTGCAGTGGCGAACCGAGCAGCCTTGGGTCGTGTTGCAGCTCCAGGATGCGGCAGCCCGGCAGGCCGTGGAAGAAATTGTTTTCAGTCGCCAGCGCCGCATGTTTGAGGCGTTCGAGCATGGTCCCGGCATTGCGTGTGCCGATACCGGTCAGGTCCAGCGCCCCGAGCAGCTCGCCATTGACCCCGCGCAATGGCACGCTGACGCAGAAAAACTGGGCAAACTCCTGCAGGTAATGCTGGTTGCCGGCAACGATCGCCGGCAGGCCGTCCATCAGCGTGCAGGCCGGGGCAGTGGTGCCGACGTCGACCTCGCTGACCCGGCGCCCGGTGTGCAGGGCCGACAACGGGCCGTCGATGCCTGATGGCTTGCGGGTCTGGACAATGCGGTTATCCGGGTTGACGCAAAACAGCATCCAGTGCGAATCGCCAATCAGCTCCCATAACCGTTCCAGCTCTGGTTGCACGCAGGCAGCCAGTTGGCTGTCGGCCTCGGTCAGTGGCAGCACATCCAGCTGCCCGTGTGCCAGGCGCGGTTGCCACGGGCTGAGCCCGGCGGCCCTGGAACGCTCCCACGAGCGCTCGATAGGTTCCGGCAGCAGCCCGGCGGGCAACGGCAGGCCTTCGGCGAATTGCTGGCGGGCGCTGTGCAACTGGAGTTGTAGGCGATCCATGGGTACACCTTGTGAGGGTTTACGGCACGCTGCTGACTGCGCACGTTGCGCCGCTGCCAGCAGCGCGTCAAGGCTGCCGAGCATCAGAACAGCAGCAGCGCCCGCAGGTTGACCCCGGTGTCCTCCTGGAAACCACCGACCACGCGGGTGTCGTGGGTCAGCTGGCCGCTCAACTGCACGGTGCTGCCGACCATCTGCTGAAACTCCAGACGCACTTGCTGCACCTCGGTCTTCTGCCCCGTGTAGTCGCCCGACAGGTGCTGCTTGCCGCCTTCGCTGGCGGAGAAGCCCAGGGCCAGGCGCTGGGCCGGGTTGAAGTCGTAGCGCAGGTTGGTCTGCAACTGGTAGGTCGTGTCCTGGCGCAATGTCTGGCTGCCGCTGCCGGCCTTGTCGTTGCTGCCATAGAACACGGCATCGGCATACCACTCCATGGACCAGCGGCCCCACAGCGGTTCTACCCAGCCCAGTTGCAGGTCGCCTTTCCAGCGGTTTTCGCCCAGGTTCACACCGGCGCCGCGGTCGTATTGGCCCCACGGCAGGTACAGCAGTGGGGTAATGCCGAAGTAGCGGCCGCTGGCGCCCAGCCCAGGCTGGTTTACCAGCCAGAAGGTGGCACCGATGATCGGGTCGGCCATGCCGCTGTTGCTGCCCAGCGACTGCCCGCCAACCTTCACGTCGTAGACATGGCCGAAGGGCAGGAGTATTTGCGGGTCCACGGTGATGCCGGCAATCTCGGTGAAATGGATCAGACGCAGGATGCTGATGTTGGAGCGCAGGCTGGTGCCGTGTGTGGCGTCGGGCGCACCGTCGCCGTTGAAGCGGTCGGCGCGGCTGAATTGCTGGTACCAGGCGGCGACGTTGGTGCCTGGGGGCAGCGCCGTGTAGTCGCCGGCATTCACATCGACAGCCAGGGCCTTGGCTGAAACCAGCGCGCAGGCCAGCGTGCCCCAGGCAAGGCTGGAGTTCTTTATCATGTCAGGGGTTCCCTTGTTCTTGTTATGGCGTGGGGCAGCCCATGGCTGCCCCTGGGGGCGTTACTTCTGGATACGGATGATCGGTTTCAGCGTCAGGCCTTTTTCGCTGTCCTCGGCGGCCTGGTTGATCTGCTCGAAGTCATAGAAACGCACCAGTTTGTCGAAGGCGAAGCGGCCCTGCAGGTACAGGTTGACCAGCTCGGGGATGAACTTCTTCGGCACGCTGTCACCCTCGACGATGCCGCGAATGACCTTGCCGCCCAGCAGCAGGTCGTTGACGTCGAACTGTGCAGTGGTGCCCAGCGGCGGCGCACCGACCACCCCCAGTGCGCCACGGCTGCCAAGGGCATCCACGGCCTGGCGCAGCACTTCCGGGCGCCCCGTGGACTCCAGGGCGAACTGCACGCCGCCGCCGGTGATTTCGCGGATGGCTGCCACCGGGTCGGTTTCACGGCTGTTGACCACGTGGGTGGCGCCCAGCTCCAGGGCCAGCGCCAGACGCGAAGGCACCACGTCGACCGCGATGATGGTGGCGGCGCCTGCCACTTGCGCGGCCAGCACGGCGGACAGGCCCACCGCACCGCCGCCAAAGGCGGCAAAGGCGCTGCCCGGGGTGACCCTGAGCGAGTTGATCACCGCGCCGGCGCCTGTCTGGATACCGCAACCCAGCGGGCCAAGCAGCTCGATTGGCGCTTCCTTGGGCACCCGCACGGTGTTGTTCTCGCGCCCCAGTGCGTAGGTGGCGAACGACGACTGGGCGAAGAAGTGGTCATTCAGGGCGTAGCCTTGTTCATCCTGCAGCGCATGTTCGCCTTCGGGGCCAGCACCACTGAAATTGCGCCCGAAAAAGTCCTGGCAGTAGGCGGCCTGGCCGGCGTCGCAGGCCAGGCAGTGGCCGCAGTAGCCGTAGGTCATCACCACGTGGTCGCCCACGGCCAGGTTCTGTACCAAAGGGCCAACGGCCTCGACGATGCCAGAGCCTTCGTGCCCCAGCACCGCTGGCAGCGGCACGGGGTAGTACTGGTCGCGCACGATCATGTCGGTGTGGCACATGCCGGTGGCGACGATGCGCACCAGCACCTCATCACCTTGCGGCGCACGAATACGCGCCTGTTCCAGCACGAAGGGGGCGCCTTTGCCACGGGTGACGGCAGCTTGAATGGGGCGAAACAGAGGTGTTGTCATTGTTATTGTTCTCCGGGGTTACAGGGGGTAGGCAGGCGCTTGGCCCTTGAGGGTCAGCCATTGCCATTGGGTGAACTCTTCCCAGTTGGCGGCGCCACCGATGCTGCTGCCGTTGCCGGATGCACCCACGCCGCCGAAGGGGTTGATGACCTCGTCGTTGACGGTCTGGTCGTTGATATGCAGAAGCCCGGTGCGCAATTGTTCGCCCAGGCGCAAGGCGCGGCCGGTATCGCGCGACAGGATGGCAGCGCTCAAGCCGTAGTCCGTGTCGTTGGCCAGTTCCACGGCCTGCTCATCGCTATCGAACGGCACCACCACGGCCACGGGGCCAAAGATTTCCTCGTGAAATGCCGGGTTGTCACGCTGCACGTCGCTGAGCACGGTCGGCTGGAAGAACAGCCCGTCAGCCGCACCGCCGGTTGCCAGCGTTGCCCCGGCAGCGCGTGCGGCGTCGACGATGCGCAAGGCGTTGTCACGCTGGGCCGCGTTGATCAGCGGGCCTAGGTGTACCTGGCCGCTGGCCGGGTCGCCCACCGTCAGGCTGCGTGCCTTGGCCACCAGGCGTGCGACGAAGGCGTCATAGATGCCCCGTTGCACCAGCACCCGGCCGGTCGACATGCAGATTTGCCCCTGGTGCAGGTACACCCCCCAGGTAGCGTTGGCGATGGCCAGGTCCAGGTCGGCGTCGTCGAGGATGATCAACGAGTTCTTGCCTCCCAGTTCGAGCGAGACTTTCTTCAGGTGGCGACCGGCAGCTTCGCCCACTTTGCGGCCAGCGGCGGTGGAACCGGTGAACTGGATCATCGCCACGCTGGGTGACGCAGTCAGCGCTGCACCGGCCTCTGCGCCGCCCGGCAGCACATGCAGCACGCCTGCCGGCAAACCTGCCAGCTCGAAGATGCGGGCGATGACATGGCCGCCGCACACTGCGGTGCGCGGGTCGGGCTTGAGCACGACCGCATTGCCCGTGGCCAGTGCCGGGGCAACCGCACGCATGGCCAGGTACAGCGGGAAGTTGAACGGTGAAATGACTCCGATCACGCCCAGCGGGCGGCGCCGCGCGATGCTCAGGCGGCCGGCTGTGGAAGGCAGTACTTCGCCTTGGCTGCGCGAGGGAAGGGCACAGGCTTCGTGCAGCGCTTTGATGCTGATGGAGGCCTCGAAGCCGGCCTTGGCCTGGGTCGAGCCACTTTCGCGAACGATCCAGTTGGCGATCTCGGCCTGGTATTGCTCGGCGATAGCGGCGGCCTTGCGCAGGACTTTGGCGCGTTCGTCGTAGGGCAGGGCATACCAACTGCGCTGGGCCGTGGCGGCCTCGCGCGCGCTGTGCTCCACCTGTTTGGCACCGGCGTTGGCCAGGGCACCCAGTGCCACGCCATTGCCAGGGGAGGTTACGGCGGTGGCGGGCAGCTCACCGGGTACCCAGGTACCGGTGAACAGCCGCTCGTTCCAGAGTTCGTTGGGCAGTAAGGTATCCACGCAAAGCATCCTGTGTTGTTGTGTTCACGGATGCTTGTTGCAGGGGGTGTGCCAAGGTGCAGCGGCCATAGAATTCAGGAGCTGCGGGCCTGGCGGTGTTCACAACCTGAACAATCGACGGTTTTGCGAGTGTTCATTTTCTGAACAGGGCGCTGCAAGCCTTTCGGCTTGCCTCACTCGTATCCTTGCGCCCCGGCAATATGCCGCCCGGCCACATAGCCGAAGGTCAGCGCCGGCCCCAGGTTGATGCCGCCCGATGGGTACCAGCCACCAAACACGCTGGCCATGTCGGTACCCGCCGCATACAAACCTGCAATCGGCTGCCCGGCCTCATCCAGCACCTGGGCATTGCCGTCGGTGCGCAGCCCGGCAAAGGTGCCGAAGCAGCCGGGCTGTACTTTCACCGCATAGAACGGCCCGTGCTCGATGGGCGCCACGCAAGGGTTGGGGCCTTTGTGCCCAGGGTCGCCTTGCTTGCGGTTGAACGGCGTGGACCCCCGGCCAAAGGCGGGGTCCTGGCCATTGCGTGCGTGCTTGTTGAAGTCGCTGACGGTGGCCCTTAACCCGGCCGGGTCAATGCCGCAGGCATCCGCCAACGCTTCCAGCGTGGCACCTTGCTTGAGGTAGCCGCTGCGCACATGGGGCCCCACCGGCAACGGCGCGGGGCGGGCGTGGCCCAGCCCGTAGCGGCGCAGGAACCGATGGTCGCAGACCAGCCACGAACACACCGCTTCATCCTGCGGCACCGCCGCGACCATCGCCGATACATAGTCGTAGTAGCCATGCGCTTCATTGACGAAGCGCTTGCCGTTGGCCAGCACGCCGATAATGCCCGGCTTGCCGCGCTCGATAATGTGCGGAAAATGGCCGACGCTGCCGTCGCGGTGCGGCACCTGCGAAACCGGTGCCCAGGCCACCGGCGATTTCAAGTCGGTGGCAACCACGCCACCGGCAGATTCCCCCAGGCGCAGGCCATCGCCCGAGCAGCCCTTGGGCGGCAGCGCCAGGTTGTCGTGGCCGCTGGCATCGCGGGGGAACAATTGCCGGCGGCGGGCGTTGTCGTTGGGGAAGCCGCCTGCCGCCAGCACTACGGCCTTGGCGCGAATCAGCTGCTCGCCCTGCGGTGTGGCCACCCGTGCCCCGCGCACCTGGCCATCCTCGACCAGCAGGTGCTTGGCCGGCGCCGACTCTTGCAGGTGCACGCCCAGGTCCTGCGCCGATTTGGCCAGGCGCGCCACCAGCGCCACGCCGTTGACCAGGTGCATCGCCCGGCCGTAGCGGGCCAGGTGGTACAGGTGGCGGCCAAAGCGTTTGCACACATGCAGCAGGGCTTTGGGCGAGCGGGTCATGTTGAGAAAAGCAGCAAGGTCGGCGCCGGCCATGATCGGCATGCCCATGAATGAGGTTTCGCGCAGGGTCTTGCGCAAGCGCGGCAGCAGGGCGCCAACCTCGCGGGCGTCATAGGGCGCGGCGATCACCTGGTGCCCGCCCTGGGCTGCCCCCGGTGTGTCGCCATGCATGTCGGGTATACCGTTGCCGTCGGCAAACTGCAACGCCGTGTGCTTCTCGAAAAACGCCACCATGTGCGGGCACGCTTCAAGGAAGGCATCGACGCGCTCGGCGTTGTAGTTAGCCCCCAGTTCATGGCGCAGATAAGTGCGTGGCTGTTCGATGTCTTCTACGATGCCGGCCCTGCGCGCCAGTGGATTGCGCGGCGCCCAGGCCCAGCCACCGGACCAGGCGGTGGCACCGCCAAACACCGGTTCCTTCTCCACCAGGATCACCTTCTGCCCATGCCAGGCAGCCGTTACGGCCGCAGCCAGCCCGGCGGCGCCAGAGCCTATGACCAGTACATCGCATTCGGTTTCGAAGGGAGCGGAAGGCATCACGGGATTCCTGTATTGTTATTGGAACAAGGTTCCATATTCTTGTCGGCAGCGTCTCGGCCTGCAAGGGCAGGCGGGTTGTGCCAGGCAAGTACTGGGCGATCATCGGACATTCACAGTCGCTGGCGCTGCGCTGGCTAGCGACGATGTGGAATCATCTTCTAGAATTCGCAAAAAAATCAGGGACCTGTGTCATGGCTGGTAGTCAGATCGAACGCGCCTTCAGTCTTGTAGAAAGCCTTGCCGGTGAGCCCCAGGGGCTACCGCTGCAAACCCTGGCCGAGCGCCTGGACATTCCCAAAAGCGCTGCCCACCGCATGCTCACCGAGCTGGTGCGGCTGGGCTATGTGCGACAAAACCGGGAAAGCAGCCGTTATCAGCTATCGGCCAAGCTGGTCGCGCAGGGCTTTCGTTACCTGGCCAGCAGCGGTGCCGACATCATCCAGCCGATTCTCGACCGCCTGGCCCAGGACAGCGGCGAACTGGTACGCCTGGGTGTGATCGAGGGCGTCCGGCAAACCTGGATCGCCAAGTCCCAGGGCGCCCGCTCCGGGCTGCGCTACGACCCGGACATGGGCCGCGATGCGCCGCTGTTCTATACCGCCTCCGGGCATGCCTGGCTGGCCAGCCTGAACGATGAGCAGGCGCTGCAGATGGTGTTGCGCCAAGGCATTGCCGACCCCGCTCAGTTCGGCCCGAATGCACCGCGCTCCACCGATGAGCTGCTCGCCTACCTGCACCGCGCCCGCGAGCGTGGCTACGCCTGGGTCGAGGAAACCTCCGCCATTGGCACGTCGGCCCTCGCCGCAGTGGTGCGCCGCCCGCAAAGTGACGAGGTCATCGGCGTGCTGAGCATCGCCGGGCCCAGCGCGCGCCTGGCACAAAGCCGCCTGCCCGAGCTGGCACCGCTGCTGCTGGCGGCGGCGGACGAACTGTCGGCTGCCAGCCGCGCCAGCGAGTTGTTCGCTTGAAGGCATAAAGCGGTCGATTACCGCACAGTCTGTTGAGCCGGTTCTTCTGAAAAGCTGAACCAGGTTCTAAATTGTTGATCGTGGATTCTGGAACTGAGTTTCAGAATTCACAAAACAACAATGACAAGAGGACAGGCTGTTGAACGCACCCCTTCGTATTGCCTTGATCGGCGCTGGCATCATGGGCCGCCAGCACTACCAGCACTTGCGCAATGTGCCGCAAGCCCAACTGTGTGCCGTGGCCGACCCCGGCCCACAGGCCGAAGCCTTCGCCGCCGAGTGCGGTGTGCCTTGTTTTGCCGACCATCGCCAGATGCTTGAGCGTGTGCGCCCGGAGGCGGTGATCATCGCCAACCCCAACAATCAGCATGTGGCCACCGCGTTGGATTGCGTCGAGGCCGGCGTGCCGGTGCTTGTAGAAAAACCGGTAGGCGTACATCTGGATGAAGTTCGGGCACTGGTAGAGGCTTCGCGTCGGTGCAATGTGCCGGTGCTGGTCGGCCACCATCGCCGGCACAACCCGCTGATCGCCAAGGCGCACCAGGTGATCAGCGAAGGCAAGCTGGGCCGGCTGATCAACGTCACCGCGCTGTGGCAGTTGCAAAAGCCCGACAGCTATTTCGAAACCCCCTGGCGTCGCGAGCCAGGGGCGGGCTTTTTGCTGACCAACCTGATCCACGACCTGGATCTGCTGCGTCACCTGTGTGGTGAGGTGGTGCAGGTGCAGGCGTTCACCCGCAACGATGTACGTGGTTTTGCCAACGAAGACAGCGCAGCAGTGCTGCTGCAATTCGCCAATGGCGCGTTGGGCAGCCTGACGGGCTCGGACGCGGTGGCCGCGCCCTGGAGCTGGGAGCTGGACTCTGGCGAAAGCCCGATCTACCCGCGCCAGGACGGTCAGCCGTGTTACATGCTGGCTGGTACTCAAGGGGCGTTGAGCATTCCCCAGCTCAAGCGCTGGCATTACGCCGAGGCCGGTTCGGGCTGGCACACGCCGCTGCTGCAGTGCGAGGAGAGCATCCCCGCTGGCGAGGCGTTGACCCTGCAGTTGCAGCACTTCGTGCGGGTTGCCCGTGGTGAACAGGCGCCGCTGATCGATGCCGCCGACGGTGGCCGCACCCTCGCGCTGATCGAAGCGATCCGCCAGGCAGCCGAAAGCGGCCGGGCCTGCGCGCCCGAGCACATTGGCTGAAGCAACCTTACTCTTTACTGGTGACGATAAATGACTGATCGGATTTTCTCCCTCGCGGCCCTGACGGTACTCGAGCTGTCCCCACCGGACATGGTCGAGGCTGCCGCCCGCGCGGGTTACAGCCACGTTGGCCTACGCCTGGTGCCCGCTACCGAACACGAGCAGCACTTCCCGTTGGTGGCCGATGCCGACCTGCGTCGGCAGACCCAGGCGCGCCTGCGCGACACCGGCATCAAGGTGCTCGACCTGGAGATTCTGCGCCTCAAGCCGGAAACCTGCGTCGCCGATTTCGAACCGATCCTGGCGGTGGGCGCCGAGTTGGGGGGCACCGAACTGCTGGTGGCTGGCAACGACCCGGACGAAGCGCGGCTGACCGAACGCTTTGCCGCTTTGTGCGAGCTGGCGGCGCGCTACGGCATCTACCCGCACCTGGAGTTCATGCCCTGGACCGACGTGCGCGACCTGCGCCAGGCCATGCGAGTGGTGGCCAACGCCGACCACGCCAATGGCTGCGTGCTGGTGGATGCCTTCCACTTCAACCGATCCCACTCATCGTTGGACCACCTGGCGCAGTTGGCTCCGCAGCGCATGCGCTATGCCCAGCTGTGTGACGTGGCCGGCCCAGTACCGGCCGACATGGACGAGATTCTGCGCCAGGCGCGTAACGAGCGACGCTTCCCCGGTGATGGCGATGCCGACCTGGTCAGCCTGCTGCGCGGCTTGCCGGCAACCGTGCCGCTGAGCCTGGAAATACCCACACGGCAGTTGCTGGAGCAGGGCATCAGCGGCGAACAGCGCGCGCGCATGGCGCTGGAGAAAGCCCTGGCGGTGTTGGCCAAGGTCTGATTTCGACCGGCAGCGCCCCCTTTTGTAGGAGCGGCCTTGTGTCGCGAAAGGGCCGCAAAGCGGCCCCAGATTCTCAGGCGTGTTGCAGAAATCGCTGGGGCTGCTTTGCAGCCCTTTCGCGACGCAAGGCCGCTCCCACTGTCATGGCCATTATTACTAGCCCAAAAAAAGGGCCCGCAAGGGCCCCGTAGAGAAAAGTGGCTAGCGCCCTCAGGCGCTCTCGACCTTGCGCGGTGCCATGAAGTACATCCACACCAGCGCCAGGAAGTACATGGCCGGGATCATGGTGAACAGCACGGCATAGTTGTTGTGGGTAGCGGTCAACACGCTGCCGACGATTTGCGTCATGAACATCCCGCCAATCGCCGCGCACATGCTGCCAAACCCGAACACCGTGCTCACCAGGTGCTTGGGTGTGTAGTCCATCACCAGGCTCCAGATGTTCGCCGTCCACGCCTGGTGCGCGCCCACGGCCAGCGAGATGGCGGCCACTGCAACCCAAAGGCCACTGGCGTTGGCGGCAAAGATGACGCTGAGCATGGTGCAGGCGAAGATCAGCATCGACACCAGCCGCGCAGTCGTGGCACGCACGCCACGGCCAATCAGCCACGACGACAAGATGCCGCCACCGATGCTGCCAAAGTCCGCCGTCAGCCAGATGATGATCAGCGGGATGCCCATCTGGGTCACGTTGATGCCCAGGCTGTACTGCTGGTTGAGGAATGGCGGCAGCCAGTACAGGTAGAACCAGAACACCGGTGCGGTAATCGCATAGGCCACTGCAAACGCCCAGGTGCCACGCAGGCGCAGGATACGGCTGAACGGCACGCGGGTCGGCTCGGGCTCGTCGTCCTGCTGTATGTACTGCACCTCGCTCTGGCGCACGCTGGGGTGGTCTTCGGGGTTGTAGTACTTCAGCACCCACAGCACCACCCATACCAGGCCCAGGCTGCCCATGGCGATGAACGCGGCCTGCCAGCCCCACACGGCGAGGATCAGCGGCAGCAGGGCCGGGGTGACCATGGCACCGACGTTGGTGCCGGCGTTGAACAACCCGGTGGCAATCGCTCGCTCACCCGCTGGGAACCACAGGCGCACGGTCTTGACGCAAGCCGGGTAGTTGGCGGCCTCGGTCAGACCGAGGATGAAGCGGCACACCATGAAACCTGCCGCCGAGGTAGCCAGGCCATGGGCACCGGTGGCCAGGCTCCACAGCAGCACGGCGAAGAAGAAGGCGCGTTTGACCCCGACTTTGTCGATCAGCCGGCCCTGCAGCAGAAAGCCGATGGCGTAACCGACCTGGAACCAGAAATTGATGTTGGCGTAGTCCATCGCCGTCCAGCTCATTTCCTTGGCCAGCACGGGCTGCATGATGCCAAGGGCGGCGCGGTCGATGTAGTTCAGGGTGGTGGCGAAGAACACCAGGGCAAGCATGCCCCAACGGGTTTTGCCGACGCCGAAGGCGCCGCGAAGCTTGTCGCCGATCGAACCCTGGGACATCCGGGGTGCGGCGGGGGTGATCTTGGAGTGGTTCATAAACTGCTCGTTTCTTGAAATTGTATTCAGCTGCGGTGCTACGGGTACGTGACCGGTTCCCAGGCAGGGGGGCACGCAAGGCCGGTGCATGGTGAGCAGTGAAGGCGGCAGCGTCAATTCAAGAGACGGGCTACTGTTCGGTTACCGAACGGTTGCGTTGGCCTGCGGGCGCGGCAGGGATTCACGTCAATAAAGGGTAGAAGGCTTTGAGCCTTGTTGCTGGATGGGCGCAGTTTTGATGAGAAGGGCAGGCTGCCCATTACCCAGCAGCCGTTCACGGGCTTCCGTTTACCGCGAGGGTTGTTGCAACAGCCACTCAAGGTTGCTCAGATGGAGTAACCCTATGAGTAGCCGTTTCGAAAATCAGGCCTCGCTGTGGTCATATTGAGCTCAGGCCACTCAATGCTCTCCCGGCCAGATACCCAAAGGTCATCCCCGGCCCAAGGGTAATACCGCCGCTCGGGTAGTGCCCACCCATCACGCTGTGCATGTCGTTACCCACTGCAAACAGCCCGGGTATCGGCTGCCCCGCGTGGTCCAGCACGCGGGCCGAGGCGTCTGTGCCCAGGCCGGCGAAGGTGCCAAGGCTGCCTGGCAGCAGTTTTACCGCGTAAAACGGCCCCTTCAGCAGCGGGCGCAACGATGGGTTGGGCACTTGCAGCGGTTCGCCCTGGGCCTGGTTGTATGCCGATACTCCTCGCTGGAAAGCAGGGTCTCTACCTTGGGCTGCATATTGGTTGAAGCCTTCTACCGTGCGCTGCAACTGCGCAGCGTCGATCCCACAGCGCTGCGCCAATTGCGCCAGGGTAGCGCCATTGTGCAAATAGCCACTGCGCTGATAGAAGCGGGTAGAGAAGGGAAACGGCTTGGCCCACCCAATGCCATAGCGCCGTTGCGCAGTGTGGTCACAGATCAGCCAGGCCTCTGGCCGCTCGCCTTGCGGCGTGGCGGCGAACAGCGCGTTCATGAAATCGTGGTAGCAATCGGCTTCGTTGACGAAGCGCCGGCCATCGCGGCGTACGGCAATGAACCCGGGCTTGGCGCGGTCGATCAAGTGCGGGAAATGACCGAAACCGCCATCACGTCGCGGCACCCGCGACACAGGTGCCCACGCGCCACTATGGACCGCAGTGGTAGGTACCAGGCCACCGGCCTGTTCGCCCAGGCGCAAACCGTCTCCGCTGTTTTCCCTGGGCGCTGCAGAGTAATGCTGGTCACCGCCAGGCGCGTGCGGCATCAGCTGCGCGATGCGCTGGCGGTCATGCGGGAAGCCGCCACAGGCCAACACCACACCACGGCGGGCATGGATGACCTGGCCATCGGCGAACAGTGCGCCGCTGACCCGCCCTTCGCCCAGCAAGCGGCTGGCGGGTTTGTCGGTCAGCAAGGTCACGCCGAGGTCGAGGGCGCTGCGCAGCAGGCGCGCCACCAGCGCGTTGCCGTTGACCAATTGCAGCCCGCGACGGTGCAGCAGCAGGTCGCGCCCATGACGCAACAGGCGTTTGCCCACATGCAGCGCCGCCTTGGGCGAGCGGGTGGCGTTGAAGAAGGCGGCCATGTCGGCGCCCCCGGCAACGCCCATGCCGGCCAGGCTGACGATATCCAGCGGCGGGCGCAGCTTGTGCAGCCAAGGCCCGAGCAGGCGACCGTCATAGGGCAGCGCACACAGCGAGCGCCCACCGCGTGCACTGCCATCGCCTTCACGCATGTCGGGCATACGGCTACCGCACTGGAACTGCACGGCAGTGTGTTGCTGGAAGAACGCCACCATCTCCGGGCCATGGCGCAGGAACGCGCGTTGGCGTGGGTCCAGCGCGCGGGTGTGGGTTTGCGCTCGTAAGTAACGCTCCGGGGCATCGTCGTTTTCAAGGATGCCCTCGGCGATGGCCAGCGGGTTGCGTGGTATCCACAACCAGCCCCCCGACCAGGCGCTGGTGCCGCCCAGCTGGCTGGCTTTTTCCGCCACGATCACTTGCAGGCCGTGATGTGCGGCGGTTACGGCGGCAGCCAGGCCAGAGGCGCCGGCGCCGATGACGAGTACGTCACAGTCGAGGGGTTGCATGGAAGGGGTCCACTCAGGCATGGGAAGAGGTGGCGTGCGGTTTATTGCAGCGGTGAGAAGCCGGTCGGCCGCAGCAGCCGCGATTGCAGGCGCTGTACCGCACCCAGCTCGCGGTTGCGCCGCGAGAACTCCGCCCAGCGCGGGTCTGCCGCCATGGCTGCGCGGCGAGCCATGCGCTCGTCGAGGCTGGCGTAGCCCCAGATGTGCACCACCTGGTTGACGTCGCCGAACTCACTGGTGAAAAAACCGACCAGGTTGCCCAGGTGTTCGCTTTGCACTTCCAGCGCATGGCTTTGGTACAGGGCCAGCCAGTCGGCCATTTTCAGTGGGTCGAGGGTGTAGGTTCTCAGTTCGTAGTACATGCTGGGGTCTCCGTGTGGGCAGTCGGCGCCTGCAGGCGCGCGGTGATGTGGTTGGCAGCGAGCCAGCCGAAGGTGAGGGCAGGGCCCAAGGTGATGCCGGGGCCGGGGTAGGTACCCTTCATCAATGAGTTCATGTCGTTGCCGACCGCATACAGCCCGGTGATGGGCTGGCCGCTACGGTTCAACACGTTGGCATCGGCGTTGGTCACCAGGCCGCGGGCAGAGCCGAGGTCGCCGGTGTGGATGCGGATGGCGTAGAACGGCCCACTGCTCAATGGCGCCAGGCAGGGGTTGGGCGTGTGTTGCGGGTCGCCCATGTAGCGGTTGTAGCGGTTGCTGCCTTTGCCGAACGCGCGGTCGATGCCATTGCGGGCATCGGCATTGAACTGCTCGAGGGTTTGCGCAAACACCTGTGGGTCGACGCCGATGGCCTGGGCCAAGGCTTGTGGTGTTGCGGCCCGGTACAAGTAGCCGGCGTCGATCAACGCCTGGTTGTTCACCGGCTTTGGCCGCGCCAGACCCAGCCCGTAGCGATTTATCGCTTCGGCATCGCAGACCAGCCAGCAACTGGCAATGCCGTTGGCGAACATGGTCTGCACAAAATGGTGGTAGGAGTCGGATTCGTTGACGAAGCGGCGCCCGGCCGGGTCGACCGCAATCACGCCAGGTTTGGCGCGGTCGGTGACCAGGTGCGGGAAGCGTTCACGCTCACCCCCGGCGTGGCGCAGTTCGGAAACCGGCGCCCAGAAGAAGTTGGCCGCCAGGCCCTCGCCCTCGGCTGCTGCCACGGCCTGGCAAAGGCGCAGGGCGGCACCGTCGTTGGCCGGCGGTGACATGGTCAGGTGCGGCGCCTCTTGGGGCGGTCTGTAGTTGGCGGCCAGTGCGCCAGCAGCGAACCCGCCCATTGCGCACACCACGCCACCACGAGCAGATACCCGCACACGGAGGCCCTCGCGCTGTACAACTACGCCAGTCACCACGCCGCACTCGACGATCAACTCCACCGCTTCGCTGCGCAACCAAAGCTGTGTGCCGTGGGCAAAAGCGCTGGTGGCGAGGCGGGCAATCAATGCATTGCCGGTGGTAAGCCGGGTGCCACGCGGGTGCTGCAGGCGGTCCCGCGCGTAACGCGCCATCAGTTTCAGGCAGTGCCACAGCGACCTGGGCGAGCGGCGAATGCTGAGGAAATGCTGGATATCCACGCGGTTGACCATCATGCCGCCGAACAGCAGCATGCCGGGCGGGGGCATCTGCAGGTCCTTGAAGCGTGCGCCGAGGTGCTTGCCATCGTACTCGACCATTTCCAGCGCGCGACCGAACTGAGTGGCACCGGGGGCATCGGGGTAGTAGTCGGGCGAGTGTGGGCGCAGGGCATAGCGCAACTCGGTGTTCTGCTCCAGCCAGCGCAGCGCCTGGTGGCCTTGTTCGATGAAGGCGTTACCCAGAAGAGGGTCGTAGCCGTCGCCGATCACCTGCTTGAGGTAGGTGCGCATGGCCTCGGGGGAGTCCTTGGCTCCGGCGGCGCGGGCTTGATCGGTGCCGTATAGCCACACCGCACCGCCAGATATCGCCGAGGTACCGCCAAAGTGCTCGGCCTTTTCCACCACCAGTACCTTCAGCCCACGGCGGGCCGCCGTGGCGGCAGCGGCAAAGCCACCGGCGCCGCTGCCCAGTACCACCAGGTCGAAGCGGTGTTGCGTGTCGTCAGTGGTCGCCATGGTTTCAGATCTCCAGCGGCGTTACGCCCATGAAGGCGCCAAGGTGGCCGAGTTGGGCGAAGGCCATTTCCGGGCCGGTCTGGATCGCGCAGCCTACTTGGCGTGCGCGGTTCAGCAACGGGGTGATCTCGGGCGAAGTGACCACGTCGGCGACCAGGGTGTCGGGCTGTAGAGTGGCCACTAGGGCGGCGGACAGTGGCAGTTCCGCACTGTTGCCCATGCCGACAGGCGAGGCGTTGGCCACCAGGTCGAAATCTTCCAGCCCACTGAACTGCGTGCTGATCGTGAGCCCGGGGAAGGCGCTGCCGAGCAATTCGCACACCGCACCCATGCGCGCTGTGCTGGGGTCGCTGAGGGTGATGCTGGCAATACCTGCCTCGCCCAGTGCATAGGCGATGGCACTGCCAACACCGCCGCAACCGATCACCAAGGCCCGCTTGCCCGCTGGCTCGAAACCATGCTTGCGCGCAGCGCCCAGGAAGCCTGCGCCGTCCACGTTGTCGCCCAGCAGGCGCCCGTCGCGCTCGCGACGTATCACATTGACCGAGCCCAGGGCCGCTGCGCGTTCGCTCAGGCCGTCCAGGCGGTTGGCCAGGGCCTGCTTGTACGGCACGGTGACCACACAGCCGCGCAGGTTCTGCCAGCCGCGCAGGGTGCCGGCAAAGCTGTCCAACGCTGCCTCATGCAGGTCGATGGGCAGCATGGCGAGGTTGCAATTGTTGTGGGTGAACCAAGTGTTGAAGTTTTCCGGGGACTTCACCTGGGCGATGGGCGAACCGACGATGGCGACCAGTTCAGTGGAACCACGAATCATGCTGACCTCCTTATTGGCGTTGTTATGGCGGCAAGGGTGGGCCAGAGGGGCGTGGGTAACAATGCGCTCATCGGGTATTTAGTGCGATAATCGCAACCATGAGCCGGTTATCGCAGTAATCGGCTGTTTTTGTCCCCTGCTTGCGAGCCGAATGCATGAGCACACCCGCTATTCACCCCCGTGACCTGATCGCGGGCTTGCAGAAAGGCCTGGCGCTGATGCAACTGTTCAGTGCCGAGCAGCCACGCCTGAGCGTGCCCCAGGCAGCCAGGCTGTCCGGCCTTACGCCCAGCGCTGCACGGCGCTTTCTGCTGACCTTGGTACATGAAGGCTTTGCCGAAACGGACAGCCGTGAGTACTGGTTGACGCCCAAGGCCTTGCGCCTTGGCCAGGCGTATGTCGACTCGGCGCAACTGCCGCGCATGCTGCGGCCGATTGTGGAGCAGGTAGCGCGGCAGACGCAGGAGCATGTATCGGTGGGTACCCGCGATGGTGACGAGATCATCCACCTGGTGCGCAGCCGCTACAGCCATGTGGCGTCGTTGTCGATCAGGCCGGGCTCTCGGGTGCCGATGCATTGCACGGCCGGTGGGCGGGTTTGGCTGGCCTGGCTGGATGAGGCGGACCGGGATGAGTACTTCGTGCGTAACCCGCTGCGTGCGTTGACGCCTTACACGCAGACTGACCGGGCACAGCTGGAGGCTGCGTTGCAGCGGGTGAAGGCGCAGGGTTTCTGCATCGTTGATCAGGAATATGAAATCGGCATGCGGGTACTGGGTGTGCCGTTGCTGGACCGGGCCGGTCAGTTGAAGGCGACGCTGACCATCACGACCCATGCATCACGGCTTAGCGTGGATGAGGTACGGCTGCGCTACTTACCGGCACTGTACGAGGCGCAGGCGCTGCTTCGACCCGTGCTGGATTGAAATGGCCCGGCGGGGGCGTTTCATCGGCTTTTTACAGGGCTAACCCACCCATCAGGCGTTCCCCTGCACCCACTGCACCAGCCGTTCGCCATCGTAGGCATTGTGCTGCCAGGCCAGTTCGCCGGCAGTCTCGCTCTCGCCCTTGAGGATCGCCTGCACAAAGGCCTGATGCTGCTCCAGGATGGTCTCGGGGCTGGTATGCATCAGCAGGTTGGTGGTGTTGATGACCCAGCGCACTTGCTGCTGTACCAGTGCGTACTGGCGGATCAGACGCTGGTGGCCGGTACCTTCGATAATGGCCTGGTGCAGGGTGAAGTCGCATTGGTTGATGGCCTTGCGTGTCCCTTTGGCACAGGCCTTCTGCAGCGCCAGAAACGCCGCTCCGATCGCCTGCAGCACCTGCGCATCGCCTTGCTTGGCCACCAGTGTGGCGGCCAGCCGTTCCAGGCTGCCACGCAGCGTCCAGATTTCCCAGATGTCGTCGGCTGTCAGCTCAGCCACTTGCCAGCCCACATACGGCGTCTGCACCACGATCCCCTCTGTCGCCAACCGGTTCAGGCCGGTGCGCAAGGTGCCGCGGGCGATGCCCAACTGATCGGCAAGTGCCGTTTCGGTAATGCGCTCACCGGGCTTCAGATGCCCCGACAAGATCGATTCACGAAGGCTTTCGGTGGCTTGTTGTTCTGCAGAAAGCTTCGAAACCGGCCGAAGCTGGATGGATTTCATAGACACAGGTCCTGGTGGCGATACGCCCACATATAGCATTCGCCGCCGTTGGCTGTACACCCGGCCGCTCGCACGCGCGCACGGGTTGAGCAGAAACCTTTGGCACGCAGCAGCCAACCTGCTGAAATTACTACCGTTAATTGTTGATTGTTGACAATCAGCAATGTTCGGCCTAGCGTTTCACCGAGCCAGGCCTGGCCAGCGAGACATAACAACAACGACAGCAGTACCTATTCATCAATGCCTACAACTAGAACAAACGTGCATACAAGGTGAAAACATGAAAGAGGCGATCCTTGATGGGGCAGAGCGTGCGCCGGCCCATCAACTCGATGCGATTTACCGCAAGATGTCACTGCGGCTGATTCCGTTTCTGTTCGTTTGCTATGTGCTGGCCTACTTCGCCAGGATCAACGTCAGCTTCGCCAAGCTGGACATGCTGGCTGACCTGCATATCTCCGAAACCGCCTACGGTCTGGGCGCGGGTATTTTCTTCCTGGGCTACCTGGTGTTCGCCGTGCCCAGCAACATGATGCTGGAGCGTGTCGGTGCGCGGCGCTGGATCGGTTTTATCATGGTGGCCTGGGGGTGTCTGACTTCGCTGATGATGTTCATCGAGCAGGCCAGCACCTTCTATGCCCTGCGTTTTCTGATTGGTGTGGCTGAAGCCGGGTTCTTTCCGGGCATCATCTTCTACTTCACGCGCTGGTTCCCCAGCGAGCGGCGCGGGCGGGTCATTGCCTTGTTCATGGCTGCTATTCCGCTATCGGGGATCATTGGAGGGCCGCTGTCGGGCTGGATCATGTCAGCCATGCGGCATGCACCCATGGGCGTGGCGAGCTGGCAATGGCTGTTTCTGTTGTATGGCCTGCCCACTGTCGTGGTCGGTCTGTTGGTCAAACGCTGCCTGCCAGACAGTTACCAGGACGCGAACTTCCTTAGCGCGGCAGAAAAGCGCTTGGTGGGGGACGAACTGACCAGGGATGCCATGCGTCGGCCGTCCAGCGCGCAGCGCAGGTCGCTGAGCAGCTTTCTGTTCTCACCGGTGATCTGGTATTTCAGCCTGGTGTACTTCCTGATCGAAATGGGCGAGTACGCCCTGGGTTTCTGGATGCCGACCATCATCCGCAACGCCGGCTTCGACGACTTGCAGTCGGTCGGCCTGCTGACGGCCATTCCTTACCTGGTCGCCAGCGGCGTGATGATCTACATCGGGCGTTCGGCCGACCTGCGCAACGAGCGCAAATGGCACCTGGCGATTCCACTGTTCATTGGCATGGTTGGCCTGATCATCGCTGCGCACTTCGCCCACAGTGGCGTGCTGGCCATGCTCGGGCTGACCTTGGCCACCTGCGGGGTGATGGCCTCCTTCCCGATCTTCTGGACCGTACCCACTGCGCTGTTGGGGGCCAATGCCGCCGCCGGTGTGGCGCTGATCAACTCGATCGGCAACCTGGCCGGCTTTTTCAGCCCGTTCCTGGTGGGCTGGACCGTGGACTTGACCCATAGCACCGACCTTTCGCTGTACGTGGTGGCGGGTTGTGCGTTCCTCGGCGCGGTGCTGTTCGTGCTCGTGCCTAACCGTTTCGGCAGCAGCCAATAAGGAGAAACGACCTATGCAAGCCGTTCAAAGCCTGGAGCAAGACCTGTACAACCAGCCTGAAGTCGTGCGGTTGCGCGAGCAACTGGCGCTGGCCCTGCGCGCCGCCGCCCACCATGGCCTTGCAGAAGGCGTGTGCAACCACTTCAGCGTGACTTTGCCGGGCCGGCCCGACCTGTTTCTGCTCAACCCGCGCGGCCTGATGTGGGAAGAAGTGCAGGCTGACGACATCGTCATGGTCGATGACTTCGGCAAGCGCCTTGCGGGGCGTCATGAAATCGAACCGACGGCGATGTTCATCCATGCCGCGATCCACCGTGTGGCGCGCAAAACCTGCGTACTGCACACGCACATGCCGCACGCCACTGCGCTAAGCCTGACCGAGGCGCGGGCCCTGGACACCACGCTGTCGCAGAATGCCATGCGTTTTCACGACCGCCTGGTAATCGACGACCAATACAACGGCTTTGCCCTGGACCATCGCGAGGGGGAGCGTATTGCCCAGGCCATGAATGGGGCAGACATCGTGTTCCTTGGCAACCACGGAGTGGTGGTGTGTGCCGAGCGCATCGATCATGCCTATGACGACCTGTATTACCTGGAGCGGGCGTGTGAGGCGGAAGTGCTGGCGCGCTCGACCGGCCTGAAGCTGAAACCGGCCGACCCGGGCATGGCGCGGAAGGTGGCGGAGCAGGTCGAAGGCGAGCGCTTGCAGTCCGAACTGTTCTTCCTGGCGCTGGGGCGCAAGCTCAAGTAACCCCGGTGCCCCTGTAGGTGCGGGTGAACCTGCGCCTACAGGGCCCTGTCAGGTGGTCAGAACAGGTTGAGCGGATACTCGGTGATTACCCGTACTTCATCGATCTGCCCGCCGCGGTCCGAGCTGCGGTAGCTGGCCTGGCGCACGCGAAACGACAGATCCTTGGCCACGCCAGCCTGTACCACGTAACGCAACTCGACATCGCGTTCCCAGGCCTTGCCATCCAGGTCGCCGCCACTGCCGTTCTTGAAGTCGGTGCCTTTCACGTAGCGGGTCATGAAACTCAGCCCCGGCGCTCCGTAAGCGGCCAGGTTAAGGTCATAGCGGGCCTGCCAGGACTTCTCGTTTTCGTAGTCGAAGTCCGAGTACTGCACCGAGTTGGCAAAGTTGTAGACCGCGTTGCCGTCAGGGCCATACACATAGTCGCCGGTGCCGGACACCTTCTGGTACGCCAGGGTGAAGGCATGTGCGCCCAGCGTCCAGGTGCCGCCCAGGCTCCAGATGCGGTTGTCCAGGTCGCCACTGCGGGCCTGACCGATGCTTTGGGTGTCGTAGGCGTTGAAATCCAGCTTCAGTGACTGGCTGGCGCCCAGCGGCAACAGGTAGCGGGTGTTCACGTAGTACTTGCGAAAGTGCTCGGCAGTCTTGGCGTAGTACAGGCTGCTGGAAAGCCGCTCATTGAAGCTGTAGACCCCACCAATGTAGTCGACTGCGGTCATGCGCCCGCTGTCGCGGGACGACTGGTTGCGGTTGGTCAGGCCGGTGAAGTGGCCCGCATCCAACTGCAGGTTGCGGATTTCCTTGCTGGTGAGCGAGAAACCGTCGACGGTCTCTGGCAGCAGGCGGCTGTCGGAGGTGGCCAGCACCGGCACCGCCATCACTTGTGTGCCGTATTTGAGTACGGTGTTGGACGCACGCACTTTCAGCGCCGCACCGGCCTTGCCGATGTCCTGCTTGGCGCCGTGGCTGTCTTGCTCTAGCAGACCAGTGCCGCCACCGGTGCGGCCATCGCCGGTGTCGAGCTTGAAGGCGTACTGGCCGATCAGGTCGATACCGAAACCCAGCGTGCCTTGAGTGAAGCCGTACTGAAAGGTGCCGATGAAACCCTGGGCCCATTCCTCGCCGTAGTTCTGCCGGGCGCCGCTGGCGCGGTTATCACGCTGCATGTACATGTTGCGTGCCTTGATCGACAGCTTGCTGCCTTCGATGAAGCCTGCCGATTCGGATTGCTCGCTGGCCTGCAACAAGGGGCTGGCGGATGCCAGCAAAAGGGCGGTGACACCGAGTGGGTTGATGCTCATTTCATGCTCCGATTGCTTGTTCTAGTTAAGTGGCAGCGTGATGCAAGGGGTGCCTGAGCCGTTTTTCGGGCGTGCAGAAGCCCTATCCGCGCCTTTGCAGGGCAGAGCGACTTTGCGGTTATTGGTGGCTCAAGCGGGTGGTGCGCCCGCTGGCCGGCACCTGGGGGGCCGGCAGCGGGTCAGGGGGCCTCGGCCTATCGCTCGATCTGGCGATTCCAGCGGGCGTTCCATTCCGGGCGTTGGGTGTTGACCTGGTCCCAGTCGATGGTCACCGCCGTTTGCAGGTAGGTTTGCATGGCTTCGACCTGGCCACGGGTCTTGTCGCTGGTCGGGGTGTTGGGGTTGGACGGGATCTGGTCACCCAGCTCCAGCGCCGGTGCTTGCGCCTCGGGGCTGAGCAGGAACTCGGCAAGCTTTTGTGCAAGCTCGGGCTGGTCGTTGTTGGCGGTGACGCACTCGGCCTGGTTGAGCACCACGGCGCCTTCTTTCGGTGCGGCATACTCCACCGGGATGCCCTTGAGCTTCAGTGCGGTCACCTGGGTAGGGGTGAGCGGGAACAACGCGGCTTCGTCGGTTTGCACCATTTCCGACAGCTTGGCCGAGTTGGGGATGTACTCCAGCACGTTCGGGCCAACGTTTTTCTTCCACGCAGTGAAGCCTGGGTTGACGTCGGTATCGCTGCCGCCGTGCAAGCGGTTGTACATCAGGAAACCGTGCAGGCCAAAGGTGGACGAGGCCATCGACTGGAACACCACCTTGTCCTTGAAGCGCGGGTCGGCCAGGTCGTTCCACGAAGTGGGCGCTGCCCAGCCCTTGGCCTTGAACAGGCGGCTGTTGTAGGCAAGCCCGGTCACGCCCAGGCTGACGGCGGCGGCCTTGTCCTTGATCAGGGCCTTTTCCGGCAGTTGGGCCAGCGTCGGGTTGGGCTTGAGCGTGCTGCACAGGCCCATGCCGATGGCGCGGTACATGATGCCGTCATCCAGCACCATCACATGGATCGACGGCTTGTTCGGGGTGGCCTGGACCTTGGCCAGGATGTCGGCCGAAGTACCGGGGACGATCACCACTTTCACCCCGTTGGCCTTCTCGAACTGGGGCAGGATATTGTCGCTGAACAGCCGCTCCATGGTGCCGCCGTTCATGCCCAGGTACAGCGTGGGTTGAGCCATGGCGGGCAGGCAGGCGAACAGGCCGGGCACGGTGCAGAACAGGGCGAGCAAACGTTGCTTGTGCGTCATGACAGGTTTTCCTTGTAGTGGTGGTTGGGCTGAAAACGGTCGATGGAAAAGGCTGCCAGGCTGATTGCCGGCGCGCCATGGAGTACGCATTGCGCCAGGGCCTCGCCAGCTGCCGGGCCAATCTGGAAGCCGGCGCCGGCAAAGCCGAAGCCATGCAGCAGGCCAGGTTGCAGCAGGCTCGGGCCGAGCACCGGTTCGTCATCGGGCAGGTAGCCCTCGGTGCCGCTCCAGGTGCGAATGGCCTGGGCGCCGGCCAATGCCGGGTACAGCTCGGTGGCGTTGCGCAGGATATCGAGTACGGCGGCTTGCCCAGGGCGCGCGGTGGTCGCGGTCAGGGCGAAGCCACGGCCACCGCCCAGCACGCAGTTGCCGCGTGCCACCTGACGGGCGTAGATGCCACCGCCTTCGACCCCGGTGCTGGCGGTCATGAACAGGGGGAGCGGCTCGGTGACCAGCATGGCCGGGTGGGCTGCGCTCAGCGGCACCGGCTCGCCGTATTGCTCGGCCAACTGCGCCGACCAGGCGCCAGCGCAGTTCAGCAGCCAGGGCGCCTTGAAGCACTGGCCTGAGCTGGTGCGCACAGTGAAGCGCTGGCCGTCGTGGTCCACTTCCAGCACCTTGCACTGCTCATGTACCTGGGCGCCGCTGTGCCGGGCGGCCTGGGCGAACGCGGGTGACACCAGGCGAGGGTTGGCGTGGCCATCCTCGGGGCAGTACGAGGCGCCAACGGCGATATCGCCCACCCAGGGGAAGCGCTGGCGCAGTTCGCGGCGCTCCAGCAATTGCAGGCGTAGGTCAAAGGCCTGGGTCCGCCGGGCATAGGCTTTCAAGGCGTCGAAGTCGGTTTCGCTGCGTGCCAGCTTCAGGTGGCCGCTGCGGGCGTATTCGCCATCGATGCCGATCCACTCGCGCAGTTGCCCCCAAATGGCGTGGGCACGCATCGACAACGGCAGTTGCGCCAACGAGCGGCCCTGGCGGCGTACACCGCCGTAGTTCACGCCGCTGGAATGCGAGCCACAGAAGTCGCGCTCCAGCAGCGCCACCTGCTGGCCACTGCGGGCCAGGGTCAAGGCGGCGCTGCTGCCGACGATGCCGCCGCCGACGATGATGGCATCCACTTCGATCAGCGTCATGGCTTGATCTCCAGGCCGAAGGGCAGGGGCTTGATCGGGGCCTGGCCGCGCAGGCGGCCGACCTGGTCAATGGGGCGACCGCTTTCGCAGGCGATCAGTTCGGCGGCGGCTGCACCGCACACGCGGCCCTGGCAACGGCCCATGCCGACCCGGCACATGGCCTTCACCCGGTTTATTTCCCAGTGCCCGGCGCGCACGGCGGTGCGGATTTCGCCAGCGCTGATCTGCTCGCAGCGGCAAGCCGTGAGCAGGTCCGGCGCTTGCCGGGCCCACTGCTGCGGGAATGGGAAGGCTTGTTCCAGGCCTTGGCGAAAGCGTTGCAGGGTGGCCAGGCGCTTTTCCAGCTGCTGCTGGCGTTGCGGGTTGCCAGGCTTGCCCAGGTCGGCCAGCAGCGTCAGGGCGGCCAGTTCCCCGGTCATTTCCGCGCCGTCGGCACCGAGGATGCCGGCACCGTCGCCGGCCAGGTACACGCCTGGGCTGCTGGCGCGGCCTTGGGCATCACGTACCGGTAGCCAGGCGCGGTTGAGGGTATTCCAGGCAAACTGGCAGCCGAGCAGGTCGGCCAACTGGGTTTCACTGCGCAAGGCGTGGGCGAACGCCACGGCGTCGCAGGGCAGGCTGTGCTGCTGGCCATTTCGTGCCCAGCGCACACCGCTGGCACGGTGCTCGCCGTCGATACCCAGCAGCGTCACACCCTGATGCACCGGCACGCCCTTGGCGGCCAGCCAGGCGCGGTAGTACAGGCCCTTGGCGAAGGTGCCTGGCTGCAGCAGCAGGCGTGGCAGGGCGCGTACCTGGGCACTGAACGGCGATGTATCGAGCACGGCACTGACCGTGGCGCCGGCCTTGGCGTACTGGTAGGCCACCAGGTACAGCAGCGGCCCGCTGCCCGCCAGCACCACCCGCTCACCGATGGCGCAGCCCTGGAACTTCAGGGCAATCTGTGCGGCGCCCAGGGTGTACACCCCGGGCAAGGTCCAGCCGGGGATCGGCAACACGCGGTCGGTGGCACCAGTGGCGACGATCACTCGGTCGAAGGCCAGTCGGTCGGCCAGTTGGCCCTGCTGCAAGGTGTCCAGCACCTGCTGCTCGGCGTTCCACACCAGGGTTTCCGGACGGTAGTCGATCTGCCCGTGCAACTGCTCAAGTGTGTTGTGCAGGGCCTGCGCCTTGCCGGCCTCAAAGCCATACAAGGCTTTGGCCGGGCGGCGAAAGTTGGCCGGCTGCTGGCGATAGATCTGCCCACCGCCACGGCTGGCTTCGTCCAGCAGCACTGGGTGTACGCCGTGGGCCACCAAGGTTTGCGCGGCGCGGATACCGGCAGGGCCGGCACCGATGATGACGATTGCACTCATGGTCGGCGCCCCGGATCACGGCTCACGCAGTGGCCTGGCTCAAGGAACGTCGAGCAGGCGCGCACCCGGCGGCCGTCCTGCAGGCGTACCCAGCAGTCCTGGCAGGCGCCCATCAGGCAGAACCCGGCGCGTGGCTCGGCGCTGAAGTCACTACCGCGCAGGTGCTCCGAATGGGTCAGGATGGCCGTCAGCAGGGTGTCGCCGTGCATGCCCTGGGCCGGCTGGCCGTCGAGCAGGAAGGGCACAGGCTCGCGGTCGTGTTCGGCCACGCGCTTGAACAGGGGCATAAGGGCATTCCTTGTCATTGCTTGCCCACCAGCACGCGGTCCAGGCCGTATACCCGGTCCAGGGCGATCATGGTCAGGGCGGTGACGGCGATCACCAGGGCCGAAACGGCGGCCATCATCGGGTCGATCGATTCGGTGGCGTATACGTACATGCGTACAGGCAGCGTTTGGGTGGCGGGCGAGGTGACGAAGATCGACAGGGTCACTTCGTCGAAACTGTTGATGAACGCCAGCAGCCAGCCACCGGCCACGCCCGGCAGGATCATCGGCAGTGTCACTTTGCAGAACAGCGTGATGCGGCCGGCGCCCAGGCTTTGTGCGGCCTGCTCGGCGCTGCGGTCGATGCCGATGGCCGCAGCCAGTACCAGGCGCAGCACGTAGGGCGTGATCACCACCACGTGGGCGAACACCAGCCAGGCAAAGCTGCCATTGACCCCCAGCAGGGCGAACAGCCGCAGCAGCGCTACGCCCAGCACCAGGTGCGGGATGATGATCGGCGACAGCAGCAGGCCGTTGACAAAACCTTGGCCAGGGAAGCTGTAGCGGGTCAGCGCCAGGCCCGCCGGCACGGCGATCAGGGTGGCCAACGAGGCCGCCAGGGCGGCGAGTTTCAGGCTGTTGTAGAACGCGTCAAGGAAGTCGGCGCGCTCGAACACGGCGCTGAACCAGCGCAGCGAGAAGCCAGCGGTGGGCAGGCTCAGGGTGTTTTCCGGGGTAAATGCCACCAGGCACACCACCACCAGCGGGGCGAGCATGAACAGCATCACCAGGGCGTGAAAAGACAGGGCCAACGGGCCGTTACGGGTCATCGGTTCAAACTCCAAGTGCGCGTTTGTAGCGGCGTTCGACCAGCCGGTTCCAGCTGAGCATCACCAGCAGGTTGATCAGCAACAGGGCGACCGCGATGGTGGCCCCCATCGGCCAGTTCAGTTCGGCCAGGTACTGGTCGTAGATCATGGTGGCGACCATCTTCAGTCGGCGCCCGCCCAGCAGGCCGGGGATGGCGAACGAACTGGCAGCCAGGCCGAACACGATCAGCGTGCCCGACAGCACACCGGGCATGATCTGTGGCAGCACGATGCGGCGGAACACCGTCCACTGGCTGGCGCCCAGCGACAGCGCGGCCTGCTCGGCGGCCGGGTCGAGCTTTTGCAGCGAGGTCCACACCGGGATGATCATGAATGGCAGCATCACGTGGACCAGGCCGATGATCACCGCAAACGGTGTGTACAGCAGCTTCACCGGCTGCCCGCCGAGGGCCGTGATGCCTTGGTTGACCAGGCCATCGGCACCCAGCAGCAGGCTCCAGCCGAATGCCCGCACCACCACCGAAATCAGCAGCGGAGTCAGCACCAGGATCAGGAAGATCGAGCGCCACGGCGCACTCATGCGGCTGAGTACCATGGCCTCGGGGATACCGATCAGCACACACAGCAAGGTGACCAGGGCACTGATCCAGAAGGTGCGGAAGAAAATCTCGTAGTAATAGGTGTCGGTCACCAGGCTCAGGTAATGGCTGAGCGTGTACTGGCCGGCCTGGATACCCGTGGTGTAGTCGAACGCGTTGAACGACAGCAGCACGGTCAGCCCCAGCGGCATCACCAGCAGCGCCAGGAACAACAGCAGGGCGGGGCTGCTCAGGCCGTAGCCCCAGGCGTTGCTGCGCAGTTTTGCGGTACTCATGCCGCCACCTCAGCCGCGTTCAGTACCCGCAGCAGGGCATCGTTCCAGTCCAGGCCAACGTGCGTGCCTTCCTCCAGCGGTGCGTTGCCATCGTTGGCACGAACCACGGCCAGGTTGCCCAAGGCCGTGTCGACGCGGTACAGCCACTGGCTGCCGAGGAAGTAGCGGCAGCTGATGCGGCCCGCCAGCTTGCCGCTGCCGGCGGCGCCAAGGTTGATCTTTTCCGGGCGCAGGCTGAGGGTCAGCGGGCCTTGGGCCGCAGCCTGCGGTTGCCCGCCGGGGCCGGTTACGCCTCGCAGGCGGTTGGCCTTGCCGACGAAGTCGGAAATGAACGGCGTGCCTGGGTGTTCGTAAAGCCGGTAAGGGTCATCGACCTGGGTGATACGCCCGGCTTCCATCACCACCACCCGATCACTGATCGACAAGGCTTCGGCCTGGTCGTGGGTGACCATCAAGGTGGTGATGCCCACCTCGTGCTGAATGCGACAAATCTCGAACTGCATTTCTTCACGCAGGTGCGCGTCCAGGTTGGACAGCGGCTCGTCCAGCAGCAGCACCGGCGGTTCGATCACCAGCGCGCGGGCCAGGGCTACACGCTGACGCTGGCCGCCGGACAGTTCCCGTGGGTAGCGTTCGGCATGTTTGTCCAGGCGTACCAGCGCCAGGGCCTGGTCGACGCGGCGGGCGATGTCGGCATTGGCCACCTTGCGCATGCGCAGGCCAAAGGCGACGTTGTCGCGCACGGTCATGTGCGGGAACAGCGCGTAGCTCTGAAACACCACCCCCAGGCCGCGGCTGGCCGGTTTGGCATGGGTGATGTCACGGCCATCGAGCACGATGCGCCCGCTGGTGACTTCGACGAAGCCGGCGATCATCTGCAGGGTGGTGGTCTTGCCACAGCCGGAAGGGCCGAGCAGGGAGACGAACTCGCCTTTTTCGATGGACAGTGACGAGCTGGCCACTGCCTCCGTGGCGCCATAGCGCTTGCAGAGTTTGTCGATCAACAGAAAGGTCATGGCTGTGCTCCATCGCAAACGGAACCGGGGTCAACCGGCAGTTTCAGGGTGGGCAGAGCGCCAGCGGCGAAAAGCAAAGCTTTTACGGACGTTGGCGCTCGCTTCTGTGGCGGCGGCCGATGTTGTGATATCGCCCTATGGACCGGAGAGTAGGGCAATGATTAGGATGGCGACAAAGGGTAATTTCACTGAGTGACAGCTATTTTGAAATTATTCCACTCATTGGAATTTCTTAGGGTTAAGTGAAAAATGGATTCCGATAAACGAAATGAACAAGGCAAGGAAGTCGGCGTCACTGCGGTGTCCCGTTTGTTCGCCGTGTTGCGTGCGCTGGGTGATTGCGCTGGCGAGGGTGAGAAGGTTAGCCAGCTAGCACAGCGGGTTGGCCTGGCGCAGCCGACCACCCACCGTTTGCTGCGCAGCCTGATCGAAGAGGGCATGGTGGACCAGTGTGCGACCAGCAAGCGCTACCGCCTGAGCCTGGATTTCTTCGCCCTCGCGGCCAAGGCCGGGCAGGCTGGCAACCTACGCGATGTGGTACGCCCGAGCCTGCTGAGGCTTTCGGCTTCATTGGGTGATTCGCTGTTTTTGCTGGCACGTTCAGGGTTCGACGCGGTGTGCCTGGACCGCAGCGAAGGGCCGTACCCGATCCGTACCTTCACCGGTGATATCGGTGGCCGCGTGGCCTTGGGCGTGGGGCAGGGCAGCCTGGCGATCCTGGCCTTCCTGCCCGAGGAGGAGCGTGACGAGGTGATCCGCTACAACTTGCCGCGCTTGAAGGACTTTCATCATTACGACGAAGTGCTGCTGCGTGCCGAGATCGACAACGTGCGCAGCCTGGGCTATGCCGGGCGCAATACCGGCGTGCTCGACGGCATGGCCGGTTTGGCGGTGCCGATCCTTGACCGTAATGGCCATGCGGTCGCGGCCCTGAGCGTGGCGACCATCAGCGACCGCCTGGGGCCCAACCGCATGCCGACCGTGGTGGCATTGCTCAAGCGCGAGGCAGCGGCGATTGGCGAGCGTATCAACCCGTTTGATCCGGTGTTGCGCCGGCCTTCTCATGTGTTTGGTTAGTGCCAAGGCATTGCCGCATCGCCAGAACAACAGTTGGGGCCGCCCTGCGGCCCCAACCAATAGCAGGCCTACTCCACAGCCTCTGCAACACCCTGGTCTTCCCCCAGGAAGCCACCGCTCTGGTGCTGCCACAACCGCGCATAGGTGCCATTCTTCGCCAGCAGTTCGGTGTGGGTGCCTTGCTCGATGATGTGCCCTTCATCCATCACGATCAGCCGGTCCATGGCGGCGATCGTCGATAAACGGTGGGCAATGGCGATCACGGTCTTGCCTTGCATCATTTCATCCAGGCTCTCCTGAATGGCTACTTCCACTTCGGAGTCCAGCGCGCTGGTGGCTTCGTCCAGCAGCAGGATCGGTGCGTTCTTCAGCATGACCCGGGCAATGGCGATGCGCTGGCGCTGGCCACCTGACAGTTTGATGCCGCGCTCCCCCACCAGTGTGTCGTAACCGCTGTTGCCCTGGCGGTCGCTGAGCTGGCCGATGAATCCATCGGCTTGGGCGTTGGCTGCAGCGGCGCGGATCTGCGCCTCGGTTGCATCGGGGCGGCCATAGGCGATGTTGTCGCGAATCGTTCGGTGCAACAGCGAGGTGTCCTGGGTCACCATGCCGATAGCATTGCGCAGGCTGTCTTGCGTGACCTTGGCCACGTTCTGCCCGTCGATGCGGATTTCCCCCTTGTCCACGTCGTAGAAGCGCAGCAACAGGTTGATCAAGGTGGACTTGCCCGCACCGGAGCGACCCACCAGCCCGACTTTTTCGCCTGGGCGAATCTTAAGGCTGAGGTCGTTGAGCACCTGGCGCTCGCCGTTGTAGTTGAAACTGACCTTGTCGAAGCTCACCGCGCCACCGGTGGTGACCAGCTCGGTAGCATCTGGCGCATCCTGCACCTTGGGGCCGCGGGTGAGGGTGGCCATTCCGTCCTGCACGGTGCCGATGTTTTCGAACAGCGAGGTGATCTCCCACATGATCCAGTGCGACATGCCGTTGATACGCAAGGCCATGGCGGTAATTGCCGCCACCGCCCCGGTGCCGACCTGGCCCTGGTGCCACAGCCACAGTGCATAGCCCCCGGCGCCCATGATCAAACCCACCACCAGCGCCTGGTTGACGATTTCGAACTGGCTGACCAGGCGCATCTGACGAAAGCCGGTCTGTTTGAAGTCTTCCATGGCCGCACGGGCAAAGTGCGCTTCGCGGTTGGAGTGGGAGAACAGCTTCACCGTGGTGATGTTGGTATAGGCGTCGGACACCCGCCCGGTCATCGACGACCTGGCGTTGGCCTGCTCCTGCCCGACTTTGCCCAGGCGCGGTACGAAATACAGCATCGCCAAACCGAACAGCACGACCCAGGCGATGAATGGCAACATGAGTTTCAGGGCGAAACCGCCGGCCAGGGCAATGATCGCGATGAAGTACACGCCAATCCCAGGGAGGATTTCGATGAGTGTGAACAGCACATCGCGCACTGCCAGTGCTGTCTGCATCACCTTGGTGGTGACCCGGCCGGAAAACTCGTCAGAGAAGAACGACAAGCTCTGGCGCAGCATCAAGCGGTGGAAGTCCCAACGCAGCCGCAGCGGCAAGTTGATTGCCAGCACCTGGTGTTGAACCATGGTGCGCAGCGCCACCAGCCCGACGCTAACCAGCAGGACGATGCCGATGCCCCAGAGTACGCGGCTTTCGTCGGGGCCGACGGTGCCGCCGGCCTGCCACGCCGAAAGCAGGTCGACCACCTGGCCGAGGAAGGCGAACAGCCAGGCTTCATAGATCGATACCCCGGCACTGAGCAGTGCCAGCGCCAGGATGTAGCCTCGGGCGCCGCGGGTGCAGGCCCACATGAAGCGCACCAATCCCATTGGCGGCGGTGGCACCTCGTCGGGCGGGAAGGGGTCGAGCCTGCGCTCAAAGATACCAAGCATGCTTGTCTCCGGAATATCGATTTTTACTTAACCGGTAACCATACAGCACAGCGCGGGATTCGCCTTCAGCAGCCAGCACCGATGCAGGCAAAGTGCATCACATCAAGCGCTGTGCAGGGCCGCCTGCGGGGCGTCTGTTAACAAAACTTTGCAATTGATTACATTTTCGTCTGATTGCAAATTGCCTTGGTGCTGTAGGATTGACGCGCTTTTATCTTTCGTGATGTTTTTGTCGTTTTATTGACGTAGCTCATGAGGCTTCCTCAGCGGGCATGTCACATTCTCCTTTCAAGCCCTTTCGATTTACTTAGCAGAGCCAGTGTTTTGACGTATGCAATGCCGTTGTTGGCTATTTCCGGCCTGAGCGCCGAGAGTAGCCAGCTTCATCAGCAAGGATTGTATTGGTTAGCCTGTGACGCCACCGAAGACGCCACTTTGCTATGCCGCCAGGTGGTCGAAGGCATGCCCGCTCATACCAGGGCAGCCCTGATTGCCGAAACGCAAGCCATGGATGACGTGCTGGGTGCGCTCGACGCCGCATGCGGCCCGGCCGAGCTGGCGCTGTATGAAGCCAACCCGCGTGCCACCCGCTACCTGTTGCATGATCTTCCCCGTCTCGATGCCCCTGGGCGTGTGCTGGTGCTGCTGGCACCGGCCGATGCCTGGGCGGGCACCGAAGTCGAGCACTGGTGCAATGCCCTGCGCCCCGCTTTGGTGGCCGAGGCAGCGCTGCTGCTGGTCATCAGTGGCGGGCAGGGTACCGCCCTGGTCGAGCGCCTGCGTGCAGTCAATCAAAGCGTGGACGGGTTGGCCCAGGTGTACCGTGGCAAAGGTGGGGTGCGCTACCTGCAGCATTTCTGGAGCAACCCGCTCGGCAAGGCTGGTGCGTGTGAACTGCAACTGGAGCGCCGTAATGCGGGTTTTGCCGTTACCGGAGCGCCGCAGGTGCCAGCCGACACCGGTGGCGATGAGCTGCTGTGCCTGGCCCAGCGCCCAGTACTGGAAGGCGCACCCGCGTTCTCCGAGCACTGGCAGGTCTGCGAAAGCCTTGATGAACTGAGCGCCAAGGCCAGCCGTGCGGTCTCTGCCACGGTAATCTTCGCCATCGATGGTGGGCAGCGCCTGGACCACCTGGCGCGCCAGCTGCACCGCCTGCGCCAGCGGCGTGGCAATGCCTTGAAGTTGGTGGTGCGCGAAATGGCACCCACCCTGCGTTACCAGGACGAACAACTGCTGCTGGCCTGCGGCGCCACCCAGATCGTGCCGTTCGGCGCCAGCTTGTCGCGCTTTTTGACCATGGTCGAAAGCATCCAGGGCTATGTCTGGCGCCGGAACCTGCCAAGCGACTTCGATGCCTTGCTGGCCCGCCTGCGGCCGCAGGCCATCTGCGGGCTGGTGGCACCCCGGGCATTCGCCGAAGCGGTGCAAACCATGTGGCAGGGTGTGCGTCACGGTGAAATCGTCCACCAGTTACTGGTGCTGCACCCGGCGCCTGGGCTGACCCCACTGCAGGCTTGCTCGCGCACGGCGTTCCGCCGTGATGGCGACATTGCGTGCGTGGTTGGCGAGGTGTTGTTCCTGTTCCTGTTCGCCTGCCGCTGCGAAGGTGTCGAACAAGCGCTGGATCACATCTTCCAACTGTCGTGGAAAGAGCTGTTCATTAGCCAGGAGGTGCTTGCCGACCTCGACAGCCTGGCCGCCCCGGCGTTTCTCGACAGCAGCTTGCCACAGCCACCCCGGGCCGATCCGGTGGTGCAGCGGCAGGCACAGGCGTGGCCGGCACTGGCCCCGCGCAAGGTCGCTCTGGCCAAGCGGGGGGGCGCATGAACTTCGTGCAACTGCTGCAGGTGGTCGGCATTACAGCCCTGGTCACATTGGGCCTGGCTTTGTTGATGTTGCGCCTGTGCGCGGCCCTGCGCACTTGGTTGCGCCGTCGCCTTTCCCCCCGTTACCTGAAACCACTGGGCGTACGCCACCGCGCTGTACGCCAGGGCCCCCAGAATGACTAATACCACCGTCACCCTCCCGGTACTGGCCCGCTGGCCTGGACTGGGAGGGTGGAACCTCTATTTTTTTGCCAAATTTTTGTTGGTCGCCCTTGGCATGCTCGACTTCCAGGCATTGCCAAACCTGCTGTTCGCTGCGTTTCTGCTGATCCCGTTGCCGGGCAAGTGGCTGCGTATTGCCCGGCAACTGCTGGCGGTACCCATCGCAATCGCGCTGTTCTACCAGGACACTTGGCTACCACCCTTCAGCCGCCTGTTGGCGCAGCCGGGGGTGCTGGATTTTTCGTGGGACTACCTGCTTGAACTGCTGGGCCGCTTCGTCAACTGGAACCTGTTGGGCGCGCTGACGCTGTTGCTGGTGGGTTACCTGTACCTGCGCCATTGGCTGCGCCTGAGCACCTTGAGCCTGCTGGGGCTGGCCTGGTTGGCAGCTGGCGGCTTGCCATCGCTGGGGGCGGGCCAGGCGCCCGGCGTGGTGACGAGCACCCCGGCCGAACCGCTGCCCACCACCGCAGCCGCTGACAATGCCACGCTCGACAGCTGGCTTGAGCGCTTCTTCGCCAGCGAGCGCGAGCGGGTAACGGCGTTTCCTGCCGTGAATGCCGATGAACAGCCGTTCGACCTGCTGGTGATCAACATCTGTTCGCTGGCCTGGGATGACCTGTCCGCCGTGGGGCTGCGCGACAACCCGTTGCTGTCGCGCATGGACGTGGTCTTCGACCAGTTCAACTCGGCAACTTCCTATAGCGGCCCAGCCGCCATTCGCGTGCTGCGTGCCAGCTGTGGGCAGTCGTCGCATGCTGGCCTGTACCAGCCTGCCCCGGAGCAGTGCCTGTTGTTCCAGAACCTGGCCCGGCTGGGTTTCCAGAGCAACACTTTGCTCAACCACAGTGGCCGGTTCGACAACTTCATCGGTGACATTACCCAGCAGCGCATGCCACAACCGGGCATGCGCAATACCGACTTCCCAAGGGCACTGGTGGGCTTCGACGGCTCGCCGATCGCCAGCGACCTGGAGGTATTGCGCCGTTGGTGGGGGCAACGCAAAAGCACTGCGAATGAGCATGTGTCGCTGTTTTACAACAGCATCAGCCTGCATGACGGCAACCGTATCGTCACCGCCGACGGCGGTACCCGCGTGGCCGACTACGCCACCCGCGCCAATCGCCTGTTCGGCGAGCTTGGCACCTTCCTCGACGAATTGGAGCGCAGTGGCCGCCGGGTAGTGGTGGCCATTGTTCCAGAGCATGGCGCTGCGTTGCATGGCGACCGCATGCAGCTGTCGGGCATGCGCGAAATCCCCACGCCGTCGATTACCCATGTGCCAGTCGGGCTGAAGTTCATCGGCATGGGCCAACCTGCCCGCAGCGAGCCGCTGCGGGTCACGGCAGCCACCAGTTACCTGGCGTTGTCCGAGCTGATCTCCCGTGTGTACGCGGGCCTGGGCCAGCAGCACGTGCTGGATGTGCCCGGCCTGCTGACCGACCTGCCAACCACCGAACAGGTTGCCGAAACCGCCGGCGCGCAGGTGCTGAATTACCAGGGGCGCGCCTACATGCGCCTGCAAGGCCAGCCTGACTGGCAGCCCATCCCCAAGGAGCGCCCATGATCACTGGCAAGGCAGACCCGTCCGACCGCAGCGACGACATCGCCCAACTGCGCCAGCACCTGGACATGCCCGAGCTGAACTACCAGGACATCTCGATGCTGGTGGGCGTTCAGCAAGCCCTGCAGCGCTGGCCGTTGCTGGGTGAAAGCTGTCGGGCCAGCAGCCAGGACGGGTTGTACGCGGCTGTCAGGCAGCGCGAGGGCGTTTCGTCATGACCAGCCTGGCCCTGCACGGGGTGCGCGGAGGCCTGGGGCGCAGCGCCTTGTTGGCTGCGCTGGGCTATGCGCTGCAGGGTATGGGCGAGCGGGTGCTGCTGATTGACCTGTGCCCAAGCAATTTGCTCGGCCTGCACTTCAACCTGCCGCTGGATACGTCCGAGGGCTGGGCGCTGGCCGAGCGGGAAGGGCGGCCGGCCAGCGATGCTGTGTATGAGGTGCTCGATGGCCTGTGCCTGCTGCCGTTCGGCAACCTGCCTGGCAGTTCGCGGCACCTTGTGCCTGACGCGCTGGCATGGCGTGCTCGCCAGGCCGAACTGGCTGAGCAGTTCGATTGGGTGTTGTTCGACCTGCCGCAACCGTTGGCCGACAGCGCTGGCAACGGCATCGAGACCGATGTGCGGGTACTGGTGGCTGAGGCCGAAATGGCCAGCCACCTGCTGCTCGGGCGCCGACCGGTTGAGCACTACGACATGCTGCTGGTCAATCGCTACGACCCGGCCAGCCGTTTGCAGAGCGACCTGTTGATGGTGTGGCGCGACCTGTTCGGTGAGCGCTTGCCGATCCAGGTGGTCCACCGCGACGAAGCCTTCCTCGAAGCCCTGGCGTGCAAGGCGCCGCTTGGCCATTACGCCCCGCAGAGCCTGGCCTGCCGGGACGTACAAAGCCTGGCGGTACGCTGCCTGACGAGGCGCGGGCCGTGACCTTGACTCCTCTGTCGGCCTATACGTGGTTCACCGCCCGTGGTGCGCGGCTACCGGTTGCCTGGCTGTTTACCTTGGGCGTGTGGCTGGCCTTTCTGTTCCTGCGCCTGGAGTCACCCGCCTGGCAGGCATTGCTGGCCGAACGCCAACGCCTGTACCCGCAGCTTTCAGGCAAGCGCCCGAGCCTGGGTGACCCGCTACGGCTGCTGATCCAGAGCCTGTGGTTGCTGGTGCGCCGTCAACCGGTGGCACGCACAACAGGGCCTGGCCGCCGAGCATGGGGCGCAGTGCGCTTGCGACTGCGGGGTGTTGGCCAGGTTGGGCGCCATTACCGAGGGCTGCTGATCGATGCACTGCATCGGGTGCCCGCGCGCTACCGCGCCAGTGCT
Organism: Pseudomonas sp. LFS074; assembly: GCF_047978165.1. NCBI lineage: Bacteria > Pseudomonadati > Pseudomonadota > Gammaproteobacteria > Pseudomonadales > Pseudomonadaceae > Pseudomonas > Pseudomonas sp. LFS074. Next base: position 3,638,388 of record NZ_JBFPFV010000001.1, on the reverse strand, counting down.
TTCAGGCACGAAGCCTCGGCACGCCTGCGCGGCCTTAGCGTGCTCGCCAGGCGGGTGTTCTACAGCGTGTTGACGGTGTGCGCCGCAAGCCTGGCCCTGCTGTGCGTGACTGAACCGTTCGGCTACCTGGCGCAACTGATGTTCATCTGCCTGTTGCTGGGCATTGCCATGCTGGTGCGACACATGCCGGGGCGCTTCCCGACCCTGATGCTGATCGTGCTGTCGACCATTATCTCGTGCCGCTACCTGTGGTGGCGCTACACCTCGACCCTGAACTGGAACGACACCACCGACCTGGTGTTCGGGGTGATTCTGTTGGCAGCCGAAACCTATTCGTGGTTCGTATTGATCCTGGGTTACATCCAGACCAGCTGGCCGTTGCAGCGCAAACCGGCCAACCTGCCGGCCAACCCGCAGCACTGGCCGACTGTCGATTTGTTGATTCCTACCTACAACGAAGACCTGTCGGTGGTGCGCACCACGGTACTGGCCGCGCTGGGCCTGGACTGGCCGCGCGAGTGCCTGCGCATCTACATCCTCGATGACGGCCGCCGTGATGCGTTTCGTGCTTTTGCCGACGAAGCCGGGGTGGGCTACATCGTGCGGCCCGACAGCAAGCACGCCAAGGCCGGCAATCTCAACCATGCGCTGGGTGTGACCGACAGCGAGCTGATCGCCATCTTCGACTGCGACCACGTGCCGGTGCGCTCCTTCCTGCAAATGACCGTGGGCTGGTTCCTCAAAGACCCGAAGTTGGCGCTGGTGCAGACACCGCACCATTTCTTCTCGCCCGACCCGTTCGAGCGCAACCTCGGCTCGTTCCGCCGTCGCCCCAATGAAGGCGAACTGTTCTACGGCTTGATTCAGGATGGCAACGACATGTGGAACGCGGCGTTTTTCTGCGGCTCGTGTGCCGTGCTGCGCCGCACCGCATTGGAAAGCATCGGCGGTTTTGCCGTCGAGACCGTGACCGAAGACGCCCACACCGCCCTGCGCATGCACCGCCAGGGGTGGTCGTCGGCTTACCTGAGCATTCCGCAGGCCGCGGGCCTGGCCACCGAAAGCCTGTCGGCGCACATTGGCCAACGCATTCGCTGGGCCCGTGGCATGGTGCAGATCTTCCGCACCGACAACCCGTTGTTCGGGCGTGGGCTCAGCCTGTTCCAGCGGGTGTGCTATGCCAACGCCATGCTGCACTTCCTGGCCGGCTTGCCACGGCTGATATTCCTGACCGCGCCGCTGGCGTTCCTGTTGCTGCATGCCTACATCATCTACGCACCGGCGTTGATGATTCTGCTGTACGTGCTGCCGCACATGATCCACGCCAGCCTGACCAACTCGCGCATGCAGGGCAAGTACCGGCAAACCTTCTGGGGCGAGGTGTACGAGACCGTGCTGGCCTGGTACATCGCCCGCCCGACCACGGTGGCGCTGTTCGCGCCGAAAAAGGGCAAGTTCAACGTCACCGCCAAAGGCGGCCTGATGGAGCAGGCGCAGTTCGACTGGCGTATCGCCCAGCCTTACCTGTGGTTGGCGGCGCTCAACGTGGTTGGCCTGGGCTTTGCCGTGTGGCGCCTGTTCACCGGCCCCACGGCAGAAATCGGCACGGTGATCGTCAGTTCGCTGTGGGTGATCTACAACCTGCTGATCATTGGCGCCGCCGTTGCCGTGGCCGCCGAAGTGCGCCAGGTGCGCCGTGCCCACCGCGTGCAGATGCGCTTGCCGGCGGGGCTGGTACTGGCCAGCGGTCATGCCTACCCCTGCACCCTGGTCGATTACTCCGATGGCGGTGTCGGCCTGCAGGTGCAGCAAGGCCTAGAGCTGAAACCGGGGGAACAGGTACGTCTGCTGCTCAATCGCGGCCAGCGTGAGTTCGCCTTCCAGGCGTGTGTCACCCGTACCGTCGGGCAACACGTGGGCCTGGTGTTCCACGCACTTGACCAGCAACAGCGCATCGATCTGGTCCACTGCACCTTTGCCCGTGCCGATGCCTGGCTTGGCTGGAGCGAGCAGCATGAGGTGGAGCGCCCGCTGCGCAGCCTGATCGATGTACTGAAGCTGGGCGGTGTCGGTTACCTGCGCCTGTTCGAGCACATGCCACCCTGGCTGAGGGCGCGCTTGCGCCCACTGCGTACGCTGGCGCTGTGGTTGGCCAGCTATTGGCCCCGCACACCGCGGGCAATCCCTTCCATGAACCCTGTTGATCGAGACGCATGATGACTGGTTATCCCGCGCGTGCCTGGGGCCTGGCGATGGCGCTGCTCACCGCCTTGTCGCAGAGCGCCGCTGCTACCTCCCAAGCCCCGCTTGCCGAGCCCGCAATACCTACACCCACGGTACCGAACTGGCCGGTTGCGAAAACCTTCGAGCAGCTTGGGCATGCATCCGACAGCCTGCTGCTGGGTGTACGCAACAGCGAGCATATCGAGTTCGGCTTGCGTCGCGACCGCCTGGCCACCGAGGCCAGCTTGCAACTGGACTACACGCCTTCGCCGGCGCTGCTGCCGAACCTGTCGCACCTGCGTGTTTACCTCAATGACGAATTGATGGGCGTGGTGCCGGTGGAGAAGGACCAGCTGGGGCAACGCGTGCGCCGCCAGCTGCCGCTGGACCCGAAGCTGCTCAGCGACTTCAACCGAGTACGCCTGGAGTTCGTCGGGCACTACACCGATATTTGCGAAGACCCAGCGCACAGCGGCCTGTGGCTGAACCTGAACCGCAAGAGCCAGGTGCAGTTGCACGAGCAAGCCCTGGTGCTGGAAAACGACCTGGCGTATTTCCCGTTGCCATTTTTCGACGCGCGCGATACCGGCAAGGTGGAGTTGCCGGTGGTGTTCAGCGGCGTGCCGAGCCTGGGCGAGCAGCGTGCGGCGGCCATCCTGGCGTCCTATTTCGGCAGCCAGGCCGGTTGGCGCAAGGCCAGCTTTCCGGTGCTGTACAACCAATTGCCTGCCCGTGGCGACAAGCCTGCACCGAGCATCGTGTTTGCCAGCAACGACCGCCGCCCGGCGCTGCTCGCCGACCTGCAGCAGTTCCCGCTGGTCGATGGCCCGGTGCTGCAGATGATCGACCACCCCGACGACCGCTTCAGCAAAGTGCTATTGGTGCTGGGCCGTAACGACGACGACCTGGTCAAGGCGGCCTCGGCGCTGGCGGTTGGCAACAACCTGTTCCGTGGCGCGCGGGTGAAGGTGGAGCAGATGACTGCCTTGCAACCGCGCCAGCCCTACGATGCGCCGAACTGGACGCGCACCGATCGGCCGGTACGTTTTGCCGAGCTGCTGGATTACCCTGAGCAACTGCAAGTCAGCGGCCTGCAACCGCGACCTGTGACACTGGCGCTCAACCTGCCACCCGACTTGTTCGTGTGGCGTAACCAGGGCATTGCGCTACGCACCCTGTATCGCTACACGGCGCCGGCGGTGACCGATGAATCGCGCCTGAGCATCAGCGTCAACGACCAGTACATCACCAGCATGCCGCTGGTGGGCAATGACCGGCGCGGCGGTACGCTCGAGCAAATGCGCCTGGCCGTGCTGTCCGCTGACAACACGGCAGTGACCGAGAAGTCGCTGGTACCGGCGCTGAAGATTGGCGACCGCAACCGCATCCGCTTCGATTTCAGCTTTGCCAGTACCCTGGGCAGTGCTCAGCGTGACCGCTGCCAGACCTCGCTGCCGGTAGACGTGCGCGCAGCGATCGACGACAACTCGACCATCGACCTGTCCGGTTATCACCATTACATCGCCATGCCCGACCTGCGTGCCTTCGCCCGCAGCGGCTTCCCGTTCAGCCGCATGGCCGACCTTTCCGAGACCCTGGTCATCATGCCGGCCAAACCCACGGCGATGCAGGTTGGTACGTTGCTCGACACGGTTGGCGGGCTAGCCGGGCAGATCGGTTATCCGGCGCTTGGCCTGCAACTGATCGATGACTGGAAACACGCCGCAACGGCAGACGCCGACTTGTTGCTGATCGGCAACCTGCCCGAGGCTTTGAGCGATGCGCCCAACCTTGGCCTGCTGCTCAGCGCTCAGCGTGACTGGCTGCTGCAGGGGGCGCAGCGCAAGGTTACCTGGCGGCCAGCGCTTCGATACCGAGCCGGTGGCTGCGAGCAGCCGCGTGGCAGTCAGTGCGCAGGCGCCGATTGCCGCCATCACCGGCCTGAAATCGCCATTTCACCAACAGCGCAGCGTGGTCGCCTTGTTGGCCAACAGCGACGGCGATTACGCGTTGCTGCGCGATGTGCTTGGCGATGTGGGCAAGCTCGATGCGGTGGCAGGCTCGGTAACGCTGGTGCGCAGCAGTGGCCTGAGCAGCCAGTTTGTGGGCGAGCACTATTTTGTCGGTGCGCTGCCGTGGTGGCTGCTGCTGTGGTTCCACTTGTCCGAGCACCCGGTGTTGTTGGCGGCGATCGCGGCGGTGTGCGTGGTGCTGTTCGCTTTCTTGCTGTGGCGAGCATTGCGCTGGGCCGGCAAGCGCCGCTTGGGTGAGGCGAGGTGATGATGCGCCAGATGCTGGTAGGGTTGGTCGCCCTGGGCCTGCCCGTTTTCGCCAATGCCGAGGCGGCGTGCTCATGGCCTGCCTGGGAACGTTTCAAGGCCGAGCTGGTGAGTGCGGACGGCCGGGTGATCGACCCGAGTGACGCGCGCTTGATCACCACGTCGGAAGGGCAGAGTTATGGGTTGTTCTTCGCCTTGGTGGGCAATGACCGCGACGCCTTCGCCCAGTTGCTGCGCTGGACCGGCAACAACCTCGCCGAAGGTGACCTGGCCAGGCACCTGCCGGCCTGGCTGTGGGGGCGTAACGAGCAGCAGCAATGGCAGGTGCTGGACGCCAACAACGCCAGCGATGCCGACCTGTGGATCGCCTACAGCCTGCTGGAAGCAGGGCGCTTGTGGCAGCAGCCCGCATACACGCAACTGGGCCAGCGCCTGCTGTGGCGTATCGCGGCGCAGACCGTGCGCAAGCTCCCAGGCCTTGGGGTGATGCTGCTGCCAGGTGACTACGGCTTCGAGGACGCCCAGGGTACCCGCCTGAACCCCAGCTACCTGCCGCTGCAGCTGTTCGACCGCTTCAGCGAGGTGGACCCCTTGTGGGGAGAGCTGGCGGCCAATACGCGGCGTTTGTGGTTGGCTTCGTCGCCAAAGGGCTTCGCCCCGGACTGGTTGCTGTGGACACCGGCCGGCAAGCCAGCGGCAGACCCGCAGCATGGCAGTGCCGGTGATTACGACGCCATTCGTGTGTACCTGTGGGTCGGCATGTTGGCCAAGGATGCGGTGCAACGCAACGAATTGGTCGCCCATTACGCGCCGATGGCGGCATTGACCCAGCGCCAGGGGCTCCCCCCCGAGCGCGCGGACGCACGCAGCGGCGAAGCTAGCGGCCAGGGGCCGGCCGGCTTTTCTGCGGCATTGCTGCCATTGCTGGCAGCCTCGCCGGCGCACGTGGCCGGCTTGGCGGCCCAGCGTCAGCGTTTGCGCGATCAGCCGGTCGAGGCCAAGGCGTATTACAGCCAGGTGCTGGTGCTGTTCGGCCAAGGCTGGGATGAGGCCCGTTATCGTTTTGACCCGCACGGCCGCTTGTTGCCGGCCTGGAGCGCGCCATGCAACGAATGATCGGCGTGCTGATGCTGGCGACAGTCACCTGCCAGGCAGCGGCGCAACCCAAGGATGCCGATGAGCAGCGCCAATGGCTGCTGGACCAGGTACGTCGCGGCGAAGCGCTGCACCGTGACGACCTGGTCCGTGATGCACTGGGCCGGCTGCAGTTGCTGGAACCGCGCAATCCGGATGTATTGCTGGCAGCCTTGAGCCTGGCACTGCGCGAAAAGAACAGCAGCGCTGCCGAGCAATTGGGCGCCCGGATCAGTGCCGTGGCACCTGGCAGCCTGCAAGCACGCCAAGCCAGTCGCCTGCTTGAGCTGCAACACCCCGAGTCTGCGCGGCGCTTGCAGCAGGCGCGCCTGTTGGCGGTGACCGGCCGCTATGAAGAGGCACTGGCGGTGTACGAGCAGCTGTTTGCTGACGAGCCACCCAGCCTGGAGTTGGCCCTGGACTACTGGCGCGTGCGCGGCAATCTGCCGGGCCAGCGCCCTGGGGCGATTCGCCAGTTGCAGCGGTTGGATCAGCAGTACCCAGGCAGTGCCGGGCTGCGCCAGACCCTGGCCGGTTGGCTGTTCGCCGAAAAGCGCGATCGCGAGGCTTTGGCCTTGCTCGATCAGCTGTCACGCGACCCTGGTGCACGGGATGCTGCGGCCCAGCGCGAGTTCGATTACTTGGCGGGGCAAGCGGTGAGTGCCAGCAGCGCGGTGGCCTGGCAAGCCTTTGTCCAGCGCTACCCCGCTTCGCCACTGTTGGCGCAGGCCAGCGAGAATCTGCAACAGCAGCGCAAACTGTTGGCCGACCCGGCCTGGCAGGCTGGTCAACGGGGCAAGGCGCTGCTCGACAAGGGACGTCATGCCGAAGCCGAAGCACAGCTGCGCCGGGCGCTGCGCCAGTACCCAGACGATGCCAGCCTACATGGGGCGTTGGGTTATGCGCTGATGTCGCAAAAGCGATACGACCAAGCCAATGCATCTTTTCGGGCTGCGACTGACAAGGAACAGGACAGCTACAAGATCAGCAAGTGGAGCGATATGGCGTCGGCAAGCCGATACTGGGCGGTAATCCAGAGCGGGGACCGTGCGCTTGCTGCAAACGACCTGCCAACAGCGCGCTCACGCTATCAGCAGGCACGCCAGCAGCGTCCAAACGATGAGTTCGCCTTGTTGGGCCTGGCCGATGTGTTAATGGCCGAGGGCAATACAGTTGCTGCCGAACGGCAGTTTCTGCAGGTCCGGCGTATGGCGCCGGATAACGGCATTGCCGTGCGTGGCTTGATGCGCGTTTACCAGGCGCAATCGCCAGACAAGGCGCAGGCCTTCCTGGACAGCCTGCCAGCACGTCAGCAAACGCAGTTCGCCGGCCTGCGCCGCAGCCTGGCGCTGGCGCGCTTACGCCAGCAAGGGGATGAAGCCTTGCAGCGCGAAGACTGGTCGACGGCCAGCCAGGTGCTGAACCAGGCCGCGTCTTTGGCCCCTGATGAGCCTTGGCTGGTCTACCAGTTGGCCAATAGCCTGCGTCATCAGGGGCGCACCGCCGAGGCCGACGCAGCCTTCGCCAGGGTGGTGCAGCACCAGCCACATGACCCGGCAACCCGCTATGCCCACGGTCTGTTCCTGGAGTCCAGCGACCGTGATGCCTTGGCCCTGGACAGCCTGGGAGCGATACCGCAGCCGGCCTGGACCCCGGACATGCACGCGCTTGAGCAGCGTATCCAGCGGCGCATGACCCAGGCCTCGGCGCAGCAGTTGCAGGCGCAAGGCCGCAACGCCGATGCGACAGCCTTGCTTGAAGCCAGCCTGGCGCGTGGCGAAGCCAGCCCGGATGACCTGATGCTGTTGGCCGACTGGGCCGCCGCGCTTGGTGAGCCTGGTAAAGCGCGGGGCTATTACCAGCGTGTACTTGCCGTGCAACCTGGCCGAGCCGATGCGCGCCTTGGGGTGATGGAAAGCGCAGTGGCCGAGGGTAATCTGGCGCAGGCTCGGCACATGCTGGGCGTGCAGGTGCCACAATTGGCTGCCGATGACAGTAATGCCCAGCGACGCCTGGCGGCGGTCTGGGTTGCCTTGGGCGAACACCAGCAGGCGGCCAGGCAGCTCGACCGGGTCGCAGCGCAGCAGACGCGCCCCGATCCGTTGTTACGGCGCGACGCCGCCCGCCTGGTAGTGCAGGAGGACCCGCAACGGGCGCTGGACCTCTATGCGGCAGCCATGGCTGATGCACAGATGTTGGACCGCGCTGCGCTAGCACCACGGGATGACTGTGCATTGACGCTAGCCAGCCGCGAGCAGGAGGGTGACGACTGGCTGGCGCGCAGCCTGCGCAGTGACGTGGATGCCCTGTATCGCCAGCGCAATACCCACGTGACGCTGATGCACGATTACGGCTGGCGCGAGGACGACGGTACGCCTGGCACTTCCGAACTGAGTAAGCATTCGACCTTGTTGCATGTCGATACCCCTTGGCAGGACGGCACTGCCTTTGCGCGGGTAGAGCGCATCGGCATGGATGCAGGCGCGTTTGAGCAGAACGATGAGGGGCGCTACACCCCCGACTTCGGCAGCTGCCAGTTCGTTGGCCAGACCGCTGACGGCAAAACGCTGCCGGCGTGTACGGGCGGTTCGCAGACAGCGAACGGCAGCGTGCTGGCGTTGGGTTGGCAGGGCAGCCGCTGGGCGTTCGACCTGGGCACCACCCAAGGCTATGCCATCAACAATTGGCTGGGCGGCGCAACGGTCAACGGTGACCTGGGCCAGGTTGGCTGGTCGCTGACCGCCTCGCGCCGGCCGATGAGCAATTCCCTGCTGTCGTTCGCCGGGGCACGCGACCGCCCGACGGGCGTGCGCTGGGGCGGGGTCACCGCCAACGGTGCCACGCTGGGCCTGAGTTGGGACCAAGGCGGCGACAACGGGGTGTGGGCCAGCCTGGGGCACCATTGGCTGTACGGCGAGAACGTGGCTGACAACCAGCGTACTCGGGCCATGGCGGGCTATTACCACCGCGTAGTGGAAAAGGCCGACGAGCGTGTGCGTGTTGGCCTGACGCTGATGCACTGGCGCCACGACAAGGACCTGAGCGGCTACAGCCTGGGGCAGGGTGGTTACTACAGCCCGCAGCGCTACAGCTCGGTGGGCGTGCCGGTCAGTTATGCCTGGCGCAACTACGATTGGTCGGTGCTGCTGGAAGGTTCCGTCAGCTGGTCCCAGGCCCACAGTGACAGCAGTCGCTTGTATCCGCACGCGCACGTCAATCGCAAGGTGCTGGCGCAGCATGGCGTTGACTCCAACATCGATGCCATGACTGAAGCCAGCGACAGCAGCGGCTTGGGCTATCGCGTGCGTGGCCTGTTCGAACGGCGCCTGAGTGATCAGTGGGTGCTGGGCGGCGGCTTCGACTGGCAGCACAGCGATGACTACGCGCCTAGCCATGGCATGCTCTACCTGCGCTACCTGTTCGAGCCATGGCGCGGCAACCTGGCATTGCCGGTAACGCCGCTGGAACCCTACAGCGAGTGGCGTTGACTGCATCGACATGGCCAGGGTTGACAGCAGCCCCGACGCACCACCATTATCCAGCCATATCTACGCAACCGGCTTGCCAGCATGTCCATATCCAACCACGCCATTTCCGCTTCGGGCTTCATCGCCCAGGCAGGCGCGTGCGTTGCCGTTGCCAAGAAATCCAAGAAACAGCCGCTCATCTGACCGAGGCGCGCTGTCTCGTCAGGTGGGCTGACGAGACAGAAGGCGCCAGGTATCCCTGCCAGACCACTTCGACTCTTCATCCTCTGACGCTGACTTTCGGTCAACATCAGGAGTTTTTGCATGTCGAATTTCCGTGGTATCTGGATCGCCCTCGTCACGCCAATGCGCGACAACGAAATCGATTTCCCTGGCCTGGAGCGGTTGGTGAAGAAGCTGCTCGAAGACGGCGTGGCCGGTTTTGTGGTGTGCGGTACCACGGGGGAGGCGGCGGCGTTGTCCAAGGCCGAGCAACTGGCCGTGCTGGATGCCGTGTTGGCCTGGGTTGAGCCGGGTAGGGTGGTGATGGGCCTGTCGGGTTACAACCTGCGCGAGTTGCTGGGCTTGCAGGCTGAAATCCAACAGCGCGACATTGGCGGGCTGCTGGTCCCCGCACCTTGCTACATTCGCCCATCGCAGGCCGGCATCGAAGCCTTCTTCGCCACCGTGGCCGATGCCGCCCGCGTGCCAGTGATCGTGTACGACATTCCTTATCGCACCGGCGTGCGCATCGAGCGTGAAACCCTGCGCCGCATCGTGCGCCACCCGCGTATTGCGGCCGTGAAGGACTGCAGCGGCGACAGCGAGACCACCATGGCCCTGATCGAGGACGGCCACGCCCAGGTGCTGGCCGGTGAAGACCTGCAGATCTTCAACAACCTGTGCCTGGGCGGTGCCGGGGCCATTTCAGCCTCCGCGCATGTGCGCGCCGACCTGTATGTGCGCATGTTGCAGCAGGTCGACCGCGGCGATTGGGCGGCTGCGCGTGGCACGTTCTACCAGTTGCTGCCGTGGATCAAGGTGGCCTTTGCCGAGCCGAACCCGGCCGTGGTGAAGGCGGCGCTGCAGATGCAGGGGCTGACGACCGACGAACTGCGTGAGCCAATGCAATCATGCAGCCAAGCCATACGCGACAAGCTCGCAGGTGTCCTGGGCCTGTCCGCTGCCTTGTAGGAGCAGCCTTGTGCTGCGAAGAGGCCCACGCAGCCCACGGAAAAGCCAGGTATCAACCTGGTTTTTTCGCTGCTAATGAGGCTGTTCGACCGCCCTCGATAGTTGAGAGCTTGTATGTCGAGCTTGCAATCGTGTTGGTAGTCACCGAATATTTTACTTGAAGGATGGGATGTCAAGCGCCATGCATGATGGAAATCAAGGAAGTGTAATGACTGACGATCTTATGAATCCAGTGGGTACAGATGGCGAGGAAATAAGTGAAAAACACTTCTCCCGTCTATGTCTAGCGCAGTACGAAGCCGAAACCATCGCGTACTTCAGTAATCAATTGGCACCCCCGGAGCTGGACTGGGTATCGCTTAGGGAATCCGTTGAGCGAGGTGTTCTCAGCCTGGGCTTTGACGCGACCCATGCGCTTTCAATAAGGCAGTATTTGTTGGCGAAGCTGAAAAAAAGCGAGGGTGATTTAGAGGCGCTTGAATTTTTTCGTGAAAAAGTCGAGTGGTTTGTAAACGATAATTGGTCGGATTTTGAAAAGGCGCTAGCAGATAAAGCGTTATCTTGTTTTCGTAAAACTAATAGTGAATTCTTTGGGTTTGCATCGCTACTCGACGAATGGCCATTACTTGTGAGCAGCCCAGCGCTCCTCGATCAAGCGGTCGCCTGCTATGTCGATGATTATTCCAGTGGAGTGTGGCAGCTGAAGGGTTTAGCCATGCTCTGCGGCAACCCGGTTTACCTCCGCCCACTTTTGATCAGGGCATTGACGCTCACTGATCGCAACCCGTCATCCGCTGACAATGTTCAAGCGTTTTCGAATCTTGCGTATAAGTGGACTCCGAAATGTCCGTGGGTTCAACTTCTGCTTCTTCTGTGGGGTGACAGAGAACATGTCAGCGTGGCATTGCCGGCGGACGTGACCTTGGCCTGGGAGAAACTCTCATTTGTCCGGTTCGATCCACACGGCCCGAGGCCGAAGCTCAGGCTGAATAGCCTATGCGCAGAATCAGAGGCCGCTTGGCGTCGTCAGCTCAGAGACGCTGTTGGAAACAATCGCTCGTTAAGAATGGCGGTGACCGAACTGCTTTTATGGTTCGGTCATGTTGACCATGATCGCGCTATTATTTTTGCAGTACTTGAGGTTTGGGGCAATCAAGTGGGTGAGGCCTTGTCTGAGATGGCGAGCCACCCTGACTCACTGGTAAGGCTACGCGCCGAAGCCGTGCGCGGCTTGATCGAACAAGCCCCCGACGCCGCTCAGCTTCTGCAGCAGGCCCAATCTATTCGACTGAACCTGTCGACATCTTCCAACTGTGGCGCTCCCCCGAGGACTTGGTTGGCGGACGCAACGATCGAGCGTCTGATCGAGGCTGAGTTCGAAGCAGGTGCGGCCAACTACAGTCACTGGGTTCCAAAGACTGGGGGCAGTGGAGAAGAAACCCATGTGGCGATGCTTTTCGAAAAGCTCGCAGCAATATTCAAAAACATAAACGATCAAGTCTCATTGCTTGCCAGTCAACGCAAACAGAATGAACACCTCGAGTTTGAGCTGAGCTATCGGATCGTCGGGAAATTCGAAGAGGGTAATCCTCATTTAGCTGCGAAGAAATTTTCAACAGATATATGCCTTGTTTTTGAGGCGCATGACGTGGGGAATCAGCCATTCACGAGCCGCGCTTCGCTCATTCAAGCAAAGCGCCTCCATGGCGGGCATGTGGTTGGCAAGTCTGGTTCTTATCCCATTGACTTTTCACAGCTCCAGAATCTTATTTTACAAACGCCATCAAGCTATTTACTGCTTTTGGGTCCGTGTGCAGTGGCACCCATGCCCGTGATTCCGGTGCGATTGTATCTGGATCTCATTGCCCGAGGGGCATCCCCTACAGGTATCAGCCCTGATTTCGCGTCTAATATTGGTAAAAGCCTGGCCAGCTGGTTGCTTTATGATGTGATTGGGTTGTGGGCCGGGGACCCGAATCCAAAACTTTTAGATAAAGCTAAGGGCTGTGCGGGAAGTGAGCCTTACATTCTTGCGAAGCTAACCGCGAGAAATGTAAAAGTTATTATTTAGGTAATACCCAAGGAGGGAATCACTCAGCCCAGCAGGTTATGTGAGGTTGCTGAGGAATGGTGAGCATGGCGGGGGTTTGCGATGCCTGCACTGTTTTGCAGGGTGCCAGAGCTTTGCGATCTGGCAAGGGCTTTGCCCCTCGTTTCGCGGCACCCTGCACCATCCTTCAGCCTCCAGTTATTGGTTACAACTGTGCGTGCACCTCACTCATCGTGCGCCACCCGCGCATTGCGGCCGTGAAGGACTGCAGTGGTGACAGCGAGACCACCATGGCCCTGATCGAGGACGGCCACGCCCAGGTGCTGGCCGGTGAAGACCTGCAGATCTTCAACAACCTGTGCCTGGGCGGTGCCGGGGCCATTTCAGCCTCCGCGCATGTGCGCGCCGACCTGTATGTGCGCATGTTGCAGCAGGTCGACCGCGGCGATTGGGCGGCTGCGCGTGGCACGTTCTACCAGTTGCTGCCGTGGATCAAGGTGGCCTTTGCCGAGCCAAACCCGGCCGTGGTGAAGGCGGCGCTGCGGTTGCAAAACCTGATTGCAGACGAGTTGCGCCAGCCGATGCAGGCGTGTACGCAAGCCACTCGGGACACGCTGCAACGCGTGCTGGGTTCACTCGGCGCCTGAATCGGCAACCGCGGAGTCTCTACCTGCGCCCTTGCTTACGCTAGCCCGCGGCAAGGGCGCCGACAGGGGGTAAGCGTTAGCTCTGTTTCCATTTGCTCCTCAGGTTTTTTATGGAGGTGCGCAAATTGGCGTTTTGGCCATCGGGCGTCAGTAAACAAACGGAGCCATGGGGTAAACCGAACACCTTCTCGATAGTGGTTTGAATGGTTTTGACCGAGGCATCGCTTCGAGCCACCTTGAAACGCGTGCCGATAGGCTTTTTATCCAGCGCAAGCGCGTTGTCTTCTTCAACGCTTATTTCGAGCTGCCACCGGAAGGGTTTGCTGCACAACGTTCTGCTGGGCTTGCTGACGCGTTCGATTTTTACCTGGTAACCGTCAAATTCAAGGTCGTAGACGATATGGTCTTCAATCCTTTTCACATTGACTGAGTTCCAGGTGGTCCAGTCGGCCGACCTGGTGAGAACCTCAATGTGACAAGTTAATGGCTTCTTGTGGTCGTGGTGCAACATCAGCGAGTCTGCCAAATCCAGCCTGCTGCGAGCAGAGTCGGCGATGACTTCATTTTTTGCATTAAAGCAAGTGATCTTTGAGTGGGCGGGCCATTGAAGCATTTTTCAATTCCATGTGGTGTCTATCGGTTACTTAAAGCTCAGCCATCAGTGCGGCGACGATTTTATCGTGCCGAACCTGGATTGCATCTCGGTCCCACAGGCCGCCGGCGCTGACGAACGTAGCGATTTCCCGCTGCTGGAAGGTGTGCTTATAGGTCGCCAGCTTTTCGCTGAATGGGATGTTCCCCACTGCACAGTTGTGGGGTTTGGACAGCAGCAAGTAATTGCCGAGGCAGTTCAGATATTCGCCCTTGAACGTTTCGTCGTAGGTACCGTAACCATGTGGGCGAGCGGCGGGCTCGGTGCTGGGCGCGATATGCTCCAGCTCTGGACGCTCGGTGTCGTTGCTGCGCCGTGGCGCGTAACCGCGCTGGCCTTGTCCTTCCAGGTGGACTTCATACTTCCAGAGCAAATGCCTGGCGATGGAATGCCGGATATTCCATTCTAAAGCCTCTGCCAGCCTTTCATTGTTCCAAAAAGCCCACCAGCCGCTGGTTACGGTCTTGAGGTACTCGATGCGCGCGAGGATAGGGGCTATCGTCGGCGCGTCGCTGGTAAAGGCCTCGTAGACATCATTGATGCGTGACGTGATATCCGCACGGGTACCAATCAGGCGATGACGGATGATCAAGCTTTCAAAAGCGACGCACAGCGCGTTCCTGTCCGGCAGGGGAAGGCCAAAACGATAGGCCTTGAGAATAAAGGGCAATGCAATCGCGATCCCGCCCAAGCTCACCAGTGAGTGAATCGGAAAACTGCTTCGCTCGTCATCGCCGAAGAACTCTGACAAATGCTCGAAACTGATGGCCAGCGAGCAGGTAAAGTCTCGCACAAACTCAAGAGGCGCCTCAGCTGCGAGCATTTTCTCAATCCGCTCCAGCGCGCCACTCTCCCACAGGGTATTGAAATGGACGCGCAAGGTGTACTGCAGCACGTCGTCTTCGTTGATGCGGTATTCAATGGCTGAGATCGACTTGTAGATGGTCTCGAAGCGCTGCTGGACCTCTTCGATCAGGCTGTCTTTCGCTTGCTGATCTTCGCCATGAAGGTGGATGGCATACATGAACTGCGCCTTCACCACCTCAAGGTTGGACGGGCGCTTGCCGCGGTTGTTCTGGAAGATGAACATCTGAATGGCTTCTGCCTCGTCCCGCACCGGGTGCGTACTGCACGAAGCCTGGGACACTATCCGCAGCATGTCCGTCAGGTACGCTTCAGGCTGAGCCCCCAGCTTCTTTTTGAAGAAGTCGAACCCATTGATGAGTCGCTGGGCAGATGTGGTGAGCGAAGCAGGAGCGACAGTTCTGGATTGGTTGATTACATAATCGACAAAGATCTGGTTGTCGTATTCGACCGTCTTCAAGCGGATCTGACTGTCCCGTCTGATCATGTCCTTGTAGCAGTCCTGCTCATCTTCGGTCAGGGCGCGTTTGGCTTGCAAGCACGCGAACAGTGCCGCCAAAAACAGCGTGATCGTGGTCAGGCGCTGCTGGCCGTCGATGACCCGATACTCTCCCTGCGTCTGTTCGAACAGGAAATGGCCGAAGTAATAAGGGCTGCGGGAGTGGCTGTTGCGGTAGGCTTCCAGGTCGGAAAGAAACACCTGTGTCTGGCTGGCGCGGGTCGAACCTTCAACTGGCGTATCCCAGGCATAGGCGCGTTGATAGGCAGGCACCACGATGCGGTTGTTGGCCAGCATGCTGCGAATGGTTGACGAGGCGTCCACGGGGTATGTCCTTATGGGTGGTGGCGTTTTGCCTCATCATCGCTTGAATCAAGTTTTTTTGCATGCCTGGGCACTACATTTCGCGCGTCTCAGGCAGCACCTCGTACGCCTGCCTTGAGGTGTTCGGCGATGCCGCTCATAGCCTGCCGAAGTGGTCGCGCGCCTGATTGACGCGCACCTTGCTTGCTGACGGTGGTATCAAGCAGCCGTAGCCACGGCCGACCTGGCGTCGCCAATCAGGATATCTTCAAAGAATGCCCCGACCGGCTCGGTAGGGTGGCACAACTGAATCTCCAATACCCACACCACTTCGCTGGGCACGATTCCCACCTCGGCCAGCTTGTCCTGGCCATACAACACATGCGGGAAGTCTGCGATGCGGTGCCCGGCCAGGTTGCGCTCCAGCTGCCAGCCTTTGGCCTGGGCACTGCGCTCGGCGAAGTCATAAAGCTCGCGACCGGTCAGCCCACGCCCCCAGGCCTGGCAGGTTTCGTCGAACACTTCATGCAGTGCCTTCACGCAGGCGTGGTGCAGTGGGTGCTGGCCAAACACGAAGGTGTCGCCATAGTCGCCCTCATAGCCATCCCACACCGGGCCCACGTCGACCACGACAATGTCTGTGCTACGTAATACGCGCTGCAGATCAATGCCTTGCCGGGGTGTGCGTACGGTATCGTCGCCAAAACGGATGTAGGTGGGGTGCCAGGTGTGCGACGCGCCCATTGCCTGCAGGGTTTGCGCGGCCATCTCCAGCGCCTGGGCGGTGGTCATGCCGACTTGCAGTTGGCTGGCAATAGCGGCCACGGACCGTACCGACTGCTCGCGGGCCGCGAGCATGCCGTCCAGCGAGTAGCGTGGGCCGACCTTTTCCAGTTCAGGGTGCAGCGTGCTGGCTGCTGAGGCCTGGGTGGCCGCCGCGCCGCTGGCGACAAAGGCCTCGGCGACAAAGCGATGGGGTAGCACGCCCGCCGCAACGCATTGTTCGCGCGCCTGGCTGATCATCGCGGGATTGCCGCAGGCATAGACCTGGGTTTCTTCCCAGTGGTGGGGCTGGCCGAGCGCGACCTGCTGGATGCGTGCCTGGCCCGCGAGTACCGGGTACCAGCGAAAGTGTGGGTGCGCCCCACTGGCCTGGTCGAGAAACGCGTGGTCGTAGAAATCGGCCGTCGATGAGCCACCCCAGTACAGGGCCACCTCGGCGTCGCGAGCCAGGGCAGTCAGCAACAAGGGCTTGATACCGGCGTAGCCTGTGCCGGTGGCCAACAGCACCAGCGGGCGTTGCTCATCGTGCTGCCAAGTACAGGCGCCCAGCGGGCCTTCGAGCTTTACCGAAGCACCTGCTTGCAGGGTGGGTAGCAGACCTTCGGTGAACAGGCCACCGCTGACCTTGCGGATGTGAAACACCAACTGCCCTTGCTGCTGGGCAGGCAGGTTGGCAATGGAGAAACAGCGGCTGTCGCCGTTGCCCAGTTGGAACCTAACGTACTGGCCAGCCCGCACATCCAGCGGCTGAGCAGGCTGCAGTACCAGTTCGACGATATCAGCGCTCAGCGCACGCTGGCCGACAACCTGAGCGTGGGTTTCCAAGGTTGGGGTGTCCAGCGACCAGCCGGGTATCTCCAGGCGCATGTCGCTGCAGGCATGGCTTTGGCACAACAGCATTTCGTCTGCAGCCAGGGGGTAGGAGGGGGCCGGTGTGTCCGCATCCCGCTGCTTGTCCTGATACTGCCCCGACACCACCTTGACCTTGCACGAGCCGCAGGCGCCGCGGCGGCACGAGAAAGGTACCGGCAGCCCGCTGGCGAGCATGGCATCGAGCAGCAGTTCGTGGCTGGCGTCGAAGGTTTTGCCCGAGGGCGACAATTCGATGACGTGGCGGCTTTGCATGAACACCTCGGGGCAATTGGAGGTTCGATTGTTGCTATAGTCCAGGACCAGCAGAACCTCCAGTTTTGGATAATTCATATGGTCCAGCTTCGTAAATGGCAGCCACTGCTCAAGCTCGATGGGGCGCAGGCTTCGTACCGGCAGATCGTCGAGGGGCTGGTGGCCGCGATCAGCGAGGGCCGCCTGCGCCCTGGCACGCCGTTGCCGGGCACGCGGGAGATGGCGCAGTTGCTGAACGTCAACCGCAAGACAGTGATCCTGGCCTACGAGGAAGCCGAAACCAAAGGCTGGCTGCAAAGCGTGCAGCGTCGGGGCACCTTCGTCAGCCAGCAGTTGGCGCCTGGCACACTGGTCGCGCCGAGTGCCGCCAGGCCGTTTGCCCTGGCGCTGCCCGTGGAGCCCGCCGTTGCCTACTTCAAGGCGAACGAGCAGGCTGCGGCGCAGCAGGGGCGGCCAGGGGCCTTGTTTTTCGACAACGGCGCCTGTGATCACCGGCTGCTGCCCCAGGCTGTTTTGCACCGCTATTACCGCAATGCCTTGCGCAGCAGCTTCACCAGCAACAGCGTGCGCCACGGTAGCGATTGTAGCGGCCTCTACCTGCGCGCCGCCCTGGCCGACATGCTGCGGCACAATCGCAGCCTGAACGTCGGCGCCGAGCATATCTGCCTGACCCAGGGGGTGCAGATGTCGCTGTCGCTAGTAACCAGCGTGTTGCTCAAGCCAGGTGACGTTGTGCTGGTCGAGCGCCTGAGCTATCCCCCAGCGTGGGAGATTTTCCGTCAGCTGGGTGCCCGGCTGGTAACCGTGGACCTGGACCATGAGGGTTGCCGTGTCGATCAGATCGATGCCCTGTGCCGGCAGCACAAGGTGCGAATGATGTACATAACGCCCCATCACCAGTTCCCGACCACGGTCAGCCTGCCCGCCGGGCGCCGGCAGCAGTTGTTGGAGCTGGCGCGACAGCATGACTTCTGCGTGGTCGAGGAAGACTACGACTACGAATACCACTTTTCCGGGCGGCCCTACCTGCCTTTGGCCAGCGACCGCCAGCAGCGCCATGTGATTTACATCGGCACACTGTCCAAACCCTTGGGCAGCACGTTCCGTTGCAGCTACATCGTCGCACCGGTGGAGGTAACAGCCGTGCTGGAGCGTAGGTCGACGCTTACCTTGGGGCAGGGCGATGCGGTGATGCAGCGGATGCTGGCGGACTTGATCAATGATGGCGAACTGAAGAAACACTTGCGCCGGGTCAACCGTGAGTACCGTCGGCGCCGCGAAACCTTGCTGGCGTGTTTGCATGGCGCGTTCGGCGAACAGATCACCGTACAGGAACCCGAAGGTGGGTTGGCGCTGTGGGTGAAGTTCGCCGATGCGATCAACGTGGATCAGCTGGTCGACAACGCGCTGGAGCTGGACCTGGTGGTGCGCAGTGGGCGGCAGTTTTCGCCGTTTGGCCATGCCGAAAATGCGTTGCGCCTGGGGTTCGCTTCGCTGGATGTGGGTGAGATCCGGTTGGCTACCCAACGCCTGGCGGACGCAGCGAAAGCGATTGGCAAGGCGCGGTTTGTGTAGACGCGACACGAGGCCGCTCCCACCGGTCTAGGTGCGCTGCCAGACTTCGCCCTGCTCGCTGACTACCCAAGGCCTGTCTGCCGCATTGATCAGTACCCCGCCAACCCAGCGCTGCGCGGGGTTGTGATCAAGCCAGTGCGCTTTTCCTGCAAGCACTTGCTCGGCAAGCGCGGTCAGCCGCAACGGCCGTTGTGCCCAGGCTTCTCCAGGGCCCTCCAGCAGCAGCGGCTGTGGCGCATGGATCAACGGTTGCAGCAGCACATGGAACATCAGGTCACCCAGGTAAGGCAGCGGATCGTCCTGCATCATCAACTGGCCAAACACGCGGCCAGCCGGTAGCTCGCCACGAGAGGCCAGCACGCCTAACAACAGGCGTTCGGTAAGGCTCAAACCATCATTCGCTCCCGGTAGCTCCTGTAGCTGGCGCGCCAGTGCCCGGCCCAGCAAAGGCAAAGCCGTGTGCTGCTGGCCGGCGAGCGCCGCCCAGGCCTGTGGCGCCGGCGCGGTATAAGCCGCCCATGCCTGGCGTGCCAGGGCCAGGGCATCTTCACCCAGTGCACGTCGTTGTGGCCACAGCCAGGCCAGCAGGTCAGGCGCCAGTTGCCCGATGCCGATGAAGCGCTCGACACCGGGCACTTGGTCAGCTTCGATCAGTTCCAGCCGGCGTGGCAGGCCGGGGAGGCTGGCGAGCACGCGAATCAGGAACAGCTGGTCGTAAGCGTCGGCCTCGCACCACAGTACCAGCTTGCTGTCTGTGCTCAGGCCGGCCAGCGCCGCTCGCTGTGCGGCCTGGCGCTGTTCAACGTCCTCCGCCCGCAGGTTGAACGCCTGCTGCACGTAGTCTCCACGCACCCGCCAGTACCGTTCCTCGGGCAACGCCGGTACCGGGCCCATGACCATGGGGTCGTCGAACATCTGGAATGCACCGGCAAACCCGGCGGTGCGCAGGCTGTGGGCGATGTCGTTGCCGCAGCGCCAGTGCTGCACGGTGGCTTCGTCATCGGCGGCAAAACCGGGGTGGCGTGCGGCAAAGGCCACGGCGTCGGCATGTGCCTTGAGCTTTGGCCAGCTGGCAAAGCCGGCCTCGCGGGCCACCAGCCATTGGGTATCGGCAAGCCGGTAGTCGGGGCCGGGCAGGCCGAGCGTACGCAATTGCTCGCGGGCGTCTTCGGCCTGGTGATTGTTCAGGGCGTTCAGCAAGCGCTTGGCGCGTTTGCGCAAGGCGGGCAGGTCGAGCAGACCGTGCTGACGGGATGCATTGATGGCGGGCATGCCAACTCCTTTGGGGCTCGGTCCGCCGACAAGCCGGGAGCTGGTATGGGAATGTGTTGACGCAAGGCTCGGGCAACCCCTTCGCGCGGACCGCAGGCGCAGCCAGCGCCCAGGCCCTGACTTTAACGGTGCAGCGCAGCGGGTTGCAAACGATAGTTTTCCCATGCCTTGTCGCGCGTCTTATAGTGGCGGGCTTTTCTCAGTCGAAGTCAAAGGAGTGGCTGACATGCGTGTACGTACCCTGCTGGCGGCAATCGGGGCCAGCTTGTCGCTGTCTTCGGCATTGGCCGCGCCCGGCCAGCCAGAGCCCGCGCCAAGCGAACGTATTTCAGTGCAGGTCGAAGGCGCTGGGCCGGACGTTATCCTGATCCCGGGGCTGGCCTCATCGCGTGAGGTATGGGCGGGGCTCGCCAGCACGCTGCGCCAGCAGCACCGCCTGCACCTGGTGCAGGTCGCGGGTTTTGCCGGCTCGCCAGCCGTGCCCGCCGTGGACGGGCGCGTGGCCGCTCCGGTGGCCGAGGCGGTAGCCGACTACATCCGCAGCCAGCGCCTTGAGGCACCGGCCATCATTGGCCATTCGCTGGGCGGTGAGGTCGCGCTGATGCTGGGGGCACGTCATCCTGAGCAGGTAGGCCGGCTGATGGTCGTCGATGCGCTGCCGTTCTACACGTTGCTGATCGACCCCAGGGCAACCGCCGAAACCGCCGCACCGCAGGCTGCCGCATTCCGCGATGCAATGTTGGCGGCCCCTGCAGCGCAGGCCGAAGCGATGCAGCGCACGGCCATCGACCGGTTGGTCAAGACCGCAGCGGCACGGCCTGCACTTGTTGCGGCGGCGCTGCGCTCGGACCGCAAGGCCGTAGCCGATGCCACCCACGAACTGATGACCACCGACCTGCGCCCGGAGCTTGGCGCTATCCAGGCGCCGATAGAGGTCGTATACGCCTATGACCCTATGTATGGCATACCTGCCTCCAGCGTCGATGCAACCTTCGCTAATGCCTATGCCGGCACGCAGGGCATCAGCTTCAAGCGAATCGATGGCAGCTTCCACTTCGTCATGCTGGATCAACCCCAGGCCTTCACAGAGGCGGTGGTCGACTTTCTCGGTCGCTGAGGCTGGCCTCGGCGCAATCTGTTCGGTTACCGCCCATAACCGCATGCCGGCGCCTCAAGCCTGCGCCAGCTACTCCGATAGCAGCACACCCACCGTCGAATCATCGACCAGAAGTGGTGCCAACAAGGAGTACTGCCCGCATGCTTGCCAACCTGAAGATCCGCACCGGAATGTTCTGGGTGTTGTCGCTGTTCAGCCTGACCCTGCTGTTTTCCACCGTCAGTGCCTGGTGGGCAGCAGTGGGCAGCGACCAGCAGATCACCGAGCTGGACCAGACGGCGCACCAGTCGGACCGGTTGAACAATGCGTTGCTGATGGCGATTCGTTCCAGCGCCAATGTGTCCTCGGGCTTCATCGAGCAGTTGGGTGGCCATGACGAGAGTGCTGGCAAGCGCATGGCGCTATCGGTGGAGCTGAACGACAAGAGCCAGGCGCTGGTCGATGCGTTTGTCAAAAATGCCCGTGAGCCAGCCCTTCGCACGTTGGCACTCGAGCTGCAGGCTACCTTTGCCGAATACGCCAAGGCGGTTGCCGGGCAGCGCGAGGCGACCCGTCAGCGTTCGCTGGAGCAGTACTTCAAGGTCAACAGCGATGCCGGCAATGCCATGGGCCGGCTGCAAGGGCTACGCCAGCAGTTGGTCGGCGCACTGAGCGAACGTGGCCAGCAAATCATGCTGGAGTCCGACCGGCGTCTGGCCCGTGCGCAGTTGCTGAGCCTGTGCCTGCTGGGTGTGACCCTGCTGCTGGCGGCACTGTGCTGGGCTTTCATTGCCCAGCGTGTGCTGCTCCCGCTGCGTGAAGCCGGTCGGCATTTTCAGCGCATTGCCGGTGGCGACCTGAGCGTACCGGTGCAAGGGCAGGGCAACAACGAGATCGGCCAGCTGTTCCATGAGCTGCAGCGCATGCAGCAGAGCCAACGCGACACCCTTGGGCAGATCAATCACTGTGCCCAGCAGTTGGATGCCGCCGCCACGGCGTTGAATGCGGTCACCGAGCAAAGCGCCAACAACCTGCGCCAGCAGGGGCAGGAGCTGGAGCAGGCCGCTACCGCCGTGACCGAAATGACCACGGCCGTGGAGGAGGTTGCGCGCAACGCCATCACCACCTCGCAAACCACCAGCGAGTCCAACCAGCTGGCTGCGCAAAGTCGCCGGCAAGTCGGTGACAACATCGACGGCACCGAAGCCATGACCCGCGAGATCCAGACCAGCAGTGCGCATCTGGAACAGTTGGTCGGGCAGGTGCGGGATATCGGCAAGGTACTGGAAGTGATTCGCTCGGTGTCCGAGCAAACCAACCTGCTGGCGCTCAATGCTGCCATCGAAGCCGCCCGCGCCGGTGAGGCCGGGCGCGGCTTTGCGGTGGTGGCAGACGAGGTGCGCACGCTGGCCTACCGCACGCAACAATCGACCCAGGAAATCGAGCAGATGATCGCCCGCGTGCAAGCCGGCACCGAGGCGGCGGTGGCTTCGATGCAGGCCAGCACCAACCGGGCGCAATCGACACTGGAGGTGACCCTGGCCTCGGGGCAGGTGCTGGAGGGCATTTACAGTGCGATCGGCGAAATCAACGAGCGCAACCTGGTCATTGCCAGTGCGGCCGAAGAGCAGGCCCAAGTGGCGCGGGAGGTAGACCGCAACCTGCTCAATATCCGCGAGCTGTCTCACCATTCAGCGGCGGGAGCGCAGCAGACCAGCGAAGCGAGCAAGGCGCTAGCGGGCCTGGTGGGGGAGATGACGGCGTTGGTGGGGCGGTTCAAGGTTTGAGTGATGGTGGCCACGCCAGCAAGTAACATTAAAACAAGGTGAAACTTATTTAAAGTTCTGCTTGCTGGTTGACTTCGATACTACGCTTGAATAAAGTTCGACCGGCCCTGGACAAGGGCCTTACTTTCAATCACTGAAGAATTCAATGGACACAGTATCTAGTCGCTGCCTGACCACCGCCGTACGGCCAGGTCAGGCACTTGAACCGGAACACCGGTCCCGACGCCTCGGTCGGGCAAGCCGCGCCAGAGCCTGATGCTCCGCCGTAGCTTGCCGCCGCCGGTGTCCGCCGGTTGGAGGCAAGCTCATGAACCTCACTTCATTCGTTTCATATCGCCTGCTCGCCTGCTTTGCGGCGCAGCAGGCCTGTGCCTGGCCGCGCCGCCTGCACGGGTACCCTGATGACTGCCAGAACCCCCCAAGTAGATGCGGGGCGCTGGCGCGTTAGCACGCCGGAACCCCCAAAACTTCTCACTGAATAAAAGATATCAAACGGTATCTTTGTGCTCGAACTTTTTAAATGAAAAGTTTGCGGTGGCGTATGGCCTGTTGTTTATGACAAAGGAATAAAACCATGGATTGCGCGAGTAGAAAGTTCGCTGCCGAAACAACTTCCGACCCTCGGCAGCGGACAGATTTCTGTCGGAAAGAACCCGTATTCATCTGCGACCCGACATGCCTTCGTTCACCGCCTGAGTGAAACGTCTGTGTGTCGTGCCGCCGCAGCGGCAGGAGCACAGCAACATGACTGTCAAACACCGCGACACCTCATCGGCCAAGACCGAACGCGAAACCCGCTTGTCCACGCGTGCCGCCCGTGAAGCGCGCAATGGCCTGGCTGTCACCCTCGCCAACCTCGATGCCTGCGAGCAGGGCCTGACCGAGCACGAAGCCGCCAAGCGCCTGGAGCGCGACGGGGCCAACCAGGTCGCCCACGACCCGCAACCGCATGCCCTGGTGCAATTGCTCAGGGCCCTGCACAACCCGTTCATCTATGTACTGCTGACCCTGGCCGGGATCAGCTTCGTCACCGACTACTGGCTGCCGCTTCGCGCAGGCCAAACGGATGACGCCGACCTGACCAAGGTCATCATCATCATGACCATGGTCAGCCTCAGCAGCGTGCTGCGCTTCTGGCAGGAGTACCGCTCGACCAAGGCCGCCGATGCGCTCAAGGCCATGGTGCGCACCACTGCCACCGTGCTGCGCCGCGAGCAGGTCGGGCAGGCCCCGCGTCTGCGCGAAGTGCCCATGGACGAACTGGTGGCCGGCGATATCGTGCAGCTTTGCGCAGGCGACATGATCCCCGCTGACATTCGCCTGCTCGAATCACGTGACCTGTTCATCAGCCAGGCGGTGCTCACTGGTGAAGCGCTGCCGGTCGAGAAGTACGACACCCTTGGCCATGTCGCGCAGAAGTCCGCTACCGGGGGCAGCGGTAGCCAGGACAACCTGCTCGAGCTGGCGAACATCTGCTTCATGGGCACCAACGTGGTCAGTGGCCGCGCCCGCGCAGTGGTGGTCGCCACTGGCCCACGCACCTATTTCGGCTCGCTGGCCAAGGCCATTGCCGGCTCGCGCAGCCAGACCGCTTTCGACCGTGGGGTGAACAGCGTCAGCAGCCTGCTGATCCGTTTCATGCTGGTGATGGTCCCGGTGGTGTTCATGCTCAACGGTGTGGTCAAGGGCGACTGGGGCGATGCTTTCCTCTTCGCACTTGCCGTGGCCGTGGGCCTGACCCCGGAAATGCTGCCGATGATCGTCAGCGCCAACCTGGCCAAGGGCGCCGTGGCCATGGCCCGGCGCAAAGTGGTGGTCAAGCGCCTGAACGCCATCCAGAACCTGGGTTCCATGGACGTGCTGTGCACCGACAAGACCGGCACGCTTACCCAGGACCGTATCATCCTCGAACACCACGTGCGCTTTGACGGCCAGCGCGACAGGCACATCCTCGAGCTGGCCTGGCTCAACAGCCATCACCAAAGCGGCATTCGCAACCTGATGGACCAAGCTGTGCTGCATTTCGCAGGGCAGGACCGCCAGTTCCAGGCCCCCTACGCCTATGCAAAGGTCGACGAGCTGCCGTTCGACTTCATCCGCCGTCGCCTGTCCGTGGTGGTGAAGGATGCCCTGGGCGACCACCTGCTGGTAAGCAAAGGGGCGGTCGAGGAAATGCTCGCCATCGCCACCCATGTGCAGGAAGGCGACGGTGTCGTTAACCTCGATCCGCGCCGCCGCCAACAGCTGCTGGCCAGTGCCGACGCCTTCAACCAGGACGGCTTTCGCGTACTGGTGGTCGCCACCCGCCAGATCCCGGCGGCCGAAGGCAAGGCGCAGTATCACGCCGACGATGAGCGCGATCTGGTGATCCAGGGCTTCCTGACCTTCCTCGACCCCCCCAAGGAAACTGCCGGCCCGGCCATTGCCGCTCTGCGGGACATGGGCGTGCGGGTCAAAGTGCTGACCGGCGACAACCCGGTGGTGACGTGCAAGGTCTGCCGTGAAGTTGGCCTGGAGCCAGGCCTGCCATTGCTCGGCCAGGACATCGAGCGCATGGACGACACCACCCTCACGCTGCAGGTCGAAGAACGCACGGTCTTCGCCAAGCTCACCCCGCTGCAGAAATCACGCGTGCTCAAGGCCCTGCAGGCCAATGGTCACACGGTGGGTTTTCTTGGCGACGGTATCAACGATGCTGCGGCCCTGCGCGATGCCGACGTCGGTATCTCGGTAGACAGCGGTACCGACATCGCCAAGGAATCGGCCGATATCATTCTGCTGGAAAAGAGCCTGATGGTGCTTGAAGAGGGTGTGCTCAAAGGCCGCGAGACCTTCGGCAACATCATGAAGTACCTGTGCATGACTGCCAGCTCCAACTTCGGCAACGTGTTCTCGGTGCTGGTGGCCAGCGCGTTCATCCCATTCCTGCCGATGCTGGCGATTCACCTGCTGCTGCAGAACCTGATGTACGACTTCTCCCAGCTGTCGCTGCCTTGGGACCGCATGGACAAGGAGTTTCTCAGCAAGCCACGCAAATGGGATGCGCGCAACATTGGCCGCTTCATGCTGTGGATCGGCCCTACGTCGTCGATCTTCGACATCACCACCTTTGCCCTGATGTGGTACGTGTTCGCGGCCAACAGCGTCGAGATGCAGGCACTGTTCCAGTCCGGCTGGTTCATCGAGGGGTTGCTATCACAGACCTTGGTGGTGCATATGCTGCGCACGCGCAAGGTGCCGTTCTTCCAGAGCACCGCCGCGCTGCCAGTGGTGCTGGCAACGGGGCTGGTGATGGCGTTGGGTGTCTATATCCCGTTCTCGCCGGTGGGGGCGATGGTTGGCCTGGTGCCACTGCCGTGGGCGTACTTCCCTTGGCTGGTTGCCATCCTGCTGGGCTATTGCGTGGTCGCCCAGGCCATGAAGGCCCTCTATATCCGCCGCTTCGGGCAGTGGTTCTGAACCTGTGCAGCAGCTCAGCCTGGCTGCGTCGCCAGGCTATTGCTGACGTTGCGTCCCAGCACCAGCACGGTGACGAAGCCACAGCCCACCAGCGCCGTGGCCAGGCTCAACAGCACTGCGGTGCCCATATGGTCGACCACTTGCCCGCCGAAGAACGAGCCCACGGCAATGATCACCTGGAACATGGCCACGAACAGCGGCATGCCGCGTTCGACATCCTTGGGCGCCACCACGAACATCCAGATATTGGCGCAGGCCGGGAACGCACCGAAAGCAAAGCCCCACAGTGCGATCAGCATCGCGGCGCCCGTCATGCTGGTGGCGAAGTGCGGGAACAGGGCGGTACTGACTGCGATCATGAGCGCGACCAGCATCAGGGTATGTCGCACGCTGCGGTTGGCGGCAAAGCCGGCGAAGATGTTGCCCATGAAACCGGCCACGCCGTACAGCAATAGCAACGAGCCGATGGTCGGCCCGTCGAAGCCGGCATTCTGTTTGAAGAACGGTGCAACATAGGTGTACGCCGCAAAGTGCGCCAGGCCGATCAGCAAAACAGCGATCAAGCCGACCCGTGCTTGCGGGTTGACGAACAGCGCTGGCAGGTCGCTGATGCGAATGGCCTTTTCCGGCATCAGCCGTGGCAACAGCAATACCTGCGCCAGCAGCACGGGTACGCCGACCAGGGCGGTGACCAGGAAGGTCATGCGCCAGCCCATCAGGCCACTCAGCCAGGTGCCCACGGGTACGCCCACTACCGTCGCCAGGGTTACCCCCGCCATGATGATGGAGTTGGCCTTGGCTACGCCCATGCCGTCAGGTGCCAGCCGCCCGCTGAGGGCGATGGCGGTCGCCCAGAAGCCGCCGATACTGACACCCAGCAGCACGCGGCCGACCAACAGCAGGTTGAAGTCACCGGCGTAGGCCACGATGGCGTTGGCGATGATCATGATCAGTGTCAGGCCGATCAGCAGGTAGCGCCGGTCCAGCGCCCCCACACCCACCGAGATCAAAGGCGCGGCCAGCGCGGCCATGATACCGGGCAGGGTCACCATCAGGCCGGCAAGGCCGGCACTGATGCCAAGGTCGCTGGCGACATCGTTGAGTACCCCCACCGGGAGGAACTCACTGGTGACCAGGGCGAAGGCGCCCACGGCGACCGAGAGGATGGCCAGCCACTGCTGCGTGACACTCTGTTGATTATGTTCGGGAAGGCCACGAGAGGCCTGGCGGTTGCTTGGCATGGGGTTCGGTTCCATGAGGGATGTCGCCTGTAGCAGGCGCAGGAGCGGGGGGATTTGCAGGCGATTATAGAGACGGCCTGGTCAGGCCGACAGGCAGGCCGCTCGATAGTAATCATCAGCGCCATCGATGAAAGGCCTTGCGTAGAGCGCCCGCGCTCAGCGACCACGCCCTACCAGTGCCGCCCCTGCGCAGGCCAAGGCAATGGCTGTTATGCCCAGCCACTGGGTCAGTGCCAGCACTTCACCGAGGATCAACCAGCCTGCTATCGCCCCCGCAGCGGGCGAAGCGCTGAGCAGCACGCCAAAAATACTGGGCGGCAAGTGCCGCATGGCATACATGTCGAGCAGGAAAGGCACCGTGCTGGAAAGCAGCGCTACGCCCAACCCGACCATAAGCACCCATGGCGCCAGCAACTCGGCACCGGCGTGGTTGACACCAAGTGGTACGCCCAGCAGCGCGGCAAACAACATCCCGGTGCCGACTGCCTGTTTGCCGTGAACCGCCACTTTGCTGCCAAGCATCACATACAGCCCCCAGGCCAATGCAGCCGCGAGCGCGTACATCACCCCGCGCGGGTCGAGGCCCTGACTGCCCGTGCCCCATGGCAGCAAGGTAAGCCCGGCGACCGACAGGGCAATCCACAGCAGGTCGATCCGCCGCCGGGAAGACAGCAAGGCCGCGCCCAGTGGGCCGATGACCTCGATGGACACCGCGATGCCCACCGGGATATAGAGGAATGCCCGGTAAATCAGAATATTCATCAGCCCCATCATTACGCCATAACCCAACAAATGAAGCATGTTGGCCTGGCCCCAGATGCGCCAAGGGCGCAGCACCGCCAGCAAGATGACGGCGGACAAGCCCAGCCGCAGGGCGACAACGCCTTCGGGGCCGATCAATGGAAACAAGGTTTTTGCCAAGGCAGCACCGGTTTGCACCGAGACCAGCGCGGCGATGGCTGCGCCGACAGGGGCGAAGGTTCCAGCAGTTTTTGCGTCCACGCGTGGCTCCAGCATCGGTCGAGGCGACATTTTAGTGCTCGGCCTGCGAAGCAATTACTGTGAAAATGGGCCTCTGACGAGTGAACTGCTTTCTTTGGAACCCGAAAATGAGTGACTGCGCCAACCGTCCGCTGGACGGCTTCGATCACGCGATTCTGCGGCTGCTGCAGCAAGACAACAAAACCTCGCAGCGCGCCATTGCCGAGGAAATCGGCCTGTCCACACCGGCTGTACAGCGGCGTATTGCACAGATGGAGGCGAGCGGAGTGGTCACTGCCAACACCGCAGTCATTGCCCCGGAGTGTGTTGGCCAGATGATCACGGCCATCGTCGAATCACGCTTGCGGGACGATCGCTCGCAGGTGATGGACCGCGCCAAGCGTTATTTCGCCAATGTGGCAGAGATACAGCAGTGTTACTTCGTCAACGGCGGGGTGTCGTTCATCATCGTCATGCTTGCCCGTGACGTGGCGCATTTCGAAAAGCTGGTGAGGCTGCATTTTGCCGATAACGAAGACATCCTGACTTACCGCACGTTGATCGTTCTGGACAAGGTCAAGGTCGGGTTGTCTGTGCCGCTTTGAATGTTTCGCGCGACTGAAATCACTCAGCGCGGCAAACCAATGTTCCGGGCGGCGTCCAGTACCAGGCTGCGCAGCCACTTCTGGTCCAGAGGAAATCGCGTGGGGCACGATTTGCAGGTGCTTTGGGGCTCTTCCAACGCATGACGCAGTTAAAGGCCGATGGTGCCCAGCGGCAGCATCCTGGCAGGCAATCGCGGTCGTGGACACGTCAGTTCTCCTTGCTATGGATGCGGCATTGTCGGCGCAAGACCAGGCCTCTACCTGGCATCACGGCAGCACCTGCTTGCTGCCAGGTTGCCGGTCATGCCGGGACGATACCGCCCAACACCATTTGGGTGACCGTTCGGGTGGCGCGGTCAAAGTCAGCCTTGTCAGGTTCGGCTACGCCTCTGAGCTGCGACATTTGCCAGGCCAGATTGGTGTAGGTGCGTGTCGACGACCAGATGAAGATCATCAGGTGCTCAGGATCACAGGGCGCCAGCCGGCCATGGTCGATCCAGTTGCGCAGGCAGGCGACGTTGCGCTGGGCTTCCTCGTGCAGCAGGTTCTTGCATGCCTCTGGCAGATGCTTGCCCCCTGAGAGCAACTCCTGGCTGAACACGGCGGCGCTGAACGGGTGCTCGCGAATGATGCGGATGAGGGCTTTGATATAGGCCCGCAGGCCTACTATCGGGTCGTCGCTTTTGCGCAGCGCTGCCGAGGCCCTCACCAGCGGATCAACGAAGCTCATCAGCACCTGCACGTACAGGTTCTCTTTGGATTGAAAGTAGTAGTAGAGGTTGGCTTTAGGTACCCCGGCACGTTCGGCAATATCATGCGAATGAGTGGCGGTGAAGCCGGTCGTGGCAAACGCTTCGCTGGCAGCCTGCAGAATCAGCTTCTGATTCCTGCGCCGAATGCCGGCATTTCCCACGGTGTGATTGGTTGCGCCGAGCAGAGCGTCAGCGCCGTTGTCGGACTCGTTCAGCATTTCGATTTGCAGGCACATCACGGCTTCATCTGGCTTTACGGGTATCGGTGTATATAAAAGTATATAGCGATTGACGTGCTTTTTCCCGGTCCTTTACGCACGTAGCCATTGAAGTGGTGCGATGCTGTCTTTCTCACTCGCGAGCCTGGATGCTAGAGTTGCCGGCCATGGATCGCTGCACCGGTAATCGGCCCCTCATTGCCTGGGCATTGTATTTCAGTGTCCTGTTCAACGTGCTTTGCTGTGGCCTGGGTCACGGGCAGGCATTGGGCTTGGCGCTCAATGGCATCGGTGGCGGCTTCTGCAGCCTGGCCAATGACATCTCCACCTCACAGGCCCAGCAACACGGCACATCGTCCACGGCGGACTGGAGCAACCTGTTCGCCTGTCCAACGTGTACGGCGAACTTCCTTACCTTGGTGTTCCTCCTGGGGGTCGCCTGGTTGCTCAGCTGTGCGAACCCAAGGCGGTTTTGCAGCGAGGTGCGCAGCCAGGCGCCTCCACGCTATTGCTGGCCCACGGCCAACCCCCGAGCTTCTCCTTTTTGACGTTGCCGGCGCCTAGGCGCTGATGCGGGCTCGCGCCCGCGTATCGAGCACGATGCCTGGCTGCGCATGCCCGCAGCAGGCGCTGCTATCTGCAACGTCGGTCAAGGATCAACCCTCTCATGACGGTACTGACCTGCGCCAGCCATGCGCCTCGGCATCGCTGGCTTTCGCTTTATCCGCGTGCTCCCCCCTATCTACCTGTCAGAACGGTCCCGAAACGCACACTACCCGCCAGGAATCAAGGCGGGGCCTGTTCAAGGCTATCTGATGCATGGAGCACATGATGTCTCGCCCTTTGGCCACTTCACGCTTTTGCCCCCCGGCTCGCGCTGCACGCTTGAGTGAGTCTCGCTTGCCGTTTCCCGATTACCCCTGCAACGCCCGTACGTTCGTCAAGCTGGACGCGCGACTACTGCCGTACTGGCACACGTTGTTCGACGTGTGCCCAGGCTTGCTCAAGCTAGACCCGCCGGAAGGTCTGGAACTGTTCCGCTGCTTCATGACCTGGGCTTATCGACATCACCCGGCCTTGGATTGGAGCTATTACATCAGCGTCTGCCGTTGGCTGCTGGGCTCACCCTACAAGGCACAGGTAACCGAGACGCACATCGAGGCATTCATGGTCGCGGCGGCTGCCTTATGGATAGCTGCCGACATGTCTGAGGCGCGTGGCCTGGTCCTGGCGTGGCAGCCAATGGCAGATGTGGTGGTGGAATGGAAGCCGGGCATGCGGCCAACCCCCTTCACAGTGGAGCAGACGAACTGCTTGCCCCCTCCGCCCTGGGAGTTTTCCTGGAGCCCACTCAGTGGTAAAGGCCCGGACAGTTTTCGCCGGTGGTTGCCCGTCCCGGGCGCACTAGCGGGGTCAAGGGGGTGATGCGGCTGCGACAATCTACCGCAGCATGGCAGTGGCGCCTGGCATGGCGGACGGCAGCCCTGGGCTTGGCTTTCAGGGTGCGACAGCCTGTCGCAGTTCGGGGGTGCAAGTGGCAAGTGTTAAGTTCAAATCTGGCGTGAAGCGGGTGGCTGAAAAGTTTCAATACAGGCACGCCCCACGACCAAGCCCGGTAACTGCAAGGGCGATATCAATGCATGAAAAGGATATTTTATGCTACAGCAACGAATTACCAGCGATGCCATCGTCACACCCCTGCGCGTTGCAGACGCGCAGGCGGTATCGCAGTATAAAAATGAAGACGTTGTACTGAAGTTTTGCAAGGAGTGGGATGTCACGCGCGAGGAGGCAGAAGAGCTCTTCGAGGAAACCAAGAAATTCCTGTTGCTGGCTGCGCAGTGCCAGCGAGAGTGTTTCAGTGTGTCCATTTACTATCAGTTTCAAGTGATTGATGAAATGTGGCATACCTTTCTTCAGTTCACCGACCACTATTATGCGTTTTGCAATGAATACATGGGTGGGTTTCTTCATCATTTTCCGTTCTCGCGGAACATGCTGAAAGAGGAAATAAAGCACCTGGCCAAGCACAACATGACCTTTGCAACGCAGAAACAACAGGATTTTGCTTTCCAGTTGCGCAAAACCCAGCAAGTGCTGGGCGACGATACGGTCATCAAGTGGTACGGCGAGTATGCGCAGAAGTTTAGCATCGAAAGCCTCAATGCTCGACGTAAGCCGCTGATGCTGGACGACCTGCAAACCGACGAGCAAGGGCGGGTGAACGCAGAGATGCTGAAACTTCCGAAGGAGCAAATTCTCAAGTACATACTGGATCGCAATGTCGTGCTCAACAATGTGTGCGGTTGCTCCGGCAAGGGCTGTGGCGCCGGTTGCATGTGCAATTCCAATCGTAACCATTGATGGACGGGTCGCCCACCCTTGGGTGGGCGATCGACGACAACGAGTGCTACCGTGACCGAAATCGAAAAACGTACACTTAAAACCGGTATTGCCAGGCAGGTGGGGATCGCTGGCCTGACATTGCTCGCCTCGCTGCTGTTCGTGTCATTCGGTTTGATGATGCGCTTTGCAATCGATCATCCTGAATCAGTCGCGAGCCTTGCCGGCCTGGTTGCATTCTGCGCGGGCTTCCTGGCCATTCGCCTGGCGATGCCCTGCAGCTTTGCCCTCGTGGAGTGGTTGTCACACGGCTACTGCATCAGGGTTGAGTCGCTGCTCAGGGCGGCGTACCTCGACAAGCTTGGCCGCATCTACCTTGAACAACTGGAACAGCTCAATAGGAGCGAGATGGTGGCTACCTATGAAGCCGCCATGTCATCGGTCAGTGCTTATATCAGGGTTATCTGGGGTGAGGCGTTGCCCATCTTATTTCAAACCGTGTTCGTCATTGGCTGTGTCAGCTTCTATTTTGATGGCGTGATTGCAGGCAGTTTCACTCTAGTGGTTGCCACCTATATGGCGGTGGTCATCAAGATGACCAGTGCACGCTTTCCGTTGATCAAGCGAGTTGCAATCACGCAAAAGTATTTGAATGGCGTGCTCCACAGTGTGATCGCGGCAGGGCTCTGCGAAAAACTGTTCAATGCAGGTGGCAGGTTGAAGCATAGGCATGGGGTGGCCGTAGACCGCTACCTCTCAGCGCAGCAGCGTGTTCGCCAGGTATTCTTCAGGTTCGGCATTGTCACCACCCTCGTATCATTTACCGGGAGTGCAATGGTGTTGGCGGGGGCCGCATTCAGATTCAACCAGGGCTACGCCACGATGGGCAGCCTGATCATGCTGGCCACGTTTCTTTTTCAAGTATTTCTGCCCTTGAACCGTATCGGTGTGCTGTGGCGCACACTTAACAAGGCGCGCATCGATTTCGTCGTACTTGAGGAATCGCTTGGCCGTATGGCAATGCACGCCGCCGCGGTGCATCACGATCAGCCCGCCGACCCTGCAAGTATCGACATTTCCCTGCACCAACTTTGCAAGAGCAAAGGCGGCAGGCCCATCCTGCAAGGCGTCACCGCGAACGTGCCTTGCAAAGCAGGCCTGCCCACTTTCGTGACGGGTACCAACGGCACGGGGAAAACGACGCTTGCGCGCCTTATCGCCGGGGTTGACCGCCCTGACAGCGGGTGCATTCGTTTCAATGGCGTCACCCGGCAGCCTGAGCGTTATGGTTTGACACCCGACTGGATCGCCATGACCAGCCAAACCATGGTCTTTATCGGTGGTACGGTTGCCGAGAACCTTGAGACCTTTCTGGGCCCCGTAGACCTGGACGCATACGCCGTACTGGCAAGTACCCTGTCATTCGACAAGCCGCTGGCGTATGAGGTGGGTGAGCAAGGGCAGAACTTGTCAGCGGGCGAGCGACAGAAGCTTGGCATTATCCTGGCTTTGTTGAAGAAGCCCGCGTTGCTCGTCATGGACGAGCCCACCACCCACCTTGACCCGGCGTCGGTCACAGGCTTGCAACGCCTGGTTGAACAAAAGGCCTTGATCTCCCGCGTACTGATTGTGACCCATGACAGCCATTTCATGAGGCATTTTGACTGCGCGCCGAGATTCGGCTTGACGCAAGGCACCCGCACCACAGATGCTGAAAAACTGATATAGGGAATATTAATGGACCGCATGGATTTTGCGTTACCTGAAATGGACTTCTTCATTCGCTCGGCCTTTCAGAAGAAACCCTTCGTATTCGAGTCGGTCACGGGCCACCAGCTGGTGGGCTGGGGTGAAATCAACAACCTGCTTGAGAAGGATATTCTCGATTACCCCAGAATACGCCTGGCGAACGATGGCATCCCCTCCGAGCGTGGCTTCAAGGGGTTTGTAACCTATACCCTGACGGTGACAGGTGAGACCTCGCCGCATATCAACCGTTACAACCTTCTGAAGCGTTTGCAAACCGGTAGCACATTGATCATTGATCGCTGCCAGGCATTTTTTGAGCGCGCTCAACAAGCGGCAAGCTACTTGTCTACACACCTGCGTTGCCGGTCCGGGGCAAATCTTTATTGTGCCTGGAGTTCAACGCCAAGTTTTGGTGCGCACTTCGACAACCACGATGTAATTGCAGTGCAGATCGAAGGTGTGAAACGGTGGGAAGTCTATGCGCCCACACGTCCCTATCCACTGTTGAATGACAAGAGTTTCGACCAAACGCCTCCCGCCGGCGAGCCCATGCTGTGCCATACCTTGACGCCAGGCCAGGCCATCTATGTACCTGCCGGTTATTGGCATAATGTGTTCACTGAAACTGAGCGTTCGATGCACATTTCCTTCCCTGTTGTACGGCCCCGTAAGATTGACCTGATCAGGATGGTCCTGGAGCGCCTGGAGGCGTCGGCGGAACTGCGCGAACCCATTGCCCACGGCAGTGATGCTATTGGCAATGCCAGGTTGAGTGGGGTGCTTTACGCCTGCCTTGCGAATATTGACATTGATGAGTGGGAGGCGGCGGTTGTCGAAGACTGTATGCAGGGAAGAGATATAAAATTCAACCTGCCTGATATAAGGACCCGAGATGCCTGAAATTTCACTTTCACCGGAAGCGCGAGCGCTCATGATTGGCAAGTTGAAGGCGTATTGTGCCGATACCTTTGAGTTGCAGTTGGGGCAGTTTGAGGTTGAGTTTTTCCTCGATTTCATCGAAGAGGTCTGCGGTCCGGCGTTTTACAACAGTGGCGTTGAGCAAGCGATAAAAACCTATGCGGCATGGAGCGAGCGGGTTCAGGAAGAAATGGACCTGAAGAGGATACTGTGAAGATCTCATCAAATTTGTCGTTGATGCGCAAAGAGTGGTACAACGCTTTTTATACACTGAATATCGAGCAGTTGGATTACTTGGAAGCGGACTGGTTCTTCTCGACGAACGGCATAAAGTTCATGTACAAGAAAAACCAGTTACATAAACTTTCTGTGCTCCGTGGCCAGGACGCGTCAGCTTTTTCTCAGCACAAACGAACGGAGTCGAATGTCGAAGTGCGAGAGCTGGGTAACCTTGCAGCTGTCAGTGGTGTGGCATTCATTGTCACGCCGCAAGGGAGCAAGCAGATAAATTTCGTCGAGAGCTGGATCAAAATCAACGACAGTTGGAAGTTGCAATTTCAATCATTCGAAGGTGAAGGCTGACGCAACAGATCAGGCCAGCACAGCGTGTTCAAGCCTGTGCTGGCAAGATCGTTGCGCACTACTCCGTCAGCGCAAATACGGCGAGCTAAGGCGTTACCAGCACATCACACTGCGATTCGTCCAGTACATGCTTGGTGACGCTACCCACCAACAGCTCTTCCAGCGCGCTCGTACCCTGCTTGCCGACCACGATCAGGTCGCATTCCAGCTCCTGTTCCTGCTCGGCAATGCGCCAGCCAGGGTCACCGTGCACCACGATCTGCCGGGCATCGGCTACGCCGGCAGCTTCGCTCAATGCGGCCAACTGTGCCACTGCATCCTGGCGGATGACATTGCGGTAGCGGGTGAGGGTGTCCTGGTCGATATGGGCGAAGCGCACGCTGCCTTCGAACGGGGCTTCGTACGCATGCAGCAGGATGATCTCGGCCTGCGGGGCAATGGCCTTGGCCAGTTGGATCGCGCGCAGCGAAACAGGTGAAAAATCGACGGGAACCAGCACGGTGCGGTAGGCGTCACGAGGTGCCGGCTTGACGACCAACAACGGGCAGGGCATGTGGTTGAGCATTTTTTGCACGGTCGAGCCCAGCAGCAGGCGCCGCGCCACGCTCTGGCCCTTGGCTCCGCACACCAGCAGGTTGCTGTGTTTGTCCTGCACTACCCGGGTGATTTCCGTGATCACCGAACCACTGGCAACCTGCACACCCGCAGAAATGTCGTAGCGCTGGAACAACATGGCGGCCAGTGCGCGGGTTTTTTCGCCGGCGCTGTCCAGTACCCGTTTCAACAGGTCGTCATCAGGCGCCACCAGTTGCTTGAGGCGCTCGAAGGGGGCCGGGTTGGCAACGTACAGCAGGTCCAGTGCGGCCTGCTGCGTGTTGCTCAGGTAGGCAGCGCGCTCTGCTGCGTTGCGGGCATGGGGGGACAGGTCGGTGGCGACCAGTATGTGTTTCAGCGGGCTCATGTGGGGCTCCTTTTCCAAGGCCGCGCACAGTGGTCGAAGGCAAACCTTGAACAATGTGCGCCTGGCGGTGCTTGAGTCATTCCTTGCGTGCAGCCATCGTCGCGTGAACCCGGCGCGAGGGCTTGATTTGGGTCAATGGAGTGTAGGTGCAGCGGCGGATCATGCCAGCAACAGCATCCGCAGCACCCCGGTCACGACAATGGCGAACACCACCACCGGCAAGAGCGAAAACCGTGTGGCTGCGTACACCGTGAGCCCCAGCGCAATCAGGTCGGCCGGCTGCCCGGAAACGAACTTGGGAGCGATCACGGCAATCAACACGCAGCCGGGCGCGGCGTTCAGCACCTGGGTCAGCTGTGGCCCCAGGGTGCGCTTGCGCAGCAGCAAAAAGCCCAGCGCACGGGTCAGGTAGGTGGCCACGGCCATGCCCAGGATGGTGACCAGCGTCGAAACGTCCATCATGGCTTGGCCCACAGGTAAGCGCTCACCAGGCCAGCCACGGTACCCGCAAGCACGTACCAACCACCGGGGATCAGCAGGTAGAACAGCGCTGCGGTGAGCAGGCTGAACAGCCATGGCACGGCGGCATGTACGCCTTTCCACATGCCTTTGAGAAGTACCAGGAAGACTGCCGCGAAGGCCATGTCGAAGCCATAGCTGCGAAGGTCGCCGAGCAGCGGCCCGGCCTGCGCGCCCAGGCTGGTGAACGTGACCCAGGTGGCCCACAGGCTCAGCGACACGCCCATGAAATAGCGCAGGCTGAAGCCACCGCGCTGGCGCGCATCGGCCAGGCCCATGGCCCAGCTCTCGTCACACATGAAGAACAGCGCCCCCAGTGCCTTGGGTAATGGCAGGTGGCGCAGGTACGGCGCCAGTGTCGCGCCCATCAGCAGGTGGCGGCTGTTGACCAGCAAGGTCATGGCGACAATCACCAGGATTGCCGGTGGTGAGGTCCACAGCTCGATGGCGGCGAACTCCGAGCCGCCACCGAAGTTGAGGCCGGTCATCAACGCCACTTCGCCGGCTGCCAGCTGGTGCTGGGAAGCTTGCGCGCCCAGTACCAGGGCGAAGGGGATGAAGCCCAGCAGCACCGGCAGGGCGGCAACGGCGCCCCGGCGCAATTCGCTTTGCGGTGTGGTGGCAGGGGGATCGTTCAGTACAGGTTCAAGGGTATTCATGGTCACCTCCAGTGGAGGAAAATTATTCCAATGAATCGCTGGAATTGGCTTGCGTAGTTGCACAGATGCGCAGAGCATTTGGCATCTGCTACCGAATACTTAAAAAAAGAGAACGTTCAATGCCAATCAAGCTCGATGCCATCGACCGCCGCATCCTGCGCGCGCTGCAGCGCGACGGCAGGTTGCAGAATCAGGAACTGGCCAAACAGGTGGGGTTGTCTGCTTCGCCGTGCCTGCGACGGGTGCGGCTGCTGGAGGAGGCTGGGGTGATCGAGCGTTATGTGGCATTGCTGGACCCGGCCAAGGTCGCGCTGGGCCTGACCCTGTTCGTGCGCGTATGGCTGAAGCGTCAGGATCAGGACACCACCGATGAGTTTGTCGAGGCCGTGCGCCAATTGCCCGAAGTGGTGGAGTGCCATGTGATGGCGGGCGACTGCGACTTGTTGTTGCGGGTGGTGGCGGCTGACCTGGAAGCCTATCGGCGCTTTCAGATCAAGCACCTGACCAGCCTGAGCGTGGTGCAGAACGTGAAGACCGAAGTACCGATGGAAAAGATCAAGCTGACCACTGAGCTACCGGTGTAGCTGCGCGGGTGCCAGCCATCACAGCCCCGCGCTGGCGCGCACCATCGCGTAGGCCTGGCGCACCAGCGGGTTGACGGTGTTGGCCCGCACCCACAAGTGGTAGGTGACATCGGGTAGCGCCGGCAGGCCGTCGCTTTGGCCGAGCACACGCATGTCGGGGCCGACCATCTCCTGGCTGCGCGCAGTAATGCCCAGGCCGGCGCGCACCGCTGCCTTGACGCCGATCAAGTTGGACGCCAGGTACGCCTGGCGCCAGGCGATACCGGCCCGTTCCAGGGCCTCCAGGGCCAGTTTGCGGTACAGGCTGGGCTCGTCCACCAGCACCAGCGGCAACGGCTCGCTGGGCAGGTGCTGATACTGCGCCGCGCATATCCACCACACCGGTGAGGTACGCAGCGCAAAGCCTTCCAGGCCCGGTGCGGTGCGGGTTGAAATGACCATGTCGACCTTGCCGCGCTGCAAGTCTTCCATCAGGAACGGGCTGCGGCCAACGTCGATTTCCAGGCGCAGGTTGGGCGCCGAGCGGGCGATGTGGCTGAGCAGTGGCGGCAGGATGGTGTCGGCGATGTCGTGGGGCGAGCCGATCCGCAGCACGCCGCTGGGGCCATCCAGCCGCAGGCCGGCGAGCGCCTCGTCATTGAGCGCGAGCATTTGCCGGGCGTGGCGCAGCAACTGACGGCCAGCGTCGGTCAGCGACTTGTGGCGGCCTTGCTTGCGCAATAGCGGTACACCTACCTGTTGTTCCAGGCGTTGCATGTGTTGGGTGACCGAGGCCTGGGTGCGGCCCAGGTTGCGGCCGGCTTCGGCGAAGCTTGAATGGTCGGCGATGGCGACGAACGTACGAAGCAGGTCGAGGTCGAGGGTGCTCATGGAGTGGGCCAGGCAGCGTTGGGGGAGAGGGGCGCACAGTGCTTTTACATTAATGATGCACGGCTAAAGATAATGAATACTTATCTATTGTTGGGTGCTTGATCAAGAGGCTATCTGTGTGCCCCCTATTTTTCGAGGCTTATATCCATTTTGAAAATTTTCCGTTCATTCAGTGTTATAACGATAGGCGATATTTGAATTTCCCCTCATCCCTGCAACTTTCTAGCATGCGCGCTCATTGGCCGGGTGTTCCGGCTGCCGGGACGAGGAACCCCCATCATGTCGCTGTCCACCATTGCCCGTCGCGGGCTGCTCGCATCGTTGCTGGCCACCACCACGCTGGCCGCCAGCGGCCTGGCCCAGGCCGATGCCACCCTGGACAAGGTCCAGCAACGCCACAAGCTGGCCGTGGGCGTGGTGTTGTCCGGTGGCCCGTTCGGGGCCATCGACCCAGCCACCCGCGAACCGGTCGGTTTCAGCGTCGACCTTGCGCGTGACCTGGCGCGCCAGCTGGGCGTGGCGGTCGACCTCGTTGCGGTGCAGCCGGCCAACCGTGTGCAGTTCCTGCAGCAGGGCAAGGTCGACCTGCTGATCGCCAACATGGAATGGACCCCCGAGCGCGACAAATTGCTGGGCCACGTGCCCACGCCGTTCTACCGCGTGGGCGGTACCGCGGCGCTGGCCAAGGACAGCCCGATCAACACCTGGGCCGGGCTCAAGGGCCAGCCGGTGTGCACTTCGCAGGGCAGCAGCTACACCCAGGCGCTGGTGGAGCTGGGTGCCGACATCAAAGCCTTCAAGACCTCGGCCGAATCGCTGCTGGCCCTGCGCGGCAACAACTGCGTGGCTGCCGTGCACGATGCCACGCTGATCAACCCGCTGCTGGCCAAAGGTGGCGAGTGGAGCGGCTACCGCGCCCTGGCCCCCGAACTCAACCCGGCGCCGTCGGTGATCTGGACGCGCCTGGGTGAGACCGACACCCAGCAGCGCCTGGACCCGTTCGTCAAGCAGTGGCACCGCAGCGGCTGGCTGATCGAGCGTGAGCAGGCCAACCACATCACCCCGGCCTCGCCGGCGTTGGTGGAACTGCGTGCCAAGTTGCAGGGCGAAGGCGCCTGATGAGCGAGGTTCTGCACGGGCTGGTCGGGCAGCTCGCCCGGCTTGGCCTGAATTACGGCTTTCTGTTCGACACCTACGCCAGCGGCAAACTGCTCGAGGGCGCGTTGACCACGGTCTACCTGTGCCTGTTCAGCGTGGTCGGCAGCCTTGTGGTTGGCGTCTTGCTGGCGGCGGCGCTTACGTCCGCACGTCGCTGGTTGGCCTGGCCGGCGCGGGCCTTTATCGAGGTCACTCGTAATACGCCGACGCTGGTGCAGTTGTACTGCGCGTTCCTGGTGCTGAACATGCTGATCAACCAGAGCCTGGGCAACGCCAACCCGATGACGCCCTTTGCCTGGGTGGTGCTGGTGATATCCCTGCACAAAGGGGCGTTTCACGCCGAGGCCTTGCGCGCCGGCATCGAGGCGGTGCCGGCAGTGACCCTGGAGGCGGCCAGCTCGCTGGCCTTCAGCCGCCGCCAGCAACTGCTGCAGGTACAGCTGCCGCTGGCCGTGCGCTTTGCCTTGCCGGCGCTGGTCAACAACCTTATCGACCTGGTGAAGATGACCGCCGTGGCGTCGGCGATCGCTGTCAACGATATTACCTATGCCTCGATCATGATCTGGACCCAGGGCGACAATGTCATCGAACTGATGATTCTGATCCTGGCGTTCTACGGCCTGCTCAGCTTCGCTGTCAATTGTGCCGGTCGCGCCGTGGAAGCGCGCCTGAGGATGCCGGGTTATGGCCATTGAGAACCTCGCCACACTGTGGCATTGGTCACCGACCCTGGGGGCGGGCCTGTTGCAGAACATCCAGATCAGCGTTGGCGCCATTGGCCTGGGCACGTTGCTGGGCTTGCTCATAGGCGTTCTGTCGCTGTCGCCCTTGGCGCCACTGCGCGGTGTCGCACGGCTGTGGGTGCAGGTGTTCCGTAACGCACCGTGGCTGGTGCTGATCTACTTCACCTCGTACGTGTTCCCGTTCGAAATCCAGGTGGCCGGCACCTGGCTGGCCTTTCCCGACTGGCTCAAGGTCACGATCGGCCTGGCCCTGCCTGCCAGTGCCAATGTTGCCGAGATTTTCCGTGGTGCGGTGGCTTCTATCCCGGCTACCCAGTGGGAGGCTGCGCGTTCGCTGGCCTTCAGCCGCGTGCAGATCTTCCGTTCGATCATTCTGCCGCAGTGCCTGCGGCGCATGTTGCCGCCCTGGATGAACTTGTACGCGGTAGTGACCATGGGCACCGCGCTGGCTTCGCTGGTGGGGGTGCACGACCTGATCGACAGCGCGCAGATTGCCGCCAACACCGTCAACCGCAGCGGCTTCACCGTGCTGGTGTACTTCAGCGTGCTGGCGTTGTTCTTCGCCTACTGCTACCCCATTGCCCGCCTGACCCAACGCCTGGAGCGCCGCTATGCCTTCTGAACCCTTGATCCAGTTGCGCGACGTGCACCTGGCTTTTGCCGACAACCCGGTGTTGCGTGGCATCGACCTTGATGTGCAGGCGGGCCAGGCGGTGTCGATCATCGGCCCGTCCGGCTCGGGCAAGTCGACCATCCTTCGCTGCATGACCGGCCTGCTGCGGCCGCAGCGTGGCAGCATCTGCATTGGTGGTACCCAGGTCGAGCGTTTGCGCGGCGAGGCGGAGCTGATTGCCCTGCGCAAACAGGTGGGCTTTGTCTTCCAGCAATACAACCTGTTTCCCCATTTGAGTGTGCTGGACAATTTGCTGATCGCCCCGACCAAGGTGCTTGGGCGCAACCGCGCCGAGGCCCGCGAGCAGGCCCTGGCGCTGCTCGACAAGGTGCGCCTGGGCCACAAGGCAGCAGCCTTCCCAGGTGAGCTGTCGGGTGGCCAGCAGCAGCGTGTTGCCATTGCCCGTGCCTTGGCGATGCGGCCCAGGTTGATCCTGTTCGATGAAGTGACCTCGGCGCTGGACCCAGAGATGGTTGGCGAAGTGCTGGCGGTGATCCGTGAGCTGACCGAGGAAGGCATGACCTGCGTGCTGGTCACCCATGAAATGCGCTTTGCCGAAGAGATCAGCGACCAGGTGTATTTCACCGAGCATGGCCGGATCGTCGAGCATGGCAGCGCCGAACAACTGTTCCGCGCCCCGCAACACGAGCGTACCCGTGCCTTTCTGCAGCATGCGCTGGGTGAGGGCGGCCAACGCCCGAGCCGCCCGGCGCCCGATGTTTTCAGCAACCTGGGGCGCTACAGCCTCAGCGTGTGACCTCCGCTAGCCAAGAAGAGAAACCGATAATGTCCCGTGAATCCGTGATCCAGCCGTTTCTGGCGCAAGTGCGCGCTATCCATGAGCGTGGTGTCGACCGCGCCGCCCTGCAGCAGATCGTCCGCTTGCTCGAAGGCCTTGCCGAGCGCCGCGAACTGTTCAATTTCGAGCGCTTCCCGGCACCGGACGCGACCACCGGCGAGACCCAGTTCCGCTACCGCCTGAACGATGATGGCGAGTCGCCGACCCTGTACGTCAACTCGCTGCTGCCGGGCAAGGCGACCCTGCCACACAACCATGAGACATGGGCAGTCATCGTCGCCGTCGAGGGGCAGGAGCTGAACCGGGTGTATCGCCGCGAAGATGACGGCAGCGACCCGGCCCGTGCACGCCTGGCGCTGGAGCAGGAGATCGTGGTGCAGCCAGGGACCTCCGTGGCGTTCCTGGGTGAAGACCTGCATGGCATTCGTGTGGAGGGAGATCAGCCGACCTTGCACTTCCACCTTTATGGTCGGCCGCTGGAGTCGCTGGAGAACCGTTACGGGGTCAAGGACGACGGCAGCGTGGTGAACTACAACAAATCACAGATGGCGCCTTCGATCGCGGCATACGGCCTTTGATCCGTATTGCCTGAGCTCAACCCTGTAAACGACCACGGACTGCGTCCCATGACTCCCAGCATCACCCCCGCGCTACTGCATGACTGGCTGTTCGACGGCCACGAAATCGCCCTGTTCGACCTGCGCGAGCACGGCCAGTACGGCGAAGCTCACCTGTTCTACGCCGTGAACCTGCCGTACAGCCGGCTGGAAATCGAGGCCCCGCGCCTGGCGCCCAACCCGCTGGTGCGTCTGGTGGTCTACGACGCAACCGGCGGCGAACTGGTGCAGCGCGGCGTGCAGCGCCTGCAGGCGCTGGGCTACAAGGCCGTGCATTGGCTCGAAGGCGGTAGCCAGGGCTGGCAGGCCGCTGGCTTTGAATTGTTCGCCGGTGTGCACCTGCCCTCCAAGGCCTTTGGCGAACTGGTCGAACATGCCTGCCACACCCCACGCATCAGCGCCCAGGAGCTGGCCGAATGGCAACGCCAGGGCAAGCCGCTGGTACTGCTCGATGGCCGGCCACTGGACGAGTTCGCCAAGATGAACATCCCCGGCGCCACCTGCTGCCCCAACGGTGAACTGGGCTACCGCCTGGAGGACCTGGTGCATGACCCCCAAACACCGGTGGTGATCAACTGCGCAGGGCGTACCCGCAGCATCATCGGCGCGCAAACCCTGATCAACCTCGGCATCGACAACCCGGTCTATGCCCTGGAGAACGGCACCCAGGGCTGGTACCTGGTCGACCTGCCACTGGAGCACGGGGGGCAACGCGGGTATCCGCCGCATAGCGGCCAGGCACTGGGGCGGCAACGGGCACGCGCCACGGGGTTGGCGCACAAGGTCGGGGTGCAGTGGGTGGCAGCGGCGCAGGTACAGGCCTGGCAGCAGGATGCACAACGCACGCTGTTCCTGTGCGATGTGCGCACCCCGGAGGAGTTCACCGCTGGCAGCCTGCCCGGCGCGCAGCATTGCCCAGGCGGGCAACTGGTGCAGGGCACCGACTTGTACATTGGCGTGCGCAAGGCGCGCGTGGTGCTGTTCGATGGCGACGGCGTGCGTGCCCCGGTGGTGGCCAGCTGGCTGCGGCAGATGGGGCATGATGCGTACGTCCTCGAAGGCGGCCTGGGCAGTGGCTTGGCATTGCCGGCACAGCCGCCGCTGGCGGTAACCTTGGCCGAAGCCAGCGCTGCAGAACTGGAGGGCGCCTTGCTGCTGGACCTGCGCCCGAGCACGGCCTACCGCCAGCGCCACGTGCGCGGCGCGCAGTGGGCGATCCGCCCAGGGCTGGCCGAGCAGGTGCGTGAGCAGTCTGGGCGCCTGGTGTTCATTGCCGACGACCCTCGCGTCGCCGAGTTGGCTGCCAGCGAACTGCCAGATACACAACGTCGCGCTGCGCGCCTGTTCCCCCAGGCGTTGCTGGCCGAGTGGCCGCAGGTCGCGGACGACACCTCGTTGCCAGACGCCGCCTGC
This sequence comes from Pseudomonas sp. LFS074, assembly GCF_047978165.1. Classification (NCBI taxonomy): domain Bacteria; kingdom Pseudomonadati; phylum Pseudomonadota; class Gammaproteobacteria; order Pseudomonadales; family Pseudomonadaceae; genus Pseudomonas; species Pseudomonas sp. LFS074. The sequence continues at coordinate 3,593,594 of NZ_JBFPFV010000001.1, read as the reverse complement.
ATCGATTTCCTGTTCTTCGTCCATGACCGACACGCCGGCAACAAGGAGGCGGCACGCCGCTACCTGGCCTGGGAGACCGGGCTGATCGCACAGATGAGCGCCGCCGAGGTTGCCAGCTTCACCCCCCTGACGCACAGCGACCCGGTCGCTACACGGCTGGTGCATGCCGGGCGTGGCGAATCGGGCCAAGGGGCCCACGGCGTCAACCCACCGGTCAGCCGCCTGAGCACCGTGCTGTTCGACAGCGTCGCCGAACAGCGTGAAGCGCGCAGCCATCGGGACCAGCAACGGGTGCTCAGCTACGGTGCCCGTGGCAACCCCACGGCCTTTGCCCTCGAAGACCTGGTCAGCGAACTGGAAGGCGGCTACCGCTGCAAGTTGTTCGTTACCGGGCTGCAAGCCATCACTCAGACCTTTCTCGCCTACTTGCGCCCCGGCGACCATGTGCTGCTCAGCGATGGGGTGTATGGCCCGGTGCGGCGCCTGGCGCGCGAGCTGCTGCAGCCGTTCGGTGTGCAAGTCAGCTATTTCGCCGCCGATGGCCACGGCCTGGAGGCCGCGTTGCGCCCGAACACCCGCATGGTCTACAGCGAGAGCCCGAGTTCGTTGCTGTACGAGCTCAATGACCTGCCGGCCATGGCTGCGTTGTGCAAGCCGCGCGGGATCCTGCTGGCGGTCGACAACACCTGGGGTTCGGGTTACTTGTACCAGCCGTTGGCATTGGGCGCAGACATCTCGGTGATGGCCCTGACCAAGTACGTGGGCGGGCACAGCGACGTGATGATGGGCAGCGTGTGCACCACCCAAGAGGCCTTCGCCGCGTTGTCGCGCAGCAGCGATACCTGCGGCTGCACGGTCAGCCCGGACGATGCTTGGTTGGTGCTGCGTGGGGCGCGCAGCCTGGCCAGCCGCATGGCCGTGCACGGGCGCCAGGGCCTGGAGATCGCCCAGTGGCTCCAAGCACGCGAGGACGTGGCGCGGGTGTATCACCCGGCGTTGCCGGAGCACCCGGGGCATGCCCTGTGGCGCCGCGACTTCAAGGGCAGCAATGGCCTGCTCAGCCTCGAACTGGCCGACGCCAGCCTGGGCCGGGCAGAAGCGTTCATCGATCGCCTGCGCCTGTTCGGCATCGGTGCCTCCTGGGGTGGCTACGAGAGCCTGGTGACCCTGGCCGAGCTGGGTGAGCGCAGCTTCGCAACCCCGGTGCGTGGTGCATTGGTGCGCCTGCACGTGGGCCTGGAAGAGGTCGGCTCGCTACAGCGCGACCTCGACCAGGCGCTGCGCTGATCAGGCCCAGTCGGCGCGGTCTGCCAGCAACCTGGCCTGGCGCAACAGCTCGTCGTCTGGCGTCGCGCTGGCGATGGCCAGGCGCAGTTGCCCAAGGAACCGCCCCTGGATAGGGGCGATCGTGCCCGAGAACAGGCTCACCCCATCGCCCAGCGCGGCACCGATGGCCGCCAGATCGGGCTTCAGCCCTTTGCCGCCGGTGTAGTGCAGGTCGAGGTAGCGTTTGTCGGCAGCAATGGCCTGTGCTGCAGGCGCGGCCTCGCCGAGCAACGTGCGGCTGACGGCGTGCTGCGGGTTGCCGAACACTTCCCACACCGCGCCCGTTTCGACGATGCGGCCTTGTTCCAGTACCGCTACACGGTCGCACAGATCACGGATTACCTGCATTTCGTGGGTGATCAGGACGATGGTCAGGCCCAGCCGCTGGTTGATGCTGCGCAGCAGGTCGAGGATCGCCTGGGTGCTTTCCGGGTCCAGCGCCGACGTCGCTTCGTCGCACAGCAGAATCTGCGGCTCCAGCACCAGCGCCCGAGCAATGCCGACGCGCTGCTTCTGGCCGCCGGACAGTTGCGCGGGGTAGGCGCCGCCACGGCCGGCCAGGCCGACCAGGCGCAACAGCTCCGCCACCCGGGCGCTGCGCTGTGCTTGCGGCACCCCGGCCATGCGCATTGGCAGCTCGATGTTCTGGGCGACCGTGCTATTGGCCAGCAGGTTGAAGTGCTGGAAGATCATCGCCACCTTGCGCCGCAGCGCGTGCAAGGGCTTGCCTTGCAGCCCGGCGATGTCCTGGCCGTCGATCAGTACCTGGCCGGCGCTGGGTGCTTCCAGGCGGTTGAGCAGGCGAAGCAGCGAGGACTTGCCCGCGCCGCTGCGGCCGATGATGCCGAACACCTCGCCCCGGCGCACTTGCAGGTCGATGGCGTCGAGCGCGCTGACGGCGCCATAGCGTTTGTGGATGCCGCGCAGGCACAGGTGCGCGTCGGTTGGCTGGATTTGCTGCTGGTAACGGCTCATGTTCGGGTTCCATGCCCTCCGTCACCAGAGGGCGTCAGGGGTCAGAAACCAGGGGCGATCTGGCCTTTGTAGCGGGTCAGGATGAAGTTGCGCACTTCAGGGGAATTGAGTGCCTTGGCCAGCTTCTGGATACCCGGGTCCTGCAGGTTGTCGGGGCGGGCGACCAGGTATTCCACGTACAGGTCCTTGCCTTTTTCAACGATCAGCGCGCTGTTGGTATCGATGCCGGCCTCCAGTGCGTAGTTGGCGAAAACGAAGGCCAGGTCGACCTGTTTCACCGAGCGGGCCAGCATGGCGCCTTCCAGTTCGCGGATCTTCAGGTGGTGGGGGTTGTCGGTAATGTCGCGCTGAGTGGACTGCGGGTTGGCCGGGTCTTTCAGCGTGAGCAGCCCGGCCTCGGCCAGCAGTACCAGGGCACGGCCAGTGTTCACCGGGTCGTTGGGAATGGCGACGCTGGCGCCGTCGGGCAGCTCGGCAAGGGTTTTGTACTTGGCCGAATAGGCGCCGAATGGCTCGATGTGCACGCCTACCACCGGCACCAGGTCGGTGTGCCGGGTCTTGTTGAAGTCGTTGAGGAATGGCCGGTACTGGTAGTAGTTGGCGTCCAGGTTCTTCTGCGCCAGTTGCAGGTTGGGCTGGATGAAGTCGTTGAACACTTTGATGTCCAGGTCGACCCCTTGCTTGGCCAGGGCCGGTTTGACGAACTCGAGGATTTCCGCATGCGGTACCGGCGTGGCGCCAACCACCAGGTGTTCGGCGGCCTGGGCACTGAAGGCGAGGAAAGCGGCGAGGGCGGTGAGGGTGTTTTTCATGGTCAGTACCTGAGAAGAGTCGGGGTTCAGCGGCGGGTGAAGTGTCTTACCAGGCGGTCACCGCTCATCTGCAGCACCTGCACCAGCAGGATCAGTAGCAGCACGGTGACCACCATCACATCGGTCTGGAAGCGTTGGTAGCCGAAGCGGATCGCCAGGTCGCCCAGGCCGCCGCCGCCGATCACACCGGCCATGGCGGTGTAGTCGACCAGCACGATGGCGGTGACGGTGACCGCCGCGATCAGCCCGGTGCGCGCTTCGGGCAGCAAGGTGTAGCGGATGATCTGCGCGATGCTGCCGCCCATGGCCTGGCTGGCTTCGACCAGGCCACCGTCCACTTCGCGCAGTGCGGTTTCTACCAGGCGGGCGAAGAATGGCGTGCAGCCGACCACCAGCGGCGGGATGGTGCCCTTCACGCCCAGCGACGTGCCGGTCAGCAGGGTGGTCAGCGGAATCAGCACGATCAGCAGGATGATGAACGGCAGCGAGCGCAGCACGTTGACCACCACCGACAGGCTTCGGTACAGCGGGCCGTGCGCCAGTAACTGGCGCTGCCCGGTCAGGTACAGCAGTACGCCAAGGGGCAGGCCGAAGAGCACGGTAAAGCCCAGTGCGGCGCCCAGCATGCTGAGCGTTTCCAGGCAGGCCTGGGCGATTTCCGCCCAGTCGACGTTGGTCAGCAGGTCATTCATTGGCGTGGCCTCAGTTCCAGTCATGGCGAGGCGGCTTGACGCCGTTCAGTGCCCAGTTACCGACCAGATGGTACTTCCAGCGCACCGGGTCGTGCAGGGTGTGCACGCGGGCGTTGCGCCAGTGGCGGTCGAGATTGTGCCGGGTCAGCGACGAGCGCGTGCCGCCCAGTTCGAACAGGCGGTTACTGGCTTCGATGGCGGCCTCGGTGGTCAGTACCTTGGCCTTGGCCACTGCAATCGAAGCCAGGGCCACGTTGTTTTCATCAGGGGCGGGTTTGGCCGCATCCAGGGCCTGGCCTGCACGTTCGAGCAGGGCTTCGGCGGCTTCCTGACGAATCTCCAGCGAGCCGACCTGGATGATGGTCAATGGGTCTTCGCTGGCCTTGTCGACCTGGGCATCGATCCACGGCCGGGCATGCTCACGCACGAAGGCGAGGGTGTCGTCCAGCGCTGCGCGGCCGATGCCGGCGTCGATGGCCGCTGTGGTCAACTGAGCGAAGGGGCCGGCGAGGGTCGGGCTTTCGTAGGAGCGGTAGCTGGGGAACAGGTTGAATGCCGGCACCCGCAGGCCGTCGAGCAGCACCGTGCCGCTGGACGTGGTGCGCTGGCCCATGCTGCTCCAGTCATCGACGATCACCAGGCCGGCACTGCCTCGTTGCACGAAGGCCAGTTGGGCACGGTCCTGCTCGTCCAGGGCCAGCACGCCGAGCCAATGGGCGTACAGCGAGCCGGTGCAGTAGCCTTTGCGCCCGTCGATGCGGTAGCCATCGCCCTCGGCGACCAGGCGTGTGCGAATGTCCTGGACGGTTTTGCCGCCGGTTTCCGACAGGGCGTTGGCAAATCGGTGCCCTTGCAATACCAGGTCGTAGAAGTAGCGTTGCTGCTCTGGCGTGCCTTGCAGGCGTATGTCTTCGAGCAGGCAATAGTGGTTTTGCGGAATTTGCCCAAGGGATGGGTCGGCAGCGGAGACGATGGCGATCACGCGGGCAAGCGTGGCGAACGATACTTCGGCGCCACCGTAGGCCCGCGGCACGGTGATGCCCCATAGCCCGCTGTTGGAAAAGGCGTCGACGATGTCGGCCGGTACTTCGCGGTTGCGGTCGCGTTCGGCTGCGCCCTCGCGCAGCAGTTCGGCGACTTGATGGGCGACGGCAAGCGCCTCGGCGTCATCGCGAATGATGTGCGCCGCTGGCGTGCGGATTTCGTAGTTGGCGGATACGGTAGGGGCAGGCATGAGCAACTCGTCGTGTAGGCGGATACCTTCACGTTGCAGCTGCTGTGCCAACCTTTAAAGCCAATGAAATCAGGCTTTTAGCTTAGTGTTTCGAGGGGTATCTGCCTGAAAACCCAACTAACTGTTGTTGCACTGTCGGCCCTGCAACAGCAGCAGTTCACTGAGCTTGTCCATGGCCGGTGTCGCCTGGCTGCCTTTACGGGTAACCAGCTCGTAGGGGTCGCTGACCGAGCCCATGCTCAGGGGCAGAATGCTGACCTGTTGATTCATCGCACATTGCCGGGCCACGTCGATCGACACCAGTGCGACGAAGTCAGGGCGGTTTTGCAACAACGACAAGGTTGCCAGGATCGAGGTGGTTTCAACCAGGTGCAGCGGGAAGCGCAGCCCGGCATCGTGGAACTCGCGCTCCAGTTGCACGCGCATCGGCATGTTGGCCCGGTACACGATCCAGCGGCTCTCGGCCAGCTCGGCAAGGCTCAGGCTTGCCGCATGCTTTAACGGGTGGTCGATGTTGGCGATGACCGCCAGCGTCTCATCCTGGACAAAGGTGCTGGCGAACAACTGTGGCGTGTTGCTGACGCTGGTGCGGCACAGGGCGATGTCCAGGCGGCCGCTCTCGATCTGCGCCAGCAATGACTGGCTGGTGTCCTCGATGATTTCGAACGACATCTGCGGCTGGATGCCGGCCAGCTGAGACACGGCTTTCATCAGCAACGGCACGGCGCCCATGATCGCCCCCACCGCCAGCCGGCCGCCAACCCCACGCAGGATGGCATCCAGGTCATGCCGCAGGTTGGCGATATCAGTCTGTACCACGCGGGCGTAGCGGATGGCGCAGTGCCCCGCGGCCGTAGGCTCCAGCCCGCGGTTGGTGCGGTTGAACAGCACGGTGCCGAAGGTGGTTTCGATTTCCTGCAATGCCTTGCTGGCACCAGGCTGGGTAAGCCCGACGCTGCCTGCTGCACCGAGCAGCGAGCGGTGCTCGTCCAGCTCGATCAACAAGCGCAGGTGGCGGGCGTGCAGGCGGGACATGATCGAATTGAGCGAGGGGGTCATCGGGTATGCGTCCTGGTTATACCGATATGGATTGTTCTCAATACCATGGCCAGCCGTGCATTCCTATACTGGCGCTGCACAGCGTCGCTTCCCTTGCGGTTGAGACGCCCAGAACAATAAAGCCAGGAGCCTGCCAAGCCTTATGTCCCTGATCAACTACGTCACCCAGATTCAATTCGAAATCGGCGCCATCGCCCGCTTGCCTGCCGAGTGCGAGCGCATTGGTATAACCAGGCCTTTGATCGTGACCGACCGAGGCGTGCGCGCTGCCGGTATTGTCGATACGGCGTTGAACACCTTCGGCGACAGCACCGCGCAACTGCCGATCTATGACGGTACGCCACCCAACCCCAACGAGAATGCCGTGCGTGAAGCCGTGGCCATGTTCAAGGAGTGCGGCTGTGACGGCATCATCGCCATTGGCGGCGGTTCGGCGATCGACCTGGCCAAAGGGGTGGCGGTGTGTGCCCGACACGATGGCCCCTTGAAAAGCTTTGCGGTGATCGAGGGCGGCCTGGCCCGCATCACCCCGGCAACCGCGCCGGTGATTGCGGTACCGACCACCGCCGGCACGGGCAGCGAGGTAGGGCGGGGCGCCATCCTGATTCTGGATGACGGGCGCAAGGTGGGGGTGATCTCGCCCCATGTGGTGCCCAAGGCTGCCATCTGTGACCCGGCGTTGACCCTTGGCCTGCCGGCACAGCTCACGGCTGCCACTGGCATGGATGCGATTGCCCACTGCCTGGAAACCTTCATGGCCCCTGTATTCAACCCGCCTGCCGACGGTATTGCCCTTGACGGCCTGTGGCGCGCCTGGCGCTTCATCGAGAGCGCCACCCGCGAACCGGGCAACCTGGACGGGCGCATCAACATGATGAGTGCTTCGCTGCAAGGTGCGTTGGCTTTCCAGAAGGGCCTGGGCTGCGTGCACAGCCTTAGCCATGCGCTGGGCGGGATCAACCCGCGCCTGCATCACGGTACCCTCAATGCGATCTTCCTGCCTGCCGTCATCACCTTCAACCGCCAGGCCGAAACGGTGCTTGACGAGCACAAGATGCAACGCATCGCCCAGGCGATGGGGTTGGCGGACGACAGCCAGATCGAAGAGGCCATCCGCAACATGACCCGCACGCTGGGCCTGCCGACCGGGCTGCGCGAGCTGGGCGTCAGCGAGGACCTGTTCCCGCGCATCATCCAGGGCGCGCTGGCCGACCACAGCCACCGCACCAACCCGCGCGAAGCGTCTGCCGAGGACTACCAGGGGTTGCTTGCAGCGTCCATGTAAGCCGTTACTTGCGGTTCTTCCAATAACAACAAAAGTGAACGCCCATGAATAGCAAATACGCGCAAGCCGAGCTTGCAGGTTCGCCGGAAGCGGTCGCCAGCGCGAACCCCTTCAGAAAGTATCAGGTCATCACCGTCAGCCTGTTGCTGGTGATTGGCATCATCAACTATGTCGACCGCAGTGCGCTGTCGATCGCCAACACGTCGATCCAGCGCGACATGGGTATCACGCCGTCACAGATGGGCATTCTGCTGTCGGCGTTTTCCCTGGCGTATGCCTTTTCGCAACTGCCCCTGGGCATGATCATCGACCGCCTGGGCAGCAAGATCTCGCTGGGGGCGGCCTTGTTGGGCTGGTCGGTGGCGCAGACGGCTTCCGGCCTGATCAACAGTTTCTCAGCGTTTATCGGGCTGCGGGTGGTGCTGGGGATTGGCGAAGCGCCGATGTTCCCGTCGGCGGCCAAGGCGCTGGCAGAATGGTTCGAGGCCGAAAAGCGGGGGACGCCGACCGGCATCGTACTGTCATCGACCTGCATTGGGCCGTGCCTGGCGCCGCCGTTGCTCACGTTGCTGATGGTCACCTGGGGCTGGCGCGGCATGTTCATCGTCACCGGGGTGTTTGGCATCTTGGTCGCCGCCTGCTGGTTCGCCTTCTACAAAAGCAAGGCGCGCTACCTGGCCGAACTGCCTGCCGAAGAGCGTGAGCGGCTGCTGGCGACCCAGGCGTGTAAACAGCCGGAGGCAAGTGCCAGGCCGAGCCTGCGGGCACAACTGGCGGCGTGGGCCGAGTTGTTCCGCCACAAGAGCACCTGGGGCGCTGTATTGGGCTTCATGGGGGTGATCTACATGCTGTGGCTGCACCTGACCTGGTTGCCGGGCTACTTCGAACGTGAGCATGGCTTGAGCCTGTACCAGACGGCCTGGGTGGTTTCGCTGGCCTATGTGTTCGGTGCGCTGGGCACCATTGTCGCGGGACGCATCTGCGACCGCCTGGTGAAAAACGGCGCCAGCGTGCTGGGTAGCCGCAAGCGGGTCGTGGTGACGGCGTTGTTCGCGGCGGCGGCATTTACCGTTCCGTTGTCGTTCGGTAGCGGTTTCATGCTCAGCGTGGCATTGCTGTGCTGCGCGTTGTTCAGTGTGAACATGGCCAGCTCCACCGCCTGGATGATCGCCAATACGGTGGTTGACAGCCAGCGTGTGGCCTCGTTTGGCTCGATCCAGAACTTCGGCGGCTACCTGGCGGGCTCGGTGGCACCGATCGTGACCGGGTTCAGCATCCAGCAGACCGGGTCGTTCGCTTCGGCATTCCTGATCAGTGCAGCGGTGGCGGCAGTGGCGGCGATGGCTTATGTACTGTTGCTGAAGCAGCCGGTTTCAACGGATCAGTGATCGTCATGCCGATTCATAACGGCTTGTTATGCCAGGCATCATGACAATATATTTACCCTCATCAATTTCAGGCCCTAGCATCTGTTGCCCGCCATCGCCCATTTCCATGAGGTTTTGATGAACAGTTCGCTCTTCGTACACCAACGCACCGCAGCCCTGTTAATGCAGCACTGGCGCAGTGGTGACCTGCTGACGGAACTGCCCGCCAGCCTCAAGCCTGAGACGTTGAAGCAAGGTTATGACAGCCAGGACCAGTTGTTTGCCGCTGCCGCTGGCCAGCGCGCAGGTTGGAAGCTGGGCGTCGGCAGCCCCGCAGCCATGCGAGCAGCCAACTTGTCGCGGCCACTGATTGGCCAGCTGGAGGCGGGGCGTTGTCATGCGGATGGCGCACACATCCAACTGCCGGCCATTACACCGGTGACCATCGAGTGCGAGATCGCCTTCGTGCTTGACCGTGATATCCCGCCACAAGCTGGGCGGGCCCCGGTCAGTGAGGACATCCGCGCTACCTGCGTCACCTTCGAAGTGGTGCGCTCGCGCTTTGTCGACCGCAAGGCGGTCGGCTGGCCGAGCTTTGTGGCAGACAACGTAGGCTTCGAGGCGCTGGTGGTCGGCAGCAGCCTGGGCGCAGGCATCGCTGTACCGCTGTTGGCCGACCTGGCCGAAACCACCGAGGTGCACGTAGACGGTGAATTGCGGGCGCGTGGCCTGTCGGGCGAAGCGGCGACCGACCCGCGGGTGTCACTGGCCCACCTTTATGCACATGCCGCCGAACGCGGCGAGACCTTGAAGGCAGGTGATGTGGTGACCACGGGGGCCATGTGCCAGCCCTTTGACCTGGATGGAACCGGGTATCGGATAAGCGCCAGGTTCCTTGGCCAGGTGCTGTCGTTCACGCTGTAACGGCCGACCATTGCTCGAACGCCGCCTGCATCCTCTGCCGGGTCTGTGGGTCGGCGGGGATCAGGTGTTCGATGCGCAGTGATTCCACCGTGATATCCAGCGGCATGCCGAAGGTGGTGAACGTGGACAGGAACCTCAGCTCGCCATAGGGGCTATGCACACGCGTCAGCAGCACTGGTGTGGCAGCCGTTTCGAGCGGGCTGCCCGGAATCGGCAGTTTGCCCAAGCGCTCTGCCAGCGCCGGGTTGCCTGCCGCCTCCCTGGACGCACGTTGCCAGGCAGCGCTGCGAATTTCTTGCGCATTGGCCAGATGATCGCCCAGGCCGCCGGGGCAGAGCAGTGTCTGCAGCAGGTTGAGGCCTGTGGCCGGCTGTGCTGTAACGCCGGCCATCGCCAACAAGAGCCCGGTACTGGTATTGGCGGCGATGACGTCCCAGTTGCTGTCGATGACGATCGCAGGTGCGGGGTTGTTGACCTGCAGGATGTGTTCAATGGCGGCTTGCACCAGCGCCAACTCGGGCGCATCGAGTGGCGAGGCCGCGTAGCGGGGCGCGTAGCCGGCAGCGACGAACACTTCATTGCACAGCTCCAACGGCGCGCCAAGGGCCGAAAGCAGCGCATGCAAGGTGCTCGGGCTGGCCCTGGCGCGGCCGGTCTCCACGCAGCTCAGATGGCGCTGCGACAGCCCCGCCAGCAGCGCCAGGTCCAGCTGGCTGAGGCTGGCCTGCCGACGCAGGTGGCGTAGATGCTGGCCTGCCGAAGTATGTGGGGCAGGGCTATTGCGATGGAACAGGTGCTGATTCATGCGTGGCCTGATCGTCCTTGAGTGCAATGTACATGACCTCACTGGTCATTGAGCGCCAACAACCCTACCACTACTGTGCCCGCAAACCCTACCAAGGAGAACGATATGGGCTTGCGTATCTGCGCGCTGGCAGTGCTGATGCTGTTTTCGCTGTATACCGGCTGGACGATGCTGATTGCCGAGCAATCACTGCTGGCGTTCGGGCTGGCGCTGTTGTCCCGGCCGGACACTGCCCAGGTAGTCATCGACCTGTACCTCATGGCGGGGCTGGCTTGCCTGTGGATGGTCAAAGACAACCGACTACGGGGCAGTGCCGGCGTCGCGGTGCTGCCTTACCTGCTGCTGACCGTTGTCTTCGTTTCGCTGGGGCCGTTGTTGTACCTGGTGATACGAGGCGTTGCCGGAGGGCGACAGCCATGAGCGGTGCCTTGCAGGTGTACGCGTTGTGCGTGGTCGTGCTGTTTCTCAAGATGTTGTTGGTTTCCTGTTATCAGGGCTATCACCGCTTGCGTTTCGTGGCCTTCACCAACCCGGAGGACGCCGCTGTATTCAAACGCGCCGCACAGGCCACGGAACGCCCGCAGGTGTTGCGTGCAGCCAAGGCATGGGCCAATGACCTGGAAAATATCCCGTCCTTCTTCGCCCTTGGTGGCTTGGCCATCGCCCTCGACACACCGGCGGCGCTCGGTGCCTGGTTAAGCATCGTGTTCACCTGCGCCAGGGCCCTGCACACTTGGGCCTATCTGGCGGGGGTGCAGCCCTGGCGAACGCTGTTCTATGGCGTCGGGGTGGTCTGCCTGTTGGGCTTGTGCGCAATCATCGTGCTGAAGGTACTGAAGGGTTTGCTTCACTGATTCTGGCGAAAGAGCAAAGTTTGCATGAGTCAACTTGATGCTTTCCCGCATTGCTACTAATACTTAGGTACTGCCGGGAGAGGGATGATCATGCAGACGCGCTTTGTGGTGGTTCCAGCGGTGCCGCTCAAGAAAGAAATCTATCCACGCAACCTTGGCTTTCCCGCCACATTGGCGGCGGGCTATGACTTGTATGACACGCAAGAAAAGCTGCGTCTGAGCCTGCACTACCCGACACGCGCCGAAGCTGAGTTTCAATGTGCATGCCGCAACCGTTGTCGGGATGCCGACGAGGCGGATATCGCGGGAATTGGTTGAGCCCAGTGCAACATTGATACATGCAGAAAACCAAGGGCCGCCAGGCGGCCCCAATGCGTTGGGCTGACAGGCGTCAATAAATCTGCGGCACGATGATATCCATCGGCGTCGGGTTGCGAATGTAGTCCTCCTTCCTGACCCGTTGCGGCAGCTCGATCATCGGCACCTCCACTTCTTCATAAGGCATTTGCCCCAGCAGGTGGTGGATGCAGTTGAGCCGGGCTTTTTTCTTGTCGTCGGCCTGTACCACCCACCAGGGTGCCTCGGCGATGTGGGTGCGTTCGAGCATGATTTCCTTGGCCTTGGTGTAGGCCTCCCAGCGCCGGCGTGACTCCAGGTCCATGGGGCTGAGCTTCCATTGCTTGAGCGGGTCGTGCAGGCGGCTGAGAAAGCGCAGGTGTTGTTCCTGGTCGGAAATGGAAAACCAGTACTTGATCAGCTGGATGCCTGAGCGGGCGAGCATGCGTTCGAACTCCGGTACCGTGCGGAAAAACTCCTCGTACTGGTCGTCGTTGCAAAAGCCCATGACCTTTTCCACGCCGGCACGGTTGTACCAGCTGCGGTCGAACAGCACGATTTCGCCTGCCGCCGGCAAATGCGGAACATAACGCTGGAAGTACCATTGCGTGCGTTCGCGATCATTGGGGGCGGGCAGGGCGGCCACCCGACAGACACGGGGGTTGAGGCGCTGGGTGATGCGCTTGATCACGCCACCTTTGCCAGCCGCGTCACGGCCCTCGAACAGGATTACCACCTTGTGGCCGGTCTTGACCACCCAGCTTTGCAGCTTTACCAATTCCCCTTGCAGGCGGAACAGCTCGCGAAAGTAAGTCCTGCGTGCGGCTTTTTCGCTGCCATCCTCGACATGTTCATCAAACAGCGCATTCAGGTCATGGCCGCCTTCGGCCAGTTCCAGCTCCAGTTCTTCATCGCTGTGGTCAAGCAGTTCGCGGTGGATGCGCCGCATCAAGGCGTGTTCTGTGGCGGTCATGGCAAAGGCTCTCGTTAGCGGAAATGGCCAAGTGATAGTCCGCTTCGGTTACCAAGGCATGACATCAAGTTGCCGTCATGGCACAGGTAAAGCGCTCTAACACGCGGATGCCATTCAACAGTCACAAAGCTGTAACACAGCTGATGCAAAGTGTGCCGGCCATCACACGGAGCACTTTTTGATGAAACGCCTGATGAAGTCTGCTGCACTCGCCGTTGCGGTTTCCCTTTGCGCCACTTCGGCAGCCTTTGCTGCAGAAAACGTCCGCCTGACTGGTTCCGGCGCCAGCTTCCCTGCACCGATCTACCTGACCTGGTTCAAGGACTTCAGCAAGAACACCGCTGGCGTCACCGTTGACTACCAGTCCAAAGGGAGCGGGGCGGGTGTTCAGGACTTCCTGAACAAAACCGTCGACTTCGCCGCCAGCGACTCGGCCATGAGCGAAGCAGACATTGCCAAGGTTGGCGAAGGCGTGCAGTTGCTGCCAATGACCGCCGGTGAAATCGTCCTGGCTTACAACCTGCCGGGCAACCCGAAAGGGCTGAAGCTGCCGCGCGATGTGTATTCCAACATTTTCCTCGGCAAGATCACCCAGTGGAACGACCCGCAAATCGCCGCGGCCAACCCTGAGCTGAAACTGCCTGCCACCCCGATTACCGTGGTCGTGCGTGCCGACTCCAGCGGTACCACTGCGGTCTTCACCAAGCACCTGTCGGCCATCAACGCTGACTTCAAGCAAGGGTTGGGTGAAGGCAACACCGTCAACTGGCCGGCCACCGACAAGTTCATCAAGTCGCCGAAAAACGATGGCGTAACCGCCACCGTCCGCCAGACCCCAGGTGCCATCGGCTACATCGAGTACGGCTTCGCCAAGCTGGCCAAGGTCGACTTCGCCGTGCTGCAGAACAAGGCTGGCCAATACGTCGTGCCGAATGCCGAGAGCGGTGCCGAAGCACTGGCTGCGGTGAACATGCCGGAAAACCTGGTGGCTTGGCTGCCGGACCCGGATGGCGCCAAGTCCTACCCGATCACTTCCTACACCTGGATGATCTTCCGCAAGGACAACGGCAACCCGGAAAAGGCCAAGGCCATGCGTGAAATGGTCGAGTACAGCCTGACCAAAGGCCAGACCATCGCCGACTCGATGGGTTACATCCCGCTGCCTGCTTCGGTCGTCGACCAGGTGCGTAAAGCGTCCGCCAACATCCAGTAATACCCAGGCGCTCCCGGTATTGGCATGACGCCATGCCGGGGGTGTTTGTCCCTTGTCCCGGAACTCGCCAATGAACACACCCTTTGCCATACCGGATAACCCAGACTCCGCGTGCCAGCCACCGTCTGCGAAAGACTTCCTGGTCGATCGCACCTTCCGTGCGCTTGCGCGCATTGGTGTGGTGCTGGTGCTGGCGCTGGTCTTCGCGCTGGTCTACGAAGTGGGCCGCAAGGCACTGCCTGGCATCGAAAAGCACGGCTTTGACGTGCTGTTTGGCAGCGTCTGGGACGTCAACCAAGGCAAGTACGGTATTCTGCCAGCGATCTGGGGTACGCTTTACAGCGCCTTGATCGCCCTGTTGATCGCCGGTTTCTTCGGCGTCAGCATGGCCATTTTCCTTACCCAGGATTTTCTTCCGGCCAAGCTCGCCGCGGTGTTTCGCACCATCGTCGAGCTGCTCGCCGCCATCCCCAGCGTGGTCTATGGCCTGTGGGGCATCTATGTGGTCATCCCGGCAATTCGCCCGCTGACCGCCTGGTTGAACAGCGAGCTGGGCTGGATCCCGTTTTTCGGTACCTCCCTCAGTGGCCCCGGCCTGCTGCCAGCGGCGCTGGTACTGGCGATCATGATCCTGCCGACCATCGCTGCGGTTTCCCAGGATGCGCTGACCAGCGTGCCGATGAAAACCAAGCAGGCTGCCTATGGCATGGGGACTACCCATTGGGAAGCCATCCTCAAGGTGATGGTGCCATCGGCCGCTACCGGCATCTTCGGATCGCTGGTGCTGGGCCTGGGCCGTGCGCTGGGTGAAACCATGGCGCTGGCCATGCTGGTCGGCAACGCCAACACCATTTCCCTTTCCTTGTTCGCCCCGGCCAATACCCTGGCGGCGCTGTTGGCGCTGAACTTCCCGGAGGCCGGCCCCAACGAGGTCGAAGTGCTGATGTACGCGGCACTGGTGCTGATGTTCATCACGCTGCTGGTGAACGTGCTCGGCTCGATGATCATGCTCTACGCCCAGCGGGGTAACAAACAATGACTGACCTGACGACCCCTGTGGCCGCGTTGCCCAGCCTGCAGCGCAAGCTGGAAGGCCGTGCCCTGCGCAGCCTGGTATTGACCACCCTGGCCTGGCTGGCGGCGCTGGTGGCCAGCGTGCCGCTGATTTCCGTGCTGTACATGCTGATCACTCGTGGTGGTGCACGCCTTAACCTGGAAGTGTTCACCGAGTTGCCGCCCACCGGCTTCGAGATGGGTGGCGGTTTTGGCAACGCCATGGCCGGCACGTTCGTCATGGTCGGTATTGCCGCCGCCATCGCGGTACCGGTCGGTATCCTGGCCGCGGTGTTCCTGGCCGAGCTAGGCCCGGACAGCAAGCTGGCCAACGCCGCGCGCTTTGCCGCCAAGATGCTTACCGGCCTGCCGTCGATCCTGGCCGGCGTGTTTGCCTACGCCCTGGTGGTGATGACCACCGGTACCTACTCGGCACCGGCAGGCGGTGTGGCCCTGGCGGTGCTGATGCTGCCGATCGTGGTGCTGACCGCCGAAGAGTCGATGAAGATGGTGCCCAAGATCATGAAGGACGCTGCCTACGGCATGGGCTGCACCCGCGCCCAGGTGATCTGGAAGATTGTTTTGCCCACCGGCCTGCCGGCCATCCTCACCGGCGTGATGCTGGCCGTGGCCCGCGCCGCTGGTGAAACCGCGCCACTGCTGTTCACCGCACTGTTCAGTAACTACTGGATCTACCACGACGGTAGCCTGGCGGTCATGAACCCTACGGCCTCGCTCGCCGTGCTGATCTACAACTTCTCCGGCATGCCGTTCGACAACCAGCTCGAGCTCGCCTGGGCGGCCTCGCTGGTGCTGGTAATGATCGTGCTGGTCATCAACATTCTGAGCCGAGTCTTCGGCAAGCCCAAGTATTGAGAAAGGGAGCATCCAACTTGAACGTATCCACTGCGCAAAGAGCCGCTCCCATGGTCAGTGAAGCTACCCCGATCGTCATGGACTGCAAGCTGGACAAGATTTTCTACGGCAATTTCATGGCCGTGCGTGACAGCCATGTACCGATCCGCAAGAACGAGATCACCGGCTTCATCGGGCCGTCGGGCTGCGGCAAGAGTACCGTGCTGCGTAGCCTGAACCGCATGAACGACCTGGTGAAGGGCTTCCGCTTCGAAGGCCATGTGCACTTCCTGGGCCAGGACGTTTATGGCAAGGGCGTTGACCCGGTGGTGGTACGCCGCTACATCGGCATGGTGTTCCAGCAGCCCAACCCGTTCTCGATGAGCATCTTCGACAACGTCGCCTTCGGCCTGCGCCTGAACCGCTACAAAGGCGACTTGGGTGATCGCGTGAAGCACGCCTTGCAAGGCGCCGCGCTGTGGGACGAAGTGAAGGACAAGCTCAAGGTCAGCGGCCTGTCGCTGTCCGGTGGCCAGCAACAGCGCCTGTGCATTGCCCGTGCCATTGCCACCGAGCCAGAAGTGCTGTTGCTGGACGAGCCGTGCTCGGCGCTCGACCCGATCGCTACCCGCCGGGTGGAAGAGCTGATGGTCGAGCTGAAGAAGGACTACACCATCGCGCTGGTGACCCACAACATGCAGCAGGCGATTCGTGTGGCCGACACCACGGCGTTCTTCTCGGTCGATATCTCCCAGGGCACGCGCACCGGCTACCTGGTCGAGATGGGCCCTACCGCGCAGATTTTCCAGAACCCGCGCGAACAACTGACCAGCGACTACATCAGCGGCAAATTCAGCTGAGCCATGCATGCCCAAGGTGGCCGGGTGTCGCAGCCAGGGAGGTTGCAACACCTGGCCGCGTTACCTTCCGTTAAAGTGTTACCCAGGATTTCCAATGCGAGCGATGCGTCGTCTTGATCTGTCAGCGGTAGAGCGCGCACTGCGCGAGGTGCAGGGCCGCTTTGCAGAACTCAGCCAGCATTTCACCGAACCGCGCGACCCGTTCACCGACGAGGTGCTGCTGAATGTGCTTGAAGGCTATGCCCTGATTGACGACTATGTCGCTCGCGGTATCGACCTTTTCGACCTGCAACAGCTGAACCTGATGCTGGAAATCAATGCCACCGTGCTGTGCGGCAGCGACCCGGCCCGCCGCCTGGAGTTCGCCCCGCACCTTGCCGCAACCGAGGCGCACTTTTTCAACAACGTGGAAGGTGGCATCAAGGATTTGTACAACTGGTACTGCTCGTACCGCAGCGATTCGATCTGGAAGCGGGCAGCCGGTGTGTATGTACGTATCCTCAGCAAACCGCAGCTGTTCATCGAAGGCAACAACCGCACCGGTTCGCTCATCGTCAGCTACTTGCTGATGCGTGCCGGGCTGCCGCCATTCGTGCTGTCGCTGGATAACGCCGAGGGTTACTTCAACCCGTCCTCGGTCATACGCAACTCCGCTAAACACGGTGTCAAGGCTTTGTACGAACTCCCCAAGATCAAGAAAAAGTACGCCGCTTTCCTTGAAGCGAAGGCGCCTGAGCCCGGCAAGTTCTTCCTGAGCGGCACACCCGTGCCCGCCTGTGAGGGGCGCCGCTGATGCAACGGTCATCCATGTTCGCACGCGGGCGCCAAGCCATCGAACGCAAGCTCAAGCGTGGCCAGGTGCGCATTTCGTTCGATATCGACGACACGCTCGCCTGCCTGCCCGAGCACGCCGCCGCCGAAGACAGCAAGCTGCCAACCTTCGTCCACCGCTGGCTCGGCGAGCCCCTGCGCAGCGGCACCCGTTCGCTGATTCGCGATCTGCGCCGCCAAGGCTGCAGCATCTGGATCTACACCTCGTCGGGGCGCACCCCGGCTTACATCCGCCGCTGGTTGATGCTGTACGGCATCCATGTCGATGGCGTGGTCAACAGTGACCGGCACCAGCACATCCTGGCGCAGAAAGGCCTGGAAAATTCGCCGTCCAAGCTGCCATCGGCGTTCGACATCGACCTGCATGTCGATGATTCCGAAGGTGTGCGGCTGGAGGGCGTCGACCACGGTTTTCGCGTGGTGGTGGTGTGCCCGAAGGATGAAAACTGGGCGCAGAAGGTGATAGACGCGGCGGCCGATGTGCAGGCGCGGCTGGCCTGGCAACAACCGCACCGTTATGAGATGCCCGTGCGCCAACGCTCGCAGGCGCTGGCTTCCTGAAGTAACGCGATAAGGGGGCCGCAAGGCGGCCCCCAGTTCGTTCAGGCGTATTGATACCCGCCTGCTACTGATGTGTACACCCTAAGTCTTGCGCCCCGGCCCAGGCAGGTACTGGGTCCGAATCATCACGCCATACCCGCCGCTCCAAAGCACCCACCCAATCGCGCCAAAGCAGCGTATCTGGCAATTTGCCCACTTCTGATAATCGCCTCCGACATCCAGTCCCCGTTTGGAGCGCGCCATGCACAACAATAAGCACCTGCCGCCTCGTTTCCTCGCCGCCGCCATTGCCAGTGTTTCTGCCCTGGGCCTGAGCGGTGTCGCCGAGGCCGAGATCATGCTGTACGACAAGGACCAGACGACGTTTTCCACCGATGGCTATATCAACGCCTTCTACGTCAACAGCAAGGTCGACCGTGAGGGCGAACAGTTCGACCGCCGCCAATCGCGGGTGAAAATGGGTTTCTTGCCCAACTACCTGGGCTTCAACATGGGCAAGCAGGTGGATGACCTCAAGCTCGGTGCGCGTGCCTCGTTCTGGGTAACCATCAACGACAGTGAAACCAACGGCACCGACACCGCCATCGACGTGCGTCAGTTCTACGGCACGGTGGCCAACCCCGAATGGGGCGAGGTGCTGATCGGCAAGGACTTCGGGCTGTTCGCTCGTTCCAACATCCTGCTCGACGAACTGCTGGCCGGTTATGGCCAGGTCAGCGACACGCTGGGGCTGGTGGATGGCGGCGGGGTTTCGTTCGGCAACATCGGCAGCGGCTACCCGTACCCGTTCCCCACCTCGCAGATCACCTACCGCACCCCGGTGATGGACGGCCTGCGGGTGGCGGTGGGCATCATGGACCCGGTGGACACCAACGACAGCAGCCCCACCGGCAAGGCCTACCAGGAAAACCCCCGCACCGAGAGCGAGATCACCTACCAGTTCGACCTGGGTGGCGCGCAGATCTACAGCTGGGTCAACGGCAGTTACCAGACCTCTGACAACACGGACTCGACAGTAGAGACGATCACCTCCAAAGGGGTGGGGTACGGGGTGCAGGCGAAAATGGGCGGCTGGTCGCTGACCGGCTCTGGGTTCCAGGCCAAGGGCATCAACCCATTCTTCACCAACAATGCTGGCGAACCGGTGTTGCGCAATGTCGACAGTGACGGCTACCTGCTGCAGGGCTCGTACAAGTTCGGCAAGAACCGCGTGGCGCTGTCCTATGGCAAGACCAAGGACGATGGCAATGGCGCGGTGGGCAGCGGGGCAGACTACGAAACCCGCGGCGTGGCGTTGTTCCACGACATCAACGACAACCTCAAACTGGTGGCCGAGTACAACCAGTTCTCCATTGACGGGCATGACACCAGTGCCCAGAACGAAGACACCGATACCTTTGCGGTGGGCGCGGTGCTGACCTGGTGAGTGGTGGGGGCCGCGAAGCGGCCCCTGCAATGACAGGCTGACAACAGTACTCCCATGGAACCGCCCACCCGCTACCCAAGTAGCATTCGTCCCCCGTACCCACCTTCGTACACTGATCCCTCAGCCACCCCGCGCCGGAGACCACGATGCAGCAGGCCCAAAACGACGGTGTGGTCAGCGCCATGTCCCAGGCAACCGACGCACGGCTGGCAGCTCAGGACCTGGCGCGGCAGTTGCTGCACCCGCACTTGGGTTTCGTGTTGTTCTTCTGTTCCGCCGAATACGACTTGCAGGCCTTGGGCGAAGCGTTGGAGCAGGATTTTGGCGGTATTCGACTGGTCGGTTGCACCAGCGCCGGCGAAATCACCCCGCAAGGCTACGGCCGTAATTGCGTGACGGCGGTGGGCTTCGATCACCGGCACTTTTCCATCGCCACCGAGTTGATCGATGAAATGGAGCGCTTCAGCCTGATTGATGCGCAGCAGATGGTCGAGCGCCTGGTCGGCACCTGCCGCAGCAATACCCTGGCGCCCATCAAGGGCCACAGCTTTGCCCTGACCCTGCTCGATGGATTGTCCAGCCGCGAGGAGATGGTGCTCGCGGCCCTTAGCGCAGCACTGGGGGAAATCCCGCACTTCGGTGGATCGGCCGGTGATGACAACTACCTGAACCGCACCCATGTGTACTACGCCGGAGCATTCCACAACGGCGCAGCGGTGGTGGTGCTGGTCAACACCTGGCTGGACTTTGAAGTGTTCACCACGCACCACATTCTGCCGCGCCAGGAAAAACTGGTGGTCACCGGGGCCGACAGTGCTCAGCGCCGGGTTTTCGAACTGAATGCCGAGCCCGCTGCCGAGGAGTACGCCCGCCATATCGGCGTGCCGGTGGCCGCACTTGATCACCGGGTGTTCGCCGCCCACCCGCTGGCGGTACGCATTCACGATCAGTACTACGTGCGGGCGATTCAGCAGGTGCACCCGGACCTGAGCCTGAGCTTCTACTGCGCGGTGGAGAACGGCATCGTGCTGACGGCCATGACCCCAGGCCCGTTGTTGCCGAACCTGCACCAGCTATTCGACGGTTTGCACCAGCGGCTCGGCCCGTTGCTGCTGACCATCGGTTGTGATTGCTTCCTGCGGCGCCTGGAACTGGAGGCCCGGCACGGCCTGGAGCCAGTCGGTGCGTTCCTGCGCGAGCAACGGGTGATTGGCTTCAACACCTACGGAGAACAGTTCAATGGCATGCACATCAACCAGACCTTTACCGGGGTCGCCATTGCCCGCAACCGGCCGCCTGTCGGTCGCTGAACTGCAGGCCGAGGTTACCCGGCTGCAGCATCAGAACCACAAGCTGCAGCGCATCAACGGCGCGCTGATCGAACGCATCGAGTCCGGGGTAACCCGTGGCAACGACCCTTACGCCGCTTTCCAGCATTCGGTGGTGCTGGCCGAGCAGGTGCGTGAACGCACCGATGCGCTGAACCAGGCCATGGCGGAACTCAAGGCCGTCAACCGCTTGCTCAGCGAGGCCCGGCAGCGTGCCGAGACTGCCCACCAGCACCAGATTCGCCTGATCACCGACAACGTCCCGGCACTGATCGCTTACCTGAACGCTGATCTGGTCTATGAGTTCACCAACAAGGTTTACGAAGAATGGTATTGCTGGCCGCACGGGGTGATGCTTGGCCAGAGCCTGCGTGAGGCCCACAGCGAGCAGCATTACCAGCGCCTGGAAGCCTATGTGGCACGTGCGCTGGCGGGGGAGAGCGTAACCTTCGAGTTTGCCGAAACCAATATCAACGGCCAGGAGCGCTACATGCTGCGCTCCTACGTGCCTAACCGCCTGGCCAGCGGCGAAGTGGTGGGTATTTTCGTGCTGATCCGCGACATCACCGAACGCCGCAACACCGCCCAGGCGCTGCACCAGGCCTATCAGCACCTTGAGCAACGGGTGCGCGAACGCACCGCCGAGCTGACCAGCCTCAACGACCAGTTGCTGCGCGAAATCGAAGAGCGCAGCCAGGCAGAATCGCGCCTGCGCGAGGCCAAGCGCGAAGCTGAACAGGCCAACCTGTCGAAAACCAAGTTTTTGGCCGCGGTCAGCCATGACCTGCTGCAACCGCTGAACGCGGCGCGGTTGTTCACCAGTGCGCTGCTCGAACGCCGTGAGCCGCAGAACGCTGGCCACCTGGTGCGCAATGTCAGCAATTCGCTGCAGGATGTGGAGAACCTGCTCGGCACCCTGGTGGATATATCCAAGCTCGATGCCGGCGTGATCAAAGCCGATGTCGCCCCGTTCGCCCTCAGCGAGTTGATGGACAACCTAGCCGCCGAATACGCCCAGGTGGCGCGCAGCGAAGGGCTGGCGCTGCACTTCGTGGGCTGTTCTGCCGTGGTGCGCAGCGACATCCAGTTGCTGGCGCGCATTCTGCGCAACCTGCTCAGCAATGCCATCCGTTATACCCGCAGCGGGCGTGTGGTGCTGGGGTGTCGGCGCCTGCGTGGTGGCCTGCGGATCGAGGTATGGGACAGTGGCATCGGCATTGCCGAGGAGCACCTGGAAGACATGTTCCTGGAATTCAAGCGCGGTGATGTGCAACGCCCGGACCAGGACCGCGGGCTGGGCCTGGGCCTGGCGATCGTGGAGAAGATCGCCGGCATCCTCGGCCACCGGATCCGCGTGCGTTCGTGGCTTGGGAAAGGTTCTGTGTTCGCGGTCGAAGTGCCGCTGAGCGCCACGGCACCCAAGGCCCAACCGAGCCAGGCGATGTGCGAGCCGATGCTCGAGCGCCTGCGTGGTGCACGGGTGTGGGTGCTGGATAACGATGCGGCGATTTGCGCCGGCATGCGCACCTTGCTGGAGGGTTGGGGTTGCCAGGTGGTCACCGCGTTGTCGGAGGAAGACCTGGCGCGCCAGGTGGACAACTACCACGCCGAGGCCGACCTGTTGATTGCCGACTACCACCTGGACAACGATTGCAATGGTGTCGATGCGGTGGCGCGGATCAATGCCCGCCGCGCCCAGCCGCTACCGGCACTGATGATCACCGCCAACTACAGCAACGACCTCAAGCAACAGATCCGTGAGCTAGGCCACACCCTGATGCACAAGCCGGTGCGGCCGATGAAGCTCAAGACAGCGATGAGCCATTTGCTGGCCGGTGCAGGTCAACGCCGTAGGTAATCGGCGAAATCGATATCGCCGGCACTCAGGATCGCCTGCACCCGGTTGTGCACATTGAGTTTGCGCAATATCGCCGAAACATGGGCCTTGACCGTGGTTTCGGCGATATCCAGGGTGTAGGCAATCTGTTTGTTCGATTCGCCTTTGGTCATGCGCTCGAGCACCAGCAGCTGCTTGCGGGTCAGGGCCTGGAGCATTTCCGGCGGGAAGCTCGGGGCGTCGTTGTGGCGCCGGCTGGTGCTGCTTTTCTGGGCGCGGATGATGTCGGGCGGCAGGTACACATTGCCATTGAGGATTTGCTCGATCGCTTCGATCATCTGTGAGCGTGGCGAGGACTTGGTGATGAAACCCACGGCGCCGTAGGTAATGGCCTGCAGCACGATTTGCTTTTCCTGCTCGGCCGAAACGATCACCACCGGCGTGGTCGGTGCCTCGTTGCGCAGGGTGATCAGGCCGTTGAGGCCATGCATGCCGGGCATGTTCAGGTCGAGCAGGATCAGGTCGAGGTCGTCGTGTGCCTGAGTCAGTGCCAAGGCGCTGTCCAGGTCGGCGGTTTCCATGACTTCACTGCCCTGGAAACCATCGCTGATGACGTTGTGGATGGCTTCGCGAAACAGGGGGTGATCGTCGGCAATCAAAATTTTGTACATGGCCTTTTCACCTTGTTTTTATTGGATGGAGCGGGGCACGCATGCGCAGGCAGGCAATTCAGGGGAAGGGCACTGGTTGCGCCGGCTGCAATGGCAGGTTGGCTTGCTGCCAGGCATCCACGCCGTCGCGGTACCAATACAGGTTGTTATAGCCCAGGGCTTTCGCGCGTTTTACCGCGTTCCAGCTTAACCAGCAATCGGAGCGGCAGTAAAACACCAGTGGTTGCTCCGGGTGACCGGCGCTGGCTTTGTGCAGGTTACGCACGAAGTAGTCCTGCCAGGCCTGGGTCAGTTCGCCGTCGCCGGTGTTGGCCAGCCATAGGCTGCCGGGGAGGTTGGCGTGCGGCTCGTCTTCGATGAAGCGCCCTTGCAGCCATTGGCGGCGATAGACGTCGATCAGCACCGGCCTGGGGGTTTGGCCCAGCAGGTGCTGCAGCGTGGCGGTGTCGATGACCTGGCCGCCTTCGACCTGTTGCGGGGTCGGGCTGCGGTAAAGGGTGGCGCGATAGCCCTCGGCGGTAAACAACGGCGCGGTGTCGGCGTGGGCGATACCCAGTGACAGACACAGCGTAAGGGCAGCCAGCAGGGGGCGCGGGGCACGTGGCATGGTTTTATCCTTTTTGTTATAGGCCCATTACATGCCAGTGGTGGTGCGTTGTGAATGCGACGATCAGACAGCAAAGGCAGTACTAAAGTAGTAGGCGGCCGCCGCCACAAGAAAGGCGCACTCACAAGCCTGGTTGATCAGCGGGGCTTGCGCAGCGCCGCATGCTGGGGGTTGAAGGTGAGTATCGCCAGCAGCGTGAACAATGCGGTCAACCCAAGGCACACCACCAGTGCCAGCAGGTTCAGGCGCTCATAGAGCGCATACCGCACCAGCTCCACGGCATGGCTGAACGGGTTCACAGCGCACAGCCAATACAGCCACTGGCTGGCCTCGCGCATCTTCCACAGCGGATACAACGCTGAAGACAGGAAAAACAGCGGGAAAATCACGAAATTCATCACCCCGGCAAAGTTCTCCAGTTGGCGAATCGCGTTCGACAGCAACAGCCCCAGGGCGCTGAGCATGAAGGCCACCAGCAACAAGGCCGGCAACGCCAGCAGCAAGCCCGCAGCCGGTGGCTGCACGCCGTACAGCCAGGCGATGGCGAGGAAGGCATAGACTTGCAGCAGGGATATCAACGAGGTCGCCAACAGCTTGCTGGCCAGCAGAAACGGCCGGGGTAACGGGCTGGTCAGCAATACGCGCATGCTGCCCATCTCGCGGTCATACACCATCGACAGTGAGCCCTGCATGCCGTTGAACAACAGAATCATGCCGGCCAGGCCCGGAATGATGTACACCTCGTAGGGGATGTAGGTGTCGTAAGGCTCGATGATGGCAATGCCCAGCGCCGCGCGAAAGCCGGCTGCGAACACCAGCAACCACAGCAGTGGGCGCACCAGGGCGCTGAGCAGGCGCGTGCGCTGCAACACGAAGCGCAGCCATTCGCGCAGCATGATGCCGTTGAAACATTGCCAGTAGGCGTTCATTGGGCGTCGGCTCCTGAAGGGGTGCTGGTCAGGCGGGCAAAGGCGTTGTCGAGGTCGCCGCCGTGCTCCAGGCTCAGCGCATCGGCCGTGCCACTGGCCACCAGGCGCCCCTGATGCAGTATCAACAGGTCATCGCTGGGCTGCACTTCGTCCAGCAGGTGGGTGGCCCACAACACACTCAGTTGCTGCTCGCGGCACAGCCGACGCAGGTGCTGGTTGAGCGCCAGGCGGCTGGCCGGGTCGAGGCCCACACTGGCCTCGTCGAGCAGTAGCAGGCGTGGTTCATGCAGCAGCGCGCGGGCAATTTCCACCCGGCGGCGATGGCCGATGTTCAGCTCGCGCACTCGATCGCGCCGGCGCTCGCCAAGGCCTTGGCGGGCCAGTTCGGCTTCGACGCGCTGGTCGCTCTGGCGCCGCGACAGGCCATGCAACGCGGCGTGGTAGCGCAGGTTTTGTTCAACGCTCAGGTCCAGGTCCAGGGTGCTTTGTTGAAACACCACGCCCAACTGGCGCAATGCCGGGCGTGCAGCGTTGCGCAGCGAGCAGCCGCACACGCGGATGTCGCCGTGCTGCAGGTCGTACAGCCGGGTAAGCAGGGCGATCAAGGTCGATTTGCCGGCACCATTGGGGCCCAGCAACGCGGCAAAACGCCCGGGCGCCAGGCTGAAACCGACCTGCCGGAGTGCCTCGCGCGCGCCATAGGCAAAGCTCACGTCACTTACATCGAGGGCGTTCATGGTGTCACCACCACACCCCAGGGGTAGCGCCCGACCTTAACCGACTTGAGCACCTTGAGGTTCTTCACATCGATGACCGAAACGTCGCCGCTGACACCGTTGGTGGCCAGCAACTGGCTTTGGTCCGGGGTAAAGGCCAACTGCCAGACTCGCCGCCCGACCAGCAGGTAGTCGAGTACCTCGTAGGTCTTGGCATCGATCACCGCCACATGATTGGCCGGGCCCAGGGCGACGAAGGCGTACTTGCCATCGGCGCTGAGCTTGATGCCCACCGGCTGGACCTTGTCCGGGTGCACGCCCTTGATCTGGAAGTTCAGGGTTTTCAGCACCTGGCGCGTGGCCACGTCGAGGATGGTCACCGTGCCGCCGATTTCCGCCGAGGCCCACAGTTTCGAGCCGTCCTTGTCGAACTCGACGAAGCGCGGGCGTTGATCGACCAAGGTGCTGTCGGCCAGGGTCTGGGTGCTGGTGTCGATCCAGTGCAGCATGTTGGTGGTTTCGCTGGTGTTGACCGCCCATTTGCCGTCGGGGCTGACCGCCATGCCTTCAGGTTCGATGCCGACGTCGATCTGCCCGAGCACCTTGTCGGTCACGGTGTCGATCACCGTCACCAGCGCATCGTCTTCGTTGGACACATACAGCCAGCGGTCATTGGGGTGCAGGGCGAACTGCTCGGGGTCCTTGCCGGAGGGCAGCTCCTTGATGATCTTGCGGGTGGCCACGTCCATCACTTGCACCCGGTCCGAATCGCTGGCGCAGATGTACAGCAGCTTGTTGTCGTGGGACAGCAGCAGGCCGCGCGGGCGCTGGCCCACCGGCAGGGTTTCGGTGACTTGCAGTGTTTGCATGTCGATCAGGCTGAGGCTGTTGTCCTTTTCGTTGGAGACCCAGGCGGTGGCCGCCGTGGCGTGCCCGCAGGCCAGCGCCAGGGCGCCCGACAGCAGGCTGGGGTAGAGCAGGGCCCGGTGGAAGAAGGGGCGGCGCATGGCGAATTCCTTGTTGTTGTGGTTGTTGGGTCAGGGGTAGCTGCACGTCACTTCGGGCTTGTCGTAGCCCAGGCTGTCCATTTCATTGAAGGGATGCAGGAAGCCCTCCTGCGGCGAGGTGCTGACCAGGGCCCGCGGCTGCACCAGCGCAATCGGCTGGCGCAGTTCACCGTTCCATGGGCGGTAACTGAGCTTGCGGCCCTTGAAGCCGTCCAACGGCAACTGCTCGCTGAGCAGCAGTTGCTGCAGCGCGCGTGGTTCGGCCTGGCGCAGCTTGCTGGCCGCGCTGGCGACGCTGCGCACAGCCATCCAGGCGGCGAAGTCGCGGTCGTTCATCCAGCGCCCGGCCTGGGCCTCGAAGCGCTTTTGCAGCTGGGCCGCACCGAAGGTTTCCACGGTCTTGTGCCAGCCCGTGGGGGTCAGGCCCTGGGTGCCGGCCACCGGGCGCGGGTACCAGGTCTGGTAGGGCAGGTATTCGCCGAAGTCGCCGCGTTCGTCAGCCACCAGCACCACGTCGTATTCGGCGGTTTGGGTGAACAACGGCATGTCGGCCTGGGCGCTGCGGCGCTGGTCGTTGTCGAAGGTCCAGGTTTTTTCCGCGACCAGTTGCACACCAAAACGCTTCAGTGCGCGGCGCAGGGCGTCGGCGTAGGCTTTGTCGTCCTCGGTCTGGCCGACCACCAGCAGCGCCCGCTGCCACTTGCGCAGCACCAGGAACTGCACCAGGGCATCGGCCAGCATGGCCCGGCCCGGCAGGCTGTGCAGCACATTGCCCAGGCACTGGCTGCTGCGCAGGCTGTCGTCAGGGCTGCCGGCATTGAACAACAGGCTGTCGGGCAGGGCGGCGGACAGCGCGCGCAGGCTGGCTGCTGGGGCGTTCACCACGAACAGGCGCAGGCCTTGGTCATGTTGGGCGTTGGCGGCCTGCAGCAGGGCCTCGGGGCTGTCGACCGTGGCGCTGGTCAGCTGGAAGTGCTGTTTCAGGAAGCGCCCGGTGCTGTTGCTGTCGACAATCGCCAGTTCCGCCCCTTGCAGGCCGGCGTCGGCAGGCTCGGGGATGATGTTGGACAGCAGTGGGCCGGGGTCGGGGCGATAGCCCAGGTAGCCGATGCGCACCTGCAACGGTTCTGCAGCGCACACCAAGGGCGCCGACAACGTCGCGGCCAGGGCCAGCAGGCAGGTCAAGGCAAGTTGGGCAGGCTGGCGCATAACACACTCCACGGCAGATGGCGCCAGCATAGGAACCCCGCCGGGAGGGGGAAATATGCAGAAAGTAGCGCTCGGCCGGTACCAAGGTAGTAATTCACCGCGCAGGCCACGGTTTTACGATGGGCCGCAGCGCCCCGAGGAGAACCGCCCATGCGCCTCATCAACCTGTCTGCCCTGTGGCGTATCAACCTTTGGGTCACCTTCTGCTTTGCCCTGGTGACGCTGGCGTGCGCCGGGGTGCTGTTGCACCAGGCGGTGGCGGACGTCGAGCGTGAGTTGCAGTCTGCCGAAGCCGTGGTGGCGTACCTTGGCGACACTGCCGAGCGTGACCCGGCGAGCCTGCAACCCGGCCTGACCGAGCGCTTGCGCCATGTGCGGGTGCACTGGCTGGCGCCGGGTGAAGCTGCACAGCTTCCACACCAAGGCGGTGTCGATGCCTGGCTGGGGCGTCAGCTGTTTGGCGAGCGCGATCACAGCAGTCGGCTGCTGGCGCTGAGTGACGGGCGCCGAGTGTTGATAGCCGTGGATGCGCGGGATGAAATCGACGAAGTCTGGGATTCGCTGCAGCAACTGCTGAGCCTGTGCGGCCTGGCCCTGTTGTTGAGCCTGTTGACCATCCGCTGGGCGGTGCGGCGTGCCATGGGCCTGCTGGAGGAATTGCTGGGTGCCTTGCGCCAGGTTTCAGGCGGGCAATTGACAGCACGCCTGCGCGAAGCCGGCCTGCCGGAAGCGCGCCAGTTGGCGGAACACTTCAACCGCATGGCTGCCACGCTGGAGCAGGCCCAGGCTGACAATGCCCACCTGACCCAAGCCCTGTTGGCGGTGCAGGAACAAGAGCGTACCCAGCTGGCGCAGACCCTGCACGATGACCTGGGGCAGTACCTGGCCGGCATGCGTGCTCAGCTCTGCCTGTTGCGCATGGTGGCCGATCAGCCTGCGGTGGTGACGCAGACGGCGCACGCCCTCGAATTCAATTGCGAGCGCTTGCAGCAGGGTTTTCGCGCGCTGGTGCACAACCTGTACCCCGTGGCGCTGCACTACATGCCGCTGGCCGAGGCTTTCGGCCTGCTGGTGAGCCAGTGGCAGGCCAGCCAGGGCATCGAATGCCGGCTACGGGTTGGCGAGCACTTGCCGGCGCTGCCTGGGCCGAGCAGAACGCACTTGTACCGCTTGCTGCAGGAGGCGCTGACCAACGTCGCCCGGCATGCCGGCGCCAGCCAGGTGCGGGTACGTCTGCAGCGCAGTGCCAAGGGTTTGCGCCTGTTCATTCGCGACAATGGCTGCGGCGCACGCCCGCCCCAGCGCCCAGGGCTAGGTTTGCACTCGATGGCCGAGCGCGCCCGTAGCCTGGGCGGGGAGCTGCGTATTTTCAGCCGCCCGGGTGGCGGCTGGGCGCTGGCCCTGAACATTCCCAAGGAGGTGTGATGAATATCGTGTTGGTCGATGACCATGCCGTGGTCCGCCAGGGCTACGCCAGCCTGCTGCGGGCGGTGCTGCCGTTGATGCAGGTGCGTGAGGCTGCCAGTGGTGAAGAGGCGCTGGCCCGGGTGCAGGAGCAAGTCCCCAACCTGGTGATCATGGACTTTGGCCTGCCCGGTATCAGTGGCCTGGAAACCACCCGCCGCCTGCGCCAGCGCCTGCCGCAACTGCGGGTACTGTTTTTCAGCATGCACGACGAGCTGCCGCTGGTGCGTCAGGCGCTGGACGCGGGGGCCTCGGGCTACCTGACGAAGAACTCGGCGCCCGAGGTGTTGATCGAGGCGGTGCAGCGGGTGAT
Source organism: Pseudomonas sp. LFS074 (assembly GCF_047978165.1). Lineage (NCBI taxonomy): Bacteria > Pseudomonadati > Pseudomonadota > Gammaproteobacteria > Pseudomonadales > Pseudomonadaceae > Pseudomonas > Pseudomonas sp. LFS074. Next base: position 3,564,072 of record NZ_JBFPFV010000001.1, on the reverse strand, counting down.
GGCCGGGCATGCCTACATCGAGCAGCCTCTGGCCACCCAGTTGGCGTGCACGTCACAGCAGAGCGCCAGTGATCCACGGTTGCAGCGCATGACCCAGCGCGAGCTGGAGATTTTCACGATGCTGGCCAAGGGGACGCCGATGCGGGTGATTGCCGAGCAGTTGTGTATCAGTGCCAAGACCGTGTCCAACCACCTGACCTTGCTCAAGAGCAAGTTGCAGGTCAGCTCGCATGCCGAGCTGGTGCACCTGGGGATCGACCTTGGGGTGGTACGGGTGGCGGGGTGATGGCCGACATGACAGAAGTGGCGCTCGGTCTCCCAGGCGCCACACATCCCACGTCGAACCCTGCGCTCACTTGTCCCAAGTCTCAGGGCACCCTTTGCACCCTTCCATGTTGGCCTCCTGAAAATTCCCGTAATGCTGCCGCGCCCCGCGCAAATCGGCGCGGGCCAGGTTGCTCTGGCCAAATTTTGCTTCCTGCAGGTTGGCATCGCCCAGGTTGGCCCCTTGTAGATCAGCCTTGCTCAACCAGGCCATCTCCAGGTCCGCCGCCTGCAAGTTGGCCTGCTGCAGCTTCGCCCCGGACAGCCTGGCGAACTGCAGGTAGGCCGCACTGAGGTCGGCCTTGGCAAACTGTGCCCCTTGGGCGAACAGCCCCCAGCCCTGAATGGCCACCAGCCTGCTATTGCTCAGGTCGGCCAAGCGCAGGTTGCTCTGTTGCAGGCTGGCGCGGGTCAGGTTGGCGCCTTGCAGGCGGGCCCTTTCCAGGTTGGCCAGGTCCAACTGGGCATGGCGCAGGTCGGCATCGCGCAGGTCGGCGCCGGCCAGGTTCATCTTGCGCAGGTCCTGGTTGGCCAGCTTGGCGCCGCGCAGGTTGGCCCCCGGGCACTGGCTGGCTTCGGCAATCACGCAGCCGTTGATGGTCAAAGGGGCATCGTTGCCAGCATCGTCGGCATTCTCGGCCATGGCAGGGGACAGCACCAACAGCAAGGCAAAGGGTAAGTAGTTCATGGCGAAAGGCTCTATGCAGAAGAAGGGCTGATGCGGGGAGGGGCACAGGCCCGCTCCCCGCTGCAGGTCAACGCTGTGCAGTCTTGGTGTCCCAGCTAGGGATCTTGAACACCCAGAACGAGCCGCCCTGCGCCACGGGTTTGGTCAGCTCGGCCATGTCGCCGCCCCACAGCGGCACCGCGCCGCCATAGCCCACGGTCACGCCGATGTACTGCTCGCCATCCTGCTCCCAGGTGATGGGCGGCGAAACGATGCCGCTGCCGGTCTGGAACTTCCACAGCTCCTTGCCCGTCTTGGCGTCGAACGCCTTGAAGAAACCGTCACCCGTGCCGGTGAATACCAGGTTGCCCTTGGTGGCCAGCACGCCTGCCCACAGCGGCAGGTGCTCCTTGTGTTCCCACACCAGCTTGCCGGTAGTCGGGTCCATGGCGCGCAAGGTGCCGACGTGGTCGTCGTACATGCGCTTGATACGGAAGCCCATGCCCAGGTAGGCCGAGCCTTTCTTGTAGTTCACTTCCTCGGTCCAGTATTCCTCTTTCCACTGGTTGCCGGGGATGTAGAACAGGCCAGTGTCTTGGCTGTAGGCCATGGGGTTCCAGTTTTTGCCGCCAAGGAACGGTGGCGAGACTTCCACCGGCTTGCCCTTGGTTTCACCCGGCAACGGCTTGGCCGGGCGTTGGCCGGGGTTTTCCACCGGGCGCCCGGTCTTCAGGTCGATGTGGCTGGCCCAGGTGATGTTGTCGACGAAGGGGAAGGCGTTCTGCAGCTTGCCGTTGTTGCGGTCTACCACGTAGAAGAAGCCGTTGCGGTCGGCGTGGGCGGTGGCCTTGACCACTTTGCCGTCCTTATCTTTGTAGTCGAACAGCACCAGCTCGTTGTTGCCGGAGAAGTCCCAGGCATCGTTGGGGGTGTGCTGGTAGAACCATTTGACCTCGCCGGTGCTCGGGTCGACGCCGACCTGGCCGGAGGTGTACAGGCTGTCGAAGTCATGCGGGTTGCCGTCCTTCGACGTGCGCGCCCAGGTATTCCACGGGCCGGGGTTACCCGCGCCAACGATGATGGTGTTGGTCTCGGGGTCGAAGCTGGCGCTTTGCCAAGGGGCGCCGCCGCCGTGGCTCCAGGCCTCGACCTTGCCGGTTTCGGTGGTGGGGTCGTCTGGCCAGGACGGCGCCTTGACATCGCCGGTTGGGGTGCTGTCCTTGCCGTTCAGGCGGCCCATGTGGCCTTCGACGAAAGGCCGCATCCACACCTCTTCGCCGGTGTCCGGGTCGCGCGCGAACAGCTGGCCGACCACGCCGAATTCATCGCCGGAGCTGCCGTGGATCAGCAGGACCTTGCCGCTGGTCTTGTCCTTGATCAGCACCGGTGCGCCGGTCATGGTGTAGCCGGCGCTGTGGTCGCCGAACTTCTTGTTCCACACCACTTTGCCGGTGTTTTTGTCCAGGGCGATGACCCGCGCGTCTAGGGTGCCGAAGTAAATCTTGTCGCCGTAGATCGCTGCCCCGCGGTTGACCACGTCGCAGCACGGGCGAATGTTGTCGGGCAGGCGATGGTTGTAGGTCCACAGGCGTTTGCCGGTCTTGGCATCGAGGGCGAATACCCGTGAGTAGGAGCCTGTGACGTAGACCACGCCGTCGCTGACGATGGCCTGGGACTCCTGGCCGCGCTGCTTCTCGTCGCCGAAGGAGTAGGACCAGGCCGGCGTGAGCTTGAACACGTTCTGGTCGTTGACCTGGGCCAGCGGGCTCCAGCGCTGGGCGTTGGTGCCCATGCCGTACTGCAGCACGTCCTGGGTGGTCAGGTGGTCATTGGCGATGTCTTCCCAGGTGACGTGCTTGCCGGCAGGTGCAGCAGAGGGGGTGGCCGCTGTTGCCACAGTGCCCAGGGCCAGGCTACCGGCCATCAGCAGGACGCGCACGCTCAAGGCCAGAGGGGAAAGGGCGGGTAGCGATCTTATTGTCATGGTTGCAGTTCCCAGTGGAGGTTTTGGCCTGCACAGGGTGGGGTGGGGCGGTGGTTGCGGGATACGGAAAAATTCCCGCCCTTGCCGGGAAGAGTTCCCGCACGGCACCTCAATTGGCCCTTCGCCACAAGCCCTACTACCAAGGGAGTAAGGCCCGGCCACCAAAGCAGCATTCGGCCGCCTGCGGGCTGTTTCTAAGATGGCGGCACGGCCTCTGTGGTTGAGGCTTTGCGTGCAATGGTGAGGGCATAACAATGACAAAAAAACGCGATGTGTTGCTTGCTGCAGGGTTGCTGGCCGGGGCTGTGCTGACCGGCACGGCCTGGGCCCATGGCAACGTGGTGCCCCAGGCCGTGGAGACCAAGGGCTTGACCTCGATCAAGGACGCTGGCGTTAGCCTGGACGGCGACGGTTGGGCGGCAGTGAACCCTTACCGCAGCTCACCCGAGCACGACAAGGCCGTGGAAATCGGCGCCTCGGCCTACAACCAGAACTGCGCGGCCTGCCATGGGCTGGAGGCCAAGTCCGGCGGTATCGCCCCGGACCTGCGCATGCTCGATGCCGGTGATGCCGGCGATGAGTGGTTCGTTGAGCGGGTGCGCCACGGTGCGGTGCGCGACGGCCGCGTGTACATGCCTAAGATGGCCGATTACCTGAGCCAGGAAGCGCTGTGGGCGGTGCGCACCTACCTGGACAGCGTGCACGTCGAGGAGTGACGGCCATGCGCCTGTGGACGGTGCTGTTGAGTGGCCTGCTGCTGTGTTGCGCGGTGGCTCAGGCGCAGGTGCGCAACTACGACGCGATCATCGCCGCCGGCGAGTTGAAAGTGGCGGTGTACAAGGATTTCGCACCCTACAGTTTCCAGGACCACGGCCAGCCGCGAGGCGTCGATGTGGAGCTGGCACAGGCCCTCGCCACGGCCTTGGGGGTGCGCCTGCAACTGATTTGGGCACCGCCTGGAGAAAAGCTCGACGATGACCTGCGCGACTACATCTGGCGCGGCAGCCCGCTGCGCCACCAGCAATTGGCCGACCTGATGATGCGGGTGCCATACGATCACGATTACGCGCAGAAGCGCAACGAACTGGGCGAGCTGGAAAACGCCCAGGTGGTGATGTTCGGCCCCTATCAGCAAGAGCGCTGGCAGGTGGCCTATGACCAGCGCCGGCTGGCCTCGGTGGCCAGTGTGGCGGTGTTCCAGCAGCACCCGATCGGGGTCGAGGTCGACAGCGTGCCGTCGTTCTACCTGACCTCGGTGTTCAACGGCATGCTCAGCGCCAAGACCCACCATTACCCCAACGTGCAGCAGGCATTTGCCGCGATGCAGGCCGGCCAGGTGGACGCGGTGATGGCGATGCGCGGCGAGGTCGACTGGCAGCTGCACCAAGCCGCCGACCCGCAACTGGCCCTGGCGGAAAACGCCTACCCGAACCTTGGCAAGCAAGCCTGGGAAATCGGCATGGCTGTGCACGAAAGCAACCGGCAGTTGGCCTATGCGGTGGAGGAGGCCCTCGAGGGCATGATCCGTGATGGCCGGCTCAAGGCGATGTATGCCACTTACGGCCTGCGTTACGAGGTCCCGGAGATGTATCAATAGGAGTGGCCATGAACTGGCGAGCGACGTTCCTGCTGGCCTGCTGGATGCCCTTGGCGGCCCAGGCTGCGACGCAGGGCACCCACATAGACCCGGTGCCCTCGGTCATGTGGGACTTCTACCACAAGCAGATACTGGGCCAGGCAGCGTTCGTGTTCGATGACCGTGTAAAACTGCTGGCGCCGCCCTTTGCCGAGGACGCGCGGCAGGTGCCGCTGGAGATCGACGCCCGGGCGTTCACAGGCGAGGTGGTGCGGATCATCGCCTGGGCCGAACTCAACCCGCTGCCGCGCATCGTCGACTTCCAGCCTGGCGAGCGCGTGCTGCCCTGGTTGTCGATCCGTATTCGTATCGAGCAGGCCACGCCGCTGCGTGCCGCCGTGCTGACGCGCGATGGCCTGTGGCATGTCGGCTCGACCCTGATTGATGCCGCAGGTGGCGGGTGTACCGCGCCCAGCGTAGTCCGTACCCAACCCGGCTGGGAGGAGCACCTCGGTGAAGTGCTGGGCGGGCGCTACCCGCGTGGCGACAGCAGCCGCCTGCGCCTGCAGGTGGCCCACCCGATGGATAACGGCCTGGTCAGCGGCATTCCCGAGTTCTTCCTCAACCATGCCGAGTTGCAAGGCGACGACGGCCAGCGCCTGGCGAGCCTCGAGCTGTACCCGGCGGTCAGCGAAAACCCCAACCTGGGCTTTGACATCCGCGGCACCGGGCCAACCCGGCTGTTGTTGCAGGACAACAGCGGCAACCAGTTCGAGGCAGCGGTGCCCTGAGCAGTTGCCCGACTTCACCCCAGACCAGAGGCGCCGTCATGCGTTGGACCCTGCTATTGCTACTGTGCCTGGGGCTGCCGGCCCAGGCCGACCTGGAATACCGGCTCACTCCCCGGCAGATCGCCGAGGGCACCTGGTTGCTGGAAGGCAGCACCGACAATTTTGCCAAGGCCAATGGCGGCAATGTGGTCAACACCGCATTCATCGTCACCGACAGTGGTGTGGTGGTCATCGACAGCGGGCCATCGAAACGCTATGGCGAAGCGATGCGTCAGGCGATTGCCACCGTCACCGAAAAGCCGGTGCTGGAAGTGCTGTTGACCCATCATCACCCTGATCACGTACTGGGCAACCAGGCCTTTGCAGATGTGCCGATTGGCGCCTTGGCCGGCACCCGCGACCTGCTGCGCCAGCAAGGCGACGCCATGGCCGAAAACATGTACCGCCTGGTTGGCGACTGGATGCGCGGTACCGAGGTGGTGTTGCCGACCCAGGTGCTGCAGCCGGGGGGGCGTGAAGTGGGCGGGCACCGCCTGCGGCTGCTGGCGCTGAGCGGGCATACCGGTGCCGACCTGGCGATTCTCGATGAAAACACCGGCGTGCTGTTCGCCGGCGACCTGGTGTTCTACGAACGTGCCCTGACCACGCCCAACAGCCCGGGGCTGGAGGTGTGGCTCAAGGACCTGGACACCTTGCAGGCGTTGCCCTGGAAGCAACTGGTGCCCGGCCACGGCCCGGTGGCCAGTGATGCGCAGCCGTTCGCGCAGATGCGTGACTACCTGGGTTGGCTGGATGGCCTGATGCGTGATGGCGCGGCGCGCGGCGATGACATGGCAGAGATGATTCGCAGGCCCATCCCTGAGAGGTTTGCCGGGATCAGCTTGACGCGGTATGAGCTGATTCGCAGTGTCAGCCATCTGTATCCGCGTTATGAGCGACAGCAGCTGCGGCGGGTGGATGGGGGCGGTGAGGCTTTTTAGGGTTCGTCATGGCATTTTTTGCGCCTGTGAGATCGAGCGCCGCGCGGGCGGCGCTCGATCTGTGCCCCCACGCAAATCCCAAGCCGATACCAAGGAACTAGAAATCTCCGCACTGCGGCCAATTGTTGGTAACCGGGTAGGCAACCAAGAATTCTCGGCACACCGGGAAATTTTCCCGGACACAACAATAAAGCCAAAGGTAGCCGTCATGACCCGATCCCCACGTCGCCCCTTGTTCGCCGTGAGCCTGGTGCTCAGCGCCATGCTGCTTGCCGGCGCGGCTCACGCCGCTGTCAGCAATGAAGAAATCCTCCAGGACCCGAAGAACCCGCAGCAGATCGTGACCAACGGCCTGGGCGTGCAGGGCCAGCGCTACAGCCCGCTGGACCTGCTCAATGCCAACAACGTCAAGGAACTGCGGCCGGTCTGGGCGTTCTCCTTCGGCGGTGAGAAGCAGCGCGGCCAGCAGGCCCAGCCGCTGATCAAGGACGGGGTGATGTACCTGACCGGCTCCTACTCGCGGGTGTTCGCCGTGGACGCCCGCACCGGCAAGAAGCTGTGGCAATACGATGCACGCCTGCCGGATGACATCCGCCCGTGCTGCGATGTGATCAACCGTGGCGTGGCGCTGTACGGCGACCTGGTGTTCTTCGGCACCCTCGACGCCAAGCTGGTGGCCTTGAACAAGGACACCGGCAAGGTGGTCTGGAGCAAGAAAGTGGCCGACCACAAGGAAGGCTACTCCATCAGCGCCGCGCCGATGATCGTCAACGGCAAGCTGATCACCGGCGTTGCCGGTGGTGAGTTCGGCGTGGTGGGCAAGATCCAGGCGTACAACCCGGAAAACGGCGAGCTGCTGTGGATGCGCCCCACCGTGGAAGGGCACATGGGTTATGTGTACAAGGATGGCAAGGCGATCGAAAACGGTATTTCTGGCGGTGAGGCGGGCAAGACCTGGCCTGGCGACCTGTGGAAGACCGGCGGTGCGGCGCCATGGCTGGGCGGGTACTACGACCCGGAAACCAACCTGATCCTGTTCGGCACTGGCAACCCTGCGCCGTGGAACTCGCACCTGCGCCCCGGCGACAACCTGTACTCCTCGTCGCGCCTGGCGCTGAACCCGGACGACGGCACCATCAAATGGCACTTCCAGAGCACGCCCCATGATGGCTGGGACTTCGACGGCGTCAATGAGCTGATCTCGTTCAACTACAAGGACGGCGGCAAGGAGGTCAAGGCTGCCGCCACGGCCGACCGCAACGGCTTCTTCTACGTGCTGGACCGCACCAACGGCAAGTTCATCCGCGGCTTCCCCTTCGTCGACAAGATCACCTGGGCCACCGGTTTGGACAAGGATGGCCGGCCTATCTACAACGACGCCAGCCGCCCAGGCGCGCCGGGTAGCGAGGCCAAGGGCAGCTCGGTGTTCGTCGCCCCGGCCTTCCTCGGTGCCAAGAACTGGATGCCGATGGCCTACAACAAGGACACCGGGCTGTTCTACGTGCCGTCCAACGAGTGGGGCATGGACATCTGGAACGAAGGCATCGCCTACAAGAAGGGCGCGGCGTTCCTCGGCGCCGGCTTCACCATCAAGCCGCTCAACGAAGACTACATCGGCGTGCTGCGCGCCATCGACCCCATCAGCGGCAAGGAAGTGTGGCGCCACAAGAACTACGCGCCGCTGTGGGGCGGGGTGCTGACCACCAAGGGCAACCTGGTGTTCACCGGCACGCCGGAAGGCTTCCTGCAGGCCTTCAATGCCAAGACTGGCGACAAGGTCTGGGAGTTCCAGACCGGCTCCGGCGTGCTCGGCTCGCCCGTGACCTGGGAAATGGACGGCGAACAATACGTTTCGGTGGTTTCCGGCTGGGGTGGTGCGGTGCCGCTGTGGGGCGGCGAAGTGGCCAAGCGGGTCAAGGACTTCAACCAGGGCGGCATGCTCTGGACCTTCAAACTGCCCAAACAGTTGCAGCAAACGGCAAGCGCTCAGCCATAACGCTGTAACCCTACTACCAAATGACGAGAGCCCCGCTGCCAACGATGCATTCGCCCGGCACGCGGGGCATTTTACCATCGGTCCATCGCCTGTCGTGGGACAGGCATCGACCCGCAGAGGCTCAGCATGATCTACGCACAACCCGGAACTCCAGGTGCCGTCGTGTCCTTCAAACCACGCTACGGCAACTTCATCAATGGCGAGTTCGTGCCGCCGCTGGCTGGCCAATACTTCACCAACAGTTCGCCGGTCAATGGCCAGCCGATTGCCGAATTCCCGCGCTCCACTGCCCAGGACATCGACCGCGCCCTGGACGCCGCGCATGCCGCCGCTCAAGCCTGGGGCAAGACCTCGGTGCAAGACCGCGCCCTGATGCTGCTGAAAATCGCCGACCGCATCGAACAGAACCTGGAAGTGCTGGCCGTCACCGAAAGCTGGGACAACGGCAAGGCCGTGCGCGAAACCTTGAATGCCGACGTGCCGCTGGCGGCGGACCACTTCCGTTACTTCGCCGGTTGCATCCGTGCCCAGGAAGGTGGTGCCGCCGAGATCAACGAAGGCACCGTGGCCTATCACATCCATGAGCCGTTGGGCGTGGTCGGGCAGATCATCCCGTGGAACTTCCCGCTGCTGATGGCCGCCTGGAAGCTTGCCCCGGCGCTGGCCGCCGGCAACTGCGTGGTGCTCAAGCCGGCTGAGCAAACGCCCCTGTCGATCACCATTTTCGCCGAGCTGATCGCCGATTTGTTACCGGCCGGTGTGCTGAACATCGTCCAGGGCTTTGGCCGCGAGGCTGGCGAGGCCCTGGCTACCAGCAAGCGCATTGCCAAGATCGCCTTCACCGGCTCCACCCCGGTGGGTTCGCACATCATGAAGTGCGCGGCCGAGAACATCATCCCGTCCACCGTCGAGCTGGGCGGCAAGTCGCCGAACATCTTCTTCGAAGACATCATGCAGGCCGAGCCCGCGTTCATCGAAAAGGCCGCCGAAGGCCTGGTGCTGGCGTTCTTCAACCAGGGCGAGGTATGCACCTGCCCGTCGCGGGCGCTGATCCAGGAATCGATCTACGAGCCGTTCATGGCCGAGGTGATGAAGAAAATCGCCAAGATCACACGTGGCAACCCGCTGGATACCGAGACCATGGTCGGTGCCCAGGCTTCCGAGCAACAGTACGACAAGATCCTTTCGTACCTGCAGGTTGCCAAGGAGGAGGGCGCGCAGCTGCTGACTGGCGGCAGTGCCGAGCGGCTGCAGGGCGACCTGGCAAGCGGTTACTACATCCAGCCGACCCTGTTGAAGGGCAACAACACGATGCGCGTGTTCCAGGAAGAAATCTTCGGCCCGGTGGTGGGCGTGACCACCTTCAAGGACGAAGCTGAAGCGCTGGCGATCGCCAACGACACCGAATTCGGCTTGGGCGCCGGTCTGTGGACCCGCGACATCAACCGCGCCTACCGCATGGGCCGGGGGATCAAGGCCGGGCGGGTATGGACCAACTGCTATCACCTGTATCCGGCGCATGCAGCGTTTGGTGGCTACAAGAAGTCGGGTGTTGGCCGTGAGACCCACAAGATGATGCTCGACCATTATCAGCAGACCAAGAACCTGCTGGTGAGCTACGACATCAACCCGTTGGGCTTCTTCTAAACCACGCCGCTTGCTTGGCGGGCACGCCCGCTCCCACAGGGACCGCACAACTGCAGGCCTGTGGGAGCGGGCGTGCCCGCGAAGAGGCCCCCTACCAACGCACCCCGTAAGCTCGTTCCAAAGTAGCATTCGGCCCAGCCCGCCCCCGTGCATTAATGCTTCTACCGGAATTCTCCGGCACAAGAAGAGGACTTGCCCGATGTGGAATAAACCCGCTTACACCGACTTGCGCATTGGCTTCGAAGTGACGATGTATTTCGCCAATCGCTGATGCCTGCCCGGCCACCGCATCGGTGGCCGGGCCTTCAGTGCCGATGCCCCTGTGAAGCTGATCGATCGCGAGCACACACTGGCTTTGGGCAAAGGTTTCCGCCTGCACTGGGAGCCGCTGCAGGCTTGCCATGTGCTGCTGTACCCCGGAGGCATCATCGAGCTCAACGCCAGTGCCGGTTGGGTACTGGAGCTGCTGGACGGCCAGCGTAGCGTGGCTGCCATCATAGATCGCCTGGCAAGACGCTTCCCCAGCGCAGCAGGGCTCGAAGAGGACGTGCTGGCGTTCCTGGAGGTGGCCCGCGCCAAGGCCTGGGTCGAATGAACCGTGGCCCCGCTTTGGTCTGGTTGCTTTCGCGGCCGGATGCTTTACGCTGGCGGTTACCTTCCAGAACAATAAGAACAGGCTTTCCGATGAGCCAGAGTTTCAGCCCGCTTCGCAAGTTCGTATCGCCTGAAATCATCTTTGGTGCCGGTTGCCGGCACAATGTCGCCAATTACGCCAAGACCTTCGGTGCACGCAAGGTCCTGGTGGTCAGCGACCCCGGCGTGATCGCCGCCGGCTGGGTGGCGGATGTGGAGGCCAGCCTGCAGGCCCAGGGCATCGACTACTGCCTGTACACCGACGTGTCTCCCAACCCTCGAGTCGAAGAGGTAATGCTCGGCGCCGAGATCTACCGGCAGAACCACTGTGACGTTATCGTCGCCGTTGGCGGCGGTAGCCCGATGGATTGCGGCAAAGCCATCGGCATCGTGGTCGCCCACGGGCGCAGCATCCTCGAGTTCGAAGGCGTGGATATGATCCGCGTGCCCAGCCCGCCACTGATCCTGATCCCGACCACCGCCGGCACCTCGGCGGACGTGTCGCAGTTCGTGATCATTTCCAACCAGCAGGAGCGCATGAAGTTCTCCATCGTCAGCAAGGCGGTGGTGCCGGACGTGTCGCTGATCGACCCGCAAACCACCCTGAGCATGGACCCGTTCCTGTCGGCCTGCACCGGCATCGATGCGCTGGTGCATGCCATCGAGGCCTTCGTCTCCACCGGCCATGGCCCGCTGACCGATCCCCATGCGCTGGAAGCCATGCGCCTGATCAATGGCAACCTGGTGGAGATGATTGCAAACCCCACCGATATTGCCCTGCGCGAGAAGATCATGCTCGGCAGCATGCAGGCGGGGCTGGCGTTCTCCAATGCGATTCTGGGCGCGGTGCATGCCATGTCGCACAGCCTGGGCGGGTTCCTCGACTTGCCCCATGGCTTGTGCAACGCGGTGCTGGTGGAGCACGTGGTGGCGTTCAACTACAGTTCGGCACCCGAGCGTTTCAAAGTGATTGCCGAGGTATTCGGCATCGACTGCCGTGGCCTCAACCATCGGCAAATCTGCGGCCGCCTGGTGGAGCACCTGATTGCCCTGAAGCACGCCATCGGCTTCCATGAAACCCTGGGGCTGCATGGGGTGCGTACTGCCGATATTCCGTTCCTGTCGCAACATGCGATGGATGACCCGTGCATCCTCACCAACCCCCGTGCGTCGAGCCAGCGTGATGTTGAGGTGGTCTATGGCGAGGCCCTCTGACGAGCAGCAACGGGCGCTGGCCGGGCTGCTGGGGCTGGGCGACCACTCGGCGCGCAAAAGCCACTACCCGGAACTTTCCGCCCGTCTGGACGAACTGGAGGCCGAACGCAACCGCTACAAGTGGCTGTTCGAAAACGCCGTGCACGGGATTTTCCAGGCCAGCCTGCAGGACGGCATGCGTGCCGCCAACCCGGCGCTGGCGCGCATGCTCGGTTACGACGACCCGCAAGCGGTATTGTTTTCCCTGACTGACTTGGCCGCACACCTGTTTGACGGCGGCACCGAGGAGTTGCAGGCCATTACCGCTATCCTCGCCCGCGAGCACAGCCTGCATGGCTACGAAACCCGTTTGCGGCGCAAGGACGGCAGCCACCTCGATGTGCTGATGAACCTGCTGCTCAAGCCCGGCCAGGAGGGCATAGTAGAGGGGTTTGTCGCCGACATCACCGAACGCAAACTGGCCCAGCAGCGCCTGCAACAGCTCAATGACGAACTGGAGCAGCGGGTTGCTGCGCGTACCGATGAATTACTGGAGGCGCGTGATGCCGCAGAGGCGGCCAACCGCAGCAAGGACAAATACCTCGCCGCCGCCAGCCATGACCTGCTGCAACCGCTGAACGCTGCGCGCCTGCTGATCTCCACCTTGCGCGAGCGGCCGTTGCCAGAGGCCGAGCATGTGTTGGTGGAGCGCACCCACCAGGCCCTGGAAGGCGCCGAAGACCTGCTGACCGACCTGCTGGACATTTCTCGGCTCGACCAGGCGGCGGTCAAGCCGGACGTAGCCGTGTACCGCTTGGATGAGCTGTTCGCGCCGCTGGTCTCGGAGTTCAGCTCGGTCGCCGATGCTGCAGGCCTGAAGCTGCATGCGCGCATAGCCGACTATGCCATCTGCACTGACCTGCGGTTGCTGACACGTATCCTGCGCAACTTCCTCAGCAACGCGTGCCGGTACACCGACCAGGGGCGGATCCTGCTCGGCGCGAGGCGCCGCGGCGGCCATTTGCGGCTGGAGGTGTGGGATTCCGGGCGGGGCATTGCGCAGGATCGGCTGCAGGCCATTTTTCTCGAATTCAACCAGCTGGACGTTGGCCGCGCGGCGGATCGCAAGGGCGTGGGCCTGGGGTTGGCGATCGTAGAACGGATCGCCAAGATTCTCGGCTATCGGATCGAAGTGCGTTCGTGGCCTGGGCGTGGCTCGATGTTCAGCATCGAAGTGCCGCTTGGTAAAGCGGCGCCCCTGGCCGCTCACCAGGCCGTGCCGCTGCCAAGCGTCGGCAACCCGCTGCCGGGCCGCCGCCTGTTGGTGCTGGACAATGAGGTGAGCATCCTTGAAAGCATGGGCGCGCTGCTAGGGCAGTGGGGCTGTGAAGTGGTAACCGCAACCGACCAGGAAGGCGCCTTGCAGGCCTTGCAAGAGCGCGCTCCAGAGCTGATCCTGGCGGATTTCCACCTGGACCATGGTGTGGTGGGCTGCGAGGTGGTCAGGCACTTGCGTGAGCACTTTGCCGCGCCGATACCGGCGGTGATCATCACCGCCGACCGCAGCGATCAATGCCGGCGGGCCTTGCACAAGCTTGGCGCACCATTGCTGAACAAACCGGTAAAACCGGGGAAGTTGCGCGCGGTGTTGAGCCAGTTGCTGGGGTAATTCGCTAAAGCCCCGGTGTGAGGTTGCAGTTACGGCTATTGATCGTCTGCGAGAACCTTGTAGGTACTGTGCGCCACGCGCAGGAATTTGGCGGCGGCGCCCTTGTTGACGTTGTAGCCGCCTGCGCCGCTGTGAGCGTCACGGGCATAGTTGGCGATGGTGGTGCCGATTGCTGTTCTCATGAAAAACTCGAAACCGATTCGATACTTTTCGACCAGCGCTGGCCCGTTCGGGCACATTACCCGGCGGTGCTCGGACGTGAGCTCTTGAAGCTCGAAAGTATCTCCCAGAGCGCCATTACGGGTTTCCAGGACAATGGATTCGTACAACGTCATGTTCTTTCCTTGGTAAATGGGGCGGCCTGCTCAGTCAGGCCGCCTGAGTCTATCTGCAAACCTTGCAAGTGGCTGGTTTTCAGAACACGCGAACGGCACCGGCAGCTACGGGCAAGAACAGCCAGGCCTCTGTCACCGGCTTGCCTGATGCGGCCTCCACAGCCTTGGCGTAGGCCTGCAACTGCCCCGCGTGCGTTGCCGCCAGCCGCTGCCATTGCGCCTCGGGTGCCGGGTTGGACTTGTGGTCGATCAACACCCAACCCTCTGGGGTGGCCAACAGCAGGTCAATGCGGCCATCCAGTACCTGGCCGGCATCCAGCAGTTGTTGTACCGGGTATTCAGCCTCCGCGTCGGCGTGGGGCCAGCGACTTGCAATCCAGGCATGCAAGGCCGTCACCTGGGCCAGTACCTGGCGGGCATCGACGTGTTCGAGTACGTCCAGGCCCCGCAGCAATCGGTTAACCTCGTCCTGGCTTATCGGGCGCTCCGGGTCGCTGAACGACAGGCCAAGGCTGGCATGAATCGCAGTGCCTACTGCGCTCATGTCCGGGTTGCCTTGCAAGGTGATGCGGCTACCGATACGGCAGGTTTCCTGTGCACCAGCAAGCGCGCTGGCCTGGGTGGCCGAAGGCTGCACCCCAAGTGGCAATCGAGGTGTAACGCTGTCGGGGGACGCAAACCAGTGCAGCTGGTTGGTGGTGGCTGTTGCAATGACTGGCGCACTGCCGGCGCCAAGCGTGCGATGCTCGACGCGCACGGTTGTTCCACTTTTCAGCTGCAATTCATGTGTGCCTGCTTCGGTCGTCAGCCATGGAGCCTGGACGCAATCTAGCCACGGCCCAGTCAACCGCCTGCTGGAACGAGCAATCACCAGAAAATCACGGGCGCGGGTCATGCTCACGTACAGCAGGCGCTTGGCTTCCTCGACAGCCTCATCGCGGCACGCCTTGGCAGCGGGGGTTTTGCCGATGGTGTCCGCCAGCGGCACGTTTTTCTGCTTGCCCAGTGGCCACGGCCAGTAACGGATAAAGCGGTCGCGCAATGGATCATTCGGGTCCAGGGCACTGTCGGATTGCGCCGAAACCGACCACAGCCGCTCGCCAACGTCCCGCGCCAGGTCCATCAGGATGACCACGGGCCACTCCAGGCCCTTACTGGCGTGGTGAGTCATCACCCGGACCGCATCCAGGGCCGGGGTTGCCAGCGCATCATTGCCCGCGCCGGCGGTTTGCCCCAACCAGAGCACCAGCCCGGAAATCGATGCCGCCCCCAGCCCATTGCGACAGAGGTCTTGGTAGCGTTGCGCCAGTTCAAGCAACGCGTCCAGGTTGGCCAGGCGCTTCTGCGCCTGTGCCGGCGTGGTCGACCAGCCCGTTACGCAACGGGCCAAGTCGCATTCGGCGATCAAGCGCTGCAGCGCCTCGACCGGCGTCAGCAATGGCAGGTCGGCACGTAGCCGTGCCAGTTCGGCGACCAGCGGATGTGCTGCATGCGCATCGACTGTTTGTTCTCGCCATTGGCCTTGCGGGTGCCCGGCGTGCAGATAGTGCAAGCGCTCTGCAACCCAGCTTTCTGGTTCTTCGGCGCTGGTCATGGAGACGATCTGGGCGGTGGCCAGGGTATCCGTCGGGTCATTCAACCGGCGCAAGCAGGCCAGCGCCAGTGTCGCTTCTGGCGTTGCCAGCAGCCCGGGCTGGGCGGTGGAGCAGGGCAGGCCTGCGGCGGCCAGGGCCGCCGCTACCTTGGCCACATTGCTGTGGGAGTAGCAAAGCACGGTGATATCGCCAGCCTGCAGGTCACGGGCCTGCTGGGTGGTCTTGTCGAACACCTGGTAGCGGCTTTCGAGCAGTTGCCCTATCCCTTCGGCAAGTGCACAGGTCTGCTGCTCGGCATTGCTGCCATCGAGTATCCAGTTGGCAAAGGCGGGCCCGCCAAGCGGGTCCTGTCGAGTAGGCGTGAGCCGGACCTCGTCGGCGGACAGGCTGTTGCTGAACGCCTGGGTGAACACTTCGTTGGTCAACTCGACAAGCTCAGGGCGCGAGCGCCAGGATTTGGGCAATACCTCTTTGACCCCGCCCATGCCAGGCAAAGCGCCAAGGATGGCTTGCATCAAGGCGCAGTCGCTGCCACGAAAACCGTAGATCGCCTGTTTGATATCGCCTACCCAGTAAACCCGCTTGGCGATGCGGGCAAGCTTCAGGAAAATCGCCAACTGCATAGGGCTGGTGTCCTGGAACTCGTCAACCATGACCAGGTCCAGTTCTTGCTCCAGCACCTCGATGACCGCGGGGTTGTCCAGCAATCTGAGCAACGCATGTTCCTGGTCGGCGAAGTCCAGCACGCCCAGCTCGATCTTGTTACGGCTGTACAGTTGCAAGGCATCGATGGCGAGGTTGAATATCTGGTCCAGGTATTCCCTCAGATCGGCGTGCAGGCGCGGGTGCTCGGCATAGCGCTGTACCCTTTCGGTCACGCCGGCCACCAACGGTGTCAGCTTGGCTTCCGGTGCCGTTTTAGCCAGCTTTGCCCAGTCGCTCCAGCGGGCATTGCCTTGCTGCAGCTCACGCTGGAAGTCCTTGAGCAAGGTGATGTACGTTGCTGTCAGCTTGACTTTGCTGTTGGCGGCTTGCAGCAGTGCAAGCACATCGGGAAGGGTGCGCAGCAGCTCAGCGTCCAGATCGCTGCTGGTCACGCTGGGGAAGTGCGCAAGCAGGTCCTGGGCGTTACGCGCAGCGAAGTCGCGCGCGCGCTCAAGGTCAATGTCATTGCTGCGCAGCTGATCCAGCAGTCGGCGTAGTGCGTCTTGCCAGCTGTCACTCGGAAGGTCGCTCTGCTGCAGGGTAACCTCCAGCCCCAGGCGCCGACTGATGGCAAGGAACGCCTCCATGCGCGTACCGTCAAGGACGCTATCGACGGCCTGGTTGAGCAGCACCTTCGCCTGCTCTTCTTCCAGCACGCGCTGTTGCGGTGGCATGCCGGCTTCAAAGGCGAAGTGCTCGAGCAACTGGCCACACAGGCTGTTTACCGTACCGATGCGTGCCTGGCCCATAGCGCTGGCCAGGCCGACCTGCCCCTTGTCGAGCAGGTGGCTGCGCACGCGCTCGCGCAGCTCGGCAGCGGCTTTGCGGGTGAACGTGGTGGCGATGATGCCCTCTGGCTGCACCTGTTGGCTGGTCAGCTCCTGGTACAAAAGCTCCGTGAGCCGATAGGTCTTGCCGCTGCCAGCGCCAGCGCTGATGAACGTGATGCGCGGGTTGTCGGACATGCTCATTGCTCCCATCCAGCCAAGCTCAGGTAGTCGTTGTAGGCTTCTTTGAGGTATTCCATGGCCAGTGCATGCGCCGGTGGCTGGGAAGCCTCGTCCTCCTCGATGCCTACCAGTGCCAGCTCGAAGTGGCCATCGGCAAGCTGCCCTTGCCGCCATTTCCAGGCTTTGATGAAGGCCTGCCACAGCTCGCGGGTGTTGCCTGGGGGGTTGGCAGGCACCTGTTGCGCGTCGGCGAACACGCGGTCGTCCGGTGTCAGCAAGCGTGCAGGCTCCAGAATGAAATACGCCACGGATGGCACCGAGCCGGTCTGCTGCTGCAGCAGTTCGGCATAGATCGCCAGTTGCAGATGGCGGTTGGCCTGAAGTTGGTCGGGGTACTTCTTGCCACCGGCCCACTTCATGTCGACGACCGCACGCAGTTCGTTTGCGGTGGTCACTACCAGGTCTGCCGAGCCTGCCAGCGCACCGCCCACGAAGGTGCCGGCCAGTGGCTGCTCAGTGGTGACAGCCACGACATTGGCCCGTGCGAAGTGGCTGCGCAGCTGGATCATTGCGCGACGTACGCGGTGGCGCAGTGTTGCCAGATCGGCGCCACGGCCGCGCATCAGCAGGACCGCCCCTTCCTCGAGCACCACCTGCTCGAAGTGCGTGGCGAACCAGGTATCGAACGCGTCAGTGGACATCGTCAGCGCGTCCGGCACGTTGAAAAAGCGCTCGGCCAGGCGGTGTGCGAGCGCGCCATTCAGTCGATAGCTGTCGCTCAAGCTGGGGCTGTTGCTGGCCTGGATCCTGGCACCGTACTGCAGCAGCCAGTGGTAAGGGTTGAACAGCAACAGGTTAAGGCTTGTATACGAAGCCTTCTCTGGCGCAGCCAGTGGGGTGCCGGCAGGCAGCTTCCACCAGCGTTTGCGTAGCGGCAGCGCGTGCAGGGTTTGTGCCTGGCACAACGGCCCTGGCGCGAGCATGAGGTCCTCCAATGCGTGCACGTGCGGCTGGCTGACGACCGTTTCGATCAACTGCCAGAGCGGGTGGGGCTCTTCCTGGGGCGGCGCCAGCACCAGTGTCAACTGCTGCCGTGCTGCCAGGACGGGACGCAGCCAGTCCTGGGCTGCCTGAGCCAGTTGCGCGGTGCTGTCGGGCAAGGCGACACCCAGGTCTGCCCATTGGCGGCTTTCAGCTCTGGACCACGGGGAGCGTGCCGGCAACGCCGGCATGGCCAGGTTCCACCATGTCACAGTGTCGGCCGGTTCGATGGCTGCACCCGGGCGAGTGACGGTCAGGTAGGCGCCGGCCTGTGCCGCCAGCAGCGGGTTGTCCGAACCGTTTGCAGTCGCTTGCTCGACAACCTGCTGCAACTGCCGTGGGCGCAGGAACTCGACACCTTGCTGCTCGAGGGCGGCCAGTGCCTGCAGCGCTGCCTGACATTGGCCATGGCCGGCCTGCGCTGCCTGGCGCTGTGCTGGGTCCTGGTGCCCCAGGCGCAGCTGAAAGAACGCTTGCAAGCGCTGAACGCGCACCTGCACTTCGTTCAGCGGAGCACCCGTGTCAGGGGAAAACGTGGGTGCTTCGAGCCAATGTTCGATAGACGTGCGAACACTTGGCGCGTCAGGGCCGTAGTACGCGCTGATGCGTTCGAGCAGCCTGTCCCATTCGGCCCCGACAATGCCGGGCATGCTGGATATCTTGGCTGCCAGCTGGCGGCGGGCAAACAGCCGAACGGGGTTGATCGGATGGGTCAGGAACTGCAGAAGCACCGGGTAATTCAGCGGTGCCCAGAGCAATTCCATCGTCAGCGGCAAGACTTGCAAGGCCGGCCGCAGAATGCTGCTGCCAGAAAGGCCATGCCGGGCCTGGTTCGCACCTGCCAGGTGGCTGTCCAGGCAGGCGCCGTCGGCAGTGGCCACCAGCAGCGTCTGCCGGCCTTGGGGCAATGTGCGGCTGAGCCAGGTAGCGGCCAGCGTTCGGGTCTGCGCCTGAACCACCCGGACGCTTCCGTCATCCTGCCAGGGCACGGGGGAGACGGGCGCGCCTGCAACACTGTCGCGCAACACCGCCTGCAACTGCCCGAGAAAACCTGGTGCAGCACCCGACGGGTTAGGCAGCTGCGCGTGAGGCAGCCGTTGCAGCACCCGTTGCCAGGCCAGGGGGTACACCTCCCATGCATCGCTGAGGTACACGTTGGTAATGCAGGCGCGGCGAACGGCCAACGCTTCGGCAACCTGTTGCAGTCGTTGCCCGATGGACGGTGGCACGACCTCGCAAGCATCGGCTTCAACTTCGGCAAGGTCGTTGATCCGTTGGCTGGCAACTGCTTTTGCGCGTCCGTCCCAGCCGTGGAGGTACAAGTCGTCGCGCCAGGCCAGCAGCGTGGCTGCCACGCCCAGTTCGTCGGCGCTGAAGCTGGCGTGATAGAAGCGTCGCCCGTTATCGCACTGGGCCAGGCAGGCGCGGTACGCGGCTGCGCGCTGCGCTGCACATGGCCGCACGGCGAGCAGGCCCAGCTGGCCTTCGAGGATGTCCAGCAAACCTTGTGGCCCGACTGTCAGGGCGCCTAGCCGATTGCCGGGCTGTGTAGCCCGCTGACCGTCGAGTTGCATTCCGAACGTGATGAGCATTTCAGGCACTTTGGCGCTCCTTGTATCCAGCGCACCACTTGGGCAGCAGTGACGTTGGCCTGTGGGCAGGTTTGTTCCATTGTGTGAGCGGGGGGCGACAGCTTGTGTCGCAGCCAGCTTGTGCGCTGGCTGGCGGGCAATTGGCGCGATGGTGGCGTTGGCTGGACGTCAGGGCTCCGGGTCAGGAGGTCAGTCGCTGACCACCGGGTAGCAGGCGTCGCCCCAGAGGGTGTCGGGGTTGTCGAGCATAAGCAGGATGATCAAAGGGACCAGCTTGCCCAGCAGTTTGGTGCAGTCGCGCAGCTGTGTGCGATTGACGCTGCCGTTCCAGGTCGCACCGCCGTGCATCAGTTGATTGCGCAAGGTGTAGATGCGGTTGAACAGTACCCCCAGAACCTTGGCCGTATCACGTTCCGCCAGTGCGTGGTGGGCGGCGCGTTTGCCGTTGCGCAGGCGTTCTTCCCACTCGGCTTCGCTGATTTTGCCGTTCTGGAACTCCCAGAAGCTCTGGAACACATAGGGGTTGTCCAGCAATGCACGGATGCTGCCAGAAAACTCCGACCACACCAGTTTCTCGATGACATGCTCACTGTCCAGCACGCAGAGCTTGTGCAGGAAGGCCTTGAATGCCTCTTGTTCGGACAACCGATACTGCTCGTCGATATCCGTGGCGTAGGCGGCGTTGAAGGCGATCCACAGGAAAACGAAACGACCATCGACGTCGTCGGCCTGCTCGGCGCGCTGTAGCCAGCTCAGGGCCCGGTGTATACGAATCGCCAGGTTGGGGTGATGGGCGTCGCGTTCAATGCGCTGACGAGTCTTGAGCGACTGGTAGTCCATTGCGTTTGCTTCCTTGGCTTGGGGCAATGCTGGCTGGGAGGCCGTATTCGCGGGGCAGGGCCCATCAGGTAAGTTATGGCTATAGGCTATCACTCATTGCAGTCATGACTCTACTCGGTTACCGGGCTGTACCGCTTCGGGCACCAGGTGCTCAGGCCAGGCACTGTTCAGGCGCGTACGCGGCGGCGGCGCGGCGCAGCGTATCGCCGATCTGTTGGCGCAATTGTGCTGGCGCATGCACCACCACCGCGTCACCGAGCGACAACAGCCACCAGTGCAACTGCCAGGTATTGTTGACCGTTGCCTGAAGGCGGAAGCCTTGCTCCCACGGTTCGAGCGTCATGTCCGTGCTCAGTGGGGTTTCGCGAATCAGGCGTGCCTGGCGTTCGCTCACCCAAGCTTCCAGGCAGATCTTTTCGGGTTTGCCAAATTGCAGGGCATCCGTGGCGAGGTAGCTGTGCAATTCGAACGACTCCAGCCCCTGGCACGGCGAGTCGAGTACGGTCACCTCTCGGAAGCGGTGCACCGCGAATTGACGGACATCGGTGTAGGGCGCCGCCGTGGCGATGAGGTAAGTGATCAAGCCGCGCTGCACAATCGCCAGCGGGTTGAGTGTCAAGTCGCTTTGCTTGTCATTGTGCGCCGAATAGTACTGGCAGCGGATCTGCTGTTCGCTGATCAAGGCGTGCTGCAGGGCTTCAAGCGTTTCTGCATGAACCTGCGGCGCTTGCATGTTGAAGTCCGGCCGCACGCTGGCCACTTTGTCTGGCCAGCGGGCGGCTGGGTTGCCGTCGCCCAACCCCTTGAGCTTTTGCCGTGCGTGCTCGAAGCGTGGTTCCAGAACACTCAGCATGCTCCCTGGCAACAAGGGGCGAACGGCGTCCTCGACCAGCGCCAGGCTGACGGCTTCGGTCAACGTGATGCCTTGCAGCTCGACACTCACACCTGGCTTCCAGTACCAGCCCGATGGCGTTCCCCCTTCGTTGCGCTGCAACGGAAACACCAGGGAAAGGTCATGCAGATCGCGCTCGATGCTGCGTCTGCTGATGACGTAGCCCGCATCCGTCAGGCGGGCCAGCAGTTCAGTCACCGTGCTGCCGGGGGCGCGTTTTGGCAGCTGGCGCAGCAGCTCCCACTGGCGGCTCAGCGCGGTATGGGTCTTGGCTGAAGGCAAGAGAGTCATCCTTGTGGTGGCAGGGCTGGCTTATGGCCAGCAATGGCGGCTAGTCTGCCTATCGGCGCCAAACCTGCAACCTTTAATTCGTCCACTGGGTGAAGCCGATGGGGCGTTGTTGCGCCGTAGTTTTCAGGCGGCATTCGGCAATCAACGCCGTGGCCAGTTCATTGGCGTTGGCAAAGGGTTTGAATCGGCCGCGTCGGGCAACCGCGGCGAAGTCACCCGGGGTCAGGCAGGTTTCGCCGCGCAGACGGGCGGCGGCGTGCTGTGGGTCTTTGAGCCCCAGCGCCTTGAGGTGTGCGCTGAACAGCGCTTGAACCTGGGCGGTTTTCAGGTAGCCGAAATGCACTTTGAGGTCGAAGCGGCGCAAAGAGGCTTCATCCAGATCGCTCATCAGGTTGGTCGAGGCGATGAACAGCCCTCGGTAGCTTTCCATTTGCGTGAGCATTTCATTGACCGCAGTGACCTCCCAGCTCTGGCGAGCCTTGCGGCGGTCCTGCAGGAAGCTGTCGACTTCGTCGAGCAGCAGAACGGCCTGTTCTTGCTGGGCACGATCGAACGCTTGTGCCAGGTTCTGCTCGGTCGTACCCACGTAGGGCGAAACCAGGTCCGAGACTCGCTTAACCATCAGCGGTTTGCCCAGCTGTTGCGCCAACCAGTGGCCAAACGCGGTCTTGCCGGTGCCTGGCGGGCCGTAAAAACAAAGCCGGGCCTCTGCGTCAGCGCGTAGCCCGTCGACCAGCCCGTCGAGGGGCTGGTCGGTGTTGATCCAGGCGGGGGAATAGAAAGCGGGCAGAGAATGCTCATTGCTTTGCAGCTTGTCGAAACCTTGTGCCTTCAAGGTCGCGTTCACGACGCAACGAATGGTGTTGTCCAGCATCTTGCCGGCGCGCGGGGCCACGCTTCGCCCCACACGCACTGCCCGGTCCAGCACAGCAGGGGTGACCTGGTCATGGGCGCTGAGGTGTTCTACCAAGGTACTGCCCAGCTTGCCTGCGCCACATTCGCGCAGCATCTGCTGGCGCTGCGCCAAGGGCGGGTTCGGCACCTCGATCACCAGGTCGAAGCGACGAATATGCGCAGCGTCGATGTCTTCGATGCTGTTGCTCAGCCAAAAGCACGGCAGCGTGTTTTCTTCCAGCATGCGGTTGATCCAACCCTTTTGCGAGCGCTTGCCAGCGTCTGCACTGGCGGCCTGGAAGATGTCTTCGATTTCGTCCAGTACCAGCAGGGCGGATTGCGTTTGCAACACACTGTTGGCCGCGCGCAGCGAACACAGGCGCTGTTTTGCCGATACCGGGTCGCCGTGGCTGTCGGTGCAGGCTACTTCATAAAGCGCACGGCCCAAGGTATTGGCGAGTAGCCTGCTCAGCTGGGTTTTGCCAGTGCCAGGAGGGCCGTACAGCAGGATGTTCACACCTGGGCGCTGTTTGGCCAGGACGCTGCCCAGGTAGCGCTCGGCGATCAGCAACTGCTGGCTGACATGGCTGTAGTGTTCCGCCGTCAAGCTGCCAGGAGGGCTCAAGCGAAAAGCGTAGGCGAACAGCTCCAGGGGGGTACCCTTGTTGAAGCGCAACCGGCCAGGCAGCTCCTGGTTGCTCACCGACAACATCGAGCTCAGCGCCATGGCGGCGCGGTTGCTGGTGCTGATTTCCAGCAGGCCGGTGCGCAGCAACGGGCTGTTGTGTGCCAGGCAGGCTTCTACGGTCGCAAGTGGCAAGCCGAGGAGTACAGACAGCACTTTCACTGCTTGTTTGAACCCCAGCATGCCCAACTGGTCGGTGGCATCGCTCAGCGTTGGGTCGCAGTGCAACAACACGCAGAAGCCGAGTACCTGCAGGTCCGCTTCGGAAAAACTCAGCAATTGCCCCAAAGCCTCGAGATTGGCCGCCAGGTTATCCGGGTAATCTACTTGCGGATGCTCGGCGGTGAAGGCGCGCGCGCTCTTGCGCAACGCGGCCAAGGCAAGGGCAGGTTTGTAGTGGTCGTCATCCACCCACTTTGCGATGCCCAGCTCATAACCCAGGTCATCGTCATTCAGCCCGTGGCGGCCGATGAACGTACGATGCGCCCCAAGGTCCAGGAGCAGCTGGAAACTCCACTTCAGGGACAGTGTGCAGGTATCGACAGTGCGACGGCTGTCGAAGGCGAAGGGGTGCAGTCGAGAACCCATGATGAACATCCTGATGCTGTGGGGTGCTCATGGTCTGGGGGGCGATGGTCAGAATGTGTCGTCATCGGCGCTGCGCACCCCAGCGCAGCCGACCGCAAACAAATGAAAAGAAGCAATCGAACACGGGCGCGAAGCTTGGATACATCGATAAAGATAAAGGGTTGAAGCTTGCGCCGTCGTGCAAGTCATGGGTTCGGGCCAGGTGACTGGGCGCATTCCACGAGCCAGTCGATCAACACCTGCAGGCGTTTGGGCATCGGGTCATGATGCGGGTAGACCAGGTAATAGCCATAGTTGGGGGTGTCGACGAAACCGCCGAACGGCAGGACCAGTTCACCTTGCGCAATGCGCGTTCTGACCAGTTGTTCCCGGCCGATCGCGACGCCTGTGTGGTTCAGTGCCGCGAGCGTGCAAAGGTCGGAGCGATCGAAGGTGAGGAACCGGCGCGGGAGGCTGATACGCGCACCTGTGGTGCTGGCCCAGAGCTGCCATTCGGCATCGAATGCAGCGTTGTCCCAGGCCGCTACATCATGCAATGTGGTGCATTGATCCAGCCGGTTCAGGTCATTGGCCAATGCATGGGTCTGAGCGTAATGAGGGGAGCACACCGGGGCGATTCGCTCGTTCATCAAATGGATGCTCTGCAAACCCGGATGGTGACCATCCGAATAACAGAGGACCAGGTCGATCTTGCGGGTGCGGTAATCGATGCTCTCGTTGCCCACCCTGATATCGAGCTGGATGTCGGGGTAACGGGTGGTGAACTGCGCCAGCCGTGGCACCAGCCAGCACTGTGCGACTGACGGGCGTACATACAGCGTCAGCTGGCCGGCGATTTCGGCGTGCGCGCGTGCCTGCACGGCCTCGCTGAGCTCATCCATGGTGCGCTGCATGACCGCGAACAGGCGCTCGCCGTCTTCGCTGAGGCTGACTTTGCGCGGCATGCGGTGGAACAGCTTGAGCGCCAGTTCATCTTCCAGTCGATTGATGCGATGGCTCACGGCACTGGCCGTCAGGCACAGCTCATCCGCCGCGCGAGAGAAGCTCAAGTGCCGTGCGGCCACCAGAAAGACATGCAGGCTGCCCAGGTGCGAGCCACTGAGTTTCACGGCGCCGCCGCTGGGCTTTTTCATGGTTCAATCCTTCCTGTGCAGTTCACTGATTGCGGTTACACGCTGCGCCCTTTCGCCAGGTAGGCGTTGAACTCATCTTCCGGCACCATGCTGCCACCGGTTCCCCAGACGAGGTGGGTTGCCTGCTGCAGCTGGGTTGGGGTGAAGCCTTGACGAGCCAGGTACTCGTCTGCCTGCAATACCCGTAGCATACCGGGTACGCCGGCCAAGGCAGAAGGTTCCAGTTTGACCTTGTCCTGCTCATGGGCGATGACCATCAAGCGGTACAGTGCTTCGTCGGTCACGGTGTAGTAACCATCGATCAGCCGCTGCATGGCTTTGCCGACGAACCCGGATGGCCGCCCGACCGCCAGACCGTCGGCGGCGGTGATGTTGTCGATGCCGAAGTCCTGCACGCTGGTTTCATCGTGCAGGCCGGTGTACACGCCCAGCAACATGCAAGGGGAGTGGGTGGGTTCGGCAAAGATACAGTGCACCGCATCGCCGAATACCAGCTTCAACCCGAACGCTACGCCGCCAGGGCCGCCCCCTACGCCGCAAGGCAGGTAGACGAACAGCGGGTGATCTGCGTCCACCTGGATGCCAGCCTGGTCGAACTGGAGGGCCAGCCGTTCAGCGGCGACGGCATAGCCCAGGAACAGCTGAGGCGAGTTCTCGTCGTCAACGAAGTAGCAGCTGGGGTCGGCTGCCGCCTGTTGGCGCCCTTGCTCGACCGCAACGCTGTAGTCGGAGGCGTGCTCGACCACGGTCACGCCGTTGGCACGCAGCTTGTCCTTTTTCCACTGCCTGGCGTCGGACGACATGTGCACGCTCACCTGGAAGCCCAGCTTCGCGCTCATGATGCCAATCGACAAACCCAGGTTACCGGTCGAGCCCACGGCGATCTTGTACTGGCCGAAGAAGGCGCGCGCCTGCTCGCTTGCCAGCCGGGTGTAGTCATCCGTTGGCGTGATCAGGCCGGCCGCCAGGGCCAGGTCTTCGGCATGCTTGAGTACTTCATGAATACCACCCCGGGCCTTGATCGAGCCGGAAACAGGCAAGTCGCTGTCTGCCTTGAGCCACAGGCTGCCGGCGTTGCGCAATGCGCCTTCCTCGATCAGCCGTTGGCGAAGCAGCGGCAATGGGGCGATGTGCGACTCGATGATGCCACCGGCTGGCGCTGTTTCGGGGAAGACTGTTGCCAGGTACGGCGCAAACCGCTGCAGCCGTGCGCTCGCCGCCTGCACGTCTGCAGCCGTGAGGCCCACGTCGCGTAGGGCTTCGGATGCCTGGGCGATACCCGGGTTGAACCAGCTTGTTTCTTTCAGGGCGACCAGGTCGGCGATGATCGGGTGGCTTTGTTGCCAGGCTTCCAGGGTTTTTCCGTGAATCATGATTTCACCTGTTGTGCAGTCTTTGCAGAGTAGATCAGACAATTTTTGAAAGGAGCAGGGTCAGGCACAAGGCGATCACCGAGGCCAGCACTGTCGCCGCAGTGAATTTTTTCAACGCATCGCTGAGTGACAGCCCCAGATACTCCTTCACCACCCAGAACGCCGAATCGGTAATGTGTGTCCAGCCGATGGCGCCTGCACCGATGGCGATCACCAGGATTTCCCGGTTGTATTCGGGGTGTTGGCCCAGGATCGGCATGACCATGCCGGCCGCGCTGATCATTGCCACCGTGGCCGAACCGACCGCGAAGTGCATGATCCCAGCGATCAGCCAGGCGAGGATGACCGGGTTGAGCTGGGTCTGGTTGAGCACGTCAGCCAGCGCCTTGCCGATGCCGCTACCGACCAGCATGTCGTTGAAGGCGCCGCCGGCACCGATAATCAGCAAAATACCGGCCAGGGGCGGGAAGCAGCGCTGGGTCAGGTTGAGCAACTGCGCCATGTCCAGGCCGCGGCGCAGGCCCAGTGCCCAGTAGCCGAACATAACCGACAGCGCCAGGGCGATCAGTGGGTTGCCAACGAAGGCCACCCACTCGTACAGCGTGGAGCCCTTTGCCAGCACCATGACGGCCAAGGTTTTGCCGACCATCAGCAGCAACGGCAGCAGGACGGTGGCGAGGGTAATGCCGAAAGCAGGCAGCGGCTGGTCATCGACCTGGGCTTCGGTACGTGCCGAAAGGAAGGTATCTTGCGCTTGTGTTGCGCCGCGCTTGCAGGCGAAGCGTACCCAGACCGGGCCGGCGATGATGGCAGTGGGCAAGCCAACGATCAGGCCATAGAGGATGACCGTGCCGATATCGGCATTGAGCATGCCGGTAATCGCCGTAGCAGCTGGGTGTGGCGGCAGAATGCAGTGCACCACCATCAGCGAGGTGGCCAGCGGGACGCCGAGGTACAGCATGCTGATGCGGGTTTGCCGGGCAACCACGTAGATCAGCGGAATGAGCAGCACGAAGCCGACCTCGAAAAACACCGGGATGCCAGCGATGAAGCCCACCAGCATCATGGCCCATGAAGCATTGCGTTCACCCAACAGGTTCAGCAGCGTGGTGGCGATGCGCCTGGCCCCACCCGACTCTTCCAGCAGTTTGCCGAGGATACTGCCCAGGCCGATGATGCCGGCAAGAAAGCCCAGCGTGCTGCCCATGCCTTTTTCGAACGCGGCAACCATGGCCGTCGGCGGCATGCCGGTACCAATGCCCACCACCAGGCTTGCGGCCAGCAGTGCCAGGAAGGGGTGGACCTTGAGCTTGCTGATCATGACCACGATCAGCAGTATTGCAGTGCCCAGAACGATTAATGAGAACGTTGGAGTCATCGTGTAGTTATCTCTATCGCTGATCGCTTCCGTGCGAGCTTCTTGTTGGTTTGCAACCATTAGATTTCAGCGATTTGATCGACTCAAACGATCACTCCTCACACCATAGGTGAGCCCATGTCATGCATGGCGTCAGCACTCATTGTCGCGCCGACCAGGCGCAATTCAAGGCTGCCATCGCGATCGCCAGTGCCGCCCCGGCGTAGGCCCAGATCGCTGGCACCTGCGGCAGCAGCACACCCGCCAGCATCGGCCCGAGCCCCGCGCCAATGTCACGCCACACGGCGTTGCCGGCCAGCGCCTGGATGCGTTGTTGCGGGTTGCGCAGGGCCACCAGCGTCATCACCAGCGGCAGTTGCAGGGCGCGTAGCACCAGCACGAAGAAGGCGCCGATGAACAACCAGTGGCTGGCAAACAGCAGCAGCGCCAGCGACGTGGCCAGTGACAGCGCTACCAGCATGCGCAGCGGCCCGAAGCGGTCGGCCAGGCGCCCGCCGAAGGGGCTGAAGAGCATTTCGCTCAGGTAGCGCACCGCCATCAGCACGCCCGCTGCCAGCACGCCGGACTCCCCCAGGTGGGTTTGTGCGTAGAGCGAGAGGCCGAAGATGAACAAGCCGTCCAGGGTCACCCCTTCGATGAAGGACCAGGTAGCGATGCTGTCGGGCAGGCGCAGGCGCCGGCCCCCGCGGCTGGCGACCGCGTGGCCGGTGCCGGGCAGGGCGCGCGCACGCCACAGCCCGAACAGAGCACCGATGCAGAGCACGAAGAACACACTGCGCGGGCCGTAGGCCTGTGCCATCAGCGCACCCAGCGGCAAGGCCAGCATTGGCCCGATGGAAAGGGTCGCTCGCGAGCGTCCCGCACGGCGTGCCGCCCCTTGTACCTCAGCGGTAGCGAGGGTTTGGGTACTCAGGTTGAACGTGGCAAAGCACAGGCCCCAGACCAGGCGCAGCAACAGTAGCGCGGCGAAACCGGTCAGCATCGCATTGCCCAGTGCGCACACGGCGGCGGCGAAGGCCGCAAGGCTGCAGGCCGCGCGGTCGCCATGGCGGGCATAGAAGCGCACGACCCAGCCGTAACCGATGATGCGCACCAGGCGGTTGGCCGCCAGCAGCACGCCAGCTTCGGCCAAGGTCACGCCGAAGTCGGCTGCGTACATCGGCAGCAGCAGGTAGAGCAGTACGTCACTGGGCAGGCACAGGCTGAGCACCTGGGCCGCGTTGCGCGAGTCTCGGTCGGCGCGTTGGGTTTGCACCGGAGTGGCGACGGACGACATGACAATCTCGTGACAAGGGGAGGGTGCAGGATAACCTGCGTCGCTTCCCCAATGAAACCTGGCCACGGCGCCTCATTCAGCCATAAGGCGGCGCCGGCAGTTCAGCCAGGAGTGTCTTCAACCCGTCGCTCCATTGCTTGCGAATTTGCTGGTAATAGGCATCGTCGCTGTTGATGCGCCTGCGTGTCATGCTCTCCAGGCTGTTTTTGCGGTACACCAGCAAGTCCAGCGGCATGCCCACCGACAGGTTGCTGCGGATGGTGGAGTCGAACGAAATCAGGCCACAGCGCAACGCTTCATCGAGCGGCGTGCGGTAATCCAGGTTGCGGTCGAGTATGGGCCGGCCGTACTTGCTTTCACCCAGTTGCAGGAACGGAGTATCCGGCGTGGCCTGAAAGAAATTGCCCTGCGCGTAGACATTGAAAATGGCCATGGGCCCGGCGGCTATCTGGCCGCCGACAATGAATGAACTGCTCAGGTCGATGCCCGCGGTGAGTTTGCTGCGGTCACGGCTGACCACTTCGCGCAGGGTGTCGGCAACCAGCACCGTGGCATCGAAAAGCGTGGCAACGTTCAGCAGGTGCTGGCCGCTGCCCAGGGTACGCTGGCGCAGCAGGTTGACCACGGACTGCGAGGTCGCCAGGTTGCCGGCGGTCTGCAGCACGATCAGCCGCTCGCCTGGCACGCTGAAGACGAACAACTTGGCAAAGGTGGAGATCTGGTCGATGCCGGCATTGGTGCGTGAGTCGCTGATGAAGACGAGCCCGTCCTCCAGGTGCATGGCGACGCAGTAAGTCATGCGGTTTCCCTTGTGTTGCGTATGGAGTGGCCTTGCCGCGCTCGCGCGACAAGACCTGCCTGCAGCCAACCTGTCACTGGCGATGAACGTGGACGTTGGCCTGCATCGATTCGACGCCGCCGCCACGGCGCACCCCCCTGACTGGGCAGGCATCGAGGTAGTCCAGGCCAACTGCCAGCTTCAGGTGACGTTCTGGGCGCGTCAGGCGGTTGGTGACGTCGAAGCTGAACCAGGCGTCGTTGATCCACGCTTCGGCCCAGGCGTGGCTGGCCAGATGCTGCTCGTCCTCGGTGCACAGGTAACCGGAAACGTAGCGTGCCGGCACCCCCAGGCTGCGTGCGCAGGCCAGGAAGGCATGGGTGTGGTCCTGGCACACGCCAGCGCCACCCCTGAACGCTTCGATGGCTGTGGTGCCCACCGAGGTGGCCCCAGGGCTGTAGGGCATGTGCTCGGCCAGGCCTTGCATCAGCCCCGTCAATGCCCCCCGGTCGCGATGCTTGCCGCACTGCCGGTTGGCGAAGGCCTTGAGTGTGTCATCGGCTTGAGTCAGTCGGCTGTCACGCAGGAAGGGCAGAGGCGACTGGCTTTCGCCCTCCTGCTCGCAATCCGGGTCGATCTCTACCTGGCCACTGGCAGTCAGTGCAAGGTGCCCGTGGGGTTTGTCCAGGGTCAGCACATGCAGGATGTTGCCGTACGGGTCGATCTGGCTCTTGACCTTGCTGGGAAGGACCAGTTGCCAATCATCGATGCGTTGGCGTTCGCTGCTGCGTGGCGTCAGGCGCAGGAACTGAATGCTGTTGCTGACGTCGCTGGCGTAGCTGTAGGTAGTGTCGTGGCGAATGCACAGTTTCATACAACCTCCAGGTAGGAGTGATGGACCGCCTGGCCCAGTTGGTTGACGCGGCCGATGAAGTCGGTCAACCAGGCGTGCAAGCCTGCGTCGAGGACTTCGTCGATGGCGGTGTAGCGCAGGCGCGCATTGAGTTCGGCGGCCATGCGCTGGGCGGCGCGCCCACTGCTGCCGGGCAGGCCGGCCAGAATCAGGTCCAGCTCCTCGATGCAGGCATGCAGCGAGCGCGGCACGTCCACCCGCAACAACAGCAGCTCGGACACCGGCCGGGCACTGGGCGCCGCGCGATACAGCTCGTTGAAGGCTTCATACGAGGTCAGCGCCCGCAGCAGGGCGCTCCATTGGTAATAACCGCGGGCGGAGCTGTCGCTGACCTCTTCGGAAGCCTCGCCGAACATTTCGTAGCGCGCATCGAGCAGGCGCAGGGTGTTGTCCGCCCGTTCCAGGAAGGTCCCCAGGCGGATGAAACTGTAGGCGTCGTTGCGCATGATGGTGCCGGAGGTCGCGCCACGGAACAGGTGCGAGCGCTCCTTGACCCAGTCGCAGAACTGGCTGATGCCATAGCGGCCAAGGCCATTGCTGGCGATGTTGCGCATTTCGATCCAGGTGGCATTGATGTTCTCCCACATGTCGGCGGTGATCCGGCCGCGCACCGCATGGGCATTGGTCCTGGCGGCCTGCAGGCAGCAATAGATACTGCTGGGGTTGGTCGCGTCGAGGGCGAAGAAGTGCAGCATGCGCTCGGTGTCGAGCTCGGTGTGCCGGCGGATGTAGTCGTCCAGTGTGCCGGAGGCCAACAGCGACATCGCCAGCTCGGCATGGCCGTCGCTGCGCCCAGCCTGTGGCATCAGCGACAGCGAATAGCTGACCTCAAGCATGCGCGCGAGGTTTTCTGCACGTTCCAGGTAGCGGGACATCCAGTACAGGTCCGAAGCGGTTCGCGAAAGCATGGTTCAGTCCTCCACCACCCAGGTGTCCTTGGTACCGCCGCCCTGCGACGAGTTGACCACCAGCGAGCCTTCCTGCAATGCCACGCGGGTCAGGCCGCCGGGCACCAGGCGCGTTTCACTGCCCGATAGCACGAACGGGCGCAGGTCGATGTGGCGCGGTGCGATGCCACTGTCGACGAAGGTCGGGCAGGTTGAAAGGCACAAGGTGGGTTGCGCGATATAGGCGTGCGGGCGGGCTTTGATGCGCGCACGAAAGTCCTCGATCTGGGCTGCAGTCGACGCCGGCCCGACCAACATGCCATAGCCGCCGGAGCCTTGGGTTTCCTTGACCACCAGTTTGGGCAGGTGGGCCAGCACATGGGACAGGTCCGCCGGCTTGCGGCATTGCCAGGTCGGCACGTTGTTGAGGATCGGCTCTTCGCTCAGGTAGAAGCGGATCATGTCGTCGACATACGGGTAGATCGACTTGTCGTCGGCCACGCCCGTGCCCACTGCGTTGGCCAGCACCACATTGCCGGCACGGTACACCGAGATCAGCCCCGGTACGCCCAGTGTCGATTCCGGGTTGAAAGACAGCGGGTCGAGGTAGTCGTCGTCCAGGCGCCGGTAGATCACGTCCACTTGTTGTGGGCCGGCGGTGGTGCGCATGTAGACATGCTCGTCACGCACGAACAGGTCAGCGCCTTCGACCAGCTCGATACCCATTTCCCGGGCCAGAAAGGCATGCTCGAAGTAGGCGCTGTTGAACCGGCCAGGGGTGAGCAGCACGGCAGTGGGGTTGTCCAGTGGGCTGGCGCTCTTGAGTGTGTCCAGCAGCAGGTTGGGGTAGTGGTCGATGGGCGCGATACGCTGCGCGGCAAACAGTTCGGGGAACAGGCGCATCATCATCTTGCGGTCTTCGAGCATGTAGCTGACGCCGCTGGGGGTGCGCAGGTTGTCTTCCAGCACGAAGTAGCTGCCATCGCCGTCCCGCACCAGGTCGACCCCGGCGATATGGGCATACAGCCCACGGTGCAGGTCCAGGCCCTGCATGGCGATCTGGTAGCCCTCGTTGGCCAGTACTTGCTCTGGCGGGATGATGCCGGCCTTGAGGATGCGCTGGTCGTGGTAGATGTCCTGCAGGAACAGGTTCAGCGCCTGCACCCGCTGGATACAGCCACGCTCGACCGTGCGCCATTCGCTGGCGCGGATGCTGCGCGGGATGATATCGAAGGGGATCAGGCGTTCGGTGTCCTGTTTGTCGCCGTACAAGGTGAAGGTGATGCCAGCGCGGTGGAACAGCAGATCGGCCTCGCGCCGGCGCTGCTCCAACAGCTCCAGCGGGGTGTTGGCCAGCCAGCGGGCGAACTCCTGGTAATGCGGGCGGCAACTGCCGTTCGCTTCGTACATTTCATTGAAAAAAGCCCGGGACATACCCACTCCTTGCCGCCGTCGCCGGCAGCTTCATTGCTGTTTTTCTGGGTTCTACAGGGTGCTGCCTTGCTGGGGTCGGTGGGTGCTGTGAGCCTCGGTTGCAAGTGATCGTCTATGCGTCATGCGCACAATTGCCTTTGCAATGAAGGTGCCTAAAGGCCTGTGGCGTTCCGAAATAGAGTGGAACGGGCGCGAAAACAGCAAATAGGTGCTGCTTCAGGTTGCCAGTACACGGCGGTGTTCGCCTCGGCCCCAAACAAGCAACACCTGGCTGGAAGAAGACGTGCATCAAAAAAGGGCACTTTGAATCCGCTTATGGGTTTTGACCCGCGTTGGGGCGTGCAGCGAGCAGGCTGTCCGGTGTCACCTGCGAAGAGGGCGGTATTACTTGCCAGAGCGCTCGGGAGCAAGCTTCGGAGGTAATGGCTTATGGACCTGGCACCTGATGGATGGCACTGACGAATACAGCGGTGGCACAATAATGGCGGTCACCTTTGTAGCGTTTGCGCAAGGCTGGCGCTATTTCCAATCTTTCGTTTGCCAGGGACACCCATGCGTCAACCAATAAGAACGCTGAACGCCGAAAACATACACGCCATCAAGAGTGAGTTTGAACAGAGCCTTGATTGCCTGGGGGCGTCAATTCAAGGCAAGCACGGTGTTCAGCTATTGACTTCGATCAAGCGGGATAAGGTGGGGGCCGGCCCCTACCCGCAGGTCACCCTCTTTGAAGCTGCCAACCGAATCATGTCCGACCTGGTGATCCTCAATGGCATCGCTGGCCTGCTTAGAGAAAAAACATTCCCGTTCACCGAATACACGGTGGAGTTTGGAAATGAAGACAAGAACGGCTTCGACATTCGCGCCTCCTCCCCCAGCGAAACGCTGATTGGCGAGGCCTTCAATGTCGCGCCGTCGTTCTTCCAAGGCAAAAAGGCCAGCGCCCTGCGCAAGTTACGTCAAGGCGGCGCTGCCGCACGCTACAAGCTGCTCATGTTCAATTCAGATGCCACGCCTGAACGGTATTCAGCCAAGCATGAACCGGGCACCTTCCACATTGCAGTCGATATTGCCTCCGGCATGATCTCGGTGCGCTGCGCGCCGGTGACAGCGTAAATTTCAACAACGAAAAGATCAGTCCAAAACCTGGTGCAAGGTTCGTCAGGAGGATGAGCATTTCAGAGTGACTACGTATTTGCTGAAGACATTGCTCAAAGACATTTCTAGACGGCGTCGAGATGAGAGGCCGTCCTCACGGTACAGGCAGCCAAATCCTCCAGAAAGGCCTGCAGGATAGGCGGGCGCGACACACCGCGCCGGGTAGCCACATCGAAGGGCGAGCTGAGGTCCAGCGTGTTGGCCCCCAGGCGGCGCATTTCGCCGGTCTTGACCCATTGCTCGGCAAAGTGCACGGGCAAAAAGCCGATATAGGCCCCGGAAATGATCAGGATCGCCGCTGCCTCGATGTTCTCCACCGTCGCATCGGCCTTGGTGATGCCCAACTGCTCCAGGTCGTACTGCTGCATGTAGCCGCGCACCACGATACGGCTTTGGCGCACGTCCTCCATCAGTCGGCCGTTGCCCGCATTGCTGGCAAACAGCGGGTGACGCCTGCCGCAGTACAGGCCAAGCGCCTCGTCATAAAGCGGCAGGTAGGACAGCCCGGCGACGCGCAAGGGAAAATGGCCGATTGCCAGGTGCAGCCTGCCGTCCAGCACGCGCTCTTCAAGTTCTGCCGGGGCACCGATGTAGATGTGCAGGTGGGCATCATGCCCACGTGAAACGAAGCGTTGGGTGGTGCGCGGCAGTGGCGAGACGGGGTCGGTCAGGGTGGAGTCGATGATGCCCAGGTTGAGCTTGCCGCTGATGTGCTGCTTGAGCACGTCGGCGTCCAGGCAAAAGCTCTCCACGGCACTGAGCAGGCGCAGGGTTGCCTCATGGATTGCCACCCCTTGCTCGGTCAGGCGAAAGCCACTGCGCCCGCGCTGGCAAAGCCTGACCCCCAGGCGGGTTTCCAGGTGCGACATCTGTTCGCTGATGGTCGACTGCCCGGCATTGAGCGCCGCTTGCGCTGCGGAAAAGCCGCCGCACCGGACGATAGTGGTGAATACCCTGAGCAGCTTCAGGTCGACATCGTGGAGCTGGATCACCGTAGCCTCCCGGCAGAGCCTCACATCGCCAGTGCTGATATGAGCGCCCATGTATTGTTCTTGTTGCGCAAGCTAAACATGAGCGCCTCGCCACTGCAATGCCTGGCATTTTCTGGACTCGCTGCCTGCCAATACTTCGGGCTATGGCGATGTATGTATCTGCACTTGCGCATTTTTCCCCGCCAACCCGGTTGCCATAGTGGCTGCAACGGTGGTCGAGCAGTCGCCCCGTCTCCTGACATAGAACAACAAGTGGAGAAAGCAGAACATGGCAAAGCACGGTTACGAGTCTGGCCGCCTGAACCTGCCCTTCGTGGGCCATTGCACGTTCGCCAAGGCGCCGGTATGCACCGACTGGGCGGCAATCGACGCCGATGTGGCGATTTTGGGGGCACCCAACGACATGGGCACCCAGTGGCGTTCGGGTGCGCGTTTTGGGCCGCGCGGCATTCGTGAGGCATCGACCTTGTTTTCCTTCGGCCATGCCGGTGCCTATGACTTCGAAGATGACGCCACCTACCTGACCGAAGACCAGGTGCGCATGGTCGATGTGGGCGACGCCGACATCGTGCACACCGACATGGCCAGCAGTAACGCCAACATCGAGTCGGCCGTGCGGCAGATTCTTGCGGCGGGGGCGATGCCGGTGGTGCTGGGCGGTGACCATTCGGTGCATGCCCCGGTGATCAAGGCGTTCGAAGGCCATGGGCCGATCCACATCGTGCATTTCGACGCCCACCTGGATTTCGTCGACGAGCGCCACGGCGTGCGCTACGGCCACGGCAGCCCGCTGCGCCGCGCATCGGAGCTGGAGCACATCGTTGGCATGACCCAAATGGGCATCCGCAACGTGTCCTCATCCAACCGCGACGACTACGACGCCGCGCGTGACGCCGGTTCGCAGATTCTTTCGGTGCGTGACGTACGTCGGTTGGGCTGCGAGGGCGTGCTGGCGAAAATTCCTGAAGGCCGCAACTACTACATCACCATCGACATCGACGGCTTCGACCCGTCCATCGCCCCGGGCACTGGCACGCCGAGCCATGGCGGATTCTTGTACTACGAAGTGCTGGAGATCATCCAGGCCCTGGCCCGGCGCAGCCATGGCCGCATCGTCGGCATGGACCTGGTCGAAGTGGCCCCGGCCTACGACCCCACCGGCATGACCTCGATCCTGGCCGCACAATTGCTGATGAACAGCATCGGCTTCATCTTCCACGCGCGCGCCAACGCCCGCTGACCCGGAGACTGTACTGTGGACAACAAGGTTAAAGCCTACTTGCAGGCCTTTGGCGTTTCCGAGGCGACCCAGCGTTTTCTCAGCAAGCCGCAGCGCATGTTCATCGGCGGTGCCTGGCTGGAGGCCAGCGACGGAGGTACCGCCGAGGTCATCGAGCCCTCCACCGAAGGGGTACTGACACGCATCCCCATGGGCACCGCAGATGACCTCGACCGTGCCGTGTGCGCCGCGCGCGCGCAGTTCGACGGTGGTGCCTGGCGCCAGCTGAAGCCGCTGGAGCGCGAGCGCCTGATTCATCGCCTGGCCGACTTGATCGAAACCCACGGCGACGAATTGGCGCAGATCGAAGCCATCGACATGGGCAAGTCGGTGGTGCAGGCGCGCGCAGTCGACATCCAGGGCACGGTCGATACCCTGCGCTATTTCGCCGGCTGGGCCAGCAAGATCCACGGCCGCACGGTCGAGCCTTCGCTGCCTGGCAATTACCTGGCGTATACCCGCAAGGAGGCGGTGGGAGTGGTCGGCGCCATCGTGCCGTGGAACTTCCCCCTGCAGACCATGGCCTGGAAACTGGGCGCGGCGCTGGCCACCGGCTGCACCGTAGTGGTCAAACCGGCAGAGCTGACCTCGCTGTCGGCGCTGCGCTTTGCCGAGCTGGTACAGGCGGCAGGTATTCCCGATGGCGTGGTGAACATCGTGACCGGGCGCGGCAGCGTGGTCGGCCAGGCGATGTCCAGCCACCCAGGCATCGACAAGCTGAGCTTTACCGGCTCTACCCCAGTGGGGTGTGCGGTGGGCAAGACGGCGATGGACCAGATGAAGCGCCTTACCCTCGAACTGGGTGGCAAGTCACCGGTGATCGTGTTTGCCGACGCGGACATCGAGGCGGCGGCGCAAGCCGTGGCCAATGGGGTGTTCTTCAACTCTGGGCAGGTGTGTGATGCCGGTACCCGTGCGTATGTAGAGCGCAGTGTCTATCCGGCATTTCTCGACGCGTTGGCACGCTACACGGCGACGTTGAAGATTGCCCCAGGGCTTGACCCCGATTGCTTCATCAGCCCGATGGTGTCGCAGCAACAGCAGCGGCGCGTGCTGGACTATATCGCCCTGGGTAAGGCCGAAGGCGCGCAGGTGCACTATGGTGGCGAGCTGCTCGACGGCCCCGGCTTCTACGTGCAGCCGACGATCTTCGCCCATTGCCGCAATGACATGCGCATCGTCAGCGAGGAGATCTTCGGCCCTGTGCTGGTCACTCAGCCGTTCGACAGCCAGGAGGAGGCACTGCAGCTTGCCAACGACTCGCTGTTTGGTCTGGCAGCGGCGATCTACTCCAACGACCTGGGCAAGGTGCATGGGCTGATCCCGCAGCTTCGCGCCGGCACCGTATACGTCAATGCCCACAGTACCCTCGACCCGGCCATGCCGTTCGGTGGCTACAAACAGTCCGGCTACGGCAAGGACCTGGGCGC
Organism: Pseudomonas sp. LFS074; assembly: GCF_047978165.1. Classification (NCBI taxonomy): domain Bacteria; kingdom Pseudomonadati; phylum Pseudomonadota; class Gammaproteobacteria; order Pseudomonadales; family Pseudomonadaceae; genus Pseudomonas; species Pseudomonas sp. LFS074. Next base: position 3,526,172 of record NZ_JBFPFV010000001.1, on the reverse strand, counting down.
GGAACAACTGGAGTTTCTGCTGGAGACCAAGGCGGTGTGGATCACCTTGCCCTGAGGTTCAGGGCCGGCCTGCGTCGCTGAGGTTTGGCGAGCGACGCGGGTTCAATCAAGCATCGAATTTCAAGAACAAGAACCTGTAGAGGTGATGCCGATGAACAGCCAAGTGGATGTAGAGCGTGCGCAAGACCTGGAAAGGCGCCTGTGCGCCTATGAGGAACTGGAGAGGAGGGCGCATTGGCCGGGCGCCCTGACGGCGGCAGATGTGGTCGCACTCGCTTTGCTGGTGCTGGTGATGATCGCTGGCGCGTACTACCTGGGAGGCCACCCATGAGTGCTTCCCGTGAGCAGGAGTTTCGCCTGGGTGCGGAACGTGGTGACACCCCCTTGCTGCCCAGTGAGCGGGTGTGGGGTTTTTGGGGCTTTGCCTACGCCAACTCGGCGCTGGCGGTGGCTACCTGGGTGTTCCTGATCGGCGGTGCCACGGCGCTGTTCGTCGGCCCCTTGCAAGGGATTGCGGCGATCATCATCGGCAACATCATCGGCGTGGTCCTGGCAGCCTCGTCCACCTGCCTGCCCTGCGGCAAGTACGGTGTCGAGCAGTTCACCTTCCTGCGCAGCATGTTCGGCCTCAATGGCAGCCGCCTGGTCTACTTCCTCTCGGTGGTGGTGCTGACCATGGGTTGGCTGGCGGTGCTGGGGCTGATGTGCGGGCGGGCGCTGGACAACCTGCAGACCCTGGTGCACCAGGCCCAACCCAGCGGCGACGGTTGGCTGGTGACCGGCGGGGCGTTGCTGGCCATTGTGCTGGCAGCGCTGGTCGCCATGCGCGGGCCAGACATGATCCGCCGCCTGAGTGCGGTGATCGCGCCCAGCCTGATCCTGATCATGCTGGCGCTGATGTACTTCATTTCGCGCCGCTACAGCCTTGACCAGCTGCTGGCCATGCCGCCCTTGCAGCCACCGTTCGAGAACCCGCACGTCAACTTCATGGTCGCGGTGGAAATCAACATTGCCGCGGGCTTTTCCTGGTGGCCCTACATCGGCAACCTGTCGCGCCTGTGCAGCAACCAGCGTACCGCCTTCTGGCCCAACCTGGTGGGCATCTTCGGTGCCGCTTCACTGGGCGAGTCGGTCAGCCTGTTCGCCGCCACCACCCTGGGCAGCAGCGACCCTACCGCCTGGATGCGCCTGGCCGGTGGCATGGGCTTTGGCATCATCGCCCTGAGTTTCCTGGCGCTGGCCAACCTGACCGGCATGGTCAACATCCTCTACACGGCGGTGATCGGCCTGCGTCAGCTGGCCGGGGAACGGCTGCGCAGCATGGGCTGGGGGGTATTGATCTCGCTGTTCTGCATCATCCCGGTGGTGATCGTGGTGCTGCTGCCGGGTATCTACGATGGCTTCTTCATCTTTTTGGTGTGGACCTCCGCACTCAACAGCGCCCTGGCCGGCATTGGCATCGCCGATTACTTCTTCCTTCGCAAGCAGCGCTTGAACCTGCGCCAGCTCTACGCCGAACCAAGCGTATCACCCCTGCGCTACTGCAAAGGCTTCAACCCCATTGCGCTGGTGGCGCTGGTGGCGGGCTTTGCGATCTATGTGGTGGTGTTCAACCCGCAGACCCTGGCCCATACCAACTTCTTCACCTTCGCCACGGCCTCGCTACCGTCCTGCCTGCTGGCCGGGCTGGTGCATTACGGCTTGACCCGACTGCTGGCCGCGCGCCTGGGTTGGGGCGGCTATCCAAAGCGTAACGAACGCAACATCGAGGCCGTCGGCCTTCGCGCACAGGACTAGAACAATGACCAAGCGATACGACTACATCATCATCGGTGCGGGCTCTGCCGGCTGCGTGTTGGCCAACCGCCTCAGCGAAGACGCCGGTACCTCGGTGCTGGTACTGGAGTTCGGTGGCAGCGACCGCAGCGTGCTGATCCAGATGCCCAGTGCGTTCTCCTTGCCGATGAACACCAAGAAATACAACTGGCACTACGAGACCGTGGCCGAGCCGCATCTGGACAACCGGCGCCTGCATTGCCCTCGGGGCAAGGTGCTGGGCGGCTCGTCGTCGATCAATGGCCTGGTCTACATCCGCGGCCATGCCTGTGATTTCGATGAGTGGGAAAGCCTCGGCGCGAAAAACTGGAGCTACCGCAACTGCCTGCCGTACTTCAAACGTGCCGAGCAGTACAAGTTCGGTGGCGACGACTACCGGGGCGGCGCCGGGCCGCTGTCGACCAACAACGGCAACAATATGCAGAACCCGCTGTATGGTGCCTGGGTCGAGGCGGGCGCCGAAGCCGGCTACATCAAGACCGATGACTGCAACGGTTACATGCAGGAAGGCTTTGGTGCCATGCACATGACGGTGAAGGACGGTGTGCGCTGGTCCACCGCCAATGCCTACCTGCGCCCGGCGATGACCCGGCCGAACCTGACCGTGATCACCCATGCCATGACCCGGCGTATCCTGCTCGATGGCAAGCGGGCGGTGGGCGTGGAATATGACCATGGCGGGCAGACGCACAAGGTCATGTGCAACCGGGAAGTGCTGGTGGCGTCCGGCCCGATCGGCTCACCGCATTTACTGCAGCGCTCTGGCATCGGCCCAGCGGCGGTGCTGAAAAGCGCCGGCATTGAGGTGCGCCACGACCTGCCGGGGGTGGGCGAGAACCTGCAGGACCACTCGGAAATCTACATCCAGTATGCGTGCAAGCAACCGGTGACCCTCAACGGCAAGATGAACCTGCTGGGCAAGGCCATGATCGGCTTGCGCTGGCTGCTGTTCAAGGACGGGCTGGGGGCCAGCAACCACTTCGAAGCCGGCGGTTTCATCCGCTCGTCCAAGGGCTTGCGCTGGCCGGACATCCAGTTCCACTTCCTGCCGGCGGCCATGCGCTACGACGGCGACAAACCGTTCAAAGGCCATGGTTTCATGGTGCTGACCGGGCCCAACAAGCCCAAGAGCCGAGGCCATGTGCGGGCGTTGTCGGCCGACCCGTACCAGCATCCGCAAATCCGCTTCAACTACCTGGAGAGCGAAGAGGACCGCGAAGGTTTCCGTCGGTGCGTACGGCTGACCCGCGAGATCATCGCCCAGCCGGCCATGGACCGCTACCGTGGCGAGGAGCTGGCGCCCGGGCCGCAGGTGCAGACCGACGAAGAAATCGACGCCTTCGTGCGCGCGAACATGGAAAGCACCATGCACCCGTGCGGCTCGTGTCGTATGGGTGAGGATGAGATGGCGGTGGTCGATTCAATGCTGCGCGTGCGTGGATTGCAGGGGCTGCGGGTGATCGACTCGTCGGTGTTCCCGAGCGAGCCCAACGGCAACCTCAACGCGCCGACCATCATGCTGGCCGAGCGCGCAGCCGACCTGGTGCGCGGGCGTCAGCCGCTGGCGCCGGTCGATGTACCGGTGGGCCTGGTGGGGGGCTGGGAGGAGGAGCAGCGTAGCCGCAAGCCCGTGCGGGAGATGCCTATCCGTTAAATATCCGCTTGATGGGGTCAACGTGGGAGCGGCCAAGGCCGCTTCCACAGAGGCCAGTCGATGATTGTGGAGTGAATACGCTCCATTGGAATGATTTCGATACGTGGCGGGCAAGTGCAGTGCTGCCGATGCCTCCGGCAGTTAAACCGCCTGATTGATACGAATATATGGAGTGACTTCTTTACAGGAAGTACCCGTGCTCTCAATAAACCCCCTCTAACTAGCGCTATTTGCACTTGGCACAGACCTTGCTCCCGACCTTGCACTCGATCGGCGTTGAAAGTTGTTCATCCGGTCTCGAGCGTTGAACTTGTGACGTTATAAAAACAATTAAACTAGCAAGGTACATGACAATGAATAACTTGCCGCACGGTCACTGCCCGCCTGAGGGCGATACTCACGAACTCAAGCGCAACCTTTCCAACCGCCATATCCAGCTGATCGCCATCGGCGGTGCCATCGGCACCGGCCTGTTCATGGGCTCTGGCAAGACCATCAGCCTTGCCGGGCCTTCCATCATCTTTGTCTACATGATCATCGGCTTCATGCTGTTCTTCGTCATGCGGGCCATGGGCGAGCTGTTGCTGTCCAACTTGAATTACAAGTCGTTCATCGATTTTTCCGCCGACCTGTTAGGGCCGTGGGCAGGCTTCTTTACGGGCTGGACTTACTGGTTCTGCTGGATCGTCACCGGTATTGCCGACGTGATTGCGATCTCTGCCTATACCCAATTCTGGTTCCCGGACATGCCGTTGTGGATACCGGCGCTGGCGTGCGTTGGCCTGTTGCTCACGCTGAACCTGATGACGGTGAAGATGTTCGGGGAAATGGAGTTTTGGTTTGCCATGATCAAGATCGTGGCTATTTGCGCCCTGGTCTGCACAGGCTTCTATATGGTGGCGGCAGCGTACCAGTCGCCGGCCGGGCATGCGGCCGCGCTGGCCAACCTGTGGAACGACGGGGGGATGTTCCCCCATGGCGCCATGGGCTTCTTCGCTGGCTTCCAGATCGCCGTGTTTGCCTTCGTCGGCATCGAGCTGGTTGGCACCACTGCGGCCGAAACCAAGAACCCGGAGCGCAACCTGCCGCGGGCGATCAATTCGATTCCGGTGCGTATCATCGTTTTCTACGTGCTGGCGCTCATCGCCATCATGGCCGTGACCCCCTGGCGCGAAGTGGTGGCCAACAAGAGCCCCTTCGTCGAACTGTTCGTGCTGGCCGGCCTGCCCGCCGCTGCGGGCATCATCAACTTCGTGGTGCTGACCTCGGCCATGTCCTCGGCCAACAGCGGGGTGTTCTCCACCAGCCGCATGCTCTATGGCCTGGCGGTGGATGGTGATGCGCCCGGCAAGTTCAGCGCACTGTCCAGCCGTGCCGTGCCCTCCAATGGCCTGATCTTTTCCTGCGTGTGCCTGACCGGTGGGGCATTGGTCATCTACTTGGTGCCGAACATGCTCGATGCCTTCACGCTCATCACCACGGTGTCGGCCCTGCTGTTCATGTTCGTCTGGTCGATCATCCTGCTGTCGTACCTGGCGTACCGCAAGCAGCGCGACCCGTTGCACCAGATGTCGAAGTACAAAATGCCGGGCGGTACCTTCATGTGCCGGGTGTGCCTGGCGTTCTTCGCCTTCATCCTGGCATTGCTGGCCCTGGAAGCCGACACCCGTATGGCCCTGTACCTGGTGCCGGTGTGGTTTGCCGTGCTGGGGCTGGCGTACCGCTCCATTCGCCAGAAGAAACAGGAGACCGCGCAGTTGTCATTCGACGCCGATTGATCGGCACACTCACGTTTTGCCCAAGGGGGACGGCGCCATTGCGCTGTCCCCCTGTTGTCTTTCTGCCAGGCAGGGCTTTGGATAAGGAGCTTTGATGAGAATCCACGTCACTTTCGTCGACCGTGTCGGTATCACTCAGGAAATCCTGTCGCTGCTTGGGGCGCGCAACCTCAACCTGGACGCGGTGGAAATGATTCCGCCCAACGTCTACATCGATGCCCCAACTTTGTCTCCGGCCGTGCTGGATGAGCTGTATGCAGCCCTGTTGGGTGTGGACGGTGTGCAGGAGGTGTCGCTGGTCGACTTCCTGCCTGGCCACCGCCGGCGCCTGCAGCTGGAAGCCTTGCTGGCGGCCATGAGTGACCCGGTGCTGGCTGTGGACCCCGCTGGCCATGTGCTGTTGGCCAACCCGACGCTGGTCAGCCTGGTGGGCCGCGAGCCGGCGGGGGAGCCGTTGAACAGATTGTTTGCCGAGCCGAACCTGGCCCGCACCCTGATCGACAAGGGCTTTCGCCTGCCGATGTGCGAGGTGAGCTTTCAGGACCAACCGTTGCTGTTGGAGGCTACGCCCATCAGCGGCGGGGCCGATGGCCTGGTCGGTGGCCTGCTGACCCTGTACCCGGCGAGCCGCATCGGCGAGCGCCTGGCCTCGTTGCTGCATGACAACGCAGACGGGCTGGGCGCGTTGTTGGGGGAGTCGGCGGTGCTGCAGGCGCTAAAGGCACGTTTGCACAAAGTGGCGAGCCTGGAGGCACCCTTGCTGATCCAGGGCGAGACCGGCACCGGCAAGGAGCTGGTGGCCCGCGCCTGCCATGCGCTCAGCGCCCGGCGCGACACGTCTTTCCTGGCGCTGAACTGCGCGGCACTGCCCGAAAGCCTGGCTGAAAGCGAACTGTTCGGCTATGCCGCTGGTGCCTTCACCGGCGCCCAACGTGGCGGCAAGCCAGGCCTGCTGGAACTGGCCGACGGCGGAACGGTGTTTCTCGATGAAGTGGGCGAGATGTCGCCGTACTTGCAGGCCAAGCTGTTGCGCTTTCTCAATGACGGCAGTTTTCGCCGGGTAGGGGGCGGCAACGAAGTGCGGGTGAATGTGCGCGTGGTCTGTGCCACCCACCGCAATCTGGAGAGCATGGTGATGGAGGGCAGTTTTCGCGAAGACCTGTACTACCGGCTGAACGTGCTCAACCTGAAGGTGCCGCCGCTGCGTGAGCGGGGCAAGGACATCCTGCTGCTGGCCGAACACTTTCTGCGCCAGGCCTGTGCGCAGATACAGCGTGCGCCATGCCGTCTGGCGTTGGCGACCCATCCGCTGCTGCTGGGCAATCGCTGGTCAGGTAACGTGCGCCAGTTGCAGAACGTGATTTTCCGCGCTGCGGCGATCAGCGAAGGCGAGGTGATCGATTGCGATGACCTGGAGCTGGCCGGTACCGCGTTGAGCAGTCAGCAGGCTGACGGGGCCGAAATCATCAGCCTGGAAGCCGCCGTTCAGGCCTTTGAAAAGTCCTTGCTTGAAAAGTTGTACGAGAGCTACCCCTCGACTCGGCAGTTGGCCGTGCGTCTGCAGACGTCCCACACTGCCATCGGCCAGCGCCTGCGCAAGTACGGGATCGCCAGCCGGGCTTTGTAACCGGCTCGGTGCGAATGCGCTCCGCTGGAGCGATAGCGCTCCGTTTGTCTGTGAGGCGCGCATTCAATGGGCGGCCCCAAAAGAAGCAGGCAGAGGGTTCAGGCAGTGGAGCGAATACGCTCCGCTGCAGGGGGCGAAAACACTACGATACGTCTATAAGCACCTGATAAATATAAATAAATACTGATTGGCATTGCTCTTGCTCTGGTATCCGGCAGCCCCGCGAAGGGGCCTACCCAATAACAAGAGAGGACAATCCATGAGCACTCTGCGTTTTACCCCCGAACACGAATGGCTGCGCCTGGAGGCGACTGGCGAGTTGACCGTCGGTATTACCAGCTATGCCCAGGCGGCATTGGGGGACGTGGTGTACGTACAGCTGCCGGAGCCGGGTGCGTATGGCGAGGGCAATGAAGTCGCGGTGCTTGAGTCGGTGAAGGCCGCCAGCAACATCACCATGCCTTTGACCGGCACCGTGGTGGCCGTCAACCAGGCGCTGGCCGACGACCCAGAGCTGGTCAACGCCTCGCCAATGCAGGACGGCTGGTTCTTCCGCATCCAGGCCAGCAACCCTGGCGACCTCGATAGCCTGATGGACCAGGACGGCTATGACCGTTTCCTGGCCGAAAACGCCTGAGCCGGGGTGGCAGCCATGAACAAACCGCGCATCCCGCTGGGCACCGATAATGAGTTCGTCGCCCGCCACATTGGCCCGCGCGAAGACGATATCGCGGCCATGTTGGCGCTGACCGGCCATGAATCGCTCGACGCGCTGATCGACAGCGTCATCCCTGCCAGCATCAAGGGCAGCAATGTGCTCGAGCTGACCCCAGGGCTGGGCGAAGCAGAGGCCTTGGCCGCGCTCAAGGCCGTTGCTGCCAACAACCAGCTGTACCGCAACCATATCGGCCAGGGTTATTACCCCTGCCATACCCCGACACCGATCTTGCGCAACCTGCTGGAAAACCCGGCCTGGTACACCGCGTATACGCCCTATCAGCCAGAAATCTCCCAAGGGCGCCTGGAAGCGCTGCTGAACTTTCAGACCCTGGTCAGCGACCTGAGCGGGATGGAAATCGCCAACGCCTCATTGCTCGATGAAGCCACGGCTGCCGCCGAGGCCATGACCTTCTGCAAGCGCCTGGCAAAAAACAAGGCGCCGGCGTTTTTTGCTTCCCGTCATTGCCACCCGCAAACCCTGGATGTGTTGCGTACCCGTGCCCAGCCACTGGGGATCGACGTGGTCATCGGTGACGAGGCGGCCCTGGATGGCCAGCCGCTCGACGGCTATTTCGGCCTGCTGCTGCAGTACCCGGCCAGTACCGGCGAAATTGTCGATCATCGTGCCTTGATCCAGCGCGCCCATGCCGATGGCGCACTGGTTTCGGTGTGCGCAGACCTGCTGGCACTGACGTTGCTGACCCCGCCGGGAGCGCTGGGTGCCGACGTGGTCATCGGCAGCGCCCAGCGCTTCGGTGTGCCGCTGGGTTTCGGCGGCCCGCATGCGGCCTATTTTGCAACCCGTGACGCGTTCAAGCGCGACATGCCTGGCCGGCTGGTCGGGGTATCCATCGACCGCTTCGGCAAGCCGGCATTGCGCCTGGCCATGCAAACCCGCGAGCAACACATCCGCCGCGAGAAGGCCACCAGCAACATCTGCACCGCGCAGGTACTGCTGGCCAACATCGCCAGCATGTATGCGGTGTATCACGGCCCTCAGGGCTTGAGCCAGATCGCTCGGCGTGTGCATCGCCTGACCACGATCCTGGTGCAGGGGCTGCGTCAGCTTGGGCATCGTGTGGAGCAGGCGCATTTCTTCGACACCTTTACCGTGGTGACTGCAGGGCCAGTGGCCGATGTGCTTGCCGCGGCTAAAAGCGCAAGACTGAACCTGCGTCCGATCGACTCGGTGCGGGTCGGCCTTTCACTGGATGAAACCTGTGAGCAAGACAGCGTCGAGGCGCTGTGGCAGGTGTTTGCGGTGGCCGGGCAAACGCTGCCGGATTACGCCGCCCTGGCGGCCGACGGCACCGACTGCCTGCCGCTGGCGCTGCTGCGCGCTACGCCATTCCTGCAATACCCGGTGTTCAACCGTTACCACTCGGAAACCGAGCTGATGCGCTACCTGCGGCGCCTGGGTGACAAAGACCTGGCCCTGGACCGCAGCATGATTGCCTTGGGGTCGTGCACCATGAAGCTCAATGCGGCCAGCGAGATGATCCCGATCACCTGGCCCGAGTTCGCCGCCCTGCACCCGTTCGCCCCGGCCGAGCAAGCGCTGGGCTACCGTCAGTTGACCGATGAGCTCGAAGCCATGCTGTGTGCGGCCACCGGTTATGACGCCATGTCGCTGCAACCCAACGCAGGGTCCCAGGGCGAGTACGCTGGCCTGCTGGCCATTCGCGCCTACCACGCCAGCCGTGGCCAGGCGGGGCGCGATGTGTGCCTGATTCCATCGTCAGCCCATGGCACCAACCCGGCCACGGCGCAGATGGCCGGCATGCGGGTGGTGGTGGTCAACTGCGACGCGCGTGGCAACGTCGATATCGACGACCTGCAGTGCAAGGCCGAGCAGCATACAGACACGCTGGCGGCCTTGATGATTACCTATCCCTCGACCCACGGTGTGTTCGAAGACGGCATCACGCGCATCTGCGACATCATTCATGCACACGGCGGCCAGGTTTACCTGGATGGCGCCAACATGAATGCCATGGTTGGCCTGTGTGCACCGGGCAAATTCGGTGGCGACGTGTCGCACCTGAACCTGCACAAGACCTTTTGTATTCCCCATGGGGGCGGTGGCCCTGGGGTTGGTCCGATCGGGGTCAAGGCGCATCTGGCACCGTTCCTGCCGGGGCATGGCCATTTGCAGAAGCAGCAGGGCGCGGTCAGTGCGGCGCCGTATGGCAGCGCCAGTATCCTGCCGATCACCTGGATGTACATCCGCATGATGGGCGGGGCAGGGCTCAAGCGTGCCTCGCAGCTGGCGATCCTGAGTGCCAATTACATTGCCCGGCGCCTGGAGGAGCATTACCCGGTGCTGTACACCGGCGACAACGGCCTGGTGGCCCACGAATGCATCCTCGACCTGCGCCCGCTCAAGGACAGCAGCGGCATTGGCGTCGAGGACGTAGCCAAACGGCTGATCGATTTTGGTTTCCATGCCCCGACCATGTCGTTTCCGGTAGCCGGCACGCTGATGGTCGAACCGACCGAGAGCGAGTCGAAAGAGGAGCTGGACCGCTTCTGCGCCGCGATGATCTGCATCCGCGAAGAAATCCGTGCGGTGGAAAACGGCACGCTGGACGCACTAGACAACCCATTGAAGAACGCCCCGCATACCGCCAGCGAGCTGGCGGGCGAATGGCCGCACCGCTATAGCCGGGAGCTGGCGGTGTACCCGCTTGCCGACCTGCGCGAAAGCAAATACTGGCCGCCCGTGGGGCGCGTGGACAACGTCTACGGCGACCGCAACCTGGCCTGCGCCTGCCCGCCGCTGTCGAGTTATCAAGACGCCTGAACTTGCCGATCTAACCAAAAGGAATCACCCCCATGTTCCATAAAAGCCTGACCCTGTCTGACTTCGACCCTGCGCTGTCCGAGGCCATTCGCCGCGAAGTGCAACGCCAGGAAGACCACATCGAGCTGATCGCCTCGGAAAACTACACCAGCCCGCAGGTGATGCAGGCCCAAGGTACCGAACTGACCAACAAGTACGCCGAAGGCTACCCAGGCAAGCGCTATTACGGTGGCTGCGAGCATGTCGACGTGGTCGAGCAACTGGCCATCGAGCGTGCCAGGCAACTGTTCGGCGCGGGTTACGCCAACGTCCAGCCGCACTCAGGCTCGCAGGCCAACGCCGCGGTCTACCTGGCCTTGCTGCAGGCCGGGGATACCCTGCTGGGCATGAGCCTGGCGCACGGCGGCCACTTGACCCACGGCGCCAAGGTGTCGGCTTCGGGCAAGCTGTACAACGCTGTGCAATACGGCATCGATGCCAACGGCTTGATCGACTACGACGAGGTTGAGCGCCTGGCCGTCGAGCACCAGCCGAAGATGATCGTGGCAGGCTTCTCGGCCTATTCGAAAACCCTCGACTTCCCGCGTTTCCGGCAGATCGCCGACAAGGTCGGGGCCTACCTGTTCGTTGACATGGCCCACGTCGCCGGCTTGGTGGCGGCAGGCCTGTACCCCAATCCGCTGCCTTATGCCGATGTGGTCACCACCACCACCCACAAGACCCTGCGCGGGCCACGGGGTGGCTTGATTCTGGCCAAGGCGGACCCGGAGCTTGAGAAAAAGCTCAATTCGGCGGTGTTCCCAGGCGGGCAGGGTGGGCCGCTGATGCATGTGATCGCAGCCAAGGCGGTGTGCTTCAAGGAGGCCCTGGAACCTGGTTTCAAGGACTACCAGCGCCAGGTCGTCAACAACGCACAGGCCATGGCGCAAGTCTTCATGCAGCGGGGCTTCGACGTGGTTTCCGGGGGCACCGACAACCACCTGTTCCTGCTTAGCCTGATCCGCCAGGGCATCACCGGCAAGGACGCCGACGCCGCGCTGGGCCGGGCGCACATCACGGTGAACAAGAACGCCGTGCCTAATGACCCACAGTCGCCGTTCGTGACGTCGGGCCTGCGCATTGGCACCCCGGCGGTAACGACCCGTGGTTTCAAGGAAGCGGAATGCCGGGCCCTGGCGACCTGGATCTGCGACATCCTCGACCACCTTGGTGATGCCGATGTCGAGGCCCATGTGGCGGGGCAGGTGGGCGAACTGTGCAAGCTGTTCCCGGTTTATCCGGCCTGAGCCCAACACCTGAATCGCAGGCCAGGAGCCAGCCATGTCAACCGAACAACTGCAACACAGCCCACCGCGTCCCCAGCCGCTGCAGGCCGGGGTGAAACTGCGCGGTGCCGAGAAGGTGGCGCGCATCCCGGTGAAAATCCTCCCCACCGAAGATGTACCCCGCAAACCCGACTGGATCCGCGTGGCGATTCCCACTACACCGGAGGTGGCGCGGGTCAAGGCCCTGCTGCGCAAGCACAAGTTGCACAGCGTGTGCGAGGAAGCCGCCTGCCCGAACCTGGGCGAGTGCTTTTCTGGCGGTACGGCGACGTTCATGATCATGGGCGACATCTGCACCCGGCGTTGTCCGTTCTGCGATGTCGGCCATGGTCGGCCCAAGCCGCTCGACGTCGACGAGCCGAAGAACCTGGCCATCGCCATTGCTGACCTGCGCTTGAAATACGTGGTCATCACCTCGGTAGACCGCGACGACCTGCGTGACGGTGGTGCCCAGCACTTTGTCGATTGCCTGCGCGAGATCCGCGCATTGTCGCCGGGCATCCAACTGGAAACCCTGGTGCCGGATTACCGTGGGCGCATGGACGTGGCGCTGGCGATCACCGAGCAGCAACCACCGGATGTGTTCAACCACAACCTCGAGACCGTGCCACGCTTGTACAAGGCGGCACGTCCGGGCTCGGACTTCGAGTGGTCGCTGGACCTGCTGGAGCGCTTCAAGCAACGTGTACCCACGGTGCCGACCAAGTCAGGGCTTATGCTTGGCCTGGGCGAAACCGATGCCGAGGTGCTCGAAGTGATGCAGCGCCTGCGCGAGCATCAGGTCGACATGTTGACCTTGGGGCAGTACCTGCAACCTTCGCGCAGTCATTTGCCGGTGCAGCGCTTCGTCCACCCGGACACGTTCGCCTGGTTTGCCGAGCAAGCGTTGGCGATGGGTTTCAGGAATGTAGCTTCCGGGCCATTGGTGCGCTCGTCCTACCATGCGGACCGACAGGCGCAGGCTGTGTAAGCGTGGGTTGGGCAGCGGGGGATGAAACGGCTGCCCAACTTTCTTTCAGAGGACCGGGCCTGAAGCCACGCTGACACCCGCCAGCGTGGTGAAGGAGATGTCCTTGGCCGTGAGCAGAAAATCACTCACGTAGGGTACTTCCAGCATGTCGCTGCGCAGCGCTGCGTAGAGGTTTGCCTGCAAGCCGTGTTCGCCGAGGCGCTTGGCGGTGACATAGCCGCGTGAGCTGTACTCATGCACTGCCCAGTTGGGCAGGCAGCAAACGCCGCGCCCGGAGGCCACCAGTTGCATCATCATCACGGTCAGTTCAGAGGTGCGCACCTGTGCGGGTTCGACGTCGGCGGGGTCGAGGAAGCGGGTGAAGATGTCCAGGCGGCTGCGTTCGATCGGGTAGGTGATCAGTGTCTGGCTGGCAATATCGGCGGGCCCAAGGTAAGGCTTGTGGCGCATGACGTGATGGTTGTCGATGGCCAGCAGCGCCTCGTAGCCGAACAACGGCACGTAGCTGATACCCGGCAGGGTCACCGGGTCGGAGGTCACCACCAGGTCCAGGTCCCCGCGCTCCAGGGCCGGCAGCGGCGCGAAGGAAAAACCGGAAGCGAGGTCCAGCTCTACCTCTGGCCAGGCGCCACGGAACTCATCCACCGAAGGCATCAGCCACTGGTAGCAGCTGTGGCATTCGATGGCGATGTGCAAGCGCCCGGCGGAGCCCCCGGCCAGTTTGCCCAGGTCCCGTTCGGTGCTGCGGATCTGCGGCAGTACCTGATCGGCCAACTGCAGCAGCTTCAGCCCGGCACTGGTGAAGCGCACCGGCCTGGATTTGCGCACGAACAACGGCATGCCGATGCGCTCCTCCATATCGCGGAACTGGTGCGACAGGGCTGATTGGGTCAGGTGCAGGCGCTCGGCGGCCTCGTGCAGGCTGTCGGTTTCACGCAGCGCGTGGAGGGTTCGCAGGTGGCGTAAATCGATCATGGGTAAATTACGGATCCACTCGCTAGAGGTGGGTTTTCCTCATTATCGAGTGGTCCTGACAATCCCTTTCAGTGGGTTTCCGTGAGTAGGGCTGAGGCTCAAGCCGCGTGGTGCGCGGCGAGGTTGCAATATTGCCCCTTGAAATACAGCAGCGGCTGCGCAGCAGCACCTGCCTGCAGGTTCAGCGCTTTCACTTCGCCAATCACGATCAGGTGATCCCCGGCGGTGTGCTCGGCGTGAATTTCGCAATCGAGCCAGTGCAGGCAGCCGGCAATGATCGGGTTACCCAGCGGCGACACCTGCCATTGGACGCCGTGCCACTTGTCGGCGCCTCGCTGTGCAAACCGGTTGGAAATGCCGGCCTGTTCACCCGACAGGATATTGACCATGAAGCGGCCAGCCTGGCGAATTCTTGGGTAGCTGGCCGAACTGGACATCACACTGAATGACACCAGCGGCGGGCTCATCGACACGCTGTAGAACGACTGGCAGGTGAAGCCGATCGGCTCACCGTCATGGTGCGATGAAATCACCGTGATACCAGATGCGTAGTGCCCGAGTGCCTGGCGAAAAGCCGATGGCTCGATAGCCTTACCGGTAAGCAACATAGTAGGTCCTGTGGCTGCGTTTGCTTCAGCGTGCGTTAGCGAGTTCCTGGCGGACGATGGCCGCGCCTGCACTCAACGCTTTGAGCTTGCCGCTGGCAACTTGGCGCGGTAGCGGCGCCATGCCGCAGTTGGTGCAAGGGTAGAGCTTGTCGGCGTCGACGAACTGCAGTGCCTTGCGCAAGGTGGCAGCGACCTGCTCGGGTGTTTCAATGGTAGGGGTGGCCACATCAATGGCACCGACCATGACTTTCTTCCCGCGAATCAGCTCGATCAGGTCCATCGGCACATGCGAGTTATGGCACTCCAGCGAAATGATATCGATGCTGGACTGTTGCAGCTTGGGGAAGGCTTGTTCATATTGCCGCCATTCGGCGCCCAAGGTCTTTTTCCAGTCGGTATTGGCTTTGATGCCATAGCCATAGCAGATATGAACGGCCGTTTCGCACTTCAGGCCTTCAATGGCCCTTTCCAATGCGGCCACGCCCCACTCATTCACGTCGTCAAAGAAAACATTGAAGGCGGGTTCGTCGAACTGGATGATGTCAACGCCCGCGGCCTCCAGTTCCCTGGCTTCCTGGTTGAGAATCTTGGCGAACTCCCAGGCCAGCTTCTCACGGCTTTTATAATGGCTGTCATACAGCGTATCGATCATGGTCATGGGGCCGGGCAGCGCCCACTTTATCGGCTGTGTGGTTTGCTGGCGCAAGAACTTGGCATCGTCGACAAAAACCGGTTTTTGCCGAGCGACTGCACCCACCACTGTAGGAACGCTCGCATCGTAGCGGTCACGGATTCTAACGGTTTCACGTTGCTCGAAATCAACACCACTGAGGTGCTCGATAAACGTGGTGACAAAGTGCTGACGGGTTTGCTCACCATCACTGACGATGTCGATACCGGCGTGTTGTTGTTCTTGCAACGCCAGGCGCAAGGCATCCTGCTTGCCTTCGCTCAGTTGTTCGTCTTGCAACTTCCAGGGTGACCAGAGGGTTTCGGGTTGGGCCAGCCAGGAGGGTTTAGGCAGGCTGCCGGCAGTGGAAGTGGGGAGCAATGTGTTCATGAACAGTGACCTTGTACTTTGAATTAATCAACGGGCGTATTGCGCGGACCATTGTTCCAGCGTGGCCTGGTAGGGTTTGACAAATTGCGCTTCGGCAAATTTGCCCTGCTCGATCGCCAGGCGACCGCGCTCTTCCCGGTCGTAGACAATGCGCGTGAGCGAGTAGTCCTGGTGCTTCAGGCTGGGCTGGTAGGCATGGCCCGCAGCGGAGTTGGCGTTGTAGATCTCGGGTCGGTAGATCTTCTGGAAGGTGTCCATGGTGCTGATGGTGCTGATCAACTCAAGGTTGGTGTAGTCAGCCAGCAAGTCACCGGCAAAATAGAACGCCAACGGCGCGACACTGTTCGGCGGCATGAAATAGCGCACCTTCAAGCCCATCTTGTTGAAGTACTCATCCGTCAGGGAGTATTCATCCTGCTGATACTCGATACCCAGCACGGGGTGCTGGTTTTCGGTCCGATGGTAGGTTTTGCTGCTCGAGACGCTCAGGCAGATAACCGGTGGTTTGTTGAAGTGCTCCTTGTAGGTTTGCGAGTTGACGAAGCACTTGAACAGGTTGCCATGCAGTTCGCCAAAGTTGTCAGGCGTGCTGAAGGCTGGCCGATGCTTGTTGTGTTCGAGCAGCAGCACGCTGAAGTCGTAGTCACGCACGTACGAGGAAAAGTTGTTACCTACCATGCCCGCCAGGCGGGTGTTGGTTTTGCGGTCGACAATATGGGTTTTCAATATTTCGATCAACGGCAGTGCATGGCCGTGCCGCTCGGCTTCAATGTTCAATTCGACCGATATGATTTCCAGTTCGACGTGATATCGATTACTTTCAGGGTTATCCCAATGCGCCAGTGCATTGAAACGGTTGTCAATCATGGCCAACGTGTTGCGCAGGTTTTCCTGGCGGTTCGCACCCCGCGCCAAATTGGCGAAGTTGGTCGTGATGCGGGTGTTTTCGGCAGGGTGATAATGTTCGTCGAAGGCGATGCGTTTGACGGTAAATTCAGGTTCAATATTCATCTTGGGCGCTGTCCTGTTGCCTGAGGTCGATCGACTCGGTCATTTCCCGGGGCCTTCACTCAGGCGTCTTAATGTTGTCCTTGATTAAGACGTATTTTAGGCAGCCCCCTTGCATGAAGGGTATTGAAGATATTTCACAGATTTTTTAGTGCTGTTCATGATGCGTTCTACGATTCGGCCTGTTGGGTGTCAGGGCTGAGGACCGAATTGTCCAGCAAGGGCACTGCTTGCAGGGTTGATGAGGCGGTTTTTGGGCCAGGCGGCTGTGCGTGATAGGGCCACAGAAGTTGTCACACACATTGGAGGGATTTACAGTTGGCATGAATATCTCATGCCAATCGCAAGCCATACGATTATCCAGGCTTATCAACCACCCTCCATGGATGAAGAACAAAAGGGGGCTTACATGAGTTGTCTGATCTGCGCAGGGCAGGCGGAATCCGTCGAGTGTGCCCACGGGTGGGAAGAGCGGTGTTGTTCCCGATGCGGATGTTACCGAATGTCCCAGGCGCTCATTCTGGTCATGATGGAAGAGGGGCAGATCTTCGATACCGAGCGCATGCGCGAATGGCTGGTCGCGCAGCGCGGTCAGGTGTCGGTTCCTGCCATCGATCATGCTCAGGCGATACTGTTCCCCTGAGCAGCGGGTTAACTGGCGGGCGTTGGCGCAAGCACTGTGTACCTGGCGTGGCGCACTGCGGCATCATATCCCGCTCGGCCATCACCCTAATCAGGAAACAGCGATGATCAAAATTGGCGATCAACTGCCCGACGTTACCCTTTACCAATACAACACTGACGCAGGCGCCTGCGCGATCGGCCCGAATGCCTTTTCCATTCGCGAGCGTTGCAAGCAGAAAAAAGTACTGATCTTCGCATTGCCGGGCGCGTTCACACCGACCTGTTCTGAACGTCATGTTCCCGGTTATGTCGCTGAAGCACCTGCGCTGTTCGCGGCTGGCATCGACGAAATTCTCTGTGTCTCGGTGAACGATGCCTTTGTCATGAATGCCTGGGGCAATAGCCTGCAGGTGGGTGACGCGGTCAAGATGATCGGCGATGGCAATGGCGAATTCAGCGAGGCGCTGGGCCTGATCCAGGACCTTTCGGCGCGCGGTATGGGGCGTCGTTCACAGCGCTATGCCATGTTGGTCGACGACCTGGTGGTCAAGCACATCGCGGTGGAAGCCCCCGGCAAGTTCGAAGTCAGTGATGCCGCCAGCATGCTGGCTGCGCTGCGCTAGTTTCACGCTTCAGGCCTTGCCGGCATAGGCTGTCGGGGCCGCCAAGGAACATTTCAAACCGCCCGCTAACAACAAGGTAAAGACGGTTGAAACTTCACCAACTCAGGGCGCTGGTCGCCATCCATAACGCAGGCAGCATCCTTGAAGCTTCCAAGCTGATGCACATTACTCAGCCTGCGCTGAGCCGTTCGATCAAGGAACTGGAGCGGGAGGTGGGCTTCATCCTGTTGCAGCGTTCTCACAAAGGCATGGCGCTTACCGAAGAAGGCAAGCGTGTCATCCGCCATGCCAACCTCGTGGTGGAAAGCATCCGCCGCCTGCAGATCGAAGCGGCGAGCATTCAGGATGCGGCGCTGGGGGCGGTGTCGATCGGGGTGACATCGCTGACGGCAATGCTGGATGGGGTCGACGAAAGTATCCTGGCGTTCAGGCGCAAGTACCCTCGGGTAAAGATCACCATCACCGACTTGCGCCCCAGCCAGATCCTGCAGCGTTTGCGCGACGGTAGCCTGGACTTTGCCATTACCTCGCAGCAACCCCTGAGCCGGCTTAGCCTGGATTGGGAGGCACTGGGCAGTATCAAGGGCAGGGTGATCTGCCATGCCTCTAACCAGCAAAAGTTCACCCAGTCACTGCGCACCTTGCAGTATGCCCACTGGATCAGCCTGGACGAGCTGTCCGACCAGGCTTCCCAGTTCCATCAGCTGTTCGAAGCCAACGGCCTGCGGGTACCGCAGAACACCGTCGAATGCACCTCGGTGATGATGGCGCTCAAGCTGCTGAAGAACACCGAATCGTTGATGACCATCAGCCAGCTGGCGGTGGACCAGGGGTTCACCTTCGGCGTCGATTGCGAGTACGTGGCAATGCCGGTGCAAGAGCTGATTCCCGATTACCCCATCAACCTGGTCTGCATTGACCGCCACAGCCTCACGGCGCCTGCCCAGGAGCTGTTCCATAGCTTGCGCGGGCAGGTGCTCAGGCAAACCCGTCCAGTGGCGTCAGAAGTGGTAGTACATGCCTAGCGACACGTTGCTTGGGTTGTCACCCACCTGATCCACCGGGGTGCCTGCGTAGGTGACCGATGACGCGCGCTGGTTGCCGATCATGCCGAGCCGCCCGTACACGGCCCAGCGCGGGGTGATGAAGTGGTCATAGCCGACCATCGCCCCCCATGCGTCCTTGTCATGGGCGGTGACCTGGCGCTGCATCACCGCCAGGCGCAGCACATCCCGCTCGCCGACTGGCGCCATCACGCCGAAAGTGTACAGCGTGGTGCTGGGCGTGCCGGCCTGGTCCACGTCCTGGCGCTGCCAGGTCAAGCTGGTGGCCAGCGGACCGAAATCGTAGAACGCTGACAGGCTTTTGTAATAGTTGGCGGTCTGGCGAGAAACGCCACCGTCATCCCAGGGGTCGCTGTAGTACAGGTTGTACGAGGCCAGCAGCATCACCCGGCTGTTGCGGTATTGCAACCTGGCACCGCCGCCGCGCACGGTGCGCCCTTGGCTGGCGGCATCGTCGAAGCCGAAACTCAGTGCGGTACCGAGGCTGAAGCCGCTGAGGGTAGGGCTCGTGTAGGCCAGGGTGTGCTTGGGGCGCAGGTCCAGGTAGAAGGCGCCCTTGCCGGCGGCGGGCAACGCCAGATAGGTGTAGGGCGAGCCATAGGTGGCCAGGAACGGGTCGGCGTAGGTGGGGGTGCCCATGCTGTAGGTCTTGCCGAATTCGAGTTTGCCCAAGGTGCGCGAGCGCAGGGCAACGGTCGCCAGGCGCAGGGTACCGAGGGTGTCCCAGGTGCCCTCCAGGGCCTTGCCATTGACGTTGAAGCCTTCCTCGACGTCAAGTTCCACGACGGTATCGGGGGTCAGCCCCTTGCGTGCATACAGCCCGAGCTTGTTGGTCCAGGCACCGCCACCGGCCAGCTTGAAGCCCGAGTGGTGCTGTGAATCGTGATAGCTGGCGAACGCATCCACGGTGCCGTAGACCTTGAGTTTGTCATCGAAACCTTGATCCACCCCGTAATACCCAAAACCCGGCGCAATCCGAGCGAGCGTCGGAAAGCCCTCTGCCTGTGCCTGCGCGGCCAGGCAGGCCCCTTGGATCATCAACAGCAACGACGTAGTGCGAGTGTTCATTCACGACTCCAGGCCAGCACGGTGATGTGGTGGCTGTAGCCTCGGTGAACAACAGGTTGCAGCGTGATTGCTTATTCAGCCAGGTCATGCCGTTTGGTTAATCAAAGGCCGGCGCAGCGCGAGGATTGGCGCTAGCACGCGCATTAGACAGGCGTGGAACAGGCTGCAAGGCCGCCCCAAGGTCGCTGCTCGGTGAGCCTTGTTGGGGCAGCGCGCGGAGTGAGGGCGAACTGTGCGCCAGCTCAGGGCAATTTAGCCAACGGCCGCGCCAGGCAATTAACCATTGGTTAGCCACATGCCGAAACTGCAAGTGTGTTGAGTGCCCGATTGGCTGATATTCGCTGCACGCCGCGATTTGCCAACGGAGATAACAATGACCAGACCGCTACCCGCATCGCCAAGCTTGCACAAGGGCGCGCATTCTGCCGCGCAGGCATCGTCTTCACGCAAAACCTTGATCGCCTGCTCGTTGGGCAATGCGCTGGAAATGTACGACTTCACGATCTACAGCTTCTTTGCTGTATTGATCGGCAAGCATTTCTTCCCCTCCGACTCGGCGATGGCTTCGTTGTTGATGTCGCTGGCCACGTTTGGCGTCGGTTTCCTGATGCGCCCGGTCGGGGCGATGATCATCGGTCGCTATGCCGACCGGCATGGGCGCAAAGCGGCATTGAGCCTGACCATCGGGCTGATGACCCTGGGCACCGCATTGATTGCCTTTGCCCCCACGTATTCGCAGATCGGTATTTTCGCCACGCTGCTGCTGGTAACCGGCCGGCTCATCCAGGGGATGTCGGCGGGTGGGGAGATCGGTACCGCGTCGGTGTTCCTGATGGAGTCCAGTGCGGTTGGCAACCGCTGCCAGAGCGTGAGCTGGCAGGCCGCCAGCCAAGGCTATGCCGCGTTGGTCGGGGCCGGCTTTGGCCTGGCCCTCAGCCAATTGCTCGACCCCGCTGCGCTCGAAAGCTGGGGGTGGCGGATACCGTTCATTTTCGGCCTGCTGATCGGGCCGGTCGGTTGGTACATTCGCACGCGTTTGCCGGAAACCCACGAGGCCGCGCCGGCGCGCGAAGGGGAGAAGAGGCTGGACGGCGACCTGCTCAAGCGCATCGCGCTGGGCATCGGCCTGATGGCCAGTTCGACCATTGGCATGTACCTGTTCGTGTTCTACATGCCCACCTACTTGACCACGGCCTTGCATTATCCGGCGGGCAGCGCGATGGCGATTGCCTGTATCAGTAGCGGTTGCATGGCGGTCATCTGCCCGTTGGCGGGCAAGTTCGCCGATAAGTACCAGCTCAGAAAGCGCCTGCTGGTGTGGACGGTTGCCGCGCCAGTGGTGTTGACCTTGCCGGTGTTCTCCCTCTTGGGGCATGTGCAGCACATGGGCCTGGCCATGATGTGTGTGGCAATTCTGATCCTGCCGACCTGTATCGGTGCCGGTGCGTTCTTTGCGCTGATCATGGAGGGCTTCCCGAAGGCCAGTCGCTCCTTCGGTACTTCGGTCAGCTACAGCCTGGGGGTGACGTTGTTCGGCGGCTTTTCTCCGTTGGTGGCCACCTGGCTGATTGCCGCGCTGGGCACGCCGTTGGCACCTGCCTATTTCCTGCTGGCCGGCGGTGTCGTCAGCCTGGCCTGCCTCAAAAACTTCCCCGAAAACAAAGGATGCGCGTGATATGGGTATTTTGCACAGCAATCAACCCCGGCACTCGGCAGCAGCGCTGGACGAGTTCGTCATGCTTCGCCGGCAGATCCACGCCGCGCCGGAGCTTGGTGGCGACACCCCCGATACGGCGGCACTGGTGGCCGACAAGCTGCAGGCCTTGGGCTATGTGGTGCATCGCAATGTGGGCGGGCATGGTGTGGTCGGGGTGCTCAAGGTTGGCGACAGCCCGCGCAGTGTGGGCCTGCGGGCAGACATGGACGCATTGCCCATGAGCGAAAAGAATCCCTTTGCGCATGCCAGCAAAACCCCTGGGCGTATGCATGCCTGCGGCCATGATGGGCATACCGCGATCCTGCTGGCAGCCGCTGCCCAGCTGGCGGCAACGCGCAACTTCAACGGCACGCTAAACGTGATCTTCCAGCCGGATGAAGAAGGGCTGGCCGGCGCCAAGGCGATGATCGACGACGGCCTGTTCGAGCGCTTCCCGTGTGACTCGGTATATGCGCTGCACAACATGCCCGGCATGCCGGTGGGTACTTGCGTGGTGCAGGCGGGGCCAACCATGGCGTCGTCCGAGCGTGTCAGCATTCGAATCACCGGCAAAGGCGGGCATGGTGCGATGCCGGAGCTGTCGGTAGACCCGGTGATGGCGTTGAACAGCCTGATCAGTGGCATCCAGACCATCAAGTCGCGCAACCTGAGCGTGGAAGAGTATGCGGTCATCAGCATCGGCATGATCCAGGCTGGCACCGTTTACAACATCATCCCCGATGAGGCCTGCATGCTGCTGAGTGTGCGCACCGACACGGCCGAGACGCAGCAGAAGATCAACAGCCGCATTGACGCCCTGGCCAAGGGGCACGCCGCAAGCTTTGGCGTGGAGATCGAGGTGCAATTCACCCAACTGGCGCCGGCATTGTGCAACAGCGATCACGAAAGCGCGTTGTTGCGTGAAAGCCTGCGGCCGTTGTTCGTTGAAGGCGCGTTGCTGGACAAAATGCCGAAGAAGGTCATGGGCACCGAAGACTTCGCCTACATGCTGCAGGCACGGCCTGGCTGCTACTTCATGCTGGGTAATGGCACCGGCGAGTTTCATGGTTGCTCGGTGCACAACCCTCATTATGATTTCAACGATGCGTTGGTGAAGGTGGGCGCCGATTGTTGGGTGAAGTGGGTCCAGGACTATTTGCGCTGACACCTTTGCCGGGGCCGCAAAGCGGCCCCGATGGCTTGTCTGGCTTGCGCTCGTTCAAGCCAGGACATCCACGCGGCTACGCCGAAATAGACTACCCTTTCAGCCGAAGCCCGCCGTAATGGGCTTTCATCCTGCTATCGTCGCTCTGGCGATTCACACCGGCGGACCAGATTCGGTCCCAAGAGGGTGCACCGATGGCGACCATCGAAACTCAGGCCCTTGAAAAAGGCCTGCAGCAGGTTGAAGCCTGCTGGCAAAAGTATACCTCGTCACAGCGACTTGTCGAAGGCCTGAAGGGGAGTGACCTGAGCGCAGCCGTTGACACGGCCAAGCGAGATTTCACAAGGTTTCAGAACCAATGCCAACTTTTCTACGCCGAGGTGCGCAAGCGGGCAGCGGACGCGGACAAGCTGGAAAGCGACATGGCACGGTATCCCCATCACTACCCGTAGACGCCGGATTCGATCCAGCGGCGCATCGGTATTTAGCGTGGCTCAGTATCAAGTCACTGCATTTGGTATCGCTCATCGGAAACGTCGGGAATAGATGCACCCACGCCAGCAAACCCACAGTCGTACAAACACACAGGCCTTTCTGTGTGTGACTTGAGGTAAGCGATCATGGCTAACAATCAAGACAAGGGCGGCAATCAGGGCAATACCAACACCGGTGCGGGCAACAACACCGCGGGTGCTGGCCAACAAGCTGGTCAAGGCTCGGGTGGCGGTAGCCAAACCGGACAAAAACCTGACGACAAGATGAACAGGGAAGGAGACCGCGCTAGTGATACTGGCAGCAAGGGAGGCAGCCCTGAACACCGCGGGACCGACAAGCAGAATGTGACGGATAAAGACCGCATGGGCGGCCAGCAATCGCAAACCGATAAACCGCAGTGGGACAAAGACCGCTAATCGGTGCTCATGCGCACCGGGGTGGGATAACCACTCCGGTGCGAACGGAACGCGTCAGATTGAGCGCTGATTGACGCGGGCAGATAGCTGCTCGGCGCTTTCCTTGCGCTCCGAATAACGATCCACCAGATACGCCTGGCGGTCGCGCAGCAGTAGGGTGAACTTCACCAGTTCTTCCATCACATCAACCACGCGATCGTAATACGGCGAAGGTTTCATGCGCCCGGCCTCATCGAATTCCAGATAGGCCTTGGGTACCGACGACTGGTTGGGGATGGCGAACATGCGCATCCAACGGCCCAGGACGCGTAGCTGGTTGACTACGTTGAACGACTGCGAACCGCCACACACCTGCATCACGGCCAGGGTCTTGCCTTGGGTTGGGCGCACCGCACCCAGCGCCAGGGGGATCCAGTCGATTTGCGCCTTGAACACGGCGGACATCGCCCCATGACGCTCCGGCGAGCACCACACCTGGCCTTCCGACCACAGCACCAGTTCCCGCAGTGCCTGCACCTTGGGGTGCTCCACGGGCGCATCATCAGGCAACGGCAGGCCTGATGGGTCGAACGTGCGGGTTTCGGCACCGAAGTGCTCCAGCAGGCGCGCGGCTTCTTCCACCAGCAAGCGACTGAAAGAGCGCTCGCGGGTCGAGCCGTACAGCAGCAGGATGCGTGGTTTGTGTTCGCAGGTTCCGGCTGCCGCTGGCGGCAGGTCGAACAGCGTGAGGTCGAGGTTAGGCAGTTGCTCGGACATGTATTCCTCCTGCTCAGAGCGTGCCGATGCGGTCCAGCTCATGCTTGAGCTGCTCGCGGTCGAGGGTGCCGAAAGGCAGAGCGAAGAAGGCCTGGCAACGGTACTCGATGCGGGCCAGAGTGGCGCGGAAAGCCGCGTCGACCGACGCCTCGTCCCCCTTCACATCGGAGGGGTCTTCCAACCCCCAGTGTGCCTTCAGTGCAGGGCCGAAATACACCGGGCAGGCTTCGCCGGCAGCCTTGTCGCACACGGTGATGACGATGTCCGGCGGATTATCTTCGAAAGCATCGTTGCCTTTGCTGGTCAGGCCTTTGGTCGAGATGTTGGCGTGCTGAAGTGTGGTCAGGCTGCGGGGTAAAACCTGCCCCTTGGGAAAGCTGCCGGAGCTGACTGCCTCGAAACCGGGCGGCGCCAGGTGGTTGAACAGCGCTTCGCAAAGGATGCTGCGGCAGCTGTTGGCCGTGCACATGAACAGGACTCGCATGGAGGGTTCCTCGGTTTGATGGCGGACGTCAGAGGCTCAGGCGCAGTGCCAGGGCCGAGAGGGTGATCAGCAAAACCGGCAGGGTCAGCAGGAGGCCGACAGCAAAGTAGTAACCCCAGGTGATGCGCATGCCTTTGCGCTCCAGCACATGCAGCCAAAGCAGCGTGGCGAGGCTGCCTATCGGGGTGATTTTTGGACCGAGGTTGCAGCCGATGACGTTGGCGTAGATCATCGCCTCACGTATCAGGCCCTCTGCGCCGCTGGCCTGGATCGACAAGGCGCCGACCAGAACGCTGGGCATGTTGTTCATCACCGAGGACAGCAGCGCCGAAACAAGGCCGGTGCCGATGGCAGCACTCCATAGGCCTTGTTGCGCAAGCCGGTCGAGCAGGTGAGTGAGCATGTCGGTGAGACCGGCGTTTTTCAGGCCATACACCACCAGATACATCCCGAGCGAGAAGATCACCACCTGCCACGGGGCCTCTCGCAGCACGCGACGCGTTGAAATACGGTGACCGTAAGCAGCGACGGCGAACAGAGCGGCGGCACAGGCTGCGGCCACCGCACTGATCGGGATACCCAGCGGCTCCAAGGCGAACAGGCCTGTAAGCAGTGCCACCAGTACCCACATTCCGACTTTGAAGGTGGCGCGGTCGACAATCGCCTCGCTCGGTTTCTTCAGCGCATCGAGTGCATACCGCCTTGGGATGTCACGGCGGAAAAACAGATAAAGCACCACCAGGGTGGCTGCCACGCTGGCGATATTCACCGGCACCATTACCGAGGCATATTCGGTGAAACCCAGGCCGAAGTAATCGGCCGAGACGATGTTGACCAGGTTGGAGACCACCAGCGGCAGGCTCGCCGTGTCGGCAATAAAGCCCGCAGCCATGACAAAGGCCAGTGTCGCAGCAGGCGAGAAGCGCAATGCGAGCAGCATCGACATGACGATTGGTGTAAGAATCAGCGCCGCGCCATCGTTGGCAAACAGCGCCGACACGGCGGCGCCGAGCAACACGCTGAAGGCGAACAGGCGATAGCCGCTGCCGTTTGCCCAGCGCGCAACGTGCAGCGCGGCCCATTCGAAGAAGCCGGCTTCATCGAGCAGCAGGCTGATGATGATGACGGCGATGAAGGTGGCGGTAGCGTTCCAGACAATGGCCCACACGGTGGGGATATCGTGCAGGGAAACCGCGCCAGCCAGCAAGGCAATGACGGCACCCAGCGCGGCACTCCAGCCGACGCCAAGCCCCTTTGGCTGCCAGATGACGAGGGTGAGGGTGAGGACGAAGACAGCAATAGCGACCAGCATGAACATTTCGCTTGGTGAGGATCAGCAGCAGGCGGAATCACGAACGGGGCGCCCGTCCATGTTCTTCAGGCGAAGGGAATTGTCTGCCAGCCACTGCGAATTGGCCTGCAGGGTGACCTGCAACATTTCAAGTACCCAGGCGGGCAACTGTGGATTCAGGCGGTAATACACCCACTGGCCCTGGCGGCGATCCAGCAACATGCCGTTGCTGCGCAGTTGCGCCAGGTGGCGACTGATCTTGGGTTGGCTGTCGTCCAGCGCGCACATCAGTTCGCAGACGCACAACTCCCCCAGACTGGCGATCAGCAGGGTGGCACGAGCGCGAGTCTCGTCTGACAGGCTTTTGAAAACTTCAGGTGGAGTGATCATGGCAGCACCAGACATATGGAAAAGCGAATATACGTTTATCCATATGTTTGGTGCAAGCGCAGCTTGGCTGAAGCTCAGGCGAGGGTCACCCACTGGCGCAGGGTAACCTGCGCCGGTCGGTCACTTTGCAGCGGATATCAGGTTTTCCTGGCTCTGCTGCTCGACCGTTCGCTGGATCTCCCGCGCCAAGGTCTTCACATCATGCTGCTCGATTTCCTTGGGCATCACTTCAAAGCCAACCGAGTTGTACAACCGCCCCCAGGCGGCCTGTGCATCGGAGTAGGCCGCCTCGCGCTGGTAGCGTGACAGCAGCAGGCGGCCTTCGGCGCGGATCAGTTCCAGCTCGCTACCCAATGCGGCGCTGCGCGAGGAACGGGCGTAGTCCAGCAGGCTTTGATCGACGCGCAGGCTTTCGTCGGCGAAGTCCACTTCCTGGCGGGCCAGCTGGTAGCGCAGCAGGCCCACGCGGACCTGGGTGAGGATGGCCATGGACAACGCCGTGCGGCGCATGTCGTCGGTCTTTTCCTGGCTTTTTTCCGCAGCGGTGATGTCGGGGTATTGCAGCAGGCGCAGCAGGTTCAGCGAGACATTGATGCCGGTCTGGTTCCAGTCGCTGTTGTACAGGTACTTGTTGGAGTCGTACTCGTAGCCGTAGTTGAAGCTCACGTTGGGCCACAACTGGGCCTTGGCGATCTTCAGGTCGTTCATGCTCACGCGCTTGCGGTACCACTCTTCCATGATTTCCGGGCGGCGCTCCAACGACAGGCGTTCGAGTTTTTCCATGTTGCCGTTGAGCAGTGGCAGCGGCTGCTCGTTGGTGTCGGCCAGCACCATGCGGGTGTTCGGCGGCAGCGACATCAGCGCGGCCAGTTCGGCGCGGGCGAACTCCAGGTCCTGGCGGCGCACGGTGAGCATGTACACCGAGTCGAGCAGGGCGCGTTGGTAGGCGAGGATGTCCTGGCGCGGCAGCAGGCCACGGCCCTCGGCTTCACGGGCAGAGGTCAGGGCACGGTGGGTACGCATCAGCAGGCCGTCCACTTCCGGCAGCAGGCGTTGCGCACCGAGGGCACGCCAATAGGCGTTGCGCACGTCCTGCAGGACGTTTTGCGCCACCTTTTCCCGGCGTTCCTCGGCCATCAGCATCTGGTCGTTCTTTTGCTGGGTGCGGAAGTAGGCAACACCGAAGTCCAGCAGGCTCCATGACAGGCCGAGGCTGTAAAGCGTGCGGTAGCGCTCCTCGGAGGTGGACGGGCGCAAGCTGACCTGGCGGTCTTCGATGCCGATCGAGGTGCCGCCGGAATCGTTGTTGCGCCCGGCGTAGCCGGCGGAGGCCACCAGGCGCGGCAGCATCTCGTGGCTGGAAACATCGCGCAGGTCCGAGGCCAGGGCGCTCTCCAGCAGTTTCAGGCGATAGTCGAGGTTGTATTTCAGGGCCCGCGCCGACGCTTCGTAGAAGGTAATCGGCCCGTTGACCGGTTCCTGTTCCTTGTACATGCGCGCCTGGTCCTCGATGACCCGCTGACGCATTTCGTCTTCACTGTAGGGCTTGGGCTCGAAGGCCGAGCAGGCGCCGAGCAGCAGGCCGAGGGCTGTGACGGTGCTCAGGCTTTTCAATGTCGATACGGGCATAGGCTGTCCTTGTTCAATCCGTGATGAGACATCGGCGTCATGGTGCGTTGCTACCGCGACGCTGCGCGGCTTCGCGCAATTGTGCGCGGAAGCCGTTCGCCGGCTGCGCGCGTTGTTCAGGCGCCATGTCACGAGGCAGAGGTGCCCACAGTGACGGGTCTGGCAACAGGCCATCGGCACTCAGGCTGATGACGCCCTGGCGGCCGTCGACCCAGTCCTTGTCCTCCTCGCTGGCCAACCGGCTGGCGGCCACTGCCTTGGCGACGAACTGGCCGTTGACCAGGCCAAGCTGGGCGCCGAGGGACTGGCTTTCGATTTCGGGTGTGGCGAACAATTGAACGTTGCTGCCATCGGCTCCCCAGGCCGACAGGGTCAGGGACTGGTTGATCTGTTCCACCACCGGCGTGACGTAGATCGCTGGCGTAACCTCCGGCAGCGGCAAGCCGCCCAACCTTTCCTGGCTGTCGCGGTCCAGGTACGGCCCCGGTGGAATGTAAGGCGTGGAAATATCCAGGGTGATGGTCAGCTGGGCCTGGTCGGTTGCACCGGCCAGGTCGCTGACGGTGTAGGTGAAATAGTCCTGGAGCACTTGCCCCAGGCCCGCCGCCGCCAGCACCTCGCGGTTGCTCAGGTCGATGGTGTAGGTGTAGCTGCCGTCGGCATTGAGCACCAGGGTGCCGTAGCGGCCGGCGATGGGCTGGCCAATGACACCGGCAGTGCCACTGGCGCCTTCCTGGCCGCTGCGGATACCCGTGACGGTCAGGCTATCGCCGCCGTCCACGTCGCTGTCGTTGGGCAGCACATTACCGCTGGTGTGCGGCGCTGGTACCTGGTCACTGGCAGTGTTGCTGTCATCGCGGGCCACCGGGTTGTCGTTGGCCCCCTGGACGGTCACGCTCAGACGTGCCTCGGAGGTGGCGCCAGCGGTATCGCGCATGCGGTAGGTGAACACTTCGCGTAATGTTTCGTTCGCACTGCGCATGGCCTGCACGATGGGGTTGGTGTTGTCGACCAGGTATTGGTAACTGCCGTCAGCACTGATCAGCAGGGTGCCATACAGGCTTTGCAGCAGTTGGCCGGCGCTGGCGGTCTGGCCGTTTTCGGCGCTGTACTGCAGCACGGTCTTGCTCTCACCGTACTGCACGCCGTCCACGTCGGTGTCGTTGTCCAGCACGTTGCCGCGCGGGTCTACCCCCGCGCCGGTATTGTTCACACCGCCGGCTTCCACGGCGATGGCGGTGTCATCGTGGGCTACCGGGACGTCGTTGCGGCCGTCGATGGTAATGCTCAGCAGGCCGTTGGCGGTGCCGCCCCAGAGGTCGGTGAGCAGGTAGGTGAAGTTGTCCACCAGGGTTTGGCCGCTGACACGCAGTGCCTGCACCGTTGCCAGGCTGTTGTCGAGCACGTAGCTCCAGCTGCCGTCGGCGTTCAGGGTCAGGTCGCCGTACTGGCCGCGCAACGTTTGCCCGACTGCGGTGGGGCTGCCTGGCAATGGCCCGTCGCCGCTCCAGAACGCCAGCACTTCGAGGGTTTCCGGCACGATGATGTTGATGGTGTCGGGGTCGCTGTCGTTGTCCATCACGTTGCCGGACGGGTTGCTGCCGGGGATGGCGTTGTCCAGGCCGCCGGCTTCGATGGCCAGGCCCTGGTCAGGGTTGGCCACCGGTGGCTGGTTTTCACCGCGGATGAGCACGAAGAGGGTCGCGGTGTCGCTCAGGCCGCCGCCGTCGGTGACCTGGTAGGTGTAGCGCTGGATGACGAAGCCCAACGGGCCGAGTGCGATGATGTCCGGGTCGCTGGAGTTGACCACGAAGCGGTAACTGCCGTCGGCATTGAGGGTCAGGGTGCCATAGTTGGTGGTGACGGTGGCGCTGCCGGTCAGCGGGTCGAGCGTCGGGTTGCTGCTTTCTTCGCCCACACCCACGGCGGTGACGGTCTTGCTGTCATTGGCATCCACGTCAGTGTCGTTGTTCAGCACATTGCCGGTGGGGTTGCGCCCGCCATTGCCATCGTCATCGGTGGCCACCGCGTACGCCAGGTCATCATGGGCCACGGGGGTGTCGTAGCGCCCTTCGATGGTGATGGTGATTTGTGCCTGGGAGCTGGCACCTTCGGTGTCGTGCATGCGGTAGCTGAAGGTTTCGACCAGGCTTTCGCCGGCCTTGAGAGCCTGTACGGCCGCCAGGCTGTCGTTGACGGTGTAGACGTAATTGCCGTTGGCATCGATGCTCAAAGTGCCGTAGCTACCGGCTACCTGCGTGGCGCCCGCGCCAACCTGGACGAACGTACCGCCGGCGGCGAGGGTGCCCAGGTAAACACCATCCAGCGTCTTGCTGTCACCGGCGTCCACATCAAGGTCATTGCCCAGGGCATTGCCGCTGCCGGCCTGGCCTGGCGTGCCGTTGTTCACGCCACCGGCTTCGACGGCGATGGCGCTGTCATTGGCGGCGATCGGCGTGTCATTGCGACCGTGAATGACCACGGTAAAGGTGGCGGTGACGGTCTTGCCGTTACCATCGCTGACGCTGTACTGGAATACCTCGGTGAGCCGGTCGGCATCGGTACGCAGGGCCTGCACGGCGCTGTTGGCGTTGTCTACCACGTAGCGGTAGTTGCCCTGGCTATCCAGGACCAGGCTGCCGTAGTTGCCCGCCAGTGGTTGCCCGAGAATGCCTGTCACCCCCGTTGGGCTGAGCACGCCGCTGATGCTCAGGGTATCGCCGTCGGGGTCGCTGTAGGCAGCACTGATGTTGCCGCTGGGATCGACGCCGGCGATGGCGTTGTTCAGGCCGCCGGCTTCGATGGCGTCGATGCTGACGGCGTTGACCACGGGTGGGTCGTTGACCCCGGTGACGGTGATCACCAGCTGCGCCTGGTCCGTCAGGCCGCCGCTGTCGTGGATCTGGTAGGTAAAGATCACGTCGAGGCTTTGCCCGGCCGCCAAGGCACGTATGGCAGGGTCGGCACTGTTGACGATGAAGGTGTAGGTGCCGTCCTGGTTGAGGATGAGCTGACCGAAGTTGCCGCTGATCAGGCTGTTGTCGGCCAGCCGGGCCACGCTGCCGTCTATGGCTGCGGGGCTGCCGGCGCCGACCGGGGTGAGTGCACCCCCGGTGCTTTCCAGGCCACTGCGCACACCGTCGACCTTGAGCTGGGTGGCGGTTGGCTGGTCAAGGTTGTCGACGTCGGTGTCTGCGCCCACGCCACCGTTGCCGGTGATCACGTTGCCACTGGCATTGACCGGTGCTGGGCTGCCATCGCTGGCACCGGCAGTGGCGGTGCCATGGTCGTCCACGGCCACCGGCGCATCATTGGCACCCTGGATGGTGATAACCAGCACGCTGATGGAACTGAGGCCATCAGTATCGGCCATCTGGTAGCTGAACTGTTCGACCAAGGTCTGGCCGGGGGACAGCGCCTGGACGGCAGCGTTGTTGTTGTCGACCACGTAGCGGTAACTGCCGTCGGTGTTGAGGGTCAGGGTGCCAAAATTGGCCACCATGGTGGTCGACCCACCGCTGGGCAGGGGGATGATGCGCCCGCCGCCCGGGCCGTCGAAACGTAGGGTGGTGACATGCTTGGTTTCGCCCAGCGCTGGGGAGTCCACGTCAGTGTCGTTGTCCAGCACGTTGCCGACTGCGTCCTGGCCCGGTGTGCTGTTGTTGGTGCCCCCGGCTTCGATGGCAGTGGCGACGTCGCCGTGGGCGATCGGCGTGTCGTTGGCACCGTGGATGTTGATCTGCAGCACCGCGCTGCTGCCCAGGCCGCCGGTGTCGACGATGTCGTAGCTGAAGAACTCGCTGATGAACTGGCCAGCGGTGCGCAGCGCCTGCACAGCGGGGTTGTCGTTGTCGACGATGTACTGGAAGCCCCCATTGGGCCGCATGACCAAGGTGCCGTAGAGGCCCTGCAAGACTGTGACGAGATTGTCGCCCACCGCCACACCCCCTGGCGTGAGGTTGTTGGCAATGCGGGTGACGGTAAGCACGTCGCCGTTGGTCTGGATATCGACGTCGGTGTCATTGAGCAGCACGTTGCCGGTCGGGTTCACGCCCGGGTCGCCGTTGTTGAAACCGCCGGCCTCCACCGCGATCGCCAGGTCGGCGTTGGCGATGGGCGCGTCGTTGACCGGGGTGATGATGATGTTCATCACGTCGGTGTCGGTCAGGGCATCGACCGGGTTTTGCCCAGGAATACCGTCGCCGTTGAGCGGGTGGTCGCCGTAGTTGCCCTGGTCGTTGGTGACCATGGTCAGGGTTTCGGCGGTGCGTGCCGTGTTGAAGTCCTGGTCGCCTTTGTAATAAAGCTGCGCGAGCAGTGCGTTCAACTCGGCCAGGGTGCCAGTCAGTACCAGGCTGCGTCCGGCACCGGCCGGTGGTGTGGCATTGGCTGCCGGAGGGGTGGCGCTTTGCCAGAGCACCCCGTGGAGTACCGACAGGGTAATGGTCATGACTCCGTCGGCATTGCCAGCATTCACGTCCACGTCGCTGATGGCCAGCCCCGTGAGGTGCAGCACCGTGTCTTCCAGCCCCTGTTGGTCGGCCACGGTGTTGACCGGGGCTTCGTTCAGGTGCACGTAGCCGGCATCGGCGGTGCCAGTCGAGCCTTCGCCCAAGGCCAGGTTGATGCCGCCAAGCCCGTTCGCCGCAGTGCCGGTATCGCTGTCGATGCGTAACCGGAAGTTGTTGTTCGCCGCTGCTTGATGGTCTTGCGCCACGGCCACCAGGTAGCTGCCCGAGGGCAATAGGGCGAACTGGTACAAACCGCCATTGGCGGTAACGGTGGTGAAGGTGCGATCGTCAGCGGTGCCGAACTGGCCGTCGTCTCCGGCCCAGGTCAGGGTCACGTCGATGCCGTCCAGGCCTGGGCCATCGGGGGTGACGCTGTCGGTGGCGCTGCGGGTGTCGTCCCATAGCGTGCCTTGGATCACGCCCATGCCAGCCCCTTCGCTGAGCACGTAGTTGTTCAGGCCGTTGGCGCCGTCCTGGCCGTTGCGCTCACCGGTGGCGCCACCGGCGATGGCGGGCAGCGAGCCGCCCCAGCCGTTGTTCTCGAAGTCGGTGGGCAGGCTGGTCCAGGTCAGTACCGCAGAACTGGCAGCATTGTCGGCGATGGTGACGTTGGGCAGGGTGACCGTGTAGATCACCTGCACGGTGTCGCCTGGTGCCAGGCGATCGAAGCCCAGTGAAATTCCCGTACCGTCGCTGAAGCTGACGCCTGCCGGCAGGTTGGCCAGGTCCAGCGCCGCGCCGTTGAGCAGAATGCTTTGTACCAGGTAGTTGCTGCCGTTGGGGAACTGGTCGGCCAGGTGAGTGTTGTAGGCGGGCACGTCACCGTTCTGGGTGAAGCTTACCGAAACCGTGGCGTTGGTGGTGCCGTTGCCTGGGCTGACGTCGATGACCGATTTGTCCAGGTTGACGAAGCTGGGCTCGACCACCCGCTCGAACAGGGTGTCGCTCTTGCCCCTGTCCACGCCGCCGTTGAGGCCGACGTGTTCGTGGGCCGACACGCCCAGGTTGGCACCGGCCTGGTTGCTGGCCACGTTGCTGACGCGCACGTTGAATTCCAGCACCACGCCTTCGACATCGGGGTCGTTGATTTCGTTGTTGATCAGGTTGCCCAGGCTGAACGTGACGGTCTGGCTGCCATCTGCATGGGTGGTAATGACCAGCCGCCCATTGTTGATGTCGAACACCCCGGTCGGTACGGCGCCGGACAGATCTGGGTTGATGCCTTGCGCCACATCGCTGAGCTCGTTGCCCGGCATGCTCAAGGTGCCGCTGCTGATCAGGTTGGTGGCATCGGTGGTCAGCCCGGTAGGGGTGTTGGACAGGAAGGCGATGAGGATGTTGTTGAGGCTGGCGGGAATGAACTCCAGGCCTGCGGCGAGTTCGATGCGGATCTGGTAGTCAGGGTTGTCGCCGGTGGGCACCAGCACAGCCACGCGATAGCGCACGATTTCACCGACCACCACAGTCTCGGAAACACCGCTGGTGTCGGTCACGCCGCTGCTGTTGGTGGCGGGGGGCGTGTCGGTGACGCCGCCTACCCGAGAGATGCGCACGCCGTTGCTGACCTGGAAGGTGAGCAACGATGCCAGTCGGTAATCGTTCAGGCTGCCGCCATTGAGCAGGCCATCTTCGCCACTGCGTTCGCCATTGACGGTGTCGATCGCATTGCTGCTGCCGTCAAGGCTGGTCCAGCGCACCTCCACGGCGTTGGCAAAGGCCGCTTCACCGGCTGCCGTGGCGTTCACGGTGCCGGTCAGTTGCAGCACGATGCGACCGCCGTTGGCGATGTCGATATTGGCCCCGCTGACGCTGATCAGTTGGCCACCCTGGATGATGAAGTCCGCGCCGCCATTGTTGGTCGCACCACCGCTGTAGGTAATGCCGGTAATGCTGACGCCAGAGAGTTCGGTGGGCAGGCCGTCGAGCAGGCTGATATCGAAGGCGTTGGTACCCGAAGTGTTGGTGATGACGATCTCGAAGGTGACCACGTCGCCGTCTTCGTAACCTCCGAACACCGGCGTAGAGGTGATCTGTTGCGTCACCGTCAGCGTCGGCTCGACGATGGTGACGCTCGGTTGCTGTGCGCTGACCACGTTGCGCTCTACCGGCGTGGCGCCATTGGGGGTATCGCCGTCGGGGTCGCTGTATACCAGTTGCGCCCCGTTGTTCAGCGTGGTGCCTTGCTGGTTGCCAGTCACGTTGCTGGCCACCAGTACCAGGCGGATGACGAAGCTGTTGTTGCCGGTTACGTTGTCGGCGTTGGCACCGGCACTGCTGAACACCAGTTGCAGGTCGGCACCGTCACTGCCGTCCGGCGTGAGTGGGTTGATACTGACGCTGCCATTGAAGTCTGCGGTCAGCGCCGCGCTGCCGGCCACCGTGGTAATCAGCTGGTAGCCGAGGTTGCCATTGAAGCGTGGGTCCAGGCGCAGGCCGGGCGGGATCAGGTCGTTGAGGCGCAGGTTGCTGGTCACGCCTTCGGGCAAGGTGATGACGATGTCGTAGGTCATGCTTTCGCCGACCACCAGGTTGCTGCCGGTGGTGTGCGCGGCACTGGAATCATCGTCGCTGAGGCTGCCGTTCTGGTAGGTCTTGCTGATGCCAGGGGCGGCGACCTGCTGGTTGGCGACTTCCACCAGGTCGGTTGGGGTGAAGTCCTGGCCGCCATTGACGCTGGCGTAGTTGGTCAGCGCTGCGCTGCTTTGCAGGGTGCTGGAGGCGAGGATCGCGTCGTTGACAGTGACGTCGTAGGTGATGACTACCACGTTGGCACCGGACAAGTCGCTGGCGGTGCCTGCACGGCCAGCCAGGAGGGTGGCCTGGCCATTGGCGTCGAGGAACGTGATGGTGCTGCCGTTGACGCTGTAGTCGGTGCCGGCCACCAGCAAGGTGCCGTCGCCACGGTAGATTTGCAGGTTGGCCGCCGCCAGGCTGCCACCGACAAAGGCAAGCCCGGTGGGCAGGGTGATGCTGGTGCTGACATCGTAGGCACCGCCGCCACCGGTGTTCTTGAGGGCGGTGGCCAGGCGCAGGGTGTCGGCGCCGTCGATGCCACTGACGTTGCCGTCCACCGCCGCCAGGCTGGT
Source organism: Pseudomonas sp. LFS074 (assembly GCF_047978165.1). Lineage (NCBI taxonomy): Bacteria > Pseudomonadati > Pseudomonadota > Gammaproteobacteria > Pseudomonadales > Pseudomonadaceae > Pseudomonas > Pseudomonas sp. LFS074. The sequence continues at coordinate 3,490,510 of NZ_JBFPFV010000001.1, read as the reverse complement.
GACGCTGCCGCCGAACGGCACGCCGCTGGTGCCGGGTGCGTTCCAGCTGCCCGTGGTGCCGGTGACCGTGCCGTTGCTGCTGGAGACAACCCCGTGCTTGATGTCCAGCACCGGTTCGGCCACCGACTCGATCACCGCCACGTCCGAGGAGACGAGCACGGTCTTGTCCACCGTGGTGGTCTGGCTCGATTGCGCCAGCACGTCGAGTTCACGCTGGTCGGCGAACGGCTGGTCGCCGACCACCATGGTGAAGCGCACTTGCACCGTGCCGCCATTGAGGCCGCCGGAGGCGTAGTTGCCGAAGTCGAAGACGATGGAGTTGCCGGGGCCGGTGGTGACGCTGTCCGGCACGTCCAGAATGGTGTTGCCGCTGCCGATGCTCCATTGCCCGACACCGGTGCCGAAGCTCCAGCTGATGCCGCTGGCATCCAGCAATGGCAGCGGCAGGTAGGCGGTAAGCTTGAAATTCTCGTAGTCGGCTATCAGCAAGTCGTAGCTGATGGTGAAAGTCACCACATCGCCTGGGCGCAGCTCACCGTTGGCGGGCGGGTTACCGCCGTTGACCTGGGTGAGCTCGATATCGACGTTGGAGGTTTCGATGGTGCTGAGGGTGCTGGAACCATCCGTCTGGGTGCCGCCGATGTTCAACGCATCGCGCAGCACAGTAGCGGCCACGATGGCATTGTTGCCCACGCTGTCGCCTTCGTTGAGTTGGTCGTGGGGCGGGTGGTCGGTGGTGTAGGTGGTGTCGACAGTAGCGTCATAGACGATGCGCAGGCCGGTAGCGCCGTTCTGTTCGGTATCGTCGTAGAGGTCACCGAACAAGGCCGCCACGCCGGGGCCGGCGATTGCCTGGCGAATGGATTCGGCAATGTCGAACACCAAGGTGGTGCTGCCGTCGGCGTTCACCGTCTGGGTAAAGACCAGGGCGATGCTCAACGACGTGCCGTTGCCCTGCAGCAGCAGGGTGGGTGGGTTGGCTGAGCTGAACGTCAAGCCGTCGCCGAGCTGGTCGGTGACGGTGAACTGGCCTTGCTCGAGGATGTTTTCGCCGAAGGCGAAGAAGTCGGAAATGGCCACGTCCATGGTGTAGCGCAGGGTGTCGCCGGGGGTGAGGCCGACGCTGCCGACGTCGTTCTGCAGGTCGACTTGCTTGAGCAAGGTGATCGACTTGGCGACGAAGGTCACGCCCTGGCCATTGCCGGTTTCACTGAACGGGTAGCCGTCCGGGTCCAGCGGGCGGTCGCGCGGGTCGAGCGGGTTCCAGCCGCCTGTGACGCTGGCGGTCCCGAAATTGATGGTGACCGGGTTGCCGGTAGTCGGGTCGAGCACTGGGCGGCCATTGGCGTCGATTTCCGGCACATAGAAGCTCACCTGGGTTTCGCTGGCGGCGCTCAGGCTGTCGTAGTGAATGGCATAGCTGGCCACGAAGGCGTTGGGGTTGGCCAACGCTGCTGCGATCAGCGCGGGGTCGGTCAGCACCGTGCCGTCGTGCAGGGTGACCGACGTCAGCGTGCCGCCGGGGCCTGGGGTGATGGCGCTGACATGGACCTGATCGGGCACCGTCTGGGTCACGGTGACGTTGGTCAGGGTCTGGCCGGGGGCCGGGGTCACGGTGACCGTCTGGGTGCGGGTGTAGTTGGGGCCGGTGACGGTTTCGCCTTCGGGCATGTTGACCGTTTGCGTGACCTTGAGCAGGGTGGGGGTGATGATGAAGCTGTGCAGCGAGGCTTCGACCAGGCTTGGGTCCTGAACCGGGTTGTTCAGCGAGTCGTTGCCGTACTCGAAACCGGCCCTGGCATTGATGGTGAGGTTGGGCGCGCCATCGGAGTAACTGGTATCGGCCAGGTTGCTCAACAGCCCGGTGACCTGGATGTCGATGCTGGGCTGGCCATTGGTCACGCTGGCGTAAGGCAGTTGCAGCACCACCATCTGGTCACCGGGCTTCATGCCGACACTGGCGGCATTGATTACCAGTGCATTGCCACTGGCATCCTTGGCCAGCGGGTGGCTGGCATTGCCGTTGGCATCGAAGGTGATCACGAAGCTGTTCACTGCCTGTCCCAGATAGGTAGCGGACACGAATGTGGCGCCATCGTTGCCGTCACGGCCAGTGGCGGGCATGAACAGGTCGAGATAAGGGGCGTAGCCTTCCTGGGTCGAGGGGTTGGTGAAGCTGACGGTAAAGGTGAATTGTTCGCCCAGCTGCACTTCGGCGCCACCGCTGCCAAGGCTTGCGGTGGGGCTGGCATCGGCCAGCAGGCCCTGGAAGCTGGTCAGCGTGGAGGCGGCCAGGGCGATGGTCTTGTCCACGTCGCCGCTGCGCACTTCCAGGCGCCAGTCGCCACCGGCCAATTGGCTGCCGGTGGCATTGTTCGAGGCGCCGACATCGGCGCCGGTCCAGCGCGCCAGTTCGTCAACCAGCGCCTGGCCGCTGCTGCCGGCGCCGACGTCGCAGCCGTACAGCTGGATGTCGGCCCCGGCATTGAGTTCGCCGCGCCATGCGCTGAGGCGCTCGCCCAGTTGCTCGACGGATTGCTGGGTGAACACCTGGTTGCCCAGGGTGAACTGGCCAGCGGCGCCGTGGGAGAACACCTGAATGGAATCGACCTTGCCCAGTTGCGCCAGGGTATTGCTGATGGCCGCGATGGCGTCCTGGCCTGCGTCCACGACCAGTGCGGTGGTGCCGGCCGGCAGGCTGGCGACGAGCTGGTCGCGGTTTTCCACGCGGGCGTCGACCACCACCAGGTTGCGCGGTTGGGCGGCGGGTGCGGCGGTGGTTTGCGCTTCACTGGCGGTGGGGGCGGGGTGGCTGGTGTCCTTGGCCTCGGCGTGACCGGGGTCGCTGTGCTGCTGGTCGACAGCGGCAGCGGCTGCACCGTCGAACAGAATCCGTTGTTCGAGGGCCAGGGTTTGTGACCGGGGGCGCAAGGTAGCGCCGATACCGGCTCTGTTCTTCATGTCCATGATGAATACCTGCTCGCAGAAACGTCACCAGAATCGGGATCTCAGCAAGCGTAGTCGCTTCCCATTCTGGTGCAAGCATGGCCGGTGCGGTCGTTCAGAAGCCGCTTTCGCGCAACACTACCGACGCCAGCCAGGTGCCCAGTTCCCCTAGTACGCTGCGCCGCTGCCCTTCGATCTTCAGCCTGCCACGCATCTCGTGCAGGCTTGCAGGAGGCTCGTCCAGTGCGATCAGTACTTGGAACATGGCGTTGTTGGGCACCAGCGGTTGCGAGCCGGTTGGTACCGGCCCGCCGAAGTGCGAAGACAGCATGCGGTGGGCCAGCTGGCTGGCGCGCGTGCTGCCGATGGCCAGGACCTTGCCGCGCAAGGCGCTGGCCTGCCCCTCGGGATAGAACAGTACGGGGTTGCCGACGGCCAGGTGGTGAACCTGGTCCTGCGCCACATAGGCATCGATCTGCCAACGGCTGGGGTCGATCAGGATGCCCAGGGGCTCCTGGCGACTGACCCACTGGCCGGGGCGCAAGTCCTGGTCGTGGTCCAACCAGGTGCCTGCGAACGGCGCTTGCAGGTTAAGCCGGGCGATTTCGTTGCGTGCGGCACGCGCCTCTTCGTTTTGCACACTCAGGCGTTGCTGGGTGGCCGCGTCCACGCTCAGCCCGGCCGGGTCGGCCAGCAGGCCGGACAGGCGTGCCTGATAACTGCGGGCGGTGGCTTCGCTGCTGCGCAGGCGTGAGTCCAGGTCGGGTTCGTCGAGCACTGCCAGCACTTCGCCGGCCTTGACCGGGCCCTGTTCACGCAGGGTTTGCAGGCGCGCTGGGTAGGGCGTGTAGACCCGCAGTTGATGCTCGGCGCGGGCCACCCCTACGGCATCCACCTGGCTGTGCCAAGGGATCGCCAGCGCCAGCACGGCCAACCCCAGGCCCAGGTAGAACAGTTGCTTGCGCCGCCCCGGGATGCGTGTACGTTGCTGCCACCAATGGTTCAGCTCGCGCTTCACCGGCAAGGCAATGAACCAGGCGATTTCAACCATGAACAGAACGATCCCCAGCAGTTTGAAGAAGAACAGGTACACCGCCACGGCGATACCCAGAAACAGCACCAGGCGGTACAACCAGGTGGCGAAGGCGAATGCCACCAGCAACCGACGTTGCCCGACAGGGAACGGCTCTGGCCACGCTTCCTGCAGCCCCAATAGGTTGCGCCGCAGGGCAACCCGTGCCAACGCGGAAGCGCGTTCGTGCAGGTTGGGAAAGTCGAGCAGGTCGCTGAGGATGAAATAGCCGTCGAAGCGCATGAACGGGCTGGCGTTGAGCGCCAGTGACAACACCCAGCTGGTGGTCGCCAGGTACAGCAGGGCATTGCGCAGCGGGCCGTCGTCACATAGCGCCCAGCCCAAGGTTGCAAGGCCCGCCAGGGACAGTTCGGTGGCGATGCCTGCCGAGGCGATCGCCAGTCGCTGGCGGGGACGTTTGAGCTTCCAGCTTTCGCCGGTATCGGTGTACAGCATGGGCCACAGCACGAGAAAGGCCACGCCCATGTGCCCGACCCGCAACCCCAGGCGTGTGGCCACCAATGCATGGCCCAGCTCATGCAAGGTCTTGGCGACGATCAGCGCCAGGGCGAAGCTCAACAGCCCTTCGCTGGAGAACGACTCCACCACCGCATGGGTGAAGCTGTCCCACTGTTGCATCACCAGGATGATGCCCAGCAAGCTCAGCGCGACCACCGACAGGCCGGTCAGTGGGTGGAACAGCCAGCCCAGGGCTTTGGCCAAATGCTGCAGCGCCACTTGCGGGCGCAGCAGCGGGATGCGAAAGAACAGGTAGTGGTGCAGCCACCAGCGCCAGCTTGACCAGGTGCGCGCTTCGCTCTGCGCCTGCAGCCGGCCCAGTTGCTCGCTGCCGGGGCGCAGCAAGTGGTGTTGTTCGAGAAACGCACGCAGCTCCAGCACCTGTTCCACATCCGGGTTCAGTGCGCTGTCGCGTGACACTTGGGCGCTGATCTGGCGGGGCGACTGGCCCCAGCGCAGCAGGCATTCGAATTCCAGCCAACCGATGCGGTAGAAGCGGTTGATGACCGTGTCGTGGATCATCCAGGCAGGCTCGCCGTCGCGGTTGTCGGCCGCTTCGCACAGGCGCAGGTCTTCGCGCAGCGGCGGCAATGGCAGGTCGGCGGGATCGAGCATCACCAGCCGCTCCAAGCCCGCAGGCTGGCCAACGGTCGGCGCAGCAGGTAATAGCCGAGTATCACCCGGTCGCCGTAGAGCTTGGCTGTGCCATGCAGGCCAAGGCGGGCATGCGCGGCATGCTCGTCGATGCTGGCCAGCAGGCGGTAGGCCACCACGCCATCGTCGGCAGGCCTGGCCTGGTAGCTGGTTTCAAGGACTTTGCCTTTGAGCGGGCTGAGCGGGTAGGCGGTGAGGAACAGGGTGACTTCTGCACCCGGCTCCAGGGCGATGGCATCGGCCACGGCGAGTTGAATCTGCATCGCCGGTTGCGCAGGGTCGGCGACTTGCATGATCCGTTCGCCGGTCGAGACAGGTTTGCCGAGCCAGTCGTTGGGGTCACTGAATACCGCCACGCCGGCCCGTGGTGCCAGCACCTGGGTACGCTTGAGCTGCGCCTGTACGGCGGCAAGCTCCGCGCGCCGCTGCTGGGCCCGGCCTTGCAGCAAGGTCAGTTCGCCCTTGCTTTGCGGGTTGTCGAAGGCGCGCTGGCTGGCGGCCACAAGCTCGGCATCGGCCACTGCAACTTCTTTGCCGAGCACATCGGCGCGGCTTCGCAGGGTGGTTTCGTCCAGGGCGAACAAGGGTGTACCGGCCTCGACCGGTTGGTTGGGGCGTACCTGTACCTGGTTGATCACCCCATCGATCGGTGAAGTGACGATCTGCGCCTGGCGCGAAACGATTTGCGCCGGCGCCAGTGCAGTCTGGCGCACGGGCACCAGCAGCAGGGCGCCGAACAGCAGCGCGACCAGCAGCACCTGGCGGCGGCTGGGGCGCCAGCGGCCGAGGCGCTGGCGGCGGGTCAGGGCGCTCCAGCAGTAAGCCCAGGTACGGGTCAGACCGTCCAGGTGCTGGTACAGCGCAGCGGGCGGGGCTTCTTCGAGCAACAGCACCAGCACGCCCAGGCGTTCACCTTCTTGCGTATGCAGCGGCACGCAGAGCAGGCCAGACGGCCACCATTCCGACCAGCCTTCGGCAATGTCTGGCGGGGGCGTGGCCGTGGTCTGGGTCAGCCACGCAGGTGTTCGATCGGTCAACTGCTCAGCCAGCCAGCGGCTGGAGCGCTTGAGCCAGACCAGGTAGGGCGAGTCTTCGCTGGGGCGCGCCAGGCCCGATACGCACAGCAGCTCGAGCGCCCCCTTGGCCTGCCTGAATACCAGCGCTTGGTGAAACGGCAGTAGCGGGTAAAGGTCGTTGGCCATACTGAAGGCCAGGGCATTCAACGACTCGGCGGTCATGGCCTTGTCGCGCAAGGCGTCCAGTTGCAGCAACAGCTGGGGGTGGGGCAATGGCTGGTTCATGGTCATGGCGCGAACCGCGCCGTGCCGCTCATGCCCGCCATCAACTCAGGGAACGGCTGGTCGAAGCGTGCTTCCAGTTCTACGGTCTGAGCCACCGCGTCGACCCTGGCGTTGATCACACTGACTTTCGCCGGGTAGGTCTTGCCGGTTTCATGCACCTGCACTTGCAGCGCTTGGCCGGGGCTGAGTGTCTTCAGTTGGCTGGAGGGCACATTCAAGCGCACTTTCAAGGCGCCATCACTGACCAGGTCGAACAGTGGCGTGCCAGCGCTGACCGTCTGGTAAGGCTTGACGTAGACCTTGGCGACATGGCCGGAGAACGGCGCTTGTACCTGGCAGTAACTCATCTGTGCCTCGCCCATGGCCCGCGCCCCGTCGGCTTTCTGCACTTCGGTGTTGGCGGCGGCCACTTCGATATCGCCCACGGCATCCAGCTTGCGCAGCTGCTTCTTGGCCTCCAGGTTCTGCCGGGCCATGGCCAGTTCGGCCACCGCCACCTTGCCCCGTGCCTGGGCTTCGCTGCAGTTGAAGCGGGCCAGGGTCGCGCCCTTGGCCACCCGTTCACCGAAGCTGGTTTTCAATTCGCCCAGCGTGCCGTTCATCTGGCTGGACAGGGTGGTTTCCAGCTCGGCGGCGAGCAGTACACGGATCGGCTGTGTGCCCTCGGCCGGTATCTCCTGTTCGGCATAGGCACAAAGGCTGGTCAGGGCCAGCAGCATGGGCAGGCAATGACGGGCAACGACGGGTATGGGCATTCTCGGTTCCTTGTCGAGAGGCGTCGGGACACGCAACAACAATGCTGCAACGCCTTCATACTAGAAAGGAAACCGATTTTTGCCCAATTGCCTCCAACGTTTTTGCAGGGCGCAGCCGATCAGCACAGGGTACGCAGCGGCAAACCGGCTGGCAGGCTCAAGCAAGGTGAGTCAACACACGATCAGAAGCCTTCCAGAACGATCTTGCCACGTGCTTTTCCACTCTCGATCATGGCGTGGGCACGTTTGAGGTGCTCGGCGCTGATCGTGCCGTAGTGCTCGCCGAGGGTCGTCTTCAGCACGCCCTCATCGACCAGCTGCGAAACGCGCTCGAGCAGTTGATGCTGCTTGATCATGTCCTCGGTCTTGTACAGCGAGCGCGTGAACATCAGCTCCCAGTGCAGGGACAGCGACTTGCGCTTGAGCGGCACCACATCCAGTTGCGCCGGGTCGTCGATCAGTGCCAGCTTGCCTTGTGGGCGAAGCACTTCGATCAGCTGGGTGAGGTAGGTGTCGGTGTGCGTCAGGCTGATCACATGGTCGACCGGGTCAAGCTTGAGCGTTTCCAGTTGCAGGGGGATCGATTCGGTGTGGTCGATGACATGATGAGCCCCCAGTGCTTTGACCCACGCTTGGGTTTCAGGCCTTGAAGCGGTGCCGATGACGGTCAGCTGGGTGAGCTTGCTGGCGAGCTGCACCAGGATCGAGCCAACCCCGCCAGCGGCACCGATCACCAGAAGGCTCTGGCCCTGGCCGCCGTTTTCTTCAACGCCCAGGCGGTCGAACAGCAGCTCCCAGGCGGTAATGGAGGTCAGGGGCAGGGCAGCGGCATTGGCGTTGTCCAGGCTGCGGGGCTTGTGCCCGACGATACGCTCGTCCACCACATGGAATTCGCTGTAGCTGCCAGGGCGGTCGATGGCGCCGGCATAGAAAACTTCGTCGCCGGGCCGGAACAACGTTACTTCTGGGCCGACTTCGCGGACAACGCCGACCGCATCCCAGCCGAGGACCTGTGGTTGCTCTCCACCACGGCTTGCACGGATCTTGGTATCGACCGGGTTGACGGCGATGGCCCTGACTTCAACCAGAAGGTCTCGGGCGCCAGGTTTCGGTGTGGGCAGTTGTGTGTCGTACAGCGACTGTGGGTCCTGGATCGGCAACCCAGGCTGGGTGTAAACGACGGCCTTCATTGGCGCTACCTCATTGGGGATTGGAAAAGTGGGTTCAGGCTATGCGTTTTGATTGAGTCGATAAACAGCTTGAATAGCGCAAGACTTTCTCTCTTGAAATGAAAGTTGCATGAAGCGCTGGCGGCAAGGTCCCAGCGCTCCACGCCAGCCCTTACTCAACGCTGTAACGCGGCGCCAACTGGTTGCTGGACAGCAAGCCGAACAGGGCCTGTCGGCCAGCTTCGTACTGGTCGAAAGCTTGCAGGTCGTGCAGTGATGGAAGGGAGATCAGCACGCCGTTGTCGAAGTCCTGCAGCGCGCCGTCCACCAGGTCCTGGGCCGACATCACGATGGCGGGGTCGAGGTTTTCAACCGGCAAGCCGCCGATTTGCCAGAAATCAGTGGCGGTGGCCCCAGGCAGTACCGCCTGTACCTTCACGCCCTTGCCCGCCAGTTCCTTGTTCAACGCTTGGGTAAAGGCGGTGACATAGGCCTTGCTGCCGCCGTAGACGCCGTTGAGCAGCTCTGGCGCCAGGCTGACGACGGACGAGATGTTGATGACCGCACCTTGCCCGCGAGCGACAAAACCAGGTACAGCCGCATAGGTCAGGCGGGTGAGGGCGGTAACGTTGAGGGTGATCATTTCGGCCATGCGCTCGACATCGCTGTCCAGCAGGCTGGTATGGGTGCCGATGCCGGCATTGTTTATCAGCACGCTGATGCTGGCGTCTTCGCGCAACTTGCGTTCGACCTTGGCCAGGTCATCGGCATTGGCCAGGTCTGCCGGGAACACTTCCACGTTCTGTCGGGTTTCGCTGGTGAGCCGGCCGGCCAATGCGTTCAGGCGCTCCCGGTTGCGTGCCACCAGCACCAGGTCATAGCCGCGGCGTGCCAGCCGCTCTGCGTAAATCGAACCGATGCCGGTGGAGGCGCCTGTGATGAGCGCGGTGCCTTTGAATACCTGTGTCATGGTGATACTCCGTTGTTTGGGTATGTGTGGCCATGATGCAGAAGGCGCTGCTTGTCTTAAACGACGTATATGGTAGTGTTTCAGGACATTGCGCAGAGGGCTTCCACCATGCACCGGGTCGGCTATTTGATCACCGAAGGCTTCCAGATCATGTCACTGGCCACGCAAACCGTGTTCGAGCTCGCCAACATCGTCGTGGGCAGCGCGGTTTACCGGATCGAGAATTTTTCCATCGAAGGCGGCATGGTGCGCTCCTCGCTGGGGATGCATATCGACACGCTACCCATGGCCGCCCCGGGCCTGGCGGACACCTGGATGGTCACTGGCACGTTGACGCCCTGGACGCCGCCCGGTGCAGAGGTACTGGCCTGCGTGCGGGGCTTCGTCGATGCTGCGCGGCGCACAGCAGGGCTTTGCACCGGCTGTTTCGTGCTGGCGCAGGCAGGCGTGCTGGATGGGCGACGCGCAACGACCCACTGGGCCTATGCGCCCAAGCTGCGTGAATTGCACCCCAAGATCGATGTCGAGGAAGACCGGATTTTCATCGTCGATGGAAACATATGGACGTCTGCCGGCATGACCGCCGCCCTGGACATGGCGTTGGGCATGGTGGAAAAGGACCTGGGCGCCGAGATGGCCAGGTCGGTTGCGCACAAGATGGTCATGCACCAACGCCGTTCCGGCGGGCAGTCCCAGCACTCCGAACTGTTGTCGCTTGCGCCCAAGTCGGACCGTATCCAGAGCGCGCTGGACTACGCACGCAAACACCTAAGCCGCCCATTGAGCGTGGAGGAGCTTGCCGAAGTGGTGCACCTGAGCCCGCGCCAATTCACCCGTGTGTTCACCGCCGAGACCGGGCAGTCACCGGCCAAGGCCATCGAGAGCCTGCGCCTGGAGGCTGCCCGGCTGATGATCGAGCAGAGTCGGCACAGCCTGGATGTGGTGGCCAAGGAGGCTGGCTTCAGGGACCGTCGCCATATGCGCGAGGTGTTCATCCGTGGGTTTGGTGTACCCCCTCAAGCCGTGCGAAGAGATGCTCGGCAGGTGCCGGCCCTCTGACAGGGAGGGCCACCTCAACGCAGCCCCAGTCGGCGATCGAGCGACAGCGCACCCGCTCCACGCCCGATCAGCAGCAGCAACAGGCCGGCCCAGGACAAATGGGTCGGCCAGGCATCGGGGTAGACGAACACCTCGATCACTGTGGTCATACCCAGCAGCGCGAACGCCGAAAGCCGTGTGAACAGGCCAAGCACCAGCAGCAGCGGGAACAGGTGTTCAGCGTAGGTGGCCAGGTGGGCTGCCAGCCAGGGCGATACCAGCGGCAGGGCGAACTCGCCTTGGAACAAGTCGTATGTAGAGGGGGTGATGGTCAGCAAGCCCTCGACTTTGGTGCGGCCAGAGAGAAAGAAGATCGAGGCGATGGCAACGCGCGCCACCAGGCACAGCAGGGTGTCGCTCAACAGCGTCTGCACCCGGTCGGCAAGGTGGTTCCAGCGCTGGCGCAGGCCATTGCCGGGGTGGGAGAGGTGAGTGGTGTCCATGACGCCTCCTTCAGGCGAATGACAGGGGACGAAAGACCTGTGCCGCCAGCATGCGGCTGAGTAGCTGTGTGAAGTCCAGGTCGGGCTGGGCCGACAGTGCGACCTGTGAGGCTTGTTCCAGGGGCAGGCCTTGGGCGCAGGCATCCAGGAAGGCGCAGCCGCCGACTTCCAGTGTTTGTTTGGCGACACCTTCTGCCGTGCCGCTCAACAGCGCGCCCTCTGCGATCCAGGGCTGCTCTGGCGGCCAGGCCAGGCCCTCGCGGCTGTAGTGCCACAGGGTGAAAACCGGGTGCTGTGCGAACCAGTGCCAACGCACGCTGCTTCGTGGTACCAGGCAGCTGTTTGCCAGGTCTGCGGCGGTCATCCCAGCCAGGTCGGTCAATACAAGGCAGGGCTCCAGGGGCGCTGCAAATGCTTCGCACCAGGCAAAATCCAGGCGGGCGACATCGGCCAGGTAAGGCATGTCGTAGTGGCGCTGCAGCGGTTCGAGAAAGGCGGCGAAGGCCGCGCCATAGTGGATCAGCCGTGGGTCGTCTGGCGGCATTCGTTGTGCGTAGGCCGCGGCGACCTCCTGCATCCAGGCCTGGCCGACCAGCGCTTCGACGCTGGGGAAGTTGCCGCGCAGGGCTTCGACAGCACCTGCCAGCACGCTGTTGCGGTACACCGAGAATGCAGCTTGGCCCGCCAGTGCGGCCAGTTGGGGGGCAGGGCGGTGATACAGTGCGTCGATGAAAGCGTCCTGAAACTGGCCAAGGGAAAGTGTCATGGTCGTGTACCTGCCTGATCGAGCAGCGCCTGGGCGGTGTCACGCTCTGCCAGCAATTCATCGAACGCAGGCAGGTTGCCGTCGCGCTCGACCAACGTCGGGCGGGGGCCGATACGGGCGATCAACTGCTGATACAAGGCCCAGACTGGCGCGGTGATGGCGGCGTCATGGGAGTCGATCAGCAGGCTGCCCTCGGAGTCGTGGCTGTGGCCGGCCAGGTGTATTTCGCTGATGGCCGCAGCCGGAAAACGTTCAAGGTACGCTGCCGCGCTGAACCCGAGGTTGTGGGCACTGACGTATACATTGTTGACATCCAGCAACAGGCTGCAGCCAGTGCGACGCACCAGCTCGTTGAGAAAGCCGATTTCATCCCAGTCATGCCCCTCCAGTCGCAGGTAGTGGCTGGGGTTCTCCAGGGCGATGCAACGCCCCAGGGCATCCTGGGTGCGCGAGATGTTGTCGCTGATGCGGGCCAGGGCCTCGTTGCTGCGGGGGAAGGGCAGCAGGTCGGGGTGGTACAGCCCGCGCCAGGTCGACCAGGCCAGGTGCTCCGACACCAGCGTCGGCTGCACCTCATCGACCAGCGCCCGCAGGCGTTGCAGGTGTGCCGCATCCGGTGCGGCGTCCGCCGCCAGCGATAGCGCGACACCGTGCAGCGACAGCGGGTGGCGCTCGGCGAAGCGTTGCAGCCAAGCCCTGCGCGGGCCGCCGACCATGTAGTTCTCCGGGTGCACTTCGAACCACAGCCCACTGGCCTGGCACGGCAGGGCGTCGGTGTAGTGCTCGGCCTTCAGCCCGAGCCCGGCGCCCAGAGGCGCGATGCTATTCATGGTCGGCGGCCTGCGCTCAGGACTTGATCGGGGTCAGCGAGCCCATGCCGCTGGGTGTCTTGATGGACGTGCAGGTGCCTGCGGGCACGTTTTTCCAGTGCATGCCGTCGTAGTCCTTCTTGGCACTGCCGGCACAGGTGGTGCCGGCACCAGCCTTGCAGTCGTTCTTGCCGGCCATGGCGACGCCGTAGCATTTCTCCATGGCAGCGCCAGCGCTGGTGGTGTTGGCCGGGTCAGCGGCCAGCGCAGCACCGGCCAGCGAAGCCAGGGCGAGGGCGGCGGTGGCGAGGGCGAGGGTTTTCATGATGCGGTCTCCGGAAGATGGGGCCGCGGCGTTGTACCGGCGGCTCATGGAGTAGTTCGCCCGCTGGGCCGAACCGGTTACAGCACCTTGAAAAAAAAGTGCGGCCGCGTGACAGTCGCCTACCGTATGAAGGCGGCAGGTTTTACGCGACAAAAACTTCCACGGTGGGTGTAACCCGGGTGGCCGATGCAACGAACTATTACTCAGGAGGCACTTGGCGCACGCGAGGCCCAGTTGCAGGCGTTGCTGCTGCAAGGGCTGACCGGCGATGCGGCGGCCTATCGGATGTTCCTGGCGGCGTTGGCCGTGCACGTGCGCAGTTTTTTGTCACGGCGCCTTGCTCAACGCCCCTGCGAAGTCGAAGACCTGCTGCAAGAGGTGTTGTTGGCCGTGCACAACGCCCGCCACACCTACCAGGCGCAGCAACCGCTGACCGCCTGGGTGCAGGCCATTGCCCGCTATAAACTGGCGGACCACTATCGCAGTTACGCCCGCCACGATGCGTTGCACGAAGGGCTGGAGGATGACAGCGACCTGTTTGCCGCCAGCGAGCAAGAGGCGGCTCAAGCCACTCGGGACCTGGCCAAGCTGTTGGCGCAATTGCCAGAGCGCCAGCGCTTGCCCATCGTCCATGTCAAGCTGGAGGGGCTTTCGGTGGAAGAAACCGCGCGCATGACCGGCCTGTCCAGCTCGGCTGTGAAAGTGGGCATTCACCGGGGCCTGAAGGCATTGGCCAAGCTGATGGGAGGCAAGGGCGACGATGAAGACCGATGACCTGATAGCCCTGCTGGCCGCCGGCGAAGGGCCGGTGCAACGCCATGCGCTGGCCCGACGCCTGGCGCTGGCGGTGCTGGGCGGTGCGTTGGGTGCGGTACTGATGACTGTGGCCTTGTACGGTGTGCGCGCCGACCTGGCATTGGTGGCGCACACCCCGCTGTTCTGGGCCAAGCTTGCCTTGCCCGGTAGCGTGGCGCTGCTGGCGCTGTGGCTGACCCAGCGGTTGGCCAGGCCTGGAGTGAAAGGCGGCGCGCTATGGGGGCTGCTTGGTTTACCGCTGCTGTTGGTCTGGCTGGGGGCTGCGACGAGCTTGCTCGGTGCCCCAGAGGGTGCCCGTGCCGAGTTGATCCTGGGGCGCACCTGGCGCACCTGCGCCTTGAACATCGCCTTGCTGTCGGTACCCACCCTGATTGCCATTGGCTGGGCGCTGCGTGGCCTGGCACCCATTCACCTGCGTCAGGCGGGCGCGGCGGGCGGTCTGCTGGCAGGTGCCACGGCTACCCTTGCCTATTGCCTGCATTGCCCGGAAATGGAGGCGCCGTTTTGGGGGCTCTGGTATGTGCTGGGCATGCTGGTGCCGGCTTTGGCGGGCACCTTGCTCGGGCCACGCCTGCTGCGCTGGTGACCGAGGCAGCTTTGTGGCCTTGCGGCTAAGCACCCAGGGCCCGTTTCAACACGTCGTAAACTCTGGCGTCACCTGATTGAGCAACGTTGAAACGAAGGAAGTCGCCTGCCGTCATGGACTGGCTAAAAGCATTTCCGGGCGCAAGCACTACACCGTCATTCAAACAGGTTCTCGCCAGCGTTGCTGCGTCCTTGCCTTGTGGGAGCTGGCACCACACGTACATACCTGCCTGGGGCGTTATCCAGGGTTTGATACCAATGGCCTGAAGCCTGGCCACTGTTACGTCCATTTGCTCGGCCAACCGGAGGCGAACGCTTTCCATGTGTTTGCGGTACCCGCTATCGGTAATAGCGTGATGGATGATGTCCGCGGCCAAGCGCCCACCGCCGAAGGTTGTCGCAATCTTGAGGTCGACCAGGCTGTCGATCCATTCACCACGCGCAGCGATATAGCCGCAGCGGACAGAGGCGGAGATAGTCTTGGAAAAGCTGCCGATCTGGATGACGCGAGAGAGGCCATCGAAGGCAGACAGGCGTGGCGCGGGCGTATGTTCGAAGTCGGCGAAGATATCGTCCTCCACGATCACCAGGCTGGAGTTGTCGGCCAGCTTGAGCAGGCGGTGTGCCGTGACCGGAGAGAGGGTGGCCCCTGTTGGGTTGTGGATGCCGGAATTGGTGATGTACAACCGGGGGGCGTGCTCGAGCAGGGCAGTGCCGAACGCCTCGATGTCTGGGCCCGTTGCCGTGTAGGGTACGCCTACGATGTTTACCCTGTGCGCTTTCAGAAGTGCGTGAAAGTTGAAATAGCAGGGGTCGTCCACCAGCACCGTGTCGCCCGGTTCCAGCAGAAAACGGCAAATCAGGTCGATGGCGTGCGTGCCCGATTCGGTGAGCATGATCTGTTCAAGAGGGGCTTCGATCCCGATGCCAGCCAGCCGCCGTGACAAAAACTGCCTGAGCGGCGGATGCCCAAGCGGAGAAGCGTATTCAGTCAGTTTGGCCGTGTCTGAACGGGCAACGACCCGAAGCGCTTTACGCATGCCCGCTTCGAACATCCAGGAGGGCGGTAGCCAGCCGCATCCCGGTTTCAGCGCATCGCTGGAGGTTTCCAGAGACTGGCGCGAGATCCACAACGGGTCGACCTCAAGATCAAGTTTTGGGCCAAGTTCGGTGAGTGCCAATGGCGCCACCGGCCCGGCTACGTAAAAGCCCGAACCAGGGCGCGAGCTAAGTACACCCTCTGCCATTAACCGCTCGTAGGCCTCAAGGACGGTAGAAACCGAAAACTGCATTGTCTGAGCCATTGCGCGGACCGAAGGAACTCTCGCACCCGGTGTGTAGGCCCGAGAGGCTATCCTGGACTGGATCTCACCCATGACCGTTCGAATTCGCGTGCCATTGCGCTTCATCGCATCCTCAACTGTGCTGGATTAATGTGCATAACAGTTCTGTTGAATTGTATTGGATTGTACGTGGCCTTGGTGAGCCTGTCAGTGATGTACTGAGCCCTGACTTATCGAGGGCTTACCGATGGAAAGAACAACAAGCGGGTGGATCAACGGCTTCATTGGCGTCGCGATCTTTGCGGGCTCGTTGCCCGCCACCCGTGTGGCAGTGGCGGCCTTCGAACCTACGTTTCTGACCTGTGCCAGGGCAACGATTGCCGCCACGGTGGCTGCGTTGTTTTTGATCGTGCTACGGCAGCCGCGACCTAAACGTGGTGATGTGTCCTCCTTGGTGGTTACCGCGCTGGGTGTCGTTATCGGTTTTCCGCTACTGACGGCGCTGGCCCTCCAGCACATCACCTCGGCACATTCCATTGTTTTTGTCGGGCTGCTGCCACTGTGTACCGCAGCGTTTGCCGTTTTGCGGGGCGGTGAACGACCTCGGCCACTGTTCTGGCTGTTCTCGTTGACCGGTGCTGGGCTGGTCGTTGGCTATGCGTTGATGAATGGCGCAGAGGCGTCGGTGGTGGGCGATTTGCTGATGATGGCTGCTGTAGTCGTTTGTGGCTTGGGGTATGCCGAAGGGGCGCGTCTTTCGCGAACATTGGGCGGGTGGCAGGTGATTAGCTGGGCGCTGCTTGTAGCCTTGCCGTTTATGTTGCTGCTGACTATCGCCAATTTTCCAGCACCTGATGCCTTTGCCAAGGTAAGCGGCCCTGCGTGGTTCAGCTTCGGCTACGTTTCACTGTTCAGCATGCTGATTGGCTTTGTGTTCTGGTACCGAGGGCTGGTCCAGGGTGGCATCGCGGCAGTGGGTCAGCTGCAACTCTTTCAGCCGTTCATGGGGCTTGGGCTGGCCGCATTGCTTCTGCACGAGCACGTCAGCTGGCTGATGCTTGTGGTGACGCTGGGTGCGGTTATCTGTGTTGCCGGGGCCAAGAAATACGCGCAGTAAATGGCTGACGCCGTTTTCATCCAGACGATACCGGGGCGCAATTTTCTTGCGGCGCTGCGCCTGTACGGCAGTGAAGATGCCTTCTACGATCAGACCTGGAAGTCGGACGCCGTCGCGAACGTCAGACAAGGGGCACGACACGCGACAGCACTGAAAACAGCCCGGGACAGGGCGGAGCGTGGAGCTGATGAATGGGATGGCGTACACAGGTGATGCAGGGCGGTTGGGTGGCGCTCTGCCTGGGGGTCCTATTACTCATTTCAAGTGGTGTCAGCCTTGGCGCGGCAGCTGTTGGTGAAGGCCAACTACCTGCCTTGGCCAAGGACCGCGAGGGCTACGCCGATGCCGACAGTTGCCAGGGCTGCCATGCCCAGCAGGCCGGGCAGTGGCAGCATTCCGACCATGCCTGGGCGCTGCGCGACGCCAGCGCGGCGAATGTGCTGGGCGATTTCAACGATGTGCACTATGACCAGGACGGGGTCAAGGCACACTTCTATCGCAAGGGTGGCGGGTACTTCGTCAACATCGAGGGCGAGGATGGCAAGCCTGCGGACTTCCAGGTGCTGCATACCTTTGGCTACGCGCCGCTGCAACAGTACCTCGTTGCCTTGTCGCGCGGCCGCCTGCAGGCGCTGACCATTGCCTGGGACAGCCGGCCAGCGGAGCAGGGTGGGCAACGCTGGTTCTCGCTGTACCCCGGGCAGCGCTTTGCACCGGGCGATCCGCTGCACTGGACCGGCCGCTACCAGAACTGGAACGGCATGTGCGCCGATTGCCATTCGACGCGGCTGGTCAAGCATTACGACGATGCCAAGGACAGTTTTGCCAGTACCTGGCAGGAGAAGACCGTTGGCTGCCAGGCTTGCCATGGCCCAAGCCAGGCCCATGTCGACTGGGCCCGCGAGCATCCCGGCGCTTCGCCAGCCCAAGGGCTGAGCGTGGACGTCAAGGCGTTGGGCAGCAGAGGCCAAGTGGAACAATGCGCCTACTGCCACAGCCGTCGGCAGAGCCTGGGCACTGGCCAGATGCCTGGCCACCCGCAGTTGGACCAGAGTTTGCCGGCCACACTGCGCACCGGCTTGTACCATGACGACGGGCAGATCGACGGCGAGGTCTACGAGTACGGGTCCTTCACCCAGAGCAAGATGTTTGCCGCCGGGGTCGGTTGCACCGATTGCCATGATCCCCATACCACCCAGGTGCGTATCGAAGGCAACGGCTTGTGCCTGCAATGCCACAACGCTCAACCCAACACCGCGCGCTTCGCCGGCCTGCAGGCCAAGGACTACGACAGCCCCGCACACCATCACCATGCCGCCGGCTCACCTGGGGCGCAGTGCGTGAACTGTCACATGCCAAGCAAGGATTACATGGTGATCGACCCTCGGCGTGACCACAGCTTGCGCATCCCTCGGCCTGACCTGGCTGCCCAGGGCATTGGCCCGGATGCTTGTACCACCTGCCATCAGGGCCGCGAGCCGGCGTGGGCTGCCAGTGCGATCGATAGCTGGTTCACCGCACCCAAGCGCGCGGCCCATTACGGGCAAGCGTTCCATGGCGTTCGTCAAGACCCAGGCACCAGCCTCAGCCGGCTGGGCTACCTCCTCGCGGACAAGCACAACCCTGCGATCGTGCGGGCAACGGCTGCCCAGCAACTGGCCGATCTTGGGCCTGCGGCCGCCAGCAATCTGCGCTGGGCGTTGCAGGACAGTGACGCGCTGGTACGGGCCTATGCCGTGGGCAGCTTTACCCGTTTGCCGGCTGAACAGCGTATTGCGCCGTTGCTGCCGCTGTTGCAGGACCCCGCCCTGGCGGTACGCGATGAAGCCGTGCGGGCCTTGGCCGATGTACCCGCCGCACAGCTTCCCGAAGCCAGCCGCGCAGCGTTCACCACTTCGCTTGCCGACTACGAGCAGCGCTTGCGGGGTAATGCCGACCTGCCTGGTGGGCGGCTCAACCTGGCGGTGCTGATGCAGCGCCAGGGCCATGACGCGCAGGCCATGGAGCAGTACCGCCAGGCGTTGCACATGGACCCGTATTTCACACCGGCCAGGGTCAACCTGGTGACCCTGGCCAGCAGCAGCCAACGTCTGGATGACGCCGAAACACTGCTGCGCGAAGGCGTTGCGCTGGACAAGATGCCGGCAACGGACCGTGGCAACCTGGCGTACATGCTGGCCCTGTTACTGGTCGAGCGGAGCAAGCCGCAAGAAGCGGTCGACTGGATGGAGCAGGCAGCTGTGGCGCTGCCGGGCAATTCGCGTATTCGCTACAACCAGGGCCTGTTGCTGTCCCGCATGAACCGCCGCGACGAAGCGCTGCAGGCCTTGCGCAGCGGCCTGCAGCAAGCGCCTGAAGATGCCGACTTGCTGTATACGCTGATCTACCTGCATGCCTTGGCCGGTGAGCGTGAACAGGCCTACCCGTATGTGCGGCGAATGCGCGAGGCCGCGCCCGACGATCCACGGTTGCAGGCGATCGAACCTTACTGGCGCAACAACCCGTGAGTGCTGCCATGTTCTCTTCACGACACCCCATTGCAGCCTTGCCGTGCGCGTCTAGATTTACCACACCGCTCATCCCACCGAAGGACCGTTGCCGTGAATACCCACGAACACGTCCAGGCACTGGAAGCATCGGTCGCGGAAAAGGTCCTCGGCCAGGCTGATACCATTCGCCATGTCCTGTTAGGCCTGCTGGCCAACGGTCATGTCCTGCTCGAGAGCCTCCCAGGCCTGGCCAAGACCCGCACGGTCAAGGCACTGGCGACGCACCTGGACGCGCAGATGCGGCGCATTCAGTTCACCCCCGACCTGTTGCCTTCGGACATCACCGGTGGCGAGGTGCTGCAGCAGACGGCCGAGGGCAACACGATCAGCTTTCAGCCTGGCCCGTTGTTCGGCAATGTGATCCTGGCCGACGAAATCAACCGTGCTCCGGCCAAGGTCCAGGCAGCCTTGCTCGAGGCCATGGAAGAGCGCCAGATCACGGTGGCCGGGCAGAGTTACCCGATGTCTGGGCTATTCATGGTGCTGGCGACCCAGAACCCGATCGAACAGGAAGGCACCTACCCGTTGCCCGAAGCGCAGATGGACCGCTTTCTCATGAAGCTGCAACTCGATTATCCACGCCCTGAAGATGAAACCCAGGTACTGCGCTTGGTGCGGGAAGAGGACCAGGCCGGTCATGAGGCGGCGGCGCAACCTGCGCGCCTGGCCCAGCAGGTGATCTTCGATGCCCGTCGCGAGGTGGCGCGGGTGCACGTATCGCAGGCCATCGACCGATACCTGGTCGACCTGATCAATGCCACGCGCTATCCCGCCACGCATGACCCTGACCTGGCGCGCTGGATCAGGATCGGTGCCAGCCCGCGCGGCGGCATCAGCCTTGACCGGGTGTCGCGCGCGCATGCCTGGCTCAACGGCCAGGATTTCGTTTCGCCCGACAATGTGCGTGCCGTGGTGCACCCGGTACTGCGCCATCGCCTGCAGCTTTCCTATGATGCGATCACCGATGGCGTGGCGGCCGACCAAGTCATCGACCGGTTGTTGGACAAGGTGGCCATTCCCGCCTGACGGACTTGCCCATGGATGCGAACATGGTAGTGCCGGATGGTTTCGCGTATGCCTCGCTTGCCGAGTTGATGGCGCTGGAGGCCCGTGCCCAGGGGTTGAGCTTTGTCGCGCGCCAGCCGCTTGCGAGCATCCTTTCCGGCAACCATGCCTCACGCCTGCGAGGCAGGGGCCTGAGTTTCGACGAGCTGCGCCGCTACCTGCCCGGCGATGACCTGCGTCACCTCGACTGGCGCGCGTCGTTGCGCTATGGCAAGCCCTTCGTGCGCACCTTCACCGAGGAACGTGACAGGCCCACCCTGGTGCTGGTCGACCAGCGCATGAGCATGTACTTCGGCTCGCAGCGTTACTTCAAGTCAGTCAGCGCCGCGCAGTTGGCGGCGATCTGTGGCTGGGTGGCCTTTCACGCCGGTGACCGGGTGGGTGGCATGGTCTTCGATGGCCAACGGGTAGAGTATGTAAGGCCCCTGCGCAGCCGAGCACGGGTTGAAGCGTTGTGCAGCGCAGTGGTCAAAGCCAATCATCGGCTGTCAGCCTATGCCGCTGATCAGGAAAACGATGCACAGCTGGACAAGGTGTTGCGTAGCTGCGCCGCCAGTGCCGGTCACGACCACCTGATCTGCATCATCAGCGATTTTGCCGGCACTACGGCCGAAACCTTGCCGTTGTTGCGCCGGCTGAGCCTGCACAATGATGTGATCGCCATCCAGGTCTATGACCCGATTGCCCTGCAGGTGCCGGACAAGGGGCGGTTGAATGTCACCCAAGGCGCCGAGCAGGTCGAACTGGCGGTGGGCCAGCGGCGTATCAACCGGCCGTTGGCCGAGTTTCTTGCCGGGCGCCTGCAGGGTGTGGCCGAACTGCTGCGCCGTAGCCAGGTGCCATTGATGCGGGTCAGCACCGCCGATGACAGCCTGCAGCAACTGCGCCGCGAGCTGGGCCGCCTGGCTCAGGTGCCGCGATGAACGCTGCCGCCCCCTCCATCGACCAGTTGCGCGAGCTGACGCCGGGTGTGCCGCCGTTCAGCTACCTGCCGCAGACCTGGGCCTGGTGGGTGCTTGGCGTACTGGTGCTGTTGCTGGCCTGCCTTTGTGGGGCGCTGCGCTGGCACCGTTGGCGGCGCGACCGGTACCGCCGTGAAGCGCTGGCCCGGCTTGATGAGCTGGCAGCGAGTGAGGGTGAACAACGGCTTGTGGCGTTGCGTGAACTGCCCGAATTGCTCAAGCGTGTGGCGCTGTCGATGCCGGATGCGCCGCCCGTGGCGAGCTTGGCCGGCGCGCAATGGCAGTGCTTCCTCGACCAGCGCGCCCGCCGGCCGCTGCCATCGGGCTTTGCCGACACCCTGCAGTTGCTTGCCTATGCGCCGGACGCGACCTTGCGCCGGCTGGACACGCAGCAGGCGAACGCGTTGTTCGGTGCCAGCCGTGGCTGGATCGAGGGGCACCATGTGGCGCTTTGACTACCCGTGGGTGTTCCTGCTGTTGCCGCTGGCGTGGTTGGCCTATCGTGCGCTCAGCCCGTACCAGGAAGGCCGTAGCGCGTTGCGGGTACCCTTCTTCGCAGCCATGAGCCGCGCTGTCGGCAAGCAGCCCGGGAGGGCCAGCAGCGGGCAAGGGCATGTACTGCTGAACCTGCTGGTGTGGTGCCTGTTGGTGGCCGCTTGCGCAAGGCCTGTGCTGGTGGAAAAGCCGATCCAGCGCGAGCAGCCAATCCGTGACCTGATGCTGGCCATCGACATTTCCCAGTCGATGGAAGCGACCGACTATACCGACGCCAATGGCGCTAAAAGCGACCGCCTTAGCGCGGTGAAGTCCGTGGTGCGCGACTTCATCGCCCGGCGCAAGGATGACCGCATTGGCCTGATCGTGTTTGGTACCGGTGCCTATCCGCAGGCGCCGTTGACCCTCGACCATGCCAGCCTGTTGCTGTTGCTCGATGAGGTGGGGATCGGCATGGCTGGGCCAAACACCGCGCTGGGCGACGCCATCGGCTTGACCATCAAAGCCTTGGAGAAGACCCCAGAGCAGGAGAAAGTGCTGATCCTGCTGACCGATGGCAATGACACCAGCAGTGCCATTACCCCTGACCATGCGGCCCACCTGGCCCAGGCCAACGGTATCGTGGTACATACCATTGGTATCGGCGACCCGCAGGCGACTGGTGACGCCAAGGTCGACCTGACGACCTTGCAGGCAATCGCCCGCACCACCGGCGGGCAATTCTTCCGCGCCGACGACCGCCAGGCGCTGCAACAGGTGTATGCCACCCTCGACCGCCTGAACCCGCACAAGGTGCAGACCTTCAGCCACCAGCCCAAGCGTGACTTGTTCGTCTGGCCATTGGGTATGGCAGCCGGTTTGCTACTGGCGGGGCAACTGCTGGCCCTGGTCCGGGCACGGCTTGCGCAGGTGCAGGCATGACCATCGACCTTGCGGCCTTTCACTTCCTTCGCCCCTGGTGGTTGCTGCTGATCGTGCCGGGTGTCGTGCTGCCCTTGCTGTGGTTGCGCCGACACGATCTGCGGCATCAGTTGAGCGGCATCATCGCTCCACACCTGATCAAGCACCTGATGATCACCCCGGCCCACGCGCGGCGGCTGCGCCCGGTCCACCTGCTGGGTGCGGCACTGGTGTTGAGTGCCATTGCCGCTGCCGGGCCGACCTGGCAGCAGGACACACCTGATTTTCTCGACGACCGCGCACCGCTGATCGTTGCCGTGGACCTGTCGCCCTCGATGGATGCCGACGATGTGCCGCCCAGCCGGTTGGCCGCAGCCCGACATACCTTGCACGACCTGGTCATGCGCCGTGGCGGCGCGCGTACCGGCCTGATCGCCTATGCCGGCAGTGCGCATCTGGTGTTGCCTTGCACTGAAGACCCAGGCTTGCTGGATACCTTTATCCAAGCCTTGTCGACCGACTTGATGAGCGCGCCCGGCAAGAATGTATTGGGCGTGATCGACGAGGCCTTGAAGCTGCTGGGTGCGGAAAAGTCCCCTGGAACCTTGCTGCTGTTGACCGATGGCGCCGATGCCAGCCAGTTCGACGCCATCGCCAAGCGGCTAGCCGGCACGCAGTTGCAAGTGTTGGTGCTGGCTGTCGGCAGCCAGTCCACCGGCCCCCTGCGCAACGCCCAGGGCATGCCGCGCCTGGATACCCTGGGCCGGCCGGTGCTAGGGGGCTTTGACGTTCAGGGCCTCAAGGGCCTGGCCAAGGCTGCCAGTGCGCCCTTGGGCAGTTTATCGCTGAACGATGACGACCTGGATTGGGTCGAGTTGCATGCCCAGCGGCACTTCAAGGCCGCCAGTGCCGAAGCCGACCAGGTGCACTGGAAAGATGCCGGTTACTGGCTGTGCTGGCCGTTGTTGCTGGTGGTGCTGTTCAGCGTGCGACGTGGCTGGCGGGTGAACTGGCTGCCGGGGCTTTTGTTGGCCGTGCTGCTGGGGACAGGCGCTGAGCCCGTCAGGGCCGGGGGATTGGCCGATGCGTTTTTCACGGCTGACCAGCAAGGGCGCTGGGCATTCGAGCATGGCCGTTACCCGCAGGCCGCCGCGCACTTTCGCGACCCTTACTGGAAGGGCGTTGCCGCCTACGAAGCGGCCGACTACCCGGCCGCGCTGGCGAACCTGGGCAAGCTGGACACGGCACCGGCCTGGTTCTATCAGGGCAACAGCTATGTACGGCTTTTCAAGTTCCCGCAGGCAATAGCGGCATATCGCCAGGCGCTGCGCCTGCAACCTGACTTTGCCGAGGCCAAGGCCAACCTGGCGCTGGCCGAGGCGTTGCTCAAGGACTATGAGGGCCAGCAGCAAGCCGGCACGCCTGACGAAAAGGCCGACAAGGTGGTGGAGGATCAGACACCCGCCGCCGGCGACCAGCAACAACAGCAGAAAACGCCGCAGGCGGCTTCCGACCAGCTGTGGCTGAACAACCTCACCACGTCCCCTGCGCAGTTTCTCAAGCGCAAGTTCTCGATCCAGGATGCCGCCGCGCAGCAAGCGGCCAAGGAGGCGCCATGATCCGCCTGGTGGTGCTGGTGCTGGCTGGCCTGGCAACCGTTGCCATCGCCGCCGAGCCCGAGGTACGGGTGCAGGCGCGCTTGGTGCCGGATACAACGGTCATGGTCGGGGCCAGTGTGACACTCGAGGTCGATTTGCTGGTCGACACCTGGTTCACCGCGCCGCCGGAGCTGCCGGTGTTGCAGTTGGCCGGTGCCGTGGTCAGCCCGCCCGGTGGCGAGGCTGAGCACCTCAATCAGCGGCTCGATGGCAAAGCCTTCTTCGGCCTGCGCTACCGCTATCAGATCACACCGAGCGTGGCGCAGTCGTTCACGGTTCCGGCACTGACAATCCGTGTCCATCCTGGCCAGGCCAGCGCTGCGCAGACAGTGCAAAGCCAACCCTTGTCGTTTGCCGCCAAAGGGCAGGCCGGTGGCGATGGCGAACAGCGCTTGGTGGCACAGGCGCTCGACGTCAGCCAGGCCATCGAGCGCTCGCACACGCCGCTGCGCGCTGGGGATAGCATCACCCGCCGTTTGCACATCGTGGCCCGCGGGGGCCAGGCAATGCTGATTCCGCCGCCGATCTTTGCCGAGGTCGATGGCCTCAAGCGCTACGCGCAGACCCCAATCGTGTCACCGGTCAGCGACGGGCGCGGTGGCACCCTGGGCGGCCAGCGCGAGGACAGCGTGACCTATGTGGCCGCTGCCGCTGGGCACTATCGGCTGCCTGCCATCGAAGTGACGTGGGTGGACGCTGCGAGTGGTGAACCGCGCACGGCCTCGGTGCCAGCGCTGGACATGGAGGTGGGCAAGGGCAGTTACCAGGCACCGTTCTCCTTGAGCGAAGATTTGCGCGCACTTGGCCGAGGCGCGCAAATCAGCATCGCTAGCCATTGGGTAGTGCTGGTGCTGCTGGCGTTGCTGGTGGGCGGGGTGGGCTGGGCCGGTCGCGCTTGGGGGCAGGGCGCCTTGTTGCACTTCAAGCGCTGGCGGGCTGGCCGCCAGCAGGCCTGGCTGAATTCACCGAACTACGCCTGGCGTCAGGCTCGTCGACAGTGCGCCAGCGAGCCGGCACGGCTGGATGCCATGTATCTGTGGCTGCGTCGGGCCACAGGCCAGCGCACGCTGTCGTCAAGTGAACATCCTCGTGGCAGGCAAAGCGAAGAGGCTTTGCTAGCCTTTTTGCAGGATTTCTATGCTGCCGGGCGCCTTCGGCCACCCCCCGCCGATGCCAGGCTGAGCCTGTTGTACAGCCTGCGGCAACAGGTTGAGGCGCACCCAGCCAAGCCTGTCGGCAAGCACGCGCTCAAGCAACTCAATCCCTGACAGCCTAGCTGTCAGGTCGGCAACTCAAG
This sequence comes from Pseudomonas sp. LFS074, assembly GCF_047978165.1. Classification (NCBI taxonomy): domain Bacteria; kingdom Pseudomonadati; phylum Pseudomonadota; class Gammaproteobacteria; order Pseudomonadales; family Pseudomonadaceae; genus Pseudomonas; species Pseudomonas sp. LFS074. The sequence goes on along the minus strand of NZ_JBFPFV010000001.1, from coordinate 3,464,956 downwards.
CAGGGATGATTGGCCATGCGCAAGGTCCTGGTGAGCACCGCTTCCGTTCGTGCGCTGTTATGTGTCTTGCTGCTGGTGCCGGCCCTGCAGGTGCTGGCCGCTGAGCCGTTGGCCTCTTGGCGTGACGGGCCGTCGCGCCAGGCCATCGAGGCTTTTGTTGGCGCGGTCACCCAGCAAGGTGGCCCCGACTATGTCGCCCCGGCCGAGCGCATCGCGGTGTTCGACAACGATGGCACGTTGTGGAGCGAGCAACCGTTGTATTTTGAAGTGCTGTTCGCCATGGATGAGGTCAAGCGCCTGGCGCCGCAGCACCCGCAGTGGCGTAATCAGCAGCCGTTCAAGGCGATACTCGAGAACGATCACCAGGCGCTGGCGGCGCAAGGCATGGACGGCATGCTCAAGATCGTCGCGGCCACCCATTCGGGGATGAGCAGTGAGGATTTCATTGCCCGCAGCCGCAGCTGGCTGGTCAGCGCCCGTCACCCACGCACCGGCAAGCCGTACACCGAGATGGTGTTCCAGCCAATGCTCGAGCTGCTGGGCTACCTGCGTGACAACGGCTTCAAGACCTACATCGTGTCAGGTGGCGAGGTCGCCTTCATGCGCGCCTTTGCCGACGAGGTGTATGGCATCCCGCCGGAGCAGGTGATCGGCACGACCCTGGAGGCTTCGTTTCAGGACCAACAGGGCAAGCTGAGCATCCAGCGTTTGCCCAAGGTAGTGCACAACGACGACGGCCCGGGCAAGCCGGTGAGCATCGATTCGATCATCGGCCGCCGACCGCTGCTGGCGTTCGGTAATTCCGACGGCGACCTGCAGATGCTGCAGTGGACTAAAGCGGGCAAGGGCCGACGCTTTGCCGGGCTGGTCCACCACACCGATGCCCACCGCGAATGGGCCTATGACCGCAAGAGTTCGGTCGGGCGCCTTGACAAAGCCCTGGACCAAGCCACCGCCAAGGGCTGGACCGTGGTCGACATGGCCAGTGAATGGCGCCGTGTCTACCCCTTTGAAACACCGCAATGATTCATCAACCAGCCGCAGCAGCACGGCGATCGCCGTGCCAGCAGTCGTGGACGACAGCAGTGACGTGAAACGGAGAGCGTAGCTATGAAGTCCAGTAGAGCATGGTTGTCGGCGGCCGCCCTCGCGGCAACGGCAACGTTCGGGGCGGGGCTGGCCAGTGCGGCGGACAAGCCGAACATCCTGGTCATCTTCGGTGACGACATCGGCCAGACCAATATCAGTGCCTATGGCAAGGGCGTGGTCGGTTACCAGACGCCGAACATCGACCGCATCGCCAAGGAAGGCATGATGTTCACCGACTATTACGCGGAGAACAGTTGCACCGCCGGCCGGTCGACGTTCATCACCGGTCAGTCGGCATTGCGCACCGGCCTGTCCAAGGTCGGTATGCCTGGCGTACCGGTGGGCCTGCAAGCACGCGACGTTACCATCGCTCAAGCGCTCAAGGCACATGGCTATGCCACTGGCCAGTTCGGCAAGAACCACCTGGGGGACAAGGACGAGTACTTGCCGACCAACCATGGCTTCGACGAGTTCTTTGGCAACCTGTACCACTTGAACGCCGAGGAGGAACCGGAGCGCCCTTACTGGCCCAAGGATGATGCCGAATTCGTCAAGGCCGCTTCACCACGCGGTGTGATCAAGTCCAGCGCCGACGGCAAGATCGAAGACACCGGTGCGTTGAACAAGAAACGCATGGAAACCATCGACGACGAGACCACCCAGGCGGCGATCAACTTCATCGACAAACAGGTCAAGGCCGACAAGCCTTTCTTCGTGTGGATGAACACCACGCGCATGCATGCCTTTACCCATGTGCGCGAGTCGATGCAGGGCCAGAGCGGCATGGTGGGTAACGAGTATGCCGACGGCATGCTTGAGCATGATGGCGACGTGGGCAAGCTTTTGAAAACCCTCGACGACCTCAAGGTGGCTGACAACACTATCGTGGTCTACACCACTGACAACGGCCCGAACCAGTGGTCCTGGCCGGATGCGGCGACTACACCGTTCCGCAACGAGAAGAACTCCAACTGGGAAGGGGCCTTCCGTGTACCGGCTATGATTCGCTGGCCAAACCATGTCAAGGCGGACACCGTCTCCACCCAGATGATGTCGGGGCTGGACTGGTTCCCGACGCTGCTTGCGGCCATTGGTGACACTGATATCAAGGACCGCTTGCTCAAAGGGGCCGATGTCGGTGGCAAGAACTTCAAGGTGCATCTGGACGGCTACAACCAACTCGACTACCTCACAGGCAAGAGCGACAAGAGTGCACGAAACGAGTTCTTCTACTTCAGTGACGACGGCGACCTGGTAGCGATGCGCTACGACAACTGGAAGATCGTTTTCTGCGAGCAGCGTGCGCCAGGTGGTCTGAAGGTATGGAGCGAACCGTTCACCTGCCTGCGGGTGCCGAAGCTGTTCAATCTGCGGATGGACCCATACGAGCGGGCAGACGTAGTGTCTGACCAGTACTACGACTGGCTGACCAAAAACGACTATCTGATATTCAACGGCGTGAAGAAATCGGCGCAATTCCTGCAAACCTTTGTCGAGTACCCACCTAGCCAGCGGCCGGCCAGCTTCAGCATCGACCAGATCCGCGCTGACGTGGACAAGAAAATTGAAGAAAAGATGAACAAGCAGTGAGGACTACACTGTAGTGCCATGACCGCAGGGGCGGGCGTGCTCGCTCCTGCATCTTTACCCGTATGCACAAGGCGCTCATTCATGGCATCACCTGCAGCATCTTCCGCTGTTTCCCGTGAGCCTCGCACCCAGTCCCGTCCACTGCTCGCATTGCCTGCCACGCTGCTGTTCCTCTCCGGTGCTGCCGGTCTTGTCTACCAAGTGCTGTGGATCAAGCAACTGTCATTGGTCGTGGGTGTGGAAGTGCATGCCGTCGCCACCGGTATCAGTGCCTTTTTTGCCGGGCTTGCCTTTGGCGGCCTGCTGTTCGGGCGTTGGGCCGACCGCCTGCAACGCCCAGTGCGCCTGTACGTTTATCTTGAGCTCGCCGTTGCGCTGCTGGGGCTCGGCGCCACCCTTGGCCTGGCCCATGCCGCCGGACCGTTCGCCCGCCTCGAGGCCAGTGCCGGCCTGCTGGCCTGGGCGCTGCCCTTCGTGCTGGTGGGCGTACCGGCCTTGCTCATGGGCGGTACCTTGCCCGTACTGGTGCGCACGCTGGCGCCTGTCACCGGGCAGTTGGCAGAGGCGGGTGGGCGCTTGTACGCGGCGAACACCGCTGGCGCGATTGCCGGCACGCTAGCGGCGGCCTTCGTACTGCTGCCGCGCCTTGGCGTTACAGGCAGCGCCTGCGCAGCTGCCAGCCTGAACCTGCTGGCAGCATTGGGTGCCTGGCTTTCTTACCGGCGAGAAGTGAGCTTGCCGCCGCTTGCCAATGCCTCGTCGACATCACGCTCGCCGCAGGCACGCCTGGCCATCGCCCTGTATTGCATCGCCGGGGGAGTGGCGCTGGGCTACGAGGTGGTGTGGAGCCAGTCGATCGTGCCCTTCATGAGCACCCGGTCCTATGCCTTTGCCGTGGTGCTGGCCACTTACCTGGCCGGGCTGCTGGCCGGTAGTGCGCTGTATGCCAGGCGTGCCGACCGAATTCGTGATCCTTGGGGTGTGTTCGGGCTGTTGATTGCCATTGCCGGGCTGCTTGCCCTGTTGCAGCTTGCCGGGCTGGGCCGCTGGCTGGTGCAGGCCCAGACGCAGGCCGAACTGTTCGCCCTGCAGCTGACTGGCAACGAACTGCTCGGCATGTGCGCGCGTTTCGCGGTGGCGGCCGCGTGCATGGTGTTGCTTCCAACCACATTGCTGGGCGCCGCATTTCCACTGGCCTTGCGCCTGGTGGTGGACAGCGGTCATGTGGGGCGGGATGTGGGCGCGGTGGTGGCGCTCAACACCCTGGGTGGCATCGCCGGCGTGCTGCTCACGGGGTTCGTACTGGTGCCGCAATTGGGCCTGGTACGTGCCTTGGGGGCGCTTGCCGCAATGGCCGTGCTGGTAGGGTTGGTGGCGGTGTGGCGTGGCCAGGGTGTACGTCGCCCTGCTGCGTTGGCCGTGTGCCTGGTGGCCCCTGCAACCGTGCTGGTGGTGCTGTTGATGCCGCCGCAGCGCCTGGCCGAGCTGCTGCCAGGCGCACGCAACGGGCAACTCACCTACTACCATGAGGGCAAGGGCGGCACGGTGGCAGTGGTCACCCAAGGGCGCCAGGGGCAAACCTTCAGCCGCCTTTACATCCAGGGTGTTTCCAATACCGGCGACGCCATGCCATCGCTGCGCTACATGCGCTTGCAAGCCTTGCTGCCGTTGCTGATCCACAATGGCGAGCCGCGCTCGGCCTTGGTGATCGGCTTTGGCACCGGTATCACCGCCGGGGCGATGCTACGTTACCCTGGACTGGAGCGCCCGGTGGTGGCCGAATTGCTGCCTGAAGTCTTGCAGGCGGCGCCCCGTTTCAAAGGCAACTATGCCGCGGTGGCGGACCCACGCCTGGACATTCGCTTGCGCGATGGTCGCCGTGAGTTGCTGCGCAGTGAGGCGCGCTACGATTTGATCACCCTGGAACCACCGCCACCCTCGGCGGCCGGCGTGGTCAACCTGTACTCGCGCAACTTCTATCAGCTGGCCGCCGCCCGCTTGCAACCTGCTGGCCTGGTCGCGCAGTGGCTGCCCTTGCCGACCCAGAACGACGAAGACAGCCGCTCGCTGGTGCGCAGCTTCATCGATGTCTTCCCCCATGCCACGCTGTGGACCACTGAGTTCCACGAAATGCTGCTGATCGGCTCATTGCAGCCATTGCAGTTGGATGTACCGCGTATCCGCCAGCGCCTGGCGCAAGCGAGCGTGGCCCAGACGCTGGCCGAGGTGGGTGTCGCTTCGCCAGAGGCCTTGCTGGCCACCTGGATTACCGACCGTGCCGGGCTTGAACGTTACGCCGGCAATGCATTGCCAGTGACCGACGATCAGCCACGCATCGAGTACGCGCCGTGGGTGCGCCCCCGGGAAATCACCCGTGTGCTGCCAGCCTTGCTGGCCCTGCGCAGCACGCCACCGCTGCAGGGCGCGGAACCAGGCTTCGCCAGCGCGGTGAGTGACCAGTGGCGCAGCCTGGCACTTTTCTACAGCCTCAGCTTGCATGCCTACAACGGCAACCGCCAGGCCTGGGCGCGGGAAGCCCGCGAACTGGCCCGCAGCGACGGCGGCAACCCGTATTATCGCTGGTTCCTTGGCCCCAGTACCGGCCAGTGAAGCCTGTGCTATCACTACAGGACTATCGGCCAGGGAGTGAGCAATGAACCGTCTGTTGACTGCGCTGTTGATGCTGTGTGCCTTGCTGCCGCTGGCGGGGCATGGCAAGGATGCGGTGGGTAGCGCGACCGATGGCGTGCCGGGTGAACCGGCAGAACTGCGCATCGCCAACCGCAGCATCTTCACCTTCCACGCCACCTTGCTCGGCGAGACCCCGGCCGCGCGCGCGCAGCGGGCGACGGCGGTGATCGATGAGGCATTGCGCGGCACCGACGAGCTGAAAGTCAGCGTCGACCCCATCGTCAACAGCCACCTGGTGCTGCTAGGTGGGCGGCGGGCCTTCATCGTCGCCCCGCAGGACCTGGGCGTGGAGGGTGGCGACACCCGGGAGGCGGCCGAGCAGGCTGCGGCCACGTTGCGTCAGGTCGTGGATGAAACCGGCGAGGCGCGCAGCCTGCGTTTTCTGCTCAAGGCGCTGGGCTTTTCCGCCGTCGCGACACTGGTGTTCGTGCTGCTGATCAAGGCTGCCAACCTGGGCCGACGCAGACTGCGCGGCCGTTTGCCGCAATTGATGCGAGAACGAGCCCGGCAGATCAAGGTAGGCCAACTGCCGCTGTTCGACATGCAGTATGTGTACTTTGTGATCGACCGGCTGCTGCGCCTGATGTACTGGGTGATCGTCTTGCTGCTTGGCTACCAGTGGCTGAGCTTCGTGCTGTCGCAATTCCCCTATACCCGGCCGTGGGGCGAAAGCCTCAACGTGCATCTGCTCGACCTGCTGCGCTACCTGCTCGACGGCATTCTGCATGCCATTCCCGGTATTGCCGTGGCCGTCATGATCTTTTTCATCGCCCGCGGCATCAGCGGCTTCAGCCGCCGCGTGCTGGAGCGCATGGCCCGCCCGGGTACGCTGAAGTGGTTGACCGAAGAAACCTTGCAGCCCACCACCCGGCTAACTTCACTGGCGATCTGGCTGTTTGCCCTGGTGATGGCTTACCCGTACCTGCCGGGCTCTGGCACCGATGCCTTCAAAGGGCTTTCGGTGCTGTTGGGCCTGATGATTTCGCTGGGTGCCTCCAGCGTGGTCGGGCAGGCTGCGGCGGGGCTGATCCTGACGTATTCGCGCACACTGAAGGCCGGTGAATACGTGCGGGTAGGGGATAACGAAGGCACGGTGACCGAGGTGGGCATGTTCAACACCACCATCCGCACCGGTTTGGGCGAGGTGTTGACGCTGCCCAACTCGATGATCACCGGGTCGGTGACGCGCAACTATTCACGGGTGGTGCAGGGCCAGGGGTACATCGTCGATACGGTGGTCACCATCGGCTATGACACGCCCTGGCGCCAGGTCGAGGCGATGCTGGTGGAGGCCGCGCAGCGCACCGAGGGCATTCTTGCCAAACCCAGGCCGCAGGTGTTCCAGACCGGGCTCTCGGACTTTTACCCCGAATACCGCCTGGTGGGCCAAGCGGTGCCCAGCGAGCCACGGCCGCGCGCCGAGCTGTTGAGCCTGTTGCACGCCAACATCCAGGATGTATTCAATGAATACGGCGTGCAGATCATGTCGCCGCATTACCTGGGCGACCCGGCTCAGGAGAAGTGGGTGCCGCGTGAGAAGTGGTTTGCCGCGCCGGCGCGGGAACCGGGTGGCGATGGCAAGGATGCCTGAGCGCTACTCAAAGTGCGGCGATCACCGGGTCGCCGTATTGCCGTCGATGCTCAAGCGGCGTGATATCGAACCAGCGCAAATGCGCACGGCAGAACGAGGTGGTACGGCGATAGCCCAGCTCGTTGGCGATCTGCCCGACAGACAAGGTGGTCTTGCGTAGCATCTGTTGTGCCTGGCAGCGGCGAATACCGTCCAGATAGCCTTCGAATTCGATACCATCGCTGGCCAGGTGCCGTTGCAAGGTGCGTGAATTCATGTTCAAGGCCAGCGCCACCTGTTCCAGGGTGCAGCGTTGGGCGGGCAGCAGCATCTGGATCTTGCGCTCTACCGAGGCCAGCAGGCTGTCGCAAGGGACGGCCTGGTTCTCCAGGAAGTGGCGGACGATGGCATGCAGGTCGGCGTCATGGTGCACGCAGGCTTCTTGCAGTACGTCAGCCCCCAGCACCAGGCTGTTGTGGGCCTGGCCGAACAGCACCGGGCAGTCAAAGTAACGTGTGTAGCCCGAGGCATCGCCCAGCGCGGCGTGGCGCAAGGTCACCGCCCGTGGCCGCAGTGGCGCGCCGCGCAGCTCGCCAATCAGCAGCCGCGCCCCCATCACTGATTTCTCGACAATTTGCGGCGTCTGTTCGGAACTCGGCAGGCCGTTGTCGAAAAACAGCATGGCCTGCCCGGCGCGGTGTTCCAGGCGAAAGTGGATAGCCGGGCTGTAGTGGCGCATGTAACGGATTACCGCCACCAGGGCGTGGCCTACGGTGGGGGCGGAGTTGGCCAGGTGGCGCAGCGGGCCGACCAGGGTCGAGCCTTGGCGCAACGCCAGCTCCAGGCCGAAGCGGGGCAGGCTCAGGGCGTGCGCGCTGCCTTCGAACAGTTGCACCAGGCTCAGGTAGGGTAGGTGCTTGCCGTAGTTGCCGACCACATCCGGGGCAATGTGCAGCGGGGCCAGAAAGTCCCGCTGCGCAGCACCGTGTTCGACCAGTAGCTGGTCATATTGCAGCAATGCGCTGCCGCGAATGCTGTCCATGGAATCGCGCCTCATCAGTGACCGGGGGCAGGCCTGCACGCTCCTGGGCAGGGCCGTGCTTGAGGGAAGCGGCCTATTTCCGCAATGCCTGGAAGGAGCCGACCATGTCCTTGGCCCAGCCATCGAGTACGGCTTTGGCGTCTTTTGCCTGCATGACCTGGGATGAGTCATCCAGCTCGGTACCTGCACCTTTGCGCACCACTTCGGCCACCACCTGGTTGCTGTCACCATCAAGGAACGCCGCTTCGGTGGCGATGCTGGTGTCCTGGTCACGGATACCGGTGGCGGTGCTGATGCCTGCGGCGATCAACGCAATCGGAATGACTTCATAAGGGCGCAGGCTTTTGGTCTGGGCGCTCACCGCCGTTATCGCCGGGCGCACCACCAGTACGCGCGGACCAGGGCTGGTGGCCAGCGGTAATACCTGGGAGAAGTGGTTCTTCAGGGTCTGGTCGTAGTACTGGGTGATCCCCGTCAAGGTCGATTGCGGCACTTTGTCGGTCGGTTGCGGTTTGGGGTAGAGCTGGCTTGGCTCTATGTACACGCTGGTGTAGCGCTTGGCATCGACCCCGGGCTTGATCCAGCGCATGACTGGCGCGCCGGACGGCGACTTGTCTTCCTTGAGGATGCTGTAGTCCTTCAGGAACCCTGAATACTGGTCGGACTCCACGTACTTGCTGGCGCACCCCTGCAGCATGAGGGTTGCAAGGCACAGCGATGCAGCCAATGTCTTGGTGTTCATGCAGCTTCTCCTTCGTTGCGTTGATCAATGCCCACCGCTTTGCCGGGGCGTCAGAAGCGCCAGGTGGCGCCACCGCCAATGATGTGCAAAGCGCTGTTGTCATAGCTGCCTGACAGCGTGTTGCCCGAGCGCGCCTTGGTCTGCTCGACGTCCATGTCGCCGAGCCACACCAAGGTGTAGGCCAGGTGCAGCTCCAGGCCCTCATCGACCTGGTAGTTGACCCCGGTAGCCAACCGCCAGGCCTCGCCCATGGGGTTGTCGACCGTGCGGTCCTTATCGTCCACGGCCGAGCTGTCGTAACCCAGGCCGACGCTCCAGCGCCATTGTCGGGTGGCCTGGTACTGTGCGCCCACGGAGGCATGCCAGGTGTCCTTGTATTGGCGGTCGACGGTGCGGCTGGTGCCGCCAGCGTCGCTGTCCACCTCCACGCCGACGTCGCCAAAGTCGCTCCAGTCCTGCCAGTTGAGGCTGCCGAGCAGGGTCCACTGGTCGTCCAGCTCGTGGGCGATGCTGAAGGTGACGGTTTGCGGCACGTTGAGGTCGAGCTCCAGCGAATCTACGTCGAGGCGGCGCAGGGCGACGTTGAGCAGCGGGTTGTCGATGTCCTTGAGGTGCGGCTTGTCCTCGAACTCCAGCTTGACCTTGCTGGTGTAGGCCAGGCCCACACGGGTGCGGGCATCAAGCTGGTACAACAGGCCCAGGTTGACGCCTACGCCGACATCGGTGTCCTTGTACTCCAGCTGGCCATCGGGCCGGTCGGCCAGGCCCAGCAGGTTATTGTTGATGGCCATCTCGGTGCGGTAGTAGCCGACCATGATGCGCGGGCCAACCCCGATGGACAGGTCGTCGGTGAACTTGTAGGCCCAGGTCGGTTGCATCGAAACGCCAATCACTGCGGCCTCCTGGGTGAAATAGCGGCCGGCCCAGTCGTCGTCGTAGTCCAGCGCCAGGCCAAAGTTGCCATACATGCCGAAACCGATGGCAGAGCGCTCGTCGAGCTGGTGGCTGATGAACAGGCTGGTACCGGGCAGGTATTGCAGCGCATTGCCGCCTTCGTTGCCGTCGAACTGGTTGCCGGCGTCGCGGGAAAAACGCAGGTCGCCAAGAATGACCTGGGCGTTGGCGCTAATCTGAGTGCCTTTGAGCCGGGTGATGCCCGCCGGGTTGCTCATCAGCACGCTGGGGTCGGTGGCCAGTGCGGCAGACCCGGCATTGGCCAGGCCGTTGCCCTCCTGGCCGGCTTCATAGATGAGGATGCCACCAGCCCAGGCCGCATTGCCGAACAAGGATGCCGTGCAAAGCAACAGGGCTGCTGAGCGGCGCAGGCAGTACAACGATTCCATCAGACGCTCCTTGTGACTGAAGCGCTGTACCGTTTTATGGCAACTACCAGCGAACGTTGAGGCGTAGTAGAAGCAGGGTAGCCATGTTGAAATCAGGCAGCTGGCGCCGGGCACACTCTTTTCACGACAATTTCACATTCTGAATGAGTAGCAGCTGCTGGCACTGTGAGTCAGTACTTTAGACGACACTTGCCGGCGGGCAAGTCGAGGCGTCAGGCAAAGGCGATGATGATCGGGCCACATACTGCGAGCAGCACATTGGAGACGGCATAGCAGACGGTGAAACCGATGACTGGGGTATTGCTTCCCGACTGCTCGATGATCTTGTTCATCGAGGCCGCTTCGGTCTGTGCTCCGGCCAGCGCGCCCAACAGGATCATCGGATGCAAGCGCAGCACGTAGCGGCCAACGTAGAGTGTGACCAGCGGCGGAATGAGGGTCACCAGTGCGCCTGCCAGCAACAGTGCCATGCCTTGTTCCCTGACCGCCGTCAGCGCCGCCGGCCCGGCCAGCAAGCCCACGACCGCGCCGAAGGCGGTCAGGCCAAACTCGGAAAACGCCCACTGTGCGGCAGGTGGCAGGGCGCCGAGATCGGGATGTCGCGAGTTGTACCAACCGATCAACAGCCCGGCTAGCAACACGCCACCGCCGATGCCGAGTTCCACTGGAATCATGCCGATGTGGGTAGACAGCAGCCCCACCAGTGAACCGGCAACCAGGCCCAGCGCATGGATGGCGATATCGCTGCGGTAGCTGGCGTGTCGGATCCGGCCCAGTTGCGCGGCCAATGCGTCAACACTGCTGGCTCGCCCAGTAAGGCTGATGACATCGCCCCGACGCAGAATGGTTTCCGGCAAAAGGGGCAGGGGCAGGCCTTGACGGGTGATGCCCGTGAGAAAGCAACCCATGCGCTCGGAACCGGTAAGTGCGGCCTTCACCTGATGCAGGCTGCGACCGGCCAGGTGGCGGCTGGTCAGCACGATGTCGGCGCTGCGGGTGGCGAACGACAGGCTTTGCGGGTGATCCACTTCCGGGCCTATCCAGCCGTGCAGATCGCTCACAGCATCGCGCAGGGCGTATATGCCCAGGATGTCGTCACGTTCAAGGCGCAATGCCGGGTCGCGCTCCAGGTGTTGCCCGGCGCGGGTGACGCGTTCGATGCTCAGCGCCGGGTGCAGCGCCTCCACATCGGCGATGGTTGTGCCGGCTGCATGGGCGGCCGTGAGCCGATGGGCGCGCACGACGATGCGGGTATAAGGGATGCTGATGGCGTCTTCATTGCGTTCAATGCCCAGTTCACGCTCCAGCGCCTGGGCGCTGCTGCGCAAGTCCACCCCGAGCAGGCGTGGCGCCAGGCTGCCGACGAAGACGATCAGCCCGACGGTGCCGAATACATAGGTGATCGCATAGGCTACAGCCATGTGGCTGTTGAGCTCGGCCTTGGCTGCCGCGTCCAGCGGTAATTGGGCGATCGCGCTGCTGGCCGTGCCCATGATCGCCGTGTCCGTCAGGGCGCCGGCGCCCAGGCCTGCGGTAAAGCCTGCATCGAAGCCGTACAGCGCGTTCATCGCCAGAATCACTGCCAGGGCAGTGCCGCACAGCACCAGCGAGAGAATGACCAGCTTGAACGTGCCGCGGTTGAGGCTGCCGAAGAATTCCGGCCCACTCTTGAAGCCGACCGCATAGATGAACAAGGCGAAGAATACCGATTTCAGTTCGTGGGGCACTTGCAGGCCGATCTGACCAATCAGCAGCCCCATCAGCAGTGCGCCAGCGACAGAACCCAGATGGAAACTGCCCAGCTTGATACGGCCGAGCAGGATGCCCAGGGCAATGGCGAGAAATACAGCGATTTCGGGATTGTCTCGCAGTGCATCCATGACCCGGTCAAGCATGGTGGCAACCTCCTGAAGCGGCGATGGCGGACATGTCTTCATGAGTATGCGTGCAATTAGCTGATGCACGGTGCATGTCGCCAAATGCGCATGCTCTGGTGGACCGCATGAAAGTCACGCAGGGACAAGCTGGCTGGCAGGTTCAAGCAAGCAATAGGGGCTGGCAGTAGAGGATAGTGGCGCTGCCTCACCAGGCGATCTCTTACTTCATACGTACTGCATTTAAGCGCCGGCCTCCCGCCGGCGTTTTTTTGTATGACGTCCAGAGCGCGTACGCCTGTACGTCGAAAACCACAGCAGGAGCGGGTGCATGTTTTTCAGGAAAGTCCACTGGATGCAGGCGTTTTCCCAGGCACTGGCCCAGGCCCAAGCGGGGCAGGTGCCACAGCGCTTTGAGTACCCGCTGCTCGCGCGTTGTCCCGAGGTGCTGCAAGGTTTGAGCGAGGTGGTTGCGCAGCGCCAGCAGAGTGCTTTGGCGTTGCGCCGGCTGGAAGTGTCGCTGGGAGCCCGAGAGGTAGAACTGGAGGCCGCTCGCGCTAGCTTGCGAGCAGCGGAGCTGCGTGAAGCTGGCCTTGTCGAGCGCAATCGTGAACTGGACGCACGACGTGTCGAGCTTGCGCAGCAGGCGCAGGTATTACTGGATCAACAGCAGCTTTGGGCGTTGTTGCAGACCACGCTTACCGAAGGGGTGTGGGATATCTCGGTAGCCCATGGCGATGTCGGGCACCCGTCCAGTCACATGCGGTTTTCCGACCAGTTCCGCTGCCTGATGGGCTATACATCCGAAGAGTTGCCTGATGGCTGGCAATCTCAGGTCGACATCACTCATCCAGACGACCTGCCGGGCATCATGAGCGTCTTCGATGCCGCGATCATCGCGCCGGTTGAGGCGGCGGAGTACGTGTTCGAATACCGCATGCGCCACAAGCAGCGGGGTTATATCTGGTGCCGCGAGCGAGGGCGCGCAGTGCGAAACGAGCAAGGGCGGCTGGTGCGCGTGATCGGGGCTGTGCGGGATATCAGCGATGAGCGCAGTGTCCAGGCCAGCCAAGCGCAGATGCGCCAGCAGAATCAAGCCAGCTACGAGCGTATCGCACAGATGATCAGCGTCATTCGAAGTATCGCCGAGCAGACCAACCTTCTGGCGTTGAATGCGGCCATCGAGGCCGCCAGGGCGGGCGAGGTGGGGCGAGGGTTTTCGGTGGTTGCCGATGAAGTGAAGAAACTCGCGCAAAGTACCCGCCAGGCGACGCAACAGGTTCAGGACATGCTCAATGGGCTTTCCTAGCCGGTTGCCAGGCCGTGCAGATGACCGACACCTGCGTGGACTGCACCCAAAGGTCACTTGAAACTCATCCTGTTTGCTGGGTTCTGGCAAACAGGATGAGCAACCGGAGGGTTAGTGCTTGCGGATGTCTTCGATCGTCGCAGCGCTCCCCTCCATAGGGAAATCGAACCTCACCTTGCCCCTACCTTCAAGCCGTCAACCTGTCGGCGTCGGATCATCCAGTACGCTGCGGGGATGACGAACAGCGAGAGCAAGGGTGCAGTCAGCATGCCGCCCACCATCGGTACAGCGATTCGCGCCATCACTTCGCTGCCGGTGCCGTCGCTCCAGAGAATCGGCAGCAGCCCTGCGACAATTACCGCCACGGTCATGGCTTTGGGGCGAATACGATGCACGGCACCTTCGCCAATCGCGTCCAGCAGCGCTGCTTGCGTGTGCTCGCCTTTGGCTAGGCGCTCGGCCCAGGCGTTGTTCAGGTAGAGCAGCATGATGACGCCGAACTCCGCGGCCACCCCTGCCAAGGCGATGAAGCCGACACCCGTGGCCACCGACAGGTTGAAACCCATCAGATAAAGCAACCACACACCACCGGTGAGGGCGAAGGGCAAGGTACCCATGATCAGCAGCGCTTCTTCCATACGGCCGAAGGTGAGGTAAAGCAGAACGAAAATGATCGCCAGCGTTGCCGGTACCACCCACGTCAGGCGAGCATTGGCACGCTCCAGATACTCGAACTGGCCGGAGTAGCTGAGGCTCATGCCGGGTTCAAGCTTCACCTCGCGCTCTACCACTTGGCGCAGGTCGGCCACCACGGACGACAGATCACGACCGCGTACGTCGATGTAAACCCAGCCCGAAGGGCGGGCGTTCTCGCTCTTGAGCATCGGTGGACCATCGGTGATGCGCACCTGTGCGACGGTACCAAGGGTGATCTGCCCGCCCTGGGCTGTGTAGATCGGCAACTGACGCAGTGCATCGGCGGAGTCTCGCCATTCCCGTGGGTACCTTACGCTGATGGGATAGCGCGCCAACCCTTCAACCGTTTCGCCAATGGTTTCACCACCGATGGCTCCGGCAACAATGGCTTGCACGTCTGCGATGTTCAGGCCGTGGCGCGCTGCCGCCTGACGGTCGATATCGAGGTCGATGTAGCGCCCGCCAGTCAAGCGCTCAGCCAATGCCGAGGTCACGCCGGGCACCGTTTTCGCTGCCCGCTCGACGGCCAGTGTCACGCGATCGATCAGCCCGGGGTCGCTGCCAGCCACTTTCACGCCAATGGGGCTCTTGATGCCGGTAGCCAACATGTCGATCCGGTTTCGAATGGGCGGAATCCAGATGTTGGTCAGCCCTGGTACCTGAACTGTCCGGTCGAGCTCTTCAATCAGCTTCTCGCTGGTCATACCCGGTCGCCACTGGTCTTTCGGCTTCAGGCGCACGATGGTTTCGAACATCTCCAGCGGCGCGGGGTCGGTCGCCGATTCGGCGCGCCCGGCTTTGCCAAATACGCTGGCCACCTCGGGCACGGTCCGAATCAGCTGGTCGGTGCGCTGCAGCAACTGTGAAGCTTTTTGGGTGGATAACCCAGGAAGCGCAGAGGGCATGTACAGCAGGTCGCCCTCGTCCAACGGCGGTAGAAACTCCCCGCCTAAATGGTTCAATGGCCACAGGCTGCTGAGGAGGATCAGCAGTGCGCCCATCAGCGTCATGCGTGGTCGGCGTAACACAACCTCCAGCGCGGGGCGATACAGCCGAATCAGCCCGCGGTTAAGCGGGTTGCGCGCCTCCGCTGGCAGCGGGCCGCGAATCCAGTAGCCCATCAGCACCGGTACCAGCGTCACCGCCAGCCCTGCGGCAGCAGCCATGGCGTAGGTCTTGGTGAACGCCAACGGTGCGAACAACCGTCCTTCCTGGGCCTGCAAGGTAAAGACCGGAACGAACGACAGTGTGATGATCATCAGGCTGAAGAATAGGGCCGGCCCCACCTCGACTGCCGCCTCGGTCATGACCTTCCAGTGTTGTTCGCCCTGCAGCTGGCCCCCCGGGTTGCGGGCATGCCAGGCCTCGACATGCTTGTGTGCGTTTTCGATCATTACCACTGCCGCGTCGACCATTGCACCGATAGCGATAGCGATGCCGCCAAGTGACATGATGTTGGCGTTCATCCCCTGATGGCGCATGACGATCAGTGCAATCAGCACCCCCACTGGCAGGGAGACGATCGCCACCAGTGATGAACGCAGGTGCCAGAGAAACGCCGCGCACACCAGTACGACCACGATGAACTCTTCGAGCAGTTTTTGGCTCAGGTTGTCCACGGCGCGGTCGATCAATTGGCTGCGATCATAGGTGGTGACCAGCTCCACCCCGGCGGGCAGGCCCTTCTTCAACGCTTCGAGTTTTTCCTTGACGCGGGCAATGGCTTCCCTTGCGTTTTTGCCGCTGCGCAAAATGACCACACCACCCACGGCCTCGCCCTGGCCATCCAGTTCACCAATCCCTCTGCGCGCCTCTGGCCCAAGCTGTACGGTGGCGACATCGCCAAGCGTTACTGGTGCGCCATTGGTGGCCAGACGCAGGGGGATGGCGCGCAAATCATCGAGTGTCTTCAGGTAACCCGAAGCACGAACCATGAATTGCGCCTCACCTTGCTCAAGGACACCCCCGCCGGTTTCCTGGTTGGCCTTGGCGATGGCATCCGTCACCTGCGCTTGGGTAATGCCAAGCGTGGCCAGGCGCAACGGGTCGAGCACCACTTGGTACTGCTTGACCATGCCGCCGATACTCGCCACTTCGGCGACATCAGGCAGGGTCTTGAGCTCGAAGCGCAAGAACCAATCCTGCAGGCTGCGCAGTTGCGCCAGGTCATGACCACCACGGCGGTCGACCAGCGCGTATTGATAAATCCAGCCCACACCTGTGGCATCTGGCCCGAGTATGGGTTTGGCCGACGCAGGTAGGCGCGATTGCACCTGGCTCAGATACTCCAGGACCCGCGAGCGTGCCCAGTAGAGGTCGGTGCCATCCTCGAACAACACGTAGACGAAGCTGTCGCCAAAGGCCGAGAAGCCGCGCACTGTCTTGGCGCCAGGCACTGAGAGCATGGTGGTGGTCAGTGGGTAGGTCACCTGGTTTTCCACAATCTGTGGCGCTTGCCCAGGGTAGGAGGTGCGAATGATGACTTGCACGTCCGACAAGTCCGGCAACGCGTCGATTGGCAGGCTACGCACCGAGAGCACGCCCCAGGCCACCAAAAACAACGTGGCGAACAGAACCAGCACCCGGTTGCCCACCGACCAGCGTATCAGTTGCGCAATCATGGCTGACTCTCCTGCGCACCGATCTGCTCGATCACCATGCCTTCGTCACGTTCGCGGATACCAAAGTGAATGCGACTACCCACTTTCAGCCCGGCGAGCATCACGGAGTCGGCCACCGGGAAGGTCATGGTCATTCCAGGCATGCCCAAGGTGATGAAAGGGCCATGGGCGATGGTGAGCTGCTTGCCGTCTATCTGCACAATTTGCCCGTCTGCCTCGTGCAGTGGCGGTTGTGCAGGTACCAGTGGGGTCTCTTGCGCAGTTGCAGCCTCGATGCCCTTGAGGCTGGCCTCGGAGTCAATAAGAAATTGCCCCGACGCCACTACCCGCTGGCCTGCCTGCAGCCCTTGCAGCACGGCGACCTGGCCACCGCTTTCCTGGCCCAGCACCACTTCGATCGGGCGGAAGTGGCTTTGATCTTCGGCAAGCATCACCACATTGCGTTTACCGGTACGGATCACGGCCTCGGCAGGTATCAGCAAGCTGTCATCGGCTTGCCCAACCGGATGCAGGGTGACCTGGGCGGTCATGCCAGGGCGCAATCGACCCTCGAGGTTGGGCAGCTCGATGCGCAGCCGCAAGGTACGGCTTTGCAGGTCCGCATCAGCCAGCAGCGCTGTCAGCTTGCCGGTCAATGCATGGCCGGGATAGGCGGGCAGTTCGGCTTGCACTGCCAAGCCTTCACGCAAGCCCTGAGCCTGAGCTTCAGGTACTGCTGCCTCAAGCCAGACGTTGGTCACACCGTTGATGCGCGCCAGGGTAGCGCCAGGTAGTACGGTCATGCCTGGGCGTAGCTCCAGCGCCTGGATGACACCGGCGGTGGGGGCAACCAATGTCACCAGGGCCTGCACCTTGCCGCTGCGTGCGACCCGGTCAATCAACGTCGCCGGCATTCCCGCCAGCAACAGGCGCTGGCGGGCGGCTGCCTGCAGGCCGGCATCACCCGAACGACGCAGCGCCAGAAACTCTTCTTGCAACCCTACCCATTCTGGCGCAAGTACATCGGCCAGCGGTGCCCCCTTGGTCACTGCATCACCTGTGGCGCGCCCGTAAGTGCGTTCGACGAACCCTGCGGTTCGCGCTTGCAGCACACTGAAGTCGCGCTCGTCGAAGGCCAGTACACCGCTGACCTGCAGTGTGCGCTCAAGGCGACCCTGGGTAACTGTCGCCAGCCTGACCCCAAGGTTCTGCTGGATACCCGGCGTAATCTGCACAGCGGGCCGTGTGTCATCCGGGGTGCCTCCCGCGTATTTCGGCACCAGCTGCATATCCATGAAGGGCGACTTGCCTGGTGCGGAAAAGTGTTGCTGCGGGTACATCGGGTCGTACCAGTAAAGTGCCTTTTGCTCCTCTGAACTCGGCGCCTTGGCACTTTGCCCGCGTGCTGCCAACCAATAGCCCGCACCGCCACCCAGAGCCAATGCAACGGCTGCGATCAGACCGATAGACGTACTTTTCATGCCCGCACCTCGCCGTACGCGAAATGCAAACGTGCCGCTGTCGCTGCCAGTTGGCCTTGCAGGTCTAAGTCCTGTAACCGCGCGTCTACCCGTTGCCGCCGCGCCGCGAGCACTTCACTCAAGGCCGATTTGCCTGCTCGGTAATCTGCCAATGCCAAACGCACGCGTGCTTCGGCGAGCGGTAGCAGGGTGTCTCGGCTTCGCGCCACTGCACGCTGCAGGCGCTGGTATTCAGCCATGTCTGCCTCCAGCTGCGCGGTATGCTCCCGCAGGGCCGCGTCTTGCTCGTCCTCCAGCTGGCGCACCTGTGCACGCCGGGCGGCGATCATCGGGTCTTGCCGAGAGCCTGCGAACAAGGGCAATTGAAAACTGACCTGCACACTCACCATGTTGCTGAATGCCGGCCCGCGCCGTTGGTAGTCCAGTTGCCAACCCCAGTCAGACTTCTTCTCGGCTTGCGCCTGATGCACCTGGGCTTCGGCTTCTCGGCTCATGGCGCCATAAACCGCCAGCGCAGGGTGGGCGTGTAGCGCATGCAGGTAGTCAGTTGCATTTACCGCCCACTGAGGAAATGCGCGTGCTTGCACATCTGCGTCCTGGCCGGTCCAGCGTTTGAGGGCGGCTCGCGCCTGGCTCGCCTGGCTTAGCAGCAGGTCTTTCTGCGCGTCCAACTGAGCCATTTCCTGGTTTGGAGCAAGTGCATCGGTTGCTGCACCGCCTCCGCCGGCCAGGCGGGCGTGGACGGCCGAAGTCAGCAGCTGATTCTCTTTGTAGAATTCGTCGAATTGCTGCAGCTTTCGCTGCACCGTGTAGGCCGCCAGCCACGCCTGTGCCGTCGCTGCGCGTACGTTTTGACGCTCCAGAACCGCCTCGGCATCGGCGCGTTCAACCGCTGCCCGCGCGGTTTCGACCCGTGCCTTGCGTTTGTCTCTGTTGGGCACTTCCTGGGACAGGCCAACCACCTGCATGGTCATGAAGTCTCGGCTTGTGCTCCAGCGATCACTGCCGTCCACCGGCAGGTTCTGCAGCCCGAGATTCAGCCGAGGGTCGGGCAGTTCACCCGCAGGCAGGATCGCGCTGCGTGTCGCCGACACCTGCTCCTGGCGTGCCTGAAGCGAAGGGGCATTGCGCTCTGCCAGTTGCAGCGCATCGTCCAATGAAAATGAAGCGGCCTGCGCCGATAGCGTCGGCAGCAGGATTACCAGGCCGAGCGCAAGCGTCCGTCCTGGATGCAAACGTAGGGGAGTCATGAGCATGATTCCTCGAAAAAACCAGCGCGCACGCGCATGCCATCGTTCGGCCGCCAAGGCAGAACAATCGTGTGAGGTTTTACGAAGGAATCAGGCCCGAGGAGGGCGCCAGTGGTCAGGCGGGGCGCTGGCTACCAGGCTTTCGGTATAGGTATCGGCAGGGTGCGAGGTAGCGAAGGTCAACACAGGCTCCAGCATGCTGACCTGGAGCGCAGTCGCCGTTCTACATTCCTGGCCGACCTTGCAGGTTTTGGTGTCGTGATGGGAGGACTTGCCCTGATCTTGCTCCTGGCAGCAGTCGTGCTCCATGCCGGCCATCATTTGCATACCCATGGCCTGCATGGGGCACGGTTCTATGGGTGAGTCGATACCCGCCATCCCGTTGAAAGGAAGCGCGATAACCAGCAAGAAGAGGGTAACCAGTCGCAAGAAGCGGTTCATGCGGCGAGTGTAAGCGAAGTCGATTAGCGCTGCATTAACGTTGCTTGGCGCGATACCGGGCACGGTGGCATGCGCCAGCTTGCTGACCCACTGGGAATCTAGCGCTGATGGTGAATGACAGCCCTGCATTTGATGGGGAAGTTGACCGAGTTGGCAATGAAGCACTCATGATGAGCATCGTCATGCAGACGCATCGCGAGGTCGATATCCGATTGGCTGCTGATGACGATCTGAGGCCGCAACTCTGCGTCCTTGAAATGCCCCTTTTGCTGTGCATCGCCCTCAACCATCCGGGCCACTGGGTAGTCGACGTACTCCAGCACGTTCACATTGTTGACCGCACACAAATGGAGATACCACAGTTTATGGCAGGCCGAGATCGAGGCCAGCAACATGTCTTCTGGGTTCCAACGATTGGAATTGCCGCGAAAGGCCGGGTCGGCGCAGCCGAGGATTTGTGGCTTGCCCAGGCCTTCTACAGTGAAGTCCCTCTGGTAGGACGTATAGCTGGAAGTACCTTCACCCGTGTTTCCCGTCCAGTTTACGGTAACAGCGTATGCGTGTTCTTTCATCGTAGCGCCTGTGTTGTAAAAGCTGCCCGGAAGATAATGTTGGCCCCTGCCTGTGCTGAAAGTATCTTGCACGCGCTAGGTGGCTTCGCACCAGCACCTGATGATTGCAGTGGTGCATGCCCTCACGGTGCGTACGCACAGCGTCTTCCAGCGTTCTGGCCTGATGCTATCCTTGCTGACCGGCAGCTCTGGGTTGATAACGGCTAACCCTGATCACACAAGACGCCTCCAGCAGTCAGCTGGGGCGGGGGTTAATTTGCGTGTTTAGAAAAAGTTTCTTTTGCGTCAAGGGAGCAATCAAGGTGTGAAAGGGCCAGGCCCGAAGACGTCTGCGTAACTCAACGGCTCCTGAGCG
This sequence comes from Pseudomonas sp. LFS074, assembly GCF_047978165.1. NCBI lineage: Bacteria > Pseudomonadati > Pseudomonadota > Gammaproteobacteria > Pseudomonadales > Pseudomonadaceae > Pseudomonas > Pseudomonas sp. LFS074. The sequence goes on along the minus strand of NZ_JBFPFV010000001.1, from coordinate 3,444,311 downwards.
CACCCTCAGAAGCCTTTACCAGAGAATGCAATACCCTCCGCACGAATCAGTGCGAGGTCACTTCGACGGGCGGGAACTTGTACCCGCCGCCTTGCACTGCCTTGCTCGGGCCATACAACCTCAAGACAATGTAGGCATCCTTTTCCGGAATTGGCAGGTAATTGGGGTTGCTCTCTTCACCCTTGGCGCTCAGCTCAATGGTGTATTCGCCATTGGCATCCGGTTTGAGTGTGCGGTCGCCGCAGCTATGGCGATTGATGGCGTTGTGGGCCATCAGGCGGTTGTCTGAGGCGTAGACGGTAAAGGACCAGAACTGGCTGACCTCGGGCGCCTTGAAGTGCATGGCGTACGACTTACCATTGGCACCATTGATCGGCTTACCGTCGGCAGCGGTCTCGGTGCGCAGGTAGATACTTTCATCTGGGGGCAGCCCCCACTGGCCGATGTAGGTGCCCTCGGCGAACAGGTCACGGGGGCCGTCACCCAACTGCTCGCGGGTGCCCAGCAGCTTGCCGGCGTCGGTCATCTTCGGAGCGAGGTCCTTGATGTGCTTCATGCCCAGTTCCTCACCCTTCTTCGCAGCTGCCAGCTGCTCCTTGGTGAAGTTTTCTTTGCAGGGTTCGACGCCGACTGACTTGTACTGGTCGAGCCATTTCTTGTCGGCCTGGCCCATGTTGCCGTCACACAGCACGAAGTTCACCCGTTGCAGCCAATTGGTCTTGGCTGGGTCGGGGTAAGTGCGCTGCTTGGCTTTTGGGCCGGGCTCGCCCAGGTAGGCCGAAAGCGTACGGATGTTCCAGTCATCCATGTAGGCAAGCGCCTTTTTCTGGTCCTCAGGCCCGGTGGACATGATCCTGCCCATCAATTTAACCAGGTTGGACTCGACACGGATCACTTCGGTGACACTGTCGGGCACCGTGCCCTTCCACTGGGGTGAGGCGAACATGAAGTGGCCGCCTTTGGTGTCCCGCGTGCGGGAGCCGATCATGGACGTCGTGTAATGGCCCATGTCCATGGTGTGCAGGATCCAGTAACGACCTTTTTCCATGTCCGGAACGCTGACGATCACGGGTTCTGCGGCGATATCCAGCCAGCCCATCAAGTGCAGCGTGTCATTGTTGATGGTCGGGTGATCGACGTAGGTGTCATCGGCCAGGTGGCGGATGTTCTGAAAGCGATTGAGCGGCGTGTTGGTCTTGACTGCCGTCTCATAGAAGAACTTGTAGGCCTCGTCCATTGAGTAACCATAGATGTAGGCATCTTCCGCCAGCTTGTCGGGGATCTGTGCGAAGGCCGGCACGGCAAGCGAAAGCAGGGCTGCTCCAAGCACCATGGGTTTCATCAAGTCTCCTCGGGCCAGCGGGCCAGCCCCTTTGGTTTGGTTTTTCAAGGTTGTAGGCAGTGCTCAGGGGATTACCCGTTCGAAGTCGGGCAACTTGAAAGTCTTGTTGTTGAACGCTTCGGTGGGACCGTAGAAGCGCATGGCCGGCAATGGGCGCTTGCCGGAGGTGGGAATCCAGTTGGCTTCCTCGCCTTGTGGGGCCGTCGGCCCGATATAGATCGTCACGCCGCCATCGGCATTCTTCTTCATCTTGTCGACGTCGAACGACGACAGCGTGGTGCGGTTGCTGTCGCTGTAGATGAACGAGAAGGTGGCTCGGTCATATACCGTCAGCGCCCAGAACTGCTTTACCGGCATGTCCTTGGGCACATCGAGCTTGTAGAGCTGGCCGGCTTCCAGCGGTTTTCCATCCTTGTCGGCCATCGCCATCTGGTACGACGTCGCCGGTGAGGCGCTGAGGACTTTAGGCATGTAAGTGCACCAGAAGTACTCCGCTGCCCGTTCGAGCAGGTCGATGCGATCTTCGTAGATGAACGTGAACTTGTGATTGGCATCTGGCTGCAACAGCGAGACGTAGTGCCGATCCGGCCAGTACACGCGCTTGGACATCTCGGTGTCGAACCATTGCTGGAGGAAGAACCAGGCATCGATGGCGGCCTGGTGCATGGCCTTCTTGGCGGTTTCGTCCGGTGCGAAAGGTTTGCCCTTGACGATGCCCAGGGACGACAGCATGCCCATCATGACCTTGTCGTGTTCGCGCACTGGCTCCACGCTCATGATCGCGTGCATGTCTTCGAAGTGACGTTCGTCGTAGAACGGCAGCGTCGGGTAGCGCTCATGGGCTGGGTCGATGAACTTCTGCTGCGGTGGCGACTTGGCTTCAGCCAGGTAATACATGCGCAGGCGCTTGGCGTATTCGTAGGCGTCCTTGGCGGTCTTGCCCGCGGGCGGCACCGAGCGAAACGCCAGGGCGATACGGTAGTTAGGCGAGGCCACATGGATATAACCCTTGGGTACCTCACCCTTGTAATCAGGTGCCGTGAACAGGTACTTGCCACCTTTGCCTTTGTCGAGCCCTGCCGGGCCTACATCGGCGATGGTGAGTTGCCAGGCATCCACCACCTGGCCATAAAGGCTACCGTCCGCAGAGGCTGCCGGGATTTCCAGCACCACAGGGCCTTTGCGCAGGTCCGTGTAGGCTGCGATGTAAGGCGTGGTGCTATTGGCAGTAATGGCTTCAAGTTGCGGGCTAGCCGTTGCCGAGTAGGCAATGATGTCATTGTCCTTGTAGCCAAGATCCTTTTCGGCAGCACGGCGGAAGGAATAGATGGCAATCGCCGGCATGTTCCAGAGGATGGCTTCGAACGCACGCTGGTACTTGATCTGGTAGTCGAAGTCCTTCACCGAAGGGGTGGCTCCCGCTGGGGGTTGCCCGCCCAAGGGTTCGGTTGCTGCCTGCGCGGTGACGACAGTACAAGCGGCAATGGCTGTGACTAGCAGGCAAGGCTTCAGACAGGTGACCATCCGAGTCATCAATCCCTCAATGGCATCCATGAGGATCTCCTGTGGGCAAGAGACTGCCGGTAGCCCGCTGCTTTGCAGCATGGCCGCCTTCATCGAACTTGAAGCAGTGTAGGTGAGGTTTTCTGGACAATCGGGAAAATGCTTACGTTTTGCACCCGTTCTTTAACGCCGCTGCGGTGGCACGGGTTGCATCACTCGCCAAGGCTGCACCACCACTTATGGCATCACGGAATCGACCTATGACTGGCATTTGCGCGAGTGGTCTATCCCCATCAATCTGACCGTCACCCAACTGCTCAGATGGCGGCGACTGAGTGCATAAAAACTAGCGGCCGGCAATTGACCTTTCTAACCAGTCAGCACGAGTCATCTCCCATATTTCGACCTCCATCATTCCAGATACAAATTCTCCTGCCTGCACGTCTACCAAGCGCATACCCTCATGTTTCGAGACCCTGCGAGATGCGTCGTTGGCAACAGCTTTGGGAACCTGCATGACCGGACGCGACAGTGTCTCGAACCAATAGGCATTGATAATCCGGCATGCCTCACGCATGTAGCCCTTTCCCCACCACTGTGGTGCGAGCCAGAAGCCTCTGTTGTTTCCAGGCTGATCATACAAACTGATGCTACCCAGGGTGCAGCCAGCATCGTTGCGCATGCGGATCATCCAGTGCCTTTCACGACCTGCTGCCATAGCAGGCAGGGCGATATCTCGGACATAAACCAGCGCCCCGTCTTCTGGATACGGCCATGGGACACGACGATCCAGGTAGCGAACCACCTCCCAGCAGGGGAACAGCTCCTGAATGATGGGTGAATCCTCCAATTGGAGAGGGGTGAGAACCAGCCGATCGGTGATCAGCGTCGGAAGACAGTCCATGACATTCGTTCCTGGGCATCCCTGTGAGACGTTGATTATCAGTACAGGGCTTGCCTGTGTCGACCGCTCTCTGATTTGTGAAACGTCACTGGCCTCGCCCTACCGTAAAACTCACAAACCGAGCGCCAACGCTGCAAGCTTCGCCACCTCAAGGGGTACATTCGGATCAATGTCGTCCTCGAGCATCCAGGCTGCTGACAACCCGGTCCAGGCGAGCACCCATTGCAACAACCTGCGGCGATCAATTTCGGAAGCTTGTGCCACGACCCCTATACGGCGCTCGAAACAACCTGGAGCCAAAGCGCTTTTGATATCCGGATTGCAGAAAATATTCGCGTAATCGAAGCCGCGCTCACCGTACAGTCCCTTAGGATCGATAGCGAGCCATCCCTTGGGGCCAAAGTCCAAGACATTTCCGTGATGGATATCGCCATGCAGTACCGTGACTTCGCGAGGGCACCTAAAAAGTTGGCGGGCGGTTTCTGCGCTTTGTTCAAATACACCTCTGTGCGTTGCCGCTGCGCTCCATAAGGCTTCGAACCGTTTAACCAGGGGGACCAAAGCAGGTAGCGGTTTTGTACGAGGGATGTGGAGGCGGCGGACCACCGCACAGATAATACGAGTAGCCTCGTCGTCCTGGCCGCAGCTTACCATGTGCCCAAGGGAGACCGAGCCGTTCGCCCGCTCCATGAGTAAGGCCTCACCGTCATGTGCCAGCACGGGAGCTGCTCCTTCACCGTCCCACCAAGCCATAAGCAGGTTGCCTGCTTGCTCTTCTAGCGCTTGCGAGATTTTGAGCATGGCTGGCAGGCCGTGGTGGCGAACGGGCAGTAGATGTCCATTCAGCGAGGCGAAAGCATCACCGTCGATGGTCAGCTCCCATCGTTTCAAGTATTGATCAAACATAAATTTATTAACTTTCGCACTTTCCAGAGCAGCATCATGAATGATTGAGGCATAAGACGAAATGTCTGCTTAGGTCAGCACTGCTGACTTGTCCCTCGGGTAGCTTTGGGTCGGTTAGCGCCCCTGGATCGGGATGACCATCCTTGTCCTCCCTCACGTGGAGGACAAGCCATGAAAACCATTACGACCGGCAGCCATCAACCTTGGAACAAAGGAAAATTGGTCGGGCAGAAAGCCCCGCTCCGACTCAAAGATATCTGGGCCATTCGGGTAAGGCTCCAAATCGCGGAGGAAACTCGTGATTTAGCTCTCTTCGATCTGGCCATCGACAGCAAGCTACGAGCCTGCGATTTGACCAAGCTTCGTGTACGCGACGTTGCGCATGGGGAGCACGTGTCATCGCGAGCAATAGTGATGCAGCAGAAAACCCAGCGCCCCGTGCAGTTTGAGATTACTGAGCAAACGCGGGTGGCTCTGGAGGCCTGGATACATCAAGCCCATCTCCATAGCGAGGATTGCCTTTTTCCAAGCCGGCTACACGCCTCACTGCAACTCTCTACCCGGCAATACGCCCGAATCGTCAAAGCTTGGGTAAAAGCTATTGGCCTTGATCCAGCCATGTATGGCACCCACACGATGAGACGTACGAAGGCATCGCTGATCTATCGCAGGACGAAGAATCTGAGAGCAGTTCAGCTCCTGCTAGGCCATACGAAGCTTGAGGGCACGGTGCGATACCTGGGCATTGAGGTCGATGACGCATTGGAGATGGCGGAGCAGACGGAGGTCTGACAACTTACAGCGGCGGTCGAGGTATGACCGTCGCTATCCGACCCATAGCAGACAGCGATCCAAAGCTCTATAGTCAGTACCGGCTGCATCGCCGGCAAGCTGTGCAGGATCAACTAACAGTTGTCCGCATGCCGTATAGGAGCGATTACTATCCGATTTTTGCCCCTTTTTTTTGCTTGATACATTGCGTCGTCAGCCTGGGCTAAAAGCTGATGCGTGTGCATTCCGTGCGTGTCGTAGAAGGCAGTCCCGACACTGACTGAAATTGAAGCTTTCTGACCTTCAAAGCAGAAGTCTATTTTTGCCTCGTTTAGGATGCGGTTCAAAATAACATCGGCTTCGTGCTCATGGTTCAGGTTGCCTAGAATTAATACAAACTCATCTCCTCCGACGCGCGCAAATGTGTCGGAGTTGCGAAGGCAGTGCTGTATGCGCGAGGATACCTCAACTAAAACTTTATCTCCAGTGGCGTGCCCGAAGGTGTCATTAATTTTTTTTAGCCCATCCAAGTCTAAGTATGATATCGCGACCTTTCTTCGAGTTCGATTTGCGTCGTCGGTGGCCAGTTCTAGTCGTTCCATGAGTAAACGGCGATTCGGTAGTCCAGTTAGTGCGTCGTAAAGGGCGATGTCTTTAAGTTCTTTTCTCTGTAGGGCGAGCTCTATGCCCATGTAGGCTGACCAAGCTATGAAGCTACAAATGAGTAGTGCTAGACAGATTGCAAGAAATAGTTTTCTATATCCTAGTTGGTTTATGCGCGCCAGTCTTAGCGTTAATGATGTACCCATTATCTCTCTTTCAATTGAGCGCTGTTGCTCGTCGGGCGCTATGTCGGAGCTGGGTAAGACTTCTAGCTTTCCGGTGATCGGATTTGTTCCAGATATCTCATGGTGATATCCTCTCTGTTTTACGGCTTTCAGATCAAAATCAAGGAAGGAGTTGGTTAAGCTAATGGCAACAACTGTCAGCCCCCAAAATGTTTTATCTTCAGGGTGCTTTCCGATGTAGATCGGTAGGATGCCAATTGCCCCCAAAGACCCATTACCTAGACGTATTGGTCCTTTGAATGTCACTTTGTCTTGAGGTAATTTCAACAGTTCCAAATCGTAGCGATATCCATTGAATAGGCTGGCCAAGTCGCCATTACCAACCAGGAGTGGGCGTGACGCAGGTGCAACCGAGTCAATAGTGCCATTCGGCGCTAGTGCAAGGGCGTAAAGATGTTCGTCATGAGGGACTATGTATTTAGCTAATTCTTGAAAATCGTCAAGTCTGCCTTGGTGGTGTCGGACGGCGGCACCGAGACCGTACGCCGCATTCAATGAGTGGCTAAGGGAGCGTTCAAGCGCATGAGCCAGTTGGTCAGCGGCTTCGTGCGCTTTACCGGTACGTATTTGTCTATAAGAGTCTTCGAGTGCAAATACAATCGTGAGGGCTGTCAGAAATGAGAGGATGAACGCTATAAGAGGAAGAGTCAGTTTAGGCTTAATGGTTGTCCTTGCTATTGTCCCTGGCATGCTCATAAAAAAATCCTATTATTTAATCGAATACTGCTGAGCTGTAGCGCAAAAGGGTGGCTGTTTGAGGTTTGGCGTGAGGCGTAAGGGTGTGGCTGCTGATAGCACGCAAACTGCTAACAGCTAGGTATCATTCCATCAAAAAAGCATCCACTCATACGGATATATCAGGACTTTGTAATAATCAACAAATTAGTTGGCGATGTCGCTTTTTTGTAAGAAGCGTGTCGTGCGGAGGCTCTACCCTGGGCGATGGTGCTGAACATCCCCAACTCAAAAATAGCCGATGCCATGACTAAGAATTAATCGCAGTTGGCTTTGGGCTCTGGCTATTGTGGATGCTGCTGTGGTCATCAGCTATGGCACATGCCGCCCGGTAGAAACGATGTTACTAGAGGCGGCTGGGCGACCATCGGTATCGCGCAGCCCCTGCCAAAATGCTCCAAGCCGGCCTCTCGTACATTTACTCCGAATACCGTCTAGTAGCCTAGGCGATTCTCTTTGTCCAAGATGGCCTAGGTCGCGCATCGCCGACGCGAGATCGACTGCTTGCACTACGCGGGGATAGAGCCCTATGGGATGTATGTTCGAGAGGGATTAGCATTTGCCGCTCACGATCGCGTGTCAGTGTTCATGCAATAGAACGCTGAGATCCATTTTTAGCCCTATCGCTGACGGTGTGGTGTGACTAGCTTTAGCGCCTACCGTCGTCGCGGCAGAGGCTGAGCCATGAATAAGATTCTGGGTGTATACACAAGCGCCAGTCCGCATTGGGTTGGGGACGGTTTCCCGGTGCGCACGCTGTTTTCCTACAGCAACCAAGGGAAGCATATTAGTCCGTTTCTCTTGTTGGACTACGCCGGGCCTCAGGACTTCACTCCAACCGATCAGCGTCGAGGCGTAGGGCAGCACCCTCATCGCGGCTTTGAAACTGTCACGATCGTTTACCAGGGTGAGCTGGAACATCGGGACTCGACAGGCGCAGGTGGGCGTATTGGCCCAGGTGATGTGCAATGGATGACAGCTGCAGCAGGCATCCTGCATGAGGAATTTCACGCTGAAACCTTCAGCCGGGTGGGCGGCACGCTGGAAATGGTGCAGTTGTGGGTCAACTTACCCGCTCACGACAAAATGTCATTGCCGCGGTATCAGACCCTACTTGACCACACCATCCCTGCCATTCCATTGAATCGAGGAGCGGGAACGCTTCGCCTGATCGCCGGTGCGTTCGATGGTCGGCAAGGACCAGCGCTCACCTTCACACCCATTGATGTATGGGACATACGACTCAAACGTGACAGGTCGCTCAAATTGCCACTCTCCAAGGGGCGCAACGTCATTCTGGTGGTGTTGCAAGGCACCTTGCAGGTGAACGGTGACCAGATCGTGCGCGAATCTCAGACAGTGCTGTTTGACCGCATGGGCGATCGGCTGCTGCTGGTAGCGAACGATGATGCCCATGTCCTGTTGTTGAGCGGGGAACCCATCGATGAGCCAATCGCTGGCTATGGGCCTTTCGTGATGAACAGTGAAGCTGAAATCCAGCAGGCGATTCAAGACCTCCAGGCGGGGCGTTTCGGAGTGCTGAACGACTAGCGGTGACGGTGCATCCGTGATGTTCACCTAATCTGATTATCCCCACGAGGGATATGTGGATACGTTCTGCCCTGATTGGCAGGACGGCCTTAAACCCGTGAAAGAGGAACGCATCATGAGCAACTTTGGACAAATCGCCAATCTCAACGGTCAGGTCCCACGGATTGACCCTGACAAGGCCGCGATGCTGTTGATCGATCATCAAAGCGGATTGTTCCAGACGGTTAAGGACATGCCCATGACCGAGCTGCGGGCCAATGCCATCACCCTGGCGAAGATCGCCAGCCTGGCCAAGATCCCGGTGATCACCACTGCCTCTGTTCCACAGGGCCCCAATGGCCCGTTGATCCCTGAAATCCACGAAGCCGCGCCTCATGCCCAGTACGTCGCCCGCAAAGGTGAAATCAATGCCTGGGACAACGCTGAATTCGTTGCCGCTGTTGAAAAAACCGGCCGCAAGCAACTGATCATCGCCGGCACGATCACAAGTGTCTGTATGGCTTTCCCCAGCATCAGCGCCGTGGCGGCCGGCTATCAGGTGTTTGCGGTAATCGATGCATCAGGCACCTACTCCAAGATGGCCCAGGAGATCACCTTGGCGCGCATCGTCCAGGCCGGCGTGGTGCCGATGGACACCGCCGCCGTGTGTTCCGAAGTACAGCAAACCTGGAACCGGCCGGACGCCGCCCAGTGGGCCGAGGCCTACAGCGCGGTGTTCCCCCACTATCAACTCCTGATCGAGAGCTACATGAAGGCTCAGGCGGTGGTGAGCAACCACGAGCAATTGGATTCCGAACGTAAGTAACTTTTTCTACTTCAGAAAGGAACACAACCATGGCTTTCCAATACAAGCGTCTTGACAAGAACAACGCCGCTGTTCTGTTGGTCGATCACCAGACTGGCCTGCTCTCACTGGTACGGGACATCGAGCCTGACCGTTTCAAGAACAATGTGCTTGCCCTGTCGGATCTCGCCAAGTACTTCAAGCTGCCGACCATCCTCACCACGAGCTTCGAGAATGGTCCCAACGGCCCGCTGGTGCCCGAGCTCAAGGAGCAGTTCCCAGATGCGCCTTACATCGCTCGCCCAGGCAATATCAATGCCTGGGACAACGAGGACTTTGTCAAGGCGGTGAAAGCGACCGGCAAAAAGCAACTGATTATCGCCGGCGTGGTGACCGAAGTATGCGTGGCCTTCCCGGCGTTGTCTGCCTTGGAGGAGGGCTTCGATGTCTTCGTGGTCACCGATGCCTCCGGCACCTTCAACGAACTGACCCGCGATTCGGCCTGGCGGCGGATGGAAGCTGCCGGTGCCCAGCTGATGACCTGGTTCGGCGTAGCCTGCGAGTTGCACCGTGACTGGCGCAACGACATCGAAGGCCTGGGCGCGTTGTTCTCCAACCATATCCCGGATTACCGCAACCTGATGACTAGCTTCAGCTTGCTGAACACTTCCAAGTAAGCCCACATCGAGGAGCCGTATCGTGGTGTATGGCTCCTCGAACCGTTGAATTAGTTCAGTATAGGCGTCTCAATGAAAGAGCTCTCCGTCCGCGCATCCTCTACAAGCGCGGCATTCCAGGTCATCTTGACCGATGATCAGCACCACTGGAGTAGCGATGTTCCCGAAGCATTAGGTGGAGGGGGCACCGCACCGACGCCTCACCAACTGCTGCTGTCGTCTTTGGGGGCATGCACGTCCATCACGGTCGCCATGTACGCGCAGCGAAAAGAGATGCCGCTGACGTCCATCGAGGTGAATCTGAGCATCCTGCACGAGCGGCTTGGCAACGATGCCCAGCTCCAGATTTCCCGGGATATTCGTTTGTGTGGCTCACTGAGCGATGAGCAGCGTGCTCGCTTGCTGGATATCGCCAACGCTTGCCCTATTCACAAGGTGCTCAGTGGTGAAATCACCATTGCCAGCACATTGATCGAGTGAGCATGTGTGCCATGAGCGCAAGGCTCCATCGTCGGGTACAAAAAAATGAGTACACACGAAACCCATAGCGAGCTCTCCTCGTCGCACGACTGTCCGATCATTGGCGGTGTGCGGGCGATTCAATGGATCTCGGCGCGAAGTGCCGAGGTCGGCGGTGGTATCCCGGTGAGTCGATTGCTGCCTTCGCGACACCGACGGATGATCGGCGCATGGTGCTTCCTCGACCATGCAGGCCCGGCGGTGTTCAAGTACGACAACGGTTTGCGAGTGGGACCACACCCGCATATTGGTTTGCAAACCTTCACCTGGATGATCGAGGGCGAGGTGCTTCACCGTGACAGCCTGGGCAATACACAGGTGATCCGACCTGGCCAGGTGAATTTGATGACCGCGGGCTACGGAATTACCCATACCGAGGAGTCCTTGCCAGGCCAAGAGCAGTTACACGCCGTCCAGCTGTGGATCGCCTTGCCATCGTCCGCAAGCGACCGCCCGGCAGCCTTCACGCACTATGGTGATTTGCCTCGGTGGCACGTCGACGATTTCGACCTGACCCTGCTGGCCGGAGTTTTTGAACATCATCATGCGCCTGCATGCATCTACTCGCCCCTGATGGGGATAGATCTGGTCGCCGGTGACGCCGCGCGCACTCGCATCAAACTTGATAAAGGGTTCGAATACGGGATCTTGCCCTTGGAGGGCCAGTGGCGAGTCAACAGCGAGGATTTCGGCGCCAACGAACTCGCCTACTTGGGGTGTGGCCTGGACCCGCTCGAGCTGCAAGCTTCCCCTGGAGCTCGCGCCATTCTGGTCGGTGGCCGACCATTTGAGGAGGAGATCTTCCTGTGGTGGAACTACGTCGGGCACACCAAGGAAGCGATCATTCAGGCCCCGCGTGAGTGGGAGGATGGCAGCATCAGGTTCGGTGATGTCACCGGGTTCGACGGCGCGCGTCTGACAGCGCCCACAATTCCTTGGCGAGCTTGAAAATGAGCGCCGCAGTGACTCATCGGTACCTGCTGCTGTGCAATTGGGCGGTTGGCGTGCTGTTGTGTTCGCCCGCCGAGGCCGACAATGCCTTGGGGCAGAAGGACAACATCTTCACTGGCGTCAACGAGCGACAGGCTGTCGAACTGGGCATTGCGCCGGGCTTGATCGAGGGGGCGCGACTGGATGCACTGGCCAGGAATTACTACTTCCAGCGCGACAATCACTCCGACCTGGTCACTCGGGACCCGACTGAATGGGCACAAGGTTTTCTGTTCTCGTTCAGGTCCGGTTTTACCGATACACCGGTTGGCGTGGGTGTGGATGCCCATGGCTTCCTGGGGCTCAAACTCGACGGTGGTGATGGCAGTGGAGGCGCTGGCTTACTTCCGCTGGATGCGTCCCTCAAACCTGAGTCCGAGTTCGCCAGCGCGGGCGCGGCCCTCAAACTCAGGTATCTCGACACCTTGGTCAAAGCAGGTGACCAACTGATCGAGAACCCGATTGTAGCCAGTGGAACGAGTCGCCTGTTCCCACAGGCCTACCGTGGCGTGACGCTGAAGAACTACAGCGTTGAGAACCTGTGGCTGGATGCGGGGTTTGTGGAATCCACCCGACTGCGTAACCAGAGTGGTCATTCCCACCTGGTCACGGCCTATGGCGCGCGCAACAACGCTGGTGTCGCCGCGGACCGCGAAAGCCCGCACATTGGCTGGGTGGGCGCTGCCTATAGCCGACCCGACGGGTTGCAGCTCACCGTCTATGGCGGCCAGCTAGAAGACATGTGGAATCAGTATTACCTAGGGTTGTCGGAAACCTTCCAGATGAATGACGTACTCGTGCTCAAACCCTACCTGCACTATTACAAGACACGGGATCAAGGGCGTAGTCAGTTGGGTGACATCGACAACGACACCTATAGTGTCGGCATTTCAGCGACAGCATATGGTCAGACCCTCACCCTTGGGCTGCAGAAGGTCGATAGTAGAACCCCGTTCGATTACATCACGCAAAACGACCGGATCTTCTTGTACCTGAGCAATTCGCAGCAGTTCGCCGACTTCAACGGCCCTGGAGAAAAATCCTGGCGCTTGCAGTATGAAACCAATCTGGCGGCGCTCGGCGCGCCTTCTCTACAGTTCATCGCGACCTATACACGCGGCGAGGCGGACCTGACCCGGGTGGACCCCAGTAGCATCGGCTATGGCTACATCTACAACCCCGATGGCAAGCACGCCAAGCATTGGGAGCGGGACCTGGCGTTCAAGTATCAGGTGCCTTCAGGCCCGGCCAAGGACCTGTCGCTGACTGTGCGCTGGGCCACGCACCGAGAGGGCGGCGGCTATACTGCGCCAGGCAATACTCGTGGCAACTCCAGCGCGGATGAGTACCGGCTGATCGTCGATTATCCGATCAGCGTGTTTTGAGGCGCCCGATGGCTCCGTTGATCTCTTATTTAAAAATGGCCTTGAACCCTGGCCGCAGGGTGCTGTTTTTCGCCTTGCGCACCATTTTCGCCGGCTTGTTGTGTCTGTACCTGGCGTTCATTTTCGATCTGGAACAGCCGAAGTGGGCGCTGATGACTGTGATCATCATCAGTCTGCCGCTGGCCGGCATGACTCTCAAACGCAGCTTTGCCCAAGTGGTGGGAACAATGGTGGGGGCGGCGGTGGCAGTGGCGATCATGGCACTGTTCCCCCAGGCACCGATGCCTTTCATCGTCTGCCTTGCCCTGTGGCTGGCCTTCTGTACGGCAGGGGGGACCCTGCTGCGTTATACCGACTCGCATGCGTTCGTCCTGAGCGGATTTACCGCTGTGGTGGTGGCGATGCTGGCGGTCCCGGAGCCGGACGGCATCCTCATGCTGGCTATCACACGGCTGACCGAGACCCTTCTCGCGGTGGCCTGCGTCGCGGTGGTCAGCCTGTTGACGGCGCGCCCCCAGGCCGTGGCGCAGGGGTATTTCAGCAAGGTCGACAGTTTGGTCAAGCTGATCGCCCAGCATGCCGCCGAAGTGGTCCGGACCGAGGAGGACGATGCAGCGTTCAATAGGCGCCAGGCTCAACTGATCGCCGAAGTTAGCGCGTTGGAAGGCCTACGTCGGCATCTTTATTTCGATGCCCCGCACTTGCGCAGCGCTGACGGGCTGGTGCAGTTGCTGGCCAACCAGCTGGTGTTGTTGGTGTCGCGCCTGCAGGTATTGCGTCAGCAGCGTGCGCTGATCAAGCAGCATTGGCAAGGGCCGCTGCCGTCGGATATCCAGCTGTTGCGCGAGGCAGAACTCGACAGCCTGGATGCGCTTGCACTTGACGGTGTAGCACTGTCGGCCTCGCGTCGCGAGGCGATCCGCAGGTTGCACCAACGCTTCGACGAAGCCGCCGACCGTGTCGAGTACCTCAACGAGCCATTGTCGCCGCCTATGCGCCCGCTGGCCTGGGCTTTGCGTTGGGAGCAGGCACGCTTACTGGAACAGTTGGACGAACTGATCGAGCTCAACGAAGCGATTCAACAGGGGCGGATGGCCAGTTGCCCCCAGGTGCAAGGGGAGGTCAGCGCTCTGCATCTGGACTTTCGCCTGGCCGGCATGAATGCGGTGCGGGCGTTCCTGGCGCTGTTGCTCTCCGGCTGGCTGTGGATCGAGACGGCTTGGGATGGTGCGCGTTCAGGCGTGATCCTGATGGGCGTCATGTGCTCGCTGATGGCGACGTTACCCCGGCCCTTGCTAGCCAGTCAGAACTACAACCGTGGCTTGCTGGTGGCGATGGTGTTGTCAGCGGTCTACCAGTTCGCCCTGCTGCCGCTCTTCACCGATTTCGAAATGCTCGCATTGTGCCTGATACCACTGCTCTACCTGGCCGCCGTAGGCCTGGCAAGCCCCATGACCGCAGGCATCGGCATGGGTATCGGGCTGATCGGGTTATTGATGATCGGCCCACAAAATGTCGGCACTTACCACAATACGGCCATCCAGTGGTTCGAGTTCGCTGGCGGGTACGCGGCCGCCGGTGTGCTGGCCATGGTGGTGTTCGCTCTGGTGTTTCCATTCAACCCGCAAAAGCGCATGGCCCGGCTGTTCAGCTTGAGCCGCGAGGACGTCTACCAACTGGTGACCGCGCCTTCCAGCTTGGTGCGTCAGTTCGATTTCGAGAGCCGTATGCTGGATCGGCTATCGGCGATGATCGGTGTGCTGCCGGCCACCAGCGATGCTCGTTCCCGGGCGTTGTTCGAGTGCGCTCTGGTGTGCCCCGTGCTGGCGACTGTGTTGGTACAAGCACATGCTCAGTGCACCACCAGCGAGGTGTTGCCGGAATACACGAAGTCGCGTTTGCGCCTAGTGTTGCAGGAGATGGCGGAGGTGATCGGTGCTCGCCGGCAGGTGGACGTCGATGCTTTGCTGCGAGCGTCGGATGAACTGGGTGAGGCCTTGGATGCATTGCACCAGAGACATTCTGATGCTGGGAGGGAGGCTCTGCGTCGGTTGTTCATCTTACGGGTCGCGTTGGCAATCGCCGGCCAGTTGCTGCGGCGCTACCGAGTGGTCCTGGCGCCGAGGGCCGCGCCAAAAGAGGAGGGCGTTTATGCCCATTGATTTTGAGTTCGGCGGTGTTTATCTGCCGCCGATTGCCCAGGCGTTGTTGCTGGCGTTGCCATTGTTCCTGATCGCGGATGCCGTGTTGCGTCGGGCTGGCGTGCTGGCGCTGGTGTGGCACCCAGCCCTGTTTCAGGGGGCTCTGTATGCCACTATCTGCGCGGTGCTGGTGTTGTCGATGGGAGTGAGTCTGTAAAGATGACTGCGTCGAAACCTGTTCTTTCCAAGGCCTTGACCCTGGTGGTCCTTGCGCTTGCGTTGGTACTGGGCTGGTTTGCCTGGGACTACTATACCCGTGCGCCCTGGACACGTGATGCACGGGTGCGAGCAGATGTGGTGACCCTGTCAGCCGAGGTCACGGGTCGCATCATCGACCTGCCGGTGCACGACAACCAGTTCGTCCGCCAGGGCGATCTGCTGCTGCAGATCGATCCTGCTCGCTATGAGCTGGCCGTACTGCATGCCGAACGTGCCGTCGAGGTGGCGCGCGCCGCCCTAGGCCAGTCCCAGGCGTCCATCGTCGCCAACGAGGCCCTGCTCAAGCAGCGTCGCAGCGAGGAGCAGCGGCGGCGCAAGTTGCAATCGCTGTCAGCGATCTCCGCCGAGGAATGGGAGAAATCCAGCACTGACGTGGCGGTGGCCCAAGCTGAGCTGCTGCGTGAGCAGTCCAATCTCGGCCTGGCTCAGGCCAATGTGCAACTTGCCGACGCCACCTTGAAACAAGCGCGGTTCGACCTCGAGCGAACTCGGATCAGTGCCCCGGTCAGCGGCTATGTAACCAACCTGCTGACACGTCAGGGGGACTTCGCTCAACCGGGGACTCCGCTGTTGGCCTTGGTGGACAGCTCCTCGTTCCACGTCAGTGGCTATTTTGAAGAAACAAAGTTGCCTAAGATCAAGGTGGGCAGCCGCGCGCGTATCGCCTTGATGAGTGGTGAGGTGATGGAGGGCACGGTGGAGAGCATCGCTTACGCCATCACCGATCGCGAGAACCAGCCGGGTAACCGGTTGCTGGCCAACGTCAACCCCAGCTACACCTGGGTAAAGCTAGCCCAGCGGATCCCCGTGCGCCTTCGCCTCGAGCGCAGCGCTGATGCGCCACCGTTGCGAGCTGGCACCACAGCGACAGTCACCATTCTGGAATGAAGCTGCATGTTCGATCTGAATGATTTGTATCTTTATACCAAGGTTGTCGAACACGGGGGCTTTGCTTCGGCGGGTAGGATACTTGGCCTGCCAAAATCGCGTTTGAGTCGGCGTGTAAGCAAGCTCGAAGAGCGGTTGGGGGTGCGACTGATTCAGCGCTCCACTCGTCAGTTCACGGTCACCGAACTGGGGCTTGAATATTACAAGCACTGCGTCTCGATGATGGACCGAGCTTTGGCCGCAGAAGATGCAGTCGAGCGCAGCAGGGGGCTACCCAGTGGAGTCATTCGTCTGGCATGCAATACATCACTGTTAGATACGCATTTGGCACCGATGTTGGCACGCTTCATCGCTGAATGCCCGGTGGTGGAGTTGGTGGTCAAGAGCTTTAACCGACGGGTGGATGTCATCGGTGAGGGCTTCGACTTGGTCCTGAGCTTGCATCATCGTCCGCTTGAAAGCAGCGAACTGGTGATGCGCACGCTCGCCGAGAGCCGCCAGTGTCTGGTGGCCACGCCACACTTGCTCGCCGGTCTCGTTCATCCGCTGTTGCCAGCGGACCTCTTCGAGCTCCCGAGCCTTGGCTGGGGGATCAGTGCTCAGGAGTACACTTGGGACCTGGACGGGCCGGACGGCATCGCAACATCTATTCGCTTCCGGCCCCGACTGGTGTCGGACGACTTGGCCGTACTACACGAGGGCGCGTTGGCTGGGGTCGGGGTGGTGGTGTTGCCAGAAGAATTGGTACGTGCCGATCTGGCTAGCGGACGGCTGGTTCATGTATTGGAGCGCTGGAGTCCGCAAAAATTTGAGATCGTAGCCCTGTTTCCGTCGCGACGCGGTCTGATGCCAGCGGTGCGCAAGTTGATCGACTTTCTGGTAAATGAATTCCAAAGTACAACGCGCACGTCATGAATCAGGCGCTCATACTTGAGCACATTGCGGGTGCTGGTATCGTAGTGCTCGCTGAACGACCGCTTTGGGTCGGAAGCGGTCATTCGCGACGGGCTGCATTCGCCCCATAGCAAACTGTGCAGAAGCAGGGCCTAGTCATTTTTCTGACCCCGAGCTGTGTGAGCAATGGTGATCAGAAGGATGTGCGTACTCGCTGCCACTCCTTCCAGCACTCCTCTGGGACGATGTCTCTATAACCCCGCTCTTTCTCCATCGCGAAGGCGACACTGAACGGCACTGCCGTCGCGGTTGCATGATCACGAATTTCAAGCACCTCACGCTCGCTGAGTACTGAGCCTTTACGATCCTCTGCCGCCTTTAACAGTACAACAAGCGCCGGTACGAAAACGAGACATAGCGGGTCTGTAGACAATGGTTAGCCCCTAGCGGAAAAGTAATCCGTACTCCTAGTTGCAGCTTATAGGCCTGAGCGAGCACAGGCAAAGCTCAAGCCCACCTTTGCTGCTTCAGACATTCGCGGCGATCAACTACAGGTCTAAGCCGCCGGTGCGGGCGGTCGCTGTCGACCCAAAGCTGCCGCTCATAGAGGGCAGCTTTCGTCCAGAAGCGGATATCCACGCAGAAGCCATGGAGACCGTCCAAGCCTGATTGTATCTCGTGAGCAAGAAATGCTTCTCGCTCGCCATGGAGCGCGGCAACTCGGGTTGCAACTCCATCTGGGGAACCGAATTCATTTTAGCTGACAAGCACCAACAACTCGCAGTAATGAGCCCGATCAAGCAGACTTACGCCAAAGAAGCATCTTCAAATCTCAACATGTACGGTCGATTTTTAGATTGGGGAAATAACTAGAGGATGGAAGAAGTGCTAAAGGGAAGAGACGTAATTGACGCATTCAAGTCTGACATAGAGGGGTTCTTCTACCCTACGGCAGGCTTTGTAATGAATATCTCTGTGCAAGGCACGCGCACAGCATATAGAGGCAGTGCAGACAGTGGAGGCATCCTGATCAGCACTGACCTCGCGGAATGTGAGGTCGACAGCCTAGAGAGGATGATGTTTATACTCCTGGTTCTGGGCCACGAGACAGCACACCTACTCAACGTGCATGGCGGATTTCGAGATGAGTCCAACCAAGACACCAAGGCTCTTGAAGTATGGGCAGACTTCTTCGGCACTAAGGTAGCCATGGTGGCAATGACGATTGGCGACAGGATACAAGACATGGTGACCGGGTTGCCCGGCGGGAAGGAGACGGGTGCGCGCGTGGAGGCGATTGGCGCGGCAATCGGCCTATTAGGAACGACGTATTTCGAGACCGGAAGTACCCGATATGAGCCCGCACCTGTTCGTGTGGCGACTTGTGTTGCGGGCGTCATGTCTGCACTGGACACATTTTGGTCGTTGAATGGTATCCCGCGCAACGTAGGGCGTTCGATGTCGCTGCAACTGCGGCTGTATAAGTCGCCCGCAATGCGCTTGATGCTCAGCAAAGTGGAAGGTACGGGCGTTCCTGAGCGCGGTCAGTTCCCGACCATTCGACGAATTCATCAGCACATCCAGAGCGACAGAACCTCCATAACAGTGGGCATGCTCCCTATCCCATCGGCTTGGCTGCACACTAACTATGAGGGAAGCGAGCAGGAGCGTATGGCGGAAGCAGAACGGCAGCTGGATAAGCTGAAGGAAGAGCTCGCTAAACTTGGGCTGGATCTGCCTGAGGACTGGTAGGAACGCTACTGTTCGAAAACCTTGACTTATCATATGGGGGACTACCCTTTTGATGCAGTTCGACATTAGCGGCGCTGGGGCCAGTCAATAGGTCGACGTATAACCAGACCGCGCGCTCGCGTCAGAGACTGGCACACATTCCAGCCGACACGCATGTGGATGTCCGCTTAGGGTCGATTGCGGCCACTCGCGACCGTCTGCCTTCGATCCAAGGCGGGCGCTCACCATTGGCACATTTCGCCAATAGGCAGACTTGAAGCATCTTGGCTAGGGGGGCTAACTGGATTCGCCTGCGCGAGATAAAGCTTGGAGGACATCGATGGCTTTAGCGGCATCATCCTTGGCCACGAAAATGTGATCATGGTAGAACGCGGCGATCACGTTGCAACTGATGCCAGCCTTTCCGAGTGCGGTCGCGAATGCGGCCGTCAAACCCACCGCATCAAGCGCTGAGTGGATCGTGAGCGTGATCCAAGCCGCCACAAAATTGTACTCAAGGCCCAGTGCATCAGCGCGTTCGCGCTCAATGATGACAGTGAAGCCTTCTTTTTCGCGGAATGTACCAAGTACATCGGTACCCAGAAGCGCGGACGCGTCCGGCACTGTGCAGAATACAAAGTCGCCTTCATTGAGGACTGGGCTCATGCCGCGGAGCAGGGCTGAGATGGATTTTTCGCCTGACATAGGGTTACTCCCGCTTGAAAGGCAGTAGTGTGCATTTCAGCGGGTCATTAGTTTAATCAATTCTACTCATTATCGATTAGTTCTACTTATGCAAGATCCCGCCCAAGTCACCTTTCGTTCACCAGGCTAGACCAGGTCTGCCAGACGCGAGTGGCGCCATGCAGTAGAGGGCTGTTGTAGCCTCCTGTGTAGAGCATTCGAGCGCCGCCAGTAGGCAAGCATGCAAACTGTCCTTGCGCTGCGCTCGATGAAACGCAACCCCGTGCCTAGTTCGTGGGCAAGAGGATCACGAAGTTCTTTTTCATATCTTCCAGCACGGTCCATTTCCCCTTGGCGCCCGGCTCGATAATGAACGTGTCCCCAGCGGCCAGTGTGAGGGGGGCGCAACCTTCAAGTTCAATGACGCAGCATCCACTCAGGACATGGCAGAACTCCCAAACTTTGTAGTCGATGCGCCACGCTCCGGTGCTGGCTTCCCATTCTCCAGAAATGCGACCTTGCTGTTCATCGTGATAGTACTTGGACGTCAGCGTATGAGGGGTGCCTTCCACGACCTCTTCAAAAAAAGGCAGGTCGCGCACCGGTTGGATATCCAGTTCGCGGAACACGGTCAGTTTCTTGTTCATGGTTTTTTCTCGAGCACGTTGTGGGTAGGGCGATACATCAAATAGGCTTCGCCGGTTACGCTCAGCATGGGGTGCGGAACGATCTGGCAGGTTTTAACAATTTGAAAACCGTGACGTTCATAGAAGCGGCGTGCACCGTGGTTTTCTGCATAATCGATCAGGCATAGCCCATCCAGGCCAGCGTCGTCGGCGCGCTGCTGGGCGTGGCGAAGAAACTGGACGCCCAGCCCCTGGCTGCGCCAGGCCTCATCTAACGCCAGGCTGGATATGTATAAGGTGGCGGGTATTTCCATGTCGGAATAAGGCGCGAGGACCGGGTCTGTCTCGACAGGCCTGTCAGGGGTCTCGCGCAAGGCATAGCTATGCATCATGCCGATGACGCGCCCTTCGAAAGTGGCCATCAAGCAGTTCTTGTAGGAAAAGTCACCCTGTTCCCTGGCATAGCGAGACGCACCGACACTCAGCAATGCTTCTCCTGGCACGGCAAGCTTGCTCCATATGTAATCGGCCATGCCCTCCGATGTCAGTTGAAAGAAGCGCGCAATATCGTGCGCGTCCGCGGCTTGAGCGGGTCTGAATTCGATAGACATGTACGGTGCTCCCATGGGATCGGGTAGTTCGTTTTCAAGGATTACGCCTTTGACAGGGTGGCAGGGTAGGCGGGTTTAACGGTTCCCATCATGCTCTGGGCGAACACCGTCAGCATGGTGTGCGACGCTATCCCACGATCAAAGGCTCGTGGCCGTCTAATGGCTCAAGCCTGGGAAATCGATCGATCAGTTGCCGGAGGTGGTGAGGCGAGAAGCAGGGCAACGTGTACTTCCATGGCGGGATGGCAGGATTCAGCGCGGGTTTGCCTCCTAGTGGGGGCGTCTAGGAGCCGCACTGGCTATCGCTGGAATTTCGGTAATCTTCGGTGGCGACCTGCAGCCGGTTTTAGCCTGCAAGGTGCTGCGCTCACCTCCATTGCCGGCACCGGCTATGGGGCCTTTTCGGTTGCCATGAAACGTATGGAGGTATCGGGAGGGCTGCACTTCACCCGGCTGTTGTTGCTCTTTGGCAGCCTGTATCTGCTGATGCCGGCTGCCGCCGAACGTTTCGTGATCGGCGAGTTGTCGCCGCTGCTGGCGCTGGCTACGCTGCCGACAATCCTCGGTTTATTCTGCACCACCAAGGCCATCGAGTACCTTAAGCCATCCCACGTCCAAGCGTTGGAGCTTACGGAGCCACTGTTCGCCAGAAGTCGTCATGTGAACCAGTTCAACGCCCGAGGCTCGCAATTGAGTAGCACGTGTTTGAGTTCACTGAATTCCTCCAGGCCCGTCGCCGATAGCTCGCGGCCGATGCCGCTGGCCTTGAAACCACCCCAGGGCGCCTGGGGAAATGCCAGGTTGTAATCGTTCACCCACAGTGTCCCAACCCGCAGCCGCCGGGCCATGCGATTGGCGCAGCCCAGGTCGCCGGTCCAGACCCCGGCCGCCAGGCCATAGGGCGTATCGTTGGCCAACCGCACGGCATGTGCCTCGTCGGTGAAGCGTTCGACGGTGATTACCGGGCCGAAAATTTCTTCGCGAGCAATGCGCATGTCGGCCTGCACGTCACTGAGCAGGGTAGGGCGTAACCAGAACCCCTTTTCCAGGTGCGCATCCGTGGGGCGCTGGCCGCCGGCGCGCAGGCGAGCGCCTTCGCCTTGTGCCGCCTGGATCAGCGACAGCACGCGATTCCGCTGGGCCGCCGATATCAGAGGCCCCATACGCGTGCGGCTGTCGAAGCCATCGCCGAGAACAATAGCGTCGATGCGTTCGACCAGGCGCGCGACGAAGCGATCATGCACGGAGGCTTGCAACAGCAGGCGCGAGCCGGCCGAGCACACCTGCCCTGCGTTGAAGAACACGGCGTTGAGCGCCTGGTCCAGGGCCACGTCGAGGTCGGCATCAGCAAACACGATATTTGGGTTTTTGCCACCGAGCTCCAGCGCCAGGCGCTTGAAGTTGCCACTGGCGGCCTGCATCACCTTGGCACCGGCTTGGGCGCCACCGGTGAACGACACCATGTCCACCCGGTCGCTGAGCGCCATGTGGTGGCCTACGGTGCCATCGCCGCAGACCAGGTTGAACACCCCGGCTGGCAGCGCCAGGGCGGCCAGCAAAGCCGTCAGGTGCAAGGCACTTAGCGGCGTCAGTTCGCTGGGCTTGAGAATCACCGTGTTGCCCGCAGCCAAGGCGGGGGCGAGCTTCCAGGCGGTTTGCAGCAGAGGGTAGTTCCACGGCACGATCAACGCGCAGACACCTACCGGCTCATGGCGTGTGACGCTGATGACGTGGTCGGGGGCATGCGGGTGAGCGCGATCGGTGCGCGCTTCAAGCAGCCCTGCGTAGTAGCGGAAGGTGGCCACCACGCAGGCCATATCGGCCTCGCTCTCGCACAGGGTCTTGCCGGTGTTGAGGGTTTCCAGGCGCGCCAGTTGCGCGGCATCGGCTTCGATGGCTGCCGCGATGCGCAGCAGCCAGGCGCTGCGCTCACTCGGTGGCAACTGCGGCCAAGGGCCGTGGTCGAAGGCGTGACGGGCGGCGTCGATCGCGGCGTCGACATCCTGGGCGCCGGCTTCTGGCGCCAAGGCCAGCAAGGACTCGTTGGCGGGGTTGAGGATTTCCCGATAGCGGCCGCTGTGTGGCTCACGCCATTGCCCTGCGATGAATAGCGATTGATGGGACACACTGAGTCTCCTGGCTTGCCTATGTATGGGCACACCATAGACAGGCAGCAGGGTGCGAACTTGACGAAATACGACAGGCCAGTGCTGCGCTCGTTCGCGACAAGGCAGGTCGCATCGCATCAAGTCAAAAGCGTCGCCATCCCTAGACTCGAAGGGTATGAACGCGCCCCCGAGGGGCGCGCCTGCCGCCCGAGGAGCTGCCATGCACAACTCATCCATCGCTGTTCTAGACGCCCATGCCCAGGCCCGCGTCGAGCTCGCCTGCGCATTTCGCTGGACCGCCCGCCTAGGGATGCACGAGGCGATTGCCAACCATTTCAGCCTGGCTGTTTCCGAGGATGGCCGGCGTTTTCTGATCAATCCCTATGGCCGGCATTTTTCCAGGATCCGCGCCAGCGACTTGCTGCTGCTCGATGCCGACGACCCCTCGGCGTTGCAGCGCCCCGGGGCGCCGGACATCACTGCCTGGGCCCTGCATGGCGCCTTGCACCGGCGGCATCCGCATGCGCGCTGCATCCTGCATGTGCATTCGAAGTACGCCACCGCCTTGGCCTGTTTGGCCGACTCGCGCCTGCCACCGATCGAGCAGAACGCCATGCGCTTCTTCGAGCGCGTGGCCATCGACGAGGGGTTCGACGGCATGGGGCTGGGGGATGAAGCCGAGCGGGTAAGCCGCCAGTTGGGCGACAAGCCGATTCTGCTGATGGGCAACCACGGTGTGCTGGTGGCGGCCCCAAGCGTGGCCCAGGCCTTCGACGACCTCTACTACTTCGAGCGGGCCTGCGAGCTTTACCTCACCGCGCTTGCCAGCGGCCGCCCTCTGCGTATCGCCAGCGATGCCGTGGCGCGCAAGACAGCCCGGCAATGGCTTGATTATCCGGATTTCGCCGCCCGCCATTTCGCTGCGCTGCAGGAAATCCTCGATGAGCAGGAGCCGGACTATCGCAGCTGAGTGCATACGCCCGTGCATTGTCACGCCCACCCTGAACCGTTCTGGAGTCGCTCGCATGCCAAAGAAAACCTCAGTGCCCGTGCTTGCCGCATCGCTGCTCGTCGCGTCCATCGCCACCGCCCAGGCCAGTGACCCCGCTGCCTGCCAGACAGTCAACTTCGCGGAGGTCGGCTGGGCTGACATCGCCGCCACCACTGGGCTCGCGACTACCGTCTTGCAAGGCCTGGGTTACAAGACCAAGACCCAGATGCTGTCGATCCCGATGGCGTACCAGGCCATGGAAATGAAGAGCATCGACGTCTACCTTGGCGCCTGGATGCCGTCGATGGCGGCAATTTCCACGCCTTTTCTGGAAAAAGGCAGCGTCGAGCGGGTACGCACCAACCTGACCGGTGCCAAATACACCCTGGCCGTGCCGGACTATGCCTACGAGGCCGGGCTCAAGCGCTTCGAGGACATCGCCCGGTTCAAGGACGAGTTGCAAGGGCGCATCTACGGCATCGAGGCCGGCAATGATGGCAACCAGATCATCCAGGGCCTGATCGACAAGGACAGCTATGGCCTCAAGGGTTTCCGCCTGGTCGACTCAAGCGAGGCCGGCATGCTGGTGGAAGTACGCCGGGCGGTGCGCTCGAAAAAGCCGATCGTGTTCCTGGGGTGGGAGCCGCACCCAATGAACAGCCAGCTGTCGATGCGTTATCTGAGTGGTGGCGACGCTGAGTTCGGCCCGAACTACGGGGCTGCAGTGGTCGACACCCATACGCGCAAAGGCTTCGGCCAGGAATGCCCGAACGTAGGTGCGTTATTGTCTCGGATGGCGTTTGAGCTGGGGATGGAAAGCCAGATCATGGGGGCCATTCTCAACGACAAACAAAAGCCTGCGCTGGCATCACGGGAGTGGCTCAAGCGCAACCCACAGGTGCTGGAGAACTGGCTGGCGGGGGTGACGACGTTCGATGGCCAGCCAGGGGCATCGGCGGTGCGCAGTTACCTTGGGCTTTAACCTATGGCCCTGGGGCGCTTTGCGCCCCAGGGCGGCGATGCATCTGTGCAAGCCCGCGCAATGCACCGAGATCAGATCGCCAACGGTTGCCGGTCATGCCCCAACGGCTGGCGCATGACCGGGGCGCTCAAACTCTGCGAACGGTCGTTGCTCGGTGCACAGCCGAATTTGGCGCGGTAGGCGCGGGAGAAGTGTTCCAGCGAGCCGAAACCTGCACTGGCTGCAACCTGGGCAACGCTCATGCGGGTTTGCTGCAACAGGTTGTGGGCGCGTGCCAGGCGCAGGCTGAGGTAGTACTTCAGCGGCGTAAGGCCGGTGTGCTGCATGAACTGGCGCTCCAGTTGGCGACGCGACAGTGCCACACGCTCGGCGATGGCCTCGCAGCTCAGCGGTTCTTCCAGGTGCTGTTCCATCAACTCGATGGCCCGCCCCATCTTGCCGGCCTGGGCATGCAGGTTGCGGCGATAGCCTTCGGCTTGCTGGACCTGCGGCTCGCGTACCTGCTCGATGAGCATGTGCATGGCCACTTCGCGTGCCAGGTTGCCACCGGCCAGCCGGTCCAGCCAGCTGAGCACCATGTCCAGCACGGCAGTGGCGCCTGCGCAGGTCAGGCGCTTGCGGCCCAACGAGTAGAGCTGCGCGCAGGCTTGCACCCTAGGGTAGCTTTCCTGGAAACCTTGCAGGTTGTCCCAATGGACGGCGGCCGGGTGGCCGTCGAGCACACCTGCCGCAGCCAGCAGCTCGGTGCCGGTTTCGATCCCTACCATGACTGCGCCGAAGGCCGCCTGGCGCTTGATCCAGGCCTTGAGGGCCGGGTTGCGCGCGTGGCGGTGCACATCGAAGCTGGCGATCACCACGCAGGCATCGAATTCGCTGTGCTCGCCGATGCCCGCCTGGGCACCGGCGAGCAGGCCGTTGCTGGCGGGCACCGGCTGGCCGTCTACCGAGAGCAGGGTCCACTGGAACAGGTTGCACTGGGCCAGCCAGTTGGCGATCGAAAGCGGCTCGATCAGCGAGGCCAGGCCGAAGTTGGAAAACGAAGGCAGCAACAGGATGCCGATGCGCAGCGGAGGGCTGGCAGGGCCCTGCCACTGAAGGTCAAGGGTTTCGGATCGTTTCATGGTTGCACCAGGCTCGGCAATGGGCGCCGGCTGCATTGGCCGGCACCTCGTTCACAGGAAAGGCCCGCTGCGCCTATGCAAGCGCAGTGGGCCGGCTTTGGCAAGTACCCCTCAACGCTGGCATTCGCGCCAGCGTGGGTGAACCCACACAGGTGCATCGCTTGCGGTAAGCGCGGTGAGGCCACGGATCAGGTCGCTGGCCTTCTCGGCGATCATCACCGTGGGCGCGTTGGTGTTGCCGCTGACGATCTGCGGCATGATCGAGGCATCGACCACCCGCAGCCCGCGCAGACCGTGCACGCGCAATTGTGGGTCGACCACTGCTTCGGGGTCGCTGGGCGGGCCCATCTTGCAGGTGCCGCTGGCGTGGTAGCCAGTCTCGGTGATGCGTCGCGCCCAAGCGTCGAGCTGCGCATCGCTCACCTGGTCGGCACCGGGTACCAGCTCGTCACCGGCATAGGCGCGCATGGCCGGCTGGGCGAGGATCTCGCGTACCAGGCGGGCGCCTGCACGCATGTCGGCGCGGTCGCGCTCGGTGGTCAGGTAGTTGAAGAGGATGCGCGGCGCCAGGTGCGGATCGGTGCTGACCAGGCTGACGCTGCCCAGGCTGGTGGGGCGCATCAGGTCGATGTGCACCTGGAAGGCGTGCTCGGGCACCAGGTCTACGCTGCCTGGCTGGACCGCCAGCGGCATGAACGTCAGTTGCAAGTCGGGAAACTCCACCCCGGCCCGCGAGCGAATGAACGCGCCCGCCTCGAAATGGTTGCTCGCCGCCAGGCCATCGTGGCTGGCGAACCAGCGCGCGCCGATCAGCCATTTGCCTGGTGCACGCGTCCAGGGGTAGAGCGACACCGGCTGCTTGCAGCGATACTGAACGACGGTATCGGGGTGATCGTTCAGGCGCTGGCCTACTCCCGGCAGGTCGCGTACCAGGGGGATGCCCAGGCGCCGCAGATGCTGGGCCGGGCCGACGCCAGAAAGCATCAGCAGTTGCGGTGAGTTGATGGCGCCAGCACTCAGTAGCACCTCTTGGCGCACACGCACCTGGTGCACCACGCCGTCCATTTCGAACTCCACCCCGTAGGCTTGTTCGCCGTCGAAGAGAATCCGCCGGCTCAGCGCCGAGGTGGCGATGGTGACGTTGCCGCCTTTGAGTGCTTCAGCCAGGTAGCCGCGCGCGGTGCTCCAGCGCTTGCCGTCGCGGGTGGTGCGGTCGACCGGGCCAAAGCCTTCCTGGCGGTGGCCATTGAGGTCGCTGCTCACGCCATAGCCGGCTTGCTGGCCGGCCTCGATGAAGGCCTGGCACAGTGGCGGCGAGGTATCGCCTGGTGTGACGTGAAGCAGCCCGGTTGCGCCGCGGTAGGTGTTGGCGCCGTCCCGATGGTTTTGCGCCCGCATGAAGTAGGGCAGCACCTCCCGATAGCTCCAGCCTTCGCAGCCTTGTGCAGCCCAGCCGTCGTAGTCGCGGGCATGGCCACGAATGTAGACCATGCCGTTGATCGACGACGAGCCGCCCAGGGTGCGCCCGCGTGGTGTGCCGATGCGTCGGCCGTCCAGGCCCGGCTCCGGTTCGCTGGTGTAGCTCCAGTTGAAGCGGGTGCCGCCTACCACGATGCCCACTGCCGAGGGCATGTCGATGGTCCAGCTGGCGTCCGGCGGGCCGGACTCCAGCACCAGGATGCGCAGGGCCGGGTTCTCTCCCAAGCGCTTGGCCAGCACGCAGCCGGCCGAGCCGGCACCAATGATCACATAGTCGTATTCATGCCCGAGCATAAAGGCTCCCCCATGACAGTGGTCAGCGGCCTGCGCCGATGCCGTCGAACACCAGCTTGTGGAAGTGATGCACCAAATGCTCGCTTTCGTTGCTGCGCTCGGCGTCGATCATGTAGCGGCCCTGGTCGTAGCCGAGCGAACGCAGGCCTTTCTGCACGCTGATGTTGAGCTCGATGTCCTCGGGGCCGAGGTCCTCGTTCATCCACTTCATGCAGGCGTGGGAAACCTCCGGGACCTGCTCGTGGGGGCTGTAGTAGCCAAAACGCAGCAGTGAGCGCTCTGCGTCCAGCGGGATCATGATGAACGTGCCGAGAAACGCCGAGAAGGGGAAGGTATAGAAGGTGTTGTTCGGCCACAGCCCGATGTTGAAGAAGCGCTCATCGGGGTTGCGTGGCCCGCTCAGCTTGACGCCGTAGGCTTCCTCGGCCTGCTGGTTGGCCGGTGCGATGTACGTCCACCAGTTGTCGCGCTTGGTCAGGCGGTAGCCCTTGAAGTCGATCAGCTTGGCCAGGTCGATATGGCAGGGCCCGGACAACTTGAAATGGTACCCCTCGATGGAGTTGTCCATGATCACCTTCCAGTTGGCCGGTACGATCACGTCCTGCTCTTCGATCAGGCGCATCTTGCCAAGGTCGGGAAAGACCGCGCGCATTTCTTCGTCGGCACCTGGGAACAGCTCCGCCAGCGACGGCGCGTCTGCGTCGAAGTTGAAGTAGACGAAACCGCCGAGTTCTTCGACGCGGACCTTGGGAATGTTGAATTGCTGCTTGTCGAAGGCTATCAGCCGTTCGCTGCGTGGCGCACTGCGCAGGCTGCCGTCCATTTCGTAGCACCAGGAGTGGTAGGCGCAGCGCAGCACTCGGGTGTCGTTACCACGACGCACATCCAGCAGGCGATTGCCACGGTGCTGGCAGACATTGTGGAAGGCATTGATCTTGCCATCGTTGCCACAGGCCACCACCACGCTCTGGTCGAACATGTCGCACACCACGAACTGACCAGGCTCGGCGAACTCGTTGCGATGGCCGGCCAGGTGCCAGGCACTCATGAAGATACGGTCGCGTTCGGCAGCGAAGATCTGCTCGTCGAAAAAGTACCGCGAGGGCAAGGTGAAGGCGTGTTCCGGGCGCTGCTCGGCCCAATCTGCAATGGAAGTGCTGTGTTTGAACTGCTCGACGGATTGCATGGCTGGTCTCCTCCAGACACTGCCCCTGGGGTTCGATCAGGGGCTCGCTCGGGAGTTAATCTAGGGGAGGGTGAGGGGCTGCTCTTGATGGAAAGCGACAACATACGCCGATGTGCGCGGTGTCGAGGCTTCGAGAGGACGGACACCTTGCAGTGCTGTCGGAGCAGATATGGAAACGTGAGCTTTGCCGCCAGCCTGGCCATGAGAACTGGGGGGTGTCTTGTTGGTGGCACTTTGATATTGCATGGTATTGCATGCAGACTAGGCGCGGTCACGACTAGATCGGGGCGCCCATCTGCTGATCAAATTGAGGGAACATGAGATATATCTATTTGATTTTGACCGCTGCCCTACTGGGGGGGTGTGGCAAATACAACGCGGTCGACACCCTGTCTGACGCTAAGCCGGATAGTCGAGACATTGGTCTGTGTGGAGGCGGACTTGGCATCGACAATCAGGTGGGTCTGATCATTCGTAGTGAGGCCGAAAAATCAGGTGGTGAGCTTTCGGCTTCTCAACGTTCGAAAATCCAGGCGTCAGCGGTCGATGCGGGGATTTTGTCAACCAACGACAATTACGAAACCTATGTGAAGTGCATCCTCGAGCTAAACAAGCGACGTGGCGACACCCAGACGCTGAATCTGCAAAAGCGCCTGCAGCAACCTGCGTTGAAGGTCTGGCGTCAGGGCTATGAACACGAGTCCAGTTACGTTCGGCGCTTGGTGATCGAAAACACGGGTGAGGAGCTGACAGAACTGCAGGTCACCCAAGCGCCCTTTCTTGTGATCAGCGGAATGTGCACTATTGATCTGGCCAGGGAATACGACAAGAAGAAGTGCCGTGATTTACCCGTCGCATATATTCCCCTTGAAAATTATTACTCCTTAGTTACCTGGGTTGGCGCCTATACGGGCGAGCTCTATTCGGTCGATGAAGCACCAGATGGCATGGATGAGGTGGTGAAGCGTTTTGCAGGTGCCAATGCTCTGCCCGGAGCCCTAGCATTGAATGACAATCTGGTGCTTCTGGTGAGGGTTCGTTACAAGGACAAATTTCAAGAGACGCACGAACGCTTTTTCGATGTAACGTTCACGCAGATTGAGCTTGAGGCCGATCTAGGCCAAGCGCTCTTTGCAAGCCGAGATGAGCTGCTTCAGGCTGGCTTGGTGGTCGATGTGCGAAGGATTGCGGTATCACGGCTGCTAGAGGTCTGGTCAAGCCTTCAGCAGCCTAGGAGTGAGCTGCCGACTTTCTGGCAGCGTTTTGAAAAGCGTCGGAGTGAGGTCTGAACTCAACTTGGCAATCTACGCAATGGAAATGAATAGATCTCCATGATCTATGAGGCGGCAGAAATGATTAGATGAACAACCCGCCCGACGATGCCTAGAGACTGTCCGGATCCCCGAAGAACTTTTGGAAAGGCCTCTGGAACGGCATTTCTGGCTTCAAAAAGCAGAAATGTACCCCCAAAAATACCCGCGATACCCCCAGCAGGATGCACGATCGAGAATGGTGACCGCTGTCGCCGTCCCTTGTACATACCGTACTTGTCGTGTTCTTCGAAGTTCATAGTACGCTCCTGGCCAGCGGCCACAGGCAGCAGAGCCTCTCGACTCTTGGTTCAACGCTGCTCGGGTGACGCCGGCGGGAATGTCGGCGTCATCTGACCTTTTATAACCGCGCGATATCCGTCGAGCATTTAGCAAGGCTCGTACGAGAAGCGGGCGGGACAGCGAGCGACGGAATAGGACACTAAGCTACGACAGCCTGGATGCGTTCTGCGGCGCTCAGAATAGGAGAGTGGTCAGCATAACCAGCCGTTCGCTATTTGCGACCAGTGGTGGGACATGGAGTCGACTGAAGCGGCTGCGGATTTCCGTCAATTTGGTCCGAACGCCTTAAGGACACACAGCACGCGTCGAGAACATCTACGGCGACCCGCGCTACTTGATGCTGACCGTTAATTGCAGAGACGAACAAGAGGTTTGCCCACGAATACTGCACGGTGACCATTTGAGCGTTCGATGCAGCAAGCTCGCAGTCACACACTGTAACTGCCTCCGGAAGACCCGGCCATGCCCATCGAGATCATGAAAACGCCTATCCGCGTACGCGCCAGCAGAGGCCGAACGTGTAAACGGCCCGGACCCCGTCCATGGATCTGATCTGGCAAACAATCCAGGCCGAGTTCGCCGACATTGGCGATGAGCGCGGGATCGTGCGAATCCTCGTACGCCTGTTGATGGCTGCCGTACTGGGCGCGGTACTGGGCTTCGAATGCCGTAGGTAATGGCCTCTCGTAAAACATAGCCCAGAATGTGTTCACCTTCGGTTTTTTCACCACGCTCGATGTCTCTAAGCATAGACGTGGAATAGGCCGACTCTGGGTCAGTGAAAACCTCTCGATAATTTCGAAGGAACTCTGAGGTCATGGGGTACTCATGCTCCAGTTGGTGAATTTGCCGTCCCAAAGCAGAGGCGGTCAGATTGACGCAGAGAGCGGCTGATGAGACAGAACCTTGTTCTGCCACCGCTAGCACGTAATTCATTACTTGAAGTGGCATGCGCAGCAAAGCGCCTACGATTTTCGATCTACCCAACGATCTCTCCTGAAAACAAACTGGCCAAGTTAAGCCGCTCCAGATGGTAGCTATCCTTGATTGATGCGTGTTGTTTGGCCCCAGACTCATCCTAGGTCGAGGTTCATCGGCAGTTTCTATTTTCGCTACCACATTTCAGTGGCTTCTATCAGAACAGATCCTGTGGGATTTGGTCTCCGGCGTTCGCAGAAGAGTCGACACCGATCGAGTGCACTTCCGGTGAATTCTCAACTTTGAAAACCTCCAAGGCCGTCTTCGGCCCGTGCGCAGTTGCCGCCGTACCGTCATCGGTATTAATGAGCCGGGTTATGATCCCGTCGGGCTCAGGCTGCGAGTAAGGGGCTGTCCCTGCAAGTGCCTCCTTCATGAAGTCCATCCAGATAGGTAGGGCAATGGTTACCCCCCATTCCCTCCGCCCCAGGCTCTGCGGCTGATCGAATCCTGCCCAGACGCTCGTCACGTAATTGCCATTGTAGCCCGTGAACCAGGAGTCCTTGGCTTCGTTCGTGGTACCCGTTTTCCCCGCGATGTCTGGGCGATGCATAGCTGAAGCGGCACGACCGGTGCCGCGTTTGATGACATCCTGGAGCATGCTTGTGAGTAAGTAAGTCGTACGGCTGTCTACCACCTGTTCAGCGACGGATTCTGGCGTTGGATTCTGTTCGCTGGGCGCAGTGCGGGGGGCAGCCTGGAAGACAACCCGGCCTATGCGGTCTTCGATCCTGTCAATGAAGAACGGCGTGACCTTGTAGCCGCCATTGGCGAGGACACTCCAGCCGCCGACAACTTCCATAGGCGTCACGGAAGCTGTGCCCAAGGCGAGGGAGAGGTTATGCGGCATGTCTTTGGGATCGAATCCGAAACGCGTGATGTAGTCGATGGTCGGGTCGATCCCCATGGCCTGCAGAAGGCGTATCGAGATCATATTCCTGGAGCGATAGAGCGCTTCACGTAGGCGAATGGGACCAAGAAACGTGCGGTTTTCGTTCTGTGGGCGCCATGCCGGCCCTGAGTAGTCGCTGCCCAACACGATAGGGGCGTCATTGACGATGCTTGCCGGTGTGTATCCGTTGTCGAGCGCCGCACAATAAATGAAAGGTTTGAAGCTAGAGCCCGGTTGCCGCTTGGCTTGCACCACACGGTTGAAACCGCTCTGGTGAAAATCGAAGCCACCGACAAGAGCCTGGATCGCGCCATTTTGCGGAGCTACCGAAACCAGCGCACCCTGAACCTTGGGTACCTGGCTAAAACTGAGCGTCTGGGAGTCTTCCTGATCAACCCTGATGACGTCGCCTGGCCTGACCACGTCTGCAGGCCGCAGGGGTTGTGGCCCTAATGCACTGTGGTTAATGAATGGGCGCGCCCATGCCATGGTCTGCCAAGCGACTGGGCGTTGCTGACCGGTCTGGTCGACCACCATGATGCGGTTGTCGAAGACCTTAGTGACGGCTACGGCTTTCAACCCCCCAAGCACGGGATACGCTTTCAATCCTTCCAGCCATGCCTGGCTCAGGTTGCCTGGGAAATGGCCTTCGGGGCCGCGATAGCCATGGCGCTTGTCATAGGTTTTCAAACCATTTTGTAACGCATCGTTAGCGGCCTGCTGCAACTTGCTGGAGACGGTTGTCACCACGCGAAAGCCTTGCGTGTAGGCTTGATCCCCGAAACGATCGAACATCTGCGCCCTGGCCATTTCAGCGATGTAAGGCGCAAGGACTTCGGTTTCAGGCGCGTGATAGCGGGCTGTGATGGGCTCTTCCAGCGCTGCGTGGTAACGAGCGTCATCGATGCTACCCAGCGCGAGCATCCGGCCCAGAATCCAGTCTCGGCGCTGCTTGGCCCTTGTGGGGTTGTTGATGGGGTTGAACCGTGAGGGTGCCTTTGGCAAACCCGCGATCATTGCGGTCTGTGCCAGCGTCAGTTGCGATACCGGCTTTCCGTAATAGATCTGAGCGGCTGCAGCGATGCCATAAGCCCGCTTGCCCAGGTAGATCTTGTTGACGTACAGGTTGAAAATTTCATCTTTTGATAAGGCCCGTTCTATTTTCAAGGCCAGCAGTATCTCGGTCAGTTTGCGAGAGAATGTCCGTTCTTTACTCAAGAAGAAGTTCTTTGCCACCTGCATGGTGATGGTGCTTCCCCCGGAGCGTACATGGCCGCTCATGACCAAGGCTAAAGCCGCACGCATCAGGCCTGTAGGGTCGACGCCAGGGTGGTGGTAGAAGTTGGCATCTTCTGCGGCCATGAAAGCGGCCAGGAAGTCGCTGGGAATCTGCGAGTAGGGCAGGGGGATTCGACGTATTTCTCCAAATTCGGCGATCAGTCTTCCGTCGGCGCTCACTACTTGCAGTGGCTCTTGCAGTTGCACGTCCTTGAGGGTTGCTACATCGGGCAACTGTGGGCTGAGGTAAAGATACGTACTGCTTGCGCCCAGCAGTATCACGCTGGTGATTGCCAACGTACACCAGCCAAGGGCTTTTAAAAGCCGCATGCATCGCTCCTTATATACAATGTTCGATTCCCGTGTACAGGCTTCAGAGGATTCCAGTGCGTGCGTCGGCACCTATCGCATTGGGTATCGAGGCGTTTTGCAGGGTATTCGGGACGGTAAATTTCGGCTTAAGTTGCCCGTTCGCATCCAATAGCCAGGCGTCCATGACCTTGCGCACCACCGGCCCCGCCACTCTGGCCCCGGCTTCTCCGTTTTCAATCATGACCGCGACCACGATGGCCGGACGTTGCGCGGGGGCAAAGCCGACAAAAAGCGCGTTGTCCCGGTGGCGTTCCTGGGTCTTGTTGCGGTTGTATCGTTCACCCTGCTTGATCGCGATGACCTGTGCTGTCCCGCTCTTTCCGGCTATTCGATAGTGCGCACCTTGGGCCGCCCGGCGCCCGACTCCTCGAGGGTTGTGCATGACCATTTCCATGCTCTTTACAACCTCGTCCCAGACCCTCGGATCCTTGAGGGTGATATTGGGAAACGGATGGGGATCGCCTGGCTTCTCGCCTCCAATTGAGCGCGCCAGATGTGGGCGGTGCCAGATGCCTTTGCTGGCAATCAGGCTGGTGGCCTGCGCCATTTGCAGGGGCGTCATCTGCATATAGCCCTGTCCGATGCCCAGTATCAGCGTTTCGCCGGGGTACCATGCTTGACGGCGGGTTGCGCGTTTCCATGCGGGGGATGGCATCAGCCCAGGGGACTCTTCGAACAGATCAATTGAGATCTTCTGCCCGAGGCCAAACTCACTGAGGTAGGTGTCCAACCGTTCAATACCTAGCTTGTGCGCCAAGTCGTAGAAGTAGGTGTCATTGGAGCGCATGATGGCGTCGTACATGTCGACCCAGCCGTCTCCCGCCCGATTCCAGTTGCGGTACTTGTGATTGTAATTGGGCAGTTCGTAGTAGCCACGGTCGAATACCCGTTGGCTTGGGGTAATCACGCCACTGTCCAGACCTGCAACCACGACCATGGGTTTGATCGTTGAACCAGGCGGGTAGAGCCCGCGAAGCACGCGGTTGAACAGCGGCATATCGGCTGAGTCGCGCAAGGTCGCATAGTCGCGGGCCGTGATGCCTTTGACGAACGGGTTGGGGTCGAAGCTTGGCCGGCTGACCATGGCCAAGACTTCCCCTGTGTCGGGGGCCAGTGCAACCAACGCGCCACGCCGGTCTCCCAATGCCTGCTCGGCAGCGGCCTGCAGTGCCACATCGAGCGTCAGCACGATGTCCTGGCCCGGCACGGGGTTGTGACGGCCCAGCACACGCATGACCTTGCCTTGAGCATTGGTTTCTACTGTTTCGAAACCCATCTCGCCATGCAGAACATTCTCATAAAACCGCTCGATGCCGGTTTTTCCGATCAGTTGCGTGCGCAGGTACTTAGCGTGATCGAGGTGCTTGAACTCTTTTTCGTTGATGCGCCCCACATAACCGACCGAGTGCGCAAAGTGCTCACCCAACGGATAAACCCTGGAGAACTGCGCTTGAACCTCCACGCCTGGTAACTGAAATTGGTTCACCGCGACCCGTGCAATTTGTGTTTCAGTGAGGTCCGACATCAGGATGACGGGCTCGAAGGCTCTGCGCGGGCGATGCAGAGCCCTGTCCATCTTGTTCATTTGCTCGGTGTTCAGCGCAAGGACCTGGCCGAGCTTTTTGACGACCGCCTGCACATTGCCTGCGCTTTCGCGGAGGATAGACAAGTTGAAGATAGGAATATTGTCGGCCAGCACCACTTTGTTCCGGTCATAGATAATGCCCCGTGCGGCAGGCAGTGGCCGGATATGGATGCGGTTCTTTTCTGCAACAGCAACGTGTAGATCATGTTGAGTGACTTGCAAGAAGAACAATCGGCAGACCAATGCAATTGTCAAGGCCAGTACCAGAAGGGCGCTGGCGATAATGCGGGTTCTTACAATTCTGTTACTGGCTTCCCGGTCCGATAGGTGGGTGGGGTATGTCATCAATAAACCATTACCGCTTAATCAGCTCTCGCTTCCTCGGATTTCGATTATTTTACGGTCAATGAATTATACGGCAATGGGGTTTTTTAAATATCTGATATAATTTCAATTGATGTCGTGATGTTTCAGTTGGTGTTGAAATCCGAGCGAAAAGTGCGGCATGATATAAAATAAGTTGATATCAGATGTGCTTTTTTGCGCGTTGCTCTATATCGAGGCGGGGAGGAGTATTCATCAACCTTCCATCACCTGAGAATAACAACGTATGACTATTTCTACTGTTGCTGCACTGCAAATGGGTTCGCACCCGGACGGCAAACAGAAAACCCTGGAGGCGATTCTTGCCTACGAGTCTGAAATAAAGGAGGCCGGCGCCCAGCTGGTGGTGATGCCGGAAGCTTTGTTGGGCGGTTACCCCAAGGGCGAAATCTTTGGTACGTATATGGGATATCGCCTGCCTGAAGGCCGAGAAGCCTTTCGGCATTATTTTGCCAATGCCATTGATGTTCCCGGTGCTGAAACAGCGGAGCTCGAAGGCTTGGCCCAACGTACCGGCGCGCAATTGGTGGTTGGCGTCATCGAACGCGCTGGCAGTTCCCTGTTCTGCTCTGCGCTGTTCTTCTCACCGGAAGAAGGCCTGGTGGCGAACCACCGCAAGCTGATGCCCACCGGCAGCGAGCGCCTGATCTGGGGCCAGGGCGATGGCTCTACTATTCCCGTGATCGATACCCCAGTGGGCAAGATCGGGGCAGCGATCTGTTGGGAAAACCACATGCCACTGCTGCGCACGGCGATGTACGCCAAAGGCATCGAGGTCTGGTGTGCGCCGACGGTGGATGAGCGCGATAACTGGCAGATATCCATGCGCCATATCGCTCATGAGGGGCGGTGCTTCGTGGTCAGTGCCTGCCAGTACCAGCCGTCACCGCGCGACTTGGGGGTGAGCCTGCCGCACTGGGATGACGACCGTCTACTGATGCAGGGTAACAGCGTCATCATCGGCCCCATGGGCGAGGTCATCGCGGGCCCATTGAAGCACGGCTCTGGCTTGCTGGTGGCCCAGATCGACTCGGCGGATCTGGTTAAGGCGCGTTATGACTTTGATGTGGTCGGCCATTATTCACGCCCTGATGTCTTCACCTTGATAGTTGATGAGCGGGCGAAAGCCTCGGTGAAGTTTCAGCGATAACGTAACGCTGTCTTTACCTGCCCTGGCATCTTCCTGATGCCAGGCGTTTGTTCAGTCTGGCGTGCATCGGTTATTTGATGTCGTCTTGCAATACCTGTGTTTCACGTAGCCCTGGATCAATAAGAAAAATATTTGAGGCTTGTCAGAAATGAATAATGATTCGCTCATGTTGTACAGGAAGATTGCCTGGAAAATATTGCCCTTGTTGTTTGTCAGTTATATCGTCTCCTACCTAGATCGGGTCAATATCGGGTTTGCGGCGTTGCGCATGCAGCAGGACCTGAATCTCAGCGATGCCGTTTACGGCCTCGGTGCCGGCGTGTTCTTCATTGGTTATGTACTGTTTGAGGTGCCCAGCAACCTGCTCCTGACCCGGATCGGTGCGCGCAAGACCATCATGCGCATCATGATTTCCTGGGGGATCGTGTCGTCCTGCATGATGTTCGTGCAGACGCCGCTGCAGTTTTACATTGCGCGTTTTTTGTTGGGGGTGTTCGAAGCCGGTTTTTTCCCGGGGATCATCCTCTACCTGACGTATTGGTTCCCTGTGCGCATGCGCGGCAGTGTGATCGCCGTGTTCATGTCGGCAATTGCCCTCGCGGGCATCATTGGCGGGCCGGTTTCAGGCTGGATCATTCGTGCCATGGAGGGTGTCAGTGGGTTTAGTGGCTGGCAGTGGATGTTCCTGCTGGAAGGGGCGCCAGCTGTCATCCTGGGCATCCTCGCCGGCTTCATGTTGATCGACCGCCCCGAGCAAGCCAAATGGCTGAGCAGCGATGAGCGCAAGCGCATCGCGCTGGAAGTCGGTACACCCGCCAGCAGCGAAAGCCACAGGCTTGGTGCGGTAGTACGCGACCCACGCATCTATGCGCTCGCACTGGTGTATTTCTCGGTGATGGCCGGGCTTTACATTCTCGGTTTCTGGCTTCCGGGGATGATCAAAAGCTACGGCGTTTCAGATCCTTTCCATATCGGCCTGCTGACGGCTGTGCCTTACATGGCCAGTGCTGTGGGGATGATTGTGATCGGTAGGCACTCCGATGCCGTGGGCGAGCGCAGATGGCACCTGGCAACCTGCATGGTGGTGGCCGCCTGTGCCCTGATCACCTGCACCTTCGTACCGGGCAACCTGGTGCTGGGCCTGGGTACCTTGAGCGTGGCGGCGGTGGGCCTGTATGCCTCGATGCCATTATTCTGGACCATCCCCACCCGTTACCTGGGCCGCGAATCGGCTGCTGGCGGCATCGCGCTGATCAACTCCCTGGCGCTGTTTGGCGGCTTCACCAGCCCTACGGTGCTAGGCCTGGTCAAAGCCAATACCGGTAGCCTGGACATCGGCCTGTACCTGTTCGCCGGCCTGCTGGTCGTGGGGGCCACGACGTTGATCCTGGCGCTGCCCGCTCGGCTCATCAAGGAAGACTTATCGGTGCCGGTACAGGGCCAGGTCTGCGAGTCGCTTTGAATCAGGCTAAGCCACTCAGGGTTCGCGCCGTGAGTGGCTTGTCCGTGGTTAATATCCAACAGGCCAAGGTCATGAAAATAAAGATGCAAGCGGGTGGTGATGTCACGGTGCAGAAGATCGGGGTGATCGGCGGGCTTGGGGCGCTGGCATGTGCGGACTTGTTCTTCAAGTTGACCAGATCACGGCAGGTGCTTGCGGAGCAGTTTCACTGCCACCTACTACTGGAGCAGCAGGCCTTCGACGATGCCGCGTTGCCGCTCAACAAAGGGGTCAACATCGCGTCCCGCAAGTTTTACGTCTATGAGATGTGCAAGGTATTCGAGGCGCGCGGTATCGAGCGGGTGATGTTGCCTTGTTTCGCCAGCCACACGTTCCTGGACGAAGTTCAGGCGCAATTGAGCCTGCGCATCCTCGACATGATGGAAGCTGTGAAGCGGCATATTGATGGCCGCTATGCCTCCGGGACGGCCCTGGGGGTACTGACGTCGGATATGGTGCGTGAGTCTGGGTTGTTCGAGCGCTATCTGGGCAGCCATACCCTCATCTACCCGTCAGCCCCCGAGCAGGCGGCACTCATGGAGGCGGTGTACGGTGCCGGTGGGATCAAGGAGGGAGGGCTCGAAGGCGGGTCACTCGAAACCGTTCAGCGGTTGTCCGCCGCGTTGCAGGCGCAAGGTGCGGCGGTCATCGTGCCAGGCATGACCGAACTTGCGCTGGTGTGCGTGGCTTTGCAACGCAGTGGTATTGCCATGCTCGACAGCAACGAAATCTATGCCGATTTCGCTGCCAGCGAGCAGCACTCGCACGCAGCAGCGCCGTTCAAGCTGGGGGTCGTCGGGGGTGTCGGGCCCGCAGCCACGGTGGATTTCATGGACAAGGTCGTGGCCAATACGCCTGCAGGCAAGGACCAGGACCATATCAAGATGGTGGTCGAGCACAACCCACAGATCCCGGACCGCACCGCCAACCTGCTCCGGGCTGAAACGGACCCGACCATTGCGCTCTATGCCACCTGCCAGCGGCTGGCTGACGCCGGTGCCGATGCCATCGCTATCCCGTGCAACACCGCGCATGCTTTTATTGCGCGTATTCAGCAGCATCTGGATGTCCCGATCATCAACATGCTCCACGAGACGATCGCGTCCATCGTCTTGCAGCATGGGGCAAGCACGCCATTGGGGTTGCTCGCCACCTCGGGTACGGTGCAAAGCCGTGTCTACCATGAGGCTGCCAGGTCCGCTGGTTTGAACATCATCACGCCTGGCCATGAATACCAAGCGCTGGTGATGGAGGCCATTTATGGGCCTCGCGGTATCAAGGCAGGTTTTACCGATGGCATCTGCAAGGAGCAGTTGCTGGTAGTGGCGGAGCACCTGTGCGAGCTGGGTGCCGGGGTATTGATACTGGGCTGCACGGAGCTGCCCCTGGTGCTTGCGCATGCGGATGCGTTCCCGCTGGGCAGGCACCGGGTAGCGATGGTTGACCCGACTACAGTGCTTGCCCTCAAGTGCGTTCAGCTGGCGCTCGATGCACGCGCAAGCCGAGGCGATGCAGACACAAGCGTCAGGACAGGCAGAAGGAATTCTCTACCAGCTCGATGATCAGTGCCTTGACCGTTTGCAGCGTGTTGTCGTGCTTGCTGCCTACCCGTGTGCCGATCTCCAGGTCGTAGGAGGGCAGGGGCACAGGGCAGGGGAAGGTTTGCAGCGTGCTGACGCGTTCCATGGCCTGCGCCGCGTGGGTAGGCACCGTGGTGATCAGTTTCGAACCTACCAGCAGAAACGGCACTGCGGCGAAATGCGAGGTCGAGGCGCGAATGCTGCGCTTGTATCCGGCAGCATTCAAACCTTCGTCGACGATGCCGACGAAGCCGCCCGACGACACCAGCAGGTGGGGCCGTTGGGCGTAGTCTTCAGCGGTCGTCGGTATGTCGTTATTCGCATCGGCAATGCACAGGTAATTGCCCCGTCCCAGGCGTTGCCGCGCAATCAACGGCGAAGATAGCCCACCGGCAGAAACGGCGATATCTATCTGATGGCGCATCAACATGTCCTGGACCAAGCCACTGTGGGTTTGCCGAAAAATGATGCGCAAACCGTGCAGGTGCTCGTCGATCTGCGAAACCAGGCTTTGGCCCAGGGCGATTTCACTGTCATCGGACAAGCCGATGGTGATCGTCCTGCCCTTGATGTCTTTGCCGCCTACGGAAAGCGCGAGCGCTTGCCGGCAGCAATTGAGCGCTTCGCCAATCAACGGCGCCAGTTCATTTGCACGCATGGTCGGGCGCAGGCCTCGGCCGGTACGCTCGAACAACGGGTCGGCATATATTTCCCGCAAACGGGCAAGTGCTGCACTGACCGCAGGTTGAGTAACGCCCAGGCGAATGGCCGCGCGACTGGCGCCGCCTTCCTCGATCAGGGCGACAAATACCCTGAGCAAATTCAGGTCGACAGCGTCGATATCAGTTGTGTTCATATCAGATATCTTGATAGTTAATTGATTTATAGTATAGGGGTGCGGACAATGCCCGACAAATAGCTAACAGCTTTTTAATCGCTCACTCTCTGAAAAGGTGATGTTCACACTCATGAAGGGCAGGAAAGTTGTGGCAGCAGTGGGCCTTGTGATGTTTGTCAGTACGTTGGAGCCTGCGTCTGCACAGCCGCAAGATATACCGCAAGGCAGCATTTTCACACCGCTCGGCAAACAGTTGATTGCCGAGCTACAAGTCGCTCTGTTCGGGCGCAATTATTATCACGGTGAGATCGATGGGCTGTTTGGCAGCGAAACCCAAGAGGCCATCTACCTATTGCAAATGGAACAGGCATTGCCAGTGACCGGCAGTATTAATGCGCAAGTACTGAAAGGGCTCGATATTGATCCGCCTGCCTGGTTGCCGCACTGATTAACCGTTGCAAGTGAGTATGGCCATGTCTTCTGCTGACGCAGCTCCGCCGGGTTATCCGTGGCGGTTCAGGTTCGTCGTTTGCCTTGTGCTGATCCTGGCGTTGGTCCTGTGCTGGCGAATTATCGAATTGCAGGTCGTCGATAAAGCCTTCCTTCGCCAACAGGGCGATGCGCGAAGCCTACGGTACTGGTCTGAACCTGCGCCGCGCGGGGTGATTACAGACCGGGCCGGACAACCCTTGGCGGTCAGCACCCCGATGGTGAGCCTATGGGCTGACATGCGTGAACTGGCCACCGAAAAGCCTAAATGGCCGGTGCTCGCCCAGGCGTTGGAAATGCCACCAGCCGAATTGGAAACACGCTTGTCCCATAACCTGCGCAAGGCGTTTTTCTACCTGCGTAGGCGCCTTTCCCCCGAGCAGGCCGGACAGGTTTTGCAGGTGGTTCAGCAACAGCACATCAAGGGCATCTATAGCCTCGAAGAGTCGCGACGCTTTTATCCTGCCGGCGCCATCGCCGCGCATGTAGTAGGTTTTACCGATATCGACAACAAGGGCAGTGAAGGCCTGGAGCTCGCATACGATCAGTCCCTGCGTGGTGTCAGCGGCAAGCAGCAGG
Organism: Pseudomonas sp. LFS074; assembly: GCF_047978165.1. Classification (NCBI taxonomy): domain Bacteria; kingdom Pseudomonadati; phylum Pseudomonadota; class Gammaproteobacteria; order Pseudomonadales; family Pseudomonadaceae; genus Pseudomonas; species Pseudomonas sp. LFS074. The sequence goes on along the minus strand of NZ_JBFPFV010000001.1, from coordinate 3,402,142 downwards.
TTATCAAGGACCGCAGAGGGCAGGTGATCCAAGACCTGGGCGTAACCTCGCCGGTAAGGCCCGGGCAGGGTCTGGCGTTGTCCCTGGATATGCGGCTGCAGTACTTCGCCAGCCACGAGCTGGAAAAGGCCGTGGTCGACAATGGCGCCGACGCCGGCAGCGTCGTCATTCTCGATGTTGAGACTGGGGAGTTGCTGGCACTGGCCAACTATCCGACCTACAACCCGAATAACCGCGCCCATGCCAGCCCCGCAGCAATGAGAAATCGGGCGCTGGTAGATGTGTTCGAGCCTGCTTCGACGATCAAGCCCTTTTCAGTTGCAGCGGCGCTGCAAACCGGGCGCTGGAAAGCTTCCGACACCGTGTTGGTGAAATCGGGCAGCTTGAAGGTTGGCAAGTTCACCATTCGCGATGCCTCTCGCACCGCGGGTGAGCGGCTTGACATGACCGGGATCCTGGTACGCTCCAGTAACGTTGCGATCAGCCAGGTGGCGTTCGATGTCGGCGGCGAGACGATTCACGATCTGCTGCAGCGGGTCGGCCTGGGGGAGGCGACCGGGTTGGGATTTCCAGGAGAACGTTCAGGGGTGCTGCCCAGCCGTCGCCAGTGGCGGCCCACCGAAACGGCGGCGCTGTCTTACGGCTACGGCGTTTCTGTCACGGCCGTTCAGCTGGCCAAGGCCTATGCGACTTTGGTTAACAGCGGCAGGCAGGTGCCGGTGTCGCTGTTGCGGGTGTTGAAACCGCCGGTGGCTACCCAAGTGATGCCTGCGGAAGTGGCCGATGCACTCAAGCACATGTTGGTACAGGTCGTCGAAGCACCTAGAGGTATTTACCGTGCCAAGGTGCAGGGCTATCACGTCGGGGGCAAGAGTGGCACGGCCAGAAAGCCCAGCGCTACCAGTAAGGGCTACCAGAGCAATTCGTACCGGGCGATGTTCGCCGGGTTCGCGCCTGCTGACGAGCCGAAGTTTGTTGTGGTTGTCATGATCGACAACCCTACGAAGCACGGCTTTTTCGGTGGTCTGGTTTCTGCGCCAGTCTTCAGCAAGGTCATGGCGCACGCGCTTCGGTTGTACAACATTGCCCCGGACAATCTTCGCTGAAACCTCAGCGCGGGTTGACCAGCGCAGTACCAGGAGGGCGTCCAAGGCGATTACCAGCGACAACAGGTACAGCGCCAGGCTAGCACCTTGAGCGCAGCGGCGTCTGTGGCTCGGCTTTTCGTCCGAATAGAGATCTCGTGGGGATCTGAAATTGCTAATGCAACTGGCGCAGATAGGCCAGCTTCGAGCTGGTTCGGCTCAAGGACCGGAGTCAGGTTGTCTGAGCGAGTGTTTCAACCAGCCAATCGCTGAACGCCTTGATGATAGGGCGGTCTGCCTTAGCTGGATGGCAGACCAGAAAGTACGCCCGGTTTGAGCGCGTGCTGATCTCGAACGGGCTCACCAAGAGACCACGCCTCAGTGCATCGCTGCTAAGCAAGTTATCGCCCATCGCGACGCCTTGGCTTGCTAAGCAGGCGGCCAGAGCACAGGGGGCGTCGGAGAACAAAATTCCGGAGGAGGAATCAACTTGGTTGCGGCCTGCTGCCCCCAGCCATACCCGCCAATCCGTGTAGTCGTTCATGTGCAGCAGCGTGTAGTTCAGTAACTCATCGGTATGCCTGAGACCGCCGTTGGCATAGAGCAGTTGAGGGCTCAACACCGGAAAATAATGCAGGTCCACCAGCGGCGTTACCTGCAGATTCGGCCAATCACCCGTGCCGTAGGAAATGAAGATATCCGCTTCGCTCGAACTGGTATCGGCCGGGGTTCGTGGGGAGATCAGGTGGAATTGAACCTGAGGATAGAGCGTCATGAACTCATTGATGTGCTGGCACAGCCAGGCGCTGGCAAAACCGGTGTTGCAACTGACGCACAGGCGCCCCGCGATCTGTTGCCCATGCTGTCCTGCTGCGGCTAGTTGAACGCGCTCAAGGATCTGCTGCACCTCCCGGGCGAACTGCTCCCCTCGAAACGTTAGCCGGATGCCTCGGCCAACTCGTTCAGTCAGCGCGAACCCCAGCTGTTCCTCAAGCGTGCTGATGCGGTGGCTGACCGCACTTCGCGTGAGGCTGAGCTCGTCAGCTGCACTTGAGATGCTTCCGAGTCGTGCCACCGCATCCAGTGCACGAAGCGCCGTCATTGATGGGAAGTGCATAAAGCCCCGCACGTGGAGAAAATGAGCAATTGGTGAAACTAACACTACATCACTAGCGAAATTAATTCGATTGTTGCTAGTTTTCATTCACCCATACTGAACCTAAGGATCAGTGCCCACTCGACTACCTCGAGAAGAGGTGACTCGCTTTTCAGACGGCGTAGACCACTAACGTCGCTGATGGCTGGAGAGGACACAGAGCGACCAAGCCAGAGCCTCACATCAGTATTGGAGCGAAATGCATGACCCCAACCGAACACGTGCTGCGCGAAGAGCTAGCCGCCTGCTTCCGACTAATCGCGCATTTCCGCATGACTGATTTGATCTTTACCCACATCTCGGTGCGTATACCTGGTCCAGAGCATCATTTCCTGATCAATCCCTACGGACTGATGTTCGATGAAATCACGGCCTCCAATTTGGTCAAGATCGACCTGGATGGGGCGCCCGTTGGCGATACGCCTTACGCAGTCAACCCAGCCGGTTTTGTCATCCACAGTGCTATCCACCGTGCGCGCCATGATCTTCAATGCGTACTGCATACCCACACTCGCGCCGGCTGTGCGGTTGCTGCGCTGGAGTGCGGTTTACTGCCCGTGAATCAGATGTCCATGGAGTTCTACGGCGAGGTCGCCTATCACCACTATGAAGGAGTTGCCTTGGATCTCGATGAGCAACAACGTCTGGTCGCGGATCTGGAAGACAAGAACGTGATGATCTTGCGTAACCACGGCCTACTGACGGGAGGACGCACCGTGGGGGAAGCGTTCATCAGGATGTACTACCTGGAAAAAGCCTGTGAGATACAGCTCGCGGCCCAGCAGGCTGGTCAGTTGCTGTTGCCTAGCCATGAAATTTGCGCCCATACAGAGCGACAATTCAATGAGCCGCAGCGCGAGCTGAAAGAGGGTGAGTTGTCAGATCCCGATGCGGCTACCCTGGCCTGGAAGGCCTTGCTGCGCATGCTAGACCGAGTCGCTCCCGACTACCGCAACTGAATCGGGAATATCCCGCGGGATCAATGGGGGCAGCGTTCGTCGCACCCTCCACTGATCAGTCAGGTGCTTGCCGGCATCGGAGGTTCACTCGCAGATAGCTGATTGACGCTTGTGAGTATGTTGAGGAAGCTGGCCAAGCCTGTCTGCAAGTCCATGCCTTGCCGAGTGATGCAGTGAAACGCTGAAGTGTAGGCGAGCCGATCCGGAAGAATCGCTCGCAGACGCCCTTGTTCGACCCAGGTTTTCGCATAATGGGATGGGAGGTAGCCGATGTACGTCCCCGAGAAAACCAGCAGTGCGATGGCCTCCATCGAGAAGGCACTGATCATGTTGTTGAAGCGCAGTTCGTAAGGCCGGCGGTTTTCTGCGACGTAGCCGCGATCCACATAGTCGGAAGCACTGATCTCTTCGATGGAGAGTGTTTCATCTGCTCGTTCAAAGAACGGATGATCACTGCTGCAGTAGAGGTTCTGCTCCTCGTTGAACAGCGGTCTGTAGTCCAGGCCTGAGAGCCGATGGTGAAAGGCCCCCATCGCCAAATGCAGGCGTTCTTCCAGCACTGCTTGCTCCAATTCATCGGGACGCATCACATGCAGCTGCAGGCGAATCCTTGGGTGGTTTTTGCGAAAACGGGCAATTGCATTCGGAAGAGGGCTCTCCGGCATTGTTGCCAAGCTGTCTACGGTACCCAGCTGAAGGTGTTCCTGGCTACGGCCGTTCACCTCCACTGTTCTTTGTCGAAAGCGTTCAATATCGGCAAAGAGTTCCTGGGCAGCGCTGTAGGTGGCCAAACCTTCTTCTGTGAGCTGAAAGCCGGACTTTCCCCGTTTGCACAACGAGTAACCCACACGAATCTCGAGGTCGCGGATCACGACACTCAGCCGCGGCAGACTCATGTTCAAACGGGTCTGGGCTGCAGTGAACCCCCCAGCTTCAACAATCGTGCAGAACGTGCGGAGCATCCGCAGATCCACGTCATTTAGATTTCCAAGCATGACCACCTCTAGTCGTGTGGGCTTTTTGAAGCCCTGCTACCGAGATAGCAGGGCTGATGAGCAGACCTTACCCGTTCATCACGCCGCCGCCGTTCACGCCCAGTACCTGGCCTGTGGTGAAGCTGGCTTTCTCGGAGGAAAGGAACACCACTGTATGAGCGATCTCGTCTGCGGTCCCGAGGCGCTGGAGTGGATATCGTGCCGCTTCTTCTTTCACGTAGGCCGGCCCAAGTCGCTCGACCATTGGTGTAAGTGTGCCACCAGGTGCCACCGCGTTCACTCTCACGGCATGGGGCGCGAGTTCTCTGGCTAGCGATTTGGTGAAAGCGATAATCCCACCTTTTGCTGCGCAGTAGTGACACAGATTGGCGCAGCCCAGCTGGCCAAGGTCAGAGGCAATATTGATGATGGCGCCACTGCCTTGTCGGGTCATGAGTCGAGCGGCTTCCTGCGCGAACAGGAAGGTGCCGTACAGATGCACGCGTATCATCAGGTCCCATTGCTCGAACGCCATCTGGGTGATCGGCGCTTCGCTCAGGATGCCAGCATTGTTTACCAGCACATCCAGTCGTTCCAATCCGCTGAAGGCGTGTTTCACCGTCGTCGGCGACGAGACGTCACCCAACGCAATACGAGTTGTGACACCTTTGGATTCCAGTTCCTGGACCAGCGATTCAAGCTCATGGCTGAAGCTCAGATCATTCAGCACTGCCGTGTCGCCAGTTTCAGCCAAGGCGAGGGCGATAGCGCGGCCGATACCATTGGCGGCGCCTGTCACAAGGTAGGTTTTCATGAAGCGGTTCCCGATCAGTAGGGGTGGTTTTCGAGCCAGCGTGCGTAGGTCACCAAGCCGTCGCTTAACAGAAACTCAGGGTGGTAAGCGAGCTGTTCACGTGCTGCGGTGATGTCGAACCGGGCGTTCTCATCGAGGACGTCAATCGTGCCGGGGCCGATGGCAATGTCCGCTGCCGGATATAGAGCGCGCACGCGCTCGGCAACTGAGGAATAGCTCTCCTGCTCGCCGGCGGTGACGTTGAACACGCGCTGAGTCAATCGACCATCTTCAACGGTCGCCGCCAGTAGGCAGGCCGCTGCTACGTCCGTAACGTGCACGTATTGCAGGCGGTAATCACCGCCAGCGGTTTCAGCGAGTGGCTTTCCATCGATGGCTGCACGTAGCAAGTCCTTGAGATAGCACTGCATGAATTGGCCTGGCCCGTAGATCCAGCCCGGGCGCAGTGAAACAACACTGACCTGGTAGAGGTCGGTGTAGACCTGGCCAAGCTTTTCGGTGAATACCTTGGTGCAGCCGTAGGGGGTGGTTGGTTGTAGCGGCACCGACTCGTCGATCACGCCGAGTGCTTGGTTATTGCCGTAGGCACATTCGGAACTGAGGTTCACGACTCGCGGTGTTCCGCTCAGGCGTGCGGCTTCCAGCACGTGAGTAGTGCCCAGCGCGTTGGTCAAAACGGTCTGAAGAGGAATGCGCCGCGAATCAACAGGGTGGGAGATTGCTGCCGTATGGATGACAGCATCAAACTTCTGGGTCTGGAAGGTTTCCAGCAGACTGGCCAGGTCGATCAGATCGCCCTGGCGATATTGGTAGTCAGCAGCTTCGATTGCACAGGTCAGGCTGCGATCATAGCCAGTCACGCGGTGACCTTGCCTTAGAAGCTGACGCACGACTTCTTGTCCGAGGAAGCCCTTGGACCCTGTCACGAGAACATTCATGGGAAACCTCTCAGTAGGGGTGAACGGGCAGATCCAGCGCGCCCTTGCGCACCTGTTCGTACACGTCGTCAGGCGTGCACCACCAGGCGTCGTCATGCTGTTGAATGCATTGGATCAGGCGCTCCAACATCAGGAGCCTTGATGGCCTGCCAATCAGCTGTGGATGCATGGTGAGAATGAAATGGCCGCCATACGCGTGCATGCCTTCTATCTCTGCGGTCCAGAGACTCAAGACCTTGTCCGGCGCCTCGATCACGCCCCCCACGGCAGGCTCCGCGGAGTAGGCAAATTGTTCCCAGTCATCCAACGCCCAACTGACCGGCAACTCTAGAAGTTGCCCTGGCTCGCCGCCTACCAGATAGGGACGGTCATCACCCATCAGGCTGCTATCGGTTCTGAACCCGAGCTCGACCAGTGAGCTGATGACATCCGGCGTGATTTCCCAAACCGGAGCACGATAGTGATTCACCTCGCGTCCAATGGTCCGCTCTAGCACTGCTTTGCTATCGCGGAGGATGCGCAGGTTCTGCTCTGGTGTTTGTTCGTCGACGCGTTCGTGGAAATACCCATGACAGCCAATGCCATGCCCGGCTTCTGCGATTGCGCGAACGACATTTGGGTCCATCTCGGCGATCAAGGCCGGGATGTAGAACTGGGCACGGACGTCGTACTTCGCAAGTAGCTCGAGAATGCGGGGTACACCCACGCGACGGCCATAGGCGCCCATCGAGCGCAAGGTCAGCCGGCGCCCATCCAGGCTGGACGATTCCCATGCCGTTTCAGCATCCAGGTCAAAGCTCAGGGTTACAGCGAAACGTTTTCGATCAGGCCACATGGTCATGGGGAAACGATCCTTTGTGAAGGCGCCTTTCGGCGCAGTCGGTTGTAAGTGAGCACGACCGCACCGCTGGCGATGATGACGATGCCGCAGTACCAGGCGTGATAGAGATAGGCAGGGTCCGCAGGTTGGGCGCCTGCGGTGTAGGCGATGTAGGCGAGAGTCAGCAGCGCCAAGGCTGGCAAGCCGGACATTGCGAAGGCTTTACCAAGCGGCTGCTCGCGGAAGACCGCGAAGATGAAGCAGAGGATCATCGTGCCATAGGAGATCATCATGGTGATCGACACCACATCGTAGTACCACTGCAAGTCGCTCACCGGTTTCGCCCAGATCATTGCCAACCCACAGACAGTGCCAATCACGGTCAGTCGCGCAGGAACCCGCCTCGGGTTTAACTTCTCCAGCGCCGCCGGCAACTCGCCATCGCGACTCATGCGATAGCCTGCGCGAACCCCAGCATTCAGCGAGATGTTCAAACAGTTGCAAGCTGACGTGATGATTACCAGGGTCGGTAACCAAAGCAGCCAGGAGGGCAGGTATAGCTGTGCAATGCTGCCGATTGCTTGTGCGCTGTCGGCGAACATGCCGGCGAGGGTGCTGGCAGGGACTGCCATTTTCCAGCCGATAGCTGCCATCGAGTAGATCACCAGCATTGCAGTCAGCGTCAGCAAGAATGACCGCTGGATGGTTCTCACGGGGGTTTTGGCCTCTTCAATGAAATTGATCGAAGAGTCGAACTGCGCGAGCATCCACATCCCAAATAACATGCCTGGGCCAATGGCCGTCCAGAAGCTGTCCAGTGACGAGGGCAGGTAGGAGCTCAGCACGCCTGCACTGGGTACTTGTGGATGGATGATGCCTGCCAAACCCAGCCCCAAGAGCACTGCGAGTTCGAGGGCCAGCAAGCAGATGGCAACTTTGGCAGTAGCCTCAACACCCCTCAGATTCAGCACCATGAATACGAGGAGCATCGTGCTGGCCACGACCTGCCCGGTATGAGCTGAACCATCAAGGCCGAGGAGGCTTTGTGCGTATTGCGCCCCGACTAGCGCGCACATCGCGGTCACGCTGAAGCACATGATCACGTACGTCCAGCCAAGAATGGTGGCCGCTCCTGGTGTCAGATAGCGTTTGCTGAACACAAACACGCCACCTGCTGCAGGCGCCCTTCGAACCAGGTACACAAGGCTGAAGGCGATCACCATCATCGGGAAGAAGTACGCAGCGAGAATCGACAGTGGAGCCAGTTCTCCAGACAGCGTGTAAAGCAGGGGCATCGACGATACCCCGACCCACGCAGGACCATTGAAGGCCAGTGTGTTGGCACAGACGTTGAGCGTGCTCAAGCGTCCCTTGGACAGGGTGGTATCGATCTCTCGAACCTCACCCTGCCGGTCGTAACCGATGAAGTCGCTGAAGCTCATGATGGCTTCTCCTCGACTTAGGCGTGGTCAGCCAGAGCATCCGCGAGTATGCAGAGCAGTTCGAACATCATCGTTGCGCCGACGAGTGCTGTGGCGCCTCCCAGGTCAAACGGTGGGGAAACCTCAACGACGTCAGCACCGACCAGGTTCAAACCGCGCAGACCGCGGATCATTTGTTGGGCCTGCAGCGTTGTCATCCCGCCAATTTCTGGTGTGCCAGTTCCAGGTGCGAATGCCGGATCCAAGACATCTACGTCGAAGCTGATGTAGGTAGGATCGTCGCCAACCACTCGGCGAACCTCTGCCAGGGTGCCCTCCACACCGAGATCGCAGAACTCCTCCATGTGGATCACTCGGATCCCACACTCCTCAGCGAATGCTTCATCTTCGGCAGAGTAGATCGAGCCGCGAATGCCGATTTGCACGGTGCGTCGCGGGTCCAGCAGACCTTCTTCAATCGCTCGGCGGAAGGGCGTGCCATGGGTATAGGGGTTGTTGCCGAAATAACGATCATTGGTGTCGGAGTGAGCATCGAAATGCACCATACCGATTGGGCGGTGACGGGCGAGTGCACGGAAGATCGGCAAGGTGACCAGATGATCGCCGCCAACAGACAAGGGGATGACGCCAGCCTGGTGCAGTTTGCTGAAGAACCCTTCGATCTGCTTCAGCGAGTCGAGTAGGTCGATCGGGTTGACGGGCGCATCGCCTAGATCTCCGACGCGGACCAAGTCGTAGGGCGCGATGCGGCTCACGTGATGAACCTTGCGCATGAGGCTGGACATGTTCCGCACTTCACGAGGTCCATGGCGTGCGCCGGCACGGTTGGTGGTACCGCCATCCCAAGGTACACCTACCAAGCCAATACGAACCTGGGTCGGGTCTTCGAAGGCCGGTAGCCGCATGAACGTGGGGATGCCTGCGAAGCGTGGCACCAGGGCCGCATCAATAGGCTGTGGGTTTTTGTTAGTCATGTAGGTCTCCACGTCGACCTATATTGGTCGACTTTTTATGTTTGTCATTAAGGAGCGAGTTACAGGTAAAACCGTTTGAGTAATAACGGCAGGCAAGGCAATAGCCCGGGAGGATGGGGCAATGCTGTATGCTTTTTTGTTGTTACTCTTTAGCCAGGCCAGAGTATGAATAGCTTGCGCTCAAATAAATCGCCAATTACGAAAGCTGGCTTATCCAAAAGTGAAAGTGAACCGTGGGCGGCGTAGCTATATCATTGATGGGCTGAGTGATGCCAAAGCAGGCGCTAGTGGCCTGCTTTGGCACATGCTGTTAAGTATTGGGGTGTGCCTGGGCAAGCATAGTCGACACGTTTCGTTTCGCAAAGATGTAATACACAACGCCGGGGATGATAAGCCCAATAATCCAGGAGATATCTACTCCGCCCATTTTCTCGACCAAGGGGCCGGTGTACAGGCTGGTCGAGATAAAGGGCATCTGGATCAGAACACCGAGGATGTAAGTGCCAATCCCCACCATGTTCCAGCGGCCATACTGCCCGTTGGGGTCGAACAAAGCGTTGAGGTTATATTGCTCCTTGTTGATGAAGTAGAAGTCAACAAGGTTAATCGCGCTCCATGGCGTGAAGAAGGCAAGCAGGAACAATATGAATGATTTGAAGGTTCCGATGAACGAATCCTCTCCGAGCAATGCCACTGTCGTGGATGCGCCGACGATGCACAACACAAAGCAAACCCTTTGAGCCGCGCTGATTGCCACATCGCCACGGAAACCGCTGATGACCGTGGCGGCGCACATGAAGCTGCCGTACGCGTTGAGTGTCGAGATGGTGAGCTTGCCAAATGCGATGCTGAAATAGATCAGCGCTGCTGCCAGGCCCGTGCTGCCGAGCCCTACGATGACGGATACCTCATGACCAGCGAAGCTGGCCCCGGCCAACGCGGCTGCGAACACGCCAAGTACCATAGAAACTTGCGCGCCGATCACTGAGCCCAACCCGACAGCCAAAATGGTTTTGAGAGGCGATGTTTTGCTTGGAAGGTAGCGAGAGTAGTCCGCGACGTACGGGCCATACGCGATTTGCCATGAAGCCGAAAGCGACACGGCGAGCAGGAAGCTACCCCAGTCAAAGTGACGAATTGCCAGGAGCTGGCCGATATCATTGGTCATCGTCAGGCGGACAAACAGATAGCAGAACGCGATGACACCCACCACGCTCGCTGCGCGACCTGCGATGTGAATGAAGCGGTAGCCCATGATCGTCATGAGCATGGTCAGCCCAGCAAAAATCAGAATGCCGCCACTGTTGCTCACCCCAACTAATTGCGCCACGGCCTGGCCGGAGAGGATGGCGCCTGTAGCGTTGAAGCCCAGGTACATGAGGGCGACCAGCACGATAGGAATCGTTGCCCCGTATACGCCAAACTGGACTCGACTTGAGATCATCTGGGGCAGGCCGAGCTTCGGCCCTTGAGCGGCATGAAGGGCCATGACGGCGCCGCCAAATATCTGGCCGACCAACAGTCCGATCAGCGACCAGAACACGTCACCGCCCAGAACGACCGCAAGGGAGCCGGTCAACAGTGCGGTAATTTGCAGGTTGCAGCCGAGCCATAGCGTGAATTGGCTATAGAGGCTGCCATGTCGTTCTGATTCTGGAATATGGTCGATAGAGCGTTTTTCGAGCAAAGCGGGCTGACGCGGTTCAACCGAAGAGGTGGGCATTTGCTATCTCCACGGGACATTTAACTGTCCTCGTAATTTTTGTTGGCGTAAGAGATGGGCAGTAGCGAATTGAGCGAGGTACACGTTGTACTTATTGTGTGTTGCTACCAGTGAAGGTTATCCTCGAAAAAGGCAGCGGTATACGCTTAGTTGGTTAAGCCAGCTTTATGGTTCTGTTAACTGAAGGGGCGAAGAGGAGAGAAGGCCGGCTGCGCCATCGTCAACCGGTCTTACTAGTTATCGCAAAGGGGGGTGTGGTGCTTGGATCGCGGTGACCTCTAAAGGCCAGCGCCCCGAGTTAGAAACAGCCTCAAGGCAAAGCTCAACATCGCTCAGTGGCCAGCATACGAAGAATCCACCATCTATCAAGTCAGGATGCGAGAACTGCCACGTGCGTTCACTTTCCTGAGTAAAAGGTAAGATTGGTCTTTCACATTTTATGACTGTGAAGAAGCCTGAAGAAGTTACTTGGCGTTCTACCACTTCGCTAGAGCACTGCTCAAAGGCCTCTAGCATCTCGTTGAGAGCAGTTGTTTCCAGAGAGTCAAGATTCATCAGGGCCGCCTTATTTATCGTTATCAGCGCCTTAATTTATTCGAACTGTGAGGCTGGTCTTTTACTCGCCGTAGATGTCGAACTTGAAGTACTGATCTTGAATGGCTTTGTATTCGCCGTTTGCGCGGATGGCCGCTAGAGCCTGGTTGAAGCGGTCCGCTAACCCTTTGTCACCTTTGCGCACGGCGATACCTACACCCTCGCCAAAGTATTCAGGGTCTCTCAACGGTTCACCTGCGAACGCGTAGCCTTTGCCATTCGGGGTATCAAGGAACCCGATCTGCACAGCCACATCGTCACCTTGCACCGCATCCAGTCGCCCGGCAATCAGGTCCAGGTAGGCTTCATTCAGCGAGGCGTAGCGAATGACCTGTGCCCCGATCGGCGCCAGTACTTTTGTTACGAAGCGGTCGTGAATGCCTGCTCGCTGCACGCCCACTCGTTTACCGACCAGCCCTGAAAAATGGGTCCCCAGGTCGGCCCCTTCCTTCATCACGATTCGCCCGGCGGCTTGGTAGTAACGATTGGTGAAATCAACGGATTTTTTTCGCTCCTCGCTGATGGTCAGCGACGAGAGAATGGCGTCGATCTTCCTTACCTTCAATGAGGGGATCAGCCCATCGAACTCTTGTTCGACCCACTGACACTTGACCTGCATTTGCGCACACAGAGCATTACCGATGTCGTAGTCGAAGCCAACGATCTCGCCGTTACCGGTTTTCGATGCAAAGGGCGGATAGGCGGCTTCGATGCCAATGCGCAAGCTATCGGCCGCTCCGGCGTGGGAGGCCAAGAAAAGCGCAAATATTGAACTTGAGAAGAGGATGGAGAGTTTTTTTATTTTCATGACGTCACTCCAGCAGTAGTGCACCCCGCGCCCTGAGAGCTGGGCGCGAGAGTGCGAAGGGAAGGGAGAATCAGCCTTGCATGGAGGCCAATGCACAGCTCGAAATCTGAGCGTCCTGGACGGCCACACCGGTCAGATCAACCAGGGTGATCTGATCGTCGTTTTCACGGCCACGTACTTTGCCAGCAAGCAGTGCACCCAGTTCAGCCAGTTGGCTTTCACCGATCAAGCCGGCGTTGAGTGCATGAGAAATCTCGCCGTATTGGCTGCACTGATAAATCGAGTCGACGATGATGCGGTCTGCCCGTGCGACGAGCGCGGCGTCGAGCTCCTGTTTGCCTGCAGCGTCGGCGCCGACAGCGGTGATGTGAGTGCCAGGCTGTACCCACTCGCTCATCAGCAGAGGTTCGCGGGAAGGGGTTGCGCTGACGATAAGGTTCGCGGCGCGGGCAACATCAGCGGCGTTTTTGGTGGTCTGCACCTGATACCCCAGCTCGGTGGCGAAGGCCTTGTAGGCTTCGAGCTCGGGCTCACTGCGGCCCCATACGATGACCTTGCGGCACGTAATAACAGCACCTAGTTGCTCCAGTTGCATCCGCGCCTGCATGCCGGCGCCGAGAATGCCGATAGCTTTGACGTTTTTGGGAGCCAGCAGACGGGCTGCGATACGGCCAGCCAATGCGGTGCGGATGCATGTCAGCCAACCTTCATCCTGCATCAGCGCGAGTGGCCGTCCAGTCCTAGCAGACAGCACCATCATCAGGCCGTCGTTGCTTTCCAGGCCTTTGGACGGATTGTCGTAGAAACCGGTCGAAATTTTCACGGTGAAGGTGTCGCTGCCTTCCACGTATGCCGACTTCACACAGCAGTCACCATTCGCAGCAGTGAACGCAAATGCTTGAACCGGTGGCACCTGAACCTTGCCGGCGGAAAAGGCAACAAAACCTTCTTCCAGGCGCTGTACTGCCCGTTCCAAGTTGAGTTGAGAGATGATTTGCTCTTTGCTAAAGACTTTCATTGAACTGCCCCAAGGAACTTTTCGAGAAGGATGTTGCGGCCGCAAATGACCACCGCGACACGCTTGCCCCGGTATTCCTCTGCCAGTTTTTGCGTGCTGGCCACCGCGACGCCGGCAGCGCCCTCGATGATCCAGCGTTCGCAGCTAGCGACATCGCGCATCGCCGCTTTGATTTCTTCCTCACTGACCAGCACTGTCCGCGTCAGCAGGCTCTGGCAGAGGGGGAAGGTGATGCTGCCTGGCTCGATGCCACCGGCAGTGCCATCGGAAATGGTGTCGTCTTCTTCCATTTCGATGATTTCGCCAGCTTCGAGGGATTTCTGCATGGTGGGGGCGTTAGCTGGCCAGCAACCAATGATGTCGATCTTCGGGCTCAGCGCGCGCAAGGCAGCCCCGATCCCGGAAATCATTCCGCCACCGCCAACGGCGACGAATACCGCATCCAGGTCCGGTGCCTGTTCGAAGAGCTCGATTCCGATCGTGCCTTGGCCCGCGATGATTTCTGGATCGTTGTAGGGCGACACGAAAGGCTTGCCTTGGATCTCGGCCTGACGAGCTGCTTCCAGCTCTACACTCAGCGGATCCATGTCGAGGCTGACGACTTTGGCACCAAGGGCCCGGATGGCATCCAGCTTGTACGGGGACGCAGAGGTCGTGGTATAGACCGTGACCGGTACCCCCAGCACTTTGCCGGCGAGTGCCAGACCTTGCCCGTGGTTCCCCGACGACGCAGTGATCACCCCAAGCTTGCGCTGCGCTTCAGGCAGTAACCGGATCTTGTTGCTGGCCCCGCGGAACTTGAAGGAGCCCGTGTGCTGAAGGTGCTCACATTTGAGGAAAACCTCGCATCCTGTCATGGCGGACAGGCGTGCGCTGTGGGCAAGTGGTGTGACACTCACTGCCGGGCGCAGTGCTTGGTGCGCTTCGGCAATTGCCTCGTATAGCGAAAGCAGGTATTTGGCGTCGACAGTCATTTTTTGACCCTTGGTAAATTCAGAAGTGATTGAGCAATTGGCCGGCTTGTCGATTGGGCAGCGGTTCGGTACCGGCAAGCAGTGCAACGCGTTGGCCAGCTCGTACCAGCTTAAAGAGCGGTTGAACCACGAGAACACCATCTACATCGCTGTGAATGGGCGTTCTCGGGGTGCCGATCGAGGCGTCGATCGAAACGAGCTCGGCGATCAATTCGCCCTTCGAGACGCTGTCCCCAGGACGTTTTTTCCATGCCAGCAGACCATGCCCTGGTGAGGGCAGATGGCTTGCGCCCTCGAGTGGGTAAACTTGAGGTGAGCGTTTCACAAGCGGCTGGTCGTCGAGTCGCAAGAGCCCCTCGCTTGCCAGGAAATTCAGAATTCCTTTCGCGTCCTCCCGGGCTAATTCGTCGTCCACATCTGCTTGCCCACGAAGCTCGATGCTGGCGGCGAAAAGACGCTCTTCCTGGGGGCTCAACCCTTGGTCGATGAGCCAATTCCATGGGCGGTTGCACGACTCATCGAATGGTTGGCCACCCGCTGAATGCTCGAGAAAGACAACATCGATGTTCATGCAGGCAGCAAGTCTCGTTGCCCGTTCACGTTGGGCCTCATTCGCGTACAGGTGCAGCACACCTGCGGTATCGCAATGCAGATCCAGCACGACGTCATGCTGGAGCGCTTCGCTCAAGAGTGCTTTGCGCAGCGCGCTGACGGTGTCCGTGGCCGGCAGTGCGGCAATCGCTTCCTGTAACTTCTGCTCCGGCATCGCAGCACTGCTGTCGATGTGCTGAGCTTCCAGCAACGGGATGAGATCTGGAAAATTGCGATTGAAGTTTTCACCGTTGGCTAAGTTGAAGCGGCCGGTCCAGAACCCGAGTACGTTTTGTGTCATTCCCACTGGATTAGCGAATGGACAGATCACGATCTTGCCCAAGATTCGACCTTCCTGGTGCAGGTCAACAAGCATTTCCTGCAGATGCCAAAGAGCAAGCAGCCCTGGATGCTCGTCAGCATGAAGGCCGGCTTGGATATAGGCACTACGGGCAGATTCCTGTCCGCTGAATTCATGGGTGAGCAGGCGGACCGTATTACCGGGCCCGAGGGGGGGCAGGTCCGTGAAGCGAGTCTGAATAGACATCATGCAAGGCTCTTTCGTGGAATATTTATCCACAATAGACTTGTTATCTCTATTCGACAAGGCCCCTCAGGCGCTCGGATTCCCAATTTACGCCGGTCCCGACTCAGATTCGGGTGAGCTAGTACCGCCTAAATCAGTGCTTTCACGGTGCTCGTGTAGCAACGGCAGCGCGTGGAGGAAAAATCTCTAATGGATATCTTTATGTCTATCCCAGTCGTACCCGTCTTCCATAAACAGCACAGTGGAGGCCTGCCATCATGGTGATGGACATGATTGTGGGCGAGGTCCGTTTGCCTAGCCTGAAGCGTAAGATCGGAGTGATGGCCGTCGACCGAAAGGTCTTGCGCTACGGTGGAGAGTGAGGCCGACTAATCAAAGGCGGACCTCGCGTGCGAGCGAGAGCTAGGCTCTCAGTTCCTTGAGGTACTTGTAGACGGTTGCCCGGCCCATGCTTAGTACGTTGGCCACGTAGTCCGCACCACTTCGGCCCTCGAATGCGCCCTCCGCGTGGAGGGCCTCAACGAGGGTTCGCTTATCATTCATTTTCAGTGTGCGCAATGACAGATTTCGTTCTTTGAGCCAGCTGTGTAGGAACGTGTTTATCCGTTCCTGCCAATCATCTTTGAACAGCGAGTCGGGTTGCGGGATCAAGCGGCTGACCTGGAAGAATGCATCCAGCGCTTCGCGTGCTTGCTCCAGTACCGAGAAATTCAGATTGATGCAGAGGAGATATTCGGCTTCTCCGTGCTGATCGTACAGAACGCTGGTGATCGAGCGGATTTTCTGCCCATCCCAATTGACCTTCTCATACGGGCCAATGCTAGCGGAGCTACGAAAATCGCCGAGTTCCTGGTCAAGTGCCGAATCGTCTCCCAGCTGCCGCTTGGAGAAATTGTTGGCTATGTGAACGACGGTTTGGCTTTCAACCTCATGGACGATGACTTCCGCATGAGGGAAGAGCAGCAGCGCAATGCTGTCAGCGATCGCTTTGTAGTTCTCTATCTTCATCATCTGGAAAGGTCGATTTTTTGAATGTGTAGTCTGCTAGGCAGAGGAGGGCTTTGAGTGCGTGGCAATTTTTTCCATGGTGGACTGAAAAGGTACCGCTTTCAAGAGAATAGGCCGCCTGCGCCTAGTTGTGGCGTGAGGATGAGGGAGGAGCTGTGGCGGCTTTTGAATCACCCCTGATTTCGTAGATACCTCCAAGCCTCAGTTCAGGAACTCCACTTGAGCATACGGCTACAGCCTAGACATCAGGTGTGGGATTCTGAAATTTGCCAAGGTCGGCAGGTCTTTCTATCGCAGGGTTGCTAGTCACTACATGCCGGACTTTGAGCTCCTCAATATTGCTTAACGAGACGTTTCGATCTACCCAACCGCGCCCTTCGGCAAAACCCAGTACAGCCCGAATGATCGTGCGTACACGCTTGGCCATTGCCATGGTACCTCGCCGCCGAAGCGTGGTGAGGATCGAGCCAATGTGCTCCAGTTTGATCTCGGTGACCGGTTTTTTACCTATCGCTGGGAGGACATGGTGGTCTAGTGCACCTCGAAATCCAGCAAGCGATTTGCTGACCAAATCCCCGGATTTGAAGGTGAGCCATTGCTCAGCCACATATTCGAAGGTGCGCTCTTCGTTCAGTAGTAGGGCTTCGATTTTGGAAGTTTTGGCTTTCAGGGGAGCTATGGAGTTGGCAATGTCTCGCCGTGCGCTCAGCGCAGATTCTCGGGCAGCCTTTAGCCCTACCTCTGGGTAAGCGCCAATCGAGTAGCGATTTTCCTTGCCGTGCAGTCGGTACTTCAATCGCCAGTGTTTGGATACAGGTTTTCCGCTCTTGCGCGACGCCCTGACTCCAGGTAAAGGCCAGGCATCTCACCGTCTGTGTATTTGCCTGGTTCGGTCAAGGCGCGAATGTAGGCGTCGCTAAGTTTCCGCCTGAAAATCGGTGATTTTTCTGGGGATATCATTTGGGGGCATCACTTTTACAAATCCAGCTGTTGCCCCCAAGTATGCCCCCAAGCGCTGCGGAAACCAGTGGACCTGACGGGTGGCTGTGGATTCCAATTATCATAAAGTACTGATTTTTATTGGCTTTATGGAGCTCAGTGGAATTCACTCACAGACTATCGGGGTCCCCGAAGAACATCTGTATCCGCGACCGCAGCCACCGCTCCGCCGGGTCGTTGTCCTGCGCCCCGCGCCAGGCCATGTGCAGTTCGAAACTGCGCACGGGTATGGGCAAGTCCTCGGCGCGCAACCCGCCCGCCGCCGTCAACGCCTCTGCGGTGTAGTCCGGCACCGTGGCGACGATATCGGTGCCCGCCAGCAAGCTCCCCAGCCCGTTGAACTGCGGCACCGCCAGCACGACATGCCGCTTGCGGCCAAGTTCTTCCAGGGCTTCATCGATGAAGCCAGACAGGTCCCCGGCAAACGACACCAGTGCATGCGGCCGTGCGCAGAAGTCGTCCAGGGTGATGTTGCCGGGTACGCTGTCGGCCCGCAGCAGTTTAGGCATGCTGCGGCGCAGCACCTTGCGCTTTGCATTGGCCGGCAGTTCGCTGGTGTAGCTGACACCCACCGAAATCTCGCCCGAGGCCAGCAGCGTGGGCATCAGCAGGTAGTTGACCCGTCGCACCACCAGCACGATACCAGGGGCTTCGGCGCGAATACGCTTGAGCAGTTGCGGCAGCAAGGCGAACTCGGCGTCATCCGAGAGGCCGATGCGGAACACTGCGTTGCTGGTGGCTGGGTCGAATTCGGCGGCGCGGCTGACCGCCGTGGAAATCGAATCCAGCGCCGGCGACAGCAGGGCGAAGATCTCGTGGGCCCGTGCCGATGGCTCCATGCTGCGGCCGGTGCGCACGAACAGCGGGTCGTCGAACAGGTTGCGCAAGCGCGACAAGGCTGCGCTGATGGCCGGTTGGCCGAGGAACAGTTTTTCCGCGGCACGGGTCACGCTGCGCTCGTGCATCAGCGTTTCGAACACGATCAGCAGGTTGAGGTCTACGCGACGCAGGTCGTTTCGATTCATCGGTGTGCTTCGCCTAAAGTGGGGCAGGGGTGAATCTTAAGGCCAAAGGCTGTTACCCTGCACGGGTTTAGGGGGACCAATCGCAGGGAAAGTCAGGTGCCCAATCGATGACAAGCATGTCGACTATTAATGACCACTGATGGTCTAACGAGCAAAGCCCGGATAAAGTCAGTGGTAATTAGAGGTTCACAAAGGCGAGGTATGCGATGTCCCGCATGATCCGTTTCCACAAGTTCGGCGCTGCCGATGTGCTCCGTTGCGAGGAGCAGGCCGAACCGTCACCCGCTGTCGACGAGGTACAGATCCGCGTCGAGGCGATTGGCGTCAGCTGGTATGACGTGCTTTGGCGCCAGAACCTGGCACCATCCCAGGCACGCCTGCCAGCGGGGATCGGCCACGAAATGGCTGGGGTGGTGACTGCGGTCGGTGAAGGGGTCGAAGACATTGCCGTCGGTGATCGGGTTGCCAGCTTCCCGGCCACCAGTGCCAACGACCACCCGGTGTATGGTGATGTCATCGTGCTGCCGCGCACTGCCATTACCCGCTACCCGGATGTACTCACCCCCATTGAGGCCAGCGTGCACTATACGCCGCTGCTGATCGCCTATTTCGCCTACGTCGACCTGGCGCGGGCCAAGGCGGGTCAGACTGCGTTGGTCACCGATGCCAGCCATTGCGCCGGCCCTGCTTTCGTGCAACTGGGCAAGGCACTGGGGCTGAAAGTGTTCGCCGCCACCAAGGAAGCGGAGCAGCGTGAGTACCTGCTGGGCCTGGGTGCCGACAAAGTGATCGTTACCGAAGAGCAGGACCTGCTGCTGCAGATTGGCAAGTACACCGATGGCCGTGGCGTGGACATGGTCCTCGATGGCATGGGTGGGCCGCAGATGTCGCTGCTGGGTGATGTGCTGGCACCGCGTGGTAGCCTGGTGCTGTATGGCCTGCAAGGCGGCAACCAGACGCCGTTCCCGGCCTGTGCGGCATTTCAGAAGAACATTCAGTTCTATGTCCACTGCATCGGCAATTTCACCGGCAAACCAGAACTTGGTATCAGCCAGGATCAGGTGGCACTGCAGCGTGCCTTGCGCGATATCAACCAGTTCACTGCCGACCAGTTGCTGACACCGCAGATCATCAAGGTGTACCCGTTCGAGCAGGTGGTGGAGGCGCATCGCTATATGGACCAATGCCCGTGTGGCGGACGTGTGGTGCTGGACATGGCACAACACTGACGGTTCTTTGTGTTATCGGAAAGCCCGGGCAGCGTCCCGGGTTTTTTTATGCGTGGGGTAAAATGATTTAAGTCTTAAAAAGTAGGAGCGTTCCTACAATTAAATACGACATGGACTACATTCTGGTCGATGACTTTCGGGGTGTTGGAAATATTGCGCCAAGTATTCAGGCTTGAACTCTTTTTCTCTGGGGTGCAATGTGGGGTCGCACTTTTGCTGAATGGTTTTTTTACCGTGAACTGTGTCTTCAATTCGCTCTGAATTCCTCTCGATAATGGCCCAATGATAGTTTGCGCAAGGAGCGTGGAATGAGCATGGCTATGCCTGGAGTAGGGCGGTGTGTGGCAGCGGCTGGCCGTCGCAGTGGTGGTTATTTTTCGATGGCTTGGCGACAGTGAAGGGTTACGTCATTACTTTCATTTTGTTGTAGGAAATTTCTTCTGGAAAAGTTCAGGGTATGTCGACGCGCCAGTGTTTGGCTCGGCATTCGCTGGCTGCATGAAGTTGATGAGGTGATTTCGTGACTGCTATTCACGACCAGGCAATGCATTATATCTACCAGCAAGTGCTCGAACGCTTGCTGAGCCACATGTCCCAGGCACAACGTGCTTCCCTGCAGTTGCTGATACAACGGCTGCTGGTTGCTGCCGGCGGGCCCGAATACATCGGTACCTTCCGTTTGCAGGTATTGCAAGGCAGTGATCCCCAGGGCATCCGGCTGCTGGCCATGCTGCGTGCCGCGCAACTGAGTATTGCCCTGCGTGCCCCGGAGACCTTCCAGTTGCGGGTGCTGGTGGTCAGCCTGCCGGTTGTCGATGGTGCCACGCTGGAGGCTCACGAGCGCAGTTTCAGCGCCTTGTTCATGCAGGATGACCCGCGGGTGCAATTGCAGATGATCGAGGGGTGCACGGTTGTGCCGTTCAGCCGTCGGCCCTCGGCAACGCCCGAGCATTGGCTACTGGCAAAGGACGCCATGTTGATGTTCGGCCACCTGATCGATGCCAGGCCCGAAGCCCTGCTGGGTAGCCGCTTGCACCTGGAACTGGCGGGTGCCGTTGGTTTTGCGCTGCTGGCAGAGGCGCCCGCCGATGCATTGGTCACGGCTATACCCGCCTTTCAGCGCCGTCGATACCTGGCGTGGGCGAGGCGTAGCCTGCGCCTTGCCGGGGAGCGCGGTCCGTATGCGGTACACCAGTGCCTGGCGGCGCTGGTGAATGGCTTGGGCCGGTTACATGGCGCTGCCGGTGGCGCGCAGGGTAGCCTGGTAGAGCCGGCATTGGGTGCTGCACCGGAAGGGGCGACGGTGCGGCTGTTAGCCCTTGATGACTTGCTGCCGCACTTGCTTGAAGAGCAGCCGCTTGATGCCATGCTGGGGTGTGGTTTCGAGGCCGTCCCGGATGCTTTGCCACTGTCGGAATTCGTCGACTCGCTAACCATGGCACAGTTGCACCAACTGCGTGCGCGCAGTCTGGAGCCACAGGCTGGTCGTCCAGCGCTGCGGCTGGCAGGGCAGGTGGCCGGTAGCAAACAGCGCGAGGCACATCAGTTGCAACTCGGCAAAGCCTACGGCATCAATCAGACCCAATTGGTGTGCTTGCTGTTCAGCCCCTTTGCCAGGCAGGGGAAAAATCTCGAGCGGTTCTTGCAGTGTCGGCATGCCGACATGCTGGTAGCGTTGCCGTACCTGCACAGGGCCTTGCAAGGCAAACCCTGCCCCGATGCGGTAAAAGCCTGGTTGGTGAACACAAGTGGCATGCCGCTGGGCCAATTGCGGGCGATTTATGCCGGGCAGTTGCCGCTGACTGCCTGGCGTCTGCTTAACTATCTGGCCCGCCGCGATGTGCACCTGAGGTTGTTGCCGCGGCAGGCGTCGGGGCGGCGGCGCGGCTTTGTGGGGCTGCCTTGATGGGGCGAGCGACCGCCGGCGAGTTCGCGTATCGCAAGGTGTATCGCTACCTGGAAGCATTGATCGATCAGGCTGCTGGCGATGGCCCATGCCGGTTACCGTCATTGCGTGCGCTGTCCCGGCGGCTGCGGGTGTCGTTGGCCACGGTACAGAATGCCTATAGCCTGCTGGAAGAAGAGGGCCGCGTGCACTGCCGGCCGAGGTCGGGCTATTACGTGGATAACGCTGGCAAAGAACAGGCCGTGGCTACGCACAGGCAGCCTCCCTTGCCGGCGCAGCCGCTGTTGGAGCGCATTCTGCTAGGCCACGAGCGGCGCCTGGCCCGCCAACGTGACTGCAGCGTTGCACCCTGGGATGCGCTTGGCAGCACCCGATTGCGCAATGCCATTGCTGAACGCTATACCCGCTCCTCCAGCCAGTACTGGCGTGCCGATGATGTGCAACTGGCCCCCGATGTGCTGGCGTTGATCGAGACACTGCTCGCGGCGCTGGCCTTGCATGGCGGTACTGTGCTGGTACATTCGCCCTGTTGCTGGCAGGTTTTACGCGCCTTGGCGCGTGCTGGCATGCGCGTATTGGAGGTGCCACTGGATGCTCAGAGCAACCCAGACCTGCCTGCCTTGGCCAGGTTGCTGGGGAGCGAGCCGGTAAACATGCTGGTCATGCCATCGTGCCTGGGCATGCCACAAGGGCGGCTGCTTTCACCGTACTATCAGCAGCAGCTTGGTCTATTGCTTGGCCAGTACCCTGTGTGGTTGCTGGAAAACGACCTGGACAGCGAACTCTGTTACAGCGGGCCACCGAACAAACGCTTGCGCGACTGGGTGGACCCGCGTTGGCTGTTGGTGATGGGCACGTTCGAGGCTGCGGTGGGGCCCGAAGCGCCGTATGCCTATTTACTGAGCCGTGACGCCGAGTTGGCCAAGGCGTTCGCCGAGCGAGCATTTCGGCTGGCGCCGCTACGCTTGCAGGCGCTTGCGCACATGCTGGGCAAGGGGGAAATCGAGACGCAATGGGTACAGTTACGCCTGGACCTGCAAAGGCGCACGCAATGCCTGGCGCGTGTGCTGGCGTTGCAATTCGGCCAGCGGGTGGTGCTGGAGATGCCGCAAGGCGGGCAGATGCTGTGGGTGCGCTTCCGTCAGCCGCTGGTGTGGGAGGGTATTAACGCAGCGTTGGCAGGCTCACCGTTGCATGTGCTGTCCGGCGAGCAGTTCAGCCTGCAGGGGCGCTACACGCAATACCTGGCATTGATGTGGTTGGGGGGGCACCCGGATGATCTGCAACAGGCGGTAACGCGCTTGGCACAGGCGTTGGAGCCGCGTTGCGGGCGTCGTACTCGCAACCTGTAGCAGTAGCCTTGTGCTGCGAAAGGGTCGGCATGCCAAATAACTGCATGAGGCATTCATGGCTTTTTCGTAACACAAGGCTGCTCCTGGCAGGGGCGTGAAATTGCGTACTACTTAGTGTTGTTCCTGCCCTTGGCGCAAACGGGTACTGACCAGTGCCGCCAATACGAGCAATGCTGCAATGATCCATAGACCATGGCGGGTGCTACCGGTGGTCTGCTCGATCAACCCCATCACCGACGGCCCGACGAAGCCACCCAACAGGCCACAGGTGGTGACGAAGGCCAGGCCCGCCGCCAGTGCGTTACCGCTCAGACGGCTGGAGGGGAAGACAAAGATGATCGACTGCACCACGAACAACATCAGTGCGGTAAGGGAAAAACCGATCAGGCCAATGAAGGAGCTGCTCAGCGATGCCAGCAGCAACCCGGTGGCCATGGTCAACAGGCCGAAGAACAGCAGCGTGCGGCAGCGGCGCGGTGAGGTGGCCAGGCGTGGGAAGGTGGCGGCGCCTATGGCAGCGGCAATCCAGGGCACTGCTGTCAGCAGGCCGACCTGGAAGGGTGATAGGGCAGCGTAGGTGCTGATGATGCCGGGCAGGAAGAAAATCACCGTGTAGATGGTGATCTGGTGCACGAAGTACACCCCGATCGCCAGCCAGATCTGCCGGTCGCGGAACATCTGCCCCAGCTTGCTCTGCTGCGGTGCGGCAGCCCGTTCGGCGGCCAGGCGGCGTTCGATGTCCTGGGCGTCGGCGGCCGACAGCCAGGGCGCCGAGGCCGGGCCGTCCGGCAGCTTTTTCCACACCACGAAGGCCAAGGCCACGGCAGGCAGGCCCTCGAGCACGAACAGCCACTGCCAGCCGTGCCAGCCCAGCACACCATCCATTTCCAGCAGGGCACCGCCCAGCGGGCCACTGAGGATGTTGGCCAGGCACACGCCCAGCAGGAAGTAACCGGTGGCGCGGGCGCGCTGTTCGCGGTCGAACCAGTAGGTCAGGTACAACATTACACCGGGGAACAGGCCCGCTTCGGCCACCCCCAGCAACAGGCGCATGATGTAGAACGACGTTTCACCCTGGACGAAGGCCATGCCCGCCGAGAGCAGGCCCCAGGTAATCATGATGCGGGTGATCCAGAAGCGCGCGCCCACCCGGTGCATGATCAGGTTGCTGGGCACTTCGGCCAGGGCATAGGTGAGAAAGAACAAGCCAGCGCCCAGGCCATAGGCTGCTGCCGAAAGGCCCAGGTCGATGCCCATGCTCGCTTTCGCCAGGGCGATGTTGGTGCGGTCAAGAAAGCTCATCACGTAGACGACGATGAGCAGTGGCATCAATCTGCGTAGCAGCAAGCTGTTCAGGCGCTGTTCGTTCGTGGCGGCAGGGGCCGAAGCCGCTGCGCGGGTGAGGGTTGTCATTGTTTTTTTCCCCATGAAAAGTGCTGGTGGCGTGCCGTGTGGCCACGGCACACCCAGGTCTGTGGGTCAGGAGCGGTTGATGTCGAGCCACACTGCGCCATTGGGGTACTGGTAGCGCTCCAGGGTCTCGGCGTGCATTTCAATGCTGTAACCGGGGCGTTGTGGCGGCATGTAGCGCCCGCGTCGGATCACCACCGGGTCGATGAAGTGCTCGTGCAGGTGGTCGACATACTCCAGCACCCGGTTGTGCAACGAGGCCGACACCGCGATGTAGTCGAACAAGGCAATGTTCTGCACATATTCGCACAGCCCGACGCCACCGCCGTGCGGGCACACCGGCACGTCGTACTTGGCCGCCATCAGCAGTACGATCAGCACTTCGTTCAGGCCACCCAGGCGGGCTGCGTCCAGCTGGCAGAAGTCCAGCGCACCGGCCTGGAACATCTGCTTGAACATCACCCGGTTATGGCAATGCTCACCGGTGGCCACGCCAATCGGCGCGATGCGCTGGCGTATGGTGGCGTGGCCGAGGATGTCGTCGGGGCTGGTCGGCTCTTCGATCCACAGTGGTTCGAAGGCAGCCAGGCGGCGCATGTTGGCAATAGACTGCTCCACGCTCCACACCTGGTTGGCGTCCATCATCAAGGTGCGGTCCCAGCCAATTTCTTCGCGCAGGATGCTGGCGCGGCGGATGTCCTCTTCCAGGTCGGCACCGATCTTCTGCTTGATATGGGTCCAACCGTCTGCCACGGCCTCGCGGGCCAGCGTGCGCATTTTCTCTTCGCTGTAGCCCAGCCAGCCCGGTGCAGTGGTGTAGCCTGGGTAGCCTTCACGCAGCATCTGCGCCTCGCGCTGGGCTTTGCCCGGTGCCTGACGGCGCAGCAGGGCGATGGCTTCTTCGGGTGTGAGCACATCGGTGACGTAGCTGAAGTCCAGGCAGTGCACCAGCTGTTCGGGTGTCATGTCGGCCAGCAGCTTCCAGACGGGCTTGCCCTCGTGCTTGGCCCACAGGTCCCATACGGCATTGATGATGGCGGCAGTGGCCAGGTGGATCACGCCCTTTTCCGGGCCCAGCCAGCGCAGCTGGCTGTCGCTGACGGTAAAGCGATGCCAGAAAGCGCCCATGTCGGCGGTGATTTCTTCAAGGGTAAGGCCGACGATAAGGGGGGCCAGCGACTGCACCGCTGCCGCGCAAATCTCGTTGCCACGGCCGATGGTGAAGGTCAGGCCGTGGCCTTCAAGGGCTGCTGCGTCAGTGTGCAGCACCACGTAGGCCGCCGAATAGTCGGGGGCGCTGTTCATGGCGTCGGAGCCATCCAGCGACAGCGAAGTGGGGAAACGGATGTCACGAACGCTCAGGTGGGTAATACGTATGCTCATGGTCGGCTCTTGTTCTGTTCAAGCACTGGGAGCGCTGACTGTAGGTTGTCGAGCGATACAGGCATAATCGCCAAATCTTAACCAGCGATACCGGATTCGATATGTCTCGCTCGTCAACCGACAACACCCAGGTGCCTGCCAGCCTCGGCGCACTGAAGATCTCCAGCCGGCAGATCACGTTGCTCAATGCCTTGGGCGAATTCGGCAACCTGCGCCGTGCGGCGGCCGCGATGCACACCACGCAACCGGCTGCCAGCCTGTTGCTGCAGCAGCTCGAGGAGCGCCTGGGGGTGCGTTTGTTCGAACGCCTGCCACGGGGTATGCAAGCGACGCTGTATGGCGAGGTGATGATCCGCTATGCGCAGAACGCGTTGCATGAGTTCGAGCATGCCCAGGCGCAAATTGCCGAACTGGCGCGCGGGGCTTCCGGCCTGGTGCGGGTGGGCAGCGTCATGGGCCCGGTACCGGGTGTGCTGACCAAGGCGGTGCTGGCCTACAAACGCGACCACCCCAACGTGCGCATCGCCTTGGAAGTAGGCACCAGCGATACTTTGCTGCCCGCCTTGCTGCGTGGCGACTTCGACATGGTGGTGGGGCGCCTGCCGGACCAGAGCGACAGCCAGGCGTTGAACATCGAGCTGTTCGAAGGCGGTGAACAAATGCGCGTGATTGCCCGCGCAGGCCATCCCTTGGCTACAGTCGCCTGCCTGCAGCTAGCCGATCTGGTGCACTTGACCTGGATTCTGCACCCCATCGGCAGCCCGATGCGCCGCCGCGTCGAAAGCGCATTGCAGGCCGGGGGCATGGTGCAGTCGCTGGATATCGTCGAAACCGCCTCGATCCTGGCGACCACTGCCATGCTCGAAGCGTCTGAAATGATCGCGGTGGTGCCCAATGACGTGGCCCAGCACTATGCCCGCTATGGCATGGTCGCCATCCTGCCCGTGGAACTTCCTCTGGCCATGGCCAACCTTGGCGTGCTGACCCTGCGTTCGCGGCCCAACTCGGTTGCCCTCGATACCTTGCTGGGCTATTTGCGCGCTCAATAACTTTCACCCGCACGAGGCCCTGCGTCTATGCCGCCGGACATGACCCATTCCAGTTTTTGCAACTGGATCCGCTACAAGCACCTGGTGCTGATCGATACCCTGGCGCGCACGCGCAACATGCACGCTACTGCCACACGCATGAACCTCAGCCAACCAGCACTCAGCAAGATGCTGCGTGACCTTGAGGAGCAGTTCGGCTTTGCCCTGTTCGAGCGCCTGCCACGCAGCATGCCGCCCACCGAGCTGGGTGAATACGTGGTGCGTTACGCCCAGGGTGCGCTGGCCGAGTCGCAACAGTTTGTCGACCAGGTCAACCGCCTGCGTAACGGCGGGCATGGCTTTATCCGCGTTGGTGGGATCTTTGCCGCAACCGCCTTGGTGCTGCCGCAGGCCATCGCCGCCATCAAGGCACGCAGCCCATTGCTGTCGATTGAAGTGGTGGAGCATTCCAGTGATCACCTGCTGACCATGCTTGAGCAGAACAAGCTGGACATCATGATTGGCCGTTTCACCGAAGAGCGTTTCAGCCAACTGTTCGACTTCCAGCCGCTGGAGCCCGAGCCCTTCAGCCTGGTAGTGAACAGCGAGCACCCGCTCAACCAGCTCGACAGCACGCCACTGGAAGCACTCGGCGACTGGCCGTGGGTGCTGTACCCGGTGGGCACGCCGATCCGCAACCGCCTGGAGCAGGCGTTTCGGGTGGCCGGTATCGCAACGCCCGCCGACAGCGTGGAGACCATCTCCATGCCGATGTTCCTGCAACTGCTGCAATCAGCCCCGATGATCGCCATGTTACCGCGCTCGATGGTTGCTGCGCAGTTGGCCAGCGGGCAGTTCAAGGAGCTGCACAGCCCCTTGCATGTGCCGGCGCTGGAGTATGGTGTGGTCACCCGCAAGGATGAACCGCTGAGTGCTTCGGCCCGCGCGTTTGTCGAGATCTTGCTGGAGGGCGCACAACGTCGCAGGGCAGCGCTAGCATAGGAAGCGGGGGGCTGCTGCACGACCCAATGGCCCCCATAGTCGATTGAAGATTTCGCACCGATATCTTGTTGCGATAACGCCAGGTTATCGTTCGATCGGATCATCTCATTGGGAATGTTGCGCAAGGCTTCTTACAGTGGCGACAGCCATAACAAGAAGTCAGCCGCACCGCCCTGAGAGGTCCCATGCAACTGATTGCCAAATCCGGTGACCCAGCCGTCATCCGCCTCAACCCGCTGGACAATGTGCTCATTGCTCGCCAGGCCCTGCCGCAAGGGCTGCGCCTGGATGCCGAGGCGATCACCGTGCGCCAGCCAATTCCCTCGGGCCACAAGCTCGCCACCGAGCGTGTGGAGCAGGGCCAGCCGCTGCGCCGTTATGGGCAGATCATCGGCTTCGCTTCGCAGGCTATCGACGCTGGGGACCATGTCCATGTGCACAACGTGCAGATGGGCGATTTTGCCCGTGACTATGCCTTTGGTGTCGATACCCGCACTCAGCCGGGCAGCACCGCACAGTTTCAGGGCATCGTGCGCGCCGATGGCCGGGTCGCTACCCGCAACTACATCGGCATTCTTACCTCGGTGAACTGCTCGGCGACCGTGGCCCGCGCCGTGGCCGACCATTTTCGCCGTGACATCCATCCCGAGGTGCTGGCCGACTATCCGAACATCGACGGCGTGGTGGCCCTGACCCACGGTGCCGGTTGCGCAGTGGACCCCAGCGGCGAAGCCCTTGGCCTGCTGCGCCGCACCTTGGCCGGGTATGCCGTTCACCCCAACTTCGCTGCCGTGCTGATCATTGGTTTGGGCTGCGAAACCAACCAGATCGAAAGCCTGCTGGAAACCCAGGGCCTGCAGGCCAGCGCGCAACTGCGCGCATTCACCATCCAGGGGATTGGTGGCACGTCGAAAACCATCGCAGCCGGTATCGCACAGGTCAAGACGCTGCTGGCCGAGGCCAATCAGGTGCGGCGTCAGCCGGTCAGCGCCCGGCACCTGGTGGTCGGCCTGCAGTGTGGCGGCTCCGATGGTTACTCGGGGATTACCGCCAACCCGGCATTGGGCAATGCTGTCGACCGCCTGGTGGCAGCCGGTGGCACCGCGATCCTCTCCGAGACCCCGGAAATCTACGGTGCCGAGCACTTGCTGACGCGCCGCGCGGTAAGCCGTGAGGTGGGCGAAAAGCTGGTGGCGCGCATCCGCTGGTGGGAAGACTACTGCCAGCGCATGAACGCCGAACTGAACAACAACCCCTCGGCCGGCAACAAGGCAGGGGGGCTGACCACCATCCTCGAGAAGTCCCTGGGGGCGGTGGCCAAGGCTGGCTCCAGCAACCTGGTCGATGTGTACCAGTACGCGGAAGCCGTGCGTGCCCAGGGCCTGGTGTTCATGGACACCCCTGGCTACGACCCGGTATCGGCCACCGGTCAGGTGGCCGGGGGGGCCAACCTGATCGCCTTCACCACCGGCCGTGGTTCGGCCTACGGCTGTGCCCCGGCACCGTCGATCAAGCTGGCGACCAACAACCGGGTCTTCGAGCACCAGCAAGAGGACATGGACGTCAATTGCGGTGGCATCGCCGACGGCTCTACCAGTATCGAGGAGCGCGGCGCATTCATCTTCGAACAGATGCTGCGCATTGCCTCTGGAGCACGCAGCAAGAGCGAACAGCACGGCTATGGACAGAACGAATTCGTGCCCTGGCAGATTGGGGCAGTGACCTGATCGACCGCTCCCGTCCCCTTTTCGAGGTAACTGCCATGACTCAAAACACGCAGTACGACGCGCAAGCACTGACCACGTTTGTCGAGCGACTGTTCACCAAAGCCGGTGCCGATGCCGATGTCGCCCAGGCGGTGACCCGGGTGCTGCTCGAAGGCGAATTGCTCGGCCATCGTACCCATGGCCTGAACCTGGTCAGCCGCTACATCGACGGTATGCTCAGCGGGCACGTCAAGGCCCGCGCGCAGGCGCTGGAACAGGTCGCGGACAGTGGCATTTCCAGCTTGTTCGACGGCCATTATGTGTTGGGGCCGTATTGCGTCAGCCGGGCCCTGGACTGTGCGGCCAAGGGCGCGACCGCACAGGGCATCGGTATTGCAGTGGTGCGCCGTGCGGCGCATATCGGCTGCCTGGCTGCCTACCTCAAGCCCTACACCGACCAGGGCTTGGTGGCCATGGTTTACTCTTCGGACCCTTCGTTGGGGCTGGTTTGCGCCCATGGCGGCATTGACCCGGTGTACACCCCCAACCCGATTGCTGCCGGTATCCCGACCCAGGGCGAGCCGATTCTGCTCGATGTCAGCATGTCCACCGTCACCCTCGGCCTGGTCGGCCAATGCCGCGATGCCGGCAGCCGCCTGCCGCACCCGGTAGTGGTGAGCAATGAGGGGCAACTGAGCGACGACCCAGGTGATTTCTTCACTCGCCCGCAAGGCAGCATCCTGCCCTTGGGTGGCCAGGCCTTTGGCCACAAAGGCTTCGCCCTGGCGCTGCTGGTTGAAGCCCTGACGTCGGGCTTGGGCGGCCACGGGCGCAAGGATGCACCAGAGCAGTGGGGTGCCTCGGCTACTGCCGTGGTCATCGACCCGCGCTTCTTTGGCGGCCTGGAAGCGTTCACCGATGAAACCAGCTTCCTGGGCCGACTGGTACTTGCCAGCCGCCCGCTCGACCCCGAGCGCCCAGTGCGTTTGCCTGGGCAAGCTGGCCTTGCCCTGCGTCGCCAGGCCCTGGAGCAGGGCGTGAATCTTTCGCCTCAGGTGGTGGCCGACCTTGACCGCCTGGCCGGGCAGTTGCAACTGCCGGCACTTTCCCATTGATGCACATTAAGGGTACACCGATGACTGAACGATCGAACGCCAATCAACCGCTGACGCTAAAACATGATGCCAGCGTGTTCGATAACGGCAGCTGGGTAGGGCGGGTCTGGTTGCCGGACCAAGGGCCGGCGGTAGTGCTGGTGAAAGGCGGTGCCGTCTACGATATCAGCACCCACGTGGCGACTGTATCGGCCCTGCTGGAAGTGGCCGACCCGGTGGCCTACCTGCGTGCCTTGCCGTTGGCCGAACCCTTGATTGCGTTGCCGGCATTGCTGGGCAACAGCGACCCCGCCCAGCGCGACCCACGCCAACCCTGGCTGCTGGCGCCGATCGACCTGCAAGCGGTAAAGGCCGCAGGCGTGACCTTCGCCACCAGCCTGCTGGAGCGTGTGGTGGAAGAACAGGCCAAGGGCGACCCGGCCAAGGCTGACGCTATCCGTGACACCCTGGCCAGCCGCATCGGGGCCGATTTGTCGCAGATCGTACCTGGCTCGGCCCAGGCCGAAGCGCTACGCAAGGTGCTGGTAGAGCAGGGCCTGTGGTCGCAGTACCTGGAGGTGGGCATCGGCCCGGATGCCGAAGTGTTCACCAAGGCCCAGCCGCTGTCGGCCGTTGGTCACGGCGCCGACATTGGCATCCACCCCAAGTCCAGCTGGAACAACCCAGAGCCCGAAGTGGTACTGGCGGTGTCGAGCGATGGCAGCATCAAGGGCGCCATGCTCGGCAACGACGTCAACCTGCGTGACTTCGAAGGGCGCAGCGCCTTGCTGCTGTCCAAGGCCAAGGACAACAACGCGTCCACTGCACTGGGCCCGCTGCTGCGGCTGTTTGACGAAAGCTTTGGTCTGGACGATGTGCGCGCCGCCGAGGTGGACCTGCGGGTCGAAGGCATGGACGGTTTCATCCTGTCCGGGCGTAGCTCAATGCGGCAGATCAGCCGTGACCCGCAAGACCTGGTGCAGCAAACCCTCAACGAGAATCACCAATACCCCGACGGCCTGGTGCTGTTCCTCGGTACCCTGTTCGCTCCCAAGCAGGACCGCGATCAGCCGGGTAACGGCTTTACCCACAAACCGGGTGACGTGGTGAGCATCAGCAACCCGCAACTGGGTACTCTGTGCAACCGCGTGACCACCAGCGATCTGGCACCGCAGTGGGCCTTTGGCCTGCGCGCGCTGATCGACAACCTTGGCCAACGTGGCCTGTTGGAGGTTGCAGCCACCGCGCGCCAGTTTTGAACGACACGCTGCGTCAGGGAGGGGCGCAGCAGCATCGAGGGATCGTCAAGGCGCTGATAGCGCGGCAACAATAATAAGAAAGGTCATCACATGAACCCTATGAAGAAGTACCAGCGCATCACCGTCGTGTTCCTGCTGCTGATCGGCATCGTCAACTACCTGGACCGTAGTGCGCTGTCGATTGCCAACACCTCCATCCAGAAAGACATGATGATCAGCCCGTCGCAGATGGGCATTCTGTTGTCGGCGTTTTCCATTGCCTATGCCTTTGCCCAATTGCCCATGGGCATGATCATCGACCGCCTGGGCAGCAAGATCGCCTTGGGTGCCTCGTTGCTGGGCTGGTCGGTAGCCCAGGCAGCGTTTGGCATGGTCAACAGTTTTGCCGGATTCATGGGCCTGCGGGTATTGCTGGGGATTGGCGAGGCGCCGATGTTCCCATCGGCGGCCAAAGCCTTGTCGGAGTGGTTCGACGCCAACGAACGCGGCACCCCGACCGGCGTGGTCTGGTCGTCGACGTGCCTGGGCCCATGCCTGGCGCCACCCTTGCTGACGCTGTTCATGGTCAACTTCGGCTGGCGCGGCATGTTCATCATTACCGGTGTGATCGGCGTGGTACTGGCGGTGTGCTGGCTGACCTTCTACAAGAGCAAGGCCCGTTACCTGGCAGAGCTTGCGGCCGAAGGCAAGCCATTGCCGGGCGAGCACCAGGCGCCGGTAACCGCTGCAGCCACGCCGAAGGCATCCTACTTCGCCGGCTGGCTCGACCTGTTCAAGCACCGCAGTACCTGGGGCGCGGTGCTGGGTTTCATGGGGGTGATCTACATGCTCTGGTTGCACCTGACCTGGCTGCCAGGCTACTTCGAGCGTGAACATGGGCTGGACCTGTACAAGACCGCCTGGGTCGTGTCGCTGGCCTACGGTTTTGGTGCCGCGGGTACCATCGTTGCCGGGCGCTTCTGTGACTGGCTGGTAAAGCGTGGCATGAGCGTGCTGGGTGGCCGCAAGTTCAGTGTCATCACCGGCCTGGTGCTGGCCGCGCTGTTCACCTTGCCCCTGTCCTTCGTCACCGGCCTGACCGGCTGCATCATCCTGCTGTGCCTGGCGCTGTTCAGCATCAACATGGCCAGTGCCACCGCCTGGATGATCGTCAACACCATTGTCGACAGCCAGCGCGTGGCGTCGTTTGGTTCGATCCAGAACTTTGGCGGTTACATCGCCGGTTCCGTGGCACCGATCGTGACCGGGTTCAGCATCCAGTATTCGGGCTCGTTCACCACGGCGTTCATGATCAGCGCGGTGGTGGCGTTGTGCTCGGCAGTGGCGTACTTCCTGCTACTGCAGGCGCCGATCGGCAGTGCCAAGGTCGAGGCAGAGGGGATGGTTCCAGCAACCAAGTAGTTTGATACGTCACGCAACCCCTGTAGGAGCGGCCTTGTGTCGCGAAAGGGCCGCCAAGCGGCCCCAGTGATATTGGCGTTGTTCTCGATATCCGGGGGCTGCTGCGCAGCCCATCGCGACACAAGGCCGCTCCTACACAAAGCACCATCGAACTGACCCACGGCGCTTGTCAGGCATGCTTGTCTGTATGTATAACCAGTGCCTGTTACCGCAAACTGACCTTAATCCGTGATCGCCCATTCCGTCGACGACCCGTTCTACTACCTGTTCAACTTCCGCCAGGTTGTGCTGTGGGTCGAACAGCGCTACCAAGACCTGCTCGATGACCAGGAACTGGCTTTCATCCGCGCATTCAGCCAACTGCAAGCACCAGCCCAAGCCTTGATGGTGCGTATGGTCATGCGCAAAGGCGAGTTGTTTCGCAGCGACCGGCTCGACTACGTCGAAATCGGCGACACTGCGCTGGCGCTGCAGCCATTGCAGGCCCTGGGCTGGGTGCGGGAGCCCGAACAACTGGAACTGGAGCAGCTGTTCGCCTTGCTACGCAAGGACGAACTGGCCCGTTGTTTCGCCCGACAACTGAGCCGCCCGCGTGCCGCCAAGCATGAGCTGTTGGCACAGCTGAAGCCACTGGAGCTGGCGGCCCGGCCTTTGGCCGAATGGTTTCCCGACAGCGAGGTGCGCATCCTTCAGTGGTGCTTGCAGCCTCTGTGCGACCGGGTGCGTTTGTTGTTCTTCGGCAACCTGTACCAGGACTGGTCAGACTTCGTCCTCGCCGACCTTGGCCTGCTGCGCTACGAGCAGGTGCCGTTCAGCAGCGATTCCCGAGCCTTGCAACGGCGTGACGAGCTCGACCTGGCCATGGCGTTGCACCAGTGCGCCGAGCGCCTGGAGCAGGGTGGCGACCCAGTGTCGATCCTCGCGACCCTGCAAGGGCTGCACAGTGAAAACCCTTGGCTGGCCCGGCGCCATGCGCGGCTGCAATTCGCCTTGGGCCAACAATGCGAGCGCCAGGGTGACTGGGATCTGGCCATGGCCGTGTACGCGCAGTGCGACCATGCCCAGGCACGCATTCGCCAGGTGCGGGTGCTGGAGCGCAGCGAACAGTGGCCCCAGGCCCATGCACTGGCGCTACAGCTGGCTGCGGCACCGGCCAATGCGCTGGAAGTGCAGGCCCTGGAACGGATGCTGCCACGCCTGGCCCGCAAGCTTGGCGGCCCGCCACAGCGGCGCCAGCGTGTCGCGCCGCTGGAGCTGATCGAACTTGAACTGCCCCGCGAGCACGCGGCACTGGGCGTGGAAGAAGCCGTGCGTCAACACCTGGCGCTAGAGGGGGGGCAGGCACATTATGTGGAGAACACGTTGTTCAACAGCCTGTTTGGCCTGTTGTGCTGGGAGGCCATCTTCGCCCCGGTGCCCGGCGCATTCTTCAACCCGTTCCAGGCTGCGCCACAGGACCTGCACGACAGCGACTTCCAGCAACGGCGCAGTGCACTGTTCCAGCGCTGCCTCGGGCGGCTCGATGACGGCAGCCATCACCAGGCGATTCTCGACTGCTACAAGGGCAAGCAGGGCCTGCAGTCGCCGTTCGTGTTCTGGTCCATGCTCAGCGAAGACCTGCTGCAACAGGCTTTGGCTTGCCTGCCGGCCGCCCAACTGAAGCAGTGCTTTCTGCGCCTGCTGCAGGACATTCGCAGCAACCGCGCCGGCATGCCGGACCTGATCCAGTTCTGGCCCGAGCAGGGCCTTTATCGCATGGTCGAGGTCAAGGGGCCCGGTGACCGTCTGCAGGACAACCAACTGCGCTGGCTGGAGTTCTGCAGGCAACACGGCCTGCCCGTCGCGGTGTGCCATGTGCGCTGGAGCGAAACGCCTTGAGCTACAGCGTGGCAGTGCGTGCCTTGTGCGAGTTCAGCGCCAAGGTCGGTGACCTGGACCTGCGTTTCACGCCGTCGCCCACCGCCCAGGAAGGCATTGAAGGGCATCAGCGGGTAGTGGCCCGGCGAGCTGCGGGCTACGAGTCCGAAATCACCCTCGAAGGCCAATTCGAAACCCTCAAGGTGCGGGGCCGCGCAGACGGTTATGACCCTGGCAGCAATCGCCTGGAAGAGATCAAGACGCACCGAGGCGACCTGGCGCGTCAGCCGGCCAATCACCGCCAGTTGCACTGGGCACAGGCCAAGGTCTATGGCTGGCTGATGTGCCAGGCACGCCAACTGCCGAGCATCGAGGTGGCGCTGGTGTACCTGGACGTGGACAGCGATGGCCAAACGTTGTTCAGCGAGCACTACACGGCTGCCGAGTTGCGGGAGTTCTTCGAAATCCAATGCCAGCGCTTTCTCGGCTGGGCCCACTATCAGCATCGACGCCTAGGTGATCGTGATCAAGGCCTGCAGGCACTGAGCTTCCCCTATCCACAATTCCGCCAGGGCCAACGGCAGCTGGCCGAAACGTTGTACAAGGCGGTGAGCACCGGCCGTTGCCTGATGGCCCAGGCCAGCACTGGCATTGGCAAGACCCTAGGCACCTTGTTCCCGCTACTGAAGGCAATGGTGCCGCAACAGCTGGACAAACTGTTCTTCCTCACCGCCAAGACCCCAGGCCGGGCGTTGGCCCTGGACGCCATCCGTCAGATCACCGATGCCACGCCGCAACCTGCCTTGCGCACACTGGAGTTGATCGCCCGCGACAAAGCCTGTGAGTACCCGGACAAGGCTTGCCATGGCGAATCCTGCCCATTGGCTGCGGGTTTCTACGACCGTTTGGCGGCAGCACGCGAGGCTGCGGCCGCACAGCCGTTGCTCGACCGCGCCAACCTGCGCGAAGTGGCGTTGGCACACCAGGTATGCCCGTACTACCTGGGCCAGGAGATGGCGCGCTGGGCCGACGTGCTGGTTGCCGACTACAACTACTACTTCGACGCGCATGCCTTGCTGTTTGGGCTGACCCAGCTCAACCAGTGGCGCGTAGCGGTGCTGGTGGACGAAGCGCACAACCTGGTCGAGCGTGGGCGCGGCATGTACAGCGCCAGCCTTGACCAAGGGCAACTGCTGGCCTTGCGCCAGAGCAAACCGCCCGGGCTGGTCAGTGCGCTGGACCGCCTAAACCGGTACTGGAACGCGCTGTATAAAGAGCAGCGTGCGCCGTACCACGCCAGCGAGTCGCTGCCCGACGGGCTGTTGCGTGCTTTGCAGCAGTGCATCGGGCTGATTCAGGAGCAAATGAACCAAGCGCCGGCACACGTGGACCCGCAGGTATTGCAGTTCTTCTATCAGGCCTTGCAGTTCAGCCGGGTTGCCGAACTGTTCGATGAGCACTTCCTGTTCGACATCAGCCAGCGCCAGGGCACGCGCAAACGGCGGCTGGCCACACTGTGCCTGCGCAACGTCACCCCGGCGCGCCTGCTGGCCCCACGTATGCAGGCGGCGCGCAGTGTGACGCTGTTTTCCGCCACGTTGAGCCCACGGCACTTCTACAGCGACCTGCTAGGGATGCCCGCTGACACCGCCTGGCTCGAAGTGTCCGCGCCGTTTCGCGCCGAACAGCTGGAAGTACGCATTGCCAGCCAGGTGTCCACCCGCTACCAGCAGCGCCAAGCCTCCCTGGCACCTATCGTCGAGCTGATTGCCCGACAGTATGAGCGCATGCCGGGCAACTACCTGGCGTTCTTCAGCAGTTTCGAGTACCTGCAACAGGTGGCCCGGCTGTTGGCCGAGCAGCATGGCCAGATTCCACTGTGGGCTCAGGAACCGGGCATGGACGAGGCGGCCCGCCAGGCATTCCTCGATCGCTTTGTCGCCGATGGCCGAGGTGTGGGCTTCGCCGTATTGGGCGGTGCTTTCGGCGAAGGGGTGGACTTGCCAGGCACGCGGTTGATCGGCGCGTTTGTCGCCACCTTGGGGTTGCCCCAGGTCAACCCGGTCAACGAACAGTTCAAGCAGCGCCTTGGGCGGCAGTTTGGCGCGGGGTTCGACTATGCCTATCTCTACCCGGGCGTGCGCAAGGTGATCCAGGCGGCTGGCCGGGTTATCCGTGGCGACCAGGACCGCGGGGTGTTGGTGCTTATTGACGAACGTTTCGCTGAGCCCAGGGTTCAGCAAATGTTCCCTGGGTGGTGGCCGGCGGCTATCGTCTAGCGGTTTCTTGCCTTGGGCGATCACTCGCAATCCGACTGACTTGTAGGACGTATCTGAATTTCAACGGGTGACGATTACAACTCCCTTGCTGATGTTAGGTTTTCCAACCTGGACCATGCACAGGGAGTTTGTTTATGCGAGCCAATCTGGAAGGACAAGGTCAGGCAGTCGACGCATTGCCTGGTACGCTGGAGCCTGGCTTTTACGTGGTTCCTCGACGCATGTCGTTCCCCCAGGTGCTGCTGCAACTGGCCGAGCACGCTGCCACGTTGCCGATTTCCCTGTTACAGCGGCTCAACCCGACGTTCGAGCAAGGGTTCAAGGCAGGTGAAATCTTCGTCATGGGTGACCCTGACAACGAACATGCCTGGGGGCGCGAGGAGCGAGAACTGATGGCAGCTGCACAGCACGCGCGGTACGCGCTGAAGGTGCTCGATTTCGCTGAAGCGGACTTCATGATGCAGCACCAGGCCGATATCGCCGGTTTGCTCGGCAACGCCAGCCTGTCCATGGGCGTGGGGAGGGACAAGCTGGATCAAGGCTTGGAGCGGGTCATTCATACATTGATGCGTATCGAGCAATTGCACATCAACTACAGCCCGGCTTTCTTTGCCGAACGCCGGCAGTTACTACAGCAGTTGGATGATCAGCTGAAGGCGGCATTCCTTAACAAGCAGGTGAATCTGGGGCGCTATGAACGGCTGAAGAATCGTTTGAATATTTCGACCAAGTGCCTGGTGCACCATTGGTCGAAAGCGGGAGGCCCGGGGCAGATTGCGGGGTATGCGACGCATTTGGATAAGGTGGCGCGGCTCGGTAAGTACCTTAAAGAGGGTGGGCATGCTGCAATTGGGCTCGGAGGTACTTCGTCTTGCATGAACATTCAGAAGGTTTGCCGGGCCGGTGAGACGCAGGTGTGCAGAAAGATCCGAATGACAGAGGCAGTTAGTTTTGCCGGAAGCCTTGGGTTAAGTGCGCTCGTTTCCACTGGCGCTGGATTGGCCGCCGGTACGTTATGCGCGGCTTTTGCGGTTGGGGCTGGCGGCATCAGCGTTCCAGTGTGTGGGATTCTACGGGTCGGAGCTGAAGGGGCTGTTGGCGGCCTCGAGAGGGAAGTGCTTGGTGAGAAGGTAGGTGAATTCATCTACGCGGCTACAAGCGATTGACGTTAACGACTGGCCCATTTCGGCGAGCCCGTTAGCCCGGCATGCCGTCTGTCCTCGGCTGCAACAGGATGGGGAGATAATGGCGCAGGAATAGCAGCAGTGCCAGGCACCAGCACAGTGCCGAAAGGCTAACCCCCAGCGATGAGAACAGCGGCAGAACCACCCGCGCCAAGGTCGCCAGTTGCATCAGGGCAAAAGCCCAAACCATGCTGGTTGGCACCTGCAATGGCCTGCCGGTGTGGCCCAGGCTGACCCGCGCCATCATGGCCAGGATCAGCCCGGTCATGGCCCCGACCGTCAGGGCATGGGTCACCAGGCTAGGGTTCAGTGCCACCCCGGCGTGCCACAGTGCCATGCCCAGGCAGGCGAGGGCGATCCAGGCGTAGGCCAGGTGCAGCGACCACAGCAGCGGTACGTGCCACAGGCCACGGTCGTGCCACAGCACCAGGCGGGCCGAGTGCAGCGTGAACAGTGCAAAGAACAGCACCGCCAGGCTGGCACGCGGTGTATCGGCAAGGCCACTGACAAACGCCAAAGGTACGGCCACGCTGAACAACAAGCAGGCCCGGTCCAGCCATGGGCGGGCAGGGGCCGCGCTCATGTTGCCCAGGCCTCGGCGGGTAAAGAACGGAATGACCCGGCCGCCGAGCACGGTCATCATCGCCGCCACCAGCCACAACCCGGCAAACACGCCCCGGCGTTGCCACAGTTCGTCCTGGCGCAGCCAGCCGGCCAAGGTTAGCCACTGGCAGGCGGCGATCAACATTACCAGGCCGACGATCGGGTAATTGTTGCGCAGGCGCCGTTGCACGATCGGTCGCGCCAGGCTAAGCGCCACCAGCGGAAGGAAGCTGCCTTCGATCAGCACCAGCAAGCCACCCGGTAACGGCAGGAACCAACTTGCCCGGCCCAGCAGCCAAAGCAGGAACACACCCTGCAGCGCCCGCCCGCTCAAGCCAGGGATGCCACTCCAGTTCTGCACGGCGGTCAGCAGGAAACCCGCGATAATGGCAGCGGCGAAGCCGTAAAGCATTTCGTGGCGGTGCCAGGCGAGCATGCCGCCCGGCGGGGCAGGGGCCAGCGCCCCGGTCAGTACACCGACCCACAACAACAAGGCGACCAACGCAAATAAACTGCCCCCCAGGAAGAACGGGCGAAAACCTAGGCCCCAGACGGCCTGGCGTGGGCGTGAAGCGATCGGTTGCACGAGCATGGGCGGTCCTTGGTTCGTTCAGTAGGCTTCAGTTGGGGTAAGATCACGATCCGTGCCAGTTGCAAAGCCCTTGAATATCAAGGTGATGGCACTGCTCAGGGTCCGAATGACATGCGCGTTTCGCGGTCATTGGGACTTGCATGTATGTCGTTTTGACTTGCTTCAGGGTTTGCCGGTTTGCTCCCGGCTGACGCTTCGCTACAGGATTCACGCTTTGTCCGACCTCTCGAAAAATCCGCTGCTGCAGTACATGGCCCGCCTGGCCCCATCCAGCCAGCAAACCATGCGCTACATCCTTCAGGACGCCGCCGATCGGCTCGGCTTTGTCGACTGCAACATCGTCGATGTGCCCTGGCATCGGCTCGAGCCCGGCCATGTGATCGCGCTGGTGGCGGCGCTGCGGGCCGACGGTTACGCGCCCAACAGCTCATCGCTGTATGTCAACGCGATTCGCGGGGTGATGAACGAGGCCTGGCGCCAAGGCCTGATCGACCATGAGCTGCTGTTGCGCATTCGCGAGGTCAAACCGGCCACGGGCACCCGCCTGCCGCCAGGGCGCAACCTGCGGCGCAGCCTGATTCGCGAGTTGATGGACGTGTGCGCGGCCGACCCCAGGCCACAGGGGGTGCGTGACGCGGCGATCATTGCCTTGCTGTACGGCACAGGCATGCGCAAGTCGGAGTCGGTCGACATCGACCTCGACCAGGTCGACTTCCAAGCGCGCAGCTTGCAGGTGGTGGGCAAGGGCAACCACCAGTTGGTCAAGTACGCACCGCCGTGGGCGTTCGAGAAGTTGCAAGCCTGGCTTGACCTGCGCCGCCAGGACCTGCCTGCCGGGGCGGAAGATGACCCGTTCCTGTTCAACCGCATCCGTCGTGGCAGCCACATCACCCGAGCGCGAATCACCAAGCATGCGATCTACTACATCGCCCGCCAGCGCGGCGCGCAGGTGGGGGTGAAGATCATGCCGCACGACTTCCGCCGGGCGTTCATTACCCGTGTGATCGAAGAGCACGACCTGTCGATCGCGCAGAAGCTGGCGCACCATGCCAATATCCAGACCACGGCCATCTATGACCGGCGTGATGACAACGAGCGCCGGCGTGCGGTGGACCGCTTCGACTACTGAGCTTTGATTGTTTGGGCTGCAGAGCAGCCCCATCTGCACGTATAGCACCGAAACAGGGCCCAAGCGCGCCCCCGCTTTGTGCGCCATCTCCTGTATGCCCGATGCCAGAGCGGTCGCGGCAAAAGTTTCATCATCGTTCACCTGCGAAGTTGGCCCGCAACCTGCTATATCCAGCCTGCGAATTTGATCGAGTGGTCAGGCCGTGCGCGCTAGCAGCCGCCCGCGCCGTACCCTCTAAACGGCCAGCAGGCCACGTATTTCAGGGGCCGCAGGATGTCGCTCGCGGAGCAGATCGAACAACAACAAGGCGATGCGGGCTGGAGCGCTCACTTGCAACTGCGCTTTGTCCAGCGTGGCGACGTGACCCGCCTTGGTGCGTGGAAACATTTCGGACCTCTTTTGGTGCAGCGGCCTTTCTATCCCGAAGGTTCGCCGTGCCATGTCTATGTATTGCACCCACCGGGAGGCATCGTCGCCGGCGACCGCCTGGAGCTGAACATTCACCTGGAGCCGGGCAGCCACGCGCTGCTGACCATGCCCGGCGCCAGCAAGTTCTACCGCAGCATCGGCCCGACCGCGCGGCTGACCCAACGCTTTCACCTGGCCGCTGGCAGCACCCTGGAGTGGTTGCCGCAGGACAGCATCTTCTTCTCGGGCGCCCGCGCCAGCCTTGCCAGCCGTTTCAGCCTTGAGCCGGGCGCCCGCCTGCTGGCCTGGGAAACCCTGTGCCTGGGCCGCCCGGTCATGCACGAGCGTTTCGACCACGGCACCCTGTACAGCCTGTTGCACATCGAACTGCCCGACGAGGTTGGCCTGCATGAGCGCCTGCGTATCGCCGGCGGGCATCTGGACAAGCTTGGCGGGCATCCGCTGCTTGCCACCTTCTGTGCCGCACCGGCCGATCAGGCCGTGCTGGAGCAGGTCCGCTCATTGCTCGACGAACTGGGCAACCCGGCTGGCGCGACCCTGCTCGGGTCGCTGCTGGTGATCCGCCTGCTCGACCACGACAACCAACACCTGCAACGCACCCTGCAACGCCTGTGGCATGTACTGCGCCCGGCCATCCTCGGCCTGCCATCCTGCCCACCGCGTATCTGGGCCACCTGAGAGAGCCCCATGGAGCTTACCCCGAGAGAGAAAGACAAACTGCTGCTGTTCACTGCCGCGCTGCTGGCCGAGCGTCGCCTGGCCCGTGGCCTGAAGCTCAACTACCCGGAAGCGGTGGCGCTGATCAGTGCCGCTGTGCTCGAAGGTGCCCGCGATGGCCGGACGGTCGCCGAGCTGATGAGCCTGGGGCGCGAGGTGCTGACCCGTGAGCAGGTGATGCCCGGTATCGCCGAAATGCTCCACGACGTGCAGGTCGAAGCGACCTTCCCGGATGGCACCAAGCTGGTGACCGTACATGACCCCATCGTCTGAAACTACCAATGAGGGCAGCATGATCCCAGGTGAAGTCCAGGTCGCCGCAGGCGACATCGAGTTGAACAGTGGCCGTGAAACGGTCACTACAACGGTGGCCAACCATGGTGACCGACCGGTGCAGGTCGGCTCGCACTACCACTTCTTTGAAGTCAACGAGGCGCTGGTGTTCGACCGTGCGCCAACCTTGGGCTTTCGCCTGGATATACCGGCCGGCACGGCCGTGCGCTTCGAGCCGGGCCAGGCACGCACCGTGCAACTGGTGGCCTATGCCGGAAAACGTGAGGTGTACGGCTTTCAGGGCAAGGTGATGGGCGCGCTGGAGGGCAGGGCATGAGCCGTATTTCCCGCCAGGCCTATGCCGACATGTTCGGCCCTACCGTGGGCGACCGCGTGCGTCTGGCCGATACCGCACTGTGGGTTGAGGTAGAGAAGGACTTCACGGTTTATGGCGAAGAGGTGAAGTTCGGCGGCGGCAAGGTCATCCGCGATGGCATGGGGCAGGGCCAGATGCTGGCTGCCGAGGCCATGGACCTGGTGCTGACCAATGCCCTGATCATCGACCACTGGGGCATCGTCAAAGCCGA
Source organism: Pseudomonas sp. LFS074 (assembly GCF_047978165.1). Taxonomy (NCBI): domain Bacteria; kingdom Pseudomonadati; phylum Pseudomonadota; class Gammaproteobacteria; order Pseudomonadales; family Pseudomonadaceae; genus Pseudomonas; species Pseudomonas sp. LFS074. Next base: position 3,359,273 of record NZ_JBFPFV010000001.1, on the reverse strand, counting down.
CATCGGTATCAAGCACGGGCGCATCGCGGTGATCGGCAAGGCCGGCAACCCCGATGTGCAGCCAGGGGTGAACGTGCCGGTCGGGCCGGGGACCGAAGTAATCGCGGCCGAGGGCAAGATCGTCACCGCCGGTGGGGTGGACTCGCATATCCACTTCATTTGCCCGCAGCAGGTGGACGAGGCCCTGAACAGCGGTGTCACCACGTTCATCGGCGGCGGCACCGGGCCTGCCACCGGCACCAATGCCACCACTTGCACGCCGGGCCCCTGGTACCTGGCGCGCATGCTGCAGGCCGCCGACAGCCTGCCGATCAACATCGGTTTGCTCGGCAAGGGCAACGCCTCGCGGCCTGAAGCGCTGCGAGAACAGATCGCGGCCGGTGCAGTTGGCCTCAAGCTGCACGAGGACTGGGGCTCGACGCCAGCGGCCATCGACTGCTGCCTGGGCGTGGCCGAGGAAATGGACATCCAGGTCGCGATTCACACCGACACCCTCAATGAGTCGGGCTGCATCGAAGACACCTTGGCGGCCATTGGCGACCGCACCATACACACCTTTCACACCGAGGGGGCCGGTGGCGGCCATGCACCGGACATCATCCGCGCGGCGGGGCAGGCCAACGTGCTGCCGTCCTCGACCAACCCGACCCTGCCGTACACGATCAACACCGTGGACGAGCACCTGGACATGCTCATGGTGTGCCATTCAGGCGGCGATGGCTTGCCGGGCTGCCTGCCCCGGCTTGATTCCTAATGCCGCAAACGTTTGCGGATCAATATCGATCCAGCATGCGACCACCAGACGTCCGTCCACCTGCTTCGGCGGGCCTGCGCGGTGCGCGTGTATGCCGATCCGGCGGAACAGCCGCTCCATGCTCGCGAACGTCACGCCGATCAGCTGCCGCGCGCCGAGCTGCGCCGCGCATTCGACCACGGCCGCGAGCATCGGCCGCACGGCCCACTCGGCATTGCCCGACCCGCCTTCGTCGTCGGTCGCCGCGAACCTGGACAGCTCCCAGACGGCCGCCGATTGCGGCAGCGGCATGTCTGCGGCGATCAGGTCGGCGAACAGCGACTGCAGCAGATACGGGCGCGTCGTGGGCAGCAGGCGCGCACATCCGCACACGTCGCCGCCGGCATTTCGCGCGAACACGTACACGGTATCGTCGCGATCGAACTGGTCGCGCTCGAAGCTTTCGTTCGCCGACGGGAGCTCCCAACCGAGTTGTTCGACGAACACGCGGCGCCGGTAGCGCCCGAGATCCGCTGCAAGTTCGTGTGGTAACCGCCCTTCTTCGTGAACGAAGGTCCGCATCACCTGGACCCGAGCATCGCCGAGGACGTGGCCTTTGCCGAATCGCGCATCCGCCGCGAGACCATCGCCGCCGAGGACATCCTCCACGACATGGGCGCCTTTGCCATGACCTCGTCCGACTCCCAGGCCATGGGCCGGGTTGGCGAAGTGGTGCTGCGCACCTGGCAGGTCGCGCACCAGATGAAACTACGCCGTGGGCCGTTGGCACCGGACACCTATTACAGCGACAACTTCCGGGTCAAACGCTACATCGCCAAGTACACCATCAACCCGGCACTCACCCATGGCATCGGCCACGAAGTGGGCTCGGTGGAGGTGGGCAAGCTGGCCGACCTGGTGCTGTGGTCGCCGGCTTTCTTCGCGGTCAAACCGGCCCTGGTGCTCAAGGGCGGGATGATTGTCACGGCGCCGATGGGCGACATCAACGGCTCCATTCCAACGCCACAGCCGGTGCACTACCGGCCGATGTTCGGCGCGTTGGGCGCGGCACGCCATGCCACGCGCATGACCTTTCTGCCCCAGGCTGCCATGGACCGTGGCCTGGCCGAGGAACTGAACCTGCGCAGCCTGATTGGCGTGGTCAACGGCTGCCGTCGGGTACGCAAGCCCGACATGGTCCACAACACCCTGCAGCCCCTGATAGAAGTCGATGCGCAGACCTACCAGGTGCGTGCCGATGGTGAGCTGCTGGTGTGCGAGCCGGCCAGCGAACTGCCGCTGGCCCAGCGTTACTTTCTGTTCTGAAGGAGCACCGATGATTGTCTTGACCCGCCGTATCAGCGACCCCGGCACGCTTGCTGTGAGTGGCACCGTCACCCTCGATGTGGACAGTCGCATCAAGAGTCGTTTGCGGTTAACCCTGGACGATGGCCGCGAGGCCGGCTTGATGCTCGAACGCGGCCACCTGTTGCGCGGCGGTGAACTGCTGGCCGATGCCGATGGCACCCACCTGATCCGCGTGTTGGCGGCGCCCGAGGCAGTGTCCACGGTGCGCTGCGCCGACCCGCACTTGCTGGCCCGCGCCGCCTACCACCTGGGTAACCGTCATGTGCCGCTGCAGATCGAACCCGGCCTGCTGCGCTTTCAGCACGACCATGTGCTGGACGACATGCTGCGTGGCCTGGGCCTGACGGTCGAGGCCGAACAGGCCCCGTTCGAGCCGGAAGCGGGCGCTTACCAAAGTGCACCCCATGGCCACAGCCATGCTCATGGCCACGATCACCCGTTCGTACGCCTGCCTGCCCATTCCTGAACTGCCCTGGAGCAACCGATGAAAAAGACTTTCGCCCTGTTTCTGCTGATGCTGGCGCTGCCAGCCTTTGCCCACCCTGGTCATGACAGCAACCCGCTGCAGGACGGCCTGTTGCACCCGCTTACCGGGCTCGATCACTTGCTGATGCTGCTGGGCACTGGGGTGCTTGCCGCGTTGACTCGGCGCAGCCTGACGTTGCCCCTGGCTACGCTGGCTGCAATGTTCGCAGGCGCTGTGTGCGGGCACCTGTTCGGCGATGTGCTGGGCATGGAAGCCCTGATTGCCGCGTCGCTGCTGGTGGCTGCCGGGGCGGTGCTGCTGCCGAGCCGCCAGTTGCTGCTGGCAATGGCCATGCCGGTGTTTGCCTTGTTCCATGGCTGGGCCCACGGTGTAGAAGCCACGCCAAGCGCGTTCTGGCAGTTCAGTGCTGGCTTCGTCACCGTCAGCGGTCTGCTGCTGGCGGCCGGCTTCGCGGTTGGTTGCCTGCTGCGCCGCCACAGCGGCCTGCAAAAGGCTTTTGGCGGTGGCCTGCTGGCCGGCGCCGCGTTGGTACTGGCCGGTTGATGAACAGCGACCTGGCGTTGCTGCGCCTGCTGCAGCTGGCCAGCCCCGGCTTGCCGGTGGGCGGCTTCACCTACTCGCAAGGCCTGGAGTGGGCGGTCGAGGCCGGCTGGGTGCGTGGCGTGGACGGCTTCGTTGCCTGGCAACGCGAGCAGGTTCATGACACCCTGGCTTGCCTCGACTGGCCGGTTCTGGCGCGCTTGTACCACGCATGCCAGGCCGAAGATGCCGCAGCGTTCGGCCATTGGAGCCGGTTCTTGCTGGCCAACCGTGAAACGGCCGAGCTGCGGCTGGAAGAACAGCAGCGCGGTGCGGCATTGGCGCGGTTGCTCGACGGCTGGCAATTGGGCCAGGCACCGGCCTGGCGCGCCAGCCTTGAGTTAAGCCAGCTGGGCGGCATGGCCTGGCTGGCCGCGCACTGGGCCATCCCGCTGCGCCAATTGGCATTGGGCCATGGTTTTGCCTGGCTGGAGGGCGCGGTCATGGCCGGGGTCAAGCTGGTGCCGTTCGGCCAGCAGGCTGCCCAGACCTTGCTGCGCGACCTCGGCAACGAATTGCCCGCTGCGCTCGACCAGGCACTGGGCCTGGGCGACGACCAGCTCGGCGGTGGCCTGCCACTGCTGGCCATTGCTTCATCGCGTCACGAAACCCAATACACCCGTTTGTTCCGTTCCTGAGGACTGCCTGCATGCAAAGCTATAAACAACCCCTGCGCGTCGGTGTCGGCGGCCCGGTCGGCTCTGGCAAGACCGCGCTGCTGGAAGCGCTGTGCAAGGCCATGCGTGATCACTACCAGATTGCCGTGGTGACCAACGATATCTACACCAAGGAAGACCAGCGCATCCTCACCGAGGCCGGCGCCCTGGAGCCTGAGCGCATCGTTGGCGTGGAAACCGGCGGCTGCCCACATACGGCTATTCGGGAAGACGCTTCGATGAACCTGGCGGCGGTCGAAGCGCTGGCACGCAAGTTCGGTAACCTCGAAGTCATCTTCGTGGAAAGCGGCGGTGACAACCTCAGCGCTACGTTCAGCCCGGAGCTGGCTGACTTGACCATCTACGTGATCGACGTGGCCGAGGGCGAAAAGATCCCCCGCAAGGGCGGGCCGGGCATTACCAAGTCGGACTTCCTGGTGATCAACAAGACCGACTTGGCGCCTTATGTAGGGGCTTCATTGGAAGTGATGGAGCGCGACACCCAGCGCATGCGGCCGCAGCGGCCCTGGACCTTCAGCAACCTGAAGAAGGGCGAAGGGCTGCAGGCGGTGATCGACTTCATCGTCGAGCGCGGGATGCTGGGTGTGCGTGGCTGACATCGTGCGGCCCCTGTATCAGTTGTGACAGCAGTGTGCCTTGTCTGGCTGCCCTTCATAGCGGTCATGGTGCCGCACCCAGTCCATGGTCCCGCCTTCATTGCGTCCCAGTGGCGCAATGTCGAGGAAGTTGTAGGTATTGACCAGGATGTCCAGCCCGCGGGCGTAGGTTGAGTAGGTGTGGTACACGCTGCCGTCCGCTTCGCGGTAGAACGCACTCAAGCCAGGCAGCTCGCTTTCACTGCCGTTATACGGCTCATAGTTGTACTGCCGTTCACCCTCGTTGCCGACACTTACGCCAAAGTCTTCGTTGAAACCGCTGCCGTGTGACGAGTACCACGGGAACTGCCAGCCCATGCGCCGACGGAACGCCTGGAACTCGGCATACGGTGCCCGCGATACCGCAACCAGGGACACGTCGTGGTGTGCAAGGTGCAAGTTGGCACCGTCAAAATGGTCAGCCAGGAACGAGCAACCGGGGCAGCCCTCGCTCCAGCCCTCGGCGAACATGAAATGGTAAAGCAGCAATTGGCTGCGACCCGCGAACAGGTCGGCCAGGCTCAATTCGCCGTCCGGCCCGTTGAAACGATAGTCGTGTTCGACTTTGACCCAAGGTAGGGCGCGACGGGCTGCGGCCAGTGCGTCGCGGTGGTGGGTAAAGGCTTTTTCGTGCAGCCAGAGTTGCCGGCGAGCTGCCAGCCACTGGCTGCGAGAAACCACCGGGTGCCTGCTGTCGCTAGTGCTCATGGTGCTGTCTCCACGCTGGGGATTCACACCTTAGTCGAGCACGCCCAGGTCGAATCGACAGGCACCGGTGGCCGGGCGATGAGCGGTACCTTGCTCAGCCCGAGTGGGCGATATGCCCCTCGGCAAGCTCATCGGCGCCGTCATCCTCGCCAGGCAGGGCGGTGATCACGCTGAAATCGCTGACTTCCACCTTGCCGCCGCCATAGCCCAGCAAATGGAAGGAAAACGCCTTGCGCTCGGTCGGGTTGTCGAAGCTGAACTCCATCTCCAGCGGCTCGTCGGCGGTGACCTTTACCTCTTGTGGCAGGCCCAAGGGTACGTCCTGCTCCAACTGCTTGGCCTTGAGCTGGATATAGGCCGCACGTTTAGGGTCCAGCGAGCGTACCTTGACCCGCACACGGGTGTGCGAGCCTTCCGGCATTTCCAGGTACTGTGCGCCAATCAGGTTGTCGGCCCAGTCATCGTGGATGCGCTTGCGCAACTTGATCGGCGAAGGGCCGCCGAATTGGTAGCGCAGGTTGAGCGGGGTTTGCAGCAGGGATTGGTCGAGCACCCCGGCCAGGGCGCCGATCTGCTGGCCCAGCAGGCTGTCGCCTGGCCCAAGATAGCGGGCCTGGTCGGCGATGAAGCCCTCGCTGGCATAACGCCGGCAGCGCTGCTGGAAGTCACATTCGGTGAACACGCCCTGGCCGTTGTGGTAGCGCAGCATGCCGTTGGTGTAGGAGATCATCTCGCGGCCGGTGTCGTAGTCACGGTACAGCGAGCGACCGCCAAGCGCGACAGGAATGGGCAGTGCGAAGTAGTCGAGCAACGAGGTGGCCAGGTCGATGTGGCCGTAGGTGCCGCGCTTGATGGTCGGTAGCTGGGCCTGCTCCGGCGCCAGGGTAAGGTTGAAGCCCCAGGACGAAGCCAGGCGCACGCCATCGATGCCATGGGACTCGTCGGACGTCAGCACCACCAGCGTGTCCTTGAGTACGCCCTGGCGTTCGAGGTTGTCGAGAAATGCCCCGACGGCGTCGTCCAGGTAGGCGACCGCTGCCTGTTTCGGCGTGTCGTAGCGCTCGAGGTACTCGGCCGGCGCCGAGTAGGGCTGGTGGGTGCCCACGGTGAGCAGGGTCAGCATCCATGGCTTGTCCTGCTTCTGCAACTGGCCGACGTAGCCCAGGGCACCCTCGAAGAAGGCGCGGTCATCCTTGCCCCATGGGAAGTCCAGGTAGTTCTTGTTGCGGAACCACTCCAGGCCATGCACCGAATCGAAACCGATGTGCGGCATGATGCGGTCCTTGGCCATGAAGCGCAGGCCCGCGCCTTGCAGGTAGTGGGTAGTGAAACCGGCCTGGCGCAACTGTGCTGGCAGGCAAGCCTGGTTGCGCTCGTTCTGGGTCAGCAGCTCCACGCCCTTGGGCGTGCCATTGGCCAGTTTGTCGTAGTCGCCGCACAGCATCGCGTACAGGCCGCGGATGGTCTGGTGGGTGTGCAGCACGTAGTCCGGGGTGTTCATGCCGCGCTCGGCCCACTTGCTGAGCTTGGGCATCAGGTCTTCGTCGAAACGACTGTTCAGCGCCTGGCGGTTGGGCCGCAGGTAAGCGCCGGGGATGCCTTCCATGGTGATGACCAGCAGGTTGCGGGCAGTTCCCGGGCCGGTAAACAGCCTTTGCCCATGCAGGTCGGATTGGGTCAAGCCGCTGCTGGCCAGCGGGGTGAAGGGTTGCGTACGGCCAAGCCAGCCTTCGACCTGGCGTTGCAGGTTGCCAGCCCCGGCAGACATCAGCTGGTGGGTGAGGTTGTATTGCCGCCACTGGTCGGCATCGGAAGGCACCAGTTGCTGGCTGCCCCAGTGGGCGCCAAACAGCAGTACGGGGATGGCCCAGGCCTTGCGCGGCAGTGGCTGGCTACGCTGTGCGCGGCTGCGCCAGGCACAGGCCAGCCAGGCCAGCAGAGCACTGCCCAGCACCCAAGGCAGCCAGGCATGGGCCAGGCCGCCACCGGTGGAGTTCTCCATGAACTGCGGGTCGAGCAGGTAGGTCAGGTCGGCGCTGGTGGGCAACCGGCCCACCGCGCTTACGAGTTCGGCCGAGGCTACCCACAGGGCCGCCCAGGCCAGCAGCACGGGCAGTGCCAGCCACCACGGCCGGCGGTGCAGCAACAGCACCAGCAGGCTGCCGAGGGCGAGGTCGGACAGGTAACCGAGCGGGTTGGACCAACCCAGCATGGCGCGCGTACCCAGTGGGATCACCAACACCAAGGCTGCCAAAGCGGCAAGCCGGGTGCGTGGGTGGTCGGACAGGTTCTTCACAAAAACTTCCCTTTTGCCATTAAATCGTCATGCATCTGTGCTTGATGATAACAGGCCGGGGCAGGGAAGGCGGGCGGTTACAAGGCTGGTAACCAAAAGCCGGGCCCGTTCGCACGGGCTCGGCCGATGGCAAGTCTCAGAAGTAGTAAGGGAATTTCAGGCTGAAGGAGAAGTCTGGGGCATCGTCGGTCAGACCAATGGACAGGTTGGGCACGATGGTCAGGTTGTTGGTGGCGGCGAAGGTCAGGCCGATGTTGAAGTTGGCGGCGTTGTAGTCACTGTTGGAGATCGATTGCCAGTCACCGCCATCGGGTTTGATCTTGCTCTTGCGGGCGAACTGGTCGGACACCGAGAACGACATGCTCATCTTCTCGTTCAGGGCAAAGGCGATACCGCCGCCGATCTGCCACGAGTCGCCGAGCTTGACGTCACCCGGCACCTTGCTGTTGACCTGCGGGCTGATGTCGCTGAACGAGTCCTGCATGTTGTAGGTGTAGGACAGGCTGCCGAACAGCACAGCCGGGTCGAAGGTCTTGACCAGCGAGATACCCGGTGTGATCGACCATACGCCGTTGCCGGTGGGCAGGCTTTCCGGCACCGACAGGTTGCTGTTGCCGTCTACCTCGCGCAGCTTGATGCCATACGGGTCCTTGCCGGTCGGCGCCTTGACCCGCAGGGTGGCGACGGCGTCAGGCCAGGTTTCGTCCTCGTCGAGGAACTTGTAGGCCACTCCAACGTTGACATCGCCAATTTCAGGGTCGCGAGTGACGGTTGCATCGGAGGTACTGGCCCCGGCGCCACCGGCGCCGCCAGACGAGTAGGTGGACTCGCGGTACACCACGGGCACGTTGATATCGAACTGCCAACGCTGCGCCAGGTTGTAGCGCGCAGTCATGTCCAGGGTCCAGTTGTCGGCCTTGATCCGGTCAAGGTTGATGCTGCCCAGAAAGATCGAGTCCAGCGCCAGGAAGCCATTGAGCGTAAGCGCCCGGGTATCGTAATGGGTATACGTGACGCCTGTTTCGAAGCTGAACTTGCCGCCGCCAAAGAACCCGCTGGCTTCGTCATAGAGGTTGGAAACGCTTTGCGCCGGTTCGGAATCGGCCGTCAGCGCCTGCCCGTACGAGCTACCAGTGGTGCCAGGCGTGCCAGAAGCGACAGTCTGCGCACCCTTCACCCCCTCGGCGGGGGACTTGACCAGGCGTTTGGGCGGCGCCGCTGCAGGGGCCTCCTCAACCTGGCGCACGCGTTGCTCCAGCACCATCAGTGCCTGTTGCTGTGCCTCGTACCGACGTTTGAGTTCGATCAGTTCCTGTTTCAGCGCTTCGACCTGAGGGTCGGCGGCTGCGTAAAGTGCTGTGGCGGGGGCCAGGGTAGCGAAACACACAAAAGCTCTAAGCGTAAAAGATCGGTACATGGAGTTGCCGTCCCTTCCAACTACTTTTGATGAGACTGAGCGTAGATCAGTATCCGAAGGTGCGAAGACCTTTGAGCTGGTCAAGGCTGCCGTTGAGCGAAGCCGCGGTCGGCACGCTCTCACGCATCACGACATTCAATGATGTGACGTTGCTGACCAGGTTGCCGTTGCCGAGCAGTGTCGAGTTCTGCATCAGGCCGCCTTGGGCCAGCCGCTGCATGCTGCTGCCTTGGTTATTGCTGGCATTGATGTTGAGTTGCACGCCCACACCGCTGGAAGACACACTGAGCGCACCAGCGCCGTTCTCCCCAACCAGGGTCTGGCCGGCGGCCAGTACCTGCCCTTGCTGTTGTACGGCGGGAGCCTGGTTGGCCTTGGTCACGTTGATGTCGACGTTGTTGTAGGCGGCATTGTTGTCGCCGGCCGCGCGTACCACCTGGGTCACACCCTCGGTGGTGGCAAGGCCGTTGCCACCTGTGACCACGCCAGTCCCGGCGGCGGAGGCACCGCTCGGTGCCGTGCCGGTGCCTTTTTCATCAATCATCGAGACATAGAACTGAGGCTTGATGGTCGACTGCTGAACCTGCAGCGTTGACGTTGCCCCGATCACATCGCCCTTGGCATTTTGCCAGGTGCTGGACATGACGATGCCGAAGCTCACGATTCGTCCGGGCATCACGTAACGGCCGCGTAGGTTCGCCAGCTCCTGGTCCTTCAGTTCGATGGGTTTGAACGCCTCTGCGTGGCTGGGCAAGCTGGCTGCCAGGCAGGCCATGGCCAGCCACAATGAAGTCTTCATGAAATGCTCCCTGGAGCATCATGCTCCTTGTCATTAGAACAGTCGTTAGAAGAAGTCGCTTTTGATGAAGCCGAAGTCCAGTAGCTCGGTGTCCTTCACTGGGGTGAAGTTGTTCACCCGGCCCTTGGCGGTCAGTGGCAGGGGCGGGTCGAGCAGGACGTTGTTCTTGTCGTAACCTTGGCCGATCACGGCGAAGATGATGCCGTTCCAGCCTTTGAGGAAATCGTCGATCTTGTAGCGCCTGTGGCCCAGCACCGGGTCACCGACGTACACCCAGCCTTTGTCGACCTTCTGCATGACCACGAAGTGCTTGTAGCCGCGCACATCCATCAGCACCACGACCGGAATGCGCACGCTGTGCAGGGTGTCGGGGGCCACCCGGTAACCGCGGGCACGCATCCCCAGGCTCTCGACGTAGCGTTTCATGTCGAGCATCGAGAAGCCTTGTGTGCGCACCAGGTCCTGGTCGGCGTGGGCCAGCATGCCTTCGATGATCTGGTGTTCGTCCACATCCAGCCAGTAGGCCTGGCGCAGGATGGTCGCCAGCGCGGCGGCGCCGCAGCTGAAGTCGGTCTTTTGTTGCACCAGGTCGGCGAACTTGCGCTCGCGAACGCTCTGGATTGGTTTGAACACCACAGCACCGCCCGGCAGGACGGACAGTGGCATTTGTGCAGCTTCGCTCACGCTGGCCAGGCACAGCAGAAACGCCAGGGCGATAATGCGCATGATCGGATGCCTTCCGGTTCTGTTGAAGAAAGGCCCCCCGAAGGGGGCCTCAAGCACAACGGTCAGAACGAGGTGTTGGAGATGGCCAGCGAGTTGCTCTGCTGGTTGCCCACACCGGCTGCCACGTTCACGCCCAGGTTGCCGCTGCCACCGTTCACCGAACCGCTAAGGGTTGCAGTGTTGGTAACAGGGTTGGCCCAGCCGGTCGGGGTCAGCACTTGGAAGGACACGGTATTGCTCAAGTCGTAAGCACTGCTTTCGCTGTAGCTCTTCGACACGTCGTTCGAGGATTGTTTCGATTTTTCGCCAGACTTCGAGAAGTCAGACGCCGAAGCATTCTCGTACGAAGAATCGTGAGACTTGGTGTACGAAGAATCCTTGGACTTCTCGTACGACGATTGATGCGACTTGTCGTAGTTGGAGTCGAAGGCCTTCTCGAACGACGAGTCGTAGGCACTTTCGTGCGACTTGTCGACCGAGACATCCAGCGATGCATTCAACGAACCGTCGAAGGTGCTGGAGCGGGTGCGCTCGCGACGGCCATCATCGGTGGTGAGGGTGCGGGTAGCGTTGGCTGCTGCATCCAGCGATGCGTTGAGGTTGGCGCTGCTCGACGAGCTGTTGCTGCCGCTGGCTGAGCCGTTCAGGCCCCAGCTGTTGGAGCCACTGGCGCTGGAGTTGTTGGAGCCGCTGGCGTTCGAGCTGCTCGAACCGCTGGAATTCCAGCCACTGGAGCCGCTGGAGCTGGCGCTTTGCGCGCCGGCCACGCTGAAGCTCGACGACGAGCTGCGGTCGTCGGTCGAGTTGAACGTGCCATCACGCGAGCTCGAGCCGCTGGCCGAGGTGGTGATGGTGATCGTATCCACACGGTAGGTGCGGTCGGCGCCGTTGTTTACCGTCAGGCCTGGCCCGTCCTGATTGGCCGAAGCGGTGGCGGTGGCGTTACCCAGTGGGGCGCCGGTGTTGGCGATGGCCATGGTGTTTTTCTGCTGGTTGAGGTCGCCGCCGGCGATGTTGATGCCGATGTTGCCCTCAGCCCCGCTGGCCGAGCCGCTCATCACAGCCGAAGACTGGGTCGAGTAATTGTCGACCCGGTTGTTTCTGCTGGTTTGCTCGACGTCGGCGGTGGCGTTGGCCATGCCGAACACGAAGCTGTTGTCCAGGCTCGACTCGGAGCCGGCGTTGGCAATGGCCGCGGCGTTATCCTGCTGGTTACCGTTACCAGCCGCCACGTTGATGCCGACGTTGCCGCTGGAGCCTGTGCCAGAGTCACTCATCTCGGCTTCGTTGATGGTGCCTTGGTTGGTGATGCGGTTATCGGTGCTGGATTGGGTATCCCAGGCATTGGCCGTTGCATACACAGGGATTTTGGTGGGTGGAGGCGTGTGCTGACCATTGTTATGGTGGCCGTTATGGTGGTCATTACGCCGATCGTTTTGCCCAGCTTGTACAGCAACAGCCATGACCGCAGCAATTGCGAAAACCAGAGGCTTGATTGCCATCGAGGGTTTCATGGTGATTCTCCGTACTCTATTAGGTTAAGTGTCGTTCTTAACTGAAGGGTCAATCCGCGACCCGGATGCTCAAGGTGTTGGCCATGCGGTTTCCCACCCCGGCACTCTGGTTCAACTGGATCACGCCACGGCTACCGGTGAAGGCCTGATCACTGGTGGTGACCTGGCGATAGCCGGCTGGAATGTCAGTTGCTCCGGAGTTGTTGATCAGCGCCACGTTCTGTTGCATGAGGACGCTGTCGTCGATGCTTTGCGGCTGCGCACCAATACTGATGCTCAGTGCGTTGGCTTGCTGGGTGTTGGCGCCGGCGCTCTGGTTGACCCCCAGGGCGCCACTGCCGTTGCTGAAGGCGTTGCCCTGGATGGTCGAGCGGGCATCCATCGCGGGGTCGGCGGGGGTGTTCAGGCGTTGGCGGATCTGCGTGCTGGCGTTTGCTTCAGGGCCGACGGCGATGGCGCGCGCATTGACCTGTTGCTGCTTGTCGCCAGCGGCCTGGTTGACCGACAGGTTGCCCTGATAGCGGCTACCGGAGCTGTCGATGTCGGCGTTGTTGATGACTGGAACCAAGGATTGCGCGAAGGCCGGTGCGCTGCACAGAGCGGCCAGAATCAGCAGCATGTGCTTCATCTCACTTGCCCCCGCCGGTCAGGATCTGCAGCGGCGCGAGGCCACGCTGCACACTTGAGTTGACCATGTTGGCGATGCCGTTACCTGAGCCACCGGTGCCGCGCCCGCCCGACAGATTGGGTAATTGGTTCTGGTTACCGAGGTTACCGCCCAGGTTGTTGGTCTGCTGGGTGATCATGTTGCTGATGCCTGCGCCGCTGCTGATGCTGGCGAAGTCGCCATCACTCAGTTCGTTGGTTTGCTTGAGCACGTAGGCAGAAGGGTTGGCGTTGACCGTGGTAGGGCTTGGGTCTGGGATCAGGGGAGGGATCGTCGCGTTGCGTACCTGCACGTCGCGCTTGATGATGATGATCCCGTTGTCCGCTTGGGCCGTCAGGCTCAATGACCCCAATACGCAACCTACCAACAGCAGGTGATGGAGGCGTTTGTCTCTTTTCCTCACGACGGCAACTCCTTCTTTGAGCGCTGGCCCTGTTCAGCGATGCGAACAACAGAGCAGAAGGTGTGCCGTTTTTGAGAAGCGTTTGCAGATCAAGCGGTTAGCCTGGATGGCTAACAAACTGCGGCGTATTCTGTCTCAGTGATGAAACAGCTGGCCGCAAGCGTTGCTAGGCAAGCCAGCAGTGGCCTTGATTGGAAGGGTTTTTGCAAGGGTGTTTCATGAGCTTGACACTGTGCCCGAAGCGGGGGAAAGCCCCGCAATTTCGGGGGCTTTGCCCCAACGGAGTGTGTCAGGGGCTTAACACTCGGTCGGGCAGGCTGGCGTATCGCTATCAAGCAGCGTAGCAACTGCTTGCAAGGCCAGCAATTGGCGCTGTGGCCAATTGCCCTCAAGTATCTGGTGCGGCTGATTGTTCCGCTTCAGCCAGGCCAGGCTGTCGTCGAAAAAGCGTTGGCGGTCGCCAAGGTCGGGCTGGCAACGCTGGCCATCGCCAACCCAATCCACCCCTTGCGGGCTAAGCAACAGGTGCAGGTCGTAACGCCGCGCCAGCAGTGCCTGTTCAAGCCAGGTCGGGCAGTCATCGAACAGCGCTTGGCTCCAGAGCATATTGCTGAGCAGGTGGGTGTCCAGAATCAGCAGCGGCGGTGCCTGCTCGCGTGCCCGGTCTTCCCAGGCCAGTTGCCCGCGGGCGATGGCGGGAATGTCGGCGTAGCAGGTATCGCGGCGTTCCTGGTCGATGAAATGGCGCACGTACTCGGCCACTACCACGCCACCGAAATGCGCCTGGATCACCCCGCCAAGCCAGCTTTTGCCGCTGGACTCGGGGCCGCATAGCACCAGTACCTTCATGGCCTGCTCTGCGTTCATGGCTGCACCAATGCCGGGTCACGGCGCCATTCCAGCCAGCCGCGCAGGGCAATCAGGGTGAGTACGGCGAAGAAGCCTGCGGTGAAATACAGCTGCTGGTGCAGGTATTGGCCTACATAGATGATGTCGACCACCACCCACAATGGCCAGCACTGCAGGCGTTTCTGTGCCATCCACAGTTGCGCCACCAGGCTGAAGCCGGTCAGGGTGGCGTCCAGCCAGGGCAGGGCAGCATCGGTCCAATTGGCCATGGCCGCGCCCAGGGCGGCGCTCAGCAGCACCCCGGCGGCCAGGCCGGTGAACAGCGCCGGGCGTTGCAGGCGGGAGACCTGGCGGGCTTCTTCTGCGTGCTCGGGGCGCTTCCACTGCCACCAGCCGTACAGTTGCAGGATGGCGTAGGCCACTTGCAGCAGCATGCCCGAGTACAGCTTTACCTCGTAGAACAGCCAGCCGTAGATCAGCACCATGACCAGACCGATCGGCCAGCACCAGGCGTTCTGCTTGACCGTGAGCCAGACAGCGGTGACGCCGAGGACGGCGGCGATGAGTTCAAGGCCGGACATCGGCGATCCTTGGAGAGACTATCGGGGAAGGGGCGCGATTGTAACGGGTCGGCCGGGGAAGGTGTAGGGCCGTGAGGGAGCGGCCTTGCGTCGCGAAAGGGCCGCAAAGCGGCCCCAGGATTACGGCGTCAGCGCATAGATTGCCGGCCTTTCGCGGCACAAGGCTCCCACAAGGGCTGCGCTGCGTTCTATCGCTATACCCGAAACTGCCGCAGTAACTGCTCCAATTCCTCGCTCAACTGCCCCAACGCCATCCCGGCATCGCTGGACTGCCGCGCCGCATCAGCGGTCTGCTGGGACAGCCCTGCGGTGTCCAGCACGTTGCGGTTGATTTCTTCGACCACATGCGCCTGCTGCAAGGTGGCACTGGCGATGGATGCATTCAATGCAGTGAGGTTGTTCAGTGCCTGGTTGATGGCGTCCAGGCTTGCTCCGGCCTCGCGGGCTTGCTCGACGGTCTGGCGTGACGCCTCGCTGCTGGTGTCGATGGCCTTGACCGCAGCGTCCGACTGGCTTTGCAGGTGCTCGATCATGGTGTGGATTTCGGCCGTTGACTGCGCCGTGCGCTGGGCCAGCAGGCGCACCTCGTCGGCGACCACGGCAAAACCGCGGCCTTGCTCGCCGGCCCGTGCCGCCTCGATGGCCGCGTTCAGCGCCAGCAGGTTGGTCTGCTCGGCAATGGAGCGAATCACCTCCAGCACGCCGCCAATGCGTGTACTGTGCCCGGCCAGGTCGCGGATTACCTG
The DNA here is from genome assembly GCF_047978165.1 of Pseudomonas sp. LFS074. Classification (NCBI taxonomy): domain Bacteria; kingdom Pseudomonadati; phylum Pseudomonadota; class Gammaproteobacteria; order Pseudomonadales; family Pseudomonadaceae; genus Pseudomonas; species Pseudomonas sp. LFS074. The sequence continues at coordinate 3,344,088 of NZ_JBFPFV010000001.1, read as the reverse complement.
CACGGCCTGCTCGATGGTCAGCGACAGCCGATCGATTTGCGCCAGGCTGCCGTGAATGGCCTGCTGGCCGTGCGTCACCTGCTGCTGTGCGGTGCGCATTTCCCCGGCGGCTTGTTCGGCAGTCTTGGCCACGTCCTGCACGGCGTAGGTCACCTCATTCACCGCCGTGGCCACCTGGTCCATCTGCAGCGATTGCTGGGCGCTGTGTTGTTGTGCGGCGCCCGCATTGTCGCCGACGTGCCCAGCGGACTGGGCCAGCGCATGGGCCGCCCCCTGCAGCTGGCCGACCACGCCTTGCAGCTTGCCGTTGAAGCGGTTGAAGTGCTCGCCCAGGTGGGTGATTTCATCGCGGCCATGGGTGTCCAGCCGTCGAGTAAGGTCGCTTTCGCCGCTGGCGATGTTGCCCATCGCCTGCACCGCTTCTTGCAACGGGCGGGCGATGCTGCGGGCAATCAGCATGACCAACAGCGCCATCAACAGGGCAATGCCCACGCCGACCAGCGAGGCGTCGCGTAGCTGGCGAGCGAACTCGGCCTGTACGTCATCGACGTACACGCCCGAACCGATGATCCAGCCCCACGGTTTGAACAGCTGTATATAGGAGGTTTTAGCGACCGGCTCGCTGGCGCCGGGCTTGGGCCAGCGATAGTTGACCGGGCCGGCGCCCTGCTGGCGGGCCAGGGCGACCATTTCGTTGAACACGGCAAAGCCATCGGGGTCGCGGATGGCGGAAAGGTCCTGGCCGTCGAGCTTGGGGTTGGCCGGATGCATGATCATCGTCGGCCCCAGGTCGTTGATCCAGAAATAGTCGTCGTGGTCGTAGCGCAGCGCTCGCACCACTTGCAGTGCTTGCTGCTGGGCGGCTTCGCGGCTGAGCGTGCCGGCCGCCTCCAGGCCTTGGTAATAGGCCAGCACACCGGCGGCGGTCTGCACCACATGGCGGGTCTTTTCTGCCTTGGCCTGGTACAGGTCACCGTGGATCTGGCGCAGCATCAGCAGGCCCAGCACCACCAGCATGGCCACCGCCACTACAAGGATCAGCCACAGGCGACGACTGATCGACATCGATCTCAGAGTGTTCATCCACCAGCTCCCGCATTGTTCTTTTTATTGAGGTGCATCGAAGCATGCTTTGCAGCAAGTCCCCACCCGACTAATGGCTAAGTGCTATCTTCGTAATAGTCTGCAGCAGGTCGCGTAAAGCGATTGCAAAGGCGCTCTGCTAGGATTTCGGCCGCGCAAGATGAAACCTTTAACAAGCGTGAACTTTTCTACTGGCGTTGCGCCCAACAGTCGCTGTAAAACAGCCGGGCCGCGTGCGGCAATCACAAGCAAATCAAGAACAAGGGGCCTGCAACGAGCAGCGCTCCATCGGGGGAATGATGGATTTTTGGACTGCCTTCCAGGCAATCATCTTGGGCGTGGTCGAGGGGTTGACGGAGTTTCTGCCGATCTCCAGTACCGGCCACCAGATCATCGTCGCCGACCTGATCGGTTTTGGCGGCGAACGGGCCATGGCTTTCAACATCATCATCCAGCTGGCGGCGATCCTGGCGGTGGTGTGGGAGTTTCGCGGCAAGATTCTCGAAGTGGTCTTCGGCCTGACCAGCCAGCCCAAGGCGCGCCGCTTCACGGGCAACCTGCTGTTGGCGTTCATGCCGGCGGTGGTCCTGGGCGTGCTGTTCGCCGACCTGATTCACGAGTACCTGTTCAACCCGATCACCGTGGCAACGGCACTGGTGGTCGGCGGCGTCATCATGCTCTGGGCCGAGCGCCGCGAGCATCGTGTGCAGGTGGACCATGTGGACGACATGCGCTGGAGCCATGCGTTGAAAATCGGCTTTGTCCAGTGCCTGGCGATGATCCCGGGCACGTCACGCTCCGGCTCGACCATTATCGGTGGCCTGCTGTTTGGCCTGTCGCGCAAGGCAGCGACCGAGTTCTCGTTCTTCCTGGCAATGCCAACCATGGTCGGTGCAGCGGTGTATTCGGGCTACAAGTACCGCGACCTGTTCCAGCCCGCTGACCTGCCGGTGTTTGCGATTGGCTTCGTGACTTCGTTCATCTTCGCCATGATCGCCGTACGGGCGTTGCTCAAATTCATTGCCAACCATAGCTACGCGGCATTCGCCTGGTACCGTATCGTGTTCGGCCTGCTGATTCTGGCGACCTGGCAGTTTGGCTGGGTTGACTGGTCGACCGCACATGGCTGAGGCACTGCGCGGGCAACGAGCCGAAGGCGTGCGCAATGTGCGCCTGAAGCTGTTGCTGTTAGGCCTGCTGTGCCTGTTGCCAGGCCTGGGTGCGGCGCGCATGGCCTGGAACGACCAGGCCTGGTGGCCGCTGGCGCTGTACCCGGCGATGAGCCTGATCAGCCTGTTGCTGTACTGGCAGGATAAACGGCAGGCGCGTACCCAGGCCTGGCGCACACCGGAAAAAGTGCTGCATGCCAGTGAATTGCTGGGCGGCTGGCCGGGGGCGCTGTTGGCGCAGCAGCTGTTCCGACACAAGACCCGCAAGGTCTCGTACCAGTTGGTGTGCTGGGGGATTGTGCTGGTGCACCAAGTGTTCTGGGCCGACTGGCTGTTTTTTGAAGGGCGCTATCTGCCCTTTGCTTGAGGTTTACCTGTACCGGCCTTTACGCGGGTACAGGTCGATCACATGACCAGCCCCACCTGCAACCGCTTGGGCAGGCGTCGCACCACCAATTGATGCGAGCGCTGCAATAAGTCACACAGCTCATCACGCCCCATTGGGTAGGGCAGTGCCATGCTGACCCACTTCGCCCGCGCCAGGTATGGCGCCGGCCGAACCCCAGGGCGGTCGCAATAGCCGAGAAACAGCTCGTCGGCCACCTTGAACGACAAGCCTGCGCCGGCCAGGTCGAGTACCGCGAACATCTTGTTGCCCGCCACCGAGAACACCCGGATGCCGCCCCATTTGTAGTCTTCCCGCGCACCCGGCAGGCTCAGGCAAAACGCCGCCACCTGGGCTTGGCTCATCTTTCGCTCAGACATACCGCTCTCCACAGGCTTCGAATGATGCCGCCAGGTGATCGATCCACACCCGCACTGCAGGCAGCAAACCACGCCGATGGGGATACACCGCCTGCAGATAGCCACCCGGTAGCGACCAGTCTGGCAGCAGGCGCACCAGTTCGCCGCGCTCCAGTTCTTCTTCACAAAACATGCTGGGCAACGCAGTGAAACCCAGGCCGGCTCGTACAGCAGCATTACGTACTACGAAATCATCGATCGCCAAGCGTGGCTCTAGGGCGATTTCCTGCTGCTTGCCATCGGGGCCGAGCAGGCGGAAGTGCACCAGCCGGTCTGCCTCGGCGGCGCCCAGCACCGGTAATGACGCCAACTCGCCTGGTTCTCGAATGTGGTCAGCGAAACCGGGCGCGGCCACCAGTTGCATTTGCGCCTGGCGCAGGCGGCGGGTAACCAGGGCCGGGTCTTCGTCGCCCAGGTCGCGTACGCGCAACGCCACATCGATACCTTCGGAAATCAGGTCTACCCGGCGGTTGATCAGCACCATGTCCAATTGCACCAGCGGGTACTGCTCAAGAAAGCGGCTGATCACATCCGGCAGGAACGCATGCGCCAGAGCTACCGGGCATGACACGCGCAAACGCCCGCGTGGTTCGCTGCTCATGCTGGCCACGGTTTCATCGGCAGCTTCGGCCTCCAACAGCATGGCCTGGCAATGATGCAGGTAGCGCTCACCTACCGCGGTGAGCTTGAGTTGCCGGGTGGTGCGTTGCAGCAGGCGTGTGCCCAGGCGCTCTTCAAGTTCGGCGATACGCCGTGACAGGCGCGACTTGGGGATGCCTAGCTGGCGCCCGGCGGCGGCGAACCCGCCGGCTTCGACCACGCGTGCGAAGTAAAAGAGGTCGTTGAGGTCTTGCATGGGAATGTCTCACTGTTCCACCTGTGGGACAAACTAACGCATTTTTGCCAGCTTATCAGCCATTGCTCACCTCGGTAGGATTCTCCCCATCGTGATCGCCCACTGATGCGGTCTTCATTAACAGGAGAGTCCCATGAAACTGTTGCACATCGATTCGAGCATCCTGGGCGACAATTCCGCCTCCCGCCAGCTGAGCCGCGAAGTGGTCGAGGCCTGGAAGGCTGCAGACCCAAGCGTCGAGGTGGTTTACCGCGACCTGGCGGCCGATGCCATCGCCCACTTCTCTGCCGCTACCCTGGTAGCTGCGGGCACCCCTGAAGACGTGCGTGACGCCGCCCAGGCTTTCGAAGCCAAGCTGAGCGCCGAGACCCTGGAAGAATTCCTGGCTGCCGACGCTGTTGTGATTGGCGCGCCGATGTACAACTTCACCGTGCCGACCCAGCTCAAGGCCTGGATCGACCGCGTCGCTGTCGCCGGCAAGACCTTCCGCTACACCGAAGCTGGCCCCGAAGGCCTGTGCGGTGACAAGAAAGTGGTGCTGGTTTCCACCGCCGGTGGCCTGCACGCTGGCCAGCCGACTGGCGCCGGGCATGAAGATTTCCTGAAAGTGTTCCTGGGCTTTATCGGTGTCACCGACCTGGAAATTGTTCGCGCCCATGGCCTGGCCTATGGCCCGGAGCAGCGCAGCCAGGCGATTGATGCTGCACAGGCGCAGATTGCCAATGAGCTGTTTGCTGTGGCCTGATTCAACGGCCCTGCTCGGAACATGAAGGTTTTCGCGCCCCCACAGCGGGGGGCGCGACAGCCTTACGCTACCGGGATCGCCGGATCAGCCGCAGCCAGTGCTGCTGTGCGATCGGCTGCTGGCGGGTAAATCCACACGGTATTGATTTGCGATTTCAGTACTTTGGCCTCGGCCTTGTCCTGCGGTGGTGACACCGTACGTTCCCATCCCTCGGTATACACCGCACCCCAGGCACCCAGGTCAAGGCAAGTCACGTACTTGGGCTGGCTATAGGTCTTCGGCACCACGCCAACCAGTTCGGCGGCCGCATTGTTGCCCGCATGACGCCCCAGCGCAATCGCGTGCTGGCAAGACATCACCGCATGGTTGCCAAGTTCGTCACAGGCGGCGTAAGCCACGTCTCCAGCGGCATACACCGAATCACTACCCTTGACCTTGAGGTTGCCATCGACGTGCAGGCGCCCCTGATGGTCGCGCTCGCCACTGATCTGCTCGGTGAGCGGGTTGGCCTTGAAGCCCACAGTCCAGATCACCGTACCCGCGTCGATGCGTTGGCCGTTGTCCAGCAGCACGCCGGCAGGCTCTACCGAAGCCACCGTAGCGCCACAGATCCATTCAACGCCCAACGCCTCGCTTGCCTGCTCGATGCTCGGGCGGATGCCGTCACCCAGGGCCGCGCCAATTCTTGCGCCTCGGTCGACTATCACCACACGCAACGCAGCGTCTTCACCCAGTATCGCGCGCAAGCGGGCCGGTAGTTCGGTGGCGGTCTCTATGCCGGTAAAGCCGCCCCCGGCCACCACCACGGTATTGCGTGCCGGTGTGTCGGGCAGCCTTGCCAGCGACTTGAGATGGGTTTCCAGGCGTGCGGCACTCTCGAGTTTGTCGACATCGAAGGCATGTTCGATACCGACCCTGTCAGGCCGGTTCAGCTCGCTGCCACAGGCCACGATCAGGCGGTCGTAGGGCAGGGCGCACGACGTGCCGCTGGGGGTGCGATAGCTGACTCGGCGCGCCCCTTCATCAATATGGCAGGCGGTGCCTTGCACGAAGCGGACATTGACGGCATCGAACAGCGTGTGCAGCGGCGCGGCCATGGTGTGTACGTCGGGCTCGTAGAAACGCGGACGCACATGCAGCTCGGCCTGAGGCGCAAGCAGGGTGACCTCGACATCCTTGCTGCCGTTGAGGTCAAGCTGACGGATGGCGCTGAGCGCGCTCCACAGGCCGGCAAAACCCGCGCCAATGATCAGGATCTGCTTCATGGTTGTGCTCCTTTGAAGTTCGGATGACAAGGTAGACCCAATTGGGGGTCAACGGTGTTACCAGCGTCTGCAGGAGTGCTTCAGAATGTTGGCGGCGTGATTACCCAGATCACCACGGCATCCACTTCACCGGGGTTGCCATAACGGTGTGGTTCCTGGCTCGAGAAGCTGAAGCTGTCGCCTTCGCTCAGTTGGAAATGGCGCTCGCCTACCCATAGCTCGAAGGTGCCGCTCAGCAGGTAGCCGGCTTCTTCGCCGTCATGGCTGTAGCTTTGCTGGCTGTAGGTGCCCGGGGGGAAGCGTGAGTGCAGGATCTCCAGCTGGCGGTTGGGCTGCGGGGTGAGCAGTTGATCGACGATGCCGTCTTCATAGTGCACGCTCAGGCGGCTGTTGCGCCGCACCACATAGCCCTGGTCCTCGGGCGCGGTGGTGGCTTCGCTGGCGAAGAACCACTGGATGGTCACGCCCAGGCTGCGGGCGATGTTGAACAGCGCCGGGATAGACGGGTAGGAGAGGTTGCGTTCCAGCTGGCTGATGTAGCCCGCAGTCAATTCACTGTGTGCGGCCAGCTCCGCCAGGGTCATGCCGCGGCGCTTGCGCAGGCCGCGGATGCGTGTGCCGAGAAACTGCGGTGCGGCGCCCCCGGTTTCGCTGGCGGGGGGCTGGGGGAGTTGGCTCATGCACGTCGGTCCATCGCAAAAGCCGCAGTATGTACAGCCTCAGAGCGCCCAGGCAACTGTCAGGCCATCGTGAATGGCCTCTTCGGCCGTGCGCGGCGCCAGGCAGTCGCCAATCCGTCGTACCTCCACCAGGCCTGCCAGTTCAGTGGCAAGGCGGTCTTCCGGTTGATGGCCCAGGCACAGCACCAGGGTGTCGATGCCTTCGAAGATCATTGGTTCGCCGCTGGCGGTGTGCTGCAGGTACACCGTATTGTCGTCGCTGCCATACAGGCGGGCATAAGGGGTGATGGGGATGCCCAGGCGATGCAGCTCGCCGGCCAGTTGATCGCGTACATAAAGCGGCAGGCTTTCGCCGCAATGGGTGCCGTTTACCGCCAATTGCACCTGATGGCCCTCGCGTACCAGGCGTTCGGCGATACCGGGGCCGATCCAGTCGCAGCGCCAGTCGACCACCAGCACCGAACGCCCCAGCTTCACTTCATTGCGCAGGACTTGCCAGGCGTCCACCACCTGCAGCTCCCCGGTACGCTCGAACGCCGGCCAGTATGGGGTGGCACCGGTTGCCGCGATGACCAGGTCCGGGCGCTCGCGTTCGACCAGGGCGCGGTCGACCCGGGTATTGCGCACTACCTCTACACCGGCCAGGGCCATTTCCCGCTGCAGGTTGGTGCTGGCACCGCCGAACTCGCTACGCCTTGGCAGCAGCTGGGCCAGCAACACCTGCCCACCCAGCTGCGGGCCGGCCTCGTACAGGGTGACCTGGTGCCCGCGCGCGGCGGCCACGGCGGCGGCCTTCATACCGGCAGGCCCGCCACCTGCGACCATGATGCGCTTGGGCGAAATGGCGGGCGTAAGTTGCCCGTATTGCAGCTCACGACCGGTTTCTGGACGCTGAATGCAGGAAATGGCCAAACCACGGTGGAAATGGCCGATACAGGCCTGGTTACACGCGATGCAGGCACGTACGTCCTCGACCTGGCCGCGTTCGGTCTTGCTCGGCATCAACGGGTCGCAAATCAACGCTCGGGTCATGCCGCACACATCGGCCTGGCCGCGCGCCAGGATCAGCTCGGCTTCCTGGGGCTGGTTGATGCGCCCGGTGACGAACAGCGGTATATCGAGCTGTTGCTTGAAGGTGCCGGCCTCGCGGGCCAAGTAAGCCGCCTCGATCGCCATCGGCGGCACGATATGCACGGCGCCGCCCAGCGATGCCGAGGTGCCGGCGACGATATGCAGGTAATCGAGCTGGCCCTGCAAGGCCACGGCGGCCGCCAGTGACTCGTCTTCGCTCAGGCCCTGGGTGTCGCGCTCGTCAGCGCTGATGCGCAGGCCGATGATGAAATGTTCGTCGGTGGCGGCGCGCACAGCGGCCAGCACTTCGCGCAAGAACCTCAAGCGCTGCGCCAGTTCGCCGTTGTAGCCATCGCTGCGCAGGTTCACCCGCGGGTTGAGGAACTGCGCGGGCAGGTAGCCATGGCTGGCGACCACCTCGACGCCATCCAGCCCGGCCTGGTGCAGACGGCGGGCGGCGCTGGCGTAGCCCTGGACGATTTCGTCGATCATCGCCTGGTCCAACGCGCGCGGCATTACCCGGAAGCGCTCATTGGGCACTGATGAGGCCGAGTAGGCCACCGCCAGCAGGCCGTCCGCCGACTCCATGATCTCCCGCCCGGGGTGGAACAGCTGCGACAGCACCACGGTGCCGTGCGCATGGCAAGCCTCGGCGAGCTGGCGGTAGCCATCAATGCACGCATCGTCGGTGGCCATCAGTACGTGTGAGGTGTAGCGGGCACTGTCGTGCACCCCGGCGACCTGCAGCACGATCAGGCCGACGCCACCGGCAGCACGGTCCCGCTGGTAGGCGATCAGCTTGTCGTTGACCAGGTTGTCGGTGGGCAGGCAGGTGTCGTGCCCGGTTGACATGATGCGGTTCTTCAAGCGTTTGCCGCGGATCTGCAAGGCTTCGAACAGGTGAGGGAAGGCGGTTTGCATTCTGGCGGCTCCGGTGCGGTGTTGTTCTTGTTTTTATTATGAAAGTGTAGCAACAGTAAAAAATCAACTTGTTTTTTTAATGGTGCACGACTAGGTTTTCGTCACCCTCTCAGCGAGGGTGTGACCTCACAACAACAAGAAAACGGGCCCGTAGGGCACCAGCAGAGGGAAACTACGATGCAGCTATTTCCACGTGTGACCAGCCTTTGTGCAGCCTTGCTGGCCCTTGGTCTGGGCAATGCGCATGCCGCGCCGCAGATGGTCGTGGTCGGTTACGGCGGCGCAGGCCAGAAAGCCCAGGATGAGGCGATCTTCAAGCCCTTCAGCGCCCAGGATGGCAGCAAGCTGATCCAGAGTGAGTACAACGGCGAGATGGCGCGCATTCAGGTAATGGCCGACACCGGTAATGTCGACTGGGACGTAGTGCAGATCGAGGGGCCGGACTTGATGCGCGGCTGCGATGAGGGCGTCTACGAGCACTTGGACTGGCAGCGCCTGGGCCATGCCGCCGAGCTGGTCCCTGACGCGGCGCAGGACTGTGGTTCGGCTGCGCTGGTGTGGAGCGTGGCCATCGCCTATGACCGTAGCAAACTAGCCCAGGCGCCGGCTTCGTGGGCCGATTTCTGGGACGTGAACAAGTACCCGGGCAAGCGGGGCCTGCGCAAGCGCGCGGTGTACAACCTGGAGTTCGCTCTGTTGGCTGACGGGGTCAAGGTCGAGGACGTTTACCAGGTTCTGTCCACGCCGGCGGGTGTCGAGCGGGCGTTCGCCAAGCTCAGTGAACTCAAACCCTACATCCAGTGGTGGGACGCCGGCGCCCAGCCAGCGCAATGGCTGGCGGCGGGGGATGTGGTGATGACGTCGACCTACAGCGGGCGTATCGCTGTGGCCGCGCAGCAGGGCAGCCCGCTGGCCGTGGTCTGGCCTGGCAGCCTGTACGGCATGGACTATTGGGCAATCATCAAAGGCTCGCGGCATGTCGACCAGGCGAAACGGCTGATCGCCTACGCCAACCAGCCAGATACGCAGGTGCGGTATGTGCAACAGATCCCCTATGGGCCGACCAACACCCAGGCAGCCGCCAAGCTTGACCCGGCCTTGGCCAGCTGGGTGCCTACGTCGCCGCAAAACCTGCAGGGGGCGCTGGCGATGAATGTGGAATTCTGGGTCGATCATGGCGAAGAACTGGAGCAGCGCTTCAATGCCTGGGCCAGTAAATAGCGCTCAGCACAGGCACAACCATGATGACTGCAACAAAAAAGCCAGCGGCAGGCGCTGGCGGCCTGGCTACGGATGCTGAGCAAGGTCTCGCCCGATTATCAAGCATGAACGTGCCGATACTGGTGAGTAGGAACAGTCACTGTTGCGCAACCCTTGGCCACAACTGTGCTGGTCCCAACTCAAGGAATAGCCTTATGCTGTAACGAAATATGTCTAGAAAGATTGCAGAAGGAAGTCGCAATGCCGCTCAAGGACCTGCTCATCGCCCTGGTGGTGATTGTCGCCTGGGGAGTCAACTTCGTGGTCATCAAAGTTGGCCTCGATGGCTTGCCGCCGATGTTGCTGGGGGCATTGCGCTTCTTGTTGGTGGCGTTCCCGGCGGTATTGCTGGTCAGGCGGCCGAAACTGCCGTGGCGCTGGTTGATCGCCTACGGCGCGACCATTTCGCTGGGCCAGTTCGCGTTCCTGTTCCAGGCCATGTACAGCGGCATGCCGCCAGGGTTGGCTTCGTTGATCCTGCAGTCGCAAGCCTTCTTTACCCTTGGTTTCGCTGCGCTGTTCCTCGGTGAGCGGCTGCGCCTGGCCAGCGTGCTTGGGCTGTTGGTGGCGGCCAGCGGCCTGGCGTTGATCGGCAGCGAGGACGGCGGCCACGTGCCAATGCTGGCGCTGGTGCTGACCCTGTGTGGCGGTGCCATGTGGGGGCTGGGCAATATCATTACCCGGCGTTTTGGCTCGGTTGACCTGGTGGCATTGGTGATCTGGGGTGGGTTGATCCCGCCGCTGCCATTCCTGGCGCTGTCCTGGTGGCTGGAAGGCCCTGAACGCATCGGCCATGCCCTGGCCAACATCAGCTGGAGTTCGGTACTGGCCCTGGCGTACCTGGCGTTTGTCGCCACCATGCTTGGCTACAGCCTGTGGAGCACACTGCTGTCGCGTCACCCGGCAGGCAAGGTGGCACCGTTCTCGTTACTGGTACCGGTGATCGGCTTGAGCTCGTCGGCGTTGCTGCTGGGCGAACGCCTGACCACTACCCAGGGCTGGGGCGCATTGCTGGTGATGGCTGGTTTGCTGGTAAACGTGTTTGGTGCGCGGATCGGCCAGCGTTTGCGGGCTGCCATGGCATAAAGGGCTTAAATTCATTGAGCTGCGCTCTGTTAGAATCGGTCTCTTTTGGCCAGACCTGCGGAGCGCATTCATGATCATTTCCACCACCAGCCAACTCGAAGGCCGCCCGATTGCCGAGTACCTGGGCGTGGTCAGCTCCGAATCGGTGCAAGGCATCAACTTCGTGCGCGATTTCTTTACACGCTTTCGCGATTTCTTCGGCGGCCGTTCGCAAACCCTGGAAAGCGCGCTGCGCGAGGCCCGCGAACAGGCCACCGAAGAACTCATGGCGCGGGCACGCCAGTTGCAAGCCGATGCGATAGTGGGGGTGGATTTCGAGATCAGCATGCCGTCGGTACAGGGCGGCATGGTCGTGGTATTTGCAACCGGTACGGCAGTGCGCCTGAAGTAGAGCCGTCTGCCACTGGTCGGCGGCAAGGTGCTTGTCCGAGCGGTCTGCAAATGACCAGCTAGTCTCACTTTCACAGGCCGCGTTTCCTGGGCAACTTTTCTGGTTGCCGGCGCGACCGCCACTGGAGGGAGACAGGGCATGAGCGAATCCTTTTTCGAAGACCTGAACGATGCGTTCCCGATCAACAGCCAGGTGCGTTGCGGCCAGGCGGCATTCCGCCTGGGGTTCGCCCACATGACGCTGGATGATTCCGAACAGCTCCAGCCTGCACATCTGCAGCGCAGCAAAAAAGGCCGCTTCATGCCGCGGGTACCACTGAAGAAGTAAGCCCGCTCCAGCAAAGCCCCGCCCAATGGCGGGGTTTTTTTTGCCATTCGTTGATACGCCTCATGGTATTGCCGGGTAACGCTCGCCGGATGGCCAAGGCTGTGGTTTTCTGATGCGGCATTCCAGTAACGGAGGATTGAATGCTCATGCGAGTCAGGGAACAGACCTATTGGCAGTGGGCCGACGCCCAGCTGCACAGCCGCTGCCACGACGAAGCACTCAGCGACGGCACCACACTGGACGTACAGGTGCGCTTGTCGCGCCTTGGGGCGACGCAGCTGTTTCTGGGTTTGTACGCCGGGGATGGGCGGGCGTTGCTGGAAGAGTATTACCCCGCCCGGCCAGGCGAGACCATGACCCGCGCGCTGGTATGGGGTGTCGACCGCGCCCGAGCGATGGCAACGGGCGCCTTGCCCTTGCCGGAAACCCGCCTGCAGCGGCGCCAGGCATGAAAAAGCCCGGCCTATGCTGGCCGGGCTCTGGTAAGGGTGCGAACCCTCAGTTAAGCGGTTCGATCACCTTGACTGCCTGCTGCTCACGGGCAGCGGGCCATTCTTGTTGCAGGGTCTGCAGCACGCGGCCAACGAACTCGGTGTCGGCGGCGGCCTTCTTGCCGACGTAGCCTTGGCCACGGCGGTAGACCTTGAAGCGGGCACGCATGCTGGGCAGGTGCTCTTCAAATTCATCTTCGACGGTGTTCGGTGGCAGGCGGTCGAGGCGCACTTCACCGGTTTGGCTAACCCACAGCAGGTGGTCGTCGAGGCTGTCCTTGCGGATGGCGAACAGCTGAGCCAATTGGTCGATAGTCGGATTGTTGTTCAAGTTCATCATAAAGCCCCCATTACCCATTCGTAGGTGATTTTCACAGTTGGCGCTACCACGGTGTAGCGCACTACCAAGGCTGCTACAGCAGCATCGCAACAGGGGCTTTCTCACGCTGCCTTTTGGACAGTTTCCCTCTCCACGGACGGCCTGCGTTACCGCGCAGGCCGTCTGGAACACCCTTGCCACCGCTCCCGATCGGGGAGACGGCTTCATCATGCACAAGCGCGATGAACGGCGTCAACTATTTTGTAGTGAATATTTTCGAGCACTACATTTCTGTCGTTTTGTTCGACAATCGCGGCTTCGGCTACAGCCCGGACAGTATTTCGAAGGCCGCGCGAACCCGCGCTTCGTTCGGATAATTCCGGTTGGCCAGCAGCACTACTGCCAGCTGTTCGGAGGGGACAAACGCGGCATAGGCGCCGAAGCCATTGGTTGAACCTGTCTTGTTGTACCAGGCTGCCGACAGCGCGGGCAGGGCCGGTTGCAAGCGTGTGGTTGCCTGCGGTTCACGGATCAGCCGTGGGCTGTTGCCATCGACCAGGGTGCTTAACGTAACCGGGTAGGGGTAGCGTTCCCAGCCCAGGCCTTGGGTCATGGCGCCGACCTGGAAGTAGCCCTGCTGGGTAATGGCCGTGGCTTTCACCAGCGCCGCTGGCAGGCCCTGTGGCTGCATCTGCAGGCGCACATAGCGTAGCAAGTCGCTGGCGCTGGTCTTGATACCGTAGGCCTCGTCGGCATAAGGGCCGGGGCCGACGCGCACTGGCTTGTCGGTGGCGTCGTAGCCTTGGGCATAAAGGCCGTGGGCACTGGCTGGAACCTGCAAGTAGGTGTTCTCCAGGCCCATTTTCGCCAACAGGCCTTCGCGCATCAGCGTGGCGAACGGTTGGTGCTGTGCGCGGGCGGCCAGGTCACCGAACAAGCCCAGGCTGGGGTTGGAATAGCAGCGTTGGGTGCCGGGTTTGGCGCGAGGTTGCCAGTGGCGGAAGAAATCGACCACCTGCTGTGGTGTTTGCACCGTATCCGGGAACTGCAGCGGCAGGCAGTCGGCGCTGTAGGCGCCCAGTTCCAGCACGGTCGCGTCGCCAATGGGTACGCCGGCCAGTGCCGGATGATAGCGCTTTGCCGGGGCATCGAGGTCCAACTTGCCTTCGGCACTGGCCAGTGCGGCGAGGGTGGCGGTGTAGGTCTTGCTCAGCGAGCCGATCTCGAACAGCGTGTCGCGGCTTACCGGCACGTTGTCGGCCTTGCTGGCCACGCCGTAGCTGAAGTAGTGCGCATGGTCGCGGGCATAGATGGCCACGGCCATGCCGCTGATGCCTTGTTCCTGCATCAGCGGGCGGATGATCTGGTCGACCTTGGCCTGCAACTGGTCGTCGGCCTGTGCGCAGGCGTGACCCAAAGTGAGGGTGATGGCGGCTGCAAGTGCAGCCAGGCGAGGGCGGGGCATGGCGGGTCCTTTTATGGCGCGTGTCCGTTGAGCGATACCGCTGGGGGTTCCGGCGTTAGCAGCGAAAAGCCGCAGACCTTATCGTCTGCCCTTGCACAATGACAAGATGGACACAGTGATGAAGTATCTACGCATGTTATTCGACAATTTCACCCTGGCCTTGCTCGGGGTGGTGCTTATCGCCACCGTGCTGCCTTGCTCGGGCGATGGCGCGGTGTATTTCGGCTGGCTGACCAACCTGGCCATCGGCCTGCTGTTCTTCCTGCATGGCGCCAAGCTGTCGCGTGAAGCGATCATTGCCGGTGCCGGGCACTGGCGCCTGCACCTGCTGGTGTTCGCCTGTACGTTCGTGCTGTTCCCGCTGCTGGGCCTGGCATTCAAGCCGCTGTTCGTGCCACTGGTGGGTAACGAGCTTTACCTGGGCGTGCTCTACCTGTGCGCCTTGCCGGCTACCGTGCAGTCGGCCATCGCCTTCACCTCGTTGGCCCGTGGCAATGTGCCGGCGGCGATCTGCAGCGCGGCGGCTTCCAGCCTGCTGGGTATCTTCCTGACGCCGTTGCTGGTGATGATGTTGTTGGGCGCCAGTGGTGATACGGGCTCTGGGCTGGATGCGGTGTTGAAGATCACCCTGCAACTGCTGGTGCCGTTCGTTGCTGGCCAGATTGCGCGGCGCTGGATTGGCGCCTGGGTCAAGCGCAATGCGCGGTGGCTCAAGGTGGTGGACCAGGGGTCGATCTTGCTGGTGGTGTACACGGCCTTCAGCGAGGCTGTGGTGACCGGCCTGTGGCACACCGTATCGCCGCAGCACCTGGCCGGCTTGTTCGTGGTGTGCGGTATTTTGCTGGCGGTGGTGCTGTTTGGTACTCGCCTGCTTGGCAAGGCATTGGGCTTCGACCTCGAGGACCGCATCACCATCCTGTTCGCCGGTTCCAAGAAAAGCCTGGCTACCGGCGTACCCATGGCCCAGGTGTTGTTCGTGGGCAGTGGTATTGGCGCGATGATCTTGCCGCTGATGCTGTTCCACCAGATTCAGCTGATGGTGTGTGCTGTGCTGGCGCAGCGTTACGCCAGCCGTGAGCAGGTGGCGCAAGAGGCTTCGGCGGCGCCCTGACTGTCACGTAGCAGCAGATGCCGCACCCGCGCAGCGGCAACTGCTGCTATCTGGCCT
Source organism: Pseudomonas sp. LFS074 (assembly GCF_047978165.1). Lineage (NCBI taxonomy): Bacteria > Pseudomonadati > Pseudomonadota > Gammaproteobacteria > Pseudomonadales > Pseudomonadaceae > Pseudomonas > Pseudomonas sp. LFS074. Next base: position 3,328,987 of record NZ_JBFPFV010000001.1, on the reverse strand, counting down.
GCCCGGAAGTACGCTCGCGCAGCGCCTTGCTCACCTCGGCCTCGATCTTGTAAGCGGGGCCTTCCAGGTCGTCATAGTTGCGCGTATAGCGTCGGGCAAACTCCTCCACGCCCAGTTCCTGGTACTGCTGCACATGCTTGAGTTCGTGCGCCCACAAGGCCACGTTGTCCTCGGCATCGTTGGCACGGCGGAAGATGATCGTGTCGATCAGTGTCACGGCGTTCACATCGGGGTTCTGCAATAGCGCATTGGCTGCGCTCATCTGTTGCTCATCCCCCACCCGAAAGCGCGCCGCATCGAGCACGGCAAAGTCGTACCAAGGTTCAAGTTGCGCCCGAATATGCAACGGAATCGGCTGCACTCCGCTGGCCGTGGCCTCGTCGCGAGCCTGGCGCAAGGCGTAGGTCAGACTGGACGAGGCCATCACCTCAACATCCTTGAGGATCTGCCCGGCCTGGCCAGGGTCGATCGGGGCGCAGAAGCAGCCCATCAGGCACACCTGGTACTGGCCTGGCGGGCAGGCCTGTTCGGCGAACGCTGGCAGGGCCAGCAGCAACCCCAGCAGGGCACTAATCCGCCTCATGCAAGGCCTGTTCGACAAATTGGCGGCTGGCGTCCAGTACCTGCGCTTGTACGCTTTCACTGGCCAACATGCGCCCGACCAGCAGTGCGCCGACGCACTGGCTGATCAGCACCCAGGCCAATTGTTCATCCTCCAGGGTTGTGCTCCAGGCACGGTGCAGTTCCAGCAGCCAGTGCTCAGCCACTTCACGCACCGGTGCTTCGGCGCGGGCAATTTCCACTCCCAGTGGCGGCAGTGGGCAGCCACCCTCGGCATTGTGCAGATGGGCCAGGCTCAGGTACTGCTGCAGGCAGCGGCCCAGGCGCTCGCGGTTGGCACCTTGGCTGGTCAGGCGTGTCAGCGGGCTGTTGCACAGCTCCTGGCGTACTACCTCGGTGAACAGGTCGTCCTTTGACGGGAAGTGGTTGTAGAAGGCACCGCCGGTCAGGCCAATCGCCTTCATCAGCCCTGCCACGCCGGTACTGGCGAACCCCCCGCGTTTGGCCAGCGCGCCGCTGCTGGCCAGCAACCGGTCGCGGGTTTGCTGTTTGTGTTCGTTGGAGTAGCGCATTCACATGCCTCTGCAAGCGGGCTTGACGAAGACCGCGATCATAACATAGCGTTCGTTTACTAAACGATCATTCACCAATGGAGGCGGGCATGACAGAACAACAAAAAGTGGTGCTGGTGATCGGGGCAGGGGACGCCACCGGGGGCGAGATTGCCAAGCGCTTTGCCCGTGAGGGCTACATCGCCTGCGTAACTCGGCGCCAGGCTGAGAAATTGCAGCCGCTGCTGGAGGAGATACGCGCCACTGGCGGCCAGGCCCACGGGTTTGGCTCTGATGCGCGAAAAGAAGATGAGGTAGCTGCACTGGTCGAGACCATCGAGCGCGATATTGGCCCAATCGAAGCTTTTGTCTTCAATATCGGCGCCAATGTGCCGTGCAGCATTTTGGAAGAAACCCCACGCAAGTACTTCAAGATCTGGGAAATGGCCTGCTTTGCCGGCTTTCTGACGGCCCAGGCGGTGGCCAGGCGCATGGTCCAGCGTGAGCGCGGCACGATTCTGTTCACCGGTGCCACTGCCGGTACCCGCGGCGCGGCTGGTTTTGCTGCCTTCGCCGGGGCCAAGCATGGCCTGCGTGCCCTGGCGCAGAGCATGGCGCGCGAGTTGGGGCCACGCAACATCCATGTCGCCCATGTGGTGGTGGACGGTGCCATCGACACGGCCTTCATCCGCGACAGCTTTCCCGAGCGCTATGCCCTCAAGGACCAGGATGGCATCCTTGATCCGGCGCACATTGCCGACAGCTACTGGTTCCTGCACGCCCAGCCTCGCGATGCGTGGACGTTCGAGCTGGACCTGCGCCCCTGGATGGAACGCTGGTAAGCCCCTATCACCCCGCAAGGACCCTAAGCATGAACAAGACTGTCGATTTCTATTTTGACCTGGGCAGCCCGGCCAGCTATCTGGCCTGGACCCAACTGCCGAGCCTGTGTGCCCGCCAAGGTGCCACACTGCGCTACCAGCCAATTCTGCTTGGAGGGGTGTTCCAGGCCACCGGCAACGCCTCGCCGGCGACGATCCCGGCCAAGGGGCGCTACATGTTTACCGACCTGGCACGCTTTGCCGCACGCTACGAGGTACCGTTCGGGATGCCATCAGGGTTCCCGATCAATACCCTGGCCTTGATGCGCGGCGTGCTGGGTACCCAGTTGCGTTCACCGGAGCGGTTCGAGGCCCTGTTGTCGGCGCTGTTCAATGGGCTATGGGCACAACGCCGCAACCTGGGCGATAACGCAGTTCTGGATGAGACGCTGACCCAGGCAGGCTTCGACCCGCAGGTATTTCACGGGTTGACGGCTGACGGTGAGGTAAAAGCTGCGCTGAAGCAGGCAACCGAGGCGGCTGTGGCGCGCGGGGTGTTTGGTGCGCCCACCTGCTTTGTGGGCGATGCGATGTTCTTTGGCCAGGACCGCCTGGACTTTGTCGAAGAAGCGCTGCGTCAGGGCGCCAGCAGCTTCTCCAGCTGAGTGCGCTCCCACAGGCTGAGCAGGTCGGTGGGGTTGGTGCCGTAGCGCTGCCAGTCCTCAAGCCCGGCCTGTTCACCGTCGGGGGCCTGGCAATGAATGCAATGTGCCAAGCCTTCGGCATCCAGGGCCAGCGTCAATCGCCAGCCCTGGATGTCGACATCGACCAGACCGCCATCGTGGCGTGCACTCACCTCCAGGTGCTGCACACCAAGGGCCGCGTTGCGCAGGCGCTGGTAAATATCCCGAGTGTTCAGTGCACCGCTGCGCGCCAAGATCAGAAATTGGCCGGCGTGTTGGCGCTGATGATCTCGGCCTCGTCCGGGCCGATGTTCTTGAAACTGTGCGGCAGGGTAGTGGGGATGTAGTAGCCGTCGCCCGAGTTGAGCACGCTGACCTGCCCATCGACCCACAGCTCTACGGTGCCGCGGGTGACCAGGCCACATTCTTCGCCCTCGGCATGCACGATCGGCTCGCCCGAATCGGCGCCGGGTGCATACAGCTCGCGCAGCATGCGCATCTGCCGGCCTTCGACGCTGGCGCCGACCAGCAGCATGCGCAGGCCGTTGCGGCCCAGATCCGGTTGTTCGCCACCCCGGAACACGTAGCGCTCTTCACGCACCGGCTCGTCGAAGCTGAAAAACTCCGCCAGGCTCATGGGTATGCCTTCGAGCAGCTTTTTCAGGGAGCTGACCGAAGGGCTGACGCGATTCTGCTCGATCTGCGAGATCGTCGAATTGGTCAACCCGCTGCGGCGGGCCAGTTCCCGTTGGGAGAGGTTGTTGCGTTCACGCACCAGTTTGAGTCGCGTCCCCGTGTCCATAGCCGCCTTGTAATCAGAGGTGTCAATAATAATGAGCGATGCGCATTAAAACACACTCTGCGCGCTTGCGCGCTGTGCTTGTCAAACCCGCTGTTCACGTGGCATCGGCCACAGTCCGACGAGCAGCAACAGCACGGCTACGGCCAAGAATGGCAGGCGCGGATCAAGGGCATATACCAAGGTGCCGGCCAGCGGCCCGATCACCGCACCCATGCCCTGGGCAGCTCCCACGGAGCCGGCTGTGGCGCCCTGCTCGGAGGCGTGCATGGCATTGGCTGCCAGTGCCGAAAACGCTGGGAACACAAAGCCCATGCCGGCTGCCGCAACAAAGTAGCAAGCCCATAGCCAAGGGGCCGTGGTGGCCAGCGACCCGCAGGCAAAGCCCAGTGCCGATACCGTGGCACCTACCCGGATCATCTTCAGCGGTGGCCACTCTAGCTGGCGCAGCAATACCTGCGCCAGCATCAGCGCTACGCCCACCGTGGTCAGCGCGATGCCGGCAGCCTGGGCCGCTTCGGCGGGGCCCAGATGCAAGCGGTCGAGGGCAAAGAAACCGACGATGATCTGCGACACGGTCACGCTGAGCATGGCGCTGAATGCCACCAGCAACGGCCTGCGCAGGCGCGGGTCGTTCAGCCGCACCGGGCTGGGGGCGTGGGCGTGCGGCAGCGCCTGTGGTTTTAGGGTAAAGAGCAGCACGAGGAAGGCCGTGGCCGGTAGCAGCGACATGATGTGGAACGGCAGGCTCAGGCTGTGCCGTGCCAGTAGCGCCGCCAGCGCTGGCCCGACCACCAGGCCGACGGCGTTGGCCGCGCCCAGCGAGGCCATGGCCCGGGCCCGGCGTTGCGGCTCGACATGGTCGGCTATCAGCGCATTGCAGCCCACTGGGATGGCGGCGTAGAAGGCGCCGATGCAGCCGCGGGCGACGATCAGGCCGATGAACGCCAGGGTCGCGCCCGGCAACCAGCGCAGCGCGCCTTCAACGAACAGGCATAGCAGCCAGTAAGCCAGGGTGAAGCCGGCGCTGCCCAGCAGCAGGATGCGCCGGCGGCCGAGGCGATCCGATAATCGCCCCCAAGGCCGGGCCAGCAGCACCCAAACCACGCCAGCCACGGTTACGGCGGCGCCAGCTTGCCAGGTGGCCATGCCGAGTTGGCGGGCAATCGGGCCGATCAAGGCGACGAAGGCCATCATCGACATGGTACAGGCCATGTTGGCCAGCAGCAGCGGGCGCAAGTCCAGGGTGCTGGCAGGTAGCAGGGTTGCAGGATCCTTTGCGACGTTCATAGGGCAGTCCAGGGCAGTACGGCAAATAGAAAGCCGATCTTATTAAGAATGATTATTGATTGTCGAACGCCCCGGCATGCAGCAGGTCATTCGCTGCGGCGCAAGGGGCCAGGCCACATGCTACGCAACACACCGTCGCGGCGCACCCATGCATGCATCAAGGCTGCACCCACGTGCACCAGCACCGTGGCGAACAGCAGGTAGCCGGCCCAGCCATGGGCCTGACGCAGCACGGCATACAGCTGCAGGTTGTGCGGGGCGATGGCGGGTAAACCGAGCGGGCGCGGGTAGTCGCCCGCCGATAGCATGGCCCATCCCAGCAGCGGCATGGCCAGCATCAGCCCATAGAGCAGCAGGTGCGAGGCCCCGGCGGCCCAGCGCTGCAGCACTGGCAGGTCGTGTGGCAGCGGTGGGTGCGGCACGCTCAGGCGCACGGCGATGCGCAACAGCACCAGCACCAGCAGGGCCAGGCCGGTGGCCTTGTGCAGGCTGATCAGCAGCGGGTGGCGTGGCGACAGGTCGGCGACCATGCTCACGCCGATGAACAGCATGGCCAGGATCAGCACGGCCATCAGCCAGTGCAACAGACGGGCGAAGGGGTGGAAGGCTTCGGGTTTCATGGACGGGCTCCAGTGCTGAGCGATTCACGGCTGCGGCGGTTGAAGGATTCCGAATAGGCGGCGGACCGGGCGGCGAGGATCGGGTCGCCGGACGCTTCGATACCCCGTGGCAGAATCAGCGGGTCGAAGTTCAGGTCGCGGCAGGCCCCTTGCTCTGGAGCGTCGACGTGCTCCAGCACCAAGGTGCCGGCGTCCACGCTACGACGCTCGGCGGGCCAGAGGCGGGCAGGGTCATCCACGGCATCGCCCGGTTCGGCCAGCACCAAACGCAACGTCCAGCGCAACGGGGCCTGGGCCAGGCGTTGCTGCAGGTCGTGTTGCAGGAACTGTTTGTCATCAACCTGGCCAGGTAGTGCGGCAAACGCGGTTTGTGGCTCGAGCTGCCAACGCACCGGGTGGGCCGTGCCAGCTGAGTCGATCAGGCGGAAGGCATTGATGCTGTGATACTGCGTGCTGGCGAAGCTGTCACTTGGCTTGTAGCTCGCCGCCCACTGGCGAAATGCCGCGCTTTCGGGGTGGGCGGCGAAGAACGCTTGCATCTTGGCCGGGTTAGGTTTGCCGGTGGCCGGGTCGGGCGCGCCCGCGAGCACTTGCTCATAGAACCCTTGCGGGGTACTGACCGCCAGCACCGGCGGGTTGTTCATGCCGGTACGCCAGACCTGGCCGTCGTCGGTGCTGAGTTGAACTGCCAGGCTGCGCACCGGGATGCCTGTATCCGGGGCGAACGGGTTGGCACCGCCGATGGCGAAACGGCCGATAACCGGCACCCGTTGCTGGCTGAAGGCGCGTGCAATGGACAGGTTGGCGGCCTGCCCGCTGGGCTGGAAGTAGCCGCTCACGCACAGGCCCTTGGCGTGGTTCTTGCGGTAGCCCGGGTAGTGACCGGCCTGGGCCTCGAAGGTGTCGATGATGCGCTGTGGCGTCAGCCGGGGTTCGCCGAGCCAGCCGGCGGCATAGGCAAAGCCGGCACCTGCGGCCAGCATCACGGCGCCAATGGCTGCCAGGCGCAGCGCTTTGGCCGGGCCGTGCAAGGGTGAGTTCATGGTCATCGTCCGGTTCAGGGAAGGTGCCAGTACGACGGAGCAGGGAAAAACTTATTCCATCGCCGGGAATAGAATTTGTTCACAGGCGTCTGCCCTTTACACTGACAATCCCAAAGGCCGGTACCTAGCGATGCATGACCTGGACGACCACCAGTGGCGCGAACTGCTTGCCCGTCTGCGACGCTTTGCCGTGTGGCTGACCCGCGAACCGGGCAGCGCCGACGACCTGGTGCAGGCAACGGTCGAGCGGGCCCTGAGCCGGCGCGACCAGCAACGTGACGCCGATGCCCTGCGCGCTTGGTTGTTCACCATTCTTTATCGACAGTTTCTCGACGGTAAACGCCGCGAGCGTCTGCATGCGCGTTGGTTGTCCTGGTTTGGCGGCAGCGGGCACGACGAGGAGCCTGTCGGTGACAACCTCGAAGCCATCGTCCTGGCCCAGGCCGACCTGCAGGCGTTTGCCCGGCTGACGGCGGAGCAGCGTGCCTTGTTGCTGCTGGTCAGCATCGAAGGCCTGAGTTACAAGGAGGCCGCCCAGGCTTTGGGCATCCCAATCGGCACTGTGATGTCGCGCCTGTCGCGCGCGCGCAATGCCTTGCGCGAATTGACCGAGGGCAACCCCCAGCCACCGGCCTTGCGGAGACTGAAATGACCCGTCTGATCCCCAGCGAAGACGAACTGCATGCTTATGTCGATGAGCGCCTGGAGCCTGTGCGCCGGGCCCAGGTGCAGGCCTGGCTGGAGGCCAACCCGCAGGCGGCGGCACGGGTGGAAGGTTGGCGTGCCGATGCCCGCCGGCTACGCGTGGCGTTGGCCGGGTTTGATGACCTGCCTGGTGCCGCGCAGCTGGAATTGGGCCCGTTGCGTCGGCAATTGCGCCAGCGCCGGCAGCGGCGTTGGGCCGCTGCGGCGGTGGTGATGTTAGCGCTGGGTGTGGGTGGTTTAGGCGGTTGGCAAGTGCGCGATGCAAGCTTGGCGCGCGTTGACTTGCCCATGGCCGACGCTGTGCAGGCGCATCGCTTGTTTGCTGGCAGTGAAGCCTTGGATATCCAGGCCAGTGACCCAGGGCAGTTGCGCGACTGGCTTGGGCGCCATTTCAGCCGCGTGGGCCAGCTGCCGGACCTGGCGGGCTATGGCTTCAAACCGGTGGGTGCGCGCTTGCTCAGCAACGAGCAAGGGCCGGCGGCGTTGCTGGTGTTTGAAGATGGCAAGGGCCAGCGCATCAGCCTGTTCCTGCGCTCACCCGGCGAGCAATATCGGCGCATGCCGGACGGTCAGCGGGTCGACGGTCAGCTGGAGGCGCGGTATTGGTCGCATGGGGCGTACAACTTTGCTTTGGTCAGCGCGGCGGACGATGTGCGCGGAGCGGGGGTGGGGGAGGCGTTGCGGTTGGGGTTGTGAGTGAGGCCAAGGCATGCACCTTGGCGCCCACCCTCCGACTCAGCTCAATTCCAGCCAGATCGGCGCATGGTCCGACGGCTTTTCCATTGCGCGCAGTTCATAGTCCACACCTGCTGCCTTGATGCGTGGCACCAGATGCTGCGAGGCCATGATCAGGTCGATGCGCAGCCCGCGCTTGGGGTCGTCCTCGAAGCCGCGGCTGCGGTAGTCGAACCAGCTGAAGCGGTCCGTCACCTCCGGGTACAGGTGACGGAAACTATCGACAAGGCCCCAGCCTTTCAAGCGTTCCATCCACTCGCGCTCTTCCGGCAGGAAGCTGCACTTGCCGGTCTTCAGCCAGCGCTTGGCGTTGTCCGCACCGATGCCGATATCGCAGTCCTGCGGCGAGATGTTCATGTCGCCCATCACCAGCAGTGGCTGGTCGTTGCGGAACTGGCCTTCGAGCAGGGCCTGCAGGTCGCTGTAGAAGCGCTGCTTGGCCGGGAACTTGGTGGGGTGGTCGCGGCTTTCACCCTGGGGGAAATAGCCGTTCATGATGGTGATCGGGTTGCCGTCGGCATCAGGGAAGGTGCCCCAGATAAAGCGGCGCTGGGCGTCGTCTTCATCGGTGGCAAAGCCTTTGTGCAGGCTCAGCGGCGCCTGGCGCGACAGCAGCGCCACGCCGTAGTGGCCTTTCTGGCCATGGTAGTGCACGTGGTAGCCCAGTGCCTGCACGTCGGCCAGCGGGAACTGATCGTCGCTGACCTTGGTTTCCTGCAGGCCGATCACGTCCGGCTGGTGCTTTTCGATCAGCGCCGCCAGCTGGTGCGGGCGGGCCCGCAGGCCGTTGATGTTGAAACAGACGATCTTCATGGAAAGACAATCCCGGTAAAAGCCGCGATGCTAGCCGACATCGTCCATCATCACCAGCATGGCGGCATGGTCATCCTGCTGCTAACGTGCTCCAGGGGGTGAACGAAGCGCGCAGGGGCACCTCCAAGGCACTGTACGCCCATTCCAGGAGGTCTGCCCGCAATGCCCGAAACCACAGCCGCTCCGGCCCGTGTCTGCTTGCTCGATGATGGTTACAGCCGCGAAGCGCGTTCATTGCTGTACAACGCTTACCGCCATGAGCCTACCTTCGCCTACATCTTCGAGGCCCAGCGCCCCGGTTATGAGCGGCGCTTGCGGGTGATGGTGCGCGAATGGGTGCGCCAGCACTTCTATCTGCAACTACCCGCCATCGGCTTGCTGGTAGAGGATCGCCTGATTGCCCTGGCCCTGATCGTGCCGCCACTGCGCCGCCTGGGCGTGGCCGACAGCTGGGCCTGGCGCCTGCGCATGATGCTGGGTACAGGCCTGCGCTGCACGCGGCGCTACATGGACTACCAGGCCGCGCTGGCCACCTGCCTGCCCACTGACCGGGTGCATGTGCTGCCATTGCTGGGGGTGCACCCGCAATTCCAGGGCAAACACTACGGCGAGCAATTGTTACAAGCTGTGCACGACTGGTGCGCGGAGGACCCAGGCACCCAAGGGGTCGTGCTGGATACCGGTAACGAGCACTACCTGGCTTTTTATCAGCGCCAGGGTTATGAAGAGATAGGCGAGGTAGCTGTAGGACCAATCCGAGAAAGGGTGTTCTTTCATCCTAATCCAATCTCTTCAAATTCCGCTTTTGCCTGAACAGGCCGCCAGGCGGCTCCCTTGAGCGCCTGGCTCTGGTAGCATTCGCCGCATGACGTATTCAGGAAGATTCACCTGGGGCCTGGTTTTCTGGGCCGCCAGTTTCGCAGCGTGGGGCCAGAGCGAGTTGCTGGTGAAGGTAAAACCGGCCAACAAGGCGCTCAAGGCCAATGTCGAAGGCTATATCGGCACCTTGGGTGACCGCGATGAAGAAGCACTTTTACGCTTCAGTCGCGGGGCCGAGGAGCAGGCGCGCAAAGCGGCGCAGGCACTTGGCTACTATCAGGCACAGATCGATACCGAGGTAAAACCCGCCAGCGACGCTGACCATTCCCCGCAACTGATCATCAGCATCAACCCTGGCGAGCCCATTCGCCTGCGCAACGTGACTGTGCGCATCGAGGGCCCGGCCAGCGAAATGAAGGCCTTCCGCGTGCCTGACAGCAAGGCGCTGCGCGCGGGTGAGCAACTCAATCACGGCCTTTATGAGGATGCCAAACGGCTGATCCAGAACCAGGCGTCGCGCTACGGTTTCTTCAGTGGACGTTTCAGCAGCCAGCGCCTGGCTGTGGACCCGCAGGCCGGCGTGGCCGATATCGAACTGGTCTACCAGAGTGGCCCGCGCTATCGCCTGGGCGCTGTCACCTTCGGGGGCGACACGCCGTTGGATGACGATCTCTTGCAGCGTATGGTTTCATTCAAACCGGGCACCCCCTACGACTCGGAACTGGTCGCCGAGCTGAACAATGACCTGCAATCGAGCGGCTATTTCGAAGGTGTGCGCGTAGACGCGGCACCTACTGCCGCCGTAGGTGAAGAAGTCCCGGTGGATGTCCGTCTGGAAACCCGTAAACCACGCACCCTGGGCCTGGGCCTGGGTTTCTCGACTGACGTCGGGCCGCGCGGCAAGGCCAACTGGACCCGCCACTGGGTCAACCCGCAGGGCCACAGCTACGGTTGGGAAACCGAGCTGTCCGCACCACGGCAGAACGTCGGCCTGTGGTACGACATTCCCCTCGACCCGCCGCTGACCGACAAGCTGCGCTTTGCCGGTGGCTACCAGAATGAAGAGCTTGCCGGTACCGACACGCTCAGCAAGCTGTTGACGGTCGGCCCCGAGTGGCACAGCAAGCTGCCCAGTGGCTGGCAGCGGGTGATATCGCTCAAGTACCAGCGCGAGGAGTATCGCCTGGGCGACGACTCCGGGCTGAGCAACTTGCTGATGCCTGGCGTGAGCTATTCCTTCCTGCGCAGCGACAACCGCATCGACCCACACAACGGCTATCGCCTGCAATTCGATGTGCAGGGCGCCAAGGAAGGGCTGGTTTCCGATACCAACCTTCTGCACGGCAACGTATTGCTCAAAGGCCTGACCACGCTGGGCCAAAACCACCGCTTTCTCGGTCGCGTGCAGTTTGGCGGCAGCGCGACCAATGGCTTCAAGAACAGCATTCCGCCTTCGCTGCGCTTCTTCGCCGGTGGCGACCAGAGCGTGCGCGGCTACGACTACCAGACCCTGTCGCCGAAGAACAGCGACGGCGACCGCATTGGCGGGCGCTACCTGGTGGCTGGCAGCGTCGAGTACCAATATTCGCTGACCGAAAAGTGGCGGGTTGCGACGTTCGTCGACCAAGGCAACTCGTTCAACAACCTGGAGCTGCCCAGCCTCAAGACCGGTGTTGGCTTTGGTGTGCGCTGGGTGTCGCCGGTGGGGCCGTTGCGCCTGGACCTGGCCAAAGCGCTGGATGACGAAGGGGGCATTCGCCTGCACTTTTCCATGGGGCCCGAGCTGTGAAACGCGTGATCAAATACATTCTGCTGGGCCTGCTTGGGGTAGTCGCGAGCTTGGGCCTGGCACTGGGCCTGCTGCTGGGGACCGAGGCTGGCAGCCGCTGGGCACTGGGCAAGGTGCCCGGGCTCGAAGTGGCCGATTTCCAAGGGCGCCTTGCGGGCAGTTGGCAAGCTAGCCAGCTGATCTGGGCCGACGCCGGCAGCAAGGTAGAGGTACAGGCGCCGATGCTGGCTTGGTCGCCTGTTTGCTTGCTACGCGCCAGGTTGTGCATCGACCGGTTGCAGGCCGAACGCATCGACATGGCCTTTGCGCCAAGCCCCGAACCCACCGACAACGCACCGCTGCAATTGCCGACCCTGCGCTTGCCACTGGCTATCGAGCTGGGCGAGGTCAAGGTTGGTCAGCTGCGCCTGGATGGCAGCGAACTGCTTGGCGACTTGCAGCTCGCGGCGCACTGGACCAACAGCGGGATGCGCATCGACAGCCTGCGGCTGCAGCGCGACGACCTGAATTTGAACCTGCAAGGCGACCTGCAGCCCGAAGGTGACTGGCCGCTGCAACTGCAGGCGCAACTGCAGTTGCCTGCGGTAGAGGGCAAGCCTTGGCAGCTGGCACTGACTGCCAGCGGTGAATTGCAAAAAAACCTGAAACTGGCTGGCACCAGCAGTGGTTACCTCGATGCCACGCTGAGCGGCCAATTGCAGGCATTGGCCGAACACCTGCCAGCTACCTTGCAGATCCGCTCCGAGGCATTCAAGCCGGCTGGCACGTTGCCCGACACTTTGCAGCTGAACCAGCTGAAGCTCGACGCCCAGGGTGATTTGCTCAAGGGCTATCACCTGTCGGGCACGGCCAGCCTGCCCGCCGAACAATCGCCGATCGCCCTGGCCTTGTCCGGGTTGGTGGACAGTAAAGGCGCCAGGCTCGATGCCTTGGACCTGACCGCCAACGACAACCAACGGGTCAAGTTGCAAGCGACGGCTGACTGGCAGCAAGGCCTGAGCGCCGATGCGAAGCTGGACTGGCAGGATTTCCCGTGGTTGCGCCTGTACCCCTTGGAGACTCCGCCTGAGGTCACCCTCAAGCGCTTCAATACCCAGGTGCATTATCGCGATGGCAATTACCAGGGCACCTTCAAGGGTGAGCTGGACGGCCCGGCGGGGGCGTTCAGCCTGGCCAGCCCGTTCGAAGGCGACCTGAGCCAGGTGAAACTGCCACAGTTGGCGCTGACTGCCGGCCAGGGCAAGGCCGCCGGCAGTGTCGCCGTGCGTTTTGCCAACACGCTGGCCTGGGATGTCGACTTGCAGCTTTCCGCGCTCGATCCGGCCTATTGGCTGGCCGAGCTACCGGGCACCCTGGCGGGGCCACTGCGCAGCAAAGGCGAGCTTAAAGGCGAGGCGCTTACCCTCGATGCCCAGCTCGACCTTAAAGGCCGCCTGCGTGGCCAGCCAGCCGTACTCAAGGCCGAAGCCCAGGGGGCAGGGCAAAACTGGACCCTGGGCGCACTGGCTATCCAGCTGGGTGACAATCGCATCAACGGCAGTGGCAGCCTGCAACAACGGCTGGCCGGGCGAATCGACCTCGACTTGCCGCGCCTGGGCCAGTTGTGGCCGAGGCTGCAAGGGCAGGTCAAGGGGCGGCTGGATGTCGCCGGGACGCTGCAGGCTCCGCAAGGTACCCTGACCTTGCAAGGTCAGCGCTTGGCCCAGGCCGAAAACCGCCTGCAGCAGCTGGACCTGGAGGCGCGCCTGGACAACGCTCAACGCGGCGTTGTCGAGCTCAAGGCCACAGGTATTCACCTGGGTGACACGGCCTTGGGCACGCTGCAGGCCAACGGCAAAGGCGACATTCGCCAACAGGCCGTGACTCTGGCGTTGGACGGCCCGCAACTCAAGCTCGACCTTGGCCTGGATGGCCAGTTGAACAAGGGTGACTGGCGTGGTCGTCTGGCCAGCGGGCGGATTCAGGCCGGCGGCCAGGATTGGCAGTTGCAGGCCCCGGCACGCCTGCAGCGGCTGGCCAGCGGTCAGCTGGACTTCGGGGCCCACTGCTGGCGCTCCGGGCAGGCCAGCCTGTGTGGCGAGGACCAGCGCCTGGCCCCCGAGCCCCGCCTGCGCTACCACCTCAAGCAGTTCCCACTGGACAGCCTGGCCCAGTGGCTGCCGAAGGACTTTGCCTGGCAAGGCCTGCTCAATGCCGATATCAACCTGGACATCCCGGCCAGCGGCCCCAAGGGTACTGTCGTTGTCGATGCCAGTGGCGGCACCCTGCGGGTACGCGACAAGGGCCGCTGGATCGACTTCCCGTATCAGGCCCTGCGCCTGGACAGCACGCTGGCACCGCGACGCATCGATACGCGCCTGGCGTTTCGCGGTGAGCGTCTGGGGGAACTGAGCGTCAACGCCCGGCTCGATCCGCTAGGCAAGAACAAGCCATTGTCGGGTGATTTCCGCCTGGCCGGGCTAGACCTGTCGGTGGCCCGTCCGTTTGTGCCGATGGTCGAACGCCTGGCCGGGCAGCTCAATGGCAGTGGCCGGCTTTCAGGTACTTTGCTGGCGCCGCAGGTCAACGGTAACCTGATGCTCAGCGGTGGTGAAGTCAGTGGTGCAGAGCTGCCGGCCAGCCTGCAGGACCTGTCACTGCAGGCACTGATCAGCGGTGAGCAGGTGCAGCTCAACGGCAATTGGCGCAGTGGTGAGGCTGGGCGTGGGCAGTTGAGCGGCAACCTCACCTGGGGCCAGGCGCTGGGCATGGACGTGCGTTTGCAAGGCCAGCAACTGCCGGTCACGGTCGAGCCCTATGCCGCACTGGAGGTGGCCCCAGACCTTACCTTGCGCCTGATCGACGACAAGCTGGCGGTGACCGGCAAGGTACAGGTGCCCAAGGGCAAGATCACCGTTCGCGAGCTGCCGCCGTCCACCGTCAAGGTGTCGGATGACACGGTAATCGTCGGTCACCAGACCGAAGAGGGCAAACCGCCCATGGCGATGGCCATGGACATCGACGTCGAAGTGGGCCAGGACAAGCTGTCGTTCAGCGGCTTTGGCCTTACCGCCAACCTGCTTGGCCATGTGCACATTGGTGATAACCTCGACACCCGTGGCGAGCTGAGCCTGGCAGACGGCCGCTACCGTGCCTACGGTCAACGCTTGACCATCCGCCGAGCGCGGCTGCTGTTCGCCGGCCCAATCGACCAGCCGTACCTGGACATCGAAGCAATCCGCAAGGTTGACGATGTGATTGCTGGTATCCGCCTGAGCGGCAGCGCCGAACAGCCCACCACGAAGGTGTTCTCGGAGCCGGCCATGAGCCAGGAGCAGGCGCTGTCGTACCTGGTACTGGGGCGGCCATTGGGCACCTCCGGCGAAGACAACAACATGCTCGCCGAGGCGGCCTTGGGCTTGGGGCTGGCCGGCAGTGCCGGCATTACCGGCAGCCTGGCGTCGAGCCTGGGCATCGACGACTTCCAGTTGGATACCGAAGGGTCGGGCAACAGCACCAGCGTGGTCGCCAGCGGCAACCTGACTGAAAAGCTGAGCCTGCGTTACGGGGTAGGGGTGTTCGAACCCGCCAACACCATCGCCTTGCGTTACAAGTTGAGCAAGAAGGTCTACCTTGAAGCCGCCAGCGGGCTGGCGAGTTCACTGGATATCTTCTACAAACGCGACTTCTAAGCCTGCGCCGGGGCGGTCGTCAACGGACGATGGCCGCCTCGATGAACTCATTGGTGTCGGTTGGGGGCGGCGATTGGGTAGCGCGTACCGGGACGATCAGGCTGGTGTATTCCTCGATCAACCGGTTCAGCGCCTCCGGCGGCTCACTCGCCTGGAACTGCATGCGGATCTGCACTTCGTCTGGGTCCCGGCTTTCACCCTGACGGCCCTGGCCGCCGATGGTCACCTTGAAGCTGGCGGCCTTGCTCTCGGCTGCCGTCAGCAGCGCCTGTTGCGCTTCAGTACCTTTGACCCTTACAGACAAATCGACCTGCATGCGCTCCAGGGCCAGGCCCTTGGGTGATACCAGGGCGAACAATGGAACGCGCATGATGTGCTGGCCGTCCATCGCCACCTCGACCATCTTGGCCTTCATAGGGGCGCCCAACGCCTCGGTGTCGCATTCGAAGAACTGGTCGAAGAGGTTGATGTACTGCTGGGCGATCAAACTGTTGGTGGCGCTGGCGGCCTCTTGCAGGCCACGGGTGATCTCGCGCAGGTCGATGGAGGTCATGGGGGCAGGGGGCTTTTGCAACGATCCGACTCCTCAAGCCAGGTTATGCCCCTCTCATTGCGGGAAGAGGGGCTCGAGGGTGAAGTGCAAGGGTCTTAAGGGGTCGGTAGTTTTTCAGGCTCAGGCCCTTTCAAGGTATCGGCCTGGGAAATTTCGTCCGGGCTTTCCAGCGCGGCCGTTCTGACAACGGTTGGCTTGGTCGCGGCGTCAGTCAGAAACTCGATTACCCTCATCATCGCTTCGGGCGGTTCCTGGCGTTTCAAGGTCGTGTTGAAGGCATAGCGGGCGCGGGTATCTGTCTTGCGGGTTTGCGTGGACTTGTGGCTCACGCTGCCTTTCACGTTCAGCTTGAACGGCCCCCAGCCCAGGGAGGCGGTCGTTTCTGCATTCATGTCCTTGCTGGATACATCTTCGGACATCTGGCTGATGACCAGCTCGAACTCGACATTACCCTCTTCAATGGAAATGTTCGGGTGGGTAATGGCCGCCAGCAGCGGCACTTTCATGGTCTTGCTGACTACACCCTTGTATTCGCCTTGTTCGTCGACGATGGTTTCGTCGTAGTCGAACTGGATGGCGACGGCCTTGCCATCCTGGACGCACACCTGCATCAGGAAGTCGGCGTACGATTTACTGGCAGTCACCTGCGCCTGGACCATGGCCTGCAAGGGGCCAGCAATCAGGCGGTCCATCGGCAGGGCGTTGATGACGGAGCCAATCAGGCTGTTATCTATCGACATATAAGGAAACTCATCTTCTGGTGGGTTGAGGCAACCGCATAAGGGCTGCTACGGTGCTTGGGTATCAGCGAGTGCAAGGCTCCTGGCGCCGGATGTTGCCGATCTGGCGCAGGCTCAGGCCGTACTTGTTCGCCAGCAGGCTGCGTGACAAGCCGTTGGCGCTTTCCTTCTGGATCTGCTGGTTGCGCAGTTGGCGCAGAAAGTGGTCAGCCTTGGGAATTTCCAGTGCGACCCCGGCAAAGCGCTTGATCAGTGCGTCTAACGCTTCGGCTGGCTGCACGTCGGCGAGCTTGGTGCGCTCGCGGTGCTTGGGAATGTATTTGGGCCTGCCGCCGTAGGCGCAGGTGAGCTGGTAGGCGTTTTCGATACCGATACACTCGATCAAGGCCTGCAACGAGTGGGGCAGTTGGCTGATATCGATCTGGCTCAAATCTGGCAGTTGCATATGGCGCTCCTTCGGGATGGGTGGATGTGCGACCCGATCACCCACGGCGTTATGTCGAAGGTGTGAGCAAATTCTGTGCGACAGCCAAGGCGCGTCGCTAGGCGACATAGGGGCTGGGGGTTGTAGCTTCGGTGAGTAGGTTTTGCAGGCAACGATATCTGGCGGTGTAGGAAATCGCGTTGACTTCCGGCTGTACCGTAAGGCGACCCATCTGGTTACTCCCATTGATGCGAATGGGTCAGGCAACCATCAGTCGCACGGATAGCTGCTCAGCAAGCTGGCGCTAGCCAGGTAGGCGTGAGGGGTGGCGCGCATGCCTTGGGGCAATGTGCGCCAATCGACCAACAGGCAAAGCGCATGCAACGGCTGCCCGTTGCGCTGGCCAATGGCCGGGCCGGCAAAGCTGCGGCGGTACAGTGCCTGTGTCTGGCGCAGTGCCTGTACCTGGTCGGCCTGGGCCAGGGTTTGCCGAGCCAGGTCGGGTAACCGGGCCGCAGGCACGCTGAAATGTACCGGCGCAGCACCAGCCTGCAGGTAGCCGGCCTGGCGGACACGTTGCCACAATTGTTGCCATTGGCTGGCACCGGCATGGGTAGCCAACTGGTGGCCCAGTTCGAGCAGGTGTTCGTCAGGCGTCTGCTGGGTGTCCAGCGCATGAAGGGAGAGGGGGGACAGAAACAGCGATGCGAACAGCAACGTTTTGTACATGGTGCCTCCGGCATGGGTGCTTGGAACTCCCATGCTTTCAGGCCCGCGCTGCCCCACCCAGCAGGAAATACAGCGCTGTGGGCAGTGACCGTTGTATCATTGCCGCCGCTCGTTGCGAGCCATTTGCCCCTGATGTTGCAAGGAACCTTCGATGACACACGTGCAGCGCCTCAAATATTCACTTTTGATCATCCTGGTGGTATTGGGCCTGATGCTGGGCCTGTCCCATCTGCAGAAGCAGGGCACAATCAGTGAACAGACCTTCCAGATGCTGGCCATCGCCATTGCCGTGGTGGTCGTGGTGATCAACGGCATTCTGCGGCGCAAGGTCAAGCCCTGATCTGCGCGGGCCGGCCAGGCATGGCCGGCCATGCGCTCAGCGCGAGAGTGTTTGCTCCAGTACGGCACGCGCCTGGGGGTTGAGGCTGTAACATTTGTCGCTACCCAGCTGGATGACGCCTTCGGTGCACAGGCGCTTGAGTACTTCGCGCACACTGAGGAACGACAACGGGATATCCAGTTGTTCCAGTTGTGCATGCACACCGCGCACGCCAATACTGCGGCCATTGCGGTCGGCGGCGTGCAAAGCGTCGATCACCTTGAGGCGGATCAGGCTGGTGCGCAGGCCGAAGGTGCGCAGCAGCTCGCGGATCTGTTCATTGCCGATGCGTTCTTCAGAAAAAGCGTCCTGTCCATTGGGCGCTTTGCCTGGGACGCGCCCGGCCTGGATCGAGGGTTGCGGGTTGTACATGTGAATGCTCCTTTTCGTGGACGAACCCGAAATGTGGTTGCCTCACTTACTAGGACGAATGAGAACGCAAAAACTGCAACTCACTCGTAAAAAAAATGCCTGCTCCTCATCAAGACGTTCCATCGCCTTGTAATACGTAAAATTTTCATCTGGCCATTCGTCTGATCGGGATGACCCCCGAATCCGAGGAGTGCCCGTGTTTCCACTTTCCCGTCCCATGACGTGCGCCGGCCTGGCCGCTGCCCTGGTGGCCTTCAGTATCGGCGTACAGGCGCAGCCCGCCGTAGCCGATACCAGTGCCCAGATCCGTCGCACCAGTTTTGGCGTGCCGCATATCGTGGCCAAGGATGAGCGCGGCCTGGGCTATGGCGTTGGCTATGTCTATGCCCAGGACAACCTGTGCCTGCTGGCCAATGAAGTGCTGACCGTGAGCGGTGAGCGATCGCGCTTTTTCGGCGCCAAGGGCAAGACCCTGGAGCAGCGTGACAACCTGGCCAGCGACCTGTTTTTCACCTGGCTCAACAGCCCGGCGGCGGTCGATGCGTTCCTGCAGGCACAGCCAGCGCCGGTACAGGCACTGCTGGCGGGTTATGCCAGCGGCTACAACCGGGCATTGGCCGAGCGCCGTGGCCAAGGGCTGCCCGCCGAATGCGGCGAGGGTGAGTGGGTGCGGCCTATCAGCAGCCAGGACCTGGTCAAACTGACCCGCCGGTTGCTGGCCGAGGGCGGTGTCGGGCAGTTCGTCGAGGCGCTGGCGGGGGCACACCCTCCAGCACTGACCCGCCAGGCATCCTCAGCGGGTTTTGCCGCTGCGCTGGCCCGGCAGGAGCGGTTCGCCTCGGAGCGTGGCAGCAATGCTGTGGCAGTAGGTGCGCAGCGTTCGGCCAATGGCCGCGGCCTGTTGCTGGCCAACCCCCACTTCCCGTGGATGGGCGGCATGCGCTTTTACCAGATGCAACTGACCATTCCAGGCCAGCTCGACGTGATGGGCGCAGCATTACCGGGCCTGCCGATGATCAACATCGGTTTCAACCAGCACCTGGCGTGGACGCACACCGTCGACACCTCTAAGCACTTCACCCTCTACCGCCTGCAGCTCGACCCCAAGGACCCGACGTGCTACTTGCTCGATGGCAGGTCGCTACCGCTGGCCCGGCAAACCATCCGTGTGGCGGTCAAGGCCGAGGATGGCAGCCTGAGCCAGGTAGAGCGGCAGGTCTACAGCTCGCAGTTCGGCCCGGTGGTGCAATGGCCAGGTCGCCTGGACTGGGATGTGCATGCGGCCTACAGCTTGCGTGACGCCAACCTTGAGAACACACGTGTACTGCAGCAGTGGTACCAGATCAACCGTGCCGACAGCCTCGCGGCATTGAAGGGTTCGGTCGAGCAGTTGCAAGGCATCCCTTGGGTCAACACGCTGGCCGTGGACCAGGGTGGGCGGGCTTTGTACCTGAACCAGTCGGTCGTGCCCTATGTCGACCAGCAACTGCTGGATACCTGCAGCAACCCGCAGGCGCAAGGGCGCGTGGTGGTGCTGGATGGTTCGCGTAGCGCCTGCCAGTGGAAGGTGGACGCGCAGGCGGCGCAACCGGGCATTTTCCCGGCCCGCTTGCTGCCGAGCCTCGAGCGTGAAGACTTCGTGCAAAACTCCAACGACCCGGCCTGGATGGCGAACCCTGCACAGCCGCTGACCGGCTACTCACCCTTGGTCAGCCGCAATGACCAGCCGCTGGGCATGCGTGGCCGTTTTGCCCTGCAGCGTTTGCAAGGCACCGCCCGGTTGGGTGTGGATGAGCTGCAGCGCATTGTCACCGATGACGAGGTCTACCTGGCCAGCCTGGTGCTGCCGGACCTGCTGCAATGGTGCAAGGGTGCCAGCGCGGATGTGCAGGCCGTGTGCAGCAGCCTGGCTGCCTGGAACGGCAAGGCCGACCTGGACAGTGGCATTGGCCTGGTGCATTTCCAGAATCTGTTCACTGCCTTGGCCGAGCACCCGGAAAGCTGGCGGGTGGCGTTCGACCCGGCCGACCCGCAGCACACCCCGCGCGGCCTTGCGGTCGAGCAAGCCGCGGTGCGTAATCTGGTACACGATGCAGCACTGGCGTCGATCAAGCAGGTAAGTGAGAGTGGCGTGGCCGGGGAGGCGCGTTGGGGGCAGGTGCAGCAGGCGCTTGATGGCACGCCGGTACCGGGTGGCCCGCAGGCGCTGGGGGTGTACAACGCGATTTACAGCGTGCCGCACGGGCACGGCAAGCGGCTGGTGGTCAGTGGTACCAGCTACCTGCAACTGGTCAGCTTCACCGACAAAGGGCCAGAGGCGCGTGGGCTGCTGGCGTTCTCGCAGTCCAGCGAGGCCGCTTCGGCGCACGCCAGTGACCAGACCAAGGCCTTCGCGGCCAAGCAACTGGCGCTGATACCGTTTACCGAGGCACAGATCAAGGCGGACCCTGAGTACCGGGAGTCGGTGATCAGTGAGCGGGACAAGGGGGCAATGGCGCAGCAGTAAGGCATGCTGGCCACTTCGCGGGTCACCCCCGAAGTGGCCAGTGCTGGCAACCCGCTGGTGTCGGGGTCAGGAAAACTCGAACGGCGCCAGCTGGAACCCTTGCTCGTCAACCTGCAGGGCCCAACCCCGGCGGTCCCAGTCGCCCAGCACGATGCGCCGTGCTGGCTGCCCATCGACCATCAGCTTGTGGATCGCCGGGCGGTGGGTATGGCCATGCACCAGCGTGCGCACGCCATGCGCCGCCATCACCTTCGGTACTTCCTCCGGCGTGACGTCGACAATTTCGGTGGATTTCATCCGCGTTTGCGTGCGGCTTTCGCTGCGCAGCTTGCGCGCCAGCTTGTAGCGGGACGACAACGGCAGGTGGCGCAAAATCCACAAGCTCAGCGGGTTGCGCAGCAAACGGCGCATTTTCATGTAACCCAGGTCGCGGGTGCACAAAGTGTCGCCATGCATCAGCAGCACCTGTTCACCGCCCAGCTCGATCACGCTGGGGTCGCTCAGTAGCGTGCAGCCTGCGGCGTCGCAGAAGGCCTGGCCAATCAGGAAATCACGGTTGCCGTGCATCAGGTAGATGGCCGTGCCGCTGTCGCTCAGCCGGCGCATGGCCTGGCAGATCGACTGCTGGAAGGGCGTCATGGCATCGTCACCGATCCACGCTTCGAAAAAGTCGCCAAGAATGTACAGCGCCTTGGCGTGGCGGGCACGGCCATCGAGCAGATCAAGAAACGCCCGGGAAATATCCGGGCGTTCTTCTTGCAGATGCAGATCGGAGATCAGCAGTATCACTCAATGATCTCGGCTTTCTCGATGATCACGTCGTCTTTCGGTACGTCCTGGTGACCCGCTTTGGAGCCGGTGGCGACTTTTTCGATAGCGTCGACAATTTCACGGCCTTCGATCACTTCGCCGAACACGGCGTAGCCCCAGCCCTGCACGTTCTTGCCGCTGTGGTTGAGGAAGTCGTTGTCGGAGGCGTTGATGAAGAACTGCGCCGAGGCGGAGTGCGGCTCCATGGTGCGGGCCATGGCGATGCTGTACTTCGTGTTCTTCAGGCCGTTGTCGGCTTCGTTCTGGATGCTGGCGCGGGTTTTCTTCTGGCTCATGCCGGCCTCGAAGCCGCCGCCCTGGATCATGAAGCCCTTGATGACACGGTGGAATACGGTGCCATCGTAGTGGCCGTCCTTGACGTACTGAACGAAGTTTTCGGTAGTCAGAGGCGCTTTCTCGGCGTCCAGGTGCAGGACGATGTCGCCGTGGTTGGTGCTCAGTTTGACTTTGGACATGCTGAAACTCGCTCTTTCAAGGCAATCAGAAATTAGGGTGCGCAGTGCGCGGGTTATCACCTGACGCAGGATCAAGCGAACTCGACACATGGCGCGCACTGGCCATTTTGCCAGGCTGCGGCAAAAAGCCGTGATAAATCACATCAGTTTGTTTGGGCCCGACTGTCAGCAGCTTGACTGCTTCGGCTATGATAGGCCCTTTGATTCAATCGGCCTACCCAGGCTGGACACACGCATTCAAGGATCCTATGAGCAAGCCCACTGCCGACAACGCGCCCAACGCCGCTGCCAAAGGCGCCCCCGCTGTCCCTGCGAACTTCCTGCGGCCGATCATCCAGGCCGACCTGGACTCGGGCAAGCACAGCAGCATCGTCACCCGTTTCCCGCCGGAGCCCAATGGTTATCTGCACATCGGCCACGCCAAGTCGATCTGCGTCAACTTTGGCCTGGCAAAGGAATTCGGCGGCGTCTGCCACCTGCGTTTCGACGATACCAACCCGGCCAAGGAAGACCAGGAGTACATCGACGCCATCCAGAATGATGTCAAGTGGCTGGGTTTCGACTGGGCCGGCGACGTGCGTTATGCCTCCGACTACTTCGACCAGTTGCACGACTGGGCGGTCGAGCTGATCAAGCAGGGCAAGGCCTACGTCTGCGACCTGACCCCTGAGCAAGCCAAGGAATACCGCGGCACCCTCAAGGAGCCGGGCAAGAACAGCCCGTTCCGCGAGCGCAGCGTGGAAGAAAACCTCGACCTGTTCGCCCGCATGAAGGCCGGCGAGTTCAAGGACGGCGAGCGCGTGCTGCGGGCCAAGATCGACATGGCCTCGCCGAACATGAACCTGCGTGACCCGATCCTGTACCGCATCCGCCATGCCCACCATCACCAGACCGGTGACAAATGGTGCATCTACCCCAACTACGACTTTACCCACGGCCAGTCGGACGCCATCGAGGGCATTACCCACTCGATCTGCACCCTGGAATTCGAAGGGCATCGTCCGCTGTACGACTGGTTCCTCGACAACCTGCCGGTGCCGGCACATCCGCGCCAGTACGAGTTCAGCCGCCTGAACCTGAACTACACCATCACCTCCAAGCGCAAGCTCAAGCAGTTGGTGGACGAGAAACACGTCGACGCCTGGGACGACCCACGCATGTCGACCCTGTCGGGCTTCCGTCGCCGTGGCTACACCCCGGCCTCGATCCGCAACTTCTGCGAAATGATCGGCACCAACCGTTCCGACGGCGTGGTCGACATGTCGATGCTGGAGTTCAGCATCCGTGACGACCTGGACCGCACCGCACCGCGCGCCATGTGCGTGCTGCGCCCGCTGAAAGTGGTCATCACCAACTACCCCGAAGGCCAGGTCGAGCAGCTTGAGCTGCCACGTCACCCGAAGGAAGACATGGGTGTGCGCGTGCTGCCGTTCTCCCGCGAGCTGTACATTGACCGCGACGACTTCATGGAAGAGCCGCCGAAGGGCTACAAGCGCCTGGAACCGGCTGGTGAAGTGCGCCTGCGTGGCAGCTACGTGATCCGCGCCGACGAAGCCATCAAGGATGCCGACGGCAACATCGTCGAGCTGCGTTGCTCGTACGACCCGGACACCCTGGGCAAGAACCCTGAAGGCCGCAAGGTCAAAGGCGTGATCCACTGGGTGCCGGCCGAGGGCAGCGTCGAGTGCGAAGTGCGCCTGTACGACCGCCTGTTCCGCTCGCCGAACCCGGAAAAGACCGAGGAGGGCGGCAGCTTCCTGGACAACATCAACCCTGGTTCGCTGCAAGTGCTCAGCGGTTGCCGTGCCGAGCCGTCGCTGGCGCAGGCGCAGCCCGAGGACCGCTTCCAGTTCGAGCGCGAAGGCTACTTCTGCGCCGACCTGAAAGACAGCCAGCCGGGCCGCCCGGTGTTCAACCGCACTGTCACCCTGCGTGACTCCTGGGGCAGCTGAGGAACCACCGTGCTTACCATTTACAACACCCTGAGCAAAGCGAAGGAAACCTTCAAGCCGCTGGATGGCAACAAGGTGCGCATGTACGTGTGCGGCATGACCGTGTACGACTACTGCCACCTGGGCCATGGTCGCAGCATGGTGGCCTTCGACCTGGTCACCCGCTGGCTGCGCAAGAGCGGCTATGACCTGACCTACGTGCGCAACATCACCGACATCGATGACAAGATCATCAATCGGGCCAACGAGAACGGCGAAACCTTCGACGCGCTCACCGCCCGCATGATCGACGCGATGCACGAAGACGAGCGTCGCCTGAACATCCTGCCGCCGGACCAGGAGCCGCGTGCCACCGACCATATCGCCGGCATGCACGCGATGATCCAGACCCTGATCGACAAGGGTTACGCCTACGCCCCGGGCAATGGCGACGTGTACTACCGCGTCGGCAAGTTCGTCGGCTATGGCAAGCTGTCGCGCAAGAAAATCGAAGACCTGCGCATCGGCGCACGCATCGAGGTCGACGAAGCCAAGCAGGACCCGCTGGACTTCGTGCTGTGGAAAGGCGTCAAGCCGGGCGAGCCGAGCTGGGAGTCGCCATGGGGCCCAGGTCGTCCGGGCTGGCACATCGAGTGCTCGGTGATGTCCACCTGCTGCCTGGGTGAGAGCTTCGACATTCACGGTGGCGGCAGCGACTTGGAGTTCCCGCACCACGAGAACGAGATTGCCCAGAGCGAGGCGGCCACTGGCAAGCAGTACGCCAACGCCTGGATGCACTGCGGCATGATCCGTATCAATGGCGAGAAGATGTCCAAGTCGTTGAACAACTTCTTCACCATCCGTGACGTGCTCGAAAAGTATCACCCGGAAGTGGTGCGCTACCTGCTGGTGGCCAGCCACTACCGCAGCGCGATCAACTACTCGGAAGACAGCTTGCGTGATGCCAAGGGCGCGCTGGAGCGCTTCTACCACGCCCTGCGCGGCCTGCCACGGGTGGCGGCCAAGGGTGGCGAAGCGTTCGTCGAGCGCTTCAGCGTGGCGATGAACGACGACTTCGGCACCCCTGAAGCCTGCGCTGTGCTGTTCGACCTGGTGCGCGAGATCAACCGCCTGCGCGACAGCGACCTGGAAGCGGCTGCCGGCCTGGCTGGTCGCCTGCGCGAGCTGGGTGATGTGCTGGGTGTGCTGCAGCTGGAAGCCGATGACTTCCTGCGTGCGGGTGCCGAAGGCAAGGTCGATGCTGCCGAGGTGGAAGGCCTGATCCAGGCGCGTCTGCAGGCGCGTACGGACAAGAACTGGGCAGAGTCGGACCGTATTCGCGACCAGCTCACCGCCATGGGCGTAGTGCTGGAAGACAGCAAGGGCGCGACTACCTGGCGTCTGGCTGACTGATCGGCGTATAGGGGCCGCAAAGCGGCCCCGCTTTTACTTGGCCAGCCCCGCGAGCGGGCAGTGCAGCACTAACCTGGCCCCACCCAGCTCGCTCTCTCCAATCTCCAGCCCAAACCCATGCAGGTCGACGATCGCCGCAACGATCGACAACCCCAGCCCGAACCCGGCATGGCGGTGGCCTTCATCACTGCGGTAGAACCGCTTCAGCACCGCAGTACGCTCTTCTTCGGGAATGCCCGGCCCGCTGTCCTCGATGGCCAGGTGCACGCCGGTATCGTCCTGTGTCGCGAAAATCCGCACCTGCCCACCCTCGGGTGTAAACTTGATCGCATTGCCTACCAGATTGGCCAGCGCCTCGAACAGCAGTTCGCGGTCACCGTGCAGAGCCGGCAGCTGTGCGGGCTGGTGCAATTCCAGATGAATGCCGCCATCCTCGGCCAATGGCAGGTAAAAGTCGTGCAGTTCGACCAGCAGTTCATGAGGGTCCAGCTGGACGAAACCAGCCCGGCGCTGGCGGTCTTCCAGCTCGCTGATGCGCAGTAACCCACGAAAGCGCGCCATCAAGGTGTCGGTTTCGCCAATGGCCTGGTCCAGCGCCTCGGCTTGCGCGGAATCCACGTCGCTTTGCTGGCGAATGCGGTAAAGCTGGGCGCGCAGGCGGGTCAGCGGGGTGCGCAGGTCATGGGCAATGTTGTCGCACACGCCTTTGACCTCGTGCATCAACCGCTCGATGCGGTCGAGCATGGCATTGACGATGGCGGCCAGCATGTCCAGTTCGTCGCGCCTGGCCGACAAGGGCAGGCGGTGAGTCAGGTCACCCGCGACGATAAGCTCGGCCTGGGCCTGGATCGCACGGATACGCTTGAGCGGGCGGCGGCGCAACAAATACCAGCCGGCAAAGCCTGGGATCAGCGTCAAGGAGATACCCCAGAGCAGGGCATCGAGAATGATCCGGGTAACCACGAACAGTGAGCCGTTGTCGCGGAACAGTACCAACCAGCGGCCATCCTGTACCTTGATCGCTACCGCGTCGCAGCTGTCGCGGGGCAGGTGTGGGTCGTCGGCATCCAGGCAGCGTTTCAATTCATGGATCTTGCCGTCCAGCCTGAGCTCCGGGGGCAAGGCTCGCACACTGCCGCCAATCGGGTTGAGCTGGGTGTCGAACAAGCCATAGGCATCGAAGCTGCGCTCCTCGAAGGCCTGGCTGGCGATCAGGGCGTCGTCCAGTTGTTTGCCGCTCATGTGCGCGAACAGGTGCTGACGCTGCAGCATGGAGTGGCGGGTGAGTTTGTTCAGGTAGCTGGACACCTCGAAGTACAGCACCCCCATGAGGATGCTGCTCCAGGCCACGAACAGAAAGCTGTACAGCGCCAGCAGGCGGCTGGTCGAGGAACTCCAGCCTTTAGACGGGTTCAGCAATGGCATAGCCGGAGCCCCGTACCGTACGGATCAGCGGCGATTGGCCGGGGGAGTCGATTTTCTTGCGCAGGCGGCCGATGTGCACGTCGATCAGGTTGGTGCCCGGGTCGAAGTGGTAGCCCCAGACTTCCTCGAAAATCATCATCCGCGTGATTACCTGGCCGCTGTGGCGCATCAGGTATTCCAGTAGCTTGTACTCGGTGGGCAGCAGGTTCAGCGTGTTGTCACCGCGACGCGCTTCGTGGCTGATCAGGTCCAGTTGCAGGTCGGCGACCTGCAGGCGGGTCTGGGTCATGGGCACGCTGTTGCGGCGCAGCAACACCTCGACCCGCGCGGCCATCTCGTCGGAGGCGAACGGTTTGGTCAGGTAGTCGTCACCGCCGGCACGCAGGCCGCGCACCCGCTCATCGACGTCGGAGAGGGCGCTGATCATCAGGATCGGCGTGGCGATCTTGAGGCTGCGCAGGGTGGTGACGATGGTCAGGCCATCGACCTCGGGCAGCATGCGGTCCAGGGTGATCAGGTCGTAGCCGCCGGCAATGGCCTTGGCCAGGCCCTCACGGCCATTGTCGGCCCAATCCACCTCCAGGCCGTGGCTGGTAAGTTCGGCGACGATTTCCTGGCCGGTGACGGCGTCGTCTTCGATGGTCAGTACGCGAGGCATGCTGGTTCCTGGGCATCTAATAGAGATTTGATTGTGCCAAAGAATAGACAACCGGCGATTTAAGAAAAATTCATCTAGCGTGCGCCGATACCTTCAGCATGCATGATCTGCGCAATGATCGGCACCGGGGTCATCAGGTGCGAGCGCATCATGGCGCTGGCGCGCTTGGCATCACGGGCGAGAATCACCTCGACCAGCGCTGCATGCTCCTGGCGCTTGAGCTCCAGCGCCTGCTCGGAAAACACCGTCTGCGTCAGCCACAGATGGCGGTAGCGTTCGGCCTGGTCGAACAGGTAGGTGCGCGCTTGCAGCAGGTGCTTGGAGCCGCAGCCCGAGGCGATGGCGGTATGGAACGCCTTGTGCCGTTCGTCCCACACGTCCAGGCGCTGTTCACGGGTTTTCACCTCCACCACTTTGGCCAGGGTGTGCGAGTGGGCCAGCACCGAGGCCTCCCAGGCGTCGTCGCCGCGTTCGATGGCCAGGGCGATGATCATCGCTTCCAGGTTGGCGCGGGCATCATAGATGTCGTTCATCTCGTCCAGCGACATGGGCGCCACCCGGTAGCCTTTCTGGCTTATCGCGTTGACCAGGTGCTCTGCCACCAGTTGTGACAGTGCTTCGCGCAGCGGGCCCACGCCCAGGTCGTAGCGTTCCTTGAGGGCGCTCATCAACAGTTTTTCACCGGGTTTGAACACGCCGCGGATGATGTCCTTCTTGAGCCTCTCATACCCGCTGAATGCTGAGTTTTGTCGGGGGGCGAGCGCTTCCAAGATCCTGTTCCTCAAAACGTTTTGCCGATCATACCGAAACCCTCTGCCGACGAAAAACAATGGACAAAAAAGTCTAATGTCGCTGAATGATAAAAATGTAGACATTTTGAGTTTGTAGCGATATTTTTACCTCGCCCGCACTGCTCCAGGTCACTACCGGACGGCGCCACACAACTTTTTTTGCCAGGACACTGCCATGAACGCCTTTACGCAGATCGACGAACTTGTCATGCCGCTGCCGCTCGAACCGCAGGGCTACACCATTGCCCCCTCGAAACAGTCGCCGCGCCTGCTGGAACTGACCTTTGCCCGGGAAACCGTCGAAGCGTTCGTGCAGGCGGTTGCCCAATGGCCGGTACAGGCACTGGAGTACAAGTCGTTCCTGCGTTTTCGTGTAGGCGAAATCCTTGACGAGTTGTGCCAGGGCACCTTGCGCCCGGTGTTGCTCAACACCATCCTCGACCGCGCCAGCGGCGGCATGCTGATTACCCCTGTCGGCCTGGACGACGTGAGCCAGGCCGAGGACATGGTCAAGTTCACCACCGCTTGTGCACACCTGATCGGCCGTTCCAACTACGACGCCATGAGTGGCCAGTTCTACGCGCGCTTCGTGGTGGTCAACAGCGATAACTCCGACAGCTATCTGCGCCAGCCGCACCGGGTCATGGAACTGCACAACGACGGCACGTTCGTGAACCAGATCACCGACTACGTGCTGATGCTGAAAATCGACGAAAAGAACATGGAAGGCGGCAACTCGCTGCTGCTGCACCTGGACGACTGGGAGCAGTGCGACGAATTCTTCCGTCACCCGATGGCACGCCGCGAAATGCGTTGGACCGCACCGCCGAGCAAGAAGGTGGCCGAAGATGTGTTCCACTCGGTATTCGACACCGATGCCGAAGGCCGCCCGACCATGCGCTACATTGACCAGTTCGTGCAGCCGGAAAACTACGAGGAAGGCATCTGGCTGAACGCCTTGTCCGATTCGTTGGAAGGCAGCGAGAAGAAGGTTTCGGTACCGGTGGGGGTGGGCAGCTTCCTGCTGATCAACAACCTGTTCTGGCTGCATGGCCGCGACCGCTTCACCCCGCACGAGGGGCTGCGCCGCGAACTGATGCGCCAGCGTGGTTACGTCGCTTTCCCTAAACCGCTGTACCAGCGCGGGCAATAATGACAGGGCGCGGGGCGGGCGCCCGCCCACGCGTCTTTGCACAAAACGATGCCACCTGGGCCCGCGCGGGCCTCGGTGAGCAAGCCAGGCAATGCCTGCGTGTGAGGTAAGGCTGTGTACGATTTCATCATTATTGGCGGTGGCATTGTGGGCATGTCCACGGCCATGCACCTGATCAAGGTCTACCCGGACGCAAAGATTCTCCTGCTGGAGAAAGAGTCTGGCCCGGCCCGCCACCAGACCGGCCACAACAGCGGCGTGATCCACGCCGGTGTGTATTACACCCCCGGCAGCCTCAAGGCGCGCTTCTGCCTGGAAGGCAACAAGGCCACCAAAGCCTTCTGCACCCAGCACGGCATCCGCTTCGATGAGTGCGGCAAGCTGCTGGTAGCCACGAACGACCTGGAAATGCAGCGCATGAAGGCGCTGTGGGAGCGTACTGCGGCCAATGGCCTGGAACGCTACTGGCTGTCGGCTGACGAATTGCGCGAGCGCGAGCCCAACATCGTTGGCATGGGTGGCATCTTCGTGCCGTCCAGTGGCATCGTCAATTACGCTGAAGTCACTGCTGCCATGGGCGCCGAATTCCAACGTGCCGGCGGTGAAATCCGCTATGGCGCCGAGGTGGTCGGCCTGCAGGAGCAGGCCAGTGAAGTGATCGTGCGCACTCAGCGCGACGAGTTCCGCAGCCGTTTCCTGGTGACTTGCTCGGGCCTGATGGCCGACCGAGTGGTGAGCATGCTGGGCCTGCGCACCGAGTTCGTAATCTGCCCGTTCCGTGGCGAGTACTACCTGCTGCCCAAACAGCACAACCAGATCGTCAACCACCTGATCTACCCGATCCCCGACCCGTCGATGCCTTTCCTGGGTGTGCACTTGACCCGCATGATCGACGGCACCGTCACCGTTGGCCCCAATGCTGTACTGGCGATGAAACGCGAGGGCTACCGCAAGACCGACGTCAGCCCCAGTGACTTGTTCCAGACCCTGACCACCCCTGGCATCCTCAAGGTGCTGGCGAAGAACTTCCGCCCGGGCCTGATCGAGATGAAGAACTCGTTGTTCAAGGGCGGGTACCTCAAGCAAGTACAGAAATACTGCCCGAGCATCACCAAGGCCGACCTCACGCCTTACCCGGCTGGTGTGCGTGCCCAGGCAGTATCGCGTGATGGCAAGCTGATCGACGACTTCCTGTTCGTCAACACCGCGCGCAGCGTCAACGTGTGCAACGCACCGTCGCCAGCTGCCACCTCGGCTATCCCGATCGGCGCCTATATCGTCGAGAAAGTTTGCGAGCAGGTCAGCCTCCAGGGCGGCAGCTTCCCCAAAGCAGACCTGGCTGCCAACCAGCGGGCGGCTAGCTGACACCGCCGTAGCACCTCTTGCGGTTTCGTTTTACTCAACCCGAACTGCCCTACTCACCATTTAGGGCAGGGCGGGCTTTTTCGCGCCTGCGTCGGTGACGTGCAGCCGGCGGCCCCAGCGTGGGCAT
Source organism: Pseudomonas sp. LFS074 (assembly GCF_047978165.1). Lineage (NCBI taxonomy): Bacteria > Pseudomonadati > Pseudomonadota > Gammaproteobacteria > Pseudomonadales > Pseudomonadaceae > Pseudomonas > Pseudomonas sp. LFS074. Next base: position 3,298,235 of record NZ_JBFPFV010000001.1, on the reverse strand, counting down.
GACAAAAACAACAAGGTAGCGCCATGCAAACCCACAAGAACAATTTGAGTCATGGATTGAAATCACGGCATGTGACCATGCTGTCCATTGCCGGCGTGATCGGCGCCGGCCTGTTTGTCGGTTCTGGCCGCGCCATCGCCGAAGCAGGCCCGGCCACCATCCTGGCCTACATCCTGGCAGGCGGGCTGGTGGTATTGGTAATGCGGATGCTGGCCGAAATGGCGGTTGCCTCGCCGGATACCGGCTCGTTCTCGACTTACGCCGACCTCGCCATCGGCAAATGGGCCGGCTACACCATCGGTTGGCTGTATTGGTGGTTCTGGGTGCTGATCATCCCGATCGAGGCCAATATCGCCGCTACCATCATCAACTCCTGGGTCCCGCAGATGGAGATCTGGGTCTTGTCGTTGGTGATCACCTTGCTGCTGACCGCCACCAACCTGTTCAGCGTGAAGAACTACGGCGAGTTCGAATTCTGGCTGGCACTGGTCAAGGTGGTGGCCATCGTCAGCTTCATTGCCCTTGGCGTTTGCGCTATTTTCGGCCTGTTGCCGGGGTCCGGCGTCAGCGGCGTTTCGCGCCTTTGGGATACCGGCGGCTTCATGCCCAACGGCTTTGGTGCGGTGCTGAGCGCGATGCTGATCACCATGTTCTCGTTCCTCGGGGCCGAGGTGGTGACCATTGCCGCCGCCGAATCCGACGAGGCGGGCAAGCATATTTCCAAGGCCACCAATTCGGTGATCTGGCGGATTACCCTGTTCTACATCCTGTCGATCTTCATCGTGATCGCACTGGTACCGTGGACCGACCCTCGCTTGGCTACCGAAGGTTCTTATGTCACGGTGCTGGATACACTTGGCGTGGCTAATGCCAAGGCCATCATCGATTTCGTGGTGCTGACGTCGGTGACCAGCTGCCTCAACTCGTCGCTGTACACCGCCTCACGCATGGTTTATTCCCTGAGCCGGCGCGGTGACGCCCCGGCCTGTGCCCAGGTAACCAGCCGCAGTGGTACGCCGGTGGTGGCGGTGCTGTTGTCCACGGGTGCTGCATTTCTGGCGGTGATCGCCAACTACCTGGTACCGGCCAAGGTGTTCGGCTTCCTCATGGCAAGTTCCGGCGCCATTGCCCTGCTGGTGTACCTGGTCATCGCCATTTCCCAGCTGCGTCTGCGCCAGCGCCTGACTGCACAGGGTAAGACGTTGGGCTACCGCATGTGGTTGTTCCCGTGGCTGACCTGGGGCGTGATCCTGTTCATCAGCGGCGTACTGGTACTGATGCTGTTCCGGCCGGATCACCGCCTGGAAGTGGTGTCGACCATGGTGCTGGCGGTGCTGGTGGTGTGTTCGGGGCTGCTGGTGACCCGGCGCCGGGCGCGCGCGGTGGTGGTGGGGGGCGTAGGGCAGGGCGCCTGATGCGTCCGGCCTGAAGACAGACGAGCAAGTCGCATCAGGCTGTGAGAGGATGTCCGCCAACAAAGCCAGGACCCTGAACGCAGCCTGATGAAGACACCTAAAAGAATCGAACCCCTGATCGAAGACGGCCTGGTCGACGAAGTACTACGGCCGTTGATGAGTGGCAAGGAAGCCGCTGTGTATGTGGTGCGCTGCGGCAGCCAGGTGCGCTGCGCCAAGGTTTACAAAGAAGCCAACAAGCGCAGTTTCCGCCAGGCCGCCGAGTACCAGGAAGGCCGCAAGGTGCGTAACAGCCGCCAGGCACGCGCGATGGCCAAGGGCAGCAAGTTCGGCCGTAAAGAAGCCGAAGATGCCTGGCAGAACGCTGAAGTGGCGGCGCTGTTCCGTTTGGCCGGCGCTGGTGTAAGGGTACCCAAGCCCTACGACTTCCAGGACGGCGTGCTGTTGATGGAGCTGGTGACCGATGCCGATGGCGATGCGGCCCCGCGCCTGAACGATGTGCACCTTGAAGCCGAAGATGCCCGCGTATTCCATGCCTTTGTCATTCGTCAGATCGTGCTGATGCTGTGTGCCGGGCTGGTGCATGGCGACCTGTCCGAGTTCAACGTGCTGCTTGGCCCGGACGGGCCGGTGATCATCGACTTGCCGCAGGCAGTGGATGCGGCGGCCAACAACCATGCCTTCAGCATGCTGCAGCGCGACGTGGACAACATGGCCCATTATTTCGGGCGCTTTGCCCCGGAGCTGAAAAGCACCCGCTATGCGCAGGAAATGTGGGCGTTGTACGAGGCCGGCAAATTGCTCCCTGACAGCCCGCTGACTGGGGTGTTCGAGGATGACGAGCACGAGGCTGACGTGACCGGGGTAATGCGGGAGATCGACGCCGCCCGGATGGATGACGCCCGCCGTCGTGCGGCGCGCGCCGAGGCGGAGCATGGGCCGGCCAAGGCAGAGGAGCCGACGCCGCCCTGGCTGCAGTAACCGCTTGACTCACCGGCCTCTTCGCGGGCTCGCCCGCGAAGAGGCCGGCGCATGAGCGCACGCGACCGAAGCAGCCCTTGCCATTGACGCAAGACATAATCTCGTCATTTGGCCTTTTCACTGGCGCGCGACAGGCATAAGGTATACGCCGTTCAAAATGCCCTGGAGCTGTCATGTCCAACCAATTCCCGTCCGTTCGTCCCCGCCGCCTGCGCCAGAACGAGTCCCTGCGCACGATCTTCCAGGAAACCGAGTTCCGCCTGGAAGACCTGATCCTGCCGATCTTCGTCGAGGAGGGTATCGATGATTTCGTGCCGATCACCAGCATGCCCGGTGTCAACCGCATCCCCGAGAAGCTGCTGGCCCAGGAAATCGAGCGCTATGCCCGTGCCGGTATCAAGTCGGTGATGACCTTTGGCGTCTCGCACCACCTGGACGCCACTGGTAGCGACACCTGGAACGAAAACGGCCTGGTCGCGCGCATGTCGCGCATCTGCAAGGACACCGTGCCGGAAATGGTGGTGATGTCCGACACCTGCTTCTGCGAATACACCAGCCACGGCCACTGCGGTGTGCTGCATGACCACGGTGTGGACAACGACGCCACCCTGGCCAACCTGGGCAAGCAGGCGGTCATCGCGGCGGCGGCGGGTGCCGACTTTATCGCCCCGTCGGCGGCGATGGACGGCCAGGTACAGGCTATCCGCAGCGCGCTGGATGGTGCCGGTTTCCACGACACTGCGATCATGGCCTACTCGACCAAGTTCGCCTCGTCGCTGTATGGCCCGTTCCGCGAGGCCGGCGGCACTGCGCTGAAAGGTGACCGCAAGAGCTACCAGATGAACCCGATGAACCGCCGCGAAGCGGTGCGCGAGTCGCTGCTCGACGAGCAGGAAGGTGCGGATGTGCTGATGGTCAAGCCGGCCGGTGCCTACCTTGACGTGATCGCCGACATTCGCGCAGCCTCGCGCCTGCCGCTGGCGGCGTACCAGGTGAGTGGCGAGTACGCGATGATCAAGTTTGGCGGCCTGGCCGGCGCCATCGATGAAGGCCGGGTGGTGCGTGAAAGCATCGGCGCGATCAAGCGTGCCGGTGCCGACTTGATCCTGACTTACTTCGCCATGGACCTGGCCCGCGAAGGTATCTGAAGCCCAGCCTTCAGCAAACAAATGCCGCTGCTATTGCAGCGGCTTTTTTATGCCAATGCACAAAAAATCAGTAAGCGCTGAATTATTTAGTGTCCCGTTGTATCTGATCCCTTAGAGCATTCATCGACAGGGATACGGGTATGAAACCTCGCAAGAAAAGCGTCCAGCCAATCGGCCTGAAGGACATCACCATCGTCGACGACGCCAAGATGAAGAAGGCGATCACCGCCGCTGCGCTGGGTAACGCCATGGAGTGGTTCGACTTTGGCGTGTACGGCTTCGTCGCCTACGCCCTGGGCAAGGTGTTCTTCCCCAATGCCGACCCCAGCGTGCAGATGATCGCGGCCCTGGCCACCTTCTCGGTGCCGTTCCTGATCCGGCCATTGGGCGGGTTGTTCTTCGGCGCCTTGGGCGACAAGTTCGGGCGGCAGAAAATCCTCGCTGCGACCATCGTGATCATGTCGCTCAGCACCTTCGCCATCGGCCTTATACCGTCCTACGCCAGCATCGGCATCTGGGCGCCGATACTGTTGTTGCTGGCCAAGATGGCCCAGGGTTTTTCAGTGGGGGGCGAGTACACCGGTGCCTCGATCTTCGTTGCCGAATACGCCCCTGACCGCAAGCGCGGTTTTCTCGGTAGCTGGCTGGACTTCGGCTCGATTGCCGGGTTTGTGCTAGGTGCTGGAGTGGTGGTGCTGATATCCACCATTCTCGGTGAAGAGAAGTTCCTTGAATGGGGCTGGCGGCTGCCGTTCTTCCTGGCCCTGCCGCTGGGCATCATCGGCCTTTACCTGCGCCATGCGCTGGAAGAGACACCCGCGTTTCAGCAGCATGTCGACAAGCTGGAGCAGGGCGACCGTGAAGGCCTGGCTTCTGGGCCCAAGGTGTCGTTCAAGGAGGTGGCTACCCAGCACTGGCGCAGCCTGGTGACCTGCATTGGTGTGGTAATCGCCACCAACGTCACTTACTACATGCTGCTCACCTACATGCCCAGCTACCTGTCGCACAACCTGCACTACAGCGAAGACCATGGTGTGCTGATCATCATCGCGATCATGGTCGGCATGCTGTTCGTGCAGCCGATGATCGGCCTGCTCAGCGACAAGTTTGGCCGTCGGCCATTCATCATCGTTGGCAGTGTTGGCCTGTTCGCCCTGGCCATTCCGGCATTCATGTTGATCAACAGCGGCGTGCTGGGGGTGATTTTCGCCGGGCTGCTGATCATTGCTGTGCTGCTGAACTTTTTCATCGGCGTGATGGCCTCCACGTTGCCAGCGATGTTCCCTACGCACATCCGCTACAGCGCCCTTGCCGCTGCATTCAACATTTCGGTGCTGATAGCCGGGCTTACCCCGACCCTCGCCGCCTGGCTGGTGGAGAGTACCGGCGACCTCTACATGCCGGCCTACTACCTGATGGTAATCGCCGCCATTGGCCTGCTGACCGGCCTGACCATGAAGGAAACCGCCAACAAGCCGCTGCGCGGCGCAGCACCGGCGGCATCGGACATCGAGGAAGCGCGTGAGCTGCTGCAGGAGCACCACGACAACATCGAGCAGAAGATCGAGGACATCGATGCGCAAATCGCCGAACTGGAAGCCAAGCGCGAGACGCTGGCCCAGCAGCACCCGCGCATCGAATGATCAGCGCGGCATGTAGCCACGCTGCCAGGCGCGCGGGATGAACCGCGACACCAGGGCCAGCAGGCAGGCCAGCGCGCAACTGCCGGCCAAGGCCTGCAGGCCCAGGTGTTGTTGCAACCAGGCGCCGAGCGCAGCCCCCAGCAGCATGCCGGCCCAAGGCACCAGCTGCACCCGCCAGCCGTTGCGCCGCTCACCCAGCAGCCAGCGCCCCAGGCCACGGCCGAAACGCGACAGGGCGCCGGTCACGTAGGTCAGGCCGATGGGCAGGCCATTCACCTGTTCGACCACAGCATTGATCATGCCCATGGCCAGCGTTGCGGCCAACAGCGCCGGGAAGGTGGCTGGCAATGGCCACGCTGCCGCGAACGCCAGCAGTGCGGCAACCACCAGCAGCACCGGCCAGGCCCGACGGCCCAAACCACGCGCCATCAGCACGCCCAATGCATTGCCCGCGACAAAACCCAGCACTGCGCCACTCAGGCGCAGCACCAGGGCCAGATCTGCCTCACTGATGGCCACTGCCAGGCGTGTGGTGTTGCCACTCATGAACGACACGAAGTCGCCCAGTGCCAATAGGCCAATGGCATCGGTCATGCCGGCCAGCACCGACAGCGCGGCGACCAGGCCGAGGCCGACGCGGCCACGCAGTACTTGCAGGCGTAAACGCTTGGCCGTGCGCGCGGTGAGGGCGTTAGGCAGCATGTGCAGGCCTCAAGGCAGCTGTTTTTCGCGGGCCAGGGTGCCTTTGATGGTGCGCTCCACCACATCGACCAGCACCATGGTCTGGTGGTCGACCTCGATGTTTAGCAGCTCGCCGGCCTTGTAGCTGGCGAAGGTGGTCTGACGCAGGGTTTCCGGGATCAGGTTGATGGTGATGACGTTGTCCTCCACATCAGCGACGGTCAGGCTGCAGCCATTGACCCCGATGAAACCACGCGCAAACACGTACTTGCCCCATTCCGGCGGCATGCGGAACTTGATGAAGGCGCCGGTTTCCTTGATCGACAGCTCGACGATTTCGGCAGTGGTGGCGATGTGGCCAGCCATCAGGTGGCCGCCAACTTCGGCGTTCATCTTCGCTGAACGTTCGATGTTCACCCCTTGGCCTGCCTTGAAGTTACGCAGGTTGGTGCGTTCGAGGGTAGCGGTCATGGCGTCGAACCTGACCTGGCTGCCGTCGATTTCGGTGACCGACAGGCAAGTGCCTTCGACGCTGACGCTGGCGCCGATCTTCAGCGCTTCGAGCAGTTCTGGGGTGAGGTCGATGGTGAACTGGTTGTGGCCCGGGTAGGTGGTCACATCAAGCAGAGGGCGGACGGCCTGGACGATGCCGGTGTACATGGAGTTGCTCCTGGGCGCGGAAAAGAAAACACCCGAACGCTATGCCCGTAGCGCTGTAAATGCAAGGCTTCGCACGACCTTGCTTTGCTACTGCCAATTTGTAAAAGCCCCCGCCTGGCTTCCCTCCGTGCAGTCATGCGTGAGAACCAGCCCCTCGGCGGGACAACGTTCCATCCGCAGGAATACTGATAAGTAGTTCAGGCGCGGATGCAATTGGCAACCACACTTCGTTCAGGTTGAAATACAGCGTGACGTCTAGTTTTAACATTGCGCTTTTTGAGGATGGGGTCGTGTGATTGAACCACTGCATGAATCCATCCGCCAATTGCTCGACCAGCGTGGCAAAAGAGTGGGCGTTGTCGGCGATAGTTTCAGAGTCACCGTTCGCAATACTCACATTGTCTACCAGCAGAATCGGAACCTCGCACCAAGCGTCCAATGCAGCAGCACTGGGGGCGGTAATCTGAGAGCGCAAACCCATGGCTATACTGAGGCAACATTCCCGGGGCCGTGCACGGCTTGCATTGGCGAACGGCGTCAAGGCAAGCTCGATAGCAGTGAACAAGTTGCCATCGCAGGCGAACTGGCGGCTTGGTAGGATGATATTTGGCACAACGGGAGCGCTGAAAGCAGATGCCGGCGACTGATAGACCAAGGCTGAGTTGGTCCGCGCCCCCGCAGAACCTTCAAGATTCGCGTTTCGCACCATCCACCAGGTCGAGCAAGCACTCTGGTATGTTCCGATATCGATATTCGCCCAGACGAATTCGAAGGAAGGCTCGTCCATCGCTGAAAGCGCTTGATCATCGTACTGTGCCACATACCAGCATGAGTCGTTATTGAGTGCCGCTACTTCACCTGCAAACGCTACGCCGCAGGGGTGTTGGCCATTGATGGTTGGCCAGCCCATCTTCGAAAGGCCACACCCTGCCTCCACTTGTGAGCTTTGAGCGAACAGGCGCAGCGTCTTGCGCCCATTGGAGGCGCACGCGAAATCCAAAACATACAGAGCGCTTGCCTGATCAGCGGGAGGAGGAGCCGTTGACGCTCTCGGCACAGTTGCGCATGTGGGCCAACGCCAGTTAGCCCATGTTTGGATGACGTGTTCAAACTGATTCAGCAATGCAGTAGTTACCCGTTGCTTTGCGGGACCATCGGTATGCCGTTCTGATGCCTCTTGTTGCAATGCCTGCATCTGTGGCCACAAGACCGGCCAGGCAACATTGAATGACGCAAGCGCGGCAAACATTTCCTGGTGATCACCTATGTCAGTTGAGTCGCAATCCTGTAGCGGCTCATCGATTGGCTTGTTGTAGGCCAGTCTTACCCAAAGCTGGTCTTGAGCACCGTGTGCGGGCAACTCCACTTGCGCCTCATAACTCCACTGCAGCGCTGTGCAGGCAGAGGCCTGGACACGCGCCTCGTGGGACAGTTTTGCTCGTTGACTCAACAGCGACGGTTGATGAGGGAATTCCCGCCTAGGCATTGGTACTTCAAGCATGGACATCGTTGTGAACTGGGGACCAGCCTGGTGACCCAGTACACAACGATTTCCATGCGAGTGCGTATAGCCAAACTCCATGAGTGTACCTATGAAACGCGGGACGCTCGATTCAGCTCGCAATGGAACCGGCGTGCTGACAGCGGCTGGTATTTGTACAATCGAGGCATGCAGATACGCATTTGAGAACGACGTTTGCACATGCTGCTCAAACTGATCCCGTGCGGCGCTCAGGTCGCCGTCTGACTGCATGGCGAAAACCGGAGCGACACCTGTGGCAAGCACTTTGGCAAGGGTTTCCTTCAACGTTACAAGCCGCTGATAGACGGTATCGTCGAACGAGGTGGGTGCGCCGTTGGTCATCAATGCGAGGAAATCGTCGAATGCGGACATGAAGGATTGCGCCCAGATGTCGAGGTCTAAGTCCCTGAATGTGAGCGTGTTGTAAGTCGGTTCCAATGTGCAGGTTTCATAATTTGGTACCACTGCCGTGCCGCTTATCAATCTATTGCTGATGGGCAACAGGGTGAAATAGCTTGCCGTTCTGCTCCGTGTAACAAAGTCCACATGGTAGGGCTCACCCCAGCGCATGCCCCATAGTGACACCTGCGGCGTGAGCAGCTTGGCGAACAAGCCCGCATAGCGGTCGAGTGCCTCGCGCATTTGCTGGCAGACACAATTATCGTTGTTCGCAGTACGGCAACCGCTCATGCACGAAGCGGGTTGCTCGCATGGCAATTGTTGCCAATTCACGCTTGGTACGCTGTACATTGCAGTCAGTGTGTACATGTGCCTGTATTCAGCTCCATCGAATTACTGGTTTATCGAGCGCTTGTTGCCAGGGGAAAATCTTCGCGTACCGATTTTCTCTCACTGGGGCGCTCAGCAATGCCGACTTTTGAGGGGGTAGATGGCCTGGCGACTGCCATCACATTAGGTCACGGACACTGTGCAGACAAACCAAAACCAGAAATTCTCAAGCGCAATGTTGACTGTACGAATAGTGGGCAAGGCCACTGCCGTACGCAGTGACCGTACTCTGAAATCAGAATTTCAACTGCCACTGCCCAACCACCGCATGGTTACGGCTGTTGCTGCCCAGTTCACCGCTATACCCGATGCCTACGCTTTGCCGCGCACTCAGCCCCAGGTCCAGCCCGGCCTCGACCAGCAAGCTGTCGCGGTCGATCGCACTGCCTTCGACACTGAACGCATCACCCCCTGCGATAAACGCCTGCCGCGTGCGGGTATCGATGCTGCCGTAAGTGTGCCGCCAGCCCAGGGTCGCCCGTGGCGTCAGGCTCATGCCGTTGTCCAGCTGCCCCAGGTGCGCCAGGCGCACACCGAAGGTGCTGCTAACGTTGTCCTGGGTATCGGCGTCCACGGCCAGCGCCGCATCGCCGCCTTGTTCCCGGTAATTGTCGCGGTGGTAGCGCTGGTAGCCGAGGTTGGCGAACGGCTCGGCGCTCAGGCGACCGCTGCCCATGGCGTAACCCAGCTCGATGAAGGCCTGCTGACTGTCGGCGTCGTAGTCACCCTTGAGGCGCTCTTTGAAACCGGCAAACGCCACGTCGCGCTTGCTGTCGCCGTCGTGGCTGCTGTACGCCGCACCCAGGCGCACGGCCAGTGGGCCGCTCTGATGCTGGGCGTAGACGCCAGCGTGCCAGCTGCGCACCGTGCCATCCAGGCCAGTGGCGTCCAGGCGGGTGTGCGAGTAGCCACCCAGCAGGCCCACGCGCCAGTCACCAGCCAACGCCCAGTCGACGCCCAGCACACCACCGCCGGTACGCTGCTCCAGTGTGCTGGCGCCATGGCTGCCATCGACCTTGCCGTAGCTGCCCAGCGCCTGTGCCCAGACGCGCCCCTGGGCAGTCGGGTCGTTGAGGCTGCGCGCTTCACGCGGCACGCCGGTGGCGGCCAGCGCCGGGCCGTCGCTGTCGTTCAGGCCAACCAGCAGGCCGCCAGCGCTGCCCATTGCCTGCATCGCGCCGAGCATGCTGCTGCCGACCTGCAACGCGCCAGCCAGGGTGGCGGCCGCGAGGTTGGCGGTATTGCTGCCGGACAGCTGCTCGATGGCATTGCCGGCACCGGCTGCGGTGGTACCGAGCACGGCGTTGTACAGGTTGCTGTTCTGCCCGAGGCTGGCCAGGCTGCGCGCGGCGACAGCCGCGTTGGCGGACGGTGCATAGTGCTCGAAGGCTACGTCGTTGCGGGTGTAGTCCAGACCTACCGAGGTGTTGTTGTAGCGCAGGGTAGGGGTGAGGAAGGCATAGTCGCTGCTGACTTGGGTGAAGGTGCCGTTCACGGCACCGGCGGTCAGCACGGTGTAGTGGCTCTGCCACGGGTATTCGCCGGCGCTTGGCTGCACATGCAACGTGGCGCCATCGAGGTTGGCAGTACCGCTGACATGGATCGGTGCACTGCTGCCGTCAGCGTTGACGCCATACACCAGGCTTGAACCCTGGCCAAAGCCCAGGTCCCCCGCAACGGCGGCGACGCCCAGGCCGGTGTTGGTGAGCAGGGTGCCGTTCACTTGCAGCCCGCCGACCGACCCGCCACCGGCATACGTGGCGCCTTTTTCAATCAACATCGAGCCGAGGATGCTGCCCTGATTGATCAGCGTGGCGCCCGAGTTCACCACGCCACCTTGGCTGAAGTCTTCGAGGCTGGTCAGGGTCCAACTGCCGCCGCTGACCTTCAAGGTTTCGAAGTTGGCGCTGTTGCCGAAGTTGCCAGTGCCGTTCAGGGTCAGGCTGTCGATGCCAGCACCGCCATCGACCAGGCCGTTGAACGTGCCACCAGTCAGCACGGTGAGGCTGTCGTTGCCGGCACCCATGCTCAGCGCAAGGCCGTTGCCACCGCTGATAGTCCCGCTGTTGATCACGCTGTCGTCGTACTCGCCGATCAGCTTGATGCCAAAGCCGCCTTCGCCCTCGATGCGTCCGGCGTTGCTGATAGTGGTCGCGGCCACACCGGCACCTTCGGCGCCGTCATCGACCAGGATGCCGTTGTCGACACTGCGAATGACCCCACTGGTGGTATTGACGATGCTGCCACCGCCCATGGCAATGCCTTCGCTGCCATTTGGCCGGCCACCACTGTCGACGCCCTTGGCGCCCAAACCCTGGATGGTGCCGGCGTTGTATACATGGCCGATGTTGTCGATATCGACGCCATCGCCGTCGCCATTGATCTTGCCGTCGGCGATGGCACCGGTGATGGTGCCCCAGTTGTACACCGTGCCGCTGCCGTCGGAGCCGAAACCCGAACCGTTGCGCCCGGTAACGCTGGCGCCCTCGTAGTTGTACAGCGTGGCATCGGTCTTCAGGTCGACGCCGTGGCGGTCGGCGCTGATGGTGCCGTGGTTGTACACGGTGACCCCGGTAGAAGTGCCGATCTTGATGCCGTCCCACTTCTGGTCCAGGCCGTTCTTGTCCTGTGGCGCGGTGTCGGTGTAGATCAGCCCGTAGTTGGTGATCGTGGCGTTGGAGCCGGTCTTGATCGCGTCGTTGCCTACGGCGTGGATCACGCCTGTGGCCTGGTTCTCCAGGGTGGTGGTGAACGCTGGATTGTTCAGCGTTTCGAGGTCGATGGCCTGGCCGTCGACGGTGGACGCGATGGTGCCCGCGTTGATGATGCTCAGGCTACCGCCGGCGGCAGGGTTGGTCTGCAAGCGCAAGCCGTCGTTGCTGCCTTGGATCAGCCCCCCGGCGTGGTTGGTGATGACGAAGTGGCTGAGGTCTTCGCCGTCGCCCTTGCTGTCAATGCCACGGCCATCGGTTGAGCGGATGATGCCGGCGTTATCGACGCTCACCGTTGCACCACTGGTGTGCTTGGGCAAAATCACGCCGTCGTCGTCACTGGCCACGATGCTGCCACTGGCCGTCACTATCAAGGTGTCGGACTTTTTCAGCTCCAGGGTGTCGGTGCTGGCGCGGTCGATCAGGTAATCCTTGGCAAAGGCGCTGGGGGCGAAGGCAGCACAGGCCAGGGCGATGCACAGGGCCAGGCGGTTGGGCGTGAAATGCATTGGGCGACCATGGGTGAGTGTTCAGGGGCGCCCAATATGGCCATTCGATATTACGATTTGATTGATCGGGTGGCTGTTTTCATCGCCAATTACACATGTCCGCTACTGTTGACGATGCGCAGGCACAGCGCCTCGTACGGGTCCAGGTTCACCATCAACCGCCCATCTTCGCTCAAGTCGCCTTCGACCGTTTCGTTGATCATGTCCACCACCGGCCCAGGCGTGAACCCGTCCAACAGCAGCTCCTCGGCAATCGTTTCATGGCCAAAGTTCAACGCACTGATCTGGATGCCGCGCCCGGCTGGCAGCTCATGCACCATCACCAGCAGCCCCGGGCTGATGACCTCGGGTACCAGCACCTGACGGCTGGTGGCAATGCCATAGGCCTGGCGTACCGCTAGCAGTTTCTTCACTTTGCAGGCAAACGAATCAACCGCTTCCAGCTGGCTGTCGAGGCTGCCGTACAGTGCCCGTGCACGCGGCATGCCACGCACTGACGCCTCGGCTTGCGGGTCAAGCCCGGCAAGGTCATAGCCGCCCCGGTGAATCCAGCGGGTATCGCCATCGAGCATGCGCTCGGCCACGGCTTCGGCGGGCAAGGGCAGGGCGCCGACCAAGTCCCAGCCAGACAATGCGACCACCCCGGGCTGCATGGCGTTGTACATGACCAGCAGCAGGTGCACCTTCTGGATCAGTTCGATGTCAGCCGTGCCAATCTGCTCGAGGTCGCGAATGCCCAGTGCGGCAGCGATCAGGCTGGCGGTGGTGCAGGCGATGCCATTGGTGACGAAACGCAGGTTGTAGGGCGCATGTTCGCCCGACAGCCGTTCGTAGATCTCTTCGCGGATGTGTTCGCGCAGGATGCTGCCAGGCAGGGTCTGGCCTTTGTACAGGTACATGTCGTGGGCATGCAGGGTCCAGAAGTGCACCAGTTCCACCGTCAGCTCGTCGTGGTTCTGCAGGGCATGGATCAGCGAGGCCGGGTCGATGCCGAAGGCATGCATTTCTTTGAGCATCAGGCGCAGGAACGCGGTGTCGCCGGTCAACAGCGCATGCTGATAGGCCGGCCGGGTAATGAAATCGTAGGACAGGTCGGCACCGCCCTTGGACATCTGCGCAATGTCATCAAGGGTCAGGTTGAGCTCCTGGAAGCTGAAACCACCGGCCTTGCGGATCATGCCGCCGATCAACTGGTTGCCGACGATCGACAGCGGATGGCTTTCCGACCAGGCGGTGCCGCTGGCGCGCGTTTCCACGCCGAGAAAGCCGTTGGCGTCCAGGCGCAAGCCGCGCGCACCCAGGCAATCCAGGGCGTGTAGCGCGTCGCCAATGATCATCTGCTGGGCGGCGAAGGTCGGGTCCAGCCAGTTCAGCGACGGTTGGCCTTCCTTGAAGTAGTGCAGGTACACCCAGCGCCGGGTCTTGCCGTCGACGCCTGTGACCGGCGGCGTGGCGCTCCAGTCGGTTTCCTTGACGCCCGGCTCGAAGAAAATGACCCGTTGCAACTGGCCGACGATGTAGTGGCGGGCCTTGAGCTCGTCGCACTGAGCTGGCAGCAGGTTGACCGCGTCGCGGCCGACGGGCACCTCGGGCAGTAGCGGCCAGTCTTCTTCGCGCACCTCGACCATGTGGTACAGCCCAGGGTAGGGGCCGTGGGCAAGCTCGGCGAGGCGGAAGTCGGCCCCCTTGCCGGTGTGCGAGGGGATCAGGTCGTCAATGGTCACGGCATTGTGCGCGGCGGCCATGCGGCTCATCTGGATCAACTCCTGCTCGCTGCCGTACAGCGGGTCGATGTCGAAACTGATGCGGTCGAAGTTGCCATCCACGCTGGGGGTGAGTTCGCGGCCGCGGATACCCCCGGAGCGCTTGATCGGGCCGGTGTGCAGGCCCTGTACGCCGATTTCCGACAGGCGCTTCCACAGCGCTTCGTGGGCCAGGGCACCCAGCACCGAGCAACCCTCGGGGGCGATGATGGCGTCAGGGTAGACGGTCAGCCACACCGAGGCGATTTCGGTGGCGCGCCGGGGCTGGGCCTCGGCATAGGGTTGTTGCCACAGGCGTGACTGGCCTGAATACAGGCTGGCGCGCGCCTGAGAGGCCTTGAGCATGGCGCGGTCTTCGAGCCATTTGACGTATGACGGGTCGGGCTGGGTCATTGCGCGTCCTCTTTGCGTGTCGGCACCGGCTCAGCTTAGGACGGTTGTGGCGGCTGATCGTTCGGCTTGCGATCGGTTTTGCCTTCATCAGCGCCGAGCCGACAATTGTTGCGGCGCCAGAAACGCATCGTGGAAGTAGTTGCGCACGGCCTGCATCGCCGGGCTGAACGCGCGCTCCCGGTGCCAGGCCAGGCCCACGCTCATTGGTGTGACCGGGTCACTGATGGTGACCGTCTCGATACGCTTGCCCTCAAGCGACCAAGGCCGGTGCACCAGGTCCGACAGGATCGCCACGCCGCTGCCGTTGGCGACCATGCTGCGCACGGCCTCCACCGAGCTGGTGCGTACCCGTACACTGGGCCGTTGCCCGGCCTGTTCCCAGTAGCGCATGGCACTTTGCTCGGCCTCATCGACAGTCAGCAGGATGAACGGCTCACAGGCCACATCGGCCAGGCTCACTGCCGAGCGTTCGCACAACGGGTGATGCCCGGGCAGCCACAGCCGGCGTTCGGAGTTGAACAGGGTTTCCGAGACGATGTCGGGGTGGGTGAGGTTGGCGGTGAGTACCACCGCCATGTCGAAACGCCCCTCCAGCAGGCCTTGCTCGATAGCGCTGCGCTCCTGCTCGTACAGCTCCAGGGTTACGTCCGGGTGCCAGTGCTCCAGGCGTTGCAGGTGGTGCGGCAGGAAGTAGCCGATCACTGTGTAACTGGCCGCCAGGCGCAACAGGCCGCTGGCGCGCACGTCCGGTAGCGGGCTGTTCAGCGCGTCGTCGACACTGCGCAGGATGACGTAGGCGCGGTTCAGAAAGTGCCGGCCGGCCTCGGTCAGGCTCATGCCTTGGGCCGAGCGCTGGAACAACAGCACGCCGAGCATCGCTTCAAGCTCCTTGATGGCCGTGGTCACAGCCGACTGGGAGATGTTCAAGTGAATCGCCGCTTGGGAAATCTGGCCGATTTCGGCGGTGGCGACGAAGTAGCGGACCTGGCGCAGGGTCAGTGACACGGTAGGCTCCCGGTGTATCTGTTTTTCAGAAGACACCCTATCTGTTTATAGATCTTCCCAAGGGGGTACAGAGAATCTAACGTGGCATGCATGCAGTCACAAGTGCCAGGAGATGCCGTCATGCAAGCAGTGGATTTCAATTCGGACATGGGTGAGGGCTTTGGCCCCTGGACGATCGGTGATGGCGTCGATAACGAGCTGATGGGCTACATCAGTAGCGCCAACATCGCCACCGGCTTCCATGCCGGTGACCCTGGCACGATGCGCCGCACTGTCGAGCGCGCCAAGGCCCTGGGTGTTGCGGTAGGGGCGCACCCAGGCTTTCGTGACCTGGTCGGTTTCGGTCGCCGGCACATCAATGCTCCGGCGCAGGAGTTGGTCGACGACATGCTCTATCAACTGGGCGCGCTGCGTGAAATTGCCCGCGCCCAAGGCGTGCGCCTGCAGCACATCAAGCCGCACGGGGCGCTGTACATGCACTTGGCGCGTGACCAGGAGGCAGCGCGTTTGCTGGTGGAAAACCTGCGAGTGATCGAGCCCGAGCTGATGCTGTACTGCATGCCGGGTTCGGTGATCTGCCGTATTGCCCAGGAACTGGGACAGCCGGTGGTTCGCGAGTTTTACGCAGACCGCGAGTACGACCTGAGCGGGTCGATCGTGTTCACCCGCAATGTGCGGGGGTATGAGCCCAAGGCTGTCGCCGAGCGCGTCTTGCGCGCTTGCCAACAAGGCGTGGTACGCACCGTCGAAGGCCAGGACCTGGCCATCGAATTCGATTCCATCTGCCTGCACAGTGACACCCCAGGTGCGCTCGACCTGGTCGAGGCCACGCGCAAGGCGCTGGATACGGCCGGCATCGTGGTGCGTGCGCCACGCTGAAACCGTTGGGCATCCGGCAAACTGACAAGCCGCAGCCCGTGCATTTTGTTTTTGCCTGCCTTTCTATAAAGATTCCAAGAAAAGGAACAGTCATGGCCGAACCGCTTGCTACAACCCCGATCCGCTACAGCTTCGGCGCCGACGAGCACCTGTTTGCCGAAGTCAGCGAAAGCATGTCACTGGAGGCCTTTTTCAAGGGTATGGCCGTCACCCGCGCGGTGGAGCGGCTGGCCCTGGATGGCGTGCTGGATGTGTGCCTGGCCAACGCGTCGTTCCAGATTCGCTTCGACCCGGACCGCATCGCCCCCGAGGCGTTGCTTGAGGCCGTGCGCGGCGCCGAAGCGCAGGCGGTGGCGGAGCGTTCGTTGCAGACGCGGATCATCGAGATCCCGGTGTTGTACAACGACCCCTGGACCCATGAAACGCTGATGCGATTTCGCGACCGCCACCAGGACCCGGCCAGCACCGACCTGGAGTACGCCGCACGCATCAACGGCCTGGCCGATGTCGAGGCCTTCATCGCCGCGCACAGCGGCGCGCCGTGGTTCGTGTCGATGGTCGGTTTCGTCGCCGGCCTGCCGTTCATGTTCCAGATGGTCGAGCGCGAGCGGCAGTTGCAGGTGCCCAAGTATTTGCGCCCGCGTACCGACACGCCGAAGCTCACCTTGGGCCATGGCGGCTGCTTTGGCTGTATCTACTCGGTGCGCGGGGCAGGCGGCTACCAGATGTTCGGTGTTACCCCAGCACCGATCTACGACCCGCAGCAAACCTTGAACTACCTGAAGGACCACATGGTGTTCTTCCGCCCGGGCGACATCGTGCAGTTCAAGCCCATTGACCGCCGGGCCTACGACCAGGCGGTGGCGGATGTGGAGGAAGGCCGCTTCGACCTGCGCATTCGCCCGGTGGCGTTTTCTCTGGATGCCTTCCTCGCCGACCCGGTCGGTTACCCCAAATCGTTGCAGGAGGTGCTGGTATGATCAAGGTGCTCAAACCCGGCCTCGCGACTTCCGTGCAGGACCTGGGCCGCGAAGGTTACTACCACCTGGGCATCCCACCGTCCGGCGCACTCGACCAATACGCCTTGAGCGCGGCCAACCACCTGGTGGGCAACCCGGCCGGCGCTGCGGGCCTGGAATGTGCGTTGGTGGGGCCGGAGCTGGAGTTTCAGCAGGACGCACTGGTGGCCGTTTGCGGTGCGCAGATGCCCGCGTTGCTCGATGGCCGCGAGCAGCGGCCGGATACGGCGTTTGCCGTGCGCGCCGGGCAAGTGTTGCGTTTCGGTTTTCCTACCGCAGGTGCTCGGGCCTACCTGGCAGTGGCAGGCGGCATCGACGTGCCCGAAGTACTGGGTAGCCGTTCCACCTACGCGCTGGGGGCCTTGGGCGGCTTTCATGGGCGCAAGTTGATGGCGGGCGACCTGCTACCGGTCGGCGTGCCCAGCGGCAAGACCCGTGCCGGTGCAAGCCTGCCGATGGCCTTGCGTCAGGCCCTGGGTGGCGAGGTGGTGTTGCGGGTGGTGCCTGGGCTGTACTTCCACCGCCTGACCGCACCTGCGGCACAAAGCTTTTTCACCGAAGCCTGGACAGTCGGCTCCGAGGCGGACCGTATTGGCTATCGCTACAAAGGCGGCAGTGCCTTGAGCTTCCAGCCACGGGAGCAGCCGTTCGGTGCTGGGTCGGACCCGTCGAACATCGTCGACAGCTGCTACCCAATCGGCTCGATCCAGGTGCCGGCGGGGTTGGAACCGATCATCCTGCACCGCGATGCTGTGTCCGGTGGCGGTTACGCCATGATCGGCACCGTGATCAGTGCCGACCTTGATTTGATCGGGCAGATGCAGCCTAACCAGCAGGCACGGTTCCTGGCGGTTAGCCTGGAGCAGGCGCTGGAGGCGCGGCGGTCGTACAAGAAGAAGCTTGGTTGCCTGGATAGGCTCTTCGCCTGACGTCGAGGCAAAGCCGCGGTGCTTTTTTGTGGCTGCGGCCTTGCGTCGCGGTAGGGCTGCGCCGCAGCCCTAAAAGATCAGCCTCGCTGCTGGAATCAGCGCCCGCTTTGCGGACCATCGCGGCACAAGGCCGCTCCTACACCGACCGCGTGTGCATGCTGATTTGCTTGCCGGATTGAGCGGCCACTTCAAGGGCCTGGCCGTCCCGCTGCTTGCCCTGGCGCGCCAAGCCTTCCAGCTGCGGTATCAGCATGCCTTCCGGCAAATGCCGCCAGAACCGCCCGGGCATGTGCAGGCGCAAGGCGTCCGGGTTGAGGCGGGCCGGGTTGAAGGTATGGCGGTAGTACGTGCGCCAAAGCTCGGCGCCAGGGTCGTCGGCGTTGCGCGCCCACTGGCGCCAGGCTTCGGGGCACTGGCGCTGGTAATCGAACACTTGACCGTCAAAGCGAATGCCATCCTGTGGTGTAGCGATAAGCCAGCGCAAACGCCCCAGGCGGTCGGCGAAATGCGGGCTGGCACTTTGCAGAATGTCATGCGCCGGCTCGTGATAGGCCACCAGGTCCAGCTGCAAATGCGCGACCAGTTCATCAGGCAACGGCACGAAGCGCACGAACGCATGCAGGTGATGTGCTTCGCGGCTCACCTGCTTGATGCGCCGTTGCAGCTCACTGCCCAACCTGTCACCCGCCAGCATGGCTGTGCGGTCGCCATGGGCGACGCGCCAAAGCACTTCGTACAGCAGGTTCCAACGTTGCTCTCCACGGTAGCGGGAGGCCTGTTCCAGTTGGCTCAGCAAGGCTGCCGGGACTTTGGCGCGAAAAGGGCCGGGGCCTTCCGGGGGCGCAGTCGGCATGGCCAGCAGGTCCGCCATCGGACCTTGCGACCAGGTGACTTCGGACGGGTCGATGCCATGCCCCAACAACACCCGAGCCTGATCGCGCCAAGTGGCGAACAGGTCGTCGCAGTCGAGCGCGATCACCCCCATAACCCCATCTGTACCGGTGCTTGCGGCTCACGCAAACGCGCCCTTAGCAGGCCGCTGCGCAGTTCGGCTTGGGCCGGGCGGTAGTCGCTGGTGACGATGAACGGCCGAGCCTTGTCCAGCACGCAACGCAGCTGGATCAGGTCGTCATAGCGGATACGCCGTTCCCGGCGCAGGGCGACCAGGCGTTGCACACTGCGCAGGCCGATGCCGGGGATGCGTGCCAGTAACGCTGGCTCGGCGCGGTTCACATCCAGCGGGAAGACCTCGCGGTTGGCCAGCGCCCAGGCCAGCTTGGGGTCGATGTCCAGGGCCAGGTTACCGCTCTGGCCCAGCAGCTCGCCAGCCTTGTAGCCATAGCCACGCAGCAGGAAGTCGGCCTGATACAGGCGGTGTTCGCGCAGCAGCGGAGGTGCGGCGAGGGGCACGCTGCCTGGGCTGTCGGGGATCGGGCTGAAGGCGGAGTAGTACACGCGCTTGAGGCCGTAGCCCTGGTAAAGCGACTCGGCATTGCGCAGCAAGGTGCTGTCGTCGGTGCTGTCGGCGCCGACGATGACCTGGGTGCTTTGCCCCGCCGGGGTAAAGCGTGGCGCCTTGGGCTCGTTGGCCACGGCTTGCTGGCCTTGGTGAATCACGCCCATGGCCTGGCGAATGGTGTGCGCCTGTTTTTCCGGCGCCAGGCGTTTGAGGCTGGCGTCGGTCGGCAGCTCGATGTTGACGCTGAGGCGGTCGGCCAGGCGCCCGGCCTGTTCGATCAGCAGCGGGTCGGCGTCGGGAATTGTCTTGAGATGAATGTAGCCGCGGAAGTTGTGTTCTTCGCGCAACAGCCGGGCCACGCGGATCAGCTGCTCCATGGTGTAGTCCGCCGAGCGGATGATGCCAGAGCTGAGGAACAAGCCGCTGATGCAGTTGCGCCGGTAGAAGTCCAGGGTCAGGCGTACCACTTCCTCGGGGCTGAAGCGCGCGCGTGGCACGTTGCTGGAGCGGCGGTTGACACAGTACTGGCAGTCGTACAGGCAGAAGTTGGTGAGCAATACCTTGAGCAGCGATACGCAACGGCCGTCGGGGGTGTAGCTGTGACAGATGCCCATGCCATTGGTGGCCCCCAGGCTGTCGGCACCGCGCGAGTTACGCTTGGGCGCACCGCTGCTGGCGCAGGAAGCGTCGTACTTGGCGGCGTCGGCGAGGATGCCGAGTTTGGCAATGAGTTGCATGGTACTGTCTCGCAATACTGAATATTCATACAGTATTTTGAGATGTGATGGATTGCAAGTGCTTGTGCGCCGGCCATACCTGAGCAAATCCGTCAGCTAAGCTTGTGGCTGAACTTATGGATAGGCACGAGGCACGGGAGAGGTTATGAAGATCACCATCAAGCCGAAACTGGCGCTGGCCGGGCTGGCCTTGGCAATCGGCATGCTCAATGCCCAGGCTGCGGAAACCAGAAAGGTCGATGTGCTGCTGGTGGGCGGCGGCATCATGAGTTCTACCTTGGCCGTGTGGCTCAACGAATTGGAGCCAGGCTGGTCGATGGAGATGGTCGAGCGCCTGGACAAAGTGGCTGAAGAAAGCTCCAACGGCTGGAACAATGCGGGTACCGGCCATTCGGCCCTGGCTGAGTTGAACTACACCCCGGAAAAGGACGGCAAGATCGACATCAGCAAAGCGGTGGAGATCAACGAGTCGTTTCAGATCACCCGGCAGTTCCTTGCTTGGCAGGTGAAGCAGGGGGTGCTGAAGAACCCGCATTCGTTCATCAACACCACCCCGCACATGAGCTTTGTCTGGGGCGATGACAATATCCGCTTTTTGAAGAAGCGCTACGAGGCCCTGCAGGCCAGCCCGCTGTTCAAGCCCATGCAGTACTCCGAAGACCATGAGCAGATTCGCAAGTGGGTACCGCTGATGATGGAGGGCCGCGACCCTAACCAGAAGCTGGCGGTGACCTGGACGCCGATTGGCACCGACGTCAACTTTGGCGAGATCACCCGGCAGTACGTGGGTTATCTGCAGACCCGACCGAACTTCGACCTCAAGCTGTCGAGCGAGGTGCAGGACATTACCCGCAACGGTGACGGTTCCTGGCACGTCGAGTACAAGAACCTCAAGGATGGCAGCAAGGCGGCCACCGATGCCAAGTTCCTGTTCATTGGTGCCGGCGGTGCCGCGTTACCGCTGCTGCAGAAGTCGGGTATCGACGAAGCCAAGGACTATGCCGGTTTCCCGGTCGGCGGCTCGTTCCTGGTCACCGACAACCCGGCCATCGCCCAGCGGCACATGGCCAAGGCCTACGGCATTGCCGCCACCGGTGCGCCGCCCATGTCGGTGCCACACCTGGACACCCGGGTGCTCGATGGCAAGCGCATGATCCTGTTCGGGCCGTTCGCCACATTCTCGACCAAGTTCCTCAAGCAAGGCTCGCTGCTCGACCTGCTTGCCAGTACCAGCGTGCACAACGCTTGGCCGATGGTGCGGGTAGGGGTCCGCGAGTTCGACCTGGTGCAGTACCTGATCGGCCAGGTGTTGCAGTCCGACAATGATCGCTTCGAAGCACTGCGCACCTACTTCCCCGAGGCGAAGAAGGAAGATTGGCGGCTGTGGCAGGCGGGCCAGCGGGTGCAGATCATCAAGAAAGACGAAGCTCTCGGTGGCGTGCTCAAGCTCGGTACCGAGGTGGTGACGTCCAAGGACGGCAGCATCGCCGGCTTGCTGGGGGCCTCGCCTGGTGCTTCGACCGCACCGCCCATCATGCTCGATGTGCTGAACAAGGTGTTCAAGGACAAGGTGGCCTCGCCCGAGTGGCAGGCGAAAATCAAGCAAATCATCCCGTCCTATGGCATTCGCCTGAACGACCACCCGGACCAGGTGCAAAAGGAGTGGGCGTATACCAACGAGGTGCTGCAACTTAGCCCTCCTGCGCCTTAGCCCAGGTGAAGTGGTAGACGTGGTCGGGGGCAGTGGCGCGGCACTGGCCGTTGTCGGCATCGGCACCGACCACATACCACTCGGCCCGCGAGGTCTCGCCCAGCTTGCGGGCCTTGTCGGCGTTGAAACAGCGGCCCAGCTCGGTGGCTGGAACCAATGCGAACGCAGAGGGGTGCTGGCGCAGCCAGTAGGCCGCCGCATCGGCTTTGGGTTGGCCCGTGAAGCCGAAATGCACGATGGGTTGCCGGGCGAACAGCCAATGGCCCTCGCGCCAGTTGACCAGCACCAGTTCAGCACCGTCGGTGGCTTGAGCGGCGTCGCTCATCAGCGTGTCATGCGGGTTGCGGCCTTCCTTGATCGGCTCGACGAAGCCTCGGGCGAACCACAGGGCGAACCATGTCAGGGCTACGGTAGTGAAGGCCCTGCGCCAACCCGGCCGGCGCTGCCACCAGCGCTTGAGCAGCCAAGGCACCAGCGGCGCCATGGCCAGTACCAGGCCAGGCAGGGCCGGGAAGATGTAGAGCTTGCGCTTGCCGCTGCTGAGGCTGAAAAACAGCAGCACCAACGCCACCCAGCCGAGTAACAGCAGGAAGCGGCCATCGCGTTTTTGCAGTTGCCGGCGCCAGGCCGGTATCAGCCAGGGCAGGGCCAGTATCAGGGGCAGCCAGTACTTGGGGATGACCTTGACGAAGAAGTACCAGAACGGCTCGCGATGGTCCCAGGCATTGGCGTAGCGGCTGGCGGTCTGGCGCAACAGGATTTCTTTCAGGTAGGCCAGCTCTGCCGCGCCACCGCCCTGGGCGATCGACACCAACAGTGGCAGCAGCCACACCGCGCAACCGGCCAACAACCACAGCAGCCCCAGGCTCCAGCGCCATCCCTGGCCCGGCATCGCGACCACGCCGTGCCAGCGCTGGCGTACTGCCCAGGCGTAAGGCAGCAGCATCAGCGCCGGGACAAAACCCACACCCTTACTGATGATGCCCAGGCCCATCGCCGCGCAGGCCAGGTAGAACCAGCCCCAGGCGGGCCCCAGCAGCAGGTGGCGCAGCATGCCGTAGAAGCCGAGCGCCACCCACAGGCACAGAAAACTGTCGATCTGCCCGGTGCGCAGGATGCTGTAGCTCTGGTAGGTGGCCAGGAACAGCAAAGCTGCGATTACGCCGATGCGCCGGTTCCACAGGCGCCGCCCGAGGTCATGCAGCACCCAGGTGATGGTCGCCGCCGACAGCAGCCCTGGCAGATAGAGGGCAACCTTGGGTGAGCCGGTCAGGTAGCTGAACAGTGCCACGGTCCACATGAACAACGGTGGCTTGTCGCCGTAGATCTCCGCGGCCCGGTGCGGGATGAACCAGGTGCCGCTCTGCAGCATTTCCAGGGCCACGCCGAGAAAGCGTTCTTCATCGACATTCATTGGCTGGCGCCAGCCGATACCGGCGCCCACCAACAACACGGCGAGGGCGATCAGGGCCAGGCGTTCGGCCGCAAGCGTCTTGAACTTTGGCAAAGGCCTATTCCTTCTGTTCCTGATGGCGGGCAATCAGCTGCAGGTTGCGCAGGTAAACCAGAAAGCCGAAGCTTTGGCCGATGATGAATACCGGGTCCTGGCGGTAGATGGCGTAGGTCAGCAGTAGTGCGCTGCCGAGCATGCTCAGGTACCAGAAACCCACCGGGATCACGCTGCGGCGCTTGAACTCGCTGTACAGCCACTGCAGCACGAAACGCCCGGTGAAAACGGCCTGGCCGGCAAACCCGACGATCAGCCACAGGGTTTCGCGGGTCATCCTTCAAGCTCCTGCGGGTGGCTGTCCAGGCGGGTTCGGCGGATCAGCCACCACACCCCGATCAGGTCGAGGATGCCGACCAGGGCGCGGTCCAGGTTGCCGTATTTGGAGACACCCGCGTGGCGTGGCCGGTGATTGACCGGGTGCACCAGCATGCGGCCGTTGTGGCGCAGGATCAGTGCCGGAATGTAGCGGTGCATGTGGTCGAAGTAGGGCAGGCGCAAGAAGGCTGCACGCTCGATCAGCTTCAGCCCGCAGCCGGTGTCGGGCGTGGCGTCCTTGAGCAGGCGGCTGCGCAGGCCATTGGCGAAGCGCGAGGCCCAGCGTTTGCTGGCGCTGTCACGCCGGTTGACCCGGTGCCCGGCCACCAGCTTGACGCCGCCGGCCAGGCCCTGGTTGGCACGCACCAGGGCCAGCATGCCGGGGATGTCCGCCGGGTCGTTCTGGCCGTCGCCATCCAGGGTCGCCAACCAGTGGCCGCGGGCCGCCTGGGCGGCATGCCACAGAGAGGTGCTCTGGCCCTGCGAGCGTTCGTGACGCAGGATGCGCAATTGCGTGTAGCCCTGGCTTTTCAGTTGCTGCAATACGCTCAAGGTGCGGTCGCTGCTGCCGTCGTCGACCACCAGCACCTCGTAGCGTTCGGCGGTGAGTGCAGCGCGTATCTCCATCAGCAGTGAAGGCAGGTTGTCGACCTCGTTCTTGGCGGGGATCAGTACCGAGAGGTCAAGTGGATCTGTCATGAGGCTACCTGTGATCATGTTGTTATTACGTGGATCAAACCCGGTAGAAATCCCGGTACCAGCCAACGAAAGCGTTGACGCCGTGCTCCAGCGACGTGCCTGGGGAGTAGTCGATCCAGCGTGCCAGTGAGCCGACATCGGCCCAGGTCTCCAGCACGTCGCCCGCTTGTAGCGGCAGGTAGTCGCGCTGGGCCTTGATGCCCAAGGCGGCTTCCAGGCATTCGACGAATTGCAGCAGCCTTACCGGCTGCCCACGGCCGATGTTGAACAGTTGGCAGGGCGGCTGCCCCTCGGTCGGCCGGGGTGGTTTCAGGCGCAGGCGCACGATGCTTTCGACGATGTCGTCGATGTAGGTGAAGTCGCGGCCCATCAGGCCGTTGTTGTAAACCTCGATCGGCCGTCCTTCGAGCATGGCGCGGGTGAACTTGAACAGCGCCATGTCGGGCCGGCCCCAGGGGCCGTAGACGGTGAAAAAGCGCAGGCCGGTGGTTGGTATCCGATACAGGTGCGCGTAGCTGTGCGCCATCAGTTCATTGGCACGCTTGCTGGCGGCGTACAGCGAAACCGGCTGCTCGACCGGGTCATCGATGCTGAACGGCAGCTTGGCATTGGCGCCGTACACCGAGCTGCTGGAGGCGTAGATCAGGTGGCGTGGTGGCTGCTGGCGGCAGGCTTCGAGGATGTTGAGGAAACCGACCAGGTTGGCCTGCCCGTAGGCGCCAGGGTTGTCCAGCGAATAGCGCACCCCGGCCTGGGCCGCCAGGTGGATCACTTCACTGAACGCCTGCCTGGCGAACAGCTGTTGCAGGTCGGCGCTGTTGGCGATATCGAGGGTTTGGAAGCGGAAATTGGCGAAGCCGAACAGCCGTTGCAGGCGCGCCAGTTTCAGCTCGACGCTGTAGTAGGCATTGAGGTTGTCGATGCCGACCACATCGATGCCTGCCTCGCACA
Source organism: Pseudomonas sp. LFS074 (assembly GCF_047978165.1). Lineage (NCBI taxonomy): Bacteria > Pseudomonadati > Pseudomonadota > Gammaproteobacteria > Pseudomonadales > Pseudomonadaceae > Pseudomonas > Pseudomonas sp. LFS074. Next base: position 3,272,806 of record NZ_JBFPFV010000001.1, on the reverse strand, counting down.
GGCGGCGAGCGACATGGAAGCCGATGAAGCCGGCCACGCCGGTAATCAGTACGGGCATGCTGGCTGCACCTGGCCGCGACCAATACCGTAATAGGTGAGGCCGGCGGTGGCCATGTGCTCGGGCTCGAACAGGTTGCGCCCGTCGAATACCACTCGGTCGGCCAATTGTTGCGGCACTTTTTCCAGGTTGAGCACGCGGTAGTCCTGCCACTCGGTGATGATTACCAGCGCATCGGCACCCTCCAGTGCATCGTCCTTGCAGGGCACCAGTTGCAGGTCGGCGCGCGGGCCGTAATGCCGCAGGATTTCTTCCATCGCCTGCGGGTCATGGGCCTGTACCCGCGCGCCAGCGGCCCACAGGGCCTCCAGCAGGACCCGGCTGGAGGCCTCGCGTATGTCGTTGGTGTTGGGCTTGAACGACAACCCCCACAAGGCAAATACCTTGCCCCGCAGGCCACCGGGATAATGCCGCTGGATCTTGCTGAACAACCGGCCCTTTTGATGTTCGTTGACCGACTCCACCGCACGCAGCAACTGCGGCTCGAAGCCTTCAGCCTCGGCGCTGCGGCGCAGGGCTTGCAAGTCCTTGGGGAAGCACGAGCCGCCAAAGCCGCAACCGGCGTAGATGAAGTCATAGCCAATGCGCGGGTCGGAGCCGATGCCACGGCGCACCATCTCGATATCGGCCCCCAGGTACTCGGCCAGGTTGGCGATTTCGTTGATGAAGGAGATCTTGGTCGCCAGCATGCAGTTGGCCGCATACTTGGTCAGCTCGGCGCTGCGCGCATCCATGGTCATAAGCTTTTCGCGGTTGCGGCTGAACGGCAGGTACAGCTCGCGCAGCAATTCCACTTCGGCCGGTTCGGCGCCGCCGATGATGATGCGGTCCGGACGCATGCAATCATCCACGGCCGAGCCTTCCTTGAGAAATTCCGGGTTGCTGATGACCTGGAAACGACTGGTGTCGGCCACGGCCTGGGCTATACGCGATTTGATGCGGTGCACCGTGCCGACTGGCGCGGTGGATTTGTTGACGATCACCTTGGCGCCGTCGGCATGTTCGAGGATGCTGTCGACCACGGCAAAAACGTGCTTCAGGTCGGCGCTGCCATCGGCTTGTGGCGGAGTGCCGACTGCGATGAACTGCAGCCTGGCGAAGTGAACTGCTGCCCTGGCATCCGTGGTGAAACGCAGGCGACCGCAAGCCAGGTTTTTCTCCAGCAGCGGCGCAAGGCCGGGCTCGAAGATCGGGCAATGGCCTGCACTGAGGTTGGCAACTCGTTCGGCATCGACATCCATGCACAACACCGAATGGCCCACCTGGGCCAGGCACACTGCCTGGGTGAGGCCGACATAGCCAGTACCGAAAACCGTGACTTTCATCTAACAGCTCCTTGATAAGAAAGCTGAAAAAAAATGTCACATTGTTGTTTAGGAATTGTTACCCAGCGGATGATTCCGTGGGCTGCGCGGCCGCGATGCCACTTCACCTGGGGAGACCATCTAAACTTACAGACGGCTCGCGGTCATGTGTTTCAACGCGATCCGTAACCCTTGAACCGACCACCGCCTCCCAGGAGCGGATGTCCCTCGCTGGCGATGGCCTTCTTGCAGAGGAGGGCAGGTCATGGACGAGGCAAGGCTTCACGATTTCATGGGCAAGCTGGTGAACGACATGGGCGCAGCGGCGACACTGGCCAATGTCATCCTCGGCGATGAGCTGGGGCTGTACCGGGCCATGGCCGACAGCCAGGCGGTTACCCCCGAGCAACTGGCGGAAAAGACCGGCTGTCATCCGCGGTTGGTGCGCGAATGGTTGAATGCACAGGCGGCATCGGGCTATGTGGTGCATGACAAGGGCCGCTTCGTACTGCCTGAAGAGCAGGCCATGGCCCTGGCGCTGGAGGATTCCCCGGCTTACATGGCCGGCGGTGCAGCCGTGGTGGCGGCGCTGTTCCATGACAAGGACAAGCTGGTAGCCGCCATGCGCGGCGATGGCGGGCTGGCCTGGGGCGACCACCATCCGTGCATGTTCAGCGGCACCGAGCGGTTCTTCCGGCCGGGGTACCGCACCTTTCTGGTGGCCAATTGGCTGCCGGCGCTGGAGGGTGTGGTGGCCAAGCTGCAAGCGGGCGCCAAGGTGGCAGACGTGGGGTGCGGCCATGGTGCCTCGACGCTGGTCATGGCGCAGGCGTTTCCGGCGTCGACCTTCGTGGGGTACGACTATCACGGGCCTTCGATCGTCACCGCCAACCAGCGTGCACGTGAGGCGGGCTTGGTGGAGCGGGTGGGTTTCCAGCAGGCCAGCGCCAAGGACTACCCTGGGCATGACCACGACCTGGTTTGCTTCTTCGACTGCCTGCACGACATGGGTGACCCGGTGGGGGCAGCCAAGCATGCCTATCGTGCTTTGAAACCTGACGGCACGGTGATGTTGGTAGAGCCTTATGCCGAGGACTCGCTGGACGGCAACCTGACGCCGGTCGGGCGGTTGTTCTATGCGGCGTCGACGTTCATCTGCACGCCAAACTCGTTGTCGCAGGAAGTGGGGCTGGGGTTGGGCGCGCAGGCCGGCGAGGCGCGTTTGCGGGCAGTGTTCGAGGAGGCGGGGTTCAGCCGGTTCCGGCGGGCGACGCAGACGCCGTTCAACCTGATTCTGGAGGCCCGCAAGTAGGGGCCTGGCCTGCAAAAGCAGAAGGGGCGCCCTGTTGGCGCCCCTTCTGTTTACGGCTTAGGCTTCAGCGTCCCAAGGACGATCGCCTTTTTCATCTTTGACGCGGGTCGGCAAGCCCATCACATCCAGCGCCTTGAGGAACGGCTCTGCTGGCAGCTCTTCGACGTTGACCATGCGCTTGGCATCCCATTCACCACGGGCAACCAGCAGGGCGGCAGCCACTGGCGGTACACCGGCGGTGTAGGAAATGCCCTGGCTGTCGGTCTCGGCGTAGGCTTCTTCGTGGTCGGCCACGTTGTAGATGAACACTTCGCGCGGCTGGCCATCCTTGGTGCCTTTTACCAGGTCACCGATGCAGGTCTTGCCGGTGTAGCCAGGGGCCAGCGAGGCTGGGTCTGGCAGTACGGCCTTGACCACTTTCAGCGGTACCACTTCCAGGCCTTCGGCGGTTTTCACCGGTTGCTCGCTGAGCAGACCCAGGTTTTTCAGCACGGTGAACACGTTGATGTAGTGCTCGCCGAAGCTCATCCAGAAACGCACGTTCGGCACGTTGAGGTTCTTCGAAATCGAGTGAACTTCATCGTGGCCGGTCAGGTACAGGTTTTGCGAGCCTACCACTGGCAGGTCGTCGGTACGCTTGACCTCGAACATGGTGTTGCTGGTCCACTGGCTGTTCTGCCAGCTCCACACTTGCCCGGTGAACTCGCGGAAGTTGATTTCCGGGTCGAAGTTGGTGGCAAAGTACTTGCCATGCGAACCGGCATTGACGTCGAGGATATCGATCGAATCAATGCTGTCGAAATACTGCTGCTGCGCAAGCTTTGCGTAGCTGTTCACCACACCCGGGTCGAAACCGACGCCGAGAATGGCGGTAATGTTCTTTTGTTGGCACTCTTCGAGGTGTTTCCACTCGTAGTTGCCGTACCACGGCGGGGTCTCGCAAATTTTGCCCGGCTCTTCGTGGATGGCGGTGTCCAGATAGGCGACACCGGTATCGATGCAGGCACGCAGCACCGACATGTTGAGGAAGGCGGAACCCACGTTGATCACGATCTGCGATTCGGTTTCGCGGATCAGTGCCTTGGTCGCCTCGACATCGAGGGCGTTGAGCGAGAAGGCCTGGATGTCGGCGGGTACCTTGAGGCTACCCTTGGCCTTGACGCTGTCGATGATGGCCTGGCATTTGGAGATGTTCCGTGACGCGATAGCGATACGACCCAGTTCGTCGTTATGCTGTGCGCACTTGTGGGCCACCACCTTGGCGACACCTCCTGCACCAATGATAAGAACGTTCTTCTTCAATTTACCCTTTGCTCCTTACTTGGAAAGCCGGTCTTACGACAGGCTGGAAACGTAGTCTTCAAAACCGAACTCGCGGACGACTTCGACGCTGCCGTCGAGTTGCTTGACCACGATGGAAGGCATTTTCAGACCGTTGAACCAGTTTTTCTTGACCATGGTGTACCCCGCCGTGTCGATGAACGACAGGCGATCGCCAATGGCCAACGGACGATCGAATTGGTACTCGCCGAAGATGTCACCGGCCAGGCACGACTTGCCGCAGACCATATAGGTGTGCTCGCCGTCGTTGGGGGCCATCTTGGCGTTGAGGCGGTAAATCAGCAGGTCGAGCAGGTGCGCTTCGATCGAACTGTCGACCACGGCCAGGTGCTTGCCGTTGTACAGGGTGTCGAGCACGGTCACTTCCAGCGAGGCGCTGTTGGTGATGGCGGCTTCGCCGGGTTCCAGGTACACCTGCACACCGTAGGTTTGCGAGAAGGCCTTGAGGCGCGCGCAGAAGGCGTCTACCGCATAATCTTCACCGGTGAAGTGAATGCCGCCACCGAGGCTGACCCACTCGACCTTGTGCAGCAGGTGGCCGAAACGCTCTTCGATGTGCGTGAGCATCTTGTCGAACAGGCCGAAGTCACCGTTCTCGCAGTTGTTGTGGAACATGAAGCCGGAGATCTGTTCGATCACCTGTTCGATCTTGGCCGGGTCCCATTCGCCCAGACGGCTGAACGGGCGGGCCGGGTCGGCCAGCAGGTAGTCGGAGCTGCTGACCTGCGGGTTGACGCGCAGACCACGCACTTTACCTTCGGACTGTTCGGCAAAACGCTGCAGCTGGCCGATCGAGTTGAAGATGATCTTGTCGCAGTTCTCGAGCATCTCCTCGACCTCGTCGTCGGCCCAGGCCACGCTGTAGGCGTGGGTTTCGCCGGCGAACTTCTGGCGGCCGAGCTTGAGCTCGAAGAGGGAGGACGAGGTGGTGCCGTCCATGTACTGCTGCATCAGGTCGAACACCGACCAGGTGGCGAAGCACTTGAGGGCGAGCAGCGCCTTGGCACCGGAGTGTTCACGCACGTAGGCGATCTTCTCCATGTTGCTGAGCAGCTTGGTTTTATCGATGAGGTAATACGGCGTCTTGATCATTTAAAGGCCCCCGGCCAGGCCGGCCAAAAAAAGGACACGCATTGTGCCTTCACTTGCCGCAGACCGAAAGGGTGGGATACGCATTTCGTCAGGGTTGACGCCATTGCGAGGGCAATTTCGGTTGCGGCGGGCCTAGTAGATCAGGTGCATATGACTATCGTAATCACCACCGACAGGTGGCAGCTTCAATCTGCCTGCCGCAACCACGCCTGAATTTGCTCAAGCGTTGCCGTAGCGCCGCCACACACCACCACCAGCACATTCTGGTATTGCGCCAGGGCGCCCGGCGCATACGCTAATGCCAATGCTGCGCCACAGGCGGGTTCCACCAGCAGGCGATGGTCCAGCAGGAATCGCTCACAGGCCTCCAATGCCGCACGATCGGTGACCAGGTGGCTGTGTACCGGGTGTTGCTGTGCGCAGGCTAGCGCCTGATCGGCGACCCGCTTTGCCCCCAGCGAGGTCGCCACCGAGGCGATGCGCTCCAGCTCAACCGAATGCCCCGCCTGAAGGGCCGCGTGCAGCGACGCGGCGCCATTGGTTTCCACCGCCAGCACCGGTACATCACCCCAGCCATTGCGCTGCAGCCCCTCCACCACGCCGCTGAGCAACCCGCCACCGCCTACCGACAGCACCACGGCGTCCGGTTTCACGCCGGCTTCGGCGACTTCATCGATCAGGCTGGCATGCCCGGCCCACAGCAGCGGGTCGTCAAACGGGTGGATAAACGCATCATTCGGCCCTACCAAGGTCTGCGCCAGTGCGTTCGCCTCCTGCCAGGAACTGCCATGCACCACCACGTTGGCGTCTTCCAGGCGCAGCAACTCCTTGGCCCGCTCGGTAGTGGTCTCGGGGACGACCACGGTCACCGGCACACCCAGCTTGCGGCCCGCATAGGCCACCGCCAGGCCGGCGTTGCCGCCCGAGGAAGAGATGAACTGCCGGGCGCCACGGGCTTGATGCACTTCGCAGGCGTGGCCCACCCCACGCAGCTTGAACGAGCCGCAAGGTTGCAGGGCGTCGAGCTTGAGCCAGATGTTTCGGCCCGCGACCAACGACAGCGAGCGGGATTCGATCAGGGGTGTGTGGATATGCAAGGTCATTGGCTGGCTCCGCGCAGTTGTTCAAGGTAGTTGTAAATGGTGTAGCGGGTTACGCCGAGGGCACTGGCGGCCTTTTCCACGCCGCCTTTGACGATGAACAGGCCGCGCTCCTGCATGACCTGTACGGCCTCGACCTTGGCCTGTTTGTTCATCCGGCCCTGGCCGCTGCGTTGCAAGGCAGCCTGAATGATCTCGCTCATCAGCAGTTCCATGTCGGCGGGTTCGTTGACGGCAGGCGTGGCCCCCAGCGGTTGGAACTGCTGGAGAAAGCTCATGGCGGCGTCCAGGCCGGTGACGTCGGTGTTGACGCAGAGGCTGGCGAAGGGGTGGCCGTTGCTGTCGCGAAAGATTGCGGTGGCGCTGCGCAGCGTGCGGCCCTTGAGCGTGGTGGGGTAGTCGGGCAGTACCACCGGCTCGCAGCCATGCTGCTCGGCCGAGGCCTGCATCAGCGCCTTGAAGCCTTGGTCCTGCTCCGGGGCGGCGAGGATCGGGCTGCCGACGCTACGGCCGGAGAGATGGCCGTTGACGATCGCCACCACGGAATGCTCCGGGTGGTCCAGGTCGTGCAGCAGGATTTCCATGTTGCGTGCGGCAACGCTGCCCAAGGCCTGGATGGCGGCTTTGAGCACGGTGAGGGTGAGGTGGCGTTCTTCAGCGGGGGGAATGGGCATGGCAAATTGCACAATTCAACTTTTTGTGCATTTTTACACAAAAAGTTGAATTGTGCGATTTGCTTTTTCAGGCCCATTCGCGGGCAAACCCGCCCCCACAGGATCGCCACAAGCCTTGAGACCTGCGCAGTACCTGTGGGAGCGGGTTTGCCCGCGAATGGGCCGCAAAGCGGCCGCTGTAAATTCAGCCCAGAGCTGGAGTGCGCGGCGGGATCATGCGGCGCGAGCCGGTCGCCTCGAAGGCCGCACCAAAGCTCAGCAGCGCATTGTCGCTGTAGGCTCGGCCGGCAAAGGTCAACCCCACCGGCATGCCGATATCGGCCATCACGCCCATTGGCACGGTCACGGTCGGTACGCCCAGGTGGCGGATCGCCAGGTTACCGTTGGCCACCCAGATGCCGTTGCTCCAGGCGATGTCCGCCGACGCCGGGTTGACGTCGGCGTCAGCCGGGCCAACGTCCGCTACGGTTGGGAACAGCACCGCATCCAGGCCCAGCTTGTCCATCCAGTCTTCCAGGTCCAGCTTGCGGGTCTGCTCCAGGCCGCGCAGGCCATCTGGCAGGGTCTCGATCTGGTCCCAGGTCTTCAGGCCGCGCTTGGCCATGTTGACGTACTCGTCCATGCCCGCCGCCAGGTCGTCCTCGCGGTTGGGCAGGGTGCCTGGGTCGTGTGGGAAAATCTGTGGGCCATCGACATCGGCCAGGCGGTTGAGCTTGGGGTCGTCATTGGCACGCAGGAAGTCGTCGAAGCCCCAGCCCGAAAGCTCCCACAGTTCGTCATGGAGGAACTCCTTGCTGACGATACCGCGGTTGTAAACGGTCGGTGCGCCCGGGCGGTCGCCTTCGCAGTTGGACACCAGCGGGAAGTCCACTTCCAGCACTTGCGCACCGGCCGCTTCCAGGGCCTGGCGCGCTTGCTGCCACAGGTCGATGACCGTGGCGCGGGTGTTGATGCGTTGGCCAGTCGGGCCGCCGATGCCTGGTTTTTCGGAGGTACCGGCCTCGGTGTCGGCATTGATGTACATGCGTGGCACGCCAAAGCGCTTGCCCTTGAGCGCGCTGGCATCTACCGCCAGGTCCAGGTACGACGCCGGGCGCACCTTGGAGGCCGCCGGAATCGGCACCCACGGTTGCAGGCGCCACAGGTCGCCGCGCTTGTCGACGTCATCGGCGACCACCACGTCGAGAATTTCCAGCAGGTCGGCCATGGTGCGTGCATAAGGCACCACCACGTCCATGGTCGGGGTCAGCGGCCAGTTGCCACGCACCGAAATCACCCCGCGCGATGGGGTGTAGGCGCACAGGCCGTTGTTGGACGCCGGGCCACGGCCGCTGGACCAGGTTTCTTCGGCCAGGCCGAAGGCACTGAAGCTGGCGGCGGTGGCGGTGCCGGCGCCGTTGGACGAGCCCGAGGCGAACGGCGCGGTCAGGTAGTTGGCGTTGTAAGGGCTTTCGGCGCGGCCATAGACACCGCGCTGCATGCCACCGTTAGCCATGGGCGGCATGTTGGTCTTGCCCAGGCACACGGCACCCGCGGCGCGCAGGCGCTCGATGGTGAAGGCGTCGCGCTGGGCGACCAGGTTCTTGAAGGCAGGGCTGCCGGAAGCGGCAGTCAGGCCCTTGACCAGGTAGCTGTCTTTGGCAGTGTAGGGAATGCCGTCCAGTGGGCTCAGCACCTGGCCCTTGGCACGGCGGGCGTCGGAGGCCTCGGCCTCTTTCAGCGCCTCCGGGTTGCGTACCACTACGGCGTTCAGGGCCGTGGCCGTGTCGGCGCCATCGTAGGCATCGATACGTGCCAGATAGGCCTTGACCAGCTCGACCGCCGTCGTGCGGCCCGACTCGAGCGCGTCGCGCAGCGCGGCAATGGAAACCTCGGTTACCTCGATCATGCGTTCACCAAAAAAATGTGCAGGTGGGGGCTAGTGCGAGGAGTGTACAAGAAGGGCTTGGTGGGCGCAGGTTTGCGCAGGGGCAAATGGTTTTATGCAGGCGGGCATTGTCGGGGTCGCGCAGCGACCCCGGCCAGCAGTTAATCCAGGTCTGCCGCTGAATGGCGCTCCGGCACCTGGCTGTCTTCATCGCCCCAGGTACGGTTGACACGGGTACCGCGTTGTACCGCCGGGCGCAGGGCAATTTCCTCGGCCCAGCGCTGTACGTTGGGGTATTCGTCAACCGCCAGGAACTCAGCGGCGCCGTACAAGTTGCCGCGCACCAGCTGGCCATACCAAGGCCACACGGCAATGTCGGCGATACTGTACTCCTCGCCGCCCAGGTAGCGGCTCTCGCCCAGACGGCGGTCGAGTACATCCAGTTGACGCTTGGCTTCCATGGTGAAGCGGTTGATGGCGTACTCGAATTTTTCTGGGGCATATACGTAGAAGTGGCCAAAGCCACCGCCCAGGTAGGGTGCAGCGCCCATCTGCCAGAACAGCCAGTTCAGGCTCTCGGTACGTGCAGCTGGCGATTTTGGCAGCAGTGCACCGAACTTGTCCGCCAGGTACAGCAGGATCGAACCCGATTCGAATACCCGTACAGGCGGTTCGACGCTGCGGTCGAGCAGGGCAGGGATCTTCGAGTTGGGGTTGACCTGGACAAAGCCACTGGAAAACTGGTCGCCTTCGCCGATGCGGATCAGCCAGGCATCGTATTCGGCATTGGCGTGGCCCAAGGCGAGCAGTTCTTCAAGGGCAATGGTGACCTTCACCCCATTGGGCGTGGCAAGGGAATACAGCTGCAGCGGGTGCTTGCCTAGCGGTAGCTCCTTGTCGTGAGTCGGGCCGGCAACCGGGCGGTTGATGCTGGCGAACTGGCCGCCGGACGCTGCGTCGTTGCGCCAGACCTTGGGTGGCACGTAGGCGGGCTTGCTCATGCATGAATCTCCTTCATTGGCGCGAAACGGTCACGTAAGACGTGGACCTGCATCTATGCCACGGGTTCGACGCAATGCGCAAATGCATAGGGCGCAAGCGCGACATGCATGACGGCGTTTTCATCCAGTTTTCATCCGGCACAGGCCCGGCCGGTTTTATGCTGGGCCATCACTTCGCCCTGCAAGGAACCGCCGGCCGATGACCATTCCTCGCTGCTTGTTGGCGCTGGCTCTGCTCGGCGGCCTGTTGGCCCGCGCCGAAGCCGCGCCCTGGGTTGCCGGCCTGCACCACATGACCCTGGCCGACCCGGTCGATAGCCGCCCGATGCAAGCGTTGGCGTTCTACCCGGCCAATGGCGCAACCCGGAGCAGCCGCATAGATGGGTACCCGGTCGAAGTGGCCGAAGAAGCGCCCGTTGCCATGGGCCGGTTCCCGTTACTGGTACTGTCTCACGGCAATAACGGCAGCCCGTTGGCCTTGCACTACCTTGCCACGTCGTTGGCGCGCCAAGGGTTCGTGGTGGTCGCGGTGGTGCACCCAGGGGACAACGCGCGCGACCACAGTCGCCTGGGCACCCTGAGCAATCTTTATGGGCGGCCGCTGCAAGTCAGCGCCGCCATTAGCGCTGCACGCGATGATGCCGTGGTCGGGCCCTATCTGAATGAAGGCAAGGTGGGCGTGATCGGCTACTCGGCAGGCGGCGAAACCGCGTTGATCCTGTCTGGCGCGCGCCCTGATCTGGATCGGTTGCGTCAGTATTGCCTAGAGCGCCCGAATGACGCTGACGCCTGCAAGACCCACGGCATACTGATCGCCGACCGCAGCGAGCTCGCGCCTGAGGCTGATCCGCGAGTGGGTGCCGTGATGTTGATGGCGCCGCTAAGCCTATTGTTCGGTCGTCATGCACTGGCCGGGGTGCAGATACCCGCGCTGATCTACAGCGGCGACAGCGATCAACTGGTGGCCGTGGACCGAAATGCCGAAGCCTTGGCCCGCAAGCTGCCAGTCACGCCAGACTATCGCCTGTTGGCCGGTGCCGGGCATTTCGTGTTCATGGCCCATTGCGATGCCGAGCAATATGCGCGGATGCCGGCGCTGTGCAAGGACGCCGACGGCGTCGACAGGCGGCATATCCATCGCTCGCTGCAACGTGAAACGGCAGCATTTTTCAGCCAGGCTTTGGGGGCACCAGAGCCCGCCGAACGCTCAGCTGCGACGGGCACGCCGCGCCAGCAGCAACGTTAGGCCGACCCCGGCCAGGGCGAGCAGGGCCGCCACGCAGAAAATCGAGGCATAGCCCAGGTGCACGGCTACGGCCCCCATCACGGGGCCGGCGATGGCCAGCGCCATGTCGAAGAACACCGCATAGGCACCCAACCCCGCGCCGCGGCTGCTGCTGGGCACCTGCTTGATCGCCTCCACGCCCAGTGCCGGGTACACCAGCGAGAGCCCGAAACCGGTCAGCCCGGCGCCAACCAGCGCCCAGGGCGGCGAGGGCGCCAGCCACAGCAGGCACAGGCCGAGCACTTCGGTGGCCATGCAGGCTACTGCCACGTTGTAGCCACCAAAGCGGTTGACCGCGTTGACGAACAGCAGCCGCGAAATGATGAAGCACACACCGAACGCACTCAGGCACCAGGCCGCGCCTGCCCAGCCGCGCTCGAGGTAGTAGAGGGTAACGAAGGTGGTCAGGGTGCCGTAGCCGATCGAGGCCAAGGTCAGGCCCAGGCCACACGGCGCAACCCGGCCGAACGCTGACCAGAAGGGCAGACGCTCGCCGCGTACCACTACCACGTCGGGGCGCTTGCGCAGCACCAGCAGAGCAAGGGTTGCCAGTACCAGCAAGGTCGGCCCCAGTACGCTGAAGTCCAGCCCGTCCACGGCCAGTACGCCCAGCGGTGCACCGATGGCGATAGCGCCATAGGAGGCGATACCGTTCCATGAGATCACCCTGGCCGTGTGCTCGGGGCCGACCTGGCTGATGCCCCAGCTCAAGGTGGCCACCCCGATCAACCCTTGGGCGACACCCAGTAGCAAACGCCCGCCGAGTAACAGGGTCAGGCTCAGCAGTGGGGCGCTCAAGGTCCAGGCCGAGAACAACGTCAGCACACCGCAACCGGCAATCCCCAACAGGCCGAAGCGGATGGCCCGTTTACCACCCAAGGTGTCCGCCACCTTCCCCGCAAACGGGCGGCTAAGCAGCGTGGCCAGGTATTGCAGGCCAATCGTTACCCCAGCGATCACTGCGCCAAAGCCGAGTTGGTCGTGCACATAGCTGGGCAGTACTGCAATCGGCAAGCCGATGCAGAGGAAGGCAATGAAGGTGTAGAAAACGATCGACAGGATCTGCAGTGTGATGTGCAGCGTATTGCTGGTGGGGGCGGGTTGTTGCGCGGTCATGGGCTCTTCGCGGGCGGGCGGTTGGGCGTGGCCCATCATGGCCGCTGCGCGAAATAAATGAAAGCAGGCTAACGAATTATTCGTCGGGGGATACCCACCTTCAGGATTGGTAGCAGGTACTTCACCTGTAGGAGCAGCCTTGTGCTGCCAAGAGGCCGGCCCAGCCACCTCAGATGGCCAGGCCTTACCCGTCAATCAGACCAATACGCCCTGGCTACGCAGGTAATCGTCATAGGTACCGCTGAAGTCCACCACGCCATCGGGCGACAGCTCGATGATGCGCGTGGCCAGCGACGACACGAATTCGCGGTCGTGGCTGACGAACAGCAGGGTGCCTGGGTAGTTTTCCAGCGCCAGGTTCAGCGCCTCGATCGATTCCATGTCCAGGTGGTTGGTCGGCTCGTCCATTACCAGCACGTTCGGCTTCTGCAGGATCAGCTTGCCGAACAGCATGCGACCTTGCTCACCACCGGAAATCACCTTCACCGACTTGAGGATTTCGTCGTTGGAGAACAGCATCCGCCCCAAGGTGCCGCGGATCACTTGCTCGCCGGAGGTCCACTGGCCCATCCAGTCGAACAGGCTCAGGTCGTCTTCGAAGTCGTGGGCGTGGTCCTGGGCGTAGTAGCCCACCTCAGCGCTGTCGGTCCACTTCACCGAGCCTGCATCCGGGGTCATTTCGCCAACCAGGGTGCGCAGCAGGGTGGTTTTGCCAATACCGTTGGGGCCGATGATTGCAACGCGCTCGCCCGCTTCGACGGTAATGTCGAAGTTCTTGAACAGCACCTTGTCGTCGAAGGCTTTGGCCATTTTTTCGACGACCACTGCCTGGCGGTGCAGCTTTTTCGTCTGCTCGAAGCGAATGAACGGGCTGACGCGGCTGGACGGCTTGACCTCGGCCAGTTGAATCTTGTCGATCTGCTTGGCACGCGAAGTCGCCTGCTTGGCTTTCGAGGCGTTGGCCGAGAAGCGGCTGACGAAGGTCTGCAGCTCGGCGATCTGGGCCTTTTTCTTGGCGTTGTCCGACAGCAGTTGCTCACGCGACTGGGTGGCCGCGGTCATGTACTCGTCATAGTTGCCAGGGAACAGGCGCAGTTCGCCGTAATCCAGGTCAGCCATGTGGGTGCAGACGCTGTTGAGGAAGTGCCGGTCGTGGGAAATGATGATCATGGTGCTGTTACGCGCCGTGAGGATCGTTTCCAGCCAGCGAATGGTGTTGATGTCCAGGTGGTTGGTCGGTTCGTCGAGCAGCAGCACGTCCGGGTCCGAGAACAGCGCCTGGGCCAGCAGTACACGCAGCTTCCAGCCCGGTGCCACTTCGCTCATCGGGCCGAAGTGCTGCTCCAGCGGAATACCCAGGCCCAGCAGCAGTTCACCGGCACGGGATTCGGCGGTGTAGCCGTCCATTTCAGCGAATTCGGTTTCCAGCTCGGCGACGGCCATGCCGTCTTCCTCGGTCATTTCCGGCAGCGAGTAGATACGGTCACGCTCGGCCTTGACCTTCCACAATTGGCCGTGGCCCATGATCACCGTGTCGATCACGGTGAATTCCTCGTAGGCGAACTGGTCTTGGCGCAGTTTACCCAGGCGGGTGTTCGGCTCGAGCATGACCTGGCCACCGGACGGCTCCAGGTCACCGCCAAGGATTTTCATGAAGGTCGACTTGCCGCAACCGTTGGCGCCGATCAGGCCGTAGCGGTTGCCGTTGTTGAATTTGACGGAAACGTTTTCGAACAGCGGCTTGGAGCCGAACTGCATGGTGATATTAGCGGTGGAGATCAAAGGGCTTACCTATCAGTAACTTACGACGCTGGGCTTTCAGCTGATACCGATTTGATACCAATCTTGAGGTTTTCCAGCTCGCTCCAGTCGGAGCTTGAGTTAAGCCAACGGGCATACGTCGACAGCAGCATCTGAACGCTGTGACCCAGCTGTTGGGCGATAAATGCGGGGTTGAGGCCGGACATTGAGCGTATTGTCGCATAGGTGTGACGGCAGTTGTATGGGGGCGACGCCTGATCCCCAATTCATTCAGCTCGGGCACCCACGGTTTTACGTATTCGGCATTGATAGGGGCCGATCAATCGGGAGGATCAGTCCGGCGCCCTGATTACGCACATTGCCGACGGCAGTGCTCACCCGATACCACTCGAAGGCCTCGGCCGGTTCGCTTAGGTTGAGCACCAGTTGCTCTGCATGCTCGCTTGGCATGCCCGCCGCGATCCACTCGCATGCCAGTTCTGGCGAAAGCACGACAGGCCTGCGGTCGTGCACGTCAACCATTCCTCCCTGGGCGTCGGCGGTAATGATCACGAAGCCGTCGTGCTCGTTGCCAGCAAACTGGCCGATGGACGCGCAAAGGGCAGGGCGCCCGTCACGCCGATGGATGAAGTACGGCTGCTTCTTCGGGCCGCCTTCATCTTTCCACTCAAACCATCCGTCCACTGGCGTGATTGCCCGGTGTGGCCAGATCGCACGGAAGAACGCGCCGTGCGCCACCTTTTCGACCCGAGCATTGATCGGCGCAGCACGGTCAGTCGCCCAGTGCGGCCGCCATCCCCACCTCACCAAGTCAGCGCGCGGGCCTGCATCATCCTCCCGCAGCACTGCCACCGGCATGGTCGGCGCGACGTTGTACCGTCCGAGCGCCTGGTCGCCGACATTGTTGCGCCAGGCCTCTGGCATGCTCAGGGTCTCAACGAAGTCATGGATCCCGCGGTACTGGCTCAGCCTTCCGCACATTCCCATTCCTCCTACTGGAGCACAAAGGATAGCCCGCCGGGCGGTGCTGGCCTGCGCGCAATAGTTTTTGAGCCGGCTGGAAATGGCTGCACGTTGAGACGCAGGTTATCTGGAGCCACGGGTAGCAGCCATTTGCCCCATGGCAGGCTCGTCAAACGGGTGGGCCTTCTGCACAATGAGGCCGTGCAGGTAGTGCAGCGTGGTTTATCACTCGCCCCCCGACAACCACAGGAGGACACCGTAGATGAAGCGTTTGTTACTTGGCATCTTGCTCCTGGCGTCGGGCACTGCCCACGCCGGCATTCCGCTGTTGAACGCGACGTGCCCCGGAAACATCGAGGTTCATGCCGACAAGGGCGGGCCGATCTATATCAATGGCAAGGAAGGCAAACTGAAAAAATTCAACGACAACTACTACGAAGCCAAAGGCAGCGGGTTAACGGTATCGTTGTCGATCAATCCGGATGGCTCGCCTGACGTCTCATATACCGGCAAGAACAAAGCCAATGGTGTATGCCAGGTCAAGGACTAATTGCCCCACCTGTTTGCTTGGCTCCACCGGCGCCCGCAGGCTCCACCCAGTAGATGGAACGGGAATTGCTGTAGTCCTGAGACATTGATCATGCGGAGTACGCAGAAATGACTCAGGATGACCGCTATTACATGATTTTCGGCGTGGTTGCTGTGTTGGTGCTGGACCTGGCGGCAACTTACGTGTTTCTCAATGCCATTGCCTGACCCCTGTTATGGGTACGCCATACGCGTAATCGGGGCCAACCGCAGCCAGGGCCGCCGGGTAAATGAAATTATGCATGGAAGATGACCAACGGCCTGCGCCTGCCTGAACATCCCAACCCCGTGCGGTCCAACTCAGGGAAGGCATGGCTTCGCCCGCCGGAGGTTCGCACATGAAACGCAAGACTGCATGGGTTGTGGTGTTGTCCGGTTTGTTGTTGCTCAGTGGTTGTTGGCCGTACTGGCACGACGGCAGGCATCACCGCCATTACTATGACGGAGACCGTGGCGGGCAGGAATACCGTCGCTACTGATGCAGGGCGCGAGGGGGTACGCCCCAGAACCTATATAGCAAACAAACCTAATGCCCGGTTGTCATTGAGCAGTAACATGGGCATAAGAAAACCAAAAAATGGGCAGGCTGCTTGGCAACACTTTCCCAGTTTTCGATGGGGGGCAGGAGCGTGTCGCGTGAAGAGCTCAAGATCGCTTGCCGGCGCAATACTGGTGTCCGGGTTTGCCACGTTGTTAATGGCAGGCTGCGCACAAAACCCTGATGTGCGTGACAGCCACGATTATACCGCTGGCACGACCGCGAAAAGCCCACCCGCGTATCTGGGGTGCGTCAAAGGCGAACTTCCAGGGCATGTGAAAACCTATGAAGTCGATGGCGATAACTCGGTCAAGCTGTTCATCGAAAGCACCGACCCCGACAAGGCTGATGGTCTTGTAGAATTGCGCGGCACGGGAACCCAGCACCAGTTCACGGCTTATCAACGTGATGCCTGGTACGACCACGGCAGGTTGCTGGATGCCGCGCTGATGTGTTCAAAAGCGTGATCATTCAACCGACGAAACAAAAAAGCCCGCCGTCCAGAGCGGGCTTTTTGCCAATGGGCCGCGTAAACTCGCGTGCTCAAGAAATGGCAGGAGGCACCGATAAGCTGCCTGCTAGTGTCTCGCTGACGCGATCAACACCATTACCACTGTCGGATGTCTCGCTTGCTCCTATTCGTCGCAAAACTCAAAAAACACCTGTCTCCGCGTCAGTTCATGCGCCTGCTGGATACCCATGACCTGGGTAAAAAACAGTTGAATCGCCTATTGGCCAAAACCGGTGTCCGTACCCAAAGCCATGTAGTCATTCGCCCGCCGTTCTACTTCGAGCGCGGCAACCTTGAATTGGGGCAGGGCGCTTTCATCAACAGCGGGTGCGTGCTCCTCGACGAAGCAACTATCCGCATCGGCCGCATGGCCATGCTTGGCCCGCAGGTGCGTTTGTGTACGACCAGCCACGATATCAACCCCCAGCGGCGCAAGGACAATGACTACATCGCCCCGATTACCGTGGGCGACAATGCCTGGATTGGCGCGGGTGCCGTGGTATTGCCTGGCATCAATATTGGCCATAACAGCGTGATCGCGGCGAACAGCGTGGTAACCGAGGATGTTCCGCCCAATGCGCTGTATGCCGGCTCACCGGCAAAGTTCAAGAAGTGGCTGGTGGAGCCGGAGCTGGCTTGAACCGCGCCGTTTTTGCATTTGCTGGCCCCGCCCGCGATAATCGTCGCATTTGAATGGAGAACAGCGGGTGGAAGCAAGAAGCGTTGTCGCCGAAATGTTCATTGGGATCCCGACGCATTTTTGGGTGTTGCCGGTTGCTGGCCTGGTTGCTTACTACGGCCTGAAGTGGTCCGCCAGGCTCGGCAATCGTGCCACTTGGCTGCAAGCCTCGACCTACTTGTCATTGCTGGCGCTGGCTGTGCTGCCCAACGGCTTTTATGCCCTGTTTCCGCCCGCGCCTGACCCGGATGTGCTGTTGAATCACGCACCGCTGCCCAACTATGCAGGGCGCTTCTACCTCGATGCATTCTATGTCTTCAGTGGTTGGGCGCTGAGCAAAGTGTTGAAGCTCAAGTTCAGCTGAGTCGCTGTCCGGTTACCACATGGTAACTGGAGCATTAATTGCAAGCCCCCAGAGAAAGTGGTGCATTTGGGGGAAACGGCAATGCTTACTGAAGACCTGTACGTCATGGCCCTGTTTGTAGGCAGTGTACTGGCCTTGGATGTTGCGGCCATCGTACTGTACCGGGGAGCCAAGCCCTGACCCCGCGTTTGGGGGCGGCGCCTTGAACCGGGTAGATTTCCCGTTCAGATGCCTATCATCAAGCACCTTCAATGTCGTCGATTCTTGCGGCCACGGCGCGCAACTCGTGCGCCACCACATCGATGGACCTGATGTGCGCGGTAACATCGAGCTCGCTCGGAGAGCTACCTCGCGCCGCCATGAACCTGGCGTGGCCACTCATGGCTTGGCTGAGTTTGTCCAGGTGCTCGGCAGTTCTGACCAGGTCTGACTTGATGTTGTGCAGCGTCTCCATAGTGCTAAAGGCCTTCCTTGTCTTCTGCTTCGACGGGCCTGTGAGCATCGCCTCAGGGCGGGGTGAAACGCAATAGCTGTGTGAAAGGCGCTTGCTTGGAACTTCAGCTTTTCTCCTGCACCTGCAGCACCGAGCCCTTGTCGTCGGTCACCAGCAAGCCGCTGGTGTGGGTGCCGTTGGATTGTTGCTCGGCCAGTGGCACATCCGAAGAACGAAAGATGCTACGGCCCTGTTCACCGGTTTTAAGGGTGATGAGTTTGCCGTTCTGATAGAAGAACAGCGTGCTGTTGGCGTTATTTTGCATGGTAGGTTTCCTTGCCGAGTCGTAGTGATGCCCCATGGGCAGTTTCACTTTCTCAGCGTTCCGCCGCCCACGCTACTGGCAGAAATATCAGGTGTGCGCCAGTCATCGCGCTCAGGCTTCGTCTTGCAAACGCCCGGGGCTGAAGAAAAACGAGGCCACTACCACCGCTGTTATCACCCCTGTTGCATCGGCAAGGAACAGCAGTAGGGCACTGACGTCACCAGGCGCCATGTGATTGCCCAACGCAAAGTCCACGCCATGTGGGCATGCGGCGATCATTAGCAGCATGGCGGCCAGCAGGCCAGAGAGGACCTTCATGTAGGCCCTGCCGAATGCCAGGCCATAAGCCCAGAACACGAAGATACAGAGTACCGCCAAGCCGGTGGAAGTTACGTATTGGGCGAGTATTTCCAGCCACCACAACATGGGATTCTCCTTGGCGAAGCGCGCTGATCAATGCGGGTGGGTGAAGCCGGCCGGTGATTGCCGTTGCCGGATGCTAATCAGAAGCAGGGAAGAACGAATTCGTTCCCTCGCTTAAAACAATTCATTACTTTCAACCAGCCTTGGTTAATCAGCCGGCGTGTTGTTTGGTTGTCGTTGGCGCGTTGTGACTGTGTCAATTGCGCGAAAAAAACGCAGCAAGACCTTGGTTGATTAGAAACTCGGCGCAACCCCCGTTAGAATGCGGCGTATCCCTAATGGCCAATTGCAAATGCCTATTTTTCGTATCTTTGTCGCTTCTGCGCTAGTCGCCAGCCTTGCCGGCTGCGCAACGCCTGGCAAGCCCACTGCCAGCAAACTGACCAAAAAAACGCCGCAGCAGTACGCCACCTGTGTCTTGCCCAAATGGCAGGCGCTGGCGCCCCAGGCCACGCAGAAGTCGATAGCCCATGGCTACCGGCTGACGGCATCCAGCGCGGTGGCAAGTGACGATGTGCTGGACGTGGTCGACTCCCGCGATGGCAGCCGCGCGACTTTCTACAAGGGCAGCTTTCTGTCTGGCGACAAATTGCGTCAAGCTGCCAAGGACTGCCTGGACTGAATCAGTAGCCCGAGCCGCTTGAGCCGCCCATGCTGGGCAGGCGGGCCTTGTGCTGGGCATTGCTCCATTCGGCGCAGGTCATGAAGGCGGTCTTGTCCACCTTGCCGTTGCCGTCGAAGCTGACGCTGTAGGGTTGCCGTTTGCCGGCCTGGGTCAGCATGTAGTCGAAGCAGGTGCCGGGCACCACGGTACGGTCGGTCTCGGCATCAGGTTTGCCGCCTATTTGCACGACCTGGTCTTTGCTCATGCCGGTACCGACCTTGGCCACCAGTGGCTGGTCTTGGTACTGCGCAGAGTTGGATGAGCAGGCAGCAAGCGCAGCCAGGGCGAAGAGCAGCGCGTGATGGGGTTTGTTCATGGCAGTGCTCCGGTAGAGAACGGCGATGAAGGCAGGCCAGGCGAGTTGAGGCGGCAGGTAGCCCCTCATCCAGCTCGGCTTCTCATCATACGCCTGTACTGCCTTACCCGCAGTAACGTGCAGCCTTGCTCCAGCAACAAGGCGCGCAACGGTGACGCATGCGCCTTGGGCCTGTTGCCTGCTGCCAGCCGGCGCATCTGCAGTTTCACCAAGGCCATGTACGCCAGTGCGGCAAACGCCTTGCGCTTCCAGCGAATCGGCTGCAGTTCGGCGCTGGCTGTCGCTTCGCCGTTCAGCCAGCGCTGGGGCAAGCCAGGCTCTACAGCCAGGGCTGTCGCTATTCCGGCCATGGCCACGCCACTGGCGAGCACGTGCTCGACCACCGGCAGGCGGCGAATACCGCCGGTGACCATCACCGGCATCTTCGCAATGGCGGCGATCTCTCGGGCAAACTCCAGGAAGTACGCCTCGCGGGCCAGGGTCCGGCCGTCACGGGCGTCGCCCTGCATGGCCGGTGCTTCATAGCTGCCACCGGACAGCTCCACCAGGTCTACGGGCAATTGGTTCAGCCACAGCACCACCTGACGGGCATCTGCAGGTTCAAAACCGCCGCGCTGGAAGTCCGCTGAATTCAGCTTCACGGCCACGGCGAAGCCGGGCGAAACCACCTTGCGCACGGCTTTGACCACCTCCAGCAATAACCGCGCGCGGTTCTCCAGGCTGCCGCCCCAGCGGTCCCGGCGCTGGTTGCTCAACGGCGACAGAAACTGGCTCAGCAAATAACCATGGGCGGCGTGCACCTGTACACCACTGAAGCCGGCCTCTTCGGCCAGGGCCGCAGTACGAGCGAAGCGCTCGATCAGTGCGGCGATCTCGGCTTCGTCCAGTGCCTTGGGCCGAGGGAACAGTTTGGACAGGCCGCCCATGTCCAAGGCGATGGCCGAAGGCGCTACCGTGGGCTGCCCAAGGTTGGCCTGCATCTGCCGCCCTGGGTGGTTGATCTGCATCCAGAACTGCGCGCCATGGGCACGGCCTATACGGGCCCAGTCGCGAAATCGCTGCAGCGGCTGGCTGGCGTCGAGCATGACACCGCCCGGGCCGGTCATGGCGCTGGGGTCGACCATCACGTTGCCGGTGAGCAACAGCCCGGCACCGCCTTCGGCCCAGGCCTGGTACAGCCGCAGCAATGAGTCGGAAGGGGTCTGGTCCGGGTTGGCCAGGTTCTCTTCCATCGCCGCCTTGGCGATGCGGTTGGGTATGACACTGCCATTGGGCAGCAGCAGGGGTTGGAACGGCGTCATGGCGATCTCCGAATGGTGGCTACCACGCATCGGTTACTGCACGCGTGGGCTAGGTTCGGGAGAAGGCTAAGGTTAAAGTCAACTTTAAGGTCAATAGCGCAAGGGTATCGAGATGAAAATTGGTGAACTGGCGCGACGTACGGGGCTCAGTGCGTCGCGTATCCGCTTCTACGAAGCCACCGGGTTGATTGCCGCCCGGCGCCTGGGCAATGGTTACCGGGACTACCCGGAGCAGGTGGTGCGGGCGCTGGAAATCATTACCTGTGGCCAGCAGGCGGGGTTCAGCCTGGATGAAATGCGCAAGCTGACCGACGCCTCCGGTGCAGCCCCGGCTGATCATGGTTTGTTGCTGGCAAGCCTCAAGCGCAAAGTGGCAGAGATCGAGGCGATGCAGCAGCGATTGGCGCAGAACCGGGCACAGCTGCTGGCGGTGATTGCCGGTATCGAAGACAAGCCGCAGGGGATGGATTGCGAAGAGAATGCCCAGCGTCTGATTGCCGGCTTTGACAAGCATCCAGCAGGCTCATGAATAAAGCAGGTTGGCCGAACGCTGGGCGATGAACGCGCTGTCATCAAATGAAAACCCGCTGTCGTCCGATGCGAAGCACCCTGCAAGCCAAGGGCATACAGTCCAATCACCCAGAACTGACGCCTGGCGTCCAGATCGATGATTGGAGAGACAAGCATGTCCAAAGTCGTACGTTTCCATCAGACCGGTGGCCCCGAGGTACTGCGCTATGAGGACGCCGAAGTGGGCGAGCCCGGCCCGGGGCAGGTGCGATTGCGCCAGGTGGCGGTTGGCCTGAACTACGCCGACACCTACTTTCGCAACGGCACTTACCCGATCCCGCTGCCCAATGGCATCGGCGTGGAAGCTGCCGGGGTAGTGGAGGCGGTGGGCGAGGGGGTGACCCAGGTGGGTGTCGGTGATCGGGTCACCTACACCGGGTTCCTCAATACCCTGGGTGCTTATTGCACCGAACGCCTGATCCCCGCTGCGGCGCTGATCAAACTGCCGGAAACCATTGCCTTCGAGACCGCTGCCGCCATGACCATGCGCGGCCTGACCTCGGCCTACCTGTTGCGCCGCCTCTACGCCTTCAAACCCGGTGACAGCGTGCTGCTGCATGCGGCTGCTGGCGGCGTGGGCCTGATTGTCGCGCAGTGGGCACGGCTGCTGGGCTTGAACGTGATCGGCACCGTGTCCACCGAAGCCAAGGCCGAGGTCGCCCGCGCCCATGGCTGCAACCACATCATCAATTACAGCGTCGAGGACGTGGCCAGCCGTGTACGCGAGCTGACCGACGGGGTTGGGGTGAACGTGGTGTTCGACAGTGTCGGCAAGAACACCTTCACCGGCTCGCTCGACTCGCTCAAGCGCCGCGGGCTGATGGTATGCGTTGGCACGGCGTCGGGCACCATCCCGCCGTTCGACCCGCAGTTGCTGGCGATCAAGGGTTCTCTGCAGCTCACCCGGCCGGCCCTGGCCGACTTCATCGCCGACCCGGCAGAAAAAGCCGACCTGGCCGGCGAGTTGTTCGATCACGTCAGCAGCGGGCGCATCCGTATCGAAATCAACCAGCACTACGCCCTTCAGGACGCGGTTCAGGCCCACCGTGACCTGGAAGCCCGCAAAACCACCGGCTCGTCGATCTTCGTCATCTGAAGAGGGCAACAGCATGCACATCGAACAACTGACTTGCGCGATCGGTGCCGAGGTGAGTGGCGTCAACCTGGCCGACGCGATTCACGACGACGACCTGTTCGCCCAGCTGCGCCAGCAGTTGCTTCAGCACCGTGTGCTGTTCCTGCGCGACCAGCACTTCAGCCGTGCCGAACACGTGGCCTTCGCCCGTCGCTTCGGCGAGCTGGAGGACCACCCGGTGGCAGGAAGCGACCCGGAGCACCCGGGCCTGGTGCAGATCTACAAGCGCCCGGACCAGCCCAATGACCGCTACGAAAATGCCTGGCACACCGATGCCACCTGGCGTGAAGCACCGCCCATGGGTTGCGTGCTGCGCTGCGTCGAATGCCCACCGGTGGGCGGCGACACCCTGTGGGCGAACATGGTGCTGGCTTACGAAAACCTGCCCAGCGAGGTGAAGGCCAACATCGAAGGCCTGCGCGCCCGCCACAGCATCGAGGCCAGCTTCGGCGCCGCCATGCCGTTGGAAAAACGGCTGGCACTCAAGGCGCAATTCCCCGATGCCGAGCATCCGGTGGTACGCACCCACCCGGAAACCGGCGAGCAGGTGCTGTTCGTCAACGCCTTCACCACCCACTTCAGCAACTACCACACGCCGCAGCGGGTGCGTTTCGGCCAGGACGCCAACCCCGGCGCAGGCGACCTGCTGCGTTACCTCATCAGCCAGGCTTACCTGCCCGAATACCAGGTGCGCTGGCGCTGGAAGCCCAACAGCGTGGCAATTTGGGATAACCGCAGCACCCAGCATTACGCCGTCATGGATTACCCACCGTGCCATCGCAAGATGGAGCGCGCCGGGATCAAAGGCAGCCGCACCTTCTAAGCCAGCCGCTGGCAACCGCACAAAAACAATAGCGAGGACTACAGCATGCAATTCTTCGACGATTCGTTGCACCCGGAAAACATGGAAAAGGTGGTGATCACCGTGGCCCCCTATGGCCCTGAGTGGATGCCCGAAGATTTCCCTGAAGACATTCCGCTGACCATGGACGAGCAGGTGCAAAAGGCCGTCGACTGCTACGAGGCAGGCGCAACCGTGCTGCATTTGCACGTGCGTGAGCTGGACGGCAAAGGCTCCAAGCGGCTGTCCAAGTTCAACGAGCTGATCGCCGGAGTCCGCGAAGCGGTGCCGGACATGATCATTCAGGTTGGCGGTTCGATTTCCTTCGCCCCGGAAGGCGAAGGCGAGGCAGCCAAGTGGTTGTCGGACGACACCCGGCACATGCTCGCCGAGCTGACACCGCGCCCCGATCAGGTCACCGTGGCCATCAACACCACGCAGATGAACATCATGGAGCTGCTGTACCCCGAATACCTCGAAGGTACCTCGCTGGCCAGCCCCGCAATCCACGCCGCCTACAGCGAAATGACCGTACCGGCCGGCCCGGCCTGGGTCCGTGAGCACCTGCGCCGCCTGCAGGCCAGCAACATCCAGCCGCATTTCCAACTGACCGGCATGCATGCCCTGGAAACCCTCGAGCGCATCGTGCGCCGTGGTGATTACATGGGCCCGCTGAACCTGACCTGGATCGGCATTGGCGGCGGTTTCGACGGCCCCAACCCGTTCAACTTCTTCAACTTCATCCACCGCGCACCGGACGGTTGCACCCTGACCGCCGAATCGTTGCTGAAGAACGTGCTGCCGTTCAACACCATGGCCCTGGCCATGGGCCTGCACCCGCGCTGTGGCAACGAAGACACCATCATCGACCAGCACGGCAAACGCTTCACCTCGGTGCAGCAGATCCAGCAGACCGTGCGCGTGGCCCACGAACTGGGGCGCGAGATTGCCAGCGGCAAGGAGGCCCGGGCCATTTACCGCATCGGGCAGCAGTACGACAGTATCGAGCAGACGCTTAAAGCCAATGGCATGGCGCCGAACCGCCAGGCGGGTGAGAAGGGTGTGCCGCAGCGTACTTGATACAAACGTTGGCACGGCCAGATGAGTGCGGCCTTGCGTCGCGATAGGGCTGCAAAAGGTGCATCTGCACTGAAATCCTGGGGCTGCGTTGCAGCCCTATCGCGACACAAGGCCGCTCCCACAGGGGCCGACCAAGCTTGAGCAGTAGTGCATAACAACAAGAAAAACCCACACCACACCCAAGGAGGCAACATGGCCACCTATCTCGCCAGTGCCGAAGACTCCGGCACCGACACCGCCCACAGCGTCCCCCGGCGCTACGCCTGGGTGGTGTTTGCCCTGACCTTCGGCCTGTTGATCTCCGACTACATGTCGCGCCAGGTGCTCAATGCGGTGTTCCCGCTGCTAAAGGGCGAATGGGCGCTCAGCGACAGCCAGCTCGGCTTGCTCAGCGGCATCGTCGCGCTGATGGTCGGCCTGCTGACCTTTCCACTTTCCTTGTTGGCCGACCGCTTCGGCCGGGTACGCAGCCTGGTGTTGATGGCAGTGTTGTGGAGCCTGGCCACGCTCGGCTGTGCCCTGGCGGAAAACTACCCGCAAATGTTCATTGCGCGCTTTTTGGTCGGGGTTGGCGAGGCAGCCTATGGCAGTGTCGGCATTGCCGTGGTGGTCGCAGTGTTCCCCCGCGACATGCGCTCGACGCTGGCCGGGGCGTTCATGGCCGGCGGCATGTTCGGTTCGGTGCTGGGCATGGCCTTGGGCGGCGTGCTGGCCCAGCATTTGGGCTGGCGCTGGGCATTTGCTGGCATGGCATTGTTCGGCCTGGTGCTGGCGATGGTGTATCCGATGATCGTCAAGGAGGCGCGCATTGCACCCAAGTGCGCGCAGCAGGCGCTCGACAAGGCCAGCCGACCGCTGCGCACGCTGTACAGCAGCCGGTCGGTCATCGCCGCCTATGTCGGCAGCGGCCTGCAACTGTTCGTCGGTGGCACCCTGATCGTGTGGATGCCCAGTTACCTCAACCGCTATTACGCCATGGGTACCGACCGTGCCGGGGCAATCGCCGCCGTCATCGTGCTGTGCAGCGGTATCGGCATGATCCTCTGCGCCATGCTCTGCGACCGCCTTGGGCGACAGCGCCCGGACCGCAAGATCAGCCTGGCCATCGCCTACTGCCTGGGCAGTTGCATGCTGCTGAGCATTGCCTTTGCGCTGCCTGCCGGCACCGCGCAACTGGTACTGATTTGCCTGGGCATGATGATCGCCGCCGGTACCAATGGCCCGTCCAGCGCCATGGTTGCCAACCTTACCCATGCATCGGTGCATGGCACGGCATTCGCCACCCTGACCCTGGCCAACAACCTGCTGGGCCTGGCCACCGGGCCACTGATCACGGGTCGGGTGTCCGACTTGATCGGGCTGCAGGCCGCGCTGCAATTGGTGCCGCTGATCAGCATCGCGGCGGCGGCCGTGTTCTTTATCGCCAAGCGTCACTACCACCGCGACATGGACCGTCTGCGCTCCAGGAGTTGAAACTGTGAAACAGCTGTTGTCCATCGAAGTGTTTTTCGATTTCGTCTGCCCTTGGTGCCTGATTGGCCAGCGGCACCTGCAAGCGGCCTTGTTGCTGCTGCAGCGTGAGCAGCCACAGGTACAGGTGCAGATACACTGGCGGGGCGTTCAGTTGCTGCCGGGGCTGCCTGCCAACGGGGTGCCTTTCAATACCTTCTACCTGCAACGCCTGGGCAGCGAGCAGGCGGTACGCGAGCGCCAGGCTCAGGTGCGTGCTGCTGCCAGTGTGGTGGGCGAGGACATCGATTTTTCGCGCATCCGTCGCATGCCCAATACCGGCAATGCCCACCGCTTGATGCAACGGGCCGGCAGCCTGCTCAGCGCGCCGCAGCAGGAAGCGTTGCTGGCGCAACTGTTCATTGCCTATTTCCACCAGGGCCGCGACCTGGGTGATACCCGCACATTGCTCGGCATCGCCCAGGGTTGCGGGCTTGAGCCCGGGCAGGTGATCGACTGTTTGCGTGACGATGGCAGCCCGTTCCTTGACGGTGCAGGGCGAGCGGGCAGCGCCGTACCACGCTATCGCTTCAACCAGGGCCCGCTGCTTGCCGGGGTGCGGCCAGCCGAGGCGCTGTTTGCCGCCATGAATGACGCCTTGCAAGCGGTGGTGCAGGCATGAACCGGCGTATCGCACTGAGCCCTCAGCAACTGCCGGAGCGCAATGGCCGGGTGCTGCTGGCCTGCGAGGGCCGCAGCGTGGCCTTGTTCAATGTCGCCGACACGCTATACGCCATCGACGACAGTTGCCCGCACCAGGGCGCGTCGTTGTGCGGTGGGCGCCTGGAAGGGCGGGTCATTCAGTGCTGTGCGCATGGTCTGCGCTTCGACCTGGCCAGCGGCTACCTGATCAACTCCAAGGCCTTGAAAGTCGCCAGCTACCCGATCGAGCAACAGGATGGGCAGGTCTTTATCGTGCTGGACGGCGAAGCGGCGTCTTGAACCGCCGCCAAGACCACCATGGGCTCATGGCTGCGGCGTGTGCTGAACCCGCCAAACAGCCGGTGGCATGCCGAACTGGGCGATGAACCAACGGGTGAACGAACTGGGCATCGAGTAACCGAGCATGTCGGCGATGCGCCCCAGCGAGTAGCCGGGGTTTTCCAGGTAGCGCATCACCAGGTCGCGGCGCACGTTGTTGATCAGGTCCTTGAACGTCAAACCATTTTCTTCCAGCCGCCGCTGCAATGTACGCACGTTCATGCCCTGGGTCTGCGCCACCTGCTCGATGGTGGCACGGCCCATGGGCAGCAGCAGGTAGATGGTTTTACGCAGTTCCAGTTCCAGCGACGGTACGCCGCTGGCCGGCAGCGTGTCGAGGTAGCGCCGTGCCAGGCGGGCCATGGCTTCGTTGGCCTGCGGGCTGGCGCTGTCGAGGTCGGCGGCGGGGCAGACGATACCGTTGAACTCGCTGCCGAACACCAGCGTGCAGCCGAAGATGCGCCGATGAATGGCGGGGTCGGCGGGGGCCGCATGCGTGAAGTTGGCACTGATCGGGTGCCAGTGGGCGCCCAGCAGTGCCGCGCACAAGCGCATCATCACGCCGATGGCCAACTCGGTGGCCTGGCGGCTGCAGGGCGCGCGTTCGTTGATCACCTCTTCGCGAATGATCACGGTCTTGCCGGCTTCTTCGATATGAATGGCCAGCGCGTCATTGAGCAGGTGGCGGTATTGCACGATCACCTGCAGCGCATCGCGCAGGTTGCGTTGGTGGCTGAGCAACAGGCTGATTTCGCCGAAGTCCGATAGCTGGCGCAGCTCGGCCATGCGCAACCCAAAACTCTCGCACTTCGTGGCGCTGGCGGAAGCTTCCAGCAAACTGATGACGCTGGCCACCGGGATACGCCGGTTGGGGTCGTCGAGCAAGGCGGCGTTAAGGCCGACCTGCGCAAGCAGTGCATGGGGGTTGAGGCCCAGATGGCGGGACACTTCCAGGTAGTTGGTCAAGCTGGCGGCACGAACGAGAGCAGGCATTTTTTATTGTTGTCCCTAAAGCCGGGGTTTGCAGGGCCACTGGTTTTATAGCCTGCGTGTCATCAATTGAAAAGCAAAGCCCTGTTTATGTGGTTGTCATCAAATGAAAAGCGCCTGACGCCCAATGTAAAGCACCCCGGTGGAGGCCTGTTTACTGTGAACTTCAAGCGCTAAACCGCACACGAGGTTCACCGTGGAAAAACTGCAAACCACAGCCACCGTGCTGATTGTCCCTGGCCTGCGCGGCCACGTGGCCGAACACTGGCAGACCCTGCTTGCCGGCCGCCTGGCAAAGGTGCGCAGCGTACCGCCGCTGGAAGTCGACGGCCTGTGCTGTAACGCCCGGGTCGAGGCAATCCAGCGCGAGCTGGAACAGGTCGATGGCCCGGTGCTGCTGGTGGCACACAGTGCCGGCACTTTGATGGTCGCCCACTGGGCGGCGCGCTACGGGCGGGCGATCAAGGGCGCATTGCTGGCGGCCCCACCTGACCTCGACGCCCACTGGCCCGAGCATTACCCAAGCCCGGCCAGCCTGGCCGAGATGGGCTGGTCGCCACTTCCACCTACGCCGCTGCCCTTTCCCAGCATTGTCGCGGCCAGCAGCAATGACCACCTCGCCAGCTACGCCGCTGCCGGTGAGCTGGCCCGGCGTTGGGGCAGCGAGCTGGTCAACCTGGGCGCCGTTGGCCACCTCAACCCGGCTTCCGGTTTCGGCCCTTGGCCGTTGGCCGAGGCGTTGATCCGCCGACTGGACGCCGCAAACCTGCAGTAACGCATGGACGCCCCAGCCACGCCCGCAACAGACGGGCGGCTAAAAAACAATAACAATACGTGGAGCCATCGTAATGCCAGAACACCGCATTCACCGTGCTGTGAAACCACAGCGCTGCCTGCTCGCCTGCGCCATCGGCCTGCTCACGCTGCCCGCCGCCCAGGCGTTCGAAGTCGATACCGGCCATGAAGACTGGGCCGTGCGCTTCGACAATACCGTCAAATACAACTACGGCGTGCGTACCGAGAGTGCCGACAAGCGCCTGCTGGGCACGCCCAACAGCAACGACGGCGACTACAACTTCCGCAAGGCCGGCACCAACATCACCAACCGGGTCGACCTGCTGACCGAGCTGGATGTGGTGTACCAGGGCAACAGCGGTTTTCGCGTCAGCACTGCCAGCTGGTACGACAAGGCCTATGACAACACCGGCTCCAACAGCAACCCATTCGTCAACGGTAACGGTGACCAATCGGGTATCAACCCCAGCCTCAATGGCCTGCCTGGGACCGGCATCCCGCTAGGCAGCCCACACCTGAGCAACTACGCCCAGCGTTACTACAGCGGCCCGTCTGGCGAAGTGCTGGATGCCTTCGTGTTCATGAGCCGTGACGTGGGCGAAGCGTCGCAGGTCAGCGCCAAGCTGGGCCAGCACAACCTGTTCTGGGGTGAAACCTTGCTCAACCCGGTGCATTCGCTGAGTTATGGCCAATCAGGCCTGGACCTGGCCAAGCTGGCGGCCTCGCCGGGCACCGAGGCCAAGGAGCTTTTCGTACCCCGCAACCAGCTGTCGACCGCGTTCCTGGTCAACTCCGAGCTCACCCTGGGTGCCCAGTACTTCTTCGACTGGGATGCCGCCCGGCTGCCTGAAGCCGGCACGTACTATGGCGGCTCTGATGTGGTGGGTGAGGGCGCGCAGAGCTTCCTGTTGGGCCACACCGGTACGCCGGGGTTGATCCCGGTGCGCGGTGCGCTCACCACCATTCGCCGCGGTCATGACCTGACCCCCGGCAAAAGCGGTGACTGGGGCATCATGGCCAAGTGGTCGCCAGAGTGGCTGGGCGGCACCCTCGGCTTCTACTACCGCAAGACGTCCGAGATCCTGCCCCAGGCCTGGCTCGATGCGCGCGGCATGACCGTGGCCAACGGCCCATTCGGCAACCCACCGGGCAGCCGCCAAGGCGCGATCGGCAACCTCTACAACTCGCTGCAAAGCACCACTTACCAGTTTGCCTACGCCGACAACATCGACATTTATGGGCTGAGCCTCTCCAAGGATGTGGCGGGCATCAGCGTCGGCAGCGACCTGAACATCCGCCACAACATGCCGCTGGCGAGCATTCCGGCAATCGTCAGCGCCCCCGGCCAAGGCGGCCTGGGCGGCGGCTTTGGCCTGCTGCCGGCACGGCTGCCCAGCAGCGGGGTGATCTACGACGTGCCCAAGGATGGCGACAGCCTGAGCGCCACCGGCGACACCTTGCACTTCACCCTCAACGGCCTGATGACGATTGGCGACACACCGCTGTTCGACTCGGCAACCCTGCTGGGCGAGCTGTTCTACAGCAACCTGCTCAAGCTCGATAGCCACAACGAAGCTTTGTACAAAGGCAAGAGCAGCTACCGCGGCATCGACAAGGCCACCCGCGACAACTGGGGCATCGCCGTCAATTTCACCCCTACCTGGTACCAGGTGTTTCCGGGCATGGACCTGAGCATGCCGCTTTCGGTCAACGTCGGCATCGACGGTGTATCGCCGGTGCAGGGTGGCGGTGCCGAGAACACTGGCAACTACGCGGTGGGTTTCAGCGCTGCGATCTACAACCAGTACTTCGTCGACCTCAAGTACGTCGACAGCTTCGGTGAGACCAAGGCCTGCAAGGACGGCCAGACCGACGGCAGCACCCCCAATGCCCTGGACGGCGAACAGGATTACACCTGCTACGGCGGCGGCTACGCCTCCTTCTCGGGGGGTGGTGCCACCACTGAAGACCGTGGCGCCCTGTACCTGACCGTCAAGACGACCTTCTGAGTCATGTTTCCTACCGCCTACACAGGAAGACAACCATCATGAATTTCGTACGTACCCTGCTTGCCTCGTGCCTGTCGCTGGCCGCGCTCAATGCCGCCCAGGCGGCCGTTTCCCCTGACCAGGCTGCACACCTGGGCAGCAACCTGACCGCCATCGGCGCCGAAAAGGCCGGCAATGCCGACGGCTCGATCCCGGCCTACCAGGGCGGCCTGCAAACGCCCCCGGCCAGCTACCAGAGCGGTGCCAGCATGCGGCCGGACCCGTTTGCCAGCGAGAAGCCGCTGCTGGTGATCGATGGCAAGAATGCCGATCAGTACAAGGCTCAGCTGACCGCCACCACCCTGGAACTGCTCAAGCGCTATCCCAGCTACCGCGTCGACGTGTACCCGACGCATCGCAGCGTAGCGCTGCCGCAGGCGGTGCTCGACAACACCCGCAAGAACGCCACCGCTGCCAAAAGCCAGGAGGGCGGCACTGCGGTAGACAACGTGCTGCCGGGTATCCCGTTCCCCATTCCGCAGAACGGCGCCGAAGCCATGTGGAACTTCCTGCTGCGTTACCAGGGCGTGAGCATGACCGCCAAGTACGACTCGTGGAACGTCGACGCCGCCGGCAAACCGTCGCTGTCGACCACTGGACAGGCCAACATCAGTTACCCGATTTACGAGGACATGGCCAAGCCGATCGGCGCCAAGGACACCTACTACCAGATGAAACTGGTGTACACCGGGCCCGCACGCCGTGCCGGTGAAGCGATGATGCTGCGCGACGCCGCAAACCCGCTGGTGCAGCCACGCAACGCCTGGCAATACCTGCCAGGCCAGCGCCGGGTGAAGCTGGCGCCCAACCTGGCCTACGACACGCCCAACCCGGGCACCTCCGGCTCTGGCACCTACGATGACGTGTTCGTCTTCAACGGCGCGCTGGACCGCTACGACTGGACCCTGGTGGGCAAGCAGGAAATGTACGTGCCGTACAACACCTACCAGCTGACCTACAACACCGACGTCAAGCAGGTGATCACGCCCAACCACCTGGCACCGCAGTTCGTGCGCTGGGAAAAACACCGCGTCTGGGTGGTGGAAGGCAAGCTCAAGGACGGCGCACGCCACATCTACCACAAGCGCCGCTTCTACCTTGACGAAGACAGCTGGATCGCCCTTGCCTCCGACCAGTACGACGCCCGTGGCCAGCTGTACCGGGGCTCGTTCGCCTTCCTGACCCAGAGCTACGACAAGCAGACCCCGGACGCCACGCCGTTCATGATCTACGACCTGATCGGCGGCACCTACAACCTCAACGGCGTGGTCGGTGCCTATGGTGGCATCCGCTACATCGAGCCGCTGTCGAAAACCCAGTGGTCGCCCGAGTCACTGGCCGGCAATGGCATTCGCTGAACCATGGAACAGAGGTTGCCAATGTCTGTCTTCAAACGATGCAGCGTGGTGATGTTGGCCCTGGCCGCGCTGCAGGGCGCGGCACAGGCGGCGCCATTCACCGATGTGCTGGATGTGCCCGCCATGCCCAGCACCCTGGCCAGCAGCAGCGCCCTGCGTGATGTGACCTTGGCCGGGCAGCGCCTGGTCGCGGTCGGCCCACGCGGGCATATCCTCTATTCCGACGACCACGGCGCGCACTGGCAGCAGGCCCAGGTGCCGGTCAGCGCCGACCTGAATGCGGTGAGCTTTGCCACGCCTGAACTGGGCTGGGCGGTCGGCCATGATGGTGTGGTACTGCACTCCCGTGATGCTGGCGTGCACTGGCAAAGGCAGCTGGATGGTCGAGCGTTGGCTGAACAGCTGCCCGGCGCTGGCACCGACAATGCCTTGCTCGATGTGTGGTTCAGCGATGCTCGTCATGGCTACGCGGTGGGCGTGTTCAACCTGCTGCTGCGCACCACGGACGGCGGCGAGCACTGGCAGCCCTGGCTCGACCACAGCGACAACCCGCAAGGCCTGCACCTGACCAGCCTGGCCGCAGTGGCTGACAACCTGTACATCACGGGCGAGCAGGGCTTGCTGTTGAAGTGGAACGGCGAGCGCTTCAGCCGCGTCGATACCCCCTACGCCGGCACTCTGTTCGGCGCCATCGGCAAGCCCGGTGTGCTGCTGATATACGGCCTGCGCGGCCACGCTTATCGCAGTACCGATGGCGGCGAGCAGTGGCAGCCGGTCGACACGGGCGTCAATACCAGCCTCACCGCCGCCGGTATCGATCGCGACGGGCAGCTGTGGCTGGCCAGCCAGGCCGGCGACCTGTTGCTCAGCCGCGACGACGGCGCCAGCTTCCGCCCGGTGCCACAAAGCGCCCGTGGCCCGGTGACCGCACTCGCCAGCGATGCCGACAACGGCCTGGTGCTGGTGGGCGAGCGGGGCGTGCGCAACCTGTTCGGTAACCCCACGCCGCACCCATAACAAGAGAAGACCCTGATGGCCGCTAACCGCCAAGATACCCTTCCGGTAATCCGCAACCTTGCCGATTTCGACACGCGCTCGGGCAATGGCCTGGAACGCCTGGTGTTCAACCACCGCCTGCCATTTCTGCTGTGCATGCTGTTGGCGACACTGGTGCTGGGCTTCATGGCGCTGACCCGCCTGGAGCTGCGCCCCAGCTTCGACAAGATGCTGCCGCAGAGCCACCCCTACATCCAGAACTACCTGGCCAACCGCACCTCGTTGCGCGGCCTGGGCAATGCGGTGCGGGTAGTGGTGGAAAACACCCAGGGCGATATCTTCGACCCCGGCTACCTGCAGACCCTGCGCCACATCAACGACGAGCTGTTTCTCAGCCAGGGCGTGGACCGGGCCTGGGTGAAGTCGCTGTGGAGCCCGGCGGTGCGCTGGACCGAGGTTACCGAGGAAGGTTTTCAAGGTGGCCCGGTCATGCCCGACGGCTATCAGGGCGCGGCTGGCGACATCGAACAGCTGCGGCAAAACATCGAGCGCGCCAACATCGTCGGCAGCCTGGTAGCGCGCGACTTCAAGTCGAGCATGCTGGTGGTGCCGCTGCTCGACCAGGACTCAGCCACCGGCAAAGGCCTGGACTACCATGCCTTTTCGCAAAAGCTCGAACAGTTGCGCAGCCAGTACCAGGCCAGCGGCCAGTACCGCATTCATGTGATCGGCTTTGCCAAGCTGATGGGCGACCTGATCGACGGATTGATCCAGGTGATGGCGTTCTTTGCCCTGGCGGTGCTCACCAGCCTGGTGATCATCTACTGCTACACCCGCTGTGTGCGCAGCACCTTGCTGGTGGTGCTGTGTTCGCTGACTGCTGTGGTATGGCAGCTGGGTATCGTCGCCTGGTTGGGTTATGCCATCGACCCGTACTCGATCCTGGTGCCGTTCCTGATCTTCGCCATCGGCGTGTCGCATGCCGCGCAAAAGATGAATGGCATCCTCCAGGACATAGGCCGTGGTACCCATCGGCAGATTGCCGCCCGTTATACGTTCCGCCGCCTGTTCGTGGCAGGTGTCACCGCATTGCTGGCCGATGCCGTGGGCTTTGCCGTGCTGATGCTGATCGACATTCCGGTGATACAGGACCTGGCAATTACCGCCAGCATTGGTGTGGCGGTGCTGATCTTCACCTCATTGCTGTTGATGCCCGTGGCACTGTCCTATGTCGGTGTGGGCCGCCAGGCTGCCGAGCGGGCGCTGCGCATCGATGCCCGCGCGGATCAACACCGTGGCTTCGGCCGGCTGTGGGACCTGCTTGACCGCTTCACGCAACGCAGGTGGGCCAGCGCTGCGCTGCTGGTTGCCCTGGCCTTGGCCGCCCTTGGTATCTGGGGCAGTCTGCAGTTGAAAATCGGCGACCTCGACAGCGGCGCCCCCGAGCTGCGCGCGGATTCGCGCTACAACCTCGACAACGCCTACATCACCCAGCATTACGCACTGTCCAGCGACACCTTCGCGGTCATGGTCAAGACCGCCCCCGAAGGCTGCCTGCAATACCAGACCTTGATCCTCGCTGATCGCCTGGCCTGGGAGCTGCAACAGTTGCCGGGTGTGCAGACCACCGTGTCGCTGGCCAACGCCGTGCGCCAGATCACCGCCGGTACCTATGAAGGCAACCCGCGCCTGAACAGCCTGCAGCGCAACCAGGACGTGCTCAACTACGCCGCGCAGCAAGCCTCGGTCAACGCACCGGAGCTGTTCAACAACGATTGCTCGCTGATGCCGGTGATCGCCTACCTCAAGGACCACCGCGCCGACACGCTGGCCCAGGTCGCCGCAGCGGCCGAGCGCTTCGCCCAGGCCAACGGCAGCGCCGAGCATCAGTTTCTGCTGGCGGCCGGCAGCGCCGGTATCGAAGCCGCCACCAACGTGGTGGTGCGCGAGGCCAACCACCGCATGCTGTTGCTGGTTTACCTGGCGGTGACGCTGTTCTGCCTGATCACCTTCCGCAGTTGGCGTGCCACGCTGGTGGCGATTCTGCCGTTGATGCTCACCTCGGTGTTGTGCGAGGCGCTGATGGTGGCCATGGGCATTGGTGTCAAAGTTGCCACCTTGCCGGTCATCGCCTTGGGCGTGGGTATTGGCGTGGATTACGCGCTGTACCTGCTTAGCGTGCAGCTGCATTACCAGCGCGCCGGCCTGAGCCTGGCCCAGGCTTATCAGAAAGCCGTGGCTTTCACTGGCCGGGTGGTAGGGCTGGTCGGTATCACCTTGGCGGCCGGCGTGGTCGGCTGGGCCTGGTCACCGATCAAGTTCCAGGCCGACATGGGCTTGCTGCTGACCTTCATGTTCCTGTGGAACATGCTCGGCGCGCTGGTGCTGATACCGGCGCTGTCGCACTTCCTTCTGCGCGGCGTGGGCCCCCAGGCAACTGCCGAAGCCCAGGCCAAAGCCCATTCGAAAACCCAAGAAAGCGAGTGTTCGCCTCATGTCTGATTACCTTCCGCCACTGCGTGACATGGATTTTCTGTTGAACGAAGTGTTCGACATCCCGACCTGGTGGGCGCAAACGCCCGCACTGGCCGAGGTGGTCGACGGCGACACGGCCCGGGCCATACTCGAACAGGCCGGCAAGCTGATCGCCGAGCGGGTAGCGCCGCTCAACCGCAGTGGCGACGAGCAGGGCTGCCGCTGGGAGGCTGGCCAGGTACGTACTCCCGATGGTTTCGCCGATGCCTATCGGGCATTCGCCACCGACGGCTGGGTAGGTGTGGCCGGGGCCCCGGAATACGGTGGCATGGGCATGCCGAAGGTGATCGGTGCTCAGCTCGAGGAGATGCTCAATGCCGCCAATCTATCGTTCGGCCTGTACCCAATGCTGACCGCCGGGGCCTGCCTGGCACTGCTCAACCATGCCAGCGAGCCGCTGAAGGCGCTGTACCTGCCGCCGATGTACCAAGGCCGCTGGACCGGCTCCATGTGCCTTACCGAACCGCACGCTGGCACCGACCTGGGGCTGATCCGCACCCGCGCGGAGCCCATCGCCGAAGGTTGCTACCGCCTCAGCGGCACGAAGATCTTCATCACTGGCGGCGAGCAGGACCTGACCGAAAACATCATCCACCTGGTGCTGGCGCGGCTGCCCGATGCGCCCGCCGGGCCCAAAGGTATCTCGCTGTTTTTGGTGCCCAAGGTGCTGGTCGACGCCGACGGTGCGCTGGGCGAGGCCAACGCGGTAAGTTGCGGCTCTATCGAGCACAAGATGGGCATCAAGGCCTCGGCCACCTGCGTGATGAACTTCGATGGCGCCACCGGCTACCTGGTCGGCGAGCCGAACAAGGGCCTCAATGCCATGTTCACCATGATGAACTACGAGCGCCTGGGCGTGGGCATCCAGGGCCTGGCCCTGGGCGAGCGCTCCTATCAGGGCGCCATCGCCTATGCCCGTGATCGCCTGCAAGGCCGCGCGCCGACAGGCGCCGAAGCACTGGCGCAGCATGCCGACCCGATTGTCGTCCACCCGGACGTACGCCGTATGTTGCTGACCATGAAAGCGCTGAACGAAGGTGGGCGGGCGTTTTCAACCTACGTGGCGTTGCAGCTGGACCTGGCCAAGTACAGCGATGACCCGGCTGCCTGCGCCAAGGCCGAAGCCAAGGTGGCGTTGCTTACACCGGTGGCCAAGGCCTTCCTCACCGACATGGGGCTGGAGACCACCGTGCACGGCCAGCAGGTACTGGGTGGCCACGGCTATATCCGTGAGTGGGGCCAGGAGCAGTTGATACGTGACTGCCGCATCACCCAGATCTACGAAGGTACCAACGGCATCCAGGCCCTCGACCTGGTCGGGCGCAAGCTGTTGGGTGATGGTGGCAAGGCTTACCTTGGCGTGTCTGACGAAATGGTCGCCTTTGCCGAGGCGCTGCCGGTGGAGCACGCCGAGTTCGCTGCGCCACTGCTGGCTGCCGTGCACAACGTCGACGAACTGAGCGCTTGGTTGCTCGACCGTGGCCAAGGCAACCCGCGCGAGCTTGGCGCGGCGGCGGTGGAGTACCTTCAGGTGTTTGGCTACACCCTCTACGCCTACCTGTGGGCGCGCATGGCTGTGGTGTGCCTGGCCCATGCGGCACCTGAGCCGTTCCACCTGAGCAAGCTCGGCACCGCGCGCTTCTACTTTGCCCGCCTGCTGCCACGCATCCACTCGCTCAGCGCCAGCGTGAGGGCCGGCAGCGATAGCCTGTACCTGCTCGAGCCGGGCAACTGTGAAGGCCACCCACATGATCACTACCCGCGTCATGCCCCCGGCCGAGCAGGCCTATGCGTACCCGCTGCTGATCAAGCGCCTGCTGTTGTCGGGTGTGCGCTACCAGCCCAACCAGGAAATCGTCTACGCCGACAAGCTGCGCTACACCTACACCACGTTGCTGGAGCGTATTCAACGGCTGGCCAACGTGCTGAGCGCTGCCGGGGTCCAGCCTGGCGACACCGTGGCCTTGCTCGACTGGGACAGCCACCGCGCATTGGAGTGTTTCTTCGCCGTACCCATGCTGGGCGCAGTGTTGCATACGGTAAACGTGCGGTTGTCCAGCGAGCAGGTGCGCTACACCATGAACCACGCCGAGGACCGGCTGGTGCTGGTGCACGACGACTTTCTGCCGTTGATGCAGCAGCTGCGCGCCGACCTGCCGACAGTGAAGGGCTTCATCCGCCTGAGTGACGGCGGTCACGCCGCGCAAGGCGTGCCTCTGCTGGGCGAGTACGAAACCATGCTGGCGGCTGCAGAACCGTACTTCGAATTCCCGGACTTCGACGAAAACTCGCTGGCCACGCTGTTCTATACCAGCGGTACCACCGGCAACCCCAAGGGTGTGTACTTCAGTCACCGGCAACTGGTGCTGCATACCCTGGTCGAGCAGGGCACTTTGGCCGCGTGCGGTGAGGTACCGCTGCTGCGCACCGGCGATGTGTACATGCCGATCACGCCCATGTTCCATGTGCATGCCTGGGGCGTGCCTTACGTGGCGACGGCACTTGGCATCAAGCAGGTCTACCCGGGGCGCTACGAGCCCAACCGCCTGGTGCGCCTGTTCCATGAGGAGGGGGTGACCTTCTCCCATTGCGTGCCAACGGTGCTGCAGATGATGCTCGACAGCGAGCAAGGGCGCCGCACCGACCTTGCCGGCTGGAAAATGCTGCTGGGCGGCAGCGCGCTGACCCTGGGCCTGGCCCAGCGCGCCAGCGAGCGCGGCATCAGCGTGCACTGTGGTTACGGCATGTCGGAAAGCTGCCCGCTGCTCAGCATCACCTACCTGAGTGCCGAGCTGCTGGCAAAGCCCATCGCGCAACAATTGCCGCTGCGCATCGATGCCGGTGTGCCGATTGCCATGGTGGACCTGCGTATCGTCGACAGCGAGGGCCGGGAGGTGCCGCACGACGGTGAAAGCCTGGGTGAAGTCGTGGTGCGCGCGCCTTGGCTGACCCAAGGCTACCTGCACGAACCGGAGCAAGGCGCAGCACTGTGGTTGGGGGGCTGGATGCACACCGGTGACCTGGCTTGTATCGATGCGGCGGGCGTGGTGCGTATCCGCGACCGGATCAAGGACGTGATCAAGACCGGTGGCGAGTGGGTCAGCTCGGTAGCGCTGGAAAACCTGATCAGCCAGCACCCGTTTGTCGCCTCGGTGGCTGTCGTCGGTGTTCCTGATCCACAGTGGGGGGAACAACCCTTGGCCCTGGTGGTCTGCTGTGAGGGTGTGCAACTGGACCAGCCGTCATTGGCCAGGCACCTGCAGCCGTTTGTCGACAGCGGGCACTTGAACAAGTGGGCGATACCACGGCAGTTGCGTTGTGTGGACGAGATCCCCCGGACCAGTGTCGGCAAGATCGACAAGAAACGTATCCGCCAGACGGAAGTCTAGCGTTGGCTTGCGTTTTTCTGGGGCTGCGCAGCGGCCCCAAAACCCCGCCAAACAAGGGATGGCGGTTGACTGATGTTCAGCTAGGTAAAGTTAGGTAAAAGCGGCCACGGCATATACACGGATCAGTATTGTGGTTTGTACTGTCCAGTTAAAGATGCCATTGATGAACACACTTCCGTCGCAGCCAAGCGCTGAACGCGGGGCGTTCTCCCATTTCGAGGCGTGTCGCAACACCCAGCAGGGCCCCGTGGTGATACTTGCCTCCGGTGCGTCTGCCAAGCATTTTCCATTGGGCGAATTCGCCCATTTGCCCATCATCGCCATGAACGGCTCGGTTGCCATGACCGCCGAACACGGTATCAAACCGTTCTTTTACGTGTGCACCGACAAAAGTTTTCGCCTGCAACAGCCGGCCTTGTTCGCCACGGCCTTGCGCGACAGCGAGCGCCTGGCACTTTGGCCCGAGCAGTATGCGGGTGCCAATGTGCCAGCGGATACCGAGTGTTATGCCTTGCACAAAGCCGACACGCCAGGCCTGCTGGACGGTTTGCGTGGCCACGGTGACAGCTGCGTGTGCAACCGCGCACTGTGGAGCAAACGTAGCCGTTCGATTGCCTTCAGCAAAGACCTGGCCCATGGTTTCTTCGATGCTCGCACAGTGGCGTACGTGGCCTTGCAGCTGGCTTACCACCTGGGCTTCGAAGAGGTGCTGCTGGTAGGGGTAGACCTCGATCAGAGCGTCGGGCGCTTCTACGAGAACGGCAACGGCGAGTGTTCGCCGTGCGGGCTGGACCAGCATTGGGACAGCCGCATTCTGCCGTCGTTGACACTGATGGCCAGAGAAGTGGTCAACGAACATTTTCATGTCTACAACCTGTCGGCGACTTCGCGTATTCCTGACGATCTGATCCCCAAGGTCAACCTCAGCCAGGCGCGGTGCATTGCCGGCTGCGCAATGACTTGAGCAAGAAAGCGGGTGCATCAGTAACTGTGGATGCGTACAGTAAGTTGATCGCAACCAGCAGGAGCCCGCTATGTCCAGCGCTTTCACTTTCATGCAATCGCCCGTCGGCACGCTGACCCTGGTGGCCCGTGGCGACAGCCTGGCAGCTGTGCTGTGGGAAGAGGAGCGGGAAAACCGCGTACGCCTGGGCGCCCTGCACCGTGATGACCAGTGCCCGGTACTGGTGGAAACCGCTCGCCAGCTCGGCGAGTACTTTGCCGGCAAGCGCC
Organism: Pseudomonas sp. LFS074; assembly: GCF_047978165.1. Classification (NCBI taxonomy): domain Bacteria; kingdom Pseudomonadati; phylum Pseudomonadota; class Gammaproteobacteria; order Pseudomonadales; family Pseudomonadaceae; genus Pseudomonas; species Pseudomonas sp. LFS074. Next base: position 3,232,330 of record NZ_JBFPFV010000001.1, on the reverse strand, counting down.
AGCGTTTCGAACTGGCGCTGGACTTTGCCGGCACCGAGTTCCAGCGGCAGGTGTGGGCCGCGCTGCTGGCGATACCGTTCGGCGAAACCCGCAGCTACGGCGATATCGCCCGGCAAATCGGCAACCCCAGCGCGGTGCGTGCCGTAGGCGCCGCCAATGGCCGCAACCCGATTTCGATCATCGCCCCGTGCCATCGGGTAATCGGCGCGTCGGGCAGCTTGACTGGCTTTGCCGGTGGCCTCGCGGCCAAGCAGTACCTGCTGGCGCTGGAGGGCCGGCAAAGCCTGGCGCTGGACTTCTAAGGCTTCAGCCGAACCAGCTGGCGACCAGGCAGACCAGTACGGCCAGCACCGAGCCGGCCATCAGGGTGTAGTGCCGATGCGCTCGACGCGCAAGGGGCTCGACCTCCCGCAGGTACTCGCCGGGCGTAGGTGCATCGGGCCGATGGCGCAAACCCTCGGCCACATCGGCAAGTTGGCCCTGAATCAGCAAGCCGACCAGGTAGTAGGTGCAGGCATAACTCAGCAACGCAAGAAACAGATAGATCATGCAGGGTGCGGGTCCAAAGGCAGCGCGCTTGCGCTGGCATTACGGGTGTCGAGTACGATCAGCCCTTCACTGTGCTCATCCAGGCTGGCCAGCAAGCGCCCCTGGCTGTCCCACGCAGCGGAGCCGCCGGCGCCGATGAAGGTGTCAGCCGGCCCCACGCAGTTGGCCATCAATACCGGCATGCCAAGCTCACGCGCCACTTCTGGGTAATGCGCGTGTCCCTCGCGGATGCCTTTGGCGGTTTTCGCCACGCTGACCAGGTACAGGTCGGCACCGTGCTCGCGGGCCATGGCCGCATGTGCCATGAACATCGATTCGTAACAGATTGCCGGCGCCACCCGGTGCTCCCCCATCTCCAGCAGCAAGGCCTGATCGCCTGGGGTGAAGTAGGGCAGTTCATCATCGTGCAAGCGCCGCTTGGCATAGGCCTGGCGGGGTGCCCCAGGGCTGAAGATCGGCATGCCGATGCGTATGCCGTCCGGCGTTGGCAGTGGTAGGCCCACGGCAATAGTGATGCCCAGGCGGTCACAAGCGGCTTGCAGCGGGTCCAGCCGTGTGGAGGCCACCGGCAGGGCGGCCTGGCGCGCCACACTCGGCTCGTAGCCGGTCAGCGACAGTTCGGGAAACACCACCAGTTCGGCACCCAGGGCCGAAGCCTGCTCGATGCAGGCCAGGTGACGCTGGAGGTTGCCTGGCAAATCGCCCTTGAGCGATGCCAGTTGTACGGCGCACAGTTTCATGAGAACCATTCCCTGGTACAGGTTGAAGGGCCGAGCATACTATCGGCACCAACACCTGTACCAGTGAAGGGTTTTTCAGGAAGCCGAGTGCGTCGCGAAGCGTTGGCGGAACCAGTCGCTGAGCATGGCCTTTTCGGCATACAGGCGGTCACTGCTGCTGGCGACCCGGCCCGGGCGGCTCAGGTACATCTTGTCGCTGACCCGCTCCTGCGCCTGCTGATCGGGTTTGCCAGGTTGGCTGAGGGTGTAGGTGAGGTCGATGGTCGGCCAGGTGATCTCGCGCATGAAGCGCACATCGTAGGCCTGGCTGTGCCAGGGCTCGAAGCGCCCGGCCAGGTCGATGTCGCGGATGTCGATGACCAGTTGCTGGCCCGGTTGCAGGTAGCGCTGGCCGAGCTGCTGCAGGTATTGGCTGAGGGTTTTCATGACATAGGCGTCGGCACCACGTTCATAACCGTGGCTGTCGAGGCTGGCATCGCGGAATTTTTCCGGGTGGTCGAAACGCACCTCGACCTGCGCGGCCGGGGCACCTTGTGCCATGCTGTCCAGTGACAGCGCCATGAGCACGGCACACACGAGGGCGGTACGCATGATGCACCTCCGGGGCAGATTGCGTGTGCTCCCATTTTACCCCTGGCGTGGCGCTACCAGCAGAGGAAGATTGTAATGGGACGGTTTCGGCGGCTGATCGCCAATATCCGGGGACGGGACCTGGCGGTCGGCGATATCCATGGTCACTTCCAGCGCCTGCAACAGTGCCTGGATGCGGTCGGGTTCGATCCAGCGGTGGACCGCCTGTTCAGCGTGGGTGACCTGGTCGACCGTGGGCCGCATAGCGAGGCAGCACTGGAGTGGTTGGCGCAGCCCTGGTTCCATGCCGTGCAAGGCAACCACGAGGCCCTGGCAATTACCCGCGTGCGCGGTGGGCGGCTGGACCTGGACATGTACCGCGCCGCTGGAGGTAGCTGGTTTCTCGACCTGCCACGGGGCGAGCAATTGCGCTTCGTGGAGCGCTTCGAGCAACTGCCGATTGCGATAGAAGTAGAAAGTGCGGCCGGGCTGGTGGGCCTGCTGCATGCCGACAGCCCGTTTGCCGACTGGGCAGTACTGCGCACCTGGCTGGAACTGGAGGACGACCCCAAGGTGCGGGAAGTGTGCCAGTGGTCGCGGCGGCGGCTGAAGGAAGGCGACACCCAGCCGGTGCAGGGCCTGCGTGCCTTGCTGGTCGGCCACACGCCGGTGCTGGAGGCCAAGCAGTTGGGCAATGTCTGGCACCTGGACACGGGCGGGTGGGCCAGTGGCCATTTCACCTTGATGGACATGCGTACCCTGAAACTGATCAGCCCCGCGCCAGGTGCAGCAACAACGCCCCCGCCAAAACCACCAGCATGACCCCCGAGGCCCGCTCCAGCCACGGCAGGCTGCGGGCGAAGCGCCGCAATACTCGCTGGTTGCCAATGGCCACGGCAACCGCTAGATCCCAGAGCAGTACGATGCTGAACATCCACGCGGCGTAGGCCGTTTTCCAGCCGACGCTGGCACTGGCGACCATGCTGGCCAGGCTGGCATAGAACAGCGCGTTCTTGGGGTTGAGGACGCCGGACAAGAAGCCCATGCCCACATTGCGCCACCAGCCTTGAGCCCGCTGGCTGCCAGCGACTGTGCCCAGGCTGGTTTGCCCGGCATGGCGCAGAAACAGCACGCCGATGTACAGCAGGTAGCTGGCGCCGGCCAGCTGCAGCGTGGTGAACAACAGGCTGCCTTCCTGCAGTACCGAAAGGCCGGTGAAGGCCATGGCGATGAATGCGCCGTTGGCCAGGGCGATGCCCAGGCAAGCACCGCTGGCAGTGCACCAGCCGCTGTTGATCGAGCTGCGCGCGACCAGGAAGAAGTCCGGGCCGGGAGAAAGCAGGGCGAGAAAGTGGGCGAGGGCGATGATCAGAAACTGTTGCATGGGTGGGGCTGCTCTGCGGAAAAAACCGCAGTCTGCTGCCCCGCGTGTTGGGCGTATTGAAGAATATTGCAAACCCCAAAAAGCCAACGCGGCCCCTTGGGGACCGCGCACGCCTTCAATCGCCTCGGTACTGCCCCGGTGTCACCCCCACATGGGCCTTGAACACCCGCTGGAAATGGCTTTGGTCGGCAAACCCAAGCTGGTAGGCCACCTCTGCCAGTGCCAGCCCTTTACTCAACAGCTTTCGGCCGCGATTGACCCGGGCATTGAGTAGATAAGCATGGGGCGTAAATCCGGTCGCTGCGCGAAATGCTCGGATCAGCTGATAGCGCCCAAGCCCAGCCTCCCGCGCCAGTGCTTCCAGGCTCAATCGCGCTGGGTTGAGGTGCTCGATACGCTCGAGCACCTCACTCAATGTCGCGGCTTCCAGGGCAGGGGCCGCTACCAGTGGTGGGTGCGCGGAAAAATCCAGGTCCCCCAGAAAGGCAACCAGCGCCGCATCCTTCTCACTGTTGCTGGCGCGGGAAAACAGCAAACTGTTCAGCTCGCAGAACTGCCGATAGACCTGCGGCGCCCGGCAAATGCGTGCTGGCTCGCCGGCCTCGGTGCCGCTCAGCCCCGACTCCAGGCGCAGCTGCGTCAGCCAGTCGGCATCCACATGCAGCATCTGGTAGCTCCAGGCCTGCCCAGGCTCGGGGTTGCAGGCATGCACACGGCGGGCCGGGACCAGTACCAACGTGCCGGGTGTCAGGCGCTCTTGCCCACCGGCAGCCCCGGTGAAATGGCTGTGGCCGGCATCCACCGCACCGATGGAAAACGTCGGGTGGCTGTGGGCCTTGTAACAGGCGCGGCTATTACAGGCGCGGCGGCTTTCGACATGCGCCAGGGCCGGGTCGCGCCACACGACGGCGTGGGAACGGGGCATTACAGGCTCCTCGGTAGTGTCGGCAGGGTAACAGCTGGCGCATACCCGTACAGTTTTTATCGCTGGCTGTAACTTGACCGCAAGGCGCGACACACGCCGAAATAGGCGCCTGTTGTCAGAGGAAAACAAGAATGGACCTTTCAAGCCTGCTGCTTTTCATCCCTGCCTGCTTCGCTCTGAACATGGCGCCGGGGCCGAACAACCTACTGTCGCTGCACAATGCCAGCCGGTACGGCCTGCGCACCGCCTGTGTGGCTGGTGGGGGGCGCATCCTCGCCTTCAGCGGCATGATCGCCCTGGCCGCCATGGGCCTGGCGGTGGTGCTGCATACCAGCGAATACCTGTTCCTGACCATCAAGGTAGTGGGCGCGGCGTACCTGTTCTACATCGCCTGGCAACTGTGGCGCGCACCGGTGGGCGAGGCCGTGGTGGCCAGCGATCACCCACGCGGCACCTGGCGCCTGGCGCGGCAGGAATTCTGGGTGGCGGCTGGCAACCCCAAGGCCATCCTGATATTCACCGCCTTTCTGCCGCAGTTCGTTTCGGTTGGCAGCACTACGCCTGTGAGCGAGCAGTTCCTTTGGCTGGGCGTATTGTTCCTGTTGCTGGAATGGGCGGCGATCGCCATCTACTCGGGCCTGGGCGCCTACATGCAGCGCTGGTTCAGCCAGCCCGGGCCACGGCGCATGTTCAACCGGGTCAGCGCCTCCCTGCTAGGTTGCGCTGGCCTCGGTTTGCTGGCGGCGCGGCGCTAGAACTGCCAGCGAACACCCAGGTTCACGCCGCTGGCTTCCTGCTGGCGGCTGTCCAGGTTGGCGGTGTACTGCACGCCGCCATGCAGGCTCAGTGCTTCGCTGACCTGCGCCACCACGCCACTTTCCAGTTGCACCGCGGTATAGCGGTAGTCGGTCTTGATCTTGTCTACCCCATCGAAGGTCAAGGTGTCGCGGCCACCGTCGCCGTGCCATAGGTTGACCTGCGCATAGGGCTGCAACAGGCGGCCGCTGCTTCCTGTGAACGCACCTTCCATACGCACACCCAGGCGGCCGGTCAGCTCAACCTGGGCGTCATGGCTAATGCGCGAGACGCTGTCTCTGGCGCTGTCGAGCGATACCTTTTGCGCGATCAACTGAGCTTGCGGCTCCACGGTCCAGCGTTCGGACAGGGCGATAGGGTAGCCAGACTCCAGCGAAGCGGTCCAGGCATGGCCATCGATGTTCAGCTTGTCGCCACGGTCGGAGCGCGCCCGGCCATCCAGGCGGGTGTACTGCAGCACCGTATCCAGGTATTCGCCTTGCGGCCCAACCAGCGTCCAGTAGGCGCCCACACTGTCGCCATCGAGCTTGAGGTCTCCCACCCGGCGGTCCTGCACGGCCAGGGCGAAACCTTTGACGTCGGCGTCCAGGCGGCTGTGGCTGACGTACAGGCCGACATGCTGGCGGTAGCCGTTGTCGCCCACCTTGGCATACAGGTCCTGGCCCACCTTGAAACCGTACAGGTCGCCATCCAGGCTCGGGTTGACCGTACCGCTCCATTGCTGGCGCAGTGCGCCGCCATAGGCCTGGCCCCAGCTGGCGGGCAGGGCGCCGTCAGCTTTGAGCAACTGCTGGTCACCCTGGCGCTGGTGGAATGTTCCTAATGCCTGACGGGCGATGATCGCGGCACCTCTTGGCGCCGCGGCATACACCGGGACTTCTGGGCGATACAGCGGCAGGCTTTCGCCCTGCACTGGAGCAGGCAGGTCGACCTGGCCGGGCGCTGGCGCAGCAACGGGTAGAGTGGCGGCTGGGGCGACCACCGGTGGCGTGCCCGGTTCGTTTGGCTGGCTGGGTTCGGTTGGCTGTGTAGGTTCGCCAGGTTCCGGCACGGGTTCCGGTAAAGTAGCCGGAGCAGGTGGCGCGACCAGGGTGGAGCGCAGGTACCAGCTGTTTTCGCTACCTGCCGTCACGCCCCCTTTGAACAACCGGTAGTCGAAGGCACCGGCCGAAAGCGTCTGGGTCTGCACGAATGCGGTGGCCGTGCTGGTAGCGCCATCGCGGGCTTCGACCACCTGGATGCCGTTTTGCGTGGTTGCCGCACCTGCACCCTTGAAGTTGTTGATGAACATCTGGGTGGAGCCACCAATGGCCCCCCGGCTGACCACCAGGCGGTCGGAAGCTGCGTCATCGCCTGCCAGCACGCTGTTCAGGCGCAGGGTGCCGTTGTTGCCGGTGTAGTCGCCCTGGAGGGTCAGGCGGCCCCGCGCGTCGTTGCCACTGCTCAGGTCGATGGTGCCGGCGTTCACGACCGATGCCTTGTTCTCAACTTGAATACTGACGATGCTGCCCTGGCGGCTGATCAGCGTGCTATTTGCATCGATTTGCAAGGTGCCGGTGCCCGTGGCGGGGATCACGCGTGGCTGGGTGGCGCCCACGTCTCCCAATGTCAGCGTGTCGTTGAGGGTAAGCTGGCTGCCTTGCTTGAGGGCGATGGACTCCCAGTTGACGTACAACGCACCTTTGCCGACCTGAGCCTGCTCGAACGTCAACGTGTCGGTACCGGTGCCGCCGTCCAGGGTAACTGTTGAGTTGCCGAGGTCCAGGGTGCGTACCGTGGCTGTGTCATTGCCGTTCTCCAAGATGATTCTTTTACCGACCTGTCCCCCCGTCCAGGTAAACACATCGTCATCGTTGCCAGTCCGTATTTCGCCTTTGAGCGTGCCGCCGCTGATGGTTATCTTGTCAACGCCGCTGCTGGTACTGATATCACCGCCGATGGTGCCGCCAGTCATAATGATCGTGTCGTTGCCAAGCCCGCTGACAACATTGCCAACAACGAGGGTTTCGACCCCGAGATCCTGGGATATTTCAAGGAAGTTGTCAGCGAGCTTGAGGTCTATTCGGCCAATGCTGCCGCCTTTGAAAAAGGCCGAGTCACCGTCTTCGAATGCGCCCGTGATGGTGCCGCCGGTCATGCTGAACGTGTCGAAGTCACCGCCTTGATTCAACGACCCTAGCGTGCCGCCAGACATGTTGAATGTGTCTTGGCCATTACCTTGCTGCAATGACTGAACCGTTCCGCCCGTGGGGTAAATTCATCAGCGGCATTCGTCTGCACAAGGGCGCCAAGGTTTTCACCGGCTGAAACCGTCAGGGATTGGGAGTGAGCCAACAAAGGCAACGTCAGTAGGGGCAATGCGACAGGCAGCAGCAAGCGGTGGCATCGCATACACAGGTCTCCGTGCCCATTGAAGGAGCCACAACCTGAAGCGACGCTTCGGCCCTGCCTGTGTTGTATGTAATGTGACGTGATGGCACAACTGGCAAAAATGCTAGGTGCCCGTTGCTGTCAATCGCGGTAGAAGGTTTGCACCAGGTGGTAGCCAAACTTGCTTTTGATTGGCCCGTGGACCACGCGTAAAGGCTTTTTGAAGATCACCTGGTCGATAGCGCCGACCATTTGCCCAGGGCGCACTTCGCCCAGGTCACCGCCGCGCTTGCCCGAAGGGCAGAGAGAGAACTTTTTCGCGAGCACATCGAAAGCCTCGCCATTGGCGATGCGCTGCTTGAGCTTTTCGGCTTCGTCAGCGGTCTTGACCAGAATGTGGCGGGCTTGGGCTTTCATGGGCTACCTGTGCATCGGAAAAAAGGACGGCATTATGCCTGCTCGCGCAATTCCACGCGATCACGAAACTGCTCCAGTGCCTCTGGGTTGGCCAGGGCATCGGTGTTCTTCACCGGCAACCCGTGCACCACGTTGCGTATCGCCAGCTCCACCAGCTTGCCGCTGATGGTGCGCGGTATGTCGCTGACCTGGGCGATCACCGCAGGTACGTGGCGGGGTGTGGTGTACTGACGTATCACCTGGCGAATGCGCTGGCGCAGGGCGTCATCCAGTTGCAGGCCTTGGTGCAGGCGCACGAACAGCACCACCCGCACATCCCCGTGCCAGTCCTGGCCGATGGCCACGCTTTCCATTACCTGCTCGACTTTCTCCACCTGGCGGTAGATTTCCGCCGTGCCAATGCGCACGCCGCCAGGGTTGAGCACGGCGTCGGAGCGACCGTGGATCACCACGCCCCCGCTGGCACGTTGCTCGGCATAGTCGCCCTGGGCCCACACCCCCGGAAACTGGCTGAAGTAGGTGTCGTGGTAACGGCTACCGTCCGGGTCATTCCAGAACCCCAGCGGCATGGAGGGAAAGTGGTGCGCGCACACCAGTTCGCCTTTTTCGTCCACCACGGCATGGCCTTGCTCGTTCCACACTTGCACCGCCATCCCCAGGCCCTTGCACTGAATTTCGCCACGGCGCACCGGCAAAGTCGGGTTGCCCAGCACGAAGCAGGAAACGATGTCGGTCCCACCCGACATGGACACCAGCCACAGGTCGGCCTTGATCTTGCCGTACACGTAGTCATAGCTGTGAGGTGACAACGGCGAACCGGTGGACAGCAGCAGCCGCAGGCTGCCCAGGCGGTGGCTGGCGGCAGGTTCAAGGCCCGCCTGCTCCAGTGCTGCCAGGTACTTGGCACTGGTGCCAAAGGCGTGGATGCCTTCGGCGTCGATCAGGTCCAGCAGGCGCTCGGGGCCAGGGTGGAACGGTGAGCCGTCGTACAGCACCAGCGTGGCCCCCACCGCCAGGCCGCTGGCCAGCCAGTTCCACATCATCCAGCCGCAGGTGGTGTAGTAGAACAGCACGTCATCGGCCTTCAGGTCATTGTGCAGGCCGTGTTCCTTGAGGTGCTGCAACAGCACGCCACCGGCACGATGGACAATGCACTTGGGCACGCCGGTGGTACCACTGGAGTAGAGAATGTACAGCGGGTGATCGAAAGGCAGCGGGGTGAAGCGGGGCTCGCCGCCGGGTTGGAAGAAGTCATCCCACAGGCTGACGTTGGTTGCCTGGAACTCGTCGGCGCGTGTACCGCTGCGGGTATGGGGCACCACGATCAGCTGCTCCAGGCCGGGCAACTGAGCGCACACCTGGTTGACCTTGGCTACTTGCTCGATGGCCTTGCCGGCGTATTGGTAACCGGCGCAGACAATCAGCAGCTTGGGTTCGATCTGGCCGAAACGGTCGATGATGCCGTGCACGCCAAACTCGGGCGAAGAGGTGGACCAGACCGCGCCAATGCTGCTGCAGGCGAGCATGGCGACCAGTGTTTGCCAGGTGTTGGGCATGACGGCGGCCACCCGGTCGCCGGGGGCGATACCAATGGCCTTGAGCGCCGTTTGCAGCCCGGCGACCTGTGCGGCCAGTTCAGCATGGGTGAACACTTCACGTTGGCCGTCTTCGCGCACGGCGACCACGGCCGGGCGGTCGTCACGGCGGCGCAGCAGGTGTTCGGCGAAGTTCAGGGTGGCATTGGCGAACCACTGTGCATCGGGCATCTGCGGCCCTTCGCTTAGCACTTGGCTCGGCGGAGTATGCCAATGAACGTGGAAATACTCGGCAAGGGTTTGCCAGAAGGCGGGCCGCTGCTCGATGCTCCAGCTGTGCAGCGCATGGTAGTCGTTCAGTTGCAGGTTGTAGCGCAGGTTGACCCGGCGGCGGAAGGCATCCATCCGGCTGGCCTCGATTTGCGCCGTAGAGGGGCGCCAGAGCACATCGTTCATGCCGAACCTCCTGAAGCCTGCAAAGCCCTCATCGCCGGATTGCCGGCGATGAGGGCACCCTCAAGATTTACTCTACGTTGGCCTTTTGCACATCCTGCGACGCCGACCACACGCGGTAGCGCACTTCGACATCCTTGGGCACATAGACCACCACCGGCAGCTTGCTGTTGTAGCGCAGCAGGAAGCCGTCACCGACCACCGGTACGAAGGCTTCGGTCTTTTTGCCATCTGGGCAGGCCATCAGCGTACTGGCCGGGCCGCTGACTTTGTCCAGGCGGTAGTAGTTGTAGCCCCAGCCTTCCAGGGTGCGTTCTTCCAGGCTGCCGCCCAGGCGCTGGCGATTGCAGTCGACCTTCAGCGTTTTGCCAGCGAGGATTTCGAGTTTATAGGCCGATTCATCGGCCTGGGCCGGCAGGTGGATGACCTGCCGGGTGAAGCCTTTTTCCGCTTCTGGGTAGGGGGCGACGTCCTTCAGGCTGGCAGCCATCGCAGGTGCGGCGGCAGCCAGGGTCAGGGCCAGAATCGCGGTCATCGGGGTTGGGCGCATAGGGCCTCCTTGCAGATAAACGAATGCGAGACCACCGCCAGGCCCAGGCCGCCCGTCACTGGGCCAACCAGCCACCATCGACGTTCCAGGCGGCGCCGCGAACCTGGCTACCGGCCTCGCTGCACAAGAATAGTACCAGTTCACCCAAGTGCTCGGGGGTAACGAAGGCCAGGGACGGTTGCTTTTCTGCCAATAGATCGTGTTGCGCTTGCAGTGGATCGCCACCGTTGGCGGCACGATCGTCGATCTGTTTCTGTACCAGCGGGGTCAATACCCAACCTGGGCAGATCGCGTTGCAGGTGACCTTGCTGGTGGCGGTTTCCAGGCCTACCACCTTGGTCAGCCCGACTACACCGTGCTTGGCCGCCACGTAGGCTGCCTTGCCGGTCGAACCCACCAAACCATGCACCGAAGCGATGTTGATGATGCGCCCCCAGTTGCGCATGCGCATGCCCGGCAGCGCCAAACGGGTGCCATGGAATACGGCCGACAGGTTCAGGGCAATGATCTTGTCCCAGCTTTCGGTGGGGAACTGCTCCACCGGCGCCACATGCTGAATACCGGCGTTGTTGACCAGAATGTCGACGCCGCCGAATTGGCCTTCTGCTAGGTTGAACAAGGCCTCGATCTGGGCCACGTCCGACAGGTCTGCCGGGTGATGGACCACCTTCACCCCGTGCCGGGCAATCTCGGCCATGGCCGGTGCCGGGTCGCCAAAGCCGTTGAGCACGAGGTTGGCACCCGCGCGGGCCAACACCTGGGCGATGCCCAGGCCGATGCCGCTGGTGGAACCGGTGACGAGTGCAGTCTTGCCGTTGAGGGTCATGCGAAGCTCCTTAAACGATGCCGGTGGCATAGAACGTGGCGATGACCACGAACACCGCCAGGGTCTTGATCAGAGTAATACCGAAAATGTCCTTGTAGGCCTCGCGGTGAGTCAGGCCGGTAACGGCCAGCAAGGTGATCACCGCGCCGTTGTGTGGCAGTGTGTCCATACCGCCACTGGCCATGGCGGCCACCCGGTGCAGCACTTCGAGCGGGATGTTGGCGGCATGTGCGGCGGCGATGAAGGTATCGCCCATGGCCGCCAGGGCGATGCTCATGCCGCCCGAAGCAGAGCCGGTGATGCCGGCCAGCAAGGTCACGGTGATGGCTTCATTGACCAGTGGGTTGGGGATGCCGCGCAGGGCATCGGCCAGTACCAGAAAGCCCGGCAGCGAGGCGATCACTGCGCCAAAACCGTATTCCGACGCGGTGTTCATCGCCGCCAGCAGCGCGCCGCTCACCGCGCTTTTGGTGCCTTCGGCCAGGCGTGTGCGAATGGCGCCGAAGGCGCACACCAGCACCATCAGGATGCCCACCAGCAACGCCGCCTGCACGGCCCAGATGGCGGTGAGCTTAGCCACGTCGCTTTGTACCGGCGCGCTCATGCCTGGCAGTTGCAGGCTGTGGCTGGGGCCGTACCACTGGGGGATCCAGTGGGTGAACAGCAGGTTCATCACCCCCACCAGTATCAGCGGCGAGAGTGCCAGCCAAGGGTTGGGCAGGGTCAGGTCGGCAGCGGTTTCTGGCTCGTTGCGCAAGTCGGTGCCATAACCTTCACCGGCGCGCTGGGCCTTGTTGCGTTGGCGCTGCAGGTAGGCCATGCCGGTAAAGAACACAAACAGCGTGCCGATCAGGCCCAGCCAGGGCGCAGCCCAGGCGGTGGTGTTGAAAAAGGTGCTGGGGATGATGTTCTGGATCTGTGGGGTGCCGGGCAGGGCGTCCATGGTGAACGAGAAGGCGCCCAGGGCGATGGTGGCCGGGATCAGGCGTTTGGGGATGTTGCTTTGGCGGAACATTTCGGCGGCGAACGGGTACACCGCGAACACCACCACGAACAGCGACACACCGCCGTAGGTGAGCAGGGCGCAAACCAGCACGATCACCAGCATCGCCTGGCGCGTGCCGAGCAGGCGGATGGCCGCCGCGACGATCGAGCGAGAGAAACCGGACAGCTCGATCAGCTTGCCGAACACCGCGCCCAGCAGGAATACCGGGAAATACAGTTTGATGAAACCGACCATTTTCTCCATGAACACCCCGGTGAATGCGGGGGCCACGGCGGATGGGTCGGTAAGCAGGACGGCGCCGAGGGCGGCGATGGGGGCGAACAGAATTACGCTGTAACCGCGGTAGGCAGCCAGCATCAGCAGGGCCAGAGCGGCGAGAGCGATGAGCACGGTCATCGGGGTGGGTCTCCTGGGTGAGTCTTGTTTTTATCGGTTTGCAGGAGGTAGCGGGAATCGTGCCAGTTTTTAAGTCATTGAAATATAAAGAAAAATTGTTTTTGTTGAGCGTTTTGTCTCTCTTTTGAGATTTTGAGGCCGCTTTGCGGCCCATCGCGACACAAGGCCGCTCCTACAGAAGGGCGCGTTTCCCTTGTAGGAGCGGCCTTGTGTCGCGATCGAGGGCGAAGCCCTCGCGACAATCTCAAAATTGAAACATAAATCTCCAATCAGAGACCGAGTGCCACCATTTTCTTGTACAGCGTTGACCGACCCAGCCCTAGCGCTGCCGCAGCTTGCGGCACAACGCCCCCATGCTCTGCCAATGCCTGGCCAATCAGCTGGCGTTCAAACGCTTCGCACGCCTCGCGGTAGGTCTGCCGCACAGGCGCAGGCGCATCCGCCAGCGGGCTCAAAGGCCCCAGCGCCGCCCGCAAATCCGCCGCTTCCAACCGGGGCTGATCCGCCAGCAATGTTGCGCGCTCCAGTACATTGCGCAGTTCGCGAATGTTCCCCGGCCACGCATGCATCGCCAGCAGGTGCTGCGCGTCTGCCTCCAGTTCGTACCGGCTACCCAGTTCACCCAGTATGGCCTCGCACAGCGCCGGCAGGTCCTCCAGCCGCAACCGCAGCGGCGGCACATCGATCGGCAGCACATTCAGTCGGTAATACAGGTCGGCCCGGAACGCCCCACGGGCCATGGCGGCCTGCAAGTCGATGGAGGTGGCGGCGATGATGCGCACGTCACTGCGCAGCATCTGGTTCGAGCCTACCGGCTCGTATTCCTTCTCCTGCAGCACCCGCAGCAGCTTGCTCTGCAGGGCCAGCGGCATGTCGCCGATCTCGTCGAGGAACAACGTGCCGCCCTCGGCCAACTGCAACTTGCCACTGCGGCCTTTGCGGTCGGCACCGGTAAATGCACCTGGCGCAGTGCCGAAGAATTCGGCTTCCAGCAGCGTTTCGGGGATTGCCGCGCTGTTGATACTGACAAAGGCTTTGTGTGCCCGCGCTGATGCGGCATGGATGGCGTGGGCCAGCAGCTCTTTGCCGGTGCCGGTTTCGCCCAGCAGCAACACCGGCGAATCGCTGGCCGCGCCACGCCGGGCGCGGCGCTTGGCTTCCAGGCAGGCAGCGCTGCTGCCAACGAACTGGGCGAAGCTGTACTTGGCCTGGCGGGCGCGCAGTTGCGAGCGGGTCGAGGCCAGTTCCTGCTGCATGCTGGAGTAGCGCTTGAGCAGCGGTGACAGGCTGCGCAGTTCGTCGAACAGGGCAAAGCCGATAGCGCCGATCAGCGTGCCTTGGTCATCGTGGATGGGCAGGCGCATTACCACCAGCGGCTCATTCGGGGTGTCGAGCATGTCCAGCAGAATCGGCCGGCCATTACTCACCACCTCGCGCATCAGGCTGCCGGGGATCACTGTTTCACACGGCTGGCCGATGGCACTGGCCGCGTCGGCCAGGCCAAAGCGTCGGGCGTAGCGCTCGTTCATCCAGACGATGCGTGCCTGGCGGTCGACGATCACCGTGCCTTCACTGGACTGCTCGATGATCTCGAACAGCGAGCGGATCGCCAGTTGCCGTACTTGTGGGTAGTCCTTGAGGCTGTCGCTGTCGTGCATGGGTAAAAATCCTGAAAAATCATCCTCGAGGATCGAACGCCTCGCGCAGGGCATCCCCGATAAACACCAGCAGCGACAAGATCACCGCCAGCGCAAAGAACGCGGTAAAGCCCAGCCATGGCGCCTCCAGGTGCTGCTTGCCCTGGGTCACCAGCTCACCCAGCGAGGCGCTGCCCGCCGGCATGCCAAAGCCAAGAAAGTCCAGCGCGGTCAGTGTGGTAATCGCCCCGGTCAGCATGAACGGCACATAAGTCAACGTGGCATTCATGGCATTGGGCAAGATATGCCGCAGCATCACCTGGCTGTCCGGCAGCCCCAGCGCCCGGGCGGCCTTTACATACTCAAGGTTGCGCCCACGCAGGAACTCGGCGCGCACCACGTCGACCAGGGTCAGCCAGGAAAACAACGCCATGATCCCCAGCAGCCACCAGAAATCCGGCTCGACAAAGCCGCTGAGGATGATTAGCAGGTACAACACCGGCAACCCCGACCATACCTCCAGCAAACGCTGGCCGAGCAGGTCGACCCAGCCGCCGTGGTAGCCCTGCAGAGCGCCGGCCACCACACCGATGAGCACGCTGACCACGGTCAGGGCGAAGGCGAACAGCAGCGATACCCGCGTGCCGTACAGCACCCGCGCCAGCACGTCACGGCCCTGGTCGTCGGTGCCCAACCAGTTGCTGGCACTGGGCGGGCTGGGGGTGGGTACCAGCAGGTCGTAGTTGGGGGTATCGGCGCTGAACGGGATAGGCGCGAACAGCATCCAGCCGCCCTGGCCTTCGATCAGTTGGCGCACATAGGCGCTGCGGTAATCGGGCTGAAACGGCAGTTGCCCGCCAAACTGCTGCTCGGTGTAGCGTTTGAGCGCCGGTACATACAGCTGGCCTTTGTAGCCCAGCAGCAGTGGCTTGTCGTTGGCCACAAGCTCCGCCCCCAGGCTCAACAGCAGAAGGCCGGCGAACAGCCACAGCGACACCCAGCCCAGGCGGTTGCGGCGAAAGCGTTGCAGGCGACGGCGCGATATGGGCGAGAGCATCAGTGCGCCCTCGTGTCGAAGTCGATGCGCGGGTCCAGCAGGGTGTACGACAGGTCCCCGATCAGGCGAATCAGCAGGCCAGCCAGGGTGAAGATGAACAGCGTGCCGAACACCACCGGGTAATCTCGCGACACGGCTGCTTCATAGCTCATGCGGCCCAGGCCATCGAGCGAGAAGATCACTTCGATCAGCAGCGAACCGGCGAAGAATACCGTGATCAATGCCTGCGGCAGGCCAGCCACCACCAGCAGCATGGCATTGCGCAGCACATGGCCATACAGCACACGGTGCTCGCTGAGGCCCTTGGCCCTGGCAGTCACCACATACTGGCGGGAAATCTCGTCGAGGAAGGCGTTCTTGGTCAGCAGCGTGAGGGTGGCGAAACCACCGATCACCAGGGCGCCGACCGGCAACACCAGGTGCCAGAAATAGTCCGCGACCTTGCCCAGCAGGCTGAGCTCGTCGAAATTGTCCGAGACCAGGCCACGCACCGGGAACCAGTTGAGCGAGGTGCCGCCGGCGAACAGCACGATCAGCAACAGGGCGAAGAGGAACGAGGGCAGGGCGTAGCCAATCACGATCAGCGCGCTGCTCCAGGCATCGAAACGGCTGCCGTGGCGCACTGCCTTGCGAATACCCAGCGGGATCGACACCAGGTAAGTGATCAGCGTGGCCCAGAAACCCAGCGACAAGGTAACCGGCAACTTGTCGAGGATCAGGTCGGTCACCTTCGCTCCGCGAAAGAAGCTGTTGCCAAAATCCAGCCGGGCATACTGACCCAGCATCAGCCACAGGCGTTCGGGGGCGGACTTGTCGAAACCGTACTGGCGCTTTATCTCATCGATCAGTTTTGGGTCCAGGCCACGGGTGGCGCGGGATTCACCATGCACAACCTCAGCCCGCGCGCCGGGTGCGCTGCCACCGAGGCCCTGCAGGCGCGCCACGGCCTGCTCCACCGGGCCACCCGGCGCGGCCTGGACGATGGCGAAATTGACCAGCAGGATTGCCAGCAGCGTCGGAATGATCAGCAACAGGCGGCGCAGCAGGTAGGCGGTCATGGCGAGGCCTTCCGGCGTTCGGCCATTTGCTCATTGGTCAGCGCGGTGGGGCTTGCCTCCCACCAGGTGTCCAGGCCTTCGTCATAGGCGGCCTGTACCTTGGGCAGGCCGAAGCGGTTCCACCAGGCGGTGGAGCTGCCCGGTGGGTAGTAGTTGGGGATCCAGTAGTAGTTCCATTGCAGTACCCGGTCCAGCGCATGGGCATGATGCAGCATGTCGGCCTGAGTTTCGGCCCGCACCAGGCCGTCGATCAGGCGGTCCACGGCGGGGTCCTGCAACACCATCAGGTTGTTCGAGCCAGGGTCGTGCGCGGCCGTCGAGCCGAAGTAGTTGTACAGCTCGGCACCCGGCGACAGGGTGACCGGGTAGCCGGTGACGATCATGTCGTAGTCGCGCGCCATCAGCCGGTTGACGTACTGGGCCGAATCGACGTTGCGGATGTTCAGGGTGACGCCGATCTGGGCCAGGTTGCGCTTCCACGGCAACAGCAGGCGCTCCATGCCCGACTGGCCGTTGAGGAAGGTAAACGCCAGCGGTGTGCCCTGGCTGTTCACCAGGCGGTCGCCTTCAGGGTGCCAGCCGGCTTGTTCGAGCAGGGCAAGGGCCTGCAACTGCTGCTGGCGGATGATGCCCGAACCATCGGTAACCGGGGCGGTGAACACGGTGGTGAAGACTTCGTCCGGCACCTTGCCGCGCAGTGGCTCAAGCAGCTTCAGCTCGCTGGCATCGGGCAGCTTGCGGGCAGCCAACGGGGTGTTGGAGAACACACTCTGTTGGCGGATGTACATATTGCGCATCATCTGCCGGTTGCTCCACTCATAGTCCCACAACATGCCCAGCGCCTGACGCACACGGCGGTCCTTGAACTGCGGCTGGTCGAGGTTGAACACGAAGCCTTGGGCCACCTGCGGCTTGGCCGGGCCCAGGTGAGCGCGTTGCAGACGGCCGTCGTCCAGTTGCACGCCGTTGTAGCCCAAGGTGTAGGCGGTGGCGGAGAACTCGCGGTTGTAGTCGTAGCCACCGCCTTTGAGCACTTGGCGCGCCACTTCGGTGTCGCCGAAGTACTCGATGCGCCACTTGTCGAAATTGTAGCGGCCTCGGCTGGCGGGCAGCTCACGCGCCCACCAGTTCGGGTCGCGCTCGAAGGTGATGCTGCGGCCATTGTCGATGCGCCCGATGCGGTACGGCCCGCTGCCGACCGGTTTGTCGAAGCCGGCACCGTTGGCGAAGTCGCGCTGTTGCCAGTCGTGCTCGGGCAGCACCGGCAGGCTGGCGAGGTCCAGCGCCAGGGTGCGGCCGTGCTTGGGTTTGAAGTCGAAACGCACGCTGCGCGGGCTTTCCACGGTAACGCCGGTGACGTCGGCGAACTGGGTGCGGTACTTGAGGCTGCCCTTGCTCATCAAGAGTTCGAAGGTGAAACGTACATCGTCGGCACGCACCGGCTTGCCATCGGCGAAGGTGGCGCGCGGGTCTATTTCGAAACGCAGCCAGACGTCATCGGGCCCGCGCTCCATGCGTCGGGCAATCAGGCCATACACGGTGTAGGGTTCATCGAACGAGCGCACGGCCAGAGGCGCGTAGAGCAAGCCATCGACTTCGCTGACGCCGATACCCTTGTCGATGTAGGGGAGGATGTGGTCGAACTGACCAATCTCGATGGCCGAGCGGCGCAGGATGCCACCTTTGGGGGCGTTGGGGTTTACATAGTCGAAATGCTGGAAGCTGGCGTTGTAGCGGGGGGCTTCACCGTAGACGGTGAGGGCGTGGGAGGGGGCGGCCTGCGTGTTGAATGCGAAACAAAGCAGGAACAGGCAACACAGAACCTGTAGGAGCGGGTTTACCCGCGAATGCGTCCATCCATGCAACCTTGTTGCCTGATCTGGCGCATTCGCGGGTAAACCCGCCCCCACAGGGGACATGAGCAGCTACTGGCTACTTAGTCCTGGCGGCTGGTCACTTCCAGCAGGTGGTAGCCGAACTGGGTCTTCACCGGGCCTTGCACGGTGTTGACCGGGGCGCTGAACACCACGGTGTCGAATTCCTTGACCATCTGGCCTGGGCCGAACGAGCCCAGGTCGCCGCCCTGGCGGCTGGACGGGCAGGTAGAGTTGGCTTTGGCGATTTCAGCGAAGTCGGCGCCTGCTTCGATCTGGGCTTTCAGTTCGTTGCATTTCTCTTCGCTGCTGACCAGGATGTGGCGGGCGGTTGCACGGGCCATGGGTACTGCTCCTTGGGGTAAAAAAGCAAGCCTAGCGCACTTGCTTGGGGTATGTCTCGCCAGGCTTGCAACCATCGGCCTAGAGTTTTTGTGCCGCCTCGCGCAACAGGGATTCGGTCGAAGCCCAGCCCAGGCAGCCATCGGTAATCGACACGCCGTATTTCAGTGCGCCCTTGCCCAGCGCCTGGCAACCCTCGAACAGGTGCCCCTCGATCATCACGCCGACCAGCGAACGGTCGCCGGCCAGACGCTGCGCCAAAACATCATTGAAGACGGCCGGCTGGCGCGCCGGGTCCTTGCCGCTGTTGGCGTGGCTGCAATCGACCATGATCCGTGCCTGCAGGCCGGCTTTGGCCAATGCCTGGCGGGCCATGGCGATACTGTCGGCATCGTAGTTCGGGCCTTTGTGGCCGCCACGCAGCACCAGGTGTGTGTCCGGATTGCCCAGGGTATCGATGATTGCCGGGTGGCCCTGCGCATCCATGCCGAAGTGGCGGTGCGAGTGGGCAGCGCTGCGCATGGCGTCGCTGGCGATGGCAATACCGCCGTCGGTGCCGTTCTTGAAGCCCACCGGCAGCTCCAGGCCACTGACCATTTCGCGGTGGATTTGCGATTCGGTGGTGCGTGCGCCAATCGCGGCCCAGGCCAGCAGGTCATCGAAGTAGCCGGCGGCCATCGGTTGCAACAGCTCGGTGGCGATGGGTAGGCCGCGCTCGATCATGCTCAGCATCAGCCCACGGGACAAGGCAAGCCCCGAGTGCATGTCGTCGCTGCCATCCAGGTGCGGGTCGTAGGCCAGGCCTTTCCAACCCACTGTGGTACGCGGTTTTTCGACGTAGGCGCGCATCACCAGCAGCAGCTTGTCATCGACTTCGCGGCTGAGGGCGGCCAGGCGGTCGGCGTATTCCAGGGCTGAGCGAGGGTCGTGAATCGAGCAGGGGCCGACGATGACCAGCAGGCGCTGATCGCGGCCTTCGAGGATGTTGCGGATAGCCTGGCGATGGGCCTGGACTTGCTGGGCCAGTTCGCTGGGCAGTGGCATCTGCTGCTTGAGCAGGTGCGGGCTGGGCAGGCGTTTGCTGACGGTGGTGTTGGCCGCTTGCGGCTGGGTCAGGGGCAGGGCGAGGTTGGAAGCTTGCATGGCGTTTTTCCCTGGGCGGACGGCGGGTTCAAGCCCGCGTGGTCGGCCCTATCGAGGTGTTCGACAGATCGTTGAATTCGTATTGGCTGCTGCATTGCCACCTGTAGAGGACCGATCGGAGGCGGCAGGCTGGCCCGAACGGGATTGGCTAAATCGCCAGGCATAGGTGTTTGCGTAGTAGTAAGTGGCGTAGTTCATGAATCTGTCCTCAATGTGAATCGGTGTTGTTCAAAGGCCTGAAAAGCAAAACCCCCGGTCGGGGAGCCGACCGGGGGTTTGAGTATTCTCATGTTCGGCGGCCCCTCGAAGGTGGGCGCCGTGTGGGTATCGGCGCCTAGTGGCTAAACCAATACCCAAAGTAATAGCTGGCAGGTGCCACGCAGCCGGCAACGGCAAGCACAGGGCGCAGGCTGCGACCGGTGTGGTTGGCGTGGTTGCGGGTGTGTTTCGGCATGTTGCTCTCCAGTGAATGACCCCGAGCTTACTTCAGTTGGTGCGGGCCATTCAATGGATAAATGCTATGGAGCTGATCATTTATTTTTGTACTGAATGGTTCAATGGCCGTAGCGCCCGACCAGGCTCTGCGCCCCCAGTGCGTGGCCTTGCAGCAGCTCCAGCAGGCCGTTGCGGTCCAGGTCTTCGGGCAATGTACCTAACGGCAGGTCGGTGGCGATCAGGGTCAATGCATAGTGGTGCGGGTTGTCGCCGGCGGGTGGGCAGGGGCCACGGTAGCTGCGGGTGTCCCTCGAGTTTCGGCCCACGGTCAGGTACTGCCCGCTCAGCCCGGCCATACCTTCCTTGAGCCCATCCTGTTCGGGGTCGATGTTGTAGGCAACCCAGTGCACTACGCCGACACCCTTGCCGCCGTCTGGGTCGAACATGATCAGGGCCAGCGATTGGGTGCCTTCGGGCAGGTTGTCCCAGCTCAGTTGCGGGGTGCGCTCCTCGCCGGCACCGCAGGCCGGGTCCAGGCCAACCTGCTGCAACGCAATCACGCCACCATCGGTGAACGACGAGGAGCTGATCGACAGCGCGCCTTGGTTGCTGCTGTTAGCCAAGGCCGCGCAAGGCATCAGGGCGGCGAGCAGCCAGGGTTTGAGGTTCATGGCAACTCCTTGGCAGGGCGTTGGAGCGCAGTGTAGCCCAGGCCCGCGTCAGTGGCTGTCCTGGTCCTCGGCGGTGCCACCGCTGTACCCGGCGCCGGAGCCCGTGGCTTCGCCAGTGCTGTTGGAACCGCCGCTGGCGCCGTCGGCGGCATCGGTATTGCTGCCGGTGTCGCTGCTGTCGTTGCTTTTGCCACTGCCGGGGCTGTTGACGCTGCTGTCATCACCGGCGGTCTTGCCGCCAGACTGGTCGGTTTGCGGGCGGCTGTCGGTATGGGTATCGGTGGCGGCGAACGTAGTGCCGGCGAGGCTGGTCAGGGCCAGCGCCAGACACAGGGAGAGCGGGCGAATGCGGATCATGGGACGTCTCCTTTGCGGATGATCTGTCATTCGTTTGGCTGGGGGTGTGAGGAGGGGTGCCTTCTGGGCGACGAGTGGTCGCAGGGGAGGGGCCGCTGTGCGGCCCCTGGGGTCAGTGCGTTTCGCTACGGGCAGCCTGCACGGGCTCCACTGGCTCCAGCGGCGGATGCTCCTGGGCCGCATGCATCAGGTCTTCGGTCACCCTCAGCTCGGCGCCGGTTGGCGAGAAGGTCGTCGAAGCGGTGAACGGGGCTGGGTGCTCCGCGGCCGGGCGCTTGCCACGGCGCCACATGAAGAAGCACACCATGGCCAGGTTGACCACGGCAAAGGCCCAGAACAGCCCGGCCTCGCCAAATTCGCTCATCATCGGCGAAATGGCCACCGGCGCCATGGCCGAACCCAGCGAGTTGATCAGCAGCAGGCCCTGAATCATCGGTACCAGCGCATCGGAAGGCGCGCGGTCGGCCGCGTGGCTGACCGCCACCGGGTACAGGGTGAACACGCCGCCACCGAGCAGGAACAGCATGGCCGGCAGCAGGAACGAGTCCGACGGCAGGAACACCGTGATCAGCGACAGCACCACGCACAGGGCAGCCAGGGCAATCAGCACATCTTGGCGGTCCTTGCGGTCGGACCAGCGCCCGACCGGGTATTGCAGCAGCATGGCACCCAGGATCACCCAGGCCATCATGTTGCCAACTTCCCCTACCTCCAGGCCGATGCGTTGCAGGTACAGCGGCAGCAGCGCATAAATACCGGCAATGGCCACGCCCGAGCCGAAGCAACCGACCAGGCCCGACGGCGCCACACCCAGCAATTGGCGGGGCTTGAGGGGTTCGACCTGGTCCAACAGCGGCGACACCCGCGGCAGGATCACGATTGGCAGCACCGACAGGGCGGCCAGCACGCCAGCCAGCATGAAGGGTGCGGTTTCGCCCAACTGGGTAATTTCGCCAAGGCCGGCCTGGGCGATTACCCCGGCACCATAGAAGGCGATCATGTACAGCGCCAGCAAGCGACCACGGATTTTCGCGTCACCGGCCAGCAGCAGCCAGCTTTCGATCACCAGGAACACGCCGACGGCCGCCCAGCCATTGATCAGGCGCAGCACAGACCACCAGGTGACGTCATAGAACAGCCCCTGCAGCAGGATGGTCACGGCGATCAGCGAGGCGAAGCTGGTATAGGCGCGGATGTGGCCGATGCGCAGGATCAGCCGGTCGTTGAAGATGGCACCAAGGGTCAGGCCGATGAAGTAGGTCGACGAGACGATACCAATGGTGGTGGCGGACTCACCGGCAGCGCCCAGGCGCAGGGTGGTCAGGGAAGACATGAAGCCGTTGCCCAGGGCGATGATGAACAGCCCGAGCAGGGGCGCCAGCGCCATGGCCAGCAAACGCGGAGACATACGTACCTCTAGTTGGATGAGCGGAATGAGCGCCTTCTCGGACGCGCACACCGGCTCAGCCCAACAAGGGGCGAGTGGCGACACGGATGCGACCTGGGCAAGACTCAACCGCTGGGCCTTTTGGGAAGGGGCCGGGCGGGGAGGGTTGAGCCTATTTCACATGTGCGTTCATGTGTTCAGGCGCTGACTCTGTCTTTGCTGCTGGTTGCCACCGTTCAAGGCGACGGGCGAAAAGGAAGCGGGATTCTACGGGCTTGGAAGCTTTTGCCCAAGGGGCAACGGTATGCGACGAGACGCCGCAGTCTGTGGGCGACATGAAAGTGTCTTTTACAGACAATCTTGAGGGCTGCTCCGGCAGGGGTGAGGTTATCTGGGCAATCTTGCAGACTGCTGCATAATGCTGAACCCACACCAAGGAAGGCCCCCATGTTCGCGTCGTTGTTTGCAGTCCTGGCCCCGGTATTCATCGTCGCCGGCATCGGCTATATCTGGGCCCGCAAGGGCCTGGACTACCCCACCGAGTTCATCGCTCGGGTGGTGATGACCGTTGGCACACCGTCATTGGTACTGTCCACCCTCAGCCGCACCGAGCTGGACCCCGCCGCCTTCACCAGCATGGCCATGGCCTGTCTGCTGTGCACCCTGGGCATGGCCATGGCCGCTTTGCTGGTGTGCCGCGTTTCGGGGATGCACTGGCGGGTACTGCTGCCGGCGTTCATGTTCCCCAACACCGGCAACATGGGGCTGCCGATCAGCCTGTACGCCTTTGGTGAACATGGCCTGGCCCTGGCCGTGGCGTTCTTTCTCACCCTCTCGATCGTGCAGTTCACTATTGGTATGGCCATTTCCGGCACTGCCGCTTCGCTCAAGGCTTTGCTGCGCAACCCCATCGTGATCAGCCTGGCCGGTGCCATGCCGATCATATTTCTGGACTTCGAGCTGCCGCGCTGGCTGGCCAATACCGCGGACTTGCTGGGTGGCATGACCATTCCGCTGATGCTGCTGACCCTCGGGGTATCGCTGGCCAGCATTCGCCTGCGCCATGTTGGCAGTGGCATGCTGCTGGGTGGTTTGCGCATTGGCCTGGGGGCCGGGGTGGGCTGGGCGGTGGGCGCAGCGCTGGGTATGGAGAGCCTGGAGCGTGCAGTGCTGGTGGTGCAGTCGGCGATGCCGGTAGCCGTGTTCAACTACCTGATGGCGGTACGGGCCAACCGTGAGCCGGAGCAGGTGGCAAACCTGGTGATGTGCTCGACAGTGCTGTCGTTTGCCTGGTTGCCGGTGGTGTTGGCCTGGTGGATGTAGGGCAGTGGCCACGACATCTTCCGGCCCTTTCGCAGCACAAGGCTGCTCCTACACGCACTGCCTCGTATTTGCAGGCGATGCCGTCGCTGTAGGAACAGCCCTGTGCCGCGAATGGCTCAGAAGTCTACACTGGCCGACAATCGCAGCACTCTCGGCGTACCTTGGGTCAAGTAGTTGTTGGAAGTCGACGCCGAAGCCCAGTACGCCTTGTTCGCCACGTTCTCCACGTTGGCGCGCAATGTCACTTGCTTGTCATCGACCTTGAAACGGTAGCGTGCGCCCAGGTCCACTCGGGTCCAGGCCGGAATGCTCAGGCTGTTGGCCGCATTCACATACTGGCCACCCGTGCGCAGCAAGCGGGCACTGAGCGCGGCGCCTTGAATGCCAGGCACGTCCCAGTCGGCACCCAGGTTGTACTGGAAGCGTGGCACGCCAGCGGCGCGGTTGCCGTCGTTGCTGCCATAGGCCGTGTGCTTCTGCTCGGTGTGCATGAATACCGCGCCTGTCAGCAGGCGCAAGCCGTCGACGGGCTCACCAAACAGGTTCAGTTCCACGCCTTTGTTGACCTGCTCGCCGTCCATGCTGAATGTGTCCAGCGCAGCGCCCGGAGCGCGGTAGGTGACGCTGTTGGGCTGTTCGATGCGGTACACGCCCAAGGTGGCGCCAAAACTGTTCCAGTCCAGTTTCACCCCAGCCTCGACCTGCTTGCTGCGCTTGGGCGGGAACACCTCGTTGGCATTGCTGACACTCGACGGTGCCGTCGGGCCCTGGGCCAAGCCCTCGATGCGGTTGGCATAGAACGACACATGCTCCCAAGGCTTGATCACCAAGCCATACACCGGTGTGGTGATCGACTCGTCGTACGGCGTGTTGCGCACCCCCGTGGCGGTCGCCCAGCTGTCGACGCTGATCGATTGCCGGCGCACACCCACGGTCAACAGGACGCGGTCATCAAGAAAACCCAGGGTGTCGGACAATGCGACGCTCTTGTTGCGGTTTTTGCCGACGATGCGCGGGTCGTGCAGGTCGCTGCCAAAGTAGGTGTCGGTGGGGCGCGGCACTTTCACCGGGTTGTACAGGTTGCTGTCATAACGCTTGCTGGCAGCCAGTGCCTCGTAGGCCGAACGCTGTTCACCCCACATGGCTGACAGGCCGAAATTGACCCGGTGGCTGACCGGGCCGGTGGCAAAGCGGCCATTGAGCCCGGCGACGGCGCTTTTGTTGTCCTCGTCGTGGGGCGAATACAGAAAACCGCCGCGCGCGGTGCCGTTCGCGTCGCTGACGTACAGCGAGGAGTATTCGCCGTTCTCACGCGTGTGCTTGGCGCCGGCGCCGGCATACAGCATCCAGTTGTCGTTCAGGTCGTACTCGGCGTTGAGCATGCCGTAGGTGTCTTCCAGCTGCGACCAGCTCCAGGCTTGCGAATAGTTGTCACGCGCTGAAGGCGCGTGGGGCACCTTGCTGCCGGTGGGGTAGATCACCGCGCGGCCCTGGTTGATGCGTTCCTTCTGGTAGCCCAGATCGGTGGACAAGCGCAGCCGCTCGCCACGGTAATCAAGGGCCACGGCAACCAGGGTGGAATGCTGGGCTTCGTCGTCCACGCCAGTGCCGCCGTCATGCTGGGCCAGGTTGATGCGGGCGCCGAAACGATTGTCCTCACCAAACCGCGTGCCCAGGTCGAGATGGCCGCCAATGTTGTCGCCAGTGGCATAGTCGAGGGTAACGTGCCGTGTGGGGGTATCTTCGGCGCGCTTGGGCACCAGGTTGATTGCACCCCCAATGCCGCTGCCTTGCGGTGCGACCCCATTGAGGAAGGCACTGGACCCTTTGAACACCTCGACTCGCTCGAGCGCTTCGGTGGTCACGATCTGCCGCGGCAGTACGCCGTAAAGGCCGTTGTAGCTGATGTCGTCGGTGTTCAGCGGCAAACCGCGAATGGTGAACACTTGCGAGAAGTTGCCGAAGCCCGCCGACTGGCGCACCGACGCGTCATTGAGCAACACGTCACCTAGGGTGCGGGCCTGCTGGTCGGCGATGGTCTTGGCGGTGTAGCTGGTAACGCTGAACGGCACGTCGCTGATGGCCTGGTCGCCGAGCACGCCCAGGCGCGCGCTGCGGGCTACCTGGCCACCTTGCCAGGTGTCGCTGCTGGCGGCCAGGTCGCTGTTGATGGTGGTCGCACCCAGTTCCAGGGCATTGCCCAGGTCGACCGTCGGCGCCAAGGTATAACCGCCGCTGTCGGTGGTGATCAGGCTGTAGCCACTGCCGGCCAGCAGGCGGGTGAAACCTTCCGGGACGCTGTAGTTACCCTGCAGGCCCTGGCTTTGTAGGCCGTTGAGCAGGGCCGGGTCGAACGACAATGGTACTCCGGCGCTGGCGGCGAAGCGCGCCAGCACGTCGGCCAGTGGGCCAGCGGCCAGGTGATAGGTGCGCGGGGTGGTGTCGGCGGCCATCGCCGTGGGGGCCAGGGCGGCCATGGCGATGGCAAGGCTCAGTGCCTTGAAGGGCAGGCGGTACGGCTGGCGGGGCGTCATGCAAGCATCCTGTGGGTGCAGAAAATGAAGGTTCTGCACTCATCACCGGACGACGCAGGTAAAGGTATCACTGACTTTTTCGCGGTCCCTGTAGGGGCGTGTCAGCTTAGGGGCTCCACCGTCACCCAGTAACGGGTCAAACCCTGGATTGATACAGGTAGGGTGTCACCCAGCAGCCGCAAGCTGGCGTCGGTGTCTGCCACTGGAAAGGCGCCCGATACCTTCAGCTCGCGCACTGCCGGGTGGCAGCGCAGCACGCCTGGGCGATAGCGACCTAACTCCAGCAACAGGTCGGCCAGGCGCATGTCGCGCGCCAGCAGCATGCCGTGCTCCCAGGCCAGGTCACCGGTTTCCAGCGCTGAGGCGGGCAGTACTCGGTCGGCATCGAAAGCGCTGCGCTCGCCAGCCTTGAGCAACAGGCTTGCGGCATGCAGCGGGCGTGTAGCCACTTCGCCTTCAAGTACGGCCACCCGGGTCAGCGCGCCATCGATACGCACGCTGAAGCGTGTGCCCAGCGCAGTCGCCTGACCATGCAGGGTGCGCACTAGCAGCGGCCGCGCCAGGGTGGCAGGGTCCTTGGCGCTGGTGAGCAGAATCTCGCCCGCCAGCAGGTCGATGCGGCGCTGTTGGGCGTCGAAGGTGATATCGATGGCTGTGTCGGTGTTCAGCAGCACCTGGCTACCGTCGGCAAGTGTCAATGCGCGTTGCTCACCGACCGCGGTGCGCGCATCGGCGGTCCATTGCTGCCAAGGCGTTTCACGCCAGGCCAGCCAGGCCGTGGGTGCTGCCAGCAGCCACAGCCCCAGGCGCTGCAGGGCCTGGCGACGGCTTACCGCCCCGTTGCGGCTCAGGCGGCGCAGGGTTTCACCGGTAACCGGGTTGGGCAGGCGGCGGAAATCACCGAGGATGGCTTCGGCACGCTGCCACGCCTGGGCGTGCTGGGCGCTGCGTTGGCACCAGGCCTGGACCGCACGGCGATCGTCCTCGGTGGCGTTGCCCGACTGCAGCTGCACCAGCCAGTCAGCGGCTTCGCCAAGGATCAGTGGGTCGATGCGCTGCACCATCAGTCGATGCTCAGGCAGGCAAGGAAAGCCGTGCGCATGTCGCGCTTGATGGTGATCAGCGAAACCTGCAGCTGTTCTGCAATTTGTGCGTAGGTCAGCCCGTCCAGCTGCGACAGCAGGAACACCTGACGTACACGGGCCGGCATGTCGCGCAGCATGGCGTCGATGCGGTACAGGGTTTCGAGGATCAGCCAGCGCGTTTCCGGCGAGGGCACCTCGGGTTGCGGCAAGTGTGCGATGGCTTCCAGGTAGGCGCGCTCGACTTCCTGGCGGCGCCAGCGGTCGATCACCAGGCCCTTTGCGATGTGGGTCAGCAAGGCCCGGGGTTCATTGCCGAAAAAGCTGTTGCCCTGCCGGCTGAGCAGGCGCACGAACGTGTCATGAGCCAGGTCGGCGGCATCGCAGGCATTGCCCAGTTTTCGCCCCAGCCAGCCCTGCAGCCAGCCATGGTGCTCGGTGTACAGCGTCTGGACTTGCAGGTTCAGGGTAGGGTCGGCGGGCGGCATGACGGGCGCGAGGCTCCGGGCGAAGGGTGCAATTAAGAATTGATCGCATTCTAAGCGCCATCCACGGAGCCTGGCAATGCGCAGGCACTACAAGGCTTTGGCCAGAAACGCCGCTGTACGGCTTTCGCTACAGCCAGCCACGACTTGCGGGATGCCGTTGACCACCACCTTGCCCCCGGCATCGCCAGCTCCCGGCCCAATATCGATCACCCAGTCGCTTTGCGCCACCACACGCATGTCGTGCTCGACCACTACCACGCTGTGCCCGCCCTCGACCAGGCGGTTCAACTGCACCAGCAGCCGGTCGATGTCCTGCGGGTGCAAACCGTTGGTGGGCTCATCCAGCACATACAGCGTTGCCCCGCGGGCGATGCGTTGCAGTTCGGTAGCCAGCTTGATCCGCTGCGCCTCGCCACCGGACAGCTCGGTGGCCGGTTGGCCCAGGCGCAGGTAGCCCAGGCCGATATCCTGCAGCACTTGCAGGCAACGTCGCACCGGTGGCTGTTCGGCAAATACCTGCAGGGCTTGGTCGACGGTCATCTGCAGCACTTGCGCGATGTTCATGCCTTGCCAACTCACCGCCAGGGTTTCGGGGTTGTAGCGGGCGCCATGGCAGGTTGGGCAGGGCGCGTAGACACTGGGCATGAACAGCAACTCGACGCTGACGAAACCTTCACCCTCGCAGTTGGCGCAGCGGCCCTTGGCAACGTTGAAAGAAAAACGCCCAGCGTCGAAACCCTGCGCCTTGGCCTGCTCGGTGGCGGCGAACAGCTTGCGTACATGGTCGAACAGGCCGGTATAGGTGGCCAGGTTGGAGCGCGGTGTGCGGCCGATTGGCTTCTGGTCGACCTGCACCAGGCGCTTGATGCTGCCAAGCCCCGCACTCACCTGGCCGCTACTGGCCTGATCAGGTTCGTCTTCCAGGCTGTGTTCTTCGGGCTCGCCACGTTGCTCGGCATGACCCAGGTGTGCCCCTACCAGTTCCAGCAGGGCCTGGCTGACCAGGCTGGACTTGCCAGAACCGGAAACACCGGTAACGGCGGTGAAGCAGCCCAGCGGGAAGGCAGCGCTGAGGTTATCGAGGTTGTTGCGCGTGATGCCTTCAAGCTTCAGCCAGTCGCAGGGCTGACGGGGGGCGCGTTTGGTCTGGGGCGGGGCGCTGAACAGGTAGGCACGGGTGCATGACTGCTCGACCTCGGCCAGGCCCGCAGGCGGCCCGCTGTAAAGAATGGTACCGCCATGCTCGCCGGCAGCCGGCCCTACATCCACCAGCCAGTCGGCGCGGCGCATGGTGTCCAGGTCGTGCTCCACCACATACACCGAATTGCCTGCATGCTTCAGGCGTTGCAAGGCTTCGAACAGCGCTTCGCTGTCGGCTGGGTGCAAACCGGCCGATGGCTCGTCGAGCACGTAGATCACGCCGAACAACTGTGAATTCAGTTGGGTAGCCAGGCGCAGGCGTTGCAGCTCGCCGGAGGACAACGTCGGGGTGCTGCGCTCAAGTGCCAGGTAACCAAGGCCCAGGCCGAGCAATGTGTCGATACGCTCCAGCAGTTCGTTGGCGATGCGTTGGGCGGCCAGGCGCTTTTCCAGCGTCAGCTCATCCTGCTGCAGTGTCAGGTAGTCTGCCGCCGCCACCTTGCGCAACACTTCGGCCAGCGCCTGCAACGGCAGGTGCGACAGCTCGGCGATGTCCAGGCCGGCGAAGGTCACGCCCAGCGCGTCGCGCTTCAGGCGCTTGCCCTGGCACAGCGGGCAGGGGCTGGGGCGCATGTACTGAGCCACGCGCTTGCGCATCTGCGCGCTTTGCGAGTGCATGAACGTATGCAGCACGTAACGCCGTGCACCCATGAACGTGCCTTGGTAGCTGGGCTCCAGTTTGCGCTTGAGTGCGTCGCGGGTCTGCGCTGGGGTCAAGCCGGCATACACGGGCGCGGTAGGCGTTTCTTCGGTGAACAGGATCCAGTCGCGTTGCGCCTGGGGCAGGTCGCGCCAGGGAATGTCCACGTCATAGCCCAGCGTCACCAGGATGTCGCGCTGGTTCTGCCCCTGCCAGGCCATCGGCCACGCGGCCACCGCCCGCTCGCGGATAGTCAGCGACGGGTCGGGGACCATGGTCGCTTCAGTCACTTGGTAAACCCGGCCCATGCCGTGGCACTCCGGGCAGGCGCCCTGAGGTGTGTTCGGTGAAAAGTCCTCGGCGTACAGCATTGCTTGCCCGGCCGGGTAGTGGCCCGCGCGCGAGTAGAGCATGCGGATCGAGCTGGACAGGGTGGTGACGCTGCCCACCGAAGAGCGGGCACTTGGCGTACCACGTTGCTGTTGCAGGGCCACTGCCGGCGGCAGGCCGTCGATGGCATCCACGTCGGGCACGCCAACCTGGTCGATCAGGCGCCGGGCATAGGGCGCTACCGATTCGAAATAGCGGCGCTGGGCCTCGGCATAAAGCGTGGAGAAGGCCAGCGATGACTTGCCCGAACCGGACACGCCGGTAAACACCACCAAGGCGTCGCGAGGGATATCGACATCGATGTTCTTCAGGTTGTGCTCGCGGGCGCCACGGACGCGGACGAAACCGGTGGGAGAGGGTGAGCGTGGCGGCATCTGAGCGGTCCTTGGCAGTTTGGAGCGCTCACGTTAGCAGCATTTGCCGAGGCTGTACTGGCCTGCGCCCTGGCAAGTCGGTGCGCGAAGAGGCCGGGTCGGCCCGAACGAGTATCAGGACCTTGGTTCGCGAGTGCCTAGCACATCACGAATGTTGTCCACCACGTTGCTGTCTTTGATCACATCGCTCAGCCAGCCCTCCAACGGCATGTTGCCCCACTTGATCGCACGTTCGATCAAGTAAGGTACCGGGCTCTGCGGCTCGCTTTGCTTGAAAAACTGGGCGATGCCCGCAAGCATGGTGAAAGCCTCGTCGCGGGTCAGTGGTGTCGTGCGCATAGGGGCAGGCGCAGAGGCCTGGACGGGCGTGTTCATCGGTTCACCTGCTGCGTCAGTAGAGACAAAGATGGCCTCGGGTTCTGCTACCGCCACCGCTGCGGGGTGCAGCTCGACGCCGCGATCCTTGAGCAGTTTCTCCGCCAGCTGGCTGGCGCGCGACAGCATGTCGGCAAGGCTGGCGAAGCTGGGCGCCTCGTGGCCGAACAGGCGGTCGGCGCTGGCCTGCAGGCGTTTGCACGCATTCAGGCTGGTGCCGATCTGCAGCGCCTTGGCACGCAGGTGATCAGTGTCGCTCAGCGCTACCGAGCGCTGGAAAATCTCGGCGTTGATCTTGCCTTCGTTCAGTGCTGTCTGCATTGCCTTGGGGTTCTGCAGGGCGAGGTTTTCGACGTGGCGTGACTCGTCATAGCGCAACACGCCAAAATGCTGCCCTTGGGTAATGGGCAAGCCACCGGCAATGTCGGTGAGCGTGGTCTTCAGCCAGGACAGCCGCGCCGCGCGCTCGTCCAGGCCGTCTTCAAGCGTTGGGAACAGGGTGTCCCAGAAGGTATCCAGAAGCTGTTCGGTCAGCTCTAGGCCAAAAGTGATGCCTTCGAAGTGCTCACGCTGGGCCAGGCCCTCGCTGAGCCAGGCCACCAGCATCAAGTCTTTGCTGTGCTGCGCCAACCCTTGAGCCGACAGGTTGATTACCTGCTCCCAGTCGGCAGTCTTCAAGTCGGTTTGCCAGTCGCCCTGGGTCAGGTAGTCAGGGTCCGCCCGGCGGGCTTCCTTGATCTGGTCGAACAAGGCAGAGAAGCTCAAGTCTTCGCCACTGCCACCTTCGATGGGTGCGGCCAGTGTGGCCAGCGAGAGGTCATTGAGGATTTCAGGCATATAACACTCTGGACATGGCTGATGAACAGCGTGCCAGAAAACCTGGCACGCCGCGCAGTACAGGCCGCCGAAGCGGCCCATGGCTTAGGCGAACACTTTGTTCGCGGTACGGTCCCAGCCACCGACGATGTTGCCGCCGGCCTGGCCGTCGGTGCGGTTCTGCTGGGTGTAGGTGGTCTTGATACGGGCAAAGTTGAAGCTGATTTCTTCTACAGGCAGGTCGCTGACCGCCTTGTCTTCACCGCCTTGGTTGCCACCGGCGATGAACTTGACCGACGACACCACGACTTCTTCCATGTCGATGGTCAGGTAGGTGACCTTGTCGCCACCGGCGCGGTTCACGTTCAGCTTCAGCTTGGCGATGTGCTTGCCGGTGCAGCAGTGCTCGAACAGTTTGGCCGAAGCCTTGTCGACGGCCTTGCGGATCTTGAAGTCGCTCAGGGCAACACGCTCGGAAGACGCACCACCCGAGGAGCTGGCGGTAGCCGAGGTTGCCTGGGTGGCGCCGTACTCGTAGCCCAGCACTTCGATCCAGTCCTTGTGTTTTTCATCCAGTACTTCGCCTGGGATGCCGTCGATTTGGATATACGCGTCAAATGCCATTGTGAAACTCTCCATTAACAACGTGTAAAGGGTTGCTCATGCGCCCCTTGGTTTTGACCTCGCCGGGCATACCGGCAGAGGTAGCTTGCCGCCACCCGGGCCTCCTCCTGTGAGGCCCGGGCGACCGGTTCTTGCGGCGTGGCTCAGTTCAGCCCACGCACTTCGATTTCCACCCGGCGGTTGGGCTCCAGGCACTTGATCAATTGCGCCCGCGGTTGTTGCATGTCGCAGTTGACCAGTGGTTTGCGGCTGCCTTCGCCTTGCGCGACCACCAGCTCGGCGGGCACGCCCTTGCCGACCAGGTAGGTGCGGATGGTTTGCGCCCGTTGCTTCGAAACCTGCAGGTTGCCCTGGCTGTCGCCGAGCTGGTCGGCGTGGCCAGAGATGACCACCTTGCCGATGTTCGGGGTGTTCAACAGCTTGCTGGCAATCGCGCTCAGTTGGTTCTGGCCTTCGTTCTTCAGGCTCTGGAAGTCGGCGCGGCCAAAGGCGAACAGGGTGTCGGATTCCAGCGTGATGGTCTCGATCGAGCGCAGCGACTGGGCCCGCAGGCTGTCGATGTAGTTGCGTGAGCTGGACATCAGGAAGGCGTTGTCGAGGATGCGTGGCACGTCCGGCTCACGGATCTGGTCGCTGTAGAAGGTGATCTGGCGGCTGGCGTACAGGTAGTCCTGGTCGCCGCTGGCGTCGCTACCGGCTGCGGCCATGCGCTTGCCGGTGTGGCGGGCGATGGCTGGGTACCAGTAGTCCGGTAGGTGCGCCTTGAGGAACGCAGGGTCAGCCTTCTCGCGCATTGCCTGCGAGAGCATCACGTAGGTGTCCAGGGTTGCTTTGCCGAAGTCGGCGATCGACTGAGCGCGGTTATCATGCGGCAGCGCCTCGGCCTCGACACTGTCGACGCCGCTTACCGGCTGCAGCTCGCGGGTGTTGCGTTGGTAGACCTTGAGCGTGGTCAACAGGTACAGGGTACGGGTCAGGTTATCGGCCGTGGGCTTGAGCATCACGTTCTGCAGCGTGGCGAAGTAGCGGCTGCGCAGCAGCGGCTCGACCGCATGGCCCTGGTACAAGCCCAGGCGCATGCCAAGCGGCACGCCCTGCTCGTGGTGTTGCTGATAGTAGTGCGCGGCCCAGAAGCGCAAGCGGTCAAGGCTTCTCCAGGCGGTGTACTGGCCGCTGCCAGCCTGGTCGTCGGCCTTGGCCTGAGCCAGCTCGCCGGCAATGCTGGCCAGGGTGGCGCGGTTGTTCAGGTACGACCAGCCCCACAGGCTGCAGAGCACCAGCGCTGCCAGGCCGGCGGCGCCAACCCAGCCGGCCTTGCGCCGGCGCTCGCGGTGGTTGCTGGTGTACAGCGCCACCAGGTGCTGGTCGGGAATGATGACCTTGCGGAACAGGCTGTTGATGAACAGGGGGGCTGGCTGGCTGCCGGCAGTGCCAGAACCTTCAACCTGCTCGAGTGCGAAGCGTTCGGCCACATGCTGGCCGTGGCTGCCCCACTGGGCCTCGTCGGCTTGCAGCGCAGCGGTGAAATAGAACCCGCGCAGCAACTCTGCATTCTGGTAGGGGTTGGCACGCAACAGGCTGTCGACGAATTGCTGCAGGCGCGGCTTGAGCGCGGCCAGCTCCAGCGGGAAGCGATAGGCCGCGTTGTTCTGCCGAGTGACCTGAATGTCCTGGTGTACCAGTTGTTGGCCAGCCACCTGTCGCCAGTAACTGGCCAGCTCGTCCATCGCGTTGCCAAAGCGCTGGCCCCAGTCGGCCTGCTCGTAACCCTTGTGCGAGAAGGTTTTGCCCATCACTTCACCACGCGCAGCGTCGTCCAGCTGGCGATAGAACGGCGTGAAACCGGGGATCAGATCGCACTTGGTGAAGACCAGATAGATGGGCAGGCGCACTTCGAGCAGTGCGCAGCTTTCCTGGATGCGTTCGCGCAGGCGTTTGGCCACGCGCTCCTGGTCCTCGGCCGAGCCATGCAGGATGTCGGCGATGCTGACGCTGACGATCAAACCGTTGAGCGGGCGGCGCTGGCGGTGCTGGCGCAGCAGTTGCAAGAAGCCACGCCACTTGCCGGCTTCTTCGGGGCTGTTCATGTAGCGCCCGGCGGTGTCCAGCAGCACCGCTTCGGAGCTGAAGAACCAGTCGCAGTTGCGCGTGCCGCCCAGGCCTGCGACCCGTGCGCCTTCGCGCTCGGCGTAGGGGAAGTTCAGGCCCGACTGCAGAATCATCGTGCTCTTGCCCGCGGCCGGCTGGCCGATCACCAGGTACCAGGGCAGGGCATACAGCGCGTCCTTGGCCGAGGCGCCGCGCGCTTTGTTGCTGTGCAGGCGCTCGATGCTCTGCAGCAGGCGCTCGCGCAACAGGCTGACCTCTTCCCGGTCGGCCGGGGTGGCGCTGAGTACGGCCTGGTCGGCGTCGTCGCGCAGCAAGCCTTCGAGGTTGTGGTGCTGGCCAGCACCGCGGTACAGCAACAGTACATAGCCCGCCGACAGCAGCAGAAACGCACCGATACCCGCTAGCAAGCTGTGCAGCGAGGCAAAGCCCAATGCACGGCCGATGGCCCAGACCAGGAAGATCGCCAGGAAGAACGCCACACCCAGCAGGTAGGGTTGGTAGCGCAGGCAGTAGTACTTGATCTTGTTCATACAGGCGTCGCATCCAGTGCATCGACGAACTGGTCGATGACGTGTTCAAGAGGTCGGTCGTAATTGTGCTGCCGTGGTGCGCCTGGTAGCGGGTTGAGCAGCTTCAGGTGCTGATGTGTGTCGGCGCATTCACTGAGCAGGCGGTAGGCGCTGTTGGCGTGGCGCGACGGGAAGCAGTACAGCCGCGGGTGCATGAAATCGTCGACCAGCAGGCTTACCGCCGGCACGTCGGGTTGCCGGCTCATGCGGGTGAGCCAGGTCAGCCAAAGGTCGGCCGTAGGGTTTTTAAGGCCACGTTCGGCCGGCAGCGGCAACTCGATACCGCCTGCAAAATCGCCATGCAGCGCGGCCCGGCTGATCTGCAGGTGGGCCAGGGCGGTGGCGCTGTCGAAATTTGGCCAGGAACCGTGTAGGGCTCGGGCGACATCAGTCAGGCTGTAATCGTGGAGAAACTTGGTGTGCACGCGGCGGAACAGGTCAAGGTCCTGGCCCTGTAGCGGGCGCAAGGCCTTGATCCGCTCGAACAGGCTGGCGCTGCCAGCGCCTTGCACGGCCTGGTGCAGCAATGGCTTGATCTGTGCGCTGAACAGCTCGCCAAGGGTGTACGGGTTGACCTGTGCAGTGCCTGCTTCACCCTTGAGCAACTGGAAGATGAAAAACGGGTAGCGCCGTTGACTGGCATCGCGCGAGCTGAGCAGGCCACCCAGCAGCCAGTTGCCGTTGCGTGCGCGGTAGTTGAAGAAACACACCGGCAGCGCGTCGAACAACGCCTGCCAGTCATCGCAGTGGCGCATGGCCGCCAGCGATGACTGCAACCAGGCGTCGAACTCGCAGACTTCCTCCGCCGCGCCATGCAGGCTGACGAAGTCCGCGCTCGACGGTAGCTTGCCGAAACAACCGATCATTGGCCGCCCCTGTCGTTCAGGGCGCTCAGCGCCTTGACGTCACCCAGGTCGGTCAGCTTGACCCCGCCAAAGTTGCGCACCACAAGGCTCACGCGACCACTGGCGGTGTTCCAGCTGAAGCGTTGCTGAATGCCATCCAGGTCGTCTACGCGGGCGCTTTCGTTCATACGCAGCAAGCCCCAGCGCCCCGGGAAGTCGAACACGGTCACCCGCGCACCGCTCAGGGTCACTACGTCCAGGCGTGCGCCAGGTGCGTTGTTGGTGCCCGGCCAGGCGAAGCGGTTCCAGCTGCTACGGCCGTTGCGGTAGTGCTGCTCCTGGCCGTCGAGGGTGAACACGATGTCGGTGAAGTTGGCCGACGGCTCCAGCATGATCTCGAAGCCGTTGTCACGGTCAGACAGGCTGGCGATCACCTGGCCCACCGAGCTGGCCTTGTCGATGCTGTTGAGCATGCCAGGGTTGACCAGCGCTGGCCCCTTGCTGTCGCCCACACCCAGGCCCTCACCGCCGGCCAGGTTGCCGATTTCGTTACGTTTGAAGGCGGGCAGCAGGCCGCTGTCCGGGTCGACGAAGCGTTGCAGGTCTTTCACCGACGCTTCATTGTTGCTGCCGCCGGCAATCGGGTAACGGTGCGCCATGACCTGTTCCCACGGTTTGGCAATCTGTTGCGCCCAGGCCTTGGCGATCTGCTGGCCGGCCGGGTCACGCAGGGTCGCCCAGGCGTACTGGATGGGCAGGCTGAACAGCCCCTGCAGTGAGCGGGACAAGCCGTCCTGGCTGGTGTCGACGCTGCTCTCCACATAGTTGCGTACGGTGGTGACTTCGCTTGGCTGGCCTTCCAAGGTTTCGCTGATCAGCTGCTTGCTGCTTTTGCCCACATCCTGCGAACGCTGGATGTTGTTCATGCGTACCTTGAGCTTGCGCAAGGCGGCCAGGTAGCGGTCCATGATGGTGCTGTCGGCGCCTTCGGCGTTGTTTTGCGCAAACACTCGCGCCACCGGCTCGAAACGTTTGGCCAGGCTGCCGTCGTCCACCGCCGGCAAGGCCGGGGCGACGCTGGTGGGCAGGGCGTTCTCGGTGTCGAACAAGCCTGTGACCTTGCTCCAGAAACCGTCATCGCGAGCGGCGCCAGGGGCCGGGATCGCGTGCTTGGTCGGCAGGTCCCACTGGGTGTTGTCATTGACCGCCGCCAGCAGGTTTTTCACAGGCGAGTTCTGCACGTCACTGAGCAGGCCCAGTTGCTCGGTGGCCGAGGCCAGGTCGGTGAAGTGGCGCACACCGACGCTGCTGACCATCTTGTACCAGGCCTGGGTGTAGTCGCGCTTGTAGCGGGTCATGAACTCGCGCACGAAGTTGGCTTTTTGCACGAGCGCGTCGCCGCCTTCACCGTCCAGCACCCAGTCCGACTCGTTGCGCAGGTTGCCCGACACCAGCTTGATCAGTTCGGGCTTGACGAAGGTGTCCCAGCCCTGGCGCGTGTAGATTGCTGGCACGCCAGCGGACCCGTACAGCAGCGCACGGCCCGGTTGCGGCACCAGGTCGTTGAGGCTCAACGTCGGGAACTGGCGGCTCGACTCAAGTTGCAGGCGCAGGTATTCACGATCGACCAGCGAGCTGGAGATCATGAATGCCTTGAGGTTCTGCCGGGTCTCGTCGATAAGTTGCTCGTTGCGCGGCAGTGCCGGCGCCTGGCCTTGCTCCAGCAACTGCACGTAAAGCGGTGCGTTTTCTTCGATTACCCCGGCGTCGGCCGGGGCCCCTTCAGCGGCTGCACCTGTCCAGGCCTGGGGCAGGCTGGCAGCGACGAAGGCCGGATCTGGATGTATCTGGGGCTCGGTCAGCAGCAGGTACAGCTTGAGCGTGTTGTAGGCGTCGATGATCGAGGCCACCTGCTGTTCGTCAAGTCGGCCGAGCATTTCTTCGGACAACGACAGGCCACCGGTGGTGGCGGACAGCTCGGCGGCATCGCTGGCGGTGGCCAGGTTGACCTTGGCGGCGTAGCCACCCAGGCGGGTGTTGGCTGCTGTGGCCTTGGCGGCCAAGGCAGGGGCGAGAGGCTTGCCGTTGCGTTTTTTAGGCAGCGGCGCTGGGGTGAACTCCAGTTCCTGGTTGATGCCGTTGGCGAATGTGTTGAACGCGCGCATCTGCACTTGCAGGCTGCGGGTGATCGGCTCAAGCGCCTGGCTGCGCAGTTGCGCCAGGTATGCGGCACTGCTCACCTGATGGACTGCTTCACCGTGGTAAAGGCCAGCAGCCAACGGCAGGGGGACGCCTTGCAGGCGATGGGCTTCGACTACCGCCATCTGTTCGCGCAGCACTTCCA
Source organism: Pseudomonas sp. LFS074 (assembly GCF_047978165.1). Classification (NCBI taxonomy): domain Bacteria; kingdom Pseudomonadati; phylum Pseudomonadota; class Gammaproteobacteria; order Pseudomonadales; family Pseudomonadaceae; genus Pseudomonas; species Pseudomonas sp. LFS074. Next base: position 3,194,119 of record NZ_JBFPFV010000001.1, on the reverse strand, counting down.
GGCCCTTGCCTGCGGCCAGCAGTTGCTCGCGATCCTGCGCATGTTCGATCTGCGCCAGTTGCCCGCGCAAGCCATCGAGCCACTGCCGGTTGTTGATGAACGACAATGCCTGCCAGCCGATGAACAGGACACCCGTGGCAACGGCCAGGCCCAGTAACAGCGGGCTGAACGTGGCCTGCCGGCCCAGGCGTGACTGGTACAAGGTCAGGTCGCGGTCCGGGAATATCACCTGGCGGAAGGTGTCGGTGATGAAGTAGCTGCGGTTGCCCACGGGTTTGCCAGCACGTTCGGCAGGCTCATCGTAGGCCGCTTGCAAGGCGAACTCGTCGGCGATGACGTCTTCATAGACTTGTCCCAGCTGCTGCCCGGTCTGCAGCGCACTGGTGAAGTACAGGCCACGCAGCAGCAGCGGGGTCCCGCCGCGATGGCCACGCGTGAAGTGGTCGAGGAATTGCTCGAGTACATCGCTGAGTGCGGCGAAGTACTGCGGGAAGTTCAACAGCGCACTGTCGGCCTCGGCGCCGAGGGCGATCATCTGCGCATCGACGTGCTGGCGAACGTGACCCTGCAAGTTCTTCAGGCGCGTCTGCAGCACGGCGTGCAGGCCACTGTTGCGGATTTCCGACAGGCCAAAGGTCATGCCCAGCGGTTGCTGGCGCTCATGCAGGTCGAGGCCGTCGAATGCCTGGCTGAAGCCCGGTAACTGGTCGGTCTTGCTCAGCATCAGGTAGACCGGCGGGTTGGCGTCGAGGCATTCGGCGTATTCTTCTACCCGTGCCACCAGCTGCGCCGCCAGGGCATTGCGCTCATCGCTGTTGGCCGCCAGCAGCTCGGGCAGGCTGACCACCAGCACCAAGCCATTGATCGCCGCCTTGCCGCGTTGCTTGCGCAACATGCGCAGGAAGGCCGAGAACTCACTGGCTGACTGGTCGTCGCGCAAGTAGCGCCCGGCGGTGTCGATCATTACGGCGTCGGGGCTGAAGTACCAGTCACAATGCTGGGTACCGCTTTCACTGTCGTTGGCCGTGGCGATGCTGGCCGACAGACCGGAATGGGTCAGCAGCGAGGTCTTGCCGGCAGCGGACATGCCCACCACCAGGTACCAGGGCAGGTCGGACAGCGCCGCCTTGCCGCCGCCACCGGCTGAGCGATCGGTGCGCAGCATGGCGATGGCGTGCTTCAGGCGCTCGCGCAATACCTGTTGGTCTCGGAACTCACCCGTGGCGTTCCACGAGCGGTCGACTTCGATTTGCAGCAGGTTCTCCAGGTTGTGCTCGGCGCGGATGCGCTGGTACTGGCGCAGCACGATCACCAGCAGGAAGCAGGCACTGATGATGGCCAGCGCTTCAGGTACGTGATGACGCAGCCACGGCACCAGCGGCGCGACCAGCCAGCCAATCAACAGGCTCGCCAGCCACAGCAATGGCAGCAGCACCCAGAAACTCTTCAACAGACGCAGTAATGTTTTCATGTCTTCCTGACTCGGCTACCTGATGTGTGCTCAGGCACTGAACAGCTGGCGGATTTGTTCGGACAGGGCGGCAACGTCCTTGTCCAGCAACCAGTCAAGCGTCAGGTACACGGCGACGCAGACCAGCGCGATCAGCGCCAGATACACCCACAGCGGCACTTCATGGCGCAGCATCTGCGACACCTGGTCGGGCAGTGCCCAGTCCGGTGACAGCGCTTTGGGCGCCTTGCGGTAGCGGGCAATGTCCTGGCCCAGGGTATTGGCCAGGTAACGCAGCTGGTCTTTCTGGCCAAGGCTGAACTTGCCCTCGAAGCCCAGGGCCAGGCACAGGTGGTAGACCTCGAGCACATCGACGTTTTGCTTGGTGTCAGCACGCAGCGCTTGGACTTTTTCGAAGAAACCTTCCCCGGCCAGGTGCACACCGAAATAGCGGAACTGCAACGGCTGCAGCTCAAAATGCCGACGCAGCGCGTTGTCGCCTGAGCGCAGCACGCTTTCATCAAGGAACGCGCACAGCGCGTACTGAGTGTCCTTGACCTGCTCGACGCTGTAGTTGGCCGCGCGGGCATCCCGCTCCAGGTTGGCGAAGAAGCGTTCTACGCTGCCCTCGAAGGCCGGCACCGAGGTGACCTGGCGGCCGCGACGTACGATCAGCGCCATGCTGATGAAGTCCTGGACCAGGTCCTTGAGCGTCGGTTTGTCGTTGGCGGCCGCGACGGCGCCCTGTTGCAGTACGGCTTCGGTCATTTGAGCACCGCCATCAGTTCAAGCTTGAGGTTGGTAAAGGCGCTGGGCGCATAGAAGCAGATGGCCTGGGCATTGATCATTCGCTCATACACAGTGCCGTGCGGCTCGATGGCGAAATACTGGTTATCCAGGCGCACCGGAATCGCGTTCGGTAACCGCGCGGCATGATTGAGGGTGACGCCAGGCATGGCGCTGTTGACCACCACCTCGATGTCTTCCGGCGAGCCGACCTTGAACGCTCGGGGCACCAGTTCCAGCAGGCTGGCACCGGGCATGTCGGCGTGCACGGCAATATAGAAGTCGGCTTCGGCCAGGCGTGGGTCGTGCAGCTGGCCTTGCCAATGGGACGGTTTGGTCTGGGTCAGGTTGATGACGATGCACTGGTTGGGCACCACGTTGTCGAGCATTACGCGGATCATTTCGTCCAGTTTCACCAGCGATGCCGCAGGGTCCTGGTGGTCGTACTCGGGGATGTCGCTGAGCTGGGTGTCCAGGGTGAAGGTCAGGAGCCCGCCGGCCAGGTCGACGAGGAACAGGTACAGGCGCTCCGGGTGCAGGCGCGGATGGGCCAGCAGATGCGCCAATTGCGGGTGGGCACGGTTGACCGTGTTCAACAGCCAGAACAAGGTGACGTCGCTGGAGCCGAACTCGGCGATCTGGTCGGCGCGCTCGCGGCGTCGGCCGGACAGCGCCTTGCTCTTGGCCTGCAGGGCACCGAGCAGGCGTTTGCCGAGGCTGGCGATGGTTTCGTGGCTGCCCAGGTGCAGGGTAGGGTGGACGAAATGCGGGTCGAGGTTGAAGCCGCCCATGCTGTTGCGTGTCAGCTTCGCCAGCGGGCAGTAGCTGTAGCCATCGAGGCTGTCGCCGTCGACCAGCATGACCACGTTCAGGCGCAGGCTGGTGATCTCGTTCTCCAGCTCACCTTCATTAAGGTCGGGCAGGGTGTCGAACTGCTTGCGAAAGCGCCGTGCGGCCTTGTGCTCGTGGCCATCCTCGACGTAATTGAGGCCGAATGGCTCGGGCAGCTTGAGCGCGGCATAAACCTTCAGGTCGTTGGCCTTGAGCAGGTCCTTGAGGTCACGCGCGGCCGGCAGCGGATCGTGCTGCGGAGCGTCGTACAGGCTGCCATCAGGGAACACCAGCTTCAGGCGCTTGAGCTGCAGCGAACCGTTGGCCAGGGCGTCTTCGTCCACCTGCAGCGCCTGTACACCCCAATGGAAAGGAGTACTGCGCAGGGTCGCCTCAGCCAACTGGTGCTGGTGGAACTCGTCCTGGTACTGGAAGTGCTGGGGCAGCAGGAACATGCCTTCCGACCACATCACCCGGCTCTGCTTGCTCATTTGACGCTATCCACTAAAGAGTTGAAGGTTGAATCCATGGCGTTGCTGGCCGACTGGCTGGCGGCGTCGCTGGCTTTTTGGATGACCGCGTCCTGCACCTTGTCGGTGAGCGTCGGGGCGGCATCCTTGGCCTTCTGCGCCGCCGCGAGCTGGTCGGCAGTCGGGGGTTTGTTCAGCACATCCACGCCCCGCATGGCACTGATTTCGGTTTTATCCACCAGTACCCGCAGCCCGTCGGATGAGAACCAGATGCCGTCCTTGCGCAGCGAGTTTGCGTCGAAGGCGACTTTCCAGCGTGCGCCTTGTTCATCACGGAAGAACGCCGCCACGCCGACGTAGCGAGCGCTATTGGCCAGAGGCCACTGGTCGATCTGGCCAATGCCCGGTAGCAGGGTGATCTCGCGGGCTTCCACCAGGGTATTGCCCAGTGCCTTTTCCGGGGTATCCCACAGGGTTTCGGCATCGGTTGCGGCGAAGCGCTCAAGGTCGGTCAGCTGGTACACGCGCATCACCACCGACAGCGGCTTGCCCTCGGTATCGGGGTTGAGCTGGTTGCCGCCGTCGGAGGTCAGGATGACCTTCTCGCTGTCAGCCAGCATGTCGGCCGCCCAGCTGTCCTCCATGCGTTTGCCGATACGGTCGGTGACCCCGCAGCCCGCCAGCGCCAGCAGCAGGGCGGCGGTGGTCAGGCGCTTGAAGGCGATGTGCTTGTGTTGCATGACGGCTAAACCTCCGGGTACTGGTCAGGCCAGGCGATAGGCGAAATCGCCATCGCTGCCCAGTTCGATCACAAGGCGCTCGATCGGTGTGTCCTGGGCCATGCGTTCGAGCACACGCTGGGCGAGCTCGGGCATCAGGGTTTGCGACAGGATGTTGTCGATGTTGCGTGCGCCGCTGTCGACCTCGGTGCAACGGGCGGCGATGGCTTTGACCAGCGCCTCGTCGTAGCCCAACTCGGCCTGGTGGTTGCGGGCGAAGCGCTTGGCGATACGCTCGAGCTTGAGGGCGACGATGCGCTCGAGGATCTGGTCCTGCACCGGGTAGAACGGCACGATGTTCAGGCGGCCGAGAAACGCCGGCTTGAACACTTGGTTGAGCTCGTTGCGCAGGCCTTCGACGATGGCCTCTGGCGTTGGCAGCTCGGTGGCATTCAGGCAGGTTTGCATGATGCGTTCGGTGCCGGTGTTGGAGGTGAGGATGATCACTGTGTTGCGGAAGTTGATCTCGCGGCCTTCACCGTCGTCCAGCACGCCCTTGTCGAAGACCTGGAAAAACAGTTCGAGTACGTCGGGGTGGGCTTTTTCCACCTCGTCCAGCAGCACCACGCTGTAGGGTTTGCGGCGTACCGCCTCGGTCAGCACGCCGCCTTCGCCGTAACCGACGTAGCCGGGGGGCGAGCCTTTGAGGCTCGACACGGTGTGGGCCTCCTGGTACTCGGACATGTTGATGGTGATCAGGTTGCGCTCGCCGCCGTACAGCGTATCGGCCAGGGCCAGGGCAGTTTCGGTCTTGCCGACGCCGCTGGGGCCGAGCAGCAGGAACACGCCGATGGGTTTGTTGGGGTCTTCCATGCGCGCACGGGAAATCTTGATGCGTTTGCCGATTTCCTGCAGGGCATGGTCCTGGCCCAGTACGCGCTCGCCCAGCAGGGCCGGCAGGCGCTGTACGGTATCGATTTCGTCGCGCAGCATCTTGCCCAGCGGGATGCCGGTCCAGCCGCTGATGACCTGGGCAATGGCGCCGCTGTCGACCAGGGCGTGGACCAGTGGCTGGTCACCTTGCACACGGGCCAGTTCGGCGCGCAGGGTATTGAGCTGCTCGGCGTCGGTGTCGTTGGCGGCATCCAGTGCCTTGAGTTGCTCGACCAGTTCCAGCTCCTGTTGCCACTGCGCGATGAGCTGCTGCTCGCGCTGCTGTTCGGTCTGCAACGCGGCCTGCAGCTCGCCTAGGCGACGGGCATGGTCATGGCCTTTGCCCGCTTCGTGGCCAAGAACGGCGATTTCTGCCTGCAGGTTGTCGATCTGCCGACGGCAGTCTTCCAGCAAGCCTGGCTGCGACGACTGCGCCAGGGCGATGCGGGCGCAGGCGGTGTCGAGCACGCTAACGGCTTTGTCGGGCAGCTGGCGGCCGGTGATGTAGCGGTTGGACAGGCGCACCGCTTGTACCAGCGCTTCGTCCATCACCGCCACCTTGTGGTGCTCGCGCATCTTGCCCAGTAGCCCGCGCAGCATGTGAATGGCTTTGTCTTCATCAGGTTCTTCGACCTTTACTACCTGGAAGCGGCGGGCGAGGGCGGCGTCTTTCTCGAAGTACTTCTTGTATTCGGCCCAGGTGGTGGCGGCGATGGTACGCAGTTCGCCACGGGCAAGGGCCGGCTTGAGCAGGTTGGCGGCATCGTTCTGCCCGGCCTGGCCGCCAGAACCGATCAGGGTGTGGGCTTCGTCGATGAACAGGATGACCGGGTGCAGGCTGCGCTTGACCTCTTCGATGACCGCTTTCAGGCGGTTTTCGAACTCGCCCTTTACCCCGGCGCCCGCCTGCAGCAGGCCCAGGTCAAGGGTGTGCAGGGCCACATCCTTGAGCACCGCTGGTACATCGCCCTGGGCGATTCTCAGGGCCAGGCCCTCGACCACGGCGGTTTTGCCGACCCCGGCTTCACCGGTGAGAATCGGGTTGTTTTGCCGGCGACGGGTGAGGATGTCGACCATTTGCCGCACTTCGAACTCGCGGCCCAAGACTGGGTCAATGCGGCCTTCGCGGGCACTTTGGGTAAGGTTGACGGTGTACTGGTCCAGCGCTGGGGTCTTGCCCCCAGCTTTAGTGCTGCTGGCGACTGGCGCCGCGGGGCTGGCCTGCCGCGACTCGGCGCTACCTTCGACCAGTGCGGCAAGGTTCAGGCGCAGGTCATTGGCATTGATCTTTTCCAGCTCCGGTGCCGAAGCCATCACCACTCGGCGCAGTTCGGCATCATCAAGCAGGGCTTGCAGCAAGTGGCCGCTGCGTACTTGGCCAACGCCATACTCGATCGATGCCAGCAACCAGGCCTGCTCGATCATGCGGGTGATGTGCGGCGACAGCGCTGGGGTACGGGTATTGCCTTTCTTGAAGGTGCCCAGGGCGGTGACCAGTTGCGCCTGCAGGCGCTCGGTGACGACCTCATAGTGGCGCAGGATCGGTGCCAGGTCATTGTCACTGCTGTCGAGCAGTTGCAGCAGCAGGTGCTCAACCTCGACATCGTAGTGATGCTCCGACAGGCACAGGGCCGCCGCGCTTTCGGTGGCCGTGCGGCTGGTTTCGTTTAGCTTGGCGAACAGAGACTTCAGGTTCACAAGGCGACCCCATCGTAAGGAATGTGGAAAACGGCGCAACGCGAAGGCTCCGCGTCACGGCCAGGGCGTTTGAGCCAGCCCATCCAGCCCAAGGCGACATTGCCTTTGCGGCCGAGCTGGGCGCGTGGCACTGCCTCGCGCTTGAGGCGCGGGGCGATTTCGAAGTCCAGCCCGGCACCTATATAGAAGCGCACCAACTCGACCAGCTTGCGATAGCACTCGGTGCCCGGCTGAAAACGCTGGTAATCGGCCAGGCTCAGTGGGCTCAGCTCGATGCGAATGCACGATTGGTAATCCCAGGTTCGCTTGCCCGCTACGGCGCTTTGGCCGAGCTGGGCGTTGCGCCGCCCAAGCTGGGTGCGCTGTTCAGGCGGCAGGTGCAACCAACGACCGGCGAACTGCTTGACGTGGATCGGCAACGAGAAATAGAAGCCGAGCATCCGTTCGAGGTTCAGCGCATTGCGCGGCTTCTGGCTGAGCAGGCCGGCAAAATAGCTGAACAGCTCACGACGCAATACTGACGGTTGTTCTTCGAACTTCAGTTTTTGCGCGCGCGGCCCGAAGCCCGCCAGGTTGAGCAGGTAGCCATCGAAACCCGAGGTGCCATTGCGCTCGTGCTCGATATGGAACTTGTATTTTTGCCAGGCCTCGTAGAACAGCGTGGTCATACGGTGCGAGAAGATGTCGAGAAACGCATGGGCGGCATCGTCGCGGTATTGCACATGGCGCTCGAGCAGCAACTCGGTATACGGGCGCGGCAGCACGCCCGACGGCCCGACCAGGCCCATGAAGGTAACCTGCACTTCCGACAGTGGCAGGCCAGCCGGCGATAGCTTGCCTTCGCGCTCAAAGTGCAGGTCGCTGACCTCGCTGGCCGGAAATGCCAGCGACAACTGGGTGCGGAAACGCAGCGGGTCTTCATGGGGCCGGGTTGCCAGGTCCATGCGACCGGTGCGGCTGTAGTGCAGGCGGAGCAGGCGCACCAATTGAAAGAATTCGAATCGGTGCGGCTCGGCTCGGGCCTGATCGATCAGACCAGGGGCTGATCGCCAGTGCGTGCTGGCCATTGGACGACTCTCTTTTCTCGTTGTTGGGTACGCAGGGTCAGTTGGGTGAAGCTGTTCATCGAGCAGTACTGGCCGAAGAAGTGGTCCAGCACCATGCCGAACAGGAACACGCCGCTGCCGGTGTATTGGTGCTCGTCGAGGGTGAGGGTAATGCCTACGCCCCGCACAAAATTCGGCCGCGGATGGCCGATGCGCGCAACCACTGGCTCGCTGCTGATGGCCTTGATGCCATTGATCTGTTTGCGGATGGCCGACACGTTGCGGTAGTTGTAGAGCGACAGCAGTTCCAGCAGCACTTCGCGGCCTTGGCTGACCAGCGACATATGGTTCAGCGACAGGTGCGCGATCAGCCGCCAGATCAAGCCTTTTCCCAAGGGCACGCGCACGGTGGCAGTGGGCTTGCGCAGGCAGCGGATGTCCTTGATTACCGAGTTGGCGGGAATGTTGAAATCGCCACGCTCGCCACCGAACGGCAGCATCAGCGGCACATCGCGGTTGCTGCAGGTGAGGCCGATGCTGAGGGTGTCGCTGCTGGCGCCGATCAGCTCCAGGTCACGGTCGACCACGCGGATGCTCATGGCCGTGGCGTCACCCTGATTGCGCCGACGGGCGACCCAGAAGCTGCTGTGCGGGTCCTGTTCGCCACGGGGCTCGAAAAACGGCAGGCAGGTGGTGACCTGGTCGATGCCGCCAAGTTTGCGCACCCGGCGCACGCGGTCGATCGACACCACTTCGGCAGCGTTGTGCAGCCGGGTATCAGGCGTGACCGGGTACTCGTGCTGGGTGTGGGTCAGCTTGATCGGCTCGGCCTGCTGGCGGAACAGATTGATGATTGGCGTGCAGTTGAGCTTGAAATTGTTGCGCCCGATGTTCTGCGTCAGCCGCGCCAGGCGCTCGCTGAGGTCGTAGTCGGAAAAATAGAAATTGATCTCGACCTGCTCGATAGCCTTGCCTTGCAGGATGCGTGCAAAACCACTGAGGTCGAAGAACATGAATTTGTCGGGGAAGGTGAAATACTCGTGCAGCAGCCGGTAGCCCAGGAACGAGCGCTCGGAGTAATCCACCAGGCCTTCGTCACGGGTAAAACCCACGGCATTTAGCGCACCGGCTGGCAGCGCGACTTCACGGCTGCGGCCCTCGTCGTGGAAGCTCAGGGTGGCCTTGGCCAGGTTGTTGAACAGCAACTCATATAGATGCAGCATCAGCGTGGCTTCGCCGTCGAGGAAAAACCGCAGGCGGTCCATTTCCATCTGCCCGAACAGGGCATCACCTGTGGCGGTCAGGCGGATACGCAGGCGTGCGACCAGGTCGGCGCTGTGGCCGTTGAATGCCGAGCGTTCCATTTCGGCGAACGAGGCCTGCTGCACGGCAATCGGCCACAGCTCTACGGGGTAACAGGTGCGGAACTTGCACACCACGCCCTCGACGGCATTGGCATGCATTTCGGTATGGCGCGCCACGTGGTATGCCTCGGTGACTTTCTCATGCCTGCCCAGGCTCAACTCGGCAATCGACATGGACGGGGTCGGGCGCAGGTAATGCGGGTACAGCACCTCGAGGAAGGATTCGACGATTTCCGGGAACTCGTCATCGAGCTTCTTGTGCACCCGCGCAGAAAGGAACGAGAACGCCTCGATCAGGCGCTCGGTATGCGGGTCCTCGCAGTTGTCGCCCTCGATCAGCAAACGAGAAGCGATTTTCGGGTACTGCGCAGCAAACTCCTGGCCGAGGAAGCGCAGGTGCGACAGTTCCTTTTCGTAGTAGGGCAGCAGTTCGTCGAGCATCAGTTGAGGTTCTGCACTTTGTATTCCTGGGTGTTGACCTGCAGCACGGCGTCGAACGACACCTGGCGGCTGATGTCCTGCAGACGCAACACGGCGTCCACGCGGAAGGTCAACATGCGGTGGCCGTCCTGCTGGGCCAAGAGCTGCACACGGACCCGGCGAAAGCGCCGGTCGCCGGTGCTTATCGCACGCTCCAGTTGCTGCTGAATAAGGCGACGATCGTGTGGGTCGAGCACGCTGCGGCTGATGAAGTCAGGCATGCCGTATTCAAGGATGGAACCACCGAGTTGGCTGAAACCGTCGAGCGCCTCGGCGACCAGCGATTGGCGGGTATTCACCAGCACTTCCAGGTCGCGGACGATGCTGGCCTTGTACTCGGCCAGCGAGCAGGTACGCTGCGCGGCCGGCTCGGCCGACTGATAGGGACGGTCGTCCAGCAGTCGGTCGAGCAGCGAGGGCAGCAGGCGGGCCTGGTTACTCATGTGTCATCCCTGTACACAGCGGGCTGTCAGCCGCGCGCGCCTTGTGGCAGCTCGGCGACCAGCCGCAGCGAGGCGGTCAGTTCGTCCAGTTGGTAGTGCGGGCGCAGGTACGTGACGGCCTTGTACACGCCTGGCTTGCCTGGCACCTCGAACACCTCGGCGCGGGCCTCACGCAGCGGGAACTTGGCCTTGGCTTCCTGGCTGGCGGTATCGTCGAGCAGCACATAGCTGGCCAGCCACTGGTTGAGGAAGCGCTCCACGTCCATGCGCGAGGCGAAACTGCCGATCTTGTCGCGCATGATCGCCTTCATGTAGTGGGCGATACGCGAGGTGGCGAAGATGTATTGCAGTTGGGCCGACAGGCGTGCGTTGGCATTGGCGATGTCGGTGTTGTACTGCTTTTGCTTCTGCGCCGACTGGGTGCCGAAGAATGCGGCATAATCGGTGCCCTTGCAGTGCACCAGGGGGATGAAGCCCAGGTCCGACAGCTCTTTTTCGCGGCGGTCGGTAATGGCGATTTCGGTCGGGCACTTGAGGGCGATTTCGCCATCGTCGGTGTTGAAGGTGTGGGTCGGCAGGCCTTCGACCAGGCCGCCCCCTTCCACGCCGCGGATGGCTACGCACCAGCCGTAGCGGGCGAAGGCATCGGTGACGCGGGTGCCAAGGGCATAGGCGGCGTTCATCCACAGGTATTTGTTGTGGTCACGGCCGTCGACGCTTTCGACGAAGTTGAATTCCTCCACCGGCGTGGTATCGGGGCCATACGGCAGGCGGCCAAGCACATGGGGCAGGGTGAGGCCGACGTAGCGAGAGTCTTCCGATGCGCGGAACGATTTCCACTTGGCGTATTCGACGGTGTCGAAGATCTTCGCCAGGTCTCGCGGGCCGGACATCTCGGTGAACGAGTCCCAGCCGAACAGTTCAGGGGAGGCGGCGGAGATGAACGGCGCGTGCGCCGCTGCGGCCACGTGCGAGATCTCTTCCAGCAGGTACATGTCTTCGGGGTTGCGGTTGAATTCGTAGTCGCCGATCAGCATGCCGAACGGCGCGCCACCGAAAGTGCCGTACTCTTCTTCGTAGACTTTCTTGAACAGTGCGCTCTGGTCGAATTCGCTGGCAGCCTTCAGATCACGTACCAGGTCTTTCTTGGAGGCATTGAGCAGGTGAATTTTCAGCGTGGTGCTGGTTTCGGTCTGGTCTACCTGGTACTTCAGGCCACGCCAGGAGGCTTCCAGCTGCTGGAACTCGCGAGCGTGCATGATTTCGTTCATCTGCTCGGAGAGCATCGCGTCGATTTCGGCGATACGCGAGTCGAGCACGGCGATCAGGTCCTTGCTCGGGGTCATCTCGCCTTCGAGCATCTGGTTCACCAGTTCGCCGATCAGGTCGCGGGTGCGGTTGCGTTCGGTGTCGGAACGGGCCACGCGGCTTTGCGAAATGATGCTGTCCAGCAGCGAGGGCTGTGGGGCGAAGTTTTCCACTTCGACCAGTTCGCCGGCCTGTTGCGGTGCGGTTTGCTTGTCGGTCATGTTAAGGCTCCTGCTCAGGCGCGATCGCTGCTGGATGGGTCTTTCACTTCGGCTTCACGGCCGAATTCCTTGCCCAGGGTCTTGAGCTTTTCGGTGTTTTGCAGCACGTCCATCAGCAGCTCTTCGAGCTTGTCGTTGCCGCCCATCTTGTTGCGCAGGTCGGCCAGCTTGTTGCGCACTTCCAGCAGCTTGCGCAGTGGTTCCACCTGCTTGACCACGTTCTGTGGCTCGAAGTCTTCGAGGCTGTTGAAGTTCAGCTCCACGCCCAGCTGGGTGCCGTTCTTGGCCAGGGTGTTGTCGACGCGGTAGGTCAGGCGTGGCTTGATGCCCTTGAGCACACCGTTGAAATTGTCGCGGTCGATGAAGACGAACTTGCGGTCCTTGAGCTTGGGCAGCGGCTCCAGCGGGTTGCCGGAAAAGTCGCCCAGTACGCCGACGACGAAGGGCAGCTCCTTTTTCTCGATGGCATCGCCGATGTCCACGTCGTAGGTGATATGGACCCGAGGCGCGCGGACGCGGTCGAGTTTGTGCTGAGTGCTTTCCTTCTTCGCCATCGTGTTCTCCAGTGCGAGCAGTTCGCTGCGAATCATTGCGCGGCCCGGTAAGGGGCGTTGCGGGTTACAGGCCTTCGATCGTCAGCAGCAGGCGCTGACGGATGTCGTCGTTCATTTCCAGAATGTTGTCGCGGCCCACCAGCTCTTCGAAGCTGGTGTTGCCGGCAATTTGCGTGCTGCTACGGATGACCGAATCGTCGGGAAGTTCCGAACGCACCGGCGAGCTGATGACGCAGAACGGCAAGTCACCAAAGCCCTTGAGGCGCTCGAAGCTCAGGCTGTAGCGCAGGCCTTCGAACAGCCGGCCAAGGCCTGGCGACTTGCTCAGGCAGTAGAACAGCACCAGGTAGTGCACCACGAAGCGGTACAGCTCGGCGCTGCTGCGGTTGGGGTCTTTGATGACGTTGCGAAACCGCGCCAGTTCGAAGGTGTGGAAGCCCACCACCCAGCGTGTCGGGCTGGTGATGCGGATGACCTGGCCGCTCTGTGCGAGGGCCTTGTCGTACTCCAGCGGGAACAGTTCGGGGGTGGTGCTGATCAGGTTCAGCGGCACTTCCAATTCGCTGACCAATTGGAATGGCGCGGCCGAGCCGATGCGATCGTAGAGTTCGATCAGGGACTGGAAATGGCCCTGGGTTTCGCGCCCGCTGCTGCGTTGGGCGCCTTGCAGGTATTCGCCAAACAGGGTTTGCGGACGGATCAGCGGCGCCACGGTGGCAAGGTAATCCGCCGCCTGCGCCTTCAGCGCATCGGAGATCGCCCGCGTCTGGCTACGCAGCTTGATCAGTGCTTCGACATCGAATGTCTGGGTCATCGGTGCATCGTCCATGTGCCTGCTTGATCGTCCTGAAACGCCAATGGCGCGGACCTGAAATAGAGCCTTCGGCGGCGGTAAATTTGAGTGCTGGCACATGAATATTGTGTTGCCAGCAATGCCGAGTAGGGCACCTCACTGCGGAAGAAGTTCCGGCGAAGGGGGCGATTTATTACTCGTATTGTGACGCGGCGCAATAATGGCGCTGTGATATTGGCGATGGGGCCGGGGCGCGGGGAACGGCGGCTCAAGCCCTAAATTTGGGGGGCGAGTAGGGCCGGAGATCGATGAAAATTATCGGCAAAAATATCTTTCAAAAAGTGAATCAGGTCCCATTTTTTGCGGCGACCGAGTGCTTGGCGGGGTGATGACAAGGCAAGGTGGAATGATGGCAGTGCGACGGAATATGGCGTGGCTAGAGGCACCTGTGAAGGGATGCTATCGCCCGTCAACCTGTTGAACTAGAGGCGAGAGGCGTTCATAGCTGTCGAGGCTGTGCGGCGACATTCAATCGGGGCGTTGGATCTTCACGCCGCGACCGGACTGAATGGCCACGTAATACGCGTTCTCCAACCCAACGGACACAATCCGACTTACTTAATCGCGGACGCGTCTACTGCTCCAACAACCCGTAATACGCCATTTGGTAAAGGCATTTTGACGTTAGCTCCATGGCCCTATAGCGCAAGGCCATCATTTGACAGCCTCTGTCAAGCACGTTTTCATTGGGCGATTTCCAGCTTGATGCAGGATGCATTGACATGATTACGGACGCCCTCGAATCGGTGCTCACGCGGCAGACTTCGCGTAGCAGGCATACGCTATCAGTTGGCTCAGTTGTGTTTCCTTCAGGCTCGCCAAGGTGTGTGTCAATTACGCCATTCTTCAACGGACTGTGATCTAGAAAATGGACCTTTTAGCTAACGTCCCTAGCTGGAGTGACATCGAGCGCAGCCTCGATCAGAAATTCAGCGCGGTGAACCAGAGCATCCACCAGGGGCTGCAGAGCGCCAATGACAGCTGGCACGGTTTCTCTCGGCGCGTTAGTGATGGCGCCGGCCAAGCCTATGGCTACCTGGGTGGCCATCGCATCGACAATGTGCAACAGGCACTGGCGATGTCGTATCCGATCTTCCAGGAAGACCTCAAGCGCAAATGGGCTTCGATCGGTATCGAACAGATTTTGCCGGTGCTGCTGCAACTGGTGAAGGAAGTGTCGATGATCCTCGGTGGGAGTATTGCCGTGGGCTCTGCTGCAGGCGGTGCGATCGGTGCTTTGGCCTTTGGCGTCGGCGCGGCGCCCGGCGCCGTGGCAGGGGCGGGCATCGGTCTGGAGGTCGGTAACCTGATCCTTCTTGCGTTGGGCCTGTCGGCGATCGCCGAATACTTCATCAAAGGGCTGCCGGTTTGCCTGGCCACTCTTCAGGAGGGTATCGCTACGGCCTGGAATGCCGAAGAAGGCGTCAAGCCTGCCGGGCTGGACCCTACTGGAGGGTCGGTGGCCGTTATCCAGGAGCGAACCGAACGCGCCGCGCGGCAGCTGGCCCGCGGGCAGGAACAGCTGGTGTTGTTGTTACTGATGGCCATCGTCACCTACCTGCTGCGTGGACAGATGAAGGCCGGCATCATGGGCAGCATGGAGAACATTGCCACGCGCAGTGCCAAGCTGCAGGCCGACATTGCCAACAAGCAGTTTGGTGCCTGGCTTGCCAAGAACGAAGCCAAGCTGCTGGCTCACCCAGACCTGCAGATCAAGGGCCCCACCCCCGTCAAGAAACCTGAGCCGCTGCAGCCCGCTCGTCAACCGGAAAAAGCCTCGGCACCGAAGCCTGTAGCAAAACCGGCAGTCATGTCTTTGCGAGAAGCCGTGGGTAGTCAGACTGCAGACCGCTGGATATCCACGGGCAGGCGCATCGCCGACTTCACCGACCCTAAGCGTTCAGCCTTGCTCACGGACGATCAGATCGGCGCGCTGCATGGCTACACCACCAACGAAGGCTATCAGTGGATCAACCCGGCGCTGCGCGGGCAGACCCCGCTTAGCCCGCAGATGGAGGCCTTCGTCACGCATGCCAACGAAGGCCTCGCAAAGCTACCGTCCTACACGTTGGGGGATACCTTCCGCGGTACTACGTTGCCGGAGGATGTCATGTCGAGGATGCAAGTCGGTCTGCCAACCAGTGATGCAGCGTTCCTGAGTACTTCTGCAGACCGTGCCCTGGCATTCAACGGTAATGTGAAGATGACCTTGCAGGGCGTGACTGGCAAAGATATCAGCTTTCTGTCTGGCCACAGGGAAGCTGAGGTATTGTTTGGGCCAGGCACGCGCTTCAATGTTGTCGACAGGGTCGACAATGGCTCCGTCACTCAATTTATTCTCAAAGAAATCCCATGATCGATCTAAGAAGCCCAAACGCATTGCTGTCCGACTACGTCGAGCGCTACGCGCACCTGTCGCCGGAGCCCTCCCGGCAGCTGCAGCAGAGGATGGACTACAACGTGCGGGCAGACGCCCCAGCAGAGCCGGCGAGCAAGCCGCGCTGGTTGCAGTCCAGGGCCTGTACCTTGACGCCAGAACAGGCACTGGACCGCGCCAAAGGCGCGTTGCTGGGCCTGGCCATTGGCGATGCGGTAGGCACCACGCTCGAGTTCCTGCCGCGCGACCGGGAGCATGTGAACGACATGGTCGGTGGCGGGCCATTCAGGCTTGCTGCCGGCGAGTGGACCGATGACACTAGCATGGCGCTTTGCTTGGCGGATACGTATGTAAGCCAGGGCAAGTTCGACTACGCCACCTACGCAAATGCCTTGGTGCGCTGGTATCGACACGGGGAAAACAGTGTCAATGGCCGTTGTTTCGACATCGGCAACGCTACACGTAACGCGCTTGAAGGCTGGTTGCGCGAAGGCATCGGTTGGCAAGGCAACTACGACCCGTCCACTGCAGGTAATGGCTCGATCATACGCCTCGCGCCCACGGCCATCTTTCGTCGACATTCACTGTCTGCGAGTTGGTGGGAAAGCGTCACGCAGAGCAGCGTGACCCATAACGCCGATGAAGCGGTGAACTGTTGCCAGTTGCTCGCCGCACAACTGCATCTGGCACTGAACGGTGCAGACAAGGAAGAAACCCTTGCACCTGCGGTGCGCTCGCTGCGTCCGCGCCCGATGATCATCAATGCTGGCGAGTACAAACAGAAGAGCCGCGATCAGATCCGCTCTTCTGGTTATGTGGTCGACACGCTGGAGGCAGCCCTGTGGGCTGTATGGAACAGCAACAACTTCCATGACGCGATTCTTCTGGCCGCCAACCTTGCCGATGATGCTGACAGCGTCGCGGCCACAGCCGGCCAGCTGGCTGGCGCGCTGTACGGTGTGTCAGGCATGCCACCGGAGTGGGTGGAGAAGGTCGCCTGGTCGCAGCATATCCAGAAGCTGGCACAGGAACTGTTCGACCGCGCACCGCAGGTGGATGAACTGGATGCACTGTTGTACGGGAAGCGATAACGGCAGGCTCAGGAAATTGCCCTGACGTGCAAAAGCGTGACAGTTGTCGCGTTTCTGTCAACGCGCCGCGGCACTTTTTCGGGTGCTGTCGGTCGCATGAAATCGCGGTGCGCCTGCCTGGCATCCCGCATGAACAAAGTTGTAGCTAAGCATCGCAAGCGCGTGCTGGCCCTGTTTTCAAGGAGATTTCGCATGATCATGGAACTGGCCTCCGCGCTGCTATCGCCGCAGAACCGCCGGCTGTTCAAGTTTCACAACCTGGCCAACCCTGAGCAGGAACTGTTGCTGGAAACCTTCAAGGGCGTCGAGGGCCTTTCGCGGGCGTTCAACTACGAACTGCTGCTGATCTGCGAAGACTCTGGCGTGCCGCTTAAATCCATGATGGGCCAGCACGTGAGCATCGAGATCGAGTTGGCCGAAGGTGCTCCACGCCACATCACCGGTTACCTTACGCGCTTTGCCAGCATTGGCAGCGATGGCGGCATGGCCCGTTACACCGCCACCCTCAACCCCTGGTTTTCGATGCTGAAGAACCGCTTCGACACGCGGATCTTCCAAGGCAACACGGTCGAGGAAGTGGTCACCGAAGTATTCGCCCTGTGTCCGGCTTTCTCCCGCCACGAGTTCCGCCTGACCCGCCCGCAGAAGCGCTACACCTACATTACCCAGTACCGCGAAACCGACTTCAATTTCGTCCAGCGCCTGCTGGAGGAAGAGGGGATGTTCTATTACTTCGAGCACACCGCAGAAGGCCACACCATGATCATCTGCGATGACTCCAGCACACTGGTGGACATCCCCGAGCAGCCGCAAATCCGTTTCCACAGCGCCTCGGTTACCGAGACCGCCGACTCCATCACCCAGTGGAGCGGCAACCGCCAGCTGCAGTCCGGCAAGATGGCCACGCAGACCTTCGATTACCGCCAGCCCAACAACCGCCTGCCGGTGGCGCTGAACAGCGTGAACAAGCAGGGCGATGTCGAGAACTTCGAGATCTACGACTTCCCCGGTCAGTACACCCACGGCACCTACGATGAAGGCGAAACCCTGCTGCGCTTACGTATCGAAGCGCTGGAGCTGCGCGGCAAAAAGTTCGAAGGCGCCAGTAATTGCCGCGCCATGAAGCCCGGCTATACCTTCGAACTGCTGCAGCACTACAGCCACGATCAAGGCGCCGTAGAGGACCGACAGTTCCTGCTGATGAGCGTGGAAAGCGAAGGCCACAACAACTACCTCAGCGGCCAACAGGCGAGCTATTTCAACACGTTCAGTTGCGTGCGCAAGAAGATCCCGTTCCGCCCGCAACTGAGCACTCCCCGGCCGACCATCGCCGGCCCGCA
The DNA here is from genome assembly GCF_047978165.1 of Pseudomonas sp. LFS074. NCBI lineage: Bacteria > Pseudomonadati > Pseudomonadota > Gammaproteobacteria > Pseudomonadales > Pseudomonadaceae > Pseudomonas > Pseudomonas sp. LFS074. Next base: position 3,176,155 of record NZ_JBFPFV010000001.1, on the reverse strand, counting down.
GACTGCCATCATCGTTGGCCCACCCGGCGAAGAGATATTCACCGACGAACTGGGCCGGGTGAAAATCCAGTTTCACTGGGACCGTAAAGGCCAGCACAACGACCACAGTTCGTGCTGGGTACGCGTCGCCCAATCCGGCGCCAGTGGCGGCTTCGGCAGCATCCAGATCCCGCGCGTGGGCGATGAAGTGGTGGTGGTGTTCCTCGACGGCAACCCGGACCGCCCGTTGATCATGGGCAGCCTGTACAACAGCAGCAACACCCCGCCGTGGGCACTGCCGGCGAACAAGACCCAGAGTGGGTTCCTGACGCGCTCTACCAAAGGCAAAGGGTCGAATGCCAACTTCTTCCGCTTCGAAGACAAGGCCGGCGCCGAGCAAATCATCATGCATGCTGAGCGCAACCTGGATACCGAGGTTGAGGCAGATGAGAGTCTCAAGGTGGGTGGCAATCGAACGATCAATGTCGAAGGTAAGCATTCCGAGACGATCAAGCTGGAAACCAGCATTGCGGTGGAAGAGGGGTCGTACTTTGTGACCGTGGATCAAGGGGCGGTGAAAATTAAGGCGGCAACGTCTATTACGCTTGAGGTCGGAAACAGCAAGCTGGAGATGAAGTCGGATGGCACGATTACCCTGTCAGGTATCACTGTGGACGTTGCAGGCAGCACGATAATTAATCTGAACAAGTCTTGATTAGCGACAAGGAAAGGTCCCATGCGCGGTAATATCTACGACCGATTAGCTGAGCGACGCGAGCGCGAAGAGCGCGTTGAACGTGAGCGTCTGGAAGAGGGCGCTCTCAATGTAGAACCTCCTCCGCCGGAGCGCTTTCTTACAAATGAATTGAGCTTCGTTCGTCCAGAGAACTTAAAAGACAAGACTTTTCATGTTTTTACATTGACGGATATAGGGCCAAGCCCGTTCTCGCTCGTTGTTGGGCGTTCGCCTGCGGAGCAGGATGCAGACTTGGAGACGCTTGCACAACAACTGCTGGGTGAATTGAAAAAGACGTTGTCCCATGTTCAGTGGATCGAGCCGGTTACCCCGGTAGAGGTGGCTGGGTTGGAGGCGCGGCGTGTAGAGTTTCGCTGGCGGCAACAAGGCCAACCGGTTCATCAAGTACAGCTGATTTTTCTGCATCACGATGAGCACAAGCGCCCTTTGCTCATGCAGATTACCGGTACGAGTAACAATGCCAAAGGCATGACAGAAGATGAGCGTAGTGCTTTCAATACTTTAGTTGATAGTCTTCAATTGCGCCTTCCGCCTGCGAGAGAGGGGGATGCGCAACAGGTCGAGTCGGCATGACTGCGGCTGCCGCGAGATTAGACGATCCAATCGAGCACTCTAGCGCCTTAGGCGGATTACTTGCTGGTTTGGCGATTGGTGCAGGTGCAGTGCTCATCGGTATTGCTGTGGTTGGCACCGGCGGGCTTGGGGCGGTAGCCCTCGCTGCGATGGTGGGCGCGGGAGCCGCTACTGGTGCTGGAATTGGTCAACTGATTGGTAGCTTATCGTTCGCCTGTAGTGAAACGGGACAAATACGATCAGGGTCGGGCAACGTTTATATAAATGGGAAACCTGCTGCGAGGGCGCATCTGGATAATGCCGAGTGCTCTGATCATCCCGGGATCCCTAAGATATTAGCTCAGGGCAGCGATTCGGTATATATAAATGGTCAGCCTGCGGCTCGAGTAGGTGACAGAACAGTTTGCGATGCGAAAATAAGTGCGGGCTCTCCCAATGTATATATAGGTGGGGGCACCGAGACGACGGATGCCATTGACCCGGAGGTCCCTGTCTGGCTGGAGCGTGCAGTGATGGGGGTGGGACTGGCAAGTGCATTTGTGCTGGCAAGTCCTGTTTTGGTGGTGGCAGGGTTGGTGGGTGGTATAGCGGGTGGAATGGCAGGGCATTGGGCCGGCGGCGAGTTGTTTGGAGAGGGCTCCGACGGCCAGAAGTTGATGGCGTTTGGTGGTGCTCTGCTTGGAGGGGGGATCGGCGCCAAGGGCGGGAAGGCGTTTGATGCTCGCTATGAAATTAAAGTGCAGGGACTTGGTTCTAATCTCGGTAATCTAAAACTTGTAAGGAAACCGGTTCTCCCCCCAAAAACTGATAAAATTTCACCTGAATTGTATGGTGAACTGAGGAAAAAGACCCCCAGCGCTTCAATACGGAAAGCTGTTAATAAAGATGTCGTCCTTCCCATGAAAGATCCCGCGCTTCCAGGGCTTCAGGTTACGAGGGCCTTGCACGCGGACCATATTGTTCCCATGAAGAAAATTACAGAAATGGAAGGGTTCTCTCGGTTGACTTTCGAAGATCAAGTAAAGGTGCTAAACTACGAGCCAAACTTCCAGGGGTTGAGTGAAATTGCAAATACCTCAAAGGGGGCAAGGTCTTTTGCTGAATGGGAACTATACAAGAAAGGAGATATTCCTGTTGATCCAGCATTCCGGTCTGCCATGATGGATAAGGCTGCTAAGTTGGAGCCAGAGCTTCAGCAATATATTAATGGTTTGCTTTCAGGGTATTAAGGGGGTGAGAATGAATTGGTCTGAGTCTTTAAAGCAGCGTATTGTGACTGAGTTAAATGGCTATGATGTGTATTTCGCATCTTGTGACGTGCCCCTTGAAGTAAAATTCCCCAAGCAGTGGCTTGGCTTTGGTTTTTTAGATGATGAAAAAAAATATATCCCGGCGGAGTGGGTCGATTTTTCTGAAAAGTTACCATGGGTAAGCTCGTGGCTTGATAAGTGCGTGCTAGGCACTGTTTTGGCCGTAAGTGATAAGCCGTATCTTATGTATGTTTACGTCGATGGTGGTGATTTGTGCTTCTATATGGGGGGCGCTCCAGCAGGTATTGAAAGTTCGAGTTTAGATTACTGTCCTGACCTGCCTGCGGATTTTAAGCAGTTTTACTCAAAGCTGCATAATGGCTTTGGTTTTTACATCGGTTGTACCATGGGTCCATCGAGACTAGAGGATTTCGTTCAAATAAAGGACCTATGTGACGAAGAGTATCCAGCGCTTCCCGATATGTTAGGCGTATTTTCTAGCGGGGCTGGTGATTACTTGGCTATAGGTGAGGGGGCATTTAAGGGTGAGGCGTTTATTTGGTGGCATGAAAAGCCAGATACTCCTACGAAAGGAATCGATGTTTGGGATGTAATGGATTCGTGGATGTCAATATTTTTGGAGAATTCAGAGTCAAACGAGAACTTTCGGGCGTAATTTTTAGTTATTTTGCGAAAATACTTAGTGCGAGCCATGAACCACACCTACTCAAGGTGGAACCCAAGGTTAAGCGCTACCGGCGGCCTCCGTGCGCACCTGCATTATGACAACCCGCAGGGGCGCCTGACCGACATCAAACGGCTGGTCAACAATGAGGCGGTCGAGACACTCGCGCAGTATCTCTACTACGAACACGGCCAGCTGACCGCCGTACCTGAACAGCGACGACGGCCTGCCGCACACCATCCTCGATGCAACAGACAAGTCCAAGCACCTGTGGTGGAATACCCTGGCCCAGGTGGAGCGTTACCAGGACTACTCGGGCAAGAGCACCTATTACCGCTACGGCGAGCGTCAGCACCTGGTCGCGGTGACCGACGCGTTGAGCCAGACCACTACCCTGTCAGGGGTCACACTGGACGTAGCAGGCAGCACAATAATTAATCTGAATAAGTCTTGATTAGCGACAGGGAAAGGTCCCATACGCGGCAATTTTCACACGGATTAGCTGAGCGGCGTGAGCGCGAAGAGCGCCTTGAACATGAGCGTCTGAAAGAGGCCGCATCTTAATGCAGAGCCTCCTTCACCGGAGCGTTTTCTTACAATTGAACTGAGCTTCGCCAATAGCTCCGAGGGTGCAAAAATGGGAGCTAGCGGGGCTAGATATAGACAAGATACTGGTCCGAACTACGAGTGAGGCATGTTGCAATGATATCATGAAATGATCTGCTTGAAGAATACGACTCCGTTAGAGATCTTGTTGGCGGCGTTCACTTTTTCCAGGATGTAATGCGGGATTATACATACAATTATTGGTTAAGGCCGTCCAGTGATCTGGATTTGATTGTAGTTTCTCAAGGTGAGATAAAAGACTCGCTGGCGCTGGATATTTTAAATTCTGTTGCGCCGGAGGTGAGTCGAGTACATCCTTCGATATTTGTGCTGAACTCATCCGAAAGAGGCTTCACTCATGTGTTTGTTATTCCCAGTAATTTCCATGGTTACCTGAAGGGCAATGGCGGGGTGGTTAGGGATAAACTTTTTTATGTTTGCCAATCTTCAGGTGTGAGTTTTCCGGGCGCGAGACTACCGAAGAGTTTAAAGAGTTGCGTTTGCATTACGTCCCGACACTAGATGGGCAGAGACAGGCTTGCCCTAAGCTTCGGGTTTATTTTGATAATCCCCAAACCGGTGGTGGCACCGATGGCGCGGGGGTATTCCTCAAGTGGGCAGATTTATTAAGGGAGATTGACGCGCTTGACGGTATTTCAAATGGATTTATTGAAGTGGCCAATTGGCGCGATGAAGTCATTGAGATTACCTCTCCTGGCGAAGGTGAGTATATTTTGATTAGGAACAGAAAGGATGAGCAGGCACTGTCAGTTGAAGGCCTGTTTGATGAAATTAAAATTTTCGCTTTCGCTTGATCAGTGTTGAAGTTCGATTTGGCCGAATTCCGGGGTGGGTATTCCCACTCTAGTTGACTCGTTTGCTTTAAGTCCGATGCGATCTCTGCTGGGGCAATTACCAAGGTCTCACCCAACGTTGTCATCAACAGCCGAAAACTCGCCAACGCCTTGGGCCTGATCGCACTGGTCAACTCGACGGCAAGGGCCAGACGACCCGCCTGGTGCGCACGGCCCGTGGCCTGCCGAGCAGCCGCCAGGATGCCAAGGGGCAGCGGGTGCGCTACGAGTACGACAAGGCCGTCCGCCTCATCCCTAAAGCTTTGCCTACGACGTGTCGGACCGGCTAAGCGAAGAGGTGCGGGTGGATAACTTGACCCGGCGTTTCAGCTACTAAGCCCCGGAAATTTGACCACTCCCTTGCTCGCACCACTTCCCGCCTCCGCGACTGGTTCCGCTGGGTGGAACCACATTCGTTTGTTATCCCTCGTCACTCGCGCTTATCTGTCAGCCAAGCACGACCTGCCTTACGTGTCGTGACCTCAAGGCGAACAACAAGAACGGGAAACCACCCGCGCGAGGAGACTCTACATGTCCCGACATCAGCACATTCTGGCCTGGCTGAACGATGTGGCCAGCGACCTGCACGCGATCCGTCACGATATCCATGCCCACCCGGAACTGGGGTTCGAAGAAAGCCGCACTTCGGCGCTGGTCGCCCGGCTGCTCCTGGAATGGGGCTATGAAGTACACACCGGCATCGGCAAAACCGGTGTGGTCGGCGTGCTGCGCAATGGCAGCAGCCCACGCCGCCTGGGCCTGCGCGCCGACATGGACGCGTTGCCCATCCACGAAGCAACGGGCGCGGCCTACAGCAGCCAGCATCAAGGCTGCATGCACGCCTGTGGCCATGACGGGCACACCACCATGCTGCTGGGCGCGGCGCGCTACCTGGCGGCGACCCGGCAGTTCGACGGCACGCTGACGCTGATCTTCCAGCCGGCCGAAGAGGGCCAGGGTGGCGCCGAGGCAATGCTGGCCGACGGCCTGCTGGAACGCTTCCCCTGCGATGCACTGTTCGGCATGCACAACATGCCTGGGCTGCCGGCCGGGCACCTTGGCTTTCGCGAGGGGCCGATGATGGCCTCGCAAGACCTGCTCACGGTGACCCTCGACGGGGTGGGCGGCCATGGCTCGATGCCGCACCTGACCGTCGACCCGCTGGTGGCAGCGGCCAGTGTGGTGATGGCGCTGCAAACCGTGGTGGCGCGCAATATCGATGCGCAGGAGGCGGCGGTGGTCACCGTCGGTGCGTTGCAGGCTGGCGAAGCGGCCAACGTGATCCCGCAACAGGCGCTACTGCGCCTGAGCCTGCGCGCGCTGAACGCCGAAGTACGGGCGCAGACCCTGGAACGGGTGCGGGCGATCATCGTCAGCCAGGCCGAAAGCTTTGGCTGCCGCGCCAGCATCGAACACCGCCCGGCTTACCCGGTGCTGGTCAACCATGCAGCGGAAAATGCCTTCGCCACGCAGGTAGGGGTAGAGCTGCTCGGTGCCGAGGCGGTGGATGGCAACACCCGCAAGCTGATGGGCAGTGAAGACTTCGCCTGGATGCTGCAGCGCTGCCCGGGCGCCTACCTGTTCATTGGCAATGGGGTATCGCGGCCGATGGTGCACAACCCGGCCTATGACTTCAACGACGACATCCTGCTGACCGGCGCCGCCTACTGGGGCGCGCTGGCAGAGCGCTGGCTCGCGCCCGCCTGATCGGCCTTTTTTGGACGACTGCCGCTGGAACCTGGGCGCGCCCGCGCCTGGGCGTTCACCCAATCATTGTGTGGAGTGTTCCCTATGCAGACTTCGAGCACTGGCGTGTCGCGTACCCGGCAAGTGGTCGCCGCCGTTATCGGCAATGCCCTGGAATGGTATGACTTTATCGTGTACGGCTTTTTGGCCAGCATCATTGCCCGGCAGTTTTTCCCGTCCGACGATGAATACGCTTCGCTGCTGATGGCCTTGGCCACCTTCGGCGTCGGCTTTTTCATGCGCCCGGTGGGTGGCGTGTTGTTGGGCATGTATTCCGATCGCAAGGGCCGCAAGGCGGCCATGCAGATGATCATCCGCCTGATGACCGTGTCGATCGCGATGATCGCCTTTGCCCCCGACTACCTGGCCATCGGCATGGCGGCGCCGCTGTTGATCGTGGTCGCGCGCATGCTGCAGGGCTTTGCCACGGGTGGCGAGTATGCCAGCGCTACGGCGTTTCTGGTGGAAAGCGCGCCGGCCCACCGCAAGGGGCTATATGGCTCGTGGCAATTGGTAGGGCAGTGCCTGGCGGTGTTCTCCGGCGCGGCCATGGTGGCCCTGGTTACTCACCTGTGCACGCCTGAAGCGCTGGACAGCTGGGGCTGGCGTATTCCCTTCGTGCTGGGCCTGCTGATCGGCCCGGTGGGGCTGTGGATTCGCAAGCATATGGAAGAGCCCGAAGAGTTCGTCGAGGCGCGCCGCCAGGCCAAGGGACAGTCGCCCAGCCTGTGGCAGGTACTGCGTGAACATCGGCGTAGCCTGCTGGTGTCGATGGGCCTGGCCTGTGGCGCGACGGTGTCGTTTTACGTCGTGTTGGTGAACATGCCGACCTTCGCCCACAAGAACCTTGGGCTGCCGCTGGACCAGGTGCTGCTGGTACAGATGCTCGCGGTCGGGCTGATGACCGTGGTGATTCCGTTGTCTGGCGCGCTGTCTGACCGGTTGGGTCGGCGCCCGGTGCTGATGGCCTTCACCCTGGCGTTCTTCGTGATGGTCTACCCGCTGTATGTGTGGGTGGCCGCCGCGCCCTCCGTGGAGCGGCTGCTGGTCATGCAACTGCTGCTGTGCACCGCCATTGGCGGCTTCTTTGGCCCGGCACCTACCGCCTTGGCCGAGCAGTTCCCGGTCGAGGTGCGTTCCACTGGCGTGTCGGTGGCCTATAACGTAGCGGTAATGGTGTTCGGCGGCTTTGCCCCGTTGATCGTGACCTGGCTGAGCAAAGTGCTGGGTACCCCGGTGGCGCCATCGTTCTACGTGCTGTTCGCCTGCCTGCTGACGCTGTTGGCTACCTACTGCCTGAAAGAAGCACCCCGGGCGGGCCAGCCTGCCACTTTCAACCTTGGAGTAAAACCGTGAAGCCGCTAGCCATCGACCCCATCGTTGCCCTCGATGCAGAGGCATTGTCCCAGGCCATTCATGGCGGCCAGCTGTCGTGCCGGGAGGTGATGCAGGCTTACCTTGCGCATATCGAACGCTTCAACCCGCAGGTCAATGCGCTGGTGTCGCTGCGCCCGGCCGAGGTGCTGCTGGCCGAGGCCGACGAGCGCGACCGCGAACTTGCCCGTGGCCATTCGCGCGGCTGGATGCATGGCATGCCGCAGGCGATCAAGGACCTGGCCGCCACCGCCGGGCTGCGCACCACCCTGGGTTCGCCGCTGTTCGCCGAGCAGGTGCCCGAGCAGGATGCGATCAGCGTGGCGCGGGTGCGGGCTAGCGGGGCGCTGATCGTGGGCAAGAGCAACGTGCCTGAGTTCGGCCTCGGCTCGCAAACCTACAACAGCCTGTTTGGCACCACTACCAATGCCTACGACTCAGGGCGGGTGGCCGGTGGCAGCAGCGGCGGGGCGGCTGCGGCACTGGCCATGCGCTTGCTGCCGGTGGCCGACGGCAGCGACATGATGGGCTCGCTGCGCAACCCGGCGGCGTTCAACAACGTGTTCGGCCTGCGCCCGTCACAAGGCCGGGTGCCGCATGGGCCGGCGCCGGAGTTGTTCGTGCAGCAGCTGGCCACCGAGGGGCCGATGGGCCGCAGTGTGGTCGATGTGGCGCGGTTGTTGTCGATACAGGCTGGCGTCGACGCACGGGTGCCGCTGTCGTTAAGCGAAGGCCGGCGCGATTTCACCGACGCCTTGCAGCGCGACTTCCGAGGTGTGCGGGTCGGCTGGCTGGGCGACTACAACGGTTACCTGCCGATGGATGACGGGGTGATGAGCCTGTGCGAGTCGGCGCTGGCCGACTTTGCCGAACTGGGCTGCCAGGTCGAGGCCTGCCAGCCGGCATTCGACCTGGCACGCTTGTGGCAATGCTGGCTGAGCCATCGCCACTTCCTGGTGCACGGCAACCTCGGCGCGGCCTATGCCGACCCAGCCAAGCGCGCACTGCTCAAGCCCGAAGCCCAGTGGGAGGTGGAAGGTGGCTTGCAGATGAGTGCGGCGGCGCTGTACCAGGCCTCGTTGGACCGCAGCGATTGGTACCGCGCCTTGGCCAAGCTGTTCGAACGTTACGATTTCCTGCTGTTGCCCTCGGCCCAGGTGTTCCCTTTCGATGCACGCCAGCCATGGCCGACGGCGGTCGGCGGGCGGGCGATGGACACCTATCACCGTTGGATGGAGGTGGTGATCGGGCCAACCCTGGCCGGCTTGCCGAGCATCAGCGTGCCGGTCGGGTTCAATGCTGGCGGCCTGCCCATGGGCCTGCAGATCATAGGCCCGGCGCAGGCGGACCATGCCGTGTTGCAGCTGGCGTATGCCCATGAGCAGCTCACCCGCTGGGTGGAGCGTTGCCCGCCACAATGCCTGCAGGGTTCATGAAAGCACTGGGCAGGCGCGGTTCTTGCTGGCTATCCTGACCATCCCGCTACAAGGAGGTCATACCCATGGGCATCACGGCAGACAGCGGCGGCGTGCGTTCGGTGGAGCGGGCGCTGGCCATTGTCGACCTGCTGGGCGAACACCAGGCACTGGGCCTGGAAGAACTGCATTACCTGACGGCGCTGCCCAAGGCCACGGTGTCGCGCATGCTTGCCACCCTGCAGGAGCAAGGCTGGGTGTACCGTGGCCTGAGCGACAGGCGCTACCGGCTGTGCGCGCGGCGGCTGTTCGGTGACCGCCAGTTGCGCTTCAAGCGGCGCCTGGTGGAAAGCGCCGCGCCCATGCTGCTGGAGCTGAGTGAACGCACTGGGCTGGTAGCGGACCTGTCGTGCTTCGACGGCCAGCGGCTGGAAGTGATGGAAAGCGCCATTCCCCAGGTGTTGCGCAAGCGTTACCCGCACACCTGCCAGATCGTCGGGCACCATGCCAGCCTGTTCCATTCGGCGATGGGGCGGGCCTGCCTGGGTGAGCTGGCGGAGGACGAAGTGCAGCGCCTGGCGGCCCATGCGCGGCTGGGTGACGACACGTTGCTGCGCGATATCGAAGAAGAAGCCCACAAGGGCTTTGGTCAGCGGACCGAGGGGCACTGGGAGTACCCGGTGCGCCTGCCGTTCCTGATCCGCGCCATTGCCTTGCCGGTGCATGCCGAAGGGCGCCTTGCCGGGAGCATTGCCTTGCACTGGCCGCTGGACCAGGCGCCGGTGGAGCGGGTATTGAATTTACACTTGAGCAGCCTGGCGACCACCGTCGGCGAGGTGCAGCGGGCCTTGGCTGTTTGATCGTTCCTGCACCGCCCCTGCAGGTGTCAATGGCCTTCACGGAAAGCACTCGGGCTCACCCCAGCCTGCTTGCGAAAGAACCGGCTGAAATACCCCACATCGGCAAACCCCAGTTCATGGGCGATCTCTTTCACACTAAGGCTCGAATGCCCAAGCATGCGCTTGGCCTCCAGCACCTGGCGGGCATTGATCACGTTCATGGGTGTCATGCCCAGGTGCTCCTGGCATAACCGCCCCAACGTCGCCAGGGTCATGCCCAGTTCGGCGGCGTAGTCTGCCAGTGGCCTGTGCGCGCGGTAGTGCATGTCTACCAGCTCGCGAAAAGCGGTCAACTGCTGGCTGCGCCTGGATACCGGTCGCTGTTCCCCCTGGGGCAGGTGCGGCTCATGGCGCAGCACCTGGATCATCAGCGTCAGCAATAGCGCCATGCTGCTGGCCACATGCTCGCGGGCGCGGTTGTGGTATTCCTCGCGCAGGGCCCGGCACAGTGGCAGCAACGGGTCCTCATCAGCGGCCCATTTCGGCAGGGCGACCACCTGCGGTTTGCGAAGTTGCACCAGCAGGTTGGGCGCCAGCACCTGGGCGATGCTCTCCAGCGGGTGTTGCGCGGCAGTGATCACCTGGCCCTCGACCTGGCCGGCCCAATGAAAGCCATGCACCACTTGCGCCGGCACATACACCACGCAAGGCGCATGAACCTGCAACCGGTCACTGTCGAACAGCACTTCACCGCCACCGCTTTGCAGGTACAGCAGCTGCAGCAAGCCTTCGTGACGGTGTGCGGCGATTTCCCAGTTGTGCGCGCCAGAGCGCTGGGAAATCTGCTCCACGTGCAGGGCTTCGTGCCACACCGGCTGTGCGGTTTCACCGTACAGGGCGTAATTGGGGATTTTGTTCATGTTGTTGTAATTGTTCTGTTCGGTACCTGATCACTGTGCCACAGCTGTACGCAGGCTTCAGGGCACAAAGGAAAAAATGACGGGAATGTGGGGCTGGTTGCAGGTTTTGTCCATTCTGCCGATGGGCCTGCCGGCCATAGGCTGTTGTCCAGAACAAGCGACACTCTGGAGAACAGCATGAACAACAATAAGATTGCCTCTCAGTGGCTGGGCCTGGACTCGGCCGTATGCGTGGTAACCGGCGCCGCCGGCGGCATTGGTGCCGCGCTGGCCGCAGCCTTGGTGGAGCAGCAGGCCCACGTGGTGCTGCTGGACCGCGACCTGGACAAATGCCGCGAACTGGCGGCCACCTTGGGTGAGCACAGCACGGGCGAAGTCAGCGCCCTGGCCTGTGACATTGCCGACCCGGCCAGCGTGGAGCAAGCGGCTGCCCAGGTGCAGGCACTGCATGGGCGCTGCGATGTGCTGGTCAACAATGCCAGCGTGCTGCGCCCCGGCGCGCTGGACACGCTGAGCCTGGAGCAATGGAACCAGGTGCTGGCGGTCAACCTCAGCGGCTACCTGTTGTGTGCCCAGGCCTTCGGCCGCTCGATGCTGGCTCGCGGCCAGGGCCGCATCGTGCATGTAGCCTCGATTGCCGCCCATTACCCGCAACCCAACAGCGGTGCCTACAGCGCGGCCAAGGCTGGCGTGAGCATGCTGTCGCGGCAGCTTGCCGTGGAGTGGGGGCCGCGGGGTGTGCGCAGCAACGCCGTGTGCCCGGGCTTGATCCGCACGCCCTTGTCGGCGGCGTTCTATGCCGACCCGCAGGTGGAACGCCAGCGTAGCGCCATGACCGCCAACCGTCGCATTGGTGAGCCGCAGGATATCGCCGAGGCCGTGCTGTTTCTGGCCAGCCGCCGCGCCGACTATATCAACGGCGCCGAGCTGACCGTGGATGGCGGGCTGGAGTGCATGCCCATGGCATTGATCCCGCGCCCGGGCTTCGAGGGGGCTGGCCAATGAATACGCGTAGCTGCGATGTACTGGTAATCGGCGCGGGGGCTGGCGGCCTGGCGACAGCCATCACGGCGAAAAAGCTTGGCCTGGATGTCATCGTCATTGAAAAGGACGACTGCTTTGGTGGCACCACGGCGTTTTCCGGTGGCGTGTTGTGGGTGCCGGGCAACCCGCACGGGGCCGAGGACAGCCATGCAGCGGCCATGACCTACCTGCGCAACGAAGCCGGTGCCTGTTTCGATGCGGCGGGGGTGGAAGCCTTCTTGCGCTACGCGCCGCAGATGGTGGCGTTTTTCGAGCGCGAAACGGCGGTCAAGTTCGTGCCCACGCTGTACCCCGATTACCACCCACAGGTGGAGGGTGGTGTCGATGTGGGCCGCTCGATACTGGCCGCTCCTTACGACATTCGTGGCCTGGGGCCGGACATGGCGCGCCTGCGCCCGCCGCTGAAGACCATCACGTTCATTGGCATGATGTTCAATTCGTCGAATGCCGACCTCAAGCATTTCTTCAATGTCACCCGCTCGCTGACTTCGTTCGTGTATGTGGCCAAGCGCCTGATAACCCATTTGAAGGAGCTTGCCCTGTACCGACGTGGCACCCAGGTCACCAGCGGCAATGCCCTGGCAGCGCGGCTGGTACGCTCGGCACTGGACCTGGGCATCCCGATTCTCACAGGTACACCGGCGCGGCAACTGCTGCATGAAGAGGGTCGAGTGACAGGGGCATTGGTCGGGCAGGCTGACAGCGAGCAGCGCATTCAGGCCCGGCGTGGGGTGGTACTGGCTTGTGGCGGTTTCTCCCATGATTTGCAACGGCTGCGCCAGGCCTACCCGCATGTGCGGCGTGGCGGCGAGCACTTTTCGCCGGTGCCGGCGGGCAATACCGGTGACGGTGCGCGCATGGCCGAGGCGTTGGGGGCCAAGGTCGATATCCGCCTGCAGGCAGCCGCCGCCTGGATGCCGGTATCGAAGGTGCCAGTGGCTGGCGGGCGGCACATTGCCTTTCCGCATTTGCTCGACCGCTACAAGCCAGGTGTGATCGGCGTGCTGCGTTCGGGGCAGCGTTTCACCAACGAGTCGAACTCTTACCATGACGTGGGCGCAGCATTGATCGAAGCCTGCGCCGGTCAGGCAGAAACCGCCATGTGGCTGGTGTGCGACCGCCGCACCCTGGCCAAGTATGGCCTGGGCTTTGCCAAGCCTGCACCGATGCCGTTGGGGCCCTTGTTGCGTAATGGTTACCTGCTCAAGGGCAAGACCCTGGCCGAGCTGGCGGGCAAGGCCGGTATCGACGCGCAAGGGCTGCAGCAGACCGTGCGCGAATACAACCTTGGCGCGGTGCAGGGCGAAGACCGCCAGTTCGGTCGCGGCAGCACCAGCTTCAACCGCTACCTGGCCGACCCGCAGCAACAGCCCAACCCGTGCGTGGCGCCGGTGGGCGAAGGGCCGTACTTTGCCGTGAAGGTGATCATGGGCGACCTGGGCACCTTCGACGGGCTACGCACCAGCGTGGTCGGTGAAGTATTGGCGGCCGATGGGCAGGCCATCGACGGCCTGTACGCGGTGGGTAATGACCGCGCCAGCATCATGGGTGGCAACTACCCCGGCGCGGGCATCACCCTGGGGCCGATCATGACCTTTGGCTACATCACTGGCCGTCACTTGGCAGGTGTCGAGCAGGGGCTGGCGGCGGCGGGCAATGCACGGGAGGTGGCGTGATGGACAAGCCTGTGGTCGACCACCGTATCTACACCATTCGCCCACGCTGCATGGCGGCGTTTCTCGAAGCCTTTGACCAGTTGGCGATGCCGATCTTGCTGCGCCACCTCGGCGCACCCCTGGCGTTCTACACCAGCAGCATCGGCCCGTTGAACCAGGTGGTGCACTTGTGGGGCTATGACAGCCTCGATGATTTTGAAAAGCGCAGCGCGGCGCGGGATGCCGACCCGGACTTTGCTGCCTATCTGCATGCCACCCGCGACCTTGTGGTAGCGCAGGAGACACGGATCATAAGGCCTGTGCGCTTGCCCAGCCTGGGCTGAAACACCGTCATAAAAACAACAACAGGTGATACCCATGAACAACACGCTCGACGTGCGCCAACTGATCGACCAGCAACCCATCGGCCGCTACCAGAAATGGGTGGTGTTCCTCGGCTTTCTCATCATTGCGCTGGACGGCCTGGACGTCGCCATCATCGGCTTCATTGCCCCACAACTGAAAAGCGATTGGCACCTGGGTGCGCAAAGCCTGGGCCCGGTTTTGAGCGCCGCGCTGATCGGCCTGGCGCTTGGCGCGCTGATTGCCGGGCCCCTGGCGGACCGCTACGGGCGCAAGGCGGTGCTGCTGTACAGCGTGCTGCTGTTCGGCATCTGGACCTTGGCCTCGGCCTTTTCACCCAACTTGGACACCTTGGTTGCGCTGCGCTTTCTCACGGGCCTGGGCCTGGGGGCGGCCATGCCCAATGCCAGCACCTTGGTCAGTGAATACGCCCCAGCACGCAGCCGCTCACTGCTGATTACCCTGGCGTTCTGCGGGTTCTCCCTGGGGGCGGCGATGGGTGGGTTCGTCAGCGCCTGGATGATCCCCAACCTGGGGTGGCGCAGTGTTCTGGTGCTGGGTGGGGTGTTGCCGCTGCTGGTCCTGCCGCTGCTGTATTGGCGCCTGCCGGAATCGGTAACGTTCCTGGTCAGCAAAGGTGCAGAGCGCAAGCGCATTATGGCCATTGTCCGCCGCTTGGCACCTGAGCATGTCAACGCCGACACCACCTTTGTCATGCCCGGCAACGCCCCGGCTGCAGGTGGAGCCATCGGCACCATCCTCTCACCGCGCTATCGCTTTGGTACCTGCATGCTCTGGGCGGGCTATGTGTTGGCGCTGTTTCTGGTCTATCTGTTCAGCGGCTGGCTGCCGACGCTGGTGAAGGAGGGCGGTGGTTTTTCGGTCTCGGAAGCGGCCATTGTCACGGCCTGTTTCCAGATAGGCGGCCCGGTGGGGGCGATTTCAGTGGGTTGGGCCATGGACCGTTGCAATCCGCAGCGGGTGTTGATGCTGACGTTTCTGTTCAGTGGCGCGGTTATCTTCACGATTGGCCAAGTGGTGGGGGATTTCGCCTGGCTGTGCGCCATAGCCTGCGCTGTGGGCTTTGGGCTGAACGGCGCGAGTGTTGGCATGAATGCATTGGCGGCGGCCTTTTACCCTACGCAAGCGCGGGCGACCGGGGCCAGCTGGATGAGCGGCATTGGGCGCATCGGCGCCGTGCTCAGCGCCTT
The DNA here is from genome assembly GCF_047978165.1 of Pseudomonas sp. LFS074. Taxonomy (NCBI): domain Bacteria; kingdom Pseudomonadati; phylum Pseudomonadota; class Gammaproteobacteria; order Pseudomonadales; family Pseudomonadaceae; genus Pseudomonas; species Pseudomonas sp. LFS074. Next base: position 3,160,884 of record NZ_JBFPFV010000001.1, on the reverse strand, counting down.
CGCCGGGGCTCAGATGCTGGCGTTGGGCTGGAGTTTTGCACAAGTGTTTGCATCATTACTGGTCCCTGCCGGGTTGGCGGCTTTGGCCGTATTGCTGCAAGGGTGGCATGTGAGCAGGGCTTCATCCGTCACTAATGCGACGTATTACCAATAGTATTTACTTCCCATTACCTTTACTCCAGACTCCGCTCCGCCTGCAGGGAGGAACGTGCAGGCATACGGCAAATAACAACAGCAATCTGTCGAAGGAGCGGGGCGTGGACGTCAAGAAAAGTACACTGGCACTGGCAGTGGGCTCGGCCCTGTGCCTGGCAAACAATGCCTGGGCAGCAGCACCGGTTGGGGCGGTGGAGCTGGAACAGATCACGGTGACCGGGGAAAAGATCAACCGCACCCTGGAGCAGACCCAGTCGAGTGTAGTCGTGATCACCGACAAGCAACTGCGCGAGAAGGAAGACCACAACCTGGTCGATGTGTTTGCGCGCACGCCCGGTGTGTACAACCAGTCTGGCAATGAAAACTGGGGGATCCGCGGCGTACCCGTATCCGGCTTCGAAGACCAGGGCCCTGCCACGCTCAACGGTGCGGTGTCGGTGTTTGTCGACGGCGCTGTACAACCCAACCGCGCCTTGACCTTGAGCCCCATGCCGCTATGGGATACCGAGCAGGTTGAAGTGTTTCTCGGCCCGCAATCCACGACCCAGGGCCGCAACTCCTTGGCGGGTGCGGTGGTGATCCAGACCCGTAACCCGACCTTCGACCCCAGCTTTTCGGCGCAGACCAACATGGGGAATTACGGCGAACGCGGGGCGGCCGTGGCCGGTGGCGGTGCGTTGGTCGACAACAAGGTCGCTGGCCGCATTGCCGTGGACTATCAGGAAGGCGATGGCTACATCGACAACACCACCCTGCATGACGATGCCAACCCCACCCGTACCGCCAATGCCCGTGGCAAGTTGCTGATCCTGCCCAGCGACGACCTCGACATCCTGCTGACCTACGCCCACGGTGAAAGCCGCAAGGGGGATAACACGGTCATGCGGCAAAACGGCAAGGTTCGCTATTACAAGATGACCTCCGACACCAAGGCCTTCGACAAGCTGCAGCAGGACACGGTCAGCGCCAAGGTCGACTATCGGTTGGACGATTACTGGTCGCTGACCAGTCTTACCGCCAACACAAGCTCGGACTACGACGCACGCCTGGACTTCGACCAGTCGGCCGACGCCAACCAGGTGGTGTTGCGTCAGCAGGACGGCAACCTGTTCAGCCAGGAACTGCGCCTGAACTACAACGGCGACACCTTGAAGAGCTTCGTCGGGGCCTACTACGGGCACAACACCAACGATTTCCATGATCGCCTGCTCTTCGACAACCAGCTGTTCGGCACTGCCAAGGGCGATACCACAATTGAAAACCAGGCGCTGTTCGGCGAGATCAACTGGACCTTCGTACCGAGCTGGACACTGATCACTGGTTTGCGATACGACCACGAAACCAATGACACTGACATTGACCAGGACGACTTCTCCAGCCCCGGAAAGGTCAGAAAATCGTTTGATGCGGTTCTGCCCAAGCTTGGCCTGGACTATGAATTGGCCGATGGGCAGTACCTGGGCTTCATGGTGCAGAAGGGTTATCGCGGTGGCGGTGTGAACATGCGTGCCGGTGGCGGTCACGAGGCCTACGACCCGGAATACACCACAAACTACGAGTTGTCTTACCGGGGCTCGTTACTTGACGATACGCTGCGCACCCGCGCCAACCTGTACTACACCGACTGGAAAGACCAGCAGGTCAGCGTGCTGGACCCCAACATCGAGTTCGTCCATGTGTTCAATGCCGGCCGCAGCGATATCAAGGGCCTGGAAGTGTCGGTCGAGAAAGACCTGGGCCAGCAGTTGACCCTCAACGGTGCAGCCTCGGTAACCGTTGGCAAGTACAAGGACTTCGTGACCGGCGATGGTCGCGACATGAGTGGCGAAGACTTCCTCTACTCGCCCAAATACAAGATGTCGCTGGGCGCGACCTACCGTTGGAACGAGCGCCTCACCCTCAACACCGACCTCGTCTACCAGAGCACGTCGCCCTCCGAGTACGAGTTTGATGACGCCGGGCAGGTCACCGACGAGCGTCGCAGCGACAATTATTGGCTGGTCAACTTCAATACCGAGTACAAGATTACCCGCAACATTGCCGTGTCCGGTTTTGTGAAAAACGCCTTCGACAAGGAATACATCACCAACAATCGCAGCGGCGACATCCTCGATGTGGGCGCCCCGCGCACGGTAGGCCTGGCGTTGCGTTACGACCTTTGACCCCATGAACCTGCGCTGGCCGTTGCTGGCGCAGGTTCAGTTATCTCGGCTGTACATTCGGCACTCTGCCAACAACGCCAACAAGTTTGGCTCCCGCTCGCGCGCCTTCAGAAACACCACGCCAATGTGCTGCTGCAGGCGATATTGCGGCTTCAAGGCAATCAACCTGACGCGGTTCTCGTACACCGCCGCGATGCGCCCAGGCAGCAGGGCGAAGCCCACGCCTGAACTGACCATGCTCAGCAGGGTGAAGATATCGTTCACCTGCATGGCCACCTTCGGCTCGAACCCGGCCTGCTGGAACACCCGGGCGCCATCGCGGTGTGTGGCGAAGCCCTGGGTCAGGGTAATGAAAGTGGAGTCGGCGAGGTCGGCCAGGTCTACCTCGGCCTGCCCGGCGAAGGGCGAATCAGTAGGTACGGCAAGGAAAATGTCGTCGGAGAACAGCGGCAGTTGCTCGCAGGCCGGGTCGCTGGCGCTTTCGTCGAGGGAGACGAGGATGGCCTCCAGTTCGTGGTTCTTCAGGCGCTGCAGCAGGTCGACGTTGGAGCCCAGGGTCAGGTCGATGTTCAGTTCGCTGCGGCGCAGCTTGAGGCCCATGACCAGCTTTGGCACGGTTTTCACGGTCAGCGAGTAGAGTGCGCCGAGGCGGAAACGTTCGGCGTAGAAACCGGCGGCTTCGCGGGTTTGACGCACCATCTGCTCGGCATCCTGGATCAGCTGCCGGGCTTTCTTTTCCAGCACGTAGGCGCTTTCCAGCGGGATCAGCTGGCGGCCTTCGTGCTTGAACAAAGGGCAGCGCAGCGCGCTTTCCAGCGAATGGATGGCACGGTGCACGCTGACTGCGCTGGTCGACAGCTCGGCGGCGGCGCGGCCGAGGTTGCCGGTGCGCATGAAGGCGAGGAAGGTTTCCAGCTTTTTAAGGGTCAGTTCTTCGTCGATCAGCATGGGGGCCCCAGATGCTTACTGCATGGACTCGATCAGGGCCCACAGTGCAGGGTCGTTGAAGTCATCTATCACCAGCTGTGCACCCGCCGCCAGCAAACGTTCAGCGGTCTGCGTCGTTGCCACGCCCACGGTAAAGATCCCCGCGCCACTGGCAGCGGTCACCCCCGGCAATGAGTCCTCGAAAGCCAGCGCCTGCCTGGCCTCGGCACCCAGCTGCTGCAGCCCGGTGAGGTAAGGCAGCGGGTCTGGCTTGGGCCGCGCCAGTTCCTCGGCCACCAACACATGTTCAAAGCGCTGGCCAAGGCCCATGGCGTTCAGCATGTGCTCGGCGTTCAGTCGCGGTGCGTTGGTCACCACACACATGCCGATGGCATGGGCCTGGGCGTGCTCCAACAGGCGCAGCAGGCCTGGCATGGGTTCAAGTGACGGCGACAGGTCGCGGAACAATGCCTCCTTGCGGTCGGCCAACGCCTGGCACTGTTCGACACTGGCGCCGTTGAACAGCTCGGCGAACAGTTCACCATTGGCGCGGCCACTGACCTGAGCATCGAACTGCGCCTGGCTCAGCTCACGGCCGTCGTGCTCACGCAGCAGTTGGCGAAAGGCCTGCAGGTGCAGGGGGTCGGTGTCGGTAAGGGTTCCGTCGAGGTCGAACAGCAGGGCGGTCAGCATGGGATATCCAGATCAAAAAAACACAAGCCAAGGGATCATAACCAAAGTGGACGACAAAGGGGGCTGGTCAGCGCGCCACGAAAAGAGTACAAATGTGCTCCATGGACAATCTTACCCCCAAGCGCCGCGCCATTTTCGAATTCATCCGCGAGCGCATTGCCGAGCACAGCCAGCCGCCAAGCCTGGCCGATATCGCCACGCGCTTCGGTTTTGCTTCGCGCAGCGTCGCCCGCAAGCACATTACCGCCCTGTGCCAAGCCGGTTACATCGATGTCACGCCTAACCAGGCGCGGGGCATTCGCCTGGCCGAACCGTTGCGCCGGCCGGAGATTCTCGAAATCCCGGTGCTGGGCCAGGTAGCGGCAGGCGCCCCCATAGGCCCGGACCTCGATATCCACGAACAGTTGCTGCTCGACCCCAGCATGTTCCGCCGCACCCCTGACTACCTGCTTAAAGTGCGTGGCGACTCGATGATCGACGACGGCATCTTCGACGGTGACCTGGTCGGCATCCTGCAACAGGCCGACGCCCGTGACGGGCAGATCGTGGTGGCGCGCCTGGACGGCGAAGTGACCATCAAGCGCCTGCAACGCCAGGGCGGCAATTACCGGCTGTTGCCCCGTAACCCGGCCTATGCGCCCATCGATGTGCAGCCAGAACAGGAATTCTTCATCGAAGGCGTATTCTGCGGCCTGCTGAGGCGCGACTGATGGGCGCGGTGGTCGACCTCGACAGGCTGCTCGACCAGCGCCGTATCTGGCGCGGTCGGCAGGCCGAGGCGCGGCCACTCGGGTTGCAGCCAACCGGCCATGCGGCCCTCGACGCCCGCTTGCCCGAAGGCGGCTGGCCGGCGGCAGCACTGAGCGAGCTGTTGCTGGCCAGCCCCGGCTGTGGCGAGTTGCACTTGCTGTGGCCAACCCTGGCCCGGCTGAGTGCAGATGCCAACCGCGTAGTGCTGGTGGCACCGCCCTTCATTCCTTACGCACCGGCCTGGCAGGCAGCAGGTGTGGACCTGCGCTGGCTGGTACAAGTGGACGCCGAACCTGCCGATGCCCTGTGGGCCGCCGAGCAGTGCCTGCGCTCGGGCAGTTGTGCGGCGGTGCTGTGCTGGCCGGAGCGCGCCGATGACCGCGCCCTGCGGCGCTTGCAGGTGGCCGCCGAAACCGGTCAGGCGTTGGCATTCGCCTGCAGGCCGCAGCAGGCGGCGCACAACCCTTCACCGGCAGCACTGCGCATTGCCGTCGACACTCGGCCGGCACAATGGCGCGTGCTGAAAAGCCGTGGTGGCATGCCTCCAGCGCTGCCCATTGCCTGCCCAGGGCGGGGCTGATGCGCCATGCTCTGGGCTTGCATTCTGCTCCCCCAGCTTGCGCTGGATACCGTGCTGCGTGAGCGTGACGACCTTGATACCCCCTTGGTACTCATTGGCGGGCCGACTCAGCGACGTGTGTTGCAGTCGGTCAACATGGCCGCCGCTGCACTGGGCCTGCGAGCCGGGCAAACCCTGACTGCAGCGCGTGCCCTGGCGGATGGCTTCACCTGCGTCGAAGTCGACCCAAAACGCATCGACCAGGTGCAGCAACTGCTGGCAGCCTGGGCTTACCGCTTCAGTGCCCAGGTCAGCCTGCATTACCCTCGGGCGCTGTTGCTGGAAGTAGGCTCCAGCCTGCAACTGTTCGGCCCCTGGCCTTTGTTCGAGGCGCGCCTGCGCCAGGAGTTGGCAGAACTGGGCCTGCGCCAACGCATCGTTCTGGCTAGCAACCCGGTGGCGGCTCGCATGCTTGCCAATGGGCACGATGGCTTGGCCGTGAGCGATGCCGAGGCCACCCGTGCAGCGCTGTTGAGCATGCCCATCACACGTGTCGGCTTGCCGGCAGAAGCCGCCGAAGCTTTTGCCCGCATGGGCCTGCGCCAGCTGGGCCAGGTAGTGGCCTTGCCGCGCGACACGTTGGCCAGACGCTTTTCTGCCCAGGTGCAGTTGCACCTCGACCAGCTGCTAGGCCTGCGCAACCTGGGGCTGGACTTCTATCGGCCACCGGACCGCTTTGAAACCCGTCTCGAACTGAACTTCGACGTCGAATCGCACCAGGCGCTGTTGTTCCCACTGCGGCGCATGCTCAACGACCTTGCTGCCTTTCTGGCCGGGCGCGACTGCGGGGTGCAGCGCTTTTGCCTGTATCTGGAGCATGCCGAGGGGCCAGACACGGTGCTCAAGGTTGGCCTGCTGGCGGCCGAACGCGATGCGTCGATGTTGTTCGAATTGGCCCGTGGCCGCCTGGAGCCGCTACGCATACCCGCACCGGTGCGCAACCTGCGGCTGGTGGCCGAAGACTTGCCACCGTTCGTGCCACAGCATCAGGCGTTGTTCGACCCTCGGGCGCAACAGGCGCAACCCTGGGAGCAATTGCGTGAGCGGCTGCGCGCGCGCCTGGGGGATGAGGCCGTCAAGGGGCTAAGCGCGGCAGCCGATCACCGCCCCGAATGCGCCTGGCAACTGGCAGAGCAGGGCGCTCAAGGCCACATGCCGGTTGCCCCAGGCAGTCGCCCAGGCTGGCTGCTGCCGGCACCGATGGCGCTGGATGGCGCCGGCTATCAGGTGCAGGGTTACGCTGAACGCATCGAATCCGGTTGGTGGGATGGCGGCGATGTGCGACGCGATTACTACCATATCGAAACCCGTGACGGCCTGCGCGGCTGGGCCTACCGCGACTTGAGCCAGGCCGGCCCACTGTGGTTGCAGGGCTGGTTCGCATGAGCACGCCGGGTTATGCCGAGCTGCATTGCCTGTCCAACTTCAGCTTCCAGCGCGGTGCGTCGAGTGCCGATGAGCTGTTCCGGCGCGCGCGCGAACAAGGCTACCAGGCCTTGGCGATTACTGACGAATGCACGTTGGCCGGTATCGTGCGCGCCTGGCAGGCCGCCAAGGCGCATCAGCTGCGGCTCATCGTCGGCAGCGAGGTGCAGTTGCACGACGGGCCCAAGCTGGTGCTGTTGGTCGAGAACCTGACCGGCTACCAGAACCTGTGCGCACTGATCACCCGTGCCCGGCGGCGGACAGAGAAGGGTGAGTACCAGTTGTTTCGTGACGACCTGCAGCAGCACCATCAAGGCCTGCTGGCCTTGTGGGTGGCCGACGACAGTGTTGATAAAGCCACCGGTGAATGGCTGTGCAGTGTATTCGCCGAGCGTCTGTGGCTGGCCGTGCACCTGCACCGGGGCTGTGACGATGCCATGCGCCTGCAGCGTCTGCAGGCACTGGCGGCTGATGTGGGCGTGCGCGCCGTGGCCTGTGGCGACGTACATATGCATGTGCGAGGCCGCCGTGCCTTGCAGGACTGCATGACTGCCATCCGCCAGCATTGCCAGGTAAACGAGGCCGGGCGCTTTCTGTTTGCCAACGGCGAGCGGCACCTGCGCAGCCAAGCGCAACTGGGGGAACTGTACCCGGCCAACTTGCTGGCAGAGACCTTGACCATTGCCCAGCGCTGTCAATTCGACCTCAGCGAATTGAAATACCAGTACCCGTGCGAACTGGTGCCCGAGGGCCACACCCCGGCCAGCTGGTTGCGTGATCTGTGCGAGCAGGGCTTGCCGTTGCGCTGGCCAAACGGGCCAAGTGAAAAGGTGCGCGATGTGCTGGCCAAGGAACTGGCGTTGATCGAAGAGCTTGGTTACGAAAGCTATTTCTTGACCGTGCACGACATTGTCGCTTTCGCCCGCAGCCAGCGCATTCTGTGCCAGGGCCGTGGCTCGGCAGCCAACTCGGTAGTGTGTTTCGTGCTGGGCATCACCGAACTCGACCCTATGGAGCATCACCTGCTGTTCGAGCGATTTCTGTCTCGCGAACGCAACGAGCCGCCCGATATCGATGTGGATTTCGAGCATGACCGACGCGAAGAAGTGATCCAGTACGTGTTCCGCCGCTATGGCCGGCACCGTGCAGCACTGACGGCGGTGGTCAACACCTATCATGCCGCCGGAGCTGTGCGGGATGTGGCGAGGGTGCTGGGGCTGCCTGCCGACCAGGTGGATGCATTGGCCAAGTGCTGTGGCCGCTGGAGCGACCGTATACCCGATGAGCAGCGCCTGGCCGAGGCCGGTTTTGAGGCCGGCAGCCCTTCGCTGCGGCGGGTGCTGGTACTTGCTGGTGAACTGATCGGCTTCCCCCGGCACCTGTCGCAACACCCAGGTGGCTTCGTCATCTCCCAGCAACCGCTCGACCAGTTGGTGCCAGTGGAGAATGCGGCCATGGCGCAGCGTACGGTGATCCAGTGGGACAAGGACGACCTGGACATGGTCGGCTTGCTCAAGGTCGACGTGCTGGCGCTGGGCATGCTCAGTGCCTTGCGCCGTTGCTTCGACCTGCTGCAGCGCCACCGTGGCCGGCAGCTGACCCTGGCGACCATCCCCAGCGAAGACCCAGCCACCTACGCCATGATCAGCCGCGCCGAGACCATGGGTGTGTTCCAGATCGAGTCACGCGCGCAAATGGCCATGTTGCCCAGGCTGCGGCCCACCACGTTCTACGATCTGGTCATCGAAGTGGCCATCGTCCGCCCCGGTCCGATCCAGGGCGACATGGTTCATCCGTACCTGCGCCGGCGCCTGAAACAGGAGCCGGTGACGTACCCGTCCGCGCAACTCAAGGCAGTCTTCGAACGTACGTTGGGTGTACCGCTATTCCAGGAGCAGGTGATGGAACTGGCCATGGTCGCAGCCGACTATACGCCGGGCGAGGCTGACCAGTTGCGCCGCAGCATGGCGGCCTGGAAGCGCCATGGGGGCCTGGAACCGCACCGCGAGCGGCTGGTACAGGGCATGCTGCGCAACGGTTACGAGCTGGCGTTTGCCCAGCGCATCTTCGAGCAAATCAAGGGCTTTGGCAGCTATGGCTTCCCTGAATCGCATGCGGCCAGTTTTGCCCTGCTGTGCTACGCCAGCAGTTGGTTGAAGTGCCATGAGCCGGCGATCTTCACGTGTGCGTTGGTCAACAGCTGGCCGATGGGCTTCTACAGCCCTGACCAGTTGCTGCAGGAGGCTCGCCGCCAGGGTATCGAGGTGCGGCCCGTAGACGTTTGCCACAGTGAATGGGACTGTACCCTCGAGCCTGATGAGCATGGCACGTTGGCCATTCGCATGGGCTTGCGCCTTGTGCGTGGCCTGGCCGAAGCCGATGCCAGGCGTTTGCAGCAGGCAAGGGCGCAACGGCCATGGCGCGACGTCGAAGACCTGTGCCTGCGTGCCGGGCTCGACTCACGGGCCCGAGCCCGCCTGGCCGATGCCGGAGCGCTGCGGGCCTTGGCCAGCGATCGGCATCAGGCACGCTGGCAGGTGGCAGCGGTGCAGCCGCAGCTGCCGTTGTTCGCCGACGTGCAAGCCTTGCCGGAAGTGGCGGTGGCTTTGCCTGCACCTACCGTGGACGAGGACCTGGTAGCCGATTATCAAACCCTCGGTACTACGCTTGGCCCGCATCCACTGGCCCTGCTGCGCTCACGCCTGAGGGCGCTGGGGTGTCGTAGCTCGAGTGAGCTGCAAGGTGTCGAGCATGGCGACACCATTGCCGTGGCCGGGCTGGTAGTAGGCCGCCAACGGCCCCAGACCGCGAGTGGAGTGACCTTCGTTACCCTGGAGGATGAGCACGGGATGGTCAACGTGGTGGTGTGGCGGGATATTGCCGAACGGCAGCGGCGAGCCTTGGTGGGGTCTCAGCTGCTCAAGGTCAGTGGGCGGCTGGAGCAGGAGAATGGTGTGCGGCACTTGATTGCACGGCGGCTGGAGGATGTGAGCCCGCTGTTGCAAGGGCTGGATGTGCGTAGCCGGGATTTTCATTAACCGTACGCTAATTGTATGAGCGGCCCAAGGCCGCTCATACAATTAGCAGTGCTACCACTCAGACCATCGCTAACCGCTGCTTGCGCGTGGGTGCCGGGAACGCCCGATCAATCGCTCGCAGGTCTTCGCGGGTCAAGGTCAGCGCACCCGCAGCCGCATTCAGCCGCACATGCTCGGGCGTCACCGCCTTGGGGATGGCAACCACCCCGTCATCACGGGTCACCCAGGCCAGGCTAACCTGGGCCGGTGTGGCGCCATGGCGCTCGGCGATTTCTGCCAGTACCGGGTGTTGCAACAAGCGCCCGCCTTGGGCCAGCGGGCAGTAGGCCATGGTCGGTAATGCACGCTTTTCGCACCACGGCAGCAAGTCGAATTCGATGCCACGTTGGGCCGGGTTGTACAGCACCTGGTTGGTGGCACAGTCAGGGTTGTGCAGTTCGCGCAGGTCATCGACGTCGAAGTTGGACACGCCCCAGCGCTTGATCTTGCCTTGCTCGCGCAAGCGTTCGAAGGCTTCGACGGTTTCCTCCAGCGGGTGCTGGCCTCGCCAGTGCAACAGGTAAAGATCGATGCAGTCGGTGCCCAAGCGCGTGAGGCTACGTTCGCAGGCGGCCGACATGTTGCGGCGGCCGGCATTGTGCGGGTAGACCTTGCTGACCAGAAACACCTGCTCGCGGCGCCCGGCAATGGCCTGGCCAACGACTTCTTCCGCCCCCCCTTCGGCATACATCTCGGCGGTGTCGATCAGGTTCAGGCCCAGCTCGATACCCTGTTGCAGGGCCGCCACTTCGTCAGCCTTGCGCGCAGGGTCTTCCCCCATGTACCAAGTGCCCTGGCCGATGGCCGGGACCTGCGTACCTGCCAGTTTCACATAACGCATGTCACCTCCGGGATGCGGGTATTGGAAAGCAGAACTTCAAGCAGCGCTTGCGCTGCGGTGGAAAGCTGGTGCTCGCTGAGCGCAATCACGCCAATGCGCCGCTCGACGACAGGCTCGACCAAGGTCACGCAACGGGCGCCCAGCTCCTGCATCTGGTTGATGCACAGCGCCGGCACTGCACTGACCCCCAGGCCGCTGGCGACCATGCGGCCAATGGTTGTCAGCTGGTGGCTCTCGAAGGCCACTGCCAGCTTGCCGTGTTGGGCCGCCACATTCTGCTCCATCAGCAGGCGCACCGCCGAAGGGCGTTGCAGGGCCACGAAATCTTCGGCCATCAGCTGTGCCCAGCTGACCTGGGGCAGCAGTGCCAAGGGTGAGTCGGCGGGCAGCACTGCAACGAAGCGGTCCATGTACAGCGGGTGAAAGTCCAGCCCATCGATGTTATCCGGCTCGAAGCCGATGCCCAGTTCGACGCGGCGATGGCGAACCAGTTCCTGTACCTGTTCGTTGATCACGTCATGCACGGTGACGTTGACCTTGGGGTAGCGTTGGCGAAACACCTTGAGCGAATGGGGCAGCAAATTGCCGGCGAAGGCCGGCATGGCCGCCACCGACACGCGGCCCAGTTGCAGGGTGAAGCGCTGGCGCAGCATCTCCTCGGTGTCGTCCCAGTCGGCCAGCAGGCGCCGTGCCAGTGGCAGTAGCACTTCGCCTTCGGCGGTCAGGCTGACGCTGCGCGTGGTGCGGCTGAGCAGGGCGCCGCCAAGGTTTTCTTCCAGGGCCTTGATGGTCAGGCTCAAGGCCGGTTGCGAAACATGCAGGTGTTCACCGGCCTGGGCGAAGCTCTGGTACTTGGCCACGGCGACAAAGGCGCGCAGTTGCTTGACGTTCATGTCGGGCCTATTGTTTGTTTTGTAAAAGTTATCAATCGATGACGAAAACAAAATTAACAAATCAGTCGCTTGCGGTGAAGATGTCTGCACACGCTCACCGACAGCCTCGTCGGTTCAACAACTACAAAAGGCGGATCAGCATGGCCGGACTGGACAAGCGCGTTGCAACCTATGAACAGGCCCTCGAAGGCCTGACCGACAACATGACGGTACTGGCCGGTGGCTTTGGCCTGTGCGGCATCCCGGAAAACCTTATCAGCGAAATCAAGCGGCGTGGCGTCAAGGGCCTGACGGTGGTCTCCAACAACTGCGGCGTCGACGGCTTCGGCCTGGGTGTGCTGCTGGAAGACCGGCAGATCCGCAAGATGATCGCCTCCTACGTGGGCGAAAACGCCGAGTTCGAGCGCCAGCTGCTCAGCGGCGAACTGGAAGTGGAACTGACCCCGCAGGGCACCCTCGCCGAAAAAATGCGCGCAGGAGGGGCCGGCATCCCGGCGTTCTACACTGCCACCGGCTACGGCACACCGGTAGCCGACGGCAAGGAAGTGCGCGAGTTCAAGGGCCGCAAGTACATCCTCGAAGAATCCATCACCGGTGACTTCGCCATCGTCAAGGGCTGGAAGGCCGACCACTACGGTAACGTGGTGTACCGCAACACCGCGCAAAACTTCAACCCGCTGGCGGCCACCGCCGGCAAGATCACCGTGGTCGAAGTGGAAGAAATCGTCGAGCCGGGCGTGCTGCTGCCCAGCGAAATCCACACCCCGGGCATCTACGTGGACCGTGTCATCGTCGGCACCTTCGAAAAGCGTATCGAAAAGCGCACCGTCAAGGCCTGAGCGCCATCACCAGAACAACAAAGAGATCCTGACCATGGCACTGACCCGCGAACAGATGGCACAACGCGTCGCCCGTGAACTGAAGGACGGCTACTACGTCAACCTGGGCATCGGCATTCCGACCCTGGTGGCCAACTATGTACCGGCCGATATGGATGTGATGCTGCAGTCGGAAAACGGCCTGCTCGGCATGGGCGAATTCCCGACCGAAAGCACTATCGATGCCGACATGATCAATGCCGGCAAGCAAACCGTCACCGCCCGCCGCGGTGCCTCGATCTTCGATTCGGCACAATCGTTCGCCATGATCCGTGGTGGCCACGTCGACCTGACCGTGCTGGGTGCTTTCGAGGTGGACGTGCAGGGCAACATCGCCTCGTGGATGATCCCGGGCAAGCTGGTCAAGGGCATGGGTGGCGCCATGGACCTGGTGGCTGGCGCCGACAACATCATCGTCACCATGACCCACGCCTCCAAGGATGGCGAGTCCAAGCTTTTGCCCCAGTGCAGCTTACCGCTGACCGGTGCCGGTTGCATCCGCAAGGTGCTCACCGACCTGGCCTACCTGGAAATCGAAGACGGCGCGTTCATCCTGCGCGAGACTGCGCCGGGGGTGAGCGTCGAGGAAATCATCGAGAAAACCGCCGGCAAGCTGATCGTGCCGGATGATGTGAAGGAAATGACCTTCTAAGGCATTACACGATCCTACCCTGTGGGAGCGGGCGTGCCCGCGAATGCTGCGGTGAATTTACCGATGCATTCGCGGGCATGGCTGTTCCCACAGGGTTTTGTGTTTTCTGGCAACACGTGTCACCTCATAAAACCAATAAAAGGAATTCAACTGTGGCCGCTGAAATTCAAGACAGCCGTTCCGCGCGCTTTGCCTTGCGCTGCTCCAACTGGGCCGAACGCTGGTTCCCCGATTCCTGGGTGTTCGCCGCCTTGGCGGTGCTGCTGGTGTGCATTGGCGCACTGGCCATGGGGGCCAAGCCGACCGACACCGCCAAAGCGTTTGGCGACGGTTTCTGGAGCTTGATCCCGTTCACCATGCAGATGGCCTTCGTGGTCATTGGTGGCTATGTGGTTGCCAGTTCGCCGCCCGCCGCGCGTCTGATCGATCGCCTGGCGCGCATCCCCGGCAACGGTCGCTCGGCCGTGTGCTGGGTAGCGCTGATATCGATGCTGGCCTCCTTGCTCAACTGGGGCCTGTCGCTGGTGTTCGGTGGTTTGCTGGTACGCGCCCTGGCGCGGCGCACCGACCTGAAAATGGACTACCGCGCCGCCGGTGCGGCTGCCTACCTGGGCTTGGGCGCGGTGTGGGCGCTGGGCCTGTCATCGTCGGCGGCGCAGCTACAAGCCAACCCGGCCAGCCTGCCACCCTCGATCCTGTCGATTACTGGGGTGATCCCGTTCACCGAAACCATTTTCCTCTGGCAGTCCGGCGTGATGTTGGCGGCGCTGGTGGTGGTCTCGCTGGTGATCGCCTACGCCACCGCCCCGGGCCCGAACAGTGCACGCAGCGCTGAAGACTGTGGTGTCGACCCCACCTTCACGGCGCCGCCCGCACCGCAACGTACCCGCCCAGGTGAGTGGCTGGAGCACAGCCCCATCCTGATTCTGCTGCTGGTGGCCCTGGCCGCTGGCTGGCTGTACCAGGAGTTCGCCACCAAGCCGGCGATTACCGCTATCTCCGGGCTGAACACCTACAACCTGTTGTTCATCATGCTCGGTGCCTTGCTGCACTGGCGCCCGCGCAGTTTCCTTGACGCGGTGGCGCGTGCCGTGCCGACCACCACGGGGGTGCTGATCCAGTTCCCGCTGTACGGTTCGATCGCCGCCATCCTCACCCAGGTGAAGGGTGTCGACGAACAGACCCTGGCCCACCATATTTCGTTGTTCTTCACCCAGATTGCCACCCATGACACCTATGCCGTGCTGATGGGGGTGTATTCGGCGGTGCTGGGCTTCTTCATCCCCTCGGGCGGTGGCAAGTGGATCATCGAGGCCCCCTACGTGATGCTGGTGGCGAATGACCTGCAGTACCACCTGGGCTGGGCGGTGCAGATCTACAACGCCGCCGAAGCTTTGCCGAACCTGATCAACCCGTTCTACATGCTGCCGCTGCTGGGCGTACTGGGGCTCAAGGCGCGCGACCTGATCGGCTTCTCGTTCGTGCAGTTGCTGGTGCATGTGCCGTTGGTGCTGGTGTTGCTGTGGGCACTGGGTACGACGTTGCAGTACGTACCGCCAGTGATGCCTTGATTGAAGGCCATCCCTGCAGGCTTGGCGTCAGCTTTCAGACGCGTATCATGGCTGCCTCAGCCTGGGAAACACGCGTTACATGTCTATTCGATTGAAACTGCTGCGTAAGAAACTGGGGATGACCCTGGAAATGCTCGCCGAAAAGACCGGCATGACCAAAAGCTACCTGTCCAAGGTCGAGCGCGGCCTCAACACGCCCTCGATCGCGGCGGCGCTGAAACTGGCACGGGCGCTGAACGTCAATGTCGAAGAGCTGTTCGCCGAAGAACAGGCTGGGCAGAGCCGCTACAGCCTGGTGCGCCATGGCCAGCGCCAGGCGTTGGTAGGCGATGGGCAAGGGCCGGGATACGCGGCCCTCACCAGCCAGGTCGGCCAACGCAGCCTGCTGCCGTTCCTGATTCAGCCACCCTCCGAATTCAGTGACCCCACGTTCAAGGAACACCAGGGCGAGGAGTTCCTGTTCGTGCATGCTGGCCAGGTGGAAGTGGACTTCATGAACGAACGGGTGCTGCTGGAACAGGGCGATGCCCTTCATTTCAACGCCCAGACGCCGCACCGGCTACGCTCGGTAGGTGTCACGCCGGCGCAGTTGCTGGTCGTGGTTCACCACGCAGACGAGTGAAACCTCTGGGGGCAGGGCATGCCCCCTATGCGTTCTCAGCCGTGAAACGCAGCCTCCGCCCTGATAGCGCGCCCTTGCATAAATTGCATGTCGATATTTTGACGAAAGCCCCCATCGCCCATTGAATTTTATTATGGTGTCGGATCATTGACGTAATGTCATTGTGCCCATAAGCTCAAGTCAACAAAGAAACAACTCCCGCCACACCGCGCTAATAACTATTTGATTTTTCCTGTTTTCTGGAGGGGTGTATGCGCACGACTCTGATTATCAAATCGATGTTTTTGCTGGTAATGCTGAGTGGCGCTGCGCGCGCGGCAGATTCGTATATAAATCAGAACAGTATCATTCCTGTTTCAACTGCCGGCTGGTTCTTTGCCTTTGCCGTCATCGGCTTTGTAGCCGTTGCCAACCGCAGAAAGATCTGAACCGCATGCCTGGCATGTGAAGGGATGCATGCCGCAAGCGCAAGACCTGGCTTGTGAATTCTTCAACCGTTGCTATATTCCCAGTAGCCTGTATAGGCCCATGTCTGCAGGGTGTTGCAGCCCACGTCTACAGCGTCAAGGTAAGGGCCTCCAGGAAGGTCGAGGCCATCGCGGCAGCGGTACGTCGCGAAGCGGAGCGAGAGTTGGTGTGTTGTTCTCATTCAGTGCTCTTTGTCGGGCCATTTGGCCGGAGGGACCCTCATGGTGCGTTCAATGTTTGCCGCGTTCTGCCTGCTGACGGTGTGGTCTGGCGCCGGTAACGCCGACCAGAGCAGTGCTGCCTATCTGCTCAGCCCCGGCGATGTGGTGATGGTTTCGGTGTGGCAGGAAGACAGCCTGCGTCAAGAAGCCACCGTTCTTCCCGATGGCAGTATCACCTTCCCCCTGGCCGGGCGCATCAATGTCGCCGGCCTGGATGTGACGGCAGTCGAAAAACAGGTGGCTGCCAAACTCGAAAAGTTCCTTCCCGACCCTAACGTCAGCGTTGTCGTCAAGAGCATCGCCGGCAACATGGTCTACGTACAAGGCAAAGTGATCAAGCCTGGGCCGGTGCAAATGGCAGGCCCTACGGCGGTGCTTCAAGCTTTGAGCATGTCGGGTGGCCTGGACAAGTTTGCTGACGAAAGCGAAATCAAGGTGGTCCGTGGCGCAGGCGCTTCCCAAAAGATCCTGCCCGTGCGATATAAGGACCTGGTGTCTGGGCGGGACATGTCCACCAACATCCAACTTCAGGCTGGCGATACGCTGGTCGTTCCTTGATCTTGCCTTTTAATAAGAACATTTAATGCCTCTTCTTAGAACAACTAGCATTGCAACGGCAATCTTGGCCTTGCCGTTTACGGACGCGGTCCTGGCGGCAAATTGGCAGTCTACGGTGGCGGTACCGACATCCGTCGAATATGACAGCAACCCTTTGTTGCTGACCTCGGGGGAGAAGGGCATAACGCGCACGATCATTGCGCCTGATTACACCCTGATCGGTACGTTCGACCGTGACGAATTGAGGTTGGGGCTGGGCATGCATGTGTTGCGCTCGTCCGACACGGATATAGTCGATGACCGTGAAGATCCCGATATCAGCCTGGGCTGGCAGCGCACCACCGAGCGTGGGCGGTTCGGCCTGGTGGCGCGCTACAACGAAAGCTCGACGCTGTCGGGGACAGTGCTGGACACCGGGGTGATCACCACCGACGGTACGCAAAAGCTCTACACCCTGACGGGCAACTGGAGCCAGGCGGTAACTGAACGCAGCACCTTGAGCAACGAAACCACTTACAACCGTGCCCGTTATGACATCAGTACGCTGACGGGCTACGAGGAGCTGGCGAACGTATTTACCTGGACTTACGCCTGGAGCGAGCGGGCCGATGTGTACACCCGCTTTGGCGCACGACGCTATGAGCCTGAGCAGGACCTTACCGCGACCGCCTCCAACAGCTACACCCCTGCAGTCGGCGTCAAGTACCAGCTTGCCGAAGGTTTGAGCGCCGATGCCCACATTGGCGTCAACCAGGTGTCTGGTGACGACGGCGGCCGGCGTGGGGAGGGTGGGGTTGCGTTGCTGTACACCGGCCCGCGTGCCGATGCCAGCTTTACCGCCGAACGCAGCACGGTGGCCAGCGCCGAAGGCGGTTTCGCCGAGCTGGACCAGGTACGTGGTGTATGGAGCTACGCGGTGGCCGAACTGACTCGGGTGGGCGCCGACGCGGCCTGGCAAGACAGCAAAGGGCAGTCGCCCAACACGCTGCAGACTTACAGCGTATGGGCCAGCCGCCAGTTTTCGCCTTACTGGGACCTGCGCCTGTCACTGATGTACAAGGAACGGCAACAGGACCATGTACCGGATGCGACCGCAACGATCGTTGGTTTGACGTTGACGTACAGGTACCCCGACATCTGAACCGCAGGCAGGTGGCCCCATGAAGTCTGACTACGAGCTCTCCCTCAGAGATTACATCGCCATTATCAAGGACAGAGCCCTGGTGCTAGGGGTGAGTGCCGCAGTCATTCTTGTCGCGACCGTCGCCGTCGCCTTGATGGTGCCGCCGATCTACCAATCGACCGGCACCATTCTGGTGGAGTCGCAGCAGATTTCGCCCGAGCTGGTGTCGACCAACAACACCAGCTTTGCCGATGAGCGCATCGAGGTGATCCGCCAGCGGGTGATGACCCGTGAAAACCTGCTGCGCATCATCGGCAAGTACGACCTGTTCGCCGACAAACGCCTCAGTGAAAGCGACAAGATCGACCAGATGCGCAACGCCATCGTGGTCGAAACCCTCACCACCTTTGTCCGTGGCCGTGGTGAAGCGACCGTGGCGTTCAATGTGTCGTTCGAGCACAAGCAAGCGCAAGTGGCCAAGGAAGTCGCCGACGAGTTGGTGACGCTGTTCCTCAACGAAAACCTCAAGCAGCGCACCGAGCGGGCCAACGAAACCACCGAGTTTCTTACCCAGGAAGCCAACAAACTGGGCGCCGAACTGGCCAGCCTGGAAAACCAGCTGGCCGATTTCAAGCAGGCTCATGCCAATGCGTTGCCCGAGCACCAGACCCTGCGCATGAACATGCTGTCGCGTTCGGAGCTGGAGTTCCGCGAAGTCGACCGTGACTACAAGGCTGCCCAGGAAGAGCTGCGCTACCTGGAGCTGGAACTGTCCGCGGCCAATGCCGGCCTGGCGACCAAAACGACTGAGGGCACCAGGCCAGCCTCTGCCGACCAACCCCAGGACCTGCCAAGCCTGAAGGCCGAGTATGCCCGGCTGCTGACCCGCTACAAGGACGCCCACCCGGATGTGGTGGCGATCAAACGCAAGATCCAGGCGCTCGAAGCCAGTGGCGATCGTACGGCGGCAGCGTCCACGGTCAGCCTCGACGTGGCCCGTGTGCGCGCCAAGATGAGCGCTGCCCAGGAGCGGATTGCCTCACTGTCCGAGCAGAAGCGTGAGCTGACCAAGAAGATGGAAGGCTATGAAGCCGAGATCCTCGAAGCACCGCAGGTCGAGCGCGGGTTGGTGACCTTGATGCGTGACCACGACAACGCACGTAAAAAGTATGAAGAAATCCGCGCCAAGGAAATGGGCGCGAAGATTACCGAAAGCCTCGAGCAGGAAAACAAGGCCGAACGCTTCGTGCTACTGGAGCCCCCTCTGCTGCCTGAGAAGCCGATCAAGCCAAACCGCAAGAAAATCGCGGCGCTTGGCCTGGTGCTGGCACCTGCTGGCGGCGGTGCGCTGGTGATGCTGATGGAAATGCTCAATCAGCGCGTGCGCGGTGTTGGCGCCCTGGAAAACCTGCTGGGTAAACGGGTTTTGGTTGCGGTGCCCTATATCGATACCAGGGCCGACGTGGCCAGGCGCAAGCGCTGGCGCAACCGGCTGATCCTGGCGGCACTGGCGTTGGCGGCTATCATGGTAGTGTTGGTGCACATGTTCTACATGCCACTGGATGTGCTGTTGTTCAAAGTCATGTCTCGGTTTGTATAGGGAAAGCAGTGATGGACAGGACCAAGCCGGCTGTTGGCAATAATCTTCATCAGGTTACCCCAGGCACACCCCAGGCACTGTCTCCCGCCCCCGGTACGGCGCTGGCAGAAGTGCCGGGGCAGTTCGACTACGTGAATACCAAGGTGGTGCCCCTGCGTGCGGACCACCTGGAGCGCCACCGCATCGTGGCGTACAACAAGAACTCCAACATGAACGGGCCGATCGACCTGCTGCGCACGCAGGTGCTCAGGGCCATGGAGGAAAACGGCTGGCGCACGCTGGCGATCACCTCGCCAACGCCTGAAGCGGGCAAGACGGTGCTGGCGATCAACCTGGCCATGAGTATTGCCCACCACACCACCAAGACGGCGTTGCTGGTGGACTTCGACCTGCGCCGGCCCAAGGTTGGCAGCACCCTGGGCCTGCCCATGGAGCAGGCGTTGAACGAGTTCCTGACGGACAAGGCCGAGTTGCAGGAATGCCTGGTCAACCCGACCTTGCCGCGCTTTGTGGTGCTGCCAACGCGGGTGCCAGTCCCGCTGTCCACCGAGATGCTGTCGTCGCCCAAGGTGAACAACCTGATCAGCGATTTGCGCAACCGCTACGAGTCGCGTATTTGCATTTTCGATTTGCCACCACTGCTCAGCTCGGACGATGCGATCACCGTGATACCCAAGTTCGATTGTGTGTTGCTGGTGGTGGCCAACGGGATGAACAACAAAAAGGAAATCGAGGATTGCCTGCATCACCTGGCCACGGTGAACCTGATTGGGACGGTGTTGAACAAGGCGGACGAGCAACCGCGGACCTATTACTGATTGTCGGGCTGCTTTGCAGCCCATCGCGACACAAGGCCGCTCCCACAGGTGCAGCGCAAAAATCGACCATTTGCGCTGCACCTGTGGGAGCGGCCTTGTGTCGCGATGGGGCGCAAAGCGCCCCCAAGATCCTCAGCCCTGCTGCACAGTCCAGGGATACTGCAACTCCCACTGCCAGGCATGCCGCACAATCTGCTCCAGCGAGGCAAACTCTGGCCGCCAGCCCAATACCTGTATCGCCTTGCTCGCATCAGCCACCAGCCGTGGCGGGTCGCCAGCGCGGCGCGGCGCATCGAGGGCATTGATCTGCCGCCCGGTCACCGTCCGCGCCGTATCGATCACCTGCTGCACCGAAAAGCCCAAGCCGTTGCCCAGGTTGAACGCGGTACGCTCGCCACCTGCCAGCAAATAGTCCACTGCCAACGCATGGGCCGCCGCCAGGTCTGCAACATGCACGTAGTCACGTATGCAGGTGCCATCCGGCGTATCGTAGTCGCGGCCAAACACGGTCACCGCCTCCCGCCGGCCAGATGCCGCCTGCAGGATCAATGGAATCAGGTGGGTTTCCGGGTCGTGACGTTCCCCCAGTTGCCCTTCGGGGTCAGCGCCTGCGGCATTGAAATAGCGCAGGCAAACCGACTTCAAGCCATAGGCACGGTCGAAGTCCTCAAGAATCTGCTCGACCATCCATTTACTCAGCCCATATGGGTTGATCGGCCCCTTGGTGTGCGCTTCATCGATCGGCACGTACTGTGGGTTGCCATAAACGGCGGCACTCGAAGAAAACACCAGGTGCTTGATGCCGGCATTCACCATGGCCTGCAGCAGGGCAAGGGTGGCTGCGACGTTGTTCTGGTAGTACTTGCCGGGCGCGCTGACCGACTCGCCCACTTGAATGAACGAGGCAAAATGGAACACCGCATCGAAGCGACAGACGCCAAACAGCACATCCAGTGCGGCCTCGTCGGCAATGTCGAGCTTGGCCCACTGGATGCCCGGGCCAGGCCAGACCAGGTCTGCCACCACCACTTCGTGGCCCACAGCAAGCAGGTGCTTGACCATGTGCGAGCCAATGTAACCCGCGCCACCCACCACCAGAAATTTCATCCCTACCTCCTGGAAACTGCTGTTTACAGACGCAGCGAACCCTCCCTGAAACGTGCAGGTGGGATGATCAGCGACAGATGACCTGAGCGTAGATGGCCATATGCTCTATTTCAAGAACAGCCAGTTGGACATGTAGTGACCGTCGAAGGTAAGGGTGTATTGCCCATCCTTGTACGCCGCCGGCAGTGGCTTCAGTTGTGCCTGCGCATCGCGGGCGAACAGTTTCAGGCCAGCGGGCGCTTTGAGGGTCAGGCTGCCTTCAAGGGGTTCGACATTGAAGGGTGTCTTGTCATCGGCCTTGGGCATGGCACGGGTGCCCAGAGAAAGCAGCAGCTCACGCGACTGGCCCAAGGGTTTACCGTCCAGGCTCTGCACCACGACGCTGGCATAAGGTGTTTTCGAATTAACCTCAATGGCCCCCAGGCTGATCGAGCGGCCGCCCAGCCAGCCGGTGGCGGCCTGGGTCAACGGCGTGTCGATGGTGTAGAGGCCTTGTTGCCAGTTGCGTTTGAGCTCGCCAGTGTCGGTTACCGACTCGGTGGCATCGGCGGGCAGCAGCGATTGCCCTGGGTCCTGCAGTACCTGTGCGCCTGCCGGGATAGCCGCAGGCTTCAGCCAAGGCAGTTCCGGTGTTTGTGGCAGCGCGATCTGCAACTGGCCCTTTTCCATGGCCGTGCGCAACAGCACTGAATTGCGTGGAGTGATTTCCTGATCGTAGAGGGTGGCAGGTGTTGGTGCGAACACGTAGCGAGTGGTGGCTGGCTTGACGTCCGCACGGCGGTAGAGCAGGGCGGCGGCGGGTAGCGTGGCGATCATCGCCGGGTCGTTGTAGGCGTGCCAGTTGTCCGCGGTGCGCCAGCCGGGGTTGAACCCCTGTTGGCTGTAGGCGTATTGCATCATCGCGTCCCAGCCCTGATGGCTGGCGGTACCGGCCACGTATAGCGGCAGTGAGTGACGGTCGGGCAGCGGGAAGGGTTCAGCGTTCCACTCGGTGACAGTAAGTGGTTTGCCGACCACTTGGGCGGCGCCTATCCAGTCGATCATGCCGTCGCTGGTCAGTGGGTTCTTCTCCAGCTGGCCATTGGCACCGTAGCTATGGGCATCGATGACATCCCCTGCGGTAAGCGCCGGCAACGCGCTCAAACCGTTGCCGCCCCAGGTGCTGGTGGTCGCGATCGGTACTTTTACACCGAGGCCGCGCAAGTGGGCGATCATGTCGGCATTGAAGCGCTGCTCCAGGTCATTGAGAAACAGCTTGGACGGGCCATGCTCCCAGGCACGCCAGGTGAGGTCGGCGGGCAGGTCATGTTGCCTGGCGAAGGCCTTGGCGGCCGACATGTAGCGTTCGCTGTGGCGTGGTACATCCTTGTCTGGCAACAGGGCGTTGCCGTAGTGCTGGGTGAGGTCGTTCTCGTTGGTGATCAGCACGGCGGCGATGGCCGGGTCGTCCTTGTACGCCAGCCCAGTGTACTCGTTCACATGGGTCATGTACTGCTCGGCAAAGCGCTTCATCGCTTTCTGGATACTGTCGTTCACGTAGGCGTAACCCTTCAGGTCAACGCGACCTTCCTTCTCGGGCAACTCCTTGAAGTCTTCAATGTTGTCGTTGGCGGTAAATGCACGCTGCACATGCATGTCCAACCAGATGTAGATGCCTTCGTCCTTGAGCGCTTTGATCCACAGGTCTAGTTTGCGTAACGATTCGGCGCTGAGCTGCTGGGTATCGCGCACCAGGGTGCCGTCGCCGAACACGTTGGGGCTGACCCAGGGCGAGTCGTGGTGATGCAGGCGCACCAGGTTGAAACCCAGGGCCGACAGGCGCTTGGCCTGTTGGCGGATTTCTTCGTCCGGGCTTTTGAACAGCGAGTAGGCAGACAAGTTGGTGCCCCAGAAGCGCACCGGGGTGTTGTCGGCGAACATCAACTGGTCACCGACCGCCTTGACGAAGCCGCGCTTGCCGGCGGGCTTTTCTGCGGCGTTGAGGAATGCCAGGTCCACCGGTGAGGTGCGCCAATCCAGTTGGTCATCGGGCCAGCTGGCAGGGTCGGCCAGCCCGAAGCGCTCGTTGGGGGTGGGGCCCAGGTCGATGTCGCCGGTCACGTTGAGCACGGCCTTGAGCTGTTGGCGGCCGGCGGCGATCGGGTCCTTGTAGAGGAATGCACGCAGCTCGGACGGGTTGCCGCGCTCGAAGTAGACCTTGGCCAGTGGCGGGTCGAAGCGCATCTCGATGCGCCGGCCCTGGTCGGCCTTGCCCCACGTCCAGCCGCGGTTGTCGGGCAGCAGCTGCGGGGCGCCCATGTCGCCGGCGATTTGCGCCGGGTCGAACTGGAACACCATGCCGCCTCCCATTACACCGCGCTGCTGGCTGTGGGCGTCGAGGTCGAAGGCCCAGCTCAGGGTTTGCGCCTGTTCCTTGCGGATATCTGCCTGCAGGTCGAAGTCCAGTTCCTTGTTCTTGCCCTTCAGCGTGTAGTGGTAGGGGCCATTGACCTTGAAGTCGGTATAAAAGCCAGTCCAGCTCCAGTTGGCGGCCCAGAAATCGAACTTGGCCTTCATCACCGGGCCGCCACCGCGTGTCACGGTAGGCAGGCCATTCTGCTCATCGACACTGACCTGCCAGTCTGAGCCCCAGCCGGCCAACGGTAACAGGGCCAGGCCGGCAAGGGCCGAAAGGCGCACGAAATGACGCAAGGTAAGCACGTTCATGAAATTACCTGGGTAGTAGGCCGGGTTCGGCCAGTTCCATGGCCTGGCTGTTGTGCAGCCGGCGCACCATCTGGATGTAGGCCACGCCCAGCCCGGCGACTGACCAGTACACCACCGGGATGAAGGTGATGCTGCTGACGGTGAAGATGATCACCAGAATGCCGATCAGCGTCGCCAGCAACACCCGGCCGAGCTGTCTTCGCTCGTCATCCTTGTCGGGGAAGCTGAGCATGGCTCTGCGGATGCCCCTCAGCACCACGGCAAAGAACGCCACGAACAGGCCGAGCCCGACCAGCCCGACCCTCAGTGCCAGGTTGATGTAGGTGTTGACGATGTCGATGATGCCTTCGCCCTGGATCATCGACTGCATTTCCGGGGTGTTGCGGAAGTCGAACGAGCCGAACAGCGGGTTGCGCTGGATGACGATCCAGGAGTTGTCCATCAGTCGCTCGCGGTAGGTGATGTTCTCTTTTTCGATGTTGCCGATGTACGGCAGCAGGTCCAGCACCTTGTCACCGCCAGGCACGACGGTCAGCAGCGGCAACGCCAGCATGCCGGCCGCGCCTAGCAGCGCCAGACGCTTGACGGCGCCTTTGCCCAAGGCAATGAACACCACCACGATGACCACTACGCCGATCCACGGGCCACGCGATAACGGCGCGAACAGCCCGGCGGCCAGTAGCAGGGCGCCCATGGCCCTGTGCAGCGGGCGCTGCACATAACCCTGGACGAACAAGAACAACCCAATCGCCACGCTCATCACATAACCCAGGGCAATCGCCTGGCCGGTGGTGACGCTGGCCCGCAGCGCGCCGCCGCGGCTCAGGTAACCGGACATGCTCCATGGCACGCCCATGGCGTCGACCAGGGCGCTGTACAGCAGCCAGTGGCGCACATATTCAGCCACGGCAATCAGCGCCATGACGAAGGCGGTGAGCACGAAGGCCAGCAAGGTGTCCTTGAAGTCGCTGATCTGGCGCAGGCCACGGCTGGCCACGTAGTACGGCAGGAACACATCGACATACAGGTACAGCGCCTGGCGCAGGGTGTCGGTGGGCGTGGTTTCGCGCAAATACAGCACGCTCATCAGCACCAGGCCGGCCGCCAGCAGCTTGTCGGCCCAGGTGCGGCCAAAGCGCAGCGTGTCAGGTTGGCGGCGTAGTTGCAGCGCGGCCGGCAATAGCACACACAGGGTCAGCAGGCGGATGTGGTTGAGGTCGACCAGGTAATTGACCACGCCAAACCCCGGCACCTGCACCGACGCTGGCGGGATCAGGAACAGCAGCATGTAGAACAGCGCCATGGGGTTGTGCTCGCGGCGCCCGGCAAGCAGCAAAATGACCGCGCCCGCCCCCAGGTACAGCCAGAAGCTGTGAGAGGCAAAGGCCAGCACGGTCAGCAGGAACCACAGATTGCGCCGGCGCTTGTAGTCGCCAAGCGGAATCAGGTCGGTGGCAGGCCGCCGCGCCAGCAGGAAGACCACGCTCGCCAAAAACAGGATGACGATCAACGCACGAAAATGTTCAGGCATCGGCTATGTACACCTTTCCTTCGGTGGGCAACGGCTAGCATCGTGGCTAATTGAAACTATAGTGACTTTTAGCCAATCAGTCAGAGAATGAAGTCATGCCGTCGATTGATGCGTCAGCCACTGCGAGCCTGCGCAAGCGGGCCCTGAACGCCGGGTCGTGGAACCTGGTCTCGCAGGTGGCTTCTCAGGTGATGCGCCTGGGCGGCAATCTGATCATGGCCCGCTTGCTGCTGCCGGAAATGTTCGGGGTGATGGTCATTGCCACCACCGTTTCGGTACTTCTGCATCTGCTTTCCGATGTCGGCCTGCGGCAGAACATCATCCAGAGTCACCGCGGTGACGACCCGGATTTTCTCAACACCGCCTGGACCGTGCAGATCATTCGCGGTTTCCTGCTGTTCGCCCTGACCCTGCTGCTGGCACTGGGCGCCTGGTTGGCTCAACTGGCCGAGCTGTGGCCAGCGGACTCTACCTATGCCGCCCCGGTGCTGCCGATGGTACTGGCGATAACCGGGCTGTCGGCGGCCATCTGGGGGTTCCAGTCCACCAAGATAGATGTGGCTGTACGAACTTTCCAACAAAAGCGCGTGGTGCTGGTCGACCTGGCCTCGCAAGTAGCCGGCCTGGTGGTGATGCTGGTGCTGGGCTTGCTGACCCACTCGATCTGGGCACTGGTGGTCTCGGGCCTGGTGTCGGCGGTGGCCTGGACCGTGCTGGGCCATACCGCCCTGGAGGGGCCGAACAACCACCTGCGCTGGGACCGCACGGCGCTGACCGAACTGATCGTGTTTGGCCGCTGGATCCTGTTGTCGTCGATGGTCGGCGTGCTGGCCATGTACGGTGACCGCATCTGGTTTGGCGCCAGCATGTCGGCGGCGCAACTGGGGGTGTATTCGATTGCGGTGCTGATCCTTGGCGCGGTGCAGACAGCGCTGATGAAAATAGTGGGCGCCGTGGCGCTGCCGGCGTTCAGTGAAGCGGCCCGGGCCGACGACAAGGAACGCCTGAAAGCGCTGTATCACCGCTTCCGCCTGCTGGTCGACCTGCTGGTGCTGTTTATTTGCGGTGGTTTTCTGACCGCCAGCCCGCTACTGATCGGCTGGATGTACGATGATCGCTACCGTGAAGCTGGCCCGATGCTGGCAATTCTTTCGCTGTCGTTCATCGTTATGCGCTATACATTGGCTCATCAGGTGTGGATTGCCTTGGGCCTGACCAAGTATCAGGCCATGGACAACATCATTCGCCTGGTTTCGCTGTGGGGGCTGCTACCGCTGTTGCTGGCGATTGGTGGTGTGGAGTGGGCGATCTGGGGGGTTGCCCTGCATGCCGTGCCAACGCTGGTGCTGGTTGTGTATGTGAACTGCAAACTGGATATGTTCAGCCTCAAACGTGAGCTGGTGGTGCTGCCGATGTTGCTGGTCGGGGCGCTCTGCGGGGCGTTGCTGACGGCCTTTTTCGACTGGCTGTAAAGCGGCGCGCTGGGTGTAACTTTCATGGGTACAGGTCACGGGATCATGGGGAAGCTCACTTTTTGTACTGCGCAATTGGGCCGTAGAGGCTTTCTCCAAAGTTGTGTCTTGCTCGGTGTGGGTGGCGCGGTGTTTGGCGCCTCGGCGGCCGTTGCTGGCAAGCCGCTCGAAAAGCCTGGGTTCGTGGTCATCAACGGTTGGGTATTGCCGTCCCGTTATTTCCGGAACGAGCCAGCATGATCAAGGACTATCAGCAGCAGAAGGCGCTGCGCGACAACTACGATTTCTGCATCATCGGTGCCGGGCCGGCGGGCATTACCCTGGGCTTACGCCTGGCCGCCGCTGGCTGGAACGTGATGCTCGCCGAAGGCGGTGGGCGCGAATATGCGCCGCATTCGCAAAGCCTGTACGCCTGCGCATCCACGGGCCTGGAGCTGTATCCCGAGGAAACTCGCCTGCGCTATCTGGGAGGCACGTCCAACCACTGGGCAGGGCGCTGTCGGCCGTTCACCCCTTCGGACTTTACCATCGCCCCTCCGGGTGATTTACCGGGTTGGCCTATTCCTTATTCGGAGATCGAAGGTTACCTGCCGGCAGCCATGGATATCGTCGACCTGCCTGCCGGCTCGGATTTTCGCGCCATGAACACCGGCCTGACGGGTGGTGACTTCGAGGCAGATCGGTTTCTGCTCAGCACGCCGACACGCTTTGCGCAAAAGTACGCCACGGCACTGGAGCAGACCAAAGGCCTGGACGTGTTCATCAACTGCAACTGCGTGGACCTTGAGTTCGACAAAGCTTCCGGCCACCTGGCGGCGGTGGTGTTGTCCGACTATGAACGCAATCGTCAGCGCCTGGTGGCCAGAAACTTCATTCTGGCCACGGGGGCCATCGAGAATGCCCGGCAGTTGCTTAACAGCGAGACGCTGGTGGCGGCCGGTGTGGTGAACAAGGAAGGGCTGGCCGGCGGGTGTTTCATGGAACACCTGAACATCGACCTGGGCACCTTCATCCTCAAGTCCGGGCAGGACCCGGAGCCCCGCCAGTACTACACCACCGATGCCTTCGTCGACGAGTACAAGGCCGGTAAAGGCAATGTCACCGCCGCTTTGCTGGCGGATGTGCAAACCTATGGCCGTACTGCCGAGGTCAAGCACTTTCTGGAGAACCTGGCCTGCGACATGGGGGTTGCCAGCAAGGTCGCCTTCGTCGCCAAGTTCAGCTGCCCTGGTGACGGCGTGATCAGCACGATGATCGAGCAGTTCCCCAACCTGCACAGCCGCATCTCGCTGCTGGAGGAAAAGGACGCACTGGGCGTAGCCAAGGTCAATGTCAACTGGGCGCTCAGCGCCGATGACCGGCATACCATCAAGTGCATTGGCAGCGAACTGGCCAAGCAGTTCGCCGACATGGACCTGGGCTTCGTCAAGCTGAACGACTTCGTTTATGACACCTCGATTCCGCTGAAAATGGCGCCCCATGCCCACCACATGGGCACCACGCGCATGGCCGCTTCGCCGCAGTTCGGTGTTGTCGATGCCAATTGCAAAGTGTTCGGCACCGAAAACCTGTATGTCGCCGGCAGCAGCATCTTCGCCAAGGGCGGCGCTTCCAACCCGACCATGCCGCTGTTGCAATTTGCAGTGCGGCTGGCCGACCACCTCGATAGCAAGATGAGAGCGGCCAGCGGCGCCGCTGCGTGATGCAGGTTGTACATGGGTTGAGTGCGCTGCGGTCAGCACCTAGAAGAACGAGACCGGAACGCCTCAGGACACTCCAGATTGTTCGAATCGCGAGGCCAGGCAGTATGAAGGGATGGATACGCAAGGCAGTGGCGCACTATGCCCATGCAACGGGGCGAGGGGGCAGGTTCTACAGGAGGTTCTGCAACCCTTCCGGGCTTGAGTGGGGCGCCTACCTCGCCAAGTGGGGTAATTTTCACTCGGTCGGCAGCAACTTCTTCGTCAACACAGGCTGCAAGTTTCTTGACCCTTCGCTGGTACGCATCGGTAACAGCGTGGGGTTGTCCGACTGCACGTTGATCGGTCATGACGGGGTGGTATTGCTGATCGAGCACCGCTTCGGCAAGCACCTCGATTCGGTTGGCTTCATCGATATCAAGGACAACTGCTTCATCGGCCATGGTGCGATCGTGATGCCCCGCGTGACCATCGGGCCAGAGTCCATCGTAGCCGCAGGGGCGGTGGTGACCAAGGATGTGCCGCCAGGCACCGTCTATGGTGGTAACCCGGCCGTGTTTATCTGCACGACCGAGCAGTTGATTCAACGGGTCGAGGCACGTTGCGAATCCTACCCGTGGATCGACCTGGTGAAGCAGCGCAAGGGAGCCTACGACCCGGAAGTTGAACCGTTGTTGATGGCGCAGAGGCGCCAGTATTTCTTCGGGGACAGCAAGAATGGGTAGCAAACCCGTGGACGTCATGGTGGTCAACTTCAATACTGCCGGGCTGCTGCAGCCGATGTTCGATGCGCTGCGCCGGGCCGATAGTGAACGGCTGGCCAGTTACCTGGTGGTGGACAATGCCTCGCGCGATGACTCGGTGCAGCGCATGGCCCAGGTGTGCCCCGAGGCACTGCTGCTGAGCAACAAGCAAAACGTGGGTTTTGGCCGGGCCAACAACCAGCTGCTGGCGCACCTCAAGGGCAAGTACGCCTTGCTGCTCAATACCGATGCCTTCGTTGCCGCCGACTCCCTGCAAAAAACCCTCGACTACATGGATGCTCACCCGGAATGCGGCGTGTTGGGGGTGCGTCTGGAGGGGCGCGATGGTGATTTGCAGCCCAGTTGCCGTTACTTCCCCACGCCGCTCAATGTGTTTGTCGGGCGTACCGGGCTGGGCCGCTTCTTCCCTGGCTTGAAGATGGTCGACGAAATGAACTGGGACCATGCTTCGGTGCGCGAGTGTGACTGGCTGCCTGGCTGCTTCTACCTGGTACGCCGCGAAGTGCTCGACACGGTGGGTTTGTTCGACCCACGCTACTTCCTTTATTACGAAGAGGTGGACCACTGCAAACGGGTGAAGGAGGCTGGCTGGAAGGTGGTGTTCTACCCGCATACCACGGTGGTGCACATCGGTGGCGAAAGCTCCAAGTCGGTGGCGGAACTGGAAGCGGCCAGCCGGCAGATCTCGTCCTACCAGATCGAAAGCGAGTTGCTGTACTTTCGCAAGCATCACGGGGTGGCGGGGCTTGCCCTGCACATGCTGTTGGTCACCCTGGGCGACCTGGTGCTGGCACTCAAGGCGCTGTTGAAGCGACGCGGCTGGGGCGCGATACAGGCCTGCTGGCGTCATTGCCGGGCAACCTGGTCACTGTTGTACAAGACCCGGTACGCCAGCCAACCGACAAGGTAGGTGGAGCCATGTTCGAGAATATTCGGGCCGACCTGCGGGCCCATGGCGGGGATTGGGGCGCCCAGGGTTTCTGGGTATTGCTGGTGTACCGCTTTGGCCGCTGGCGCTATACCGTGCGCCCGGCACTGCTGCGCAAACTGTGCTCATTGATCTACAAAGTACTGTTCAAATTCGTCCAGATCATCACCGGTATCGAACTGCCTTGCGAAGTGGTGATCGGGCGCAACTTCGTCATCGACCATTTTGGCGGCATTGTCGTCAGTGGCTATGCCCGCTTTGGCGACGACTGCCGCATCCGCAACGGCGTGGTGGTGGGCCTGAAGAATGTCGAGGAGCCGATTGCCCCGATATTCGGCAACAACGTCGATATTGGCACCGGTGCCAAAGTGCTCGGCAGCATTCGCATTGGCAACAACGTGATCATCGGCGCCAATGCTGTCGTGCTGGTGGATGTGCCTGACAATTCTTTGGCGGTGGGGGTACCGGCCATCATCAAGGCTCGGCAACCGGCTGCTGCAGCGCCAGTCGAGTGAGGCCCATGGCGACTGTGATCGGTGTGGTAGTGATCGGCCGCAATGAAGGCCAGCGCCTGGAGCGCTGCCTGCGTTCGTTGGCCCAGGGGGCGGACAAGGTCATGTATGTCGACTCGGGTTCCACCGACGGTTCGCTGCAGTTGGCCGCCAACCTGGGGGTGGAGGTGCTGGCGCTGGACATGAGTACCCCGTTCACTGCGGCACGTGCTCGCAACGAAGGCTTCGCCGCCTTGCAGCAGCTGTTGCCACAGATGCAACTGGTGCAGTTCGTCGATGGCGACTGCGAGGTGGATGCCAGTTGGTTGGCCACCGCGCAGGCATTTCTTGAGCAGCACCCTGCAGTGGCGGTGGTGTGTGGTCGCCGGCGAGAGCGCTTCCCTCAGCGCTCGGTGTACAACCTGCTGTGTGACCTTGAATGGGACACCCCTGTCGGTGAGGCCAAGGCCTGTGGCGGCGATGCGCTGATGCGCGCAGATGCCTTTGCTGCGGTTGAGGGCTTTCGCCCTGACCTGATCGCGGGAGAAGAGCCAGAGCTGTGCGTGCGTTTGCGGGCCAACGGCTGGAAAGTCTGGCGCCTGGCCGCCGAAATGACCCTGCACGACGCCGGCATGACCCGCTTCAGCCAATGGTGGCGGCGTAGCCTGCGCGCTGGGCATGCCTATGCCGAGGGTGCCTACTTGCATGGCCAGCCACCCGAACGGCACTGGCTGCGCGAGTCGCGCCGGGCCTGGATATGGGGGCTGGGCATACCCGTGTTGATCGTACTGGCCTGCCTGGTGTCAGGCGGCTGGGGCCTGCTGTTGCTGTTGATCTACCCACTGCAGGCGCTGCGCCTGGCCCGCCGTGGTGGCAAGTCGGCGCGCGAGAACTGGCTGCAGGCGGTGTTTCTGGTGTTGGGCAAGTTCCCGGAAATGCTCGGCCAGCTGAAGTTCCTGCGCCACCGCCTGGCGGCTGGTAAATCGGCTTTGATCGAGTACAAGTGAGAGAAACCCATGATGCTCGGCACCCTCGTGAAAAGCGTGTTCACCTTGCAACCGGGTTACTCGTTGCGGGCGTTGCACAACAAGTACAAGTTGACGCGGCAGATCGCCAGGCAGTGGCCTGAGCTGAACGGGTTCATGCGGCGCATGACCTCGGCGCTGGGCCCGGATGGTTTGCATCGGCTGGGTGTGGATTGCATTGGTGTCGTTCAATGGCCTTACATCAGCCAATGTTGGGAGGCCCCACAGCGTTTGGATGTGGTGGCTACGCACTTCGAACTGGTGACTGGGCAGTTTCCGGCGTTGTTACTGCTGGGGCGCGACGAAAGCCTGCGGCTGTGTGACCTGTCCAGCCATTCGCCGGGCTGCAGCCTGGTGCTGGACCGGCCGATCTGGTTCAAGCGCGAAGGCGAGCTGGTGTTGAACCTGTTCCAAGGCGACCTGCGCGTGGCATCCCTGGCCTTTACCCTGGGCCATGGCCAAGGTGAACCAAGCCTGTTCATCGGTGCGGTGCAGGGCATCCATAAAGGCATCGACAGTGAAACTTCGCTGGCCATCTACCGCGACCTGACCAAGGACTTCGAAGGGCTGCGCCCACGCAGCCTGCTGCTCGAAGCATTGAAATGCCTGGCCAGGAGCTTGGGTGTGACGCGGCTGTATGCCGTCAACGATACCTGTCGGCACCATCGACACCCGTATTTTGGCAACGACAAGGGCCAGGACCTTGCAGCCAACTATGACGTGATCTGGCAGGAGCACGGCGCCACCGCGTCTGACCGTGAGGACTTTTTCACCCTGCCGCTGGCCCCGGCGCAACGGGCGCAAGCCGACATCCCGGCGAAGAAACGGGCGATGTACCGCCGCCGCGAGGCGTTGCTCGACGATGTTTTTACCCGCTTGCAGGCAGCATTGCCAAGCAGCAATCACAACCTTGGACTACAAGGAAAACAGGGGGATGCATTTGCTGTGAGTGCATCGGCAGTGGACAGACCTCCCGTGGTCGACAGCCTGAAGTGAAGGTTGCCAGGGAAGGTACGTCATCAAGCGGGTTTGGATCTGGATTCGTATGCGCATTGCTTACTTCATCAATCAGTACCCGAAGGTCAGCCACAGTTTCATACGTCGCGAAATTCTGGCGCTGGAGCGCCAGGGGATGGATGTGCAGCGTATAGCGCTGCGCGGGTGGGACGCCCAGGTGCAGGATGCCGAGGATGCAACCGAACGGGACAAGACCCGCTACGTACTGCAAGGCGGGCTGAAGGGGCTGCTGGGGCCTACGTGGCAAGTGCTGCGTGCGCAGCCGCGGCGGTTTTTCCAGGCGCTGTGGCTGGCCATGCGCCTTGGTTTACGGGCCGATCGTGCCTGGCCCTACCATCTGGTCTACCTGGCCGAGGCCTGCCAGGTGCTGCAGTGGTTGCAGGCAGGGGAGGCGACACACGTGCATGCACATTTCGGTACCAACTCTACTGAAGTGGTGATGCTGGCCAACGTCCTGGGCGGGCCGGCTTACAGCTTCACCGTGCATGGGCCGGAAGAGTTCGATAAACCACAGTTCCTGCACATGGGTGAGAAGGTGCGGCGTGCCGCCTTTGTCGCGGCGGTAAGCTCGTACGGGCGCAGCCAACTGTACCGGTGGGTGGCCCACGAGCATTGGGGCAAGGTGAAGGTGGTGCATTGCGGCCTGGAACGTGGTTTCCATGATGTGGCGCCGGTTAACGTGCCTTGCGCACCACGCCTGGTGTGTGTCGGGCGCCTTTGCGAACAGAAAGGCCAGTTGTTGCTGCTTGAGGCGGCGCACCGCCTCGCGGCCCAATCAATCGACTTCGAGCTGGTGCTGGCAGGTGACGGGGAAATGCGCGAGGAGATCGGGGCGTTGATTGCCCGACACGGCCTGCAGGCGCAGGTGCGCATCACCGGCTGGATCAGCAGCGCGCAGGTGCGCGAAGAAATCCTTGCCGCCCGTGCGCTGGTGCTACCCAGCTTCGCCGAGGGCTTGCCCGTGGTCATCATGGAAGCCATGGCCTTGCGCCGACCCGTGCTGACTACCTATGTGGCGGGTATCCCTGAGCTGGTACGCCCTGGCGAGAACGGCTGGTTATTCCCTGCCGGTGCCGTGGACGAGCTGGCGGCAGCCATGGCCGACTGCCTGGCGCAACCGGCCGAAGTGCTGCAGCACATGGGCGAAGCGGCCTACCAGCGAGTCTTGCAGCGGCATGACATCGACACCGAGGCGGCCAGGCTGGCCGGCTATTTCAAGGCATACGCATGATAAGTGTATTGGGTTGGTTACTGGGCCTGCTGGCGATCATCGTCCTGGTGCCGGTGTTGGTGCTGTTGCTGCAGGTGTTGCTGGCCTGCCTGCCGGCGCGGTCTAAGCCCCAGGGCACTGGCGGGCGCCCGTCGGTAGCGGTGTTGGTGCCTGCCCACGATGAGGCTTCGATCATTCGCGCGACGTTGGCCAGTATTGTCCCGCAACTGCTGGACGGTGACCGCTTGCTGGTGGTGGCGGACAACTGCTCGGACGACACTGCCCAGCTCGCGCGAGAGGCTGGTGCGCAAGTGGTCGAGCGCTACGATACGCGGTTGCGCGGCAAAGGCTACGCCTTGGACTTTGGCGTGCGTCACCTGGCTCAGCGGCCACCCGAAGTCGTCATCGTGGTGGATGCCGACTGCCAGGTGGGCGAAGGGGCAATCGACTGCCTGGCGCGCCGCTGCCGCGAAGTTGCCCGCCCAGTACAGTCGCTGTACCTGATGCGTGCCTCGGCAGGTGCTGGGTTGAAGGTGCAGGTGGCCGAGTTCGCCTGGCGCGTCAAGAACCTGGTGCGGCCACGCGGCTGGTCGCGCCTGGGCCTGCCATGCCAGCTGATGGGTGCAGGCATGGCGTTTGGTTGGCATGACCTGAGCCTGATCAACCTGGCCAATGGTCACCTGGTCGAGGATGTGAAGCTTGGCCTGGACCTTTGCCAGCAGGGCAAGCCCCCTGTGTTCTGCCCCGAGGCATTGGTTACCAGCCAGTTTCCGCTCAGCCAGCAAGGCCTCAACAGCCAGCGCACGCGCTGGGAGCACGGCCATCTGGGTTTGATGCTGGCCGACGCGCCCAAACGGGCGCTGGCTGCCATTACTCAGCGCAACGGCAGCCTGGCGGCCATGACCCTGGACTTGCTGGTGCCCCCCCTGGCGTTGCTGGTGTTGTCCTTGCTCGGGCTTAACCTGCTGGCCTGGCTGGCGTACCTGCTGTTCGGCCTGGCGGCACCGGCGTGGCTGGCACTTGCCGCCTTGGCCATGCTGGGCTTGGCCGTGGTGTTGGCCTGGGCGCGTTTCTGCCGTGAGCTGATACCGTTCTCGGTACTGTTGTACGCGCCGTTCTACGCGGCAAGAAAGGTCCCCTTGTACTTGAGTTTCCTGATCAAGCGCCAGGTTGAATGGGTGCGTTCAAAACGGGATGACGACTGATGGCACAGTGGCCACATCGCTGGAAGCGTGTTATCGAAAAGCTGGAAGTGGTCGTCGACGACGCTGCCGCGCAGCACCTGCTCGAGCGCCTGGCCACGCCGGAGTCGGCCACCGTGCTGGGCTTCGTCAATGCCCATGCGATGAACCTGGTGGTGCGCGATGGCGCCTACTGCGGGGCACTAACTGCCGCGGATGTGCTGCTGCGTGATGGTTCTGGCATGGCGATCCTGTATCGCCGGTTGGGGCTGGAGCCTGGGCTGAACATGAACGGCACCGACTTCATTCCCCGCCTCATGGCTGCATACCGTGGGCGCAAAGTCGCTTTCTGGGGCACACGGCAACCTTATCTGGGCCAGGCGGTACAACGCTGTGAAGCCGAGTTTGGCATTGTGCCGGTGTCAGTTCACGATGGTTTTGCCAACGTTGAAACCTATCTGCAGCTGGCCCGCGAGCAGCAGCCCGAACTGATCGTACTGGGCATGGGCATGCCCAAGCAGGAAGCGGTAGCGGCAGAATTGGCAGCCATTGGCGTGCCCTGCCTGATCGTCTGCGGCGGGGCGATTCTGGACTTTCTCGGCGGCAAGGTCAGCCGGGCCCCCGAGTGGTTGCGGCGTCTGGGTGGCGAGTGGCTGTACCGGTTGTTGCGCGAACCCAAGCGCCTGTTCCTGCGTTATGTGGTGGGTAACCCGCTGTTCCTGTTGCGCACGTTGTTGTACCGGCGGGCGGCGGTTTCGGCCAGGCGCACCGTATGAATCGGCCAAAATGCGTAGCAGCGGCGATTCCGGGCACGCCAGCGGCGGGTGGCTGCTACAGTGAGATCAATGGCTTGGGGGCCCCGCGAACCTGCTTCACTGGCTTTGCATAAGCTGGTTTCAAGACTTGCTGTTTGATGGAAGGCACTTGCTACGCTCAAATTGATGAGGTCTGAAATGGTTTTCGAACCCAGAAGCAGTCGTTCCTTACTCCAGAGAAGAAGCAGTGTCAGTAACGCCATTCAGGCCGGCCTCGATGGCATTGCCGTGACCGGTATCGCCTGGTACCTGATCTACGACCAGTTCGGCTACATCACCTCCGATTACGTGATCATGCTGCTGTTGCTGATTGGCGCACTGGCCGTGATTTATGATCATTACGCCATTTATCGCACCAACGTGGGGCTTTCGATCAAGGCCTTCCGCCTGTTCAAAGCCTGGTCGGCAACCTTTTGCTTCCTGGTGGTCATGGCCTTCCTGACCAAACAGAGCGAAACCTATTCGCGGCTATTGGTGGGGCAGCTATTCGTCATTGGCTATATCGCCCAGTTGTTTTTGCATTTTGCCGTACGCGAACTGCAAAAACGCTTTAGCGCGCATGCGCGCCTGGACAATGCGCTGATCATTGGCGCCGGCGACCTGGCCAATTTCCTGTACCAGAAGATCAGCAACAACCCCTGGTTTGGCGAGCGGGTGCTAGGTTGTGTACTGATCGACAAGGCCGATGAGCAGGGGCGCGAGAATGCCGAGGGCAAACAGCGCCTGCCAGTGTTGGGGCACATTGCCGACCTCGACGAACTGGTGGCCCAACATGCAATCCGCACCGTGTACCTGGTAACGCCATTGGGCGGCTCTGAAGTCATCAATGACGTGTATTTCAAGTTGCTCGACAAGTGCATTGCGGTCAACTGGGTACCGGATATCTTCTCGTTGCGCCTGATCAACCACAGCGTGCGGGAAATTGCCGGCATTCCGGTGCTGACCTTGTCGGAAACGCCGCTGACGGGCATGAGTCTGTTCTTGAAAAACCTCGAGGACCGGGTGCTGGCAGCCTTGATTCTGCTGTTCGCATCACCGGTGCTGTTGGCGGTTGCGTTGGCTATCAAGCTCGACAGCCGCGGCCCGGTGTTCTTCCGCCAGGAACGCACCGGTTGGACAGGGGAATCATTCCGTATCTGGAAATTTCGCAGCATGCACGTTCACCAGCCAGAGAATGGCGAGGTCAAACAGGCGCAGAAAAACGACCCACGGCTCACGCGTATTGGCGCGTTCATCCGCCGTACCAGCCTGGATGAACTGCCGCAGTTGTTCAATGTGCTGACCGGGGAAATGTCGCTGGTCGGGCCCAGGCCACATGCCTTGCAGCACGACACCTTGTATTCGCAGGATATCGTCGACTACTTTGCCCGCCACAACATCAAGCCCGGCATGACAGGCCTGGCGCAGGTGCGCGGGTTCAGAGGGGAGACCAAAGA
This sequence comes from Pseudomonas sp. LFS074, assembly GCF_047978165.1. Lineage (NCBI taxonomy): Bacteria > Pseudomonadati > Pseudomonadota > Gammaproteobacteria > Pseudomonadales > Pseudomonadaceae > Pseudomonas > Pseudomonas sp. LFS074. The sequence continues at coordinate 3,123,447 of NZ_JBFPFV010000001.1, read as the reverse complement.
CATCGAGCAAATGATCCAGCGGGTGGACTCGGACATCGAGTACATCAACAACTGGTCGTTGTGGCTGGACTTCGTGATCCTGGTGCGCACGCTCAATGCGTTCACAGGTAAACAGGCCTATTGAACCTGTTGGGCTATTCCTTGTTCAGCGGATGCAGCTCCCTGAACACACGCGCTTCCTCCACCAGCCAGTCATGCACTGCCCGCGCGCCTGGCTGGTTCAAGCCACCTGGCGGGTAATGCACCACATAACGCTTGTGGTTGGCGATTGGCACACCAAACGGCACGATCAAAGCGCCGCGCTCCAGTTCGTCGTTGAGTAGCGTGCGCCGGGCGATCGCTACGCCGATGCCGGCAATCGCGGCCTCGATGGTCAGGTGGTTGCGGTTGAAGGTATGCCCACGCCGCACATCCAGCCCGACGGCGCCAATGCCTTCCAGATAGAACTCCCACTCGGCATATTCCGAACTACCGCGCCAGGCAGTGATGTCGTGCAGCAGCGGGTAGTGCGCCAGATCGGCGGGCCCGTGTAACGGCGGGCGCCCGCGCAACAGCATGGGTGAGCACACCGGGAAGATCTGCTCGTCCAGCAGTGGCGTCGAGAGCATGCCGGGGTAACTGCCATCGTTCAGGTCGATGGCCAGGTCGAAGTCACCCGGGGTCAGCGCCTGGGCGCTGTCTTCGGCTACCAGACGCAGTTCGATATCCGGGTAACGCTGTTGAAAACGCGGTAAGCGAGGCGTGAGCCATTTGGCCAGGAATGAGGGGATTGAACGGACGCGCAACGTGCCGCGAATTTCTCCTGCGTCCAGCCGCAGCAGCTCGGCCTCGATGCTGCCATAGGCCTCGGCCACAGTCTGGGCGAGGCGTTGCCCCTCGGCGCTCAGTTCCACGCCCCGCGCTCGACGCAGAAACAGCCGATAGCCCAGGCGTTCTTCCAGCTGACGCATCTGCTGGCTGACCGCGCCCGGGGTGATGTGCAGTTCTTCGGCGCAGCGGGTGAAGGATAGGTGCCGGGCTGCGCAGGCGAATACATGCAGCCAGACGAACATCTGACCATTGAGTTGTCGTCGCATCGTTTAGTACCACTAAAGCCTTGCTTAGAAAGTTTCGTTGGTCATCCGTGAGTCAGCGCGTCAGTATCGCGCAAAATCGCAATATCGCTCAATTTCTTCAGACAACCGTACTGTGGATGCATATCAGGGTACGGTCAGGCATTAGCATGGCTATCAGTGTTTTCGACCTTTTCAAAATCGGCATCGGGCCGTCCAGTTCTCACACCGTCGGCCCGATGCGGGCGGCCGCTACCTTTGCCCAGGCCCTGCGCGAGCAGGGGCTGCTGGCGCGGGTAACGCGCGTGGAGGTGCGGCTGTATGGCTCGCTGTCGGCGACCGGGGTTGGCCATGCCACCGACCGTGCGTGCCTGCTTGGCCTGATGGGCCAGTGGCCAGACCGCATCGACCCAGCCACTATCGAATCGCGTATAGGCCAGGCCCTGCAGGAGCACTGCCTGATGCTCGATGGCAGCCATCCGCTGGCCTTCGAATATGGCCGTGACATGCTGCTGCTCGACGAGAACCTGCCTTATCACCCCAATGCCATGAGCCTGGAGGCCATGGACGGGCAGGGTAGCCTGTTGTGCCAGACGTATTATTCGGTGGGCGGCGGTTTCATCGTCGAGCAGGCCGAGATCGATGCGCCGGCAGGCGAAACGAATGCAGTGCGACTACCCTATGAGTTCGACAGTGGCGCCCAATTGCTGGCTTTGTGCAAGGGCCATGACCTGAGCGTGGCGCAACTGATGATGGCCAACGAATGCGCCTGGCGCCCGGAGGCCGAGGTCCGGGAAGGGTTACTGCGCATCTGGGCGGCCATGCGTGAGTGCGTGGCGAACGGTCTGCGCAATGAGGGCATCCTGCCAGGCGGCTTGCACGTCAAGCGTCGCGCCGCGCGGCTGCACCGCAGCCTGCAGGAACTTGGCAAGCCCAACGTGATTGGCTCGACCCTTGGCGCCATGGAATGGGTCAACCTGTTCGCCCTGGCGGTCAATGAAGAGAATGCCGCCGGTGGGCGTATGGTTACCGCGCCCACCAACGGTGCCGCCGGTATTATCCCGGCGGTATTGCACTACTACATGAAGTTCAATCCCAACGCCTGCGACGCTGATGTCGTGGACTTCCTGCTTGGCGCAGCGGCAGTCGGCATCTTGTGCAAGAAGAATGCATCGATCTCCGGTGCCGAAGTGGGTTGCCAGGGGGAGGTCGGCTCAGCCTGCTCGATGGCCGCTGCTGGCCTGGCGCAGGTGCTGGGGGCTACGCTGCCGCAACTGGAAAATGCGGCCGAGATTGCCCTGGAGCACAACCTTGGGCTGACCTGCGACCCGGTGGGCGGCCTGGTGCAGGTGCCGTGCATCGAGCGCAATGCGATTGCTGCAGTCAAAGCGATCAACGCTGTACAGATGGCGCTGCGGGGAGATGGCGAGCACTTCATCTCGCTCGACAGGGTCATCCGCACCATGCGTGATACCGGTGCGGATATGCATGCCAATTACAAGGAAACCTCGCGCGGCGGTTTGGCTGTTGCGTTTGTTGAGTGCTGAGTTTTAACGCAGTCGCTTGCAGGCGTGCTCCTGCAAGCGACCGCATTGAACAACCGGGTCAAAACCGCATCAGCGAGCTTTCTGCTTCGCCGCCAGGAAGCTCGCACGCATGTCCTTGGCCCAGCCATCGAGCACTGGCTTGACATCATTCAAGGTCAGCTTCTGGGTATCGTTTTCCAGCTCCTGGCCGGTACCTTTGCGTACCACCTGGGCCAGTACCTTCTGGCTGGCACCATCGAGGAATGCTGCTTCCACGCCGACATCCACCTCCTGATCACGGCCACCCATGGCGGTGTTCACCCCCGCCGAAATCAGCGCGATAGGGATCACCTCGTACGGCTTGAGTCCCTCGTTGCTGGTAGACACCGCGGTGATTGCAGGGCGCACCACGATCACCCCGGGGCCTGGCCCCTTGGCCAAGGGCACTACGCTACCCATTTCACGGCGCAGAGCTTCATTGAAGTAGCGGGTGATCTCCTGCAAGGTCTGCTGCGAGATCACCGCTGTCGGCTGCGGCTTGGGGTAGAACTGGCTGGGCTCGATGAACACCTGGCTGTACTGGTTGACGTTGACCTTGGGGTCGATCCAGCGCATTACCGGGTCACCCGACGGGCTCTTGGCCTCCTGCAGCCGGCTGTAATCCTTGAGGAAGCCGGAGTAATCCTTGGGGTCCACGCGATTGCTGGAGCAAGCGGCCACCGCAAGCAGGGCGGCGCACAACAGGGTAATGCGATGCAGTGATTTCATGATGAAGAGGCATCCTTGAGAGGTCGGCCTCAACAACGCTAGCAGGTGCGTGACAGTTGGCCAGTGGGTTTAATCCCAAGTGCTCGTCTTGGATCATCTGGTGCCTGGAAGACCGAGCGCCGCCCGCGCGGCGCTCGATCTCCCGGGCGCCGCAAAATCCACCCCGAACTCACCCCAGCGCTTCGCGCAACCGGTACCACAGCATGCCCAGTGCCAGCAACGGCGAGCGCAATGCCTTGCCGCCAGGGAAGGTGAGGTGCGGCACGGCGCTGAACACATCCAGGCCGTGGCTGTGACCAAGGGCGATGCTTTCTGCCAGCAGCTTCGCTGTCCAGTGCGTCACGTTCAGCCCGTGCCCGGAATAGCCCTGGGCGTAATAGACGTTGGGGTGCTGGTTCAGGCGCCCGACCTGGGGGAAACGGTTGGCGGTGATGCCGATCATGCCACCCCATTGGTAGTCGATGCGCACGTTGGCCAGTTGCGGGAATACCTTCAACACCTTGGGCCGCATGTACGCGGCAATGTCCTTGGGGTCACGCCCGGAATAGTGGCAGGCCCCGCCAAACAGCAGGCGCCGGTCGGCGGTGAGGCGGTAGTAGTCCAGGCCGACCTTCTGGTCGCACAGCGCCATGTTCTGCGGGATCAGGCTGCTGGCCAAAGCTTCGGGCAAGGGCTCGGTGGCCACTACATAGCTGCCGGCCGGCAGCACCTTGCCGCTCAGGCGCGGCTCCAGCTCGTCGAGGTGGGCGTTGCAGCCCAGCACCAGGCTGCTGGCGCGCACCTTGCCACGGGCGGTGTGCAGGGTCACGCTGGGGCCGTGCTCGATGCGCAGTACCGGGCTTTGTTCGAAGATGCGCACCCCCAGGCTGTGGGCTGCGCGGGCTTCGCCCTGGACCAGATCAAGTGGGTGCAGGTGGCCCGAGCCCATGTCCACCAAGCCGCCAGCGTACTGGTCGCTGGCAACGACCTCGTTCAGTTGCGCAGCACCGACCAGGCGGGTTTCATGGCGATAGCCCAGGGCGGCCAGGTCGTCCTGCTCATCCTTGAAGGCGGCGAACTGCGCCGCTGTGTTGGCCAGCTCGCAAAAGCCCCAGCGCAGGTCGCAGTCAATGCCATAGTGGGCGATACGGTCGGCCACCAGCTCCACCGAATCGATGCCGGCCTGCTTGAGGTAGCGCACACCGTCCTGGCCGACATGCCGGGCAAAGCCGCTGACATCATGGCCAATACCGCGAATCAGCTGGCCGCCATTGCGACCACTGGCGCCCCAGCCGATGCGCCGGCCTTCCAGCAGCACCACCGAGAGGCCGCGCTCGGCCAGCTCCAGGGCCGTATTGACCCCGGTCAGCCCGCCGCCCACCACGCACACGTCGGCTGTCAATTCGCCGTCCAGGCTAGGGTAGGGTGCCGCGTCGCGCGCCGTGGCGGCGTAGTACGAAGCGGTGTGTTGGTTGTTCAAAGGCATGGGCGTTCTCGACTCAGCGGTTGGACTTGATCTTGCTCCAGGAACGGGTCATGACGCGCATGATCTTCGGGCTCGGGGTGCTGGAGATGTACAGTTTGTCCAGCACCTCCTGGGGTGGGTAGATTTCGGGGTTGTTCACCAGCGATGCATCCATGTAGGCGTTGGCGTCCGGGTTGGCGTTGGCATAACCGACCGTGGCGCTGACCTTGGCAATCACCTTGGGGTCGAGCAGGTAGTTGATGAACGCCAGGGCTTGCTCGGGGTTGTTGGCGTCCTTGGGGATGGCCAGCAGGTCGAACCACAGGTTGCTGCCTTCCTTGGGAATGCTGTAGGCCACCTTCACGCCGTTTTTCGCCTCCACAGCGCGGTTGGCGGCCTGGAACACGTCGCCGGAGTAGCCGAACGCCACGCAGACATCACCGTTGGCCAGGTCGGAGACGTACTTGGAGGAATGGAAGTAGGTGATATAGGGGCGCAGTTCGAGTAGACGGGCCTCGGCCTTTGCATAGTCGCCCGGTTTTTCGCTGCGTGGGTCCATGCCCAGGTAGTTGAGGATGGCCGGGAACAGTTCGTCGGGCGAGTCCATGAATGCCACGCCACACTGCTTGAGCTTTTTCAGGTTTTCCGGCTCGAACAGCACCGCCCACGAATCGATATGGTCCACACCCAGGGCTGCCTTGACCTTGTCGACGTTGTAGCCAATGCCATTGGTGCCCCACAGATAGGGTACGGCGTACTGGTTGCCGGGGTCATTCTGTTCAAGCTGCTTGAGCAGCTTGGGGTCCAGGTGCTGCCAGTTCGGCAGCTTGCTGCGGTCCAGCGGCAGGAAGGCACCGGCCTGGGCCTGGCGGGCGAGGAAGTGGTTGGACGGCACCACCACGTCATAGCCGGTGCGCCCGGCCAGCAGTTTGCCTTCCAGGGTTTCGTTGGAGTCGAACACGTCATAGACCACCTTGATTCCGCTGCTGGCCTGGAAGTCGGCCAGGGTGGTGTCACCGATGTAGTCGGTCCAGTTGTACACGCTTACCGAAGGGGTGGCGTGGGTGGTGGTGGCGAACAGCAGGGTGAATGCGGCGGGGATCAGGGCTTGCAGATGACGCATGGGGACACCTCGTTGGTCTTGTTCTTCGAGTTAGGTGCAGGGGGCTGCAAAGCCCCCATGGTGGATCAGACGCTCAGCATCAGGAATTCACGCTCCCACGAGCTGATCACACGCTTGTAGTTTTCGTGCTCGGCCCGTTTGACCGCCACGTAGCCCTGGACGAACTGCTTGCCCAGGTACTGCTGTACGGTCTCGCAGTCTTCCATGTGCTGCAGCGCGTCCTCGATGGTGATCGGCAGGCGCAGGTTGCGCCGTTCATAGGCGCGGCCCTGTACCGGCGCGCTCGGGTCGATCCGCTCCACCATGCCCAGGTAGCCGCACAGCAGGCTAGCGGCGATGGCCAGGTACGGGTTGGCATCGGCGCCTGGCAGGCGGTTTTCCACGCGCATCGCCTCGGGGCTGGACGTGGGCACGCGCAAGCCGGCGGTGCGGTTTTCTTCACCCCACTCGACGTTGACCGGCGCCGAAGTGTCCGGCAGGAAACGGCGGAACGAGTTGACGTTGGGCGCGAACATCGGCAGCAGTTTGGGGATGTACTTCTGCAGGCCACCGATGTGGTGCAGGAACAGCTGGCTCATGCTGCCGTCTTCGTTGGCGAAGACCGGTTTGCCGGTGGCGATGTCGACCACGCTCTGGTGCAGGTGCATGGCACTGCCCGGTTCGTCGGTGATCGGCTTGGCCATGAACGTGGCGGCCACGTTGTGCTTGAGTGCCGCCTCGCGCATGGTGCGCTTGAACACGGTGATCTGGTCCGCCAGGTCCAGCGCGTCGCCGTGGCGGAAGTTGATCTCCATTTGCGCCGGGCCGTCTTCGTGGATCAGCGTGTCCAGGTCCAGGCCCTGGATCTCGCACCAGTCGTAGACGTCTTCGAACAACGGGTCGAATTCGTTGGCGGCATCGATCGAGAACGACTGGCGGCCGCTTTCGGCACGACCGGAACGCCCCAGTGGCACCTGCAGTGGCAAATCCGGGTCTTCGCAGCGCTTGGTCAGGTAGAACTCCATCTCTGGTGCGACAATCGGCTGCCAGCCCTTGTCGGCGTAGAGCTTGAGGACCTTCTTCAATACGTTGCGCGGCGACAGCTCGATCGGGTTGCCTTGTTTGTCGAAGGTGTCGTGGATCACGATCGCGGTCGGCTCGATGGCCCACGGGATCTGGTACACGGCGGTCGGGTCGGGGCGGCAGACCATGTCGATGTCGGCAGCGTCGAGCAGGTTGTAGTAGATGTCATCGTCAACGTAGTCGCCGGTGACCGTCTGCAACAGCACGCTTTCAGGCAGGCGCATGCCGCGCTCGTGGAGGAACTTGGCGGTGGGCGCGATCTTGCCGCGGGCAATGCCGGTCAGGTCGCTGATCACGCATTCGACTTCGGTGATCCGGTGTTCTTTCAGCCAGGTGGACAGCTGATCGAAGGGGGCGTTCATACAGACCTCTTGGTTGGGTTTTAGTGTGGGAGCCACTTCGCTGACGAAAGTCGTTACACGGTTTCGAAGGCGCTGCGCTTCCCAGGTGACGCGCTGGAGACTATCTTGGTCGCAGCCCCCCGGGGCAATCTATCCACTTTCTCCGGTATCGAATGCACCAAAAGAGTGCATACAGGAAGATGCGTGACAATCGCCAATGCGTTGCAGGTCCAGGCTTTCCACACCACCGACGTCACCGAACAAGTGCGCGCCACCCCTGGGTGGCAGCAGCAGTACCGGCAGATGTCACCGGGGCATTTCAGCGGTGAGCTGCGTTGCCTGGGGCTCGATGGCGTGGAGGTGTACGAAGAGCGGCTCAACACCCGGGTGGAGCAGTTTTTCCGTGCGCCAACGGGTTCGCTGGCGTTCTGCTTCGACCGCAGCGAGAACAGCCTGTACCTGCTGAACGAACAAAGCCGCAATATCTGGATCACACCGGAGAACTACCAGGAGGTGGCGGTCGTGTTCGACCAGGCCTTCCTGGCCCGCCATGGGCTGGACCCGCAGCGCCTGGAAGGGTTGTTCATGGTGCCGCTGGGCAGCGGCCAGAATGCACTGTTCGGCAGTTGGCTGAGCGCAACGCTGACCCGGTTGGGCGAGGCCGATTGCCCGCTGCAGGGGCAGGCCCTGGCAGAACAACTGCTCGAAGACTGCTTGTTCATACTCGACAACGCCTGCCAGCGCTTGCAGGGCGTGGCTTTGGGGCGGCGTGACGAGGAGCGGGCGATCATGCGGCGGGTCAGCGAATGGGCGGCCGACTGCCCGGAGGAGACGCTGAACCTGGTGGAGTTGGCTGAGGTGGCCGGGGTTTCATTGCGCCAGTTGCAGCAGGCCTTCAAAGCGTTCACCGGTATGCCGCCTGCGCACTGGTTACGGTTACGCCGGCTCAATGGTGCGCGGCGTGATCTCTTGCGCGGGGGTGGGGTGACGGTGGCCGAGGTAGCAATGCGTTGGTCGTTTTGGCATTTGGGAAGGTTTTCAGAGAGTTACAGGCAACTGTTCAAGGAGTTTCCCAGCGAGACGTTGAAGCGGGGCAGGGGTTAAAACCAGCATTCCTCACTGAAAGTTGCTATCGTGCCGCCCTGTTTCCACCCGAGGTGCCGATGTTCTACCTGCCTTTGCCCAGCGACCAGGCCGACCGCCTCGCCAACGCGCCTGACAGCGACTTCTTCACTACTGCCAGCATGCTTGATGCCGCTGCGGTACTGTTTATCCAAAATCTGCCACGCCAGCCCGCCACCGCCTCGGCCGACGCGCAGGAGCGCCGTTTTGCCGAAATCGTGCGCATCGCCAACGAAGTCGAAGGCGTCGCGCCTGGGCGATTCCAAGGTCAGGTGGCGCAGCATTTCGATCATGAGGCGTTCGCCATGGGCCTGGGTATGCTCGGCGAAAATGGCATTGCGCTGCTGTCGGCCGAAGTGGCGTATCAGGCAGTCGAGCTGCTCGATGGCGAGGGCCAGTGGAACTTCCAGTTCGCCGACAGCTACCGCCAGCGTGTCACCCCGCTGCATCCGGTGCACCTGCCGTCGTTGGCCAACGACCTGATGCTCAGCGACCAGCAGAACCGTCTGCTGCGTGAGTTCCTAAGTGGCGTCGACGAATCGGTGGCCGTGCAAGGCTTCGCCGGCACCGGCAAGACCTTTCTGATTCACCAGTTCGCCCGCCTGCTGGAGCCACAGCGCACGTTGCTGCTGGCACTGACCGAAGGCCAGTTGCGCGCCCTGCAGGCGCGGGTCAAGGACGCTTCGGCGTACACCGCGCTGACCTTCGGCCAGCTGGCCGACGAGCTGCTCAACCGCGACCTCACCAGCAACGGCTGGCGCCTGCGTGACCCTTATCGCACCAAACTGTCATGGCGCCCGCAGGACGCGCAGGTGGTGCGCTGGCTGGCCATCCCCGACATAGGGCCGCTCGCTGCGCGTGATGTGGTCGCCTTGTGCATCCGCGCCGTGCGCACGTTCTGCCACAGTGCCGATACCCAGTTGCAGTTGCACCATTTGCCCTGGGCCGGGCCGGGCACCTCGCCGCTGGATCAAGAGGTGCTGCTGGAAAAGGCCCGTTTGTACTGGCAGGAGCTGATTCGTCCGTCGGCGCGGGACATCCAGCTGCCGGTGCGTGACTATCACCGGGTGAAACTGTTGTCGCTGACGGATCATGTGATTGACAGCCGCTACACCCACGTCATCGTCGATGAGGCCCATGAGCTGTCTGCACCGATGCTTGCCGTGCTCGATCGCAGCCCGCAGTCGATCATTGCCCTGGGTGACGAACTGCAGAACCTCAACGGCCTCAGCCCGCATCATGGCAGCTTCATCCGCCAGCGCTGCATCGACCATTCGCTGCGCGCCGGGCCGGCAATGGACAACGTGCTCAACCCGCTGATCCAGGCGCACCCTGCCGCGATTCAGGCGGCCTTCAGTGGCAGCGCCGAGCATTACACCCGGGTCAGTTTCTTCGATACGGTGACAGTGCCGCAGCAGCCCACGGCGCTGATCGTCGACGACGAATGGGGCCTGTTTGGCTGGTTCCAGCGCCTGACGCATCAGGGCGTGCCGTTCATCTTGCTGAAAAGCGCACGTAAGGACTTCGAACTGTTCGTCGAGGACTGTATCGAGCTGTACCGCTACGGCACTCGGGCGCGCCATCCAATGCTGTTCCGTTATCCCAGCTGGCAGGCGTTGGAGCAGGACAAGGGTGACGACAAAGCGTTTCTCGCGGTGGCCAGCATGCTGCGCAAGGGCTATACACCGGAGCACTTCGCCAAGGCCAAGAGCCGTTACCGCTGGGACAAGGCGCCGAAATTGTTCCTGGGCCGGGTGCGGGATGTGAAGAACATGGAGTTTGCCCGGGTGATGGTGTCGCCAGAGCTGATGGTCGCGCCCCAGGTGGCCGGGAACCGCAATGAGCGGGCGCGGATGCTGGCGGGTTTGTATACCGCCTGTTCACGGGCGCGGCATGAATTGATCGTGCCGGGAGGGATGCTGGACTGGGTCAAGGACCAGGTTCGGGATTGAAGCAGTTGGGGCCGCGAACCAGCCCCAATGCCTTTGAATCAGTTACGGTCCAGCCACACGGTCTGGGCATTGGTGAACTCACGCACACCAAAGTGCGACAGTTCACGGCCGAAACCGCTCTTCTTCACGCCACCAAACGCCACACGGGGGTCGGAGGCGCAGTAGCCGTTGATGAACACGCCACCGGTATCCAGCGCGGCGGTCATGCGCTCGGCCAACCCATAGTCGGCGGTGTAGATGGTCGATGCCAGGCCAAACTCGCTGTCGTTGGCCAGTTCCACTGCATGGTCGGCATCGCGTGCGGTGATGATCGCCGCCACCGGGCCGAACAGCTCCTGCTTGAATGCGGTCATGTCCGGGGTAACGTTGGCGAACACCGTGGGGGCGTAGAAGTTGGCCACGCCTTCGACCTTGTTGCCGCCCAGCAGCAGGGTGGCGCCTTCGGCCAGCGTCGCCTGGACCTGGCCATCCAGCTCGTCGCGCAAGTCATAGCGGGCCATCGGGCCGATGTAGGTGTCGTCTTCAAGCGGATTGCCGACTTTCAGCTGGCGCGTGGCTTCTACGAACTTTTGCGTGAATTGCTCGACAATGCTTGCTTCCACGATCAGGCGCTTGGCGGCAGCACAGACCTGGCCGGTATTCTGGTAGCGGCCGATCACCGCAGCCTTGACGGCAGCATCCAGGTCGGCGTCAGCCAGCACGATGAACGGGTCGGACCCCCCCAGCTCCAGCACGCACTTCTTCAGTGCTGCGCCGGCCTGGGCGCCAATCGCCATGCCGGCACGAACGCTGCCGGTCAGGGTCACAGCGGCGATACGCGGGTCGTTGATGGCGCGGGTGACGCCATCCGGGGTCACGTTCAGCACTTCGAACACGCCCTCCGGCAGGCCGGCGTCCTTGAACAGCTCACCCATAAGGTAAGCGCTGCCCATCACGTTCGGGGCGTGCTTGAGCACGTAGGTGTTGCCCGCCAGAATCGCCGGCACGGCGCCGCGCAGTACCTGCCAAACCGGGAAGTTCCACGGCATCACCGCCAGGATGGGGCCGAGTGGGCGGTATTCGATACGGGCTTTTTCCACCTGGGTTGGCTCGGCGGCAAGCATGGCTGGGCCGTGTTCGGCGTACCAGCGGCACAGGCCTACGCATTTGCTGACTTCACCGCGTGCCTGGGCAATCGGCTTGCCGATTTCGCGGCTGATCATTTGCGCGAAGGCTTCGGCCTTGGTTTCGAGGGTGCTGGCCAGGGCGAGCAAATACTCGCTGCGCTGACCCAGCGACACCTGGCGCCACTGGCGGTAGCCAACCTTGGCACGTTGCAGCGCCGCTTCCAGTGCGGCGTCGGTGTCGAATGGGTAGGCGCCGATCTGCTCGCCGCTGTACGGGTCGAGGGAGATGGCGTGGGTCAGGCTGCTGATCGCGCTCATGGCGGGACACTCTCGTTGTTGTTAATCAATGACGCCAGACTAGTGGGCTATGGCTTTAATGAAAACTGAATAATAATGAGCGAAACATTCACGTTTGGAGAAAGGCTGTGGACCTGGTGCAACTGGAGATCTTCAAAGCCGTGGCAGAGCAGGGCAGCATCAGCGCTGCCGCGCAGCACATCCATCGGGTGCCGTCGAACCTGACCACGCGCATCAAGCAGCTGGAAGAAGACCTGGGCGTGGAGCTGTTCATTCGCGAGAAGAGCCGCCTGCGCCTGTCGCCTGCAGGCTGGAACTTCCTCGAATACACGCGCCGCATTCTGGACCTCGTACACGAGGCGCGGCTGACCGTAGCAGGTGAAGACCCACAGGGCACCTTTGCTCTGGGCTCGCTGGAAAGTACCGCAGCGGTGCGTATTCCGGCCTTGCTGGCGGCGTACAACCAACGCTACCCCAAGGTTGACCTGGACCTGTCCACCGGGCCTTCCGGGACCATGCTCGAAGGCGTGTTGTCTGGCCGCTTGGTGGCCGCGTTCGTCGACGGCCCGGTGCTGCACCCGACGCTGGAGGGCATACCGGTCTTTGAGGAAGAGATGATGGTGATCGCCCCGTTGAACCATGCACCCGTAACCCGCGCCCAGGACGTAAACGGCGAAAGCATCTACGCCTTCCGTGCCAACTGTTCGTACCGTCATCATTTCGAAAGCTGGTTCGTGCAGGACCAGGCAGTGCCGGGCAAGATCCACGAGATGGAGTCCTACCACGGCATGCTGGCCTGCGTCAGCGCCGGTGCCGGCCTGGCCATGATGCCACGCAGCATGCTCGACAACATGCCCGGGTGCAGCACCGTCAGCGCCTGGCCGATGTCGGAGGACTTCCGCTACCTGAAAACCTGGCTGGTATGGCGCCGAGGCACAGTATCGCGCAGTTTGAGCATGTTCGTGAAACTACTAGAGGAAGGGCGCACAACCAATTGATAAACAGCTAAATTTACGTTTATTTGATGGCTTAGTGCCGAATATCACGATGACGACCATGCATCAGCACGAACACCACCCCCCTGAGAGGATCAGATAATAGGTAAGCCATCCTCTAAAGGAGGGTCGTACCATGCGTAACCATCACTATGCACTCGGCGCCGCGTTGCTGTTAACCCTGGCCTTGCCATGGACCCTGGCTGCCGCCGCCGATCTCAATGCCCCCATCGACATGCAGGCCGTGCAGTTGCAACCGCAGGAACAGAACGGCGTGCATTACTTGCAAGGCGGTATCGGCCAGGATGAGGCCAATGCGCTGCGCAAGACATCTGGTTATGACCTGCATGTGGAGCTTTCCACTGGCGCGGAAGGCAAATTCCAGAGCGGGGCTTCAGTCGATATCCAGAACGCAAAAGGCCAGCCTGTACTGAGCATCACGGATGCCGGGCCGCTGCTGTATGTGCAGTTGCCTCCTGGCAAGTACAAGATCATGGGCAACGCCCAGGGTGAGACGGTGCAGCAATTGGTGACCGTGAATGGCAAAGCCCCCACAACCGTGAACCTGAACTGGCGTTGATGGATAAACGGGCGGGAGTACAAATGTGCTCCCGTCATGGCGGAGCACATCGTCATGAACCTGGACCTTCAGCTGGAGATGTTGGACGAGCGGGGCTATGTGCTGCTCCCCGGTGTGCTCGAACCCCTGCGCATCGCCTTGTTGCGCTGCGCCATCGATGACCTGCAGCCGATTCACTGGGACTACCAGGGGCTGCTGGAACACTACAAGTGTGTGTTCAACCGCAACCCGTTGTGGTTGCCCTTTCTCGACCTGCCGCCTGTGATAGCCCTGGCTGAAGCGGCGCTGGGCGCTGATTGCCATCTGATCGGGCAAACTGCCTGGCGCAGCCATCCGGGTTACCCGGGCATGGCCTTGCACCTGGATTATCTGCCCATGCAGTTGCCTGATTGGCTAAGCGCGCAAGGCGACTTCACCCAACCCGCACAAATCCTCACTGCGCAGCTGTACCTCAGCGACATCGACCACGGCATCGGCCCGACCTGCATCGTACCCGGCAGCCACCGCGCGGCGCGGCCACCCCAGGCGGGGGAAGATCACTGGCAGGGGCGTGAAGCACAGGCCGTGTTGTGCAAGGCGGGCGATGCACTGGTGTTTCGCAGCGACGTCTGGCACAGCGCCGGGCCCAATTGCAGCCAGGCTCGCGAGCGCGACATGCTGCAGGTGCACTATGGCCGGCGCATGGTCGCGCAGAAGTTCTCGCCGTACTTGAACTGGCGCTTCAACCCGCAGGTGCTGGAGGAAGCCACGCCTCGGCAAAGGCGTTTGCTGGGTGAGCATGAAGAGGCGGAATACGACTGAAGTGCTGTGCACGGCAAGGCACATCTTAAGCAAGCGATTTAGCCAATAGTGGCAATACACTTTCAACTTTCTGATTATCTGGACAATAATCAAAAAACTATTACTTCGTGTGACCGGTCTGGATGCGCCGGTCCACCCTAAAAGATCGAGGGGCCTAAGCCCCCGCTTGCCGTGTAGACCATCAGGAGAGTCGTTGATGAAAACCCGTCTCGCAGCTTCGCTGGCCGCTGCAGTGCTGGCCTTTGCAGGGGCCAACCTGGCCCAGGCCGCGCAGGTATCCGGTGCCGTGGGCGCCACTAGCCAAGGCGACATGACCTACCGTATCGGCCTGTCGTTCGACTGGGACAAGAAATGGCTGGAAAGCAGTACCGGTTACGTGACCGGTTACTGGGATGCCGCCTACACCTATTGGGAGGGCGGTGACGCCAGTGGCGCGCACTCGCTGTCATTCAGCCCGGTGTTCACGTACGAGTTCAGCGGTTTCACCTACACACCGTACATCGAGGCTGGTATTGGCCTGGCGGCGTTTTCCAAGACCGACGTGGGCGACCAGCGCCTGGGCTCGTCGGTCAACTTCGAAGACCGCATCGGTTTTGGTCTGAAGTTGCCGGGCGAGCAAAAAGTCGGGATCCGCGCGATGCACTACTCCAACGCTGGGCTCAAGCAGCCTAACGACGGGATCGAGTCGTACTCGCTGTTCTACAGCAAGGGTTTCTGACACAAGATAGGAGCAGCCTTGCGCTGCTCCTATTCATTCCCGCGAAGAGATCGGTTCAGGCACACTCGCATTCAGCGTAAGGCCTTGATTGCCAGCACGTTACACAGCGGATGCTCCAGCACATGCGCCGTGGTCCCACCCAGGAACGTCTGCATCGCGTCATGCCGGTGGCTGCCCATCACGATCACATCGGCCCGGCTGTGGCCGACGAACTGAGCAATGGCCTTGATCGCTGCGCCCTCCAGGAAATGCCTGCGTTCCAGCGGGATCTGATGATGGTCGCCCAGGCGGTTGAACGCTGCTCGCTGCGCAGTGCGCACGCTGCCCTCGAAGCCGGGCATGGTCACCGTGCCAGCACCGAAGTCGGCAATGTGGGTCTTGGCCGCGTCGCACACATGCAACAGGTGCAGCTCGGCGTTGCATTGCAGGGCCAGGGCGTGCGCGCAGTGGATTACCTGCTCGTCCAGGTGCTCGCCTGCGCCATGGCTGTTCAGGTCCACCGCGGCGGCGACTTGCCGGGGCAGGGGCAGGCGGATGTCGCTGACCAGGTGCACGGCGACCGGGCTGTCCTTGAGCAACTGCCAGTCCAGTGGCGTGACCAGCAGGCGTTTGAGCACCGGTTCGTGCTGTACGTCCTTGACCAGCAGGTCGCAGCCCAGCCGTTCGACCCGCTCCAGCACGCAGCCTAGTGGGTCGCGGGTCAACAACAGCTCGGTGGACACGTCGAGGCCGGCGTTGCCCAGTTGCTCGGCCTCGTCCGCCAGCCATTGGCGGTTGTCGCTGAGCAGCCGCTCACGCTCGCGACCATCGCTCATCAAGCCAAAGGTGTCGACGTCGTCGACGATCACATTGATATCCAGCAGAGCACCACTGGATTCCGCCAGCGCCGCTGCGCGTTGCAGCGCTGGCGTGTGGCGCATTTGCGGGCCGAGCATGACGAACAGACGCTTGAACTGGCTCATCTCACACCTCCACGTGTGGCAGCCCCCCGGTCACCTGGTTCTGTTCAGTCTAGTCCTGTGTGGCCGGTAAAGCCGTTCACGCTTTTTTCACCTGGGGCTGTTATCATCGCCGCACTCTTTGGGGAGTAGCCTGCCTTCGCACCCAAGCGAAGGCGCACCGGTCAACATATTTGGCAACCTGCCATGGCCTGTGCATCCAGCTGGATTGGCGAGACCAACGACCTTTCTGTAGCCAAGCCGGGCCTGCAGGGAGCTGTCGTTGACTCGTAGCCCGGCGGAGCCTGATCGTTGAATCCCATTTCCCTCGTTTTCCTTGCCTTCGCCATGTCCACGGATGCCTTCGCGGCCGCCATCGGCAAAGGTTCCAGCCTGCACAAACCCCGTTTGGCCGAAGCCCTGCGCACCGGCCTGATCTTTGGTGTCATCGAAGCCATAACCCCGATCATTGGCTGGCTGCTGGGCCAGGCGGCTAGCCAGTACGTTGAACAATGGGACCACTGGATTGCCTTCTTCCTGCTGCTGTTACTGGGTGCGCACATGGTGCACGCCGGCCTGAAACCGGATGAAGAAGAGGAAGAAAAGCAAAGCCAGCACTCTTTCTGGATTTTGGCGGTGACGGCGGTGGCGACCAGCATCGATGCCCTGGCGGTGGGCATTGGCCTGGCGTTCGTCGATGTGAACATCTGGGTGGCGGCTGCGGCGATCGGCCTGGCGACCATGACCATGGTCACCCTCGGCACCATGCTGGGGCGGGCCCTGGGTTCGGTGGTGGGCAAGCGTGCCGAGATCATCGGCGGCATCGTGCTGATGCTGGTGGGCGCGACCATCCTGTATGAGCACCTGACGGCTGTTTGAGTGCGGCTGGCACGGCGTGTCGGGTATGATGCTGGCCCCATCATTGTCACGAGGCCTGCCCCATGTCCCTGAGCGCTGAACAGATCGGCGAATTCCGTACCTTCGCCGAGCAGTTGGCCGATGCTGCCGCTGTGGCGATCAAGCCGTACTTTCGCGCCAGCCTGGATGTCGAGGACAAGGGCGGGCGCCTGTACGACCCGGTGACGGTTGCCGACAAGGCCGCCGAGGACGCCATGCGCGAGTTGATCCAGGCGCGTTACCCCGAGCATGGCATCCTTGGCGAAGAAGCTGGCGTGGCCGTCGGCAGCAGCCCGCTGACCTGGGTGCTCGACCCGATCGACGGCACCCGCGCCTTCATCACCGGCCTGCCGCTGTGGGGCACGCTGATTGCCCTTAACGACGGCACGCGCCCGGTGGTTGGGGTGATGAACCAGCCGTTCACCGGCGAGCGCTTTGTCGGCACCCCCGAAGGCGCCTGGCGCAGTGGCACGCCCTTGCAGACCCGTGCCTGTGCCGACCTGGCTTTGGCCACGCTGATGTGCACCACGCCAGACATGTTCGACACCGCCGAGCGCAAGGCCGCGTTCGAGGCCGTTGCCGGCAAGGCGCGGTTGATGCGTTATGGTGGCGACTGCTACGCGTACTGCATGCTGGCCTCGGGCTTTGTCGACGTGATCGTCGAGGCCAGCCTGCAGCCGTATGACGTACAGGCGCTGATGCCGATCATCGAAGGGGCGGGTGGGGTCATTACGGCCTGGGATGGCAGCTCGGCGCAGAACGGTGGTTGCGTCGTAGCCTGTGGTGACCCGGCGCTGCATGCGCAGGTGGTGGAGATGTTGCGTCACGCCATGTGATGGGTGTGTCTCCTATACGGGCCTTTTCGCGGGTAAACCCGCTCCCACAAGTGGGGCACAGTTTTCAAAACTAGTGCTGAACCTGTGGTAGCGGGTTTACCCGCGAAGAGCCCTTACAGGATACTGCTTTCCTGATCACCGCACTTTTTCCAATTTCCGGGCTCTATGCTTGGCCAGGCTGCTCTGATCCCCAGAGCAGCCGCCGTATATTGACCCGGTGCCGATGGTTGCAAGACACCCCAAATTCTTCCCCCGCCTGCTGCTGGCCGGCGCCCTTGCGGGCCTTTGTGCCTGCACGCCGGAACAGGGCCGCGATATGGTCAGCCAGTTCGGCAATGGCAAACCCAGCGAGCTGTTCCAGACCAGCGTCGACCGCCTGGCCACGTTGTCGATGCGCGACAATTTGCAAAGCCTGTACCTGCTGATGAACAAGCTGTACCTGCGCAACCCGAACCAGTGGAAGATGTCGGGCTACGTCGACGCCGCCACTGCCGAGCGCCAGATCCGCATCGCCATCGAGCAGCGCCGGCCGCTGCCGCAACTGGGCAACCGACGCGACCTGGCGGCATTGAGCTACGCCCTTAGCCCCGAGTTTCGCGGCGACCGCGTCGGCGCCTTCATCTACGCCATCGGCAGCATGCTGATCACCGCGCACGGCGGGCGTACCGAGTTCTACATGACCGACACCATCGACCCGCTGTTCATCAACAACGCTGCGCGCAATATCGAAAAGGCGACGTGGATGCTCAGCCAGCGACAGGACGCCAATGGGGTGCTGCTGTTGTTCTCCAACGAAATCTCGGAGGAGGGCAGCAACCTGAGTTTTGCCGTGGAGTTCGGCAAGATCGTCGCGCGGCTGGATTTGCTGGCCGAGCTGCTGGATGAGCGGTATCGGCGGATTGGCTTGAATTATGCGCAGAGCCTGTTGCTGATGAACTTTCTGCCGGTGCAGTAACTTCAGAGCAGCGCTTGTATGGCGCGTTTATAGCGCTGCCCGGCCAGGCTCATGCTGTTGTTATGGGTTGCCCCGGGCACCAGCAGCAATGTCTTGGGCTGGTGGGCTGCTTCATACAATTGCTGGCTGAAACGCGCTGGCACGAATCGGTCATCCAGGCCGTGTACCAGCAGCACAGGCAGGCCAACCCCCTTGATCTTGTCCAGCGAGTCGAACTTTTGCGACATCAACCAGCGCACTGGCAAGGAGGTATTGGCCACTGCCGCCGCGACATCGCCCAGTGAAGTGAAGGTCGACTCCAGGATTAACCCGCGTGCCGGCACACTGGCACCGTTGTTCTGTGATTCGCGTGTCAGCTCACTGGCCAGTTCCACCGCCACCGCGCCCCCCAAAGAATGGCCGAAGATCAGGCGTTTGCCGGCATCTGGCTGCAGCTGGGCGAAGCGCTCCCAGGCAATGCGTGCATCTTCGTAGACCGTGGCCTCGGAAGGTAGGTCGCCACGGCTTCGGCCAAAGCCACGATAATCCACGGCCAACACCGAATAACCCATGGCATGCAGCTGTTCTATGCGGAACAACTGGCCGGTAAGGTTCCAGCGCACGCCGTGTAGGTAAAGGATGGCCGGCGCGTTGGCGCGTTTGGCCGGCCACCACCAGGCGTGCAGGCTCTGGTTATCGCTGAAGCTGTGCGGGCGCAGGTCGAGTTCCTGCACGCCGCTGGGCAGCCCGCGAAACCAACTGGCTTGGCCAGGCTCGATGCGGAACACCAGCTCGCGCTCCTTGTACTGCAGCACGGCGCAGCTGGTGGGCAGGCCGATGACCAGCAGAATGGCGCACACCCAGGGGAGCCAGCGGCGGCGCAGGTGGGTGACGAAGAGAGTAGGCATGTGGGCTTTCTAGCAGAAGCACTGTGCTGGGTGTCGAAAAAGTGACGGGATGGCAGGTTGGTTTGGTTGCAAGCTGTTTCCGAAAGCGCAGGGTTACCGATTACCCAACGACTCCAACAACGGCTGAAACTCGTCCAGCAACCAGTCCCGCAAGCGCAGGCAGCTGGCCTCATGCTCCTTGTCTTCATTGAATGCCAGGAAGTGAAAGGTGTCCTTGAGCACCAGTTCTTCTGCCACTGGCCTTACCAGCATCCCCTGTGCCACCAGCGACTCGACCAAGTGATGCCAGCCCAACGCCACGCCCTGGCCGCCAAGGGCCAGTTGCACCAACAGGTTGTAGTCGTTGGCATTGAAGAAATGCGGTGCGGTACTGGCGCGGCTTTTCAGGTCGACGTCATGGAAGGCCAGCCACACATTCCAGTCCACATGTTCGGCGACTTGCGAGCGGCCGTAGGGGCTGAGGTTCAGCAAGGTACCATCGCGCAACCCTTTAAGGGTTCCTACCTCCGGGTGCTGCGCCAAATACTGCGGCGTGCACACTGGGTAGATCACGTCATGGTTGAGCGGGTGCGAGCTATAGCCCGCCTGCACCTTGCCCAACTTGGTGATGTAGATGTCCGGGCGCACCCCGGGCTCCATCGACAGAAAGTTCTGGGTGGTTACCAGGTTGATGTCGATGTCCGGGTGCTCGGCGAAGAACTTCGGCATGCGCGGCCCCATCCACAAGGCGGCAAAGGCCGGTGAACAGCACAGGGTGACTACCTGCTTGGTATTGGTGTTGCTGCGGATACGCTCGGCCGCCTGGGAGATGTTGACGAACGATAACTGCACCGCATCGAAGAAGATCGAACCGGCCACGGTCAACTCCACCGCACGGCCCACACGGGTGAACAACTCGGCGCCCAGGTAGGTCTCCAGCTCGCGGATTTGCCGGCTGACTGCAGCCTGGGTGACGCACAGCGCCTCGGCGGCACGGGTGAAGTTCTGGTACTTGGCGGCGGCGACGAAGACTTTGACCGCACGCAGCGAGGGCATCTTGATCAGCGTCTGATCGGGTTCGGAGTGTCTGACCATGGGTAGCGGGGAGGTCCTTCATCTAGCCAATCACGCCACTCTAGCCTGTTCCTCGCCAACAGGTAAATGTGCGGGCGGCTCTACCTACGGCCTCAGCGCCCGATTGATAACTTCAGGTAATGGTTAGCGCCATACAAATGTCGTTGGACCCGCTCTGGCGCTGGGCCTAACGTTAACGCCACGGCGCGACATTCGAGACATCGATGTCGGATAACTTTTTGAAGCAGGACATTCTGCGTGCCGGTTTTGACTCACGTTCGAATTTGAACGGACTGCCAAGCGTACTCGCACTGATCGCTACCCGCCTTATTGAAAGTGCGATGTTGATTGATTGGTTAATAAGCATAATAAAGAGGGTCGTATGAGCCATGCCGATGAGATTCTTTCGGTAAACAACATCTTCAAGGTGTTCGGTCCCAACCCGAACATGGCCATGGAGATGCTCCGCAAGGGCGCCGACAAGAACGAAATCTTCAGCAAGACCGGCCACGTTGTCGGCGTGTTCGATGCAAGCTTTTCCGTCAAGCGTGGCGAGATTTTCGTCATCATGGGCCTCTCGGGCTCGGGCAAGTCGACCATGGTGCGGCTGTTCAACCGCCTGATCGAACCCACTTCCGGCAGCATTCACCTCAACGGCAAGGAAATTACCGGTCTTTCAGACAAAGCCTTGCTGGATGTGCGCCGCAAGGAAATGGGCATGGTGTTTCAGTCCTTCGCGTTGATGCCGCATATGAGCGTGCTTGAGAACACCGCCTTCGGCCTGGAAATTGCCGGTGTGCCGGAAGCCGAACGCCACAGCCGCGCCCGTGAAGCCTTGAGCCAGGTTGGCTTGGCCGGTCACGAGAACAGTTACCCGCACCAGTTGTCTGGTGGCATGCAGCAGCGTGTGGGCCTGGCCCGGGCGTTAGCCAACGACCCGGCGATCTTGCTGATGGACGAGGCGTTTTCCGCACTCGACCCGCTGATCCGCAGCGAGATGCAGGGCGAACTGATCCGCCTGCAGGCTGAGCAACAACGCACCATCATCTTCATTTCCCATGACATCGAAGAAGCCATCCGCATCGGCCATCGCATTGCGATCATGGAAGGTGGCCGTGTGGTGCAGATCGGCACCCCACAAGAGCTGATCAACCAGCCGGCCAACGACTACGTGCGTACTTTCTTCAAGAGCTTCGACAGCTCGCGGGTGCTCAAGGCCGGCGATGTGGCCAGGTTCGACCCGGCCGTGGTGTGCAAGGTCAATGGCAAGGCGCCGAGCTTCCAGGCCGGCGTGCCGTTTGGCTACCTGGTCGACGAGCGCGGGCAGTTGCTGGGCGTGGTCGACACCGACGTCAACGGCGCCACTGCCAGTGACCGCTACAGCCTGCACGAACAGCGCCCGGTGTACACCGACACGCCGCTGCACGAAGTCCTCGGGATTGCTGCCGACCTGCCGTACCCGGTGCCGGTGCTCGACCGTCAGGGCGCCTTCAAGGGCACGCTGTCGAAGAACGAGCTGCTGCAGACCCTGAGCCGCAACTAATCCAAGAAGCGCCCGTAGCGTTTATTAGAACAGGTAAGCCCTCATGTCCGAATTCAGCCTGCTTGACCCGTTCCAGGCGGCCACCATCCCCTTGGGCGACTGGGTCACCGCGACCCTGAACTTTCTGGTGCACAACTTCCGCGAGGTGTTCCGCGCCATTCGCTGGCCAATCGACCAGGTGCTCAATGGCATCGAGTTCACCCTGCAGAGCATCCCGCCCACCATCGGCATCCTCCTTTCGTCATTGCTGGGCTGGCAGCTGGCAGGCAAGCGCATGGCGGTACTGTGCTTCATCACCCTGACCTTGCTCGGCCTGATCGGTGTGTGGTCGGAGTCGATGACCACCCTGGCCCTGGTACTGACGTCGGTGTTCTTCTGCGCGGTCATCGGCATTCCGTTGGGTATCGTCTGCGCCCGCAGCAACCGCCTGGAAAGCATTATCCGCCCGCTGCTCGATGCCATGCAGACCCTGCCGGCGTTCGTTTACCTGGTCCCGGTGGTGATGCTGTTCGGCATCGGTAATGTACCTGGCGTGCTGGTGACCATCGTGTTCGCCCTGCCGCCGCTGGTGCGCCTGACCAACCTGGGTATTCGCCAGGTGCCGGAAGACAAGATCGAAGCCGCCCGCGCTTTCGGCTGCACCCCACGGCAGATGTTGACCCGCGTGCAACTGCCGCTGGCCACTTCGACCATCATGGCTGGCCTCAACCAGACCCTGATGCTGTCGCTGTCGATGGTGGTCATCGCCTCGATGATTTCGGTCGGTGGCCTGGGCCAGATGGTACTGCGCGGCATCGGCCGGCTGGACATGGGCCTGGCCACGGTCGGTGGCGTGGGGCTGGTGCTGCTGGCGATCTTCCTCGACCGCCTGACCCAGGCCATGGGCGCCCGCACCAGTGCCGACCCGAGCCTGCGCTGGTACCACACTGGCCCCGCAGGCGTGGTGATGCGCCTGTGTGGCGCAGCGCCCGTGAAAGGGCGGCGCAAGACCGCCTGAGCACAGCAAGACACTTGATACGTTCGATCTGCCGCACTTGAAGATAAAAATCAGAAGAAGGTAAGCGACGATGCACGAATCCAAATTCACCCGCAGCATCCTCAAATGTGCCACGGCATTGACCCTGGTGGCCGCTGCGCTGGGCGCAAACGCTTCGGCGGACAAACCGGGTGATGGCGTGAAGGTAACGCCGATTTTCCCCTCGATCGCCGAAGAGCGTTTCCGCGGTGAAGTGGCCATGGAAGGCCTGCGCGAGCTGGGCTACAACGTGCAGGAACCCAAGGAGACCGAATACGGCGTGATGATGGTGGCCTTGGCCAACGGCGATGCCGACTTCACCGTGCACCTGTGGGAAAAACTGCACGACAAGTTCTACCAGCAGGCTGGCGGCGATGATGTGATGGTCAAGACCGGCAACATTCTGCCGGGTGTCGCCCAGGGCTACTTGATCGACAAGAAAACCGCCGACCAGTACAACATCAAGTACATCACCGACCTGAAAAAGCCGGAAATCGCCAAACTGTTCGACACCGACGGCGACGGCAAGGCCGACATGACCGGTTGCAATCCGGGCTGGGGTTGCGAGCTGGTGATTTCCCACCACATGAAGGCCTACGACCTGGACAAGAGTGTCAACGTCAACCAAGGCTCGTACTTTGCGCTGATGGCCGACACCATCGCCCGTTACAAGGAAGGCAAGCCGATCCTGTATTTCACCTGGGTGCCGCAGTGGATCGCCAGCGTGCTGGTCGAAGGCAAGGATGTGGTCTGGCTGGAAGTGCCGAAGACCGACCTGCCTGATGGCAAGAACGACGTCGACACCACCTACCACGGCAAAAACCTGGGCTTTGCCATCGACAAGGTGGTGGCCGTGCTGAACAAGGACTTTGCCGAAAAGAACCCGGCGGCGCTGAAGTTCCTGTCGCTGGTGCAGATCAACACCGACGACGAGAGCAACCAGAACCTGAAGATGCAGCAGGGCGAGAAGAAGCCCAAAGACATCGAGCGCCATGCCAAGCAGTGGGTTGCCGCCCACCGCCAGCAGTTCGATCAGTGGCTGCAAGCCTCACGCGACGCAGCGGCCCAGGCCGGCAAGTAACCTGTTCCAGCACTGCTGGCTTCTTCGCGGGCAAGCCCGCGTGGAAGCCAATGCAACTCCCGCAGTTGAGTTAAAGCCATGAGCCACTTCGAAAGCATCCTCAAAAGCACCAACCTGGCCCACCTGGCCCCGGCCATCCGCACTTCGCTTTCAATGCCGTGCCAGCGCGTGGCCTTCGTCCTGCGCGAGCACTTCTCGATGATGGCCTTCACAGCTGCGATGGACAGCCTGGTCACCGCCAACCTGATGAGTGCCACGCCGTTGTTCCAGATCCAGGTGGTGGGCGAGGGCGCGCAAGTGATGAGCGACCTGGGCATCGCCTTGCCGGTCAACACTCAGCTCGCTGACCTGGATGTGCACGGCCTTGACTGCCTGCTGGTGTGTGGTGGCTTTCGCGTGCGCCTGGAGGCCGCGCCGCAACTGCGTGCCAAGTTGCGCCAAGCCGACCAGTACGGCTGCCAACTGGGCGGGCTGTGGAACGGCGCTTACTTCCTGGCCGAGGCTGGCTTGCTCAATGATCACGACTGCGCCTTCCACCCCGATGGCCGAGCGATGATGAACGAGCTGTTCCCCAAAGTACGTATCAGCCGCCAGGCCCATGTGCTGGACCGGCGACATATGAGCTGCGCCGGTGCCAGCAGTGCCTTGGACATGATGTTGGCAATGCTTGAACAGTGCGGTGGCGTACCCTTGCGCCGGGCCGTGGAGCAGATGCTGGCCTGTGACCGTGCGCGGGTCATGAGCGACGCACCTGCCAGCGCCCCGGAAATCGACCCCAGCCTGCCCAAGGGGGTGCGCCTGGCCCTGGAATTGATGCATGCCAATATCGAAGACCCCATTGGCATCGACGAAATCGCCGAACATGCCGGCTTGTCTCGCCGGCACTTGGAGCGGCTGTTCCGCCGCCATGTGCAGGCCACACCACCGCGTTACTATCTGGAGCTGCGCCTGACCCATGCGCGCCAACTGTTGCAACACACCAGCAAGTCATTGACCGAGGTGGCAGTGGCCAGCGGGTTTGTCAGTTTCCCGCATTTCTATCGGCGGTTTCGTGAGTTGTTTGCCGTTGCTCCGCGCCAATATCGTGCCCGTAGCCAGGGGTGGGCAGGGCGGCAGGAAGAAACTGTTCGATAAACGAACACAGGCTGCACCTGGCCTGTCCGTTATCCGCCCATCCAATCCCATCGCCGCATTGCCCAACCCCCGCCTTTTTGCTGTAGTGTGCCCATCCACCGGTTGTCGCCTGCCCCCGCGACCCGCAACCGGCCCGATAGAATGACCGTGACGACCGCAACCACAGCCCACAAGGCAGTAGGACGCGGCGACCAGAACAATAACGATACCGAGTGCCTTGCCTATGGAAAGCCGCCTGCTGAGCGAACGCAGTAGCGTGTTTCACCACGCCGACCCTTATGCTGTGTCCGATTATGTGAACCAGCATGTGGGCCAGCATTGCATCGGTCTGTCGCGTACCACCCACCCTCAGGCCAGCCTCAGCCACCGCAAGTTCGCCGAACTCGACTTGTGTCGTATCAGCTACGGTGGCAGCGTGCGCGTTACCTCGCCAGCACTGGAAACCATTTACCACCTGCAAGTGCTGCTCAACGGCAATTGCCTGTGGCGCGGGCACAAGCGCGAACAGCACCTGATTCCAGGGGAGCTGCTGCTGATCAACCCGGACGACCCAGTTGATCTGACTTACTCAGAAGACTGCGAGAAGTTCATCCTCAAGGTGCCGACCCGCTTGCTGGACTCGATCTGCGATGAACAGCGCTGGCATCGGCCAGAAGGCGGCGTGCGGTTCTTGCGCAACCATTATCGGTTGGATGAACTGGACGGGTTCGTGAACCTGCTGGCGATGGTTTGCCATGAAGCGGAAGTGAGCGACTCGCTACCCAGGGTGCAGGGCCATTACAGCCAGATTGTCGCCAGCAAGCTGCTGACCCTGATGAGCACCAATATCCGCCGCGAAAGCCTGGGATCGCCTGGCGTAAGCCTTGATCGGATCATCGAATATATCGATCGCAACCTCAAACTTGAGCTGCCAGCCGAGGCGCTGGCAGAGCAGGCGTGCATGAGCCTGCGGTCGTTGTATGCGTTGTTCGACCGGCATCTTGGTACTACGCCCAAGCAATATGTGCGTCAGCGCAAGCTGGAGCAGGTGCGTGCCTGTCTGGGAGATGCCAGTTGTGCAGTGCGTAGCGTGACTGAACTGGCCTTGGATTATGGCTTCCTGCACCTGGGGCGCTTTTCCGAAGTGTATCGGCACCAGTTTGGTGAATTGCCTTCGGAAACTTTCCGTAACCGGCGCTGAACTTCGCCACCCCCTTCGCGTGCAAGCCTGCACAAAACGGATACTACTGCGCACAAACCGGATACTCCCGCCTAATACCAGCGCCCAAACTGACCAGGTCTAAACAATAACAATGGAGACCCTGGCCATGTCCCTGGGATTCGACTACCTCAATGCCATGCTCGAGGACGACCGTGAAAAGGGCATCTACCGCTGCAAGCGCGAGATGTTCACCGACCCACGCCTGTTCGACCTGGAGATGAAACACATCTTCGAGGGCAACTGGATCTACCTGGCCCATGAAAGCCAGATCCCCGAAAAGAACGACTTCCTCACCCTGACCATGGGGCGCCAGCCGATTTTCATCGCGCGCAACAAGGACGGTGAGCTCAATGCCTTCCTCAATGCCTGCAGCCACCGTGGCGCCATGCTGTGCCGGCACAAGCGCGGTAACCGCTCCAGCTACACCTGCCCATTCCACGGCTGGACGTTCAACAACAGCGGCAAGCTGCTGAAGGTGAAAGACCCGAGCAATGCCGGCTACCCCGACAGCTTCAACTGCGACGGCTCCCACGACCTGACCAAGGTGGCGCGCTTCGAGTCGTACCGGGGCTTTCTGTTCGGCAGCCTGAACGCCGATGTAAAACCGCTGGTGGAACACCTGGGCGAGTCGGCCAAGATCATCGACATGATCGTCGATCAGTCGCCGGAGGGTCTGGAAGTGCTGCGCGGTGCCAGCTCGTACATCTACGAAGGCAACTGGAAGCTCACCGCCGAAAACGGCGCCGACGGCTACCACGTCAGCTCCGTGCACTGGAACTACGCCGCTACCCAGAACCAGCGCAAGCAGCGCGAAGCGGGTGACGAGATCAAGACCATGAGCGCCGGTTCCTGGGCCAAGCAGGGCGGCGGCTTCTACTCCTTCGACCACGGCCACCTGCTGCTGTGGACCCGCTGGGCCAACCCCGAAGACCGCCCGGCCTACGAGCGCCGCGACCAGCTGGCCGCCGACTTCGGCCAGGCCCGCGCCGACTGGATGATCGAAAACTCGCGCAACCTGTGCCTGTACCCCAACGTTTACCTGATGGACCAGTTCAGCTCGCAGATCCGCGTTGCCCGGCCGATTTCGGTGAACAAGACCGAAATCACCATCTATTGCATCGCGCCGAAAGGCGAGAGTGCCGATGCCCGTGCCAAGCGCATCCGCCAGTACGAAGACTTCTTCAATGTCAGCGGCATGGCCACCCCGGACGACCTGGAAGAGTTCCGCTCGTGCCAGACCGGCTACGGCGGCGGCACCGGTTGGAACGATATGTCCCGCGGTGCTAAACATTGGGTCGAAGGCGCTGATGAGGCCGCCAAGGAAATCGAACTCGAACCGCTATTGTCCGGCGTGCGCACCGAGGACGAAGGCCTGTTCGTGCTGCAGCACAAGTACTGGCAGGACACCATGATCCAGGCCCTCAAGGACGAACAGCAACTGATCCCCGTGGAGGCCGTGCAATGAGCCTGTATGAAACCGTGCGCGACTTTCTCTACCGTGAAGCGCGCTACCTGGACGACGCCCAGTGGGACCAGTGGCTGGAGCTGTACGCCAGCGACGCCACCTTCTGGATGCCCAGCTGGGATGATGACGATACCCTGACCGAAGACCCACAGAGCGAAATCTCGCTGATCTGGTACGGCAACCGGGGTGGCCTGGAAGACCGAGTGTTCCGCATCAAGACCGAACGCTCCAGCGCGACCGTGCCCGACACCCGCACCTCGCACAACATCAGCAACATCGAGATCGTCGAACAGGGCGAGGGCAGCTGCCAGGTGCGTTTCAACTGGCACACCCTGAGCTTCCGCTACAAGACCACTGACAGTTATTTCGGCACCAGTTTCTACACCCTCGACCTGCGCGGCGAACAGCCGCTGATCAAGGCCAAGAAGGTGGTGCTGAAAAACGACTACGTGCGTCAGGTCATCGACATCTACCACATCTGACACAAGGTTTTGCGAGCACTGCCCGGTGCGTCCTGCGACGCGCCGTGGGCCGGCTCGCCCGCGAGGTGCAACATGAGCTACCAGATCGCACTGAATTTCGAAGACGGCGTTACCCGTTTCATCGAGGCAAGCGGCCACGAGACCGTGGCCGATGCCGCCTATCGCCAGGGCATCAATATTCCGCTGGACTGCCGCGACGGTGCTTGCGGCACCTGCAAATGCAAGGCCGAATCCGGGCGCTATGACCTGGGCGACAACTTCATCGAAGACGCCCTGAGCGAAGACGAAATCGCCGAAGGCTACGTGCTGACGTGCCAGATGCGCGCCGAAAGCGACTGCGTGATCCGCATTCCGGCTTCGTCGCAGCTGTGCAAGACCGAGCAAGCCAGTTTCGAGGCGGCCATCAGCGATGTGCGCCAACTGTCGGCCAGTACCATTGCCCTGTCCATCAAGGGCGAGGCCCTCAGCCGCCTGGCATTCCTGCCGGGGCAGTACGTCAACCTCAAGGTGCCGGGCAGCGAGCAAAGCCGCGCCTACTCGTTCAGCTCACTGCAGAAGGACGGCGAAGTCAGCTTCCTGATTCGCAACGTGCCGGGCGGGCTGATGAGCAGCTTCCTCACCAACCTGGCCAAGGCCGGCGACAACATGAGCCTGGCCGGGCCGCTGGGCAGCTTTTACCTGCGGCCAATCCAGCGCCCGCTGTTGCTGCTGGCGGGAGGGACCGGGCTGGCACCGTTCACTGCAATGCTGGAGAGGATCGCCGAGCAGGGCAGCGAGCATCCGCTGCACTTGATCTATGGCGTGACCAACGACTTCGACCTGGTCGAACTCGACCGCCTGCAAGCGCTGGCGTCGCGCATCCCCAACTTCACCTACAGCGCCTGCGTGGCCAACCCGGACAGCCAGTACCCGCAGAAGGGTTACGTGACTCAGCACATCGAGCCACGCCACCTCAATGACGGCGATGTGGACGTGTACCTGTGCGGGCCGCCACCGATGGTAGAAGCGGTCAGCCAGTACGTGCGTGAGCAGGGCATTACCCCGGTCAACTTCTACTACGAGAAGTTTGCGGCGGCGGCCTGACTCCTTTACCCCGAACACAACACTGCCCCCTGTAGGAGTGGGTTTACCCGCGAAGAGACCGGCCGGTACAGCGGTTATGTCTTGTCGGACGCATTCGCGGGTAAACCCGCTCCCACAGGGATCGTGGTGAACCGGAGAGATGGATATGAACAATAGATTCCAAGGCAAGGTCGCCCTGGTCACCGGTGCCGCCCAAGGCATCGGCCGGGGTGTGTGTTGGCGGCTCAAGGCCGAGGGCGCGCAAGTGGTCGCGGTAGACCGTTCCGAGCTGGTCCACGAACTGGCCGGCGAGGGCATGCTCACCCTCACTGCCGACCTGGAGCAACACGCTGACTGCGCCCGAGTCATGGCCAGTGCGGTCCAAGCCTTCGGCCGCCTGGACATCCTGGTCAACAACGTTGGTGGCACCATCTGGGCCAAGCCTTTCGAGCACTACGAAGTCGAGCAGATCGAAGCCGAAGTGCGCCGCTCGCTGTTCCCGACCCTGTGGTGCTGCCATGCCGCGCTGCCGTACATGCTCGAACGCGGCAGCGGCGCCATCGTCAACGTCTCGTCCATCGCCACCCGTGGCGTCAACCGTGTGCCCTATGGCGCGGCCAAAGGTGGCGTCAACGCGCTGACCGCGTGCCTGGCCTTTGAAACCGCCGGCCGCGGCATCCGCGTTAACGCCACCGCGCCCGGCGGCACCGAAGCACCGCCCCGGCGCGTGCCGCGTAACAGCGCCGAGCAGAGCGAGCAGGAAAAACGCTGGTACCAGCAGATCGTCGACCAGACCCTCGACAGTAGCCTGATGCACCGCTACGGCAGCATCGACGAGCAGGTGGGCGCCATTTTGTTCCTTGCCTCTGACGAGGCTTCGTACATCACCGGCGTGACCCTGCCGGTAGGGGGCGGCGACCTCGGCTGAGCAGCAACCTCACGGCAACAGCTTTCCTCCACAACAAAAACAAGAGCGACAGATGCCATGCGAACCCTTGACGTACACCCGATCATCGATAATGCGCGCTTTACCCCGTTTCACTGGATGGTCATGGCCTGGTGCGGCCTGCTGCTGATCTTCGACGGCTATGACCTGTTCATCTACGGCGTGGTACTGCCGGTAATCATGAAAGAGTGGGGCCTGACCCCGTTGCAGGCGGGTGCGCTGGGCAGCTATGCGCTGTTCGGCATGATGTTCGGCGCCTTGGCATTCGGCAGCCTGGCCGACCGCATCGGGCGCAAGAAGGGCATTGCCATCTGTTTCGCCTTGTTCTCGGGGGCGACCATTCTCAATGGCTTCGCCAGCAGCCCGAGCGAGTTTGGCATCTACCGCTTCATTGCCGGCCTGGGCTGTGGCGGCCTGATGCCCAACGCCGTGGCACTGATGAACGAGTACGCGCCCAAACGCCTGCGCAGCACGCTGGTGGCGATCATGTTCAGCGGCTATTCGCTGGGCGGCATGCTGTCGGCGGGCGTTGGCATCTTCATGCTGCCGCGCTTTGGTTGGGAATCGATGTTCTTCGCCGCTGCGGTGCCACTGTTGCTGTTGCCGGTGATCCTCTACTACCTGCCGGAATCCATCGGTTTTCTGGTGCGTCAGGGCCGTAGCGATGAAGCGCGCAAGCTGCTGAAACGGCTGGACCCGAACTGTGACGTGCAGGCCGATGACGTGCTGCAGGCGGCTGATCGCAAAGGCAGCGGGGCGTCGGTACTTGAGCTGTTCCGCAACGGCCTGGCGATTCGTACCCTGGCGCTATGGCTGGCGTTCTTCTGCTGCCTGCTGATG
Source organism: Pseudomonas sp. LFS074 (assembly GCF_047978165.1). Classification (NCBI taxonomy): domain Bacteria; kingdom Pseudomonadati; phylum Pseudomonadota; class Gammaproteobacteria; order Pseudomonadales; family Pseudomonadaceae; genus Pseudomonas; species Pseudomonas sp. LFS074. Next base: position 3,092,225 of record NZ_JBFPFV010000001.1, on the reverse strand, counting down.
GTCTATGCGTTGAGTTCCTGGCTGCCCAAGCTGATGGCCAACGCCGGTTACAGCCTGGGTTCGAGCCTGTCGTTCCTGCTGGCCCTGAACTTTGGCGGCATGGCCGGGGCGATCCTCGGTGGCTGGCTGGGTGACCGCTACAACCTGGTCAAGGTGAAGGTGGCGTTCTTCATTGCCGCTGCGCTGTCGATCAGCCTGCTGGGGGTGAACAGCCCAATGCCCGTGCTGTACCTGCTGATCTTCATCGCCGGCGCCACCACCATTGGTACGCAGATTCTGCTGTATGCCGGCGCTGCGCAAATGTACGGCTTGTCGGTGCGCTCCACCGGGCTGGGCTGGGCTTCGGGCATCGGCCGCAACGGCGCCATCGTCGGCCCGCTGCTGGGCGGCGCGCTTATGGGTATCAACCTACCGCTGCAACTCAATTTCATAGCCTTCGCCATCCCTGGCGCCATCGCAGCGCTGGCCATGGCCGTGCACTTGGCCAGTGGCCGGCGCCACGCTCAGGCCGTTGCGGCGCAGGCCTGAACCGAAAAGAACAAGATGAGGTAAACCCATGACCGTGAAAATTTCCCAAACTGGCGAAGTACAGCAGTTCTTTGCAGAGGCCGCAGGCGTTGGCAACGATGCCGGCAGCCCTCGGCTCAAGCGCATCGTGCAGCGTGTGCTGCAGGACACTGCGCGGCTGATCGAAGACCTGGAGATCAGCGAGGACGAGTTCTGGCATGCCGTCGACTACCTGAACCGCCTGGGTGGCCGCGGCGAAGCCGGGCTGCTGGTGGCGGGCCTGGGCCTCGAGCACTTCCTTGACCTGCTACAGGATGCCAAGGACCAGCAGGCCGGGCTGGTCGGCGGCACCCCACGCACCATCGAAGGCCCGCTGTACGTGGCCGGTGCACCGATTGCCCAAGGTGAAGTGCGCATGGACGACGGTAGCGAGGAGGGCGTAGCCACGGTGATGTACCTGCAAGGCCAGGTGCTCGACCCGCAAGGGCAGCCGCTGCCAGGCGCCACGGTGGACTTGTGGCATGCCAATACCCGTGGCACCTACTCGTTCTTCGACCAGAGCCAGTCTGAATACAACCTGCGTCGGCGCATCGTCACCGATGCCGAAGGGCGTTACCGCGCACGCTCCATCGTGCCGTCGGGTTACGGATGTGACCCGCAGGGGCCAACCCAGGAGTGCCTGGACCTGCTGGGCCGCCACGGCCAGCGCCCGGCGCATGTGCACTTCTTCATCTCGGCGCCGGGTTACCGGCACCTGACCACGCAGATCAACCTGTCGGGGGACAAGTACCTGTGGGATGACTTTGCCTATGCCACGCGCGATGGGCTGGTGGGGGAAGTGGTGTTCGTCGAAGGCGAGGCGGGGCGGCATGCCGAGTTGAAGTTCGACTTCCAGCTGCAGACGGCCCTGGGCGGCGCGGATGAGCAGCGCAGCAACCGGCCACGGGCGTTGCAGGACGCCTGAACCACCGAGTTGGCTGCTACGGGGCTCGCTCCCATAGGGATCGCGCGAGCCCCCGAAACTGCCAACACAGAACAAGAGCCAGCCTCCAAGGCCGGCCGATGCCTTGCGAGAGTCTCATGACAACCTTGATCAAGGACAGCTCGCTGTCCGCCATCATCGCCGGCTGCATCGCCACGATGATCTCCTACGCCGGCCCGCTGGTGATCATCTTCCACGCCGCCGAAGCCGCCGGCCTGTCGCACCAGCAACTGTCGTCCTGGGTCTGGGCCGTGTCCATGGGCAGTGCCGTGCTCGGTGCGCTACTGAGCCTGCGCTACCGCGTACCGGTCGTGATCGCCTGGTCCATCCCAGGGTCGGCGCTGCTGGTCACCGCCTTGCCGCAACTGGGGCTGGAGCAGGCCGTGGGCGCCTATCTCGTGGCCAACCTGGTTCTGCTGCTGATTGGCATCAGTGGAGCCTTCGACCGCATTATTGCGCGGTTGCCGGGCTCCATTGCCGCCGGCATGCAGGCCGGCATTCTGTTCAGCTTCGGCATCGAGGTGTTTCGGGCCTTGCCGATGCAACCCATGCTGGTGTTGGCGATGTTCATCACCTACGTGCTGATGCGCCGGGTGCAGCCGCGCTATGCAGTGGCTGCGGTGCTGTGCGTGGGCACCGTGGTGACCGTGGCCAGCGGTGCGTTCCGTAGCGAAGCACTGGTGCTTGAACTGGCCTCGCCCCAGTGGGTCTCTCCGCAGTTCAGCCTGGCGGCGGTGTTCAGCCTGGCGCTGCCGATGGTGCTGGTGGCGCTTACCGGGCAGTTCATGCCGGGCATGGCGGTACTGCGCAACGCCGGCTACCCCACGCCTGCCAGCCCGCTGATCAGCGCCAGCGCCCTGGCCGGGGCACTGCTGGCGCCATTCGGCTGCCACGGGCTGAACCTGGCGGCGGTCACCGCCAGCCTGTGCACCGGCCATGAAGCCCATGAAAACCCGAGGCGGCGCTACGTGGCGGCGGTAGCTGGCAGTGCGCTGTACCTGCTGCTGGGCATTGCCGGGGCCACCTTGATGTCGCTGTTCGCAGCCTTTCCTGCCGCACTGATCGCCGCCCTGGCCGGTCTGGCCCTGTATGGCGCCATCAGCGAGGCATTGGCCCGCAGCCTGGCAGAACCGGCCGAGCGCGATGCCGGGCTGTTCACCTTCCTGGTCACCGCGTCTGGGGTGGCTTTCCTGGGCCTGTCGGCGGCGTTCTGGGGGCTGTTGTTCGGCCTGCTGGCTCACGCACTGCTCCGGCTGCGCCAGCCACGTGCCCAGGAGGTGCTGCGCCGTAACCCATGACCTGCCGTGTTCCCAACGCTTTACCCATAAAAACAAGATCAAGAGAGCTTCGGAATGAATCACACCCCTTGCGTTGCCCTGGGCCTGACGTTGCTCAGCCAGCCACTGCTGGCTGCCGAAGGCGGCTTCTTCGAGGACTCGAAGGCCACCTTGAGTGCCCGTAACTACTACTTCAGCCGCGATTTCTCCGACATCGTCGGGGCCAACAAGCAGTCCAAGGCCGAGGAGTGGGCCCAGGGCTTCATCCTCGACTTCAAGAGCGGCTACACCCCAGGCACGGTCGGCTTTGGCGTGGATGCCCTGGGCCTGCTTGGCATCAAGCTCGACAGCAGCCCCGACCGGGCCAACACTGGCCTGCTGCCGGTGCATGGCGATGGCCGCGCGGCCGACGAGTACAGCCGCCTGGCACCCACCTTCAAGGCACGGCTATCAAAAACCGAGCTGCGTATAGGCGAGCTGCAACCGAACCTGCCGGTGCTGACCTTCAGTGATATTCGCCTGCTGCCACCGACCTACCAGGGCGCCAGTTTGAGTTCGTCGGAAATCGACGGGCTGACCCTGCAGGCCGGTCACTTGAAAAGCACCCACCTGCGCAACGAGGGCGGCGATGGCAAGATGAACGCGATGCTCGGCCATGTGCCGATGCGCCAGGCTGAGAGTGATGCGTTCAACTACGTGGGTGGCGACTACGCCTTCAATGCCAACCAGAGCAGTGTCAGCCTGTGGTACGGGCAACTCGAAGACATCTACGAGCAGGGCTTCGTCGGCCTGAAGCACAGCAAGCCAGTGGGCGACTGGGTACTCAGCGCCAACCTGGGGTACTTCACTGCACGCGAGGATGGCGATGCTTTGCTGGGCAATATCGACAACCAGGCCTTCTTCTCGATGTTCACCGCCCGGCATGGCGGCCACAGTTTCCATGTGGGTTACCAGGGCATCTATGGCGACAGCCCGTTCCCACGGGTATTCGCCAACATTTCGCCGCTGGGTAACGAGGTGCCGACCTATGAGTTTGCCTATACCGACGAACGCTCGTACCAAGTGCGTTACGACTACAACTTCGCCGCCATGGGCGTACCGGGGCTGACGGCGACCGTTCGCTACATAACGGGTAACAATGTCGATACCGGGCTGGGTTACGAAGGGCGTGATCGCGAGCGTGACCTGGATATTGGCTATGCGGTGCAGAGCGGGGTGCTGAAGGGGCTGGGGATTCGGGTACGCAATGCCATGGCGCGGTCCAACTACCGCAGCGACATCGACGAAAACCGCCTGACGCTGGTGTACACATGGCAACTGTTCTAAGCCATTCAGGGGAATTGCGCATCAGGGGTGTATGCAGGTAGCTTCCGAATACGACTCTTTCAGGAATGCCAACCTTGGACTCCATCACCCAAGCCGTACTGGGCGCGGCCCTGCAAGGGACCGTGCTCGGGCGCATTCAGGGCCGCCGCTCGCTGCTGTATGGCGCCGCACTGGGTACGCTGCCAGACCTGGATGTGATCATTCGCTACGCCGACCCGGTGTCGCAGATGACTTACCATCGCGGCTTCTCCCACTCGCTGTTGGTGCTCACCGGGCTGGCCTTGCTGTTGGCCTGGCTGGTCAACAAATGCTGGCCTGGCAAGGGTTATACCTTGCCCAGGCTTTTTCTGGCGTTTTGGCTAGTGTTGGTCACCCACCCGGTACTCGATGCCTTCACGGTCTACGGCACGCAGTTGTTCTGGCCTTTGCAGACCACGCCGCAAAGCTGGGCGGCGGTGTTCATCATCGACCCGGTCTATACCTTGCCGCTGCTGGCTGGGGTGATATACGCCATCATCAAAGGGATGACCGGCCAGGCTACCCGCCTGCTGACCCTGGCATTGGCATTGAGCACCTGCTACCTGGGTTTCGGCCTGGCCGGGCGCATGGCGGCCGAGCAGCGCTTCCAAGCGGCGCTCGACCAGCAAGGTATCGTCGCGAACGAGGTACGTGCCGTGCCGATCGCATTCAACAGTTTGGTCTGGCGGGTACTGGCCAAGACGCCGAATGGCGATTACTACGAAGGCATCAGCAGCGGGTTCGACCGGCAAGTGCCTGAAATGCAGCGTTTGCCGCGCAACCTGGCGCTGGCGCAAGCATTGAAGAACGATCCTTTGCACCAGCGTTTGCGTTGGTTCACCGATGACTGGTTGCGGTACGACCAGATAGGCGACGCGCTGGTGGTCACCGACCTGCGCATGGGCATCCCCGGGAACTACACCTTCCGTTTCAACATGGCGCACCGTGATCACCAAGGGCACTGGGTGGTCGATGTACCTTCGCAGTGGAAAGGCAGCGGGCCTGGTTCGATGCTTGATGGTGATGATCTGCTGCTCATCTGGCGGCGCATTGTCTATCAGCAACCACCCCTGCCGCTGGCCAGCTGGACAGACCGCTACCTTGAAGGTCGATAGGGGCCAGCACCTTGTATTGGCTGGAATTGCACCCATCTAAGGCGGTCTCATCAGCGTCAGGATAACACCATGGAACCCAACCGCTTCGGCGACATCGCCGCCTTCGTCAGCGCCGCGAAGGCTGGCAGCTTCACCGCCGCCGCTGCCAGCCTGGGCCTGACCCGTTCAGCGGTGGGCAAGAGCATCGCGCGCCTGGAAGCACGCATGGCGGTACGCCTGCTCAATCGCACCACGCGCAAACTGAGCCTCACCGATGAAGGCCTGGTGGCGTTCGAGCGCTGGCGGCAGATTCTGGATGACCTGGACGAAGTTGAAAGCACCATGGCCCAGCGCCGTGGCAAACCCACCGGCACCCTGCGCCTGACCGCGCCGCTGTCGCTCGGCCAGCGCCATGTACTGCCGATTCTCGACCAGTACCTCAAGCAATGGCCCGAACTGCGTGCGGACATCCGTTTTACCGACCGTTTCGTCGACCTGGTGGAGGAGGGCGTGGACGTCGCCGTGCGCATAGGTGCCCCCAAGGAGGACTCGCAGTTGCTGACTCGCACGGTGGCCTGGCAGCAGTTCGTGACCTGCGCATCGCCTGCTTATCTGGAAAAACGCGGCGTACCTCAAGTGCCCGGTGACCTCTACGGCCACGACAAGATTGCCTTCCTCGCGGGCGAAAAGGCCATGCCCTGGCGCTTTCACACCGAAGCCGGCCTGCACCTGTGCGAAGACCCCGGGCGGCTGAACATAGACAGTTCCGAGGCCATGCTCGACGGCGCCCGGGCCGGTTTCGGGCTGATTCACCTGCCCACCTACATCACCGGCGACGACCTGCGCGCCGGCACCCTGGTGGAAGTACTGCATGGCTACCGGCCACCGGCAGACCCGATTCGCATCGTGTACCCGAGCAAGCGCCACTTGTCCCCTCGGGTACGCGGCTTCATCGATTTGCTGGTGGCCAGCTGGGAACCGGGCGTGCCCTGGGAATACTGATTGGGGAATGACAGGCCCCTATGCCGGGCCTGAAGCTGGGTTTATCGCTGGCGGCGGAGCATAGAAACTGTCAGCCACTGATAATCCCACTGGAGACCCCATGACTGCACTGTCCGTACTGGATCTGGTCATGATCGGCGAAGGCAAGACCTTCGCCGACGCGATCGAAGAATCCCGCCAGCTGGCGCGGCATGTCGAGCAACAGCACTACAGCCGTTACTGGATCGCCGAACACCATGACATGCCGGGCATCGGCTCGGCTGCCACTTCGCTGGTGATCAACGAAATTGCCAATGCCACCCAACACATCCGTGTCGGTGCCGGTGGCATCATGCTGCCCAACCATGCACCGTTGGTGGTGGCCGAGCAGTTCGGCACCCTCGACACCTTGCACCCAGGCCGCATCGACCTGGGCCTGGGCCGTGCGCCAGGTACTTCCGGGCCGACCGTGCGCGCCTTGCGCGGTGCCGCGCCAGAGCGTGATTTCAGCCAGGACATCGCCGAGCTGCGGGATTACCTGGCCGACAATGGTAAACGCCGAGTGCGTGGTGTGCCCGGCAGACACGATGTGCCGGTGTGGATCCTTGGTTCCAGCCTGTTTGGCGCCGATCTAGCGGCCAAGCTGGGCCTGCCTTATGCCTTCGCCTCACACTTTGCCCCGCGTTACCTGCTGCAGGCAATTGCCCATTACCGGGCCAACTTCCAGCCTTCCGAGCAGTTGGCCAAACCCTATGTGATGGTGGGCATGAACCTGTTCGCCGCCGCCAGCGATGCCGAGGCGGACTACCTGGCCAGCTCGCACCGCAAGTGGATGCTGGACCTGCACGTCGGGCGCTTGGGCTTGTTGCCCAAACCGCAGGAGGGCTATGTCGAACGCCTGCCTGAGCATGAGCGTGCGGTACTTGAACAGGTCATGGCCTGTACGGTGGCCGGTGGGCCACAGCGGGTACGGGAAGGGCTGCGCTCGCTGATCGAACAGACCGATGCGGACGAGCTGATGATCGACTGCCGCATCCATGACCCGCTGGCGCGGCAGCGCTCGCATGCCTATGCAGCGCAGGCGCTGGCCGAACTGCGTTAAAGCTGCTGGCAAGAAAAACGGGAGCCAGCTGAGCTCCCGTTTCAGCATCAAGCCTGCTTCAGGAACGGATAGTCCGTGTACCCTTCAGGCCCATTGGCGTAATCGAACTGCGCCCTGTGCTCATTCAACGGCGCCTGCAGCCGCAGCCGCTCCACCAGGTCCGGGTTGGCGATGTAGCTGCGCCCAAACGCCACGGCATCGATCAAGCCGCGGGCGATCAGGTCTTCACCTTTCTCGGCGGTGTAGGCACCTGCTGCGATGATCACCCCTGGGTAGGCCGCGCGTATCGCCTGGCGGAATTCGTCACGCAGCGGCTTGCCGCCAGCCCAGTCCGGCTCGGACAGGTGCAGGTAGGCAAGGTTGCGCTTGGCCAGCTCGCGGATCAGATACAGACCAGCGGCTTCCTGGTCTTCGCCATTGTCCACGCCATTGAAGCCACCCAGCGGGAATACACGGATACCCACACGTTCGGCGCTCCAGCTGGCAATGGCTGCGTCCACCGCTTCAAGCACGATGCGTGCACGGTTTTCGACACTGCCGCCGTAGCGGTCTTCGCGCTGGTTGGCGCTTGGCGTCAGGAACTGATGCAACAGATAACCGTGCGCAGCGTGCAACTCGATGAAATCGAAGCCAGCCGCGCGGGCATTGACCGCTGCCTGACCGAAGTCGGCAACGATCTCGGCGATTTCCGCTTCGCCGAGCGCCCGTGGCGCCGAGGTTTCCACGCGCATCAGGTTGCCTTGCTCGTCACGCAGGGTCGTACGCGCACCGGCCGGCAGCGCCGATGGCGCCACCGGCGCTTCGCCGCCAGGTTGCAGCGAGGTGTGCGACACCCGCCCGGTGTGCCACACCTGAACGGCGCTGTGGCCGCCATCAGCATGAATACCTTGGTTGATGTGCTGCCAGGCAGCGATCTGTTCGGCGCTGTGAATGCCGGGCGAGCCGGAATAGCCCTTGGCCTGGAAGGAGATCTGCGTGGCCTCGGTGATGATCAACCCGGCGCTGGCACGCTGGCGGTAGTACTCGGCCATCAGCGCGGTGGGTACGTCGCCCGGTTCCAGGCTGCGCAGCCGGGTGAGGGGGGCCATGAACACACGGTTGGGCAAGGTGAGTGGGCCGATTTGCAGCGGTTGCAAGAGTTTCATTGCAGCTCCAGAGGTGAAAAACCAATGGTGCGCACGATACCGAGGTGATTGGGGAAAGGGGGGACCGGGAGCCCGGCGTTGGGCTCCCCAATGGCTCAGCTACGCGCCATCCGCCCGCTCACATAATGGGCCACATCATTGAACCCCGGTGTCGACGCATGCCCAGGCGTCACCAGTGAATCGATGAAGGCTTCATCCTCTGCGGTTATCTTCACCGCCAGTGCGCCGCCGTAGGTCTCCCACTGCTCTTCGGTACGTGGCCCGACAATCGCAGAGCTCACCAGTTGGTTGTTCAACACCCAGGCAATGGCGAACTCGACAATGCCAACACCCTTGGCCTCGACATACGTTTGAATCTGCCGGGCAATGGCCAACGACTCCTGGCGCCATTCCACTTCCATGATGCGTTTGTCCTGCCGCCCTGCACGGCTCCCGGCGTCCGGTACGGCGCCCGGCGCATACTTGCCACTGAGCACGCCTCGGGCCAGCGGGCTGAAAGGCACTACGCCAAGGCCATGGGCCGCTGCGGCGGTGAGTTGCTCGGGCTCGGCCTGGCGGTTGACGATGTTGTACAGCGGCTGGCTGACCACCGGCTTGGGTATGCCCAGGCGCTCGGCAATGTGGCAAACCTCGGCAATGCGCCAACCACGGAAGTTGGACACGCCCCAGTAACGGATCTTGCCCTGGCGCAGCAAGTCGCCAACGGCCTGCACGGTTTCTTCCAGCGGCACCTTGTGGTCTTCGCGGTGCAGGTAGTAAATGTCGAGGTAATCCATGCCCATGCGGGTCAGCGTGGCCTCCAGGGCATTGAAGATGTGCTTGCGCGACAGCCCGCTGCGGTTGGGCAGGCCGTCGGCCGGGCCGAAGCCGACCTTGCTGGCGACGATCCAGTCGTGGCGATGGCGCGCCACGGCTTCACCGACGATTTCTTCCGAGCGCCCAGCGTTGTACACATCGGCGGTATCGATGAAATTGATGCCCTGATCCCAGGCCTTGTCGATGATGCGCAAGGCGTCCTCGGTGCTGGTCTGCTCGCCGAACATCATGCTGCCCAGGGTAAGGGCGGAAACCTGCAGGCCACTGTGGCCGAGTGGGCGGTAGATCATGCGCGGGGGTCCTTTTGCAGTCGGCTGATCCACCTGTTTTACACACAACCGGGACGCATTGAAAGGCGGCCTTCAGCCAATCACCTGCAACGCCTCCTGCAGGCTCAATGGCCGCTTCATGCGTTGCGACAGCGCCGCCATGGCATCGGAGTAACCCTTGGCGATCACGGCTTCGACCCGTTCATCCACACACTGCAGGGCAATGAAATCGCCGTTCTCGGGCTCACCGACGAACTCGATCCGGTTCCAGTCCTGGGCATGGCCGAGTACTTCATAGGTGCGGCCGTGCTGGTAAGTCCAGAAGAACGGCACATCGGCATAGCGGCGTTGTTCGCCAAGCATGTTGGCGGCAGCGATCACCCCATGTTGCTGGGCCAGGCGCCAGTGCTCGATACGCACTGGCCGGCCACTGAACGGAAAGGTGGCGATATCACCTGCAGCCCACAGCCCATCGGCAGCGCGCATTTCTGCATCGACTCTCACGGATTTGTCCTCGGTCAGCGGCACACCTTGAAGGAAGCCAGTGGCCGGTTTGACGCCAGTCCCCAGCAGCACCAGGGGTGTCTGCAGCCGTTCACCGTTGGCCAACTGCACGGCTTCGACGCTGCCCTGGCCCTCGATGCGTTGAACGTCAGTGGGGCCGTGGAAAGTGACACCTTTGCGTTCATGCAGCTCACGGATGCTGCGGCCGATACGTTCACCCAACTGCCGGGCCAGTGGGGCTTCATGGCGAGTGACCACGTGTACTTGTACGCCATATTTGCGCAATGCCGAGGCGGCTTCGAGGCCGATAAAGCCGTCACCGACGATCACCACGGGTTGGCCAGGCTCGGCAGCGTCCAGCAACTGGGCGGCATCCTCCCGAGAGCGAAGGGTGAACACCCCGGGCAGATCAACACCGGCAATGTCTGGGCGCAGGGCTTTGGCGCCGGTTGCCAGCAGGCAGGCGTCATAGTCGATCTGCTGGCCATCGGCGAGCGTAAGTTGGCGTTTCTGGCTGTTCAGTGTGCGCACCTTGCCATGCTTGCGCTCCAGATGGCCCTTGCGCAGGGCGTCGGCTTCGAACAGTGCGGGCACCTCATCGGGCGCCATCTGCCCGGCAATCACGAATTTGCTCAGGGCCGTGCGGTCGTAGGCTGGCTGGCGTTCCTGATCGACCCACACCAACCGGCCAGCGAAGCCATGGGCCAGCAAGGTGGCAACCGCAGCGCTGCCGGCGGCACCGGCACCGACCACCACGAAGCAGCGAGCATCGCTGTGCCTGGGCGGCTCGATCACTGGCAGTGGTTGGTCATCGACCCAAATTTCATCGTCCTTGACCCAAGCCTTGTAGCGTCGCAGGTCGGCCAGCGCAGGGGGTTCACAAACAACCCCGTCGTCTACGGCGAAAGCCGCTTTGTGCCAGGGGCAGACCAGCAGACCGCCGCAAACCACGCCTTCATCCAGAGGGGCACCTGCATGGGGGCAATTGCCCTGGTAGGCATGCACCTGATCGCCCTGGCGGATGAGGATGAGTTCTTCGTTGCCGGCCTGTACGCGCAGGGGGCGGTGTTCGTCGAGCTGGGCCAGGCGGGCCACGGCGTGCTGGGTCATGGGGCTACTCCAAAGGGGCCTTTGGAACCATTTGACGCCTGGGATGAGGAGGAAATGCGTTGAGCTGACGATCGGTGGACAATCCGGCCTGGGCGGGCCTCGTCGCGGGTAGGCCCAACCCCACAGGATCACCTCAGTCTTTGAGGTTGTGGTATCCCTGTGGGGCCGGGTTTACCCGCCAATGCCTTAATTGGCCCGTGCAGTATTCAACGCACCCGCGCGGGTAACGCGCAAGGCCACCAGGCTACCCAGCACGATCAGCGCCGCCAGCGAATACAGCGCGGCGTCGGTGGAGCCGGTCTGGTCCTTGATGAAGCCCACCAGGTAAGGGCTGAGGAAGCCGGCCATCTGGCCCACCGAGTTGATCAACGCCAGGCCCGCGACCGCTGCACCGGCACTGAGTAACGCGGTTGGCATTGGCCAGAACATCGGCAGGCCGGTTAGCGCGCCCATGGTGGCGATCGACAGGCCAAGAATGGCGATGGTGGGGTTAGCCGCAAAGTTCACCGCAATCAACAGGCCGACGGCACCCATCAGCATCGGCACCACAAGGTGCCAGCGGCGTTCGTTGCGCAGGTCTGCCGAGCGCCCGCAAAGGATCATGAACACACCGGCCAGCAGGTACGGGATGGCACTGAGCCAGCCGATCAGCAGCGGGTTGTCGAAGCCCATGCCCTTGATGATCGATGGCAGCCAGAAGTTGATCGCGTACACGCCGCTTTGGATACAGAAGTAGACGAAGCCAAAGGTCCAGATCAGCGGGTTGGTCAACACCGCCAGCACGCTGTCACCGGTGGTGGTCGGCTTGCTGGCGGCATCGGCCTCCAGGTCGGCGGCGATCAGTTGGCGTTCGCTCGGGCTCAGCCAGGTGGCTTTCTGGTAGCCGTCACTGAGCAGGAACACCGCCAGTACGCCCAGTGCAACAGTTGGCAAGCCCTGGATCAGGAACATCCACTGCCAGCCGGCCAGGCCGTGCTGGCCGGCGGCGAAGTGCTCGAGAATCCAGCCGGAGAACGGCCCGCCGAGCAGGCCCGACACCGGGATCGCCGACATGAACAGGGCCATGATGCGCCCGCGTCGGGCCGCCGGGAACCAGCGCGAGAGGTACAGCACCACACCCGGGAAGAAGCCGGCTTCGGCGGCACCGGTGAGCAGGCGCAGGGTGTAGAACTCGGTTGGGGTGGTGACGAACAGCAGGCAGGTGGAGAGGCTGCCCCAGGCGATCATCATCAGCGCGATCCAGCGCCGTGGGCCAAAGCGGTTGAGCGCCAGGTTGCTCGGCAAACCGCACAAGACGTAGCCGATGAAGAAGATGCCAGCGCCAAGGCCGTACACCGTTTCGCTGAACTTAAGGGCGTCGAGCATCTGCAGCTTGGCAAAGCCGACGTTGACGCGGTCCAGGTAGTTGAACAGGTAGCAGATGAAAATGAACGGAATCAGCCGCAGGGTGATGCGCCGGTACAGCGCGTTGCGGGTGGTGTCCGTGCCTTGGTCAGGGGCGGGGCTGTGTGCCATGATCGGGTTCTCTGTTGTTATGGTTTTCGCCGCGTCGCCTGTTCCGGCGCTCGCCCTGACGAGTCTCGGGGACTGCGGCTAGCCTGTCTTTGTGCTTTTGCACAGTGCTCGGCCCAAGCTGCTGTGCCCGAGCCCAAAAGCCTAACACCTAAAGGACCACGCAATGTTCGAGCTCGACCATGACCTGGCGCAGGATATCGTTGACCGGGCGATGGCCATCCTGCCGTGCAACGTCAATGTCATGGACAGCCAGGGCCTGATCCTGGGCAGTGGCGAACCGGAACGCATCAACACCCGTCACGAGGGGGCACAGCTGGTGTTGGCCAACGGCCGGATCGTCGAGCTGGATACCGACGCAGCCAAATGCCTGAAGGGCGTGCAGCCGGGGGTCAACCTGCCGTTGATGCTCGATGGCCGGCTGATGGGCGTGCTGGGCCTGACCGGTGACCCGCAACAGGTGCGCACCTATGGCGAACTGGTACGCATGACCGCCGAAATGCTGCTGGCCCAGCGCAATCTACAGGCAGACCAACAGTGGCGAAGGCAGCGCTGTGACGACCTGCTGGCGCTGTTGCTGGGCGGCAGCGGTGACTCCCCGCGCTTGCTTGACGAAGCTCGCCAACTTGGCCTGAAACCCCAGCTACCGCGGGTACCGTGCCTGTTTGAAATTGCCTCGGGGTCAACGGCCGAGGCGCTGGCCGCATGGTTGACGAGCCGATACCCGGATAGCTGGTGCGTAAGCCCGGCGCGCCAGTCGTTGTTGTGGTGCCGCCCGGCAGGAGTAGCACTGGATGAGCTGCGCCTGCTGGAGCGCCTGCAACGCCATGGCTGGGAGGTCGAACGGCTGGCCCTGGGCAGTGTTGCTCAGAGCCTGGAGCAGGTACGTCGGGGTTACCGCCGGGTACGTGACCTGTTGGCCTATGGCCGCGAGGTATTGCCCACCCAACGCTTGCTTAGCCTGCAGCGTTACCGGTTGCCGGCACTGCTGTGGCGCCACCGCAACGATGACGCACTGGATGAGTTGCTGGAGCCGCTACAGCGTATTCGCAGCAAGGACGGCAGTGGCCAGTTGCTCACCACCCTACGCGCCTGGTGTGCCCATGACGGCCAGAGCCAGGCCTGTGCCGATGCCCTGGGCATTCACCGCAACAGCCTGCGCTACCGCCTGGAGCGGATTGCCGAACTGGGCGAGGTCGACCCGTTGCGTATGGAAGGGATGCTTAGCTTGTACCTGGGGCTACAGCTGTTGCCGGCAGACTGAAGCGCAAGCAGGGTGCGTCACGAAGGCATCCGCCCAAACAACCTGCCCGGCGTTTTGTGCATTTGACCGAGGCGACCCAAGCGGGCACCTGTCAGCATGCCGCTCATCAGGACAGGAGAAACCCCATGAAGATCGTCATTGCCCCCGACTCGTTCAAGGACAGCCTCGACGCTGCAGGTGTCGCCCGCGCCATCGCTGCGGGCCTTGGCCAAGTGTGGCCGGACGCTGAACGGGTCGAGTGCCCGATGGCCGACGGCGGCGAAGGCACCATGGAGGCGATCCTTGCTGCCAGCCATGGCGAACTTCGCCGTCAGGCCGTGCGCGGGCCACTGGGGCACTGCGTCGAGGCCGGTTGGGGCTGGTTGCCACAAAGTCGCACGGCGATCATCGAGATGGCCCAGGCCAGTGGCCTGCAATTGGTGCCAACCGGCCAGCGCGATGCATGCCGCAGCAGCACCTGGGGCACCGGCGAGCTGATCGCAGCGGCCCTGGCCGCTGGCGCGCAGCGGGTGGTGCTGGCCATCGGCGGCAGCGCCACCAATGACGCCGGCAGTGGCATGTTGCGCGCGCTTGGCCTGCGCCTGCTGGATGCCGACGGCCATGCGCTGGAGGAGGGCGGCCTGGCCCTGGCCAAGTTGGCACGTATCGATGCCAGCGACCTCGATCCGCGCTTGGCCGAGGTGCAATTTGAAGTGGCCGCAGACGTCGACAACCCGCTGTGCGGCGTCAACGGGGCATCGGCGATCTTCGGCCCGCAGAAGGGTGCCAGCGCGCAGCAGGTGGAGGCGCTGGACATGGCACTGGGGCATTTTGCCGACCATTGTGCACGGCTGCTGGGGGAAGATGTACGTGACTATCCGGGTTGCGGCGCCGCAGGTGGCATGGGTTTCGCCGCGCGGGCCTTCATGGGCGCGCAGTTCCGCCCAGGCGTGGAGGTGGTGGCCGAGCTGGCCGGCCTCGATGCGCTGGTACACGGCGCAGACCTGGTGGTAACCGGCGAAGGCCGTTTCGATGCGCAGACGCTGCGCGGCAAAACCCCAATGGGGGTGGCTCGAGTGGCCAAGCGCCATGGCGTGCCGGTGGTGGTACTGGCCGGGACCTTGGGTGAGGGCTATCAGCAGTTGTATGCCCATGGGGTGGATGCTGCATTCGCCCTGGCCAGCGGGCCGATGAGCCTGGAACAGGCGTGTGCCAATGCGGCTGAATTGTTGCAGGCTCGGGCTTGCGACATTGGGAGGCTGTGGCGTAGCGCGACCCAAGGCCACGCCTAGAAAGCCTTATGCCTGCGTGTTGAACATGGCAATGAAGTTGGCCAGCGCCGGCGAAGCGTTCTGGGCGCTCCACTTCATGTACAGCCCAAGGCCTGGGGCCGGTTGATCATCGATCGGCCGGATCGGGCGAAACCGCACGCGCTCGCGCGGCGTTGAACTGGCAAACGATTCCGGCACCAGCGCCACGCCAAAACCGCAAGCCACCAGGCCAAGCAGGGTATGGATCTGCGCGGCCTCCTGTACCACCTTTGGGTAGAAACCCGCCGCCTCGCACAGGGCAACCAACTGCGCGTGATAGCCGCCGCCCAGTGCTTGCGGGGTAAAGACGAAGTCTTCCTCGGCAAACTCGCGCAGGTCGATTTCTTCGTGCTGAGCCTTCGGATGGCTTGCGGGCAGGGCCATGACGATCTGCTCGTCAAGCAGCAACCGTGCTTCAAGGGTGCCCACCGGCAGCGGCAACCTGCGCATGAAGCCGATGTCCGCCTCGCCGGCCAGCAACGCTTTGGCCTGCGAGGCCGATGGCATCTCGCGGATGGTCAGTTGCACGTTTGGATAGGTCTCGCGAAAGCTGCGCAGGCTGCTGAGCAGCGAGTCGTAATAGGCGATGGAAATGGCTGTGATGGTCAGCTTGCCGCTGACCCCCGCGGACACATTGCGGGCGTACTCGATCCCCTGTTCCAGCTCAGCCAACGTGCGGTAAGCCGTATCTAGAAAAGCTGTACCTGCCGCCGTCAGACGAACACCGCGCTTGTTGCGCAGAAACAGGCCAAAACCGAGCTTTTCCTCGAGCCGGTTGATTGCCTGGCTCAATGGCGGTTGTGCCATGTGCAGGCGCTCGGCGGCCTTGTGAAAATGCAGCTCTTCGGCCACGGCGATGAACTGCCTCAGCAAACGTGTTTCGATCATCCTGCATTCCTAACAGCACGGCGATTTGGCGGTGATATCTGTGAGATATCAAAGTTGCATGCTTTTAATATTAAGTCATTGATTTTTTTGTTGATATCGTAAAAAGGAGAATTGAAGGTAGCCAGAAATGCCCGTTACAGACCCTTTCCACAATAAAGTTGCGGTCATTACAGGTGCCGCACAGGGCCTGGGCCTGGCCTACGCCATGGCGTTGGCCGAACGCGGCGTGCGGGTAGTGATCAGCGACCTGGGCACCGACCGTTCGGGGCAAGGGCAGGACGCCTCGGCGCTCGAGCACGCACTGGCGGCCATGCGCGCCAAGGGCTTCGCGGTGGTTGGGCACGCAGGGCAGCTGGAAAACGAGGCCGCCTGCAAGCAACTGGTCGAGCTGGCCGTCGCGCATTTCGGTGCGCTGGACATCCTCATCCACAATGCCGGTTGGGTCGACTATCAGCGTATCGAGGCCCAGGACGACGCCTTCTTGCAGCGCGCCTTGGGCATCAACGTGCAGGCACCGGTGTGGCTGGCCAAGCATGCCTGGCCACACCTCAAACGCTCCGCAGCACCGCGGATAGTGCTGACCACCTCCGACCGCGCCATGTACCAACGCTATGCCCAGCCTGGCCTGGTGGCCTATGCCGCTGGCAAGATGGCCCAGGTCGGTATCATGAACGCCCTGAGCATGGAGGGCCAGGAGCACGGCATCCTGGTCAATGCCATTTCACCGGTGGCCAAGACCCGCATGTGGGGCATCAGCCAACCGCCAGAAGAGCTGAAACCCGAGTGGGTGACGCCGGGCGTGCTGTACCTGGCCAGTGCGCTGTGCCATGACACGGGTTACATCTTGCGCGCCAGCAACGGCCAGTTCACCGCCACACGTTTCAACGAAAACAGCGGCGTCAGCTACCCCCGAGACCTGGGCCGTGTGCAGGCCAGCGACCTGGCGCAGGTGGCCGAGCGCTGGAACCGCATCAAGGAATGCAACTACGTGCCAGTCAAAGTCGCCAACACGCGCGCGGACTTGGGTGAAAGCCTGGTCTGGGATGAGCGCAGCGGCGTGTTGTACTTCGTCGATATTTCTGGCGGGCGCATCAACTGCCTGACGCCCGATGGTGAAGTCGAGAGCCTTTACGAATCAGCCGCCCGCATTGGCGCCCTGGCACTGACCGACCGGGGTAACCTGATCTTCACCGAAGATGCCAGCGTGGCCATCTTCGATGTGCCATCACGCAAGGTGTGTCAGCATTCGGCATCGGTCCATCCACGCTCGACCTACCGTTTCAACGACGGTGCCTGCGACCCGCAAGGCCGCTTCGTGACCGGGTTGATGGACGATGCCTACAGTGGCAATACCGGGGCATTGTTCCGCTTCGACGGGCAGTTGAGCGACCAGGTGATCCACGACGACATAGCGTTGCCCACTGGCATTGCCTGGTCGCAGGATGGCCACACGGTGTACTTCGTCGATTCGGCGGCGCGTGCGATCTACCGTGCCGAGTACCTCGTCGAGGGCCGGCTGGGCGAGGTTACGCTGTTTGCCGAAACGCCCGCCGAACTGGGGCGGCCGGATGGCTTGGCGCTGGACCGCGACGGTGGGTTGTGGGTGTGCCAGTACCATGGCAGTTGCCTGCTGCACTACGATCGTCACGGCCACCTGACCGACCAGGTGTTGATGCCGGTGCCGTGCCCCACCAGTTGCTGCTTTGGCGGCCCGGGGATGAACACCTTGTACATCAGCACCGCGCGCTTCGACATGAGCCCCGAAGACCTGCACCACTATCCCGATGCTGGCGACCTGTATGCCATACGCCCGGAAACGGGCGGCGTGGCCCGGCACAGCTTCAAGGAATAAGCCGTTGCGCCTGACTGGTCGGTAGCACGGCCAGTTCGCCAAAGCGCTGCGCCGCGTCGATGTAGCGCAGCGCCGACTTGGCGTCTTTCCAGCCCACGTAGCTCATCAACGACTTCAATTCCCAGCCATTGGCGGTTGCCCAAGTGGCGAAGCCACGCCGCAGCGAGTGGCCGGTATACAGCGCCGCCGGTACCCCGGCACGCTCCAGCATGCGCCGCAGCAGGCCGACCAGGCTGTTGCTGTTGAGCGCGCTGTCGCCAAGGTTGCCCCAGCGGTCGAGCTTGCGAAACACCGGCCCATGGGCAATGCCGGCGACTTCCAGCCATTGCAGGTAGGCCGTGACCGGGCACAAGGCTTTGAGGGCAGGGGTACGATGTTGCACACCCAAGGCTTCGCGGTCGCCCTTGCTGCGTGGCAGGAACAGCGTGATGCCGACACCGGCCTCGGCCTGGATGTGCTCGATGCGCAGGCGTGCCAGTTCATCACCGCGAAAACCGCGCCAGAACCCCAGCAACAGCAACGCGCTGTCACGACGTGCCCGGCGCAGGGCGGCCAGGTCGTGGTGTTCACGGGCCTGGCGGGCTTCTTCTTCAAAACACGTCACGGCGGTTTGCAAATGTTGCAGCAACAGCGGGGCAGCCTGTTTGGGGGGTGTCGGGTGCAGGGTGCGGATGCCGCGCAGCACCTGACGCACCAGCGGCGCCTTGGTTGGGTCGGGGAAGCCTTGGGCGACGTGCCATTGGCTGAGCGCGGCCAGGCGTTGGCGCAGGGTGCTGACCGCATGCTGGTCGGCGTGGTCAACCAGGTAGCGGGCGATGCTCTCGGCGGTGGCCGGGAGAAAACCGCCCCAGTGGCTTTCGAAGTGCTCGATGGCGGCCTGGTAGCTGCGCCGGGTGTTGTCACGGGTGGCGGCGCGAAGGTAGCGCTCGATATCGGTCATGGTGCGGGTGTCGATGGGTAGTGGAGCACACCATAACGCGTATCAAGGGATATTGCATGCCAGGGTCAGCGCGGCAGCGCGGCATCCATCATCCGCTGCAGCGGCGCATATTCGGCTTGGCTGACTGGCACCAGCCCACTGGCATCCTGCGATTGCACGAACGCCGCCAGGGCCTGCGGGTCTTCGAGCATGGCGTGGCGAATACGCGCCCTCAGCGCCGGGCACAGGCTGGCACTGAACACGTATGGGTCGTAGTAGATCGGCCGCGAGCGCCACAGTGCCTTGAGCCGTGTCGGCGCCATGGCGTGCCGGGCCAGGTAGGCATCGGTGCGCTCGCTGGCAACGAACGCCGCATCCACTCGGCCCTCCAGCAGGGCTTCCAATGCCTTGTCGTGATTACCGGCATACACCAATGCGCCAAAGAACCGCGACAAGGGCATGCCTACCCGGGCGGCGAATTCGACGCTGGGCACCAGGCTGCCCGAAGTGCTAGCCGGGTCGGTCAGGGCCACACGCTTGCCCCGTAGGGCCTCGATGTCTTCTGGCGTGTCGTCACGGGTCAACAACAGTGCCTGATAATGGTTGCCCGCCGGGGTGTACGGGCCGGCACTCAAGGTAAAGGTGGCAAACGGCTCGATACGCGGGTCGCGACGGTGTGCCAGCACATACGAAGCCGGGCCGAGCCGGGCGATGTCCGCGCCCCCCGACACAATGGCATCCACCACGCTTTCGTAGGAGGCCGCGATCACCAGTTCCACCGGCACCCCAGCCGCCTGACTCAGGCGCTGCAACAGTGGCTGGTGCTCACGGGTCATGTCTTCGGCGCTTTTGATCGGGATAACGGCCAGGCGCAGGCTGTGCGGGGTGCAATCGGCCAACGCGACATTGGCTGACAGGTTGAGCGCCATCAGGCATACCAGTGTTTTCAGTACACGCATGCCTTGTCCTCGACGCCGTTGAAGGGCGGGTAATCGCATAACTGTGCCGGCGACAGCGGTCGGCTGAAGTGATAGCCCTGGGCGATATCGCAGCCGGCAAGCTTCAGGTACACCACCTGCTCACGGGTTTCGACACCCTCGGCCACCACTTCCAGGCCCAGGCGTTTGGCCAGGATGATGGTGGAGGACACGATAGGGCTGTCGTCATGGCTGTTGGACAGTGCCGCAATCAGCGACCGGTCGATCTTCAGCTTGCTTAGCGGCAGCGAGTGCAGGTGGGCAAAACCAGCGTAACCGCGGCCGAAATCGTCCAGGCTGATGCCCAGGCCCGCACCGCGCAGGGTGTGCAGATGGGTCACCGCCGTGCCTTCGGGGTCGAGGATGGTGGTTTCGGTAATTTCCAGCTCCAACTGCTGTGGCGCGATGCCGTGATGCTGCAATTGGCTCAGCAGGCGGGCAGCGAAGTCGCCTTGGCGCAACTGCAGCGCGGATACATTGACTGCCAGCCGAGTTTCCCGGCCCTGGGCATCCCAGCTCGACAACGCTTCACAGGCCAGGCGCAGCACCTCCCAGCCCAGTTCGACGATGAAACCACTGCGCTCGGCCAGGTCGATGAAGCGGTCCGGGTACAGCAAGCCGAACTCTGGGTGGTCCCAGCGCACAAGGGCTTCGTAGCCCAATACCTGCTGGGTGTCGAGGCGAATCTGTGGCTGGTAGTGCAGCACGAACTGGCGTTCGGCCAGGGCACTGCCGAATGCCTGCTCGAGGGTGAAGGCCTGGATGTCGGCCAGGTTCAGCGAAGGGTCGAAGAAGCGGTATTGCGCACGCCCGGCCTGCTTGGCCGAATACATCGCGGCGTCGGCGCTGCGGATAAGGCTGTCGATATCCTGGCCATCGCGTGGGCAAATGCTCACCCCAACGCTTGGGCTGGTGTTGACCTCCTGACCATCCAGGGCGTAAGTGGCTGACAGTTTTTGTACCAGTTCGCGAACCCAGGCGTTGATCTGCTCTTCGCTGCGCTCGCCGGCCAACAGCACTACGAATTCGTCGCCGCCAAAGCGCGAAGCCTCGTCACCGGGTTCCAGCAGCCGCTGAATGCGCCCGGCCACAGCTTGTAGCAGCAGGTCGCCAATCTTGTGCCCCAGCGAATCGTTGATCGACTTGAAGCGGTCCATGTCGATGAACAGGATCGCCATCAGCCGGCGCTTGCCACGCTGTCGCGTCAGCGCCTGGCCGGCCACCTCGACGAACTGGCGGCGGTTGTGCAGGCCACTCAGGTGGTCGGTGGCGGCGGCATGGCTGCTGCGCCGATGTTCGTCCTCGAGGCGCCCGATCAGTTGCTGGTTGACCTGCTGGGCATGTTCCAGCGCATCGAATGCCTCCTGGCGTTTACGCAGCAGGCGCAAGGTCCATAGCAGGCTGGCAAGAATCATCAGTGTCATGCTCAGGTTCAACCAGAACTGCCGGGAATAGGCCAGCGCCGAGGGGGCGAGGATTTCATCCTGGCGCTGGCTGACCACCACACTGAAGCCGCGCTCAGGTACATGGCGGTACAGGCTTTGGTAAGCGTCGCCCGCCACGTACTGGGTCATCATGCCCGCTTCAGTGTCAGTGCCAGGCAGCTCGGGCTGCAATGAATCGCCAGCCACCACCACGCCGCTGGTATCGATGCGCAGCCGCTCCAGGCCGTCTTCCTGCAGCAGGCGCACCAGGCCGCTGCTGCCCAGGTCGATATGCTGGAACAGCACTGCCAGGTAGCCAATATCCAGTTGCACGACCAGGATGTTGTCGATTTCTCGGCCGGCCGGGTCGGTCAGCGGCAGCAGAAAGGGCAAGCGCCAAGTGGGCAGGGCGGTGGGTTGGCCGGGGGGCTGAATGCTTGGCAGGAAGGGTTTGAAACCGTAGCGACCTGCATGGCGCCGCAACTGGCGCAACCAATCGGCAGGTAACTCGGCGACCTCGTCGGCATGGCTGGCCGACAGCAGCCGGCCTTGCCGATCGTACAGGCTCATGCGCTTGAACACCGGGTCTTCAGCCAGGATACGCGCCAGGCTGAAGTTACCTTGACGCAGCACTTTCATGTCGTCCTGGGTAACCCGGCCCACCGCTTGGGCACGGTCAACCAGCTGGCGCAGGCTTTCGCCGACAATACTGGCCAGGTTCAGGTGTTCGGCGGCCTTGGCCGACAACGCATCCTGGCGGGCGGCGGCTTTCTGCGTAACGTGCAACCCCCAGAGAAAGGCCAGGGTCGCTGCACAGAGCATCAGGATCAGCAGCCGCAAAAGGCTGGAAGAGGAAAGCGAACGGCGTATCACTGCTGATAGTTCCCGACCCTGGGTGATGTTCGGAAAATACGACAGTAAGATGACAACCTAATGACTGATGGCCAATCGCCTTTAGGGGTTTTCCCTATTCGCCACGGGTGTCTGCAGACGTGCGGTTTCTTCTTCGATGTAGCTCATCAATGCGCTGACTTCGGCATCGCCGAGGCGCATGTTGGGCATGGCCAAGCGGTTGTATTGCTCATACAGCAGCATGGCCAGCGGGTCTTTCTCGGCCAGCATCTGGTCGGGCTCCTTCAGCCAGCGGGTCAGCCAGTTGGCGTCACGCTGACGCGTCACGCCCAGCAGGTCGGGGCCGATGCCTGGCTGGCCTGGCTCGATGTTGCCCAAGGTGTGGCAGGACGAGCAGCGGGTGCGGAAGATCTGCTCGCCACTGCTGGGCGGACGCACCTGCGGGGCCTGGGCATAGTCATTGGCCAGGGCGCTGGCCTGCTTCCAGTTGTGCAGGCTGTTGCCCAGACGGTCGGCGAGGATATACGGGCTTTCGAAGGGCGAAGCCTTCATCCAGCGGCCAGTGGCCTGGTTACCGATGATCAAGCTCAGGTTGTGGTCTTTGGAGCGGCCGTTTTCCAGGCCATCGATCCACAGCCCCAGGCTGCGGCGCAGTTGCTCGATATCGTCGGGTTCGCCGGTCAGCAGCGTCCAGCCAGGGCCTATGCCGAACTTTTCGGCATAGCGTTTGAGGGTGGCGGGAGTGTCGTTGTAGGGGTCGATGCTGATGGAATAGAGGAAGATATCCTTGCCGACACGGTCACCGAGGATTTTCTGTACCTGCCGCAGGCGGGCGGTTTCCACCGGGCAGGAATCGGAACAGCCGGTGAAGATGAAGTTGATGGCGACCACCTTGTCCCTGATCAGGTCGTCGAAGAAATGCACTTTTTCGCCGTCCTGGGTCAGCAGGGGTATGTTGGGGAAATAGCTGGCACCCCAGGGCGTGGCGGCTTCTTCAGCTACCGGTTGTGGCGGCTGCAGTGGCCAAAATGGAATGCTGGCGGCGAACAGCGCGAGTACCAGCAGGAAACGCCATGAGCCGTGCATGATGCGATCCTCGTTGCTTGGTTGAAGTGGGGCCGCACAGCGGCCCCGTTTCACGCGTCGGTTACTTGATGCTGATCGGCACCGTCACACTTTGCCCCAGGGCCGATTTCACGGTCACCGTTGCCGGCGTTGCCGGGCCCGTGCCGGTGGTGGTCACCGACAGTTTCCAGCGAGCACCGGAGGTGGCGACCGTCAGCGTGGCATTGCCCAGATTCAGTGGGCCGCTGGTAGACGCTGCAGTCACACTGATGCTGTTGCCGGTCGCCACCGAAGTCGTGCCCGCCACGTCCCAGGTGTAGCGGTTGCCACTGCGCACCTGCACCGTGGCACTGGTGACCTGGACCTGGTCGACCGCGGCTGCCGGGCTCACGGCAATGCTGACGGTGGCCGGGGTTACCGACTCGGCACCCTTGGCATCACGCGCGGTGTAATTGAAGCTGGCAGTGAACGGCGTCTCGACCGTGGCCGGTGGGGTATAGGTCACCGTGGTGCCATCCGTGCTGACGGTGCCCTGGCCAGAGTCCGGTTGGCTGAGGCCGGTCACGGTCAGCGGTACGTTGCCGTCCGGGTCGGTGTCATTGGCCAGCACGTTCAGGGTGATCGGTTTGCCAGCGGTCGTTGCAGCACTGTCGTTAGCCGCCACAGGTGGTTTGTTGGCCGGGTCGTCGTTGTCGTCATGGCCTTTGGTGCGGAAGGTCGGCAGGCCAACCGACGCCATGTATTGCACGCCATCCCACCCTGGCAGCGGTGTCGGCATCACCTGGAACTGCCCTGGGTGTTCAATGTCCCAGCGCAATAGCATCGACGAGTCTTCATGCTGGGTGTTGTGGCAGTGCTCCATGTAGGTACCGGCGAATTCGCGGAAGCGGATGGCCATTTCCACCTCTTCCGAAGAATCGGCATCCGGCCCGATACGGTATACGTCCTTGCGTGCCCATTTTTCCCATTCTGGCGGGGCCTTGCCGTCACGGCTAAGAATCACGCCTTCCTCGAAGTGCACGTGTACCGGGTGGCTCCAGCCATTACCGCCGTTCTTGATCTTCCACACTTCCAGGGTGCCGTCGCCACTGAAGCCGCCGTCGGTGGACTGGTTGGCCAGTTGCGGTGCCGCACTGATACGCCGTGGGTCCATGCTGTAGCCAAAGCCACCGTCGGTCTTGATGGTCCAGGGGGTGGTGTCGGTGCCATCGGAGCGGCCAAAGATGAACTCACGGTGGCGGGCATCCTTGATCTTGGCCAGGTCGGTAGCCGAGTTGCGATCAATGGGCAGCGGCAGCATTTTCAGGCCTGCGGCTTTGCCTGGTTTGGCTGGCTCGTAGGCCACCGGGTCCATGCTCAGGTCCTGGCCGGTGTATGGCTGCACCAACAGTTGCAGGAACTTGCCGACCGCTGGGTCGCCTTTATCCCACTGTGGGCCTTTGCTGGTCTGCTTGATCACCGCCTTGTATTTTTCCGACAGTACGTCGGCCAGCGAAATGGTGCCTTCCGGGCCCTTGCCCGTGCGGTGCTCTTCCAGGTTGACGAAGTACAGCTTGTCGCCCGCCTTGATGCCGTTCTTGGCGAAGTTGATGATGATGTCGTAGCGCTCGGCGATGCCTTGCAGCGGCAGAATGCCGTTGTTGTCCTGCAGGTTGCCGTCACCGTTGAGGTCCAGGGTGCCGTCGAACGGCACGGCGTGCTCCATGATGTTGCCGTCGTTGGCGATCATGTGGAACGGCACTCGGGCATACGATACGTTGGAGCCGGAAGGGCCTTTGAACTCGCCACTGGTGCCGGCAATTTCCCGCACCACGGCAAACTTGAAGTAGCGCGACACCGAGCCGTTGAGGATACGGAAGCGGTAGCTGCGTGCACGCACCTTGAGTTTGGGCTGGTACTGCCAGTTGACCAGGATCTGATCACCCAGGAAGCCGTCGGTGTTGAACGGGTTGAACCACAGTTGGCCGTTGGCATCCCAGGCCTTGTCGGCTATCACCAGGTTGACGTCGTAGTCACGGTTACCCCACGGCATGCCCGAACCGCTGGGGAAGCGCAGGTTGACGCCGTCCTGCAGGGCTTCGTTGCCACGGTCCAGGGCGCTGTAGTAGTTCATCATCACGGCGTTGCCTTTGTAGACGTTCTGCGCCGTGAAATCCATCATGTGGTCGTGGAACCAGTGGGTGCTCATGGTTTCACGCCAGTCGCCGCGAATCTTGATGCTGCCGTTCTGGCAGGTTTTCAGGCCCGGTGTGCCGTCGTTGACGAACAGGGTTTCGCCCGGCGAGCAGGGGAAGGCCGCACGCGGGTCCTGGGCACGGGTGTTGATGGTGTCGTAGCCGGCCAGTTGCACCGGCCAACGGTAGTCGTAGTACTGGCCGGGGAAGAAGTAGGCGTTGGCGAAACCATCGCTTTCGGCCGGGGAATGGCCGTTGTGCTCGTGGGTCGAGATGGTGTGCAGGCCAAAACCGCCGTTGGCCGACGGGTCGATCGGCAGGGCATTGTAGTGGCGCATCAGGATCGGCTGGCCGTAGCGCACCATCAGCAGCTTGGGCGGGAAGGTGCCGTCGAAGGTCCACAGCGACTTGTGGTTCTGCAGCGGGAAGTTCGGGTGGAAGCGGGTATCGATGCCCTTGGTGGTGCCCAGCGTGGTCGGGATATCGGAGGTCTGGTAGTACAGGCCACCTGGGGCGAATTCCCCGACTGTGTAGTTGTGCATTTGCCTGCGATCGCGCAGGCCAAGGTTGATGCGCGCGCCAGCCTGCGCGGTCTTGAATGCCGCCTGCGGATAAAACTCGTTCCAGCGCTGGTGCGACCAGCCTTTTCCTGGTGGACGGCCTTCGGCGGGCGAACCGACCGGGTGGCGGTTGAGGAACATCTCGATCTGTGCTTTCCACGGGTTTCGATCAAGCACGTTGGAGAACTGGGTCGGGAACGGGTACAGGCCCGGTTGCTTGAGGAAAGCTTCCAGTGCTGTGCCACTGGGGCCGCTGCGGGCCACTACGTTGGGGTCTTGAGCCGGGGCCGCGCCCAAGGTGGGCACCGGGAAGGTCAGGTCTGGCGGCGGCAGTGTCGGGTCGAGTTTTTCCGGGCCGAACTCTTCGAAAAGCAGCAGTTGCTGGGTGAAGGGTTGCGCACCGAACAACGGGCTGGGCTTGCCGTTGGTGGGGTACCTGTCCGAGGTTTGCAAGGCGGGTGGCAGCACGTTGTCGGTACGCACCGTATCGCGGTTGCCGTACACGCCATCGGTCAGCTCCAGCGAGCCTTCGTTGGCTTCTGGCAAGGTGCTCAGGTTGAGCAAGGCCGGGGTCGGGTCGTCCGGCTGGTCGGTGTAGGCCGAGGGGTCCGTCGGCGGTGGCGGGCTGTTGTCGTCCAGCGGGCTCGCCATGGCCGTGATCAGCCCAAGGCTGAGCATCAGCGCGGTGACGGAAGAGAGCTGGAATACATACCGGTTCGGGTGAATCACGGCAGGTGTTTTCATTGCCTTATGCCTCGCTCACGGCTGTATGGCTGAGGGCCATCAATGGCGTTTTGCCTGGTCTTTGGGCCTGAGCAACGGCTGTGCCAACAGGTATTTCAGTAATGCTTTGTCATACAAAACCTTGCGGCGCCTAGGGTGCGCTAAATAATGGCGCGTCAAGAATGGGCCTAAGTCCCCAAAAGCGGGTGACCCAATGCCCACTCACTGGGTGGATCGGGGCGTGACAGCCCCGACGCACTGGGGTATACCTGTTCGCCACCAAGGGGAGCCCGGCAATGGGCTGAGAAACCGCTGAACACTGCAGCGCGGTGACCCTTCGAACCTGATCCGGATCATGCCGGCGAAGGGATGGGGCTTGTAACCTGCCTTTTTGCCGGCCTCACTGCGAGGCCCAGTCCATGTCAACTGCCAAGGTCTCGCTGTCACCCTCATCAAGGACAGCAACATGACCGAACGTTTCAGCCAGTCCCTGCACCGCCAGAACGAGCCGACCTGGTCGGCAGCCGTTGGCCACCGTTTCGTGACCCAATTGTGCGACGGCAGCCTGCCGGACCCGATCATGGTCAACTACCTGGTACAGGACCACCGCTTTCTTGACAGCTTCCTGACCCTGCTGGGCGCGGCCATCGCCACCGCCGACACGTTCGAGGCCCGCCTGCGTTTCGGCCGCTTCGCCGGGATGATCTCAAGCGACGAGAACACGTACTTCCTGCGCGCCTTCGAGGCCCTGGATGTCAGCCCGGCGCAACGCGATGAACCAGCCGATACCGCGCCTACCGCAGGTTTCAAGGCGATCATGCGCGAAGCGGCAGCCACCCGGTCCTACGCAGCGGCCCTGGCGGTGCTCAACGTTGCCGAAGGCCTGTACCTGGATTGGGCGCTGAAGGCACCGAAACCGATGCCGGAAAACTTCGTCCATGCCGAGTGGATCACCCTGCACGACAACCCGGCATTCCAGGACTTCGTCGCCTTCCTGCAGGCCGAGCTGGACCGCGTCGGCCCGCAACAGGCCGCGCTGGCAAGTGACTTCTACCAGCGCACGGTAGCGTTGGAGCTGGCCTTCTTCGATGCCGTCTACCCGGAGGGCCAGTGAGCATGGATATCTTCGAGCGCCTCAAGACCGCTGCCGCGCCGCAGTGGAACCGCTACGTGGACCATGACTTCGTGCGGCAGATGGGCGAGGGCACGCTGAGCGAGCAAGCGTTCCGAACCTACCTGGTGCAGGATTACCTGTTTCTGATCCAGTTCGCCCGCGCCTGGGCGCTGGCCGCCTACAAAAGCCGCCGCCCGGCCGACATCCGTGCCGCGCAGGCCGGGCTGGCGGCGATCCTGGATGAAACCGAGTTGCATGTGCGCCTGTGCGCGCGCTGGGGGTTGACTCAGGCTGATATCGAGGCCGCACCAGAGCACCAGGCGACGGTGGCGTATACCCGTTACGTGCTGGACTGCGGCGCCGCCGGCGACCTGCTGGAGCTGCATGTGGCACTGGCACCTTGCGTGATCGGCTATGCCGAGATCGGCCGAACCTTGGCCGAACGCATCGGCGATTTGAGCAACCACCCGTACCGCGAGTGGATTGGCGAATATGCCGGGGAGGGCTACCAAGGCGTGGCGGCGGCCGCGCGCAAGCATCTGGATGAACTGGCTGCGCGAAGCATGACAGAGCAGCGGTTTGCTGAGCTGGTGGGGATTTTCGGCCAGGCGTCCAGCCTGGAAGCGGATTTCTGGCAGATGGGGTTGGACGGGGCTGCGTAGGCCGTTACGGCCGCTTTGCGCCCCCATCGCGGCACAAGGCCCTTGTAGGAGCGGCCTTGCATCGCGATGGGCTGCGAAGCAGCCCCAGCATCGGTGATCCAACCCAATCGCTGCAGGCTCACCCCACCTCACGCACCAAGGGCCGCTCCCCCTGCAATACCCGGCCCAATCCTGGCATATCCTCCAGCAAGCTCCGCGTGTAGTCACTCGCGGGCCGCTCGAACACCTGCTCGGTCGGCCCTTGGTCCACCAGCCGCCCCTGGCGCATCACCAGCACCTGATCGCTGATGCCGCGCACCGTCGCCAGGTCGTGTGAAATGAACAGGTAGGTCAGCCCCAGCTCAGCCTGCAAACGCTGCAACAACGCCAACACCTGTGCCTGCACGGGCGCATCCAGGGCCGACAGCGGCTCATCGAGCACCAGCAGCTCCGGTTCAGCCGCCAAGGCACGAGCGATAGCCACACGCTGGCGCTGCCCACCAGACAACGCTCCAGGCCGACGCAGCAGCAACTCGGCGGGTAACCCGACCCGCTCCAGCAAACCCAGCACCCGCTGCCGATCGTCTCGTCGCGCGCCAATGGCAAAGGCGCGCATCGGCTCACTGACGATCTGCAGCAGGTTGTGCCTAGGGTCCAACGCAGCCCAGGGGTTCTGGTAGACCAGTTGCACTCGCCGCCGGTAGGCATGCAATTGGCGCCGGCTGGCGCCCAGTATTGGCTGGCCGTCGAACAACACGCTGCCTGCACTGGCTTGCTCCAAGGCCAGGATGATGCGGGCAGTGGTGGACTTACCCGAACCTGACTCGCCCACCAGGCTGGTGGTACTGCCACGGGGCAGGGTGAAGCTGACACCGTCGACCACCGGCGCGGCATGCCGGTTGAAACGCCGCATCAGGCCACTGACCTGCAACAGGGGTTCGCCAACTGCGCTGGCTGGGCCAGTACGCCGTTGCTGCAGGCGTGCCAACGGTGAGGCCGCCAGCAGCTGCCGCGTGTAGGGATGCTTGGGTGCATGCCATAACTGCGCGGGCGTGCCGCTCTCCAGCAGTTGGCCGTTGCGCATCACCAGAATGCGATCGGCACGGTCCAGCGCCACCGCCAGGTCATGGGTGATGAGCAACAAGCTGCTGCCGCGTGCGCGCACCAGTTGCTGCAGGCGGTCTAGAATTTGCCGCTGCACGCTGACATCCAGGGCGCTGGTGGGTTCGTCGGCGATCAACAGCGGTGGGTCATTGGCCAAGGCGATTGCGATCAACACCCGCTGGCACATGCCACCCGACAGCTCATGGGGGTAGCGGCGGGACAGTTGCTCGGCATCCCTGAGGCCCACCTGCTGCAGCAGTGCCAGCCCGCGCGCACCGGCTTCACGGCCCGGCACGCCATGCACGGTCATGGCTTCGACCAGCTGTGCACCGATGGTCTTGACCGGGTCCAGCGAGGTGCCGGGGTCTTGTGGCACGAAGCCGACCAGGCGGCCACGGCGTTGGCACCAGTCACGTTCAGCAAATTGTTCCAGCGCCTGGCCTTGCAGCCACAGTTGGCCTCGCTGCCGCGCCGCGGCTGGCAGCAGCCCGGCGAGGGCCGCAGCGGTGGTGGATTTGCCCGAACCGGACTCGCCCACCAGGCAGACAATTTCACCTGCGGCAATTTCCAGGTCCAGCGCCTGTACGGCGGCTTGCGGGTTGCCTGGATAATCGACGCTTAACTGCTGGATACGCACCAATGGGGTGTTCATCGCACATCTCCCTGTAACTGTTGCAGCCCATGGGCGAGTTGATGAGTGGCCAGCACCACGGCGGCCACCACCAAGCCCGGCAATGTGGTGTACCACCAGGCCACGACCATGTAGTTGCGGCCTTCGGCGATCAGCAGGCCCCACTCCGGTTGCGGTGGCGGTGCGCCAAAGCCGAGAAAGCTCAACGCCGACACAGCCAGCACGGCACTGGCGAACTCCAGTGCGGCCAAGGCCAGTAGCGGCCCGGCGGCGTGCGGCAACACATGCCGCCAGAGGTTGCACCAGCTGCCCACACCGGCCACCTGCGCCGCCTCGACAAAGCTGCGGCTGCGCCAGCGCAGCACTTCGCCGCGGGCCAGCCGGGCGAAGATGGCCACGGATGACAGCCCTACGGCTACGGCGATTTCCAGCGTGCCGAAGCCCAGCGCCGTGACAATCGCCATCGCCAGCAACAATGCGGGAATGGCCATCAGCACCTCCACCAGCACTGTCAGCGCACGATCGGCCAGGCCACCGAACCAGCCGGCGATGCCACCCAGCAGACTGCCGACCAGCAAAGCGATCAGCACGGCGATGCTGGTCGCCTGCAGTGACAGCGCCGCGCCATGGACACAGCGCGCGTACAGGTCGCGGCCAAGGTGGTCGGTGCCGAACCAGTGCCGGGCGGAAGGGGCTTGCAAGGCCTGACTGGGATCGGCCAGCAACGGGTCGGCGCGGCTGAACAGCTCTGGCCAAAAGGCCCAGCCCAGTACCAGCAGGAACAGGACGACACTCAATGCCAGTGGCAGGCGAGGCCAGCGTTTCGCTTGTACAAAGCCATAGGCGGTTTTTACGCTCATGCCCGGCCTCCTTGGCCAATACGTGGGTCGAGCAGGGGGTAGAACAGGTCGGTCAGCAAGTTGGTCAGCACGTACAAGGCCGCAGCCAGCAACACCACACCCTGAACCACGGCGATGTCCTGGCTGGCCACTGCGGCCTGGGCCAGGCGGCCGATACCCTCACGCGAGAACACGGTTTCGGTCACCACCGCCCCGGCCAGCAGGTTGCCCAGCAAGGTGCCGGCCAGGCTCAGCAGCGGTATTGCTGCATTGTGCAGCACGTGCCCGCACAACAAGCGCCAAGGCCCTAGCCCTTTGCTGCGCAATGCCTGGACGAATGGCTGGCGGCTGACACTGGCCAGTGAACGTCCCAGTACCTGAGCGATCATCGCCGCACAAGGCAGGGCCAGGGTTAGCGCCGGCAGCACCAGGCTGGCCGGGCCTTGATTGCCCATGGCCGGCAGCCAGTGCAGTTGGAAGGAAAACAGCTGCAACAGCACCAGGCCAACCCAGAAGGTCGGCAACGACACCACCACGGCCGGGGCGTTATGCAAAGCGCTCTGCAACGTGCGCTGGCGTACCTGATGCGCCGCCAGGGCCAAGCCGATGCCCAGTGGCACGGCCAGGGCCAGTGCGGCGAACGCCAGGGACAAGGTGGCGGGCAACGCGTCTGCCAGGGCCTGAGCCACTGGCTTGCCGCTTTGCAGCGAATGGCCCAAGTCCAGCTGCAACAGGCGCCAGAGTGCACCGCCGTACTGTTGCCACAAGCTGCCATCGAGGTGGTAGCGAGCGCGCAGTTCGGCCACCTTTGCCGGGTCTACCGCGCCTGGCTCGCCGCTCTGTGCCAGCAAGATCGCCACCGGGTCACCGGGCAACGCGTAGAGGATGACGAACGACAGGGAAAATGCAGCCCACAGCACCAGCAGTGCCTGGGCCAGCCGCCACGGTACGGCGTGGCGATAAGTCAGCGTGGTCATGGTTTGGTGGCCTCTGGTTGTGCCAGCCAGGTGTCATAAAACTGCAGACGAGTCGAGGCTTCGTAGTGCAGGCCGCGCACGGCATGGCGAAACGCTGTGACCGTTGCAGCCTCCACCAGCGGAATGACATGGCCTTGCTCCAGTAACGCCTGGCTGGCTTGAGCGATCAGCTCGCCACGTTTGTGCGCATCCAGGCTGGCTGCCGAATCGAGCAGGGCCTGGTCCAGTGGCAGCGCGCCACGCACGTTGACGTTGCGACCTGCGGCGAGGAACACGGTGCGCAATACGTCCGGGTCGGCGCGGGTCAGGTTGAAGAACCACAGCTGGTAGTTTTGCGAAGTCTGCAGCAGGCTCACCTGGCCAATGGTGGACTTGTTCAGGCGCAGCTCCACGCCAGCCTGGCGCAGTTGCTGCTGCACCAGTTCCAGCACCGGGGTGGTGGCCTGCCAGTAGTCGAGGGCGAAGCTCAGGCGCTGGCCATCGCGCTGGCGCCAGCCATCGGCACCTTTGGCCCAGCCCGCAGCATCCAACAGCTTGGCGGCACCTTCGGGATCGAAGGCGAGGCTGGCACTGAGGTCCTGGTAATACGGCGTGCTGCTGGCCAGTACCGAGCTGGCCGGTTTCTGGTAGCGCGAGATCACCGACTGCAACTGGCTGCGGTCGATGGCCTTGTTCAGTGCCCGGCGCACATTGGCGTCGTCCAGCGGCGGGTGCGACTCGTTGGGTGTCAGGTTGAAGACAATGCCAGGGTTGGAACGGGCGATCGACGGCACGCCCTGAGCTTGCAGCACGGCCTCGTCCTGCACCGGCACGCTTGTGTTGACGTCGATCTGCGCGGACAACAGGCTGCCCAGGCGCACGCCGGATTCCGGCAGGATGTGGAACTCGATGGCGTCGAGCCAGGCGCGGCCCTGGTGCCCGGCCAACGACGATGGCCAGGCATAGTCGTGGCGGGCCTCGATACGCACCAGGCGGTTATGTTCGAAGCGCTTGACATTGAACGGCCCGCTGCCTACCAGCGCACCTTGGCAGCGTTCCTCGGCGGAGCGCTTGAGGGTGGCCGGGGCTAGCAACCCCAGGCTCATGGTAGAGCTGGCCTGGAGGAATTGTGCGTTGGGTTGGTGGAAACCAATGCGCACGCTAAGCGGCCCGAGCACTTCAATGGTATCCAGGCCGGCCAGGTAGGTACTGGCCAGCTGCGCCTGGGCACCCAAGGCGATGATAGCCTCGAAATTGGCCTTCACCGCCGCCGCATCCAGCGGGCTGCCGTCTGCGAAGGTGGCGCCTTCGCGCAGGTGGAAAGTGAACTGGCGCGAGTCGTCACTGACCTCCCAGCGCTCGGCCAGCCACGGCACGATTGCAGCACTTTGCGGGTCTTGATCGGTAAGCGAGTCGACCAGTTGCCGGCCGACGTTGAGGGCAGTGTTGTTGCCCGCCTGCTGCGGGTCGATGCAGTTGGGGTCGCCGTCAAAGGCTACCCGTAGCACGCCGCCTTGCTGCGGGGTGGCTGCCTCAGCGCTGCTGGCCGGTTGCGCCGGTTTGTCGTCGCAACCGGCCAGGGCCAGGGCAATGGCCAGGCTCAATGAAGCCAAAGGTCGGAACATGAACACTCCTTAGAAAAAGCGGTTGGCGCGGTAAGGCAGGCCGAGGTTTTCCCGCAGCGTGCTGCCGGCGTATTCGCGCTGGAACAGCCCGCGCCGTTGCAGCTCAGGCACCACGCCGTCGACAAAGTCGTCGATGGCCGAGTGCAGGCCGCTGAACATGATGTTGAAACCGTCGGCGGCGCCGGCCTCGAACCACGCCTGCAGATCGTCGGCAATGCTCTGCGGGGTGCCTATCAGGATGCGGTGGCCACCGGAGGTGAGTTGGTTGAACAGCTGCCGCACCGTCGGCCGCTCGCGGCGGATCAGGTCGTACACCAGCTTTTGCCGGCTTTGGTGGGTGTTGGTGGTGAAGTGCTCCGGCGGCAGGGGCACCACCTCATCGAATGGCAGTTCCGACAGGTCGTAGCCAAGGCTGGCGAAACGCGAAATGGAGCTGAGAAAAGCCTTGGGCTCCAGCAACTGCTGCTGGCGGTCGTACTTGGCCTGGGCGTGGGCGAGGGTCTTGCCCACCACCGGCGCGACGCCGGGGAGTACCTTGAGTTCGTGGCCCCCACGGCCCAAGCCGGCAGCGGCCTGCTTGGTTTCGCGATAAAACGCCTTGCCCTGTTCCAGGGTGTGCTGGGCGGTGAAGATCAGTTCGCCCACCCGCGCCGCCAGCCGTTTGCCGGCTGCGGAGGCGCCCGCCTGGGCCACCACGGGATGGCCTTGCGGCGAACGCGCGACGTTCAAGGGCCCGCGCACCTGAAAGTGCTCGCCCTGGTGGTTGAGCACGTGCAGCTTGTCGATGTCCAGCCAGGTACCGCTGGCCTTGTCCTGAACGAAGGCATCGTCGGCCCAGCTGTCCCACAGGCCGCTGACCACATCGTAGAACTCTTCGGCGCGGGCGTAGCGGTCATCGTGCTCGACATGCTCCTGGCGGTTGAAGTTTTCGCCGCCACCCAGCGAGGTCACCAGGTTCCAGCCAGCGCGGCCACCGCTGAGGTGGTCGAGCGCGGCAAACTTGCGGGCGATGTTGTAGGGCTCGTTGTAGGTGCTGCTGGCGGTGGCGATCAGGCCGATATGCCGGGTGCTGGCCGCCAGCGCCGGGGCAAGGATCAGCGGGTCCCAGCGCACGCTGTTGGGGCCGCGCTGCAAGGCCAGGTCGAGTTTGACATCGAGGGTGTCGTTGAAGAACAGCGAGTGGAAGCGCCCGGCCTCCAGCTTGCGGGCGATGTACTGGTAATGCTCGAGCTGCCTGAACGTGTCCAGCGGTGCTTCGGGCAGACGCCAGGCGCTGCCGCTGAGGGTACCGGGGATAAAGGCGCCGAGAACAAACTGGCCTTGGCTCATAAAGGTTCTCCTGGCGCCCGCCAAGCGCGGCGGGCGCACGGTCGGTGGGGTCAGAAGTTGTAGGCGATGCGCGTGTACCAGAAGCCGCCGTAAGGGTCGAACGGCGAGATCGAGCCAAATTTCGGGAAGCCGTTGATGTCGCCCGCGGGGTAGCCGTTGTTGTCGGCGCGTACGTCGAACAGGTTGTTGGCACCTACGGCGATGTCGAAGTTGTCGGTCAGGGCATAGGCCACTTCCAGGTCAGTGAGCCATTTCGCGCCGTAGGTCACGTCATAGTCAGGATTGGCGTCACGGGCGATGACCTTGTCGTAGCGGGTCAGTGCAGCATTGATGGTGAAACGTTCGATCTGCCAGTTGGCGCTGAGGATCAATTTGGTCTTGGGGTTGGCAACGGTCAGGTAGCCCTGTGCCACGCGGTCGAACAGTTCCAGGTTATTGCCCGCAGCCCGCAACGATGCCGGCGTCTCCTTGATGTCGTCGATCTCGGTCTTGTTGTAGTTGAAACCCACGCCGTACTTGGCCCGGCCATAGCGGCCGTAGTCGACGCGGTAGTCGGCCACCAGGTCGACCCCGCGGGTGGTGGTGTCGGCGGCGTTGGTGAAGTACTTGACCCGGTATCCGGGCCTGTAGCCGTTGTCGAGCAGTACCTGGTCGACGCCGTTGCCATAGAGGAAGCCGGTGAGGGCAATGCGATCGCGGATTTCGATCTGGTAGGCATCCAGGGTCAGGCTGGCCTGGGGCAGAGGCTGCCAGGTAAAGCCGATGCTGATGTTGCGCGATTTCTCCGGGCTAAGGTCTTCAGCCCCCAGTGCCTGGGCCAGTGGCGAATCGACACGCACGGTCTTGGCCTCGACGAACTGCGCCACGCCATTGACGAGGGTGTACTGGTTGGACGTCTGGGCGTAGACCGACTGGGACAGCGATGGTGCGCGAAAGCCGTTGCTGAGGGTGCCGCGCACGGCGAAGGTGGAGGTGAAGTCGTAGCGTGCGGAAAGCTTGCCGCTGCGTGTGTTGCCGCTGCTGTCGTCGTACTTCTCGAAACGCGCGGCCACCCCCAGCCACAGTTTGTCGGTGGGGTTCAGGCCCAGGTCGAGGTAGCTGGCGTAGCTGTTGCGGCTGAGCTGGCCTTCGTCTTCGGGGGTCAGGGTGATTGCGCCCTGGGCGCCGACTGCACCCGGCTGGCCAGCCAGTGGGCCACTGGGGTAGATGTAACCGCCATTGATGTACGAAAGCGGGTCATCGGACTCGGTCTTGTAGCGCTCATGACGATGCTCCAGGCCCCACGACACCTGCAGCGGCTTGGCCAGGCCAACCTCGAAGGCGCGAGTCAGGTCGAGGTTGTTGGTCCACTGGTCGAAGTAGTTGGTGTAAGTGTCGAAGCGCGTCGGGCTGGTCGGGCCGAGCGAGGCGTTAAGGGTTTCGTCGGCACCGGCCTGGCCCTTGTCACGGCCAAAGGTAGAGCTCAGGTCCCAGTGCCATTCGCCCAGCTCGCCACGGCCGCCGGCGGCAGCCTGGTAGTCGGTTTCTTCCAGGGTATAGAAGGGCGCAGTACCGTCCGGGTAGATCTCGGGGATGATGTTGGTCGAGTTCGGGCGGCGGTAGTTTTGCCCGCCACGGGCATCGCGTTTGCTGAACGTGGAGAACGAGTAAAGAGTCAGGGCGTCATTGACGGGCAGCTCGGCGTTGTAGGACAGGTTGATGGCCTTGATCTTTGGCAGGCCATTCTTCTGCACATGGCGGTCGGCGCTGTCGTTGCGTGGGTCGCCGGCGAAGTACAGGTTGCCGGTGGCCTCGCGCGAGCGGGTGGCAGTCTGTACCGACTTGGCGTCCAGGGCGTAGTTGAAGAAGCCGCCGTTGTCGCCCAGGGCCAGGCCCTGGTTGAGGGTTTGCCGCAGGTTATCGCCATCGCCCTTGTAGTACTGGCCGTACTGGGTGCTGACCGAACCACCGTTGTCGCGCTGCTTGAGGATGATGTTGATCACCCCGGCGATGGCATCGGAGCCATACTGCGCCGAGGCACCATCACGCAATATCTCGACGTGGTCGATGGCGCTGATGGGGATCATGTCGAGGTCGACGGGGTTGGTGCCGTAGGCGGCGGTGGAGTCGAGGTTGATCACGGCACTGTTGTGGCGGCGCTTGCCGTTGACCAGCACCAGCACGTTGGAACCGTTCAGACCGCGCAGGCTGTAGGGGCGGGCGACGCTGTCATTGGACGTACCGGAAGGGCGTTGGGAGAACGATGGCAAGGTTTTCTGCAGCGCACCGCGCAGGCTGGATTCGCCAGTCTGTTCCAACTGCTTGCTGTCGATCACGTCGATCGGTGCCGGGCTGCTGGTGACGGTACGCACATCGCTGCCCCGCGAGCCGGTGACGATCACCGTGTCGAGTGCAGCGTCAGCCTCGGCCGCCATGGCCAGCGGGGTGAGCAGGTAGCCGGCGAGCAAGGTGGGGGCCAGCGTTAAAGGGGTAAACACAGACTTCATGACTGTTCCTTGGGTTCGATTGGCAGATCAGGCCCTGGATGTGCGATCGAACGGGCTCTCATGGGTGTTGCACGCAGTGCAGGCGCAGCCTGGTCCGCGGGAGGTGCGTTGCTCCCGGGGTCGATGTGCCTTGGAGTCGTCCGGCGCGCGCCGGTGCGTTTGCCGCAGCGGGGCCTAGCCGCTGAGCAGAAGGTTGAAGCGATCGTCCCAAAAGCGACGTACCTGCAGTGGCTGGCGCAGCAGGCCGCTGTCATGGAACAGGTCGGCGATACGCTGCTGGGCCGCGATCGCGTCTTCGCTGACCGGCAGCAGGCGGCTAGGCAAGCGGCGTTGCTCGTATTGCTGCAAGTAGAGTGCGCGGGGGATACCGGTCAGGCGCTCGCTACGTTCCGCCCAGGCCTGAGGGTGCTGCTCGACCCAGGCCCACGTGGCTTTTTCGCGTTGCAGAAAATCGCGAATGGCCGCTTGCTTGCCCGGCTGCTGCAGCACCTGGGCGCTGGTAGCGATCAGGTAGTTGCTGCACGGGTAGCGGTTGGCCTCGGCCAGCACCACGCCGTTCATGCTGACCTGGGCCTGCAGTGCGCCGATGCCGCCGGCGACGAGGGCGTCGAGATGGCCGTTCTGGAATGCCACCAGGGCATCGCGGGCTGGCATTGGCCGGGCCTGGATGTCAGCGAGGGTCAGTTGCTGATCGCGCAAAAGGTTCAGCAGCAGGTAATGGGTGTCGGTGGCACGTACAAAACTCACCCGCTTGCCCTTGAGGTCGGCCAGGGTATCGATCCCCCTGCCACGCTTGACGATCACGCTGCTACGGTTCTGCTCGCCTTGATAGCTGGCAATCAATACCAGCGGGTTACCGGCA
The DNA here is from genome assembly GCF_047978165.1 of Pseudomonas sp. LFS074. Classification (NCBI taxonomy): domain Bacteria; kingdom Pseudomonadati; phylum Pseudomonadota; class Gammaproteobacteria; order Pseudomonadales; family Pseudomonadaceae; genus Pseudomonas; species Pseudomonas sp. LFS074. Next base: position 3,054,008 of record NZ_JBFPFV010000001.1, on the reverse strand, counting down.
GCGCTTGCAAACAGTGGCAATACCGGGCTCATGAAGGCGTAGTCCAGGCTGTTGCCGGCGAAGGCCTCCAGTACCATGGCCCCACCAGGCACATCCACCCACTGCAGTGGATAAGGTGTAGCGGCTTGCCCGGCATCGGCGAGGAAGCTCGCCGCCTGGCCTTTGTAGCGCCACACCCGCAGGGCCTCGCTGGCGTTGGCCAGCTGTGGGCCGAGCCCCACGGCCAGGGCTGCAGCGGCGCTGCGTTGCAGCAAGGTGCGGCGGCTGATGGAGTAAGCCATGCACTGCACCTCAGTCCAGGAGGTCGGGCTGCTGCTGGACGATACGGTCCCACAGCGGCACAAAGTTCAACCAGGCGAACAGTTCGCGTTGGGCCGGGTTGCTGGCCCCTTCGAGCTGTTCCGGTACGCGCGGCTGCCCGGCAGCATAAGCGAGCAAGTGCGCGCGAGCGGTGTCGTCGGCGAGGATGAAACGCCAGGCTGCGCTTTCGACCGACTGGCCGGTGACCCACAGCCCATGGTTCTGCCAGACCAGCAGGTTATGCCCGGCGAAGGTTTCGACGAAGGCCCGGGCAACCAGGTCGCGGTCTTGCAGCAGGCCACCGCCGGCATCACGCAGGGCGTTGCGGTCGAACAACACCTGCTCGCCACGGAAGGCCGAGGCTTCGGCCGTGATCGGCTGGAACAGCTGGCCCAGCGATGACCAGACCCGGCCATGAAAGCTGTGCAGGTGGGCGATACCGATCACTTCGGGGCGTGCCTGCTGCAATTGGTAATGCAGCTCGAGCGCGCTGGTGTTGAGCAGGCCGTTGCCTTCGACGACCTGGCCTTGGCCATCCACGCGTAGCAAGTCTGAGGTACGGATTTGCGTAAATGGCACGCCCAGCGGGTTGATCCAGTAGTGGTCAGTCTCGATCGGGTCGCGGGCGGTGAAATGGCCCGCCAGGCCCACTTCGAAGCCCAGCTCGGCAAACAACCTGTACGAGGCGGCCAGGCGTTGCTTGCGGTGCAGGCGTTCGGCAGACAGGTCGCTGAAGGTAGGCGGGGCACTTAGCTGCAAGCGATGGTTCTGGTGTGGCAGGTTGGTGATGCTGTGGCGTGGGGCTACTTGGGACATGGCGCTAACTCACGGAGGAAATGATCGTCAATCCGGTCATCCGCACTGCCACTGGTGCCCCGTTTCGGGCAGCTCGCAGGTGGATGAATCGGGGCCTCCACCGTGCGAGGGGTCGGGTCTGGAAGGACTGTAACAAGGGGGTGAGTAAGGCAGAAATACTGTTTTGATCTATTTTTATTATTATTTTTCAGAATATAAAAATATGCTTGATATTTGATTGGTGCATTTTGATTGCACCGCTTGCGTGCTCATGCATGCGCGACGCCCGGTTGGCTGGGTGATTAGTTCCCAGCCCAGACCCGCTTTGGTGCATGAATGCCTCAAAATAAGTCGTCAAGCACACTTTAATATCCTCATATAGGCGCTTTAATGTTCATGTTGCACATGAATATCTAGGCTTCCCGCCCGCTTTTTCCTGGGTTGCGGCCCTGGAAAAAGCGGCCCGCATATTGCTCTTTCTGCTCCCAACTACAATCCGGAGCCCCGTGCAATGAGCTCACCCAGTGAATTCCCCCTAAGCGAAGCCCCGCAGTCCGCCCGCAAGGGCCTGCTACCGATCGCGATGGTCCTGTTCAGCTTCACCTTTTTTACCGGCACGATGTTCGCTGGCGGCAAGCTGGGCATGGCCTTCGGCTTTGTCGACATGTTGTGGGTGGCAACCCTTGGCAACAGCCTGTTGGCCTTGTATGCCGCAGCGCTGGCGTTCATCGCCTCGCGCAGCGGGCTTAACACGGTGTTGATGGGGCGCTTCTGTTTCGGTGAGGCGGGCAGCCGGCTTTCGGATTTTCTGTTGGGTTTCGCTGAACTGGGCTGGTATGCCTGGGGCACGGCCACGGTAGCCATCGTGCTGGTCAAGCTGCTGGGGTTGGCAGAGGGCTTCAGCGTACCGCTGATGGTGCTGTTCGGACTGGGCTTCAGTGTCACTGCCATCATCGGCTTCAAGGGGCTGGACGTGCTGTCGCGGGTGTCAGTGCCATTGATGTTCGTGCTGCTGTTGGTGTCCATGTACATCGCCACCCGCGATGCCGGTGGCTTTGCCGGCCTGGCCGCCGTGATACCACACGAAACCATGACCTTTTCAGCGGCGGTGACCATGGTCTTCGGCACCTTCGCCAGTGGTGCCACCCAGGCCACCAACTGGACGCGGCTGTCACGCAGCGGCCGGGTAGCGGTGATCGCCAGCGTGGTGGCATTCCTGCTTGGCAACGGCCTGATGGTGGTGGCCGGTGCCTGGTGCGCGATGGTTTACCAGCAGGCCGATATCGTCGAGGTAATGATGCTGCAGGGCCTGTCGTTCGCGGCGGTGGTGATGCTGTGCTTGAACCTGTGGACCATCCAGGGGCCGACTATCTATAACGTGTCGGCCGCCGCCTGCCACCTGCTACGCAGTGAGCGTCGGCGCACGGCAACACTGATGGCAGCCGGGGTTGGCATCGTGCTGGCGATTGGCGGCATGTATGAAATGCTGATCCCGTTCCTGGTACTGCTGGGCTCGATCATTCCGCCGGTGGGCGGGGTCATCATGGCCGACTTCTGGTATCGCCACCGTGGCAAGTACCCGGCACTGAGCACGGTAAGCCTGCCACGCTACAACCTGACAGGCCTGTTTGCCTATGCCGTAGGTGCGGTACTGGCCTACGCCTCGCCATGGGTCGCTCCGCTGGTGGGTATCGGCGCCTCGGCGCTGTGCTATATCGTCATCCATGAGCTGGGTGCACGCCGCCGTGCGCCTGGCCAGGCGGGCGTCGAGCCGTGAGCCTGGCGCTGGACGAGATCCTGCATTTACCCGGCCTGCACGAAATGAGCGTGCGGGCCGGAGCGCGCAACCTGCAACGGCGAGTGCGCTGGCCTTACGTGGCGGAAAACGAGGGCATCGCCGAATGGGTGATGGGCGGTGAACTGGTGTTCGTCACGGGCATCAACCATCCGCGCGGCGAGGCCAACTTGCTGAGCCTGGTAGAGGACGGCGAGGCCGTGGGCATTGCCGGCATGGTGATTCTCACTGGCGGCAGCTTCATCCAGAGCATCCCGGCGTCCGTTATCGCATATGCAGAGCAACTGGGCTTGCCGCTGATCGAGCAGCCCTACGCGCTGAAGATGGTGGTGGTCACCCACCTGATCGGCACGGCACTGGTGCAGATGAGCCAGGTGCGTCGCTCGCGCAACGACATCCTTGGCCAACTGCTCACAGGCGACTACCCGAGCCTGGCGATTGCAAGGCAGCGAGCAGCGCACCTGCAACTGGCGCTGGACCACCCACGGCGCCTGCTGGCTTTGCGCCTGGCGGGCGTAGATAGCTTGTTCGAGCGCCACGGGCTGGCTCACGGTGAGCGTACCTGGCAGGCTACCCGTCAGGCCCTGGAGGACCAACTCGAAGCCTGGTGCCGTCAGCGGCCAGGCAGCGTAACGGCGCAGTTACCGGGCGACCTGTTCGTGGTGCTACTGGCCGACACGCCCGACCTGGCCGAGACGTTGGCGGTGCTGTACCGGCAACTGCAGGCCGCGACGGGTGAACTGAGCCTGTACATGGGCTTGTCGAGCCTCGCCGAAGAGTGTGCGCACTACCGCCAGGCCCTCAACGAGGCGCGCCAGGCGCTGGATGTGGCGCAGCACCTGCGCCCAGCCAACGGCTTTTGCAACTTCAGCGAACTGGGCGTACTGCGCCTGCTGCAAGGTATTGTCGACCGCTCGCTGATCGACGACTTCGTCAGCCGCACCCTCGGGCCGCTGATCGCCCCTGGGCGCAAGCAGGCCAATGCCCTGGTGCATACCCTCGACGCCTTGCTCATGGAAAACGGCAATGGGCTGAAGGCCGCACAGCGCTTGGGGTTGCACCGCAACACCATCAATCAGCGCATCCAGCGCATCGAACAACTGAGCGGGCAGTCTCTCGACGACCCGCTTTTTCGCATGAATGCTTCGGTCGCCATGCTGGTGTGGCGCATGAGCGAAGCCCACGGCAAGGAGTAACAGCATGAACATTATCAACGCACGCCTACGCGGCAAACCCGGCCTGTTCCGTATCGAACTGAACGGCGCGCGCATTGCCGCCATCGTGCCCCAAGCCGAGGTGGTGGCGCTCGCGGGTGTCGATGACCTGGACGCCGGGCAAAACCTGGTCGTGGCGCCCTTCGTGGAGCCGCACATCCACCTGGACGCCACACTGACTGCGGGTGAACCCAGGTGGAACATGAGCGGCACCTTGTTCGAAGGCATCGAATGCTGGGCTGAACGCAAGGAAACCACCACCCATGACGACATCAAGACGCGCGCGAAAAAGACCATCGGCATGCTGGTCGACCACGGTATCCAGCATGTGCGCACCCATGTCGATGTAACCGACCCGAAACTCACTGCGCTCAAGGCAATGGTCGAGGTGCGTGACGAAGTGCGCGAGCAGGTCGACCTGCAGATCGTCGCCTTCCCCCAGGAAGGGATCGAGTCGTACGCCAACGGACGGGCGCTGATGACCGAAGCGGTGGCCATCGGTGCCGATGTGGTCGGCGGTATTCCGCATTTCGAGAACACCCGCGACCAGGGTGTATCGTCGGTGAAGTTCCTGATGGACCTGGCCGAGCGCACCGGCTGCCTGGTGGACGTGCACTGCGACGAAACCGACGACCCGCAATCGCGTTTCCTCGAAGTGTTGGCCGAAGAAGCCCGGGTACGCGACATGGGGGCGCGGGTTACGGCCAGCCATACCGTGGCCATGGGCTCGTATGACAATGCCTACTGCTACAAGCTGTTCCGCCTGCTCAAGTTGTCTGGCATCAACTTCGTGTCGTGCCCGACCGAGAGCATTCACCTGCAGGGGCGCTTCGACAACTACCCGAAACGCCGTGGCGTCACCCGCGTGGCCGAGATCGACCGCGCCGGGATGAACGTGTGTTTTGGCCAGGACTCCATCGTCGACCCGTGGTACCCGCTGGGCAACGGCAACATTCTGCGCATTCTCGAAGCAGGGCTGCACATCTGCCACATGCTCGGCTATGAAGACCTGCAGCGCTGCCTGGACCTGATCACCGACAACAGCGCCCGCACGCTGAACCTGGGCGAACGCTATGGCATCGAAGTGGGGCGCCCCGCAAACCTGTTGCTGCTGTCGGCGCCGGATGATTACGAGATGGTGCGCAGCCAAGGGCATGCACTGGTGTCGGTGCGCAATGGCAAGGTGCTGATGCGCCGCACGCCTGCGCGGGTCGACCGCTCGTTCTGATACGCCACTACGCCCCTATGCAACGCCCCGCAGGCCCCGTGCCTGGCGGGGCGTTTTGCTTTTGAACATACGGTTATTCGCGATCGTTTTGCCAATTTTATGCCTGACATGCGATAAGCCGTGATTATTCAACCATAGTAATTGATTGCAGCTGCGCTTTGAAGTCGTCATAATTGGTACGTAATTACATATTACATAACACAGTACAGAATCGTAGGAGCAAGCATGGCGCGCGGCGGTATCAACAAGGTGGTAGTGCAGCAGGCGCGGCAGGCGCTGATTGCCCGGGGCGAGAACCCCAGCATCGATGCCATACGTATCGAGCTGGGCAATACCGGCTCTAAAACCACCATTCACCGCTATCTGAAGGAGTTGAACGGCCAGCAGCCGGTGGCCTCCGAAGGCGGCGCTGCGCTGAGCGATGTGCTGAGCCGCCTGGTCGGGCAACTGGCAACCCAGCTGCAGGACGAGGCCGATTTGAAGATCGAACAGGCCGAGAGCACCTTCACCCAACAGCGGGAAACGCTTGAGGCGCAGCTGGAAATCGCCCAGCAGGCGCTGAATGCAGCTCATCAGCAACACAAGATCGATGCAGCGGCCTTGGCCGCCGAGACAGAAAAACGGCTGTCCACGCAAAGCACGTTGCAAGCGGAACAACTGCGCAGCGCCAGCCTTAACCAGTCGCTAGGTGAATTGCAGGTGCGCCTGACCGACAAGGACGAGCAGGTCAAGTCGCTGGAAGACAAGCACCGCCATGCCCGCGATGCTCTGGAGCACTACCGCAATGCCAGCCGTGAACAGCGCGAGCAGGAACAGCGCCGCCATGAAGCGCAGTTGCAGCAGATGCAGGTGGAAATACGCCAGCTACAGCAAGGCATGATCGTCAAGCAGGACGAGCTAACCCGTCTGCACCGCGATAACGAGCGGTTGCTGGGCGAGCACCGCCAGGCCGCCAGCGAGTGCCGGGCGCAGGGCGAGTTGCTGGAACAGCGTGAAGCGCAGATCCAGGGCTTGCGCACGATCCTGGCCCAGGCCCAGGGCGCCAGCGAGGAAATGCGTCGCCAACTGGAGGAGCAAGCGCAAAACCTGGAGCACAGGCACGATGTGTGCGCCGAGCAGGCTCGCCAGTTGCAGCGGCTCGAGGAGCGCGTGAAAGAACGGGACGAGGCGCTGGCCCAGTGCAGAGCGGCCTTGCCAGCCCCATAGGTTAATGGCCGACGCAGAGGCGCATTGCACAACGCCCTTCGAGACCGTGAGCGTGCTCGCTGGCCAGAATGCCCCGGAGTCGATCGTTCAGCAGCCTTTCATGCAGCCTCTCAAACCCAAAACGGGCATAAAACGGCGCATTCCAGGGCACATCGACAAAGGTGGTCAAGGTCAGCTCGCGCACACCGGCGCAGCGTGCGGCATCGACCACTTGCCGCAGCAAGCGGCGCCCGACACCTTGCCCTTGGCCCTCCCGGCACACTGATATTTCATGAAGGTGCAGCGCTTGGTCCGCAAGCCTGGCGCAGGCAAAACCGACAATGCGCCCAGCCGGATCCTCAGCGACCCAACTACCACCTTCCTCGACGAAAGCCCTGTGTGCAGCGCAGTCCATCACATCACCTTGCGCCAGCCAGGCCAGTGCCGGCCAGCCGACAAAAGCCTGGGCTGCCGATCGCTCGACGCCTGGCAGCCGTTGAATGTCGCGCTCAAGGGTAGGGCGGATAAGCATGAATCACTCCTGTCGTTCTAATCAGCCGCCAACACCTGCGGCTGTAATTGCCAGCGCACCGAGCTTACACCTTTCTCCAGGCTGACCCGGCTGACCAGCCGCTCCAGCTGCGCCGGCGCCTGCGTGGTGCCCAGCAGTTCGGCACGTACTTCCAGGCGTGCAGGGTTGTCCAGGTCTGCGCTCTGCAGTGACTGCAGCCGCAGTTGCGGGTCGCCCAGGCTATGCAGCATCAGGCTGCGCACCTGAATCTCGTCCTCGGCGCGGCAGACGATACGTACTTCGAAGTGCTGCTCCACCTCGCTGGCCGGCACCACGTCCTGACGGTCCAGGCGCTGGGCGATGTCGCGCAGCAGGATATTGGCGCACAGCACCACCAGGCTACCCAGCGCAGCCTCCAACAGCAGCCCAAGGCTGCACAGCACGCCGACTGCAGCCGTGCACCACAAGGTGGCTGCGGTGTTCAGGCCACGCACGTTGAAACCGTCGCGCATGATCACGCCGCCACCCAGAAAGCCGATGCCCGACACGACATAGGCGGCCACGCGCGACGCATCGGCAGGCGCCATGCCTGGCACTGCCTGGGTCATCAGCACGAACAGGCAGGCACCGGTACTGACCAGTGCATTGGTGCGCAGCCCGGTCAGGCGTTGGCGCAATTGCCGTTCGGCACCGATCAGCGCCCCCAGCAGCAGGGCAATGGCAACGCGCAGTAAAAATACTTTCCAATCCATAGCAAACCTCTTCCGCAGGCAAACGCCCGCATGAACGCCATCAGTTGGCGCGGTTGAAAAACCAGAAAAATGCGCAGGACCACGAGGAGGGAAGGAGGTGCGGGGTTACAAGAAACCACCGTCTTGCCAGAGCGGCCAGACAGTGCAGGACACTGCCGGGCTAGCGCGCCACGTGGGCCTGTCGCAAGCGACTGGGGCTACTGTCCAAGGCAGGTCTCCTGTTGAGGAAGGCAAAATTGCGCCGCGGACCATACGCCGCGTGGCAGGGCAGGTCAAGGGCAAAAACATGACAATGGCTTCATCCGCGAATGGCCTGCAGCCGGTCACGCCCGCATGGAAAAATACCTGAGCAGCCGGTACCCTTGCGCCTCCCTTTGCCATCACCCGGACCGTTCCATGCTGTTCAATTTCGCCGTCCTGTTCGGCACCCTGGTGGCCATGGAGGGCGTTGGCACGCTGGCTCACAAGTACATCATGCATGGCTGGGGCTGGTGGCTGCATCGCTCGCACCATGAGCCACAACTGGGCATGCTCGAAACCAACGACCTCTACCTGGTGGCCCTGGGGCTGATTGCCACGGCGCTGGTGGCGCTCGGGAAAAGCGGTTTTGCACCGCTGCAGTGGGTAGGCGGCGGCGTGGCAGGGTACGGGGTGCTGTATGTGCTGGCCCACGACGGCTTCTTTCACCGGCATTGGCCGCACAAGCCACGGCCGGTCAACCGCTATCTGAAACGCTTGCACCGGGCGCATCGGTTGCACCATGCGGTGAAGGGGCGCACGGGGAGTGTGTCGTTCGGGTTCTTCTATGCGCCGCCCCTGAAGAGGTTGACGGCGCAGCTTCGACGCAAGCGCAGCCAGCCGTGATAAACCGACAGGGGTTCAATTCGCCGTTTCCCCTTTGGGTTGCGCCGCCACCTGCCCTCGGCTGACCCACCAGCCGAACCCAGCCGCAGTAAAGAACATGATCAGGCTGTACAACGCAGCCGGCACTGCCATGGTCGCGTTGTTCAGCAGCGACGGGCTCAATGCAAGGGCAATGGCCAAGGTCCCGTTATGGATGCCGATCTCCATGCCGATGGCAATCGCCTGGCGCTTGGGGATGTTCAGCAGCCGTGGCACCCAATAGCCCACCGTCAGGCTCAGCAGGTTGAACAGCAGCGCGGCCAGGCCTACCACCGGTGCGTACTCGACCACGGTCTGCCAGTCCTTGGCCAATGCCAAGACGATGGTGAAGGCCAGGAACAGCGCCGCTACCAGTTTCATCGGCTTTTCCATGCGCGCAGCGAATGCCGGGGCGAAATGGCGAATCAGCATGCCCAGCGCCACCGGCAGCAAGACAATGGCAAACACCTGCATGACCTTGGCGAACTGCAATGGGATAGCCTGGTCCGAAGCCATGAACCAGCTCAGCGACAGGTTCACCAGCAACGGCATGGTCAGGATCGCAATCAGCGAGTTGACCGCCGTCAGGGTAATATTCAACGCCACGTCACCATGAGCCAGGTGGCTGAACAGGTTGGCCGTGGTGCCGCCTGGCGAGGCGGCCAGCAGCATCAGCCCCACTGCCAAGGCAGACTCCAGACCAAAGCCGTTGGCGATCAGGAAGCACACCAGCGGCAGCAGCAGGATCTGACAGGCCAGGCCTACCACCACCGGCTTGGGGTACTTCACCACGCGAGCGAAATCAGCCAGGGTGAGCGACAACCCCAGGCCGAGCATGATGATGCCCAGGGCAAGCGGCAGAAAGGCTGTGAGCAAGGGCGAGGCGGTCATGGGCGGTCTCTCGGGCGAAGGATCTCGAGCAGTGTAGGCCGGCCCTGATTGATAGCTAATCGCAAAGGGCCAGCACTTGGTAACCGTTTGTTACCAAGCGCAGCGCGTGGCGAGGCTGCATGCCGCATTGCAGCGGGCCTGTGGGCGCAGTAGCATGCCGCTTTTAACCGAGGATTAGCCTGTCATGCCGTTCCAGCAAGGTCTGCTTGCCACCCCGGTGCCGGCCCACGCCCGCCACCTGTTCTTCACCCTGCAGTCGCCCGAGGCGTTGCCTGCCGCCCTGGATGCCTTGCTGCCACAGGTCGATGGTGAACAGCTTCTGCTCGGTATTGGCGCCCCGCTGGTCAAGGCCATGGGCCGTGATGTGCCAGGCTTGCGCGCCTTCCCGCTGCTGGATGCCGCCGTGGAGAACCCCAGCACCCAACACGCCCTGTGGCTGTGGTTGCGTGGCAACGAACGTGGCGACCTGCTGTTGCGCGCCCAGGCGCTCGAGCAGGCGCTGGCACCGGCATTGCGCCTGGCCGACAGCGTTGATGGTTTCCTGCACCGTGGCGGCCACGACCTGACCGGTTACGAAGACGGCACCGAAAATCCGGTGGACGAAGCTGCCGTAAAAGCGGCCATTGCCGCCGATGGTTCCAGCTATGCCGCGTTCCAGCTGTGGAAGCACGACCTGGAGTATTTCAAGTCGCTGCCCCAAGCTGATCAGGACAACATCATCGGCCGCCGCCTGAGCGACAACGAGGAACTCGACGATGCACCCGAGTCCGCACACGTCAAACGTACGGCTCAGGAAAGTTTCGAACCCGAGGCGTTCATGGTCCGTCGCTCGGTGGCCTGGGCCGACCAGCGCGGTGCCGGCCTGGCCTTCGTCGCCCTGGGCCAAAGCTTCGATGCGTTCGAAGTACAGCTGCGACGCATGAGCGGCCTGGAAGACGGCATTATCGACGGTCTCTACCGCTTCAGCCGGCCACTCACAGGCGGCTACTACTGGTGCCCGCCGATGGCTGAGACGGGTGTCGACCTGAGCCAACTGCTGCGGGCCTGATCACTAAACATCCAGATACAGAAACACCCGCTGGCGTGGGTTAGAGCGGCTAGCCTTGAAAGTTTCCGATTCATGACGGGAGCTTTTTCATGTACGCACGTCGTGATGTCCTACGCACAGGTGCCACGTTGGGCTTGCTGACCGTCGTCAGCCCCTGGCTGCATGCTGCCACCCCGGTGGGCTTGCTGGCTCGCAAAGTGCCGTCCACCGGTGAAGCCTTACCGGTGATCGGCGCGGGCACTTCCGGCAGCTTCGAGGTGGAGGCTGGCTCGGCTCAGTACCAGCAGCTCAAAGCGGTGCTCAAGGCGTTTTTCGACGGTGGCGGGCGGGTGATCGATACCTCGCCCAACTATGGCGGCGCCGACAGCATTCTTGGCCAATTGCTGGAGGAGGGCGGCTGGCACCGGCAATGCTTCATCGCTACCAAGATCGCCGCCGACAACCGGGCTGACGCCGAAAGGCAGTGGGCCGGCAGCCTCAGAAGCCTGCGCACCGACAAGGTCGACTTGCTGCAGATCCACAACCTGCGCGACTGGCAGACCCAACTGCCCTATGCCCGTGAGCTGAAGCAGCAAGGCAAAACGCGTTACGTCGGCATCACCCATTACCTGAACAGTGGCCAGGACGAAGTCGCGCGAATAGTGCGTAGCGAGCCGCTGGACTTTATCCAGATCAACTATTCGGTCAACGCCCCCGACGCCGCCCGTGAGCTGCTGCCGCTGTGCCAGGACAAGGGCGTTGCCGTATTGATCAACCGTGCCTTCGACGATGGCCGCCTGTTCGCCCGGGTCAAGGACCAGGCCTTGCCGGGCTGGGCCGCTGAAGCGGGCATCGGCAGCTGGGCGCAGTTGTTTTTGAAGTTCGCCATCAGCCACCCGGCAGTGACCACGGTCATCCCCGCCACCGGCCGGCCCGACCGCCAGCTTGACCAGCTCAAGGCTGGGCATGACCCCATGCTCACTCACGCGCAGCAACAGGCGCTGATCAAGCAGTTCGCCTGACACCATGGAGGCGTGGCGGCGGCGTCTGGACCAAGGGCTGAACATCCAGCCCGGCGAAGGGCCGGCGGTCATCGCCGGCTTGCTGTTGTTCTACCTGTTGTTCACCGGTTACTTCATGCTGCGCCCGGTGCGCGAAACCATGGGGGTTGCCGGTGGCGTGGACAACCTGCAATGGCTGTTCACCGGCACCTTCATCGCTACCCTGGCGTGCCTGCCGCTATTCGGTTGGTTGGCCTCCAAGGTGCAACGCAGGCATATCCTGCCCTGGGCCTACGGTTTCTTCGCCAGCAACCTGCTACTGTTCGCGGCACTGTTTGCCGGCAATCCAGACGACCTGTGGACTGCCCGAGCCTTCTACATTTGGCTATCAGTGTTCAACTTGCTGACGATCTCGCTGGCCTGGAGCGTGCTCGCCGACTTGTTTTCAACCGCGCAAGGCAAGCGCTTGTTCGGCCTGCTGGCGGCCGGGGCAAGCCTGGGTGGGCTTAGCGGCCCCCTGTTCGGCGCCTTGTTGGTCGCACCGCTGGGCCATGCCGGTTTGTTGGTGCTGGCCGCGGCATTTCTGATAGGCAGTATCGTCGCGGCCTTGTTCCTGCAACGCTGGCGGGCGCGCCAACCGCTGCCGGCGCAAACAGAACGTCTGGCCTCGCGCCCATTAGGCGGCAACCCGTTTGCCGGCGCCACCGCCGTGCTCCGTTCGCCGTACCTGTTGGGTATCGCGTTATTCGTGGTGCTGCTGGCCAGCGTCAGCACCTTTCTGTACTTCGAACAGGCGCGCATCGTCAGTGAAACCTTTACCGACCGCACCCGGCAAACCCAGGTTTTCGGCCTGATCGACACCGTTGTGCAGGCGCTGGCCATCCTCACCCAGGTGTTCATTACCGGGCGCCTGGCTCGTCGGCTAGGCGTTGGGGTCTTGCTGGTGGCAGTGCCGGTGGTGATGGCAGCAGGCTTTCTGTGGTTGGCACTGGCGCCGGTGTTCGCCGTGTTCGTTGTAGTGATGGTGGTGCGCCGTGCCGGCGAGTATGCGCTGGTGCGGCCAGGTCGCGAGATGCTGTTCACCGTGCTGCCCGCCGAGGACAAGTACAAGGCCAAGAACTTCATCGACACCGTGGTCTATCGTGGCGGCGATGCCCTGAGCGGCTGGGTCAAGCGTGCGCTGGACGTCATCGGCGAGCACCCGCAACTGGCGATGTTGATCGGCGCGCTGATTGCCCTGGGCTGGGCAGCGACAGGTGGCTGGCTGGGTCGCCACCAGGCTCGTATGGATAGCCCGCCGCGCGACTGACAGGCGCGCCAAATATGGCGTTGCCGCTTATTTAACGCCACCGGTCCGAACCCTTCGCAATAAAACGAATCCCGCGATATCGCCGAACTCCGAACCTGTGTACGGCAGCTTGCCGTGCATTCCGAAGTCACATGAGGTTTGAGCACCATGGCCACTAAAGACAACAGCCGTACCGGCAATCAACAAGGCAGCCAGGGCGGTAACAAGAACCCAGGTAATTTCGCCAATGACCGAGAAAAGGCTTCTGAAGCCGGACGCAAGGGCGGCCAGTCTTCGGGCAGCAACATGCCGCACGATCGCGAGTCGGGTCGCAAGGGCGGCCGCTCGTAATTGACCGACGCAGTGCCGGGGCGACCTGGCACTGCAATCAGCGAAAAGGGCGGCACTCAGCACCGCCAGGCTTGCAATTAGCCGGGGTTGGCCGACAATGGCCGCGCCCCTTGCAGCCACGCGGAAACACCTGCTCAATGATGCTGATCAAGCAATTCCCCGACATTTCCCTGAATGACACGCTGTTCGTTTTCGCCCTCGAGGCCGAGGCTGGCGATGTGTTCAACGAGGTGAACACCGTGTTCACTGGCATTGGCAAGGTCAATGCGGCTATTGCGCTCACCAAAGCGATCGCAACGCGCAAGCCCAAGCTTATCGTCAACCTTGGCTCAGCTGGCAGCCAGCGCCATGGCAAGGGCCAGGTGGTGTGCTGTAACCGCTTCGTGCAACGCGACATGGACGTGACCCCACTGGGCTTTGCCCGCTACGAAACACCCTTGTCGGATATCCCGGTAGTACTGGAGCATGGGGCAGTGATCCCCGGCCTGGCCCTGGAAGCCTGTGGCAGCGGTGACAGCTTCGAAATCAACCACGGCGATGCACCTTACGACGTGGTCGATATGGAAGCCTATGTGCTGGCGTTGATCGCGCGTGACGAAGGCATTCCGTTTGTTTGTCTGAAGTATGTTTCCGACGATGCCGGCAGCGATGCGGCGGGGGATTGGTCGGTGCAGGTGCACCTCGCGGCCGAGGCGTTCAAGCGGGTCCTGTTCAGCCAGGCTTGACTGCTGGTCGGTGCCCGCGCCCGCCGAGAAACCATTGACGCCCGCCGCAGTCACTTCTGGTATCGGCAGGCAATCTTCGGAGCACTTCATGGCTCGGGCAATCTGGAAAGGCGCCATCAGTTTTGGCCTCGTGCACATCCCCGTGGCACTCCATACCGCCGTGCGTACCGAGCGGGTGGATTTCGACTGGCTCGACAAGCGCAGCATGGAGCCTGTGGGCTATAAGCGGGTGAACAAGGTGACCGGCAAGGAAATCGACAAGGACAACATCGTCAAGGGCGTGGAATTCGAGAAGGGCCGCTACGTGGTAATCAGCGAGGAAGAGATCCGCAAGGCTCGGCCCGAAGCGACCCAGACCATCGATATCTTTTCCTTCGTCGAAGCTGGCGAGATCCCACTGCAGCATTTCGATACGCCGTACTACCTAACCCCGGACCGCCGTGGTGGCAAGGTGTATGCCTTGCTGCGCGAGACGCTTCAGAAGACCGGCAAGGTGGCACTGGCCACCGTGGTACTGCATACCCGCCAGCATCTGGCGCTGCTGCGCCCCCTGGACGACGCGCTGGTGATGATTACCCTGCGCTGGCCCGAAGAAGTACGCGGGCTGGAGACGCTGGAACTGGACAGCAGCGTGACGGACAACAAGGTGGAAAAGCGCGAGCTGGACATGGCCAAGCGTCTGGTGGAGGACATGAGCGAGCCTTGGAAGCCCGAGGCGTATCACGATGCCTTCCGCCAGACCATCATGGACCTGGTGGAAGAGAAGGCCAGCAAGGGCAAGATCGAGTCTGTGGTGAACGGCGACGCTGCGAGTGCTGAAAAGGGTGCGGACATCCTCGACCTTACCGAACTGCTCAAGCGCAGCCTGGCAGGCAAGAAGCCGGCGAAGAAAGCGCGCAAGGCGTCATGAGGTTTTAACCGGAGGGCTGTCGGGGGCGCTTTGCGAGGCCTGTGCCTGCAACCTCGCCAGATAATCACCAAACCCTTCGCGGGCGCGGCTGTCAAGCCGGCTGCTGGTGGCCACGCTGTGCCTGGCGGTCCAGACGATCTGTGCGCCGCAGGCCTGAAGGTCACTGACCAGTTGCACATCTTCATGCGCCGCCAACGGTTTGAAGCCGCCCACCCGCGCGTAGGCATCGGAACATACCCCCAGATTCGCGCCGTGCACATGCCGGTGGCCTTCGCGCGCTTCATAACGGCTCTGGTACACCTTGCGCAGGGCGGCTGTGTGCCAGGGTTGCCAGTAGTCGATGTGCACCGTGCCGCACACCACATCGGCGCTGCAGGCCAGCTGCGACATCAGCCAGTGTGCCGGTACCCGGCTATCTGCATCGGTGCAGGCCAACCACTGCGCGCCGCGTTCGAGCATGTGCGCCGCACCCACCCGGCGCGCCATGCCGACATTCCCGGCATCCACCATCAAGGCCTGGACACCGAAACGCCTTGCCACCGCGGCGCTTGCGTCACTGCAGCGGTCGAGTACCACCAGCACCTCCACGCGGTACCCCGCCTGCTGCGCCTGCTGGGCAGCGACCAGCACCGCCCGCAGGCAGCGTCCCAGCCGGCGCGCTTCGTTATGCGCAGGGATGACCACGGCAATCATGGGCAGGTCTCGTCGAGGTCGACCACGCTGGGCTGGCAGGACCAGTATTCCAGCACGAAGTCCGCCTCTTCATGCTGGAACTGCTGATACAGCGGCAGGTGCCGGGCGAGCATGCGGTGCACTTCACGGCCATCCTGCGGGCAACCGACGATGGGATGCTTCCAGTGGCACGCCAGCAGCCCACCGTCGTAGGTCAGGCTGGCCGCTGATTGCTCGATCACATGCAGCCAGTCGGTGGAGTCGAGGTAGTAGCCCACTTCGCTGAGCACGATCAGGTCAAAGCGCCCGCTCGGCCAGTGCGTAGGTAACCGGGCCAGTTCCACCGAGGCATTGGGTACCTGTGCAAGCCGCACGCGGGCCAGGTTCACAGCGGTCGGGTCCAGGTCCTGGCAGAGCAGGTCGGCGCAGCGTTCGGCCAGCAGCGCACTGAGCTCGCCATTGGCACAGGCTGGCTCGAACACTCGCTGATAGCACTGCCGAGGCAGGCTGGCCATGACCAACTCGCGCTTGCGTTTCTCGTACCAGCGAGTGCGGAAGGCCCAAGGGTCTTCGTTGGTGGCGTAAAGCTCGGCGAAATACTGCGAATCGAGGCTCATGAAGGCTCCACTACAGAAAGACCAGTTCGAAAGGTTGCAGCAGACAATCCAGCAGATTGGACGGCAGCACTGGCTGTTCGTCGTCCCGTCCCAGCTGGCTGACGTGAGCGGCCAACGCCTTGCGCTTGCGTGCCAAGCGGCTTTCATCGAGTTGCAGACGGTGGGCACGGGGCCACGGCAGACGTGGATCGTCAGGCTCTGCCCAATGCCATGCCCAAACCGGTACCTCGGCCAATTGCACCTGGCGGGCCGCCGCCGCATGCGCGGCAGCGCGGCCGACGGCCTCGTGATCGCAATGCCCGTCATTACGCCAGGTAGCCATCAACAGGTCATCGGGCCGCAGCAACTGGGTGAGGTGGCTAACCAGAAACGCTTCTTCACGCGGCAGCTGGCCGTCCCTGAGATGCAGCCTGCGCCAGTCCATCTGGTTTGGCTCCAGGCCCAGCTGCTTCAGGGCCTGGCGGCTCTCCAGAGGGCGCTGGCGGCGCAAGCGGTGCTCGCTCCAGTGGCTGGAACCTGGGTGACTGCCCTCACCATCGGTGGCGGAAATCAGCACCAGTTCTTCTTCGCGACCGGTGAACCCCGCCAGCAGGCCGCCGGCCATGAGTATTTCGTCGTCCGGGTGGGGTGCAATCAATACCAGGCGGCGCCCTGGCGGGCAAAGCTGGCGCGGATCGAGCCAGGTAGCACGGGCCAGATGCGCGGCCTGTTGCCAGGATGCCCAAGGCGTGCCACTGCTCGACTGAATCAGATTCTCGTTCATAGCTGCCAGGCTCCGGCCGGCCCCTGGGCCAACTGCTGGCCCAACACCGCCAGGTCACGCTCGGCATGACTTTGGCGAATGAACACCGGCAGATCGGCGCTCAGCCGAGCAAAGTGGCTGCTGCGGCAGAAGGGTGTAGCGCCCAGCGCTCGCCCGACATGGCTGATCACCTGTTCCACCGCCTGTTCTACCTGGGCACGGGTACGGCGCACTTCGAAACTGGCATCTGCTGCAGGCTGCAGGTCGATCCAGGCGGCGCACTCGCGCAGCGCTGCGCGGGCACCGTACAACGCAGCGTCAACGGCCCCCAGATGGGCATCGGCATGCGGGTCGGGGCGGGGCCTGCGGCAGTGTTCGCGCAGGTAGTCCGCCAGCGCTTCAGCCGCGCCGAACCAGCAGGCGGCGATGCCTGCACCGCCGTGCCAGAAGCCTGGGCGTGCAAGGTATTGGCCGGCCTTGCCGATGAGCGTACCAGGAGTGTCGTTGAACGACAGTTCGACGCTGGCAGTCGTGCCCATGCCTACAGCCTGCCAATGCTCGATGTTCAAACCCTGGCTCGGTTGCGACAATTCGATGGCCACCAGTTGCGGTTGCTCCGCCTCATCCCAGGCGGTGATCAACGCCCGGTCGATCTGCAAGGCGCCTGAACACCAGGCCTTGCGGCCGTTCAATAGCACCTGTTTACCTTCGCGAGCCGTGATCCGCGTACGGGCATCAGGCGGTTCGGCGGCCCACACGCCCCAGATGCCGTCGCGCGCGTGGTACGCGGCACCACACTCGGCCAGAATTGCCAGGGCATCTGTGTGGCCTTCATAGAGTTTGGCCAGAGCCAGGTCGCAACCCGCCACGCGGGCCAAGGTCTGCCAGCGACGCAGGGTGTTGCCTTGCCCCGGCAAGGGCAGCAGGTCCAGGTGGTCAGCTTGCAGCGCCTGAATCAGCTGCGGCAGCTGGGTGTCGAGGTTAAGCGCTTGCTGGCGTTCGCCAAAGGCGCGCAACAGGCGGTCAAGGGTGGTCAGGTTGAAGTCTTGAACGATGCTCATGGGCGTGTCTCCCGGGTCATGTCCATTCGCTGTTGCGCCATCACGAGAGCCCCAGTTGCTTGCGCATGCGGGCAGTGATGGACTGGCGCACCTTGCCCAGGTCGGCCCATGGGTCTTCGACTTCTGCGAGACGCTCGCGCACGTTGGCGATGTTCCACGTGTTGGCGGCTTTGAGCTGCACCAGCTCGTCGCGCCATATGGGCACCGAAACAGGCAGCCCCTCTCGGGCACGCAGGGAGTAAGCGCACGCGGTGGTGGCGCCTTTGCTGTTGCGCAGGTAATCGATGAAGATGCGCCCAACACGGTTTTTCGGCCCAGACACCGCGCTGAGACGGTCCGGGAACAACGTGGCCAGGTAGTTGACGATGGCGTGGCTGAAGCCTTTGACTTCGTCCCAGCCGGCGCGCCGGGTCAACGGCACTACAACATGAATGCCTTTGCCTCCACTGGTTTTCAGGAACACCTTCAGGCCTAGCTCGTCAAGCAGGGTAAGGGTGAGCTGAGTCGCCTCCAGCATGGCCTTCCAGGGCAACGCGGGGTCAGGGTCCAGGTCGAGCACGAAGCGGTCGGGTTTGTCGAAGTCCTTGTCCGTGGCGTTCCAGGTGTGCAGTTCAAGCATGTTCATCTGCACCGCGCCTAGCAGCGTGTCTGGGCGATTGATAACCATCGCCGCCTGGCCGGCCTCGGCCTTTTCGTAGCTAAGCACGTTGGGTATGTGCAGCTGGCCCGCGTTCTTTTGGAAGAACAGCTCGCCGGCCAGGCCGTCCGGTGCGCGAACCAGCGCCACCGGGCGGTGCTTGAGCTGTGGCAGGATCCATTGGCTGATGTCGGCATAGTATTCGGCGACTTCGCGCTTGGTCGCACCCAGGGTGGCGTCGATCACCCTGTCAGGATGTGTCAGGTGCAGTTCATCCGGGGTTTCAGACGTCTTGGCCTGCTTGCTGCGCTTAGGCACGGTCTTGGCGGGCATGGCGCGCTCCAGGTCGATAGCTGTTGCCGCCTTGTCGTCGCGCAGGCCGTGGAAAACCGAGTGGCGCACGATGCCATCACGGGTCATCTGGGCATAGGCGACTTCAGCGAGCAGTTTCGGT
This sequence comes from Pseudomonas sp. LFS074, assembly GCF_047978165.1. NCBI lineage: Bacteria > Pseudomonadati > Pseudomonadota > Gammaproteobacteria > Pseudomonadales > Pseudomonadaceae > Pseudomonas > Pseudomonas sp. LFS074. The sequence goes on along the minus strand of NZ_JBFPFV010000001.1, from coordinate 3,034,970 downwards.
TGCAGCCAATGCACACCACGGGCTTCGGCACCGGTGGGCGGCCTGGCCACGGCTGGCTTGGCAGTTTCCAGGGACGTTAACCGGGCAAGCAGGGTGGCCAGGGTGGTATCACTGAAGCCGGTACCTACCTTTCCGGCATAGCGCAGCTCACCACTGTCGTTGTCGTGCAGGGCCAGCAGCAAGGCCCCGAAGCCGCTGCGGCTGCCTTTGGGGTCGGTGTAGCCGACGATCACGAATTCCTGGCGTTGCTTGCACTTGAGCTTGACCCAGTCCGAGCTGCGGCGGCCACTGTACGGGCTGTCGACGCGTTTGCCGATCAGCCCTTCGAGCTGCAGACGGCAGGCGCTGTCGAGCAGGGATTCGACAGGCTGGTCAAAGTCGGCAGAAAACTTGAGTACGTCCGACTTATCGTGCCCAAGCAATTGGCGTAAGGTGTCGCGGCGGCCCTGCAGCGGTACCTGACGCAGGTCCCGACCACCAAGAAACGGCAGGTCGAACAGGTAATAGGCAATGCCTTCGTCATGCTCGGTATCGAAGGCGTTCTGCAAGGCTTGGAAGTCTGCTGCGCCATTTTCGTCAACCACCACCATTTCGCCATCGAGCCAGGCCGAACCGACACCCAGCGCGCGCAAGGCAGCGACCTGCCGGGGCATTTTGCTGCTCCAGTCGTGGCCATTGCGGGTGAACAGGCGGATGTCTTCGCCGTCGATGCGGGCCATGATGCGGTAGCCGTCGAACTTGACTTCATAGCGCCAGTCGCCGCTAGGCGGGGAATCCACCAACGTTGCAAGCTGCGGCTGTAGCTGCGCTGGCAACGGCGCATGCTGGCCTTTTCCGGTGCGTTGACGGTTGGTGCGCGGTGTAGTGGCCTTTTTTGCAGCGGCCTTGCGTGGCAACAAGGTGCGGTCGCTGAGCACGCTGTCAGGCTGGGCCTCGACAATGCTGTAGTCAGCTTCGCTGCGCGCCTGGCCATCGTGGGACTTCACCAGCATCCATTGCTCCTTTTTGCCGGCCAGGTGGGTGCGAAACAGGTTCCACACACCACTGAGCTTTTCACCCTGCAGGCGAAAGCGCAGCTTGCCTTTGGCATAAGCCTCACGGGCATCGCCCTCGGGCTCCCATATGCCACGGTCCCAAACGATCACATCGCCTGCACCATAGTGGCCTTCGGGGATATGCCCCTCGAAGTCGGCGTAGTCCAGCGGATGGTCCTCCACATGCACGGCCAGTCGGCGCACCTTGGGGTCCAGCGACGGCCCCTTGGGGATCGCCCAGCTCTTCAGGGTGCCATCAAGCTCCAGGCGGAAGTCATAGTGCAGGTGGCTGGCGTCATGCTTCTGGATGCAGAACAGCAGGGCGTGGGCCTGTTTACCACGGCTGCGCCTGCCGTCTGGCTCGGGCGTGGCGCTGAAGTCACGCTTGCGCGCATATTCCTGCAGGGGCTTGGCCATGGAGGGCTCCGGGTGGTTCGCAGTCTCTAAGGTGGGAGGCGCTGCAGTGAGGGGTAGTTCAAAAAACTCTGAATCTTCAACAGGCAGACGCAGTCGACCGAATGAAGCCAACCGACGGAGAACCCACATGGCCAGAACAGATAAACCCACGCCGTATACCCCTACAGAAATCGATGACACCGAAGACCGCATGGGCAGCGTCCACGAGTTGGACTTCGATGAGCGCCTGGATGAGCGACAAGGACGTGTGGGCGACGAACGACCGGCCGACGACGTCGCTCGGGAGTTTTCACCACGGCGTGTGGCCGAAAGCGGCATGACCGGCGGCGAGGCGCTGAGTGATAGCCTGCATGAAGACAACGTCACCTATGACGATTTGAGCCAGGACACTCTGCTGGACGAAACAGGTGCCCGCGACCCGTATGAGTCTGGCGACAGTGAGGGCCCGGCGGATCAGACCTTGCGGCAGGTGAACGCCGATGAGATCGGGGGCGGCATAGGCTTGGACGAGGCCGAGCTGGCGCGGTCCGCGCCGCTGGACGGCATACCGTGGAGCGATGATGCGGTCATTGACGAGGACAGCAAGCCTTGAGCGAGCCGAGCCGCTGAGCGGCTGGACGTTGCCCTGAAGCCAGTGTCAGGTTTGGGCGGGTGTGTCGTCCTGGCGCATGGCTTTGGCGCGCTTTTCCAGGATCAGGTAGCAGATCACCGCCAGCAGCAGCGGGATCAAGTAGTACAGCGTGCGATAGCCCAGCAGGGCAGCCACCAGCGTGCCCTGGGCCATCTGCCCGTGTAGCAGAGCCAGAAACACTGCCTCCAGCACGCCCAGCCCGGCCGGTATATGCGCGACCACGCCAGCCACGCAGCTGATCAGCAGAATGCCGAGTATCGAGGGGTAAAACGCGTTGCCCGGCAAAAGCCAGAAGATCAGCAGCGCCATCAGTGCCCAGTTGCTGGCGCCCAGCGCCACCTGGCTCAACGCCAGGCGCAGCGACGGTAGCGTCACTTCGTGATCGCGCCAGCACCAGGTGCGCTTTTTGGCAAAACCACAGGCCAGCAGATAACCGCCGGCGATCGCCAGCAGCAGCAGGCCGATCAGGCGCAAGCCTGTAGCGCCCACCGCCCAGTTACTGGGCAGCTCGACCAGGTCCAAAGCAAATACTGTGCCGCCCAGTAGCATGTAGCCCATCCAGTTGGTCAGCAGGCCCAGGGTTAGAATGCGTGTGATCGTCGCCGTGTCCAGGCCAAGGCGCCCGTATAGCCGGTAACGCAAGGCGACGCCGCCCACCCAGGTGGTAAAATTGAGGTTGAAGGCGTAGCACACGAACGCGATGGGCACTACCTGCCGGGCAGGCAAGTGGTGGCCGGTGTAAGCCCGTGCCAGCAGGTCGTAGCTGGCGAACGTGAGGTAGCTGCACAGCGCAATCGCCAAGCCTATGACGAGGGCACCAGGTTTGTAGGCCAGCAAGGACTGGCGCACTTCGTTCCAGTCCAGGTTGCGCGCCAGCAGGTACAGCAACACAGGGATGAGGACCAGGAACGCCAGCGTGAACAAGCGTTTGCCCCAGCTTTGCCAGCCTTTGCGCGCCATCAGGTGCTGCCCTCGTGCAAGTCGCCTTGCGGCTCGGCTTCCGGCTGCACCGAGCGCAACCGCTGGCGGTGCGCCGGGAACCAGCCGGCAATGCGCGGAAAATGGCGAATCACGTGGAAACATACGAAAATCAGCGGTGCCCGCCACCAGTAACCGCGAATCATGCGCTCCAGGGTGACTGGCTTGCAGTGTTCGTTGGCCAGGGCCTGCAGGTGCTGATTCAGTTGCTGGTTGAAGGCTCGGTCACGGATGAACAGATTGGCCTCCAGGTTGAATGACAGGCTCAGTGGGTCGAGGTTGCTGGAACCGACGGTGGCCCACTGGTCGTCCACCAGCGCCACCTTGCCATGCAGCGGCCGCTGGCAGTATTCGTTAATCACCACGCCGTCGCGCAGCAGGTAGTTGTACAGCAGGCGTGAGAGTGCGCGGACCCAGCGCATGTCGGGTTGGCCCTGCAAAATCAAACGCACTTCCACGCCACGCCGGGCTGCATTGCGCAGCTCACGCATCAGCCGGTAGCCTGGGAAGAAATACGCATTGGCGACCACGATGCGCTGCTTGGCCCCCCGAAAAGCCTGAAGGTAGTGGGCTTCGATATCGGTACTGCGCAGCCCGTTGTCGCGCTCGACCAGCACGGCGCTGCTGGCCCCGGCAGGCTCGGTAACCGGGCGAGCCGCACTGGGTGGCTGCAGCACTGGCGACATCAGGCGCTTGCTGGCGGCATGTACCTGTGCAACCACCGGGCCGGTGACTTCCACGGCATAGTCCTGCTTGGCCATGGCACCAAAGTCGCCCAGGTGGTCGGCGCTGTAGTTGATGCCTCCGATGAAGGCCCGCTCACCATCGACCACCACGATCTTGCGGTGCAGGCGCCGGAACAGGTTGGTACGCATGCCCACTAGCCGCGGCTGCGGGTCGAACGCGTGGAAGCTCACGCCCACATCGGTCATCGCCGAAATGAACGCGCCTGGCAGGTCGGCGGTGCCGTAGCCGTCTACCGCCACTTCCACACGCACGCCGCGCCGGGCCGCATCGATCAGCACCTGCTGCAGTTGCTGGCCAACCTTGTCGTCGAAGATGATGAACGTTTCCAGCAGGATTTCTTCTCGCGCCTGGGCCATGGCCTCGAACACGCGGGGGTAGTACTGCTCGCCATTGATCAGCAACTGCACGCTGTTGCCGTCTACCCAAGGTCGGTTCACAGGTTGATCTCCGCAGCCAGTGGGACGTGGTCGGAGAGGTGCGACCACGGGTATTTCGACAGCACCTGGGCAGCACCGGGCACGGCGTTGCGCAAGTAGATGCGGTCCAGGCGTAACAACGGCAGGCGCGCGGGGAAACTGCGCGCCGGCTTGCCGAAGGCCTCTATCAGGTGCTCGCAGAGCACGGCGTCGGCCTTAAGCCGCCAATCGTTGAAATCGCCGGCGACGATCACCGGCGCTCGGGGCGGCAGGCTGGCCAACAGGTCCAGCATCAGCGTGACCTGGCGCTGCCGGTGGGCCTCACGCAGGCCCAGGTGTACGCACACCGCATGCACCTGATCATGGCCCGGCACTTCCAGCTGGCAATGCAGCAAGCCGCGCTGTTCGTTGCCCTGCACTGAAACATCCAGGTTGTTGAAGTGGCTGATGGGGAATTTCGACAGCAACGCGTTGCCGTGGTCGCCATGCGGGTACACGGCATTGCGCCCATAGGCGAACTGCGGCCACATGCTGTCGGCGAGAAACTCGTATTGCGGCGTTTCTGGCCAGGCCGCATGGCGCTGGGCATGTTGCTGGTGGCTGCCGTGCACTTCCTGCAAGAACACCAGGTCAGCGCCGGTGGCGCGCACCGCCTCGCGCAACTCGGGCAGGATGAAGCGCCGGTTGAAGAAGGTGAAGCCCTTGTGCACGTTAAGCGTCAGCACATTGAGCCGGCGCACCGTGGTGACTGTGTCGATGCTACGGTTTGGGGCGGGCAGGGTCTTGTCCACAAGGCGCCTTCCATTCAGTTGCTCTGAATGTGCGACTGGTGGAGCCCCCGCTGGGTTCAGCGCACGTGACCAATGGGAAGTGCTGATGTCGGGTTGAACTTTAGAGCGGCTGACGTTTCCACCGGTTATCCGCTTCGTGGAAGGGTGCCAGCATGAAATTCGACCGCTTCGCCCACTGGCTGGCCAATTGGGCCGGACGCCCGCTGAGCTTTGGCATCGCCTGCCTGCTGATCTTGACCTGGGCAGTGACCGGGCCGCTGTTTCACTTCAATGACACCTGGCAACTGGTGATCAACACCTCGACCACCATCATCACCTTCCTGATGGTGTTCCTGATCCAGAACACCCAGAACCGCGACAACGACGAACTGCACATCAAGATCGACGAACTGCTGCGCACCACGCGCCGGGCACACAAGGCGCTGCTGGACCTGGAGGATATGGACCCCGCCGAGCTGCACGCCCTGCGCAAGCAGTACCGACAGATGGCCGGGCAGGGCAACGATGCGCAGAACACCAAGGAATGAGCTGCCAACCCTGGAGGCAAGCATGGCCAGACATATCATTCACTTCACCGGGCCGATCAATTCCTCGACCTGTGGCAACCTGATCAGTACCTGTTCGCGGGCGTTGCAGCAGGGGGCCGAGGTGTTGCAACTGAACATCGCCACCATGGGCGGTGAATGCAGCTATGGGTTCACTTTGTACAATTTTCTGCGGGCGTTGCCAGTGGAGGTGCATACCCACAACCTGGGCACCGTGGAATCCATGGGCAATATCCTGTTCCTGGCCGGAGAACGGCGCACGGCGTGCAGTTTCAGCAAGTTCCTGTTCCATCCGTTTCACTGGACTTTGCATGGTTCGGTGGACCATTCACGGATGGCCGAGTATGCGATGAGCCTGGATTACGATCTGCGGCTCTATGCGCAGATCGTCACCGAGCGGACCGAGGGGGCAGCCGAGGTGCTGGATGTGCCACGCTACCTGATGGCCTATCCGCGGATTCTAGGGCCACGCGAGGCGATGGAGAACGGGCTGATTGATGCCATTGACGAAATGCCGATCGGGGTGGAGGCCGTTCAGTGGAGTGTGCATGCCTGAGTTTCGTGCCATTGGTCAGCTGCCGGCAAAACCATTGAGCAGACTCATCATTCAGAGGCTCGGAAGCTAGGCATGGCAAAGATTCATGCGACCAGCGACCCATCGCAAGGAGAAACGACATGGCGCAAGACCAAGAGCGAACCCGCCAGCGCGGCGGCACCAAGGAAACCAACCCAGGCAACTTCGCCAATGACCGGGAACGGGCTTCGCGCGCTGGCCAAAAGGGCGGCAAGGCCTCTGGCGGTAACTTCGCCAACGATCGCCAACGGGCTTCGGAAGCAGGCCGCAAGGGTGGGCAGAACAGCCACGGCGGGAGCCGTAGCCAATGAGTGACAGCGCTCGCAGATGATGCCAATTGTTCGCCGAAATTTTGAATTTTCTGGCCATGGCCTGATCAATCAGGGTGTCATCCATGGAGAAGAGGAGGCCCCAGCGATGCCAGGCCCACAGCTGTACATCATCGATTACCAACTGCATGGCCAGCCGCGCAGTTTCATCATTCGTCTGGAGCGGCTGGACAATGCCGAAGCCTGGCATTGGGCAAGTTGCGATGCGGGCATCGGCATCATTCCCAAGTTTGGTCGCGAAAAGATCAAAAAGGTCAGCCGGCCCATGGCCGAACGCTATGGGATTACCGCCGTGAGCTGGCGGGTTTCGGGAAGCAAGCCAAACCAATCGGCGGGAGACCCGGCGGCGACAGGGTAATTGGCCTCTGCGCGGCTGACTCGCGAAGAGGCCAATAGCTTCAACGGGTCATTGTGGCTTTTTCAGCACCAATGTCAGGATGTCATAGCTGGCCACCAGCTCACCCAGCTGGTTGGTCACCTCGACATCCCACGCCACCACACCCTGCGGCTGCCCCAGCGGGCTGGTCTTGCCTTGGTCGATCTTGCGCTTGCAGGTCAGGCGCGCCTGGATGGTATCGCCAATGCCCACCGGGTTGATGAAGCGCAAGGTATCCAGCCCATAGTTGGCCAGCACCGGCCCGGCACCGGGCGACACGAACAACCCGGCCGCCGCCGACAGCACGAAGTAGCCGTGGGCAATGCGTTTACCGAACTGCGATTCCTTCGCGGCGATTTCGTCGAAGTGCATGTAGAAATGGTCGCCCGACAGGCAGCCGAAATTGACCAGGTCAGCTTCCGTCACAGTGCGCCGATGGGTGAGCAGCGACTCGCCGATGCGCAGTTGCTCGAAGTAGCGGCGGAACGGGTGCACTTCGGTTTCGATCACTTCACCACCACGCACGTATTCGCCGGTGACCGCCGTGAGCATGCTCGGCGAACCTTGTATGGCGGCGCGCTGCAGGTAGTGCTTGACGGCCCGCAGGCCACCCAGCTCTTCACCACCACCGGCCCGGCCCGGGCCGCCGTGCTTGAGCTGCGGCAGTGGCGAGCCGTGGCCGGTGGATTCCTTGGCGGCCTCGCTGTCGAGCACCAGCAGGCGGCCATGCCAGGCAGCCGCCGCCGGGATTGCCTTGGCAGCCACGCTGCGGTCGGCGGTAACCAGGGTCGCCACCAGGCTGCCTTTGCCACGCGCCGCCAGCGCCAAGGCCTCGTCGAGGTCGTCATAGGCCATTAGCGTGCTGACCGGGCCGAACGCTTCGATATCGTGGGCGCCACCTTCGGCATGCGGGTCGCGGGCTTGCAGCAGAGTCGGGGCGAAGAAGGCGCCCTCGGCCACGCCCTCGCCACGCGGGGCAAAGCCGTCGCTGGCGCCGAACAATTGGTCACAGCTTTGCAGCAAGCTGCGCACGCGCTCGGCCACGTCGTGCTGCTGATCGTGGGAGGCCAGGGCGCCCATGCGCACGCCTTCCACCGACGGGTCACCGATCACGACTTTGCTCAACCGCTCGCGTAGGCGCGTGGCGACCGCGTCCAAATGCTTGGCCGGCACGATGGCGCGGCGGATGGCGGTGCATTTCTGCCCGGCCTTGGTGGTCATTTCACGCACCACCTCCTTGATGTAAAGGTCGAACTCTTCGCTGTCCGGGGTTACGTCCGGGCCAAGAATGGCGCAGTTCAGCGAGTCGGCTTCAGCCGTGAACGGTACCGAATTGCGTACAAGGTTCGGCGTGACACGCAATTTGGCGGCCGTGTCGGCGGAACCGGTGAAGGTCACCACGTCCTGGCCTTGCAGGCGGTCGAGCAGGTCGCCGGTACTGCCGATCACCAGTTGCAGACTGCCTTCGGGCAGCAGGCCGGAGGCATTCATCAGGCGCACCACGGCTTCGGTCAGGTAACTGGTCGAGGTCGCTGGCTTGACGATACATGGCATGCCGGCCAGGAAGGTCGGGGCGAATTTTTCCAGCATGCCCCAGATGGGGAAGTTGAACGCGTTGATGTGCACCGCAACGCCTGCACGCGGCACCAGAATATGGCTGCCGGCAAAGTGGCCTTGCTTGCCCAACGGGATGGCTGGGCCTTCGTGCACCAGGTTGCCTGATGGAAGCTCGCGGCTGCCGATGCCGGCATAGGAAAACAGCGTGGCGTTGCCGCCTTCGATGTCGATCCAGCTGTCGGCACGGGTTGCACCGCTGTGGTGGGACAGCGCGTAGAGCTGCTCCTTGCGTTCGGCCAAATACAGGGCCAGGGCTTTGAGGCGTTGGGCGCGCTGCTGGAAGTCCATGCCCATCAGCGAGGCCAGCCCCCGCGCTCGCGCGTAATCCACAGCTTCGGCGAAGTCCGGGCGCTCTTCATGGCTGTAGGCCAGCACGTGGCCGTCAAGGGCGCTGCGCAGGGCCTGGGCGCCGTGCTGGCCGAGCCAACGGCCGGCGATGAAACTTTGCAGAGTAGGGGCGGCAGACATGCTGTTCTCCATGCTGTTCAAATGTGAGGGGGGCGCTGTTACCACAGCGCCAGGGTGTAACCGATGATCAGGCGGTTCTCGTCCACGGCGTTGGTCAGGCCATTGCCGGAGCGGAAGGTGACGTTGCGCCAGCGCAGGCTGACGTCTTTGAACGGGCCGCTCTGGATGACATAGGTGATGTCGGTATCGCGCTCGCGCTCGCGGCCATTGCTGACGGTGGCGGTTTGCGCATGACGGCCGTCGGTGTAACGGGACATGAAGCTCAGGCCAGGGATACCCATGGCAACGAAATCGTAGTCGTAGCGCACTTGCCACGAGTCCAGCCCGGCCCGGGTGAAGGTGTTGTAGGTGACCAGGTTGACGGTGAACGGGTCGCCACCGTTGACGAACGGGAAGGCGCTGTCACCGGACATCTGCTGCCAGGTGGCGGTGAACTTGTGCGCCCGTACACCCAGGGTGAACATGGCGTTGAAGTTGCGGTTATCGATGTTGCCGGCACGCTCGGCGCCATCATTGCGGCTGTCGAAATAGCGCAGGTCGCTGCGCAGGCTCACCCCTTCACTCAATGGGCGGGTATCGATCAGGCCGACGAACTGCTGGCGATAGATGTCCTCAAGCTTGGCGTAGTAGTAGCTGACGCTGGTTTGCGGGGTGATGGCGTAGCTACCACCACCAAAGTCCAGGTGGTCGCTGGTCGCGGCGCCGTAGCCGATGTCATCGCGGCCCGAGGAATCGCGCAGGTTGGCCTTGGTCAGGCGGCCGCCATTGAAAGTAAGGCCTTCGAGGTCCTGGCTGGTCAGCAGGCCACCCTGGAAGGTGGATGCCAGCAGTCGGGTGTCGTTGTACACCACCACCGGCAGAATCGGCTGCAAGGTGCCCAGGCGCAAGGTGCTTTTGGACACCCGCACCTTGCCGGTCAGGCCCAACTCACTGTAGTCGTCGACGGGTTCATGGCTGTTCGGGCCGAAGGGCAACAGGCCGGTGTTGCGACGGTCCCGGCTGGAGTCGAGCTTGATGCCCAACTGGCCCATGGCGTCGACGCCAAAGCCGACGGGGCCTTCGGTGAAGCCCGACTCCAGCTTGGCGGTGAAGCCCTGGCCCCATTCCTCGGCCTTGGCCTGGGGCGCATTGCTTTGGCGGAAGTCGCGGTTGATGTAGTGGTTGCGCAGCTCCAGGCGTGCATGGCTGTCGCCGATGAAGTCCGCCAGCGCCGGCATTGGCAGGGCGAGGGTGGCCAGCCAGGCGGCTGACATGAAGTGCGTGCGGTTCATTGTTGTTGTTTTACCCGACATGGTTGTTCGTCCTTGAAATCAGTGCTTGCTGGCGCCGGCAGCGCCGATGCCGGTCATGGAGCGGATGAACTGGCCCAGGTAGCGGCCACGTTCCTCGACGGCACGTTCGGAGCTGTCGGTAACCGAGAACACCCAGGCACTGAGGAAGGCCAGGCTCATGGAGAACAGTGCCGGGTTGCTGTAGGGGAACAGCGCCGTCTCGTTGTGCAACACGTTGACCCACACTGCTGGGCCCAGCACGACCAACAGCACCGCCGAGACCAGGCCGGCCATGCTGCCGCACACCGCGCCGCGGGTGGTCAGGCCTTTCCAGAACATCGAGAGCAGCAGCACCGGGAAGTTGACCGAGGCGGCTACCGCCAGCACCAGGCCGGAGAGGAAGGCGATGTTCTGCGACTCGAACATCAGGCCGAGGATCACCGCAAGCAGGCCGATGACCAGCGTGGCAACACGCGACACGCGCATTTCCTCTTGCTCGGTCGCCTTGCCTTTGCGCATCACGCAGGCATACAGATCGTGGGAGACCGCCGATGCCCCGGACAGCGCCAGGCCGGCGACCACGGCCAGGATGGTGGCGAAAGCCACGGCAGAGATGAAGCCGAGGAACAGGTTGCCACCCACGGCCTGGGCCAAGTGCACGGCGACCATGTTGCCGCCGCCGATGATGGCGCCGGTGGCATCGCGGTAGGACGGCTCGGTGCCAACCATCACGATGGCGCCAAAGCCGACAATGATCAGCAGCAGGTAGAAGTAACCGATGAAGCCAGTGGCGTAGAACACGCTCTTGCGTGCTTCCTTGGCATCACTGACGGTGAAGAAGCGCATCAGAATATGCGGCAGGCCGGCGGTGCCGAACATCATGCCTAAACCGAGAGAAATCGCGTCCACTGGGTTTGACAGCAAGCCGCCCGGGGCCATGATCGCCTGGCCCTTGGCATGCACGGCCACGGCGCTGGCAAACATCGCTTCGGTGCTGAAACCAAAGTGCTTGAGCACCATGAAGGCCATGAAGCTGGTGCCCGACAGCAGCATTACGGCCTTGATGATCTGCACCCAGGTGGTGGCAAGCATGCCGCCGAAGGTGACATAGGCGACCATCAGCACACCGACCAGCATCACGGCGTACAGGTAGCTGATGCCGAACAGCAGCTCGATCAGCTTGCCGGCGCCGACCATCTGCGCCACCAGGTACATCAACGCCACCACCAGGGTGCCAAAGGCCGAGGTCAGGCGCACCGGGGTTTGCGCCAGGCGGTAGCTGACCACGTCGGCGAAAGTGTACTTGCCCAGGTTGCGCAGGCGCTCTGCAATCAGGAACAGGATGATCGGCCAACCGGCCAGTACGCCCAGGGCATACAGCAGGCCGTCGTAGCCGTTCATGAACATCATCGCGGAAATACCCAGGAACGACGCGGCGCTGATCATGTCACCGGCGATCGCCAGGCCGTTCTGCATACCGGTCAGCCCCCCGCCAGCGGTGTAGAAGTCGCTGGCTGAGCGGGTGCGCATGGCAGCCCAGCGGGTGACCATCAGCGTGAAGCAGACGAACACCATGAACATCGAAATGGCGGTCCAGTTCATTGTGCGCACTCCTGCTTGACCTTGTCGTTGAGCGGGTCGAGCACGTTGTTGGCGCGGTGCACATAGATGCCGGTAAGGGCGAAGGACAGCAGCACCATCAGCACGCCCACCAGCATGCCGACAGTGGTCACGCCGCCGCTGAGGGACTGGCCCAATGTGCTGGGCGAGAACGCCACCAGCAGGACGAAGCCGTAGTAGATCACCAGCATGGCCAGGGTCAGGCTGCCATTGAGACGGCGCTTGCGCCGCACCAGGTGCTGGAAGTCGGGGTGGTTGGCGATGCTTTCTATGCGTTCGGGTGTCATGGGTTGCGATCTCTGGGTGTTGTAATTGTTTTGTTGAGGTCACGCGGGTGTTGCGGTGTTGCTGATGGCCTCTTCGCGGGCTTGCCCGCTCCCACAGGTAAGGCGTTGCTCTTCGCCTTTGTGCGATCCCTGTGGGAGCGGGCGCGCCCGCGAAACAGGCGACGCGGTGTCAAAGCTGGTCGAAATCGAGCACCACCTTGTCGCTCACCGGGTAGGTCTGGCACGACAGCACGTACCCGGCCGCCACTTCGTAGTCTTCAAGGGCATGGTTGCTGTCCATTTCCACTTCGCCCTCGATCACTCGGCACTTGCAGGTGGAGCACACGCCGGCCTTGCACGAGTAGGGCAGCTCGGCGCCGATGGCGTTGCCGGCGTCCAGCACGTTCTGGGTGTTGCGCGGCAGGTCGAAGGTCAGCGCGCGGCCGTCGCTGATCACGGTGATATGGCTGAGCGCCGCGTCCACCTGGCGCGCAGCTTCGCGGGCCTCGCGTCGGGCTTCGTTGCCGGCAGCGGCGAACAGCTCGAAATGGATACGCTGTTTTTCCAGGCCGTTGGCTTGCAAGCTGTCACGCACCGTTTCGGTCATTGCCTGCGGGCCGCAGATGAATGCGGCGTCCAGGCCGGGCACGTCCAGCCAGCGCGAGAACAGCTGGCCGCACTTGTCGGCGTCGATGCGGCCGTTGTACAGGTCAACGTCCTGTTGTTCGCGGCTGAACACGAAAATCAGGTTCAGGCGGTCGAGGTAGGTGTTTTTCAGGTCTTCGAGCTTGTCGCGAAACAGCGCGCCCGAGCTGGAACGGTTGCCATACAGCAAGGTGAAGCGGCTGTTCGGCTCGCTGGCCAGGGTCGTGGCAATGATCGACAGAATCGGCGTAATGCCACTGCCGGCCGCCACTCCCAGGTAATTGCCCTGGCGAGTCGGGTCCAGCGGCACGAAGAAGCTGCCCGATGGCGGCATCACTTCCAGCTGCTGGCCGGCCTTGAGCACTTCGTTTGCAAACGCCGAAAAACGCCCGCCTGGCACACGTTTGACGGCCACACGCAGCTCGCCGTCCTGCACCGCGCTGCAGATGGAGTAGGAGCGGCGGACTTCTTCGTTATCCAGCTGGGTACGCATGACCAGGTACTGCCCCTGGGTGAAGCGGAATTGGTCCTGCAGGTGCTCGGGTATATCGAAGGCGATCGACACCGCATCACGGGTCTCGTTGCGCACTTGCTTGATGGTCAGGCTGTGAAACTGGCTCATGGCGTTCTCCACGGCTCAAATGCATTTGAAATAGTCGAACGGCTCCAGGCACTCGCGGCAGCGGTAAAGCGCCTTGCAGGCCGTGGAACCGAACTGGCTGAGCAATTCGGTATGGGTGCTGCCGCATTGCGGGCAGCACACCTGAGGCGCTTCGCCAAGCAGGCTGCGTTTGCTGGCGCTGCCTTGCGGCGGTGCGATGCCATAAGCACGCAGGCGCTCGCGGCCCAGCTCGGTGATCCAGTCAGTGCTCCAGGCCGGGGTCAGCCGGCGCTCAAGCGCTGGTGCGGCGAAACCGGCCTGCTCCAGCGCCTGGCGGATATCACCCTCGATCACCTCGGTGGCCGGGCAACCGGAGTAGGTCGGGGTGACCACCAGGTGCAGGTGGCCGGCCCGCCAGTCGAGGTCGCGCACGATCCCTAGGTCGACCACGCTGACCACCGGGACTTCCGGGTCCATGACCTGGCCCAATACCGCCCAGGCGCGTGCCAGGTCGCCCCCTTGCAGCGCCCGCGCACCGCGGTCGCCGGCAATCAGCTCACCAGGTTGCATCGGGGTAGGCCCTTGGCAGGAACTGCATCTCGGCCAGCAGCAGGCCCAAGTGCTCGGTGTGCAGCCCTTTGCGGCCATCCAGGTAGAAATGGCTGGCGGCCTTGGGCAGCGGCAGCTCGACCGAAGTGAAGGTCGTTGTGACCTGTTGGAGCCAGGCGGCACCGACAGCGGCAGGGTTGGCGCCGATACCGGCTTCGGCCAAATGCACTTCGTTGTCGCTGCCGGTCGTGAGTTCGACAGTGAAACGCCACAGTGACGGGATAGCGGCGAGCATGCGCTGGCGGCTTTCTTCGGTGCCATCACCCAGGCGTTGTACCCACTCGCTGGAGCGGCGCAAGTGGTAGGTGACTTCCTTCAGGGCCTTGGCGGCGATGCCGGCGACACGCGCATCGCTGGACTCGACCAGCCCCTGAAGCACGGCGAAGTGCCAGGCGTCGTAGAGAAACTGCTTGGTCATGGTCACGGCAAAGTCGCCGTTGGGTTGCTCGACCAGCAGCAGGTTGCGGTAGGCGCGCTCGTCACGGCGCAAAGCCAGGGCATCGGCATCACGGCCGTCATCGAGCAGCTCGGCGGCATACTCCAGCCAGTTGCGCGCCTGCCCGACCAGGTCGAGGCCGACGTTCATCAAGGCCAGCTCTTCTTCGATGGCAGGCGCACGGCCACACCATTCGCAAAGGCGCTGGCCCTGCACCAGGGCACTGTCGCCGAGCAGCAGCAGGTAAGGAATAAGGGCTTCTTTATGCATGGCCAACCTCACATGTGTCCGACTTCGTCGGGCAGCTCATAGAAGCTGGCATGGCGATAGACCTTATCGTCCGAGGGGGCGAACAGCGGGTCTTTCTCGTCGGGGGAGGAGGCGGTGATCAGCGCCGAAGGCACCACCCACAGGCTCACGCCTTCGCTGCGGCGGGTGTACAGCTCGCGGGCGTTCTCGATGGCCATGGCGGCATCGGCAGCGTGCACGCTGCCGACATGCTTGTGGTTAAGGCCGTGCTTGCTGCGCACGAACACTTCGTAGAGGGTCCAGACAGACATTTTCGATCTCCGCATCAATCGCCGCTCAGGCGGCGTTCTTGTTCTGTTGCTTGCGCGCGTAGGCCACGGCGGCCTCGCGTACCCAGGCACCGCTCTCGATGGCGTTGCGCCGAGTGGCGACACGTTCCAGGTTGCACGGGCCATTGCCCTTGATCACTTCGTAGAATTCGTCCCACTGGATTTCGCCGAAGTCGTAATGGCCGCGTTCGGCGTTCCACTTCAGCTCAGGGTCCGGGGCAGTGCAGCCAAGTAGCTCGAGCTGTGGCACGGTCTGGTCGATGAAACGCTGGCGCAGCTCGTCGTTGGTCTGGCGCTTGATCTTCCAGGCCATCGACTGGGCGCTGTTGGGCGAGTGTTCGTCGCTGGGGCCGAACATCATCAGCGCAGGCCACCACAGGCGGTTGATGGCGTCCTGGACCATGTCCTTCTGGGCCTGGGTGCCATGACGCATCATGGTCAGGAGCATTTCGTAGCCCTGGCGCTGGTGGAAGCTCTCTTCCTTGCAGATACGGATCATGGCGCGGGAGTAGGGGCCGTAGGAGGTGCGTTGCAGCACCACCTGGTTGACGATGGCCGCGCCATCTACCAGCCAGCCCACTGCGCCCATGTCGGCCCAGCTGAGGGTGGGGTAGTTGAAGATGCTTGAATACTTGGCCTTGCCGCTGTGCAGCTTGGCCACTTCTTCGTCGCGGTCGGCACCCAGGGTTTCCATGGCGCTGTACAGGTACAGGCCGTGGCCGGCTTCGTCCTGGATCTTGGCCATCAACTGCAGCTTGCGCTTGAGGCTGGGGGCGCGGGTGACCCAGTTGCCTTCGGGCAGCATGCCGACGATTTCCGAGTGGGCGTGCTGGGAGATCTGCCGGATGAGGGTTTGGCGGTAGGCCTCGGGCATCCAGTTCTTGGCTTCGATCTTGATTTCGGCGTCGATCTTTTCCTGGAAGTTGCGCTCCTCGGGGGACATTTCTTCCAGCGATTTGACGCGCTTGACTCCGGTTTCCACTAGCTGTGCGTACATGAGTTCAGACTCCTGCTGAGGCATGAGTCATTTGTAAGCGATACAAAACATAACGTCAAACAGTTTTATATGTATCGAATAAGATTTGTGTATCACATTGCCCACCGACGGGGGCTGCCTTGCAGGCCAATCGCGACGCAAGGCCGCTCCAACAGGCAAAAAAAAGCCCCGGACCATGCCGGGGCCGAAAAGGCAGCCGAATGACTCAGCTGGCCAACCGTTTGTCGAACACGTGGCACGCCTTGCCTTCTGAGCGCTTGAGCGTGCCGCAGGGTTGCAGGTGCACCTGGGTGCTGATGCCGATGTAGGTCTTGATCTGTTTGCTCAATTCCCCGATAACCAGCTTGCGCTGGCCTTCATCGAGGTGCTGGCACTCCGCACGCAACTCCACATGCACCTCGACACTGTCCAGGTTGCCATTGCGATACAGATGAATCTCATAAAGCTCTGAAAGCTGTTTTATTTTTAATACCTGCTCCTCGATCTGCGTGGGGAACACGTTGACCCCGCGAATGATCAGCATGTCGTCACTGCGGCCGGTGATCTTGCCGATTCTGCGCATGGGCCGGGCGGTGCCGGGCAGCAGACGGGTAAGGTCACGGGTGCGGTAGCGCACCATCGGCAGCGCTTCCTTGCTCAGTGAGGTAAACACCAGCTCGCCCAGCTGGCCGTCCGGCAACACTTCGCCGGTGACTGGGTCGATGATTTCGGGGTAGAAGTGGTCTTCCCAGATGGTCGGGCCGTCCTTGGTCTCGATGCATTCCATCGCCACCCCTGGGCCCATGATCTCCGACAAGCCATAGATATCGAGGGCGTTGATACCCAGACGCTGCTCGATCGAGCGGCGCAGTTCATCGGTCCAGGGCTCGGCACCGAAAATGCCCAGGCGCAGCTTGAGGTCGTGCGGGTCGATGCCCTGGCGCTCGATCTCGTCGGCCAGGTTGAGCATGTAGGATGGGGTGACCATGATGATATCGGGCTGGAAGTCGCGAATCAGCTGCACCTGCTTCTCGGTCTGGCCGCCGGACATGGGGATGACTGTACAGCCCAGGCGCTCGGCGCCGTAGTGCGCACCAAGCCCACCGGTGAACAGGCCATAGCCGTAGGAAACATGCACCTTGTCGCCTTTGCGCCCGCCACCGGCACGGATCGAGCGGGCGACCACATTGGCCCAGGTGTCGATGTCGTTCTGGGTGTAGCCGACCACCGTCGGCTTGCCAGTGGTGCCACTGGAAGCATGCAAGCGCACCACGTCTTCCTGCGGCACTGCGAACATGCCGTAGGGGTAGTTGTCGCGCAGGTCGTTCTTGCCGGTGAAGGGGAACTTCGCCAGATCTTCAAGGCACTTGAGGTCATCGGGGTGGGCGCCGCACTCGGCAAAGCGCTGACGGTACAGCGGCACGTTGTCATAGGCGTGCTTCAGGCTCCAGCGCAAACGCTCCAGCTGATGCTGGCGCAGGGCGTCGACGCTGGCGGTTTCCATCGGGTCCAGCAGGGCACGATCGGCATCATGGTACATATTCATGGCTTCACTCGAATTGTTCTTGTACGCCGCGCGCCTGCGGTTGCAGGCCGCGCGGTGAGTGTCATGGAGGCAGCATATACGGCTGCGTTCAGTTCGGTAACAGGCGGATGGTGTGAACCGCTCAGAGGCGCTCGATGACCATGGCAATGCCCTGGCCAACGCCGATGCACATGGTGCACAAGGCGTAACGACCGCCCGTCTCTTCCAGCTCGTGCAGCGCCGTGGTCACCAGCCGCGCACCGCTCATGCCCAGCGGATGGCCCAGGGCAATCGCGCCACCGTTGCGGTTGACCCGCGCGTCGTCGTCAGTGAGGCCTAGCTCGCGCAACACGGCCAGACCTTGTGCGGCGAAGGCCTCGTTGAGCTCGATGACATCCAGGTCAGCCAGCGACAACCCAGTCATTTCAAGTACCTTGCGGGTTGCCGGCACCGGGCCGATGCCCATCAGCCGCGGCTCAACCCCGGCCACGGCCATGCCGAGGATGCGACCGCGCGCTTTCAGACCATGCAGGCGGGCAGCGTCGCTGCTGGCCAGTAGCAGGGCGCAGGCGCCGTCATTGACCCCTGAGGCATTGCCGGCGGTTACGCTCCCCCCCTCTCGGAATGGAGTACCCAGCTTGGCCAACTGCTCCAGCGTCGTGTCGCCGCGTGGGTGCTCGTCATGCTCGACCACTTTGGCCGGGCCTTTGCGCTGCGCAATCTCGACCGGCACGATTTCCCGGGCCAGGCGACCTCGGGCCTGCGCTGCGGCAGCCTTGTGCTGGCTGCGCAGGGCGAAAACATCCTGGTCGGCGCGGGAAATACCAAACTGCTCAGCCACGTTCTCGGCAGTTTCCGGCATCGAATCGGTACCGTAGGCGGCCTTCATCCGTGTGTTGACGAAACGCCAGCCGATGGTGGTGTCGAACAGTTCCGCCGTGCGACCGAATGCCTGTTCCGACTTGCCCATTACAAACGGCGCACGCGACATCGACTCCACGCCGCCAGCCAGCATCAGCCCGGCCTCACCACAGCGCAGGGCGCGGGCCGCATTGCCGATGGCATCCAGGCCAGAACCGCACAGGCGGTTGATGGTAGTCCCCGGCACTTCGAGCGGTAGCCCGGCCAGCAGGCTGGCCATGTGGGCCACGTTGCGGTTGTCTTCGCCTGCCTGGTTGGCGCACCCGAGGATCACGTCATCAACGGCCTTCCAGTCCAGTTCGGGGTGGCGCTGGATCAACGCCTTGAGCGGGACGGCCGCGAGGTCGTCGGCGCGAACGCTGCTCAAGGCGCCGGCATAGCGGCCAATGGGGGTGCGCACGGCGTCGATGATCAAGGCATCGGCGAGGGTCGGTTCAGTCATCTTGCGTCTCCTGCGCCAGCACGGTGCCGCGCACTTTGTAGGATTTGCCATGGAACATCGCCACCAGCTCACCGCGCTGGTTGTCGATGCGCACGTCGTACAGGCCGGTACGGCCTTTGCGGCTGACTTCGCTGGCGTGAGCGGTGAGCACGTCATCGCGCAATGCCGGGGCCAGGTAGTCGATGCTGCAGCCCAGCGCCACGGTGGCTTGGTCGTAGCTGTTGCAGGCGAAGGCAAACGCCGAATCGGCCAAGGCGAACAGGAAGCCACCATGACAGGTGCCATGGCCCTGAATCATGTCGGCACGTACCGGCATGCGCAGGCTGGCCCGGCCCGGCCCGGCATCCAACAGGCTGATGCCCAGGCCCTGAGTGGCCTGGTCGCGGGCGTACATGGCGTCGGCACAGGCTTGTGCCAGTTCCACTTCAGTCATGCAGGGTGCCTCCTTTGGCTTCGCAGCGGCGCAACAGCAGGGAAGGGCGGTAGCGACTCTCGCCATAGCTGCGTTGCAGGTTGTCCAGTACGCGCAGGGTGTGGCCAATACCGATGTTCGCGGCCCAGGCCAGAGGGCCGCAGGGGTAATTGACGCCGGCGCGCATGGCCAGGTCGATGTCGGCAGCGCTGCCGACACCCTGCAACACGGCATCGGCGGCTTCGTTGGCGAGCATCGCGACGGTGCGCAGTACCACCAGGCCTGGCAGGTCGGCGACGCCGGTCACTTTAAGGCCTGCGCGCTGCAGCAGGGCAACGGCTTGGTCGCGGGCACTTTCGCTGGTATCGGCCGACCAGCTAATGGCGATACGCGTGGCGCTGCCGTAGTCCAGCGCCAGGTCGAGCAGCACCAGGTTACGCAGGCCGTCTTCACGGGCGCGTTGGCTGGCCAAACGGCCGTCGGACAGGGCCAGGGTGGCATCGCCCACCTGGATCAGGCCGCTGCCGGCGCGCTGGGTCACGGCAATGCCGCTTTGGCGCAGGCGTTCGGCCAGCGGTTGCATCACGCCCAGGCAGCCCTCGACAACGCAGGCACCTGCAATGGCGAGGCTGTGCAGTTCGGCAGGCTGGGGGCGTTCGGCGCCCTCGGCATAGCTATAGAAGCCCTGGCCGGTCTTGCGCCCAAGGCGACCGGCGTCCACCAGTTCTTTCTGCACCAGTGATGGCTGGAAGCGGAAATCACCATAGAACGCATCGAAAACCGAGCAAGTGACAGCGTAATTGACGTCGTGGCCGATCAGGTCGGTGAGTTCGAACGCCCCCATGCGGAAGCCCCCGGCCTCGCGCAGCAGCGCATCGAGGCTGGCGCAATCGGCGGCACCTTCTTGCAACAGGCGCAGGCTTTCGGCATAAAACGGCCGCGCCACGCGGTTGACGATAAACCCCGGTGTAGAGCGCGTGTGCACCGGCTGTTTGCCCCAGGCCTGGGCAGTGGCATAGATGCATGCGGCAACTGTCGGGGCGGTTGCCAGGCCAGACACCACTTCGACCAGCGCCATCAATGGAGCAGGGTTGAAGAAGTGCATGCCGACCACGTGCTGCGGGCGCTCAAGACCGGCAGCAAGGCTGGTGATGGACAGCGACGACGTGTTGCTGGCAAGAATGCAGTCGGCGCCGCACAGGGTTTCGAGCTGACTGAACAGCGCCTGTTTCACCTGCAGGTTTTCGACGATGGCTTCAATCACCAGGCCGGCATCGGCCAGAGCTTCGAGCGTATCGACCGGGCACAGACGGGCGCTGATCGCTTCCCGTTCAACGGCCTGCAGCTTGCCCTTTTCCACTTGCCGGGCCAGCTGCCGATCAATACCCGCCACTGCCTGGGCAGCTGCCCCCGGGCGGTTGTCATAGAGCTTCACTGGGTGGCCGGCCTGGGCCGCCACCTGGGCGATACCGGCGCCCATGGCACCGGCACCGATCACCGCCACCTGCACATTGCTTGCGAGTGCGCTCATGTTCAGCGCCCCTTGAAAACTGGCGTGCGCTTGTTCATGAAGGCACTCACGCCTTCGCGGTAGTCCTCGCTGCGCCCGGCCAGGCGCTGCAGGTCGCGCTCCAGCTCCAGCTGCTCGTCAAACCCATTATCGAAACTGGCATTGAGGCTGCGCTTGATCAGGGCCAGGCCGTAGGTGGGCTGGGTGGCGAGCTGGCGGGCGAGGGCGAGGGCTTCGTCTCGCAGTGCGGCATCATCCACCACCCGGTGGATCAGCCCCCATTGCTGGGCCTGCTCGGCGCCAAGGCGCTCACCCAGCATGGCCAGGGCCTTGGCCCGCGCCATGCCAACCAGGCGCGGCAGCAGCCAGGTGCCGCCAGAGTCCGGCACCAGGCCGATCTTGCAGAAGGCCTGGATGAAGCTGGCGGAGCGGGCGGCCAGCACCAGATCGCAGGCCAGCGGGATATTTGCGCCAGCGCCGGCAGCCACGCCGTTGACCGCACAGATCACTGGCAGCGGCAGGTCGCGCAGGGTGCGCACCAGCGGGTTGTAGAACTTGTCGATCGACTCGCCCAGGTCCGGTATTTCGGCGCCGGGGGCAACGTTGCGGTCGGACAGGTCCTGGCCGGCGCAGAAGCCCCGGCCTTCAGCCGTCAGCAACAGCACCCGCGCTTCACTGCTCTGGCGTACTTGCTTGAGTGCTTCGCGCACTTCCATGTGCATGGCGGTGTTAAAGCTGTTCAGTTGCTCGGGGCGGTTCAATGAAAGGAGGGCAACGCCGTCCTCGATGGAAAACAGGATGTGCTGGAAAGTCATGACAGACTCGCTCCGTCAGTCGAGGGAATGATGTTTAGCGGCCCTGGAAACGAGCCTGGCGCTTTTCCTGAAAGGCCCGGATGCCTTCGTCCCGGTCGGCGGTACCGGCCAGCAAGGTGAACGCATGGCGTTCGAAGCGCAGGCCACTGGCCAGGTCGGTATCACCGGCCTTCAGGAGCGCCTCCTTGGCCAGGCGCACGGCAAGCGGCGCCTTGGCAGCGATGCTGCGGGCGACCTGCATGGCGCGCTCGACGGTAAGTTCGGGCTGGGAAATTTCGCTGACAAGGCCCGCCTGCTGGGCGTGGCGAGCGGTGATTGCTTCACCGGTCAGAACCATCTGCATGGCCAGCGGCTTACCGACGGCACGCAACAGGCGCTGGGTGCCGCCGGCACCGGGAATGATGCCGAGGTTGATTTCTGGCTGGCCGAAGCGGGCATCGGTGCCAGCGATGACGATGTCGGCGCACATCACCAGTTCGCAACCGCCACCCAAGGCGTAACCATTGACAGCGGCAATCAGTGGCTTGGTGAATGCCGCGATGCTTTGCCAGTGGGCTACGCGCGGATCATTGAGTATGCCGACCAGGTCACGCTCGGCCATTTCCCGGATGTCGGCACCTGCAGCGAATGCCTTGGCGCTGCCGGTAATCACAACAGCGCCGATCTGTTCGTCGCCAGCGGCTGCCTGTAACGCAGCAGCCAGTTCTGCCAGTAGCTCGGTGCACAGGGCATTCAAGGCCTCGGGCCGTTGCAAGGTAATGAGCTGAACGCCGTGTTCGGGCGCCTGCACAGCGAGATATCGCGGCATGTCGGGTTCCTCTGGCTGCACGCACGGCACATCGTGGGGCCGGCATTTCTTGGAATTGTTTGCAGGGGCGTGATGCGGGATCACGACCAGGTGCGGCCAGTATATGCATTACGCGATACATAAATGCAACATTCAAAAATGCATCTCGTATCCCTTTATTGTATTTTTTGCCAGCATCATCGACCTTATAAATTCTTGATGAAACGTTTGATCAAGGCATTTAGGCAGACGATTTGCCACTTTCTTTCAGCTTACTTGGCCTGACTGAAGCGATACACGATCTACCCGGTTGACGACGAAATGTCTTGTGATACAAGATCGAATGGCATTTCAAATCATTTCAGGAGCTTTGCCATGCCTTGCTATCGACTGGACGGCCTGACGCCCGTGGTTCATCCCACAGCCTACGTGCACCCCAGCGCGGTCCTGATCGGTGACGTCATCGTTGGCCCTCGTTGCTACATAGGCCCTCTGGCGTCGCTGAGGGGCGATTTTGGCCGCATCGTGCTAGAGGAGGGCGCCAACCTTCAGGACACCTGCGTGATGCATGGCTTCCCAGGCGGTGACACCGTAGTGGAGCGCAATGGGCACGTCGGCCATGGTGCCGTGCTGCACGGATGTCGCGTGGGTGAGGACGCCTTGATCGGCATGAACGCGGTGGTGATGGATGGCGCCCACGTAGCGCCACGCTGCATCGTTGCGGCCACAGCGTTCGTCAAGGCCGGCTTCGAATGTGCCGTGCAGAGCCTGGTGATGGGTTCGCCGGCTCAGGTCAAGCGCCCATTGACCGATCAGGAGCTGGCCTGGAAGCAGCGCGGCACCGCGCAGTACCAGCATCTGGCGCAGCGTTGCATGAACAGCATGGTCGAATGCCCGCCGCTGGCCGAGGCAGAACCGGGGCGCCCACGCATGGAAGACTCCGGTGTCAGGCCCAAGGGCCAGGCAAGCGCATGAACCTGGCAGTGACACGCCATGGCCAGGCGGCCCGCCGCACAGGTATAGTCGGTGCTTTCTCCGCGCACAGTTCGCCCATGAGCAATCTTGCCCCACTGAACAATTTGATTACCCGCTTTCAGGAGCAGACGCCGATTCGCGCCAGCTCTCTGATCATCACGTTGTACGGCGATGCCATCGAGCCCCACGGCGGGACAGTCTGGCTAGGTAGCCTGATCAATCTGCTGGAGCCGATCGGCATCAATGAACGGCTGATCCGCACATCGATCTTTCGCCTGACCAAAGAAGGTTGGCTTACCGCTGAAAAGGTTGGCCGGCGCAGTTACTACAGCTTGACGGGCACTGGCCGCCGACGTTTCGAAAAAGCCTTCAAACGCGTCTACAGCCAGAGCCAACCCGCTTGGGACGGCGCCTGGACGCTGGTGTTACTGTCACAACTCGAGGCTGGCAAGCGCAAGGCGTTGCGTGAAGAGTTGGAATGGCAGGGGTTCGGCGTCATGGCTCCGAACCTGCTGGGCTGCCCAAGGGCTGACCGTGCCGACCTGGCTGCCACGTTGCGCGACCTTGAAGCCAGTGACGACAGCATCGTCTTCGAAACCCACACCCAGGAGGTTCTCGCGTCCAAGGCCATGCGCGCTCAAGTGCGAGAAAGCTGGCGTATCGAGGAGCTGGGGGAGCAGTACAGCGAGTTCATCCAGCTGTTCAGGCCGCTGTGGCAAGGTTTGAAAGAGCAACAACTGCTGGATGCGCAAGATTGCTTCCTTGCACGCACACTGCTGATACACGAGTACCGCCGCCTGCTGCTGCGCGACCCGCAACTACCGGACGAGCTGCTGCCAGGGGACTGGGAGGGAAGGGCTGCGCGACAACTGTGCCGCAATCTCTATCGGCTGGTGTTTGCCAAGGCAGAGGAATGGTTGAACGCTGCGCTGGAAACCGCAGACGGACCATTGCCGGATGTGAACGAGAGCTTCTACAAGCGTTTTGGTGGGTTGGCCTGAAGAAAAAGTGCAGGCATTAACCTGACCTTTTATATAACTACGCTAAATGACTATTTAGTGTAGTTATCGTCAATAATTCACCAATAAATCGCACCAAAGCAGGTAAAAGCATCTGCCAACCACACAAATACGCAACATCAAGCTGCCGCCGCTTGCTTGAAAGGAGCGGGCGGCGGGCTTTGGTTACCCTGCAACCAGTCACAGTAGCGGGCCACGCCTTGCTGGACTGTCAATGTAGGCGCCTTGTAACCAGCAGCGCGCAAGCGCTCCAGGTCGGCACAGGTGTAGCACTGGTATTTGCCACGCAAATGATCAGGAAATTCGCTGTACTCCAGCACCCCCTCAAGCAAGGCCATATCAAGCGACAAAGGGGGTAGGTCTTGCCGTTCGCGCAGCCGATTGATCACAGCCAGAGCAACGTCGTTGAATGGCTGGGCACGACCACTGCCAACATTGAATATGCCACTGAGTTGTGGTCGCTCAAGGAAGAACATATTGACCTTGACCACATCCTCAACAGAGACGAAATCCCGCAGATGGCCACCGCTGGGGAAGTCCCCATAGCTACCGAACAAGCTGACTTTTCCGCGAGCCTGGTACTGATTGAAGCAGTGTAAGGCCACTGAGGCCATCGGGCCTTTATGCTGCTCATGGGGCCCGTAGACATTGAAATAACGCAAGCCGACGACCTGGCTGCGAGCCGCCGTCAGTTGCCGGCGCACCTGTTGATCGAACAGAAACTTGGAATAGCCATAGACGTTCAGCGGGCGTTCACACTCACGCTGTTCGCTAAAGATGCGTCCTGCGCCGTATACGGCGGCCGATGATGCATATAGCAGCGGGATTTCCTGGTGCTGTGCAGACGTCAGCAACTCACGGCTGAACCGGTAGTTGTTGTCCATCATGAAACGACCGTCGCCTTCGACGGTGCTTGAACACGCACCCTGGTGCAGAACGGCGCGCACCTTGCCAAACTGGCCGCGACCGAACCGGTCGAGAAAATCGTCCTTGTCCAGGTAATCGGCAATTTCACTGTCGGCCAGGTTGCTGAACTTGTCGCCATCGGTCAGATCGTCGACGGCAATGATATTGGTCTCGTTGCGTTGGTTGAGTGCCTGAACGAGATTGCTGCCGATGAATCCCGCGGCGCCGGTTACGATGATCGTCATGCCAGATTCCCCGTGAGGGTGCGGAGCTCGCATTTTACTCAAGGTAATGTGAGCCAACCTTAACCTGGATCAATTAAGCCAACGGTTTGAATGAGTGAGGAGCTTGTGCTGGCTTAACATCTGGCCGTCCACGGTACGGCACTGAAATATGAGGTTACTCATAATGCATATTATGTTAAATAGTGTATTTGAGGGGACGACTCCACTCAGCGTCCTCAACTCTTAGCACGGCATCAATTAACGCTATCTGTAACCCTCACTGATTAAGTGGAAACGTGAGCGAGTTAACCGGAAAGCCAGGAACATCAATCTGCTGTGTCTCACAGCTGACGTACTATCTCAATCCGGTGGCTACCTACAGCTCAGTGCTTAATCGGAAACAACCGGCCTCAAGCCATTGATTTCTCGTATCTGCAGCCAACGAGAAATTCTTTTTCGTGTGTACTGTGGCGAAAGTAAATTGGAAAACAGAATTCACCCAGTCCCAGCGCTGACGCAGATTCCTGTTTTCTATCAATTTGTTCTCGCGCCGAAATTGCGGGCCTGTGCCATAGCCTGGCCTTTTGCTGAAAATTAATCGGACAATAATCCCTCTGCATCGACTGATGCGCCCTGATGTTTGCTTTCGCGGCATGTGCTGTCTAAATTTCAGCCCCTGGGATATCTAAGACTCGGGACTATTTCCCTTCGCGATTGCTGGGCCGTGTTCGGACTACAAATTATGAGTTTGAGATTTCATGCCTTGCTGACGCACCCCGACTCGCCTGCCGAAGGTGCGAGCGGAAGATCTTGCGCGGAAAAAAAGCTGGTGAACGTTTACATCGAAAGCCTTCCGCCGGCTTTGCGGGCTCAAGAAAGCCAAGCACTGATGGCTGATTACGCGATTGCTATAAGGGCTACGCCAAATTATACCCGCTGGAATATTTCGGTTTTGGAAAAGTTTTTACTGTGGAGCTTCATTGTTGCAAGGAAATCCCTGGCAGAACTGAACAACAAAGACGTCCTAGATTTCTTGAACTTTTGCAAGAATCCTCCTGAGTCATGGATATCCAAGCATGTCAAGAGATTTATAAAAGAAGATGGTGCTCTAAAGCCCAATCCGAAATGGCGCCCATTTAATGCCCCCTTACGTTCGCCTGACACCAGATGCGTTATTAATAGATTTTTTGCTCTGTGTTCTGAGTCTATTGGTCTCGTGTACTGTCCTCTTCCCCGCTCTGAAATCCCACGAAATAATACATGTTGCTGCAGTTCAGCAGAGTCTTGGTGCCGCAATTATCTGGATGAATTTAAAGAAAACACTAAAGGAAAGGCGGGGTTAGAGCTTGGCTTGCTTTTGTTTGCCACCTCATTTTACCTCAAAATACCCCTGAGAGATTGCGCTGACTACCTTACCTGGGATTGCTTTGATTTATCAGATCGGGACAATGGTCGATTCAAAGTCAACACGGGTCAGGGATCTATTGCTGGTGAGATTCCTGAGGCTTATATGGAGTATTTTTTTCGTTGGAGAAGCATTTCTAAGCTGCCGGCTTACCCTACAACAGATGAAATTCGACCGCTATTTCATTGCCGAGCCAGAAATTACTCGGCAGCGTATATCCCCAAGCTTGGTTCAAGTGGCTTGATTCCAACTAAAATGTTAAGAGCCTTTCTTTTGGGGTGCGCACGATGCCGAGCGCATGGAAGTCCCTGGCAGAGTGGTTTTGATAGGAACAAGCGGCACAGATCAAGGCTAACTAACAAGAAATTAGACTTCTCTGCTATCAATAAGTTTTACCAAGAGGCTGCTGGGCTAAGCCTTTGCACACCTGCCACACCAGTCCCTTTGTATCTCGTGAAAAATGAGATTGCGGCCCCGCTTCCTATAAAGGTAATAACCTATTTATTAACTTCATTTAATCCGGCGGCAAATGGGGATATCTGCTCGGCTGGCGCATCACTGTTCCATTCGTTTATCAACATGGGGCCTAATCACCTTAAGCTTCGAGCATTCGAAAAATTGACTCTGTGGTCGGTGCTTATAGCTGGCAAAAGTCCGGCTAATCTAGTTGGATCAGATGCCGAATCATTCTATCTTTACTGCCTGAACCCTCCGGCACAGTGGGTCGGCGCGAGGATCTATCCTAGATCGAGCATTTTATGGCGGCCATTTCTTAAACTTCGGCCGGGAAAAGAAAACTCAGCAGACCTGGCTCCAGTTAGGCCGCGAAGCAATACCGCTAGGCCATCCCAAAGACGTTGCCGCAGGCTTTGCTTTGCTACTCTGCCCAACCTTTCCAGCCGTTCAATCCTGGCAATCATCAGTGTGATGCCACGTCGTGCACGTTGGCGGCGTCCATTCCTTCTCATAAACCGGTCTCCAAATGTCCCAAGCTGGTCACTCAAATCACTACTGGTAGATCGGTCACCGTACCATTGGCCGCGGCCGCAGTGCCAGCCGCTATGCTGAACCGGTAACGGCCAGTCAGTGAAAACCCACTAAACTGTATTTATATACAGTATCGTTCCAGACCTCGCGAGAGCCTAAATTCGGGATGCTTAAATCCCGCCATTCTGAGTTCGGAGCCATCCAAAAATGGCTCAAAGCAAAGCGCCACAAGGCCTGTAGCCGTTTTTAACCGATTGGTATTCCCGCCGCGTCAGGATAGTTGTCGTGTGAGTTGATTCGATGAGTCTTGGTCGGTGGGCGGAAGTGAGAGCCGTGTGGCGCGTTATTCGATAGAGCATCGGGAGTGGGTGGTGCGGCAGATGATGCCGCCCTTGAACCGGACGGTGCCGGAGCTGGTGGAAGCGACAGGCATTACTGATGCCACCCTGTATGCTTGGCGCAAACAGGCCAGAGCAGCGGGAGCAGTGGTGCCGGCAGATGGACAGCAGGCCGACCAGTGGTCGAGCCAGGACAAGTTTCGGGTGGTGCTGGAAAGCGCCAGCCTCAATGCGGCTGAGCTGGCGGAGTACTGCCGGCGCAAAGGCCTGTATGTCGAGCAGATCAACGCCTGGCGCGAAGCCTGCGAGCAGGCCAACAGCCTGGCTCAGCCGAGCAAGACCCGGCGCGAACGCGAAGAGGAAAAGGCCGCGAAGAAGCGCATCAAGCAGCTGGAGCGTGAACTGCGGCGCAAGGATGCGGCGCTGGCAGAAACCGCAGCTCTGCTGGTGTTGCGAAAAAAAGCCGAGGCGCTCTGGGGGAAGGACGAGGACGAATGATCAGCGCCCCGGATCGCCGTGAAACGCTGCAGTTGATCGAGGGCGCCGTGGCGGCGGGAGCGCGGCGGGCGCAGGCCTGCGCCGAACTGGGCCTGTCGCTGCGCAGCCTGCAGCGCTGGCAGCACTGCCCGGAGGATCGGCGTCCTTCGGCACAGCGAGCTGAGCCGGCCAACAAGCTGACCCCGCAAGAGCGCTGCCGCGTGCTGGAGGTCGCCAACCAGCCCGAGTTTGCCAGCCTGCCGCCGCAGCAGATCGTGACGCGGCTGGCCGATCAGGGCACCTGGCTGGCCTCGGAGTCGACCTTTTACCGGTTGCTGAAGGACGCCGAACAGCAGCATCCGCGCGGCCGTAGCCGCCCACCGGTGAAACGAGCGCTGACGACCCATGTGGCCGACGGCCCGAACCAGCTGTGGTGCTGGGACATCACCTGGCTGCCGACCACGGTCAAGGGCCGTTACTTCTACTGGTACATGATCAAGGACGTCTACAGCCGGAAGCTGGTGGCCAACGAGGTGCATGAAAGTGAAAGCGCCGAGCAGGCCGCCCAGCTGCTACGCCAGGCCTGCCTACGTGAACAGCGGGCAGGCCAGCCGCTGGTACTGCACTCGGACAACGGCAGCGCGATGAAGGGCTCGACCATGCTGGCGGCCATGCAGAACCTGGGTGTGATGCCCTCGTTCAGCCGCCCGCGGGTGAGCAATGACAACGCCTATGCCGAGGCCTTGTTCCGCACGGCGAAGTACTGCCCGCTGTGGCCGGAGCGGCCCTTCGACACGCTGGAGCAGGCCAGGAACTGGGTGAACAGCTTCGTGGCCTGGTACAACCATGAACATCGCCACAGCGCCCTGAAGTTCGTGACCCCGGCGCAGCGACATACTGGCCAGGCAGAAGAGTTGCTGCGCAAGCGTATCGAGCTGTACGAGGCGGCGCGTGCACGGCACCCGGAGCGCTGGAGCGGCAACATCAGGAACTGGGTGCTGGCACCAATCGTGTGCCTGAACCCGGAGCGGGAAGCGGTACTGCAGCAAACATCAAAGGCAGCGTGACACGCTCACGCGACAACTACCTTGAAAATCGCCGTATTACGACTGGAGATCCTCTGCGAAAAGGTCACTGAGGTGCAATTTCGCGGGATGAAATAATAGACTGTATATATCTACAGTATGTAGGCGACACTCGCCTCAGGCGAAGCGCGTTGCTCTGCATCTGGGAGTTCAACTACATCTATTGGTGATGGCTGATCAGTGGATGGGAAAGCATGTAGGTGGGCTGTCGCTCTGGCCGCGGTCGCGCATCGCCGTTGAGTTCAGCTGCAGAAGCTCCAGTGGGTTGGGCACGGCCTGCGGCACGGCTGTCGTGAACCAAGCCCCGACTGCGTCTGGGTCTTGGCCCTCCGGGCTTCCATCCTCGTGTCAGCCTTCATCAGCTTACTCACCAAAGCCAGCCTGCGCTTAACGCCTATTTTTGGATTCAAAGCCAGCGCTTCCTCATAAACCCGGGCTGCTTCAGGGTGCTGGCCCAACTGCTCGTGCGCAAGCCCCTGGACTTTGAGCGCTGTGGGCCTCCAGGCAGGGTTTTCATCTGCGCCGAGTGTACGGGCACGCTGTACAGCGGTCAGGACTTCCAGCGTGCGCTCGTCTGTCAGGTCGCCCTCCCCTAAAATCTTCTCTGCGGCGAGGATGATGCGGTCGTAACGGGAGGAGTTGAGTTTGGCATCGCCTAGCGGATCAGCATCGATGAATTGGCCGTGAACGTTATACCGGAAGCTCCCCATGTCTTTGAACAACGCCATGAGCTCCCCTGTACTCTCGTCCACTTCATAGCTATCAGGCCATCCGGCCTTAGGCGTGACGCTGTACATTTCGACCCGATTGACCAGGTCAAACAGGAACACCTTGTTACCATGATCGGTTGGGCTGTTGGCTGTGGCGCAGAATGCGTATTTCCCATGCCTAGAAATACCGCTGGTGAGAATATTTGCCGTCAGCTCTTTAGCTAAGATCACAGAACCGCTGGGGTCGAAAACGCTGAACGTCCCAGACAGGGTGCTACCAAAATGCCAATCTTCCAGGCAAAACAGGCCGGCGTCACACACGTGGCCATTGTTTGGCCTAGGCATACTCCCGTGGCAGGCAACGGTGCCGCTGCTCACATCTGCAAGCGCGTACGCCCCTAAGCCAGTCGGCACTATCTGCTCGGCAGGCCTGACGCCGGAAGAAGTGGCCGAAAAAGTTCGTGAAGTGAATGGTGGTCGAGGGGTCAATGCATCCATCGATGCAGTCGGTATCAGCAACGCAACCCTGACCGCTCTGGAGGTGCTTCAGAAAGGCGGCCGGATGTGCACCGTCGGCCTCACCAGCCAAGAGGACAAAGGCCAGCTGGATATGCCAGTCGACAAGCTGGTGTTCAACGAATGGTCGATCATCGGCAGCCTCGGCAACCCACATCCTGAGTACAAAAAGCTTCTGTCCATGATTGCAGCTGGACGGCTGAACCCGGCACAACATGTTACCGAGCAGGTCTCTCTCGACCAGGTGCAATCAGTCATTGAGCGCATGCCTACGTTTGATACCAAAGGCTTTGTCGTCATCACCAAGTTTGATTAAGCAGGACGGATCATGCCGCTCATCTACGTTTACAGCCCGCAAGGCACCTTCACAGACTCGGCGCGCGACTTGCTAGCTGACGAACTCACTGACATCGCACTGGCTTGCGAAAAACTGCCAAATACCCCGTTTGTAAAGAGCACCACCTGGATCTACTTCCGTGATCACGATCGGTCGCACGTTTACCATGGCGGAAAATCGACTGGAACAAAGGTCATTTCGCTTGAAGTTAATGCGTTCCAAGGTGGTTTCGATGTCCAGGCCAAAAAAGAGCTCTTTGCTCAGTTTACGGATGCCATCCGCAGGCATGCAGGGCTGCCCGAAAACGATCTAGTGCCCGTCTACATCGTCATGCGAGACGTGCCTCCTGCGGATTTGGGTGTCTTCGGCGACACCATTACGTTGGATGCGCTTCGAAATCCGCCACTGGATGCGAAGCCAGTCTGATCGGCAACTCCCCTGGAGTGGAGGTTGGTCGAAACGCTCCGGCCGACCTCCCCTGGCACCATAAGCAAAGGCGAGACTCTCTGGGCGCCTTTCCTAACCGGCCAGGATGTGCTCAGCTATCTGTCCATATTCTTTCTGTGGATGCGTCCGCCGTGAAATCTTTCATCGACCGAAACCCAAAGGAAAAGGCTGTAGAGGAAGCTTTCGCCACCCTGGCGCGCAATGGCTACGAGAGTGCACGACCCGATCCGGCAGACAACGTGTTTGCAGTTGTTGAGCGATTGAAAAGGCAGCAAGGCCTAACCGAAGCGGCGCCCGAATTACGTAAAGTTTGATCGTGCCTCGCGGCGTCACGGCAAGTCCTTCACCGGCCCCCCCTGTGGTCATGATTCGCCAGTCATATCAGGCTGTTCACCGCGGCAAATCTTCAGTGCTTTGGCTGTATCAGCCAGCTCCTGGCTAAGTTTCACGACATTGGCTCGTAGCGAGGAAATTTCAGACGAGAGCCCCTCGTTGGTATTTTTCACGGTCACCAATTGCTCCTGGAGCATCTCTTTAGCGCCTTCAGCCCTGGCTGTGGCCATGTTTGCGAGCCCCAGATCCCCCTCTAGTCGCTTCATCGAATCCTGATTCTGGTGAGCAAGCTTGCTGTGCTGGCGCGCTTCACTCAGCAGGCGCTCGTTGTCACGATTTAGGCGCGTCAATTCATCCTGGCGAACCATCAGGGCCTGTTGTAGTTGCAGGAGTTCCTGCTGGACTTGCTGAAGCTGGGTCTCATGGCGGCGCTGATCTTGTTCTCGCTGCTCCTTGATGGCGGTGCGGTAGTGCTCCAGCGCATCCCGGGCATGCGTGTGCTTCTCCTCTAGCGAGCGCACATGCCCATCCTTCTCTTGCATTCGCAGTTCCAGGTCTGCACAGCTTTGGCTGAGGCGCGCGTTCCGGGTTATCTCGGCCTGCAAAGAGGATTGGCATGTTCGCAGCTCTTCGGCTTGGGCGATCAATGCCGCATCACGGCTCGCGGTGATTTGTTTGCTGTTTTTGAGTTCTGCATCTAGGTCGCTGATGCGCTGACTCAGGGCTGCGACGCTCTGCTCGTGGCTGACTCGCTCCTGCGCCAGGGCTTCGTTGCCCTCCTCCAAAACACGCTTCAAAAGCTGGCCGACCATCGCTGTCAGCTCATCACTCAGTCGATCCGGATGGGCCTGCGGGCGCACGTCTGCCGACTCCAACTCCTGCATATACCGCGAAATTGTGGTCTTGGATCCCGTATTTCCTAGCTCGATTCGCACCGCGTCAATGCTTGGATTGACGCCGCGGGCGATCAGCGCCGCGCGTGCCTTCTGCACCAAAGCCTTGTTAATGCCGCCGCGAGCCATGACCTCTCCTACGATTTCGTAATGTGTTACATAACACGTTCATACGTGACATTGTAGATGATTTTATGACCAATAAATACCCCGAAATCCAAGAGTAAATAATGGAGAGTTATGTGTTCTTAGGCGGCAAAATGGGTGAAAATCGCCCTCTAGTCTGTATGAATGGCAGGAACGGGAGATGGACAAGGCTCAGCGGTACCTGACGGCGGGAACGCGAGAAAACACACGTAAGAGCTACCGCGCGGCGATCGAGCACTTCGAAGTCACGTGGGGTGGGTACCTGCCAGCGACAGCGGAGGGGATCGTTCGCTACTTGGCCGAGTATGCTGAAACCCTCGCTCTTAGCACGCTCAGGCAACGGCTTGCTGCGCTGGCACAATGGCACATTAGCCAGGGTTTCCCTGATCCGACGAAGGCTCCTCAGGTGCGGCAGATGCTTAAAGGCATTCGCGCAGTTCACCCTGCACAGCAGAAGCAAGCTGCGCCCCTTCAGTTGCGTCATCTGCAGAAGGTGGTGGCGTGGCTGGACATTAAAGCCGCACAGGCCATTGAGGCTGGTGATTACCAGAGCTTGATGCGGTACCGCCGCGATTCCGCCCTGTTGCTAATTGGCTTCTGGCGCGGATTTCGAAGCGATGAACTGGCGCGACTCCGTGTTGAGACGACTCAGGCGGAAGCCGGTGTTGGCATCACCTTCTATCTGCCCTACTCCAAGGCCGACCGCGACTACCAGGGCAGCACCTTCTACACCCCCGCCCTCAAGCAACTTTGCCCGGTCGAGGCCTACATCAACTGGATCAGCCTGGCAGGTATCGCGGACGGGCCGATATTCCGCAAGCTCGATCGCTGGGGTAATCTTTCCGACAGTGGCTTCAGGGCCAGTAGCTTGATTCCCCTGCTGCGCCGGATTCTAGAGGCTGCGGGCATTCCAGCCGCGGCGTACAGCAGTCACTCGATGCGAAGAGGCTTTGCAACGTGGGCGTCGGCTAACGGATGGGACATCAAAGGTTTGATGACCTATGTGGGGTGGCGAGACATGAAATCTGCGTTGAAGTATGTAGACGCCAGTAACTCCTTCGGCAGCTTGGCAGCTCAATCCCAATCGACCGACGTCCTTGAGAAAACCTGAATCGTCGTGGTTTCTCTATGGCGATGCAGGATGCCATCTGGATGAAAACTGTAGTGGTAGACTCCCAAACGACAGTAGGAACCGTCACGATAAGCTCGCGCGCTAGGACGCAAGGGCTACTACACAGCAAGGAGTATAACCAGGCATGCGAACTGATGATGAAATGAGCGGGATGGCCTCATGACACTCAAGGCTTCATTCGCAACAGTCCTACGCGCCAAACGAAATATTTCCCAGCGCGAGTTCGCAGACACGACAAGACGCACCTACCTCTCAAAGCTGGAGGCTGGTAAGTCGAGCATCACCTCGGACAAGCTGCAACAGTTGAGTGACCGCCTATGCCCCAGCCCGCTGACGCTATTGACGTTGACTATCAGCGAAAGCACCGACGAATCGACCACCGAACTGGTCAATAAGCTTAGCGGGGAGATTTACGGGCTTGCCAGCAAAGGGTGAACCGCAAACTCTTCAACCCCTCTGAGGCCAAAGCACCCTACCCCAGTTCCTGTTCGCAGTGCTTTGCTTGCGCTTACCTGCATATTAGAAATCGGAGAAGCTCATCTGGCTCATGGGCAAGGCTTGCTGCGGTAGCTGAACGGAAGGTTATTTCAGCACAGTCGCGTGGTCTGTGCTGACTTGTTCGGAGAATCCCTAGGACTCTTGTCTTGGATGGGCAGCCTGAAGTCAGAGATCAAAAAAAACTAACCAACACACACCAAAAGGAATTAAAGCATTGAACCTTGAGCAGGAAATCGAAAACTTTCATAGCCACCTTGACAAGGTATTCCGTGACGCGTGCCGAGCTTCATCCTCGCCTGCTGAAGTCAAAAGAATTATTTCCATAATTATCGATCAGCAAAATAACGCGCCCGCAGAAGAAAAGTTACCGTTATACTTTTATCAATTAATTTTTGCAACCCAGGCTCTTTACGACTCGTATGCAGTCTATGAGCTTACAGAAATGGGGAGCTGGATTGGGTGGGCGCTATCAGAAGACACCAATGAAAGTCACACAAAAACCTTGCACACAGGAAGAGTTTTTGAGTTTTGTTCGTCACCGCCGATAAGAACTTGGCCAGGTTTCGTACCAGTAATGGTAAAATTTTTTGGTGCATTCTTTTACTACGCTCGCGAGCGTACGGCTATGAATAACATCGCACATGAATTTTGGCCCTTCGCCACGATGATTTTTGAAGCCTCTATGAGCTTGCCTGCGGAGCACATCTTCGCCGATGAAGCATATCTCGGGAGCCACTTGGCGTGCTGGGCTGCGAAAGAAGCGCCCAACTTAGCTAAAGTGTTCATTCCAGTCGTGGAAGATATCACTGAGAAAGACAACCTCTCTGAAAAGGCGCGATCTATTCTATTCTATAGCCTGACCACCATCGCAGGCAACTTTTCAAGCAAGACATCCCATGAATGGGCAATTACAACACTCGACAAGTTCAACAAGATACTTGCTGAGCCGCATAAATTGCAATTACTTTCGACCATTTATGCAGGAGGTGAAAATGAAGATCCGACAGCGCTTCTCAGTCAAATAGATCGCGTTCAAAATTTTTACAAGACAAAACTAGATGGAATAACGTTTTTCCGCGACGCTGCATTCCGAAGCGGTTCGATTCAACCCTTTGTTGTCAAAGCCCTCAGCGCCGGCGACTCCTGCTTAGCCTTACAAGGCTTACTGCTTTGGCACCAGTTGCTAACACCCGGCATGAATGTCTCCGCTGAAGATTTGTGCATATCAATTCCATTCGGTGAGCATGGTTACTTGGCCATCCTTGGCAAAGAACGCACATTCATCGAGCGCGACTCTCAGGCTATTTTAGAACAACTGGTTCCTGCTAGTAATGAGTTCTTAGGTGTAGCAAAGACTCTAGCTTATTCTGACAACTCCGGTGTAACCATACCGACTCGGATAGGAATACCTAAATACGGCTGCTCTGAAGATTATGAGTTAGCTCTTACCAACGGGTACTGCTTTACCCCGTTCCCCTTTCACTCCAAACCCTCAAGCCAATTAATTATTGACACTGAATGCACCCCAATTCAATCAATTCAGCTGAAAGTTTGGGGGGAGACATGGCCGATATCCTCCTCATTATCTATCCCTAAGCCTGACCGAAAACCGCAGCGCATTTTAATTTGGTGTGGCGGAGGGAGTCTGACAGAGGAATTGGAAACGGATGTAATCAGGCACGTTTTCGAATCTGCTGGGGCTGCAGTTGATGTTGTAACCTTCACCGAAGCCACACAACAAAGGTTCCTCGAAGCTTATCAAGACCCTGTTTACGATATCATTTGGGTAGCATCTCACGGTGAATTTGATCACTGGTCACCCAAGTATATGAAGATGCATATCGGTCATGAATTATCCGTTTCGCTTGAAGATCTATGGGAGAAAGCTCCTGTCCTTGAAAAACGGCGGCTGACATTTCTTAACATCTGCGATGGAGCGCGCTTTGAAGAACGAGGCCTGCTTCCTAAAATAGGAATAGCGCCAGGCATCGCGAGCGCCGACCAAGCGACAATTTCCCACTTGTGGCCCGTTATGGGATACCCCGCTGCAGCGTTCGGATCCTACCTCGCCTTCAACTTAGCGGCTGGAGCCCCGTTTTTCGATGCCTATAAAATAGCGATTAATTCGATCCGGAAGTCTACACCAGAGATTGCAGAAGACCTTGCGTCTAAAATCGGAGGGGAGTTTGATCTGATCCGCCAGCTTCGTGGAAAAGAGGAAAATTACGCCCTACTTGAATTCTATGGGTCGGCGGCTTTCTATCAATAGTAGTGCCGCTCTCAAGCTTAAATAATCCAGCAAGGCAGAGAGCAGTCAGGGCGGCAAAGCCCATCCTCAAAAAAGATGGGCCTAATGCTGCGTCAGTTATGCAAGCAGACTTCAACGATCTTCTGGAAAATCGAAGTCTTGGCCGCCTCGCGAAGCCTTACGATGTCGTAGGTGAAGCTGGAGAAGAACAGCTCGCCCAGTGGGTGGTTCAGGACAGGAATACGGGTACCGACCTCATCGGTAATCACAACGTTGTACACCAAGCTTTGCTTCGCGATGGTTCCGTTTGTGGCTTTGTTGGACGCCACAAAGTACCACGCGCCCTCTAGGCCATTGTCCTGGATGAACACGCTGTGCCGCTGGCTCTGCTTTGTTGGCGTGAGGTAGTAAGGCAGAGACGCCACTTCAGCACTGACCTGGCGGGACGGTGAGGTACCCTCGTCCTGCCGCTCCTGGTTATCGAACAGAGTGTTGCCGATGATGCGGGGTACCCGGGGGGTGTTGTAAGCGTTCAGCCAAGTATTCGTCTCCTTGTCGCGGATCAGGAATGCGCCGTCCCAGAGGGCATCAAACGCCTTGGTACCTGCTTTTCTGAGCACCGCGCTCAGCTGCTTGAACTCGTAGTTGAACTCACCCGCGCAGGTCTCATCGAAGCGGCGCGAGCGTTCAATCTTGATGGTCTCGCCATTCACGGTCACGTCGAGCACCTGGATGTAGATGTTCTCCTTTCGGTCACATCGGCAACTCACCAGCTGCAGCGCATGGTCAGGCAAAGCTGCGCCACTGATGGTCACGGCCTTGTCTCGGAAGATCGATTCCTTCAGTGCCAATTCCTGCAGGCTTTTCTCAATAGCTGAATCAGAAGGTTTCTTTTTGAGATCGACGTCGAAACCCTGGCAGATGGTGTCGACGGATGTCGTGAAGCGATGCAGCTTCACCGACGTGTAGTAATCGAACTGCGCACCTGGATTGCGTTGGCTATCGTTGAGCGCTTGCCAGAAGGTGTTGTAGGCCTGCGTCTCCTCCCCTTCCGATTTCGAAATGCTGGAACCGTTCTTGCTCTTACCGGAGGTTTTGACCTTCTCGCTGACGACCAGGTAGTTCGTGTTGCCCACTGCAAGCTCAGTGGGCAATGGCAGTCCATCACCGCTCAGTACCTTGCACGCGCCGAACTTCTCTGCGAGGGTCTTGATAGTGCTTAGCCAAGCTTCACTGTCCGCTGTGTCCTTTGCTGTATCGAGCAGCCAAAGCGGATTTGACATGGTCGGCAATCCTGCCAGGAATGTCCTGACCTGATGGGTGGCTTGGTACACCATAGGACTGAATTCAATGCC
This sequence comes from Pseudomonas sp. LFS074, assembly GCF_047978165.1. Taxonomy (NCBI): domain Bacteria; kingdom Pseudomonadati; phylum Pseudomonadota; class Gammaproteobacteria; order Pseudomonadales; family Pseudomonadaceae; genus Pseudomonas; species Pseudomonas sp. LFS074. The sequence continues at coordinate 2,996,601 of NZ_JBFPFV010000001.1, read as the reverse complement.
CGCACGCTTCAGCAGTCGCTCGATGCGGTTCAGGCAGTCAGTTTGGTGGTAATTGATGCTGTTGTGGTAAAGGTCGAGTGCCTTTGCCTCGGAGTAGTTCGTGGCAAACGCCATGTACTTGCGATCACTGTTGGTGGTCGCGTTGAGAGACTGTACGCGCTGGTAACGTTTACCACTCCAATCGAACATCAACATGCCGGAATCGGTGACTGGCCTGCTCGCTGACTCCACAGACGAAGCGCACTCCATGACTGCACGCTTGAGGGAGAGAACGAGCTCCTGCTCCTTGGAGAAATACAGCTCGTACTCCAGAGCCTCGAACACCTCATTACCGTTTCTGGCCTTACGGCTGAAAACAAGTCCCAGGTACAAATTCGCGTTGTACTCGACAGGTTCTATAGCGTAGCGCTGGTGGACGTCATTGAGGTACGAGAGCTTGAGCTTCAGATCCACCAGTGCTTGGATCACGTAGCAGGGATAGAGTGAGTGCTCGCTGATCACTTGGCGGACATGGCCAGGCGCCGGCGCATGCGTGCTTAGATAGATGAACCCGAACACCCCCTTCCTGCCACTGAATTTGCTGTAGTGCACCTTGGTGGACGCTGGGACGCCCAGCGATTTACGGATGAAGTCCTTGATGGTGGCATCGACCCGCGGGTAATAGACCTCTGACTCTTCACCATACTTCCTGGAGACCTCAACCACAGCCGCCTGAATGTGACCGTAACCCTCATCAATGACTGCTAAGCGGTCAATGATGTCGTCAAGGTTGCCGGGCAGTTTCAGCATGTTGGTGCGCGCCTTGGCAGCAGCACCCATTTCCAGAGGGTTGATAGACGTCATTTCGCGTTCCTTAGCAGCTGTATCAATGTGGGGTTGATCATCAGACGGTCATCCACCCGGTGAACGGTGCCTGCCTCGGTCACTGGCACGTAACGGGTCATGATCTTGAAGGCATTCAGAAAGTGGATCGACTCTCCATGGGTGAACTCACGTTCAGCGTTTAGATCGTTGTCGTCTGGTTGCGTGTTGACGTACAGGAAGCGCGGCGTGAGGTTCAGGCCAGCGCACAACTCACTCATATCCTTGCGTTTGGCTTCTGCTCTGCGAAGCGTTTTGAGCGAGAGCTCGTGGCTATCCAGGCTGCCCGACCAACGCTTGACGTCGATGCAGATGAGCGTGTCTTGCACCCGAACGAAGATGTCATAGCTCTCATACACTGCGGGCCCCAGGCAGTCGATGAACTGGTTGAGGTCAAGTGGAGTGATCTCTAGCACCGCGAGCACTCGGGCGAAAATGAACTCGCCAACGTTGCCCTTCAGTAGCGGTATCAGCGCCGGATTGGGCAAGTGGACATCAATCCCTTCGCTGGCCATGTTGCAGGCCATGTTGATGATGCCAGTACCTGATTCCCGGTCATCGCCATCGTTGCGGACGTAGTCTGGAACAAGCCACTTCCCAGGCTGATACACAGCCTGCCCATGCAGTAGGTCACTCAGGTGGTTGTGGCTCTCGATGGTCGTGCAGATGGTGACCCGATCCGTCACAGCCCGCGGCAAGTAGAAGGCGTTGATGATTTCCTGGTAGTAGCCGGAGGCTTTTACGAGTGGCGAGGCCAGAAGCCTGCGCACGTACTTCTCTGGTGCTGTGATGCTCTCGGGAGATCTAAGCATCTCGTTAAACGCCATCGCTTCCCGGTCACCTTCGCGTGCGCTTCTGAGGATCTTGCTGCGAAAAGCGCCGTTGAAGAACCTATCAATGTCGTCAGCGTCGGCAGCCACCTGAGCAGTGAACTGCTCTCGCTCTTCCTCGGTACCAAAGCAGCGACCCTCTGCTTGAGACAGGCAGAACTGCATAAGCTTGTGATTGAGCAGCGAAAGGCTGTTGATGAGCAGATCATTGCCCTCACGGCGTAGTCGGCTGTACCGCACCACCAGATCGTTGATCACATCACTGGGCAGGAAAATTTCGCTGTGCAGGTGGGTATCACGTCGCTCGACACGCCCCACCGCCTGGATGATGGCTTTGAGCACCGCCAGATCATGCTCTTGATTCAGGATGCGGCGGTTCTTGGGCTGCATCAGATTGGAGTCGAACTGCGACAACCGAACCGCCTCGCTCCCCCCAGACGCGATGTGCTTGAGAAGCAGAATGTGGTTCTTGACGGTATTGAGGCCAGTATCCTTTTCGCGGATGGAGCTATAGAACGGCGTGTTAACCAGCACAAGGCGATCGAAGTCCTGGTGGAGGCCATCCTCGGCGCGCTCAACGAAAAGGTTGAGACCCGTGCCAGCGCTGCCGTAGGACGAGACCAGGCATATCCGCGTGTCAGAATCCACCTTCAGGTATTCATCGATATTGACCTCTCTGGCCAGCTGGGCGCTGAACAGGATGACCCGAATCTTGGTTCCACCCACGAAGGGTTTCAGCTCGAAGATTTTGTCCTGGTACTGCGTCGAAAGCCCCTTAATGCGGCCCTCGATGCCCTGCGCGAACAGCTTTTTGAACAGATCGGCAAAGCGGTTGTTGAGCGAGAGCACGAAGGTGTTCTTGCCATCCCAGGCGGCCATCAGCATCGCCTCGATCTGCCGGCGGTAAGCAGACATCCGGAACTTGTTGTCACGAAAGCCTGGCGGCATCAGGGAGTTTGACCAGAAGCTGAAAGCGCTTTTGAAGGCAGGCTCGCTGCGCAGCCCGCTAATGTCGTCAGCCGATGTTTTGTAGAAAGGCCTGACTTCCATCGTCCTGGCCTTGGCCCGGGCCGCCCGAAGGTCTGCCATCGCATCTACATCCGCGAGGGAGCGCTCAACGACGCGTACATCTAGATTCGATGGTTGGGTCTCACCATAGCGAACCAGCATCTTTCTCGAAAAATTGCCCGAGTAAGAATTCTTGAAACCTGTCGTAGCGCTGAGGCACATCGCGCTGTTCTGGGTGCCATGCAGGATACGAAGCAGCTTCACTTCAGGAAGCTCAAGGATCAGGTCAAGGTGGAAATCGACGAAGACCCGATTCTTCACCGCATCACCGCCAAAGGGGATTTCGTCCACTTTGATCAGCGAAAAGACAATTTTCGGGGCGAAGAAAGTGAAGAAGGCATCTACGAAGATTTCAGCGTCCCTGGCGCGGTCAAACACCGAGGCTACGTAGGCGTGATGCTGCCGGGAAGTTTTGATGAACTCCAGCAACGGTGCGTTCTGGCTGGCCTCCTGGCCAAGCTCCAACAGCTGTCGCAGTGGGCTTTTCTGGGGCACTTTGGAGCAGGCGTACAGAGCGCACAGCATGACCTGCAGAAAGTCGTGCAGTGTGGGGTCGGGATCGTCAGTGGGGCTTCCATCATCGAAATACAGACGGATCTCACTTTTACCGCACACAGACCGCATCCTGATTCGCTTGAGTGCTTCCTCGTTGTAGAAGCGCCTCGGGGTGAGGCTGAAGATATTCCGAGACAGCGCCAGGATTTGTTCGACATCACGATTGTTGATCGTGATGTGACCCACGTTGCCCGAGCACATCATCAGGATGGCATCCAACGAGACGCTGGTTTGGCAGTCCTCTTCGTAATGCCGACGAAGATCCTGCATGAGCTCAACCGTTTCGTTGAACGCGATAGGTTCCTCATTATCGGGGCCATACTTCTCCGAGACCATCTCCATCAGCCGGTGCAGGCCAGCAATGACGTGGGGCGGCTTCACCCGCTCGCTGACCAGCTTTTTCTTGCTCTCCTCGAAAATTCGGTCGTAACTGTCATGTTCCTCGTCGATGACGAGGTTAAAGGTGATTCCGTGGGCCTTGAAGAAATTTGCCTCGTCGGAAATAAAGAAGTCGTCTTTGAGGTAGGCGATTTGCTCGTCATGGGACAGGCTACAGGCGGCGCCGATAGGCGCGATGTTGTCTTCCTCAGCATTCGTGGGCGAACGCTTGGCTCCCAGTATGGCGTCGAAGCTCAGCTTCTTGATGTTTGGTTCTTTCTTCTTGTCGATGTACACGATGAACGCGCGCTTGAGGAATCGCGCAGTGGTAGCGATGAATATGGTTGGCCCCACCTTGGCCCACTCGAACGGCAGGACATGATCAATCACTTCGATCTTCGCGCGTTCACGGTCAGTTCGAGCATCCCTGAAGCGGTCTTCGGTGGTCACGAACTGAGAACCGACTTTCTCCCTGATCACGGCTTTGGCCAGATCCTGCAACGCAAAGAGCAGGCGTTGCTTCGACGCGTCGATTCGACGCCGCAGCTCAATGTCCCGAAGATGATCCATCACGCCTAACTTCAGGTAGCGCAGGTGCTCGGACTCAGTGGCTTTCAGCCCGCTGATGGCGCTGCTCAGTTCGCTGACCGCTTCGCGGTAGTAGTCGGTACTAAGGGCTCTGATCCAGCCGCCGTAAAGGTCTTCATTACGTACCTTGGTCACCCAACCGACGAAATTGAGGTCAGACAAGTCCCGCTCGGCCAGGAAGCTCAGAATGCTGACACCCCGCGCTGCCGCCCTTTCCTGAGTGACCTTGGAAACGTCGATCTGTGCTTTATGCGGGGTGATGAAGAATAGGTTGCGGTGGCCCCCGCTTTCGTTACGAACAGCGGAGTTTTCGACGAACTGGTCAAAGACGTTATAGGACTTGCCAAAGCCAGTCCCATCATTGGCAAAGCTAACTGACGGGTTAGGTTTGGCGTTGCCGTTGAAGAACGGAGCCAGTCGAGCCCGGTGCGAGTTGATTTCGTGGCTGAGCGCTGAACTGATGCGACCGTCCCTGCAGTTCATGGATAACCTCGATGACCTTCTAATGATGGCAATCTAATGCATGTCACAGCCGAGGGTGCTGGCAAAGCGCATGAATTGCAAGTGCGCCAGTTGCTACGCTTGGTGACATTGGGTGTTCAACGACACGCTCTAGAATGTACCTCAGCGGCGACAGCAATAATCCAGCACCGCCCTGTGTGATTCACATTGGTAAGCTGGGATAACGAATTTCGGAGCACCCACCCATGGCAATCAATGCTATCGCTCAGCGTTTGCGAGAAGCCAAGCGCGTCGTTGTTTTCACCGGCGCTGGCGTTTCGGCAGAAAGCGGTATTCCCACCTTTCGTGATGCGCTGACAGGCTTGTGGGGGCGGTTCGACCCTGCCCAACTGGCGACCGCCGCAGCCTATCGAGCCGATCCAAGTCTCTGCTGGGGATGGTACGAGTGGCGCAGGTGCATGGTTCTCCAGGCGCAGCCGAATGATGCGCACCTTGCTATTGCAGAGCTCGCCCAGCATGTGCAAAAGCTGACGGTGGTGACGCAGAACGTAGATGATCTGCATGAGCGGGCTGGGAGCCAGGGAGTCATCCACCTGCACGGTAGCCTTCATTCGCCTCGGTGTATCGACTGTGGCATTGCGCACGAAGCGTTACTCGCCTGCGATCAAATGTCCGAGGATGGCTGCCGCGTCGAACCACCGCGGTGTCATTCATGCAACGGGCACATCAGGCCGGGCGTCGTTTGGTTTGGCGAGATGCTTCCAGAAGCCGCGTGGCGCGCTGGTCTTGAAGCGGCAGAGGATTGCGACCTGTTCTTTTCGATTGGTACCTCCGGCAACGTATTCCCGGCAGCAGAGCTGCCGCTTCGGGCCTTGAGTACGGGGGCGTCAGTCGTGCACATCAATCCTGTGCGTTTTGAAATCAGTGACCAGGAACATTTCCTCCAAGCGCCGGCTTCCGTCATGAGGACGTTGATCAGCGACGCCTTCAGCTGAATCTACTGATACGCGCAGTGCTTATTCGGTACACGCAAGTCACGGCGACTTCGGAGCGGTTGCCCGCAAAACATCGCGAGGAAGGCACTCGCCCCGTTGACTGACTGAATTACAATGGCCTGGCAGAAATCGGCTCGGCACAGCCACTGCATCTGACCGCGACGCACAGCTACGGTACCGAGAACCTAGGTGCCTGTGACAGCCTGCCCGCTCCCCCTCAACTCTCGCCCACTTGGCGAATGCCTGCTAGCAGGCCATCATCCATATGGTTAGATCATGGAAGTAGTCACACTTGTACACGTCACCCTCAACCGAATCGGCACCGCAAGTGAGTCAAGAGGATTGAGAACAGGCGCTAGCCGCCAACGGAAGTTTACAGCAGAGGTCACTGACTCGGCCCCCGCAGCGCTACGCGATCTGGTCATTGAGATCGCCGAGGCCAACGGTGAATCAGAGGGTAGCCTTGAGAAACTGACGCTCTCACGTCACTACGCAGCTGCAGGCGAATCTACCTTCGACATCCAGGTAGGTAACACGTATCACGGGACACCCTACTGCGTATGCCAAGTGCAGGCAGCGCTCAAAGCAAACGGCCAATACTTCGAGCTTCGGGCGATTGACGTGCAGGGCTTTGCGCCTTATGCCGCTAACACTCACGAATGAGCGGATGCGCTATTGCGGCGATTTGAGTCGCCGCCCCTTCTTCTAGTTACCTGCGACCATTCCAGGCAGTGCCAGGACGAGGCTTGCTCTTAGTCACGCGAATAATAGGAGCGCCACTTGAAGTGGCGGCCTATCGCCACTATCTCTATTTAGCCCCAATTTGCGGGTATAGAGAGCAACCAGCCATGACAACATTAACCCGGCAAGACTTGCAGTACGACTATGTGTGGACGACTAGCCCGGGCGACAATCCGAAGCTGATCCACGATGACGGCCACCATCTCAGCCGAAAAGAGGGTTATGAGATGATCCGTTTTCTGAATAACCTCGGCATGGCCAGCGATGGTACTGAGTTCGTGTACGGCAGTGGAAATGACCTTACTAAAGAAGCTCGGCTCCGAGTTGAGAAGATGCTGAAAGTTAACCTAAAAAGCACGTCGCCTGGACGCGGAACCGTGCTCAAGTGGATCAATGAAAAGTGGAATACGATCGCAACCGACTTCCAGCCCCTCAAAGCCAAGAAGTGACTGCGAACACCAGCCGGCGCTAGCAGCAGGCCGGCAATCTTGTGTGCCTGAGACGCCACGCAGGCATCAACAATAGTGCCTCCTCCTTTCCTTCAGCGAGTTGACGCCCCATCTGCTCCAGGGCCTGGCAAGGCTAGCTCGCGAACAGACTTTCACATGGACATTTTGCGCTCAAAGCGGAACATCACTTCGTCCAGCCAGTGTCGGTATGCAGCCGGTGTAGCGGGAATTAGGAGGCTTCGCTCCTCCAGGCTTTCGGTTGAGCGGAACGGTGTCGAGATGCTGTTGGCTGGGGTTGCTGGAGGCTCCGCAAATAGCTTGTGGCCAACGCCATAGAGGCCAATCTGGAACCACCCACTCTTCTCTTCACTCAACAAGCTGAACGCAGCCTCCGCCCCCTGCCTGACCTTGGAGGGCGAAAGGTAGAAGGAGTCCATGATGTTTCGCGAACTGGAGGTGTTAGCGAGAGTTACCGTCAACCAACTCAGCCCACTCTCATGATGCCGCCACTTCAGGTCTGCGGTATCAATCCCGGTCTGATCAGCAGAGTCGAAATCCTTGTAGCCGCCTTTTATTGAACCCAGCCCGGCCTGGCAGAGCTTGAGAAAGAAAGCTTCATGCTGAGTATGTGCGAGGCGCAGTGTGCCCAGAGTTTCGGGTTGCGGAAGGAAAGCCACCTCCAAGCGAGCTTCGTGGTCGTACCCACCCCAGCGCCCATTGCCATTGCGCAGCTGCAGACGCTGCACGAACTCCTGTTCAGTAATGGCCTTACGATTTACAGAAAGCTGGTTGAGGCCTTGGATGATGCCGTCATACAGCTCTGACTGATCGGAGAACGTCACCCGGAACAGACCATCAAGGTAGTCCGATACCTCCCAGGAGAATGCTTTCTGGCGTTCCTCCATCTCCACAGTTTCGAGGAAGGCCAGGATGGGTTTGCCTGAGGCCTTCGCACGCCGGAACTCCTGCTGAGTGACGGATTCCCCTGTCTCCGTCTGATAGCCGAAATTGGCACCTAGGATCAGCACTACGACATCTGCCTGGTCGACCTCAGTCATGCACGCATGCTGTGAAGAGTACGGGCGCGCTCCGAAGTCTTCGCACATTACTGGCGTGTGCCCCAGAAGCGTGATGGCCTTCCGGGCCGCAGCTCGGTACTGCTCAAAACCACTGACGACCGAGCTAACAAATACCTTCATTGTGATCCCCCATGACTGACGGCTGTGCTGTGCAACTGTATGTTCTCACAGGGGCTGATGCCAAGTGCCCTGCCCCGCACATTGAGCACTCGCTATGCCATCTGAACCTCGGCTTCACTCACCATTAGGATCTGTTTCAGGAGCCATACCCATGTTCGATCTGACTCAGCGCCTCGATCACACGCAGCGAGCTTTGGTGATCATTTACGAAGTCGATTGCAGTCAGCCCACCGAATAATTGCTTGGGCGTAGCCAACCACACCGCAGCTTTGGCTTTGTCACCAAACACCTCCTCAGCCTTAAGCCATACCACATCGATATCCTGCATTCGCCATCCCCGCTTGTGATTTTTCCCGACGTACTAACCCGATCGGCCCTCCGGCCTGGAGAGGCGGCCCAGAGTGCGCATCAGCAGCCCTCGCCCCACCAAGAGTAAAAGTTAAGCTGCGACGCGAAACACACCGCGATGAAGAGCAGGCGAATCGCACCGCGGACGCGAAAATCCTTAGCGCAGGCGGTGAAAGATCTGAGGATACCTAGCGCCTTGACAGTTTCACGAGAGCTGCCGCACCATTCGGCCACAGGTACGCCTACAGGTGCCTGAGCCGCCCGCTGGCCAAGTGAGAACACTGTAAGCAAAAATCTGACGAATTCCCAAAAATCTAGGGCCTGAGCGGGCCAGTGCTCCGTATTGGATTATGGGATAGCCATGTCTAAATTACTTGCTCCGTTACAGCCTCTCACCCCTGAGCTGCTGCATAAAATCAAACGCGAAGCCAAGCTTCTTAAGCGCAAAAGCCAAAAGACTTTGCGACATAGAGCATGCTTGGGCATCGTCGCGCGACGCTACGGTTTCGAGTCATGGGAGCGCTGCCAGGAATCATTCCAGGAAGCGTTCAAATCGTGGCGTGACCATAGAAGAGACCTCTGTGCAGCAGCATTTGCGGACAAAAGCCGGTCGTACTACTTCGTTCAGATGCATGATGACTTTGAGCGCAGCTATTTTAGCCACTGGGTGGGATGGTCGGATGACGGGTATGAGCTTCGGGTGCCATCTAAGGTCAATCCCGCTTGGTTTCTCCATCTTTTCAGGGAATCCAGGGCAGAAACGCTTTACGTGATCGAGACAGAGGAAGACTACAATCGCTGGACGCTTTTCTGGCATGGGCCAGCACTGGTTGAGTGCGACCTCATGCTATCGGAGGAGCCTCGATTCTTGAGTCCTGAACCCTCGTATAGCCGTCCTCGCTTGACGTAAATCGCAACGAAGAGAAAGGCCCGAATCACTAAATTCGGGCCTTTCATCGTATCAGTCAGACCAGGACAACGGCTTAAGCAAGTTGTCTTCGATTGCGACTCCTCAATGTGCCTTAATACCTGCCTATCAATGCGATGGCAATTGGGCAATCACTCTGCGCACCAATGGCTGCGTCGGTGATGGCCTTTGGCTAGAATACAGTCCATCGAGGATAACGCTGGCGACTTCATGATTTTGGCAATCGCCCCCAGAACGCAAGGAAGATCCCATCCCATGATCGCCAATGACCCTACTACCCAGCTTGCCTTCTCGGCATACGAGAACAAAGGCGTGTACGCACTACTCCTGGGGTCAGGGGTGTCACGCTCCGCCGGCATTCCGACCGGCTGGGAGATCACGATGGAGCTGGTCAAACGCGCCGGTATCGCCTCAGGGGTAGGTGAGCAGGAAGACTGGCATGCTTGGTATGTAGGTCAGACAGGAGAGCAGCCAAACTATTCGACACTGCTTGAGACCTTGGCTGGGACGCAAAGCGAACGCAGAGCTATTGTCCAAGGTTTCCTGGAGCCGACAGCCCAAGAGCTGGAAGACGGGTTAAAGGTACCTACCCGGGCGCATCGAGCTATCGCAGAAATGGTGCGCGCTGGGCACGTGCGTGTCATCGTCACGACCAACTTCGACAGGCTGATGGAGAATGCACTGCGTGATGCCGGCATTGAGCCCACGATAGTGAGTTCAGTCGACACTTTGGCAGGGGCCGAACCGATCACCCATTCCCAGTGCTTTATTCTCAAGCTTCATGGCGACTACAAGGACGCCAGAATTCTGAATACGGATGTTGAACTGGGTGACTACCCTGCCGAGTTCAACATCTTGCTCGACCGCATCATCGATGAGTTCGGTCTGATCGTCGCCGGCTGGTCAGGGGAATGGGATCATGCCCTGAGGGCCGCGTTTCTTCGCGCGCCTTCCCGCCGCTATCCAACCTACTGGCTCGCTCGAGGAGGTCTATCTGAGCGCGGCCAGGAGTTGGTCACACAGCGCCGCGCATCGGTGGTCAGTGGCACTGACGCAGATACGTTCTTCGAAGCACTTGCACTGAAGCTTGAGACCATTGGGCAATCCCGCCAGCCCAACCCGGCAAGCGTCGAGCTCATGATTACCATGACAAAACGATTCATGGATCGCCCTGAGCATAGGATCCAGCTCGACGACTTGGTAACGGCCCAAACTCGGCAGACGATTTCTGATTTCGCCCCTCTTTTCGCAGGAGGGGGTGACGTGAGAAATCAGGCGTTCAGTGACTGGGTTCCGGAGTACGAGGCCACTGTCGAACCGATCGCACGCATTGCTTCGGTGTTAGGCCGCTGGGGAACGGGAGAAGAGCTCAGTCTCGTACTGGATGCAGTCAAAGGATTGTATGCCGAAGCGCACAGAGAACAGTCAGGCTATACCCATTGGCTAGCACTGAAGGACTATCCGGTAATGTTGATCGTACTCGGCTATGCACTCGGGTTGACCCGTGCTAATCGCCTAGACGTTCTTTTTCGCCTGCTCAGCTCAACCGTGATTAACCATCGTGAGCAGCCAAGCCTGGTGGGTTATGAACTGTCTCCGTTCTATCTGGAGGCCGGCAATGGGCTACTGACGCACTGGAAAACCCTTGAGGGTCAAAGCAATGCCCGCACGCCGCTATCCAATCGACTTGCCAGCCACATCAGCTGTAAATGGGCGCCATCGTTCGCTGGCGTGCAGAATCCCGAGCTGCTGTACGAGCGCTTTGAGTTTCTGAACCTGCTGTACTTCGTTCAAGCGAACGGGGTTAACGAAGAAGAGCTGAATAATCGAATCCAGCAGAATCAATTCCGAAACATCGCGATGGGGCGTCTATCTTGGCACTCGGAGACGATCTCTCGCTTTAGTCAGGAGTACTCTACGCCAGAGTTCAGCGCGCCGTTGCTTGCTGCCGGCTTTGCGTTTGGCAGTGAGAGCTACCTCCAGAAATTCCTAGAGGGTTTGGCGCGATTTAGCAGGTGGTAAAGACGCCTCATCAGAGCGGCGCCATCAACTAATGCTCCCATCATCTGTTGGGCCATCAGTGAAGAGTGTCGTCGCGCCGCCCCATCACCCGCTGCTGGAATTCAGAGACCGCCTGGAAGAGACTCTCAGCCTCCAGGCGTAAACGTTCAAGCTCGTCCTCAGAAGCCTTCGCGGCCTGAGCCTCGTAATAGCGCTTCATCGCATCCAATGCCTGGATCATCAGCGGATTGCCCGGCTCCAAAATCGAGAACATGTGCTTGCTCACTCGCCTGAGTTCTCCGTGCATCAAAACCTGAGCCCCTAGAGACCCAGCAATCCAAGTTGACTGCCCCCAGGTCGCACCGCTGCTCAATGCCGCGACCGCCTCCTGATATCACCTAGGATGCATAATGCGCGTTATGTCAGGGCATGACTCGACGCTTCATGAAATCGTTCATCGACCGCAACTCCAAAGAGAAAGCCGTAGGGCAGGCGCTTTTGGAACTCGCACAGAACGGCTACGTGCCCATCGCGCCAAAGCCCGCCGACTAGGCCTTCGAGATAGCAAACAAATACAAGCGTCAGGCGACAAAACTACGACCAGCCGAAGACCCAGCGTCTGATCCAGAGGGCACCTGATTGCCCCGCTCCCCTAGGAACGACTTAGGTGATCCCACAACGCAGCATAGCTTCCTCCAGCACGCAGAGAACTTGACATGATCGCTTTTGATTTGAACACAAACGACGCCGAGGCCCTGCTTCGCCATTGCGAGCAATTCATCCCGAGATCGGGCGACGCCCGGGAAGACCGTCGTTTAGAGGATGCTCTCCTCACCTTGGCGGAAGCGCTGAGAGCTCACCTCGAGTCTGAGTGATTTCTCAAGTCAGGCCCTCGCCCCTGGATTACCCCCGTCAACTTTCCTAGTTTTTTGGTCGACTCAGGGAATAGCCTGGTTGGTAGCGCACTTCTGGAGATACCACGTTGGCAGCGGATGACGATGCATCCTGGCGGAGATAGCGACCAGCACATCCCATGGCGTGTTGTTCCACTCAAATTCATTCGCCGCCGCGCTTTGTGTTGGCAGGTGCAACGATGCGATCACCTCCTGCTCCGGCGTTTCGCGAAAATCCGAAATGGCCCGAGATACGCCAACCGTATTCAGTGACGTTCTCGAGCCTGTGAGTGTCTGCAATCCGGTACGGGGATACCAGCGCTCCATGGTCACCCCTTTGAGCTGGGGCACGATGCGGCTCGATAGCTTGTGAAGGGTTTCCCGGTCGCCCAGCATTGCGGCGACGGTGGCCAAAAGCGGTATCCAAGTCGTGGTTTTGAAGAAGCGACCGTGACGCCCTTCCTTGCCAGTGCGGAGCGCCATTGCGTCTTCTAGATCGTCAGTGTCCACGGGCATGTAGTGATTATTTCGGAGCGCCGCGCTAAATCGGTCGACGCACTCGCCCAGCATCGTCCTTGTGTTGGCTGTATCGCCTTCTGCGAACAAGGCGGCCATCGCGAGTGACATGTCGATAGCTTGACCGTCGTAGACAGGCAATTGGCACGCTGGATGTACGCTCATGAAGCTGATCAGCTGTACATGAAGCAATGCACGCTCCGATTCGTCGGCATCGATTGCCTGGGCCAGGAGTAAGGCCGTGCCCAAACGCCCAAGCTCCTCGCACACCAAGTCCATATACAGCACGTGATCTGGGCGGTACCGAAGAACCTTCCGAAGGTTAAGGAGTGAGGGGAAAATCCGTTCGTAATACCGGTTGAGCGCGCTTAAGTGAAGCCTCGCCAGGGTCTCAAAGCGCTTGAGAAACTGTTTATCCTGCTGGACACCGAGCGTGATCGCCTCGCTCCACAGTCTTAACAGCAGATATTCGCCGGCGAGCACTCCAGGCTTCTGATTATTTTCAGTCTGGCCCCACACTAGGAGCACAGCCCAGCCCATTGCCGCTGCGGCAGCGCGTTTCAGAAACCGTTTTTTTCGTGTGTTCGCTGAGCCCTCAGCGGCCCCATCAGGTGCTGCTACACAGTCCTCAACAAACCTGATGAAGCGACTGAAGGATGCTTGCGTATCTTCTAGCCCGGCCAGGGCTGCTCTGAGATCCGATTTGCCCCTGTCTAGAAGCAAGGCATCATCAAACAGATGCTGCTCAATGAGCGGACTGAGTCGATTGATGCCCCAAAAATCCAACGAGCACAGCGGGTTGATCTCAGAGACTTCTTTGGTGAGCGCGGCATAGTCTGACTGTGCGTCTTGCTTAAGCTCACCATTGGAAACGACGACGATCGTTTTCTTGCATCGTCTCAGTTTCGCCGGCAATCGATTCTGGATGTATTCCGAGGCAGCCTGGCGCACGCTGGGCTGGATCGCCTGCTGACCGCTGTAGAAGTCGTTGCGGCTTACGTTGCCAAACTTGATCACGTACAGGAATGCCTCCACTGTTCCGTCAGCGTCGGTAAGGGTGGACAGAACATCGACCCCGCCTTGATTGACGCCAACCTGTGGGCTGCTTTCGACCGAGTGCCCCATGGCAATCAGGAGATCGGGCAGAAGCGCGTCCAGTTCTTCTCGTTCGCGTAGGCCTGATAGGTAATGAGAGAGGACTAGCTGGATGCTCATTCGTCAAACCTGTTCCAGAGTGAGTTCATCATCAGTGCGTAGCGCAGTGGGTCGGCGATCCAGGTTTGCGGCAACTCAAGACTCATCTCATGAGTGAACATTGGAACAGTCATGTCGGTAGCCTCGCCATTCGCCACGTACTCCATGGCGATGCTGGATGCGTATTTGAAGTGCTGAGCTGTGACCGTACCGAACAACGAATGCTCATGCGCATGATCTGTCACCGTGCGGCTTTCGTTGCGGCGTAAATATCGGAAGCTGCGCTCCATCGCAGGGGGCATCTCAAGCTCGGTCAGATAAGGAAGGTCTTCCAGTGCGGTACCGGCAGCGACGAGTCGCTTCAAGGCGTCCTGCGCTATCTGTGAATGAGCGAACGGTGAATTTTCCGACTTAAGAAGGCGCATGCAGGTGCCTGGATACTCCGAAGTCAGGAGGCCGACAATCGTTGCGGTTGTGCTTGTGAGCCGCGAGCTAGTGGGTAGATCTTCATTCAGACTGAGAATCCAGCCGAGGGACACAGGCACCGGCACATTCATTACGCACATGCGGCTGGCTGCACTTATGGAGGATAGCTCCAGCCCCTCAGGCAACTGAAACCTCAGCAATTCTGAGTGCTGCAGGTAGCGGACGCTGACATGATGAAGCAATGGCTTGCTGATCCCCACGCGCCCCAGCTCCCCGATCCATCTACAAGCTGCTAGAGGAAAGAGCCTTGTTTCGGCGATGCGATGGAAGCAGTCGTCGGCCTCTTCATTGAGGGTGTCGAGGTCAATCCCGCTCTCCTCTGCCTCGCTCCAGAGGCCAAAGAACCGGTCTAGCAATTTCTCGCCGTTAGCCTGAAGGTCTTCGGTGTACAGACGCAGATAAAGGTCGTGAAACCTCATCATATCCATGTGCCTTCATCTCCTGTTATAAGAGCTCAAATAGGCCCTGTAGGTTGCCCGGAATTGATCGGTGCGCTGATGCAGGACGACTCCCCAAAACTATCTAACTACGGCCTCTAATGGTGGCCAAGCGCCTCATTGAACGACTCACGCTACCTTGAAATGCCCAACTACGCCAATGCTCCACGGAACAGGATATCAACAGTGCTTCCAGATGCATTAAATCGTAACGAGGAGCCCGTCTGGGCTGGCGAATTCAGCCATGAGGAATGGGAAGGCCTGAAAGCCCAGAGCCTTAGTGACCCCTTTGCTTTCAAGATGGCCTGCTGCAACGCCAGGGCGGTGCTCAAAACCAGCATCAATGGTCTCCAGTTCTTCGCGCATTATTCTGACGAGTGCGCCACCGCTCCCGAAACGATCTGGCACATCGAAGGCAAGGATTTAGTCTTCGGCGCCCTGAAGTTTTTTGGAGTGAAACCTAGAAGTGAGGTGCCTGGCGGTACAGCTAAAGATCGGTGGAAGGCCGACATCTATTTTGAGATTGGAGAACGAAAGATTGCAATCGAGCTCCAGCGATCGTACCAACACTTGCGCGACTATGTCCGTCGGCAAGAGCGCTACGCTCGGTATGGGGTGGAATGCTATTGGCTGGTTCGTCCGGAAGCAGCTAGATCGCTGATGAAGTCGATCATGAACAAGCGATGGAAGGAGGAATTTGAGCGCAAGATGCCGCCATTTGGTCATATGATCAACACAACCTCCGCCTTCTACTTCGGGATCCTCACGCCAGATGAAGAAATGAGTATTGTCTCCCCGGGGCTGGCCCTAAATCATCTAGAGTTCCTAGCGCATGTCATCAATAACGATGTGCATTGGAATGGTCTGCAGTGGTCGGTTTGACTGACATAGTGGAGCCATTAGCCTGAAAGAAATGTGCCGGCTAATTGCGCCCCTAACTTCATCCGCTCCACGCAGGCTTTCGACTGGAGCGCAATCAACTCAGTCAGACTTGCTACTTCTAGAATGAGAAATTGGCGATACTCGTTAGGTCGACGCAGAACCCAAAGTATGTCCAGATCAGCTGCAGTAACGCGTGTCAGCAGGTGCATCGAGCAAACTCACCGTGCAAGAAATCTAACCTCGCCCCAAAGCCCTGCTCTCAGGGGCTTTTGATGGCCACCTTGATCTTACTTGGCTACCCAGCCTTCAACCTCATCGGCACCGTACTGGGCTTTCCACTCTTTCAGCAGCTTGTGATTGCCGCCCTTAGTCTCGATGATCTCACCGTTATGAGGATTCTTGTACTGCTTAACCTGGCGAGCACGACGCGGTGCCTTCTCTGCAGCGGTAGGAGTAGCGGCGCGGCGACTGGATTGGGGATCCAGGAGATTGATGATGTCACGAAGGCTAAAGCCGTACTTATTCAACAGATCACGCAGCTTTGTCTCAAACTCGATCTCTTTCTGAAGCTCACTGCTGCCCTTCATAGCTTCCAGCTCAGCCAACTGGGCTGCCAATTTTTGCTCAAGCTGTCTGAACTCTGCAAGACGCGACATGTGCATACTCCGTAATGTGTGGATAATCTTGAGTGAATCCTAACGCATTTTAAGTTCAAACCCAAATTAAAATCAGGGCCACCAGTCATCGACTTGCTTACTGCTGCTCCAGTAGCCGTATTCTGAGTTCGGCAAATCCACGGACAGCTCAATAACTTTAGAGATATCCACTTTTAATGGATCAAGCAGCTGAACTTGTTGTGTAGCCCAGCTAACCCACATCGCCAATGACATTTGACTTGCTTCATCCTTAGACGAAGCTTCGACTGTCGCCTGGATGAATGCTCGCAGCCGCTGAGCGCGCTCCCAGCTTTCTAGATTTTTCATCAAACTCTGGCGCAGCTTGTCCAAGCGACGCTGCTGGTCAATTCCCTCTTTGCGCACCCGCTCCTCTTCTGCCCATCGGCGGCGACTAGCTTCATCGGATAATCGTTGGGCTTTCACGGAAGCGGCAATACGAACGAAACCTGTCATGATCTGACCAAGCTTCGACTCAAGCTTTCCTGTCTTGCTGTCAGTCCAAGTTTTTTGAATGAGAACCTCGGATCGTGCATCGACGATGAGGGAAAATACGCCAGTGGGCTCCCACCCAAAGCGAGCCGCTCTCATCGCGGTAACGTCAGGCCTCCATTGCTGCCCAGGCTTGAAAGGTTTCGGAGGGGGCGGTGGAATATCGAAGCGTTTTATCCGCTCCTGGATCGTGATCAGTAGCTCCTCACCGTCAACTTGCACGAAGCCACCGTTACCACTAATACCCCAGGTGTACCCCGACGACTCACTGGCTTTGATCAAGCTGTCGTAGAGAAGCGCGCAGCGATCCACTTCATTCCGGGATATGTGCGAGTTCAATACCTTTGTTTTGTCGAATACCAGTGCACTGTTGAGCTCCTTTGCCTTCCTCACTGCACTTAGCCATTTTTTTACCAACGGATGGGGGTCAGATAACTCCGTTGGCACGATCAAAATCTTAGGGTCGTTGACTACATTCTCTGGCTTCAGCCTGACAGCTTTCTCGACATTTAGAACGTGAAACGTGACAGGTGTGGTAGAGGCTGGAGGCTTTGGACGACGCGTGCGTTTAGAGACTGGTTTGGCCCAGTGACCCCGGGCTGGCAACGTAATACCCGCTTTGCGGCAGGCCTTCGACAAGCCCACATCCGAGACACCAATCTCCTTAGCGATGACCAGAACGGGTCGCTCCCAGACCATCTCGAATAGCTGTTGAGGTGTGAAGCTCTTTTCGACATACATTACTCACCCTTTGTGTCATCCAAAGCGTTGTACCAATCAGCGTATGGCGAAAGGTCTACCCGACAGCGAGTGTAGTCCGGGCTACCGTCGTCCCACCAAACGGGCCCCCGCTCGCCCAGTTCTACCTTGGCAGCATTCACTCGCGCACGCGCAGATTTGAGCATGCTCGAATCGTCAGCGCGCTTGGCACGCTTGACCTCCCGCCGGGCATCCATCAGGTCATGCACAAGGCATTGCCGCTCTTGCTCGGTCAGTGAAGGGTTCGTGCAGCGCCAGAGCTGACCTTTGACAACAAAATAGCGTCCGTCTGGTGTCGTTGGGTGCATAGAGCAGATCTCGTGAGCGATACATCAAGGACACCAGAGATGACTCAACAGCTGCATGCTAGGGGTAGAAGGACGCCACATGGGCTGAATTCTCATTCGTGAAGGCAGCGCAGCCTGCCGGCTGAATGCACGAGATGAAGCAAGTCAGCTTTCACTAGCGCCACGGAGCACATTTGTACTCCTGCCTCTTGCATTCACTTCAACCGCCAACTTCCCCGACCCTGCGTGCTTTCCGGAGCACCTTTCACACAGGTTAATATCGGTGGCTGATCACTGAGAGACATAGGCAGCGTATGACTGAACATAACCAGCACGACGCACCATCAGGCGCGTTGACGGCGCGGGACGTCTGCCAGGTGTTGCGAGAGGCGGTGTTCGGGCGCCGGACAATGACCAAGATTGGCAGCCAGTCCTGGGAGCAGGTGTACGCCTGCCATTTCGAAGTGGATGTAGAGGGGTGGCGGATCACGATCTACAACGACTGTGATGAGCTGGGCTACTGCGAGCAGTGCGTTAGCCCGGATGGGCAGCGCTGGGATTTCGATCCTGGTGACCGGACAGATCCGGTTGCCCTGTTATCGACATGGGAGCATCAGAGCCTGGAGCACATGTTGAAAGGCTTGTAGAGCGTTTAGGGCGTGGCCTAATAGGCCCGACAGTCGTGAACCGAGCCATCGCCTTACGACGACTCGGCCCTTGGGTGGCCGTTTATCAGCCCGGCGCGCTCCGCTTGCGGACTCTCATTTAGTGATCTTTCGAAGGCGGCTGCCGCTGCAATCAGCCTCACTCCGCTAAGCTGAATAGCATCGGCGAGGGAAGATGGAAAATTGCTCGCCAGGCCCCAGCCGGCCTCTTCTAAAAAGGACAGATACCATTTCGAGGGTGCAAAGGATATGCGCAAGAAAGGTCAATTTTCTGACGCTGCTAGTTCTCCTCGTGATGATCTGGGCCATTGGCAAGAAGGATTCGCCTAAAACTGAGCCATCAGTCAGCCAAGAACCGGTTAGCACTTTGGCCGCAATCTCATCACCAGAACCACAACCTACACAAGCCTTGGCACCTGAGCATTTCGTCAACGCGGACAAGCTGAATCTGCGCGCTCAACCGGGTGGGAAAGTGATTACCAGCCTCAAGCGCGGGGAGAAGGTTCAGGTTTATGAGCAGAAACAGGAATGGGCGCGTATTAGCCTGGACGGCCAGCCGCAACGATGGATCTCCTACAAAACCTCTGTAGTGGCTCGAACTGCTTTGTCACCTCGCAGCCCAGAAGGGAGCGCCCTGCCCCGCAGCGAGTTCGAAGCTCACCACCTGAATATGGATCATCGCGCCCCTGCTCCGCTGGTCGTGTTTGCAAAACGCTATGGCGTGTAACTATTGCTAATGATCGGGCTTGGCTGGGCCGCCAAGGGCGCGAAGCTGATAGTCAGTAACGGCCTGAAACTGATGTTCAGCCAGCAGCCGTAAACGCTCGAGCTCCGCCCCGGTGATGCCTTCGGTTTGTGCCTGGTGATAACGTTTCATAGCCTCTACAGCGTCCGAGTACATTGGATGATCAGGAGGCAGAACGCTGTTGGGATCCTTCGCCATCATGATAGACCTCTGGGTCTATGGGATTAGCTGAACCATAGCCTCAAATAGGTTAGCTTCTGCTGTACTGTTTTCGGACGCTATGCCGGCAGATTTGTTTTAGCGCAGCCTAGCAATCAGGATTGCTATGTTAAGCGGTCTGATGACGGCACATTTAGGATTAGTGCACTGGCTCGCCGAGAGCACCGGCTTTGTGCAGTTGGTAGTCGATCACGGTCTGGTACAGGTGATCCGCCTGAACGCGAAGGCGCTCGAGATCAGCTTCGGGTCGGCCCTGTGCTATTGCCTCGTTGTGGGCTCTGATGGCCTCCAGCGCTTGCTTCAGAAGAGGCTCACCTGCTTCCGTCATTCCCAGCAGTGTTCGCTTCATTTGGGTGCCTCTGCGTCGTTAATCATTCGCTGTCGCGTTCTATAGTATGGGTGTTAGCCCCTTCCGGGGATATGCGATGTGACGCAGCCGCATGGCCAGGTTCCATCGACCTGGACAATTGCTAATCCCACGTATGCTTAAGGCCCGAGGCAGTACAGATATTGGCACTGCCGAGGTCACCAGTGAAACCGTTCAACGCATCGCATGAACTTTGGCGTGCTCGCAAGGCCTTCCCTGCATAGCGGAGGAGCCATGATGAACCAAGCACGAGAAATGCACGCCACTGTCATCTGCCTACAGGAGAGCAAGATTCTCCTTGTACGAAAAGAGGCACCGGAGTGGTCGTTACCAGGCGGGAAGATTGATCCAGGGGAAACCCAGCTCGAGGCTGCGAGCCGCGAATTGCAAGAAGAGACATGCCTGCAACTGACCGGCGCTCAGTTTCTGGGTCACCATATCCTCACCAACGAAGAGCACTGGCTCTACCGAATGACTGTCAGCCAGTCAGCGGCGCCCAGCCCTTCGCATGAGATCGTCGAGTGTCGTTGGTTCGAAGTTGATGATCTGACACACCTATCCCTTAAACCGACCAATCTAGAGCTGCTCAGACGCGAAGGCTTCGTGTTCGAACGCGACCGGAATTGATCTTCTTTTGTAACCGTCCGGCCAACTCACCTTCCTGACCCCGACGCCAAAGGCGATGGTGTCCACCTAATTTAAGTGGACACCATTTCTAGCCTTTTAAGCGGGTCTTTCCATGCAGTCACAACGCCGTTCCTATTCAAAATCCTTCAAGGCCCAAGTTGTCCAAGAGTGCGCCCAGCCCGGCGCATCGATTGCCAGCGTCGCGCAGAAGCACAGCCTTAACGCGAACCTCGTACATAAATGGATTAGGGTACTCACGAACAAAACTATGGCGCTGCAACCTGCTTTCATTCCAGTGCCCTTGCCGCTAGCCGGAGGACATTCGCAGGCAGCTTCATCAAGTATCTGCATTGAAATCCAGCACCCGCGTGGCACCGTCAAAGTGAACTGGCCGACCGAAAGCGCTGTCGCCTGTGCCACCTTTCTGCGAGACCTGTTGGAATGATTCGGATCGATGCCATCTGGCTTGCCACCGAGCCTATGGACATGCGCGCCGGTACCGAGACCGCGCTGGCCAGGGTGATCGCGGTGTTCGGTGTGGCGAAGCCGCACTGCGCATACCTCTTCGCTAATCGCCGTGCCAACCGAATGAAAGTCTTGGTGCATGACGGTGTGGGCATTTGGCTGGCAGCGCGACGATTGAACCAAGGCAAGTTTCATTGGCCCGGCATCCGTCACGGATCGGAAGTCGAACTCGATAACGAGCAACTTCAAGCCTTGGTACTGGGTTTGCCGTGGCAGCGGGTCGGCGCAGGCAGCGCGATCACAGTGCTTTAGCCCCTGCCATTAGCCCATCGGTTTATCGCTGTTGACGACCTGCTCTGACACAATCAGCGGCATGACTTCCTCGCCCAATCTCGACCAGATGACACCGGAACAGCTGCGCGGCTTGGCCGAACAGGCTATGCAGTTGCTGTCCCAGGTCGACTCCATGAGCCAGAAAATCCAACGCCTCGAAACGGTCAACGAGCAACTGGCTCATGAAATCGCCATCCTCAAGCGACACAAGTTCGCCAAGCGCAGCGAGCAACTGAGCCCCGACCAAGGCAGTCTGCTTGATGATCTGCTCGATACCGATATCGCAGCTATCGAAGCCGAGCTGA
The DNA here is from genome assembly GCF_047978165.1 of Pseudomonas sp. LFS074. NCBI lineage: Bacteria > Pseudomonadati > Pseudomonadota > Gammaproteobacteria > Pseudomonadales > Pseudomonadaceae > Pseudomonas > Pseudomonas sp. LFS074. The sequence continues at coordinate 2,974,852 of NZ_JBFPFV010000001.1, read as the reverse complement.
AGGCAGCCAATCCGCCGGCCGCACCGGCCGAGCCACGTCATAAGCCCAAGCGTGCACCACTGCCGCCGCAGTTTCCGCGAACCGTGATCCGTCACGAACCAGAGAATACTCAGTGCGTGTGCGGCTGCCAGCTTCAGCGAATCGGCGAAGACGTCAGCGAGAAGCTCGATTACACTCCGGGCGTGTTCACAGTTGAGCGGCATGTGCGTGGAAAATGGACGTGCCGTCAGTGTGAAACACTGATCCAGGCGCCTGTACCGGCCCAAGTGATCGACAAGGGCATCCCGACCGCAGGCCTTTTGGCCCACGTGATGGTGGCGAAGTTCGCCGACCATTTACCGCTGTACCGGCAGGAGAAGATTTTTGGTCGGGCCGGACTGCCCATCGCCCGTTCGACACTGGCGCAATGGATCGGACAGACCGGTGTGCAGCTCCAGCCTCTGGTCGATGCGCTGCGTGAGCATGTGTTGGCCCAGGGCGTGATCCACGCCGATGAGACCCCGGTTCAGATGCTCGCACCAGGCGAAAAGAAAACCCACCGCGCTTACGTGTGGGCCTATAGCACCACGCCTTTCTCGGCCCTAAAGGCCGTGGTCTACGACTTCAGCCCCAGCCGTGCCGGCGAACATGCGCGTAACTTCCTGGGCACGTGGAACGGTAAGCTGGTCTGCGATGACTTCGCCGGCTACAAGGCCAGCTTCGAGCTGGGCATCACCGAAATCGGCTGCATGGCCCATGCACGCCGCAAATTCTTCGACCTGCATGCAGCCAATAAAAGCCAGTTGGCGGAGCAGGCGCTTCACTCGATTGGCGGGTTGTATGAAGTCGAGCGACACGCCAAGGAAATGAGCGACGAAGCCCGCTGGCGATTACGTCAGGAAACAGCGGTGCCCATCGCTGAAAAACTGCATGAGTGGATGTTGGCCCAACGCGAACTTGTGCCCGAGGGTTCGGCCACGGCCAAGGCCCTGGATTACAGCCTTAAACGCTGGGTAGCGCTGACGCGCTACCTGGAAGATGGTGCTGTGCCCATCGACAATAACCAGATCGAGAATTTGATCCGGCCGTGGGCGCTTGGGCGCTCGAACTGGTTATTTGCCGGGTCGCTGCGCAGTGGAAAAAGGGCGGCGGCAATCATGAGCCTGATCCAGTCGGCGCGTATGAATGGGCACGATCCGTATGCCTATCTCAAGGATGTACTGATGCGGCTTCCGACACAGCGGGCGAGCGAAATCACGCAATTACTCCCGCAGCATTGGATGCTTGCCTGAGGCAGGCTAAGTGGACTTCGCCAAATAGTCAGCTCAAAGGCTGATTGGCATCAACAATTCGGAAGCGACTTTTCTCAGCATGTAGGTTTCGCGCAGAATTGACTGCCCCATCGAAGACTCGTGACGCTGCATGACGGCTTCATTGTGTGCGATGGCTTCATGCAGGTTGATCCAGACAGGCCGCATACCATTAGCGATTTCGTGGCTTTCCATTCTCACCGGCTCTAGCTGGGGCGCTACTTCGCATTGATAAAAATGCGAGGTCATGTGCATCAGATCGTACTGTGGCTTTTGGTAGGGCCGGTACTCCTCGATGTAACCGTAGTGCTGGAGCACCTGTATTTCACGAGCACCAGTCTCTTCCTCAAGCTCACGCTTCAGGCCTGCGACAATGTCCTCGTCACCATCAAGGCCGCCTCCAGGAAAGCTGAAATCGTTATAGCGCTCGGTGAACAGCAACAGGATCTGTTCACCCCGCATCACGATGCCGCGAGCTGCATGTCGACGGAATACTCTGCCCTGCTTGGATTTCAGCTCGGGGTGAACAATTTCAGTTATGAGTTGCATGTGGTCTCGTAGCGGCAAGATCAGTTAGTCATCGTCCAGGGTGGCCACGGTATTTCCTCAGTTCTGGAAATACTGTGGCCAGTGGAACTGGCTCAGCGAAGCAGCAATAAGGGTACAGTGGATGTACGCAGCATCGTCGTGGTCGTGCTGCCTATCAGAAAGTGCCTGATGCGTGAGTGCCCGTACGCCCCCATGACCAAGAGGTCAATGCCGTGCTCTGCCTGATACGCATGCAGTGTGGACTCTACTTCGCCTGGGCGGATCTCGGAATGCACCAGCGAGCCGGAAGACGCAAGCGTGGTTCGTGCCTTCTCCAGCGCGTTCTGGTTGTCTTCAGAATCCGTTCCAACCATGACGATATGAATTGGCAGGCCTTCGCACAGCGGGCTTGAAGCAAGCATCTGTAAGGTCTTGTGGCCTGTTGCGCTGCCGTCAAATGCCACCATGACCGTTTCAGGTTTCCTGAAATGGCTGGTTGTAATCAGGGTGGGGCGGTGGATAGTTCGGACTATCGCTTCAATCTGGCTGCCAAGACTTTGGGCACTGCGCGTGCTGTCCTCACCGACTCTTCCAATCACCAGTAACCGAATATCGTCTTGGAGATCGCTCAGGCTCTCGACGAGATGGCCATGGCGCTGCTTCATATCAGGTGACATGGCGCCAGAGTGAACTGTTCGCTCGCGAGCTTTTTCAAGCATGTGCTGCCCATGCTCCAACGCCAGTTTTGCCCGCTGCGCATCCAGCATGGCCAACTCTTCCAGCAGATGTTCTCTGCTACCGAGACCGATATTGCCGCTGAGGTCAGCGGATGCAGGATATTTCTCCTTATCCAGCACATGAAGCAAGGTCAGGGGAGCGCTGAGTCGTTGCGAGGCCCATGCTGCGTAATCGCAGACCGCCAATGAGGATTGTGAGTTATCAATGCATGCCATTACGCGGGTCATTGTCGTTCTCCTTAGTGGCTCATGAGCTTGTCGATGGCACCGGGTTTGTCATGCACGCCGAAGCGGTCAACGATTGTCGCGCTGGCTTCATTGAGACCGAGCACTTCAACCTCAGCGCCTTCGCGTCGGAACTTGATCACGACCTTATCCAGCGCTGCGACGGCGGTGATATCCCAGAAATGCGCCTGTGTGAGATCGATGGTGACCTTGTTGAGCGCCTCCTTGAAGTCAAAAACCTCAGTGAACTTGTCCGCAGAGCTAAAGAACACCTGGCCCACGACGCGGTAAGTCCGATGCGATTTCGTCTCTTCAAGAGTGCTCTTGATATCCAGGTAGTGCCCGACCTTGTTTGCGAAGAACAGGGAGGCCAGCAGCACACCTACCAGTACGCCGTAAGCCAGATTGTGAGTGGCCACGACGACCACGACGGTCGCCACCATGACGAGGTTGGTCGACAGCGGATGCTCTTTCAGATTACGCAAGGAATCCCAGCTAAAGGTGCCGATGGACACCATGATCATCACAGCCACGAGTGCCGCCATAGGGATTTTGGAGAGCCACTCGCCAAGAAATACCACCATCAGCAGCAGGAAAACGCCGGCACACAATGTCGAGAGACGGGTGCGGCCACCAGATTTCACGTTGATGATCGACTGGCCGATCATGGCGCAACCTGCCATGCCGCCAAGCATGCCGGCAGCGATGTTGGCCACACCCTGGCCTTTGCACTCGCGGTTTTTGTTGCTGGTGGTGTCGGTAAGGTCGTCGACGATGGTCGCGGTCATCATTGATTCGAGTAGACCCACTACTGCCAACGCAGCCGAGTACGGGAAAATGATGCGCAGGGTTTCAAAATTCAGCGGAACTTCAGGCCAGAGGAAGATCGGGAGCGTATCAGGCAGTTGGCCCATGTCACCGACGGTGCGGATATCCAAACCGAGGTAAATGGCGATGGCAGTCAGCGTCAGAATGCACACCAATGGAGAGGGAATCACCTTGCCGATTTTCGGTACATACGGGAACAGGTAGATGATTCCCAGGCCCGCAGCGGTCATGGCATAGACATGCCAGGTGACATTGGTCAGCTCAGGCAATTGCGCCATAAAAATCAGAATCGCTAATGCGTTTACGAAGCCGGTGACTACCGAGCGTGAAACAAAGCGCATCAACGAGCCGAGCTTCAGGTAGCCGGCAAGGATTTGAAGTACGCCACATAGTAGCGTCGCGGCCAGCAGGTACTGGAGTCCATGCTCTTTTACCAGCGTAACCATCAGCAGTGCCATGGCTCCTGTCGCCGCCGAGATCATTCCGGGGCGCCCGCCGACAAAGGCGATGACAGCACAGATACAGAAGGAGGCGTAGAGACCGACTTTGGGATCTACCCCGGCGATGATGGAAAAGGCGATGGCTTCCGGGATCAGCGCGAGTGCGACCACCAGCCCCGCGAGCACGTCGGCACGGACGTTGGAAAACCACGTTTGTCTAAGTTTTTGCAGCATATAAATATCCAAGGCAAAGCATCGCGCACGCCAAGGGAGTGGCGAGCGAATCGATACAAATTCAAATTTTGAGGATTTTTTGCTGTGTGCTTAAGGTGTAAAACCAGGCGTACAGCAGTGAGCACCCGCGAGCGAGGCTAGCGGAAGCAGGTTGTTGCGAGGGGGCGTAGCGCTAAGGCGGCGTAGGCTGCCAGTAGATCGTTTGGAGTACAGTCATGCTGATGTTCCTGTAGCTCAAGGGGTATGCGGAGCCGAAGTATACAATGAAGCCATCGTCGATTGCGACCCGCTGGCAGGCTCTGCATGACCTACGTCAGATACAGGCTTATTCAATGGGTATACCTGCGGGCAAGGCTTTGTTTTCCACCCGTTCTTGTCCGAGCTGGTCTGTGTGCTGAGGGGTGGAGTTGGCCAGACGGTTACCTTCTTTTGACCTCAAGGCTCTCTACAACGAACGAGTAAGCGCTAGGGAAGCGGCCTGCCCGACGCTCGATCAATAACTAAAAAAAGGAACAGAGAATGGTCACATTCGATCTGCAACGGATGCTGATAGGCGAATTTCCAATGACCTTCCTCCTAGAGGTTGCCTTGCGAGTTTCTGCAGCTTTCCTGGCCGTGTTCTTCTTCTTGAAGTTCAGTGGTCGACGCGGAATCAGGCAGCTCTCCCGATTCGAGCTCGTGGTGATCCTCACCTTGGGCTCAGCCGCAGGCGATGTGACTTTCTACGAAGATGTACCCCTCCTCCCGGTCGCATTGGTTTTCCTCACGCTTTTGCTGCTCTATCGCGGAACCGTCTACATGATGAGGCGCAGCAGAACATGCGAGGCCTGGATCGATGGGTTGCCCATCACAGTCGTAAAGGAAGGAATGTACGAGATCCATTCGCTGCGGAATTTGAACATCTCGTCCAACGAGCTCTTCATGGAGCTGCGCCAACAAGGCGTGGAGCATCTCGGCCAGGTTCGGCTCGGCATATTGGAAACTGATGGCGATCTCAGTCTTTATTTCTATGGGCCAGACGACACCCGGCCAGGGCTGTCAGTGCTGCCAGTTGAACATCGTCCAGAGTACCTTTCGCCGCCGAACGCTGGCCTGCACTGTTGCGTCAGCTGCGGCTTCCCAACCTTCCATGAACCTCAAGACTCAGTCGTGTGTGAACGCTGCGGACATAAAGTCTGGTCACCTGCACTGGATACCTTACGCAACCGCTAGACCACATCCACTCAAGAGCGCGGGGGTTTGACAGGTACAGCCTTCACCGCCGAGTTTATTGACGTCATTTTCACATGCGTTGTGGGAATGTTAGCTATCCCTACGTGTGATACAAGCTCCCTTGCCCGTCTAGCAGCGGGCTTTCTTTTGCCCGCAATTCCTCTTCGAACCCGGCCATTCGTCCTGTGGGTTGTCCGCTTCTAAGACCTAGGTTGTCCTCTAGGAACAATACTAGAGGTGCGCTCATGCGACAGTTGATTCAGTCGATATCCCTTCCCCTCGCCTGCACCCTACTGGGGGCTTGCTCCGCTCCCGAAACAAAGTCGCCTGTAGAGTCACCCGGCAGACCTATATCAGCCACAACCCAGCTGCTGGAAGCCGGTGCAGCGGCACTACAGTCCAAGCCGCCCATTGAGGCCATCAACGTCTACCTAGATGGCTTTCATTTCTATAATGGGCATCCCGGTGTGCAGATGGAGGCGCATCACTACTGTTCAATCCTGAATGAGGATGTTATCCAGTGCGTGATCTTCGACGGCAACACAAAGGGCGCGAAGGTCATGGGCGTGGAATACATCATCAACGAGAAGCTTTTTGCCGGGTTACCAGCCAAAGAGAAGGCGATGTGGCATAGCCATGTCTACGAGGTCTCTTCTGGGCAACTGATCGCCCCAGGCATTCCTGCACCAGCTGAACATGCTCTGATGGAGCGACTTGCGCATACATATGGAAAGACATGGCATACCTGGCACACCGACCAGGACAAAGCGCTGCCTGTGGGTGTGCCGCAGTTGATGATGGGCTTTACCGCAGATGGGCAGGTTGATGCTGCAATGGTTGAGCAGCGCAATCGACGCTTGGGCGTTGATGCGACAAGAATCAAAGCTCAGCGGGCCGACATTCGTATTCCTGCAGCTGATCCTCAGGCGGATGGATGGGAGTACGGCAACGTCATCCAAATCACCGATCCAACCGGCGCGCATCTGCACCGCCCCGTTACATCCACGCCGGCGAATACCAACAGCCGTTCCAGTAGATAGCGGAGGTCGGAAGCAGATCTCCCACTGGGCGTGCCCCAGCGGGGGGACGGGTGTCGTAAACCGCACCCTGGCGCTGCCAGGGGAACGGCCCTACCGGGCTTCCATCCTCACGCCTCTGCCCATCCATGGGCTGCGCGCTCCGCTTGCATTAGGTGATGCAAATGGCTGCTGATACAGCAAGAGTAAGCTCGTCATGCAAAATAAGCTTGCCTCGCTGGCGGTCGGTGTTGACAGCTAGCATTCGGGTCGAATGCGGTCAGCCGCGACTGTCCGCTACCGACCCATTGCGGACATTCAGATAGAAGCCCCAGCCATCTAGGTATAGGCTTTGCGCTTCTGAAATGGATTTCCAGGTGAGGGCAAGTAGCTTATGGCAAGTTCCGAAATTCACGAGCGGTTGAACAACCGTCGATTCACCGTAGCCAACAACTCCCAAGGGCTCTCTGGTACTGGAACGATATTTCACTATTTCGTCGACGGTGGGGCCATCACCGGCACATACCACGGCGGCCGGATCCGCTTGGGCAGTCAAGTGGGGCGGGTGACCGGCAGCAACACAATCGAGCTTCTTTATCACTGCCTTACCACTGAGGATGAGATCCTTGCTGGCTGGTCGCGGGGTGAGATTGGCCAAGACGATCTCGGACGCACGACGCTTCATTTTGTTTGGGGATGGTTATCCGGTGCGACGGGTGAGGGCGAGTCTAGTTACGTTGAGCTTCTCGACTAGCTTATCTATCGCAGAAGCAGTGATTCTCCCCTGCAATGGGTCGAAAGCAGCCGGTTCGACTGACCACGATTGACCCAGACGGAACATTGAAGGGACGTCAAACAGTCAAATCCTTGATCATTTTTAGAACCTCATAACTACCTGTGGCGGATGTGCGAACAAATCTGTCGCAAACACGGAAACCACAACCCAGATAGCATTTGATGGCACGCATATTGGTTGACCGTACGTTTAGCGTTACTGCCAGCAGGCAGTGGTCTACGCCAGTTGATCAAGCGCAAGCTGCATGGCTCGTCGTCCGATCCCTTGCCCCATCAGAGCGGTGTCGCCCAGCAGCACGCCAAGGCTGGCATGGGTTGGATGGTCGCAGGACTCTACCCAGATCGTGCCGATGTCTCGCCCATCGACAACGATAACTTGCCAGAGCAATGCCTTTCGACTGGGTTGTGTTCGTGCCATGTAGTGCAAAGCACGCGCTCCAATTGCCCAGCGCTCCAGCGCCGCTTGATCGGCCAGAGTGAATGCACGCAGAGCGACCTGTTTCGTCATGAATCGAGCATCAAGCCATAGCGGGTAAGCGAGAGGGGTTCACAATTTTCTTCAAAGATGCGTTGGCTTCCTGCCTGCGCTGAAAAACCATGCTTGCAGTAAAAGCGTGTGGCTCGCTCGTTGCCGTCGAGCACCCACGCACAAACCTGTTGATAGCCATGGCCCATCAATGCCTGCCGGGCCTCTGCCCAAAGAGCCGTGCCAATACCACGTGCCCAGCATAATGGGTCGAGGTAGATTGCCATCAGTTCAGCAGTGCCGTTGGGAGCATCCTGGTCACGGCTAGGGCCGAACGAAACCCACCCAATCACTTGCCCATCCAATTCGGCCACGCGAATTGAGGGGCTGCCAGACTCGATTGCCTGCTTCAGGAACACCACACGGCGTTCCACACTGGTGTCTAAGGCGCTCAGGTATCGTTTCGACAGCAGCCCTACGTAGGCGCTTTGCCAACTGCGGATGTGAAGGATGGCTATGGCAGCGGCATCGTCACTGACAGGCTTGCGGACAAGGAGCTTGGGTAACAAGCTGATGCTATCCATGAGATAAGACCTAAAAGGGTACGCCGTAGACATGCTGCATGCGCCATGCCAGTTGGCGAGTTACGATCAACTGGCGCTTGTAATGGCTAATCAGCAGATTTGCCCTGCTCCGCAGCCGCGCAAACTGTTTCGGCAGTGTTTCCAGACCAACAGTAACGGTTTGGTTCCATCCAGCCATGCCTATCGGGGGGATTATGTTTCACACGAGAAGGTCAACAACATGAGTGTTTCGAAGGCATGGCTGGAGTCAGCCATTCACGCGCTGGAAGTACGTCTGCTTGAGCGCAAAACTCGTCTTGATCGCGACATACTGAACAGCTTGCTGGCTCCAGATTTTGTAGAATTTGGCGCGAATGGTGTCGTTTGGAACCGAGCACAGATCATCGACGCCTTGCTGGAACAAGACTTTGTCCAGCGTCAGATCTACGATTTTCAGATACGCATCCTCTCCGAAACAGTGGTGCTGAGCACCTATCGATGCGCTGTTCTTGATCCGAGCGGCGGTAGCGAGTCTTTGAGAAGCTCGATATGGCGCCAAGTAGGATGCGATTGGCAATTGGCGTTCCACCAAGGAACGGCGAGGGCAAGAGAATAATAAATAGCGCCAGCAGTTGGATGGCCGCTATGGGTCGTTAGCGGTCAATCGTGAATTACTGCTTGCGCCTCTTAGCCATGTGGGCGATTGGTCGTAACGATTGCAAGTGGCTGGCCACGTCGAATGCAAACGGCTGGTAAGCATCGATAAAAATCACTGGTCACGTACATGGCAAATTTCCACACCTTGCATGCAGGGTATCGGCCTGATGCAGGCCGCCTGTTAATGACCTTTCTCTGTGGGCCCGCCTAGGGCGTGCAACTGGTAGTCGGTGAACGCCTGGAAGCGATGCTCGGCCATCAGCTTGAGCCGCTTCAGCTCCGCTCCGACTACCCCTTTCGCCTGGGCTTGGTGGTACAGCTTGAGTGCTTCCACGGCCTCGGTGTACAGGGGTGGTCAGGCATGAGTACCTTGCTCAGATCTCTTTTCACGATCTCTTCCTTTCGCCATTGCTATCCCACACGACGCCATCCCACCCGGGCGTGTATTTAGCCTACCACTGCGGATCAGCTTGGACGGAGTGGGCGTACATCAATGCTTCGTCCGCGAGCTCCAGCATATCGGCCAAGGTTCCTGAGTCTACGGCATGCGTATCACGTAGCGCATATGCGTGATGCAGAAGCTCCCTGTGATGTTTCTTAGGTGCGAGGAGCAGGGCCTCGGTGTCGTTGAGCAGCTGCCGCCACTCTTGGATCGACATTACGGGCAGATTGGTGCCTGTCATGGCGGCATTCTCTATAACTGTATGGGAATACAGTATTCGAAGGATCCCCGGCTGCATAGGTAGTGCGGACGAAACGCGCCTGCGATGAGAGTCACAGTTGGCCGAAATTGAGCAGGGCTTGCCGAGCATCCCTCAAAGCCTGGTTTCGGCTTACACATCCTGGGCTCACGCAAGCGGTTTGCGATAGACCTCGCCCGATATTATTCATGCCCTTTTCACATACGGTGTGGGAATGTTAGCTATCCCTACGTGTGATAGAAGCTCCTTTGCCCGCCCCCAGCGGGCTTTCTTTTGGATACTGTTCCACGATCAATTGGGAAGTTGTCGGCCCTACCCTCTCAGCCTGGGAAATCCAATCAAGTTGGCGTTTCAAGCCTGAATAGCAGCGGAAGCTTGATCGCCACCTTGACGTGCCCCTCTGGGGACGGCTGTCGTGAACCGCACCCTGCCGTTGGCAGGGTACGGCCCGGTCGGGCTTCCATCCTCACGCCTCTGGCCATCCTGGCCGGCGCGCTCCGCTTGCGGGGCGTATTGCAACGACCTTTATCGTGCAAGACGTTACCATTTACGACCTTTCGCGCCCCCGGTCAGCCAGTACGAAAGTATTGGGAGCGGGATGCTGTTGCTCGGTATCTCAAGGAAACACAGGCTCCCTGTGTGAACCTTCGAGGTAAGTGATCATGGCAAACGATCCAGACAAGACCGGTCAACAAGGCGGCACCGATCAGAACAATCCTGGTGGCTTCGAGAATGACCCACACCCGCCATCTGAGCCCGGTCAAACGGGCGGACAGACGTGGGAAGGCGAATCCGACCCTCAACGAGAAGTCCCTCAAGGTGATCAAGACTTAGGCGGTGGATACCAAAGCGATCACCAGGGCGCAGCTGGTGCAGCTCATCAGGGTGGGATGGGAGGCCATACCACGGGGCCCAAATCGGACAATGGGCAAAGCGAAATTGATGAAGCTTCGCAAGCGGTACAGGATGAAGACAGTGGCATGACTGAGGACAACCGATAACGTTGTTCAGGGCCAAAGAGAATGGACTGCTAGCAGAAAAAAGCCCGCGCTCCACGCGCGGGCCGCCCAGAGAGCAATACCCGCCCTGATCAGTTATCCAGTTCGTCTTTGATGATTTTGCCGTCGTGCGGATCTACCTGGAATTCGTACTGCTTGCCGTCAGCCTTGATGCCCTCACCTTCCCAATGACCATCGTCAGCTTCGATTTTGGTGATCTGGGTGTAGCCTGCCCCTTTCAGGGCTGCCTCGGCCTGATCCTTATTCACCTTCCAGTCAGCTCCGGGCGTATCAGCCCAAGCGGAAGAAGCCCCCATAGCACCAACCAATGCCAGGCCAGTGAACACTCGAGTCATCGCTTTCATCGCTAACATCCTTTTTCATGACAGTTAACGATCCGACCCAAACGCTGATCTTGACGTTCAGTTTGTGTTGAAAGCCCACACTCATTCCAGTCGCCCATCATGGTAAACGAGCTCCTGCAGGTCTCGTGAAAGCAAAGCAGCGGCTGTGGGCTTCAGCATGGTTGAACTCAAGTCCTCCCAACAAATCCACTTACAATCAACGATGCCTCTGCCAAGCGCGACGCAGCAACCGTCGGGTACGTCAGTCGTAAAAATATGGTGGAGAACGTTGCCTACCTCGACAGTGCCCACAGCGTTCAAGCTTGTGCGATGAAGCGCTAGCCCCTTCCAAAGCTCACGGGCAGCGGCGACGATTGGCGCTTCACCGGTCGCGAGCACGCCGCTTGGAAACTTCCATTTAGCACCCTTCCTGCGGACTAGCAGAACCTTGTCATTTCGTGAGCAGATGATCGTGGCCTTAGCTCTGACCGGGCGATGCTTGGTGACGCTCATGAGGGATCGCACCTGGAGAATGGGCGACATCCTAAACGCGAAAGTGATCATCCATGATCTGATGATCCATCGCTGAATACGGAGTTCCGAACTGGCAGCTTTCCTGGTGAAGAAGCATGGAGTCACCGAATTCCCAGCGGCCATATGAGCATGCGTGAGTCAAAGAAGGCATGTATTGGAATGTCCCGAAATGATTGAAAACGCCGCTCTAGACGAAACGGACTAAGCTCGCTTGAAGGAGAGGTGATCAGGAGGCAAGGATGCGACATCGATGAGCAGTATTTTGGGCATGGGCAGATCCAGCTCTGGGGATACCCAGTTGTTCATCGGGATCTATGAGCGCTCAGGCTTGGTCAGGATTGAGGAAGCCTATGCAAAGCGCCCTGGTGAATCGGTAATTCGAGCCATGGCGTGGGGTGCTGGCCGGGGTCGTGCGCTGGCTCTATACACCTTGGAGCCAAAGCAGCACATGGGGTAGGAGGACAAGACAATGGTTGATCAGCTGGCCCAGTTGGACGCTAAGATCGCGTTCCTAGATCATGTAGCTGCCGAACTGGAGCGCCAAGTTGGGCCTAGCCCTGTCACTCGCACTCTGGTCATCGCCTGGCTGACTGAGTGGCTGAAGCAGTCGGGCGGATTGAAACCCGATTTACGACACCTGCCTCAGTCTCTCAAAGCGGCTTACGCCGCCTGGGCTCATCAAGCCGTGGATCGCTGAAAGTTAATTGCTACCCACGGCGTCCTGCAAAACACTGCAGCAAGCCGCTGCCTTGGCTGCCCACGCTCGGTTGAGCGGCATCTTACACGGCCTCCCGTCCAGGCCAAGGCACGGGTCATCAAAATGAGCTGATGACAGCATGAAGACTGTGCCAGCCACTGGGGCAAAAAGCACAGCAGCGGCTTCAAAAGTTTAGGAAATCAATGCTGGTTGCGACGGATAGATTAAACCGACTGCCGCTGGCAACTACAGGCTATCTTCGACTTGTCATCACACTCAGAGCGGTTGCGATGAGCAAGAACACGCCACTGGCAATGAAGGTAGCCTGATACCCCATCCTGTCGTAAAGCACCCCGCCTACCGTCGCACCAACAGTGATTGCCAATTGAATCACCGCGACCATCAATCCACCTCCGGCTTCGGCATTGTGCGGCAGTGCTCTGGCCAACCAAGTGAACCAGCCCACAGGCGCACAAGTCGCGACCAGACCCCATAGGCCCAGCACTGCGGCGACTGGAACGACCCAGCTACCAATCGCGATAACGGCGAACGCGATGGCGGTCATGCTCAAAGGTATTCCCACCAAAACCTTGTTCAGACTATGACTAACGAGAGAGCCGGCTAACATGGTGCCTACCAATCCTGCGGCACCGATGATCAAGAGCAAGAGCGAAAGCGTAGGCACATCGACATGCGTGACCGTCTCCAGGAAAGGCCGCAGATACGTGAAGAGTGTGAACTGCCCCATGAAGAGAAACGCAACTGCGGCCATGCCGAGGGCGACCTTGCTGTCCCCAAGCAAGCGTAATGAGCCGGTGGCCGATACTTGAGTCCGCTCATTCGGCATTGCCGGCAGAGTAAAAGTTTGCCAGATCAACGCTAGTGCAGCCAAAGGCACCACGCAAAAGAATGCCCCTCTCCAGCCAATGGTGCCGCCTAGGTAGCTTCCAACCGGCGCTGCGATTGCCGTAGCTAACGCGGTACCGCCCTGCATCACAGCAATCGCCTTCGGAACGAGCGCCTCGGGCGCAATGCGCATCACCACTGCGGTGGACATCGACCAGTATCCGCCAATGGCGATTCCAAGTATGGCTCGCCCTACCATCAACGTCAGGTAGTTCGGAGCAAACGCCACCATCCCACCGGATACCAGCATGAGCGCCGTTGTGGCCAGCAGCACAGGCTTGCGGTCGATCCCCTGGGTCACGCTGGCCAGCCACAGGCTGGTAATGACAGCAAAGAAACCCGAGATGGAAATGGCCTGCCCGGCTTGGCCTTCCGTCAATGACAAGTCCGATGCAATCGGCGTGAGCAAACTCACCGGCAGAAACTCTGAGGCCACTAAAGCGAAGGCGCAGAGCGCCATCGCCAGGACAGCGCTCCAGACCTGACGGTGTGAGTGTTGAAGGGGTATTGCTGGGCTGCTCATGGCGGTTCTCGATGTACCAATTTCAAAAGACACGGCTGCCGAGGCCCAGCGAGAAGAGCTGGGCCTGGTGACTGCAGTAGTTACTTGAGGTTTTCGTGGAAGAACGAGGCCAGCTTGCTGAAAGGGATCAAGCCAACACGGTCGTAGAGATCGACATGGCCAGCACCCGGTACGATCACAAGCTCCTTGGGTTCACCGGCAAGGCGATAGGCCTCTTCGCTGAATTCACGGGAATGAGCGTTTTCCCCCGCAATGAACAGCATAGGGCGTGGCGAGATCGTCTCGATGTCATTGAACGGATAGAAGTTCATGAACCTGACATTGCTGGTCAGAGTAGGATGCGTCGTCAGAAGTGGCGATAGCCCTTCGGGGGTGAACTCACCCCGTGGTGTGCGGTAGAAGTCGTAGAATTCCCGTTCGATAGCGTTGGAGTTCTCGGTCAGTTGGTCGACCGTCCCACTGGTGTACTTGATATCCCCACCCGCAAATTCGACATCACGCCGGGCTGTTGCTTCGGCGATAAGCTTCTTGCGCTGCTCGACAGAGACGCTATGTTTGAGGCCGTTGCGATTGGCCGCGCCCATGTCGTACATGCTGACCGTGGCAATCGCTTTCATGCGTGGGTCGATCTTCGCCGCACTGATGGCAAAACTGCCGCTGCCGCAGATACCCAGCACGCCAATACGGTTGCGATCAACGAAACCCTGGGCGCTAAGATAGTCGACCGCCGCACTGAAATCTTCGGCATAAATGTCCGGCGATACCAGGTTACGCGGACGCCCATCGCTCTCGCCCCAGAACGACAGATCAATGGCCAAGGTGACGAAGCCCTGCTCTGCCAGCTTCTGGGCGTAAAGATTCGCGCTCTGTTCCTTCACGGCCCCCATCGGGTGACCGATGATGATGGCGGGGTAACGGGTATCGCGGCTCAGGTTCTTGGGGGTAAACAGGTTACCCACCGTATTCATCTGAAACTGGTTCTTGAAGGAAACCCGTTCGAGTGAAACCTGTTCACTCTTGTAGAAATTGTTGGCCCCATGGGACATGTCGGCGGCTCCCGCAGTAAGTGAACTGGCCATCAAGGCAAACGCAACGAACAAGGACTTCATGCATGGCTTCCTGTCTGCTCGAAATGGAAGTGGCACGAGAGGCCGTCGCTGCTGAACAGTCCCGCCCCCTCGTCTGCCACCCATCTTCCTCGCGTAAACCGATCAATCAGTAGAGCAAACGGGTAGTTTTCTTGCCTGATTGTCCAGCCCCTGCTCACTGGGCATGGACAACTGAACTGACCTGGAAGTAGTGTTTTGCCATACGTGATCGGAACCCTCGCGATGGCCATTAGCGCACCCCCCCCTTCAAGCACGAACCCACTGGCCAACCTATGCAGGGTCATCGGCGCCCTCGCGCCAACTGCTGGCGACTTCGCGACGAGCGTTGCAGACCTGAGCGTCTACCGGCGTAACGCCCCAGCCCCACCGATCACCTGCATTATCGAGCCGAGCATCGTGCTGGTCGTACAGGGCGCTAAGGAAATGGTCATCGGCAGCGACGTTTTCCCCTACGATACGACTCGCTTCCTGGTCACTTCGCTGAACATCCCTGCCCACTCAGCGGTGACCATGGCCAGCGATGCAGCGCCCTGTCTCGGCTTGGTGTTCAAGCTAGACCTGCGCACACTGGCGGAGCTGATCGCCCAGGATGGCCGCCTTCCCCTGAATGGCCAGGCCTTCCACACCAGCGCCGGCGTGGGCAAGCTGAGCCCGAAATTGTTCGAGAGCTTCGCCCGTCTCATCCATCTGCTTGAGGAGCCGGATGCGATACCCGTGCTCTGGCCGCTGATTCAGCGAGAGATCCATTATCGGTTGCTGTTGAGTGACCAGGCTCCCTTGCTGCGCCATATCGCCTCGGTGGGCAGCAAAGGTCATCGAATTGCCAAGGCTATCGACTGGATGAAGCTGAACTACGCCGCACCTCTGCGCGTGGACGAGCTGGCCTCTCGGGTACAGATGGGGCTCTCGACCTTTCATCAGCATTTCCGTCAGCTCACCGCCATGAGTCCGCTGCAGTACCAGAAATGGCTAAGGTTGAACGAGGCGAAACGGTTGATGCTCAACGAGCATCTGGATGCTGCCACCGCTGCCTTCAAGGTCGGCTATGAAAGCCCCTCGCAGTTCAGCCGCGAATACGGGCGCCAGTTCGGTACGCCGCCAAAACGCGATATCGCAGAATTACGCCTGGGTGCGGAAAGATCAAACGCACCAATGCCGAGTATGCCCTGAGCTCTCAACGTTGAGGAAAGAGCCAGCTCCGTTGTATCAGCTTTACCTCAATCCCAGTGCATCTAGAGCCGCCCTGCCTACACCATTCCCACCTAGAGGAGCTACATGATGGGGCCAGGCTCGATATGCAGATTCGGCATCCCTGTACTGGGGCATGCAATTGTTCATAGCGATCTATGGACTGCCAGGGGTGGCTAGCGTGGGAAGCCTATGTAATAACGGCCCAGCGGAATGCTGATTCGAGCCATCGATTGAGGTGCCAGACCAGTTAGGACAATGGCTGATCAGTTAGCCGAACTGGAGCGCCAGGTTGGGCCCTGCCCTGTCATTAGCACTCTGGTCATCGCCTGTCTGACTGATTGGGTGAAGCAGTCGGGCGGATTGAAACCCGATTTACCTCACCTTCCTCAGTCTCTCACAGCGGCTTACGCCGCCTGGACTCATCAAGCCTTGGATTGCTGACAGTTAATGCTACCCAATGCTTCCAGCAGTCTGGTCAAGCAAACCGCTGATTAGGCTGATGACGCTCGGTGGCAAGACACCTGGCGCGTCCTACACCCCACGCTAAGGCACGCGTCATGGACTCTCCAGGGCGCGTATCAAAGGCTTCCTCATGAAGTGCCATGCCGGTGCCGGCATACACGCCTATGAACATCTGGGTGTTGCCTGTGCGCGACAGGCGCACTTGGATATCCATCGTCGTGCCATCATCCAGCGTCTCATCATGAGTGCGATGATGAAGCGTTGGATCTGCCCATTTCCAGAAAATGTCACCGCGAATCCGCATGCCGCCCTCCTGCGACTTTAGTCTTATATATGGGGTGTCTGTACCATAGCGCAGCGAAGCGGAAGCAACAGCACCGCCGAGCGGATAATGGCTCATCAATATGACGAGATGTGACGCAGGAGGGATTTCGATTACTTCAGCAGAACTCGGGATAACCAAGAATTTTGAAGGCCCTCAAAAGATTGGTTCTTAGCGCCGACTTGCACCAGTTCCCCATAGTCATGAATGCACCATGGGATTTAAGCCTGGCTGTATCTAGCACCACTTGTCGACCCCGTTACTTCATCACAAACCTGCGCTTGCCTCCCGGAGCCTGGCTATGGCCCTCAGCGGTAGGCAAAACAAATTCTAAATCCCCCGCTTGGCTGTACACGCCGATCTGCAGGAGGCGCAGCGCCTCTTGAGCGTCTGGCAGGATGCGCCGAGCGAGATTTCGATCTTTCATTGAGCATGCATCATTTTCGATGACAAGGCAGGCAGCCACGAGTACCTCGGCTATGAGCTGCTCTGCTTGATCTTTGTTTTGATGCTGCATGATATCTCCTTGGAACCACGAAGACGGCACTGAGCGTGGAACAGTGCTTGTGCCCCTGTACTTACTGTCTGACGGTTTGTAACCACCTACCGGCATCGCGCAAGCGACTCGCCACAGGCATTGATCCAGCCAGCCTCAAGCTGATGATCGCACGATGTGCCCGGGCAACGTCTTTCGGAACCACGCCAGCAGCTAAGCCGTACTCGCTAACATTGGCTCGGCGGAAGACCTGATCTTCGGTTTTATAGGTCAGGATGCTCATGACCAGGCCGAAGATCTCCTCGCGCATGATGGTCATGTCGTCACTGCAACCGTAAACACGGTAGGTGTCACGAATGCTCCTTCGCCCACATCGCCATCCTCCAGGCGCTGCTGCGGGCAGCCAACGGGTGACATCCCGAGTCAGTATCATTGCCATGGCCATGGCCATGGCCAATGCCAAGGTTCTGGCTGATTTACCTAAAGAACGACTCGCCTATCTGCAATCAGCTTCTATGGAGGTTGAGCATTAATTGGCGAGCTAAGCACTTTATAGAGCCTGTGAGCCTGGACGAGACAGTCTCAGGAAGATAGCAAAATAGGCAACAAGGGTTTGCCTCTCGCTCGCAGCCGCCCACCGATTAACATCAGCATCAATGAAGCAGCCGTTAGGGCAAGGCTCATTCCGAGCATTTGAGCAAAGCGGTCATGTGATCCCAAAACCACAGCAACCACCATGGCTAACGATCCGAAAAGCCCAGCACACCCCAAAGCAGTAATAAGCCATCCCAAGGTTCGCATTCCCGACTCCTCAATGTTGATTTTCGAGATCAATTCGACTTGATACGAGACCATGCGCATTTGGCAAAGTGCCATCAGCGCGTAGGTGCGCCCCTCTCGCGTCTAGAGCTTAAAGCGGACATGGATGCAGCTTTTACTATCTTGGCGATCAACCACTACTGCCGCGCTGCCGTAACCGGAATAGCTTTTGACCAATCGCATGCCAAGCCCCGTTCCTGTCGGCTTAGGGTAATGATCAGGAAAGCCGTCGCCCTCATCCCTGACGGTGAGCTGAGCATGATCGCCGGCATGCTTGACGATCACGTCTATGGAGCCTTTGCCGTACTTAAGGGAGTTGGTGATCAACTCGGAGATCACTAACCCCAAGGGAGCCATTCTTTCAGGTGGCAGGACGAAGTCGTCAGCCTCCAACAGAATTTGTCGGTCGGCCAAAGCCTTGCCCAGATCACCCAACAGGGCACTCAGGTAATCGCGAGCGCGTACCTCTTGGTCTTCGGCGGCCTGGTATAGTCTCTCGTGAACACTGGCAATGGTCACCACTCGCCCTGCGGCAGTTTCGAGCTGCAACTTAACAGCCGCATCTGGCGTGAGATTGGCTTGAAGTAACAGCAGGGTGTTTACAAGGTGGAGGCTATTTTTGACGCGATGATGGATTTCTTCGAGATAAAGGTCGCTTCGATTTTGCCTGCTGTTCTGCGCCTCAATGAGAGAGAGCAGCTGAGCTTCGTACTGGTGCCGTTCAGTGATATCCCGTGATACCGCTATGATCCGTTCGACCTGGCCATCCGTGCCCATGATTGGCGCCACAGTCACATCCCACCATTTGGGTTCATCGGGAGCGATTGGGCAGTACGATTCGAACCTCATGGTTTCGCCAGCGCTAACTTTAGTTACCGCCTCCCAAACAAGTGATCGCGACTCCTCAGGCCACAAGTCATACCATCGCTGACCTTTAACGCTGGTCAGTTGTGTATCCAGGAATGTCAGCCCGGCTTCATTCATGAACTCGATCTCGCCGCTCGGGGCCAGGATATCCACCCAGTCAGGGCTTGCGTTCAGAATGGTTTCGGAATAAGGGTCGGGAACTGGAACATCCACTCCTGCAGATATTCTTTCGACAGCCATGGAAATGACGTTCGAGATGCCTTCCAGAAATACCAGATCGCTCTCTACAAAATCGTCCCCGTTGCTGCTGTCGGCTTCCAGTACACCAAACGGGCTGAGCACACCCCGTATCGGGACATTGATGGCCCGCTCTATTCCATATTTTTTCAGCAGCTCCGGCGTTCGAAAGCGATTTTCCATACCCAAATGATTCGAGAGTACAGGCCTGTAGGTGGCCAAAGCATAGCCTGCGGGACTAGCCACATCGCCGCCCACGGTTGCTCGCCCGATGTCAGAAGCATCCCAGCCAACGCCGTGGGTCAGAACAAACCCTTCCCCTTCCTCTGTTGGCTGGAGCACCTTGGAAAAACGAGTGTTCATCCCTTCAGCGACTACTTCACATGCACGGGTCAGCAACAGATCCAAGTCCGCAGCCTTCAGGGACATCACGCCAAACTCGACCACGAGCTCATGTTGGCGGTGCAAGCGCGCATGAGTCTTCTTCAAGGCCGCTCGGATTGTTTCGTCCACTGGTAGCTGCTGCATAGTCTTCCCTTCCGGATTAACGGGAAACGCCCAGAATCCTTTCAGGGGGTACAGGCGGTTCGCTTAACGTTTTCCTACCATAGCCGCTAATCCATGACGGCGCCTAGCGCACCACTCATCGCCCCGGAGCAACGGCTTTGAGGCCCAGAGCCCTAATGCATATGACCCGCGAGCAAACCCTACATGCCGAAAACCATCCTCATTGTGGAAGACGACGACCTCCTAAGAGACCTAACTGCCGAGAGCCTCTCGTCACTCTACGCCGTTGCTATGACGTGCTGCGCAAATGCTGACGAGGCGTTGCATTACCTTTGCAATAAGGAAGTCCCTAGCTTAGTGATGACCGATATCCATATGCCTGGAAGCATGGACGGTTTAGGCCTTGCACACGAGATTTGGCGTCGATGGCCTACCCTGCCAGTGATTCTGACTTCGGGCGACGCAGTAATCGACACCGGTTTGCTGCCTGCTCGGACAGCATTTCTCCCCAAACCTTGGGAGATTTCTGATCTCGCCTCGCTGATCAACAAATTAGTAACGCTCCCGCCACAAGTAGAAGCTTGATCCAAAGAACACTGCCTACCCCTTCCATGCTTCGTATTTGGCTAGCAGCGGTTGAACGCTCAATCCATGTAGCAGAATGCTCAACGCCACCACCGACAAAACCAAGCTAATGCTCTGTGCGGCGAAGGTGGGAAGCAGCCCATGATTGAGGGTATAGAACAAGTAATAGAAGCTGCCGATACCTCGGATGCCAAACCAACCCAAAAGCCCGCGCTGACGAATATCCAGCATTTCCCGAGCCGGGAAAAGCAGAATGCTGACGGGCCGAATGACAAAGAACAAAGCGCCGGCAACCGGCACTGCCCGCCAGTCCCAATGTTCAATGAGCACTACCCCGAGCATGGTGACAAGAAACACTTCCAGTGCCCGCTCGATCAAGCTACCGAATGCCAACATGTCTCCCAACATTATCCCCGCTGCCACCTGTGAGTCATCGAGCCCTTCCACATCACCTTTGACGGCCAGCTCCGGCGCGACATGCTGGTGTCCTACTACAGGCTGTACTAGATGCTCGGCAGCTGGATCCTCGGGGCTATTTGAGGTGTGAACCTCCGCCTGGCGCAAACCGAGGCCCGCAGCGAACACCGCGAGAAACCCATAGGCCTGAATAGTCTCGGCGCTCACATAAGCCAGCGCGATAAGGGCAAGGGCGAGATAGTCGTTGGGTGACACGGTGCTGTCGTCGTTGCGCAAACGCAAGAAAAGCGTGAACTTGCCCAAGCCACGCCCCATCCAGTAGCCCAACAGCAGACCTGCAGAGACTGCCCACAGCATGTCCTTGATGAGCCAGTTAGAGAACCAGGCTTGTCCGGTATCCTGTTGCAGGAACAGGCCGAGGATGACGAAGGGAAAAGCCACTCCATCGTTAAGCCCTGCCTCACCGGACAGGCTGAAACGGACAGGATCATCGTCTTGAGCATCAACCACCTGTACCAGGGTTGCCAGCACAGGGTCTGTGGGTGCGAGGATAGCTCCAATCAGAACTGATACTCCCCACCCCAGGCTCAGGCCGTAATGCAGCACCATCGCTACCCCACCAATGCAGAGCAACATGACCGGCCCCGCCAGATAGAAAGCGCTCAACCAGCTGCGATTGTGCCAGGGCAATCGCAACTTCAAGCCACTGAAGAACAGCGAAAACAAGACCGCGACTTCGGTGAGGTGCTCCATCCAGCCACTCGACGTGCTCAAGTCCAGCTGTAGCAAACCCAGGCCCGATGTTCCCAGAGCCATACCTAAGCCAAGGCACACAACGGACGTTGTAACTGGAATCCAGCGCAGGTACGAGGATGAAAGCGAGAGCAGCAGGAGCACTGCACCCAGCATGGCGAACCAGACGATGAAGGTCATCTGCGCAGAAGCCTTGGGAGAATTTTCGACTACTTTTTGACTTTCTGGCTTAAGACGTCGTTCCGCTGCACTTACTACGTTCGTCCATCATCACGGCGAAATGTAAAAAAAGATTTCAGCGCTCCTCTGCTGTCAAATCCGATAGGTCGCATTGGAGTTATCGTCATGAAATTCGCCCAGTTCTGCCAATTACTCGCTAACCACGCCGATAAACCGAGTACCTTCTTGATTGCCGTGGTACTGATTGCCTCATAGGCTGCATCCGGGCCCTGGTTTCACTACAACGACACCTGGCAATTCATCGTTAATACGTCGACCACCATCATCACATTCCTGATGGTTTTTCTGATCCAGAACACCCAGAACCGGGACAACGACATCATCCACGTCAAGCTCGACGAGCTTATCCGTGCTACGAAATCAGCAGAGCATTCGGTGCTCGATCTTGAAGCGCTCGACAACCGAGCAATCCATAAACTTCGCAAGGAATACCAGGCAATGGGCAGCCACTGCGAGACGCCCCACCAAATGTCTAGCGAGCAGCGGGCGGATGATGCAGCTCGAGACAACTTGCAGCGCTAGAGAGCGTTATGGCCGGGCGATGCGGGCAGAGCTGGAGGAACATTTGCAGAGCTGAGCGCGTGGTTAATAGCTTCAGCGAGCTCGTCAATTGACCAGGGTTTGAACAGGTAAGTGACAGGTGGGGTGACCTGCGATGGATCAAGCTGGTAACCAGAGGTCAGGATGGCGGGCAGCCCAGGCCACCTTTCGTGGGCCATGGAGATGAACTCCATGCCTTTTATACTTCCAGGAACACCGTGATCGACAACGATCAACGAACAGTCGCTCTTGAGCCCCATCAAGTGAATCAAGGCGTCTTCGGCGTTATCGAACGCATCGCAGGCAGCGCCCAACTCGATCAGGATATCCATCAGCAGGGTTTGAAGCGTTGGATCATCTTCCACGACAACTACTGTCTTCCCTGACAGCGACAAACCTTCGATGTCGAGCTTCATCACCCTCTCCAGTCCATAGTTGAATAATCGAGTGTTTCACTCATCTGTCCACTCGTCGATGGAGGCTAAAGGCCACCTTCTGTTCAATGGCCTTCGAACATCGTTAGGTGGAATGGGCGTTCTCACATGAATATCTCCAATGTCTTGGGGCCTATACCCTCGAAGCTCAATAGCCAGCGCTTGAAGCTTTCACCACCTGGGTCTTCCCGCAGCGCCTCAAGTTGACCACCCAGTTCCGCGTCTACATTCTTGCCAAGGGCATGCAATCGTCGGGCAGTGGATTCATCGTATCGCGCATACCCAGCCTGGCCGAGGAAACTCACAAGGGTCGCATGGGGAGCCTGCACAAGCTTTTGCGGCGTATCTAGCCCCTGCTCGTCGACAAGTATCCGATACGCCCTCAGGGCAACCGAAGAACGTATGCGCTTGCCCATGAGAAAGCTGGCCAGCAACCATCTGAAAACACCACCGACATTCGTAACCTCAATGCCGAGGTCACAGGCAGTTACGGTCTTCAACCTTTGCTACGGCGCGGGTCAGCTGAGCGTGGGTAGGTGCGTTCCTCTTCGAACGTGCCGTCCGCTTTGCGTATCTTCACAGACGCTTTCTTGCTATCAAAGAAATCTGTAAGGGCAATGACCAGTTCCTGCTTCGTCGCAGCTCGTTTGGACGCCCGTACGGCACCGGCTTTCTTCAGCTCCCAGCCATCCGATGTCGGGCTAAGGTGGTAATTGTCCATCGTGTGCTCCTTCCGGCTTAAATGGATTGGCCGTCATCCTCGATGTCTTCATCTGCCTCAGCTGCATCCGTGGCATCAGCATCATTCAAAGGTGGCGACGTGGGCTTTTCCGGATCATTGATGAAGGGTACGTCGCTCGGCCCCTTCTCTTCAGAGCCTTCAGTTTTCGGCTGCATCACAACACCTCCTGAAAAATTGGTCGGCTGCAAAGCACCAAGCATCTTATGAAGCGCCTGAGAATTTGCCGACATCGATAGGTTGTGGAACAAACTCAGGGCCATTGCCGGCAGGTCGCCACTTCACGTTCGCGATGCCGTAGCGCTCTGCCATGGGACGACTGACCAGCTTGATCTTCTGCTGACTGAACCTTGGGATGATGCCAACGCCGGCATCGCAACTGGCCCAGTGCCAGGCCACGGGGTTGTCCATTTTTTCCAAGCGAATAATGAACGTTCAGCTCTCGCCATGGAGTGTGTAATCGATCACGAATAATTGCTGCCCCGCCACGTGCATATCTCCCTTTGACCCATTTTACTGAGCGGGATGTACGCTTAAAAATTCAATTCAAAAGTCAGACGGCAGACCCTGCGTTCAAGTACCGGCCACGCACCAACAGATTGGACTGAAGTCCATTGGTCATCCCTTAGGAACACATACTGCCTCGGCAACCTCCATGGCTATACCAGCATACGGAGGTCGTGGTCATGATTGATCCAACAACAGGCATGAAGGCGGGTGAGCGTTACTCCGTGGAGAACGTCGAACGCGCTCACCAGTTTCCAGGCTTCTTCCTCGATGGAAAATACTACCTCGGCCCCGAGTTACTCACAGCCGTTGGCTGGCTGGAGGGCAAGCGCTTCATTTATGACAACCTCGATGCTGCAGGCGAACCGGTTTTTCCAGGTCGCGCAGCGGGAGACATTGAAAACCTGACACTGACCTTGACGGACGGCACAGCGTTGAAGCTGAACCCATTGGACGTCCACGCCACGACTGAGGACGTCGAGTTCGTCGCACCATCCAATCCGGATACACCATTGAACCTCAGTTCCGGCGCGCTGGATTCCTCCGAGAATCTGTTCACGCCAACAGGTAGGCCAGGAAGCATGGAGGGCATCGGCCTAACCCCTAAAGACAAGATACCGCTGTTGCTGAGTGCGGCAGTCATCGGTTTGCTCGCGGGACTTCTCATCTCTCATGCCCAACGTCGACGCCGTTGAGGCGTCGCCTTTGAACTTCGCGCCTGGCCAAAGGCCTTCCCTCTCAGGCTTATCGAAAATGGAGATTCAATGATGAATGCACAACTGAATGGCAAACGCGTGGCCTTCCTGGTGACTGATGGTTTTGAGCAGATCGAGCTCACCGGGCCTCGTGAGGCTTTGCAGAAAGCTGGTGCCGAGATCGACATCCTCGCTGACAAGGAAGGTACGGTGCGTGGCTGGAATCACGACAAGCCTGCCGACGAATTTGCCGTTGATGCAACCTTCGAAAGTGCCCAACTCGATCTCTATGATGCTCTGGTGCTGCCTGGTGGCGTGCAGAATTCCGACACCATCCGCCTGATCCCCGGCGCGCAAAAGCTGGTGAAGAGCCATGACGCGGCTGGTAAGCCGCTGGCCGTCATCTGTCACGGTGCCTGGCTGCTGGTGTCCAGCGGTTTGGCCAAGGGCAAGCGGATGACCAGCTATAAGACATTGCAGGACGACATTCGCAATGCGGGTGGCAATTGGGTGGATGAGCAGGTGGTGGTGGAGGGCAACCTGATCACCAGCCGCCAGCCGGACGATATTCCGGCGTTCAACGAACAATTGATCAAAGCGCTGGCTGGCTGAGCCCAGCGTTCTGCTTCGCGCCCTCCGGTGAGGCTTCAAGGCGTTTGGAGGGCGCGGGTCACGCCAGCTGGATGTAAACCGAATAGGTGCCCAACAAGACCCAGAAACCGAGAAAAATCCAGGGCGTGCGCAGGGAAAACAGCAGCGATTTGCGGTGCCCCGCCTGCGAGGTTTCCGCTTCGCAGAACAACGGCGATTCGTCATAGGCCAACCCCATCATGGGCTCACTGCGGAGCAAATGGCTTTGCTTCAGTTGCCAGTGCTCGATGATCCGGAACGCAGCGCGTATGCCTGGCCAGGCGTTCAGCGAACTCAGCACGCCGAGCAGTGCGAGAAACGCCGGTACCATCACAGTAAACATCTCGCCCCAGCTCTGATTCAGGTTGCCCATCGAAGAAACGAAAGCGATGACCAGGAACGACTGGGCAGCGAGATAGGCATCTGTGCGATTGGCCAGGATGGTGGTCTCGTACTGAATTTCGCGTCGATAGAAATCCAGGCGCTCTTTTGGGGTACCGAACATCTTCGCATTCTGCTGATCGATCTCATGTTCGGGCGTGCTGGGGGTAATGATTCGAGGCACTTGACCCTCCGGTTAATGGTGGAGCCTCACACAGAAAGCGCGACACAGGTCACCGGTAGAGCCGACCAATTCCCGATAATTCAATGGAAATAGAAGGAGTGACCGCCCGTCGTTCAAACCCTGAACTCATCTCAACGTCGGCCCCTAGCTCCGTTCGAAAGGTAACAAGCGTTCTCAACTACAGGAGCCTTCCTCATGAGCGACTACCCTACTCCTCCATTTCCGTCTCAACCGCAAAGTGTTCCTGGTTCACAACGCAAGATGGAGCCCTATCCAGATTGTGGTGAGCAGTCGTACACCGGCCACAATCGACTCGAAGGCAAGATTGCCCTCATCACCGGCGCAGACAGCGGTATCGGACGAGCAGTAGCGATTGCTTACGCCCGTGAAGGCGCCGACGTGGCCATCGCTTACCTGGATGAACATGAAGACGCGCAAGAAACCGCGCGCTGGGTTGGGGCTGCTGGCCGGCAGTGCTTATTACTGCCAGGCGACCTAGCGCAGAAACAGCACTGCTACGACATCGTCGACAAGACCGTGGCGCAGTTCGGTCGTATCGATATTCTGGTCAACAACGCCGCGTTCCAGATGGCTCATGAGAGTCTGGACGAGATTGACGATGATGAATGGGTAAAGACCTTCGATACTAACATCACCGCCATTTTCCGGATTTGCCAGCGCGCGTTGCCCTCGATGCCAAAAGGCGGATCGATCATCAACACCAGCTCGGTCAATTCCGACGATCCATCACCCAGCCTGCTGCCGTATGCCGCCACCAAAGGCGCCATTGCCAACTTCACTGCAGGCCTGGCCCAACTGCTGGGCAAGCAAGGCATTCGGGTCAACAGCGTTGCACCTGGCCCCATCTGGACGCCCCTGATCCCGGCGACCATGCCCGATGAGGCCGTGAAGAACTTCGGTTCGGGCTACCCCATGGGTCGCCCGGGACAGCCCGTCGAGGTTGCACCGATCTACGTGCTGCTGGGTTCCGACGACGCCAGCTATATCAGTGGGTCACGCTATGCCGTCACAGGTGGTAAACCGATCCTGTGAAGTAGCTCAGGCTCGCCAATCTGGTGAGCCTTCTACCTGGCCACTTGTACTTCAACGCTTGTGATGCCCATGGTCACGCGCCGTTTTCTGTGCTGTGGAATCATGAGAGGTACCGGTCGAGCCGTCGGGACGATGAGCATCATTGTCCCGCTCTTCCTCACCTTTTGATTCGGGTTGTGAGCTCGGCTCTTCTGGATGCGCTTCTTTATTCATGCTGCCCTCCTACTCTTTTTCACTCAGTGGCAGTAGCACAGACACTCACGGTGCCCGCCCCTTCAAGTAAGGGAAGCCGAATCACCAAGCAAAGTTCAGGCTAGGATTACAAAGCGGGATGGACGGGTAGTCGCTGGGATGAACCAATACTCGCTGAGATCCATCTACCGGAGACCTACAAGCGAGTCGAACTTCAAATGGCAACCGACCCCGTGCTGGCCGCGCTCGGCTACCTCAAAGACAACCAGTTGATCTTGACCACCGCAGAGTCATGCACGGCGGGTTGCATGGTGGCAATGTTGGCAGCTGTACCTGGCACGGGCGAAGTGCTGGAAAGCGGCTATGTCGTCTACTCCCCAAGCGCCAAGAAGCGCTTGCTGGGCGTTAGCGCGGAGAATATCGAGCGATACGGTCTGACGAGCGAAGCCGTAGCGTGGGAAATGGCGTTGGGCGCCTTGAGGGACAGCGATGCTACCGTGGTCATCGCCACCACCGGCGTAGCTGGGCCGTCACCGGAATCAGGCATACCGCCAGGCACTATGTGTTTCGCCTGGGCGTTTGCTGGTGAACCGGTAGCCGTTTTCACCCGCACTCAGTGCTTCTTCGGCGAACGCTCTGAAGTCATGCGGCAGGGCGCACTTTTCGGACTTACTCGACTTTCCCACTATCACCAGCGCTGGCTTCGCGGCGAGCGTGTCTGAAGGCATGTGCGTAGGCCGGATGCCACGATATTGATTGCCAAAGATGCTCCGCTACCAAACATCGTCGCCATTGAACCGTGATACGTGGCCATGACTCAACCACAAGCAAGTTCTTTCCTCTGTCCATGATGAGGTACGCCATGAACGCCATCGATTTACTGATTCAAGACCACAAGCTGGTGAAAAAGCTGCTCGAAGAACTGTCGACCACCACTGAGCGGGCGGTGAAGAAGCGGGGTGAATTACTGCACAAGATCGAGCAGGAGCTGCAGATCCACACAAGGCTTGAGGAAGAAATCCTTTACCCGGCCATCAAGCAAGCCGGAGGTAAGGAAGAAGCGAAAATGTACTACGAGGCTAAGGAGGAGCACAGAACTGTCGACTCCCTCGTCCTACCCGACCTCCTGCATACCGAAACCGGCACCCTCGAATTCGCCGGGCGGGTCAAGGTCATGAAAGAGTTGCTGGAGCATCACATCGAGGAAGAAGAAAGCGAACTCTTCCCGACGGCCAAGAAGCTACTCAGCAAAAAGATCCTGGAGGAGCTTGGGCAAACCATGGAAACGCAGAAGAAGATGCTGAAGGGTGAGCAGCGCGCGGCCTGATGAAGCGATTACCTGCCAGCTCCACGACGCTGGCAGGTATCCAGTTGCAGATATCAAACGAGCTGTTGGGGTGAGCTTCATGGAACACTGGATTGGGTTGTTGGAATGGCCTGCCATGCTTATGACAGTGCTCGCAGCGTGGTGCATTGGGTCGGGCAGTCCCAGGAGAAGAAAAATCGGCTTTTGCTGTTTCATCACTAGCAACGTGCTGTGGGCCGTGTGGGGCTGGCAAGCAGGAGCCTGGGCGTTGATTATCCTGCAGTTTTGTCTCTGCGCCATGAATTTGCGAGGGTGGCATAAGAACACGCAACAGGAGGTCAGCAGTTGACTGGATTGGGTAGGCAGATACGGGGGGTTCTGCTCAATTGCTCGCTTCCTTCCTTGGAAGCAAAGTAAGCGGTTTAAGCAGCAGGTTTGAGCACAACCTTCGTCCAACCATCATCTCGGGCATCGAAGTGCTTGTAGGCATTCGGGCCTTCAGCCAGCTTCAGGCGATGAGAAATGATCTGCGAGGGCTTGGCGCGCCCATGATGGATAAGCTCAGCGAGGCGGCGATTGTAGGCCTTCACATTCGCCTGACCTGTACGGATCTGTTGACCCTTGAACCAGAACGCTCCGAAGTCGAAGGCCATCTTGCCCTCCTTCGCCAGTTCGTTTTTCGCCCCAGGATCTTCTGGCACGAACACACCAACTACGCCGATGCCGCCGGTGGCTTTGGTTGAAGCGACCAGGTTGTTCATGGTGAGGTAGTTCGCTTCATGGCCATGCTTGTCGCAGCACTGGTAACCCACGCACTCACAACCTCGGTCGGTGCCTTTGCCGTGGGTCAGGTTCATGATCTCTTCCACTGCTTTTTGCTCGACTGCGTTGATTGGGATTGCCCCGAGCTGCGCGGCGAGTTGCAGGCGATCCGGCTGGTTGTCGATGACGAACACCTGAGATGCGCCTTTGATGATTGCCGAATGAGCCGCCATCAGGCCGACAGGCCCTGCGCCGTAAATCGCAATGCTCTCACCAGGAAGTAACCCGGCCAGTTCAGTTGCATGCCAACCGGTGGGAAAAATGTCCGAGAGCATGACGTAGTCGTCCTCACGCTCCTCGGCATCTTCCGGCAATACCAAGCAATTGAAATCGGCATACGGGACGCGCAGCAATTCGGCTTGACCGCCTTGATATGGCCCCATCTCTGCGAAACCATAAGCGGCGCCGGCAGCACCAGGATTGGCTGTAAGGCAGAATCCGGTGAGCCCCTTTTCACAGTTTTCGCAGAACCCGCAGCCGATATTGAACGGCAGGCAGACCCTGTCACCGACCTTGACCCGGTCAACCCCCTCACCGACTTCAATTACCTCACCGAGGTTCTCATGGCCAAATACACGTCCGACCTCAAACGAGGTACGGCCTTCGTACATGTGCAAGTCAGAACCGCAGATGTTGGTAGTGGTAATGCGCACCAACACATCCGTAGGTTTCTCGATTTTTGCGTCCGGTACATCCTTGACCGCGACGTCCCGTGGGCCGTTGTACACGATTGCTTTCATGCTGAACTCCCAAAATCAGGGGCGGCAGAAATCCGCCCTACCCTGTTCAGGCGAACTGGTGAGCCAGTACGTTCAGTGAGGTGGTGGTGGGGTCAGACCGGTGGCGCTAAATGCTGTCGCTCTCACCCCTAGCTACTTGATTGGTAGCGATTTCCGGAATGCAGTACCGATGCCTGAGTGGGCTCGACATCGATAGAGCCGCCCATGTCGACGGCTAGCGTCAGCGAAGGCTCGTACCGTCCCCCCGATGCTGCGCAGCCCTCAAGATCCCTGTCGACGTCAAATTGCTTTACTACTGAACGGATGTTCAGCTAAAAAGCAGATGCCTGCCACCTACGTGCGGAACTATCACGTGGTTCCACCTCTTATTCACAGGTTGGACTGCCCGCTCTCTGTATCGTGAACGAACTGGAGTGCCCATGCGAAACCAATTGTTCAAAACCCGGATCACTGAAATGCTCGGCATCCGCCACCCCATTCTTTGCGGAGGCATGGGGCCGGGGGTGTCTGACGCGACCTATGTCGCGGCAGTGGTCAACGCGGGAGGAATGGGGTTCATAGTTGCTTCCGCCTACCCTGATTCGGAACAGTTTCGCGAGGAGCTTCGCAAATGCCGGCAGCTGGCATCTGGGAAGAGGTTCGGCGTGAACCTTTACATTTCAGGTCAGCCCAATGCTGCAAGTCGCTTGCAGGAGCAGGTGAGAATCCTGGCTGAAGAAGACGTTCTATGCGTCGAAACCTCCGGTGGGAGCCCCGAGGCAATCCTTCCTGTCCTCCACGAGTCCGGCATCAAAGTGCTTCACAAGGTTTCAGCTGTCCGACATGCCCGGTCAGCCGAACGCTTAGGCGTTGATGCCGTGATTGTTGTTGGCAACGATTCCGGAGGTCATCCAGGAACCTACGGCATCAGCAGCATTGTGCAAGCCCCGCAGGCCTCGCGGGAGCTATCCATACCCCTGGTGATTGGCGGTGGAATGGGAACAGGTAGCCAACTAGCCGCCACCCTCGTGATGGGAGCTGACGCGATCTTGATGGGCACCAGGATGCTGGTATCGGAAGAGCTGTGGATTCACCGCCAGTACAAGGATCTACTGGTGAACAGCGATGGCACGGACAGCGTCATCGTCAAGACCGGCCTACGCCAACATCACCGGGTCTTGAACAACGAAAGCGCGAAAGCCGTGGCTGCCATAGATGCGATGGGCTCCAGCGATTTTGAACACTACCGCCCACATGTCATGGGCACGTTAACCACCCAGGCCTACCTCACGGGTGACAGCAGCATCGGTATGCTCGACTACGGCCCATCGGCAGTTTTTGCGAATGCAGTGCAGCCAGTCGAACAGATACTCGATGACATTCTTGACGATGCGCAGCGTGCAATGCAGCGCTTGAATGGCCTGACCGTGTAAAACCTCATGTGTTGGTGACCACTATCTCGCAAGCTTCGGTGCGAGAAAAATGTTCCTAGGCCGGCCAGTAACAGGCGAATAGATATACGCATGATAACCTCGGGCCATGTTTAACCGAGTAGCGCCCTACTTGAGCAATCCACCCGTTTCTGGCTACTACGAAAATCTTCTGAAAGCTCCTGTCTTCTCTGCCGATCCCATCGGTCGCCGGCAGAGTCAGCGCTGGCAACTGATCGTTGATGACATCCACCACAGCAGCTCTGTAGATGATCTGCGTGAAGCACAAGGCAAAGCTGAAGGCTACATTCGAGGACTGGTAGATGCTGGGCACCTCTCCCACGACCGAATCCGGGATTACAAAATACTGAGTAGCATCCACCGGCGCCGAACATTGCTCTCGGGCGCTTGATCGCAGCATCTTTTATTCAGCGCACGGAGGCGCCTGGCTACTCATCAAGCGATGACGGCAACTCACTGAGCCGAAGCACTACAGCCCTATTCGCACCTGACCGTCATTTCATGAGGCAAAAAAAAGAGGGCGTTCTAGAAGAAGGCCCTCAAAAACAGCGCCTAACGCTGTCTGGTGAGATCAGCAGGGTTAAACCCAATTAGCACCAGTCACTTTCTGGATGGAGAAAGTGAGAATTTCGATCAGAGTGTCGACGTCAGCTTTGGTGTAGTTCAGCGACGGTGCGAACCCAAGGATGTCGTCAGCAAACGCGCGGAACACCAGCCCCTCCGAAAACGCATGAGCCAGGATTTTTTGGCCCAACTTCAGGTTGGCGTCCGGTTTGGCCCTGGTCTGCTTGTCCGCAACGAGTTCCAAGCCCGCGAGCATGCCCTGCCCCCGAACCTGACCAACAATATCCAGGTTTTCCAGGGTGCGCAGTCTGGACTGGAAATATTCCCCGACGTCCGTGCCGTTCTTTAGAAGTCCGTTTTCGTACAGATCCAGCGTTGCGTTGGCGATCGCGGCGCTGACAGGGTGACCTGCGTAGGTTTGCCCATGACCGAATGGCGTACCGTCGGAGCCAGCCTCTGCGATCGCCGCATAGATCTGCTCGGAGATGAGGGTCGCCCCCATCGGTGCATAACCTGAAGTTAGCCCTTTAGCCAGCGTCATCAAGTCAGGGCTTACACCTTCGTGCTCGCACGCAAACATCGGCCCGGTGCGACCGAAGCCCGTGATGACTTCATCTACGATAAGCAGGATGCCCAGCCTGTCACATGCCGCACGCATCGCCTTTAAATATCCAGCGGGTGGAACAATCACCCCACCAGATCCAATGATCGGCTCGCAAATGAATGCAGCGACTTTTTCAGGCCCGATTTCCAGCACCTTGCTCTCAAGCGCCGCAACCGTCGCCTGCAAGATGGCGGCCTCAGCCGGGCCCGCGCTATGACGGTAAGGATAAGGTGCCTCGATGTGATGCTGAGTCGGCGCCGGCACATCGAAATAA
This sequence comes from Pseudomonas sp. LFS074, assembly GCF_047978165.1. Taxonomy (NCBI): domain Bacteria; kingdom Pseudomonadati; phylum Pseudomonadota; class Gammaproteobacteria; order Pseudomonadales; family Pseudomonadaceae; genus Pseudomonas; species Pseudomonas sp. LFS074. Next base: position 2,942,059 of record NZ_JBFPFV010000001.1, on the reverse strand, counting down.
CGGTGGAAGACCGGAAGTGCAGTCAAACCGCTACCGATGGCTGACGAACCATGGTAGCCACGCTGCACAGCGATGAAGTGCTTCTTCTCTGGTCGACCAATGGCGTTGAAGTAATAGCGGACTGTCCGGATGGCCGTGTCGACCGCGTCAGATCCACCTTGGCCGAAAATGACATGATTCAATCCTGGTGGGGCCAGTCTTGCCAGACGATCAGCAAGCTCAATCGCAGGCTCACTACCAAATCCGAAGTAACCAGTCGCATAGGGCAGATCTTCAAGCTGCTTTCTTGCCGCTTCGACGATGCTCTGCTGTCCGTACCCAGCGTTTACACACCACAGACCTGAAAACGCATCTTGGACGCGATGTCCGTTGACATCGATCAGGTGAATACCGTCTGCGCTCTTCCAAGCGCATACACCCTTCGCCTGATGATCCAACAGCGGCGTAACAGGGTGAACCCAGTGTTGATCTTTTTCTTGAAGGTTGCTCATACGACCTCTGGTCTACAAGTCGGTTCGACCCTGCACCTCAAATGCCGAGAGGTGCAGAGCGCGAAGCCAGCAAAAGAGAAGCGATTAGTCCAGGCCGCCTTGGCAGACGTATTTGATGTGCATGTATTCTTCAAGCCCGTGAACAGAGCCCTCACGGCCATAGCCAGAATCTTTCACACCGCCGAATGGGGCCGCTTCGGCAGCCAGCGCCCCTTCGTTCACGCCAACAATGCCGCACTCCAGGGCGTCGGTGACGCGGTGCACCCGACGCATGTCGTTGGTGTAGAAGTAGGAGGCCAAGCCGAACGGAGAGTCATTGGCCATCTCGATGACGTCTGCCTCGGTTTCGAACGAGGTGATAGGTGCGACAGGGCCAAAGGTTTCTTCGTGGAAGCAACGAGCGGCAGGATCAACATCTGCCAAGACAGTGGGAGCGTAGTAGGTGGACTCTGCACGCTGCTCAGTGAAGAGACGCTGGCCACCCGTCAGTACGCGCGCGCCTCGCGCGACCGCGTCGCTCACATGTTCCTCGATCTTGTTGATAGCCTTGGCGTTGATCATGGGGCCAATCTGCGAAGCGGGATTGCTAGCCGGGCCCACAACCAAAGCCGACACGCGTGCGGTGAGCTTTTCCAGGAAGGTGCCGTAGACCTTGGACTGCACATAAACGCGGTTAGGGCAAACGCAGGTCTGGCCACCGTTGCGGAATTTCGCGACCATCAAACCTTCGACTGCCGCATCGATGTCTGCATCATCAAAGACGATAAACGGAGCGTTACCACCTAGTTCCAGCGCCAGCTTCTTCAAGGTGCGGGAAGACTCGTGGGCAAGGTGCTTACCTACTGGAGTCGAGCCGGTAAATGTGATTTTGCGAACACGCGCATCGTCGAGCCACACATCCGCGACTTCCTTCGAGGAAGCGGTGATGACGATGTTCAAGACACCTGCAGGCACCCCTGCCTCTTCAGCCAGCTTCACGAGGGCAAGGGCAGTCAGTGGCGTCTCTGCCGCAGGCTTGCAGACGACAGTGCAACCTGCGGCCAATGCAGGTGCGATCTTCCTTGCGATCATCGCAGCAGGGAAGTTCCAGGGGGTAATGGCTGCGACGATGCCCACAGGCTCTTTGTAAGCCGACATTTTACGGCCACGGACAGCCTGAGGAATGATGTCGCCATTGGCGCGAGTGGCCTCCTCGGCAAACCACTCAACGTAGCTCGCCGCGTAAGCAATTTCACCGACCGCTTCAGAGAGCGGCTTACCCTGCTCAGAGGAGATGATCTTACCCAGATCTTCAGCAGAAGCCATGATCAGGTCATTCCAGCGCTTGAGAATTACAGCGCGCTGCTTGGCAGGCGTGGCGCGCCAGGCTTCGAAAGCCTGAGCAGCTGCATCAACGGCGGCCTTGGCATCCGTAGCGTCACCATTTGGTACCAGGGCAACACGTTCGCCGGTGGCTGGGTTGTTGACCGAAATGGTTGCCCCCGCAACTGCGTCCTGCCATTCACCGCCGATGAAGTTCTTGGTTGCCATCAGTTCTTTGCGCTGCAATTCGAAGCTCATAAAACCCTCACACGAATCTAATAGAAACTACCCACGCCTCAAAAGCCTTGGAGTTCACTCACTAACCATGAGGTTCACGCAGTGCAGCTTCAGCCATTGTTCTGATGACCATCCTATTCAACGAGCTGCTTACCATCCACCTACCCGAAATAGGATGAATTGGGTCAAATTAAGCACCCGAAATAGCAGGTCATGAATCAGAGCCACCGCTGCGAAAATGCTTACCGCTTTGCTCGAGTAGCGTTGACTGGCTGAGAGAACGCCAAGGACTGCTCGTCTGGTCGCCGTGTACAGGGCCTCGAAAATAGGTAGACTGGTCTACCTAATTTGGAGTCCATGATTTGCCACCCCTCAAGCAAAAAGCTGCGAGAGACCGCCTTCTCGAAGCTGCAGCAACGCTGTTCTACAACGACGGAATCACTGCTACTGGTATCGACACAATTACGGCCAAGGCCGGTGTCGCCAAGATGAGCCTGTACAACAACTTCTCCTCCAAAGCCGACCTGGTCGCAGCCTTCATCGAAGCCAGGCACGCCGAATGGTTAGCGCTTTATGACGCCCGGATCCAGAACGCGCAAACCCCTCGCGACAGAATTCTCGCGGTATTCGACGCATACGCCGACCACGCAAACTGCGCCTACGAGCGCGGCTTCCGCGGATGCGGCCTGCTCAATGCAGCGGCAGAACTCCCTGTCGGCGATGTTGGTCGCACCGCAGTAAAGCGCCACAAAGAGCATGTCGAGCAGTTGATGCAGCTGCACTTGGCCGAGATGGGGATTACCGACACACAGGCGATCGATGACATCGCGTCTCACCTGTCGTTTCTTCTCGAGGGCTCGATGTCCCGTGCAGGCCTTGAAGGAAACGATGCACGAGTACAACAAGCGCGGCGAATAGCTGCCTCGATTCTGGAGGCGGTATGACCGGGCACGCATTATCAGCCGCCAAGAATAGGACTGTTGGTGTCATTTTTGTCCTGGTGGCATCTGTGCTCTGGGGAACAACCGGTACCGCTGCGACCTTTGCCCCCAGTGTCAGCCCTCTGGCGATTGGTGCTGCGGCGATGGGACTGGGCGGCCTGCTGCAGATGGTAATTGCCCTGCGGCCCATTGCTGCTGATTGGGCCAAACTCAGCGCCCAGTGCGCTTACGTCTTCATTGGCGCGGCGGCGGTAGCTATTTACCCCCTCGCCTTCTACACCTCGATGCACCTCGCAGGCGTAACCATTGGCACTGTGGTCACCATTGGTTCCGCACCGCTGCTGAGCGCGGTGATCGAACGAATGTTTGACTGCAAACCCCTCTCCAGGCGCTGGGCTCTCGGCGCAACACTCGGCCTTCTGGGCACTATTTTGCTGTGCATGGCCAAGGCACACGGCCACTCCGACGATGCCATTGGCGAGTCGGGAGTTCGCAGTCTGTTTGGAATTCTATTGGGGCTCGTCGCCGGCACGACCTATGCGCTCTATTCCTGGACAGCTCACCGGCTTATCCAGCACGGCATCTCATCAGACGCGGCCATGGGCACCACCTTTGGCTTAGGAGGACTTGTCTTGCTGCCGGTGCTGCTAGTGACGGGGGCTCCCTTGGTAGAAAGCTGGACGAACGCGGCTGTGGGCTTATACATGATCCTCATCCCGATGGGGCTCGGATACGTCCTATTTGGCAAAGGCCTCGCCAGAATCGCAGCAAGCACTGCTACAACGCTATCGCTGATTGAACCTGTGGTGGCGGCAGTCTTAGCCGCGATGATCGTGCGCGAACAGCTTCCACTAATGGGCTGGGTTGGCGCAGCCCTGATTGTAAGTTATCTATACATCTTAGTGCAGCCCGAAAAGCAAGCCGATACAGCGATTCGGCCTGCAAGTGCAGCCTGAATAAGATCACTCCGAAAATCGTGTTTCCTCTTGCCCTTTTCGACTGATACTCACGCCCTAACATTGAGAAACCGACATCTGACATCACCGTTTCGGCGATGGTTTGTACTTGCTGAGTAGACAGGAAAATGCCCCCTCTCACTTCCATGATAGAGAGGGGGCAAGTCTGGTTACGCAATCTGTCACAGCAGTGTAGTGCTGGTCGATGGGAGCAACCCTGCTGACCAAAGAAACCTTCAGCTACGCCGGGCACGTCGCGCCTGATGAAGCATACCGATCAGGGCCAACGCCACCCCTGCCCCACCTGTCGATACAACCAACACCTGATACTCAGGCATGAATGACATAGCCGCAAGACATACGACAATAAAGACGATCACCCCCCACGTCAGCCAAGGATAGAGCCACATCCTGAGGGGGATGTCCCGACCAACTTGATCGAGCTTGCGGCGCATCTTGAGTTGGGAGCATGCGATTACCAAATACACCAACAGTGCGATGGTTCCTGTCATATTCATGAGGGTGTCCAGTACGTCTTTAGGACGCAGGGTCTCACTGAAATTGATCAGTGCCAGCACCACCGCAACGGCACATGAACCAATGATGGCGTACACAGGTATGCCGGTCTCCGGCTTGATGACCTTGAAGATCGACGGAGCGTCACCACGGGTTGCCAAGGAGAAGAGCATCCGCGACGCGGTGTAGTGGGCAGAAATCAGGCAGCTACTGACAGAGGTCAGTACAACGAAATTCATCAACAGCTCGGCGCCAGGAACGCCCAGCAGCTCGAGGGTACGACGGTAAGAGCCATAACCGGATTCGCCGAGCATTGGGTCATTCCATGGCACCAAGCACACGATTAGGAAAATCGATCCCACATAAAACAGACCAACCCGCCACACCACCGATTTAGTGGTTTTGATGATTTGCTGAGAAGGATTCTGCGATTCCGATGCCGCGATCGTCGCGATTTCCGCTCCGAGGAAAGCGAACATAACGCCCAGCATGGCACCCACGACCGGCTCTATTCCGTTGGGTACAAAGCCGTGTGCGGTCAAGTTTGTGATGCCCTTCACCTCTCCCGCAGTCCAGATATTCATGACAGCCAGACAGCAGACCACCAGGAAGCATACGATCGCCACAACCTTGATCAGAGCGAACCAGAACTCGAATTCGCCGTAGTTCTTCACGTTGAAGAAATTGATGCTGATCAGCCCAAGGGTCACCGCCAGGACAAACACGTTGACACTCACACCAGGGAACCATCCGTGCAGGATCTTACCGGCTACATAGGCCTCCCAAGCCATCAGGCTTACCCAGTAACCCCAGTAAAGCCAACCGATTGTAAAACCGGCCCAGCGCCCAATTGCTCGATCAGCGTAGGTGGAAAATGATCCAGAGTCAGGAGATGAAGTGGCCATTTCCCCAAGCATCCGCATGATCAGCATCATGAGGATACCGCCTACCAGAAAAGCCAGCACCGCCGCCGGGCCTGCGCTGTGAATCACGCTTCCCGATCCAACAAACAAGGATCCACCGATAACTCCAGCGATGGACATCATTGTCAGATGGCGTGATTTCAGCCCAGCCTTCAGACTACCCCTCGCCTTACTGTCTTCATCTAAATTAGTACTTGTAACATCCATCTTAAAAACCTCTGTTTATTTTAATTTCGCAGAGTTACTCACAGGCCTAATCAATGCTTTTCCGATTTTTTCGAGCCGCTCATCTCCCTCCCCTGTATGAATACGATCCCCATAAAAAAGCCCCCAGTGTGAGGGGGCAACGTACAACGACGGTAGAGACCAGAATCGAGTGACCATTTCAATTCATCTACCGGCTGAGCGAAACTTAAATCGTGAACGCTGATTATGCCTTTTTAGACATGATCATTGAGCAAACTACCAGAGCTGCTCCGACCCAGATATACCATTGCATGCCAACCTGGAGGTAAAGCGCCAGGAAGGCAGTAGAAAGAACAGGCGTAGCGTAACTGAGAACAGCAACTTGCTCATGGCAAGCTTTCTTCATCGCATGATCCCAGACATAAAACGCTCCTCCCATCGGCCCAATGCCCATGTACAGAATCGCCCAAAACTCGCTCGTGGTGAGCGAGGGCCAGTCAGCACCCGCTCGATACAATGCCAAGCAAACTGCGCCAGAAACAATGCAGAAAAGACCGACAGACACGCTTTTTACATTCGGATATTGCTTTGCCAGCAAAGAGTACACAGCCCAGAGAATTGCTGACACGAACGCGAGGAGGTACCCCAGCCAACTGCCTGCACCTACGGCATGATCTGGGTTGCAGCTGATGATGGCACCCGCGAAGCCAATAGCACCAGCCAGTATTGACTTGGCCGTCAGCTTCCCAGTGGAAACAAACAACGGTGCCAATACAACTATCAGCACAGGCCACAGATAGTGCAGCAGGCTCACGCCGATAGGATCAGCCAGCTGGAGCGCATAAAAATAAATAAGGTGATAGGCAAGCATGCAAAGCGTGCCCCACACAAAAAGCCGCCGCGGCATGCGCCAGAGCTTGATCCACGGCAAGCCAATTACTCCGCCAATGAATAGCGCGGCACCCGTAATAAACATAGGAGAGACGTCGCTGCAAAATGTGACGCTGACAGCAAGCGTGCTCCATATGATCACCGCCAGAACAGCAGGGATCATCGCGGAATTTGATTTAACGGTTGAAGTCTCTAGAGCGCTCATAACAGCCAGATTCCGCACGACGGATAAAAAAACCGGCAGCCCTGAGGCTGCCGGCAATGGACTTAGCCCTTCAGCGCTTGCTTATGCGCTTCGGCCATTTCGCCCATGCTGTTGAAGCGGAAGTCCACATTCGGCATGCGCGACGGTACGTGGGTAGCGCCATAACCTTCTTTACCGTGGCGACGGTAAATCCAGGCCGAAACCAGGCCAGCGTCGTTGGCAGGGATGTGGTCGTGGTACAGGCTTTCTGCGGTGTGCAGAATGTCTTTCTTCTCGATGCCGGCCTTAGCGAGAGCGTCGATCATGTAGGTGAAGTTGTTCGGGTTCGGCTTGTACGAACCAACGTCCTGCGCGGTGATGATGTGGTCGAACTCAACGCCCAGTTTAGCGTTGCTCAGCTTGAACTCGTTGCGGTCGATGTTCGACAGAATGACCAGCTTGTAGTGCTTTTTCAGGTACTGCAGCGCTTCAACGGTATCTGGGAAGGCAGGCCAGTTCTTGACCGAAGTACCGAATTCTTCACGTTCGGCAGCGTCAGGTTCCAGGCCCCACTCTTTGGCGATACGGTCATAAACGGCACGCAGGATGTCCTGGTACAGAGCACCCGGGGTTTCAGTTTGCTGAGGCGACTCGTTGCGGCCAAACACTTCCAGCAGTTCGTCGGAAGTGAAGGTCTTGCCAGTGCGCTTGGCCAGAGGTTGCAGTGCGTTGACGATGCCGGTTTCCCAGTCGATCAGGGTGCCGTAGCAGTCGAAGGTCAGCGCTTTGAAGTCGGTCAGTTGCATCTTGGTATCCTACTTTTAGGTTTACTTGTTTTGGGTCAGTCGCCACACGCAAGCGCGGCGACCAGGGGTTAGAAAATTTTGCTTCCGAGGGTTACCGCGCGCTCGGTGGTCAGGTAAACGACTTCACCTGGCTCACGGTCTACGCCCAGCATCAACACCTCGGAGGTGAAGCCTGCAATCTTCCTTGAGCCCAGATTGACGGCGCAAACGACCTGCTTACCGACAAGTTCTTCGGGGCTGTAGAGCTTGGTGTACTGAGCGCTGGTGGTCTTCTCACCCAGCTCACCAAAATTGATCCAGAACTTATAAGCTGGCTTGTTTGCTTTTTCATTGAGCTCTACTCGCACGACTTCGCCGACACGAATATCAACCTCATTGAACGCTTCAAACGGGGTCATAACCACTCCAGAATAATTGCGGTGCTAAAACGATAGACCGTCAGGCTCAGGCCTTGGCGGCAACCAGCGCACGCTCAAACATACCCAGCGCCTCAGCAACATCCTGCTCGGAAATCACCAGAGGGCAGATGAAGCGAACGACGTTACGGTAGACGCCACACTTGATGACCAGCAGACCTTCTTCACGGGCAGCATCAATCACGCGCTGGGCAGTGGCGGCATCGGGCTCTTTGGTATCGCGATCGGTAACGAACTCTACGGCGGCCATGGCGCCGGTGGCACGTACGTGACCAATGCCCTTGAAACGACCTTCCAGAGGCTTGAAGCCCTCCAGGAGCTGCGCACCAATGGCGCGGCTGCGCTCGGTCAGGTTCTCGGACTCGAAAATCTTGATGACTTCCAGTGCTGCTGCGCAGCCCAGTGGGTTACCGCCGTAGGTACCACCCAGACCACCAGGCAGAGGTGCATCCATAATTGCGGCACGACCTACAACACCCGAGATGGGCAGACCACCGGCCAGGCTCTTGGCGACAGTTACCAGGTCAGGCTGGATGCCCGAGTGCTCGAAGCCAAACATTTTGCCAGTACGACCGAAGCCAGTCTGGATCTCGTCGCAAATCAGAACGATGCCCAGTTCTTCGGTTTTCTTGCGCAGAGCACGCATGAATTCAACCGGCGCTTGAATGAAACCACCGTCACCTTGAACAGGCTCGATGATGATCGCCGCAACACGGTCAGCAGCACACTGAGTGTCGAAGACTTCTTGCAGAGCAGCGAGTGCCTTCTCGGTGGTAACACCGCGGTACTCGTTCGGGTACGGAGCATGGTAGATGTCCGGCGCGTAAGGGCCGAAGTTCTGGCGATATGGCTGGCTCATGCCAGTCAGGGTCATCCCCATCAGGGTGCGACCATGGAAACCACCGCGGAAGGCAATCACGCCAGGGCGGTTGGTATGGGCGCGAGCGATCTTGATCGCGTTCTCAACAGCTTCAGCACCAGTGGTCAGGAACACTGACTTATAGTGCTCCGGGCCGCCCACCAGATTATTCAGCTTGGCAGCCAGATCGGTGTACTGATCGTAGGCGGCAACCTGGAAGCAGATGTGCGAGAAGGTGTCTAACTGCTTGCGTACCGCTTCGACGACACGTGGGTGATTGTGACCGACGTTCAGTACGCCGATACCACCTACGAAGTCCAGGTACTTCTTACCCTGGTCATCCCACAGGTAAGCACCTGCCGCACGGCTCACGGTGATGGGGTGAGCGACTGCAACGCCATTGGAAACGTGCTGGGTGCGGGGCGATACAGACAGTTTTTGTTGAGAAGACATGGCATTCACCTTTGTGTGTCAGTGTGGCAATGCTATCCAGCTCATAGCGCTCTAACTACGCAGATGAAATAGGACTACCGCACTGATTGATCCTACTTAATATAGGATTTTTGAGAGAAGGGATTTGAGTCAGACGGAGGACTGCAAGAGATCAGTGGCCAAGCGCTCCGCGAACGCCTGACCACTTGGAAAAAAGGCGGCACCACAAGGTAGCCACCTTTATCTCAAGTCAGAGTCGACGAGGCATCACCGCTCGGTTGCAACGGCGTCCCGCGACCAGCTGACAGGCTTGGAGCGGCGCTTGGTGTAAATACCCGTTGCGACGATCACTAGAGCGAGCACAGCGGTAGAAGCCACCTCACCCGTGTGCTTTGGAAGTGTCAGCATCAATGCCAGGGCACCGGTGATGAAGATGATCACCAACCAGGTCAGCCACGGATAAAGCCACATTTTGAAGCCGAGCTCGTGGCCGCTTGCGATCAATTGCTTGCGCATGCGCAGCTGCGACACCGCAATAACCAGATACACCAGCAACGCAACGGCGCCCGAGGTCGCCAGCAGGAATGCAAAGACACTCTCTGGTGCGAAGTAGTTGATCGCAGTGGTGAGGAAGCCAATAGCCGTACTGGCCAGAACGGCTTTACGCGGGACGTTTGAAACGGTCGTAATCTTTAAGCCCTGAGGTGCATCACCACGCTTGGCCAAGGAGAAGAGCATCCGGGAAGCGGTATAGATAGCCGAGTTCAGGCAGCTTGCTACTGCGACTAATACCACGATGTCGACGATCAGTTTTGCGTACGGAATCTGCAGAAGTTCGAGGGCACGCTGGTAGGAGCCTACTACTGACAACTGTGCATCGTTCCAAGGCACGATAGACACCACCATGAAGATGGAGACGATGTAGAAGATACCGATCCGCCAGATCACCGAGTTGGTCGCCCGCGCGATCTGCTGAGCAGGATTTTTGGACTCTGCTGCGGCAATGGTGACAATCTCAGTACCCATGAAGCTGAACATCGTAGTAAGCAGTGCGCCCAGAACCGGGCCGTATCCATTGGGTGCGAAACCACCGTTGGCATTCATCGTAGCGATGAATCCTTCCACTTCGCGACCTGGGAGACCTCCAACCAGAGCGACGGCAGCCAACACGATGAAGGCCATGATCGCGACCACCTTCGATAGCGCGAACCAGAACTCAAACTCACCGTACTTGGCGACACTGAACAGGTTGGACAAGGTCAGCAAGGCCGTGATGGCTAAAGCGAACGCCCACGTTTCAATGCCTGGGAACCAGGTATTTAGGATTGCCGCAGCCGCAATAGCCTCAAGCGGAATCACAAGCACCCAGAACCACCAGTAAAGCCAACCAATGGAAAAGCCAGCCCACTGACCAATAGCCCTGTTGGCATAGGTCGAGAATGAGCCGGTATCGGGTGATGCGACGGCCATTTCACCAAGCATGCGCATGACCAGCACCACGAGTGTGCCAGCAGCGAGGTAGGAAAGAAGCACTGCTGGGCCGGCTGCAGCGATCGCGTGACCGGAGCCAACAAACAAGCCTGCACCGATTACACCCGCAATCGAGAGCATGGTGACATGGCGCTGCTTTAACCCAGGGGCAAGGTTTGAGCCTTCAGCATTGGCTGAGCGGGCTGGAGGGGGTGTATGGGACATCTAGACAAGCCTCGAGTTATTATTAGGCAGGCAAACAATTTCTGTAACTGACTAATCGGCTGTTGCACGACCGGCAGGCCCAATCCGTGGGACTTATGGTCGGGCATTGAACCGGATCAGCAGCTGCAGGAACTACCTACTCGAGGAACGAATTCAAGACGCTTTTTTTCTCCCACCCCTATCAGATGGCCATACCTACCCAGGCCTACTCGACTGCTTTAGACTGCCGCCTTGGCACGTACTGCACTGGTTTGTTTATCCAGCAAAGTAATCAGGAAGGTGTCCAAAAGCGAACTCCCAACACCCCGCCCCGCCGCACTCAGGCCCACCATGGGAATTACGCCCATGTCAGTGAGCTCGGTCAGGACGCCCGCCAATTGCTGGGCCCGGTGCTTGTTATGGAACACCACGGCATCCACTAGCACTTGAGCAGCTAGCTCACTGCAACTGTCGAAGCACTTCTTCCACTCCGACATCAGTTTCGTCTGAGAAACCACCATGGAGGCGTAGCCTGTTCGGTAGACCTGGTCGCCGGGATAATCTCCTTTAGCGTTCGGAGGCTCCCCCACTGCTACCACTACCCGATTACCTGCAAGCTTCAAACTGACTGCTGCCCGAGCCAGATCCACCAACTCCTGTTGGATCACCTTCCCTTTCGGATCTATCAAGGTGCCTTCCGACTGTGACACCAGATGTAACCCACACGAGGTTTTCAAAACTCGCCTACTCACACTACCTCCCTCATTGTCGAATGAAGCGCAGCCCCTTTTCGAAGGCGAGTCTCAACTGACAAGCAAACGCTTATTTATCGTCGGCGGCCAACACATACATCTGTGCAGCCACCTGCAACTTGAACTTATCGTCCGGATTGTCCAACGAGATGCCCAGCATCGACTCAATGCGCTCAACCCGATACCGCAGCGTACTGATGTGGATATCAAGCGCCTTGGCAGTGTTGAGGAGTTGGAAGCCCTCCCGGGCCAGCGTCAGCACAGTGTCAATCAAGGCATTGCCACGCTTGGGGTTACCCAGCGGCTCAATGAGCTTCTCTATCAACAAGCGCCTGGCATCGGAATCCCCCATGAGCGCTCTTGGGAACAGCACCTCGTCAAAATCATGCAGCTTGCCGGGCTTGAGCAGTGGCAGGAGTGCCAATACGTCCTCCGCCCCTTGAGCCATTCCAGTGACACCCTGATGCACGCGACTGACCGCCATGGCACTGCCTTCGGTTCGTACCGACCTCCAAATAGCGTCAGGTGAGTTTTCTGATGGAAGCAGGAAACTCACCTGATTGAGCGAGACAGACATGAGTGGAGCAATACCCATGCCCTGCATCGTCTGAGCGATCCGGTCAGCAATCTTGGTACGCCGATTAAATCCCTCCACCGACAGGGGGATAGGTTCATTCAACAGCACCAGGCAAACGCGGTAGTTTCGGTTCTCCCCCCACCCGGACGCTTGCGCGCGCTCAATCGCGCTCGGTGTGGCCGAAAACTTCCCCTCCAGCAGGCCTGCCACGAAGGCATAACCCAGTCGAGTCTCCTGATCAGACAACTGTCGTTGGTACGTGAGGTGCAAAGCCGCGATGACTGCTGCATGCTCGAGCGCACGCGAATCCAACTCCTCAAAGTCAGCCTGCTCACTGTGCAACCAGACGACACCCATCACCTCGCCGCGAAGCCTGATGGCGCCCCCCAACCTCGGACGCTCCACCCCTTCAGTCACAACTTTTGGCGCGTTGGAGTCAAAGAAATCCGAAAGCGACTCAAGCTCTGTGATCTTTTTGACAAGCGCCCGCTCGACTGCCTCATCAATTCCAGAATCTGAGGCCCCTAAAACGGTGCCATCTACCGATACCACTGTTGCATTCTTGTCGAGAGCCGAATACAAGGCCTTCGCCAGCCCCTCAAGGTTGTTTCCCTCCAGAGCAGCCTCAGTCAAGGTACGATGAATGTGATCTGAACGACGGATCGTCTCGGCCTGAATGTTGATAATCCGAGCCAACACGTCATGCATGATTTCGCTGAACTGAATCTCCCACGGCAACTCGAGCAATGGCAGGTGACACCGGTTCGCTTCATCGATAGCAGCCTGAGTGAAGTGCTCTCGAAAATGCGGCACGGCAAGCACTACACCAGCCAAACCGATTTCGCTCAGCCGGCGCACCATAACCCGGCATTCCTCGTCATCAACCGGCCAGTTGTAGCCCGTAGTCAACAGAAGCTCGCCGGGCTTCAACCAATTGGTGATCTCAGGGTGATCGACGATGTGAACCCATGTGATTTCGCGATCCATGGCGGCTTCACCTGCCACCACCGTAGCCTCGCGTAACACTGTGTTTTCTATCGCTGCATCGAGCTTCATGACCTACCTATCCCACTCAAAAATAACAACACGACGGCATTCAATGGCTGCCAGGGCCGATCGACCATAGCAGCCAAACGGCTGAGAATGCCGCGTCTGGCACTACTAGCCCAGAATTTTGGCGAGATACTCAGCCAAGTGCATCGGTTCCCTGCCACTCACGTTCCGGATTTGTCCGCGGCAACTGAACCCATCAGCCACGACAGCCGCTTCCTGAGGGATCTTGTCGAGATGAGGCTTAAACTCTTTCTCACCGATGATTTTCGCAATCGGCGCGGTCTTGCTGTGGTAAGCGTAAGCGCCCGCCACGCCACAGCAACCTGCGGCAATCACCTGCCCTTTACCGCCCAGTTTCTCGAGGACGCCCTGCTCTCCCCCCATGCCGCCACACGATTTCTGGTGGCAGTGGCCATGAATGCGAACGTCCTCATCAATCGAAGGCAACTCAAGCCCACGCCCCTTGATGAACTCACTCAAGGTCATGATCGATTTCTCAAGCTTCTTGGCGCGCTGATCCGTTGGGAACAGGCCCGGCATCTCATCTCGGAACACCGACAAACAACTCGGCTCAAGCACGATGACCGGAAGGCCCTCGTCAAGTACCGGTTCCAGCTGATCAAGAATCTGCTCGAGGTTGGACTTGGCCTGATCAATCATCCCGACGTCGTAGTAAGGCCGACCGCAGCACACGTGGCGCTTCATCAATTTCACGGTAAAGCCCAGCGCTTCGAGAACCGTTACGCCGGCCTCAAGCACCTTGGGTGTGAATCCATTGTTGAAGCTGTCGACCCACAACAGCACCTCGGTGCCAGCGCTTGCCCTTTCATTCTTCAGGATGCGCTTGGCCGTGGCGCTGCTGCGGAAGCTCTTGGAGGCAATCTTCGGGAACTTGGCTTCACGCGCCAGACCGAAGTAAGTGCCAGCCGTACGCACCAGGGGATTACCCATGGCGTAATTGAGCACGGGCGAAAGCTTGGTTGCATGAGGCAACCATTCGCCGATACGCCCAATCATGGCGTCCATCACCGGACGACGCTTCTCGCTGTAGTAGCGATTGAGGAACTCCGTTTTGTACCTGGCAATGTTCACGTTGGTTGGGCAATCGGTCTTGCAGCCTTTGCAGCTCAAACACAGATCAAGGGAGTCTTTGACCTCCTCGTTCTGCCACGCATCCTCGATGACATCACCCTTCAGCAGCTCGAAGAACAACCGGGCACGACCGCGGGTGGAGTACTTCTCTTCTCGCGTAGCCCTGAAGCTTGGGCACATCGTGCCACCATCCAGCGAACGGCACTTGCCCATCCCGATGCAGCGCTCGGTCTCACGGGCGAGACCCTTGTCACCTAAACGGGCGTCGTAGGTGAATTGGCTCGGGATATCACGGCGCTCATAGTCCGGGCCCAATCGCAGGTTGGCATCCACAGGCATAGCGTGGATGAGCTTACCTGGGTTCATCTTGTTCAGCGGATCCCAGATAGCCTTGAATTCGGCAAAGGCATTCATGATCTCGTCGGAGTACATGATGCGCAGGTATTCGCCCTTCGCCTGGCCATCACCATGCTCACCGGAAAGCGAACCGCCGTAGCGCACAACCAGGTGAGCAGCCTCATCCAGGAAGGCGCGCCAGTTATCCAGGCCATCCTGCGACTTGAGGTCAAAGGTGATGCGCGAGTGGATGCAGCCGTCACCGAAGTGGCCATAAAGGTTCGTCTTGTAGCCATAGCTACTGACGATGGACTTGAATTCGCGAAGGTATTTGCCGAGGTGCTCGGGCTCCACCGCGGCGTCTTCCCAACCTACAACAGGATCAGGCTCATTCGGATCCAGGCCGAGAGATGTCGCCGACGCGCCCGTCTCACGAATAGTCCAGATTCGATTCATCAACCCCGCATCACTGACCAGCCGCACACTTGGGCGCCCCGGCAACTCCGGCGCAATGTCGACAGCCTTCTGCGCGAATGCAATCGCCTCCTCAGTCGACAGGGCACCAAACTCGATCATCAACCATGCGTTGCCAGCTGGCAGCTCTGCAATATCAGCGAGCTTCATTCCGCGGACTTTGAGGCCATCAATGATGCCGTCATCCAATCCTTCCATCGCGATAGGATTGAGGGGCAGCAGCTGAGGTACCGAGTCCGCGGCGTAGTAGATTTCTTCGTAACCCAGCACTACCAACACGCGATGCGTTGGGTTTTTCACCAGGATCGTTTCGGCCTGCAGGACGGTGACACAGGTGCCTTCTACACCCACCAGCGCACGAGCAATGTTGAAACCGTTTTCAGGCAGTAACTGATCAAGGTTGTAACCGGAGACGCGACGTTTGAGCTTTGGGAAACCTTCACGAATCTGCTCTTCGTTACGATCAACCAGCTCTTTGAGCGCGCGTACGATTTCCGCGCGACGACCACCGGCCTTCATGTGTTCTTGGTAAGCCACCTCATCAGTAGGGCCCACCCAGAACCGCTCGCCGTCATAGGTTAGGATTTCCAGGCGCTCGATGTTCTCGACCGTTTTGCCCGCCATGACCGAGTGTGCACCGCAGGAATTGTTGCCAATCATCCCACCCAACGTGCAACGGCTATGGGTAGCCGGATCAGGGCCAAAAGTCAGCCCTACCTTCGCAGCCTCACCCTTCAACTGGTCGCAAATCACACCTGGCTCAACCCTGGCCAGACGCCTTGCTGGGTCGATTTCATGAATGGCATGCAGGTATTTGGAAGCATCGATCACGACCGCTGCGTTCACAGCCTGGCCGCACATGGAGGTACCAGCGCCTCGCGGCAGGATCGGAATGCCAGCCTCCTTGCAGAGGCGCACCGTGGTCACGATATCGTCGACGCTCCTGGGAATCACGATCCCAATGGGTAATTGACGATAGTTCGAAGCTTCAGAGGCGTAGATTGCGCGAGTGGCGGCATCGAATCGAACCTCCGCCGACGTTTGAGCCTCAAGCTTGGAGCGCAGGTTCAACAAGAGGTTAAGGTCGAACGGGATAGGATTATTTTTTGTCATTTGGAGAAGCCTGGTCTCGATCATCAGCACGGGAACGCAACGGCTCTATTGGAGGCACCCAAGGTAGAGCGACGGACGTTAGATACTGTAAGCCGAGAGCGCATCTGGCTCTACCAACTCAGAATAGGAACAATTTGCCTATTTATCCTTCTTTGAGAAGGAAGAAACCATTCTGAAATTAGCTTCCTATCCGAAAATGCAAAAGCCCCAGATCGCCTGCTAGCGACCCGGGGCCTCCTAACGATCAGCGACGACCTGGCTGCCTGTAGCCAAGCAGGACACCCATCAGACTGAACGCAGCAGCAATCATCACATAGAAGGCCGGCGCAGTAACCGTGCCCGTCGCACTGATCAGCCAAGTCAGAATCAGCGAGGCGAATCCGCCGAAAGTCATTACCGCCAGGTTGTAGGCCAGCGACAGGCCAGTAGAAAGCACCTTGGCCGGGAACGTTTCAGACAGGGCAGCCAAGATCGGGCCGGTATAGACCGCAATCAGCACACCGAATACAGCCTGGAACACGCACAGCGTGTACAGCGATGGAGCGCTAGCGATCATGTTGAACATAGGCCAGGCCAACAGCAGCATCGCCGCGGACGCCCCCACCAACAAGTACTTACGGCCGATCTTGTCCGAGATCCACCCGGTAATTGGCGAGCAGAACGTGATCACCCCACCCCCAACCATTGCCGCAATGAACGATGCCGATTGCGGAAGCTTGAGCACCTTGACCGAATAGGTGGGCATGTAGAACAGAATCACATAGATGCACACCGTCCACAGCACGATCATGGAGAAGCTGGCAATTGCTTGCCAAGGATAATCACAAAGCACATCGCGCAATGGCGTCTCGGTCAGATCCGAGGACTCCTCGAACACAGGCGACTCATGCAGATTGCGACGAATGAAGTAGCCGATCGGGCCGATCAAGATGCCGAACAGGAAAGGAATACGCCACCCCCAGCTCTCGACCTCTTCAGGACTCAGACCCAAGGTGATACCGGTACCGAAGCACGCACCCAGCAGCACAGCGAAGCCGATACTGGTTTGAATCCAGCTGGAGTAGTAAGCCTTCTTGCCCTCTGGCGCCTGCTCGGTGAGGTAGGCGGTAGCAGCCCCCATTTCCCCACCTGCAGAAATGCCTTGTAGCAGACGGGCAAAGACAATCATGCACGGAGCCAGCAGACCCGCCTGCTCGTAGGTTGGCGCCAGGCCAATCATTGCGGTACCCACACCCATCAGAATGATGGTGAGCGACAGCGCACCCTTGCGACCGTAGCGGTCTGAGTAGATACCAATCAGAACACCACCTACGGGACGGACAAGGAAGCCCACACCAAAGGTTGCCGCCGAGAGCATCAATGACGTCAAGTCATCTCCGGTAGGGAAAAACAGTTTGCCGATGATGATGGCAAAAAAACCATACACCATGAAGTCAAACCACTCGAATCCATTCCCTAGAACAGTGGCGATGATGGCCTTGCGCCGCATCGCATTCGCATCCACTGCATGACCAACATCTAAACTTACTGCACTCATTTTCGGATCCCCTGAGCCTTCTATGAAAGCCGCGCTTTTGTCGTTGTAGTAGGGTTCGTTCATTGAGCGCCGCCCGAAGGCACCTTGCTACCGCAACAAAATAGGAATTTTGGCCTCAATTTTCCTATTTTCTCTATTTCTACCTGTCTGAAGACGGAAATAATCAGCCGCCTCTCGCATCTCAGCTACTAAGAAACGACATGCCTTCACGGATAGGATTAAAGCCGAGGGGTAACCCATCCAGCTGAATGATTCCAGCCGCGCTAACAGGCCAGTTGCGATGACCCTCACCGAGCCAGAACCATGGTGACACCCGCTTACCAGATGAGATTCAGGCCACTTTTCTTACTGCCCATCTGCCCAGGGTCGCTAAACACCGTAGCACCCGCCTGAGCGGCTCCGCGCCAGCATCTAGACTGCTGCGTGAGCCGCGATCAGCTCCAACAGCATCGGCGAACCGTCGAGTTGGTAATCATTAAAATAATAGGAGGCAATGTGAAGACGAGCTCTGCGACACCCATCGAGGTCGGCGAGGAGATGGTGGCAGGCTTCGCCAAGAAAGGCCTAGGCCAAGTCAAGCCTGCTACACGCAGCGAGCGCGGATTTGGGCCTTTCAATCGCCTGGTATTGCGCGGCATTACGGTCATCGACGGCACCGGAGCTCCGCCTTGGGGCCCTGCCGACATCGTTGTAGAAAACGGCCTCATTACCGAAATCGCCGCTGTCGGCGTCCCCGGCTTACCCATAAACCCCGAACGCCGCCCTGCCAAAGGCGTGCACGAAATTGACTGCCACGGCAAATTCGCCACGCCCGGCTTCATCGACTGCCACGCCCACATCGGCACACCATTCCACGCCGAGAGCGGAGAGATGCTGCCTGCCGACTACGTCTACAAGCTGTGGCTCGCTCATGGCGTCACCTCGGTCAGGGAAGCAGGCTGCATGAATGGCCTGGCCTGGACATGCGAGCAGCAGAAGTCGGCTGCTGAGTATGCAATCGATGCCCCCAACCTCTACCCATACGTCTACTTCCCGGCGGTCAACGACTACCTGAAGGTGATCTACAACCCGGAACAGGGGCGCGAGTGGCTTCGCCAGGTTCGAGATAAAGGTGCGTGTGGTGTGAAATTCTTTGGCTCTCCTCCCGCGATCATGGAGGCCGCCCTGGATGAATGTAAAAAACTCGGCCTCAAGACGTGCTGCCACCACGCTCAGCTGTCCGTTGGACGAATGAATGCGCTAAAAACCGCCAAGTGGGGCCTGACCAGCACCGAACACTCCTACGGCCTGCCTGAGGCGCTGATGGAAGGCAGCACGTTGCAGTTCATCGATGATGACTACAACTACAACGACGAATACATTCGTTTTGCTACTGCCGGTAGAACCTTCCTTCAGGCAACCAAGCCTGGCAGCCAGAAGTGGAATGAGGTTCTCGAAGCATTCCTGGAGGTGGGTCACACGTTCGTTCCCACCATGAACGTTTATGACAGCAACCGGGATGTGATGAGAGCCCGCCGCGCTGACTGGCATGATGCGTACACCGATAGCACCTCCTGGAACTACTTCCAGCCCCAGCGCGGTGGCCATGGCGCATACTTCTTCCGCTGGTCGACCAAAAACGAACTGGAATGGAAGGAAAGCTTCAGGATCTGGATGCAGTTCCTGAATGAGTACAAAAATCGCGGCGGACGCGTTTGCCCAGGAAGCGACTCCGGCTTCATGTTCCAAGTGTACGGCTTCGGCTACGTGCGAGAGCTTGAGCTTCTGCAAGAGGCAGGCTTCAGCCCACAAGAGATGCTGCGCGCAGCAACGTTGCAGGGCGCCGAATTACTCGGCATCGAGCACAAGACCGGCACACTTGAAGTCGGAAAGGAAGCGGATATCCTCATCCACAATCAAAACCCCATGACTGACTTCAAGCTGCTCTACGGTACCGGTGCTGTTCGACTTAACGATGAGACCAATGTCGCCGAACGTAAGCGCTGCCTTGAATTCACCATCAAAGGGGGTGTGGTATTCGATACGGAGGAGTTGCTCAGCGATGTTCGTCAGATGGTTGGCGAAACCTGGAGCGACGATCAAAGACCTCGCGCGTAGGAGATGACCATGATCCCTCCGTCACGAGGTATCGACTTCTTTATTTTGACCGGCCCATTGGGTAGCGGCAAAACGACCTTGCTAGAGCAGCTCCTCCATCAGGAGGAGTCAGGCAGCGGCACTGCAGTCATCGTCAACGAAGCCGGCGTCGTCAATATTGACGGCGCTGTACTCGTTGAGTCAGCAAATGGCTTGGTCATCGAAACGCTCAGCAATGGGTGCGTATGCTGCAGCCTTGGAAACGATCTGGTTTCGACCGTGCAAGACCTGATCGAAACCAGGGCCAGGATGGATCTCCCGCCGTTTGATCACATCATCCTTGAGTGCAGCGGTCTATCCATGCCTGGCGAGGTGGTGAGATCACTGGCGGGCCTGGCACACCTACAAATGGCCGTCTCAATAATATGCGCATACGACTGCACCCATCCGCCACTCGGAGGGACGCAGCTTTCTGCTGCGGCTGCACAGTTGAGTGCAGCCCAAACCGTAGTGCTCACCAAGATTGATGAGGTCGATCAAAAGATGGTGAGCGATGCCCGGTCGAAGGTGGAGTACATCAATCCCTTCGCAACGATCGTCGAGGAGTTATCGCAGTCGGTGCGGAGCGAGAAAGCATTTGCAGCCGCATCGCATCGCCCCCTGGATGAGCCACTCCCCCAACGCAAGTTGATGCTCGCCACGGCTCATCCGCGAATCCATGTCTACCAGGCACGGCTCAGCGAACCAGATCCGGGTGACGCTATCGATTGGCTGGAGAACATCACAGGCTGCCTGGGCGAAAAACTCCTCAGGTGCAAAGCTTTGATATCAACGCCAGAACGCGATCTGCTGATGCAAACGGTCGGCACCGCGTTCTCTGCACCTCGCTTGCTGCGCCGGCAGCCCGAAGGAAACTCCGTGGCGATCTTCATCACCCTGGATTGCAACCTGGACGACCTTACGCAGATCCCCTGCGCATTCAGCGTCAGCTGGTTAGAAGAAGCGCGATAACCGGACGTGGCTCCTAGCCCTGCGCTTTGGAGCCTCTCCAACCCCCAGCCTCGCAGCTCGTGCTACCTCCAGCACGCCCCACACTACGGCTGTCATTGCCACAACATCACTCGCCCACCACCTCCTATGACAAGGTGGAATTCAGCCGATTGAAAACCTATCCAATGTAGATAGCACGACTCAGTGATCGTCGTTAGCATTCAAAGAAAGTGAGCGATAAATGATCAGACCGGGCGTTAAAAATGCTTTAGACCGCCCAGTGTATTGAGGATAACTGAGCGCTCACAAACACTTATTTAACCAAGTCACAGAACAGGAACGTCAAACAAGGATAAACCAACTTTTTTTCAAAGGATGCCCTTCAAGCAAAGAACAATAAAAATTGATACATCAGATCTAAGACTCACCACTGCCAACGCCATTATCAGGACAGCCAATTCTAGTCGCCATTGAAACTATCAATGCGCCTACCGCTGCCTGAACGAACAACAAAGTCAATAATAACGAGGCAAGAGCATGAAAAAGATCTTCAAGGCATCAACCGCCCTTCCCGCCGCCATTTCCATGGCCCTCTCCATGACCGCCGTGGCCGACATCAAAATTGGTGTCGGCGCGCCATTGACTGGGCCAAACGCGGCCTTCGGTGAACAAATCTGGCGCGGCGCGGAACAAGCTGCCAAGGACATCAACGCTAAAGGCGGAGTCAATGGTCAGCAGATTGTCCTGGTTAAAGGGGATGATGCGTGCGAACCCAAACAAGCTGTCGCCGCAGCCAACCAGATGGTGGACAGCGCCAAAGTCGTCGCGGTAATCGGCCACTACTGCTCCTCCTCCACGATTCCTGCCTCTGAAATCTATGACGAAGCCCAGATCGTCACTATTACTCCCGCCTCCTCGGCACCTAGCATCACTGAACGCGGATTGGTTGGCGTATTCCGCATGGCCGGTCGCGACGATCAGCAAGGACAGGTAGCAGCTGACTACATCGCCAAGAATCTAAAGGCGAAAACCGTCGCCGTAATTCACGACAAAGACACTTTCGGTCAAGGCGTAGCAGACACCACGAAGGCCTCGCTGAAGGCCGAAGGTGTGGAGACTGTGTTGTATGAAGGCCTGACTCGCGGGGAGAAGGACTTCAACGCCGTAGTCACCAAGATTCGCTCCTCGAAAGCCGACGCGGTGTACTTCGGCGGGTGCCACCCAGAAGCTGGCCCGCTGGTACGCCAGATGCGCGAACAAGGTGTCACCATCCCCTTCGTGACCACCGACTGCACCGTTACCGACCAGCTCGTCACAACTGCTGGGGGCAAGAAATACACTGACGGCGTGCTCATGACCTTCTACCCGGATCCACGCAACCTGGATTCCGGCAAGGCCGTGGTCAAGGAATTCCGGGATGCTGGGTATGAGCCTGAGAGCTACACCCTCTTCTCTTACGCCTCTCTTCAAGCGCTGGCCGCAGCGTTCAGTGCAACTGGCGGCACCGATGGAAACAAGGCGAGTGAATGGCTGAAATCCCACTCGGTCGACACTGTCCTCGGTAACAAAAGCTGGAACGCCAAAGGTGATCTCAAAGAGTCCCCGTACGTGATGTACAAATGGGACGCAGACGGGAAATTCGGTCAGCTCTGACGAAACCTTAGCAACGTGCAGGCTGACTCCAGCCTGCACCTCCTCCGCCCGTTTGGGGAAATTCTCGTGGACACATTCATTCAACAGCTAGTCAATGGACTAACGCTGGGCTCGGTCTATGGCCTGATCGCGATCGGCTACACCATGGTCTATGGCATCATCGGCATGATCAACTTCGCGCATGGCGAAGTGTATATGGTCTCCGCCTACCTGGCCGCCATCTCCATTGCCGTGCTGAGCTTCTTCGGTATCGACTCCTTCCCGCTGATCATTCTCGGCACCTTGATCTTCACCATCGTCGTAACCGGGGTCTACGGCCTGGCAATCGAACGCGTGGCCTACAAACCGCTGCGCAATTCTACGCGCCTCGCGCCGTTGATCTCTGCTATCGGCATTTCGCTCGTGCTGCAGAACTACGTGCAAATCAGCCAGGGGGCACGTCAACAGGGCGTTCCTACCCTGGTTGAAGGAACCCTTCGCTTCTCGGTCGGTGATGGTTTCGTAATGATCACCCATACCAAGCTATTCATCCTGGCAGCCGCCATTATCGGCATGCTCGCCCTCACCTTCGTGATCAAGAACACCCGCCTGGGCAGGATGTGCCGCGCCACTCAGCAAGACCGGAAAATGTCCCAGATTCTGGGCATCAACACTGACCGAGTGATCTCGTACGTGTTCGTCATCGGCGCCTCGATGGGCGCACTCGCGGGCGTGCTTATCACCCTCAACTACGGAACCTTCGACTTCTACGCAGGCTTCATCATTGGCATCAAGGCGTTCACGGCGGCGGTTCTTGGTGGCATTGGTTCACTGCCTGGCGCGATGCTGGGTGGTTTGATCCTGGGTGTCTCTGAAGCTCAGTTCTCCGGTGTGGTAAACGCTGACTACAAGGACGTGTTCAGTTTCTCCCTTCTCGTGATGATCCTCATCTTCCGCCCCCAAGGCCTCCTTGGCCGACCTCAAGTAACCAAGGTATGAAGCCGTGAGCGATAACATGAAAAGCATCGATATCAAGAAGGCCTTGATTGACACCGTACTGGCCGGGCTCGTCGCCTTGATCGTGTTCGGGCCAATCGTTGGTGTGGTTCTGCAAGGCTACGATTTCACCCCTCGTTTTGACCGCGTTGGTTGGCTTGTCGGAACGGTCATGGCGGGCCGACTTCTCCTGAGCCTATTCCTGCAGACAACTCCTGGGCGCTCGCTCATGGAGCGCTTCGATAGTGCCGGCAGCGGCGTTGGTGTCAAACCGCCAGGGCATGCATCCCACATGCGCTGAGTGTTGCCTGTGCTTGTGGTCATGGCATTGATCCTGCCGTTCTACGCAAACAAGTACCTGCTGACTGTCGTCATCCTGGGCCTCATTTACGTTCTGCTCGGTCTGGGTCTCAACATCGTGGTTGGTCTGGCCGGTCTGCTCGACCTGGGTTTCGTCGGCTTCTACGCGATCGGAGCCTACGGTCTCACGCTCGGCTACGAACACCTTGGCTTGGGCTTCTGGAGCATGCTGCCACTCGCTGCCTTGTTTGCAGCTTTTGCGGGAATGCTACTCGGATTCCCGGTGCTAAGAATGCATGGTGACTACCTGGCGATCGTCACCTTGGGGTTTGGGGAAATCATCAGGCTTGTGCTCACCAACTGGGTGTCGTTCACCAACGGCCCCAACGGCATGACTGCGCCCTCTCCTACCTTCTTCGGTCTTGAGTTCGCTCGACGTGCAAAGGATGGCGGTGTTCCCTACCACGAGTTCTTCGGGGTCACCTACAACTCGAATATGAAGTTCATCTTCATCTACACGGTACTGCTCCTGGTGGTTCTGTCCGTGCTGTACATCAAGCATCGTCTGACACGCATGCCTGTGGGCCGCGCCTGGGAAGCGCTTCGCGAGGATGAAATTGCGTGCCGCTCCATGGGCCTCAACCACGTTCTGGTGAAGTTGTCTGCGTTCATGATCGGCGCATCGACTGCCGGAATCGCGGGCGTCTTCTTCGCGACCTACCAGGGCTTTGTTAACCCCACCTCGTTCACCTTCTTCGAGTCAGCCCTGATTCTCGCCATCGTCGTACTGGGCGGCATGGGCTCTACCGTAGGCGTGGTGATCGCAGCATTCGTACTCACTATCGCACCTGAGTTGCTGCGCAGCTTTGCCGACTACCGCGTGCTGATGTTCGGCATCTTGATGGTACTCATGATGATTTGGCGCCCCCGCGGGCTGATTCGCATCAATCGCATCGGCATTGCACCACGCAAAGGAGTAGCCCCATGAAAGACAACATCCTCACCGTGGACAGTCTCATGATGCACTTCGGCGGCATCAAGGCACTCAACGATGTCAACTTCTCGATCAAGCGGCATTCGATTTCTGCGCTCATTGGCCCCAACGGCGCCGGCAAGACCACTGTCTTCAACTGCCTGACGGGCTTCTACTCAGCCACCGGCGGCAAAATCCTGCTCAACGCTCAAGGCAAGCAGACCGACGTCATCAAAGTATTGGGTGAGCCGTTCAAAGCTCAAGACTTCATCAACCCAGGCCAGTTTGGCTCGCGTGTCTGGTACAAGATGTTCGGCGGAACGCATCTGGTTAACCGTGCAGGGCTCGCGCGCACCTTCCAGAACATCCGGCTTTTCAAGGAAATGACCGTCCTGGAAAACCTGTTGGTCGCCCAGCACATGCTGGCTCAGCGCAACCTGCTGACCGGAATCCTGAATACCCCGGGCTATCGAAAAGCCGAGAGCAAGCTGCTCGATACAGCTTTCTACTGGCTGGAAGTGGTCGACCTAGTCGAGCACTGCAACAGGCTGGCAGGCGAACTTTCCTATGGCCAGCAGCGACGCCTGGAGATCGCTCGTGCGATGTGCACCGGCCCGGAACTGATCTGCCTCGACGAGCCTGCAGCGGGCTTGAACCCTGCTGAAACCATCGCCTTGAGCGGCATCATTCGCCGACTGCGCGATGACCATCAGCTCACCGTACTGTTGATTGAGCACGACATGGGCATGGTCATGAGCATCTCCGATCACATCATCGTGCTGGATCATGGGCTTGTCATCGCCCAAGGCACTCCGAGTGACATCAAGGATGACCAGAAGGTAATCGCAGCCTACCTCGGCGCGGAAGAGGAGGAAGTGGCATGAGCACCCAGATTCTGGCGTTCAAAGACGTAGACGTGCATTACGGGCCGATCAAGGCACTTCGCAAGGTCAATATGCACATCAACACGGGAGAAACGGTAAGCCTGATTGGCGCCAATGGCGCAGGCAAATCTACGCTCTTGATGTCGATCTTTGGCCAGCCTCGAGCAAGCAGCGGGCAGATTATTTATCAAGGCCAGGACATCACGCGCAAAAGCACGCATTTCGTTGCGTCCAATGGTATCGCTCAGTCACCCGAGGGCCGCCGCGTCTTCCCTGACATGACGGTTGAAGAAAACCTGTTAATGGGCACCATTCCGATCGGCATGAATCACGCCGAAGCAGATCGTGAGAGGATGTTTGATCTCTTCCCTCGCCTGCGTGAACGGCGTAATCAACGAGCAATGACGATGTCGGGCGGCGAACAGCAAATGCTGGCCATCGCGCGGGCTCTGATGAGCCGCCCCAAGCTTCTGCTGCTGGATGAGCCTTCATTGGGCTTGGCGCCGATCGTGGTGAAGCAGATCTTCTCCACACTCAGGGAGCTCGCAAAGTCCGGCATGACCATCTTCCTGGTCGAGCAGAATGCCAACCATGCCCTTCGCCTTAGCGATCGAGCCTATGTGATGGTGACAGGTGAAATCAGGATGACCGGGACAGGTGAGGAACTGCTGGGAAACAAGGAGGTACGGGAAGCGTACTTGGGCGGCCACTAAAATGACGAGGGAGGCTCATCAGAGCCTCTCTCTCCTCGAGACCGCCTTCAGTAGCCCTTGCTGCGATCCACGGCATTCAACAACGGCAGCCCTCTTCGCTCTCGGTAGAGATTTCGCGCAACCACATCAACTGCGCCTTTGACTTGCACATTGCTAGCAATATGAGGTGTTAGCAGCACACGAGGGTGTTGCCAGAAAGGATGGTCAGATTGAGGTGGCTCTTGATCGAGTACATCCAACACCGCTCCCCCTACCTTGCCAATCTCTAGTGCCGTCAACAGATCCTTCTCAACGACATGGGCCCCGCGACCAACATTCACTATCCCTGCCCCCATGGGTAGCGCACTGAGAGTACTGACGTTCAAGATTCCAGTCGTTTCAGGAGTAAGCGGTAACAGGTTGATCAGGATGTCGCATTGGGCAAGAAAGTCATGCAACTGATCAACGCCGACAAAACAGTGACCGCCTGGCACTTCTTTAGGGGAGCGGCTCCATGCGCTCATCTGAAAGCCCAGAGGCTTTAAGCGCTCAAGAGCTACTTGCCCCAGATTCCCAAGCCCCATGATGCCCACACGGCGCTCGCAGGCCGGAATGATAGGAAGTGGCGCCCAAGAGCGCTCGCTTTGGCTGAAATAGTAATCAAGCATGTCACGATGCAAGGCAAGTACGGCGAAGATCACATACTCGGCCATGATGTCAGCCATAGTGTCATCGACTAGCCTCACCAAGGAAACATGATCGGGAAGATTAGACAGATCGAACTGATCTACGCCCGCACCTGCCGAGTACAGCACCTTCAGATTGGGAAACTGCTCCATCAGCCGCGGCATTGGCTTCCAGGCGATGAGATACTGAACCTCATGCGCATCACCGACCTCAGGCCACTCGCGAAACTCAAGTTCGGGAGCACGATCCAGAAAAGCCTGACGCCATTCAGCTGCACTGCTGGGCTCTGCCATGTAAAGAATACACATGTCTAGCTCCTGATTTTCCGAATAGACATGATGCCCGCCGGCTCGCTACCAGTCCTTCACTCGAAAACACGATAAACGCCTTGGCTCATCCTACTTAATATTGGTAGTTCCACCTTGCCATTAGAGGCAGCCTGTAGGCGGTGCTAATCCAACAACCATGAAGGGACTTCTAATGGCAATCCATGCTTTCCTCCTGACATACAGCGTTTCTCCCGCGATTGAGCAAGATCGCGAGCATCAGAACCAAGCCGCGCGTCTGCGGCAAAAGCTCAACCGCGTTGAGCTTGAGGACTGGACGAAACTGCAGTCAGTGGAGACGGCGTTCTCCGGCATTATGCATTTGAGCCAAAGCATCCTCTCTAAGAAGCGCCAAGAAGCTCAAGACATAGCCTGGAATCAGTTCAAAGACGTGATGGACTCCCTCGGAGCTTATAGGGACACCAACATTCACGTCGCGCTGATGGTGCAGGGCCTTGGCGAACTGATCGAGTTGAGCATTTGATGTGAGTACTGCCCCCACTTAGCAACAAATGGGCCTTATCGATTGAGGCAAAACTCGTCAGGAGGGGCCCTCTCTTCCCCGCCAATCAAGCCCGGTGACCTCTGTAGACTTCCAACGCAGCGGCTCTGCTCAGACGCCGCGGCCAGTAGTACCCCTGCAACCTGGAGAAACCAGGAAAGATCATCGCTAGGAGCATTGGTTGGTCGAAGTTGAAGTACCGTGACGGCAACATCGGATGCTTCACTCAGACGCAGCTTGCCGCTGAGCGGGAGGCAGGCGGCCAGCGAGGGAATGACCTAGCCCTAACATAAAACCACGAAAAATGTGAATTACATCACGTTTCCAAGAAAGATTTGAAAGTCGCCTCTGTCAATTTTTTTTGAAAACGGAGTTCTATATTTGAGACCCAAAGAAAAGCGGGATCTACGCCCGCTCCTCTTTCTTCGGTTTTCCCACGATCTTGGCCGCATGCTTTTCGTCCAGCTCTGCTTCTTACAGACTCGGCTCGTTTCACAAATGTCATAGCAGATGTGGGTTGGCCCGTTGGGCCCTGGGGGAATCGTCTCATTGGCCGTCAGGCCGCTGCTTTTCGTTTGGGTTCAAACCCAAGGCGCGCAGCGCTCAAGGGATCAATCCATTCATAGTGGGCTGAAATCCCCGGTCAGTGTCAGACAACAGGCTATGAGCCTGGCGATGATTCGCTTAGAGGCGCCATGAACGCCGCATAGCGCCCAATGGATCGCATCAAACGCCGATTTCGAAAGCCAGGAGATCCTCAGTGATGGGTTCCGGTGCCGACCCACTCAACACCAGTCGATGCTGTATGCCCCTGCAGATGTGCACCCAGAGACGCGATCGCAGCTCGATATGCCAGCCATGGTCGTAGTACCTGACATCCCGACGAGACTTTGCATTTAGGGCTACGACTAGGGACGAGTAACCATCCTCGCCTACCCATTCGGCAGTGATTCGAGCAGGCTCGTCTTTCCCGGGCTTGCGTTCATATTCGTCGAGCAGCCCGCTCAGAACATGAACGAATTCACCACCGCAGCAAGCCGAGGCGCGCCTCCAGATCTCAGTGGTGATGGTGCTATCCATTTCACGCGCTCGGTCGCCGAGGAAGCCATGATGACTGTTTTGGGCTATAGGTCAGAAATATACGCCAAAATCATGCTTTCCAACCCGCTAAGCTCACTTCTAAGCCTTGCTCGAGATGCGTCAGAGTCATGGGGTCAGACCCATGAACCTTCGACATTTTTGCTTTGCAGTCAACGTACTATTTAGTGCAAGGAGCCAACCGGGACTGTCTGGGTGTTTTTGAAAGCCGATAAGACAGATTCGAATTTTACCCTAGCGCGCCACTCGGGCTGACGAAAATCCAACGAAAGCGCGGTCTTCCTGGCCTCATCGTCCACAGCATGCCATGCCGCGCTCGTCCGGCTCTCCCAGGTCTCAGCGGCTAACAACAGCTCAATGACTTCGTCCGCCCACCCTTCCCCGCCGAAAACTTCTCGAGCAACGGCAAGCGCTGAATATTCGAGCCCTAGGTTTAGATGACCGATGTAATCAAGCATTCGGTAAAGAAGCCGTATAGCCTGAAATTTCGAGAGCTCCTCACTATCGCGCTTCTCTATGCTATGTCGAACATTCAAGCTACCACCGACAATTTCGAGCAACATCTTAATCTCGGACACTGGACACCTCTTTTTTTTGTTCTTTTAGTTCAGAATACTCTGGAGCTTGTGCCTGCACTACTTTATTGACGACCAACATCCCTCTTCACATCTGAAAAATCCTGCCGGCGACAGCCAACTCAATCACGCCCGAATCTACCACTAAAAACCCCAATCTAAGTGTTCAATAACATTAAGGCATTGCACCTAACTCAAGTCGAACGAGATCGACTGGCGCCCCTCTCCAAGGCATTAGCCAGTTCACCGAGCGCATCACGCAAATGGCTATCGGCCTGAGCACGATCCGGCCCCGACAGTAACTGGCGCGTATGGCTGAGTAACGCATCGAGATTCTTGACACTGAGGTCTAGCTCAATCAGGACGGGTGAATCACATGTGAGTTCGCCAACCTGCTCGAAGAAGATAGGGATCACACGGGTCTCATTAAAATCCCCAGGCTTTGGAGCCCCCAGCAAATAGCCATGGAAAACATTGCCGTGGATGACCACCACCATCAACAATTTGTTAGATTCGCAGCTCCTTTCCATGACCCACGCCTCCAAAAATCGTGGCGAGTCAGTCACATTAGCAACAAAAGCATTCAGTTCCTCCATCGACCTAGGCCATGTTTCATGTACCCACTTAACATCGTCAGAGACTGGGACTAGCAAACAACGACCTCCCCTCAAGGTCAGATTTGCACCCATGTGGCAGGAGCTAACGGGGGGCGGGTCGATATCACCTAACGGTACGATAAACAGCGCGCAGTTCATTTGCTTACCGCCAGAAAAACTGACCGCAATCCGAACCTCCATAGGCCCATCAATCTGGGGGAGCTCAACGCGAGGACAGGCAATTTCGGAGGTGTCTTCCACCGCTCGATGCCGGAGACAGAATCTGGCCCACTCAGCGCTTTTGACCTCGGCGTCGATTTCACCGGAAGCGGTGCCCAAGCAAGCTTCGGTCGAGGGGTTCACAGTGGCAGATAACTCGTTTTGCAAACCAGAGGAGTCCATGCCTTTCATGATATTCGGATGGCCTCGCCTAAGTAGTTACAATGGTACAAAGCATCACTTCACGGCTGGGTGTGCCTGTAGCTTGGAACCTACTGCGTCTACTAGACCTACAGCATCGGTCACATTAACAGGCATATCCCTGATCAATCCGGTCGAGCGTAGCCTTCACTCTCCGATATCCAGCCTCATTGCATGCGCACTCCAGTGCAGCTAAACCCCCAAGTGCGATGTGAGGGCGAGCCAACCAGGCATCGGCCTTGGCTTTGCTGCCAAACACCTGCTCGGCCTGACGTCGAATCAGCTCCTCAAAATTCGTTTCCGTTTTCATAGTTCCTTCGCCTTATTATCATTTATCTATTGGGCGACTGGTGCATTGGTTGCGTTCAGGCATTTTCCAAGGCTAGGAGTGCAGGAAGGCTCACATGTTTTCTTGTCCCTGGCCCGGCTAAGATGTAACTCGTATTCATGCTTTCAAAAGTGGAATCATCTAGTACACGCTGGAAGCTTGAGCGAATTGCACCTGCTCGGGAGCCTTCAGCCTTGCTGTCGTATACCACAGTGTGGGCAAAGACTACCGTTGGCTGTAGCCCGTTAGCTTTGAGATCATCTTCAACATCACTAGGCACCATGATGTCGAGTAGGAGCCAATCCCGAACAACATAGAATGGTCGGCCCTGATTATTTGCCCATGCCGTTTTCACAATCACGTCATCTGATTGATCGTCCCCATCAACGGGAAGGCCGTGCTCGGATAAAAAGTTTGCTAGCAACGCTGCTTCCACTGTGCCTACCTGATTCTTCTTAGCGCGCTTCATCTTGCATCGCTTCGTTGCGGGATATGCCGGGCTTAGTGAAGGGCACCTTCGAACTGAGGGCTTCCACCTTCCAGCGCCCAGTCGCAAACAACGTAAGTGCTTCCGTTTCTGGTTTGAAAAAGATGGTACGCACCATGCTCTATGCGCCGCCTGAGCGTAGAGGTACGGATTGTTGAACCATCTTGAAATCGGCCGCGGCTCTCGCGATACACGATGCCGACCAGGCAATTGATTGACTCATCGAACACGACACTGCAGAGGAAGCCTGTTATTGGGATACCAAAATTTGTGGCCATCGCCCGTTCTACATTGCCAGGCACCAACCCGGCGGATGTCTCTGCGGGTGACTGCTGGCTTGTCAATAAACCAAAATTGCTGGACATCTCAGTGCACCTGAAAAAGGCTGAACATACATTGATCGCCAGATCCGACCTGGTGCCCGTGCTTCAGCCGGCACCCAAATCTGGTCTTCTTGCGCATACGCATTACCCGTCATTCGTGGAAATCTCCCCGCCCAACCTGAACGAGTCCTATACCGCTGAGTAACCCATCACACTGATATGCGAGTGATCCTCGGCAACCTTCGATGTGACGAATTAGCGATATATTGAATGGGGCAGCTTTCTTTCCTCTCACACAGCCCCATATCTAGCGTCGGAGTGATGCCAAACCACCAGATCCCACAAGGATGACTATATACATTTGTGTGGGAGTGCGCAAACGCGGCATACCCTCCGCTTTTATCAGGGCGGATAAAATGAACCTGCGTGAAGCCTATGCGGCAGTCCTTCAGATGCTTAGAGATCAGCAAGCGCTGACGCAGTACGACGTAGCCAACGGCGTAACCCAGTCTCAGGTCAGCCGGCTCGAAAGCCGCCAATCCAACCCAACGCTGGAAACCAGCAGAGAGCTGGCAAATGCGTTGAATCTGCATCCTCTTGCATTCCTGGCCTTGGTACATGCAGCAGATGAGCAGAAGACGGCAAGAGAACTCCTCGACCAGGTGTTCGCAGAGCTCAAGCGTCTGGAAATGCTTGATGCTCCCCTGCCCCAAGCGCCCACCAAGAAAGCTCATCCTCGTACGCGCAGTGCTGAGGAAAGTCTGCGTAAGGTGCAGGCGCTCAAGGCTCAAGGTAAGAGCCAAGTCGAAGTCATCGAGCTTCTAGGAATGCCGCGCTCCACTGTCAGCCGCTATTGGCGCAAGGAGTGAGGGCTGCTACAGCGCGGCTGTAGGCCGGCAACTATGGGCGCCCGAATCAAATCTTTACACCACCCGCGTCGTGAGGTGTCATGGCTTTTAGCTATTGTGGCCTGCCCTAAGCGGTGGCGTAGGTCTTCAGAGCGGAATGACATCCCCAGTCAGCGAACCCCCAAAACTCAGCACGTATGCCAAAGGCGAGCTCTTTGAGCAGAAGGTGTTCGAATACCTGACCCGTGAGCTCAAGGCCGGCAGGCTTTTCTTCTCGCCCCAGTTCAGCACGATCCATCGCAAGCACAAGTACTTCTCCCGCGATCGAGACGATTACATTGTGTTCGATATCGCCATCGAGGCCAGGCTTCCCGGGCTCGAAAATCCCTCGATGATCATGTTGATCGAGTGCAAGCACTATGAAGGCTCCATTCCGATCAACGACGTCGAGGAGTTCAGCGCCAAGATTGGTCAGGTCACAGGCCACAACGCCAAAGGAATGTTCGTCTCAGCGAGTGCATTCCAATCCAGCGCGATGAACTTCGCCAGGAACAAAGGCATGGCGGTGGTTCGATGGTTGCGGGTAATCAGGTCGTCCGTTCGAAGTCGCCTGTAGTTGGAATCACACCGAATGTACTTAAAGTCGTTCATGCACTGCCTAGCGGCACTGCTAGCCGCGACCTAGTTCCCTGTTGATGTGAAGTCAGTCCATGCTGTGCTGCCGAGGATTCTGACATCCCCCAGAATCAGCGATTCGTTTTCCAGAACATGCACGTGGCCGGCCGCAGCGTCCTTCATCTTCTGCAAGGTGCGATCAAGGTGCCCGTCGTAATACGCGTGATCATCTGGGCAGCACTAGCAACTACGCAGGAGGCTACCCAGGTTGCTAACAATCTGATTTGCGACCTGCTCAGTGTCGAGCCCCTTGAGTGAAGCAATCGCCTGAATCGCATTCTTTACATCTGGAGGGGCTAACGGCTTACCACCCGCTTGCACGAACGGCCCATCTGTTTCTGTGAGCATACGATCAAGTGGCAGCGATGCCACGAGCGCCCGATGCTTCGTTGACTTCAACATCTCAATGTTGATCGAAAAGTAGCACCCGATATCCAGAGCCCGCCTGGCCTCAGTTGCACTGCCAGTGAACCAGTGAAGCACAACCCTCCCGCGATCAGGTGCAAGCAGGCGCTCGATGTGTCCCAGCACCTTTGCGGCAGTGCGGACGCTATGCACTGTAAGAATCTTGCCACCTTGTTCAGAACAGGCTGACAGGATCCGAGAGAAGACGCGCTCCTGCGCCTCGAAGTTGGAGTAGAATTTAGGGCCAGCATCGAGGCCAATTTCACCGATGTATCGTGTCCCCTCCAACAAACGCTCGAACAGTGCGAGCTCCCCTTCCCGCTCGGCTACCAGTTGCGGGTGCAAACCCAAAGCGACCCGTACATGCTTTGAAGTACTCGCCAACTCCTGATTTCGAGCCCAAGCCTTTGGAGTGGTAGTGACAGCGAGCGTGGCTACCCCTTCCCGATCGCATTCACGAATCAAGGCTTCATGGTTGGAATAGAGATCCAGGTGGCAGTGAAAATCCACCCATTTCGGACGCTCGCGCACTGCTTGGCTCATAGGGGTTGCGCCCTGATTCCAGTCAAATATCGATCTACTTCATTGAGGCCGTCCACATACACCTGCTCATACGCCTGGTGGTCGTCCGGATGGTCGATCAAGGGGCCTGGGATGTGAATGTCGAACCTCGAACTGTGCGGCGCTCTTTCCAGGCGGCGGATGGCCATCTGGAATGAACGCACATGTGCCCCGTCAGCCTTGTTAGTGTTCAAGACATCAGCGTGCAAGTCGGGAATCACATACGGGGTTGTATCATCGCCGCACCCATGAGCAATGGCCGCCCGCCGGATGATACAGGGAACGCAGAAGCCGCAGTGCTTGGGTTGCCGATTGGTCGGATCCCTTTGATATCGTGCCTTGCCCGGTGAGGAGCACGACATGGTTTTATGCACGTTTGCGCGGAGAAATTCGCCATCAACACAGTGCTCGGCCATCTGCCCCTTGGTGCGATGCCCATACATGTTGTGCAACCGCATCCGAAGCCCAAGGCCAGCAAAGAGCTCGTTCACGCGAGCCATGTAGTAGGGATGCGTCGTTCGGGTGCTCAGAGCGCCCAACCGCAGTGGATCCAGTGGCACATTCAAGGAGATCAGACCGTTCTCAGGTACATGGATCACCATCTCTTCGCCTGTGGCATCGGCCGCCAACGCCGCCAAGGCGAAGAACAGGAATGATCTACCTCGCAGCGTATCTTCACCCTTGGTGTTGGCCACGAGCCCCTGCGGGAAACCCACCCTGGCCTGTACCTGGTGGATCGCGCTGTCTGGGTATCGCTCCTGGAGCGCTTCCAGGCATTGATCCTGATACTTGCTGGTGCTGTTGGAGTCCCAGTAGTGGCTCACCAGTAGCGGAGACTCCCCTTGGGCCAGCAAGTCAATCGCGCCAATGAAGCTGTCCATACCACCAGAGAACAGACACACGCTTGTGGGAGTCGAGCTCCGAAAGAGTTCCACGATGGGTGCCAGCTCCTCCACGCCATCAGGCCGGGCACGGAAGAAGATCCTCCATCGATCGCCGGTTAAGAAATGCAAGGTCGAGGCAAGCAGCGCTGACATCGAAGTCCACAACGCAGGATCTGCCACAGGCACGTAAAGGTCGATCTCGCGCGTCCAGGCATTCTGGGATTCAGTCTTCCGGGATATCCGGGTATCAGCCGCCGTGAGTGCTCCGGCTACGAGGGCCAGGTCGATTGAAGTCTCACTGGGGCGCATGCCCTTACTCGCGAGTTGATCGATCGCTTGCCCGATACCAAAGCAGAGACGCTGGTAACCATCCAGGAATGAGATTGAGGTTTCACGGCTTCCTGGGTGCTGAATCTCGATCAGGTCAATATCACCGGCGCCGAGCCTGCAGATTATGCTGTGGTGTCTCATTGTGCTGCCTCCCCTGCAACGGCAATGATCTCAAACGCTGACTCGTAAATTCGGCTGATAACGCCCTGTATGTCCTGGTCAGTCAGCCCTGGCAATCCCTCCAGTCGATCGGATAGCCGACCGCGCGTGGCGCCGGTAATGAAGTCGTGAAGCTCAGTTTGCATACGCTCGACCGCGTCAACGTCATCGGGAATGGTCACGCCTCGCTGACCAAGGTCAGCCATAACCATCCCCTCAATCGACTGCGACACGAAATCTAGGAAAAATTCGTTCATCTGCTCGGGTGTCATTTCGTCGAACGTGGTTTCGCCGGACTCTACGAGCGCGATGACATTCTCGAGCATGGCCTGACGTGCCACCGCCTCGTCGATCGCCCCGCCGGCGGGACATACAAACTCAACCAGGGCCATGAACACTTCAGAAGATGGGCGGCCTGCCAGGCCATTCAGATTCAGCCGGCGCAATACCTCGGCAGCGCCGAAGCGCTGCACATCCCTGATGACGCCAAGCAGGCGACCAGCCGCTGCGCGGGACGCTCCCATTCGCCGGGCCGCACGTCCAGCCCCGCCTGTCCCGCTTCTCACATAGCTGGAGAGTGCCCTGCCCAACGCGCTGCGGCTTCCAGCTCTGGCAAAGCGGGTGAACTGTGTTCTAGCCGGCTGCAGCTTGGCCGTGCCATTGTTGTCTATAGGACGCTGCCCTGACTGACCTCCCTGCCCTGGCTGATTAGGATTGTTCGGACTGTTTGGATCGCTAGAAGGATTTGAGGGCTGCCCAGCTTCATCGGATTGACCCGGGTTGGTTGCAGGCGCCACATCATCCACCCAAGACGGAACCAGTCCAGAAACAGATCCCCCGTAACCTTTCGATGTTCCCATGCTGCATTCCTTAGCGTTTCGGGCCGAGATCCAACAATTGCTCAGCGGCTACTTTGAGTTTTTTGTTCTCGACCTGTGCGGCCCACTGTTCTTGAACGGCCTGGAGCGCTGATTTTGCGGCTGGCTCAACCAAGCACTCGCTCCAAGAGGACGCCGCCCAGCCACCCAGTCGCTCGACAGGTAGTCCCCGTATGAATTCGAGCAGTCGGTTTTGAAGCCGTGGCTGTTCTTTGACTAGGCCAACCAGACCGTCGATGCCCTGAGGGCGCTTATCGAAGATGTCTCCCTGGAGGATACGATCGCGGATCGCATCGAAGACTTCTTCAGAATCGGGAGCGGACAGCTCGCGCATGCCGTTGAGCACAGGCGCGCTCTTCAGCTTCATGCGTGGGCCCATCAAAGTCTCTACCAACGCTTCAAGCTGGCTGGTAGCTACGAAACCTGCGAGGGAGCTACGCTTGTCCCTGGTTACAAAGACGTAAGGCCTCAGATCAACACCGACGAGTGTCGGGTCGATCCGTGCCCAGTTGAGCGCCCAGTCACTTTTAAGCCATTGCTGAAGCTCAGCACCGATGGCCACGGCCACCTTGGGTTTAGCCTTTCGCTCACCCGTATCCTGCTCGTCATCCTCGACTTCGTGAGGCGCGGCCCTCGCCCGCTTCTCAAGCCCGGCGAGAGCCTCTGGTGCGCCGTCCTGCGCCAAGGATGCGAGCCTCGCGATCTGCTCGTAGAAATCGCTGTAAAAGCGCTCAGCCAACATGATCTTCGCGAGGATTGGCCGACTGATCTCGTTGCCAAACCCACGCTCTTCAGCGATCGCCTGGCGGAGCATCATGGAGTTCAGGAATCGCTTGATCTGGCGTGGGTTACCGCGCGTGCCTTCACTCAGGATCTTGGTGACATGGGCGCTGATGGTTATCGCCTGGCTAACCTCCTCGGTCAGCGTGCCGCCCATGGCCGTCTGCACGACGCTGCGCTCGAGCCCCTTGCTCTTCCACGGCCGCTTCATGTCCTCTCGGGCGATGTCCAGCAACGCTTGAAACTTGGAGTTATCAGCACCCAGGACATTCTCAAGCTGCAGCAAGGTGATGTAGACACGCGTCTCTGCCAATCCAAGCGCCGGGATGCGGAATGGTACCTGGATCAGCTTCTCGAGGTAATTGCGTGCGTAATTCGACGGGCCTGAGCTTTGCGGGAGGTCAGGGAAATGCTCACGCACTGCATATTCGATCATGGCTTCGTCTGCACCGATGACGAAGGCGGTGCGCTCAACGAACAAGAACAACCGGATCGCTTCCAACGTTTCGATTGCCGTCTTCGGCAAGCACCTGTCGAGGTCGTCCACGATGACAACGAGCTGGTCGATGTCGGCGGCGTCTAGCAGCTCTTTGAACTCCTCTCGGAATTTATGAATGTGCTCAGGGAGCTTCTCGGAGTCGTCACCGCCCTCCTTGAGGAAGTCACCGATCTTCTCGGCAGCACCCTTTAGATCATCCTTGCTTACATGATCCATTGGGTTTGTAACCACGGACGTGACCAGGTCATACACCCCCTTCAACTGATCCATGGTGGGGATGCCGGTCATGGCAGTGAACGCGAAGCCGCCGGCTTTGCGCGCGACCTTCAGCCAATCGACACGCTTGAGCACCTTGGCAGCAGCGGCTTTCACTTTTGCCGAGTTTGGCCTGGCTCGCTTCAGCTCATCGACGATCGTCTCGATGACTACCGTTTTGGCGTCTTCAAACCCTTCGAACGTCCAGCCGTTAAACCAGATGCAGCAGACACGATCGTTGGCTTTAAGCTCATCCTGCGTCATGCGCAGGACGCTGGACTTACCGGCACCCCAGTCCCCGTGAACACCAATGGTGATGGGGATGTCAGGCGTATCCTTGATGAGCTTCACAACCGTTTTGGAGATCGCGCTGTAGTACAGCAAGTCCGTTGCGGTTTCCTGGTCGTTTAAAAACACTGAGCTGTCCCTCGCCTGCAATGTGCTGATGGGGTGTAGTTATACAGGCAATGGGCCAGTAAGCGCCAACGTTAGCAGTGCTTGAATCGGCACATGGAGTGTTGTCAGGTGTCCTGATAAGCCGAAACCTGACAAGTTTCTACATGAGATATCGATTGTAACGAGCCAAAGCTTTGTTCATCAGCGAATCAAAGGCAGGTCTTGCAATGTAGCGCACTACGGCCTGGCTTCCATAAACTGAAGCTGGGTAGTCGTAGAAGAGATCCATGAACGCGTCGACCACATCAGCGGTCTGCTGCGTTTCAGTTAGACCATGAGCATTGATCCACACAAGCTTGGTTACACATGAGGATAACGGCCCGGACAGCATGAGCCGCAGAGTGCCTACCTTGTTCCTAAGTCGGTCATTCGCATGAAACCAGGCGAGTATTTTCCTCGACGGAAATAAAACGAACATCCCTACATCCGCTTTCGGCCCAAAAACTGCGCCATCTTGGGTGACGGCAAAGGGCATGGAGAACCGAACCTGTGTCACGAACTGCAGCAGCATATTTCCTCCGGATGATACCTATCGATCCCTGCCACCAAACGCTTCAATAAATTCTGCCAGGTAAGGACTGTAAATTTTGGTTGAGAGCTGTGTCAGTTGGACGAAGAGCTGCCTTCCATGCTCTGGAGTAAAGACGTTGGCAGACAGACCTAGCCCGGCTGCGCTATCAAAAAAGTAATAACGCCGATCAAATGACTGAAGATAGTGCTCCGCTTCTAGCCGCTCACGCTCTTCCAAAACATCCAAGATCAGGCCAGTCAACAGCACTGCCAATTGCCTACGCACTACCGAACCAATTAATGGCCCCAAGTGAAAATTATATCGAAAAAGCTGAGCATCAGTCCCAACCGATTGCTTAGGAAACAAAGAGGCAATTATGCCAAACCGGGGATAAAGAAATATCCTCATTAAAGTCTGAATTAAACGCCATTCAGCATCATCCCCGCCCCACGATGCATTAATCTCAATACTGGACATAAAAGCCTGCAATGTCAGCAATGCGCTAGCCAGCTTGGGGGTCAGAGTAGAGTGGGGAAAAGCCACCGCACTTGGCTGTGCATGATAAGATGAAAAGATTTTCACTGCCATATTAAGCTTGTAGCCTTGTTTTCCAGGTGTGTCGAGCAACGGCGCTACGTGTATAGGACAAACAGTTTGAACTACTGAACACCACTCAGTGAGCATTGTGGGGAGTTTGAATGATCGAATGTGATCACAGAAGCATTCGTAGCAGAATGCACCACGATAAAAACGTGGTATAAGCCAAGAACTTTTCGGTGCAAAAACAGAAAGGTCAGAGCCTGTCATTCCAAGCCGTGCAAGCGCGCGACTGCTGAATCCGCTTGGCAAATAAAAGTCAGGATCGAAATCAGAATACTGCATAGAAGACTGATAGATCTCCAATAGATTATTAATGGGCCAGTCCGCAACAGTGGGAAGAGCTCCTTGGCGGTACAACCAGGATGTGAAGAGCTCATTCGAAACTGGATGGATGACATCATTCATTTTACATATACCCCGTTATTCCCACTTGCGCTTCAAAAGAGGATGACAAAGATACTGCATAGTTAAAGCGAGATTTCCCTCGGTGACTTCATACAGTTGCTTTATCTTAGGGCTCGACACATCGGGCAATCCAAGCGAGGCAGTGACGCCTTGAAAGTGATCAATGTACTGAGCTAAGCTTGAAAAGCTACGCAAATAATATTCATCACGCTTCTGGGGGGCCTCGATATCTTTGTGACGGATACTACGATCGCGATCCCATCTGGACAATGTCTGAGAAATGATCAAGCTTATACCCGGCAAAGTTGAAGCAATTTTGCTCAGATGCCCTATGGTCATTTTTCTCATTGGGATAGTTACAGCAAAATCATCGACATCTTCAATAAGGACTCCGACGATCGACTGCAGCGTTATTAGAGGAGATACAAAGGCTGGAATCGGTGCCCGGTGTGAGATACCCTCAGCTCCCAGCCCCAAATGATAGTAAAACGCCTCAAGCATGTTGCGACCACTTATCGCCGGCCTTGATGTGATCGGGATAAATGCTGCGCCCACAGAGTTCGCGACATTCTCCATCAATGTCGAAAGGCCTGCTCCTGGCTCGGCGTTTATTATTATTATGGTTGGCTCACACAGCGCCAACCGATCTGAGACCAGATCGTAAATTTCTTGCTGGCATGGAGTTAGCTTACTGTTGACTAGACAATTCTGCATTACGGTCACTCTTAGGAACATGGACGTTAAATCCGTATCGCATAGCTATGTCATGCAAACGAGGGAATTGCTCCAGCGTAATGCGCTCGACTCCCGAGTCAATTGCATCCATGGCGAGACATTTCATTATCTTGACAACGTTATCCATGATGCCGTACGACTCGGTATGGATTAGCGTTCTAATCTCAGCGTCTGAGAGGTCGGATTTGAGTTTAAGCGGAAGATGTGCCTCATAGGTTGCAATAAAATTAACGAAGTCTTGACCCATCTCCCAGTCCTTGATAGCAAACTGCACAAATCGTCGATCAATGATACGATCCAGCATGAGGACGCTACACGCCTCAGTATTTCCAAACGCAATTACGCATAATTTTAGAGTGCCCGACAAGTTACGCATCAGTGAAAGAAGCGTGCGTTTCTGAGCGTACGGTTGTAGAAGCGCATCATTTAGTTCATCAATGACGATGGCACAAATATTGTTCGCTTTAATGTACTTGAAAATAAGCTCTTCTTTGTCAGCAGTGCTACGGCGGCCGACCTCAATGCCAAACGCTTCCAAGATACGATCGTGTAGCTTGAAGCGATTAGTGTTCTCGGTCAGTTCGACAAATACCATTTTCCTGTCAGAGTTTGCGCTGAGAAATTTCAGCCGATGCCACGCAGCTGATTTCCCATCCCCACCCGCACCGTGTATAAAGATGCAAGACGTTTGAATTTGATTGCGGGTGTATGACATGTGGTTAATACACTCAAACATCAGGGCGAATTTTGGTGTGTCGATCCAAAAATCATGCCTGCAGATCTCAATACGCTCAGTCGCAGAGAGCTGAAGATTATGGCGAAATTCTGGTAACACGTGTTCGTATGATGAGAATGTGTCCATGATCATTTTTTGAACCTATCAATTATCAGTGTAGGCTGCAAAATCTCCGGCGCATCTCGACTACTTTCAATGATACGCGGCGGGCCAATTACTGGTTGGACTGCTGGGTGAGTAGGTAGCCGCTCCGTTTTCGCAGTGATATCTTTGGGTGGCCTTGGCTTTTTATTTGATTGAGTCTCAACCTCTACTGCTAGTTCGCGCTGCCTTTTTTGGGCCGCCAAAGCATACTCATCATCAATCAGCCCTCCAGGCGCGCTATGACCGACGTGTCGGGCACTAGACAAGGCTTTATGGCTGCTATAAGACTCCCAGTTGTTGGACAGGCGACTCTTGGTATATGTGCACGGGACATGTAGAAACCTCCCAGGAACCATAACCCAGATAGAATCTAGGTCATAAGGCTGAAACCTTATCTCCACATTTCTTGCACCAATATACGGGTCAAGCTCGATACTATAATATCTTCTGCCCTCAAAATTTATCCCATATGGTTGAATCGTGTGGTTGTAGGATGGCGCCAAAAAATCAAGCTCAAAGCGCTTCTTTTGATCCGGCCTAATTACCCTCTCATGATCTAGCAGCCCTTGTGAATCATAATGAAACCACGCCTGGCGCGGAGTGCTTTGCAAGCCTTCATGCACCGTTCCATGGTAAAGGATCGCTTGATCTAGCAAGTGCTTCCCACATTGAATTATGTCGTACTTAGCATCTTTTTCCGGAGTTAACCCCGCTCGCTGAATCACATTGCTACCTGTGGTTCCGGGAAGGAAGTGCACTTCCCCCATGAACGTTCCTACTACGCGCTCGATCAACCCGCCGTACCACTTTTTGTCGACTGGACGATGATCCCAATCCATCCCCCATCTGCTACATGTTGCAATGAATCGAGAACTCGTGAACTCAGCAGCGTTATCCGTATATATCAAAAAGGGGATGCCGTAAAATGGATATTCTTTGGGATCGATTCCATAGAGCCCTAAGAAATCAGACTTATCCTGGACTGCAAAGGCTAGCGCGCTTGCTACAGTTATTAAACCCGGGGGACGAAAGCTCAGGTACATCCCAAGTATCACCCTCGTTAGGGCACACATGATCATTGTCAACCAAGGACGCCCTACCAAAACATTACGATCAAATTCATCGACCAAAAGCATGTCAACCATGGTGTGATCCATCTGCACTTGCTGAAGTACACGCTCCATGATCTTTTTTTTGGGCTTCGGCTTGTATTTATTATCGCCCGCCTCCTTGCCATACTTCCTGTAATACTTTTCTTTTTCCGGCTTTGCAGCCACAAATTTCCTGCATTGATACTTGCTAGGCGGCAACTCATCTTCGGGCACCAGTCCTTGTGCTCCCTTCCAAACTTTCGCTGATGACGCACTTGGCCCCTTATAATTCTCCTGAAACGAAAGCTCGAGAGCGCTGAACTGGCCCTGCGTTAGTTTATGACTACCCGGCTTTGTTCCGCGCTTCTTTCTCGTTAGGTCGAGATAGCTATTAGACTCTAGAAAGGATTTATAGA
Organism: Pseudomonas sp. LFS074; assembly: GCF_047978165.1. Lineage (NCBI taxonomy): Bacteria > Pseudomonadati > Pseudomonadota > Gammaproteobacteria > Pseudomonadales > Pseudomonadaceae > Pseudomonas > Pseudomonas sp. LFS074. Next base: position 2,899,058 of record NZ_JBFPFV010000001.1, on the reverse strand, counting down.
GATTGTAGAATTGACTCTTTTTGACACCCAAAAGCTCCATAGCTTTAGCTTGACCTATTAATCCCTCCCGCAGCTGCTTGAATATTGCATTGCGTTGCCATGCAAGTTTCAGCTCTTTATCACTCACATCGAGAGCTTCATACGGGGCAGCGGATTGAGTAACAGTGGGGTTGGCGGGCTTCCAAGGCCGTGGGATTTTCAGGGGTGGAACCTTAGTCCGTACCGGTTTGGAAGTATGGATCATTACGGCCGTGCGAATTTCTTTGCTCATCCTGATCGTCACTTGTCATGTCGAACTGAATGCAGGAGTCATCTGATGCACTCCTGACTCCTACATGCGTATTGATGACACTATTGGCTTGCCTCACTGAAATGGTAAAGCGGCGTTGTAAGACTGTTATTCCGGCCTGTACCAGAAACGCTTACATGAAACAATAGCTATCGCTTGGAGAAGATTTGGACTCGCCCCATCTAAACTTCTTCAACCGTACGCAGCACAGAGCTCACCATGAACGTGCAACTTAACCATTCATGCCTGGCATTAGCTCAATAGATGAGACCCTGAAGCTCTATAGTAAAAGCCTGGGTGTGAGTTGATGCTGACTGACAGTAGCCCAACGCACCGATGATCGCAACAGGATTTTCAAACCAAACTATCGCCAACAAATTGACAGTTCGAATAACAATTAAATTGATGAAAAATTCAGATAATATATTCTTCTAATTTCCCACATTTTTTTGACAACCAGAACAACAGCTTACGACAAAGAAAACTACTTAGCCGTAAATTGATTTTTGCAATAAATAGATAACTCGAAGAGTTATTGCACTTTATTTCTGATATATCCATTACATGAATCTGACATTTATGTTCTATACATCTGACCTCTCGCGTGCTCAGAATAAGACTCACGCTGCTGTTGCAATGGCTAGATCTTGTTCCGAAGCTGAAAGTACCTTGCCTGCACGCATTCTGGGCCTGGGGGCTTACCTCCCGAGCCTCGTTGGACAGAGCCACCACGATTCTAATAGGGTACTAAGAAAACGAGCCCGTTGAGTTCGGCGTCGGGATGAGGCTTGAGGGCTGACAGGGTCAGAGGTTAGGATTTGCCGATGTTGCTCTAGAGCCTGCCGGCATTCTGATATCGCTCTTGCAGTAACTACGGTGCAGTAGATGCTAGCCCAAAGCTCGAGCGCTCTAGGACGCGAAATGTTCAAACCGTTACACAGCGCTTAACAACGACTGATGCCAGCGAAGCTTCAGCAAGGCTGTCGACGTTTGAGGGTCACCTGAAATTGAATCGCCCTTGGTCTTGAAGTGAGCATCGGATATCGATTCCGGTTGTCGTACAACCGCTCAGATCTATACCTTAAAATACAGTCTTTAACTGGAAAAATGACTGGGATTCCAGTACTTAATTGGAAGATAGAAATCTGTTTTCCAACTAAAGAGTGCCGCGAATGTATTGACCTTTAAAATCAATGACCTATGTTACTCCGATTAACCGGTGACCGTCACACTATCTCTGATAGAAACGCCCTTGCCCACCCCAAGCGGGCTTCCTTCTTGGAGCCACGTCGACTTCGCCACACGTGATTTGATCGTTTAACAAACTCCTGAGCCGGCCCGGTATATCCACCGGGCCGGTACGCAATCACTGATTGGCAAGCACGCGATCAATGACTACGAGCACTTCGCCCCCGCGTAGTTGCTCAGTCACCGCAACGATATCGGCGTAGAACGCGCGGTCTTCATTGGCCACTGGCACGCGACTGCGCACCAGTTCATAGAGCGCACGCGTGGCACTGGAGGCCTTGCCCACCTCATGAAAGTCCAGGGCCTGGCAGCCGACCAGGATCTCGATGGCTAGCACCGACTCCAGCTTGCGCGACACTTGGTACGCCTTTATGGCTGCGTTGAAGGCAAAGCTCACCGGGTCTTCTTGGTTGCCACAAGTGGAGACACTGTCGATGGTGGATGGGTGGGACAGCACCTTCATCTCCCCCACCAGCCCGGCGGCGGTGTATTGGATGATCATGTAGCCATTGTTGAGGCCGGGATTGCGCACCAGGAAGGCGGGCATTTCGCTGAAATGCGAGTTGACCATACGGTCGGTACGCCGCTCGGAGATCTTCGCCAGGTTGGTCATTGCGTTGCACAGCGTGTCCGCCGCCATGCCGATGTAGGAACCATCGAAGTTCGCCCCGGAGATGGCGATACCGTCATCGTCGCTGAGCGGGTAGATCACCGGGTTGTCGCCCGAGGAGCCGATCTCGTTGTCGATGCAGGCCTGGGCGTAGGCGATGAACTGCTTGGAGGCACCATGCACCTGGGGGATGGCGCGCAGGCTGTAGGTGTCTTGCAGGCGGTAGTCGATGTTCTCCTCGATCAGCTGGCTGTCACCCAGCAACTGCTTGATATAGCGAGCGGTCTGCGCCTGGGCGACATGGGCCTTGACCGAGTGGTAGCGCGGGTCGAAGGCCCGAATGGTGCCCTTGAGTACCTGCAGGGAAATGGCCGCGGCCACGTCCGCCGCCTGGGCCGCCTGGTTGGCGTTGTACTGCGCCAGGGTGGCGATGGCAGTGACCGAGGTCGTACCGTTGAGCATCGCCAGGCCTTCCTTGCACTGCAGTGTGATCGGTTGCATGCCCACTTGGCGCAATGCAGTCGCACCGTCCACCCATTCACCACCGGCAACGCTGGCCTTGCCTTCGCCGATCAGTACCAGCGCGAGATGGCCTTCAGGGCCGAGGTAACCGACCGAGCCCTCACTGGGGGCAAACGGCATCACATCGTTGTTGAGCAGCCCGGCAATCTGCTCCAGCAGCGCCATGCGTACACCCGAAAACCCCTTGCCCAAGCTGACCAGAATCATCAACTGCACGGCACGGACCTGTTCGCGGTTCAGCGGCTCGCCCACTGACACCGCGTGGGAGCGCACGATATTCACCTGCAGTGTTTGCGCGTCCTCAGGCGAAATCACATGCCGGACGTTGTCGCCAAAACCTGTAGTCACGCCATAGACCAAGCGGTTTTCGTCGAGGAAGCGTTCAATCAGCTGACGCGAACGTGAAACGCGGGCACGGTAGGCATCGGAGAAACTCACTTTCGCACCATAACGGGCGACCGCGATGAACGCTTCGAGGGAGGGTTTGGCATCGTCCAGTACTACGCTGGCGATATCTTGGGGTTGCATGCGCATGGCTGTGCTCTCTCTGCTCATTGGCTTTTTCAGGGTGTAGAACGCCTGCCCCGTTCCAGAACAGGCGAAAAAACGCGTTGTTTTCGGGGTGTCAGGCGTGGCTGAGGATGAACCGGCTGAAACGTTCGCAGTGCTGCTCGTTGAACATCTCCTGCGGCGTGCCCTGAGCCTCGATCAGCCCCTGGTTCATGAACACCACACGGTTGGAAACGCTGCGGGCAAAGCCCATTTCATGGGTGACCACCAGCATGGTCCTGCCCTCCTCGGCCAGCGAACGCATCACCTTCAGCACCTCGCCAACCAGCTCCGGGTCGAGCGCCGAGGTCGGCTCGTCGAACAGGATGACCCGCGGGCGCATCGCCAGGGTGCGGGCGATGGCCACACGCTGTTGCTGGCCACCGGACAGGAACGCCGGGTAGTGGTCGCGCTTGTCGGCCATGCCCACTTTTTCCAGTAACGCCTCGGCTTCATCGATGCACTCGGCGCGCGGACGCTTCTGTACATGCACCGGGCCTTCAATGACGTTCTGCAGCACCGTCATGTGCGACCACAGGCCGAAGCTCTGGAACACCATGCCCAGCTCCGGGCGCATGCGATCGACCTGGCGCCGGTTGGCGGGGACCAGCACCTGGTGGCGACCACGCTTGAACACCACCTGCTCGCCGGCAACACGGATCTCGCCGGCATCGGGGACTTCCAGCAGGTTGATGCAGCGCAGGAAAGTGCTCTTGCCCGAGCCGCTGGCGCCGAGTATCGACACCACGTCACCCTCGTGGGCGTCCAGCGAGATGCCCTTGAGCACCTCCAGGTTGCCGAAGGATTTGCGGATGTGTTTTACCTGCAGCACTGGATCTGTAGTCATGCCACTTATCCTCTACGTACGCTGAGTGCGTACTTTTTTGTTGTTTGACACGCGGTGACGGGCTGCCGGGGCGACAACCAGTGTTCGACCCACGCCAGGATGCGAACGATCAGGAAGTTCAGAACCAGGTAGATCAGCGCGGCACACAGGAACACCTCGAGCGTGCGGTAGGTTTCGGCGATGATCCGCTGCGCCACGCCGGACACTTCGTAGACGGTGACCAGGCTTGCCAGCGAGGTCGCCTTCATCATCAGAATGATCTCCGTCGAATAAGCCGGCAGGCAGCTGCGCAGGGCGATAGGGATGATGATCCGTCGCGCCAGCAACCAGCCCGACATGCCCGCAGCCCGCCCCGCTTCGATTTGCTGCGGCGGCACGGCCAGCAAACCGCCACGGAAAATTTCCGCCATGTAGCCTGCCGTACACAGCGCCAGGGCAATCACCGCGCAACTGAGCGGCTCGCGCAGCACCGGCCAGAGCAGGCTCTGGCGCACCTCGGGAAACTGGCTCAGCCCGTAGTAGAGCAGGAACATCTGGATCAGCAGCGGCGAGCCGCGGAACAGGAAGATGTAGCCGCGCGCCAGGTGACGCAGCGCAGCGACCTCGCACACCCGCATCCACACCACCAGCAAGGCCAGCAGCGTGCCGATGGCGACCGATGCGGCGAACAGCAGCAGCGTTGTCGGCAGCGCCCGCAACAGTTGCACCAGGGTGTCAGCAATGAAAGCGATATCTACAGACATGGTTGGCCCCCTTCAGCTGCGACGAAAAGTTCTGCCCACACGCAGTTCAGCGCGGGAGAAAACCAGGTTGGAAATGCCCGTCAACACCAGGTAGAGCGCGCAGCCAGTGATGAAGAACAACACGAACTGCCCGGTGGAGGCGGCGGCCACGCGGCTGGCGCGCATCAGTTCCACCAACCCCGTGACAGAAATCAGCGCCGAATCCTTCAGGGTGATCTGCCAGACGCCGCCGATGCCCGGCAAGGCGAAACGCAGGATCTGTGGCGCAATGATCCGGCGAAAGCGCAGCATCAGCGGCATGCCGATCGCCTTGGCCGCTTCCAGCTCGCTGCGCGACACCGCCTGGAACGCCCCGCGATACACTTCGGCCTGATAGGCGCCAGACACCACCCCGACCGCCAGCGCCCCCACCAGGAACGCCGGCATGCTGATAAAGCCCTCGGCACCGAACAGCCCGCCCACGCTGCTCACCAACGCCGAGCCGCCATAGAAAAACAGGTAGATCACCAACAGCTCCGGGATCCCCCGGAACACTGTGGTGTAGCCATCGCCCAGCCTCCGCAGCAGCCCGCTGGGGTGCAGCTTGGCGGCAGCGACGAGTGCACCCAGCACAGCACCGACCAGCAACGCCGCCAACGTCACCAGTACCGTCATGAGCGCGGCCATGAGCAACACACTGCCCCAGCCCTTTGCGCTAAAACCAATCAACTCGATCACCGTAGTCCACCTATAACCGTGTCAGAGAACCGCCGGCCCGCGCTGATGCGCGAGCGGCCTGTCGGTGCCTGGCGCCACTGGGGCGCCAGACGGACCGGGGTCATTGGGTGGGCGGCGTGAAGTCGTGCTTGAACCATTTGCGGCTGAGCTCGCTGATCGTGCCGTCGGCGATCAGCGAATCGATCGCAGCGTCGAGCTTGGCCTTGAGCTCCGGCTCGCCTGGACGTATACCGAAGGCCTCCCCTTCGCCCCAGATCGGCCCATTGATAGCCGGGCCGACCAGTACCAGCCCACTGTCGGCGCCGCGCTGCATTTCCCCGGAAAGGAAGCCGAGGTCTTCGAACACCACGTCGACACGGCCGTTCTTCAGGTCCATCAGCGGCTCGGGCGGGGTCTTGTATTCACGGATGGTCGCCACCTGGCCAAACTGGTCGCGGATGAACTTGCTGTATACGGTGCCGGAGACGATCCCGATCAGCTTGCCCTTGAGGCGTTTGCGCAGGTCATCCACCGCAGGCGTATCCAGCTCAGGGTTACCGCGCAAGTGCAAGGTACCGCTGCCCAGGTCGACAGCGCTGGACTGCAGCGCAATGAACGTGGCCGGGGCCTTGGTGTAAGGGCGGGAGAAGTCGATCACCTTGCGCCGCTCCGGGCTGATCGCCAGGGCGTCCATCACCACATCGAACTTGCCAGCCTTGAGCCCCGGGATCAGGCCATCCCAATCCTGGGCAACGATCGTGCAGCGGGCTTTCATGCGCTCGCACAAGACCTTGGCCATCTCCGGTTCGAAGCCATCGAAAGAGCCGTCTGGCAAGGTGCGGTTCCAGGGTTCATAAACGCCCTCCGTGGCGATCTGTATGTGGTTCCACTCCTTGGCGTGGGTGTTCAGCGAGAAACTGGCAAGCAACATCATCAGCGAGCAGGCGGCGAATCGAGTTTTTTTGTTGTTCATCTTTAATTCTCCGATGCGAAGCACGGTAAGGGGCACGCGAGGCAAGGCAAGTCTGGAGGTGGGCATCAGTGGATAGGCATCAGGCCTCTGGCGGGTTCATCATTGTCCGCGTGGTGCGGGCCTCTATTGATCGATCAGCGCCAACACCACCGGCGAGGTCGGCCGTGCGCAACACAACAACACCTGGCCAGGCTCAGGCGGCATCAACGGCGCCTCGCTGTACTCGACACTGCCGCTAAGCAGCGGGGTCAGGCAGCTGTTGCACAGCCCGGCGCGACAACTGAAGGGCGGCGCGAACCCGGCCTGCTCGGCACAGTCGAGCAGCGAGGGGCAGGCGGCATCCCAGGTCACGGACTGCCCCGACGGCTCGAAGCGCACGGTCAGGTCACCGGCGGGCGCAGGCTCCGGCGGCGCCACAGGGGGAGCAGCCGGGGCTTCGTCTTCATCGAGGATCGTGGCCGGGCCAAAGAACTCATAACGAATGCGCGCCCTGTCGATCCCCAGGCCACGCAGCAGCCGCCAGTTCGCCTGCATGAACGGGCGCGGGCCACACAGGTAGGCGTCGTAGTCATCGAGGGGCAGTAATGTCTGCAGGGTTTCCCGACTGACCAGCCCGCTGCTGTGATGGTGCGCACGTTTCAAGTCGTCATCGGTCGGCATCCGGTAGCAGAAGTGCACCACGATCCCAGCGCGCCTGGCGGCCACCGCCAACACCTCGTCGCGCAGGGCATGCACGGCGCCGTTCTCGCAGGCATGGATGAAGTACACCGGCCGCGTGGTACCAGCCAGACGATGCAGCATGCTCACCATGGGGGTCAGGCCCACCCCGCCGCTGAACAACAGCACAGGCCGCTCGCTGCTTTCGTCCAGTACGAACGTACCGGACGGGCCAGCGATTTCCAGTTGCTCGCCCACTTCCACTGCTTGATGCAAGAAGCTCGACCCCACGCCGGCCGGCAGGCCGGGCGAATGTGCCGGCGGCAATTCGTGCTTCACCGAGATGCGCAGTTGCGAGGGATCGCCCGGGTCGCCCGACAGGCTGTAGGCGCGCAGCACCTGTGGTCCTTCGGCCTGTGGTATGCGAACTACGATGAACTGCCCCGGGCGAAATGCCACCCGGCCCTGGTGCACGGCAGGTTCGAGTACGAACGAGGTTATCGACACGCTTTCTCGCACCTTCCTGGTCACCTGGAAGCGCGCAAAGCCCTTCACGGCGGGAATGGTGTCAAGCATGGGCTTTGACCTCGCGGGTATCGATCAGCTTGGCGGCGCCTGTCTGTTCTTCGCGGATCATGCGCTCCATGGCGCGACGAAAACGCAGCGGGCCTGAGTCGATGGCCAGGTCGATGTTGGCGGTCTGGCGGTTTTTCATGCCAGCATGCACAGCGGCGAGGATCACCCGGTCCTCCTCAAAAGCCCGGCGCACGTCAGCAGCGAACTGACGCGAGACGCTCTCACTGTCGGCATCGAAGTTACGCAACTGGAACCAGTAGTAACGGGTACGGTTTTCATCGACCGGCGTCATGAAGTTGTAGGAGTCCATCAAGAACGCTTTATCGTGCGCAGGTACAGCATCGCCGCCGTAGCCGGCCGGGGTATGGACCCCCTTGATGATCGCGTGCGCCGGGTAACGCACCTCGTAGTACTGCAAGCGATCGCAACGCCCCTGGAACTTCAGGTACTGCTGGTAGAACGGCGCAACGTCGATGTCGTACAGCCACCGCGACACAACTACGCCATCGTCCTTCTCCACGGTTTCCAGCGGCTGCGATTCGCAGGCCGAGGTGCCAAAGGTGCTCTGGTGCACCCAGGCGACATGAGAGGGGTCGAGCAGGTTGTCGGTCATGTACAGGTAATTGCAGTCGATTGTCATCGAATCGCCGCGGTTCAACCCCCAGTTCGGGTCATCCCACTCGGCAATGTTTAGAAGCTTGGCCGGGTCGGCCAGCGCCGGATCACCCATCCACAGCCATACCAGGCCATAGCGCTCCTCTACCGGGTAACTGCGCACCTTCGCCGTCTGAGGAATACGCGACACGCAAGCGGCCTTCACGCAGGCGCCAGCACTGTCAAACGTCAGCCCGTGGTAGCCACACTCGACCACATCACCCTGCAGGCGCCCCATCGACAACGGCAGCTTACGGTGCGGGCAAGCATCCTCCAGGGCAACGACGGCGCCGTCCGCCTTGCGATACAGCACGATGGCTTCGCCAAGGAGGATGGTCGGATGCAAGGCCTGCTTCACTTCGGTGTCCCAGGCGGCGGCGTACCAGGCGTTTCTCAAGAACATGGCGTGTAGCTCCTCTTGTTGTTATGCGAAGCGTCGCTTCTTGAGAAAAAGCCTATGCCCGGGGCGAACAAAAGAATAGATGTGCTTTTCTGTTGATTGCTTAAGTATTTCTAAACTAAAAATACACACCTTCCCTCCCCTACGAGGCGCACTCATGAGCCACCTGCCACCGTTACGCGCACTGGAAGTTTTCGAAGCCGTCGGCCTGTGCGGCGGCATCACCCAGGCCGCCAAGCGCCTGGGCATTTCCGCCGGTGCGGTCAGCCAGCAAATGAAGCTGCTGGAAGAAGCCGTGGGCCTTAGCCTTACCGCCAAGGAGGGCCAGCGCCTGCGCCTGAACGCAGCCGGCCAGCGTTTTCATGAAGGGTGCAGCCAGGCCTTCGAACGCCTGCGGGCGGCCTACGCGGAGCTGGAGCGCGGCAAGAACGCCAATAACCTCTACATCAGTGCCCTGCCCTCACTGCTGTCCAAGTGGCTGGCACCATTGGTGGCCGACTGGCAGCTGGAGCATCCACAACTGAGCGTCTACCTCGACGGCACCCACACCGAGCCTTCGGAGGCGCAAGCCAACGGCGTGGACTTTCGTCTCAGTTACGGAGAAGGCATTCACGATGACCAACACACCATCGAGCTGTTTCGTGATTGCGTGGTACCTGCCTGCAGCCCGGCGATGTTGGCGGGTACGGTGGAGCCACGCGAACTGCTGGCCCACCCACTGATCACCATCGACTGGCGACCGAAGTTCGACTCACCGCCGTCCTGGGAGCAGTGGTTTGCCGATGCCGGTGTCGGCGAGGTCATCATCCGCAACTACCGGATCTACTCCCTCTCCGCCATGGCAATTCAGGCGGCGATCGAGGAACAAGGCATCGTCCTGGCGCAGTATTCGATGATCCGCAGGGACCTGGATAGCGGCCGCCTGGTCATCCCGTGCATGCGTGCGTTGCCCATGCCGGCGGCGTATTACGTGACGTGGAACCAGAACAGCTTCCACCGTAGCCAGTGCCGGGCCTTTCAGCGGTGGTTGATAAATCAGGGTCGGGATCAGCAGGAAATGACGAATCAACTGCTAGGCGCTGAGAATGAGCCATCTTCTTAGAACGGCGCATATTCTGGCCTGTTTCTCTGTTTTCAAACGAAATTCAATTGCCGATGGACAAGCTGTGTGTCAGCGCAAAGCTGGCAGCCCCCCAACGGCGGCCAAGATTTCATCAAATACCACTCGAACCCTTCCCGGAACGGGGCCACGCTGAGGGCGATAGACGTACAACCCCCATGCCGGTGGCTCTTCGTCTTGCAACACCTGCACGAGTTTCCCGCTGGCAATGTAGGGGGCCGCCATGTAGTCCGCCAGTTGGGCGAAAGCGACCCCGGCCAGTGCGGCGCCTATTTCCATGTCGGCATTGTCGGCAATAAGCGTGGGCGCTGCGGGTATCCACTGCTGCCCCGCTTTGAAGTGCCAAGGCCACGGGCGTCCGGTATTGGTGTCCAGGGCTGCGGCGATGGGCAGGCCAACCAGCGCATCGATATCGCCAGGTGCGCCCACTTTCTCGATAAGGCGTGGAGCAGCAACGATGGGCAGCCTCATGTCGCCTGCTCTGCGTGCGATGAAGCGGCTATCGCGCATGAACCCGACCCTGACGCCAACGTCGATCCCGTCGTCAACCGTATTGCTGATGCGGTCGGACAAGCGCACATCCAAGGTGATCCTGGGATGACGCCCCGCAATACGCTCCAACGCCGGTAGAACTGCTCTGGTACCCAGGCTGTGCGGTGCGGTGATGCGCACCGTGCCCGACAGAGCATCCTGCTCGTCGGCCACAGGCGGTCGCCACAGATCCTCGAACCGCTCCAGCACAGGGCGCACCTGTTCCAGCAAGCCTTCGGCATAGGCGGTAATGCGGACCTGTCGCGTGCTCCGATGGAACAGCACCTCGCCGTAGTGCCTCTCCAGCTGCTGAATGGCTCGCGTGACGCCTTGAGGGGAGGTCCCCAGACGCACGGCTGCGTCGCGAAAACTGCTGCTTTCGGCCGCCACCCGAAATATGCGCAGCAGTTCGATATCTTTCGTCATTGCTCACGCCTCATGGCCAGGTTCGTCATATGCCAATTATTCCAAATATAGGAATTATAAAATCGCGACAATTCCATATACAACATCCCTGCCGTTTCCCAAACTGACAACACAGTGGAATGCTCCGCTCCTGAACCAGTTAGCAAGGAAACAACATCATGAAATCACGTGCCGCAGTCGCCTTCGGGCCTGGAAAGCCGCTTGAAATCGTTGAGATTGACGTCGAGCCGCCACGCAAAGGCGAAGTGCTCGTCAGGATCACCAATACTGGCGTTTGCCATACCGACGCCTTCACCCTGTCGGGCGACGACCCCGAAGGTCTGTTCCCGGCCGTACTGGGCCACGAAGGGGCGGGTATCGTGGTGGAGGTGGGTGAAGGTGTGACCAGCGTAAAACCTGGCGATCACGTCATTCCGCTGTACACCGCCGAATGCGGCGAATGCCTGTTCTGCAAGTCCGGCAAAACCAACCTGTGTGTTGCGGTTCGCGCCACCCAGGGCAAGGGGTTGATGCCCGATGGTACGACCCGTTTCTCGTACAACGGCCAGCCGCTTTACCACTACATGGGCTGCTCGACCTTCAGCGAATACACGGTGGTTGCCGAAGTCTCGCTGGCCAAGATAAACCCGAATGCCAATCCCGAGCATGTCTGCTTGCTGGGTTGCGGTGTGACTACCGGCATCGGTGCCGTTCACAACACGGCCAAAGTGCAGCCGGGCGACTCAGTGGCGATCTTCGGCCTCGGCGGCATCGGTCTCGCTGCGATTCAGGGTGCACGCCAGGCCAAGGCGGGTCGCATCATCGCCATCGACACCAATCCGGCGAAGTTCGAACTGGCTCGTACCTTCGGCGCCACCGAATGCCTTAACCCGAAGGACTTCGACAAGCCGATCCACGAGGTGCTCATCGAGATGACCGGCTGGGGTGTCGATCACACCTTCGAGTGCATCGGTAACGTCAACGTGATGCGTTCGGCCCTGGAAGCTGCCCACCGTGGTTGGGGCCAATCGATCGTCATCGGCGTGGCCGGTGCCGGCAAGGAAATCTCTACCCGTCCGTTCCAGCTGGTTACCGGCCGGACCTGGAAGGGCTCGGCTTTCGGCGGCGTCAAGGGTCGTACCCAACTCCCGGGCATGGTGGAAGACGCCATGAAAGGCGAGATCGATCTCGCCCCGTTCGTCACCCACACCATGGGCCTCGACGACATCAACAAGGCCTTCGACCTGATGCACGAAGGCAAGTCGATTCGCACGGTGATCCACTACTGATCGCCCACAAACCACTCAACACCAACCATCAAGGAAATCAATCATGTCCAATCCTGTCATCTCCGGCGACGGCATCTTCTCGCACGTCTTTATCGGTGCCGCCGATGTTCAGAAATCGGCCGCATTCTACGACGCCGCGCTGGGTGCCCTCGGCATCAACAACCTCGGCCCTTTCGGCAATGGGTGGGTGCTTTTCGGTCGCGAAAAGCCGGCTTTCATCATCGCCCGCCCGGGCAATGGTGAAGCGCCCTCCAGCAATGGCGTGACGATTGGCTTTGCGGCCGCCACTCCCGCCGAAGTGGACGCTTTCCACGTCGCCGGCCTTGCCGCAGGCGGCACCGACGAGGGGCAACCTGGCGCACGGGGTCACCTGCCGGGTGCCTATGCGGCCTACCTGCGCGATCCGGCCGGCAACAAGGTCTGTTCGTACACCTTCGTCTGAAAGCAACAAGGCTGAGGACGATATGAAAGGGTCAGCACAAGCCGCTGTACAGCGACGGTGCCAGCTCATGAAGAACAGCCCGCAGCCATGTGCGAAACGCATGGCTGCGGGCATAAGCCTTGAAGTGTGTTTTCGACCAATCAGAGATGAGGATCAAATGGCGATGGATTCGTTGCCCCAGGCCCGATCATATCCGGCATCCCTTTGAAACTTCTGCTAGTGCCTCATTAACGTCACCTCCACGAGCAACGCAATAAGGCACCTACACGCGCGCAGATACCAGCCAAAATCAGGACGTTGATTGATTTTCTAGTCCAGAAACGAGAGCTTCTATGCTGACGGTGCAAAATCTAATTGCAATTGATTCACTGAAACTGCAGGTTGTCGCCGGCATGGCAGGGAATGGGCATTGGGTGTCTCCTTTTATTATTGTTCAACGCTTGAACAGGAGACTAAGACGCCTTTGCGGTACTGGAAATCGTTAAATATTCAGGTTTCCGAGCCTGGTTTTGTACAAATGTATGACCCCAAATGCACCGACTTTGAAGCACGTTGGCGCTGCTTTGCCATGCTTGCCCGCAATGGTGTGGTCAAGACCAACGACACCGGTCTGACAGCATTACTCGAAGGCTAGGCTGCATTGATCGGCTGACCTGAATCGCCCCTCGACCGGATAGCTAGGGTCGGTGTAATACGGCGTGGAGCAATGCCCCGGCGGCACCAGGCTGTCGACAAAGCACTCGTCCTGCTCCTCGATACGCACCTGCAATGCCTTCAGGTAACCGTGCCACTGCGCTTCGGTGCGCGGCCCAGCGATGACCGAACTGACGCAGCGGTTATTGAGGACCCAGGCCAAGGCAAAGGCCGCACTGCTGATGCCGCGCGAGGCGGCGTGGGCAGCAACGGACTGGGCGATGTGCAGGGATTCGCGCCGCCATTCGGTTTGCCGGATGCGCTGGTCGCCACGCCCTGCCCGGCTGTCCGGCGGTGGCGGGCCTTCTGGGGCGTACTTGCCGGTCAGTACGCCCCGCGCCAGCGGGCTGTAGGGCACAACGCCCAAACCGTAGTGATAGGCGGCAGGCAATTGTTCGACCTCGACGGTACGGTTGACCAGGTTGTATAGCGGCTGGCTGGCCACCGGCCGGTCCAGGCCCATCTCGTCGGCCAAACGCACTACCTCGGCAATGTACCAGCCGCGCAAGTTCGACACTGCGAAATAACGCACCTTTCCCTGACGGATCAGGTCGCCAACGGCGCGCACGCCCTCTGCCAGGGTCACACCGGGAACGGCACGGTGGAAGTAGAGGATATCGAGGTAGTCGGTGCCAAGGCGCTTGAGGCTCGCTTCGACGACCTGGTTGATCCATTTGCGCGACTGGCCCTGGCGGTTCGGGGCAGTGTCTACGGGTGAGCCGAACTTGCTGGCCAGCACCCAGTCGTCGCGCTGGGAGGCGATGCCCCGGCCGACGATACGCTCGGCGGCACCACCGGTGTAAACGTCGGCGGTGTCGATGAAGTTGACACCCTGAGCATGAGCGTGGGCAATGATGCGCTGGGCGGTCGGTTCGTCGGTGGCACCACCAAACATCATGGTGCCCAGGCACAAAGGGGAAACCTTCAGAGCACTGCGGCCCAAGTAGCGGTAGTCCATGAATATCACCGTGGGAAGGGTTGCAAGTATGCTGGCAGCGGCTGTGTCACGGGGCACGCTCGCATTGGCGCTGATGCGAGAGCCCCGTGCCAGGTGATCAATCCTGCTGGAACACCTCACGGGCACAGCGGAAGCTGTCCACCGCCGCCGGCACCCCGGCGTAGATCGCCGCCTGCAGGAACACCTCGCGGATTTCCGCCTTGCTCACGCCATTGTTCAGCGCGCCACGAATGTGCAATTTGAGCTCGTGAGGCCGGTTGAGCGCGGTCATGAACGCCAGGTTGAGCAGGCTGCGGGTGCGCCGGTCCAGGTCTGGTCGGTTCCATACATCGCCCCAGCAGTACTGCGACACCAGTTCCTGCATCGGCATGCCGAACTCATCGGCGTTGGCCAGCGCGGCGTCCACGTAGGCGTCGCCGAGTACTTCACGTCGGGTCTGCAGCCCGCGTTCAAACAGTTCCTGATTCATGCAAGGTTCTCCGTTTCGATTCTGCCTAAGCGCCGGGGCGCCAGCCGCCCCGGCGTGACTGTCACTTGGCCGCGGCCACCCACTGATCGAACTGTGCCTGGTTGGCACCTATCCACTGGTCGGCGAGCTTGCGGATCATTTCCGGCGAGCCGCCCTCCTTGCCTATCGCCGCCTCCCACTGCGACCACACGGCAGTGGGGAAATGCACCTGCTGCATCAGTTGCCTGATCGCCGGGTTGTCCGCGAGGAACTGCTTGTTCGCAACCGTGTGGTAGTTCCATGAGCCCATGGCCATGCGGCACGGGTTGGCGTCGCCGGCGCAGCCCTCGACGTCCTTGACCAGCGCCGAGCCGTCGTTGGGAATGTCCGCTGGCAACGCATCCTTGGGCGTAGGCAGCCACAGCACGTCGCGGCCTGGCACCAGCGCATTGGTCACCCAGGACGGGCTCCAGGCGTAGAAGAACACTGGCTTGCTGCCCTTGACCTTGGTCACCACGTCGGCCATCAGCGCCTCGTACTTGCCACGCACCTGCCGCACCGTGCCGGTCAGTTCGAAGGCCTTCATCTGATAATCGATCACCTTGCCACAGCTCCACGCTGGGTCGCAGCTGGTCAACTCGGCCTTGCCGCCGGCGCCGAACAGCGCGGCGATCTTCGGATCTTTCAACTGTTCCAAGGTGGTGATGTTGTTGGCCAGTGCGGTCTTCTTGTCTATCAGATAGCCATTGATGCCACCGCCAATGATCATCCCCTCCCCGACCAGCTCAGCGTCCTTCGCCACGGCGCGAAAGCCGGGTTCGCGCTGTGGCAGGGTGATATCGGTGCCGATGTCCATGTCGTGTTGGGCCACGGCGGGGAAGAACAAGGTATTGTCCAGGGTGACCAGCTTGACCTTGTATCCCAGCGCCTTGAAGGCGTCGGAGACAATCTGCGCCACTACATAATTCCCCCCCAGGCTACTGTCCTGGGCATAGCGGATGGTCCGGCCATCACCGGGCAACCCTTCGGCCCGGGCGGTGCCTGTCAGGGCCAGAAGTACGGCGGCACAGGCGAGCGTCTTGTGGAACATGTTCATCGTTGTCTACCTTCTTCTTATGCTCGTTATCGGGTTGTGACACACACGCAAACGCATCAAGCAAGGTGCTGTGGCTCAATGCCCCTGGGACAGCAGGCGTTCGCCGCGCAGACAGCGGCGAAGCACGCTTTTCAACGTCAGACCATTGCCTGGCCGAGGTGCACCCAGTGCCTGGGAAAAACGGTCGAGCATGATCGCCAGCAGCACGATGGCGATGCCACCGACCGCCGCGCCGCCAACGTCGAGCCGGCCGATACCCTGCAGCACCACCAGGCCAAGGCCCTCGGCGCCAATCATCGAAATCACCACCGACATCACCATGGCGGTCAGCACCGTCTGGTTCAGGCCGCCGAGGATAGTCGGCATTGCCAGCGGCAACTGCACCTCCCACAACAGCTGCCACTTGTTGGCCCCGAACGCCTGGCCGGCTTCGACGAT
Organism: Pseudomonas sp. LFS074; assembly: GCF_047978165.1. Taxonomy (NCBI): domain Bacteria; kingdom Pseudomonadati; phylum Pseudomonadota; class Gammaproteobacteria; order Pseudomonadales; family Pseudomonadaceae; genus Pseudomonas; species Pseudomonas sp. LFS074. The sequence goes on along the minus strand of NZ_JBFPFV010000001.1, from coordinate 2,882,874 downwards.
CTCGCTGTCGACCATACAAATCCCCAACTGGGTGAAGCGGATCAGCGGCGGCATCGCTGCAGTGGCAACCGCCACTTCACCGGGCACGTTGCCGACACCGAACAGCATCACCACCGGCACCAGGTACACGAAGGTCGGCGTGGTCTGCATCACATCCAGCACCGGGCGCACCACCATCCATGCAGCAGGGCTACGTGCGCACCAGATGCCAATGGGGATACCGATTACCGCGCAGAACACGATGGCCGTGGTAATCAGCGACAGCGTGGTCATCGCCTCCGACCACACCCCAAGCACTGCGATGGTCACGTAGGCGGCAACGCTGAACAGCGCCACTCGCAGGTTGGCCAAGCGCCAGAACAACACGAAGGTCAGCAGCACCATCACCGGGAACGGCATGGCATGGAAAGCACCGTCGACGAAGTTGAGCAACTGCTCGATCGGCCATTTCAGGCTGGAGAAAAAGGGACGGAAGTTCTCCGCCAGCCACTGCACGCCGTTTTGTATCCAGTCGGCGATGGGGAACACCGCCAGGTCGTTGGCTTCAAGCATGTCGCACCTCCACGCCCTGAGCGGCGCCAATCCGGGCCAGAATATGCCCCGCATCCAGGAACCCGAGCAGCCGCCCGGCCTCGTCTGTCACCCCCACCGGCTGGCCACCGATGCACTGCGGCGCCACGTCCACCAGCCGTGCCGTGCTCGGCACGCAAATGAAGCCGGCTGCGGGCTGAGGTGCCTGCTGGCCGCTGCAGGCCAGGGCGACCTGCTGCTGGCTGAGGATGCCCAGCAGCCGCTGATCGCCATCGACCAGGAAGCCTGGCCCCAGATTGCTGGCACCCAGCAGGGTGCGGCCTTCGCCGCGCCAGACCGGTGTCAGCGCGGTCATCACAGAAGCGGCGTCGAACACCCGAGCGCGGTCGACCTCGCGGGTGAAGCCGGCGACGTACTCGCTGCCGGGCTCCATGACGATCGACTGTGGCGTACCTTCGCGGACCACCCGCCCTTCGGACATGATGGCGATGCGCGAGCCAAGCTTGAGCGCTTCCTGAAAGTCGTGGGTGATGAACAGGATGGTCTTGTTCAGGGTGCGTTGCAGGCGCAGCAGTTCGTCCTGCATCTCGCTGCGGATCAGCGGGTCGAGGGCGCTGAATGCCTCGTCCATGATCAGCACGTCAGCGTCTGTTGCCAGGGCGCGGGCCAAGCCGACGCGCTGGCGCATACCGCCACTGAGTTCATGGGGCATGTGGTAGGCCCACTTGCCCAGGCCCACTACCGCCAGCACCTCTTCGGCCCGGGCGCGGCGCTGGGCCGGCGCGGTGCCGCGCATCTTCAAGCCGAACTCGACGTTCTCGATCACCCGCCGGTTGGGCAGCAGGCCAAAGTGTTGAAACACCATGGAGATCCGCGAGCGGCGCACCTCACGCAGGCCCTCCTCGTCCAGTGCGCAGAGATCTTCGCCATCAAGCAGGATGCGCCCGGCGCTGGGCTCGTTAAGGCGGTTGATGCAGCGCGCCAGGGTAGATTTGCCCGAGCCGGACAGGCCCATGATCATGTAGATCGAGCCGGACGGGATGCGCAGCGACACGTCGTCCACGCCCACCACCTGGCTCAGGGTTTCCAGCACCTCGGCGCGGCCCTTGCCTTCGTGCAACATCGCCAGCGCGGGGCCGGGCTTGTCGCTGAACACCTTGTAGAGATTCTCGATGACCAATCGGTCAGTCATGGCTGCGACTCCTCGTGCAAGTTCGGATGGCCCGCGAACCGAGCTCGCGGGGACACGGCAGTCGATGAAGGCCCGGCCTCACGCAAGGCGGCCAGGTGGAGGGATATCGAACCGCTTTTTATTCGGGGGATGCGTTTTTCGATGTTCATTGCCAGCACTCTCGTAGCAAACAGAATCTCACTGACCGGACCGACGCCCCCACCGCAGCGGGGTTGGTGACGTGTCCGTCCACTCACTGATCGTCCATGAAGAACTCATGCAATAGGCCGGCGACCTGCCTCGGTGCCTCGATCAGGATCGAGTGGCGCAACCCCGGCAGGATTTCGAGCCTGGAGCCTGGGATGCATTCGTGCATGAACGTCGCCATGCGCGGGTTGGACCCCTGGTCCTGCTCGCCGGTGGCGATCAGGGTCGGTACCTGGATCTGGTCGATGAAACCGCCATAGTCGGTCTCGGCCAGCACCCGGTACGCGGCCGCATAGCACTGAGGGTCGTTCTCGGCGTCACGCTGGCGCAGGCAGGCGATCAGGTCCGGATTGCACGCCTGGAAATCTTCCGACAGCCAGCGCGACAACGAGGCATCATGGTGCGAGCCGCGCTCGCCCTCCTGCAACGCCGCCAGGCGCTCCAGCACCCGCGCGCGTTCCTCGCGAGTGCGCCCAGAGACCGTGGCCAGCAGCGCCAGGCGCCGCAGCCGGTGTGGGTGCTGCAAGGCCAGACGCTGGGCAATCAGGCCGCCCAGCGAGAAACCGGCCAGGTCGAAGGTGTCGAAGCCCACATGGGCGGCCAACGCCAAGGTGTCACCGACGAAGTCGTCGATCTCGTAGCGGCCGTACACCCGCGAGGAATGCCCGTGGCCGCGCAGGTCGAAGGTGAGGATGCGAAAGTCCTCGACCAGGTGGCTGGCAACCGCGTCCCAGGCCTCCAGGTACGAGCCCACACCGTGGATGCACACCAGCGGGCGCGTACCGCGCCCTTGCAGGCGGTAGTTCAGTTCGATGCCGCCGGTGGCCAGGGTGCCCTGGATCACGCCCGATGGGTCGGAGGTTTGCGTCAGCATATGCGCTCCCTGTCCGTCTCAACCGGCCTGACGCGCGGCGGCGCGACGGGCGAAATGCGGCATGACTTCGTCGATGAACAGGCGCAGCGTCTTCTCCTGCAACTCGTATGGCAGGTTGAAGGCCAACCCGAGGCAGAACTGGTCCACCCCTTGCGCCTCGTACACTTCCAGCTTGCGAATGATCTCGTCGGGGGTACCGAACATCAGGTTCTCGCGGATCGCCTCCGGGTTGTAGCTGTCGCGGTTGGCCACCCGTTCATAGGGTACCGCCTCGGGAAAGCCGTTGTTCACGGTGCCGATGTTCTGCATCAGGTTCTCGAAGGCGCGGCCGTAGTCGATGCTGTGGCGCACGGCCACTTCCCAGTCCTGCTCACGGTCGTAGACACAGGTGCGGCGCTGCATCATGAAACGCGGACGCGGCACCTCGGGATGGTCGGCCACCGCCTTGCGGAACTTCTCACCCAGCACGACGACTTCGCTGGCAGGTGCTGACAACGGCGTGGAGAGGATGTTGGCGCCTACGCTGACGGCCCAGTCAAAGCTTGCCGGGTCGCGGGTGGCGACCCAAATTGGCGGATGTGGCTGCTGCAGCGGCTTGGGTACCGAGGTTGCGACCGGGAACTTCCAGTAGTGGCCATCGTGGGCATAATCCCCCTGCCAGAGCTTCTTCACCGCAGGCAACAACTCTTTCATGTAGGCCACACCTTCCTGCTGCGGAATGCCCCCGGCCATGCGGTCGAACTCATACTGGTAGGCACCGCGGGCGATGCCGAACTCCAGACGCCCGCCTGTCAGGTGGTCACACAAGGCGGACTCGCCAGCCAGGCGGATCGGCGACCAATACGGCGCCACCAACGTCGAGGTACCGAGGCGAATGTTCTGCGTGTGCTGGGCCAGCCAGGTCAGGGTAATAAACGGGTTGGGCGAGATCGTGCACTCCAGCGTATGGTGCTCGGCGGTCCACAGGGTCTCGAAGCCACCCTCATCGGCCATGCGCACCAGCTTGAGGAAGTTGTGGATCTTGTCGCTCATCCGCTCCTCAGGGTTGAAGCGCTCCATGCTCAGGGAAACTGCGAATTTCATTGCTGTTGTCTCCAGTCGTGTGGGGTTGGGCGCGCGCATTCAGCGCAGGCGGATGACGAATGGGTCCTGCAGGGTTTCGGAATAGTCCACCAGCACGTTTTTCAGCCGCGAGAACTCACGCATCACCTCGAAGCCGCCGCGAATGCCATAGCCGCTGTTCTTCATGCCGCCGTTCGACGACATGTAGGCCGTCGAGCGATAGGTGTTGATCCATACCGTGCCGGCGTCGACGTCACGGGCAAAGCGCATGGCGCGGCTGATGTCTCGGGTCCAGACACCTGCGGCAAGGCCGTACTCGGTGTCGTTGGCCAGTTCAATCAACTGCGCTTCGGTGTCGAAGGGAATGACCCCGACTACCGGGCCGAAGATTTCATCGCGCATGAAGCGCATGTCGTTACGCGCCTCGACAATGACCGTCGGTTCGAAATACCAGCCACCGCCTTGCACCGCTTCAGTCGCGCGCCGACCGCCCACAGCCACGCGGGCCCCTTCTCGGATCGCCGAGTCGACGTAGTGCTCGACTTTTTCCAGCTGCGCGGACAGCGCCAGCGGGCCAATATCGGTGTCCTCCAGGGTGGGGTGGCCGACCTTGATCCGCCGTGTGCGCTCCACCAGCGCATCGATGAACGCAGGGTAGATCGAAGACTCGACGAAGCAGCGCGAGCCTGCCACGCAGGTTTGCCCAGCGGCAGCGAACACACCGGCGACCACGCCGTTGACCGCCTGCTCGATGTTGGCGTCGGCGAACACCACATGGGGCGATTTACCGCCCAGCTCCATTTGGCACGACACCAGGTTCTGTGCCGCATTGGCGGCAATTTTGCGGCCAGTGGCAGTGCTACCGGTAAACACCAGCTTGGCAACGCCGGGGTGGCGACTGAGCGCCTCGCCGGTCGTCGGGCCATCGCCCGTCACCACGTTGATTACGCCCGGCGGAATACCGGCCTGGATGGCCAGTTCCGCCAACGCCAAGGTCGATGCACTGGTGTGCTCGGACGGTTTGATGACGACGGTGTTGCCGATCGCCAGGCACGGCGCCAGGGTGCCGGTGAGCAACATCAACGGCGAGTTCCAAGGCGTGATCATGGCCACCACGCCAATCGGCTCGCGCACGTTGTAATTCAGCGCATCGAGCTTGTTGACCGGGATGGTGTCGCCCTGCAGCTTGTCGGCCATACCGGCGAAGTAGTAGAACGAGTCAGGCAGGCCGCGCATCTGCGCCACCATTTCCTTGAGCAGCTTGCCGTTGTCGCGGCACTCGATGCGCGCCAGCTCGTCGGCATGATCCGCCACCAACTCACCCAGCCGGCGTACCAGCTTGCCGCGCTCGGTCTGCGTCATGCGCCGCCAGGCAGCGCCCTTCAGCGCAACCTGTGCGCTGCGTACCGCTGCATCGACGTCCCGCGCATCGGCCTGGGAGAATTCGTACCAGGGATGCCCGGTGGTCGGATCGAAACTGGGCAGGAACTCGCCGCTCTGGGCGGCGGTGAACTGGCCGTCGATGAACAGTTGCTGCCGGGAGCCTTGCAGGTTTTGCAGTGTGGTTTGCATGTGTTACCAACTCCTGATTTTTTTCTGACTCAGTAGGCTTTGTCCCAGCTCTGCGCGCTGCCGACCATCGCGACACGCCCGCCCTCCTGGGAGTCCATGTAGATACCGAAGCTGCCGCGCTCGGTCTCACGCGCATAGCGCTGCAGCATGGTGCGTATCTCGTGGGAGGTAATGGTTTCGTAGGGCAGCTGATCGAGGGCGAAGAAGTGCAGCGAAGGCGGCAGCGCACCCTCCCCCAGCGACTCGCCCAGTTTGGCGCGATAAATCAGGTAACCCGGGTCGTTATCAGCGGTGTCGAACACCGAATAGAGAAAGGTGTCATCAGGCAACAGGGCCAACTCGCCGCCTGCGGACAGTGGCAGGCGCCCGTCCTTGAGCCGACGCGAGGCAGTCGGCAGTACCCAGCCGCCCTTGCCATCCTCGGCCAGGAGCAAGCGCCCTTCGGATTCGATCAGGTAGCCGGTGATCATGTCGCTGGCCGATAGCCAACCTGGTGGGAGTGGGTCCTTGACCTGGGCATAGCGACCGCGACAGAAGCCTAACGGTGCCTCGGGGCTGGTACCGAACGCCTGGACCTGGCCAAGCAGGAGGATGTGGTCACCTGCGTCGATGCATTGGTGCACCGTGCAGTCGAACCAGGTCAGGCAATCGGTCAGCACCGGTGCCCCCGTGTGCACTGCGACATGGCTAACCTGGTCGAATTTGTCGAGAGCTTTGGAGGCGAAGACGTTGGAAAGTACAACCTGCCCTTCATGCAGCAGATTGACGGCAAAGCTGTCGGCCTGTCGGAACACCGGAAAGCTCGCTGCCCCCTTGCCGATGCACACCAGCAGCAGTGCCGGATCAAGAGAAACGGAGGTGAACGAATTGGCCGTCATGCCTCTGGGGTTGCCCTGCTCATCACGGGTTGTGACCACGGTTACCCCGGTGACGAACGTACCGAAGGCACGGCGCAGGGCCATGGGGTCTATCGTCTTGTATGCGTGTTCAACGGTCTGCATGTCACTCACCTCAAGAATGCCGTTGCATTGATTGAGGTGAACTATAGGGACGGTGACAGGCCAGGGTCCTCCTAGGTATGGAGGAATAATCGGTGATTTATTCTCGGTTTAAGAGCAAAACGGACTACCCCTGTTTCTCACCCCAGGTAGCCCTGCTCTTCATCTTTTTCCCAGCTCTGCGCCGGTAGTCAGTTGGTGCAACTGCAGCGCCAGTTCCAGGGCAAATCGCCGCTCCGGTGTATCGAAGTCCAGACCGAACAGCTCTTGAATCCGTGCCAGCCGGTAGCGCAGCGTAGTCACGTGCAAGCCCATCGCATCAGCGGCCAACTGGCTGCGACACCCCGCACGCAGGTACGCCGCCACTGTCTCGAGGTAGGGTGCGGCGTTACGCTTGTCGTAGTCGATCAGCTTGCCCAGCGTGCCGCTGACGAAATGCCGCACATCAGTAGCGTCGGCGGCACCAATGAGCACTGGCAACGCGCCCAGGTCCGGCATTTCGAGCATGCCGCTGCGCCCGTAATCACGCGCCACGCGAATCATCCGCCAGCAGCGCTCCCACTCGACGGCCAAAGGCTCGAGCCCCTCGAACGTCTCCCCAAGCACCACGATCGGCTCATGGCCCAGCACACGCCCGAGGGCATCGGCGATACGCCGGCCAAACCGCGCTTGCACCGCAACCTGGTCGGCGTCTACCGGCAGCAGACAAACCAGGCCACTCCCCAGGGTGACCATGTGCATGGCAACCTGTAACTGCTTGGCAAGGCCGGAAACCTGCCGGCTGCATTCGAGCATCAAGTTGCTTCGATGGCTGCCATGGCCGGCAAAATCCACCACCAACATGCGCAGCGGCGCGGCCAATGGCAAGCCGAGGCGTCGGGCACGCGCAAGCACATCCTCTGAATCGCGGAAGCGTCGCTCGACGATCTCGGAAAACAACTCCGTCAGGGTGCGGGTCTCGAAGCGGTAGCGGATCACGCTGCGCATCAATTGCACACTCAAGGCGAAGCAGGCGTTTTCCAAGAGCAGCTTGCGCAGGGTGTCGGGTGGCGCATCACCCACGACCAACAGCGCACCGACCTGTTCATCATCCACCGTCAGCGCTTCGATGTGCGCCGCCAGCCGATGCTCCCCCTCGAGCGGCAGCATCACCTGACCGTCACGCTGATGCTGCAAGGTGTCGTGAATGTAGCCCAGCAGCTCGCGCCCGCCGCTGCCAGCCAGCCAGCGTGTCCATTGCGTGTCGTCGTACAGCGCGGGTAAGGCCGAAGCCGATCCGACCACGTGGCCGGCGGAAAAGTCCGCCACCAGTACCGCGCCGCCGAGCAACTCTCCCAGGGTGACGGCCAACGCTTGCAACGAGTCGCCCGCCAGCACGTTGCGCAACAGCGAACGCTGCGAACCGAGAATGCGTTGTAACTGCTCATTGGCTTCCAGTTGCGCACGGCGCCGATGGGCACGGTCCACCGCGATCGCACCCAGGTCGACCACTGCGGCCATGAAGGTCAGGTCCTCCTCGGCAACCTCCCGGACCGAGCGCGAGATGACGGTGAGCACCATCGGACGTCCTTCAGCATCGCTGCTGGGCATCGGTAAGGCCAGTACGGTGCGGTAATTACGTGCCAAGGCGTCACGCCGATAGCCTGGAAAGCGTGTCGTGTGCTGGGCATCGCGGATGTAGACCGGCTCCCCACTCTGCAACGCGATCAGCGAGGGACTGGTCGCCAGCTCCCAGCGGTCCTGCATCTTCTGCGGCAACCGGCTGCTCTCATAGCGCGCCAAGACCACACCGTAACCGTGAGCGAGGTCAATGCACATTACAGACCCAAGGTCCCAGCCGCCTTGCTGGCAGGCTGAGCGGGTCAACTCACCGAGCAACGATTCCAGATCTTCGTCGGAACTAATCTGGCTCGCCACCCGCCGTAACGCCGTGATTTTTTCTTGTTGTTCAGGCATCGGGTACCCCTTGCACCGATGAGAATTAATCGAATCAGAGGAAAAATAACAGAATCTTGCAATGGTTCGACGGAAGATTCACTGCGAATCAGTGACTAGCATGGCCTTCAATTCCACATGGCCCATTGTCCTGGAGGCTTTGATGCCCGCTGATATCCGCAAGATCGTGACGTTTATCGAAACTACCCATCAGGAAGGCGGCAAGGATGCACCCAGGCCGATTACCTCGGTGGTTGTCGCGGCCGTGTTGCGCAACCCTTGGGCCGGCCAAGGGTTCGTCGATGACCTCGGCCCCGAGATCGTTCGCCTGGCACCTGAGTTGGGCCGAATGATGTCTGCGGCGCTGGTGGCCCACCTGCCCAAAGAGCGCATACAGGCCTATGGGAAAGCCGCCGTGGTGGGCACCGGCGGCGAGATCGAGCATGCCGCCGCACTGATCCACACCTTGCGCTTTGGCGACGTGTACCGCGAGGCGGTGGATGGCACGGCGTTTCTCAGCTTCATCAACACTCGGGTTGGCGCGGGCGCATTGTTGAACGTACCGATGATCCACAAGTCCGAGACGGGCAAACGCTCGCACTTCATAACCTCCACCTTCCAGATCGCCGACGCACCTGGCCCCGACGAGATCGTCATCGCCATTGGTGCCAGTGATGGCGGGCGTGTCCACCCACGCATCGGGGATCGCTTCAAGGACCTGGAGGACATTGCCGCAGAACGCAAGCTTGCCGCACATTCGGGAGGGAAATAACAATGAAAAACCGCGCAACGGCAGCGTTACACCAGTTGAGTCGTCCAGACCTCCTGGAGCTGCGTGCCTACATCGCTGGGCAATGGATTCATGGCGAAGGGCGCTTGGCCGTCACCGACCCAGCTACCGATGAGGTTATCGCCCACGTCGCCCATTGCGACGAGCACTGGATCGACCGGGCCGTGGAGGCGGCCAGCGAAGCCTTCGTCAGCTGGCGTGCACTGCTGCCCGCTCAGCGCGGCAATCTGCTGCGCAAATGGGCAGCGCTGACCCGTGAGCATTGCCAGGACCTTGCGACCATCATGTCGGCCGAGCAAGGCAAGCCCTACGCCGAGGCCCTCAGTGAGATCGACTACGGCGCCAACTTCCTGGAGTGGTTCGCAGCAGAAGCCGAGCGCAGCTACGCAGAGTCGATCCCAAGCCATCTGCCGGGTAGCCAGCTCACCACTCGGCTGCAACCCATTGGTGTCACGGCAGCCGTAACGCCATGGAATTTCCCGAACGCCATGATCACCCGCAAAGCCGGCGCAGCCCTTGCCGCCGGTTGCCCGATGATCATCAAGCCGGCACCGGAAACGCCACTGTCAGCCCTTGCCTTGGCGAGGCTGGCCGAGGAAGCCGGCTTCCCGGCCGGGGTATTCCAAGTGGTCACCGGCGACGCGGCGAAACTGTCCAGGCAGTTGCTTCAGCGTACCGAGGTGAGAGCCTTCAGCTTCACGGGCTCCACCGAAGTCGGCCGGATTCTGCTGCGTCAGTCCGCCGACACGGTAAAAAAGGTTTCGCTTGAGTTGGGCGGGCACGCGCCTTTCATCGTCTTCGAAGACGCCGACGTGTATGAAGCGGCCAGCGCCTGTATTGGCGCCAAGTTCGCCACTTCTGGCCAGGACTGCCTGGCCGCCAACCGCATCTACGTGCAGCGCAGTCACTATGACGCCTTCGTGACCGAGTTCACTCGGTTGGCACAGTCACTGCGTGTCGGTCACGGCCTGGCAGAGGGTGTGGATATTGGCCCTATGACACGTGTCAGCGTTGCCAACAAATGCCGTGACCATATCGGCAATGCGATTTCGCTGGGCGCACGACTGATGTGCGGCGGCCTGGATCACAACCTGGGCAGCAGTTTCGTCCTGCCGACCGTGCTGGCGGATGTCACCGATGAGATGGACATCACGTTCGAAGAAACCTTCGGCCCGGTCGCGGCAATCCTGCCGTTCGACAGCGAGCATGAAGTGGTTCGGCGCGCCAATAAAACCGAGTACGGCCTGGCGGCTTATGTTTACACCAATGACCTGAAGCGCGCGGCGCGCGTATCCGAGCAGCTGGAGTACGGCATGGTCGCGCTCAACACGCCGAAATTTACCGGCGCACCGATCCCTTTCGGTGGCTGGAAACAGTCCGGCCTGGGCCGGGAAGGCTCAAAACATGGCCTGGCCGAGTACATGGAACTCAAATACGTCTGCGTCGGCGGCCTTTGACCAATAACAGGAGAACTACCATGGACAAGCAAAAGATCGACCTCATTTCGGCCCAGGATCGTGGCGCGGTACTGCATCCGTTCACCCACCTGAAGGACTTCGCATCCGGCAAACTGGGAGACCCGACAATCGTCGAGACCGGCAAAGGCATCACCATCACCGACGCGACCGGCCGTGAGTACATCGACGGCTTCGCCGGTTTGTATTGCATGAACGTCGGCTATGGCCGCAGCGAGGTAGCCGAGGCCATCTCGCGCCAGGCGCACAAGCTCGCGTATTACCACACCTATGCTGCGCATACCACCGACGAGTTGGCGCGGCTGTCCGATCGCCTGGTAAACATGGCGCCGGGCAAGATGAGCAAGGTGTTCTACGGCCTGTCGGGCTCCGACGCCAACGAAACCCAGGCCAAGCTGGTCTGGTACTACAACAACCTGCGTGGTCTGCCGAAGAAGAAAAAGATCATTTCCCGCGAGCGCGGTTACCACGGCTGTTCGGTCGTTTCGGGGTCCATGACTGGCATGTCGTTCTACCACGACTACATGGACCTGCCGGTCTCCGGCATCTTGCGAACCGGGGCTGCGCACCACTACTGGGGTGCCGAACCAGGTGAGACCGAACAGCAATTCTCCCGGCGTCGAGCCAACGAGTTGGAGGAACTGATCCTGCGCGAAGGCCCCGACACCATCGGTGCATTCATTGCCGAGCCGGTGCTGGGTACCGGCGGCATCACCCCACCACCCGCCGGATACTGGGCAGCCATTCAGCCAGTCCTGAAAAAGTACGACATCCTGCTGATTGCCGATGAAGTCATCACCGGCTTCGGCCGTACCGGCGCCATGTTCGGCTGCGACAAGTATGGTATCGAGCCTGACCTGATCACCGTAGCCAAGGGCCTGACCTCAGCCTATGCGCCGCTCTCCGCCTCGATCGTAGGTGAGAAGGTATACAAGGTCATGGAGGAAGGTGCGGACAAAGTGGGGGCGTTCTCCCACGGCTACACCTATTCCGGTCACCCCATCGGGGTCGCAGCGGCGAATGCGGTGCTGGACATCGTCGAGCAGGAGGACATTCCGGGCAACGCGGCAAGGGTCGGTGAGTACTTCCAGAAGTCCATGCAGGAAGCCTTCGGCGCGGTGCCGATCGTGGGTGAGGTGCGTGGCGTGGGCTTGATGGCGGCCATCGAGTTCGTCGCCGACCCGCTCACCAAGACACGCCTGGACCCGTCGCTGAAAGTTGGTGCACGTATTTCCAAGGCGGCCCGTGATCGCGGCCTGATCGCCCGTGCCATGCCGCATGGGGAAATTCTCGGCTTCGCACCACCACTGATCACCACCCGAGAAGAAGTCGACCGGATAATCGACATTGCTCACGGTGCCGTCTTGAGTGTCATGGGCGAGCTCAAGGTTTGAGCTTGATGGGATCTGCATATTCTGACCTGATATGAGAACTGGCTGACCCACGGATCTGATCGACTGGGCGACGAAGCAAGCACCGAATTTTTTCGTCGCCCTCAGCCGCGCAAACGCTTCGCCGAACCACGCGCCTCGAATGCAAGCGCAAGCCAGACGACGCCATCATTCTTCATCTTGTAAAGCAGCCTGGCTAAACCATTCAAATTAAGGTTCCCCGCCAAATCCGAGCGCTACTTCGTGTGTTCCCGCAGCCACTGCTCTCGGTGCCGCAGCTTACGCTGCATCTGTTGCTCGGGTAGATCGTATGCCCTGAGGTGGGCAACCCGAGTTTCAATCCGGTTATCCAGTTCAATGCGAAGCGCGGGCACACCATAGCCGTTTTCGGCATCTCGGATGAAACATACCCGTGCCTCTTCAATTGAAACCACTGTGGTGCGTAACCTGGCAAACTCATAGGCCACGTCGTCCTGTTCACTTTTCAGGGCATTTAAGGTCTTACCGGACGCACTCAAGCCGAAAAACTCAGCCCGATCCTGTTTGGTATCAACGATACGTTGCTTGGTCTGCCCAAATTTCTCACCCATTTGCTCTAGCGCCTTATTCAAGGCGTAGATATCACTGTTGACCGTGTCGATCTCCTCTTTCACCCGCTTGATCTTCTTGATTACGATATCCCGGTCGTTCTTGGCGCGCTGCAAAGAATTTTGGCTAATCCCGAAGATTGAGTACTTGGGAATCTCTCGATCCTTTTTCCCCAGTAAAACCCGACTCCGGTTGGCTTGCGCGTACCAGCTATCAATATCGTCCTTAAGCGCTCGGCTCTTTCTATACAGCTCTTTTTTCTCCTCGTGTAACGCCTCGAGGCTGTCGTATTCGGATGATTTCTCATTCCTTGTCAGGCGCATTTCACCGCGCAACCGATCTTTTTCTGCGTACAGGGCCTCAAGCTCAGCGCGGTAATCGCGCTGAAAGAGGCTTACCAGACGCTTAGCTTCAGTGACTTTGGAGTGCAGCGCTGTGACCGCCCCGTTCAGCCGATCACGATCAGCATTGAACTTCGCAGCGGCCTCATCCTGGACGCGCTTAAGGCGCTCGGCTAGATCTGCCTCCATCGCTTGTGTCGGGAATTGGTCGTAGGCCTGCGTGACATAGCGGTAGCGCTCTGATTCCTCGAAACGCGACCAGTCAAGGTGAATGCGGAAATCGCGACTCATGGAGGCAAGCCATTTGAGCATTGAGGGGAACCCACCTTCACTGAGACGAACGGAGACCAAGAAAAAGGGAGAGGATTGCCGCCCACTGCCCGGTGGAGAGAGCGTTAGATGTACCAATCCACAAAGCGTTTGAAGTGCTCGATGTCGCTGAAAGTCCAGTACAGAACTTCCTGTCCAAGCATAAGGCGTGGCGCGTTTTTACGATTCAGGTTCGAGTTGCGTGTTTCCGAGGCTGTATACCTACGCCTTGGCGTGCAGGGCGCTGCCTCCAGAGATGAGAGCTCGGTCCAGCAATAGATTTCATTTCGAACCCGCTCCAACGCCAGCTGGCGCCCGGTACGGGTGGTAAACCCTGCAATTTTTTCGGTGGGTGGGCTCGTTCGTTTCAGCGTTTCAACGCAATAGGCTTCAGCTTGTCTCGTCAGCGCCATGATCAGACCACAACTGTTGGATTGAAGCTTCGGCGACCCGATAACCACCGGAGAGCCTCGGGAGCCTCGACCACTGTTCGGGTGCCTTGCTTTGAGGTAACGAGGCGATCTTGAGCGGTCGGTAGCGTCGCATTCCTTACGGACTTCTCGCTCATTTGAGCCATTATTGCTATCTCCAGCAAGGTCAAGTACCCAGTGTAGAGCCCCTCTAGCACTGCGGGAATGCCATCGATATCAGCTCTATCGGAATCGAGGCCCGCGCGAATCCCTCCCATCACCAGTGTTTTCTCTAACATCTTGGGCGGTGCGGCGCCGTAGTGTTCAACATAGCTTCGACCGGTGGTGACAAAAGCACTCAGATCCAGCCAATCCGCGTCATTGTCATGGCCTTGTAACGGCCATTTACCTTCCACCGCATATTCGTAGCAGACCTGGGCGAGGTACTTAGGACGATGTGAGCCGCCAAGCGTAAGCCGCACCGCCGATTTACTCACACCGTAGAGTGTTGCGAGCGCATTGATTTGAATTTCGAAAATCCCATCGACCTCCTTCAACAGAGCGTGCAGAGAGACGGGTTCTGAAGGTTGGACAAATTCAAGATGCTGGTTCGTTTTCATGGCGCTCATCTCGGCTTCGATGAGCTAGATCGTAGGCAGGCTTGAGTAAGGCGTCAAGCATATTTCCATGCACAAATGGAATATATGTATCCACCCTACTCCCAAACCACTTTTTGCGTGAAGGCTGCTGCTGCGTGCTTCGCCTGGCTGGAAACCTGGTCTATCTGCGCGTTGTAGAGCTCACGCTGGACGTCCATCGCTCGAAGAGCTCGATAGCACCTGCTTGGTACTTTTCACCTGCAAGCGCTGACGCCTTCGCCAGTTCAGCGGCTGCACTGTTCAAGCGGGCCTCCTCATCCGTGGTACGCGTAAAACGCACCAATGCGTTCTCAACGTCTTCAAGCGCAACCAATACCGCCTGCTGATAATTCGCCAGTCGAGCCGCTGCTTCTGCATCAGCAGCCTCGATCCGACTCTTTACCCGACCTGCGTCAAGGAATGACCAGTCAACCCCTAGCGCCGCCATGTTCGATTCTGCGGAGGCTGAGTAGAGCGCACTACCGTTAAACGCATAGGCTCCTATAGCCGCCTCCAGTGTGACCCGAGGGAACAGGTCCGCAGTAGCTATCCCTATCTGCGCAGTCGCTGCGTGCAAGCGGTGTTCAGCCGATGCAACGTCGGGGCGCCTGCGGATAACGTTCGCTGGCGTGTCCGCTTCGATCCTCTGCGGCGCTGCAGGCATAGCGCTAACAGCCAGCAGCTGGGAATCCAGCGATGCAGGAGACAAGCCGGTCAAGACTGCAAGCCGATGCTTGTCGACGGCAACCCTCACTTCAAACTGTGGAATGTGGGCAAGCGTCACGCGACGGGGCGGCCTGGCCGGCGCGTTGATGGGTAAAGGACTGCGGCAGTGATGGCACACCTGGCCGGGTAAAGTCCGGCCCCACCGAGCATCCAGCCAGCAACATGAACAACATTGGTACTGAACAGTTTCTGAAGTTAGCCATGGGTCAGGCTCTCCACCTCATGCGCCGGCACGCTTGAAGGATGGTCGGGGATGGTTGCGCCTAGCTTCCTCATCACCACATAGAACACCGGGGTCAGGAACAGCCCGAAAACGGTCACGCCGAGCATTCCGCCGAAGACGGTAACACCTGTTGCGTGACGGACCTCACTGCCCGCACCGGTGCCAACCAAAAGCGGCACCGCGCCCGCGATGAATGCCACCGATGTCATCACGATGGGGCGTAGACGAAGCCGGCAGGCTTCCAGCGCCGCTTCGACAGTCCCCCGCCCTTGCATCTCCAGCTCCCGCGCAAACTCGACAATCAAGATTGCATTCTTGCACGCCAGCCCCATCAGTACCACCAGGCCAACCTGGACGAAGACGTTGTTGTCACCACCCGCGATCCATACCCCCATCAGTGCGGCAAACATGCAAACCGGCACAATCAGAATGACCGCCAGTGGCAGCGTCCAGCTCTCGTAAAGCGCGGCCAGTACCAAGAAGGCCAGCATGACGGCGATCGGGAATACGATCACGGCTGTGTTGCTCTGGGTGACCTGCTGATAGCTGAGATCTGTCCACTCCAGCGCTATGCCTCGTGGCAGTGTGCGGGCGGCGATTTCCTCCAACTTCTTGAGCACCTCGCCAGAAGACATGACCTTTGGGTCCGCGTCGCCGATCAAGTCCGCAGCGGGGTACCCGTTGAAGCGCATCACGGGGTCAGGTCCAAAGGTCGAGGCGATGTTGACCACGGCACTCAATGGCACCATGTTCCCTTGAGCGTTACGTACGCGAAGGTTACCTACGTCTTCTGCGGCTTGCCTGAAGCTTGAGTCCGCTTGAGCAATGACGCGGTAAACCCGACCGAACAGGTTGAAATCGTTTACGTAAACAGACCCCAAGTACGTTTGCAGCGTGTCGAATATCGCCGGCAGTTCAACCCCCTGAGCCTGCGCCTTCACGCGATCGACCTTGACCTCCAGTTGCGGGATGTTGGATTGATACGAGCTGACGGGGAAGGTCATGCCTGGGGTGCTGGCGACCTCGGCCTGGAATTTTTCCAGTGCCTGCTGCAATGCCGCGTATCCCAAACCACCTCGGTCGGTTAAAAACAGCGAATAGCCGGAGCCGTTACCGAGGCCTTGGATGGGCGGTGGCAGCAAGGCATAGGCTGCGCCGTCCTTGATGGCAGCGAATTTGCTGTTCAGCTCGGCGTTGATGTCCGCGGCACTGCGGGTGCGTTCACCGAAAGGTTTGAGGATGACGTAGGCAGTCACCAGGTTCGGGGTCGCGGTGTTTTGCAGCGCGTTGGAGCCGACATACGAGTTGGTAAAGTCCACACCTTCCACCGTCGAAGCGATCGCAGACATCTCTCGGGCTACCGCGTCAGAGCGGGAAAGCGATGCACCCGGGGGAAGCGTCGCGCCGGCGAAGAGATAGAGCTTGTCCTGGCTGGGAATGAACCCGGTCGGGATGGTGTTGAACAACAGCCCGGTCACCCCCAACAGCGCGGCGTACACCAGAAAAACCAGTCCCTTGCGTGGCAGCAGCCTGGCGATGCTCCGTTCATAACGTTGCGAACTGCGGTTGAAGAACCGGTTGAAGGGGCGCAGCAGCCAACCAAGCGCAAAATCCATGCATCGCGTCAGCCTGTCCTTCGGGCTGTCGTGGTGACGCAGCAGCTTGGCTGCCAGCACCGGCGATAGGGTCAGGGAGTTAACCGTCGAAATCACCGTCGAGATCGCGATGGTGACGGCAAATTGCTTGTAGAACTGCCCTGTCACACCACTCATGAAAGCCATCGGGATGAACACGGCGCACAGCACCAGACCAATCGCCAGGATCGGGCCTGATACCTCCCGCATCGCCTGATGAGCGGCTTGCAGGGGTGTCTGACCTAGCTCGATGTTTCGTTCGACGTTTTCCACGACCACGATCGCGTCGTCGACAACGATGCCGATCGCCAACACCATGCCGAACAAAGTGAGCGTGTTGATGGAGTAGCCGAGCAAATAGAGGAACGCGAACGTTCCCACGATAGAAACTGGCACTGCGATCAGCGCAATGATCGATGCCCGCCAGGTCTGCAGGAAAATCACGACCACCAGAACGATCAGCGCCATCGCCTCGAACAGCGTGTGCTGCACGGCGCTGATCGACTCGCGCACGAAGACTGTGGGGTCCCATACACTGACGTACTTGACCCCTTCCGGGAAGTCTTTGGACAAAGCGTCGAGTTTCGAATACACCTTGTTGGCGACGTCGATTGCGTTGGCCCCGGGGGTTAGGAAGATCCCGACTGCAACCTCCTGACTTTTGCCTCGGAATACACGCATCGTGTAATCCCCCGAGTCCAACTGCACCCGGGCAACGTCGGCGAGCCGGGTGATCTGGCCATCACGCCCGGTTTTCAGGACGATGTCAGAGAACTCCTGCTCGGTCTTGAGCCGACCTTGCACGTTAATGGAGATCAGAAAATCGGTGTTCTGGGGCGAGGGTTCAGCGCCGAGCTGCCCGGCGGATACTTGAACGTTCTGCTGGCGGATGGCATTGATGGCGTCCTGTGCTGTGATACCACGCGCGGCGAGCTTGTCTGGGTCAAGCCAGATCCGCATCGCATAGTCGCCGGAGCCGTAAA
Organism: Pseudomonas sp. LFS074; assembly: GCF_047978165.1. Taxonomy (NCBI): domain Bacteria; kingdom Pseudomonadati; phylum Pseudomonadota; class Gammaproteobacteria; order Pseudomonadales; family Pseudomonadaceae; genus Pseudomonas; species Pseudomonas sp. LFS074. The sequence continues at coordinate 2,865,016 of NZ_JBFPFV010000001.1, read as the reverse complement.
GCACCACGTCGCCGATCCCCGGAATACGCGCCAGCTCATCCTTCACGTGCAGGCGAAGGTAGTTGCGCAGGTAGAGGGCATCGAACTTCTCGCTGGTGGAGAACATGTCCACATACATCAGCGGTGTCGGGGATTGTTTCTGCGTGGTGATGCCATACTGGCGCACCGTTTCAGGCAGGCGAGAAAGCGCCTGGCTTACCCTGTTCTGTACGCGAACCGCCGCCGTGTCTGGGTCTACCTTGTCGTTGAAGGTGACTACGACCTGCAACGTGCCATCGGAGCTGGCCACCGACTTCAGATAGACCATGTCTTCAACCCCGTTGATGGCCTCCTCAAGGGGAACAGCAACTGACTCGGCAATCTCTTTAGGGTTCGCGCCCGGATAGGTGGCCTTCACCACCACGGTAGGCGGAACAACTTCTGGGTACTCACCAACGGGCAGCAGCGGGATTGCGATCAACCCTGCTGCAAAAATGACAATCGACAGAACAATCGCAAAGATTGGCCGATCGATAAAAAACTTAGAGAAATCCATGAGACAGGCCTTCGCAGGTTATTTCAAGCTTTTATGCGTACTGGACACGTTCATTTCAGTACTTGCTGGAACGAGAAGATTGGGTGAGACCGCCATGCCGGAGCCATAGATTTGCTGAAGACCGGAAACTATTACGCGTTCGTTATTGTCGAGGCCTGCGGCGACCACACGCTGCTGCCCAACCAACTTGCCGGGCTCGATATACCTTTTTTCAGCCTTGCCATCGCCGCTCAGTACGTAGACATACTTTTTATCTTGATCACTCAAGATGGCGCGTTCAGGCACCAGTGTTTGCACCTGCGATTCACCCACTGACAGTTCTACTTTGGCGAAGAGCCCTGGCACCAGGAACCTGTCTGGGTTCTTCACCGTCGCCCTTGCGCGAATGGTGCCTGTTGCAGCGTCCACCTGGTTGTCAACGAACGAGAGTTCCCCTTCATAGGGAGAGTGTTCATCGTTTGCCAGTCCGACGCGCACCTGTGTACGTTGAGAGGCCTTCAAGCGTTCTTGATAGTTCAGGAAGCTTTGTTCATCCGGGTCGAAGTAAACATAGACCGGGTCCTGCGACACCACCGAGGTGAGTACAGACTGGTCCGCGACGGCCAGGTTGCCGACCGTGAGTTGTGCCCGACTTGTCCGGCCATCGATGGGCGATCGAACCTCGGTGAACGCCAGATTGAGGGCAGCTGTCGTCACCTCGGACTCAGCAGCATGTACCTCAGCAACGCCCTGTTCGTAGGCTGCTCGCTTCTGCTCAGCCTCCTCCATCGATATCGCATGGCTCTTGATAAGCTGCTGCGCTCGCTGATTTTGTTGCTTGGCGAAAGCAAGTGAAGCCCGTGCCTGCTCCAGCCGGGCTTGCGCACTCGCCAAGGTAGCGCGATAGGGGCGCTGGTCAACGACAAACAAGAGGTCGCCTTTGTTGACCTCGCTGCCTTCCTTGTAAGCGACCTTGGTGATGTAACCACCGACTCTTGGCAGCACCGATACCGTTTCCATAGCCCCGATGCGGCCATTGAAGCTGTCCCAGGGTTTCACGGGTTGAACGGTTACACTAACAACATCGACAGCGGGAGGATTGGCTGTCACTTGCGGGGCGGTTTCTTTGTTACATCCAGCGATCAGCGAAATTGTAGCAACGAAGCCAGTTGCAATGAGGGCGGGAGCGCGCACGGATTGATCCTTTTCACTAAATGGCAAATCGATACGCCGTGGTTTATTCAGCAATCATTCCTGCGCTAACAGAATCGCCACCCTCCTGCAGCGTATCTTTACTCGCCTGATGATCCTGTTGTTCGCGCTCCGCTCGCGCCTTTGCTTGTTGAGCAAACATCGCCTTGTTTCGTTCCTGGAAACGCTTCACCGCGTCTGCGCCGTCGGCGGCATGTGCAAAAAAAGGCAGTACTATCATGAGTGCAGCACAGGTTTTGATGATGTTTTTCATATTGACTCCGTCAAAGAGCGCGCACAGACACGCGCAAAACGTTAAAGATTTGATTCGAGTGGGGGTGTTTGAAAGTTCAGGCTGGGAGGAAAGTCGCCGTGTAGTGTCAAACACCCGAATTCGGATGTGGGATTACTTTGGCTGCATGGCGAAACCGACGCCGAAGCGGTTCCAGGCGTTGATGGCGGCAATCACAAAGGTGAGCTCGGACAGCGCTTGCTCAGTGAATTGAGCGGCAACCTCTTGGTAAATCTCATCCGGTGCATGCCTCTCTGCCACCAGGGTGAGGGTTTCAGTCCACAGCAACGCAGCACGTTCCTGGGCATCGAAGAACGGTGTTTCTTTCCAGGCACTGACAGCCATCAGACGGCGTGGGGTTTCACCTGCTTTCAGCGCATCGGCGGTGTGCATGTCGATGCAATAGGCACAACCGTTGATCTGCGATGCACGAATCCGCACCAGCTCTCGCAGCGATGCCGGCAAAATGGATTGAGAAGCGGCCTTTTCCAGCCCCATCATGGCTTTCATGGCTTGTGGGGCTGCTTCGTAATAATTGATACGTTTGGTGCTCATCACGATTCTCCAGTTGGTTCGCCACCGCTCGGTGGGATGAGCAAACTGTAGTGAAACCGTGTTTTCGGATAAACTGGGTGCAATCGTTTTGTTTGTACGGAAATTCGCACAATGGCATTGGACCGTTTGGAGGCGATGCGGGCGTTTTGCCGCATCGTCGAAGTGGGCAGTTTCAGCGGTGCTGCAGACTCCCTGTCGCTGGCAAAAACAACGGTCTCAGGCCAAATCCAGGCACTGGAAAATCTGCTGGGTATCAGGCTGCTGCATCGTACAACGCGTAAAGTTTCACCCACACCCGAAGGGGCCGCCTACTACATCAGAGCGCGTGCCGTGATTGACGATGTGGACGAGCTGGAGGCTTCGACTTCGCAAAGCCGAAATGTCGTGCGTGGGCGTGTTCGCATTGAAATGCCCTCCCCTGTCGGTATCTTGTTCGTGGTCCCCGCCCTTTCCGAGTTTGCCTCGACATTCCCCGAAATCCATCTCGACATCGGCTGCAGCGAGCGTGTCGTTGATCTTGTTCAGGAAGGTGTGGATTGTGCGATTCGTGGTGGAACCATTACCGATCAGGATCTGGTGTGTCGGCCTATTGGCCAAATGCGCTTTTGCTTCTGCGCATCCCCCAGGTACCTGGACAGTGCCGGCATCCCCGACACCCCTTGGGACCTGCCAAACCACAAACATTTAGGGTTCAAGTTTCCGGCAACGGATAGGCGTTTCGTGCCAACCCTCACACGCGGGTCAGACAGTTTCACCTTGGATCATCAGCCGTCCATGTACTTCAACAACGGCAGTGCAACTGCCGCCGCCGCGGTCTCCGGGCTAGGTGTTGCCTTCCTTCCAACGGCCGAGGCCGTGCCGCATTTCAAAACGGGTGCGCTGGTGAGGGTCTTGCCTGATTGGCAGATGGCTAGCATGCCCCTTTCCATCGTCTACCCCTACACCCGCCACTTGTCAGCAAGGGTACGCGCCTTTACCGATTGGGTGACCCTGCTGATGGCCAGCGATCCGCTATGGTCGTTGTCGGACTGATTGCTGGCTCAGACGAGCCACTGTCTCAAGCGCCCTCTCTCTATTGCGCAGGCGGGAAGTCCAGTGTCGGATGCTCAGGAATCTGCCCGCCTCCGGTACGATCGATCTTGACCAAACCCGCTGATGCATGACCAGGCGTAATCGGGTTTCTCGGCACGAATGGCCATACGAACATCGCCTTGCGCCGTACATGCCCACGTACCAGGTCGGCCACCAGCTCCGGAAACTCGACGATGCTGGGCTGCGGTGCGCTGGCGAACAGTTCCGGCGTTGCTCGGCCAGCCTCGTGACTGACCAAACCATAGATGGCCGCTGCCGGCGCGTTCACTGGGAAGTCGACGATGCTCAGATTCAGGTTCAGCGTCAACCCAACGCTCAAGGCGTCGTCATCCTCTAGCACGACTGCAGTGATCGTCAGTTGATCACCCGAAGCCAAGGCCGCGGGCGTGCCGTCCTTTTCCACCAGTGCACTGATCTCGATGGCGTACGCCTGGCCAGCGCTGCCCTGCACCGGCTGCTCGGGCGCCAGCCCGCGAACGCCCAATGCGCGAGGGATACTGCCATGCAGTGCAGGATCCTTTGCGGTGACTTCGATGCCGATAGACCACTTGCCCCCCAGTAACGGCGGCACGGCACGCCTATCCGGCCTAAGGAACGCTTCGTTGATCCTGCCAAAGGAAAAGCACAGTGTCTGCGTCGAGTCGTACTCCGCACGGTCGAAGGCCAGTAGATAGCGCTTTGCGCGCACCGCTTTGGTCACGCCATGCGCCGGGCTTGCCAGTTCGCGGTCATAGGCTGGGTCAGCGAACGCCAGCGTGGCCATTTCCACCGGGCGCCACAGACGATTACCCGGTAACAGCATCAGACGGAAAGTGACGCGCAGGGGCGGCCCAGCGGGCAACTGCTGCGAGGCGCTCGTACGTGTCTTAAGGTCGACCCATTTGCCGGGTGCTGGCGCGGGCGCGTCCTTGATCCAGGGTGCCAGCTCAAGCCTTAGCATCGCCTGGGTGTCCGCATCCGCGCCGCGTACCGCGGCTTGCAACCTGGACCGATCAGTCAGGGACATCGCCAAAGTCAGGTCCAGCTGTTCATTGGCCAACGCACTGACTTTAAAGGCTGCGAAACGCACAACGACATCGCCTACCTCAAGGGTGGCCTGCAGGCCAGGCACCAGCAGTCCCAACTTGGCCAGCGTTTCGACCAGAGGGTTACGCCCACTCAACCCTGGACGTTTTACCCGGATCACCACGTTTTCACTGAGTTCAGGGCTCAGCCAGCCTCTGTCCGGCGACTGCAACGACAACAACAGCGCAATGGCTTCCTGGCCCGCTTCCTCGATCAAGGCCGGCAGATAGCGAAGCACCGCGCCAGGCCCACTGAACAGTACGAAGGGTTGAAGATGGCGAGTGTCGGACGCGCCTTTTTCCACCGCGTACAGGTTCGCTGCCACGAATGTGCGCCGGCTTTCGCTCTCCACGCGCCCGCGCGGCAGCGCGGTATTGCGTGGCGCGCGACCTTGTCGCCAGACCAGCGGTGCCCTGTCGGCCGGTCGGCCGAAACGGGCGTGAGCGCTGTCCAGTGGCAGCTCCTGATCCACGCTTACGAACCCTTCATGCTCCAGAGCCATCACGCCTGGACGAACGCCATTGGAAAAGACCTCGAACTGGCCGGGGGATAGCCCGGTCAGTGCACCGGCCTCTGTGTCCTTCAGCCGGTTCTTGCTTAGCGCTTGGGCAAGCTCCGCTGCCAATGGCACCCGCGCCCGGGGCGTTGCCGGTGTCAAAGCGCGGTCAGGTGGCGAGACGACTTGTGGGGCCTGTTCACCTCCTCGTGAAAACAGGATCCGGCGTCCGATGGCAAGGAAATCGATACGCTCGTCCTTGTCCGAGGCAACAGCCGCCTTGCAAGGCCCCGCGAACGTTCGCGCACGGCCCGCCCATGCATGCCCAGCATCCTGGATCACTGCCTCATCGTGGGTGTTGATCCACGCCAGCTCGGTGATTGCCTTGCGTGGCCAGCTCAGCGCCGGCGAAGGGTAGATCGCACGGTTGGGGTCGCGCAAGCGCCCTTGGGCCTGCAGCGCGAAGGGCGCCCTTAGGGTAATTCTCTGGAGGCTTGCATGATTGCGCTGATCGGCATCGAGCCCTTCAGTGGCGGCATCCATCACGGATGCGGCAAACACTGCCAACGGCTCTTGCACCAGGGTCGATGCGAAGCCGACCAAGTTCTGAAAGCCAGCATCTTGCGCCCTAGGCTCGCCGCCGGGAATCGGCGCCACAGCGATTTCCCAGCGCCCAGCCACAACCAGGTCACAACTGCCAGCAGCGCCCTGCTTGTTTGGAGGGTGCCGAACGACTTGCACTCGAACCGCGTCGCCCTGCCCCGGTCGGGCAAGCAGCGTGTTGACCCTGTGGTTGGTAGAAGCCACTCTCCACCACCGCGCCAACGCCATCAGGCTGCGCCAGAACAAGGGTCGAGCAAAGGGCGCGGTACTGGCGGGGCTGGGGAATAGGTTGGCCGCGAACGCCTGGTCGATGACATCCTGTGCGGTGGTGGCGTCGACACCGATCATTTGTAAAAGGCTCTGCCGCACCTCAACTGCAGAGTTCGATGCCAGGCCAATTGCAAGCGGTGCCAGGCCATTGAGTGGCAAGGCAATTGCACTGGCAAGATCGAACCCCGCCACTTTACCGATCCAGGCCTTTTGCCCCGGCTCCGGGGCTTGGGGGATGTGGGAAAGCGGCTCCGCGGCGCCAGCGAATACGGGTGCAATCCAGGGTAACGGAGCGACAACGCCGCTCACCTGCTCTTCGTCCAGGCTCACCTCGATAAGCGCCCCCGCGAAAATCACCAAGGCCGGTACCGCGCCCCCTTTTGACGCGCCGACGAGCACACGGTCGATATCCCGCCCAAACAACCCGCCTCGGCCGATACCGGCGATGAGCGGCGAAGCATCATCGGTCAGGTCGCCATTAAGCCGGTAGCGAGGTACGAAACCATACTGTCTGTTGAAAGGGTCACGGGGATCAGCGAGCCGTCGTGCAACGTGGGCCAGGTCGACGATCGCCACGTCATCGAGGCTGTCGAAAACCTGGGAGGTCTGCCCCTCCCCTGAAAGCCTGTGGGTGGTCAACACTTTGCTGCGCCACACAGCGGTGAGCAACCAAACATCCTTGACCACGCCAATGACATTGCAATCGAGAGTCAGATCCGCCAAACCGGGCTTGGTGACGTGCGTCAGCACCGTCCCGGTCGTGCTCACCTCGACTGTGTGCAGCGTGCGTTCTTCGCCTGTATAGGGGCCCGCGGAGTCGATGAACTTCGTCGCATCCTGCCCTAGTCGTCCAACCGGCCATTGCACCACGCTAACCAGGCCAACGTCTGGAGTCGGCAATGTGACGCGCATGTCAGTGGTCAGTACAGCCCCGGCATTCTGCAGGCGGGTGAGCTGCGTAACTTGCAGTTGACCATTTTCATTGGAGGCCGTGACGTCAAAGCGCGCGCTGCTGATCTTCCAGGCCATAGGCCGTTTCGCCTCCGGCGCCTGCACGGTAAGCACGACGATACCGTGGGCGCGGGTTGTACCGATATTCAGGCCGCGCAGCCAATCGCCTTTGCAGATCGCCCCGTTCAGTTCGACACTGAGCACCCCACGCGGGTGATCATGCACGGTTATTGCCTCGCTATCGGTCGCGATGCTCGCGCCGTACCAGCCAATTGGGCCGCCCAGCGAAACCCGGATCGCTTCGCGCAAGGACGTTTCGCGCCGGTCGGGCAGCGTCGCCACTCCGTTGACCGTCACCAGGCATTGGCTAGCCGAAAGGTCGAGCGTCAGCGTACTGATCGTCAGGTATTCCGGCATCTGGGCTGAGCCTTTGAAGCTCACGTTCAACTGCGGGCCGTTGATCACGACCGTGCCACCGGTCAGCGTCAGTCGCGCGCCGAACAGGGTGATGTCCAGTTGCGCGCTGCTCGCCACGGCCTCCAGACGTTGGGCATTGATTTGAATGTTGAAACGCAGGGTGACGGGCTGGCGATCCTCGGCGTCCTTCGCACCCGGAAGCACCTTGGCGTCCAGGCGTAAGGTGATCGATGCCTGGTTCGTTGTGGCAACATTGATTTTCTGGTTCTGGACGACCGCGTCATTGATATTGTCGGCCACCAGCGGACCGCCGTTCGTCTTGAACGCGATGCACACCGAATTACCGGTATCGAAGGGCGATTCCGGCCCGAATGGTTCGTCCTGGTTGGCTACCTGCTGGTAGGGTGCATTGATGCCGAACAGCACCGAAACGGCCTTGACGATGCCATCGACATCGACGCTACAGTGCCACAAGCGCAACGGACGAAGGGTCAGTGGGCCGATGACGAGGTCGTGAAACGACGACGCCCCAGCGCTTGCATAGAGTCGCCACTCGTAGATCGAACGAGGCAACTTATCCCTGGCAAACACGGTACTGTCTGGGCCAGGCGCACTTTCCGGTGTGTCGTCGGGGCTAAAGACCCAGCCTCCGGCCGATGGCTGCATGGGTACATCGCGCAGGTACAAGGCAAGTTGGGCCCCATGCAGCGTGAGTGGCACCTCCTCGCGTGTGGTTATCAAGTCGGTGATCTCACCACCGCCTGAGGGCTTGAGGAGTTGAGTGCTGCGCACACTAAGCGTGGTCGGCACCGCTTTGGCCGTGGTTGCCATGACCAAGCCGCGTGTGTCGGCTATTGCAGAAGCTTTGCCGATTGTTTGCCTATAGGGCGCAAGTGCAAAGCCGACGATCTCTAGCCCTTTGCCTGTTGCAGATAATGCCTTGTCCCCCTTGGCGGGCTTGCCGAACGTCCGGTTCAAGCCCGCCAGGGCGTGCTCCCCCCATGTCCACTCGCCTGCCAATGCGTAAGCACCATAGGGCAAGGTATTGGCATCCGTCCGGACCGTGAACCCAGTCTCCCAGGTATAGGGTTCGACAAGCCCATCCGCCTTGGTGTCGTACCACCCTGTCATCCTGTCCCTGTCCGTGCGTGTCAGCGACAACCGATGGGAGGACGCAGCCCAGACGCTCTCCAGCGCTTGAAGGTCCAGCGCGGTAACCTGCGGCAAGGCTTGGCCCGTAGCAGGCGGTTGGGACTTGACGAAGGTGGCTTCGGCATACAGCTCGCCCAGGACCGGCAGATCGTAACGCAGCAAGTAAGCCAGGCCTGGTGCGTTACTGGTCGTGGAGGTAAGCGTCACTTCAACGCCAGGCAACGTCAGGACCGACATCGCAATACCGGTTTTCGATTCGATATCCTGACCCTCGGCAAGCGGCCCGTGTGCCCACTGCGCATTGATGCCCGGCCAACCAAAACGTAGCTCGGCATCCTTCGATACGATGCTGGCGGCGCCACTCGAAAAGCCCTGCAAGGTAAGCGTGACGGTGGCGGCCGTGCGTGATTCAGGCACGTGGTAGAACACCGGCACCAGGTCCCGGCTGCATGAAGGCCTCACAGCGCTGGGCGCGCTGCGTGTCATGTTCATGCCCGCGACCAAAGGCATTTGTACCCCGGGAACAGGCGCCCAATGAACCACGGGGGCACCTGGGCTGATCGCTACGTTCAGGTCCAAGCTCACCGCTGGAACGTCATCCGTAGGCTGCAATGCCGCGATCTGACCGTCGGTAGTCCCCGTCTCACCAAAGGACAACACGCCGGAGCGCAGCGTAATGGGACCATTGTCCAGTACCGGCACCACCTCCTGTGCGGTCGGCGACGACTCGTTGAACCAAAGGGCCCCGGAAATTGCACCATGCGCTGCGCTCAGGGTGATATCACAACTGAGCGGAGCCCTGTCGCTGAATGGCACACTGACGCGGACGAACGCCGCGCTGTCAACCGTCAGTTCACCGACAGTTGCATATTCAGCATTCGGCAACCGCCGCGTCAGGCGCGCATGAACCAATCCAACCAGCGCCTGGCCGTCCTTTACCTGGCCGTCCTTCGGCGCCGGATCGACTGCCTTGCGCAAAGCCAGGTCGGGCTCGCGCGCGAGGGGGATCTGCACCACCCCCCGTTCGAGCGCCACAAACCCGTAGAGCGGTCGCGGGTCCCGCGCGGTTCTCAACGCCTGCCGCCGATAGCGTGCCTCCAGGTCACGGGCCAGGCCTAAGCGCTCGACCAGCACTGGCAACGCGCTGGCCGTCGCACTGCCCTTGCGCTGTCCAAAGCCCACTCGCCAACGGCGAGTATCGCTTGGCTGGACCAGGTTGACCGTCGCCACCGCCTCTGACGCGGCGGGCTGCTTACCCGCATCCAGCGTCAGTTGCCTGGCCATAGGTCGGCTACTGTCGATAGTCAGCACAGGGTTGATCAGGGTCGCCGTGGCTTCCAGCGAGGCTCCGGCCATCCGTTCGGTCACAAGGCTCGCACGCACTGCGCCCGGCAAGGTGCTCGGCCGCTTGATGCCATCGCGCAGCCGCAAGTGGTTGCTACCTTGCTCCACTGGCCAAACCAGTGGAGCAAGGCCTGGGCGAATGTCGAACACCAAACCAAGCCGAGCGGTACGCACGCTTTCGGCCAGATCATCGAGCGTCGGGCGCAATTTACTGCGCTGTTGGTCTTCGCGCAGCAGCGCCACCCGTTGCCCCCCTGCCCCATCCGGCTCCAGGCGCAGCCGCACCTTGAGCTGGGTTGCGGAACCGAAAGGATCGTCGATCACGGCGTCGAACTCGATGCCAGCGGGGGTGAGGCAGAGGATGATGCGATCGACCTTGTCGTCTCTATCGGTGAGCGTCTTGCGCACTCGCTTGCCCTTGACGGTGCTGTCCTGGATGGACAGAAATGCCCCATGAACGACTTTGAGGTAGATCCCCCCACCGAAGATCGGCACATACGGCTCGCCATCTATCTCTTGACGGGCACCCACCGACCAGAAGTTCCAGACGTCCCGCACCCCGGCTTCATCGCGGATGGCTATGTCGATGGCGCCGAGGGTCAACGACAAGGGTGACGTTTCGAGCTCGTCCGAGCGTTTAGCCGGCCATTTGCCGTCGCTCGCCAGCATGGCCGCGACACCAATGGAGAAACCCCGTGGGTCGGCAGGGTACGCCGAGACCGAGAGCGAACGAGCAGCGGCATCGCTACCGTCGCAAGTGGACGCCATGCGCAATTCGCCGGCCTTGGTCGGATAGCCGCGTACCGCCAGCTGGAACATCAGCGGGTCACGAAAGTCGACGGTGGCAGCCTTGGCATCGTACTGCGCGCGTGCTTGCGCGCGCTGGGCCAACACCCTCAGCGACGGTGCACGCACCACGCCATCCACCGGTTTTCGGTCACCCTCAAGGTCCGTCGAAAGCTCGGCAACCCAGAGGTAGCTGGCCTCGGAGTCTCGACCCGGTGCGGTGAGCCGAGGGCCGACCAAGCAAACAGTTCTGATCGCAGATGTGGTCATGGTGCGCGCTCCACCCTTGTAACGATCGGATCGGCCAACCCCTTGGACGCCTTGAGGAACGGCCGCCGCGAAGGACCGAACAACTGGTCGGCGGCGAGTTGAGTAATGAAGGATTTCAACGCGGGGTTGGCCCCGGCCGTGTCCAGCTCATTCAGGTCAGCTTGAGTTGGCGGACGCCGCAGAACGAGCTGATCGAGGCTGCCGACCGTCCAGTTAAGGATTGTGTCGAGTGCCTGGCGAACGGGATGACCGGGGTCCAGCGAGGCGCCTGGCAAACGCAATTCGAGGGTGAAATGCTCGGCCAGCCCGGGTTGCTCCAGTTTCGCCAACGCTTCCAGCGCCGGGTAGAACCCCAGCCCCGGTTCGCCTTGTCCTGGTACGGGTTGGGTGGTTTGCAGGGCCGTCACCAATGCCTTGTAGGCTGCCTGATTGAGGTTTGCGTCGTCATTTGCAAGGCGCAGAGTGACTGGCGCGACAAACTCGAAGATTGCCTTGGCCGACATCAGTGCTGGGGTGGCTGCGACCGGCGACAGCTTGCCTGCCACTTGCCCGGCCTGCAGGTCCGGTGTGAGCGTTCGCACCACCGGTGCAAATCCGCCAAAGGCAGCTGAGTTCGCCACACGCAGAGGATGCACATCGTAGGCCCAGGCGGCCGCCAGGTAGTCGCGCAACACCTGGTCGGCCGTGGGGCCAGCGAACGGTGTGGCGGTATCGCCCGGCACAATGCGCCGGCGTGCACCAAGCAGGGCGCTGCGCATGGCCAGGCGAGCGTCGAGCGTGCAGGCTTGCTCCGGTGGCAACTGCCAGGGAGCGGACACCACGCAGCTGAAGAACGTGTTTTCGATTGCAGGCACCAGCCCTTCCACCCGCGACGGATACAAGGGCAAGCCGGCCGGCCAGGCCATATCCGCCTGCGCCGCCACGATGTCCCTGTTTAGGGTGAGTTGGCGCCACGCCTCATCCTCGTGGTTGGCTTGATCGGCCACCGCGAGGAAGCGCCTGATGTACACAAGCGCAGCCCAGAGCGCCTCCTGAGCCCCCCCTACCGCAGGCGCTGGGAGATAACCTGCCAGCGCTTGCTCGACCTCTGCAAGCCTGCCCTGCCATTGCTTCCATGCCACCGGGTTTCGCGGTGCCGGTGGCGGTTTGATAGTCACGCGCGCATGTGCCAACGGCCAAGGAGCATTGGCGGTTGCCCACTCGGCAGGGGCAACATGCAGCGTTCCCAGCGCGTTCAACTGCTGGTCCAGCAGTGCTGTGGGCGGCGGTGCGGCCGGCACTGTCCGCGGCCCCCGCAGTTCAGGGCATAACCACCAAGGCAAATTGGGTGTCTGAAGCCGGCTGACCGGGGTCTGCTCGTCGACCTGGAACCCTGTGCCGGCGACGCGGTTGACATAGGCGGGTGCATCCGCGTCAGTCGTCTTCGCCAGGAACTCGATTTCCGGCGAACGCTCACCGCCCAAGCCATTCACGTCACCAGCACCCGCCACGATTCGGGTCGACAATTCGTAGACCACTTGCGGGTCGGGCAGGAGGAACACCTCAGGTGGCTTCTGGGGGTCATTGATCCAGACGCTGCGGTCGGCGTCATGCATGCCGTCGAGGTTGCGCACCAGTGGTATCCTCAGCGTGACCACCGCCGTGACCTTCGTATCATCCCTGACTACCTGCCATGCAGGCCGCTTGTCAGGGTCGTCGCTGGACCAGCCCAACTGATAACCGCCTTCAGGAATCACGGCGGCAATCGGCCTCGACACCACCACACCCGCCGCTGCGAACACCGCCATATGGAGGCGATAGAAGTGCGGGACCGATTGCGTACGCAGTACCGTTATCCCCCGCCAGCCATCGACGAACCGCTCAGGGAGCGTGGTAGCGGCGACCTGCTTACCGCCGGCGTAAGGCTGCTCGATCTCCGCCAGCGTGGGGCCTGTGAGCATAAGCGCACCAGGTTTGACCGGGGTGCTTGCGCCCAGCGCCGGCAAGCAATCGACCAGCCCGAACGCGCGCGCCCAACGGGGCTCGGCGAACTCACGCCAGAAGCCGAACGCCTGGTGCTCGAACTGCAGGGCGTCGGCCAAGTGAATGTTCGCTTCGGCAGCGATTTCCTCTGGGTGCCGCGCAACCACGAACTCCAGCAGCCGCCCAGGTCGACGCTCGGTTCCCGTACCGGCGTCCAACCGCTTGGCGCTCAGCACGACCGGGTCGGCAAGCGGCTCGGTGCGCGGCATGATCACATCCACGGAGCAGTTCGACAACGGGTCGGCGCCCTGTTTCACTTTCATCTGCGGCAAACGCACCGCCGCCGGTGTACGGTCGTCGACCAGCTCGACAAAACTGTCGGCCAACGCAGGTTGGGCCACCCAGGGCAGGCGCACACGTGGCGCACGGTCCGGATCAACACCCACCATCGCGGCATCCCAGGCGGCCAGCAAGGCGTCGTAGCGACCCAGTGGGCGAACCACATAACGCCGTCTGCGGGCAAACCGGTCCTTGTGCAGCAAGAGCAGGTGCATGGTCCCATCGACATCAGGAACCAGACGCAATGGCGCCGTCTGCGTCAACGTGGCCAGTGCGAAGGGAATGCTCGATGCATTCAGTGAATCCGCATGCGCCAGGCCATGAACGAGGTAGCGGTCGATGAACCCTGGCCAGCGTTTGAGCACTGCCGAGCGCTGCGAATCGGGCAATACCTTTTCCGACGTGGTCTTGAACGCACGCCAGGCGTACCAGGCGAAATCAGCAAAGTTGCCCTTCGCCTGCGCATTGGCGGCAATCAAGCCGTTCCCTTGGACAAGTGTGGTGACGGCTTGCGCGTCCAGCGTGGGGAATTGTTCGAACGGATCATCAAAATGCCCCCAACAATTTGGCGTTAGGCCAGTATGGTCGCCGGATACAAAGGGGTTTCTGTGTTCTTTCGGGGCAAAACGCTCGGAGAACAGCTTGAAGGCCTGTTCCTGGCCATCGGCAGTTGGCGAGATCACCCGTAGCAGCAACACCTGCCCGTTACGCTCCACGCTCAATGTGCCACTGACGCTTCGACCGCCCGCGAAACTTTGGGCTGCCGGGCCGTCTGTCTGCTTGGCCAAGGTGATGACCTTACCGCCGTTGACCGTGCCGCTGGGGTCGAGCAAGTCGATCAATACGCTGTCTTCAAGCGCAGCGGTATCCAGTTGCACGGGCGAGTTGTCTTTCTTAGCGTCACTCTCTGGCGTGAGGGTAACCGCGAAATAGCGCACCGGCGCGTTGCCCCACGCATCTGGCCCTGCCGACTGCGCTCGCCGCATGGCCTCAGGTACTGGGCGCAGCGATAGTTGGATCATGCAAACCAACTCGTCGTCCAGCAGGTGCTTGACGTCGACCTGGTCCATGCCGCCATCAAAGCTGCTTGTGCTCATCAACCCATCGGGACGCGCGAACTGGTCGATAAGAGGTACACCACAGTCCATCCCGGCGTAGCGCTTCAGTACTCGGCCACAAGCCTGCTCGACAAGGCTCAGTGTGTCGCGTGGAAGCACATAATCGGCCGTGGTCATGTCGAACAGGCGCAGCCCCTGCGCCAACCCCAGCGTGCGCAGCACCGCCCAACCATAAGGGTCGCGCTCTGCCGGGCGCTCATCCAGCAGCGCTTCTATCTGGGTAACCTTGGTTGCGGGTGCCGCTTCCAGCACGGGACGGTAGCGCCGGTATGGCGCGTTGACGTTGACCCAGTCCCAGCGCAGCGCATCGACCACATCCACCAACAACGGGTGCAGCCGCTGGTCCAGATCCACCACCACGGAGGTCTGCCCAGTAATACCCTTGCCGCGCTTGCCGGTCAGGGTCAGCGAGAGGTTGTTGAAACGATTGGCATCGCTTCCCGTCACGTAGGCTTCGACCCAGCCCTCTTTCGCCCACTGCTGCGCATCCTTGGCCAACACCAGCCCGTTCAGTAGCTTGCGAACCGCCCCTACGGTCCAGCATTTGTCGTTTGTGAAGGTGTCGAATGGGAAAGGTCCAGGGATGGCGTCGGCGGGGATGGTGCCGTCAGCCAGGCTGCCATCGTAATAGAACTCCGGCGCTTTGAGCGCTGGCTCACTATCGCGAGCGCTCCAGGCTACTTCGATCACAGTCGGCCGGCCCTTGTCGAACAGCGCCGCCAGGTCGACCTCGTCCACGGCCAAACCAACCGACCGGCGCAGCGTCGGGCGTGCCCAGGCCAGCAGGCTTTCGGCGCCCGTGTACCAGGCACGCCGACGGGCCATGCCCACCTGCCCGCCGCTCTGCTCCAGCCTGAGCGTCTCGCTTGGATAGAACGCCTCCACGGCGGCAAAATCTTCTATCCCCGCAGGGTCGGCTTTACCCACTCGCGGGTCGAGTAGTCGCGCGCGGGCCACATGGCGGGCAGCAGCGATCTGCTCGTCCTTGTCGATCACGCTGCCCAAATCTATCTCGAATACGTCGTAGCCACCGATGTAACCGGGTGCATCGCAGCGTGGGCAGGTTGCCCACCTGAGCTGGGTGGCGATTCGCCGCTCGCCATCGCGCTGGCGTGAGAGCGCATCTTCACTATGGTGCGTCAGGTCGGCCAGTGTCGCGTGTGCGCCTGGATAATCGATCAGCAGGCGCCCTGCCCGCGCGTCGAGGTCCGCGAACTCCAGCGGCAGATAGCCTGCGATCAGCGGGCACTCGAAGACCTCGACCGGCATGTCCACTGGGTTGGCAATCGGCCGGCCAAGGCGGTCGGCTTGATCGGTCTCCACGCGCAGCGCCATGTCCACGGCAATCCATGGCGACGGGCACGCCACCACGTCAGCCTCGCGTACCGAAGCATTGGGCACCCGTGGCCGATGCGTGCGCTTGACTGCACAGCGAACCGGGAGCGGTGCCGCACGGGTATTGCTATCGTCGATCCCCAACGCCGACAGCAGCAGATTCAGCCATGCTGCCTGGGTGCGCCCTGCGTCGGCAAACCCTAGGCGCAGGTTCGAGGCAGGGCCACCAATGGCAATGAAGTCCAGCCCATGCAGGCGCCGATAGCGCATGCTCGCACTGGCCGAGTCCTCTGTCCCGGCCGGCCATAGCAGCTCCAGTTCGAACGTTTGGTCGCCCTGTTGAGAGCGCTCGAACTCGGCCGGCCCTGGGCGTTGCAGGGCCATGCCCATGCTGTCGGCGGCGAACTCGCCCAGTGGCATTGCCCGCTCAGGGCGGACTTTGAGCAGGAAGCGGGTGCCCCTGGCGGGAAGCCGTTGGGGTTGCTCCTGATCGTCTCGCTCGCGGTCCAGCAGGTCATCGATACGCAGCAGCAACGTTGGCAGGCCAGCACCCGGCAAGCCGGGGAAGGTTACAAAGCGTGCGATCCACTCGACCTTGCCCAATGCGGTTTGCGGCAGCACTGGTCGCGCCAGTTCATGCGTGATTGTCAGCCCCGTGCCGCGGTGCCCGGTGATGTCGACCGGAACCACGGTGTAGACGATACGAACAGGAAGCGGCTTGTCCCCCCCTGCGCGCAATTCATTGAAAGCATCCAGGATGGCTTTGTAGCCTTGCAGGTCTGTTTGGCCCTGTTTCCGGAATGCCGGTCGAACGGTTGCCGGCAGATCGGCAAAATCATCGATGAACTGGGCCAGCGGGCGTATGCGCCTCCAACTGACGGTGCGGTCTTGCACCTCAGCGGCAAGTGGTGCGCTGGCCTTTGTCTGCACGCTGATTGGCGCGATCCCCGATGCGACGCTGGCGCCAACCAAAATCAAGCGTTCTATTTCGTAATGCTGCAAGTGGAACTCAGGATCGTTCCATATGCCGCCGGACTCGCCCCAACCGGGCTCCAGGTCCCAGTCCAGGCCAACGCCCTGCGCGTCGAACCAAGTTCTGGGTTGCCTGAGTTGCGGGTTGGCGCGGTCGAAGAACCGTCTGGGCGGGTTGAACAGATACACGCTATTCGGTTGCGCTTCCACATGCAGGTTGGAGGTGCCGACAGCGCAAACCGTGAAGGTGGATTTGGGCGGCAGCTGTGCCGATGCATCTTCTAGGTTGAACAGAGCGCCAAGCGCCGTCTCGTCGACCCAGAACGTCAGGCCAAGATCACGCGCATCGAGTTGCGCCTGGTTGGTAAGAGGCTGCGGCCGTGTTGGCCAAATCATTGCGCCGGTATCGGACAAGCGTGTCTGGCGGGCAATGGCCTGTGCGGAAGCAACCACCGAGGCGATCACCGAGGAACGGCGCTCTTCCGTCGCACGCCACTGCGCGCGTTTGAGCGACAGCTTCATCATGTCGCTGGAGGCCAGGCGCAAGTCCTCGGCGGCCTTTTCCGCAGTGGCATGCGCCCCGCTGTCCTTCGCGTGAATAGCTTCGTAGCCAGGCTGTTTGGGTACCGGGGGATCTGTCAAACGACTTTTGGTAACCTGCCCGGTTTTTTTATCGAACTGCGCTTCATCGGGCACGAAGCACTGCTCAAGTAGGTGATGCAGGAGCAGCGGTTTGCCCTTATCGGACACTGCCAAGGGCCTGCTGTAGCAGGCATCGAGGCTGGAGCCTTGATCCTGCGTACCATCGCTGAGCAGCCGCTGCAGCGCAGTGGTGCTTTTGAGCTCATAGGCTGGAGTCGCGGCGTTCGGATCCTTACCAAAGTTTTCTCCGGGGTGGGCGAAGAACGTGGAGGCTTTTTGCGGGAGTGTGAGGGCTGCGTCGATTTCCGTATGGTCGCGCGGTATCAATTGCATGACATAGTTGCCCGGGCTTGCCGGTATTTCGAACAGCATCGCCCAGAACCGAGGCTGGCCGACCTCATCACCGCCAATCTTGATCCAGACCTGCGGTTGGATCTCAGGCTGCTCGTCCTCGACCTCGCTCAACACCGCATGCTTGTCGGCGTGTTGCTCTAGTTTAGGGTCGTTTTTCGCCGGTGGCTGAGCCGGTGGCGGCGCCAGGCCTTGTTCAGGGTTTGGTATCGCGGCGCTCAACCCCAGTGTCAAGAAACGCGCGACACGCTGGCGGGCCTGCTCAAGCTTGGGCTCGTCGAACGCAAAGCCGATGGACAGGCTCAGCGTTCGCCCGAATGCCGCGAAAGACATGCTTGCCGCGCCTCGGCCGGCGACGCCGTTCGCTTGCACCGCAACCTCCAAGGCCAAGGACAGTGTACGGCTCAGGCGCTGGCCGATCTCGATGCGAATCTCGTCGAAACCCAGGTCGATCTCCATCCACACCCGCACTTCGATGTTCACCGTGCAACTGAACGCCAGCGAGCCGTAAAACAGTGTGTCGCTGGGTTGTTTCAGGGAGATCAATGCGATGAACTTGGCGTCGAGGGCAAAATCCATTTCCGCCACCGCTGAGGCGCCGAGCGAGCGACCGCCGACTTTCCCGCCGATACGCGCGAAGCCCTTGGCGCGGAAGGCAATACCATAAAGGATCGAGGCATCCTCGATACGCATCACCATGCCACCTTCGCAGGTGATGCCAAAGGCATCCTCCGTGAACTCGAACTTCAGCTCGTAGGGCCAACCAAGCTCGTAATGAAACAGCCCCGGTCGGGTATACAGGGTGGCCGACCAAGTCACGGCCCTGAACGCCATTATCATCGGTTCAGGGAGTTTCGGATGCTCTCCGATCAAACCGTTGGGGTCGGACAGCAGGCGAGCCAGAAACTCCTGACGAGGCGCGGACAGGTACAGGTAGCCACGCAGGGTGGGGCGCGATGCAATGGATTGGCGATCGGTGGCATTCGCCCAGTCAGCATAATTCACGCACAGCCAGGCCCTGACCGTCATGAGGAAGGTCAGGTCCGAGCGCAAGGCAGCGGCCACATCCATCAGCAAAAGGTTTGGCAGTTTCGCTTCATCGTCGCTGAGGCTGCCGTCCTGCGATGCCGACTCCAGCGACAGCATGGCCCTTAGTGCCAGGGTCAGCCGATCGCCGGTCGCTTCTGGCTCCCAGGCTTCGAAGCGTGCAAGGTCATTTTGATAGCGCGAGACATCGTCGAGCACTTCGACCAATGCTTGCGGCGTGGTCACCGCGTCTGCGCGCCGCAGGCCCGCGAGGGTATAGCGATATCCGATGCCAAAGCCCATTTCACGCAGATAGATCGGCTTGACCGGTGTGGGTATCTCGGTGGACAGCTTGCCCATTTCCCCGTACAGGAAGAACGCATGGCGCTTATCGCCCTGGGCGTCCTCCAACTCGAGAAAGCCCATGGACGCACTCATCGACGCCCAGCTCTTGAGGTTGAGACGCCCCGAGGCAAGGAAGCCGCGTGCCTTGATACCCGCCGGCAGCACATCAGCGGGATACAACGTCGGCAGGTTACCGTCCACGGCGATCGCGGTAGCTTCCACTGTACCTGCCTGCATCGACAGGGATACCCCCAGGCCATCGAAGCGCACACGTGGCAAGCGGGCGCCTTTGACCTGGGTCGAGATGTACATGTTATGCAAGTCGATTCGGGCGCTGATCGTGTCACTGTTGGGAGTGAGCCTGGCCTGCCCGCAGATCACCAGCGCCGGGTCACCGCCAAAGGCCTCGCACGAGCCGAGGTAGCCGATGCCTCGCAGCTCGAAGGCGAAGACATCGAACAGGTTGAAGGTCACCCTGGGCTCTATGGGAATCTGGAAGCTGATCGCCCGCGCCAGGCGGCTGATGTCCCGGGCCAGGGGCGCCTTGTTGAGGCTAATTTTGAGGCCGCGCAAGTGTTTGAGGAAGGTATCGGCAAACTCATCTTGTACAGGTGCAAAGACCAAGCTGCCGGTCACCTGGAAATAGAACTGGTAGCCGCCCTCCCCAGCCATGTCGACCAGGGCGAACCCCAGCTTGGTGATGGTCAACTCGAAGCGTGTGGCGTGGCAAACGATCGGGCTTTGCGTTTTGTCCAGCTGCGCGTCGCAGGCCAGTACGGCCAGGCGCCCATTGCCAGGCTCTCGGCCCAGGCTCAAGGTCACCTTGCAATTGGCCTGGCCAACCAGTTCCGGTGGCAGCTGCCCACTGCCGTTGATGGAGAAGGCCTGGATTTCGCCGCGTTTCACGACCAATTTGCCGGCATCGAAGCGGAATGGCATGTCGACACCGGGAAGGGTCACCGGCTCGCTGGGGTCGACCTCGGCGACGATATCGAACAACCCCTGGCCGACCACGAACTCCGACACCTTGAACACCAACCCGCGCCCGCCGCCGCCAAGCCTTGAGTAGAACAGGTCGATTTCGGCGTCCTTGTGCAACGCCATTCTTGGGGCGCCAGCAGAGAAATCCAGTGCGAACTGAGCAAACTCGCCTTTCTCGTCGAGCTTTCCGGATTTTGGACGAATAAGGTACGTCAAGCCAAACAGGTCCCCCGGCTCGGGCTTGCCCCTGATTTCGCATGCCTCGTCCGCCTCCAGCCGGGCAGTCAGGGTGTTCAAGTCGAACTTCAGGCGAATGCTCAACGCGGTGGAGAACGCATCGAGATGAATGATCGCCTTTAGCGGCAAGGTCAGCGAGGAACCGCTCAACTGCACCTTGTCGGCGCCTTCCACCTCCACGTACTGGTTCAATTTGTCCATCAGTTTGCCCGCTGGCTTGCCGGGCGTCTTGTCCTGGTTTTCTCCGGCCGTCCCGAAGAATGGCAGCAGGCGTTTGGCTTTATCCAAGTCGTAGCCCAGCGAGCCGTCGAAGTCCTCCGTACGCAGTTCGGTAAAGGTCGGTGTACCGCTGAATTGGCCAATTGTGAGCGTTACACCGCCGTCGACCTTCAAGCTTTCCGAAGCGGGTCTGTGTTCGAGCAGGCTCTGGAAGAACGACAGCTTGCCTTGCTCCAATACGGCCAGGGCAATCACGGTATCTTTCTTCTTCCAACCGCGCAGTTGAAGCAGCCGCGACTTGGGACGTACGCCATCCAGGTCGGTGTCGCGCACCGCTTCCACCGGCGCATCCGCACGCTTGAGCCACAGGTCGGTCGACAGCTCCAGCACGTTCTTGGAATCTGCTTCGCCTTTGGGAGACACCAGCAAGGCCGCTACCAGGCCCCTTGAGAAGTCCAACAGCAGTGTCGGCGCCCACTCAGCCGGTACTATCAACTCCAGCCCGGCGAACGCCAACGCTTCGATCGGGCCCTGGTCAGTGTGGGTTGGGTTTTCAACCGGGGTGATCAGCAGCTGCTTCAGCGCGCAGCTGCGAGCATCGATCCGCACCTCGACCGCTACATGGCTGAAAACCTGTTTCGCCCCCTTGCCGAGCAGTTCGAGCACTCGACCAATCAAGTCCAGGGTGGCTTCGACCAGGCTACCCAGCACCCCGGCAGCGGCGCCCAGCGCTTGGCCGGCGTGGCGTGCCATCCATTTCAGGCTGGCCGCCAACAGCTTGCCCAGGCGATCGACCAGCGCCGAAGCATCTGGCATGGCCGGCAGCCCTGGGTAGATCGGGGTGGAGGGCGCGCCGGGCAGCTGTATCAGGCCGACCAAGCGGACCACCCCTTCGATTACCGTTTCGGCTGCGACGGCGATCAGTTCCAAGGGATAGGGATCGATGATGCTGAGCTCGGTAAGGCGCCCGACAGCGCGGGTGTTGACCAGCGAAACCTGGTACTTCGCCTTGAAGGCCAACAGCAGCCGTGGATCGTCCTTGGCGCGAATCACCACCTTGGGGAACACGATGCTCGCGCTCAGGGTGCCAACTGCTTTACCGGTTGCCAGATCGAGCGTTAGGGGCCCCTTGGTGCCGTCGACGTTCTCCGAATTGAAAACTAAGTGCATGTCGTCCAGATCGACCGTGACCGGTAGCGCCGTCTGGGCCCCAATACCCGTTATCGCGTCGACTACATGGTCCGCACTGCCATTGATCTCAAGGCTTCCACTCAACTGGTAGCGGTCGTTGGCACCCTGGATCTTGAAGTGACTCAACCCCGCGATCCATAGAGGTGGGTTCGCTAATGTCCACTCGATACTGGCCGCGCCTTCCGTGCTGGTGGCAATGCTCAACTCGCCGTCTAGCACTGAGAATTTCAACTCCGGGCTGGTGGCCCAGGTGACTTTGAGCGGTGGCGACGGTAGGTGGAGGTTCGGCAATGGCAAACCGAAATCGAACAACCGCACCGGGTCACCGAGACTCAGTCCGTCGAGCGATAAGTCAGGAAACGGCATGGCCGGCAAGTCGAAGCCCAGCCACGGCATCTGTTCGAACGTTGGCAGGTCCACTTGCGTGATCAACTCGACCAAACGAGATAACGCGTCAGTGGGCACGTCATTAACCTGGCAAGTTAGCTCGACTTGCCCGGCACGGTGCTCGGTCGCGTTGAATTCAAAGCCGATACGCGCGGTCAGCTGCGCTCGCAAGACTGGCTGCCCGGAAGGCGGCTCTCCCTGAGCAGCGCGCAAAAGTGCTTCAAGATCGATGGACAGCCCTGCATTGACCGAGGCCGAACCGAAGATTTGGGTGCAGCCGAAGAACGCGCATTGCTGCGCGCCAGCACCGAGGGTTATCTCAAGTCGTGCCAATGTGCTGGCAAGCGCCGTGCGCGCACTGGCCAAGATCACCGACATCTGCGCGACTTGATCTTTGGCCGCTGCCGTAGTCTTTGCCTGGGCCAACGTGTCAAGGGCCTTGAGGTCGCCAGCCAGGTCATCGGGCTTGCGCAGCACGAGTGCGCCTGAAGGGTCTTCGTCGAGCAGCACGCCCGGTACATCCAGCTTGATGGGGAAGTGCTGTGCACCCGAGAGCGCTGAGCCATGCAAGGTGCCTTCGCAGGTGATGTTCAACTGCGCCACTTCGAAGACTTTGTGCCTCAACGCAGGCCTGCCCACCTTCGCCTCGTCCAAAGCCTGCGCAAGACGTTGCAGATCACCTTGCACTGCTTTAGCGGAGACTTCGAGAGCCAGTTTCAGCTCAACCGAATTGCCACCCTGTGCTGCCGTTCGCAAAAAAAGCCTGATATCCATAAGAGTGCCCTTAGTGTTTATCGAACTTCTGAGCAAAAAACGTGGCATCGCAGCACAGCATTGAGCCCGCGGACAGGCGTGAGTGTAGCAGCGTTGCAACGGCAGGTAGCCAAGGCCAAAGCCGTGAGCAAACACGCGAAGAAAGTTGATACTTAGGCAGGGTCAAGCAACGTGTTTCAGCCCACTTTTTAACACGGGCAGTAACACGGCATAGGCGTTAGCGGTTGCGACGTAACGCGCACCGCGCTTAGCAACTTAGTGCCAGAGCACTTAATGTGTGACTGGAACGCGTCCTGCCAGCGGGTTCCCGTAATAGATGACAGCATCGCTATCAAGCTCAACCGCGTATTTATTAAACTCCGTTTCGTCTATCACTTCGTTGTCTGGTTTCCACGCATAGCGCACCGGCGCGCCGTGCGTGTCAACAACTTCTGGATTTGAACCCACTGCCAGCGTAAAATTTTTCTTGGTCATTCCCCAGCGCAGAGAAACTGCAACCCACTCGTACTCGCCATTTTCGAAAGACACTACGGGCATGACAACCTCCTGCTTGTGTTGTTCATCAACTTAGTCGACAAGCACGTTCAGGCTAGCTCAACGCCGCTTGATCGAAGGTAACGCATTATAATTTTTCAGCATTACGTATAGTGCGCCTCTTCTTTATCATCACGTTCTCGGCCAAGCCCTCAGGGGGCTTAAACTGGCTGTAGACCATGCCGAGAAAGTAAGGGGGAGTCGGAGACCGTATCGATCAGCGTTCGGTCAACATTCTCGGGTTGATAGTTTGGCGCATCCCCCCACGGCTGGTCTTTGATCAATGCGCCATTCAACCTGGCAAGCACGGATTCATGCACGAACACGCGCTGCCCCTGCGCTTCGTGAATGACCCTCCCTCTGGGCTTTCCAAACGGTGGCATCGACCCGTTCAAGAGGGTTCGCGTATGGGTATGGAGATCCCAGACCAACCGCGGTACCCATTCTGCAATCATCCAGGGGCCGGATAGCGACTGGTGGGCTTGGGCAAGCGGGTCTGGTACAGGACAGGCGCTTGGGTACAGCTCGTTTCGACAGGAGGGAACGTCGATATCCAACTGGGCTTCCAGGCTCTCCCCGATCATCCAGCGCAAGGCAATCAGGGCCAACTGCGCTTCTTCTGGCGGGTAGCCGCCGCCAACGTCGCAATGCACGCCAGCGAACCACACCTGTTTCAGATCCACAGGTTTCGGATCAGTCGCCTTGGGCCTCCACAGGTTCTGGCGAAAAAAGCAGCGCCGCTCGTCAATCGATACCGCATGGCGGACGATGTCGACGCCGGGATTTCGTGCGGTATAGGGCACGGACAACGGGTCGTAAACCCAACCCACGGAACTGACGGTGTCGAACAACCCTAGAAAGCGAATCGCTACCGTTTGGGAAAAAGTTGCCTTGAACTGCTTCATCAATTCAAAGTCCGGCTGCTTATGCGCGGTCAGCCACCAGCCGATGTAGCGGAACACCTGATCGAGCGACGGCTCGACACTTCCATTCTTTGCGCGCGGTTGGGTAGTCAGCAATGACCAGGCGAAATCCAGTTGTTGCGCCTGATGGGCGGGAAGTAGCCCAAGGGTGTGGACCATGGCGGCCAGGATTCGAGCCGCATAGGCACCCCGAGAAAAACCGTAGATGAAAATTTGATCGTTGGGCTTATAGTGTTCCATCAAAAACCGGTAAGCATTGAGCACATTGCGCTTGATCCCCCAGCCAAACGCCAGCCCGGCAATACGTGAAGGCAGCTTTTGCCATTCGAACAGGGTTTCACTTAGCCCAAAGGTGCCGACACCCTGATCGTAGTAGGTCAGCACCGTCTCACTGTTCTTGGGCAGTGTTCGAAAAATGCGCAGGACATTAGTGGGTTCATCAGAGAAGCGGTTATTTGTTCCATCAATGCAGAGAACAAGCTGGCGCGCCATGATCGGGTAGCCTCGCGGTTGTGCTGTCCGAATCAGTCAAGCGAGCGCCCTCGCTGCCATTCGACCAGTCAGGACTACGGTGACCCCACATCCGGGACGTGACAACTGTTGGGCAAATCGTGGGAAGCTAATTCAAGGCATAGCAAAGTTAACGCCGCTTTGCCATCAAGTACTTCGCTATAACGTGGTCCACTTTTCGAACCAAGGATGGATAGGGGCGCCTCCTCGCCCAAAACATGCGGCCAGGCCATATAGACCCACGAACTTCTACTATATTGAAAGTGGGTTCCAGGCCCGCGTGCAACGCAATCGGAATTCCGACGTAAGAGCAATCGCCTCATACTAGGGGTCCGGTTTATTGCGGTATCGGACAGTACAGCGTTTCCCCCGGCCGTGATCAACACGGCGGATGGTGCGAGGTCTACCTGATGCCGAATCGTCAACGCAGCCCCCGGCAGACCTTCGACAAGAAGGTCATCGCATCCATTATTCGTGATCCCGATTCACGCGCCCTGGTCATTGAGGCTCTGGCGCAAATACGGGTGGGACGCGAAGCGACTATTCCGAGCGCAGAGGGCCTGGACGCCGGCGCAGAATCGAAGAATCAAGAGCGGGCGCGGTTTTGGGTAAACATGCTCGAATGCATTGGCTGCCTGGCCACCTTTGTAGAGGCGCTGCGTGCACGGGGGCTGTTGAAGGTGGCGTCAAGCACAAACCCGCTGCTTGGTGAGCCGAGCGATCAGATAGACCCCAGGTGGGTGCACATCGACGACATCAATCTGCCTGGTTTCCTTGATCGTGCCAGGGCCTTTCGCTGCAAGGTCCGAGTCGATGGCGTTATCAAAGGCAGTGGCGTGCTTGTCGGGCCTAGCTCGGCGCTGACAGCATGGCATGTAGTTGCCGTGGACGGGCCTCGCACACCGTCAGAAACACAGCCGACTATCGAAGTGGTGCTTTCTGACGGACGCACCATCGGTGCGTTCATGCTGGCGCCAGCCTCCTCCCCTTGTGCTGATGTCGAGTGGTATGAAGGCCGCGCCCCCAAGTCCGACGCTGAGGTCATCGACCGCCACGATGTAGCACTGTTGCGACTGAGGCAACCCGCAGGCATTCACCTGTCCTTTGCCACCCTGGCATCGCCTCCCTACGAATACATCGGCCCGGCAGCTATCATTCTGATCTCCCACCCTAATGGCCAATGGCAGGGTCTGGAATTCACCAGTCTGAAGAGACTGCGCAACCTGACAGCACGGTGGGGCTATCGTGTTCACGGTAACAAGGGGGGATCCTCGGGTGGTGGCTGCTTCGACAGCAGTTTTTCCTTGGTCGGCATTCATCAGGGCCGGGCGCCAGGCGGTGGCCGCCTGGTGCCGTTGGTACGTTTCCACAGCCTCGTGCATCAAGCCATCGCCAATGACGAGACGCCCGAAAAGCTCTGGTCTCTCGACGGCACCCCCTACAGCGGGCTGGTCGTCGGCCGCGACGGATTCTTCGTCGGTTACCACGCGGCCATGCGCGGGGCGGCGCGCGTCAGGGGTTTGTGGATTCGACGCGTCAACCTCAAGCATGACGTATCGGGCTTGCCCTTCTCATACGAGCTACTCGACAAGTTGGTGGCGCGTAGTCCCAACGCCCGGGTGATTCGTGTCAGCTTCGACACCTTGGTCCAGGATCTGCCTGCCGAAATCGCCCGTCGTGCCGCGGACGCCAGTCTGCAGGTCGCACCGCCACAGGCCCGGAGCGGCGTCGGGGTGGACCAGACGGAGCCTGAAGCCATGATCGCCGATCGCAGCCGCAACCTGGCGCAAGCGCTCGAAGACAAGGCATTGGCCTTGGGCATCACACTCTGGGTGTTCTTCGATCACCCATCAGTCATGTTCGGCGACGAATCCCGCTGGGCGCTGACCGCCTTTGTGGACCAGGCCCTGCGACTGAAGCACCTGCGCGTTGCCCTTGCGGGCTACGAGGCCATCCAGATGCCGGGGGCCCAGTTCCAGTTTCAGATGGATGCCGAAGGTGAAGGCGCGCCAGGCCTGATGATTGAATACATCGCGGATGTGAGGAAGGAGGATGTGCAAAACCTCATTCGATATGCCTGTGATGCCATGCAGCGCTCCATCAGCCCTGAACGTGTAGAAGAGTGGACCGAGGAGGCGTTGGAGGGCCTGCACCTCGTCAATAATCGCTATGACAGCGTACTTCGGACCGAAATCGCCTCTCGGCTGCAGCCGCGGCTTAAACAGCTCTTTGAGAAATGAGGCCAGATATGAGCGCAAGCGACGATACAGCGAATCCCGCATGGCTATTTGCAGCCCTGTCGGGGCCTTTCGAGCCGAAGCAGGCATTACAGCTGTGTGCATCCACTGTCGAAGCCGACAGCCTTGTCATGGTGGCGACCCGTCTCGCGCAAGTCTGCGATACCAACCCTGCCGGTGCGCGCGACCGCTGGCTGATGCGCACGTCATCGCGGCATGACCTGCTCAAGTCCCTCGCCCCTTCTCAACTGCTCACCGCAGTCGCTGAACGGCGCAAGAGCGCCCAAGACCCGGAAACGGTGGACTTGCTGAATGTCCTGCTCAACGAACCACCATTGCAGCGCAAGGATATCGAGTGGGTCATTGAAAGCCGCAGCGATCAGTCGCAGTTGGAGCGGGTCATCGTTGCACTCGACCGAGCGGGCGAAGTCGCACCGGCCAACGATTTGCTGCAACCCGCACGGTCAGCGCTGGCCGAACTGAGCCGAGCGCAAAATCGGCGTCGGGTCGCGGAACGTGGTTTCTTCGGGCGCGAGGCTGAGTCCAACCTGATCAAGCAGTGGCTTTCACATCCCATCATGGCGGCGCCCGTCACCTGCCTGTTCCTGACTGGCGGGGCTGGCATTGGCAAATCGACATTGCTCGCTGAGTCCGTACGTCGCCACTATGAGCACCATCAACCACTGCTCCTGCGTTTGGACTTCGACCGAGCGGGGCTGGACGTGCTGGACAGGATCGGGCTGACCATGGAGGCGACCCGTCAGTTGGCAGAGCAACTGGGTGCTTCTTGCAGCGAACTGATGGACGCTCGGCTTGACGCCGGCCTGGTTACGGTGAGAGACACCAAGGCGCAGTTGAGTATTCGCCAACAACTGCCCGAGTCGCTAGCAAGCCAGCTCGGCAAGGCGGTGGCGGCATCAGGCCGACCGGTACTGGTCGTGCTGGATACGCTCGAAGTGCTGCGTGGCCGTGGCGAGACCCATCCTGAAGAGTTGTTCAAATGGCTCGACGCACTGGTTACCAAAGGCGTGAAGCCGATGCACGTGCTGGCGGCCGGCCGGGGCGACGCGCTAGACAGCTTGCCCGAGATCGATCTGGCAGGGGCTACGGGCTCGCCCAACGGCCAACCACCGGGGCGCGTGATCCGCCTGGAACTGCCCGGCCTGGAGGACGACGCGGCCCTGGCCCTGCTAGCCAGGCTGGAGGTACCGGAGCATCTGCGGCACGAGTTGCTCGAACTGGCGCAAGGTAATCCGCTGAAGCTGCGGCTTGCCGCCGAAGTCGCCAAGCGTTCGGGCATCGAGAGCCTGCCCAAGCACAAACGCGGCGCGGAGGTCAGCGCCGCCTTCCTCTATCGCTTGCTGCTTTCGCGCATCACAGACCCTGACCTGAAGCGGCTGGCCCACCCCGGGCTGGTAGTGCGGCGGATCAATGCGGAGCTGATCCGCAAGGTGCTTGCCCCAGCGCTCGGGCTGGGGGCGATCACCGAGCAGCGGGCAAATGACTTGCTGACGCAGTTGGCGACCCATCATTGGCTGGTTGAAAATGACCCGGGGGCGCCGGGGTTCCTCAAGCACCTCAGCCACATGCGTAAAGTGCTGCTGCCGCTGCTGTACCGATCCGCGCCCAGGCAATCCGCGCGAATCGATGCAGCAGCCATCCATTGGTTTGCCGCGCAGCCTTCGAATTGGGCGCAGGTCGAATCGGTGTATCACCAACTGCAGTTGACCCGCGTCAACCCCGCCACGCCAAGCGTACCGGCCAACATTGCCGCCCAATTCGACGACGACACACTCGAGGAATTGCCGCTTGCCGCGGCCGATCTGGTGCGGGTCAGCCGCGGCGGGCGCAGTAGCCAGTTCCGGCCCTCGCAGGCGGTGGTCAGTGGCTGGGCTGACGACACAGGTGTCGTGCGTGAGCTTCTGGCGGTGGTTCAGCGTCAGGACTGGACCGAAGGCGTGAGCATCGTGCGCAGTGTCATGGACGCGCAAGGTCTGGACATGCGTTCACAGATGGCAGACGCGATCCGCATGTTCTACTGGCGATCAGGCCAATGGGCGAAGGCGCGCCACTGGCTGACCGAGCGTGACCGTTTCGACGATTCGGATGGGGACCTTTCCAACTTACCCGAGCCGCTTGCACTGGCACGGCTGGAAATGCGGGCAGCGTTCAACCCCGAGGGTTTGCGTCGCCATTGGCAGATGTGGAGGCCGATACTGCCATCACTCGAACGCGCCTCCGTCGTGGCCGTCGACAACGCGGCGCGGCGCGGCGCACTCAGCTTGTTGCTGGCTAATCTTCCCGACCCGTTTCATTTCTCCTCAACTGATTCACGAGATTGCGATGTTGCCGCAGCCGCCAACGAGCGCTGGAATGGCGGCCTAGGCAACGAATCCAGGCGCGCTGAAACGCTTGGCCGCGAACGGATGGGGCGCGTGCTCCCGCCCAATTACAGTACCGAACCGCTCCTCCCCGGCAGGCTTCTGGCGACACTCACGCCATACGCCGTGTTCGTCAGTAACTTGTCCGTCCTGGCAGAGCATGCCGACCTGCGAGAGGCGGCAACATTGGCTACGTCGGCAATTTCGCTGGGCGGTGGGCTGATTAGCGAATCGCAAATCGAACCCGTAAAACCCGTGACGGGCGATCCGGTTGTCTGGCTGACCCATTTCGGTTTGTTTGCCGAGTGGGCTGAAGCACGCGCTTTCATCCACCGCGATGCCGATTTGAAGCTCATTAGCCGGGCCGCCGAGCGGTGGCGCCGGACAATAGCGGGAAACTGGTCGATTGGCCAACGTCGAGGTGGCTGGCGCAATCACCCGCCGATTGACGAAACCCTGCGCAAGCGCCTGGAGGTGCTCCTTGGAGGCCCTACGCCCACGGACCAGGCGCATGAAGAGCTCGCCATGTGGGCAAAGGCCCTTGGGACTGACGCACTTCTGCCGCTTCTGCGCCGCCGGCTGGACGGTGCGTTAGCCGAGACCGAGCAGGCACGCAGCACGTCCACGCCTGAACGCATCACACAACGGCTGCTGGCGCGCGGTACGCCGGCGGCCTTCGCACCGGCGCTGACGGTTCTCATCTTGCGCGGCGCATTCTGAAGGAGAGCGACATGACGAATGAAGAGAGGCTCGACAGCCTGAAGAAAAGGCTTACCCCCAAGATGGAAGCGGCAGTGCGAGCTGCGATGGATTCGGGCCGGTTGCCGCACTCGATCATGAGCACGCTGTCCGGCCCCAGCCTTGACTCAATGGCGGCGGGACAACCCCTGGAAGCCGTAGCAAGAAAGTATTCGACAGTCCTCTCCAGCCTGGAGGCGATCGTGATGCTGGTGGGGCGCCCGCCGTTACTGATCCGCAACGACATGGTGGTACTTGAACCGCTGCCAGACTTTCCCGAGGAGACTGGGTCGCTTATTCAGGGTGTGCAGAAGTGGGTTCCGTCCGTTGGACGCCTCGAGTTTCGCAATTACGACATGCCATGGGGAGGCACTGGCTGGGTGGTCGCGCACCAGGGCAACGGTACCGTGGTGGTTACCAACCGGCATGTGGCCAAGCTGGTGGCCAAACGTAAGCAAGACGGCTCTGCCGTTTTCATGCGTTCCCTTGCCGGAGCTCGCTATGGCGCCGCGATCGACTTTGGCGAGGAAGCTAGCAGCCAAAGCGGCGACAACAGTCGCACAGCCGAGCTGGTCCATATCGAATACCTGGCCGACGATACGTCGGCGGACATAGCCCTGCTTAGGATAGAGACGGCGGACTTTACCCTCCCTACCCCTCTGGAGCTGATCAATGACAACGACAGACTGGCCAAAGATGACCTGGTCGCTCTAATCGGTTACCCCGCCTACGACTCGCGCAATGATGCCGACGCGCAAGCGCGCTATTTCCGTGACTTGTACGAGGTCAAGCGCTTTGCGCCGGGCAAAATCCTGCTGCCCCCTGAAAACGGCATCCTGACCTACGACTGTACGAGCCTGGGTGGCAACTCCGGCTCGCCGCTGATCCGGCTCGAAGACGGCAAAGTTGTCGGCCTGCATTTCTCCGGTATCTATGGCAAGGCAAACACCGCCGTCAGTGCCAAGACCATCGCGGCTCTGCTCAATGGCGAACGCCCAATTTCGGTTTTGATGCAGGCTGCCCGCGAAGAGGCCAAGGATGGCAGCCACCCGGCCGAACACTTCAACAATAGAGAAGGCTTCAGTACCCAGTTCCTGGAAGGCGAAGTCGGGGCAGCAGTGGTTTCGACACCTTGGCCACGCCTCCCCCAACGACTTTCGGAGGACCTCGCCAAACCAAGCGACAACCCTCCAGAGCCCTTCGAGCTGCGCTACACCCATTTTGGGGTGAAATACTCTGCAATACTCAAGCTCCCGCTGATCACTGCAGTCAACATCGATGGTGGAGCGACGGTAAGAATCAAGCGAGGGGTAGACAAGTGGTTCGTCGATGAGCGCATACCCAGGTCGATCCAGTTAGGCGAAAGCAACTTCAAGGATGCCGAGATCGATCGTGGCCACATGGTGCGACGCGAGGACCCCAATTGGGGTGATGCAGCAGAGGCACAAAAGGCCAACGACGACACCTTCCATTACGTCAACGCGGCCGCCCAGCACTCGCGCTTGAATCAGGGTAAGGCGCTTTGGCAAGGTCTGGAAAACTACATCCTCGACAGTGCACGTACGCACGGTTTCAAGGCCTGTGTTTTCACCGGCCCGATTCTGCGAGGCCCGGACAGCGAAGAGGAAGAGATCGAAATCGACGGTGCAACTGTCCCGGTCGAGTTCTGGAAATTGGTGGCCACGCTGGACAGCGAGAGCAAGGCGCTGCACGCCACCGCCTACGTATTGAGCCAAGGGCAGCTGATCCGCAAGCTGATGGAGGATCGATCACGCCCAGAAGCGTTGGAGGGTATGGTCCTCGGCGCCTACCGTACATTCCAGGTAGCGATTACCGATTTGGTCAAGGCCACCGGTTATGACTTCAGCGATTACCTAGGTGCCGACCCGCTCACCAAGAATCCATTGGGGCAGGAGGCGGTAGGTAGGGGGGAGCCGTTGGTTTTACCGATTGAAGAACTCCCTGACATCATCCTGTGACGGGCGAGTAAACCGATAAGGGCGAGCGCAGCTGGGGGAGGCAACAAGTGCCCCCTCCACTGCATGGACTGCAAGATAGCCGGGGACGGATATGAAGACGCAACGCCTACGCCGGGTCTTCATCTTGATCACGACGTTCCTGCTTGTCAGCACCTTCGGGTTGAGTACCCGATCACCCGATACAGACCCCACCTGGAGTGCATACACGCTCTTCGGCAACGTAAAAACCCGGCTCGAACTGGTTTAAGATCCCTTCGCAAGAAGGCGACAGGTAAGTGGCAGTCTAAGTTTGGTCAGTTGCGTCGACACGTCGGCATACAGCAGGAGAACAACGAAGATGAAGGACCTTACTACCTACTTGAGCCCACAAGCTGTCTCGGATTTAGCGGGCCACAATGCAAAAGCTCCTTTCGTGTCAGACTGGCTGACCAGTCGGATCACCGCCTTCAATCGTAGCTCCGATAATCTGGAAGGACCTACGGCAGATGCCCAGGAGCTGAATCGAATGCGTCAGGAGATCACCCTGGCGATCGATAAATTCGAAGCGGCTATCAACGAAATACTGATTGCGAGACGGACCGAGGAAGAACAGGTACGGCGTTGGGTTCTGATCGTTGGCATCGTGTTGATCATTTTAGTGATCGGGTCCGCTGTCGCCCCATTCCTGTCTCCCGCAGCCAATACAGCCTGGATTACCACTCTCATGTCAGGGCTCTCGGTGGCCGGCCTGCTCTATCTTCTGTACTCACCCGTGCATAAATTAATCGACCTGGCTCGCGAACGCTCAGGCCTCATGATTTTGCCGTCAACCTTCAGAATTCGTGTGCTTGCCGCCGGTACCAGAGAAGAACAGGCGCAAATTGCCAAGGAGCTGTTCAATCTGCTGCAAAAGCCAACGTTTACTGAAGGTCAGTAGCTAGCGGTCATGCAGGTGTTTTTTTAGAAAAGCCCGCGTGCGGTCCTGCACTGGGTTGCTGAGGATATCACTCGGTGCGCCCTGCTCCACGACCACGCCGCCGTCCATGAACACAATCTGATCGGCCACCTCACCGGCGAAACGCATCTCGTGTGTGACGATGAGCATGGTCATATGTTCGGCCGCCAATTGCTTCATGACCAGGTTCACTTCTTCGACAAGCTCGGGGTCTAGTGCCGACGTCGCCTCATCGAACAACATCACCTTGGGTTCCATGGCCAGGGCACGGGCGATGGCAACACGCTGTTTTT
Source organism: Pseudomonas sp. LFS074 (assembly GCF_047978165.1). Taxonomy (NCBI): domain Bacteria; kingdom Pseudomonadati; phylum Pseudomonadota; class Gammaproteobacteria; order Pseudomonadales; family Pseudomonadaceae; genus Pseudomonas; species Pseudomonas sp. LFS074. The sequence continues at coordinate 2,831,610 of NZ_JBFPFV010000001.1, read as the reverse complement.
GCCCACCAGACAAACGTGATGGGTACTCGTCGATCTTGTTAGCCAACCCGACCTTCTGCAAGTACTCCAGGGCCAACGCCCTGGCCGCACTTTTCGAATAGCCTTTTAACTTCACCGGCCCTATCGCGATGTTTTCACAGACGGTGAGGTGCGGGAACAGGTTGAAGTGCTGAAACACCATGCCCATCTGTTGGCGCACCTGGTTGATATGCTGTTCGAAGGCGCGGCCTTTCAAGGGCCGGTTGACCTGATCGCCGTCAAGCCAGACCTCACCACCATTAAGCACTTCGAGATGATTGATCGAGCGCAGCAAGGTACTTTTACCCGAGCCGCTGGGGCCAATGATGGCGACAATCTGCCCACGCGACACCGACAGGTCGATACCCTTGAGCACTTCAAGTGCACCGTAGGCTTTACGAGCGCCCTTCACTTCCACCATAACGTTGTTGTTCATCGTGACATCTCGACCTTTGCTTCAATAAGATGCAACCCAGCCTCGAGCACCAGGTTGGCCACGTAGTAGATCACCGCCACGGCGATGTAGAACTCAAAGGGGCTGTACGTTTCGCTGACTGCCAGTTGGGCGCTGTAGACCAGTTCGGCGATACCAATGATCGATACCAGCGACGTGTCTTTGAGCAAGACAATGAGGTTGTTCCCAAGCGGCGCAATGGTTTTTCTGAGCGCCTGCGGAACGATGATGTAGCGCTGGGTCATTGCCTTGCTCAGGCCAATCGAGCGCGCGCCTTCTATCTGGCCAGGGTCAACTGCCTCGATCCCCGACTTGATCACATCAGCGTTGTACACCGCAAAGTGCAGGCTCAGCCCGATGATTCCGGCAGCCAGCGCCGGAATATCGATTCCCACCTGAACCAACCCGTAGTAGATCAAATACAGTTGCAGCAACAAGGGCGTGCCCATCAACAGCCAGGTGACGAAACGCACAGGCAATGCCATGGCCCTGGGCGCATACAAGTCGATCAGGGCAAACAGCACGCCCACCACCACGCTGATGACACTGGAACAGAGAAACATGACAACCGTCCACCACAGGCCGGTCGCCAGCATTTCATAGTAAGGCGTGATGACACTCAGGTTTAATCCTTCCACGGGTACTCCTCACTTGGTCGCGTATCGCCGGTCCAGTACTTCCACCAAGTACTTGACCGAGTAGACCATGACGATATAAAGCAACGCCGACACCATGAATATCTCGAACGGTTTGTAAGTTGAGCTGATGAAGCGCTGCGCGGTATATGTCAGTTCAACAACCGAAATGGCCGACACCAGGGCAGAGCCCTTTATCAGGCCAATGGCATTGACGCCAAGCGGCCTGATCATGAGTTTCAGTGCTTGTGGAATGATGATGAACAACAGCGTCTGCCTGCGGCTGAAACCAATTGACCGTGCGCCCTCCTCCTGGCCAGGGTCGACGTTGTCGATAGCACCTCTGATGGACTCGGACATATACGCAGCGATATTCATGCCTAAGCCGATCACCGCAGCAGAGAATGGCTCCAGCTCTATGCCTATCTGTGGCCCGCCAAAGTAGATAATGAACAACTGCACGAGGCAGGGCGTACCGCGAAATACGCTGACGTAAATCTTGGCTGCCCATCGCAGGATAATGACTGGCGATAACCTGCCTGCCACGAGAATGATTGCCAGGCCCAAACCCAGTAATAATGAAAGTAATGAAATTTGCACAGTTACCCAAGCGGCTTCCATGAAAAACGGGTAGGTACGGAGGATCAATGACAGGTCCATAAAAACCACTCACAAAGTTCAGCCAACCTGGCCCAACCTGTCGGCCAGGCCACTGCAGGTGTGCATCAGCGGATGTCGCTACCCACCCATCTCATGGAGATTTCTTTATAAGTGCCATCGGCCAGGATCTCGTCCAGGGCCTTCTGCAACTGGGCCTTGAGTTCAGGGTTGTTCCTGCGGATGGCAATGCCGAGGCCTTCACGGCCACCCTGCTCGTCGGGCAGGTTGATGATGCGCACTTTCTGACCGGTTTCCTTTACCGCAACCATGACCGGAATGCTGTCCATCACTACCGCATCGATACGCCCGGCATCCAGGTCGACCAGCATTTCCGGCAACCCTTTATAGGTGCGCACTTTAAGATTGCCGCGAGCACGCGCCCATTCAGAGAGTAATAAGACCCAAATTAACGGCCATAATGGCCGCTACGCGGCGGGAGGTCACACCGAACTTCCGCCGAATATTTCCCATATGGAAGTTCACATTGGCTTCCGAGCAGTTGCAGATAACCGATATCTCCCAACTGGTCTTGCCGATGGCGCACCACTGCAACACTTCCTTCTCCCGGCTGGTCAGAACCACCGGTTTGCTGACCGGATGTTCGAAGGCCAGTCCGGCACCGCTCTGCAGTGCGTAGTCCTTGAGCATCCACAGGGTCGGCAGGACCGACTCTATGAAACGGTTGGCCTCGGCCCGGTTTTCCGCTTCCACGCTGAGGCTCAGCGCGCCGAGTTCGCCGCGAGCACCATGCAGCGGCATGGTCAGCCCATACACCAGGCCGGCGGCCGAGGCTTCCTCGAAGAACTCGTGCTGCTTTCGCGTCTGGTAGATGGACGGTTCCCAGAAAATCGGCAGTACGCTCTGGGTACAGTGACTGACCGTCGGGTCGACCCGCGCGTAGCCAGCCCGGTCGTAATGCTCGCGCCAGGCGGCCGGGTAGTTGCCGACGATGAAGGCGTTCTCGTAGTCCTGGCTGTCCTTAGGCAACAGGCCGAACAGGATCTTCGAGAATCCAAGGTCGCTCGCCATCTTCTGCAGGATGGCGCTCCACTCCAATTTTCCACTTGAGCGTTCCAGCTCAAGAAAACCGTCAACCAAGGCCATTTGTCATGCGAGTCGCCCAAGGTAACGCCAACGGTGACGTCCTTGAGGTCATCCAGCCCCTTGATCGGAGAGCCTTCCTTTACACCGATGGTACGGCCTGCATGGTAATAAGGCCCCACGAAATCAACGGCTTTCAGCCGCTCGGGAGTAATGGTCATCGAAGCGATGACGGCGTCATACTTTTTGGCTAACAGCCCGGCAATAATGCCGTCGAAGGGGGTGGTGATGATTTTTATCTTTACACCCAAGCGCTGGGCGAGTGCTTCACCAATGGAGGCGTCGAAACCCACAATTTCATTCTTTTCGTTGGCGAAACTGAAGGGAGCGTACTGGCCGCTCATGGCCACGCGCAGTGTTTTTGATTCTTGAACTGTCTGCAAGTCATCGGCCTGCGCCACGCCCTGAGAGAACAATGCAATTACTGCCACTGCGCTGGATGCAAGTAGCATCCTGGTTTTTCTTACCCACATCGAGGCACTCCTTGGAAGTTTGTATTTCTTATTGTCTGGGGCGCTGATGGCCCCTCCTTCACAAAGAGCTTTGCACACGGACACCTTGAAATCACCCTGCAATGTGCGTGTTCGGGTGGCACATTGCCGGGATCGACCGACATAATGTCGGCGCTACTTCGACCGGTTTCAAAACTGGAGTAGTGTCTTGCAATGCACCAAAAACTAGCAAGTATTCGGCTGGCGTGCCTCCTGCACTTCACTGGGGCATCCGGCCATTTACCGGTGAACAGGCAGGAGTGCCAGCATTGCGCGAATTAGACATCAAAGATCGGGAAATCCTCGAGATACTTTCCAAGGAAGCACGCGTGGCACTCAAAGCGCTGGCGGCAAGAATCGGCCTGTCGCGAAGTGCTACCAGCGAGCGGGTTTTGCAGCTGGAGCGTAGCGGGGTCATTCGCGGCTACCGTGCCGACATTGGTGAAATCGATGCCAATGTAATACGGGCGATTATCCTGGTAGCACTGAAACGTACACCAGCACTCGGGCTGCTGGACCTGCTGGCACAAAACGCCCAGGTGAAACGGGTTTCATCGGTCAGCGGGCAACTCGACCTGGTGGTCGAAGTAGAGGCGAGGACGATCGATGACTTGAACCGGGTACGAGACGCTGTGGCGTGCCATGACTCTGTAGACGACATCACTACGGCGGTGGTGCTACGGCGCGATATTGACCGCCAAAAAGCCTGAGCACACGACAAAGGGCGTGCCCCTCGGCACGCCCTCCTGCCCAGCCGATAGGCTATTTCAGCGCTGCGATGAAGCTGTCTTTCAGCACCTCGAGCAGGAAATCGGCATTGGCCCGGCTGAAAATCATTGAAGGCCGCATTTTCAACACATTGTCATGCGGGCCCTCGGTGCCGATCAACACGCCGCGCTCCCTGGCGCCGTCGGCTACTTTCCTGGCCAAGGCCGTGGCCGGCACCTTCGACTGACGGTCAGTGACCAGCACAATGCCGAGGAACAGGCCCAGGCCGCGCACATCACCAATCACATCAAATTGCTGCTGCAGCTTGCGGAAACCATCGAGCAGGTAATTGCCAACGCTCAAGGCATTTTCCTTCAACTGGTCGCGCTCGATCGCATCGAGCACTGCCAGGCCTACCGCGCACGACACGGGGTTGCCGGCGAAGGTATTGAAATACTCCATGCCGTTGTTGAAGGCATCGGCAACCTCGCGCGTGGTCACGACCGCCGACATCGGGTGGCCGTTACCGATCGGCTTGCCCATGGTGACAGCATCCGGCACTACGCCCTGAGTCTCGAATGCCCACCAGTGGCTGCCCACACGGCCAAACCCGACCTGTACCTCATCGGCCAGGCACAGCCCACCTTCGGCGCGCACCATGGCGTATACCTCCTGCAGGTAGTGTTCGGGCAGGAACACCTGCCCCGCCACGCTGGGAATCGACTCGGCAAGGAAAAAAGCGGGCTTCTTGCCTGCCTTGCGCATGGCATCCAGTTGCTCTGCTACCGACTCGGCAAAGCGCTTGCCGTGCTCTTCCACTGGCCAATGCTCGGGCGCGTAGTAGCTGTCCGGGACCACCGCCTCGTAAACATGCGCCGCCCTGCCTTTGCCGGCCTTGCGCTTGTACTTGTATGGGCTCAGGTCGATGAGCTCCTGGGTGGTGCCGTGGTAGGCCCAGTCCAGCACGATTGCCTGGTCACTGCCTGTGTAGTTGCGCGCCATGCGCAGCATCAAACTGTTGGCTTCACTGCCCGAACAACCAAAGGACGCGACGCAAAGCCCCTCTGGCAAGGTGCCGGTCAGGCGTTCGGCATATTCGACAATGTTGTCATGAAGGTAGCGGGTATTGGTGTTCAGTCGCGCAGCCTGACGGGTCAAGGCTTCGACCACATCGGGATGGCTATGGCCCAGGTGGCAGACGTTATTGAAGCAGTCCAGGTAGGCCCGCCCGAAGTTGTCGATCAGCCATACGCCATCGCCACGCACGAACTTGATCGGGTCAGTGTACGAAATTGACAGGTTCGGTAGCAGCAACTCCTTGCGCTTGGCAATGATCTGGGCCTTGGTCATGCCCTGCTGGTCGTAGGTCTCTGGCGGAATGCCGGCCAACATCGAGGCATCAGGGAACAAGTCAGCCCACACGTCACGGTACTCTGGCTCACCAACGCCAATGACCTCGCTCGCGGTCAGCTGGGTATCGGTGGCCATCTGCAGATGCAGGTGGGGGATCCAGCCGCCATTTTCATGGTCGGTGCCCATGTAACCGACCAGGTCGCCAGCCTCTAGCTTGTCACCGGCTTTCAAGCGGCCGAGCGCCTCATGGGCCATGTGCCCCCACAAGGTCAGAAATGGCGGGCAACCTGCCGGTGCGTGCTCGATCATCACCAGGCCACCATACCCAAGCGGGTCTGGTTCTACCTCGACGCTTCTGACGGTGCCGGTGACCGGTGCGTACAAAGGCGTACCCGCCGGCATCACCAGGTCGACCCCCACATGCAAGGTGCGACGCTGGCCCTTGATGAAACGGGACTCGAAAGCACTGTCGGTATAGATAGTACGCAACTCGCCCCATGGCCCGATGGCCAGCGGCACCTTGTGCGCGGCAGAGAACGCGTCCCACCAGCGGGTCGCATCCGCAGGACGTTGCTCGGCCGAAGCGATGGTCATTTCGTGGCTGGCGTCGCCAAACGGCGCGATCACTTTGTTGAGGATGGCGGCTGAAGGGCGCACCAGGTCGGCGAACGCTTTGTGGTTATCCGCAATCCAGCGGCGGATTTCCCCGGCACCGTCGATGGCATCGAAACCACAGGCCTTGCGCAGGATGCCGGTGGCCAGCCGTGGGTTCATCGCATCAAGCTGTTCCAGCAGGCGCCAGGCAGGTGCTTCACTGATCGCCAGGTAGGGATTGTCGCCTGCCTGATCGTGCCGCGAAGCAGAAAACGTCACGCTGATGACCAGGCGCATGGCAATCAGGTTGAACAGCACATCAAGCTCTTGCGCTTGCAGCGGGTACTTTTCATGGAAGCCGGCCACCAGCGCAGCAGCAGCGCCGATCGGGTCGTCCATGTCGAGAATGGCGTAAGCGCTGGCGATCGCGACTTCGGCAATCAGCACGCTATGCACTGCGTCGCCAAAGTCGATGAAGCCAGTTACGTTGCTGGTGGATTCGGCATCGACCAGAATGTTCCAGTCGTTGGCGTCGTTGTGGATCACCTGGGCGCGAAGTGAAGCCAGCCTGGGCTGGACAGTCTGCTCGAACTGGGTGATGAAACGTTCGGCAATGGCCCGCCGCTCGGGGCTCTTGATGCAGTGCAGGCGTGATCGAGCGCGCGCCGCATGGCACAGGTCCCAGTCCAGTTCACGAACGGCGCCCGGGTGCATGAAGCCCTGCAGGGCGCGGTCAAGCTCACCGAGTGCCTGGCCGAAGTTTCTCATCAGCGCAAAGGAGCGCCTGGCCTCGGCGAGCGGCGTGCCGGCCAACCAGCTGACCAGGCGCACCGCGTGCTGTTCACCTGTGGCGCTGGTCACCGTCGGTAGGTAATCGCCCGCCACGCTGGCCCGCAGGTGAGGCACGCCCAAGTGCGCGCCATGCACGGCCAGGTGATCGAGCAGCGCGGTTTGAAACTCGCTTTCTACCCTGGGCTCGCTGGCATTGACGATTTTCAGGATCCAGCCTGCATCCATGCCCGTCTTCAGCCGGTAGTTGCAATCACGCTCCCCGTCCAGGGGCGTTGCAATGCCGGTGACATTGAAGAAATCTTTTGCAAGGCCCTCTGCATCGCTTGCCGAAAACCGAGGTGCCGGGTGGGAAAGGTCTGTCATATCATCACGTTCCGAGCGAGCAAATTGTTTTTTCAATAGCTTGTCATGCACCACCGAAACCGACACCCTGCATACGGTCGGGATCGACAGGCATTATGCCGGTTCCGGCCGGCATAAAGACGGCGAGCTTATTGGGTGGTGCAATGCGTGACCTGGACGCAAAAGATCGTGAGATTCTTGAAGTACTTTCGAAAGATGCGCGTATTGCGCTGAAGGCGTTGGCCGGCCGCATAGGCCTTTCCAGAAGCGCCACTACCGAGCGCGTCGCCAACCTTGAGCGCAGCGGGATCATCCGTGGCTATCGGGCGGACATCGGCGAAATAGACGCCAACGTGATAAGGGCGATCTTGCTGGTGACGTTGCAGCGCACACCTGCCATGGGGCTGCTCGACCAGCTGGCAACGGACGCGCGCGTGCGGCGGGTTTCATCGGTGAGCGGCCAGCTTGACCTGGTGGTTGAAGTGGAGACACGGACAATCGACGACCTCAACCAGGTACGCGACAATGTGGCACGTCACGAATCAGTGGATGACATTACCACTTCGGTGGTCCTGCGCCGGGATATCGACCGTCAGGGCGCCTGACACCCTGACGGATCGTCAACCGCTGTTTGTCACCCAACGCAAACATACCCGCCAGCCCTGGCGGCGCGCCGCATCGGTGTACCCCACGTCCACCTCGCCTGCGCAACGCTGAACAATGGTCCGTACAATCGACAGCCCCAGGCCGGAGCCTTCCCCCACCGAGCCAGTGCCGCGATAGAACGGGTCGAACACGCGCTCCCACTCTTGCGGGTCAATGCCCGGGCCATCGTCGCTGACACTGAGCGTGACTTGGCCGACGCCCTGCTCCACACGCAGGTCGACATGGCCCGCCACAGGGGCATGGCGAATGGCGTTCTCGACCAGGTTGCTGATCACGGTCCTCAACTCGACTTCGCGTATGGGCAAGCGTGCATCGTCACCTTCCAGGCCAATGTCGAGCTGCTTCTGCTCGGCCAAGGGCATCAGATCTTCCAGCACCCGACGGCAGACTTCATGCAGGGATACCGCAGGTGTCGGCAGCGCGCCGAGCTGGGCGCTCGCCAATGCCAACAGTTGCTCGATGAGCTTGCGGCTTCTGGCGATACCGAGCCGCAGTTGGGCCACTTGGGCCTGGGCGCGGGCCGTCATTGCTTCGGGTTCAAGGCCTTCCACCTGCAGTGAAAGGGCTGTAAGGGGGGTGCGCAGTTCATGGGCTGCATCGGCGACAAAGCGCTTCTGGCTCTCCAGGGTGCGGGCAACACGCGCCAGCAGCCGGTTGATTGCCTGGATGAAAGGGCGTATTTCGATAGCCAGCATACGCTCATCAATCGGCCGCAGGTCCTGATCATCACGGCGGTCGAGCATTGCCGCCAAACTCGCGACAGGCCTGAACAGCTCGCGAATCAGGTTGGCCACCACCACCAGCAAAATGGCAAAGAGGATGGCGAATGGCAGCAATGCACGCCATGCGCTATCGCGGGCATCGCGATTGCGGCTGTCAATTTCCTGCGCAACGGCAAAACGCTTGCCGGAAGAATCGGTGTTCACCAGCACACGGAAAGGTTCGTTTCCGACATTTATGGTAGACAAGCCATTGGCCACGGCGCCCGGAATGGGCAACGGCAACAAGCTGTCATCAGCATGGCTGACGGCCTGTCCATCAGCCAGATACTGGATGACGATGCGGGTTTCTTCATCGTCGCCTGGGACAGAATGCTCGTTGGCTGGGTAATGAAATGCCAAACCTTGGCGCATGTACAACGCCGCAACCTGGCGCAGGCTGTTGTCCTGCAGCTCAAGCGCCTCATCGAAGGCCGAGAGGTAGCTGAATACCCCACTCATTGTCGCAACCAGTAGTATCGCCAGGGACAACCCTAGCGACAGGCGGAGCTGCAGGGACTGGTTCAGGCGCCTTTTGAGACCATCCATCCCAACCCCCTGATATTGCGAATCACATCCTTGCCCAGCTTGCGGCGCAAGGCATGGATGAGAAACTCCACCGCGTTGCTTTCGACCTCGTTCCCCCACCCGTAAAGCCGGTCCTCCAGTTCGGCCCGCGACAAGATCGCCCCCGGGCGGATCAGTAATGCCTGAAGCAAGGCGAACTCTCGGTTGGAAAGCTGAACAGGCGGCTGAGCCATCACCCTGGCGCATTTGCTGACAAGGTCCAGGCTGACCGTGCCGTTGCCCAGTTCAGGGGTCGCGCGCCCGCCTTTGCGCCGCATGACGGCGCGCATCCTGGCAAGCAATTCGGCCATTTCAAAGGGCTTTTGCAAGAAATCATCCGCCCCGCCATCCAGCCCGCGCACGCGGTCATCAAGCTCCGCGCGCGCGGTAATGATCAGCAGGGGAACGGGGTTGTCGGCGGCACGCAGCTGTTGCAGCAATTGCAGCCCATCTTGTCCGGGCAACCCCAGGTCGAGCAGCACCTGGTCGTAGGCCTGCGTGCGCAAGGCCGCCTCTGCGGTCGGGCCATCGGCTACCCAGTCCACCGCGTAACCCGCTGTTGCCAGCGCGTCCTGCAGTGCCTGGGCAATCATGCAGTCATCTTCGACCAGTAACACCCGCATTGCCTTCCCCAAAATGAGCACGTGATGGAACAATAGCCGAGTGCACGGTGACTGATTGTTCCTCGCTTCAACCTTGTCGTGGCCTTTGCAGGTTGTCGAAAGCTTTCAACAGGGCATCCATTGCCGCTTTGCAGTCATCCTGCTGCGGCTGGCCTGCACGCAGTGCATCGAGTGCCCGATCGATAGCCTTGTCCAGTACATGCCAGTCGCTGGCCGCGCGTGGCTTGATCCCGGCCTCGGCGTCGTCCCAGCTTTTTTCCAGGTCTTTGATGCGGGCCTTGGCAGCCGGCAAGTCCTGGGCATCGACCTTGGCCGCCACATCCTCGGCAATGGCCCGGAATGGGCTGAGGTCGCCCAGCTTGGTCGCTGCTTGGGCGCCCGCAGGTGCCTGCTGTGTTTGTTGTTGATCCGGTTTGGAACAACCTTGGGTTAGCAGCACGCCAAACGTGCAGGCGATTGCCAACGTCGCTATGCGTAAACGATGCGAAATCATGGGTAACTACCTTTTTGATCAACGGGCGAGTCGTTTGGACTGTTCGGCGCTGAACTGGGCAACGCCGACCAGGATGAAGATGACGCAAAGAAACAGTGCACTGGTCCAGGTGGCCCCCATGCCGAGGCCGCCATATGCGTGCGATTGAGTCAGCAGGTCGCCCAGGGAAGCACCAAGTGGTCGAGTCAGAATGTAAGCCACCCAGAACACCAGCACCGTACTGGCGCCCAGTCGCCAGGCGAGCACGCAAACGGCGATCAATACGGCAAAGATCACCACGCCGATATCAAAGCCAAGCCCCAACGCTTCGGTAGCCAGGTCACCGCCAGCAGTGCCTAGCGCGAAAGTACAAAGCACGGTGGTCCAATAGAAAAGCTCGCGCCTTGCGGTAACGATCTCGCGTATCGACAGGTTGCGCTCCAGCACGTACCAGATCGCAAAGTTGGCAGCCAGCAACACCGAGAAAAACGCTGTGCTGGCGTAAAGGCTGATGTCCAGCTCGTCGGTCAGGATGTCGGTGATCTGGGTGCCCAGAATGCTCACCAGCACCACGCACAGCCAGTAAATCCAGGGTTCACAGTGGCGCTTGCGCAACTGCAAGGCCAACGCACCCGCCAGCAGCACGGCCATCACCGCACTGGTGATGGCCAGCCCCCAGCCTACGTCGACGGCGAGAAAGTCGGCGAATGTTTCGCCCACCGTGGTGGACATGATCTTGATGATCCAGAAGGACAGCGTCACTTCCGGTACTTTGTTGAGCCAAGTGCTGCTCGGCGCATTCATCGAGTAACCTCCTCAGGTTCCAAAGGGGTATCCGAGTGCGAGGTTACCGTTGAACACTTAGATCAGGCTGAGCGCCTCAGTCATCGCGTATGTGCCGCTCCCTGCGCTCTTGCCGCTCCTTGGCCTCAATGCTCAGCGTCGCTGTTGGCCGCAGCAGCAAGCGTTTCAGGCCGATGGGCTCGCCAGTGTCCTTGCACCACCCGTATTCGCCCCGAGCAAGGCGCTGCAGGGCTTCGTCGATCTTGTCCAGCAGCTTCTTTTCCCGCTCGAGCAGGCGCAACTGCCATTGCCGTTGCTCCTCCACAGTGCCCAGGTCGGAAGGGTCACTGCTTGGCTCGAATGTGCGCATGAGTTCGAACTCGCTGGAGATTCGCGCTTGTAACACTGTGCGCTGCGACAGCAGCAGGTCACGGAAGAATGCCTGCTGCGAGGCATCCATGTAGGCCTGTGCAGGCATGCGAAGCAGCTCTTGTTCGTTCATCGCTATCACTCTTGCGTCAGGTTCAAAAGGGTCAGTGCCGCTGTGCATTGAATGCCAGAGGCAACCCTTGACAGTGTTCGTTCAACACAACGCCGAAAGTGTATGCAGCACCAGCGGCAACCCCAGATGCTGCTGGCGATTTTCTCGATGCGTGCGCAGGTAACCCGGACGTCTGCATCGAAAACCTTGCCTTCGTTCACCAAGCGGGCATTCCTGACAAGGATTCGGCTCATGCAGGAGCTTCCTTTTGGTTCCTGCCCACCACGAGGTGTTCGCACTTGAGGGACATGATCTGAAACTTGTCTCGATAATGTTATGTTATAACACATTATCTCATCCCGGCATGAACATGCCACCCATCCCTTTTGAACCTTATGTGAGCAAGCCCCCATGAGCGCTACGCCTACCGCAGCCCAGAACATTGAACCCTATGCCGACACCGAACTGGCCTGCCTGGCGGGTGCCAAGGCGGCGCTTTATCGGTGGGCTGCAACGGTAGCCACGCGTGACGTGGACCAGGTGCTGGCACTGTATGCGCCAGACGCCATTCTGGTGCCGACCTTGTCCAACCAGGTGCGCGATTGTGATGACAGCCGACGCAACTACTTCGACAACTTCCTGGCCAATGATGGGCTGGTGTGTGACGTTCAGGTGTTCAAGAAGCGCGTCAGCCGCAAGCTCGGCACCGTGGTGGTCGGCGGGCTCTACACCTTCGTCTACCGCAATGGCGGTGAGCAGCACGTGGTGCCGGCAAGGTTTTTGTTCACCTTTGAACGCATTGATGGGCAATGGCTGATCACAGGCCATCACTCATCGGTCGAGGCTTGAGTCCATTTCATTCGCAGTACTCGATCAATCTCGCCAACCAGTTGCCGTGTGGCCGCCTCGATCGTCCCTTCATTGCGGCACAGCACCCAGCCGTGCGCTGCAACCGCCCGCTCGAACGCCTCGGTACAGGCCACCTGCTCATCCAGGTTGTGGATCACCGTGCTGCCCAGCCCGCGCGTGCGGGCCGCAGCCCTTGCCCATGAAGTTTCTGGGGCGGTGACAACCCCGACATGCAAATCTGGCACTTGCACGCTTCGTTCAAGGTTCAGGCGCAAGATATGGTCAAACGGCACAGTGCGGCGGAACGCAGCGTCAGAGGGGTACCAGCGATCAATCAGGATGATGCTGTCAGCTGGCTGCCTAGGCAGTACATGTCGGGAAATCCACGCACGGCTTTCAGCAAAGCGTTCGCACACCCTGAACTCCAGGTCCTGGCAAGGGCTTCTGGCGAGCTGGTTGACCAGGGCCATGGTTTCGCGCCGGTAGGGGTCGTTGTTTCTTTCGCAAAGACGAATCACCTTTTTTCCTTCCACCCTCAGGGCCTGGGTAACGGCTTCCAGCAGCGTGGTCTTGCCGGTGCCCTTGGGGCCATCGATGGAAACAAATAGCGGGCGGTTCATCTTTCAATACCTGTTGGCTCAGGCGCGGGATGAGACCACCGATCACCGCCTGCATACAAGCAATTATCGAAAGGAGAACATCTGTACTCCCCAGGTATACGCACTTCCCCAAATATCAACCTTGAGCCTGCCAGCCCACTTGTTCGAGGGCCATCAGTAAGCGTGCCCCCTCAAGGCCAGGCACCTCTCGCCCATCTCCTGCCAGCATCGACCTGCCTGCCAGGATCGCGTTGACAATGGCTTCCTCCACGGCCTCGGCCGCCGCGGCGAACAGCGGCGAAATATGGTCGTTGTTGACCATCGCCACTTGCGCGGTCACCGGCAGATCGCGGCGGTTGTAATCGGCAGGCGCCAGCCCGGTGTTCCCCGTCGAGAAGGCCAGGAAGATGTCGCCACTGGAGTCATCGGTGCCGCCCCCGGTGCGGGCAATGCCCAGCGCAGCACGTTGCGCCAGGCGTTGACATTGATGTGGCAGCAACGGTGCATCGGTGGCCAATACCACCACGATCGAGCCCATGCCAGGGGTGTCCTGCTGGTCAAATGGCGAAGGGAGGCCAAGCAACACCCGGCCCACGGGATAGCCATCCACCCGCAGCTCCCGACGCTGGCCATGATTGGCCTGAACGAAGGCGCCCACCGTCCAGCCACCCTGCTCTGCCAGCAACACCCGTGACGCCGTACCAATCCCGCCTTTGAACTCATGGCAGATCATCCCGGTGCCGCCGCCTACGGCACCCTCGGCCACCGGCCCGCTGCATGCTGCCCCCAGCGCTTGCTGAACCAGGTCCGCGTTGACATGCTGGCCCCAGATGTCGTTCAACACGCCGTCGTAGGTCTCCATCACCACCGGCATGCACCAGTAGGTCGATGCGTCCGCCAGGGTCGCATGCTCGTGGGCGATCAGCGCGTCGCGCACCACCCCAACGCTGTGCGTGTTGGTGGTGGCAATGGCGGTCGTCAACAGGCCCGCTTCACGAATCCACTCCAGGCCTGTGGCATCGCCATTGCCGTTCAATACATGGCAGCCGGCAAAACAAGGCTGATGGCGCGCCGGGCCTTCGCGGGGCTCGATGACACTGACACCGGTACGCACAGGTTTTCCGTCATGGGTCGTGTTCAGGGTGGCGTGGCCAACCCGTACACCCGGTACATCGGTGATTGCGTTGTACGGGCCTGGTTGACCAAGGCCCAGCGTGATACCGAAGTCGCGTGCTCGCATCATGTCTCTCGCTCAAAGTTTCTGAAACGCCGGGCTCAACCTGCCATATGTGCCATACAGCAACATGGAGGTAAGCAGAAGCCCGACAATGATGAAGATGTCCCGGGCCGAAGCCGCACTCAGCAGGGTCGTCAGCAGGTAACCGGCACCGGTCACGGCAGCCAGTGCCGGCAACGGCCACAGCGGCATACGGTACGGGTGCTCGCGATCACGGCGCAGTACCCGGCTGAACAGTGCGCACAACCCCACGACCAGGTACACACAGAGGATCAGCAGTACGGTGAAAGACGTGAGTTCTGCCAGGTTGGAGCTGAAGGTCAGGGCCGTGGAAGGCACGGCAAGGAACAGCGTGGCCAACCACGGCGACTCCCACTTGGGATGAATGCGGGTGAATGTACGGTTCAGGGCCGGCATCCACAACGCATCCCGCCCGCTGCTGTAGATCACCCGCCCACTCTGGATCACCAGGGCGATGATGGCGTTGAACACCGACAGGAAAATCCCGCCACTCACCAGGCGCGACAGCGTTTCGTTGCCATGCGCCGTCAGCAGGTAGCCAATCGGGTCCGGGCTGGCCAGCATCGCCTCCAGCGAGGGCGCGCCGATCAGCAGTGCCAGCAGCGGGATCACTTCGATGGCCACCACCAGCACCAGTGACCACAGCACCGCCTTGGGGATGCCACGCCCGCCGCACTTCATGTCTTCTGCCAGCAACACTGCGCCGCCAAAACCATTGAAGGAAAACAACGCCGTGCCGACCGCACCAATCACCAGCGCCCAGGGTGCCGCATGCAGTATCCCGTTATCGAGCACCAGTGGGCTGACCAGGCTGGTGAGCGGTTGCTGGGCATGGCCGAAGCCCAGCACCACGATCACCATCAGCGCCGCTACCTCAAGCAACAGGCAGATGCCGGTAACCCATGCGTTCAACTTTATATTGAGGATACCCAGCAGATACCCCAGGGCGACAATCACCAGGGCCACCGCCTGCCCATCAAGCTGGGAGCCCAGCGCCGCATTCAAGTACGTGGCAGCCCCGGTTGCCAGTACCGGTGGAATGAACACCAGCATCGCCAGCACGGTAAGAAAGGTGGCGTAACCGGCCATGCCGCCAAATACCCGTTTGGCAAACACGTACTCTCCCCCGGCAGCACTGTGGGCGCGCCCCAGTTCGGCATAGCAAAGTGCAAACATCAGCGCCAGCACGCCACCGAGCATGAAGGCCCAGATCACCCCGGTACCTGCCTGGGCGATGGCAAATGGCGCGATGACGAAGACCGAGCTGGCGGGGGTGACCGAAGATACGGTGATGGCGACGACATCAGCGACGCTCAGCGTCGGTTTCAGTTTCGAGAGGGGTGCACTACAGGACGTCATTTGTTCATCCTCACGTTGTTGTTAGTGTCAGGAGGCAGAACCAGGAAACGAAACATGGCGAGCTCGACGGCCCGCTTGATGGGGATGAAATCTATGCGCCAGCGCCCAGTCGGACAATTCCCACTAAGGGGTACCCCCGGTTGACAGCTGTGGCAAAGCGAGCGCCAATGCCCTACCGCTTTCAAGGACGCCGTCGTGGACATTCTCTTTCATGAAGTTGCCGCTCATACCGCGTTGGCCAGAGCGATCGAGCAGATTGGCAGCCCGCGCTTCTGGCGCCAGCTGATCCTGGTGCTACGCCACTGGGTGCCGTTCGACAACGCACTGGCGATTCACTTCGCGGCCCATGGCGCGCCCCAGGTGCTTGAGGAATACGACGCCGCGCCAGCGCCGGCCGCAGGTGAGCTGTACCTGGACGGCCTGTACCTGCTGGACCCTTTCTACCAGGCCGCCCGCGAAGGCTTGGCCAGTGGTTGCTACCACCTGGAAGAAGTGGCCCCGGACCATTTCTGGCAAACGGACTATTACCAGAACTACTTCCAGGACCATGTGCTGGTGGACGAAATCCAGTTTCTGTTGCAGTTGCCGGACGGGGTGTTGTCACTGTCGCTGGGCATGCGCCGCGCTTTCGATGCAACGGAACTGGGCAAGTTCAACCTGGTCAGTGCCTGGGTGCTGGCCCTGCTTCAGCAGCACTGGGCGCGTAGCGACATCTCGGTGCCCGTGCGGCCACCGGTTGGCGATGCCTTGGCCAGGTTTGCCCAAGGCCTGTTGTCCGAGCGCGAGCTGGAAATTGCCCGCCTGATACTGCGCGGCTACTCGTCGAAGGCGATGGCGCAACGGCTGGGGATCTCGCCGGAGACCATCAAGGTGCACCGGCGCCACCTGTACGCGAAGCTGAACATCTCATCCCACCCGGAACTGTTTTCGATGTTCATCCGTGAGCTGGGGTTCACCGATGAACGCGCGGAGCCTACATCACCTTGAGTCAACCCAGCTGGGCCTGAAGAAACAGCGAAAACAACTCCGATTGCGACTTGATCCCCAGCTTGCTGTACATATGCTTGCGGTGCACCTTTACGGTTTCGACAGAGATTTCCAGCTTGCGCGCAATCTCCTTGCTCGAACAGCCGCTGAGCATCAGCCGGCCCACTTCCAGCTCACGTCCGGTCAGCGGCGACTGCATCTGCTCGACCTTTTCCTCCATGCGGCTTTGCCAGTGCGGCGCAGGCTTGGTGGCCGCCTCCAACAACTCTCGCTCGAAAGCCATGCGCTGGCGCATCAGGCCAGACACCCAAGGCCGCAACAGTTCCAGCAGGGTGACCTGTTCAAGGGTGAAACGGCGTTTGCAGCCAAGTGAAAGGCAAAGCGTACGTTGCGCATCCAGTTGCACGTTGAACTGAATTTCATCCGCTACCACGTTGAGGCGAAAGTAGCGCTGGTAGTAATCGGTCTGCTCGAAGCACTCGGGGGCGACGTCCGCCAGCCGCACCAGGCCAGATGCCGCAGCTTCGCGGCTGGCCACATAGAAGGGGTCCAGCAGGTACAGGCCGTTCAAGTAATCCTGGAACAGCGGATCAGGGTTGCCGTCCTCGCTGGGGCATTCGGCAAACACCTGCGGTTGCCCCGCCGAAAACAGCAGCGCGACCCAACTGTCGCAGGGCACGTATTCGTTCAACAGCCGCACCAGGGCAGGCCAGAAATGCGCTTTATCGAGCGTTTCGATCAGTTGGCCCACCGCTCGGTGCCAGGCAATGTCGTGCAGCGTAAAATTCATCCTCTACCCCTGCAGGGTTACCACGTGGGCGTAATACCCCAAGCGTGATCACCACCCCATAATCCGGGCTAGCTTACGCTGACCGAACCTTTACCGGGGTCGTTTTTTACGCCCCATGCCGCTTGCGCATGGTGGTTGAAGCAGACAGTCGAGGAATCCACATGAAGGTCGAACTTGTGCAACTGGCCGGTCGCGATGGCGACACCGCACACAATTTGCAGCGTACCATCGAGGCAATCAACAACTGCCACGCAGGTACCGACCTGCTGGTGTTTCCCGAAACCCAGCTGACAGGCTTCCCTACCGAAGACAACATTGGCCAGGTCGCCGAAGCGCTCGATGGCCCGAGCATCACGGCCATTCAGCAGGCAGCCTGTGCGCGGGATGTTGCTGTAGTGGTGGGCATGGCCGAAGCCGCCGTCGACGGCAACTTCTACAACACCACCGTGCTGGTCACGCCGGAGGGCGTCGCCCTCAGCTACCGCAAGACCCACCTGTGGGCATCAGACTCCGGCGTGTTCACCCCAGGGGATCGCTATGCCACCACCCTGTTCAAAGGCGTGCGTGTCGGTTTGCTGATCTGCTTCGACATCGAATTCCCCGAATCCGCCCGCGCCCTGGGCCAGCTCGGCGCCGAGCTGATCATCGTCACCAACGGCAACATGGACCCGTATGGCCCAACTCACAAAACCGCCATCAGCGCGCGTGCCATGGAAAACCAGGCCTTCGCGGTCATGGTCAACCGGGTCGGTGACGGTGATGGCGGCCTGGTCTTTGCCGGTGGCAGTGCCGTGGTCGACCCCTACGGCCAGTTGCTATGCGAAGCGGGCCGTGGCGAGTGCCGCATGACCGTCGAGCTGGCCATGGAGCAACTGCAACAAGCACGGCGCGACTACAGCTACATCGCCCAGCGCCGTATTCGCCTGCCAGGTGAACTGCTCGAGCATGAAAACGGCCTGCGCGAATTGATCATCCCCTCCTGATACTCCGCCATTCAAGCCCCCTCACGGGCAAGCAAGGCCGCCAAGGACGGCAGCACGTTCGACTCTGAATAACAATCACAAGCTGGAGCAAGCAGTAATGGCCACACTCAAGCGAACACTTTCGCTGGGTTCGGTGGTGCTTTTCGGCATCGCCTACATGACCCCGATCATCGTCCTTGGTACCTTTGGCATTCTGGCGGATACCACCGCAGGGATGGTGCCCGCAGCCTACCTTGCGGCCGCCATCGCCATGCTGTTCACCGCCTTGAGCTATGGCAACATGGCGCGCGCCTTCCCGGTTGCCGGGTCCGCCTATACCTACGTACGCAAGTCGATCAGCCCGCAACTGGGCTTCATCACCGGTTGGGCGGTGCTGCTCGACTACCTGTTCCTGCCCATGGCGATCTGGCTGATTGGTGCCGCCTACCTGCACTCGGCTTTCCCCAGTGTGCCGCAGGCCATCTGGGTTCTGGCGTTCATCGCTGTGACCACCACCATCAATGTGATTGGCCTGCGCCTGGCGAAAACCGTAAACGGCCTGCTGATGCTCATTCAGCTTCTGGTGCTGGCGGCGTTTGTCGCCCTCGCCGTGCACTACGTGTGGGGTGATCCCACGGTACCGCTATGGACCCTCGAGCCCTTCTACAAGGAAGGTGCCCAGTTGCCGCTGATCATGAGCGGTGCCGCGATCGCCTGTTACTCCTTCCTCGGCTTCGATGCCGTCAGTACCCTGACTGAAGAGACCAAGGAGCCACGCAAGAACATCCCAAGGGCCATCCTGCTGATCACCCTGATTGGCGGCGGTCTGTTCATCGCCTGCAGCTACTTCGTGCAGCTGGCCCACCCGTCTACCGACTTCATCAACGCAGATGCGGCAGCCTATGAAATCGCCCAGAACATCGGCGGCGACCTGTTCGTGAGCGTTTTCCTGCTGGGGCTGATCGTTGGCCAGTTCACCTCTGGCCTGTCGGCTCAAGCCAGCGCCTCCCGGCTGCTGTATGCAATGGGCCGTGACGGTGTGTTGCCCAAGTCGTTCTTTGGCAAGCTGAGCGAGCGCTTCAGCACACCAGTGCCCAGTATCATCCTGTGCGGGGTCGTCGCCCTGCTCGCCTTGCGCATGGATGTGACCACGTCCACTTCGTTCATCAACTTCGGCGCCTTCCTGGCCTTCAGCCTGGTCAACCTGGCGGTCATCTTCCATTACTGGCTGGCCATTCAGATATAGCCCATCGCGACGGCGTAAGAGACTGCCTGCACGCGGTTACTGGCGCCGATTTTGCGTTGGATGTTGCGGTGGTGGTAATTCACCGTATCGGTGCACACCCCCATGATCACGCCGATTTCCTCCGAGGTCTTGCCGTCGGCCGTCCAGCGCAGCACATCACATTCCCTACCGCTGAACTCCACATCCGTATTGAACACACGCACGTCGCTCTCCAGCTCGGAAATCTTCTCGTGGACCGCTGCGGCAAACGCCTTGGTCACCACCTTCAACGCCTCAAATTCCTGAAGACTGATGGGATTATCCTTGCGCGCCAGGCTTAACACCCCAACCCTCCCCTGGGTGTTGAACGAGGGCTGTGCCAGGCCGTGGCGTAAATTCGAGTCGTTGGCTTCGGACCACAGATCCGGGCACCCACGGAACAACTCATTGCTCCACAAAATGGGGGACGACGATACTTTGCTGTGTTTCACCGTGGGATCGATCACCGCGTAGTTAGCCGCCTGATATCGCTGCACCCAGTCCTCGGGATAATTGCCATACATATAAGTCCTGGGCCGCATGAACGGAGTCACGCTGCACATGCCGTAGGCAAAAAAATCAAACCGTAGTTCGCGCAAGGCCCTCAACGCGACAGCCGTAAACTCCTGCATATCCATGGTTCGCGCAAAGATACTATAAAAGTACGCATCCCATCCCAACTGCTGCCCTAATTCCATGGGGCAACGCGGCGGCACAGCCGTACTTCTATACCTGGCATTCCCACTGGTGGGCTTGGTGTCCAACGTGTGGCTGATGGCAAGCCTGGATCACCTGGCAATCTACCTGGGGCTGGGATGGTTGTGCCTGGGCATGCTTTACCTGACCGCAATTACCCGCGGTTTCAGCAAGCAGCCACCCGAGATGCATTTCGAAGAA
The DNA here is from genome assembly GCF_047978165.1 of Pseudomonas sp. LFS074. Classification (NCBI taxonomy): domain Bacteria; kingdom Pseudomonadati; phylum Pseudomonadota; class Gammaproteobacteria; order Pseudomonadales; family Pseudomonadaceae; genus Pseudomonas; species Pseudomonas sp. LFS074. The sequence continues at coordinate 2,811,147 of NZ_JBFPFV010000001.1, read as the reverse complement.
GCGTAGTGAATCACGTAACAGGTAAGGGGCCGGAGCATGCAAACCTCTCGGCCTTGCTTGCAAGCGCGCTTTCACCTGCCGTGCCCAAATGCGGCAATGCCTGCTAGTCTGACGGACGATGGAGGCCGTGCTGGCTGCCTCCCCTTTAGCCACAGGCACCGGCCAATGACCTTCAACCCCCAAGTAAACCTGACCAACTGCGACCGCGAGCCCATCCAGACGCCCGGCAGCATCCAACCCCACGGCTGCCTGCTGGCCTGTGATGCATCGGCGACCGTGGTCCTGCGCCATTCAGTCAACGCCCCGGATGTGCTTGGCATAACAGGCGATATCAACGGCCAGAAGCTGCAAGCGGTGCTAGGGGACGAGGTAGCCCACACCTTGCGCAACGCGTTGGCCCGTACTCGCGAAGCCTCGCGCCCTGCACTCAGCTTCAGCGTTAGGCTGCCTAACGGCCAGGCTTTCGATGTCGCCGCCCACCTGTTCAAAGGCACTGCGATCCTGGAGTTCGAACCGGCCGGCGCCAGCATCGCCGAGCCTATTGAGCTGGCGCGAACCCTGATTGCCCAGCTGCGCGAAATCGAACAAACCAGCAAATTGTTCCGCGACGCCGCCCGCTTTGTCCGAGCAGTGCTTGGCTATGACCGGGTGATGATCTACCAGCTAGGCACCGACGGTGCCGGCAAGGTGGTCGCAGAGGCCAGGCGCAGCGACCTCGAAAGCTTCATGGGCCAGTACTTTCCCGCGTCCGACATCCCGCAGCAGGCCCGTGCGCTTTATCTGCGCAACCCGATCCGGGTCATTTCCGACGCCCAGTTCAAAACGGTGGCCATCGAGCCTGTCCTCGATCCGTCAGGCGAACCGCTCGACCTGTCCTACGCGCACCTGCGCAGCGTGTCGCCGATCCATTGCGAGTACCTGTGCAACATGGGCGTGGGCGCCTCGATGTCGATATCGGTGATCGTCAACGGCGAACTGTGGGGGATGATCGCCTGCCACCACTATGCACCCCGCACCCTGGCCATGGGGCAGCGGGTAGCCGCAGAGATGTTCGGCGAGTTCTTCTCCCTGCACATCGAGACCTTGCGCAGCCGGCAGAAGCTCGAAGCTGCCGTGCAGGTTCACAAAGCGCTGGACAGCATGCTGCGCGACGCCAACCAGACCGCTGACATCGATTCGTTCTTCCACGCACGCCTGCCACGGTTGATGTCGCTGATCCCCTGCGATGGCATCGGCATGTCGCTACAAGGCCGCTGGTCAACCGTCGGCCTGGTGCCGCCTAAAACGGCCGTCCCCGATTTGCTGCGCCTGGCAGACATGGTCAGCGAAGGCCGGACCTGGGCGTCCAACCGTCTGTCGATGGTATTACCTTCAGCCCAGGCATACTTTACCGAAGTATCGGGCGTCCTGATCATCCCGATGTCGCAGCAGCCGAGGGATTACCTGATCTTCTTCCGCAAGGAGGTGGTCGAGACGCTCGACTGGGCCGGGGACCCGAACAAGACCTACGACAGCGGCTTGCTGGGCGACCGCCTGACACCCCGCAAAAGCTTTGCCATCTGGAAAGAAACCGTTCACCAGCAGTCGCTGCCCTGGACCGAACAGGACCGCCAGTTTGGCGACTCCATCCGTACCGCCATCGTCGAAGTGGTGCTGTACAACAGCGAACTACTGGCCAGCGAGCGCACGAAGGCGGAAGTGCGCCAGCGCATCCTCAACGAAGAACTCAATCATCGGGTCAAGAACATTCTGTCGTTGATCGGCGCTCTGGTTGCCCACCCGACCTCGGAAAGCCAGACACTGCAGGACTACGTGGCGACACTGAAGGGGCGCATCCAGGCGTTGTCTCTCGCTCACGATCAAGTGGTACGTGGTGATGGTGGCGGGCGACTGGCCAAGCTGCTGGAGGCAGAGCTTTCACCCTACCGCACCGCCGCTGGGGTGATCGAGCTGCAGGGCCCGAATGTTACCCTTGATGCCCGCGCCTATTCGGTCATGGCTTTGGTGCTGCACGAGCTGGCAACCAATGCCGCCAAATACGGCGCGCTGTCGCGGGCTGGCGGCAAGCTTGCAGTGAGCTGGGCCATCGACGCTACCAACGCCTGCGCCATCAGTTGGCGTGAAAGCGGCGGGCCAACGGTTCGGCCACCTACCCGCAATGGCTTTGGCTCGGTGCTGATCGACCGCAGTATCCCGTTCGACCTTGGCGGCACGAGCGCGGTGGAGTATCACGCCGAAGGCCTGCAAGGGTTGTTCAAGATTCCTGCAATGCACCTTTCCGTGGCCGAGGCTGCCGAACCCGCGAGCCTGGCTGCGCCCATCGCACGTGCCAAGGATATCTTCGCAGCGCAAACAGGGCTGAGTGTGCTGATCCTCGAAGACCAGCTGGTGATCGCGATTGGCCTGGAACAGATTCTCAACGATGCGCAGATCAAGGACGTGATCACCGCCAGCTCCGAAGATGAAGCCTTGCGCTTGATTGCCAGTCGCACACCGGATGCCGCGATATTGGATGTCAACCTGGGCACTGGCACATCCATTTCTGTGGCCGATGAACTGGTGCGTCGGCAGATTCCGTTCCTGTTCGCCACCGGCTATGGCGACAGCATCAGCATTCCCGAGCACCTGCAGCACGTGCCCGTCACACGCAAGCCCTATGACGCCAATGCCATTCTGGCCAGCGTGAAACGGTTGCTCGATCTGGGCTGAATGGTTGTAGCAGCCTCGTGCTGCGAAAAGGCCCGTACGGCTGACAGTGATGTGTCGGCTATACGGGCCTCTTCGCAGCACAAGGCTGTTACAACAAGGGCACGGCGCCAGCCATGAAGTGGCGCCAGCCCTGTCAGGCGTTATACCGCCAGCGCGCGCTCACGCAACTCGCTGTTGAGGATGCGGTCGTTCTCGCTGTAGTCGACCGGGCAGTCGATCACGTGCACGCCTGGGGTCTTGATGCAGTGTTCCAGCAGCGGCAGCAGGCCTTCGGCGCTTTCCACGCGGTGGCCATTGGCACCATAGGCTTCGGCGTATTTGACGAAGTCCGGGTTGCCGTAGTCCAGGCCGAAATCGGTGAAGCCCATGTTGGCCTGCTTCCAGCGGATCATGCCATAGCCGTCGTCACGCAGGATCACCACGGTGATGTGCATGCCCAGACGTACCGCAGTTTCCAGCTCCTGGCTGTTCATCATGAAGCCACCGTCACCGCACACCGAAATTACCGGGCGGTCCGGGTGCACCAGGTGCGCGGCCATCGCCGATGGCAAGCCGGCGCCCATGGTCGCCAGGGCGTTGTCCAGCAGCACGGTGTTGGGCTTGTGCGCCTTGTAGTTACGGGCGAACCAGATCTTGTAGATGCCGTTGTCCAGGGCAACGATGCCTTCGGACGGCAGTACACGACGGATGTCGGCCACCAGGCGCTGCGGGTAGACCGGGAAGCGGTTATCGTCGGCACCTTCGGCGATCTGTGCTTCGTTGGCTTCACGAATGGCCATCAGGCGGGTGAAGTCCCAGTGCGACGTGTCGTTCAGCGCTTCGCTGATCTGCCACACAGCGTTGGCAATGTCGCCGATCACTTCAACCTGCGGGAAGTACACGGCATCGACTTCAGCGGAGCGGAAGTTGATGTGGATGACCTCGGTGCCGCCACGGACCATGAAGAATGGCGGCTTCTCGATCACGTCGTGGCCGATGTTGATGATCAGGTCGGCCGCTTCGACGGCGCGGTGAACGAAGTCACCCGACGACAGCGCGGCGTTACCCAGGAAGCGCGGGTGGCGCTCGTCGACCACACCTTTACCCATCTGGGTGGTGATGAACGGGATGCCGGTCTTGTCGATCAGTTGCTTGAGGACCTTGGCGGTCATCTTGCGGTTGGCGCCTGCGCCGATCACCAGGATCGGGTTACGGGCGTTCAGCAGTTTCTCGACGGCTGCTTCGATGGCCACGTGCTCGGCCAGCGGGCGGCGGTGCAAGCTGCGCGGGATCGGCAGTGCATCAGTCTGCTCGGCGGCGATGTCTTCCGGCAGCTCCAGGTGTACCGCCCCCGGCTTTTCTTCTTCGGCCAGGCGGAAGGCTTCGCGCATGCGCGACGGGATGTTGTCGGCCGAGGCGAACTGGTGGGTGTACTTGGTGATGGGGTCCATCATGCCGCACACGTCAATGATCTGGAAGCGGCCCTGCTTGGACTTCTTGATCGGCTTCTGCCCGGTGATCATCATCATCGGCATGCCGCCCAGGTAGGCATAGGCGCTGGCGGTGACCAGGTTGGTGGCGCCAGGGCCAAGGGTCGACAGGCTGACGCCGGTCTTGCCGGTCAGGCGGCCGTAGGTGGCAGCCATGAAACCTGCAGACTGCTCGTGACGGGTCAGTACCAGCTTGATCTTCGACTTGCGCAGGGATTCGAGCAGGTCGAGGTTTTCCTCACCAGGAATGCCGAATACATACTCGACACCTTCGTTTTCCAGGCATTGCACAACGACATCGGCGGCCTTGGCCATTTGGGGTACTACCTCAAAATCTTTGTGGGATTGCAGATTTATTAAGCTGCGTGACTGAGATGTTGCAGGATGTCTCAGTGGCGCGCATCGTAGGCCCTCTGGTTAATAATAATAAATATATTGTTATGATGCTTAGCATCACAGTTCGTTATGAATGCAGCTCGCATGAAAGGTAGCACCCCTCAATGAACCTCAAGGCATTGCGTTGCTGTGTCGAAATCGTCCGGCAAGGCAGCTTCACCAAGGCCGCGCAGCACCTGCACATCGCCCAGCCAGCGCTGAGCATGGCCGTTACCCGGCTGGAAGAAGAACTGGGCGTCACCCTGTTCAACCGCACCACGCGCAAAGTGATCCTCACGGCAGAAGGCGAGCAATTTCTGCCACGCATTGCCTCGGCCCTGCGCGAGATGGATGTTGCCCGACAAGAACTGCGCGACATGGCCGACCTGAAGCGCGGCGAAGTGCGCCTGGGTATTCCGCCGATGTTCGGCCTGCACTACGTGCCCGGTTTGATGAACGCCTTCCGCCAGTTGTACCCAGGCATTGCCATGACCGTGTTCGAAGGCAGTGCCGAAGACATTGGCCATCGGCTGGAGCAGCGGGAAATCGACCTCGCACTGCTGGAGTCCCGGCGTGTGCCGCCGGACAAGGAATCGATCCTGCTGGGCAGCGACGAGATGCTGGCGTGCATGCACCCCGATCACCCCTATGCCGGCAAGGCTTTCCTCACCGCCGAAGACCTGCGTAATACCGACATGGTGGTGTTCGACCGCACCTTCGTGCAACGCCATCTGCTGGACGCGTTCTTTGCCGAGCATGGCATCACTTACCAAGTGGCGCTGCAGAGCAACTTCGTCTCGCTTGTGGTGCAGGCCGCATTGGACAACATGGGGGTGGCCACCCTGCTGCGCTCGGTGCAACAGCGCACGCCAGGCATCGTCGGTGTGCCCTTCCGGCCGGCACAGCAGATGAGTTTCCGCTTGTGCTGGCGCTCGGGGGAATACCTTTCGCTCGCCAGCAAACGGTTCATCGACTTTGCCGCGCAAACCCACTACCTGGAGCGATAACCGGCAGTTTTCAGGGCCAGATGCTCGATCACCTGCTCCACTGCGCGTCCCAGGCAGCCCTTGAAGAAGTGGTTGGCACCGGCATACACCGACACCGCCCGTTGGCCAGGGCCTGCCCATTGCAGCAGGTTGGCCAGCGGCGCCATTTCATCCCGTTCGCCATGCAGCAACAGGCAATCCGCAGGCACCGGCAATGGCTCGTAATAACGCCCGCCCGGCACATCACCCACCGGCAGCCCCAGCAATGCCACCGCCTGCAGCTGCCCTTCAAGCTCACAAGCCACACGCGCGAACACGTAGGCACCAAAGGAAAACCCGACCAGGGCCAGCGGCAGCTCTGGCAGTTCCCGGCTGAAGTGACGAATAACCGCAATGCAGTCCTGCGCTTCGCCGATGCCTTCGTCATGCACCCCTTGCGTCTGCCCCACCCCACGAAAGCTCGGCCGCACCACTTGCCAGCCGGCTGCACATAACTGCCGTGCCAAGGTCAGCGGCACGATATGCCGTGGGCTGCCGCCCAGCAGCGGTTGCGGGTGGCTGACCAGCACCAGCCCCTTCGGTGCGCCAGCGGGGTAGTCGATCAACAGCTCGATTTGGCCGAGCGGCCCGTCGATGAGCAGTGGGTTACGCGGGGTGTCCGACATCGCAGTTGTCCTTGTGAACCGAATGTATGGCGCTTATTCACGCCGCTTGCCAAGCCTACATCCGTACTCACCCCTGCAACAGGGCAAACAATCTGACAGGCATCCTGTTGCATTTGTCAGGCTCATGCCCAAGCAAATGTAATTGGAAACAGCAGAATCATTGCAGTTCGCCAGGTTCTTGCCTGCGCTTCGCCTCCCTACAATGACCCCACAACAACAAACGAGCCCAGCTCCGTGAGGCACGCCCCCATGTACAGAGACCATATCGTCAAACCGCGCGCGACCGACAACCCGGCATTCATGGGTATGGCCGCCGCCGTGATCTTCGCCCTCGCCCTGCTCTACGGCGTGGGCGACGGTAGCCTGGCCCGGCTGATGGGCCCGATCGTGCTCGACCTGCAGGCACCGCTGATGCGCAACATCGCCGTGGCCGGCACCCTGGCCGTGACCCTGGTATTGAACGTGTTCATCCTTGGCCGCTTTCCGTTGCGGGCCCAGGTGATTACGGTCTGGTGCGAACTGTTGCTGTTGTTTCTGCTGTTTTTCGACACCTTCGACCTGTCCTACAGCTTCATCGCCACCAAGGTCGGTTTCATGATCACGCAAGGGGTGTTCACCACCGTCTACGTGTCCACCCTCTCGATCGCCATCGCCTTCGTCCTGGCGCTGCTGGGCGCAACCGCACGGCTGTCGTCCAACGGCTTCGCCATCGCCATTGCCAGCTTCTACACCTCGTTCTTTCGCGGCGTGCCGCTGCTGATCCAGATCTACCTGATCTACCTTGGTATCCCCCAGCTCGGCTATGTAGTCGGTGCCGTGCCGGCGGGGATCCTGGCGTTGTCGCTGTGCTACGGCGCCTACATGACGGAAATCTTCCGCGCCGGTATCAGCAGCATCCCGCGCGGGCAATGGGAAGCTTCGCGGGCGATCGGCCTGACCCCCTTCCAGGCCATGACCCGGGTAATCCTGCCGCAGTCGATGCGGTTGATCATCCCGCCCACCGGCAACCAGTTCATCTCCATGCTCAAGGACAGCTCGCTGGTGTCGGTGATCGGTGTGTGGGAGCTGATGTTCCTCGCCCGCACCCAGGGCCGTGCGGAGTTTCGCCACCTGGAAATGTTGATCACCGCCGCCGTCTTGTACTGGGTGCTGTCGATCCTGCTCGAAGCCGTGCAGTCGCGCCTGGAAAAACGTTTCGACCGCGCCCATCGCTGATCGAGGAGCCCCATGATGAACCAACCTTTCACCCCCGGTATCGCCCAGGCCGCCATATCGATTCGTGGCCTGCAGAAATGGTACGGCGAGTTTCACGTGCTCAAGGGCATAGACCTGGAGATCGCCAGTGGCGAAATCGTGGTGGTCTGTGGGCCGTCCGGTTCGGGCAAATCCACATTGATCCGCTGCCTGAACCTGCTCGAAGACTTCCAGAAAGGCCAGGTGCTGATCGCCGGCAACCCGCTGGACCGCGACGCAGCCAGCGTGGCGGCTATCCGCCGCCAGGTGGGTATGGTGTTCCAGCAGTTCAACCTGTTCCCGCACCTGACCGTACTGGAAAACCTGATGCTCGGCCCGCGCCTGGTCAGCAAGCTCAGCGAGGCCCAGGCCCGTGCCCTGGCGCTGGAGTACCTGGACCGGGTGCGCATCGCCAGCCAGGCCGACAAGTTCCCCGGGCAGCTTTCCGGTGGCCAGCAACAACGCGTGGCCATTGCCCGCGCGCTGTGCATGAAACCACGCATCATGCTGTTCGACGAACCCACCTCGGCGCTGGACCCGGAAATGGTCAAGGAAGTGCTCGACGTCATGGGCGAGCTGGCCCAGGACGGCATCACCATGCTGTGCGTTACCCACGAAATGGGCTTCGCCCGCCGGGTGGCCGACCGCATCATCTTCATGGACCAGGGCCAGGTGATCGAACAAGGCCAGCCCAATGCGTTTTTCGACAACCCGCGCCACGCACGTGCCAGGGAGTTCCTCTCGCAGATCCTCAGTCATTGAGGCCTGTGTCTACCGCTGTGCCAACACCACAACAACAATTGCATGCCCGGAGACTTACCGAATGAACCCAGTCGCACGCTTGTTCGCACTCACCGCCGTTGCCGGCAGCCTGACCCTGATGGCCGGCGCCGCCTGGGCCGGTGCCACCCTTGACCGCATCCACCAGAGCAAGGTCATGAACGTGGCCACCGCCGCCAACTGGCCACCGCAGTCGTTCCTTGGCGAGGACAATACCCTCAAGGGCTTCGACATCGATGTAGCCAACGAGATCGGCAAACGCCTGGGCACCCAAGTGGCCTTCGTCACCCCCGAGTACGGCATCATCACGGCAGGGCGCTGGGCCAGCCGCTGGGACCTGTCGGTCGGTTCGATGACCCCCACCACCGAGCGTGGCCGGGTGCTCGACTTCCCGGCCATCTACTACTACACCCCCTACGTCTTCGCCGTGCACAAGGACGCCGCCGGGAGCAACACTGCCGACCTTAACGGCAAGACCATCGGCGTCGAGGCCGGTACCACTTCCGAGGACTACATCAACCGCCGGCTGAAAATCGACGCAGCGGATGTGCCAGCCTTCAGCTACAGCGTAGAGCCAGGCGAAGTGCAGACCTATGGCGACAGCATGGGCCCGCTGGACGACCTGCGCATGGGCAACGGCACCCGCCTGGATGCCACCTTGTCGGCACTGCCAACCGTCATGGGTGCGATCAAGGCTGGATACCCGATCACCCCCGTGCAGGGCAAGCCCGCCTACTACGAGCCACTGGCCATCGCCACCGACAAGGGCGACGACGCCTTCAACGCCGAACTGGCCAAGGCGGTCGAGGGCATGAAGGCCGACGGTACGCTGAAACAGCTGTCCGAGAAGTGGTACGGCGCCGACCTCACGCAAGTGCAGTAACCCCCAGACCCGCAGGCCAGCGCCCTTCCCTTGAAGGGCGTGCGGCACCCTCATGCCCGCAAAACGTACAGCTCCCAGCAAAAGGATGACCCAGCCGATGTCCAGCTACAGCAATAACTACTACACCGGGACCATGCGCGCTGCCCCCCTGCGCCCGGCACTGACAGGTGAAAGCCGCGCCGATGTGTGCGTGATCGGTGGCGGCCTGGCAGGCCTTAGCCTGGCCCGCGAGCTGCTGATGCGCGGGCGCTCGGTGGTGTTGCTGGAGGCGGCACGGGTGGCCTGGGGCGCCTCCGGGCGCAATGGCGGCTTCGTGCTGCAAGGCTGGTCCGAAGGGCTGTCGGCGATCGAGCGGCGCTGCGGCAAGCAGACCGCCGCGGCGCTGTTCCGGCTGTCGCTGGAGGGGGTCGATATCGTCCGCGACACCATCGCCCGCCACCAACTGCCAGGCTGCGCGGCAACCACCGGCAAACTCAGCGTGGTGCGCTACGACGACGCCGACAACCTGCAGCGCACCCGCGACCGCATGGCCCGCGACTTCAATTTCGACATGGAGTACCTCGATACCCAGGCGCTGCGCAGCCGTCTGAACACCGACCGCTACTTCCAGGGGCTGCGTGATAGCCATGGCTTTCACTTCCACCCGCTGAACTACTGCCTGGGCCTGGCCGAGTTGGTCGAGCTGGCCGGTGGCCGCATACACGAACAATCGCCAATGCTGCGGGTGGAACGCAAGGCCGGCCACCATCGGGTGGTCACCGCCCAGGGGGCGGTCAGCTGCAGCGATGTGGTGTACTGCTGCGGCGGCTACGGCGGCCCTGAGTTTGGCCAGTTGCGCCGTGCGTTTCTGCCGATTGCCACGTACGTGGTGCTGACCGAGCACCTGGGTGAGCGCCTGCGCGATGTAGTACGTACTACAGACGCAGTGGGCGACAACCGTCGCGCCTCGGACTACTACCGCATCGTCGAGGGTGACCGCCTGCTGTGGGGTGGCCATATCACCACGCGCAACCTGCAGGACGAACAGCGCCTGGGGCAGTTGCTGACCCGTGACATCCTTAGCGTGTACCCACAACTGCAGGGTTTGAAAATCGCCAAGGCCTGGTCTGGGCTGATGGGTTACGCCCGCCACAAGATGCCGCACATCGGCCCTCTGGGCCCGGGGTTGTGGGCCTGTACTTCATTTGGGGGCCATGGTATGAACACCGCACCCGTGGGTGCACGGGTAATCGCCGAGGCAGTCTGTAACGAAAGTGACCGCTACCGCCTGTTCGACGCCTACGGCCTGGAATGGAACGGCGGGCCGTTCGGGCCAGCGGCGGCGCAAACGGTGTATGCCGGCCTGAAGCTGATGGACAAGTTCCAGGAAGCCCGCGCGCAGTACAACCACTAAGAGCAATCACCAGGAACCACCATGGACGCCCTCCCACCCGGCGCGCTGTTCAAACTGACCGAAAAAGACCGGCAACTGTTGGCCTTGCTGCAGGCCAACGCCCGCGAGCCCACCGCCTCGCTGGCGCGCAAGCTGGGCGTGTCGCGTTCTGCGGTGCAGGAGCGCATCAACCGCTTGGAAAACGCCGGGGTCATCACCGGCTACAGCGTGCGCATCGACCAGGACAAGCTGCAGCAAGTGATCAACTGCTTCACCATGACTTCATGCAGCAACAAGAGCTACACCGACGTGATGACCACTTTGCGCAAGATGGACTCGGTGCAGGCGGTGTATGCGGTGTCGGGTGAAATGGACTTCATCATCCACCTGACCACCCACACGCTGGGGGAGCTGAATGCCGAGCTGACCCGCATCAACATGATCAAGGGCGTGACCCACACTGCTTCGCACATTGTCATGGAGACAAAGTTCAGCAAGAAGCTGACACTGTGATTGCCCCCCGACACGCTGAATAGCCGTCCAGCGTCCTCGACGTTGCAGTCACAGATTGACTATGATCCCGCCTTGAACGTTTCAGCATGTTTCAATAGGGATACAGATGTCAGTCCAGGAACTCCCCCCGCTCGCCAGTAAAAGCACCGTCGCCAAGATGGAAGCCGCCATGGCGCTGGGCAGCTTCGCCATCGGCACCGGCGAATTCGCCATCATGGGCCTGATGCCCGACATAGCCAGCAACCTGCAGTTGAGCGAGCCACAGGTGGGCCATGCCATCAGCGCCTATGCATTGGGGGTGATGGTCGGCGCCCCTACCCTGGCGATTCTCGGTGCCAAACTGCTGCGCAAGCACATGCTGCTGCTGTTGATGCTGCTGTATGCCTTGGGCAACCTGGCCACGGCCTTCGCCCCCTCGTTCGGCGGCCTGGTCGCCTTCCGCTTCATCAGTGGCCTGCCCCACGGCGCCTACTTCGGCATTGCGGCTGTGGTGGCCTCGAGCATGGTGGCCAAAGATCAACGTGCAGGTGCCGTCGCTCGGGTGATGATGGGCCTGACCCTGGCCATGTTGCTCGGCAACCCGGTGGCCACGTTCCTGGGCCAGTATTTCGGCTGGCGTTCGGCCTTCGTGCTGGTCGGCGCGATTGCCCTGTGCACCATCGCCCTGGTCTGGCGTTTCGTGCCCCAGCGTCACGACGAAGTACGCAGCGACCCACGCAAGGAACTGCAGGCCTTTACCCTCCCGCAGGTATGGATGGCGCTGGCCATCGCTTCCATCGGCTTTGCCGGCATGTTCTGCGTGTTCAGCTACCTGGCGCCGACCATGCTGCAAGTGACCCAGGTCTCGCCGCAGTGGATTCCGTTCGGCCTGGCGGCGTTCGGTGTTGGCGGCATCGTCGGCAACATCGCGGGCGGCAAACTGTTCGACCGCCTGCAATTCCGCGCGGTGGGGCTGGTGTTGATGTGGTCGATTGCCGTGCTGCTGTTCTTCACCTTCGCCGCCCAAGCGCTGTGGAGCCTGCTGCTGGGCATCGGCCTGGTGGGTACCATGATCGCCCTGGCCGCACCGCTGCAGATCCGCCTGATGGACATTGCTCATGAAGCGCCAAGCCTGGCCGCCGCGTCGAACCATGCGGCGTTCAACCTGGCCAATGCACTGGGGCCATGGCTGGGCGGCATGGCGATCACTGCCGGTATGGGCTGGACCAGTACCGGGTTCATCGGCGCGGCGACGGCGCTGGTTGGCCTGGGTATCTACCTGTTGGCACGGCGGATGAAAGGCGGCCACTGAAACATCCGGTCGTTAGGCCCAGCACTGCTGGCGCGCCAGCACCGAGGCGGCCGTTTCGCCCAACAGCTCGGCGTAAACGCCGGGGGCGGTGGCACCTTCGGTGTTGATGAAGAGAATGCGGGCATTTCTACCGACCCCCAGGCTGGCGGCTGCGCCCGAGTCCTTGACCAGGCGGGCCAGCCCAGCCAGCCCGGCCACACCTGACTCACCCGCGATCAACGGAATGTCACGAACGCTGCCGGCTGACAGGCGGCGCATGGCGGCCACGGCCTCGTCGTCGCTGATGGTCATGAAACAATCGATGCTCGGCTCCAGGAAGCGCCATGCCAGGGGCGATGTCTCGCCACAGGCCAGGCCGGCCATGACCGAGTCCACCGAGCCAACAGCCCTGGCCGGCTTGCCAAGCATCGCACTTTGGTACAGGCAGTCGGCCTGCTCGGGTTCGACCATGACAAACAGCGGGCGCTGCTCGCCGAAGTGTTCCCACAGGTAGCTGACGATGCCAGCTGCCAAGCCACCTACCCCGCCCTGCAGGAACACATGAGTGAACGGTGGCTGCCCGACGGTGGCTTCGATGATTTCCGCGGCGATGGTTGCGTAGCCTTGCATCACGTCGCGCGGGATCTCCTCATAGCCTTCATACGAGGTATCAGAAACCACGGTCCAGCCATTGCTCGCCGCCAGCACGGCGGCGTGCTCGACCGACTTGTCATAGTTGCCGGCAACCCGCACGATCTGTGCGCCGTAGGCGGCAATCGCCTGCTCACGCTCGATGCTGACATTGGCGTGCAGCACGATCACGCAGCGACAGCCTATGCTGTGTGCTGCTGCCGCCAGGCCTTTGCCATGGTTGCCATCAGTGGCACTGACGACGGTGAAGCCGGCCAGCAGATCAGCATAATGGCCCTCCAGCAACCCATGGGGCGCGAAAGGCTGTTCGGGGAAGGTTCGCAGAATCAACCGAACCAAGGCGATCGGCGCCCCAAGGGCCTTGAAGCTACCGAGCACCGAGCGCACCGATTCATCCTTGACCGACAGCTGGGCTATGCCCAGTTCTGCGGCCAGGTCAGGCAAACCGTACAGCGGCGTGGCCCCAGCATTCAGGCACGACCAACCGGTCAGCCACTGGCGGCTTTCTTCGGCCTTGGCAATGCTCATCACAGTTCGCAACGCTTGTGGGTATGGCTGGCGGCCAGCCTTGGGGTTGGAAACAAACATGCAGCACTCCGTTCTACAAGTATCAGCAAGCCCATGCCGCTGCAGCCAAACTGCCGTGGGCGGTTTTTTCAATGAATATCAGGTGTGGGCCAGGCGATGGCTCACGACATCCAGCAACACCTGCGCCCCCTGAACGAGGTGATCGTCAGCGGTAAACTCGCGCGGGTTGTGGCTGATGCCGCCCTGACTGGGCACGAAGATCATCGCAGCCGGCGCTATGCGGGCGATCATTTGCGCATCGTGCCCGGCACCAGAGGTCATGCGTCGGTGGCTGAAGCCCAAGCGCCGCGCCGAGGCTTCGATCGCATCGACCAGGCCGGCATCGAAGGCAACTGGTTCAAAGCGCACCAGGCGCTCCGTAGCGATGCTCACGCCTTCACGCTTGGCGAGGGAATCCAGGTATTGGCTCAGGCGGTTTTCGGCGTGAGCCAGGCAGGTTTCGTCCGGGTCGCGCAGGTCGACGGTGAAGGTCGCCTTGCGTGCAATGACGTTGATCAGGTTTGGCTCGAACCGCATGCAGCCGACGGTGGCCAGGGTCGTGCCAGAATATACGGCCATGGCGCGCAGTTCGGCAACGATGGCACTGGCCACGAAACCGGCATCATGGCGCAGGTGAGTCGGTGTGGTGCCGGCATGGTTGGCATGGCCCAGCACCTCTACCTGCTGCCAGGAAATGCCTTGCAGGTTCTCGACCACGCCAATCAGGGTGTTCTCGGCCTCAAGGATCGGGCCCTGCTCGATGTGCAGCTCAAGGTATTCGTGCGGCCCCACGGCCCCTGGCTGCATTGTGCCGGCATAGCCAATACGCGCCAATTCGTCGCCCAGCCGCGTGCCGTCGGTGCCAAGCGTATCCAGGGCCTGCTGCAACGATAGGCCACCGGCGTATACCAACGAGCCCATCATGTCTGGCTGGTAGCGCACGCCCTCTTCGTTGGTAAAGGCGCCAACGGTGATCGAACGCTCGGGCTGCCGCCCTGCCTCACGATAAGCACGTATCACTGCCAGCCCCGCCAGCACCCCGTAGCAGCCATCCAGGGCGCCAGCATTGGTGACGGTATCGATGTGCGAACCCATCATCAGTGGGCGCTGGGCACCGCTGTCAGTAGCTGAGCGCAACGTGCCGAAAATGTTGCCGATGCGATCGATCTGCACCTCGAGATCAAGCTCATGCATCCATTCAACCAGCAGATCGCGCCCAGCCTTTTCTGTATCGGTCAGCGCAATCCGAGTGCGTCCGCCGTGAATGGGGTCGACGCCTACTTGCCCCAGCGCACTGATTTGCTGCAATAGCAACGCGCCGTCCAATTGCAACGGGGTACTCGTATTCATCAACCGTTTCTCCTTGGGTGCCATGCCATGGCAGCGCACCCTGTTTGATCATGGGAGAATTCTATTCGGCGAAAGCGTACGAAAAACTTGATTTCCGACCTTTTCATGCACTTTCATTACGCTTTTCCAGCCTTTGGCGCTGCTTAGCAACGGAGATACCTTCATGCCCCTCGATCACTTCGATCTGGCCCTGCTCGAGGCCGTACAGCGCAATGCCGGGACGTCGCAGTTGGACCTGGGCACGCAGGTCAACCTGTCCTCGGCAGCGGTGAACCGGCGCTTGAAGAAAATGGCGGCCGACGGCGTGATCCGTGGCACGGTGGCACAGGTGGATGCCGTGCATCTGGGTTACACGCTGACCGTGATCACCGAGGTCGAAGTGGAGAACGAGCGGCTGGACCTGCTGGACGAGATGAAGCGCACCTTCCTCGCCTGCCCGCAGGTGCAACAGTGCTACTACGTGGCGGGGGAATGCGATTTCGTGCTGATCATGCTGGTGCGGCACATGGAGCAGTACACCCAGCTGACCCGTGAGTTGTTCTTCGAAAACAACAATGTCAAACGCTTCAAGACGTTGGTTTCGATGAGCAATGTGAAGACCGGCATGTTCGTACCGACGCTCACGGCTTGAGCCATTGAGGCCGCTTTACGGCCTCAATGGCTCAAGCCGGGCTTGCCTGTGGCAGTTCGATGCGCACCCGCAGACCACCAGTGGCGGCGGCCTGCGCAGTGATACTACCGCCGTGCAGGGCAATGGCCCGCTGGGCGATAGCCAAGCCCAGGCCGAAACCATCACCATCGCTGTCGGCACCCCGGTCGAACGGCTCGAAGATCCGCGGCAGGCGCGCCGGATCTACGCCCGGCCCATGGTCGCTGACACAGACCTGAAACCATTGCCCACCCGGCGCCATAGCGGCCTCCACCAACACCTCCGTACCAACTGCGGTGTAGCGCACCGCGTTGCGGATGATGTTCTCGAACGCCCGGTACAGCAGTTCTTCATGACCGTGGATGAGAAACGCACCCTGGGCTTGCAAAGACACCTGGCACTGCTTCATGCCGGCCTCGAAGCGGGCGTCTTCGACGATCTGCGCCAGCAGCTCCACCACATCCACGCTGGCAAAGTCGCTATCGCCCTGGCGAGCCTGGGCGCGGGCCAAGGTCAACAACTGCTCGATCAGGTCATCCATGCGCCGCGATTCGCGCTCCACCCGCTCCAGCATGTCGTGCCGGTCGGGCTGCTGGCGCATCAGGCCAATGGCAGCATGCATGCGCGTCAGCGGTGAACGCAGTTCGTGGGAAATATCGTGCAGCAGGTTCTGCTGCGCCTGCACCAGTGCCTTCAGCTGACCGGCCATGCGGTCGCAGTCCTCCGCCAGCTCGACGATCTCGTCGCGGCGCTTGCCCAGCCTGGGCTTTACCCGCACATCGAAGCGGCCCTGGGCTACCTGGCCCATCGCCTCACGTAACCAGGCCAGCGGGCGAGTCAGGTACAAGCTGCACAGGAAGGCGAACAGTGCACTCATCAGCGTGCCGGTAAACAACGGGCCCATACCACGCGGGCGCGGTGGCTCGCCAAGCACCGTGGCCACCGAAGCACGTAGCACCAGCGGGCGACCTTCACGGTCGCTCAACGCCTGCTCGAAACGCGCCACCGGCACCGCTCTGCCGGCCAGCAACTGGCCTTGGCTGTCGTAAAGGCCCACCTGTACATCGGGCGGTTGCGGTGATACCTCAAGCAGCTGTCGGCCTGCCTGCTCGCCGTAACGCTGCAACAGCTGCAGTTCGGTGGCCAGCAGCGAGCGCAGCGCCGGCGTATCGCCACGCCAGTCATTGAGCATGAAAGCGCCCGCCCCCACCAGGAAGGTCAGGCAGTTGGCCAGCCAGAACGCCAGAAACAGCTTCCAGAACAGGCGCCGGCGCATCATTCGACGATCAACATGTAGCCCATGCCACGCACGCTCTGGATCCAGCTGCTGCCGTCGGCGCGCGGGCCAAGTTTTTGCCGAATGCTGCTGACATGCACGTCGATACGCCGGTCGTAACGGGTCAGCGGCCGGCCCAGGGCATTAAGCGAAAGGTCCTGCTTGCTGACCAACTGGCCAGCCTGACGGGCCAATGCCTCCAGCAGGCTGAACTCGGAGCCGGTCAGCTCCAGCGTAGCGTCGCCCCAGTGCGCCTCGCGTCGGCCCGGCCACATTTTCAATGCCCCGGTGCGTAGCTGTTCGGGCGCACTGGCCTCGCCCATCTGCTGTGGCTGTACCCGGCGCAGAATTGCCCGCAGACGTGCCACCAGTTCCCCCGGGGAACTGGGCTTGGGCACATAGTCATCGGCCCCCAGTTCAAGGCCGGCAATGCGGTCGATGTTGTCGCCACGGGCGGTCAGCAGCAGCACCGGCACCTGGCTGCGTGCACGCACACGGCGCAGCACTTCGATACCGGAGATACCGGGCAGCATCACGTCCAGCACCACCACCTGGTAGTTACCGGACAGCGCCTGGGCCTCGCCCTCTTCACCGGTGTCCACGGCCGTGGCCTGGAAGCCTTCGCGCGCCAGGTACAGAGAGAGCATTTCAGTCAGTTCGCGGTCGTCGTCGACCAGCAGCACAGGGATCATCAGGGCCAGATATCGCAATTGCAGGGGCCGTAATGATCACCCTGCAGGCGGGCACTGTCACCGCCGGCCGGTCGGACTTTACACATCTTTACCCTCGGCTAACCGCGCCGTACACAGCCCGCCCGTATCCTCATCGCCCGCCGCATGCGGGTTGCCCGCACGTGCTGCACTCCGAATCCGCTTGTCTGGAACCCCCGATGAACTACCCGCGCCTGTTGCTCTCCATCCTGTTGCTGAAAGCCACGCTGGCCCAGGCCTCCCCCTTCAGGATCGCCGACATCCGCGTCAACGGCCTGCAGCGGGTTTCCGCCGGCAGTGTGTTCGGTGCCATGCCGCTGAACGTCGGCGACCAGGCCGATGACCGCCGCCTGGTGGACTCGACCCGTTCCCTGTTCAAGACCGGGTTCTTCCAGGACATCCAGTTGAACCGCGATGGCAATGTGCTGATCATCAACGTGGTCGAGCGCCCGTCGGTGTCGAGCATCGAGATCGAAGGCAACAAGGCGATCAGCACCGAAGACCTGATGAAGGGCCTGAAGCAATCGGGCCTGGCCGAGGGCGAAATCTTCCAGCGTGCCACCCTCGAAGGTGTGCGTAACGAGCTGCAGCGCCAGTACGTGGCCCAGGGCCGCTACTCGGCCGAGGTCGACGCCGAAGTGGTGCCGCAGCCGCGCAACCGTGTGGCGCTGAAGATCAAGATCAACGAAGGCACCGTCGCCGCCATCCAGCACATCAACATCGTTGGCAACAACGTGTTCGATGACGAAACCCTGGGGCAGCTGTCCGAGCTGAAGACCACCAACTGGCTGTCGTTCTTCAAGAACGATGATAAGTACGCTCGTGAAAAACTCTCCGGGGACCTGGAGCGCCTGCGTTCCTACTACCTGGACCGCGGCTACATCAACATGGACATCGCCTCCACCCAGGTGTCCATCACGCCGGACAAGAAGCACGTCTACATCACCGTCAACATCAACGAAGGCGAGAAGTACACCGTTCGCGACGTGAAGCTGTCCGGTGACCTCAAGGTGCCGGAAGACCAGGTCAAGTCGCTGCTGCTGGTGCAGCCAGGCCAGGTGTTCTCGCGCAAGGTGATGACCACCACCTCCGAGCTGATCACCCGCCGCCTGGGTAACGAAGGCTACACCTTCGCCAACGTCAACGGCGTGCCACAGCCGAACGACCAGGACCACACGGTCGACATCATGTTCGTGGTCGACCCGGGCAAGCGTGCCTACGTCAACCGCATCAACTACCGCGGCAACACCAAGACCGAAGACGAAGTGCTGCGCCGCGAAATGCGCCAGATGGAAGGCGGCTGGGCCTCGACCTACCTGATCGACCAGTCCAAGACCCGTCTGGAGCGCCTGGGCTTCTTCAAGGAAGTCAACGTCGAGACCCCGCAGGTAGCTGGCACCGACGACCAGGTCGACGTCAACTACAGCGTCGAAGAGCAGGCCTCCGGCTCGATCACCGCCAGCGTCGGTTTCGCCCAGAGCGCCGGCCTGATCCTCGGTGGTTCGATCAGCCAGAGCAACTTCCTCGGTACCGGTAACAAGGTGGCCATCGGCCTGACGCGCAGCGAATACCAGACCAAGTACAACTTCGGTTTCACCGACCCCTACTTCACCGCCGACGGGGTCAGCCTGGGCTACAACCTGTTCTACAACAGCACCGACTACAGCGATTACTACGACGATGGCGTTTCGTATTATGCGATCAACAGCTACGGCGCCGGGGTCAGCTTTGGCTACCCGATCAGCGAAACCTCGCGCCTGAGCTACGGCCTCACCCTGCAGCACGACGACCTTTCGCCGGGCACCTACAGCGCCGACGAGATCTACGACTTCATTTCCCGCGAGGGCAAGAGTTTCAACAACCTCAAGGCCTCGATCGGCTGGTCGGAATCCACCCTCAATAAAGGCGTACTGGCCACCCGTGGCCACTCGCAGAGCCTGACGCTGATGGCCACCACCCCAGGCAGCGACCTGTCATTCTACAAGCTGGACTACAACGGCCAGGCCTACTTACCGGTGACCAACAACACCGCACTGCGCCTGCACACCAGCCTGGGCTATGGCAATGGCTACGGCTCCACCGACGGCTTGCCGTTCTATGAAAGCTACACCGCAGGTGGCCAGGGTTCGGTGCGTGGGTTCAAGGACGGCACCCTCGGCCCACGCAATACCCCGGCCACCGGTGCTTATGCAAGCTCAGGCCAGGCTTACTACTCCGACCGAGACACCGATGTGCTGGGGGGCAATATCCTGATCACCGGCGGTGCCGAGTACATTTTCCCGTTGCCGTTCGTGAAGGACCAGAGCCAACTGCGCAGCTCATTGTTCGTCGATGCGGGCAATGTGTATGCCGACACCTGCTACCTGTCCACCACCCAAGGCTGTGGCAGCGTCGACCTGGCGCAGATGGCCGTGTCGCTGGGGGTTGGCGTGACCTGGTACAGCCCGATGGGACCGCTGAGCTTCAGCCTGGCGGCGCCGTTGAAAAAGCCGGATAACGCCGAGACCCAGATTTTCCAGTTCTCCCTGGGGCAGACATTCTGAAGCCGGCAAGGCAAGCGTCCTGCGCGGTCCTACAGGGACCGCGAAGCGCTTTGGAGCATTACCCGCTTTTACCCCCGCTTAACCCAAGTTGACAGTCACATTGCCTAAGCTGACCTGCACTCGAACCCCGCCCAGCAGGACACACTCATGCCTCCCTTCACCCCTTGCTTCCCCACCACACTGCGGCACGATGAAGTACCGCTGGCACTGCTCGACCTGGTCCAACAGCGCCTGGCCAGCCTGCTCGGCCCACGTTTCACCGTGGTCCTGGGCGGCAGTGGCGACGGTGCCGGGGTGAGCCACTACCACTTGGCAATCCAGCACAACCAAAGCGGTGTTTCCCTGGAAGACTACGGCACCGTCACAGCCGGTTTCATCGAGCGCCTGTTGCGCATGAGCACCCAGGTGCGCGACATGCTCGACTCAGCCACCTTCAGCCTCATGGCCAGCGAACACCCTGGCCGACCACTGGTATGGCTTCGCGAGCTGGCCTGCAACGGGGAAAGCATTACAATGCGCGCCCCAATCTGAAATATGTTTTCTCCATGAAATCACTGCTTTACGCCGTAACCTTATTGTTTTCCTTTACCCTGCCCGCCCTGGCCAACCCGCCGGCAACCTTCACCGAAGCCAAGGTGGTGGCCAAGCAGAAGGTGTACCTGGACCAAGCCAGCAGTGCCATGGGCGACCTGTACTGCGGTTGCAAGTGGACCTGGGTGGGCAAGTCCGGCGGGCGTATCGATGCCGCCTCGTGCGGTTACCAGACGCGCAAGCAGCAGAACCGCGCCGAGCGTACCGAGTGGGAGCACATCGTGCCCGCCTACACCTTCGGCAACCAGCGCCAGTGCTGGAAGAACGGTGGCCGCGAACATTGCGTGGACAACGACCCGGTATTCCGCGCCATGGAGGCCGACCTGTTCAACCTGTACCCGGCCGTGGGCGAGGTCAACGGTGACCGCAGCAACTTCAACTACGGCATGGTGGCTGGCAATGCTGGTGAATACGGCCAATGCAGCACCAAGGTCGATTTCGTCCAGCGCGCCGCCGAACCGCGCGATGAAGTCAAAGGCCTGGTGGCCCGCACCACGTTCTACATGTTCGACCGCTACCAGCTGAGCATGTCGCGCCAGCAGCAACAGCTGCTGATGGCCTGGGACAAGCAACACCCGGTGTCGGCCTGGGAGAAAGAACGCGACCGGCGCATTGCCGCGATCATGGGGCATGCCAACCCGTTTGTAAGCGGGGAACGCAAGTGGACGGCCGACTACAAGCCGGTTGGCAGTGGCGTGGTGCAAGCGGTGCCGGTAAAAGCCGCCAAGGCAGAGGCCAAACCGAGCCTGGCCAGCGCCGAGTCGGTCGGGGCTGTGCTAGGCAACCGCAACAGCCATGTCTATCACCTGTCGGTTGGCTGCCCGGGCTACAACCAGGTGGCGGCGAAAAACCAGGTTACGTTCGCCACCGAAGGTGAAGCGCAGGCAGCGGGCTACCGCAAGGCGGGTAACTGCCGATGACTTGACTTGCGGGGCCTTCACTTGGGTGAGCGGCCTTGTGCAAGTACCAGGGTTCGCGCTAGCCGTTGACCAGGTTCAACGGCCGCTCACCGGCCAGCGCGCTGAGCAGGTTGTCCACCGCGCAACGCGCCATGGCCTGGCGGGTTTCCTCGGTCGCTGAGCCGATATGCGGGGTCGCTACGACGTTATCGAGCTGCAATAGCGGCGAGTCTGTCGCCAGCGGCTCCTGCACGAACACATCAAGCCCCGCGCCGCGAATGCGCCGGTTCCGCAGCGCTTCGATCAGCGCTTGTTCATCCACCACACGCCCACGCGAGATGTTCACCAGGATTGCTTCGGGCTTCATCAACGCCAGTTCCCGTGTGCCAATCAGGCCTTCGGTGCTGGCGTTCAGCGGCACCGTCAGGCAAACGAAATCCGCCTGCTGCAACAAGGCATCCAGGCTGCATTTGCGTGCGCCATAGCGTGTCTCCACCTCGGGCTTGGGGCGCTGGCTGTGGTACAGCACACGCATGCCAAAGCCGGCGGATGCGCGCCGGGCCAAGGCCTCGCCGATGCGACCCATGCCGACGATGCCCAGCGTCTTGCCGTGCACATCACTGCCAAAATGTGCAGGCCCCAGGTTGGCCTGCCAATGGCCATCACGCACCCAGTTCGCCAGCTCCACCACCCGCCTGGCGGTGGCCAGGAGCAGGGCAAAGCCGGTGTCGGCGGTGGTTTCGGTCAACACGTCGGGCGTGTTGGTCAGCTTCACACCACGGCGGCTGAGTTCGGCAACATCGTAGTTGTCCACGCCCACCGAAACGCTGGACACCACTTCCAGCTGTGGCGCCAGGTCAAGCAGGCTGGCATCCAGGCGCACACTGGCCCCGAGCAACCCGTGCGCGCCCGGCAACGCATCGCGCAAGCGGGCCAGGCCATCGGGCTGGGCCGTATCTACCCAGGTCACCTCAACGCGCGCTTGCAGGCGTGCCATCAAGTCAGCGGGCAGGCGTTTATACAGAACAATTCGCTTCTTCATTGCAAGTGTCCTAAGGGTTCACGGCCAGTTGCGCGCTATCGCGCTTTGCCCGGCCAGACATTTGGGAAGTATTGAGTGCAGCGGTAAGCGCCACTGCGCTCAGCAGCGCACCGCACATGAACAGGTAAGAGGCGCCAGGCCCACCTGTTGCACCATTGAGGTAGCCCACCAGCCACGAGCCACCGAACGAGCCCAGCGCGCCCATGCTGTTGATCAGCGCCATGGCACCGCCTGCGACGTTGGCCGGCAGGATCTCGGGCACGATCGCGAAGAACGGGCCATAGGGTGCGTACATGCAGGCGCCGGCGACCACCAGCAACGTATACGACAGCCAGAAGTGCTCAGTGCCCAAGGCATACGAGCCATAGAACGCCACGGCGGCAATCAGCAGTGGCGGCCAGACGAAACGCTTGCGTTTTTGCAGGCGGTCGGACGCCCAGGACACGCCCACCATCGCCAGCACCGCTGCCAGGTACGGCACCGAGGCCAGCCAGCCGGCCTGCACGATATCGACGTTCGCCGCTTGCTTGAGAATCGACGGCAGCCACAGCACGAAGCCATACACGCCAATACTCCAGCAGAAGTACTGCAGCGCCAGGATGATCACCTGCGGCGAGCGGAACGCCTCGCGGTAGTTTTTCACTGGCTTGATGCCCTGCTGCTCGGCGGCCAGTGCTTGCGCAAGGGCGGCCTTTTCCTGTGCGCTCAGCCAGTTGACCTGGGCCGGGCGGTCATCCACCAGGCGCCACCAGAAGAACGCCCAGATCACAGCTGGCAGGCCTTCGATGATGAACATCCAGCGCCAGTCGTAATGTTTGATCAGGTACCCCGACACCACCGACATCCACAAGATGGTCACCGGGTTGCCGAGCATCAGAAAGGTATTGGCACGCGAGCGCTCAGCACGGGTGAACCAATGGCACAGGTACACCAGCATTGCCGGCATGACCGCCGCCTCCACCACCCCAAGCAGGAAGCGGATTCCGATCAGCATGTAGACGTTGCTGACCATGCCGGTAAGCGTGGCAAGGCCGCCCCAAAGGATCAGGCAGACGAAGATCAGCTTCTTCACACTGCGCTTTTCGGCGTAGATGGCACCGGGTACCTGGAAGAAGAAGTAACCGAGAAAGAACAGCGCACCCAGCAGCGAAGACAGCACGGGAGTGATTTGCAGGTCGTCGGCCATGCCAGAGGCGGCGGCGAAACCGTAATTGGCGCGGTCCAGGTACGCCAGGCTATAAGTGAAGAACACGATTGGGATGATGTACCACCAACGGCGAGGTGCCAGGCTTGGGCTTTGCATGGTTTGTTTCTCCTGAGCTTGTTGTTTTTGTTGCAACAGGTGATTCGGGGTTGGTTGGGTCAAGCGCTTCTGCGCAGGTTGTGGGCCTCCAGCTCGTGGCGCAGCGGCAACCCTTCCATGTCGCCCCGCGATTGCACGGCACGGCTGCCGCACCAGTTACCACGCGCCACGGCCTCAGCCACTGCACGGCCCTCCAGCAGCGCACTGAGCACGCCGACGGCAAAGGCATCGCCGGCACCAACGGTATCCACCACATGGCTGACCGGCACCGCCGCTACCTGCCCTTCTCCCTTGGCGCTGCGAAAGTAGGCGCCGGCCTCGCCCAGTTTGATGACGACCAGCTCAACCCCTTGGTCAAGGTAGAATGCGGCGATGTCCGCCGGTGTTTGCTGGCCAGTCAGCAACCGCCCCTCTTCCAGGCCCGGTAGAACCCAGTCGGCCTTGGTCGCCAGGGCATTGATTTCGCGCACCATGCTGCTTTGATCAGGCCACAGCGAGGGGCGCAGGTTGGGGTCGAACGAAATACTGCGCCCCGCTGCGCGCATGGCGTCCAGCAGCGCGTGGGACAGCGCCCGGCAACTGTCCGACAGCGCCGGCGGAATGCCGGTGGCGTGCAGATGGCGTGCTTGCAGCACGTCTGAATGAATCAGCGCTGGCGACAGCCGACGGGCTGCCGAGCCACGGCGGAAGTACTCCACCGACGGGTCGCTGCCATCATCGCAGCGGGCCTTGAGCTGAAAACCGGTGGGGTAGCTGGCGTCCACCTCCACGCCGGAACAGTCCAGTCCTTCGCGGCGCAAGCTGTCGAGCACGAAACGGCCCAGCGAATCGTCACCTACCCGGCTCAGCCAGCGCACGTTGAAACCCAGCCGCGCCAGGCCGATGGCCACGTTGCTGTCCGCACCGGCGATGCGTTTGCCAAACTGCTCGACACTGGCCAGGTCGCCGGTTTGCTCGGCAACGAACATGGCCATGGTCTCGCCGAAACACAGCACGTCATGCTCATGCATGGGCCACCTCCTGCTCCGCGCCCAGCGCAGACAGGCTACGCACCTGGGCGCGGGTCAGCGCCAGCAGGTCTTCGCCAACCAAGGGGTACTCGACGGCGCGTACCACGCCAGGCGCGAACTCGGCCAGCAGCGTTGCCCACTCGTGTAGGTCCGCCGCCTGGGGCGGTATGGCAACCAGGCGGCCATCGGCCCGGCGCTGCACAGCCTTGCAGTGCACGTACTGCACCCAACGGCCAAGTTGCCGTGCGGCTTGCCCCGCAGCCTCACCCTGCCACTGCCAGTTACCGATATCGAACGTCATCCCCAGGCGCAGCCTTAACTGCTCGGCCCACTGGAAAAACTCCACCAGGGGTTCGATCCTGCCTCCATGGGTGGTCTGATCGTTTTCAACCAGCAGCAGCGGCCCATGTGCCGGCAGCAGTGCCGCCAGGGCCGTCATATCGCAGCGCTCATTGAAATGGCCCAGGGAAACCTTCAGCGCCACCGCGCCAAGCGCTCGGGCGATTTCGAGCTTGTGGACCAGGAGTGGATCGGGCATGCCTTGCGTGGTCCACAGTTCAAGGGGTGTCGAATACAGGCACTCCAGGTGCAATGCGGCAATGACCGCACCCAGGGCGGATGCGTCAGGTGCACTGGCGAACAGTTCTTCGCGCAATTCCACTCGGCTAACGCCAGCGGCTGCCAGCAAGTCCAGGAACTGCTCTTGGCCACGTTGCCGTACAAAGTCGGCACCGTAGCTGGAAAGGCTGATGGAAACGGGGTTCGGGTGCATTGTTCTTATCCTTATGAAACCGGTTTCATTTTTGATCGGCAGCGGCGGACACAGGCCTGCCGTTGCTTACTGGGGTTGGGTTGAGCCGCGGATGATCAGGTCGGCCTTGAAGTCGATGCGCCGCGCTGCCCCGCTGTCGCCGCGAAGGCGGCCGAGCAGGCTTTCGAAAGCCGCCTCACCGATGCGTTCGGTAGGCTGGGCCAGTGCAGTGATGCCTTTGCCAACCAAGGGGTACCAGTCCAGGTCGTCGAGGGCGATCAACCCGACGTCGGCAAACAAGTTGCACCCGGCCTCTTGCAAGGCCCGGGTTACCGCCAAGGTCGCTACGCCGTTGAAGGTGAAGATGGCTTGTGGGCCATGGCTATGGCGGGCGAGAAACGAAGCCAGCTGGCCCTGCAGCCCCGTGCTGGTTTCCAGTACTTGCTGACGCATGCCGGGCCGGCGGCTGACCGACGCGCCGAACGCCTGCACCCGCTCCAGGCGTGAGCTGGTGCCATCGAGGGGTTCACTGACTGCCAGGATATCGCGGTAGCCTTGGGCCTGCAGGTGGTCGAGGGCCTGCTCGACCGCGTCGGCATTGTCCAGGCCGACCAGGTCCACGTTCAGTTCGGGCAACTGGCGGTCGACCAACACCATGGGGATGTCACGCTGCAGGTTGAGCAGTTCACCGGGGTGATGACCCAGGGTGTTCACGATCAACCCTTCGACGTTGTAGCTCTGCAGGGCCTCCAAGTGGTGACGTTCCTGCTCGTCGTCACGGTTGGTGTTGCACACCACCAGGCTGTAACCGTGCTGACGGCAGGCGGTTTCCACACCATGCATCACGGCCACTGAATAGGGGTTGAGAATATCGGCTACCAGCATGCCGATCAGTCGCGTCTGGCCGCGCTTGAGGCCGCGGGCCATCTGGTTGGGGCGGTAGCCGAGGCGTTCGATGACCTCTTCCAGGCGCTTGGCGGTAGCGTCGGCCAGCAATTGACGATCGCCACCGATGTAACGGGAGACGGTGGCTTTGGAAACGCCAGCGACACGCGCTACTTCGCTGATGGTGACCCGTTCGCGGGCATGGGCAGGCGCGTCGGTCATGGGTTGTCCTTGTGATTATTGTGATTGCGATGAAACCGGTTTCAATACAGCAAATCTGTGGCAATTCGTCAACATACCGTTAGTCAGTAATGTTGAAGCCGATATGGTATTCGAGATTATATAAGCTACTTAAGATACTGATATAACAGTAATTTTAAGACGCCGAATAAGGGAGCGGGTTAACCCCGCCCCCCCAATGCATCAGGATGCACGTAAGAGGTCAGCGAAGCGACTTCACATCACTGGCCGTAACGGCGCCGCCCTGGTTACCCCAGCTGCTGCGAATGAAATTCACCACCTCGGCAACCTCCTGGTCACTCAGGCGCCAGCCGAACGCTGGCATGGTGAAGGTCGACGGCGCGGTATGCGTTGCCGGTACCGTGCCCCCCGCCAACACCACATGGATCAACGATGTGGCATCCGTGGTTTGCACCACAGGGTTACCGGCCAGCGCTGGGAACACTCGGGTGTAGCCCCGGCCATCGGTGCGGTGGCAGGCCGCGCAATTGTCGATGTACACCGCCGCCCCAGGCTTGCTGTCATCACCGTTCCACAGCGCCTGCGCCACCTGCTTGTCGTAGACGTGCGGCTGGTCGTCGGGGTTGCTCGGCGGCAAGGTCTTCAGGTAGCGGGCGATCGCGGTCAGGTCGGCATCCGTCATGTGCTGCATGCTGTGCTCGACCACGTCGCTCATGCCGCCGAACACGGCGCTGCGATCGCTGCGCCCAGTCTTGAGGAACTGCACCAGCTGCGCCTCGCTCCAGCTGCCCAGCCCGTCCTGGTGATCGCCACGCAGGTTCTTGGCGATCCAGCCGTCCAGCGGAGCGCTGCCGGCCAGAAACTGCTCGCCATCCGCAGGGCTCAGCGCTTTTTCCTGCATGGTCAGCGCTCGTGGCGTATGGCAGGCGCCACAATGCCCAAGCCCTTCGACCAGGTACGCACCACGGTTGACCACCGGGTCGGCTGCCGCCGAGGCCTGCCAAGGCTTGGCCTCTGGTGCGAACAGGCCACGCCAGATTGCCAGCGGCCAACGCATGCTCAGTGGCCAGGGAATGTCGGTGGCCTTGTTCGGCTGCTCGACCGGCTCCACGCCCTTCATGAAGTAGGCGTACAGCGCCTGCATGTCCTGCTCGCTGACCCGTGCATATGACGGATACGGCATGGCCGGGTACAGGGTGGTGCCGTCCTTGCCGATACCCTTGCGCACCGCCTGGTCGAAGTCCTCGAAGCTGTACTGGCCAATGCCGCTGGCTGCCGGGGTGATGTTGGTGGAATACACCGTGCCGATTGGCGTTTCCATCGGCAAGCCACCGGCAAAAGGCTTGCCGCCCTTGGCGGTGTGGCAGGCCACACAGTCACCGGCGCGGGCCAGGTATGCACCTTGGCGCACCTGCGCATCGTCATGGGTGGCCGCCTGCGCAGCCGTACCGGCACCCAGCAGCAGGGTTGCGATCAACATTGTCTTCATGCTCATCGCTCCTCAGGCCTGAACCAGCGGTCCGGGGGTTTTCAGGTACTGCTCGCGGATGGCGCGGGCCGACCAATAGGTCAGCGCGGCCACCAGCCCGGTCGGGTTGTACCCCAACCCCTGCGGGAACGCCGAAGCGCCCGGGACGAACACGTTGTGCACATCCCAGCTTTGCAGGTAGCGGTTCAGTGCACTGGTTTTCGGGTCGGTGCCCATGATCGCGCCGCCATTCAGGTGGGTGGTCTGGTAACTGGCGGTGTTGAAGTGATCCTTCACCTGCTTGCCCAGCACGGCAATGGCCTTGGGGTTCATCGCCTGGGCGATCTTGCTCAGCTTGCCGACCATGAACTGGTTCATCTTGATGTCGTTCTCCTGCCAGTCGAAGGTCATGCGCAACAGCGGCTGGCCGTAGGCGTCGCGGTACGTGGGGTCGAGGTCCAGGTAGTTGCCACGGTAGGACTGGTGAGCGCCGTGGGCGTCCATCGACACCTGGTGGGTGTAGTAGTCCGCTGTGGCTTTCTTCCAGGCACTGCCCCAGGCCGGCGTGCCCGGCGGGTTGGAGATGCCGGCAATCGGCCGGCTGCCGGCCTGGTTCACCCACATCGGCGAGCCGCCGACAAAGCCGTGCGGGCCATGGTCGAAGTTGTCGGCATTGAAGTCGTCAATGGCAATGCCATTGCCACCCGCGCCGATAAAGTTGTTGGTGTAGGTGCTCTTGTCGAAGAACGCCTTGACCGTCCCCATGTTCTGGTACGCGAAGTTACGCCCGACCACACCTTCGTTCTTCACCGGGTCGTAAGGCTTGCCAATGCCGGAAAGCAGCATCAGGCGAACGTTGTTGAACTGGAACGCCGCCAGGATCACCAGCTCCGCTGGCTGCTCTACCTCGCGCCCCTGGGCATCGATATAGGTCACACCGGTAGCCTTGCGCTTGCTATCGTCCAGGTTCACCCGCAGCACGTGGGCATTGGGCCGCAACTCGAAGTTGGGCACCTGGCGCAGCGCCGGCAGAATGTTCACGTTGGGCGAGGCCTTGGAGTACATGTAGCACACGTAGCCGCTGCAAAAACCACAGAAGTTGCACGGCCCCATTTGCGCACCGTAGGGGTTGGTGTAGGAGCCGGAGGTGTTTGCCGAGGGCAAGTTGTAGGGTTTATAGCCCAGGCCCGTGGCGGCCTTTTCGAACAACCTGGCCGATACAACGTTCTTCTGCGCAGGCAGTGGGAACGGGTTGGAACGGTCCGGTGCATAGGGGTTGCCGCCCTTCCCTTCACCGACCACCTTGCCTTTGACGGTCCACGCCTGGCCTGAAGTGCCGAAAACCTTTTCGGCAAAGTCGAAATACGGCTCCAGTTCTTCGTAACTGACGCCGAAGTCCTGGATGGTCATGCCTTCGGGGATGAACGTGCGCCCGTAGCGCTCTTCGTAGTGGCTGCGCAGGCGCAACTCGACCGGGTCGACCCGAAAGTGCACGCCCGACCAGTGCAGGCCTGCACCGCCAACGCCCTTACCTGGCAGGAAGGCACCGAGCTGGCGGTTGGGCAGCGCCACGTCGTTCACGCTATGGCGGACAGTGACAGTTTCTTTCGATACATCGACGAACAGCTTCTTGCGCACGCTGTAGGTCAGCTCATCGATCACCTGCGGGTAGCTGCCTTCCGGGTAGGTGTCCTGCATCGGCCCACGCTCCAGGGCTACCACGTGCAGACCCGCTTCAGTCAGCTCCTTGGCCATGATCGCGCCGGCCCAGCCGAAGCCGACGATCACGGCATCCACTTTGTTCAACACAGTCGCCATGCTTCAAGCCCTCTTGCCGCGAATCGATACAGCCGGAAACGGGTAAGGCTCGTTGCGCTCGACCCAGTCCATGAAGTCGGCGCGGGCGCCGGGGAAACCAATCTGGGTCCAGCCGACCATGCCTTTGTTGCCACCATGGATCGGGTCGCAGAAGAACCCTTCACGGGTGTTTTGCACCAGCAAGCTGAAGAACACCTTGGCCGGAACGGTATCGAACACCAGCTCACCTGCCTCGACCTTGCTGAGAATACGGTCTCGGGTAGCGCTATCTTGCGCAGCAAAAGGCTGCCCGCCGTTGGTTTTGCACCAGCCGTCCACGGCAGCGATGCCCAGGCGGTAGATCTGTTGTGGGCTGAGCTGTAGCTGATAGCCCAGCTCGGGCGCCGCGTCGGCGTTGAACGGGCCTTGCATGTACCACTGTGCACCCGTCGCATAGGGAGTGTTCATCTGCCGGTCGATGAATTCGGCGGCGCCGGCTTCGAGTGCGCCGGGGCCAAGTTCATCGGCCGGGATGATGCGCGACACGGCAGCTTGGACAAAAGCCCACTCTTCGGCGCTGAAGAACGTCGGCTGATAGTCGCCCGCGGGTGGCGTGGCCGGCACGTTGGGTTGCTGATGCGCTTGCGGGGCCGCAAGCAGCTGGCTGGCGCCCACGCCCAGCCCTGTGCTGGCCACGGTAACGACAGGGATCAGGGTCAAGGTCTTGCGCAGAAAATCCCTGCGCGGGTTGTCTGGGGCATGCTCAGGCATTGGAAGTCCTCATTCGGCTGTGCGGCGGCCTTGGAAAGCGCCATCTGATTTCTTTAGGGGGTGATCTTGATAGGCCATCAAGAAGACAGCCGAATAATCTAGCGCGTTCAGAAATGTTTTGAAACCGGTTTCATACTTGACTTATCACAGCTCAAGCCACCCCCGTACGGCTGTCCGATAAGGCTTTTTTCACACCTGCCTCACTCTCTGCCGACATTCCACCGCCTACAGTGCCGACGCTCTCGTATGGAGCGAGCTGACTGGAGTGGCAATATGCTGCAAGGCGTTATCGACAAATCCCCCGCCTCACGGCTTGCGCAGGTATACCGACTGCCTTGGGGTGCGGCGCAATTGGCAGTCCTGTGCATGCTGTTCGTGCTGGGCGCGGCAGCAGCCTGGGCGCATGCCCACATGGCCATCCCAAACCTGGGCAACCCGCATCACCTGCAACGCAGCGGGCTCGAGGCCGCCTGGGCGAAAGGCTCGGTGATTGTGGTGCTGCGCCATGCTGAACGCTGCGACCGCTCCAGCGGTGCCTGCCTGGGTGACCCCAGCGGTATCACGGTCGCGGGCAGCCAGGTGGCGGCCAATGTAGGCCTCGGCCTGCAACACCTCGGCCTGAGCGCAGCCGATGTCTGGGCCAGCCCGGAGGTGCGCACCCGGCAGACCGCACACGCCATGTTCGGTAAAACCATTGCCACGCAAGACTGGCTTAATCAGTGTGACGGCGACTTTGCCGAAAACGCCCTGGCGCTCAAGCGAAACGGCCACAACCTCGTGCTGGTCAGCCACAGCGGCTGCATGGAGCGGCTGGAACAGGCGCTAGAAGTGCCCTCAAGCGCGATGTCCAACAGCTATGCCAGCGCCCTGTTCATTACCCAGGGCAGCGATGGCAAGGCGAAAATGCTGGGCCAGATAGCAGCCAGTGAATGGCGCAAACTCGTTGAAGCCAAGGAACTCTGAACATGCCCTCCCGCGCCACCTTCTACCGCAACAACCTGCTGCTGCCGCTGTTGCTGGCCGCCATCGTGTTCATGGCATTCGACCTCACGGAGCTCGATCGCTGGATCAGCAACCTGCTGCTCGACCCGGCCACTGGGCAGTTCCCGCTGCTGCACAACCAGTGGTTCGAGAAAGCCACGCACAAATGGCCGCGCATCCTGCCGGACTGGACGGGTGAGCTGGCCGTCATCGGCAGCCTGCTGTCGTTCATCTGGCCGCGCCTGGCCAACCGCCCTCAAGGGGGCCTGACCCGGGTGTTGGAAAAGGCCCGAATCGCCCCGGTGCTGCGTTTTACCACCCAACACCGCCGCGACTTGCTGTTTATTGTGGTGGCGTTTGCGCTGAGCACAACCGTGATTCATTACCTGAAAAGCCACACCAGCGTGTATTGCCCCGTGGAAACCACGCTGTATGGCGGCTCGCACGCCCGGGTCGAATGGTTCGAAAACTTTTCCTTGTGGAGCAAGGCCGGCGATGGCCGTTGCTGGCCGGGTGGCCATGCTTCCAGCGGGTTTACCTTGTTGGCGCTGTATTTCGTTGCACTTCGTCACCGCTGGGCGCATGCACGCAAGTTGCTGGTGGCTATTTTGTTGATCGGGTTCGTGTACGGCACTACCCGGGTGCTGCAGGGTTGGCACTATATGTCCCATACCTTCTGGGCTGGGATCTTTGTCTGGCTGACAACCTGGGCAACGGCATTGTTTTTCTATGGACGCATCGCGTTGCAGGCGCCTGAACACAGTCCTGAAGCCGTTAGTACCCAGACGGCAGACTTCGCGTAGTACCTGTGGCAGCGGCGGGTTTGCACCATCACCCAAGCTAGCCCTGGAGCAGCCTTGTGCTGCTCACACAGGTCCGGTGCTCGCCTTGGCATGGCGGGGGTGCGAAAACTGGGTTGGAATTACTTGCCCCCAATCCCCAACCTTGGGGGAACGCTGCCCACCGCCGGCCGCTTGTGAACCCTCCTGCTGAAAACCTCCACCCCCTGCGCCACAAGGCCTGCAACGCAATATTCAACTGTTGGCACAGCTCTTGCCGATCTCCTCCCAGACGCCCCAAGTCCATGGGCCCGTTTGCAGGAGGAATTGACTCATGCACCGACCGATACCCCACCCGCTGGCAGTGGCGATTTTCGCCGGCATGCTCCAGCTTCCGGCGCAGGCTGCACTGAATGCTGTCGATCCAGGCGCCTACGTCCCCGCCAACGGCGGCTTCCCTGCCTGGTACCAGGACAGCCACGGTCGTACCCTCGACCTGTGTCTGACCAAAGCCGTCAGCTCTCGGGTCGCCGGCGCACCCGGCGCACCGTCGTACATGTGCACGTTGCTGCCTACGCCCGGTGTGTTCGACGATACCCAACCCATCGTCTTCCCCACCAACTTCCCTGACGAGGCATTCTGGTTCACTGCCGACGCCGCCATCGCCGACGCCGCCCGCGGCATCAACCTCAGCTACGGCACGGCAATCGAAGCGGCATTCGCCGCCGAAGAGCCGGTAGAGGGTGACCAAGTCAGCTTCGCCCGGGTGCGTATCCGGGTTGATGTCCCTACCGCCGGCACCTACGTGGTCACCCACCCCTACGGCGTTGAAGTGTTCGATGTCCCCGCCGCAGGGCGCCGTGCGATCAACATGACCCGCGACATCGGCATTGCCGGCGCAGGCGACTTCACCGGTGCGCTGAAGGGCGATGTCGGGCCGTTCCTGCGCAGTGTCAACGGCCCCTACACCGAAGGTAACGAACGCTTCATCGGCGACCCGAACCTGGAAGAACGGGTAACCGGCAGCCCGTTCAACACCAACTTCGTCCGCATCGAAGGCCCTGGCGGCATCGACCTGCGTACCGAACTTTTCGCAATCTCCGGCAAGCTCTCGACTGTCGCCCTGCCTACCCCGCTGATGCCACAGCGCAGCACCTACTCGCGGCATACCGAGAATGGCGACCTGCGTGCCCAGCAGGACATCTTCGTGATGGCCCCGCCGCCGCCTGCCAGCGTAACCCTGACCAGCCAGACCCCCAACCTGAGCCTCACCGAGGCCAACGGCACCGGCGCCTGGTACGCCCAATCGGCGCTGAACCCGGCGGCCGGCACCCTCCTGACACTCACCGCCGACAACAGCGTGGCGATTCCGACCAGCAGCCTGACCACCCATAACGTGCCGCTGACCGACCTGGTCACCATCACCCAGGCCCAGTACCGGCTGTCCACCGGCGAGCTGACCTTGGTGGCCAGCACCAGCGACGAAACCACCCCACCCGTGCTCACCGCCCATACCGGCAACGGTACGTTGATCGGCAACCTTGGCGGCAACGGCGCGGTGAAGACGTTGAGCATGACCGTCTCACCCATCCCGCCGGCCAAGGTGCAGGTCACCAGCGCCAATGGGGGTAGCGATACCGAAGACGTGGTGCTGGTGCCATGAACAGACAAAGGCTCAGCCTTCAAGGAGGCAGCATGAACACTTGGTCGCGCCGTGCGCTGTTCGCCGCCGGTTTTTCCCTCACCGTTACCAGCGCTGCCTTTGCCGCGTTGTCTGAAGTGGACCCAGGGCCCTACACCTTCGCCACCGGTGGCTACCCGATGTGGTACAAGGACGGCCTGAACCAGTCCCTGGAGCTGTGCCAGTCACGTGCCACCAGTACCCGCGTACCCGGCACCCCGGCCGCACCGTCCTACATGTGCACCCTGCTGCCGGAACCCGGCATCTACGACGATGCGCTGCCGCTGGTGTTCCCGGACAACTGGCCGCCTGAGATGTTCTGGTTCCTGGCCGAGGCCACCATCCCTGCCGTGGGTAACAGCGGCTATGAACTGGATGCCTATGTCGCAGGCCTGGAAGCGGCCTTTGCCGCCGAAAACCCGGTGGACGGCGACCAGCAGAGCTTCGCCCGCATCCGTATTCGTGTATCGGTACCCCGCGCAGGTGTGTACACCATTACGCACCCTTACGGTGTCGAAACCGTCAACGTCACCTCGCCCGGTCGGCGAGCGATCAACATTACCCGCGACATCGGTATCGGTGCGCCGGGGAACTTCACCGGGGCGCTCAACGGCGCACTCGGGCCATGGCTGCGAGGGGTTGGCGGGCCTTACACCGAAGTCAACCCGGACACCGGCGCCACCGAAACCTTCATTGGTGACCCGAACCGCCCAGAAGCCGTGGTGGGCAGCCCGTTCAATACCAACTTCATCCGCATCGACGGCCCGCCCGGTCGCATCGAGACTGCGTTGTTCACTGTCTCGGGCAAGGTGCTGGACCAACGCGCGCAAACCCCGGTCACCCTGGAGCGCGCCACCTACTCGCGCAACGGCAGCGGCACCCGCGTGGAAGTGTTCGCCAAGGCCCCGAAAGAGGCCAGCCTGTGCATGCGCAATGGCCTGGCGCTTATCGGCACGCCGCCTTCGCCCTGCCAGTTCAACCTGACGGCGGACAACAATGGCCTGTTCTTCAGCCAGCAGCTCAGCCAGGCCGTGCCGCCGGCGGTAGTGGTGGTCACCGCCAGCAACAGTGCCGCCGGCACCCAGCCGACCGCGCTGTCAAGCAAGCTCACCGACGTGGTCAAGGTCAGCACCGCGCGCTATGACTGGGCCAACAAGCGCCTGCTGATCGAGGCCAGGTCGAGTGACGAGGTCACCATCCCCGACATGCTCGCCCAAGGCTATGGCCGCCTGTCCAAATCGGGCACGCTGCAAAGCCTCACGGTCAACGATGTGGCGCAACCGCCAGCCACCGTTACGGTCAAGTCTGCCCATGGGGGTAGCGACGTGGAGCCGGTGATCGTGGTCGGCAACGCACCGGTCGAGGCGGCCAACCAGCCACCGCTGGCCCAGGCCGACGTTGGCAGCACCAGTGTCGGTGTGCCGATTACCCTGAACCTGCTGCAAAACGACAGCGACCCGGACGGTAACGTTCCGCTGACCATCAGCGACCTGACCCAGCCTGGAACCGGCCTTGGCGGCGTGGTGCTCAACGGTACCACCTCGGTGACCTACACCCCGCCAGCCGGGGCCACGCAACCGCTGGTGGCCACCTTCAGTTACCGGGCGGTGGACGCCAAGGGGCTGAAGTCGGAACCGGCCACGGTCACCATCAACGTCGCGCCTAACCAGGCACCGACTGCCAACCCGGAAACCGTTGCCACCCTGGGCGTGCCATTGACCATCAACGTGCTGGCCAACGACACCGATCCAGAAGGCAACGTACCGCTGGCCGTTGCTGGCGTCACCCAACCGGCTGCCGGCCGAGGCACAGTCAGCACCGACGGCACCACGGTCACCTACACCCCACCGGCCACGGTGACCACGGCCTTCACCACCACCTTCACCTACCAGGCCCGTGACTCTCTGGGGGCGCTGTCTACCCCAGGCACGGTCACCGTCAACGTATCGCCACGGCCTGCCGCCGAAACCTTCGCGGTCACGGCAGCCACCGTCACGGCGCGCTCCAACAACCGGTACAACTGGGATATCAGCGGTACCTCGTCGGTAACCACGGGCAACGTTGTCACCGTCCGGGTCACCACCACCACCGGCGTACAGACGCTGGGTACCGCCACGGTGCCGGTGAACGGCCGCTGGCGTCTGGCAGTGAGCAACAGCACCACGATCATCCCGACCGCCGCGCCGACGGCAACCATCACCACCAGCCCGGGTACCACCCGCACCGTCAACGTGGTTGTGCAGTAAAGGCGGGGGAAACGCCATGAAACGCCTGTATCCACTGCTGTTCAGCCTGGCCCTGGCGGGCCAGGCCAGCTGGGCCGATGACCTGATGGACAATGCCGACCTTGCGCCCGGCAACGACCTAGGTGACCCGGTGATCATCCGCCTGCTACCGGTCGGTGCCGGTCAGGCTGCGGTGATCGAACAGCAAGGGTCGGGCAACCGCGCCGCCCTCGACCAGAACGGTCAGGCCCTGTTGGGCCGCATCGTCCAGGCCGGTGGTGCGCAAGAAGCGTACATCCTGCAAGAAGGTAGTGACCTGATGGCCAGCATCAGCCAACAGGGAAATGGCAACAGCGCGTCGATCCGCCAAAGCGGCAGCAGCAACAGCGCTGCCATCGAGCAGATCGGCAACGACAACAGCGCCAGCATCGTGCAGTCCGGCTCGGGCCTCAACAGCTCCGTGACCCAGGCCGGCAATGGCCAGCATGTTCAGATCACCCAATACCGATAGACCTGGAGGCACCACCATGTACAAGCTCGCTCCGTTAAGTGCCGCTATCGTCCTGGCCCTCGCAGGTCAGGCCATGGCTGCTGACAGCACCTCGTCCCAGACTCAGGACGGCAAGGAAAACATCGCCGAAGTCACCCAGACCCAGGCTTCCTTTGCCTCGGCCACCCAGAACCAGACCGGCAAGGGCCACAACCACCTGGCGGTGCAGACCGAAAGCACCAGCGATATCCAGCAGAGCGCCACTGGCCAGTACAATGCCGGCTACGCCGAGCAGTTGTTCGAAAATGGCAGCCAGATCAAACAGCAGGCTTCAGGCAGCTACAACGACGCCTTCGCCAGCCAGTCGGTTGGGCTGAACAACGAGTCGCTGCAAACCCAGCAAGGCGTAGGCAACAAATCCACGGTGTGGCAGGACAGCCAGGAAGGCAGCAAAGCTACCACCTGGCAATCTGGCCAGCGCAACGAGGCCTTCATCGAGCAAACCTTCGGTGGCCTCAACAACCGCAGCACCGTCAACCAGACCGGCCAGGACAACTACGCCGCCGCCGAGCACCTGAACCATGTCGATGGCGACATTCAGGTCTACCAGGATGGCCACGACAACTGGGCCTATGGCGACCAGCGTGAAGGCACCGGTGGCACCATCGGCATTGGCCAGTACGGTGGCGGCAACTCGGTGGAGGTGTGGCAGGACAACCAGATCGGTAGCCAGGCCTCCGTGACCCAGACCGGCCAGGCGAACGAAGGCTATATCGACCAGAGCTTCGGTACCGGCAACAAGGTCAGCCTGTCGCAGCAAGGCAATGCCAACGCCAGCTGGTCGGATCAGTTCGAGACCAACAACGCGACCGCCACCATCACCCAGACCGGCAACAACAACCTGCACTTCACCTACCAAAATGGTGAAAACCTCAACCTGACCATCAACACCAAAGGCAATGGCAACAGCATCACCGCCAGCAACTGGAAAGGCGCCAAGATGGGCGGCCAGTTCGGCACCAACCAGAACGCCACCATCAACCAGACGGGCAATGGCAACGGCGTCAACCTGACCCAGAAGGGCGCTGACCAAATGGCCACGCTGACCCAGACGGGTAAAGGCAACCAGATGCAGACCAAGCAGGATGACGTCAACAACGAGCTGTACTTCGAGCAGAACGGCACCGACAACATCCTGATCGCCGACCAACGCGGTACCGACAACTATGCCTACGGCAACAGCCAGGGCACCGGCAACTCCATCACCCTCGACCAGTCCGGCTACGCCAACCAAAGCTACACCAACCAGCTGTACGGTAGCGGCAACGAAGCCACCATCAAACAGACTGACAGCATCAACGTCGCCTACGTGACCCAGGGAGGCCAGGGCAACAAGGCGTTCGTCGACCAGAGCGGTATCGCCCAAACCGCCACCATCACCCAGCTGGGCAGCGCGAACCTGGCCACTGTGACCCAGAAGTAAACCTCTCCCCCTTGAACCGCGGTGCTCCTCTCCCTGGTGCCGCGGTTCCTTTTTTGATACCCCAACCCTTGGCATACTTTCGCTCCGCCTGGGGAGCTATGCCGGCCTCTTCGCAGCACAAGGCCGGTCCTACAGCAATTGCATCCATCGGGATACACTGGCTACACATCACACATATGCAGCCCCTCATGATCCAGTCCGACCTCGACCTGTTCGGCCCCCAGCCACAACGCCTGGCCAGCCACACCGTGCTGCTGCCTGGCTTCGCCCTGGCCGAAACCGAGGCGCTGCTCGACGCCCTGCGCCCAGTGCTGCGTGCCGCGCCGTTCCGGCACATGCACACCCCGGGGGGCCTGCGCATGGCGGTAGGCCTGACCAATTGCGGCTCGCTGGGCTGGGTGAGTGACGAAGGCGGCTACCGCTACAGCCCCAGCGACCCACTCAGCGGCAAGCCCTGGCCCGCCCTGCCCCCGGTTTTGCTCGCCCTGGCTGCCCGTGCTGCAGCCTTGGCTGGGTTCGAGGGTTTCGTGCCAGATGCCTGCCTGGTCAACCACTACTTGCCGGGCACCCGCCTGAGCCTGCACCAAGACCGCGATGAGCAGGATTTCGGCCAACCGATCGTGTCGGTGTCACTGGGCTTGCCGGCGGTGTTCCTGTTCGGCGGTCTGCAGCGCGCCGACAAAACCCAGCGCATCCCGCTGAGCCACGGCGATGTGTTGGTGTGGGGGGGCATAGACCGCTTGCGCTTCCATGGTGTGCTACCGATCAAGCCCGGCACGCACCCGCGTCTGGGTGAGCGGCGTATCAACCTGACTTTGCGCAAGGCGGGTGCCTGAAGGGTCTGCCCTCTCTCATCGACGTCGAACAAGATGAACGTACATGAAACACATTGAACATCTTGGCCAGGCAAGCTTCAAACGTTAAGCCGCTCTCTCTTCAGTCTGGAGCTCGCCATGCCCTACCCGCTCAATCCTTCAAGCCTGTGCAACGGAGCCACGCACCCATGAAGATGCCTGGCCGTGCACCCAATGCCTCGCTGCAGCTCGACTACGTACGCGACACCCTGTTCGGCCCGGTGGCGCAGAGCGTGGAATGCCAATGCCAGCTCGCCGCCCTCAACCTGCAAGGCCGCCCTGGGCTGCGCCTGCACATTTGCCCACCGCTGCCTGACAAGGTGGACCGTGCGCATAGCGTGGCCTTCGTCTGGGATGGGCGAAGTTACCGTGGTGTGGTCCGCGACCAGGGCAAATGCGGTGACGGCGGCCTGAACTTGCTGCTGGAATTGCAGTAAGCCGATCAACGGCGGCCAACCCGGCTGAACCGCCTGGCCGCAGCGTGTCTCCATAGCTAAAAGGCCCGTGCCTGCTGGAGAACGCCATGAACAGCCCGTTGCTCAAGCTATTCACCCACCCCGCCGACGCCTGGCTGGATATCCGCCGTGCCGAGGAGGACCACCCACAGCAATACCTGCCGCGCCTGTTGGCCCTGGCACTGGTCCCTGCAGTGTGCCTGTTTGTCGGCACCACCACCTTCGGCTGGAGCCTGGCGGCTGAGGAGCGAGTACGCCTGAGCATGGGCAGCGCCGCGCAACTGGCGGGGCTGCTGTATGCCACCACCGTCGTGGGGGTGATGCTGATGGGGGTGATGATCCGCTGGATGTCGCGCGGGTTCGATGCACAGCCCAGCCTGAACCAGTGCATTGGTTTTGCCGCCTACTGCGCCACGCCGTGGTTCTTTGCCGGGGTGGTCGGCCTGGTGCCTATTCGCTGGCTGGCTTTCGCCGCGCTGCTGGCTGCCTCTGCCTATGCCAGCGTGTTGCTCTATGGCGGGTTGCAGACATTCCTGCGGCTGAAGAAGGAACAGGCGATGCTGTTTGCAACCTGTGTCTGGGGTGTAGGGTTGTTGCTGCTGGTGAGCATGCTGGTGGCGATGATCCTGTTCTGGTTCAACGGCCTGATGCCAGAGTACGTACGCCCGGCCAGCTTGGGCTGACCGGGGCACGGCGGGCGCCCTCAGGCCATCGACCTGAGAGGTGCCGGGTGGTTGTCACGTAGCGCATGAAGCTGCCCCACCAGGTTGACCAGGTCACGGCAACTGTTCAGGTTGTGCAGCGAGACCCCGCTAAGGGTCACACTTTGATCGAGACTCTGGCCCTGACCCAGGCGGATGGTCAGGTGGGCGCCATCCAGGCAGCTGACTTCACAGCGATCCGGCAGGCACGCCTGCTCGATCATCTGCCGCATCTCTAGCATCGAAACTCCTATCAACGACATGGTACGACCCTCTCTGTGCGATGGCCTGTTGTGTGGAATTACGCCTTTGTCGGGCGGGGCGCCAATTGATATTGCGCATGCCCGGGCAGGCGTCCATGCGCCGGGGCAATGATGATGCGGGGAATCCTCTAGCACCTTAGTGGAAGATCCTGCGCATAGGCCGTGCGTTCGAATGCAATGACCGACTTAACGACGAGTGGTCCCTGCCGGCCCCAGCGAGGCCCACAAGTGCTGCGCCGCATAAGCCCGCCACGGGCGCCAGTCCAGTGCCCTTTCGGCCAGTTGCACCTCGTCGCCCTCAAGCAACCGCAACGCCTTGATCAAGGCTACGTCACCCAGCGGCAAGGCATCAGCGGCGCCGGCCTGACGCAGCGCCAGGTAGTGGGCGCTCCACGGCCCGATACCCTTTAGCCGGCACAGGTTGCGCAATAGCTCATCCAGCACTTGCCCGCGACGCAGCAAGCCGGGGTCGGCCAGCAAGGCGTTGGCCAGGGTGGCGAGGGTGGTGGCGCGCGCGCTCGGCATGCCCATGTTTTCGAACTGTGCATTTGCCAATGTCGCTAGAGCCGGGAACAGGTGGCTCAAGCCCGGTGCCGACAGACGCAGCGGGGCGCCGTGGCGTTGCACCAGCCGGCCCGCCAGGGTCATGGCGCCGGCCACGCTGATTTGCTGGCCAAGTACGGTACGCATGGCTTGCTCGCAGGCGTCCCAGCCTTGCGGCACACGCAGCCCCGGGCGCGCCTTGAGCAGGCTTGCCATCAAAGGGTCGCAAGACAGCTCGGCGCTGATGCGTGCAGGGTCGGCGTCAAGGTCGAAAACCCGCCTCAGCCTGGCGATCAGGCCGGGCAGCGCGTGTGAAGGCGCGCCTTCAAGGCGAACGCGCAGGTGTTGGTTGGTCATTGGCGTCGCGTGCAGGACGGCGTGGTGGCCAGCAACGATCAGGGTGCGGCTGTAGGTGCCGTCGTGGCAGGTTTCGATGCCGGGGATACAGCGGGCGGCTAGGAAGCCCAGGGTCGAGGGCCAATGATAGGGGGCACGGTAGCGCAGCCACAGGGTGTGGTGGCCGGGGGTGGGCAATGATCGGCGCACGGCGTGCTGTCGAGTGAGGGTGGGCATGGGTGGATCATGCCAGAAAACCTTGAGGGTCAAGCCATGTACAAGCATGCCGGGGCTGCTTTGCAACCCCGGCTTTTTCAGGCAAGGCTCAGTGCCGAGCCCCTTCCCGCTCATCCTGCATCTGCCCAAACCGCCCGGCATGGAAGTCATCGAAAGATTCGGCGATCTCCGCCTGGCTGTTCATCACGAACGGGCCATAGCCGACGATCGGCTCATCGATCGGCTCACCGCTGAGCAGTAGCACACTGGCACCTTCCAACGCCTCGACAC
Source organism: Pseudomonas sp. LFS074 (assembly GCF_047978165.1). NCBI lineage: Bacteria > Pseudomonadati > Pseudomonadota > Gammaproteobacteria > Pseudomonadales > Pseudomonadaceae > Pseudomonas > Pseudomonas sp. LFS074. Next base: position 2,769,130 of record NZ_JBFPFV010000001.1, on the reverse strand, counting down.
TGACATCCTCACCCTCCCGGTCAAGCAACACCAGGCTGGCCGGGCCTGCCTCGCGCTCGCCGTTGATTCGCACGTTACCACGCAGCACCACCAGCGCCGCGTTGCGGCCGGCAGCGACCGGCAGTTGCAAGGCCGCGCCAGCATTCAACCGCAGGTCCCACACATCCATCGCGGTAAAGGTCCGAGCTGGCCCCAGGTGCCCACGGTAGTCGCCCGCAACCACCCGCAAGCTGCCAGCGTCACCGTCCAGCGTGACCACCGGGATGTCGCTGGCCAGCAGGGTCTGGTACCCAGCCGCCGCGCGTTTGTCCCGCGCCGGCAGGTTGACCCACAGCTGGACCATTTCCAGCGTGCCGCCACTGTGGGCGAAGGCCGGAGAATGGAACTCTTCATGGATGATGCCATTGGCAGCCGTCATCCACTGTACGTCACCTGGGCCGATCAAGCCGCCAGCACCGGTGGAATCACGGTGCTCCAGTTCACCCTGGTAGACGATGGTCACGGTCTCGAAACCACGGTGCGGGTGCTGGCCCACCCCACGCCGTGCAGTGGTGGGGATGAAATCATGCGGGCCGGCGTAGTCCAGCAGCAGGAACGGGCTGATCCGGCTGGCCAGGTTGTCGTAGGTGAACAGGCTGCGCACCGGAAAACCATCACCCACCCAATGGGCGTGGGGGCTGCGGTGGATACCCAGAATCTTTTTCATGAGAAGGCTCCTCTCTTGGCTGGGATAACCTTATCAATGATGCCAATGCGGCGGTAGCTGGCTCATATGGCATACATCGTTCCACCAATAGGACACTGAGCCTGTTCAGAAAAGCATTGCGTGCAGGATTGGATGGCCTGGATACTGGGCTGCGAGCCATTGCTCAAGCCCCTCGGAAAATGCCTTGCCTACGATGGAAATTTCTCGGTAGAGAGGATCTGTCCGTGCGTATTCTGGGCTCAGTGAGTCCAAGCGACGACGATTTTCCAGTGAAGATATCAAGTCCAGGAACAAGGCATACTGCTCTAGCAACTGCCCAGTATGGGGGTTTGACTGTCCCAGCATCGCAACGCGTTGTAGCGGTGTGAATGAAAGCCAATGGTCGAGGCGTTTAATCTTTTCACTGGCCGGTAGACCATGGACCTCGGCAATCACCACGATCCCTCCCAGGTAAAGCAGCTTGCGAGAGAACTTCAGCTTGATGTTGCGCACGCCCCAAGCCTTGCCTTCAGCCCGCTTTTCCTCGAAGTTCGCCATCATGCTGCGGTAATACCGAACCACATCATTAAGCATGAACCTGGGCAACCCTGTTCCTTGGTCGCTTGCCACATACCGGCACAGCAACTCGGTTCGCCACCGAGTGAAACTCTCATCGCCAAACAGTGGGCGGCCTTCCAGCAGGAGCAGCATTCGTCGGGTGAGCGCCGTATTGCTTTCCTGCTTCCATCCAATGTGGTTGCTCAACTCCGAATAGAGTGAAAGCGCGCCCTGACCAAACTTGGACTCATCGCTCTCACCCGGCCAGCTGAGCGGTCGAACCAGGTTTTTGACTTGATGCAGTACGTCGAGCAGCCGGGCCTCAGACATGCTGCCGTCATGCACGATGAAAAAATCGATGTCCGAAATACGCGAGACCTCGCACCGCCCGTAAGACCCCACGACAACAACAGAAACGGGGGCTTGCCTGACCAGCGGAGCGAGGGCGTACTGCATGGCCTGGCGCAGCGAATTGTTTGCCTGCCAAGAATGATCGAAGTGCTTTTGCAAACAAGGGTGTTGTGAAAAGGTCGTGGTAATCATCGTTGCAGGCTCAAAAAAGCATCACCTTACTGATGACATTTCTCCGCTACTGCGTGGAAAAGTTATCCTGCAAACCCCTCCAGTAGGAACCTTTTCACTTCGCTGGAACAAAGCTCGGGGTCCTCTTGCATGAAGCAGTGCCCACCGGGTACCTGGTGGCCGGTCACCTGCGGGTTGATTGCCAGCAGCCGCTGTACCGAGTGCGGTACGAAGGGGTAGGTACGTTCGCCATACATCACCCGCGTGGGGGTATTGATCGCCGCCAGGCTTGCCCACATGCGCTTGGGGAACGAACTGAAAATTTCCACTTCACGGCTGGGCCGGCACTTGAGCACCACTGCCTCGCCACAATCGCCGATGGCATGCTCGACATAGGCCTGCAACGCCGCATCGGTCCAGCCTTTGAAAATGCCACGCCCCTGCAGCGAAGCCAGCGCGGCTTCGCGATCGGGCCAGTGGCTGCGGCGGCTGGCAGCCTTGCGCGCAAGCGCATGGCGCTGATGCAGACCAACCAGGGCTGCCGCCCCCATCACGCCAATCATGCGTCGGCTGAACAGCACCGGGTCGAGCAGCACGGCACGTGCAAACAGTTGCGGCTCGCTGGCCAGGATCAGCCCGGTAAGTACGCCACCGAAGCTGTGCCCTACAGCAAATCGAGGTACGTCGCCGTACTCGCCACGCCCTTCCTCAAACGCTTCAACGGCTAGCGCAGCGGTACGGTTCCAACCACGAAACACCCCTCCGTGGTCACTGTCACCATGCCCTTGGACATCGCAAAGCCACAGGTCGAAATGCTCACTCAAGCGCATCAACAACGGCTGGTAGGCCAGGCAACAGAAGCCATTGCCGTGCAGGAAATGCAGCAACGGCTTGCCGCTGGCCGGGGTACGCCAGCCACGCAGGGTGAAGCCTTCGGCACATTCGTGGGACCAGGGGATCAACTCCATCAGTTGGCTGTACTCGCGAGGCTAGGAAAACGCTGATTCTACAAACAGCAGTGGGTACAGTGAAATCACCAGCAACACGGCCATCAGGACATTGAACAGCATCAGCCAGCGCGGGTTCTGCAACAAGTTGCGCAACGCGCTGCCGAACATCACCCACACACCGACGCTGGGCAGGTTGACCAATGCAAACAAGGCGGCGATGACGATCACGTTGGTCACATAGCCTTGCGCCGGCGTGTAGGTGGTAATCGCCCCTACCGCCATCACCCAGGCCTTGGGATTGACCCACTGGAACGCCGCCGCGCCCCAGAAGCCCAGCGGTTTGCGGGCACTGGAAGAGGCCGTCCCGACCGGCCCGGAGGTGGCAATCTTCCAGGCCAGGAACAGCAAGTAGGCCGCGCCTGTATAGCGCAGCACCGTGTACAACGGCGGCCAGGCCTTGAACACCTCGCCCAGGCCCAGGCCTACGGCCAGCACCATGACCATGAACCCGACGCTGATGCCCAGGGCATGGGGGATCGAGCGGCGCACGCCGAAGTTCACCCCCGACGCCAGCAACATCGTGTTGTTGGGCCCAGGGGTGATGGAAGACACGAAAGCAAATAGCACGAAGGCAGTCAGCAGGTCGGCAGAGGCAAGCATGGCGGGCATTCCACTTTCTTCTTAGGTACTGTCACACTACCGGAGTCGCCCTACCCTGCGACCGATACAGTTACATTAAATTATTTAGATACACACCACTGTACCTCTAACCCGGATCAAGGAAGCCGTCACCATGAGCCTCATCATTCGCCCTGCCGTTCGCACCGATGCCGAGCAGATCCTGGCCTTCATCACTGAACTTGCCGATTACGAGCGCGCACGCCACGAGGTGGTCGCCACCTTGGCGGATATCGAGCACAGCCTGTTCGATGAGGGCAGCACAGTGCACAGCCTGATCTGCGAGCGTGATGGCCGGGCGATTGGTTTTGCCGTGTATTTCTACAGCTACTCGACCTGGCTCGGGCGCAATGGCATTTACCTGGAAGACTTGTATGTGACACCCGAGCAACGTGGCGATGGCGCCGGGCGGCAACTGCTGCAGCACATTGCCCGCGAGGCGGTGGCGAACCAGTGCGGGCGCCTGGAATGGAGCGTGCTGGACTGGAACGAGCCTGCGATCGGTTTCTATCAGAAGCTGGGGGCCGAGGCGCAGGATGAGTGGGTGCGCTACCGCTTGGACGGGGAGAAGCTGGCGGCATTCGCCCAAGGTTGATCACGCGGGTTACCCGGACGGTGCTGTGACAATCCTGCCAATGAGGATTATTCTTCCAAGGTATGTCCCACCGCCCCAATATGTGAGCGCCGAATATGAAAATCGATGACATGGACGCCTTCGTGGCGGTCATCCGTTGCCAGTCGACCAACCTCGCCGCCGAGGCCCTGCAGCTGACTCAACCGGCCATCACCCGCCGCGTACAGAACTTCGAAGAAGACCTGGGCGCCACCCTGCTCGACCGCAACACCAAGCCTCTCAAACCGACCCCCATGGGGCTGCGCGTGTACGAACAGTGCAAAGCCATTTTGCGCGAGATCGACTCGCTGCGCGAGCTGGTGGCCAACGACGGAGCGCCTTCCGGGACCCTGCGGCTGGGCGTGCCGCAAACCCTGGGTGATGTGGTGCTGCTCGATGCCCTGGCGCAAATCCGCGAAACCTACCCGGACCTGCGCACCCAGGTCACCAGCGGCTGGGGCAGCAGCCTGATCGCGCGCATGGAAAATGGCGAACTCGACGCTGCCGCTGCGCTGTTCCCGCCGGGCAAGATCTTCCCCGAGGGCATCGCCAGCCAGTCGATCGCACGCATGCCACTGCGGGTAGTTGCAGCCAAAGGCAGCACCGGCAAGCGCAGCCTCAAGCTCAAGGACTGCTACACCCGTGGCTGGGTGCTCAACCCCGATGGCTGCGGCTTCCGCGCGGGGCTGCAGCGCGCCCTGAGTGAACAGGGGCTGAGCTTGTCGATCAACCTGGAGACCTTTGGTACCGAGTTGCAATTGGGGCTGGTGGCCAATGGGCAGGGGCTTGGCCTCGTGCCTGAGCCGTTGTTGCAGAACAGCCGCCATCGGGACGCGCTGGATGTGGTCAATGTAACGGACTTCAAGCCCCAGGTGGATTTGTGGCTGTTCCACCCGCGCTACCTGGGCAACCTGCAGGAGCCGGTGGAGCTGTTTGGCCGGGTGGCCGGGCAACAGTTGTGTGGGTGAGCGTAAAAACGTGGCGCAGTTCACTGCCTAGGAGACGCCTCATGTTCCCGATGGGCTGCAATGCAGCCCCATTAAATACCAGTCTTGCATAACAACTAACAACTTTAATTCAGACAACTGATAATTAGCATAGAACAAAAAAGACTTTTACAGCCTTCACCCATACGAATACGGTCTTAGAAACCCACCGTGTTCCAGGGATGAATACCCATGAGTCCCCCCCCTTCCGCCAGCGCACTAGCCGAACTCACCCAGGCCCTGGCCAGCAATGCCGAGCGCTACGACCGCAGCGGCCAGTTCCCCGTCGACAACTTCACCCTGCTGCACCGCCACGGCCTGCTGAGTTTCACCGTGCCGCGCGCCCTGGGCGGTGGCGGGGCCGACCTGGCCAGCGCACGCCTGGTGATCACCGCCGTCGGCAAAGGCTGCCCGTCCACCGCATTGATCCTGGTGATGCAGTACCTGCAGCACTTGCGCCTACAGGACGAAGATCGCTGGCCCGAGCACCTGCGCCTGCAAGTGGCACGCGACGCGGTGGCCAACGGCGCGCTGATCAACGCCTTTCGCGTCGAGCCGGAACTGGGCACACCGGCACGCGGTGGCTTGCCGGCGACCACCGCTCGGCGCACCGCCGAGGGCTGGCGGTTGTCCGGGCGCAAAATCTACTCCACCGGCAGCCATGGCCTGAGCTGGTACCTGGTGTGGGCCCGCAGCGACGACCAGGACCCCCTCGTAGGCGGCTTCCTGGTACACAAGGACACCCCTGGCATCCGTATCGTCGAAGACTGGGACCACCTGGGCATGCGTGCCACCTGCAGCCATGAAGTGCAGTTCGACGAGGTGCTGATCCCGTTGGAGCATGCCGTCAGCGTCAGCCCGGCCAGCGCACCACGCCCCGAACTCGACAGCACCGGCCTGCTGTGGATGGCAGTGTTGCTGCCTGCACTGTACGACGGTGTGGCCCAGGCCGCACGTGACTGGCTGGTGCAGTTCCTGAACCAGCGGGCGCCGTCCAACCTGGGGGCACCGCTGGCCAGCCTGGCGCGTTTCCAGGACGTGGTCGGACGCATCGACACGCTGCTGTTCGCCAACCAGAGCCTGCTGAACGCCGCCGTCAGCGGGCAGACCGAGCCGCGCCATGCCGGGCAACTCAAGCACCTGGTCAGCCGCAATGCCATCCAGGCTGTGGAGCTGGCCATCGAGGCTGCCGGTAACCCTGGCCTGTCACGGCGCAACCCGTTGGAGCGGCACTATCGCGATGTGCTGTGCAGCCGCATCCACACCCCCCAGGATGACGTAGTACTTGGCCAGGTCGGCCGTGCAGCCTTGGCGGAGGTGGCAGCATGAGCCACTCGATCATCGCCAGCCAGCTGGACGCCCAGGCTAACCAGTACCTGCGCGATCAGTTGCCTGACCACGAGGTGGTCGATATCGCACCCACCCAGTTGCAGCTGGACATCCCTGCCGACGTCTTCATCCTGCGCCCGGTCAATGTACGCGGTAACCGAGTGGATTCCCCGCCCGCCGGCTGGCCGTGGCAATTGCGCTGGGTGCAGGTGGTGTCCTCGGGCATCGACTTCTACCCCGACTGGGTGTTCCAGGGCCCGCCGGTCACCAGTGGACGCGGCGCCAATGCCGAGCAGGTGGCCGAGTTTGCCTTGGCTCTGGTGCTCGCTGCCGCCAAGCAGCTACCGGGCCTGTGGGTCAAAGACGCCGACTGGCGCCTGACCCCGCTGGCCCCGGTACGTGGCCGTACCCTGGGCATATTCGGCTTCGGCAGCATCGGCCAGAGCCTGGCGCGCAAGGCAAATGCCCTGGGCATGCAGGTACTGGCGCTGAATCGCCCAGGCCAACCCATTGCCGAGGTGCCGGGCGTACAGCGCGTCGACAACCTGCAGCAGCTGTTTGCCGGCAGCGATCACCTGGTCATCGCCGCCCCGCTCACCCCTGCCACCCGTGGCCTGATCGACCACCAGGTACTGGCCCAGGCCAAGCCCGGCCTGCACCTGATCAACATCGCCCGTGGCGGGCTGCTGAACCAGCAAGCCCTGCTCGATGCCCTGGACAGTGGCCTGATCGCCCGCGCCAGCCTGGATGTCACCGAACCGGAGCCGCTACCGACGGGGCACCCGCTGTACCAGCACCCGCGAGTATTCCTGTCGCCGCATACCTCGGCGATTTCCGAGGACGGCTACCCGGCCTTGCTCGACGCATTTCTCGACAACTTCGCCCGCTACCGCGAACAGGCACCGCTGCACAACCTGGTCGATACCCAGCGCGGCTACTGAACCGACACTTTTTGGAGAACACCATGACTGCATTGTCTGTCATCGCCCCCCAGGAAAACACCGTGCGCCAACGGGTCAGCGCCGAAGAATGGGAGGTGCGAGTAAAGCTGGCTGCGGCCTATCGCCTGGCTGCCCTGTTCCGCTGGACCGACCATATCTACACACACTTCTCGGCACGCGTGCCTGGGCCCGACGAACACTTTCTGATCAACGCCTTCGGCCTGCTGTTCGACGAGATCACCGCCTCCAACCTGGTGAAGGTCGATGTAGATGGCACGATCATCGATGATCCCCTGGGCCTGGGCATCAACCAGGCCGGCTATGTGATTCACAGCGCCATTCACCGTGCGCGGCCCGACCTCAAGGCCGTGCTGCACACCCACACGCGTGATGGCGCAGCAGTGTCGGCACAACGCGATGGCCTGCTGCCAATCTCGCAGCATGCCCTGGCCTACTACAGCCGCGTGGTGTACCACGACTACGAAGGCGTCGCCCTGGACCTGGACGAGCAGCAGCGGCTGGTGGCCAACCTGGGCGACAGCAATATCCTGATCCTGCGCAACCATGGCCTGCTGACCGGGGGAATCAGCGTCGAGCATGCCTTCCGCGAGCTGCACGGGCTGGAGCGGGCCTGCAACATCCAGGTGGCGGCGCAGGCAGGGGGCAACGACCAACTGCTGTACGCGGCGCCGGCAGCAATTGCCAAGGTGCATGAGCAGTCGAAGCGGTTTTCCGATGGGCTGGGGGAAGGGATCCAGCGGCATTGGGATGCGCTGATACGCCAGCTGGATCGGGAGGGACTGGATTACCAGAACTGACCGCGTTCTTGTGGCCTGTACCGACCTCCGCCGCGGCTGAGTTTCAAGGCCGTATCGACTCCATTTGCAGCACAACCCGCAGGTATTCCGATGAGCAAACGACAGATCCGCCTGGGCGCCATGATCCATGGCGTCGGCCACGGCTGGGGCGAATGGCGCCACCCCGATGCATTGGCCGATGCCAGTGTCAATTTCGGTTTCTACAAACATCAGGCAAAACTGGCGGAGGCGGCAACGTTCGACTTCGCCTTCATTGCCGACAGCCTGCACATCCACGCCCGCTCCAGCCCTCACTACCTCAACCGTTTCGAGCCGCTGACCATCCTCTCGGCGCTGGCTACGGTAACCGAACACATCGGCCTGGTGGCCACGGTCACGGTCAGCTACACCGAGCCCTTCCAGGTAGCACGTCAGTTCGCCTCGCTGGACCTGATCAGCGGTGGGCGCGCGGGCTGGAACGTGGTGACTTCCTGGCTTTCCGGTACTGCTGACAACTTCGGCAAGGCTGAACACCCGCCGCATGCCGTGCGCTACCGAATTGCGCGCGAGCACGTAGAGGTGGTCAAAGGGCTGTGGGACTCCTGGGAAGACGACGCCTTTACCCGCGACAAGCAAAGCGGACAGTTCTTCGACCCGGCCAAACTGCACACCCTCGGCCACCAGGGTGAGTTCTTCAAGGTCAAGGGCCCGCTGAACATCCAGCGCTCGCCCCAGGGCCAGCCACTGATCTTCCAGGCAGGCGTGTCGGAAGAGGGTCGCAACTTCGCCGCGCAAAACGCCGACGCCATCTTCGTCAACCCGGAATCGTTCGACGATGCCCACGCTTACTATCAGGACCTCAAGCAGCGTGCCGCGCGCCATGGCCGTGATCCGGATGCATTGTTCATCCTGCCCGGCATACGCCCGATCGTCGGCCGCGACGCCGAGGAGGTCGAACAGCGTTATCAGCAAGCCGTGGACCTGGTAAGCATCGAAGATGCCCTGGTTGCGCTTGGCCGGCCGTTCAACGACTACGACTTCAGCCACCATGACTTGGACGCGCCCTTCCCCGACCTCGGCACGCTGGGCAATGACAGCCACAAGGGCACCTCGGACCAACTCAAGCAGCTGGCCCGTGATGAAGGCCTGACCTTGCGCGAGCTGGCGCTGCGTTTCTCGCGTCCACGCCGGGACTTCGTCGGTACCCCGGAACAGGTTGGCGATGCCCTGCAGCACTGGTTCGAAAACGGCGCGGCCGACGGTTTCATCATCAACTCGCTGCTACCCGACGGCCTGCAGTATTTCACCGAGCAGGTGGTGCCGCTGCTGCAAGCGCGAGGCCTGGTACGCCAGACGTATGCCGGTACAACCCTGCGAGACCATTTCGGCCTCGACGTGCCGGAAAACCGCAACACACTGCGCCGCACCCAGACAGCGGTTGCCTGAGCCCATCACGACAAGGAGTTCTGTTCCATGAGCCTCGAATTCATCGGCCTCATCGGCCCGCAGGAAAGCAGCGAGTCACAGGCAGCACGCGGCCCGCTGGTCGACCTGGAGTTCATCAAAGCCTTCTCCCAGGCCCAAGAGTATGGTGGCTTTGACAAAGCGCTGCTGGCAGTCAATACCAGCGCGCCGGATTCGTTGATTCTGGCCAGCTATGTGGCCGCCCTCACCGAGCGCATCGGCCTGCTGGTAGCCCACCGCCCTGGCTTCCAGGCCCCGACCTTCGCCGCCCGCCAGTTCGCCACCCTTGACCAGCTGAGCCATGGCCGTGCCTCGATCAACGTCATTACCGGCGGCGACAGCGGCGACCTGCAGCGCGATGGCGACTTCCTGGACAAGGATGCCCGTTATGCGCGCACCGACGAATACCTGCAGGTACTGCGTGACACCTGGACTCGCCATGAACCGTTCGACCACCAGGGCACACATTACCGCGTCGAAGACAACCTGACCCTGGTCAAGCCAGTGCAGCATTTGCCGATCTATTTCTCTGGCGCCTCTGATGCGGCCGTCGAAGTGGCCGCCAAACACGCCGATGTGTACATGATGTGGGGCGAACCGCTGGAACAGGTACGCGAACGCATCGCCAAAGTGCGCAAGGCCGCCGCCCGCTACGGACGCGAAAAGCATATTCGCTTCAGCCTGTCGTTGCGGCCGATTCTGGGCGCTACCGAGGCCGAGGCCTGGGGCCGTGCCGAGCGCATTCTGGCCGACGCCCAGGCGCGGATCGGCATCCACCAGGGCAACCGCCGCGAGAAGAACTTCGGCAAGAGCAATGCCGGCTCTGAGCGTCTGGTGCAGCTGGCCAGCCAGCGCAAAGTGCATGACACCCGGCTGTGGACCGAGATTGCCGCGCTGGGTGGCGGTGCCGGTAACTCTACGTCGCTGGTGGGGACTGCAGAGCAGGTGGCAGAGGCCGCATTGGCTTACTACAAGCTTGGGGTGAGCACTTTCCTGTTCCGCGGTTTTGACCAATTGCGTGATGCGGTCGAGTACGGGCAGGACCTGATCCCGCGCATTCGCGCGCTGGTAGCCCAGCGTGAGTCTGGCCGCGATGTTCGAACTGCGTAGATTTCTGCGGTACGGCTGCAGGGATAGCGCCGTCCGGCAGGAACCCGCGCAAGCCTGAAATGGGTGGAAGGCAGATGCACCCACAGATTGACGCCAAGCCCGCCCCATGCTCTCCTTATGCCTCACGTTCAGGTGCCCCCGTAGGGGGTGAAACGGGAAACCGGTGCGTCGCAGGCCCTCCAGCAGGGCCGGACAATGCCGGTGCTGCCCCCGCAACGGTAAGCGAGTGAAGCGTCTGTACCACTGTGCCTCGTAGTACGGCATGGGAAGGTGACGTGTTCCAGGAGCCCTGCTCTTCCTCGCAAGCCCGGAGACCGGCCTGGCGTTCATGAACACCCCGCGGTGGGCGGGCGCTGTTGCATTCCCCTGGGCGACCCCGCCCGGGGCTGCCGCGCTCGCCCGTTGCTCACTAAAAAGCAGAGGAACGCGTCATGCCCGTCACCAGCGCCAAGCAGCACAGCCTTGCCACACCCGTCACCCTCAGCCAGCGCGTAGTCATCGCCGTCGGCGCCAGCCTGTTGGGCCTGTGCCTGGTGTACTTCGCCGGCTTCTCGCACATCGAGGCCGTGCACAACGCCGCCCACGACACCCGCCACAGCGCCGCCTTCCCCTGCCACTGAGTACGCCTGATGATCACGCGCATTGCCCGTACTGCGGGTTTCAGCGGGTTGCTTGCGGCCCTGTTGCTGACCTTGCTGCAAAGCTTTTGGGTCGCCCCGCTGATTCTCGAAGCGGAAACCTACGAGTCCTCGGCCCCGGCCGCCCAACACGAACATGGCGGCAATGAGGGCGCTCATGAACACAGCGCCGAAGCCTGGTCACCAGAAGACGGCTGGCAGCGCGTGCTGTCCACCACCGGTGGCAACCTGGTGGTGGCGGTGGGCTTTGCCCTGATCCTCGCCGCACTGTATGGCCTGCGCGAGCCGAAGCGCGTCAGCACTGGCGCCTTGTGGGGCCTGGCCGGTTTCGCCGTGTTCTGTCTGGCCCCAACGTTGGGGTTGCCACCGGAACTGCCCGGCACTGCTGCCGCCGACCTGGGGCAACGCCAGGCCTGGTGGATTGGCACGGCCAGCGCCACCGCCCTTGGCCTGGCCTTGCTGGTGTTCGCCCGCCACTGGCTGCTGAAGGCGCTGGGCGCCGTGCTGCTGGTTATCCCCCATGTGATCGGTGCGCCACAGCCTGAAGTCCATGAAAGCCTGGCCCCCGAAGCACTGGAGACGCAGTTCAAGATGGCCTCCTGGCTGACCAACGCTGCCTTCTGGGTGGCGTTGGGCCTGCTCAGTGCGTGGCTGTTCCGCCGCTCCAGCGAGGCCTGATGCCGGCTTTCTACGCTGGCTTCGGCTGCCGCCGGGGTTGCCCGGCGGATACCCTGCAAACCCTGCTGCACCAAGCCCTGGCTAGCCAGGGCCTGGCGCTTTCCGACCTGCGCGGCATTGCCAGCATCAACCTCAAGGCCGACGAAGCCGGCCTGCAGCAACTGGCCGCACGCCTGGCCTTGCCCTTGGTGCTGTACCATAGCGCGCAACTCCAAGCCTATGAGCCGTTGCTCAGCCACCGCTCGGCCACCGCCTATGCCCACAGCGGCTGTTGGGGCGTGGCCGAGAGTGCGGCACTGGCCCTGGCCAGCCAACAACTGGGCACGGCTAGGTTGCTGCTGCCACGCAAGGTACTAGGCCCGGCGACCCTCGCCCTGGCCGGCTGACGTTTCATACCCTATTTCTTGCAAGGACTTTCCATGACCGTCTACTTCATCGGCGCCGGCCCTGGCGACCCAGAACTGATCACGGTCAAGGGCCAACGGCTGATTCGCCAATGCCCGGTGATCATTTATGCCGGCTCACTGGTGCCCGCTGCCGTGCTCGAAGGCCATCAGGCCGAGGCCGTGATCAACAGCGCCGAACTGCATCTGGAGCAGATTATCGCGGCCATGCAAAGCGCACACGAACGGGGGCTGGATGTAGCCCGCGTACATAGCGGCGACCCCAGCTTGTACGGCGCCATCGGCGAGCAGATCCGCCACCTGCAAGCACTGGGCATCGATTACCAGATCATCCCGGGAGTGACTGCCACGGCGGCCAGCGCTGCCCTGCTCGGCTGCGAACTGACTTTGCCTCAAGTGGCGCAGACCGTGATCCTCACCCGCTATGGCGACAGCTCGCCCATGCCGCCTGGCGAGCAACTGGGCGACCTGGCGCGCCACGGCAGCACGCTGGCGATTCACCTGGGGGTCAAACACCTTTCGCGCATTGTCGATGAGCTGCTGCCGCACTACGGCGCACACTGCCCGGTAGCGGTGGTGCATCGCGCCACCTGGCCAGACCAGGACTGGGTACGCGGCAACCTCGGCGATATCGTCGAACGCGTGGCAAGCAAGGGCTTTCGGCGCACGGCGCTGATCCTGGTAGGCCACGTTCTGGGGGATACGCCATTCGCCGAATCGGCCTTGTACCGTGCCGGGCACGCCCACCTGTATCGCCCTGGCGACTGAACATTGCCAGCCTTGCCTCGGGCATAGCAGACTGCCGGTTCCCGCCTGCGAACAGGAGCCCTGCCCATGCTGGAATTACGCCCCAACTGCGAGTGCTGCGATACCGACCTGAGGGGTGACAACCCCGACGTTATGATCTGCTCTTTCGAATGCACATTCTGCCGTAGCTGTGCCGAAACCCGCTTCCAAGGCCGTTGCCCAAATTGCACCGGTCAGCTGGTGGCCCGCCCGACGCGGGTCGGCCAGGCATTGACCAACAACCCCGCTTCCACCCTGCGCGTAAACAAATCGCACGCTGCCTGCGCCTGAACCACCGCAAATAACCGACATCACTGCCTTGTCAGCAGTGATGTCTTTCTTGTTTTTTGTAGGGTTTTTCAACAGCAGGCACGGGAAATCTCAACACTTCTATACTCGGCATTACCAAACTTCGGGAATGGTCGTATCGTGCAGCGCTTCCGACAACCCCACTTGCAGACGTATTCCTGAGTGATCCAGGAAGCGGACCACATCCCTACAGGAGTTTTCCACATGACAACCGTGCTGATCGTCGACGACCACCCCATCGTCCGGCTGTCGCTGCGCCTACTGCTCGAACGCGAGCGCTTCCATGTAGTCGGCGAAGTTGGCGATGGCAGTGAAGTGGCGCAGGAGGCTCGCAGGCTGCGCCCGGACGTGGTCATTCTCGATATCGGCCTGCCTGGCCTGGACGGCATGGAAGTCATCAAGCGCCTGCAGTGTCTGGAGCCGGCGCCGAAGATCATGGTGCTGACTGGCCAGGCCACCGACCTGTATGTGCGCCGCTGCCTGGATGCCGGGATCGGCGCCTTCGTCACCAAGGAAGAGGACCACGAAGCGCTGCTGTTTGCCCTCAAGGCCCTGGTCAAGGGCTATTCAACCTTTCCACAGATGTCGGTCAACAGCAATTCGCTGGAAAGCGAGCCAGTACGCCTGGCCAGCCTCTCCAACCGCGAAATGGAAGTATTGCGGCGCCTGGCGCGCGGTGAAAACAACAAGAATATCGGCACCTGCATGAACCTCAGCGCCAAGACCATCAGCACGTATCGGGGCCGAATCATGGAAAAGCTCAAGACTGAATCACTGGTTGAAATGGTCGACCTGGCCAAGCGTAACAGCGTCCTTTGAGCACCCGACTACCATGAAGCAGCTGCTGGCGAGCGCCCTTTTGGCCATCGGCCTGGCCAACGCTAGTGCGCTGCTGGCCAGCAGCGAACCCCGCCAACTGCTGGCCCGCTCGGTCAGCGCCGCCGCCCCGCTAACGCTGTCCGCCGACGACCGCCACTGGCTACAACAACGTCAACGCCTGGTACTGGGCACTTCGCGCCCCGACTACCCGCCGTTTGAAATCAATGTCAGCCAACAAGACTATGAGGGCCTGAGCGCCGACTACGCCGGCATCATCGGCGAACAGCTTGGCATAGCCATCGAAGTACGTCGCTTCGACAGCCGCCACGAGGCAATCACCGCCTTGCGTGATGGCCGCATCGACCTGCTCGGCAGCTCCAACGGCTTCGAGGCGGCAGATGCTCAGCTCAGCCTCAGTACCCCCTACGCTGACGACCTGCCGGTGATCGTCACCCGAGAAGGGCGCAGCTTGAAAAGCACGCCCGACCTCGCCGGCATGCGCCTGGCCATGGTTGATCACTACTTGCCAGCCAGCAGCGTACGCAGCCTCTACCCCAAGGCACAGTTGAGCCTGTACCGTTCCACGCTGGCCGGGCTTGCGGCGGTCGAGCTGGGTGAGGCAGACGCCTACCTGGGCGATGCCCTCAGCACCGATTTCAGTATCGGGAAAAGCTTTCAGGGCGCGTTGAAAGTCGACCATTTTTCCCATGTACCCCCCGAGGTCTTCGCCTTCGCCGTGGCCAACGACCACTCGCGCTTGCTGCAACTGGTCGACAAGGCGCTGGCGCGCATCAGCGAAAGCGAGCGCCTGAACATTCTGCGCCCCTGGAGCAGCGGCAACACCAGCCTGCTACTGCAGCGTCACCTGAGCGCCCTCAGTGCCGAAGAACAAGCCTGGATCGCCGAGCACCCCACCGTTAACGTGTTGATCAATACTTCGCTGGCGCCACTGACTTTCAACGACGCCCAGCATCACCCCAGCGGCATTACTCTCGACCTGCTCAAGCAGATCGGGTTGCGTACAGGGCTGCACTTCAACCCCATCGAAAGCACGTCGGCCTACGCCATGGTTGAACGCCTGAAGCGAGGCGATGCACTGATGATCGGTGCCCTCGGCTATGGCGCGGAGCGCGTGAAGCAACTGCGCTTTACCCGCCCCTACCTGGTCAGCCCACGGGTGCTGGTCACCCGCAGCGACCAGGCATCGCCTGTACAGGCCATGGCCTCGAACGGCCAGCGCATTGCCCTGGTGCGCGGCTCACCGCAGCGGGCCATGTTGCAGCAACGCTACCCGCAGGCCAGCCTGATCGAAGTGGACAACCCGCTCGGCCTGATGGAGGCGGTGGTCAATGGCAACGCCGACGCGGCACTGAGCAACCAAATCAATGCGGCCTACTACATCAGCCACGTGTTCAAGGGCCGCTTGCGCATCGCCAGCGTGCTCGACGACCAACCGGCCATTGCCGCATTCGCCGTCGCCGCCGACCAGCCCCAGCTTCAAGCCATCCTCGACAAGGCACTGCTGAGCATTCCGCCCGAAGAGCTTGACCAACTGATCAACCGCTGGCGCACCAGCACCCTGGTCAGTGACAGCCCATGGCGCGACTACCGCACCCTGGCCTTGCAGGTGCTGGTGTTGTCGGCCCTGCTGCTGGCCGGGGTGGTGTTCTGGAACAGCTACCTGCGCAAACTGATCAACCAGCGTACCGATGCTCAGCACGCGCTGCAGGCACAGCTGGCGCTGAGCCGCGGGCTGCTTGAACAGCTGCGCCAGGCCAAGGATGACGCCGAACAGGCCAGCCAGACCAAAAGCACCTTCCTGGCCACCATGAGCCATGAAATCCGTACCCCGATGAATGCCGTGATCGGTCTGCTGGAAATGGCGTTGGTGGACAGCCGCGGCGGCCGGTGTGACACCCAGACCTTGCAAACCGCACACGATTCGGCCATTGGCCTGCTCGAGCTGATTGGCGATGTCCTCGACATTTCCCGTATCGAATCCGGGCATATCAGCCTGCAGCCAGTGCCCACCGACCTCGTGGAGCTGGTGCGCTCCACGCTGCGGGTGTTCGAAGGCAATGCACGGGCCAAAAGCCTGCATCTGCACGGCGAAATGCCCGCAGAACCGGTCTGGGTGCTGGCTGATCCGCTGCGGCTCAAGCAGATTCTGTCCAACCTTATCAGCAACGCCATCAAGTTCACCAACCGTGGTGAAGTGCAGGCGAGCCTGCTGTTGCCCAACGTTGCCGACCACGGCATGCTGGCCATCACACTGAATGTGCGCGACACAGGCATCGGCATCAGCCCCGCCGACCAGGCCCGGCTGTTCAATGCCTTCGTTCAGGCCGAGGGCCCAAGAACCCGCCAGGGTGCAGGCCTGGGGTTGGTCATCAGCCGTACCCTGGTCGAATTGATGGGCGGCGCCTTGACCCTGCAGAGCGTCGAGGGCGTCGGTACCCGGGTCCAAGTCAACCTGCAACTGCCCACCTGCACTGCACCGACACAGGCCGAACGGGACCTGCCGGCACAAGAGAGCAGCAGTGGCCCGCTGAATATTCTGGTGGTCGACGACTACCCTGCCAACTTGTTGTTGCTGGAGCGACAACTGAATACCTTGGGCCATCGCGTGACCTTGGCGGAGAATGGCGAAATCGCCCTGGCACACTGGCAGGCCGCGCGCTTCGACCTGGTGATTACCGATTGCAGCATGCCGGTCATGGACGGCCACGAACTCACCCGGCGCATTCGCGCCCTGGAGGGTGAACGCGACCTGCCTGCAAGCCGGATTATTGGCGTGACCGCCAACGCCCAGGCCGAGGAGCGTGCCCGCTGCCTGGCCAGCGGCATGGACGAATGCCTGTTCAAACCGATTGGCCTGCGTGCACTCAAGAACCATCTCCCACAAGTCCACCCTCAACAGCAGTCGCCGACACCACGCCACACCGGGTTCGACCTGGCCGAATTGCGCCACCTGACCCAGGGCGACGAACAGTTGACGCGGCATTTGCTCGAACAACTGTCGATCAGCGTGGGAGAAGACCTGGCCGCCTTGAGCGCACTGGCTGACGACGCACCTGATGAGGCTGTGCACACCCTGGCCCATCGCATCAAGGGCGGCGCCAAGATGATCAGGGTGCGCACCGTAGTCAACGACTGCGAAGCCATCGAACGCGCCCACGCACAGGGCTTACCGACTGTCGAACAGCGCGCGCAACTGCAAACCAGCCTGCAGGCATTGCTTGACGAGATGCGCGATGCGCTCAATGCAATTGCAGCGTCGAGCTGATCTGGCTGATGGCATCCACGACGTGCCGCGAGCCTTGCTGAATTTCCATGATTACCGTACCGGCCTCATTGGCCAATGCCACGCCGTGACCGGTGCGGTTCAGGCTCGACTGCATGCTGGCCACGGCCAATAGCGACAGGTCGTGGTTCTGCCGAACCACATCGACAATTTCCAGGGTGGCCTTGCTGGTTCGCGCGGCCAGGCTTCGCACCTCGTCCGCCACCACGGCAAAGCCGCGCCCGTGCTCGCCGGCACGGGCTGCCTCGATCGCTGCATTAAGGGCCAACAGGTTGGTCTGATCGGCAATGCCGCGAATGGTCAGCACGATCTGCCCGATCACATCCGACTGCTTGCTCACCGCATCGATGCTGCGCGCGGCGTCGTTCAGTTCCTGGGAAATCTGCTCGATCACCTGCACCGTCTGCTGCACCACTTCGGTACCCTTGCGCGCGCAGGCGTCGGTCTGCACCGAACTGGCATGGGCAGCGTCTGCAGCGCTTTGCTGGGTGCAGACCTGGTGGGTGATGTCGCTGGCGAACTTGACCACTTTGTACAGGCGGCCCTTGCTGTCGAAGATCGGGTTGTAGGACGCTTCGAGGTACACGGTCTGGCCTTGCTTGTTGACGCGCTCGAAGCGGTGCGAGTGGTACTCGCCACGGTTCAGCGAAGCCCAGAACCCACGGTACTCGGCCGACTCACGTTCATGCGCCAGGCAGAACAGCCCATGGTGGCGGCCAACCACTTCGTCGAGGCGGTAGCCCATGGTGTCGAGGAAGTTCTGGTTGGCCTTGATCACCCGGCCTTGCGGGGTGAACTCGATCACTGCCATGGAACGGCTGATGGCCTTGAGCAGGCTTTCGCTTTCGTGCTCCAGCACCACCCGCTGGCTGATGTCGGATGCCACCTTGATCACGCTGGTGACTTGGCGCTGCTCATCCAGTACCGGCATGTAGCTGGCTTCCAGCCAGACCTCGCGGCCGGCCTTGTCGATGCGCTCAAAAGTACCGCTGATGGCTTTGCCCTGCCCGAGTTCGCGCCACAGTTGCTGGTACTCGGCGCTTTTGGCGTAGTCCGGCTCACAGAACAGCCGGTGGTGCTTGCCCCGCAGTTCATCGACGCTGTAGCCCATGGCCTGACAGAAACGCTCGTTGGCATCAAGGATGGTGCCATCGGGGGCGAACTCGATCATCGCCATCGACCGGCTGATTGCCGCCAGTTTGGCTTGTGCATTGGCCAATGCCTGTTGGCTGCGCTGGATTTCTACCAAATCAGATTTGCGATGGAAATCGAACATGACGCCGGGCTCCTTTTTGCGCGGTGTCCTGAGCATAGATCGCCGTTAGCGCCGTGCAAGCACAGTGCTATCACTTTGTGATTACTACATTCTCATGACTTGGCAGTTGATTCAGAGGCTGGCGGGTTCCCGTCGGAGCCGCCTTGCCAGCTCTTGAATCAGGAGCTTTCCCGCACCATCAGCTCGAAGCCCAGGTCCTGCTGTGCATGCGTCACCCGCTTGCCATCGAGCAACGCCAACAGCGCCTGCGCCGCGCCCCGACCAACGGCAGCCCGTGGTGTGCGAATCGAGGTCAGCCGCGGCACCATGTGCGCCGAAGCTGGCAGGTCGTTGAACCCCACCATCGCCACCTGGCGTGGCACCTCCACCCCTTGGCGCAAGGCCTGTAGCACCGCGCCCTGGGCCAAGTCGTCATTACAGAAGAAGATACCGTCGACATCCGGCGCCTGTTGCATCAGCTGACTGAACAGCGCGCTGCCCAAGGCAATCGATGAAGGCTCCGGCGCCAACACTTCCAGCTCGGCGGCCTGCAGGCCGGCTTCGGCCAACGCTTGGCGGAAGCCCTCGGCACGCTGCATCACCCGAGGGTCGAGCTGCGCAGCAATGAATCCCAGGCGCTTGCACCCACGCTCGATCAAGTGCCGGGCCGCAGCGCGCCCGGCCTGCTGCTGCGAGAAACCGACCGACAACGCGCCTGGCTCACCGTTAAGCTCCATCATGTGCACGCACGGCACGCCGCTGGCAGCCAGCATCTGCCGTGCGGCATCGCTACGCTCGAAACCGGTCAGCAGCATGCCGCAGGGCTGGTACGCCAAGTAATTGCGGATCAGGTTCTCTTCTTCGGCAAGGTCGTAGTGATAGTTGCCGATCAGCACCTCGAGCCCACGCGGGCGCATGACCTCGTGGATGGCCTCCAGGGTGTCGATGAACAGCTGGTTTGACAGTGACGGGATCAACACCACCACCGACTGGCTGCGCGCCGAGGCCAGCGCCCGGGCCGCCGGGTTGGCCACATAGCCGAGGTTCGCTGCTGCGGCGACGACCTTTTCCACCAGTTCTGGCGCAACCGTGCTGACCCCGCGCAACGCGCGCGAAGCGGTAATCGGGGAAACCCCGGAAAGCCTGGCAACTTCAGCCAGGGTGGGACGACCTGTAGTGCGGGAGCCGATGCGGGACATGGATGTTGTAATTTTACTACTTGCAAGGATAGGGAACGGCCACTAAGGTAGCGCTGTCTCAGGACGCAGGCAATGTAATCTTTGGTAGCAGCCACCACGCGTGTGCCGCCAGGCGTCCATACTGCGTAAGGACAAGACCAATAACACCGGGGAGGTGGCTGCTCGTCAACAGCGAGACAGCGCTATCTCACCCCGCAGGAGGTACTGATGAATTCTCCCCTGTCCGCCATTGTGGTGATGGGCGTGGCCGGTTGCGGCAAGAGCTGCATCGGCGCCGCCATCGCTGCCAGAAGCGGCGGCCGCCTGATAGAAGGCGACGCTTTCCACCCTGCCGAAAACATCCGCAAGATGAGCGCTGGCATCCCGCTGGACGACAGCGATCGTGCCGGATGGCTGGTGCGCCTTGGCGAAGAGCTGCAAACCACCACCCAGGCGGGTGAGCGCCCGATCCTGACGTGCTCGGCACTCAAGCGCCGCTACCGCGACACCCTGCGCGATGCCATGCCTGGGCTGGTGTTCGTGTTCCTCGAACTGACGCCTGCCGAGGCCGAAAAACGCGTGCTGGCCCGCCCCGGGCACTTCATGCCGGCCAGCCTCATCGACAGCCAGTTCGCTACCCTGGAGTCGCCACGCGGCGAGCCACTGACGCTGGCACTGGACGCCACCCAACCCATCGAAGCATTGGCCGAAGCGGTGGACCGCTGGCTAAAGCGCTGCGGTGAGCCGGGCCTGGCGCAGACCGCCTGACCCTGGCGGTTTTTCCGTCTCACCCAAGACAGCGCTACCCTGCCCCGTGAATGCGGGAAAAGATCCAAAAAGCTACGCCCAAAACAACGATAAGACCGAGGCCTTCACACCATGTTCGGACTGGCTACTGATACCTTCCTGCTGCTCGACGCGCTGGTTACCATCGTCGGGCTGATCCTGCTGATCACCCACTTCAAGGTCCACCCCTTCGTCGCCCTCACCCTCGCGGCTGGCTTCCTTGGCTTGACCTCCGGCATGCCCGTGGCCAAGGTCATGAAATCGTTCCAGGACGGCTTTGGCGGCGTGCTCGGCTTTGTCGGTATCGTGCTCGCCCTGGGCACCATGCTCGGCAAGCTGATGGCCGACTCCGGGGGCGCCGACCAGATCGCGCAAACCCTCATCCGCGCCTTCGGCAAGAAGAACGTGCACTGGGCGATGATGTTCGCCGCGTTCCTGGTGGGCATCCCGCTGTTCTTCGAAATCGGCTTCGTGCTGCTGATCCCACTGGTGTTCATCGTCGCCAGGCGCTCCGGGGTGTCGCTGGTGAAAATCGGCATTCCGCTACTGGCCGGCCTGTCGGTTGTGCACGGCCTGGTGCCGCCGCACCCAGGCCCATTGCTGGCGATCGGCATTTTCCACGCCGATATCGGCAAAACCATCTTCTATGGCCTGATCGTTGCGTTGCCCACCGCGATCATCGCCGGTCCGCTGTTCGGTAACTTCATTTCCCGCTACATACCGGGTAGCCCGTCGCAGGAGCTGATGGACCAGATCGCCAAGGAGTCCGACCAGGGCAACCTGCCAAGCTTCAGCATCACCCTGATCACCGTACTGCTGCCGGTGGCGCTGATGTTGCTGAAAACCTTTGCCGACGTGGTGCTACCCGCCGAGCACATCGTGCGCCAGTGGATGGACCTGATCGGCCACCCGATCACCGCCCTGCTCGCCGCCCTGCTGCTGGCCTTCTATACCTTCGGCTCAGCCCGCGGTTTCAACCGCCAGCAGATCATGAAAATGCTCGACCAGAGCCTGGCACCGACCGCCGCCATCGTACTGATCGTAGGCGCTGGCGGTGGGTTCAAGCAGATGCTGGTGGACACCGGCGTGGGCAATGTAATCGGGCAAATGGCCGTGCAGGCAGAAATTTCACCGATCATGCTGGCTTGGCTGGTAGCCGCGGTGATCCGCATCGCCACAGGCTCCGCTACCGTCGCCACCATCACCGGTGCAGGTATCGTCGCACCGGTGATCGACCTGGTACCTGGGGTGAACCGTGAGCTGTTGGTACTGGCTACCGGTGCTGGCTCGCTGATTTTGTCGCATGTGAACGACGCCGGCTTCTGGCTGGTGAAGCAATACTTCAACATGACCGTGGCAGAAACCTTCAAGACCTGGAGCATGATGGAGACGATCCTGTCCATCGTCGGCATCATCTTCATCATGTTGCTGTCGCTGGTGGTGTAACCGTTGATCGGGGCCATGGCACTAGGATGCTTTGGGTAGGGCCGAAGGAAAACATGAGACCCACCCGAAGCAAAGGAGCCTGCCATGCCCCGTTCAAGCATCCTGCTGATTGCCCTGCTCGCCTCGCCATTGGCCCTGGCCGCCGGCACTGGCCCGACTTACCCCGACGACCCGCACAACCCGGCGCCACGGCCGGGCGTGGACAGCACCCTCAACCCGATCGAGAAACCCATGCCACGGGATACCGACCCGCGCATTCAGGGTAACGACCCGCAAAGCCCGCCGGCGAAGCAGAACGACAACCGCGACCTCCCGGGTATGGATGGGAGTGGTTCGGAGGGGACCGGTCATCAGGGCAATAGCGGCACGAGCACAGGTAACCCCTGATGACGCGGGCCGGTTGAAATCTGGGCCTTGCGCGGCCCTTTCGCCGCACAAGGCCGCTCTCACCAGTGCCTCGCATGGCCATGATTACCACTGACGCTTGTCAGGCCGGGTCAATCCCAGTTTCTCGATCCGGTAACGCAGCATGTCCCGCGACAGCCCAAGCATTCGTGCTGACTTGGTCACATTCCAGTCAGTGCGGTCCAGGGTCTTGCACACCAGGTCACGTTCCATGTCCGGCAGGCTGGTACCGGGCTCCGGCTCGTGTCGCGGCATTTCGAACATCACCGGCGCTGGCTGCTGCACCAATGGCTCGTCAATCAACGTCATGCACAGGTTCAGCTGATGCGCCTGCACCACCTCGTTCGGCGCCAGCAACACGGTCTGCTCCAGCATGTTGCGCAATTCGCGCACATTACCGGGCCAGCTGTAACCAAGCATCAAGCTTTCTGCTTCGGCAGAAAAACGCAGGTTCGGCTTGCCATACCGCCGGCCATGGTGGGCCAGAAAATGCCTTGCCAGTAACAGAATGTCCTGCCCACGGGCATACAGGCGCGGCACCTTCAGGGCGATGATACGCAGACGGAAGAACAGGTCGCGGCGAAACTTGCCCTGCTGCACCATCTGCTCCAGGTTGCAGTTGGTAGCGCTGATCACCCGCAGGTCGACCTTGCGCTCCTTCACTGCACCAATCCGTCGGATGCTTCGATCTTCCAGCAACTTGAGCAGCTTGGCCTGCAGCACCAGGTCCATCTCGCCGATCTCGTCAAGGAACAAGGTGCCGCCATCGGCAGCCTCTACCAGGCCCACCCGGCGCTCCTTGGCATCGGTGAACGCGCCCTTCTCGTGGCCGAACAGTTCAGCCTCCAGCAGGTTGGCAGGGATCGAGGCGCAATTGAACTCGATGAACGGCCCTTTGCTGCGCGAGCCGTCAAAATGCAGGGCACGGGCCACCAGCTCCTTGCCGGTGCCGGTCTCGCCTTCGACCAGCACTGGTGGCAGGTCGTCGCTGGCCATGCGCCGTTCGGCATCTACGGCGCCTGGATCAGCCCCATGCCGATCGCCTTGACGACCGCCTGCACCTTGTTGGCCGCGCCGAGCTTGGCGAGGATGTTGTTGATGTGGAACGTGACGGTGCGCTCGGAGATGTTGAGCTGTTCGCCGATCTCGCTGGCGGTGCGGCCTTCGCTGGTCCAGCTCAGCACCTCGCGTTCGCGCTTGGTGAGCGAGATGCTCGCGGCCGGCGACAGCTTCGGCACGAGGAACCGGCCCATCAGCGAATGCGAGAGATTGGCGAGCCAGTTGGCCTGCAGCGTCAGGCTGTTGATCTCGGCCGGCGTGAGGCGGTCCGAGCGCCGCGCGATGGTCAACAGTCCGAACACGCCGCGCGCGGCCCAGCTCGACTGCGCGACGCCGACCGACATGCCGAAGTCGCGCGCGTCGCGCCAGAGCGACGGTTGCTCCGCCGCATCGGCGTCGGGCCAGATGATCATGTTCGGGCTCGCCGCCCCGTCGCGCACGGTCGGATCGATCTCGATGTAGTTGCGCGCCTGATAGTGCGCCATCCAGCCCGGCGGATAGGTGTCGAAGATCTCGACCAAGGGCTGCGATCCCGGCTGCGGCACGCGGATTCCATAGCAGCAGTACTCGAAGCCGAGACGCTTCGAGTATGCGGAAACCTGGTGAAAGAGCTGCTGCTCGTTTTCCGCCGTATTGAACTGGTGGTAGGCATCCTGCCAGCGTAGTTCCATCGAGCACCTGGCGCAGGGTGTGCTTGAGCGTGAGCATCACCGGCGACTCGCCAATCAGCGCCTGCAGCCCGGACTTCTGCGCCTCGCGTTCCTGGTAGAACGACAGCGTGCGCTCCATGCGCTCGGCGGCCAGGGCCTTGTCCAGGGTCAGCTTGAGCTCGGCCAGTACCACAGGCTTGGTCAGGTAATGGAACGCGCCCTCCTTCATCGCCTGCACGGCATCTTCGACATTGCCGTAGCCGGTCATCATGATCACTTTCAAGTCCGCCACCTGTGCCACCAGGGTACGCAGCAGGTCATGCCCGCTCATGCCCGGCAGCGAGTTGTCGGTCAGCACCGCATCGGGCTGGGCCCGCTTGATCTGCTCCAGCGCCAGCTCCGCGCTGTGGCAAACGGTAACCTCGTAGCCCTTGAGGCTGAGGTAGGTGCGAATGTTGTCGGCGAGGATTTCATCATCCTCGACTACCAGGATGCTGTGCTCCATGGTCCCCTCCCGCTGCGATATTGAATGTAAGGCTGACGCGGGTTCCTTCCTCTTCGCGGCTGCTCAGGCTGACCGAGCCGCCAAAACGTTCCATGATGCGCTTGACCAGGGCCAGGCCTACACCGAGGCCACCCTGCTTGGTGGTGAAGAACGGCTTGAACACCATCCGTTCCTGTTGTTGGCTCATGCCCTTGCCAGTGTCGGTGAGCACGAACTCGGCACGCTGGCCCTCCTGCACATTGACCTGCGCAGTCAGCATGCCACCCGCTGGCATGGCCTCCAGGGCATTGGAGAACAGGCTATTGAGAATCTGCGTGAGCTGTAGCGGCTGGCTGGCCACCCACTGCGCGTCAGGCCCTTCGAAATGGAACCGCACACCATTGCGCTCGATCTGCTGGACGAATGCCAGATGGGTATCCTCGATGGCCGCTACGAGGTCCACAGCCTCGGCCTCGTCGCTGACCGGGCGCAACGACACCAGCAGGTCACGCACCCAGCGCGACATGCGGTCCACCTGGCTGATGATGTCGGTGATGTTCTTCTGCGCTGCGGGGTTGGCGATTTCCTGGGCCAGCTCGGCGCTGGAACGGATATTGGCCAGCGGGTTGCGCAAGCTGTGGGCCACCGCCGAGGACATCTCGCCCAACGCCACGTAGGTTTCGCTGGCCACCAGCCGGTCTTGCTGCAGGTGCAGCATCTGCGCCGCTCGGCGCACGATCCAGAACAGCCCGAAATAGATCAGCGCCCCGCCCACCAGGGTCGAGGCCCAGATCAGCACATAGCCGCGCTGGATGCGCCGAATCAGGTCCTGCGGCTCCTTGTAGATTTCCACCATGGCCAGCACCTGCTCGCCCTGGCTGTCGAACAGCGGGATGTAGTTCTCGATAAACAGGTAGCGCGGTTCACGCTGAAACTTCTGCTCTTCGCGATCATCCTCGGCCTTGTGGTAGCTGGCCGACACGGCCTTGCGTGAGCGGAATGCACGGTCGAGGTCGCCATCGGCTTCTATCCGCTTGCCGATCAGCTCGACATTGGTGGACCAGACAATGGTGCGGTCGCGGGCATAGACATTGGCCAGCAAGGTGTCCGGTAGGTGCTCGACATGGTCAAGGAACTCGACCCGGGTCGCTTCGGCCAGCGCCGGGGTGAATTGCAGGTGCTGCAAGTCCAGGCGCGGGTCCAGCAACTCGCCCATGGTAGTACCCGGCGGTAGTTGCGAATGGCGCACCTCGGCTTGTGCCATGGCCTGAATGAACTGCGCGGTCAGCATGGCATCGCGTTGCACGCTGTCGCGCACCACGAAGCGCGTCGAAACGTAGCCCAGCCCACCCGCCACCGAGGCAATGATGAGCAGGCTGATGACCGAAAACCAGCGCAGCAGGTTGAATTCACGCAAAGGAACGGCCAGACCGCTGGCGGTCGCATTGGCCTTGTCGGGCGCTTCGTTTTCCAGCATCTGCATCGCGTGGTTCCCGCGCAGGGCGTCCGTTCAGAATTGCATCAAGGCCAATGACCGTAGTCACCGATTTGCAATCCACCTGGGCAGCCGCAGCTGCCATTTGTCGCGTGTTGCGCTCCACAGATCACGTAGCAAAAACTTGGCCAGCGAAATAAGAAATAATCTTTTACTTATCTTTCAATAATTTACGTTAGCTTTATGAACCAAAATGGAGAAAGCTCTCCCCACATTTGGGTAATTTCCACCCAAAAAGCATATTCTTTTATAAATCAATGAATTACCAGAATTTCTTAATGTAATTCAGAGCGTATTAGCCAAGCGAAAACTTAACGAAACCCGGGTGCCATGACCTTCGCTGCTGCTGAGTCGAACCGTTCCGCCGAAACGTTCCATGATGCGTTTCACCAGTACCAGCCCCACCCCCAGCCCACCCTGCTTGGTGGTGAAAAACGGCCGGAAGGCCATACGCTGCTGCGCTTCGTTCATGCCCTTGCCATTGTCGGACAAGCGCAGGGTCAGGCAGCGCCGGTTCTGGCGCACCACCTCGATACGCAGCCGCCCGCCCTGCTCCATCGACTCCAGGGCATTGGCAATCAGGCTGCTGAATACCTGACGCAGTAGCGCCGGGTGCCCCAACACCTGCACTGCCGGTAACGGTTGCACGTCCAGGCTGACCCCATCGCGTGCCAGCGGCACGGCGTAGGTTTGCAGGCTTTCCAGCAATGCCTGGGGCAAATCCACCGCCACCGCCTCGTCGTTCAACGGGCGCAGTGACTGCAGCATCTGGCGAATCCACTGCGACATACGATCGACCTGGTTGATGATGTCGTTGACCTGGCGTTGCGCCGGGCCTTCATCGAACGCCTGGGCCAGTTCGGCACTTGAGCGGATACTGGCCAACGGGTTGCGCAGGCTGTGGGCCACCGCCGAAGACACTTCGCCCAGTGCCACGTAGGTTTCGCTGCTGATCAGCCGTTTCTGCTGCACCGCCAGCAACTTTGCGGCGCGGTGCATGATGCCGTACAGGCCAACATAGACCAGCGCGGCGCCGACGGTGATCGCCAACCAGATCAGGATCAAGCCATGCTCGATGCGCACGATCAGGTCATGGGGCTCTTTGTATATCTCGACCATTGCCGTGACCTGTTCGCCATCGGCATCGAACAGCGGTATGTAGTTTTCGATGAACAGCTGCTCGGGTGGGGTAATGAACTTTTGCTCGGCGCGGGCCTGCTCGAAGTTGTGATAGCTGGCCGAGACACGCATCTTGTACTCGAATGCCCGCTCCAGGTCGTCGTCGGCGTCGATCAGCTTGCCGATAAGGGCCGGGTTGCTGGACCAGATCACCGTGCGGTCCGGGGCGTAGATATTGGCCAGCAGCATATCGGGCAGGTGGGCGATATGGTCAAGGAATTCACCGCGCGCTTTGCGCCGGGCATCCGGGTCGACATCGGGCAAGTTGCTGCGGTCGGTGCGCGGGTCGAGCAGTTCGCCCATGGTGCGCACATTGGGGATAGACACATGGCGCACTTCGGCATCGGCGATGGAGGTGATGAACTGCGCGGTTAGCAATGCATCGCGCTCGACGCTCTCGTCGATGATGAAACGGCTTGAAATCAGCCCCAGCCCAGCGGCCACCGACAGGATGATGGCCAGGCTGACCCAGGCGTACCAGCGCAGCAAATTGAATGGCTTGTGCGGGGCAGCCAGTTCGCTACCGGCGGGCACGTCAAGAGCGTCGGAACGAGGGGCGAGGTCCATGGTGGACTCCACTGCTGGGCACCTTCAGAAGGTTATAGCCCAGACTTGGGGAAACTATAGTATTAAATTAATAGCATCTGCCGAAGGGTAGTTGGGAGGTGCGTACTGTGCAGGCTAACTACAAAGGCGAATCAGCTGCCAACCCCTGCAACTTGCGGTATTCCCGCAGTACTGTGGGCACATAACGCCGTGTCTCGGCGAACGGCGGCACGGCCCCCCTTCGCAATACGGCATCCGGTCCGGCGTTGTAGGCCGCCACGGCCAAAGTGATGTCGTTGTCGAACAGCGTGAGCATCTGCTTGATGTAGCGTGCCCCGCCCTGCACGTTGTCTTCCGGGTCCAGGCGGTCTTCCACACCCATTTCTCGGGCGGTATCCGGCATCAATTGCATCAACCCCACCGCCCCCGCCCGCGATCGGGCCTTGGGGTTGTACCCGGACTCGGCCTTGATCAGTGCATGCAGCAGCGCCGGCGGCACATTGTGAATGCGCGCCGCCGTCGCCACCACCTCGGCGTAAGGGCGACCCGTGATCATCTGCGCATTGGCCGGCCCGCCCTGGGCCAACGGCTCGGCGATTACCTTCTCATAGTGGCGCCCTGGTCGATGGACGTTGGTCAGTACATAGCCACCCTTGGCATCGATTGAGATGTACATATCGGCCTGGGCAGCACCTGCCGCCAGCCAGATCAAACCGAGGATGAGTCCACGCATGTCGGTCGCCTCTTCGTCGTGGCCCCCAATGTGGGGAAAATGCCCCGGAAAACCCGTGGACGATGACCACGACGCAAGCACTGTGCCGCTTCCTGTGCCGCATGGCGCAAGGCCCCGAGGCAGACGTGCACGGCTGTTGCATGGTGCCTGCCAACACGTGTCCCCATGCAGTGGAGGGCTTCACCATGCAGCGCAGAACCAACCCGCAACGTGGCTTCACCCTGCTTGAACTCCTGGTGGTACTGGTGGTGCTCGGCCTGCTGGCCGGCATTGTCGCGCCCAAATACTTCAGCCAACTGGGCCGCTCCGAAGCCAAAGTGGCGCGAGCGCAGATCGAGGGGCTGAGCAAAGCCCTGGACCTGTACCGTCTGGAGGTCGGCCACTACCCCAACAGTGAGCAAGGCTTGCAGGCACTGGTGGTTGCCCCCAGTGGCGAGACGCGCTGGACCGGCCCCTACCTGCAGAAGGCTGTGCCGCAAGACCCGTGGGGCCGCCCCTACATCTACCGGCAACCCGGCGAGAATGGCGGTGAGTACGACCTGCTGTCGATGGGCAAGGACGGCCAGCCGGGTGGCGATGGGGAAAATGCCGAAATCACCAGTTGGCAGTGAGGAGAACAACCATGCGCTACAGCCTCAAGGCCCTGGGCAGGCAGGGCGTGGTGCAGTTGCAGATCGACGCCGAAGACGCCGAGCAGGCTCGCCGCCAGGCCGAAGACCAGGGCCTGCGCGTGCTCAGCCTGCGCGGCAGCGGCGGCTCCTTGCGTGGTATGGCCTGGCGCCGCGAAGCGGCGTTTGACCTGGTGCTGTTCAGCCAGGAATTGTCGACCCTGCTCAATGCCGGCCTGCCGCTGATCGACGCACTGGAAAGCCTGGCAGAGAAGGCCCCTTCGCCTGCAACGCGCAAGGTGCTGGCCGAACTGGTACGCCAGTTGTACGAAGGCCGCTCGCTGTCCCAGGCCCTGGGCCAGCAACCCCGTGTATTCCCGCCGCTGTATGTAGCGCTGGTGCAGTCCAGCGAGCGCACCGGCGCGCTGGGTGACGCCCTCGCCCGCTACATCAGCTACCGCCAACGCCTGGACCTTGTGCGGCAGAAACTGGTCGGTGCCTCGGTCTACCCGTTGTTGCTGTTGCTGGTGGGAGGCGGCGTGGTGCTGTTCCTGCTCGGCTACGTGGTGCCGCGCTTCAGCCAGGTATTCGAAGGCATGGGCACCGAGCTGCCCTGGCTATCACGGGTGCTGATGCAGATCGGCCTGTTCCTGCATGCCCAGCAATTGCCCCTGGCGCTGGGCACCGTCGGCGGGGTCACGGCGTTTTGGCTGTTGCGGCGTCATCCGCGTGTACGGCATTGGGCCTCCTGCCAGTTACGGCGCCTGCCAGCACTGCACCAGCGTCTGATGATGTACGAGCTGGCGCGCTTCTATCGCTCGCTGGGCATACTGCTGCAAGGCGGTATTCCCATCCTCACCGCCATGGGGATGGCCCGCGGCCTGCTCGGCAGCGCAGCAGCGCAGGGCCTGGCGCAAGCCAGCCAGCGGGTGGGCGAAGGGCTGCCCCTGTCCGATGCACTGGAGGCCGGGCACCTGGTTACACCGGTATCGCTGCGCCTGCTGCGGGCCGGCGAGCAGTCGGGCAACCTGGGCGAGATGCTGGAACGCTGCGCCGACTTCCATGACCAGGAAATCGGCCGCTGGGTGGAATGGTTCGTCAAACTGTTCGAACCCCTGCTGATGACCTTCATCGGCTTGCTGATCGGCCTGATCGTGATCCTCATGTACATGCCGATCTTCGAGCTGGCCTCGAGCATTCACTGAAGCGCCAGGCCTAGGCTTTCGCGCAGTGTGGTGCCTTCATAAGCAGTGCGGTATACCCCGCGTTCTTGCAGCAAGGGCACTACTTCCTGGGTAAGCCGGCGGAACTGCCCTGGGTGGCCGATGTAGATGTTGAAGCCATCCAGCGCCCGCGCCTCGAACCATTCGGCCATCTTTGCCGCGACTGTTTCAGCCGAGCCGACGAAAGCGCCCGGGCGCAGCTTACGCCCGTACTCCACCGCCTGTCGCAGGCTAAAGCCCTGCTCCCGTGCCTGGTCGGCGATGCGCTTGGCGTTGGTGAAAAAGCTGCTGCGCGCCTGTTCCAGGCTTTCTTGTGGGAAGGGTGCGTCAAGGTCGTACTGGCTGAAGTCATGCCAACCAAAATTGCGCCCGAACTCCTTGAGGGCCAGTTCGAAGCTGTGATCCTGCTGGTGGTAATGACGCTCGATCTCGCGGGCGTGTTCGTCGGTGTCGCCCACGTAGACCTCGGCGCCGGGCAAAACCAGCAATTGCTCCGGGTCGCGGCCTAACCGCGCCGCACGGCCTTTCACATCGCGGTAAAACGCCTGCCCCTGCTCGATGCTGGCGGCATGGGTGAAGATGACATCCGCCGTGGCGGCCCCCAGCTCGCGGCCTTGCTGCGAGTCGCCGGCCTGGAAGATCACCGGCTGGCCTTGGGGTGAACGCTGGATATTCAAAGGCCCAACGACCGAGAAGTGCTCGCCCTTGTGGTTCAGCGCGTGCATACGGCCAGGGTCGAGAAACTGCCCGGTTGCGCGGTTGCGCGGGAACGCGCCGTCCTCATAGGACCGCCACAGGCCCTGCACCACCGCTACATGCTCCTGAGCCCGGGCGTAACGGGTGTCGTAGTCGTAATGCTCGTCTCGGCCATAGTTGCCAGCAGTGCCGGCGTCACCGCTGGTCACCACGTTCCAGCCGGCGCGGCCTTTGCTGATCAGGTCCAGCGAGGCCAGGCGGCGGGCGACGTTGAAGGGTTCGTTGTAGGAAGTGGTCAGGGTGCCGACCAGGCCGATATTGCGGGTGGTCACCGCCAGTGCCGAGAGCAGGGTCAGCGGCTCCAGGCGGTTGAGGTAGTGGGACGGTGAGCCGGGGGTGATGTACTGGCTGTCGACGATGAACATCAGGTCGAACAACGCCGCCTCGGCCTGGCGGGCGATATCGATGTACCAGTCGATATTGACGCTGGCATCGGCCGGAAGCTCCGGGTCCAGCCACAGGTTGTGCCGGCCGGGGCCGCCACAGCCCATGGTCAGGGCGCCGAGTTTGATTTTGCGGGTGGTCATGGTCATTCCTCGCAAGCGCAGGTGAAATCAATGCTCGAACGCTGGCGCGAACGAGGTATCGAACAGGCTCGCCGCCGGGTATCCCTTGATCAGCCCCAGCCCGGCAAAGAAGTCCACGGTTTTCTGCGCATCCACGATCACCTGCGGGTTCAGCGGTGCCACATCGGTGCGCGCACGGGCAAACCAGGCACGGGCAATATCGCGGTCGGCGCGGGTGCGCTTGGCCCAGGCATCGGCATAGGCTTCGGTATGCGCCGGGTCGCTCAAGGTCCAGTCACGGGCCTTTTTCAGGCGCTGGAGAAAATCGCTGATCTGCGCCCGCTTGGCCTCTACCGCCTTGGCGTTGGCCACCACGAAGCTCTGTGCCGGGATCAGCCCTTCGGCCGTGGCCAGCACCCGCGCCCCTTGGCGCTCCTGTTGGGTGACATAAGGCTCCCAGGTGGCGATTACGTCCACCGAGCCACCATCCAGGGCATGCGAGGCGTCCAGGGCACTGAGGTAGCGCAGCTCCAGGGCATCACGCGGCACGGCAGCCTTGTCCAGCGCGCTGAACAGCAACTGCTGGCTCCACGAGCCCTTCCAGATCGCTGCGCGCTTGCCGCGCAAGTCTTCGAGGCTGTGAATGTTCGAGTCCTTGCGTGCCAGGATGGCCACGCCATCGAGGTTCTGCCGGCTGACCGCGATCACCTTGATCGGCGCGCCCAATGCCCCGAGGAACAACGGCGGCGCATCGCCCAGCAAGCCGATGTCCAGGCTGCCCACATTCAGCGCCTCGGCCACCGGCGAACCGGCGGTAAATTGCTTCCATTCGAGGGTATACGGCAGGTCTTCGAGCACACCGGCTGCTTCCATCACGGCACGGGCATTGAAGCTCTGGTCGCCGACCACCAGGGTTTGTGCAGCGGCGGCCAGGCTTAGGGAGCTGGCCAGCACACCGGCGGCCAATTGCTTGAGGTATCGCACGTTCGTCTCCAGGTACCGTCGGGTACATAAGGCCGATCCGCGCGTGCGGTCTCGTAGGTTGTACGTTCATTTGAAAACAGATCGGGGCAATCTGTAAATGCATTTTATGCATATTAGCTTATGCATATTTTTACTTTTGAGAATATTTAGCGCATTTGCTAGGGTTAAGCAAAACCGCCAGCCGAGCCTGAACCATGAGCCAACCCCTACGCTTCGAGCGCTTGCGACACTTCATCGACGCCCTTTCGCAACTGCTGGACCGGGAAACCGACGAAGCCACACTCCTCGACCAAGGTCAGGGCCTGCTGCGCAGCCTGGTCGCGCATGATGACTGGCTACCAGAGGCATTGGCGCAGCCAGATCCAGCCCGCTATCAGCAATATCTGCTGCACTGCGATTCGCGCCAGCGCTTTTCCATCGTCAGTTTCGTCTGGGGGCCCGGCCAGCAGACGCCGATTCACGACCACCGGGTATGGGGCCTGATCGGCATGCTGCGTGGCGCCGAATACTCGCAAGGCTTCACCCGTAGCGAACAGGGCGCCTTGCTGCCGGCGGGCGAGCCTGTGCGTATCGATCCCGGCCACGTCGAGGCTGTTTCGCCCCGCATCGGCGATATCCACCAGGTCAGCAATGCCTTCGGTGACCGGGTGTCGATCAGTATTCACGTGTACGGCGCCAACATTGGCGCCGTCAGCCGGGCGGTTTACCTGCCCGATGGCACCGAAAAAGCGTTCATTTCCGGCTACTCCAACCACCTTCTGCCCAACATCTGGGACTTGTCCAAAGAGAACCCTGCCCCATGAGCACCGTTGCCACCCGTTCCTATCACGCCATTCGCCAAGCCCTGCTGGCCCATGAAGAACTGGCACTGATCGATGTGCGCGAGGAAGACCCGTTCGCCCAAGCACACCCACTGTTCGCCGCCAACCTCCCATTGTCGAAACTGGAGCTGGAAATTTTCGCCCGCGTGCCCCGCCGTGACACCCCCCTCACGGTGTATGACGACGGCGAAGGGCTGGTTGCTCTGGCGGCCGAACGCCTGGTGGCACTGGGCTACAGCGATGTTGCAGTGCTCGAAGGTGGCCTGGCCGGCTGGCGCGCAGCCGGTGGCGAGCTGTTCCGTGACGTCAATGTGCCGAGCAAGGCCTTTGGCGAGCTGGTCGAAAGCGTGCGCCACACCCCATCGCTGGCGGCCGAACACGTGCAAGCGCTGCTGGACGCCAAAGCCGATGTGGTGGTGCTCGACGCCCGCCGCTTCGACGAATACCAGACCATGAGCATTCCTGGAGGCATCAGCGTGCCGGGCGCCGAGCTGGTGCTACGGGTTGCCGAACTGGCGCCCAGCCCCGCCACCCAAGTCATCGTCAACTGCGCCGGGCGCACCCGCAGCATCATCGGCACCCAGTCGCTGGTCAACGCCGGCATCCCCAACCCCGTGGCCGCCCTGCGCAACGGCACCATCGGCTGGACCCTGGCCGGGCAAACCCTGGCTCACGGCCAGGAGCGCCGTTTTGCAGCGGTCAGCGATACCACCCGCATCGACGCCGCTCAGCGTGCACGCCATGTAGCCGACCGTGCCGGTGTGCTGCGCCTGACGCGCGAAACGCTGGCCACCTGGCAGGCCGATAGCCGCCGTACTACCTACCTGTTCGATGTGCGCACGCCTGAGGAATACGCCCATGGCCACCTACCGGCCAGCCGCAGTGTGCCAGGCGGGCAACTGGTGCAGGAAACCGACCATGTCGCCAGCGTGCGCGGGGCGCGCATCGTGCTGGTGGATGACGATGGCGTACGGGCCAACATGAGCGCCTCGTGGCTGGCGCAAATGGGCTGGCAGGTAGGGGTGCTCGATGGTCTGTCGGTGGCGGACTTCAGCGAGACCGGCGATTGGCAGGCACCGCAGCCTGCACTACCCGCAGTCACCGAAATCGGCGTCGAGCAACTGCATGACTGGCTGCAAGCGCCAGGCACCGTGCTGCTGGACTTCACCAGCAGTGCCAACTACGTCAAACGTCACATTCCAGGCGCCCATTGGGCGATCCGTGCGCAATTACCGCAGGTGCTGGAGCAGTTGCCGGTTGCCGAGCGCTATGTGCTGACCTGCGGCAGCAGCCTGCTGGCACGCTTTGCGGCGGTAGACTTGCAAGCACTTACGCAAACCCCGGTGTATGTACTGGACGGCGGTACTGCGCGCTGGATTGCGGCAGGCAAACCCTTGGACAGTGGCGAAACCCACCTGGCGGTTGCGCGAACCGACCGCTATCGCCGGCCTTATGAAGGCACTGATAACCCACGCGAAGCCATGCAGGGATATCTGGATTGGGAGTTCGGCTTGATTGCCCAACTGGAGCGCGATGGCACCCATGGGTTCAGCGTATTGAGCTGAGATTGCCGGGGCGCTCTGCGCCCCAACCATGCCCGCCATCGATGATTGATCCGCACATATCATTCAGCGTGATAATAACCTTCGTCTCGTTCGATTCGTGCCTCACGCGCAACACACTCACACTCCGCCCACTACTAATACATTGGCGGAGTTCTCCATGGAACAATCACTCAAACCCTTGCGCTTTCCCCTCGCTGCCCTGGCAGTGGTGGTGATCAGCGCTTGCGGTCGAACCCCCGACGCCGTGCAGGCTCCCGCCGCGCCGAAAGTCACCGTTGCCAAGGTGATCGAACAACCGATCAACGAATGGGACGAGTTCACCGGCCGCCTCGAAGCACCGGAAACCGTAGAGGTGCGCCCACGGGTCTCCGGCCAGATCGACCAGGTAGCCTTCACTGAAGGCGCCCAGGTCAAGAAAGGCGACCTGCTGTTCCAGATCGACCCGCGCCCGTTCCAGGCAGAAGTCCGCCGCCTCGAAGCGCAGTTGCAACAAGCTAAGGCCACCGCCATCCGCAGCGCCAACGAGGCCCGCCGTGGCGAGCGTCTGCGTGACAGCAATGCCATTTCCGCCGAACTGGCCGAATCGCGCAGCAGCGCCGCCGCCGAAGCCCGCGCCGGGGTCGATGCGATCCAGGCTCAACTCGACCTGGCACGCCTGAACCTCAGCTTCACCCGCGTCACCGCACCCATCAGCGGCCGCGTCAGCCGCGCCCAGTTCACCGCAGGCAACATCGTCAGCGCCGATGTCACCCCGCTGACCAGCGTGGTGTCCACCGACAAGGTCTATGCCTACTTCGACGCCGACGAGCGCGTTTACCTCAAGTACACCCAGCTGGCCCGCGAAGGCCAGCGTGGCCAGAGCACCCCGGTGTACCTGGGCCTGACCAGCGAAACCGGCAACCCGCACTTGGGCCAGATGAACTTCGTCGACAACCAGGTCAACCCGCGCACCGGCACCATCCGTGGCCGTGCGGTGTTCGACAACAGCGACGGCCAGTTCACCCCTGGGCTGTATGCGCGTCTGAAGCTGGTCGGCAGCGCCCAGTACGACGCCGTACTGATCAACGACGAAGCCGTAGGCACCGACCTTGGCAAGAAGTTCGTACTGGTCATGGACAAGGACAACAAGGCCGCCTACCGCGCCGTGGAGCTGGGGCCGAAGCTGGAAGGCCTGCGCATCGTGCGCAGCGGCCTTGGCAAGGACGACCGCATCGTGGTCAAGGGCCTGCAGCGCGTGCGCCCTGGCTCGCCGGTCACCCCAGAAGAAACGCCAATGGCCAGCGAACAGACCCTCGCCGCCCTCGCCCAGCAGCGCCAGGCCCTGGAGGCCAGCAACCCGGCGCCGAAGGTGGCGGGCAACAACGTGAAAGTCGCCAGCGCCCAGGCGCCACGCGGTTAAGGGAACCTACCGATGAACTTCTCGAAATTCTTCATTACCCGGCCGATCTTCGCCGCGGTGCTGTCGCTGGTGCTGCTGATTGCGGGTTCCATCTCGCTGTTCCAGCTGCCGATCAGCGAATACCCCGAAGTGGTGCCACCCACCGTGGTGGTGCGCGCCAACTTCCCCGGTGCCAACCCCAAGGTCATTGGCGAAACCGTTGCCGCGCCGCTGGAGCAGGCCATTACCGGTGTGGAGAACATGCTGTACATGTCCTCCCAGTCCACTGCTGACGGCAAGCTGACGCTGACCATCACCTTCGCCCTGGGGACCGACCTGGACAACGCTCAGGTGCAGGTGCAGAACCGCGTCACGCGTACCCAGCCCAAACTGCCCGAGGAAGTGACCCGTATCGGTATCACCGTCGACAAGGCCTCGCCCGACCTGACCATGGTCGTGCACCTGACCTCGCCGGATAACCGCTACGACATGCTTTACCTGTCCAACTACGCCATCCTCAACATCAAGGACGAGTTGGCGCGTCTGGGTGGTGTAGGCGACGTGCAGCTGTTTGGCATGGGCGACTACTCGCTACGCGTGTGGCTGGACCCGAACAAGACCGCTTCGCGCAACCTGACTGCCAGTGATGTAGTGGCCGCGATCCGCGAGCAGAACCGCCAGGTAGCCGCTGGCCAGCTGGGCGCCCCGCCCGCCCCCGGCTCCACCAGCTTCCAGCTGTCGATCAACACCCAGGGCCGTCTGGTCAATGAGGAAGAGTTCGAAAACATCATCATCCGCGCCGGTGCCGATGGCGAAATTACCCGCCTCAAAGACATCGCCCGGGTCGAACTTGGCTCCAGCCAGTACGCCTTGCGCTCGCTGCTGAACAACCAGCCGGCGGTGGCCATCCCGATCTTCCAGCGCCCAGGCTCCAACGCCATCGAAATCTCCGACGAAGTACGGGCGAAAATGGCCGAGCTGAAGAAGGACTTCCCGGAAGGGATGGACTACAGCATCGTCTATGACCCGACCATCTTCGTGCGCGGCTCCATCGAAGCGGTGGTGCACACCCTGTTCGAAGCCCTGGTGCTGGTCGTGCTGGTGGTGATCCTGTTCCTGCAGACCTGGCGCGCTTCGATCATCCCGCTGCTGGCAGTACCGGTGTCGCTGATCGGTACGTTTGCGGTGATGCACCTGTTCGGCTTCTCGCTCAATGCGCTGTCGTTATTCGGGCTGGTGCTCGCCATCGGTATTGTGGTGGACGACGCCATCGTCGTGGTGGAGAACGTCGAGCGTAATATCGGGCTCGGCCTGAAACCGCTGGAAGCCACGCAAAAGGCCATGAGCGAAGTGACTGGGCCGATCATCGCCACCGCGCTGGTGTTGTGCGCGGTGTTCGTGCCGGCCGCGTTCATCTCTGGCCTTACCGGGCAGTTCTACAAGCAGTTCGCCTTGACTATC
This sequence comes from Pseudomonas sp. LFS074, assembly GCF_047978165.1. NCBI lineage: Bacteria > Pseudomonadati > Pseudomonadota > Gammaproteobacteria > Pseudomonadales > Pseudomonadaceae > Pseudomonas > Pseudomonas sp. LFS074. The sequence continues at coordinate 2,731,041 of NZ_JBFPFV010000001.1, read as the reverse complement.
GCCATTTCCACTGTGATCTCGGCGTTCAACTCGCTGACCTTGTCGCCGGCCCTGGCTGCCGTGCTGCTGAAGGACCACCATGCACCCAAGGACCGTTTCTCGCGGTTCCTCGACAAACTGCTGGGCAGTTGGCTGTTCGCCCCGTTCAACCGTTTCTTCGACCGTGCCAGCCACCGCTACGTCGGCGGCGTGCGCCGAGTCATTCGCTCCAGCGGCATCGCCCTGTTCGTGTATGCCGGCCTGATGGGCCTGACCTACCTCGGCTTCTCGTCCACCCCGACCGGTTTCGTGCCAGCCCAGGACAAGCAGTACCTGGTAGCCTTCGCCCAACTGCCGGACGCCGCCAGCCTCGACCGTACCGAGGCGGTGATCAAGCGCATGAGCGAAATCGCCCTGAAACAACCTGGCGTTGCCGACTCGGTGGCGTTCCCAGGCTTGTCGATCAACGGTTTCACCAACAGCCCGAACAGCGGCATCGTGTTCACCCCGCTCAAGCCGTTTGATGAGCGCAAGGACCCGAGCCAGTCGGCGGCAGCCATTGCAGCCGCGCTGAATGCCCAATTCGCCGACATCCAGGACGCTTACATCGCCATCTTCCCACCGCCGCCGGTACAGGGCCTGGGCACGATTGGCGGCTTCCGCCTGCAAATCGAAGACCGTGGCAACCTGGGCTACGAAGCGCTGTACAAGGAAACCCAGAACATCATCGCCAAGAGCCACAACGTACCCGAGCTGGCAGGCCTGTTCACCAGCTACCAGGTCAACGTGCCGCAGGTCGATGCCGCCATCGACCGGGAAAAGGCCAAGACCCACGGTGTGGCGATCACAGACATCTTCGACACCCTGCAGGTTTACCTGGGCTCGCTGTACACCAACGACTTCAACCGTTTTGGCCGCACCTATCAGGTCAACGTCCAGGCCGAGCAACAGTTCCGCCTCGATGCCGAGCAGATCGGCCAGTTGAAGGTGCGCAACAACCTGGGCGAGATGATCCCGCTGGCGACCTTCCTCAAGGTCAGCGATACCTCCGGGCCAGACCGCGTCATGCACTACAACGGTTTCATCACAGCCGAAATCAACGGGGCCGCAGCGCCAGGCTACAGCTCTGGCCAGGCCGAAGCCGCCATCGAGAAGCTGCTGAAAGAGGAACTGCCCAACGGCATGACCTTCGAGTGGACCGACCTGACTTACCAGCAGATTCTCTCGGGCAATACTGCACTGCTGGTGTTCCCGCTGTGCGTACTGCTGGCGTTCCTGGTACTGGCTGCCCAGTACGAAAGCTGGAGCTTGCCGCTGGCGGTGATCCTGATCGTACCGATGACCCTGCTGTCGGCCATCACCGGTGTGATCGTGTCGGGTGGCGACAACAACATCTTCACCCAGATCGGCCTGATCGTACTGGTGGGCCTGGCGTGCAAGAACGCGATTCTGATCGTCGAGTTCGCCAAGGATGAACAGGCCAAGGGCCTCGACCCGCTGGCTGCGGTGCTGGAAGCCTGCCGCCTGCGCCTGCGGCCGATCCTCATGACGTCGATCGCCTTCATCATGGGTGTGGTGCCGCTGGTGTTCAGCTCCGGTGCAGGTTCCGAAATGCGCCATGCCATGGGTGTGGCGGTGTTCTCGGGGATGATCGGGGTGACCGTGTTCGGCCTGTTCCTGACCCCGGTGTTCTTCTTCCTGATCCGCCGTTTCGTCGAGCGTCGCCAGGCCCGCAAGGCCGAACGCGTTCAAGTGCTGGAGAACCATGCATGAACCTGCTCAAACCCCTGACCCCAAGCCTGCTGGCACTGGCCCTGGCGGCCTGTGCGGTAGGCCCGGACTACCAGGCCCCCGCTACCGAGCCTGCGCAGCTGGCCAGCGATGTGCAGGCCAAGGCCTACGACCGAAGCCGCTTCGAGAGCCTGTGGTGGAAGCAGTTCGACGACCCGGTGCTGAACCAGCTGGTGCAGGCTTCGCTGGACGGCAACCGTGATTTGCGCGTGGCCTTCGCCCGCCTGAAGTCGGCCCGCTCGATCCGTGAAGACGCTGAGAACGATCAGTTCCCGGTGGTCACCAGCCGCGCCAGCAGCGACATCGGCAAGGGCCAGATCCCAGGCCAGACCACCCAGCGGGTGAACAGCGAGCGCTACGACCTGGGCCTGGACATGGCCTGGGAGCTTGACCTGTTCGGCCGCATCCAGCGCCAGATCGAAGCCAGCGAAGCCCAGGAAGCGGTAGCCGCCGCCGACCTGCAGCAGTTGCAAGTCAGCCTGATCGCCGAACTGGTCGATGCCTACGGGCAATTGCGCGGTGCCCAGTTACGCGAAAAAATCGCCCTGGCCAACCTCAAGACCCAGCAGGAATCGCGCACTATCACCGAAACCCTGCGCGATGCCGGCGTGGGCAACGACCTTGACGTGGTGCGTGCCGATGCGCGCCTGGCCGGGGTCGAAGCCACCGTGCCGCAACTGCAGGCCGAACAGGCACGGGCGCGGCACCGCATCGCCACCCTGCTCGGCCAACGCCCTGACGCGCTCAGCGTAGACCTGTCGCCCAAAGCCCTGCCGGCCATCGCCAAGGCGCTGCCGGTGGGTGACCCGGGTGAGTTGCTGCGCCGCCGCCCGGACATCCGCAGCGCCGAACGCCAGCTGGCGGCAGCCACCGCCAACGTGGGCGTGGCCACCGCCGACCTGTTCCCGCGGGTCAGCCTCAGCGGCTTCCTCGGCTTTACCGCCGCGCGCGGCTCGCAGATCGGCTCCTCGGCGGCCAACGCCTGGGCGCTGGGCCCGAGCATTACCTGGGCGGCCTTCGACCTGGGCAGCGTGCGGGCCCGCCTGCGCGGCGCCAAGGCCGATGCCGAAGGGGCATTGGCCAACTACGAGCAGCAAGTACTGCTGGCCCTGGAAGAGTCGGCCAACGCCTTCAGCGATTACGACAAAACCCAGCAACGGCTGTTGTCGCTGATGCATCAGAGCGACGCCAGCCGCAAGGCGGCGGAGCTGGCCTCGATTCGCTATCGCGAGGGTACGGTGGATTACCTGGTACTGCTCGATGCCGAGCGCGAACGGCTGAGCGCTGAAGATGCACAGGCCCAGGGTGAGGTTGAGCTCTACCGCGGCATCGTCTCGATCTACAAGGCCCTGGGCGGTGGCTGGCAACCGGAGACCGTTGCCAGCGCCCGCTGACCCCCGTTTCAACGACTCCTTTGGTTGGTTCCTCCCCCAACCGTTTGCCCCGCAGGCCTTGGCCCGCGGGGCTTTTTTATGCCCGACAGCATCGGGGGCCGAGGCTCGGTACGCAGCGCTCAGGCCTTGTTCAACACGCCCCGCAACAGCAACTCCAGTGCGTTCAAACCCTTCAACAGCCGGCCTTGGCCGTCTTCCCCCTGTGCAATCCAGCAGGCGGCTTCCGCCAGGCTCCCGTAAATCAACGATGCCAACGCCTGTGGGTCGGCTTCGGCAATGACGCCCTGCTGCATGAGGTCTGCGATCAACCGTTGCATCGACGCAATGCACTGCCGTTGCGAACCCGGCGAAGCCCCGCCGAGCACCGCTTTGGCGTCACGCAACACAATGCGCTGAATCTCCGGCTCCAAGGCCATTTCCAGGTAAACCCGACAACGTTGGCGAAAGCCCTCCCAGGCATCTTCGGCCGCCTCCGAAATTGCTTGCAGGCGCTGGTCCATCTCGGCGTCGATCTGCTCCACCACCGCAGTCAACAAGCCTTGCTTGTCACCAAAATGATGATAAAGCGCCCCTCGAGTCAGCCCCGCCTGTGCGGTGAGGTCATCCATGGAGGTGTCCGCATAACCCAGCGCAGTGAAGCACTGGCGGGCGGTTGCCAACAGCGTGGCGCGGGTTTCTTCCATCTCGGCACGGGTGCGGCGAACCATGTGTCTCTCCTTACATACGCAATGCATGTAATGTCACCACGCAGGCCTGGCCCGTGGCAAGCAGCCTGTTCGGTTCGGTTGCAATTACCCCCCAGCTGGCCCAAGCTCTGCCCTTCCCGCCGCCACGGATCGTCAGATGCCCAGACGCAACCGCTACCTGATCGCCCTACTGTCGTCGATTGTGGTATTGGCCCTGTTCGGCTACCTGTGGCGTGATGCCCCACCCGCGCAGCCTACCTTGCCGGCACACAGCTACACCAAGGCGCTACGCCAGGCACACGACGGTCAGCCTGGAGCAGCACGGGTGCTGTACCAGCAATTGCAACGTAACGACCTGCCCGCCATCCGCCGTGCGGCGCTGTACACAGAGTTGCCCAACTACCCCTCGCCGCAGGCATTGAAACTCGCCAGCCAGGACCTGGAGCATGGCGACCCGCTGGTGCGTCGTGCGGCCATTGCGGGTATCCGTCGCCTGCTGCCGGCGGCGCAGCGCAGCCTGGTACTCGGCCCGCTGCTGGACGACGACGACCAAAGCGTGCGCTTTGCCGCCGTGGATGCCCTGCTAGGCCTCGATCCCGACGCCATCGGCCTGTACTTCGGCCCGCTTCAGGCAGCCCTTGAGCAATACCAGCAAGCCCTGGAACAGCAACCCGAGGATGCCGACGCGCAGGTGCACCTGGCGCGCCTGTACCTGCATGAAAACGACTACACCCAGGCCTCCACAGCACTGCAACGCGCGCTGGCGGTTGACCCCGGCAACCTCGACGCGCTGGCCACTCAAGTGCGCCTGCTGGAACGCCAGGGCCATCACGACGCCTCACGCCAAGTACTGGGCAAAGCCTTGGCGTTGAGCCCTGACTCGGCCTTTCTGCAGTACGAACTCGGGCTTTGGCTGAACCGCCACGAGCAGCGCGAATATGCCTTGCTGGCCCTTTCCCGCGCCGTCGAACTTGACCCGGACAACACAGACTATCGCTATACGCTGGCGGTTACCCTGCACGAACTGGAGCAACTCGATGCCGCGCAGAAGCAACTGGAAACCGTGCTCAATCGGCAACCCGCCAATCGTCGGGCGCGGGTATTGCTGATTCAGTACTGGAAAGAATCCGGCCAACTGCAGAATGTGCAGGTACTGCTGGCCGAACTGGAACGCCAGAACCCGGACGATCCCGTATTGCAACAGGGCCTGTAGGCCATTCCTGATTTATTGTTGAACCCCGTGCCAGTGCCCGGGGTCCAGTGGATAACAGGCCACCCTACAGGAGAGCCGTTTTGGCCAGTTCGTTGACGCTGGATCAACGTGCGTTGATTCTGGCACCCCCGCCGTTGGCGGCGGACACCTCGAACCTGCTCGCTCGCGCCGGCATCGCAAGCCTGTGTGCGGTCGACATGGCCAACCTGCAGGCGCGCCTGGCCGAAGGCGCAGGTTTGGCGATCATTGCCGAACAAGTGTTCAGCCATGGCCCATGCGAGTCGCTGCAAGCCTATATTGACCAGCAACCAAGCTGGTCGGACCTGCCCATCGTACTGGTGACCCAGGGCGCCTGGTCAGCCACTGGCGCGACTAATCACCCCGTGGGCAACCTGGCATTGCTGATTGCGCCCTTCGAACACGCCCAGCTGTTGCACATGACCCAGTCCGCACTGCGCAACCGCCGCAGGCAATACCTGATACGTGACCAGCTCCATGGCCTGCAGCAGCGCCTGGACACCCAGCTTGAGCCGCCAAACGAAGAACAGCAGCACAGCGAATTCTCCCGTTACCAAGTACGCAAGATGGAAGCCATCGGCCAATTGGCCGGCGGCGTCGCCCATGACTTCAACAATTTGCTCACCAGCATTGGTGGCAGCTTCGAACTGATCGAGCGGCGCCTGCACCAAGGCCGCAGCGACGGCCTGGACGGCGTGCTGAGCATGGGCCGCGAGGCTGTAGCACGCGCCGCCCGCCTGACACACCGCCTGCTGGCATTCTCTTCCCGACAATCGCTGCATAACGAACGAATCGACCTGCATACACTTCTGCAGGCAAAGCGCCTCAAGGCTCGGGTGAGCCCGGCGGTAGCCCTGCAGGTGCAGGTTGCCAAAGGGCTCTGGCCTGTGGAGGCAGACGACGAGCAGCTGCACGAAGCCCTGGACAACCTGCTGCTCAATGCCTGCGAGGCCATGCCCAGTGGTGGTCTACTGCGCATCGAGGCGAGCAATCAATACATCGCCACCGAGCAATTCGCCGACGGCGCTCTGCGCGAGGGCGATTATGTGCGCCTGCGGATCATCGACGACGGCCAGGGCATGGCACAAAGCACACTGGAGCACGCCTTCGAGCCGTTCTTCAGCACCAAGGCGACCGGCCAGGGGATCGGGCTCGGCTTGTCGATGGTGTACGGCTTCAGCAAGCAATCCCACGGGCATGTCACGCTGCACAGCGAGCTTGGCCAAGGCACCCAGGTAGAACTGTACCTGCCCCGCCATCGCGGTGAAGCTCGGCGAGTGTCCAGCCCAACGCCTCCCAAACAAGGCGATTGTAGCCGGCATGTCTTGGTGGTCGAAGATGACCCTGATGTGCGCCATCTGCTGTGCCAGGCTCTGCGCGACGACGGCTTCCCCTGCCACAGCGCCGCCAATGCCAACGAGGGTTTGAAAGTTTTACGCTCGGCACAAGCGGTAGACTTGCTGGTCAGCGATGTTGGCTTGCCCGGCATGAATGGCCGGCAACTGGCCGAAATTGCTCGCAGCCTGCGACCGCACTTGCCAGTGCTATTCATCACCGGCTATGCGGAGACAGCCATGGCCCGTGAGGGCTTCCTGGGCACGGGCATGCACCTGATCTGCAAACCGTTCGAACTGAAGCAGTTGCAGGCCCAAGTGACGCAGATTCTTGGCAAGCCCTGAAGCGCCCTACTCATCAAGCATGCGTATCGCTTCGTCGGCAAGGTCCGCCAACGAGAACGGTTTGTTCATTAACGCCGTGCCCGGCTGGCCGAGCAGTTGCGCTTCAATCGGCTGATCCGCATAGCCTGTGATAAACAGAATCTTCTGCTGTTCAAGTTGCATGCGCATGGCCTTGGCCACTTGCCGGCCACTGAAACCACCCGGCAGGCCGATGTCGGTGATTACCAAATCGAAGGGGCCGCCATGGCGGAAGCGGTCCAGCGCAGTATTGGCATCGCCCACGTCGGTCACGTTGAAACCACGCTCAGTCAGGTATTCGCGCATCACCGCGCGCAAGTTAAGCTCATCATCGACCAACAGCAGGCGCTCGCCTCTTGCCATACGCTGCGGACGCGGTGCCGGCGTGACTTCGTCCGGTACCGGCTCATGGCACCGAGGGAAAAGCATGGAAACCTTGGTGCCCTTTCCCTGGGTCGACTCGATCCAGGCATACCCGCCCGACTGGCCGACAAAGCCATAAACCATCGACAAACCAAGGCCGGACCCACGCCCGACGGGTTTGGTGGTGAAGAACGGTTCAAATGCCCTGGGGATATCTACCGCCGCCATGCCATGGCCATCGTCCTCGACATGCAAAGCCACGTAGTCGCCTGGGGGCAAGCCACCCTCATCCGGGAAAAAGGCAATCAGCCGTTCGTTGACGCTGCTGATGGTGACATTGCCTTGCGCCAGGCATGCCTCACGGGCATTGGCGCACAAATTGATCAGCGCATTTTCAAGCTGGCGCACGTCCAAGTTCACCGCCCAGTGCGCAACATCCAGTTGCCAGTGCAAACGCATCTCTGCCCCCAGCGCCTGCAATAACAGCGGCTCGCTCTGACGTAACTGCCGATTGAAATTCAGCGGTCCAGGTGCCAACGGCTGATGGCGAGAAAACGCAAGCAAGCGATGAGTCAGTTCCATCGCACGCTGCACTGAGTCACGCGCGACCTCCACATAGGCCTCCACTCGCTCCAGGCGCCCGTCCTGCAGGCGCCGCTGCAGCAATTCGAGGCTGCCACCAATACCGGACAGCAAGTTGTTCATTTCATGGCCCATGCCGCCCGCCAACTGGCCTACCACCTCCATACGCTCGCTGCTGCGCATCAGCGCCTCGGACTGACGTGCAGCCTCTTCGCGCTCTGCGGTAATGTCCCGGCCAACCACGTTCAGAAGGCTGCCATCAAACCGCGCACTCCAGCAAAACCAGTGGTAGTGACCATCGCGGTGGCGCAGACGGGTCTCGATCTGTTCCGCATGACTGTCTTGCAGTAGCCCCGACACTGCCACTTGCACTTCGACACGATCGGCGGGGTGAACCAGCTCCAGTATCGGTATGTCCTGCACCTGTTCTTGAGGCCATCCCAAAATGCGGTGCCAGGCCGGGTTGGCGGCATGCAGTTTCAGTTCCGGGGTAATCGTCATTATGGCGTCGCGCGACAGCTGCCAGAACTGCTCGCGCTCGGCCACATGGCGCTCGACCTGCCGTTCAAATCCCTGCGCCTGCTCACGCCAGTGACGGTGCGCCTCGACGCTGGCCGTGGTTTCGATCACCGTATGCAGAAACCCGGCCACGTTACCGAGTTCATCATGCAGGGGGGCATAACCGAACGCGCACCATAGCGGCTCGGCGCCTTCGCCCCGGACGATTCGCAGGGGTGGGTCCTCGACGAAACTCGAGCGCCCCTCAAGTACGTTGAACACCCAAGGCCCCACTGCTGGCCAGACATCATGCCAAAGGGCATCGAACGTCTTACCCAGCGCATCATGGGTAACAGCCCGCAGCGCCCGATAGCCATCGTTGTGCACCACACAGAGGTCAGGCCCCCAGACCACCGCACACGGGAACGGCGACAAGTGCATCATGTCTACAGCAATGCGCAATGAAGCCGGCCAGCGCGGCAATGGCCCGAGCGAGGTATGCCCCCACTCGAACTGGGCGATGCGTTCCCCCATCGGCTTGATCGATGACGAAACAAGCGACTGCCGTATAGCCTGCGGTACAGGCTCGCGTGGCGTACCGTTTGCGATCAATGTCGTGGCTCCAGCTGTGAATTCATTCAACTTAGCACAGCATGCATCGCACACCATGACGCCCTGGCTGGTGGCAGCTATGCTCATTAGGTTTTTCCTCGGGCCAGGGAGCAACGGCCCATTCAGGTTGCCGACGGGAGCGTGGTCATGAGCAAGAAAATACTGGTAGTACTGACCAATACAGCCAAGTATCCGACGCTGAGTCGGGCGACCGGGCTGTGGCTGGGCGAAGCGGTGCACTTTGTCGAGAAGGTCGAAAAGGCCGGCTACACGGTCGATTATGTCAGCCCACAGGGCGGCTACATCCCCATCGACCCACACAGCCTGCAGATGGCCCCCGACCTGGACTGGCAATGGTATGACGACAAGGGCTTCATGAATCGCCTGGGCAGCACCTTTAGCCCTGGCCAGGTAAAGGCCGAAGAATACAGCGTCATCTACTACACAGGCGGGCACGGAGTGATGTATGACTTTGCCGAAAACCAACCGCTGCAGGAGCTGGCACGCAAGGTCTACGAAAATGGCGGCATTGTTGCCGCAGTGTGCCACGGTGTGGTCGGCCTGCTGAACATCAAGCTCAGCGACAATAGCCTGCTGCTGAAAGATCGGAAGGTAACCGGCTTTTCCAATATCGAGGAAAAACTGGTCGAGTTGGACAACGTGGTGCCATTCCTGACAGAAAACGAGTTGGGTGGCCGTGGCGGCGTGTACAGCAAGCATGACGATCCATGGAAGCCATACGTGGTCGATGATGGTCGACTGATCACCGGGCAGAACCCTGCCTCTACCGCGCTGCTCGCCGAAAAAGTCCTCGCGAAACTCCAGGGCAAGTAAAACCTTACATTAACCTTGTTGGTTTCCTATCGAGCAGACTGCACGCGGACTACAGCAGGCAGCTCATTGAAAACATAGGCTCAAGGCTCAGCTGTTCAACGCGAACAGCTTCGGGCCGGAGAACCCTTGTCCTATGTTGAAAATCTTGCACGCCGGGCGCCGCATGCGGGAGCTGCTGCTACTCACCACTGTGGGCCTTGTACCTGTGATTTCCGGTTTGCTGGTAATGATTGTTCAACTGGAAATGAAACTTGCGGAAAACGCGAACATCTCGGTTCGGGAAGCGGTGTTCAGCATCGATCAGGCGCTGAACAGGCTGAGCGAGGCTGCCCATCGCGCATTGCCACTTGCCGGCAAGCCCTGCGAAAACGTCAGAAGCGTTTTACAGGACCAGGTTGTCAGCCGCTCCATGCTCAGGTCATTGACCTTGGTGGAGGACAATGAAGCTTACTGCAGCAGCGCTTCAGGCTCAATGGACTACTTGTCGTCCTTGACGCTGTCGGGCCAACAGGTCGAACTGTCTTATGGGCAACCCGACAACCGCCGCAAACTGCTGGTCAACTTCTACCTGCAAAGCAATGGCGTCGGCGTAATCGTGACCGCGTATGCCTCACAGCTGCGCAATGAACTGGATGCTTTTCAGGATGGGCTGACACTGGTAGTGGAGTTCGACGATCGCTATATCTGGAGCAAGGGTGATAGCCGTGACGCACAGCCCCCCTCGCAGTCCGAGTTCTTGGCCAACGCCTTGTCGGCCAAGTATGGATACAGAATCAAAGGCGGCTATGCACAGGGTTTCACCGCCCAGGAAATACGCCAGTCCATGCTGCAGATCCTGCCTTCGTTGATGTTGGTGGGGATCGCGACCAGCTTGATCGTGTATCTGGGCCTGTTCAGGACCCGCTCCTGCAAGCCTGAGAGCGCCGCCAACAACCCATGAAGGCAGGCGCTACCCAGAGCGGCATCAGTCGGTGCTCAGTACACCACGGCGAACTTGGTCCCGTTCGATGGATTCGAACAACGCCTTGAAGTTGCCTTCACCAAAGCCGTCGTCACCTTTGCGCTGGATGAACTCGAAGAACACCGGCCCAAGCAAGGTTTCCGAGAAAATCTGCAGCAGCAGGCGCTTGTCGCCGGGCTGCGAGGCGCCATCGAGAAGGATGCCACGCGCTTGCAGTTGATCGACCGGCTCGCCATGGCCAGGCAGGCGCTCTTCCAGCATTTCGTAGTAGGTTTGCGGTGGCGCGGTCATGAAGCGCATACCGAAGCCCTTCAGGGCATCCCAGGTCTTGAGCAGGTCATCAGTCAGGAAGGCCACGTGCTGGATGCCTTCGCCGTTGAACTGCATCAGGAACTCTTCGATCTGCCCGGCACCCTTGGAGGACTCTTCGTTGAGCGGGATGCGGATCATGCCATCAGGAGCGGTCATGGCCTTGGACGTCAGGCCGGTGTACTCACCCTTGATATCGAAGTAACGGATTTCACGGAAGTTGAACAGCTTCTCGTAGAAGCCGGCCCAGTAGGCCATGCGTCCGCGGTAGACGTTGTGGGTGAGGTGGTCGATGATTTTCAGGCCGGCACCCACCGGGTTGCGGTCCACGCCTTCGATGAAGTTGAAGTCGATGTCGTAGATCGAGCTGCCTTCCTCGAAACGGTCGATCAGGTAAAGCGGTGCGCCACCAATACCCTTGATCGCTGGCAGACGCAGTTCCATCGGGCCGGTTTCGATTTCCACCGGCTGGGCGCCCAATTCGAGGGCACGGGCATAGGCTTCATGGGCATTGCGTACACGGAATGCCATACCACAGACAGACGGGCCGTGCTCAGCCGCGAAATACGAGGCGATGCTTTTGGGCTCGTTGTTCAAAATCAGATTGATGCCACCCTGACGGTAGAGGTGCACATCTTTGGAGCGGTGGGTAGCCACCTTGGTGAAACCCAGTATCTGGAAGACCGGCTCAAGTACGCCAGGGGTCGGCGAAGCCAGTTCGATGAATTCGAAGCCCATCAGGCCCATTGGATTGTCGAAGATATCAGCCATGTTCGTGTCCTCATCTGCAGCGAAATATTATTGATTGCGTGGGATGCGGAACAAAAACGGCGGTGAGCACGGGATGCCCCGCACGCTGCGAGCGAGGAAGCCACCTATGATCAGCTTGAACCCATGGTATGTCATATGGACCCATTCTCGGCGGGCTTGATCCTTCGGAAATGAAGGACCTTATTGTTGTATTCGTAAACCGATTCTACATTGCGTAAAAATTTTTGTCGCGTTTTAGTTGCTCGCACGGTCAGGCAAACGGCTATCCTCTCGTTTATCCCTCATAGTAGTCAGGTCAGCATGCCCCTCACCACCAAACGCCGCGCCGCGCTCAGCTGGCGTACCCTGTTGCCCTGGGTCGTCGGCGTACTGCCGGTAATGTGCGGCCTGGGCGTGATGAACTGGCAGATCGAGCGCGAAATGCAAGCCAGTAGCCAGGCCACCACCCGGCAGGCGGTGGAGCACGTCGAGCGCATCCTCGACAACCTGTCCGCTGCTGCCAATGCGCTGCTGCCCCTGGCTGGCAGCGCTTGCGATCAAGCCCAGCTCACGTTGCGGGCCCAGGTTACCCGCAATGCCTTCGTGCGCTCGACCAACCTGTTCAGGCACAACAACCTTTATTGCACCTCGTTGTTCGGCGAGTTCGAGGAACCGGTCAATGCAGCCGACTACGTAGACGGCAAGCTATGGCTGATGGACGGCAATTCGGTTACGCCTGGCCACCCGCTACTGGTATACCGTGCCAGCGATGGTGACCACGGTGCAATCACCACGGTGGATGGCGACCACCTGCTGACGGCATTGCGCCTGATCGGCCCCGATGAAGAACTGCAAATCCGCGTCGGCGACGCCTGGATGGGCAAAGACGGAGTGGTGCACAAAGGCGTACCACCTGCCGCCTCCAGCGCCAACGTGTTGCTAGGCTCCACGCGATACCCGTTTAGCGTGCAGGGCGGCTACAGCGCCAACAAGCAAGGCCAACTGTTACGCAGCCACTACCCGGCCCTGCTCAGCCTGCTGCTGGTGCTGGGGGTTGTGGCGGCGCTGGCATGCCGCTGGCAGATTCGTCGCGTCACCTCCCCCCGTGCCGAACTGGATCGCGCCCTGCAGGCCGATGAGTTTCTGCCGTACTTCCAGCCGGTGGTACGCAAAGGCGATTACCGCTGGGCCGGCGCCGAAGTGCTGATGCGCTGGAATCATCCACGAGAAGGCCTGGTTCGCCCTGACCTGTTCATCCCATATGCAGAACACAGCGGGCAGATTGTCGCCATGACCCGGGCGCTGATGACGCATACCGCGCAAAGCCTGGCACCTTATGCCGGGCTGATGGAGGACGGCTTTCATGTTGGTATCAACATCACCGCGGACCATTGCCGCGATCTCAGGTTGCTGGATGACTGCCGTACGTTCCTGCAACACTTTCCGCCCGGCCGGGTGGTACTCACCCTGGAGCTGACCGAGCGCAAACTGATCGAACCCACGCCCGTGGCCCTCGAACTGTTCGAAAAACTGCATGCCATGGGCGTAATGATTGCCCTCGACGACTTCGGCACCGGCCAGTCGAGCCTCAACTACCTTCGGCAATTCAAGGTCGACTACCTGAAGATCGACCAGAGTTTCGTCGCCATGATAGGTGCCGATGCGCTGTCGGTGCACATTCTCGAAAGCATCATCGAGCTGTCGGCCAAGCTGGGCCTGGGCATCGTAGCCGAGGGTGTCGAAACCGACATTCAGCGCGACTACCTGGCCGAGCATGGGGTGGACTTCCAGCAGGGTTACCTGTTCGCCAGGCCCATGCCAGCTGCCCAGTTCCTTGAAGCCCTGGCCACACGCCCGGGCGCTGCGCAGTTGCCGCAAGGCGCTGCCCCTGAGATCATGCGCGGCTGATTCACTCGCTCAACTCCCGTATTCGAGGCATTCGTGTCAAAAGGCATTGTTTCATCGGTCATGGCGTCTTGTCTGTTCGCCGTGATGTACTTCTATACCTCGCTGCTCAAGCCACTCGATGGCGAAGAAATCTTTGGCTGGCGCACCCTGTTGACGCTGCCCTGCCTCACCTTGTTCATGCTTGTCTCGAAGGACTGGAAACGGGTCGGCGAGCTGTTGGGCCGGGTAAAGCGCACGCCGGTGCTGTTGCTCGGCATGGTCGGTACTTCGTGGCTGATGGGCGTGCAGCTGTGGCTGTTTCTCTGGGCGCCCCTGCACGGGCGTAGCCTGGAAGTGTCGATGGGCTACTTCTTGCTCCCGCTGGCCATGGTCCTGACCGGGCGACTGGTGTATGGCGAGCGCCTGTCGCGCCTGCAGAAGGTGGCGGTGGCTTGCGCCGCGCTGGGCGTGGGCCACGAGCTGTACCAAAATGGCAGCTTTGCCTGGGAAACCCTGTTGGTGACGATCGGTTACCCGATCTACTTCGTGCTGCGCCGGCGTTGCCGCACCGACCACCTGGGTGGCCTGTGGTGCGACATGTGCCTGCTGCTGCCGTGGGCCCTGTACTTCGTTATCCAGGGCCCGCTATCCAATGCCGACCTGCAAGCACACCCTGGGCTGTATGCGCTGATCCCGATACTTGGGGCGATCAGCGCCTCGGCCCTGATCGCTTACGTACTGGCCAGCCGCATGTTGCCATTCAGCCTGTTCGGCCTGCTCAGCTACGTCGAACCCGTGCTGCTGGTGGGGGTGGCATTACTGCTGGGCGAAACCATCGGCCCGGATCAGTGGTTGACCTACCTGCCAATCTGGGCCGCAGTGCTGGTGCTGGTGCTCGAAGGCTTCAAGCACCTGTTGCGTCAGCGCCGCCGTTCGGTGTAAGCCGAACCTGGCGCACCCGCCGCTCTTCAACCGCCTCCACGGTCAGCATCCAGCCGTTCCAGGCCAACTGATCACCCACCATCGGCAGGCGGTCGAGCAAGCTCATCACCAGGCCCGCGAGGGTCTGGTAATCTTCGGTAGCACGGGCACTGAAGCCTGTACGGGCCTGCACCTGGCTCAAGTTCAGTGCACCACTGACCACAAAGGCTTCACCCTCCTGAACGATGCCGGGGCCTTCTACCTCGCTCGCATCCGGCAATTCACCGGCAATCGACTCAAGGATGTCGGTCATGGTCAGCAGGCCGGTAAAGTCGCCGAACTCGTTGACCACGAATGCGATGTGGGTCGACTGGCCACGCATCTGCTCCAGGGCATTGAGGATGCTGAAACTCTCCAGCAGGTTCAACGGCGCCCGGGCCATGCTTTCCAGATCGGGTTGGTCGCCCGACAGTAGCTCTTTGAGCAATTCCTTCTTGTGCACAAAACCCAAGGGTTCGTCCACACGGCCATCGCGGATCAACGGCAGGCGCGAGTACGGCGAGTTGACCAAGGCCTGGGTAATGGCCTCGGCCGGCTGTGCCAGGTCGATCACATCGACCTCGGCACGCGCGGTCATCACCGTACGGATCGGCCGCTCTGCCAGGTTCAGCACACCACTGATCATTACCCGCTCACGGCGGTCGAACAGCACCTGTTCCTCGCCACCTTCGACCAGATCGGCGATTTCCTCACCCACCTCGTCAGCTTCGATCCGGCGGCCGCCCAGCAGGCGCAGCACCGCATGGGCAGTACGTTCGCGTAGCGGTCGATGCTGCTGCAAGCTGCGCTTGCGGCGGGCACGGGCCAGCTGGTTGAACAGCTCGATCAGGATCGAGAAGCCAATCGCCGCATACAGGTAGCCTTTCGGGATATGGAAGCCCAGGCCTTCTGCAGTGAGGCTGAAACCGATCATCATCAGGAAGCCCAGGCACAGCATGATTACCGTGGGGTGGGCGTTGACGAAACGGGTCAGCGGCTTGCTGGCAACGATCATGATACCGATCGAGAAGATCACCGCGATCATCATCACCGACAGCTCATCGACCATGCCCACCGCCGTGATCACGGCGTCCAGCGAGAACACTGCGTCCAGTACCACGATCTGGGCGACGATCGGCCAGAACGCGGCATGGCGCAATGTGCCACTGGCCTGTGTCACGTGGCCCTCCAGGCGTTCATGCAGCTCCATGGTGGCCTTGAACAGCAGGAATACACCACCGAACAGCATGATCAGGTCACGGCCAGAGAAGCTCTTGCCGAATACGTCGATCAGCGGCGCGGTAAGTGTGACCATCCACGAAATACTGGCCAACAGGCCCAGACGCATGATCAACGCCAGGCCAAGGCCAATGACCCGTGCGCGATCACGCTGGTGAGGCGGCAACTTGTCGGCGAGGATGGCGATGAACACCAGGTTGTCGATACCCAGCACCAGCTCAAGGACGATAAGCGTCAACAGGCCTAGCCAGGCCGTTGGGTCGGCTAGCCATTCCATTAGCGGGTACTCACGAGGAAGGCGTCACAAGGACAGGGAAAGGATGGCCGAAACGGCCGAAAACTGGGGGGCTCCGCGAAGGTGCTCATATAGACCTTGATAACAAATTGGGAGGATGATGCTACAAGCACAGCAGGTTTCTCTAGTAGCGCAAAACTATTACAAAACCTGTAACACCTCTGCACTGCACGCTTCCAGTTGTGGAGAGGGTACTTTTGTTCAATACCTCTGCAAGCGGATGCCCGAGGATGAAGCCCTCCTTCAGCCATTCGGATTTCCCTCATGAGCCTGTCCTTGTCAATGGCCGCCTTCGCCTTGGCGGCCTCGATTTCCCCCGGCCCGGTCAACATCGTCGCACTAGGCAGCGGTGCCCGCCACGGCCTGCGCGCCAGCCTGGCACATGTGGCCGGCGCCACGCTGGGCTTTTGCCTGCTGCTGGTGCTGGTCGGGCTGGGCGTGCATCAGCTGATGTTGCGCTGGCCTTTGCTGGGCCTGCTGTTGCACTGGAGCGGTGTGGCATTTCTGCTGTACATGGCGTGGAAACTGGCCAGTGACGATGGCAACCTGGGCAGCGAACACCCGACCATGGCCCCTTCAGCCTGGCAGGGCGCGGTAATGCAGTGGCTCAACCCCAAAGCCTGGTTGGCAGCAGTCGCCGGCGTGGGCGCCTACACCGGCGGTGAACAGCACCTGCTGTGGCTGTTCGCCTGGATCTATGGGCCAATCTGTTTCATCTCGGTGGCCTGCTGGGCGTGGGCCGGGAGCGTGATTCGGCGGTATCTGGGCAATCCACGGCATATGCGCCTGCTGAACCGAGGGTTGGCCGTGTTGCTGATTGCCAGTGCGGTTTACCTGATCATTCAGCCAAGCGCATTGCGATAATGCCCTGGTGTCGCCGCCAGTTGCTGCTTGAATGCCCGCTGCAAATGCGCCTGGTCGGCAAACCCGGCCTCCTGTGCCACTTCGGCAATCGCCCGGCCTTGCCGCAGCCGCGCCCTGGCCAGCTGCACGCGCTGGTCGAGCAGATAGCCATGCGGGGTCAGGCCGAAATGTTGGCGGAACGCACGAATCAGGTAGGAGCGTGACAGGCCGCAGGCCGCGCAGATGTCCTCGAGGCTCAACGCGTCACTGCGGTGGGCGCGTATGAATGCTGCCGCCGCCTGCAGTCGAGGGTTGCCCTCGTCACTCACAGGGGCACTGCCACCCAGTAATTCCGGCAATCCGCTGAAGAAAGCCGCCAGGCGCGCTTCGCGATCTGGCAGACGGGTATCGAACAGGTCGGCGAAGGTTTGCAAAAGCCGCTGGTACAACAGCGGCGAACGGCTCCAGGTCTGCGCCGGCAAGGCAAACCCCAAGGCCTGCAACCAAGGCTGGTCGACGAACAGCATCAGGTAGGACCACGGCTCCCCGGCAACAGGGTTGCAGGTATGCACCACACCCGGGTTCATCAGCACCGTGGTCCCCGCCGTCACCTCGACACCCTGACCGGCGTTAAGGTAGGTGCTGCGCCCACCCGTGATCACCCCGATGGAGAAGCTTTCGTGGGCGTGCGCGGCGTAACACACCTTGCGCCCGTCCCCTACCCTTCGGGCTTCGACGAACGGCAGCGCCGGGTCGCGCCAGAACCGTGATACCTCGATCATCCTTCGCCTCGCCCGCCGCAGCCATGTGCCCGAATACTACACACTTAGCGTGGGAACAGGTCCAGTGTGCGCTCTACCTCGCCGATATCGATCCGAAAACCGTCACCTTCGGGTATGCCGACCACGAAACCGAAATGCTGGTGGTCGCGGTCCGTCAGGTACTTGTAGTAACTGACAAAGCGGTTAGGTGGCTGCAAGGTCAGCAGGCAACCGCCTGCCTGCAGCACATTCACGCCGTGCACCAACTGGCTGCCCTCTACCCCGATCACCACTTGGGCACCGGCGCAGGCAGCGACAATACTCGGCAGGTCGGACTTCAGCGGGTTGACGATGCGAAAACCACGGGTAACGCGCAAGTGCTCGGCAAGCTCAAGCTCGTTGCGCAAGAGGCGCAGGTCGCCATCACCACCGCGCAGCAGGAACACCCCAGGATGTTGCGCATGCGGCACATGCGAAAGCAGCTTGTCGCCCATCGCACGATAGCGGGCATGCCGGCTGCGGTTGTTGCTCTGGTCATCGAACAGCACCAGCTCACGGAAGAACGCACTGCGCAAACGCAGCGGTTTCATACCCAGCAACTCCTCATAGGCCGGTGCCTGAGTAAACAGTGGAAACCGGGCAGAAGGTGCGGTGGTCACCGGGATACCTTCGTTACAAGCCAGCGCATAGGTCGGGCAATCTTCCATCAGCCAGGTGCCGAACCACGAGTTGCCGTTTTGCGTGCAGTAGATAGCCGCGCGGTCGATCTCATTGTCGACGATGATGGTCGGGAAGGTGCTTGGCTTCAGTGACAACCAATGGCTGGCCTTGCCCTTGTACAACGCCCCGTCGATTAGCCACACATCCTTGATCAGGTAGCCGCGGGTTGGCCCTTGCAGCGTATTGACGCCGCCTTCCATGGTGCGTGCCGGGTGCACGTAGGGGTAGAAGCGCTTGCCTTCCCAGCCTGTCACCCGTTCCAGCTGGCCGGGCAGAAAAATGGCTGGCGGCGAAACCGTGGCTTCGCCAGGGGCTATGTCCCAGCTCTTGGTGGCGATGCTTTTAAGGTCGATGGCCGTGTTCTTGCCCAAGCGTTTGCGCGCCATGTAGCGATAGGCGGCCAAGGTCCAGGTGTGATGCTTGGCTGCGGGCGATGCACTGAACTGCGAGATATCGCCTCCCATGAAGCGTCCTCCCTTGATGACGAAGTCTGAAGCCTGGCGCAAGGCGCCCTATCAATGCCTCCCTGGCAGCCACTCAGTTGCATGTGACCCTTTCCATGGTGGGCGGTGACTGCTGGCTTGCGTAACGGCTGCGCAACGTTTCCACGAACGGCTCACCTGCACCGTTGCCACCGTAGAGATAAATCTTATGCAGGCCGCCAAACACCATTTCGTGGTAACGGCTGGCAACTTCCTCATCGCTAGGCCCATCCGGCAACCCCAGATGCAGCGTGAGCTTGTCGCCTTCGACGGCGAACATCGGCGTGTCCCACAAAAACTTCGCCGTGCCGGTCTTTGGCAGGCGGACAAACAGGTACGCATGGTTACCCAGTGAGTCGATATCACCACCCCGGCGGCGCTTCCATTTCAACAGGCCGTCGTCCGGGCGTGCCAGGCACAGGCCGATGTCGTAGTAATCGAAGCCCTGCTCCAGTGCCCATTCAAGCGCCATGAAGGTGGTGATCGAATTCACCTCGCGCAGTTTCTTCGCATCGGAAAACACCGCCTCGCAATAGCCAAAGCGCAAGGTGCTCCAGTAACGCTTGCCGCCGCGTACCACTTCACACCCCAGGTGGCAGCCGATCACTTCATCGCCCAGCATGATCAAGTCGAGCCGGCCGACGCTCTTGGCAATTCGGAACACCTCTTCGGTAGGGAACTGCGCGGCGTGGATGCCTTGCCTGGCCGTGGCATAAGGGCGCAGCAGGTCCCGGTCGGCCATGCTGATTTCGTCGTCCGAGAGGGCTTGGCGCATGTGATACAGCGGCCGGTTCTTGCGAATGCTGCGGCGCAGTTCGCTGTCGTAGCGGGCCGTGATGTCATCCAGTGGTCGCCCCAGCGGCACCACGGCGCTCAGGTAATGCGGCACGGACAGCGCCCCCGAGGTCGGCATTTCGCTGATGACCACCACATGGTTGGCAGCCGCCGTGGCATTTGCACCCTCCACGATCGATGCGCTGCCCTGGCCTTTGCCGCCGATCAGCAGCTTGGCCATTTCCCGTTGCTGCTTGCGGCCGATGTAGAGGATTTCGTACGGGCTCTCCTGCTGCGGCCGAAACCTGGCAACCTCCCACCGCCAGAAACAGGCACGCGCCATCATTTCTCGCGTTTTGCTGGCCAGCAGCCTCATTTCGTAGCGCGTGGAGGGCGACAGGAGCTTTCGCGCCACAGCTGTCAAGGTCTCTTTCATTTCTTCTTCGACGTCCTTTGAAGTGCTCTATGGCCATGCGTAAAGAGAGAAAAATGCAGCAAAAACACTTAACGCTTTGATTTTTATAGTTTGCCCTACAACTTTATTATCACATTCAGTAACAATTTAAGATGCCCCGAAAGGCTTTGGCAAGCGGCTCTTCGCTGACTTTAGATCAAGTTTCATGGCGTCAAATTTTCTGCTCTAAAAGCCTCCATCAGCGAAACTTTGCTATAAGCGTGCCGATAAGCACGATACTCCGTTACCACTTGGCTATTGATAATTAGCGTTTGATGCCTTCTTTGCATAAAAGGAGCATCACCATGCCTGATTACCTTCCGCATCAAGCCCTGCTGAAGGCGCAACTACCCCATTGGGCCCACCGGGCAACACCCAAACAGTGGGCCGCGTTGCAGCAAACCCAGGCTAATGCCTGGCAAGAGCAGGACTGGTTCGCCAATGCCGCCCCAGACCTGCGCCAGGCAGTGCACGCCAGCCAGGCACGCCGGGTTCGCTCACAAGCCGCCTTGGCCCGCTCACTCAAGGGCCTCGCACAGATCACCGAATTCGCCGAACCGTTGCTGCAAGGCCGCCTTGCGGCACATGGTTTTCACGCGCCACTGCGCAACAGCCAGTTGCTGCGGGTTGAAAGCAACTGGCACTGGGTCGGCTTACGCTATCTCTACAGCCATCGTCGCGACAATTTGTTACAAGCGGCCCTGCAGAACTTTGCCGATGACGAAGTATTTACCTCCCAGAGCGCGATTGCGCTGAAGGACAACATTCATGTCACGGCAATTCAGGTTCAAGGGTACGCTCCCCTTGGCATGCAGGTGCCGGCTGCGCAGTTTCCACTGAAGTCCGAACACTACCAGGTAGATCGTTTGCCGCTTAGTCCCGAAGCCTTCGCCACACTGTGTCGAGAACTGGACTTGGGTGGCACCTACCAGGCCCATCTGACACACCATTTAGGGCAACCCGGCGTTCGCGCGCAAGCCATGCACGTGCAACAAGACAGCCTGCGGCTGGCGGCCGACCTGGCCTACCTGCGACACCTGCTTGGCGGCAACGCTCGTGACGAAATAGAGCGACTGTTGCAAGGTGACAACGTGACGTGCTGGCAGCTGGCGCTGTTCGGCAGCATCCTGCACGAAGTGATGCTGATCGATGTCGGCAACGCGGGGCTTGCGCTGTTCTTGCCTGGCCATGACCCAGCGCTGCGCCAGTGCCATGACCTTGAAGCGGTGCATGAAGCGTTGGCGACGTTGTTGCTGGAGCCCGCAGCGCGCCAGGCATTTACCGCCTACATCAGGCTGGATGAGCGCGCGCACTTTCTCGACCTGCTGCAACAGAACCTCGACGCCTCCGGCAACGCTGCCTTCGACCGCCCCTGGCTGCGTGCAGCGCACGTGGACTTGCGCCCGACGCACCAGGTGATCGCGGCAGAGCCGTTCGGCTACTACCAGGACCAGCACCTGGCCCGCCTCAAGCATGAAGCCAGCCAGCTTGCGGTACCGACCGCAACGGCCGATGCCAACGCTCGAACCAAACGCCTGGAAGAATGGGAAAGCCTTGGCTGGGATGCACTGAACGTTGCCGGCTTCTTCATACCAGGGGCAGGCCCCTTGATGCTGGCCGTCACCGCTTGCCAGTTGCTCGGCGAGGTATTCGAAGGCTACGAGGCTTGGGAGGAAGGCGACCGCCACCTTGCCCTGCGCCATCTGGAAGCCGTCGGCCTGAACCTGGGCCTCATAGGCGGCCTTGCCGTGGCAGGCCGCGTGGTCCCCAAACTGTTCGGCAGCCCGCTGCTGGAAAACCTCCAGGAAGTGCCCGGCAACAACGGGGGCTACAAGCTCTGGAATCAGGACCTGACCCCTTACCGCAGTAGCATCGAGCTGCCAGAGCATCTGCAACCCAATGCGCAAGGCCAGTACCTGCACGAGGGCCAGCAATTCATCCGCCTGGACGGCCATCTTTTCCAGCAGCACTTCGACAACACGCTGCAGCAATGGCGCATCATTCACCCGGACACAGCGGATGCCTGGCAGCCACCGTTGGAACACAATGGGCAAGGTGCCTGGCGCGGCCAGCATGAACAGCCCGCCCAGTGGCCTTTCGCAACACTCGTGCGGCGCCTGGGTGAGCCATTCGCAGCGTTCACACCCCAGCAACTGGAGCAGGCCGGACGCATCTGCGGCATCGACGCAGAACGCTTGCGCCAGGTGCACCTGCAAGGCCAGCCAACCCCGCCGCTATTGCTCGACACCCTGCAACGCATGGCGGCACGGACCGAAGTGCGAGGCATGGGTGCAAACGCAGCGCCGGGTCTGTTCGACCAGCTCTACAACGGCGACGCGGCAGTCGCCCCCGCAACGCAGCAGCTGCTTACGGCCTACCCACGCCTGTCTCCCGCCTTGGCCAGGCGGTTGCTGGCACGGCTGGACGATACTGAATCACTCACCTGGCAAGAGCACGGCGAGCTCCCCAAAGCGATTGGCCAACAGATCCAACGGGCACACAGCGAGCTGCCGCTGGTACGTGCGTTGGAAGACTTGTTGCATCCTGCGCAGTGCAGCGCTGACAGTGAGCGCCTGCTGTTCAGCGCACTGGACGCCCTGCCCGAATGGCCTGCTGACCTACGCCTTGAGTTGCGCGCTGCAAGCCCGCAAGGCCCAACGTTGAACTACGTCGGCAGTGAGCAGGCCACCACCCTGTGCCGGGTGATCAAAACGGCCGAAGGCTATGAGGCCGATCTGGGAGAGCGCCCGGCGCCCGCGCTGCGTGATGAGGACCTGTGCCGTGCCGTGGAGCAGGCGCTGCCACGCGTGCAGCGCGAAGCCCTCGGCATTGCACGAAGCGACGGCAGCGTAGTGCGCCAGCGCGTACTGGCGTGGGTCGATAGAAACAGGCCCGTGCTGGCGCAGCGACTCTGGGGAGCGCCTCTGCAGCGGCGCTCGACACAAGGCTGGCTACGCGGCGGCCGCCCCCTGGAGCCGTTGCCAGCGCCCCCGCTTCAGGCCGGTTCTCTGGCAGCGGCTTACCGCCGCATTTTCCCCGATGCCACCGATGCGGAATTCGCCGACTGGCTGGGCGATGAACAGGAAGACCACGACCTGTATGACATGCGTACACCCACCGAGCGACTGCGAGACCTCCAGCAGCACCTGAGCGCTCTGCGGCAAAACCTGCAGCAATGGGCAAGGCCCGACCCATCAAGCCCGCACCAGCGGCACCTGGCAGTGCGCCCGATCATCAACGCCTGGCGCCGCCTTTCCTGGCTGCCATTCGGAAGCACTGGCCGACTCTTCAGCCTTGACCTTTCCGGCCTCGACCTGCGCAACGAGGACCTGGCGACACTCTACCTGCCCGATCAATTCACCCACATCGAACACATCACACTTAACGACAACCCGATGCTCAGCCACCTCCCAGCTGATTTTCACGAACGTTTCCCCAACCTCAAGCGCCTGTTTCTCACCAATTGCCGCTTCCAGCGCCTACCTGAACTGACCAGCCCCGAGCATCTACTCTGGCTGGACCTGGACAGCAATCGCATTACCTGGGATAGCCAGGCTCAACGAACGCTAAACCAGTTCAGCCAACTAGGCATACTCGATCTGACTGACAACCCCCTGCTTCAGGCACCCGACCTGCGTCGGCTTTCCGGGCTCAGGACCGTGTTCCTGTCCGGTTGTGCGCTCACCGAATTGCCGCGGGGCCTGCAGCTCATCAGTGAACCTGTGGTGCTGGACCTTACATCCAACCAGTTCCAGCAACTGCCTGCC
Source organism: Pseudomonas sp. LFS074 (assembly GCF_047978165.1). Lineage (NCBI taxonomy): Bacteria > Pseudomonadati > Pseudomonadota > Gammaproteobacteria > Pseudomonadales > Pseudomonadaceae > Pseudomonas > Pseudomonas sp. LFS074. The sequence continues at coordinate 2,707,172 of NZ_JBFPFV010000001.1, read as the reverse complement.
GCGTTCAATGTTCCACACCCGGTAGCTGAATCCCTGAGCCTTGAAAGCGAGTGGCTGGGCCAGACTGCATTGGCACAAATCGATGCCTACAACACCGCCCACGGTGTCGATCTGATGGTAAACGAAGATGATTACCTGGACTTCTTCGAGAACACAGGCCCTGCAGAAGCCGAATTGTGGCAACGCTTGCCACTGCAATTTCGCCGTGACCTTCGGCCATTGCTCGACCAAGAGCCCTTCCTGTCGCAGCCGAATCAGGCCCGCAGGGAATTCTGGAGACGTTTGACAGTGATCGATACGACTCAAGCCCTGCGCGAGGAGTGGCTCACCCACCCGCCACGCGACCTTTTCAATCTGCCGCTTTAGTCATGTTCGCGGTGCCTGTCGGCGCATCGGCAGGCATTTGCTCTGCGGGTGAGCCAGACTGGTGTTTTTTCCGCAGCCGGTGCATGCTCGAGGCTGAAGCGATCCACCTGGCTTGAAACCCGCCCTGTAATGTGAGGTGCAGTACCCATGGACCGTCTGCTCGATTCACTCTTCCCCAGCGCCGATAACATTCCGGAAGCCTGGCGCCTGGGAGCCCCCCTGGAACAACGCGACTACCTGGTCAACGGTGAACTCAGGCGCTGGGACGGCCCCCTGGCCACGGTGCGCAGCCCGGTGTGGCTCAAGCAAGGCGACACCGAGCATCAGGTCATTCTGGGCAGCGCCCCGCTGCTCGATGCCGACACCGCGCTCACCGCCCTCGACGCCGCCGTACAGGCCTACGACAAAGGCCGTGGTGCCTGGCCGAACATGCGCGTGGCCGAGCGTATCCAGCATGTCGAAACCTTCCTCGCACGCATGCGTGAACAGCGCCAGGCCGTGGTCAAGTTGCTGATGTGGGAAATCGGCAAGAACCTCAAGGACTCGGAAAAGGAATTCGACCGCACCTGCGACTACATCGTCGACACCATCAACGCCCTCAAGGACCTTGACCGCCGCTCCAGCCGCTTCGAACTGGAACAGGGCACCCTCGGCCAGATCCGCCGTGCGCCACTGGGCGTCGCACTGTGCATGGGGCCGTACAACTACCCACTGAACGAAACCTTCACCACGCTGATCCCGGCGCTGATCATGGGCAACACCGTGGTGTTCAAGCCGGCCAAGTTCGGTGTGCTGCTGATTCGCCCACTGCTCGAGGCGTTCCGCGACAGCTTCCCGCCGGGGGTGATCAATGTCATCTATGGCCGCGGCCGGGAAACGGTGAGCGCGCTGATGGCCAGCGGCAAGGTGGATGTGTTCGCCTTCATTGGCACCCACAAGGCCGCCAGCGACCTGAAGAAGCTGCACCCACGCCCCCACCGCCTGCGCGCCGCACTGGGCCTGGATGCCAAGAACCCAGGCATCGTGCTGCCCCAGGTAGACCTCGACAATGCCGTCGAAGAGGCCGTCACCGGGGCGCTGTCGTTCAATGGGCAGCGCTGCACGGCACTGAAGATCCTGTTCGTTCACGAGGACGTGGTCGACGCCTTCCTCGACAAGTTCCAACGCAAACTGGCAGCGCTCAAACCCGGCATGCCGTGGGAGCCTGGCGTGGCGCTGACACCGCTGCCCGAGCCTGGCAAGGTCGACTACCTCGATGGCCTGGTCGCCGATGCCACGGCCAAAGGCGCACGCGTGCTCAACGAAGGTGGCGGGCACAGCCGCGGCTCGTTCTTCTACCCCGCCTTGCTGTACCCGGTCAGCCAGCAAATGCGCGTGTACCACGAGGAGCAGTTCGGCCCGCTGGTGCCGGTGGTACCCTACCGCGACCTGCAAACGGTGATCGACTATGTGCTGGACTCCGACTACGGCCAGCAACTGAGCCTGTTCGGCAACGACCCGGCCACCATTGGCAGCCTGGTCGACATTTTCGCCAACCAGGTCGGGCGCATCAACATCAACGCACAATGCCAGCGTGGCCCGGACACCTACCCGTTCAACGGCCGCAAGAACAGCGCCGAAGGCACACTGTCGGTGCATGACGCCTTGCGCGTGTTCTCGATCCGTACCCTGGTCGCCACGCGCTTCCAGGAGGCCAACAAGGAACTGATCAGCGACATCATCCGCAACCGCCAGTCGAGCTTCCTGACCACCGACTACATCTTCTGACGGCCGCGCTTATAGACAATCGATCTAGCGTCACTGTCGATTTTCCATCTGTGCAAACGACTCTAAGCAACAGGGCGTCCTCCGGCGCCCCTTGCACAGGAGCGTCCAACATGGCAGTCAAACCCATCCCCGAAGGCCAGCACAGCATCACCCCCTACCTGGCCATCAACGACGCCGCCAAGGCCATCGAGTTCTACAAGCAGGCCTTTGGCGCGGTTGAAATGTTCCGCCTCGATGCCCCAGGTGGCCGCGTTGGCCATGCCGAGCTGAAGATTGGTGATTCGTCGCTGATGCTGGGCGACCCCTGCGACATGGAAGGCGGCCTCACCGCCAGCCAGAAGCTCAGCGGCGCAGGCGTGGGCCTGCACCTGTATGTCGAAGACTGCGACAAAGTCTATGCCCAGGCCCTGGCCGCTGGCGGCACCCAACTGCACCCCTTGACCGACCAGTTCTACGGTGACCGCAGCGGCACCCTGAAAGACCCGTTCGGCAACATCTGGTTCGTCTCCACTCACAAAGAGGACCTGACACCCGACGAGATTCGCGCCCGCGCCGCGAAGATGTTCGGCGGTAACTGAGCGGCAAGTTGAAAGCGGCGCGACTTTGCTTGAAGCTTGAGGCTCGTAGCTTGGAGCCGCTTCATGCGAATCATCGACAAAACCGCCGTTCAGGTGCGCAGCCTGACCCCTGCCGAAGAAGAGCTGCTGGTCGGCTTTGCCACCGGCAGCCTCGCCGGCCCGCGCCTGCTGCAAGCCAACCAGCTGCTGATGAAGGTGCGCAATGCCAACCAGTGGCTGGCCTGCGATTGCCGCAACGACGCCTTGCCGGTGCTCAATGTCACCCTTAACGGCAACACTGGCACGCTGTTCCTCAAGAACAACCCAGGCACCGCCGAGCACGCGCCCGGCTGCCCGTTCACCAAAGACGAGCAGGAAGCCGCCGAGCGCGAAAACGACCCCGCGCCACCCGCCGCCTGGCTGCCGCCAGACACCCCCTTGCGCCTGATCGGCGACTTGCGCGCAGGCACAGCCGGTGCAGGCAGCGATGGCAGCGATCGGCGCGAACAACAGCGCCTGCTGTCACTGCTGCTGACCTGGCTCGAAACCAGTGGCCTCAACCTTTACGCCACCCACCTGAAAAAGGACCTGACCGGCCAGTTCGCCGAACTGCGCAGCGTGGCCAGCCGCTACCCGCTGCTGGAACGGGTGCCTGCCAGCAACTACCTGGAAACACGCCTGGACATGAAGCACATGATGATGCTCAAGTCCCGCCTGCGCGAAGCCTCGGTGTTCGGCAACCACCGCCGCCACGGCCTGCTGCTGGACTGCGTCGACCAGATCAAAGGGCGCAAACTGTTCAACAACCGCAGTGAAGACGGCTTCGACTTCCAGGGGCACCACCTGTACTGGGGCGGCAGCCGTACCACCGGGCCGTTGCTGGCACTGATGATCTACTCGCCGACCAGCGCCGGTAGCCATTACTACGAGCTGATTCATGTGGCCAGCGTGCCCGTGCTTTCACGCGCGCACCTGTTCCCGGTGTACCGCAATGAAGAACGCGAGCCGCTCAAGGCGCTGGTGTCGCTGATCGACTGGATGGCCAGCAAGGGCGTGAAAGTGCAGATGCGCCGGCCGGTAATTGGCGGGCAGGTCATGGATGAGCTGGTGATGACCTCGGACCAGGACCGGGTGCTGTCGGTGTCACTGCTGGAACAGCCGATCGGGCCCGAGCCGGATGCTGAAAACTTCAAGCGCTACGCCGACTTCAAAAGTTTGGAAACCTTCCGCAAGTTCGTCGCCGGCTTTTTTATGCGCGAGCGTTGATACCCGCCCTTGCACGAACCCTTGTAGGAGCGGCCTTGTGTCGCGATCGGGCTGCAAAGCAGCCCCTCGATTTTTGCGGCGGCAATGATATTCAGGGGCCGCTTTGCGGCCCATCGCGACACAAGGCCGCTCCTACACGAGATTGCATTGTTCAACGATTGCGTGTCAGCCCAAAAACAGCGTGTACGCCGGGTTATCCGTCTCATCCCAATACCGATACCCCATCTCATCCAGCGCCAACGGCAACCCCGCCAGCTCATCCACCGGCACTTCCAAAGCCGCAAACACGCGCGCCTCCGCTGCCCCATGGTTACGGTAATGGAACAAGCTGATGTTCCAACGCTTGCCCAACCGCTCCAAAAAGCCCAGCAACGCCCCAGGCCGCTCGGGGAATTCGAACCGCAGCACCCGTTCATCCGCGCCCGGTGCGGCATGCCCGCCCACGGTATGGCGCACATGCAGCTTGGCCAGCTCGTTGTCGGTCAAATCCAGCACGTTGTAACCCTGCTCGCGCAAGTTGGCCAGCAACTGCTCGCGTGGGTCGTGCACGGGGTGGGTTTGCACACCCACGAACAGGCGCGCTTCCTTGCCGGGGTAGTAGCGGTAGTTGAATTCGGTGATTTGCCGCTTGCCCAGCGCCTGGCAGAAGGCGCGGAAGCTGCCCGGTTGCTCCGGGATGGTGACGGCGATGATCGCCTCGCGCTGCTCGCCCAGTTCAGCCCGCTCGGCCACATGGCGCAAACGATCGAAGTTGACATTGGCCCCGGAGTCGATTGCTACCAGGGTCTGCCCCTGCACGCCTTCGCGCGCCACGTACTTCTTGATCCCGGCCACGGCCAGGGCCCCGGAAGGCTCGGTGATCGAGCGGGTGTCATCGTAGATGTCCTTGATTGCCGCGCACAGTTCGTCGCTGCTTACCGTTACCACCTCATCGACGAAGTGCCGGCACAGTTCGAAGCAATGGGCACCGATCTGCGCCACCGCCACGCCATCGGCGAAGGTGCCGACCTGCGGCAAGATCACCCGCTCGCCAGCTGCCATGGCAGCCTGCAGACAGTTGGAGTCTTCCGGCTCCACGCCGATCACCTTCACCTCTGGGCGCAGGTACTTCACATACGCGGCGATACCAGCGATCAAGCCGCCTCCGCCCACCGGTACAAAGATGGCGTCCAGGGCACCTGGGCGCTGACGGAGGATTTCCATGGCCACGGTGCCCTGCCCGGCAATCACGTCCGGGTCATCGAACGGTGGTACGAAGGTGGCGCCTTCGCTGTCGGCCAGTTTCAATGCGTGGGCCAGGGCATGAGGGAAGCTCTCGCCGTGCAGCACCACATGCCCGCCGCGCGACCGCACCCCTTCCACTTTCAACGACGGGGTGGTGGTCGGCATGACGATGGTGGCCTTCATGCCCAGGTGCGATGCCGCCAGGGCCACACCCTGGGCGTGGTTGCCCGCCGAAGCGGTGATCACCCCGCACTCGCGCTGCGTGGGGGTAAGACGCGACAGGCGAGTGTAGGCCCCACGAATCTTGAACGAGAACGTAGGCTGCAGGTCTTCGCGCTTGAGCAGTACTTGGTTACCCAGGCTGGCGGACAAGGCAGGCGCGGCCTGCAGGGGCGTTTCGATGGCCAGGTCGTACACCGGCGCGGCAAGAATGCGCCGCACCTGCTCCGACAGCAGTTGCTGGGGGGTGACGGTGGTACGAAGGACACTGAAGCTGGTCATCGATGACTCCTTGGCTGTTTTCACGTTGCCCAGGAGTCAGAGAGAAAAAACCCGCCTCCAGGGCGGGTTCGGTGCACGTACGCGCTAGCCCGCCAAGCTGATAATGGCGGTAATAATAATGGCGTTCACGTACGGGAATGTGTTCATGGGATAGGAACTTAGCCTGCCGCCCGGCCGCAAGTCAACACTTGGCTTGCTGCGCCGAAAGCGGCACATCGAACACCTTGTCGAAGCCCCACTGGAAGACGAAGGCGTAAACGAAGAAGAACACGAACAACGCCAGGTTGGTCAGCAGTGCCGCCCACAGGCTCACGTCCAGCCAGTACGCCACCAACGGCAGCAGAATCACCACCAACCCGCCCTCGAAGCCCAGCGCATGCAACAGGCGCCGCAAGAAAGTGCGCTCCCGCTTGTGCTGGCGCGCTTCCCAACGCTCGAACACCCAGTTGTAGCCCATGTTCCAGCTCATCGCGATGCCCGACATCAGCACCGACAACACGGTCGACTGCGCCATCCCGGCACCGAACGCCAGTTCCAGCGCGGGCGCCACGCAGGCGACGGCGATGGCCTCATAGAGAATGGCCTGGACGATCTTGCGGGCCTTGCCTTGCATGTTCAACTCCCTGAATAAACGACCTGTAAAACTACAAGATGTAGCCTGTAAGAAAAAGCCCGAAATTTGGACAACATCGCGTTCGGCTGCTTGTATCTATCCCGTACAAATAGTGACATCTCGTACAACTTCGTCGAAGGAACCGAGCGAGGATAATGACGATGGCCCCCTCTACCCTTTCGGTGGCTGCCACATGAGTTTGGCATTCATCGATTTTCTCACCTATGTGCTGTTCGGCCTGAAAATTCTGGCAATCACCCTTGCCTCGCTGATGTTCCTGTTGGGCCTGGACGACCTTTTCATCGACCTGTGCTATTGGGGGCGAAAGCTGATCCGGCGTTTTCGCATTTACGACAAGTTCGAAAAAGCCGATGAAAAGCGCTTGTTCGAGGTGCCGGAAAAACCCCTGGCCATCATGGTCCCGGCCTGGAACGAAGTAGGCGTGGTCGGTGAGATGGCGCGCCTGGCAGCCTCGACGATCGACTACGAGAATTACCAGATTTTCGTCGGCACCTACCCCAACGACCCGCAAACCCAGGCCGACGTCGACGCGGTGTGCCTGCACTACCCCAACGTGCACAAGGTGGTCTGCGCGCGCCCTGGCCCCACCAGCAAGGCCGACTGCCTGAACAACATCATCGACGCGTTGCTGCGCTTCCAGCAGGACGCGGGCATCGAGTTTGCCGGCTTCATCCTGCATGACGCCGAAGACGTGATCTCGCCCATGGAGTTGCGCCTGTTCAACTACCTGCTGCCAAGCAAGGACATGATCCAGATCCCGGTGTACCCCTACGCACCGGAATGGAAGGGCTTTACTGCCGGCCACTATGTCGACGAGTTCGCCGAAAACCACGGCAAGGACGTGATCGTGCGTGAAGCGCTGACGGGCCAGGTGCCCAGCGCCGGCGTCGGCACCTGCTTCAGCCGCCGCGCCATCAGCGCGCTGCTCGAGGACGGTGACGGCATCGCCTTCGACGTACAGAGCCTGACCGAAGACTACGACATCGGTTTTCGCCTGAAGCAAAAAGGCATGAAGTGCATTTTCGCCCGCTATTCCATCACCGACCCGGCACTGACCCTGAAGCAGGACTGGCGCCCGGGCATGAGCCGCGAGTTCTCCCAGGTAATCTGCGTACGCGAGCACTTCCCACGTGACTGGCAGCATGCCATCCGGCAGAAGTCGCGCTGGATTGTCGGCATCGTGTTCCAGGGCACCAGCAACCTCGGGTGGAGCCGCAAAGGCGCACTCAACTATTTCCTCTGGCGTGACCGCCGTGGGCTGTTCGCCTACCTGCTGAGCTTTCTGGTCAACCTGTTGCTGCTGGTATTGCTGGCCATGTGGCTGGTCACGGTGGTCGCGCCGAATTCGTGGCGTTTCATGTCGATCCTAAGCGACAGCTGGCTGCTGTCGACCCTGCTGTGGCTGAACGGCCTGATGCTGTTCAACCGGCTGTTCCAGCGCGCCTGGTTCGTCACCCGCTTCTATGGCATCGGCGAGGGCCTGCTGTCGGCACCGCGGATGATGTGGAGCAACTTCGTCAATTTTTTCGCCAACCTGCGCGCCCTGCGCCAGGTCATGGAAATGGGCGATTCGCGGCGCGTGGCCTGGGACAAGACCACCCACGAGTTCCCCGCCATCGCCGCACCTGCCCGCATACCACTGGGCCAGCGCCTGGTGGCCAAGGGCCTGATCAGCGACGAACAGCTGCAGCAGGCCATCACCAGCCCGGTTCGCCGGCGCCTGGGCCGCGAACTGCTACTGCGCGGCTGGTTGAACAGCGAGCAGTTGGTGGCCACCCTGGCCGAACAGTTGGACTTGCCCTGGGCACCGCTGAACCCGTTCAAGCTCGACCCGCAGTTGATCGCCAAACTGCCGCGCAAGCTGGCCACGCATTATGGCGTGCTGCCGGTGGATGAAGACGGCGACACGCTGATCCTGGCCAGCGAAAGCCCGGTCAGCCAGGTGTCGCTTGGGGTTATCAGCCGCCAGCTGAAACGCCCGGTCAAGGCCCGCCTGGCACCCCAGGGCCGGGTCACGCTGGGCCTGCGCTACCACTACCCAAGCCCCTGGCAGAAGCCAGAAACCCGCGACATGCTGGCCGTCCTTGAACGCCACCAGGACAACGAAGCGCTGCTGGAGCGGGTCAGCCATCACCAGGTCATGCTCGGCGCACTGCTGCAGGTGCGGGGCATGGTCCCGGTCACCCTGTTCAACCAGGCGCTGATCGACTTCGACCCTGAACACCAGAGCCTGGGCGAGCACCTGATCGCCCGAGGCATCATCACCGAACAGGTGCTGGAGCAGGCCCTGATCGAACAGGCCAGCGAACAGCAGGCCGCCTTTGACCTGACCCGGGAGGTGGCATGAAGCCGCGCTTTTCCCTGACTTTCACTGGACTGTTGCTGTTCTGCGCTGCCCTGCCCGCCGCTGCTTCGGCGCCGATGACCGACTTTCAGCGGTTCACCAGCTTTCCGTTCATGGACCGCAGCTACCGCGAGGCCAAGAAGGACAATTGGGCGGAAGTCGAGCGCCTGACTCGCCACGTGCTGGGGCGGGTGCCGAACAACGACGAGGCGCGTGCCCTGCTGGTCGAGGCCCTGGCCCACCAACGCCGTTACAAAGAGGCCCAGGCGCAGGCCGAGCAGCTGGGCGACAGCCCCGAGTATGCCGACGCCCTGCTGGCGCTACGCTTGACCTGGATCGAACAGGACCCACCGGCGGCCAGCCAGGTGGAACAATGGCTGGCCGCCAGCGACGGCAACCAGCGGGTGCGCCTGTGGCAGGCCTACAGCCTGAGCCTGGCCAAGTTTGGTGGCGCGGCCAAGGCGCTGGACTGGCTCAACCAGCTACCGCCCGGCAACGACGGCCAGGTACTGCGCCTGGCTCGGGCCAACTTCGCCGAGCAACTGCGCAACTGGAAAGAAACCATCGAACAGCTGCAGCCGCTGGCCGACAAAGGCCAGTTGCCCGCCGAAGACTGGCAACGCCTGGCCAATGCCTATATCCAGAAAGTCGACGAAAAAGGCCTGAATGCGCTGTTACCCAGCGCGCCATCCGCCACAGCGGCCAACCAGGCGCGCCTGGCCATGGCCAACCGCGCCATTGCCGTTGGCCACCACCAGCAAGCCCAACGCTGGCTGCAGTCGCTACCGCCCGAGCAACTGCAGCACCCCGAACAGCGCCAGCAACTTTGGCAGTTGGCCCGCGAAGGCGACGACGCTGCACTGGTGCAGCGCCTGAGCAACGACCTGCAACGCCCTTGCCTGGAAACGGTCGACTGGTTGTCACACCAAGACCCGGATCTGGCCCGTGAACAGTTCAAAGGCTGCACCGCCAGTACCGACCCGCGGGCCTACGCGGTGCTCAAGCAACGCCTGTACGGCGACCCACCACAACCTGCGCAGCCGCGCACCGCTGCCGAATGGGAGAAACGCTACCGGCAGAGCGGCGACCTCGCCGCACTGGAGCAAGCCACCTTCCTGCTGACCGAACAGGGCCACGGTGATCGCGCCCGGCAACTGCTGGAGCAGGCCTACGACCGTCGCCAGGGCCGCCTCACCCCCTCGCTGCTGCAGCGCCTGGGCAACCTGTATGCCCGCAACGACGGCCCACTGGACAGCCGACGCATGCTCAGCCTGATCCCCCGGGTCGACGCCAATACCCGCGCCCAGTTGCTTGGCCGGCTGGCCGAGGCCGGCCTGTGCGATGCCGTGCGCCAGGCCGTGCCAGCTACCCCAAGCGAGCCCGGCCAGTACCGCGCCCTTGGGCGTTGCGCCATGCCCGAGCAGCCGGGCGAAGCGGTGGTCTACTACCAGGCCGCCGAACGCCTGGGCGACAATGGCAACCGTCTGCCACTGGCCTACGCACTTGAAGCGGCCGGCGACTCCGAAGCCGCCCTGCCCATCTGGCGCAGCCTGCCGGACAGCGCCTGGACCGACAACGCCCGCCTCACCGCCGCCCGTGGCGCGCTGAATGCAGGCGACGCGGATGCCGCCCGCCGCTACTGGGACGCCGCCGCACACCGCAGCGCCGATGACTGGGCGCTGGGCGCCGCCATCGCCCAGCGCCAAGGCGACCCGCAGACCGCGCTGGGCTTTCAGCGCCAGGCTCTGGCGCACAACCCGCGCGCCGATCACTACTACGCCGCATCCAGTACTGCGCAACTGGCTGGCGACAGCGCGCAAAGCACCGCCTGGCTGGCCGAAGCCGTGCGCATGGCCCCCGATCAGCCGCGCTATCGAGCCGATTACGGCATGCGCCTGGCCGGTTCGACAGACAAGGCCCAGCGCATTCAGTCGATCCCCTACCTTGAGCGCGCCACCCACGACTTCCCCGAAGACTACCGCCTGGGCGAAACACTGGCCCTGCGCTACGACGAGCATGAAGACAGCGCTGCGGCACGCCGCGAACTGCGGCGCATCCTCGACGTAGAGCAGAACCTGGTCGACGCTGATGACGAGTACGGTAGCCTCGAAGCCCGCAAGTACCGTCAGCGCCGCGCCCACGAGAGCCTGTCACGTCGCGACACCATTACCCTGGCCAGCACCTGGTCACCAGCCGGCACCTCCACCAACGACAAGTTCCTCGACAATGGCCAGCGCAGCGGCAGCTCGCGCCGGGCGCAATCGCAGAACGTACAACTGGCCATGTGGGACCACGCTCTGGGCGAGGAGCCCAGCCGCAACGGCAGCACCCTGTCGGTGTATGGCCGGGTATTGTTCGGCGGCCAGAGCCGCACCGACTATGCACAAAGCATGGGTACCGGGGTCGGCCTGCGCTACAAGCCGCTCGGCCAGGCCAACCTCAACCTGTATGCCGAGTTGTACCACCAGCGCCAGATCGACGAAGAACACTACCGTGGCCTCAGCCTTGGCCAATTGCTGAGCCCGGCCAAGGTCGGCGGCAACTGGGGCGATTTACGTCACCACGCCGAATCGAGCAACGACTTGCTGCTGCGCGCCACCGCCTCGTTCCTTGACCAGGGTGACTGGCGCAACGACTGGCGTGTCGATGAGGACGATTGGAACGAGCGTTTCCTCTACCTCGACGCCGCCTGGTGGACCCGTGCCGGCGACCACGCCTGGCTGTCACGCTTCCAGCAGGGCCACGCCTGGAAACTGCCGGGCAGCTCCCCGCAAACCCTCATGCCTTACGGTTTTGTCGAATTTTCCAGCCAGGACCCAAGCAACGACTGGCGCCAGGATGCCCGCGCCGGGGTCGGCGTGCGCTGGCAATGGTGGTTCGACGACGACCGCTACAACGCCTACCGCGGCTCGCTGAAAGTGCGTGCCGAATACCAGCAATCGCTGGGCGGCAACCTCTACGAGCGCGCCAACGGTGTGCTGGTCGGTGCGGAGATGACTTTCTGATGCGTACGATCATCGCCTATTGCCTGCTGGTCCTGTGCCTACAGGCCTCCGCCGACCAGCGCCTGTTCTACCAACCGCTGAACCGTGATGCCAGCGTCACCCCCGCCCAATGGCAGCAACTGTGGCATGCCACCGCTGCCCAAGGTGGCAACACCCTGATCGTGCAATGGAGCGCCTATGGCGACAGCGATTTCGGTGGCGCCCAGGGCTGGCTGGCCAACAGCCTGCGCACGGCGCGTGCCGAGGGCCTGCAGCTGGTTATGGGGCTGTACATGGACCCGGCCTATTACCAGCGCCTCGAGCAACTGGATGGCGAGGGCCTGAACAGCTACTGGAAGGCGCAATTGGGCCGTTCGCTCAGCCAGTACCAACACCTTCGTCAGGTGTGGCAGTTGCCGGTGGATGGCTGGTACCTGCCCATGGAACTGGACGACCAGCATTTTCGTGATGCCGAACGACGCGATGCGCTCTACAGCCAACTGCAGGCGTTCAACCGCCAGCTGGACAAACCGTTGCACATCAGTGCATTCAGTGCTGGCAAGCTGTCGCCGCGCGTCCATGCCAGCTGGCTGGATCAACTGGTCGGGTTGGGCTTGACCGTGTGGTGGCAGGATGGCGCCGGTACAGAGCGTTTGCCGCCGTTGGTGCGCCAGAGCTACGAGCAGGCCTTGCCATGCCGGGTAGGCGTGGTGCGCGAGGCGTTCCGCCAGGTGAGCGCGCCTGGGCAGCCATTCAGGGCCGAACCTGCCGAGCCCAAGCTGGGCAGCGGGTGCCATGCCGAGGCGGTGTTTGCCTTGCGCTACCGGCCTTGGGCCACAGGTGTCTTGCCACAAAATTGAGTTGTTTGGCCTGGCAAAGCAGTACTCCGAGGAGCCCACCGATGTTCAAGACCATCGAAGAACACGTGCGCAAGCAGGTCGCCCCCGCCGCCTTGCGCGCCGAGTTCCGACAACACGAATTCGAGTCCATGCGCCCGTTCTGCCTGCTGGTGTTCTGCATCAGCATCCTGATCTGGCTGGTCTTCGACCTGATCGTCAGTTTTCTCGGCGGTCAGGGTTTCACCTGGCTGTCCTACCTGTTCATCGCCGCGCTCGGCAGCCTTTGCGTAGTACTGCATTTCACCCGCCGCAGCCATCACTTCGATGTACTCAACCTGCTGTTCATCACCATCATCACCTTGGGCATGCGCCTGCTGATCGAAGGCATCCCGGTGGCCCTGCGCCCGGTGTGGCTGGTACTTGGCGTATCCACCGTGCTGTACGCCGTGTCGGTGCTGCCGGTGCGACGCTGGTCGTTCTTCAGCGCCATGGTCATCACCTGGGTGATGCTCAACCCGTTCTACCACACCCGTATCGAGCCCGACGCGCTCGAAGGCGCCATGCTGGTCAGTTACGCCGTGTTTCTCAGCGGCCTGATCACCTACAGCTACCTGCAGACGCGCAAGGCCAAACTGCACAATTTCTACCTGTCCAGGGTGCTGCTTGAACAAGCTTACGTCGACGCCCTGACCGAAATCCCCAACCGCCGCTCGTTCATGGCCAAAACGGAGCAACAACTGAAACTGGCAACGCCCGGGCAATACCTGGCGATGGTCGACATAGACAACTTCAAGAAAGTGAATGACCGTTTCGGCCACGACATTGGTGATGAAGTGCTAAGACGCGTGGCACTGCATATCAAGGCCGCCATGGTCGATTCCGAGTTCGCCCGACTGGGCGGCGAGGAGTTTGCCATTTTTCTTGAAGGGCTGGACCAGCAAGGTGCCGAGCAGCAGATGGAGGCATTGGTACGCAGGGTACGCGAGGATGCGGGCACACACCCGGTGACCATCAGTATCGGGCTGGCCCAGGTGAGCGCGGGCGATACATTGACCATGGCGTTGATCAAGGCCGACCAGGCGCTGTATGAAGCCAAGCACACCGGCAAGGACCGGTTCGTGCTGTGGACTACCCGGCTGGCAAGCGAATCCTGAACTGCGCCCCACCCAGCGCCGACTGTGCCACGGTCAAGGTACCACCCTGCCCCTCGATGGCCCGCCGGCTGATCGCCAGCCCCAGGCCAAACCCACCGGTATTTCGGTCGCGGCTTCGGTCTAGCCGGTAGAACGGCTGGAAAATGCGCTCGCGCTCCTCCACCGGAATGCCAATCCCGTCATCCTCCACCGTCAGCAGGCAGGCGCCATCCTCTTCCAGGCGCAAGCGCAACAACAGGCTTTCGTCGCAATAGCGCATGGCATTGCGCACCAGGTTCTGCACCGCGCGCGCCGTCAGCCGAGGGTCCAGCACAAAGCGCGGCAGGTCACCTTCGGCCCGCACTTCCCACTGGATACCACGGCCATCAAGCTCCTCGGCAAAGCTGCCAAGCACACTGTCGACCAGCTCCAGCAGCGACACTTCGACCCGTTCGCGAGCCTGGTCAGCGTTGTACAAGCGGCTATAGGACAGCAACTCCAGTACCAGCTCGTCCAGTTCGCGCACATGCCCGACCAGTTCCAGCAGGCGCTTGCGGCTGGCCGGCGGCACTTCGTCGAACAACAGCACCAGGCCGAAATCCAGCCGGGTCAGCGGCGTGCGCAACTCGTGCGATACCGCATTGAGCAGCTCGCGCTGCTGGTTGACGTGGCGCTCCAGGTCACTGGCCATGGTGTCGAACACCCCGGCCAGCTCACCGATGTTGGAGTGTGGTGAAATGTGCGTGCGCTCGGCCATCTGCCCTTGGCCCAGGCGCCGAGCGGTCTCCTTGAGGCGCTCCAGGTCGCGCCAGTGCGGCCAGACCCACAGCAGCAGGCACCCGAGCATGGCCGCACCGATCAGCACCGTCACGCCCCACGACAGCACGTTGATGTCCAGCGGGTCTGGCGGCGAATGCAGCCGCACCAGCCATTGCTTGTCCAGCGGCGCCAGCACCGTTTCGTAGTAGCCCCACTCGGCAATACGCACCGCGTACAGGCCATGCTCCAGGCGTGCCTGTTCTTCCTCGCTCAAACCCGCCTGGTCCATGCGCAGCAGTTTCAGCTCCAGCGGCGCAAAATCACCGGCCAGTTCCTGCTCCACCGCCGGCCACTGCTCACGCGGGGCCTGGCGGAACTGGCGTACGATCAACGCCTGCACACCCTTTGCCTGGTCCAGGTTGTAGGCCATGAAGCGCTCGCGGAACAGGCCAACGATGGTGTCGGGGATGAACAGCAACGCGCCGGCGTAGGCGACGATGATCACCAGGTACAGCCGCACCAGGATCTTGAGCATGGCCGATCAGCACTCCCACTCGACGCGGCTGAACAGGTACCCCTTGCCCCACACGGTCTTGATCTTGCGTGCTTCGCCAGCGTTGTCGTCGAACTTGCGCCGCAGTTTGGAGATGGCCACGTCCACCGAGCGGTCGGTGCCATTGAACTCGATGCCACGCAGTTGTTGCAGGATACGGTCGCGGTTCATCACCTCGCCGGCATTGCGCGCCAGCACCACCAGCAGGTTGTACTCGCCGCTGGACAGCTCCACCTCTTCGCCGCGCCAACTGACCGTGCGCTCGGCCAGGTCGATGCGCAGGCCGCCGATCAGGATCAGGTCGTTGTCCAGCCGCGGCTCGTTGACACTGCTGCGGCGCAGCAGCGTACGCACGCGCGCCAGCAGCACGCGTGGCTCGCAGGGTTTGGTCACGTAGTCGTCGGCACCCATTTCCAGGCCCAGTACCTGATCATGGCTGTCGTCGCGGGCGGTCAGCATGAGAATTGGCAGGCTCTGCGACTCCTGGCGCAGCAGGCGGCACAGCTGCAGGCCATCGATGCCTGGCAGCATCAAGTCGAGTATGACCAGGTCGGGCTTTTGCCGGCGGTACTCGTCCAGCACATGATCGCCCCGGGCGATCACCTGGACATGGAAGTCGTTGCGTTGCAGGTAGCTGGCGATCAACTCGGACAGGGCGCTGTCGTCTTCGACCAGTAAAATATTCGGCATAGGTGCTTGGGAGTCTGGGTTGAGGTATACCTGTGCCCGCGAAGAAGCCGGCACAGGAACACTCAGGATATAGAACACTACCGCGCCACAGGCTTGTTCTTCACACTTTTTCACACTCGCCCTACAGGTATTAACAGCCGCCCAGGCAGCACCTGCCTTAGCATAGACACGGTCATCATCGGAAGATCCGCATGCCTACTACCCTCTCCCCGCGCCTGCGCCCATTGGCGCTCCTGGCGTTCCTGAGCCTGTCCCTGGCCGGCTGCGGCGACAGCGCCGAGCAAGACGAAAAAGCCCCCACCCCGCAAGTGCGGGTGGAAACCTTGCAACTGCAACCCCTGGCCATCAGCAGTGAGCTAAGCGGCCGTATCCTGGCCCCGCGCACCGCCGAAGTGCGCGCGCGGGTCGCTGGCGTGGTGCTCAAGCGGGTGTACCGCGAAGGCAGCGACGTCAAACAGGGCGATGTACTGTTCTTGATCGACCCGGCGCCGTTCAAGGCCGACCATGACAGCGCCCGCGCCACCCTGGCCAAGGCCGAGGCGACCCTGTACCAGGCGCGCTTGCAAGAGCAGCGCTACCGCGAGCTGGTCGATGACAAGGCCGTCAGCCGCCAGGAATACGACAACGCCAAAGCCAGCTTCCTGCAGGCCGACGCTGCAGTGGCCGAAGCCAAAGCAGCCCTGGAGCGGGCTCGCCTGAACCTCGGTTACGCCACTGTGACCGCGCCGATCTCCGGCCGTATCGGCCGCGCCCAGGTCACCGAAGGCGCGCTGGTCGGGCAAAACGAGACCACCCCGCTGGCGACCATCCAGCAACTGGACCCGATCCATGCCGATGTCACTCAGTCGACCCGTGAGCTGAACGCCTTGCGCCGCGCCCTGCGTGCTGGCGAGCTGCAACAGGTAGGCGACAGCCAGGCCCGCGCCACCCTGATCCAGGACGACGGCAGCGCCTACCCGCTGCCGGGCAAGCTGCTGTTTTCCGACATCAGCGTCGACCCCAGCACCAACCAGATCACCCTGCGCAGCGAGTTCCCCAACCCGGACCTCGACCTGCTGCCCGGCAGCTACGTGCGCGTACGCCTGGAGCAGGCGGTGCAAGCCAAGGGCCTGAGCGTGCCGCAACGCGCCATCCTGCGCGACAGCGCCGGCGTGCCGAAGGTGCTGGTGGTCGACCAGCAGGCCCGCGTCAGCGACCGTCAGGTAGTCCTGGGCAGCGCCCAGGGCGACCGCTGGATCGTCAGCGAGGGCCTGGCCGCCGGCGAGCGGGTGGTGATCGAGGGCCTGCAGCACGTCAAGGCCGGCGACCAGGTGCAGGTCGACACCACACCCGGTGCCCCTCCCATCGCTCAGCACATCGGCCAGTGAGGGCCTGATCAATGCCGCAATTCTTCATCGATCGCCCGGTATTCGCCTGGGTGGTCGCACTGTTCATCCTGCTGGCCGGTGCGCTGGCCATCCCGCAACTGCCGGTGGCCCAGTACCCCAACGTGGCACCGCCACAGGTGGAGATCTACGCCGTGTACCCAGGCGCCTCGGCGGCGACCATGGACGAAAGCGTGGTCAGCCTGATCGAGCAGGAACTCAACGGCGCCGACAACCTGCTGTACTTCGAGTCGCAGAGCAGCCTGGGCAGCGCCACCATCACCGCCACCTTCGCCCCAGGCACCAACCCGGACCTGGCCCAGGTCGACGTGCAAAACCGCCTGAAGGTGGTCGAATCGCGCCTGCCACGCCCAGTCACCCAGCAGGGCCTGCAAGTGGAGAAGGTGTCTACGGGCTTCCTGCTGTTGGCCACCCTCACCTCCGAAGACGGCAAGCTCGACGAAACCGCGCTGTCGGACATCCTTGCCCGTAACGTGATGGACGAAATCCGCCGCCTCAAAGGCGTCGGCAAGGCTCAGTTGTACGGCTCCGAGCGCGCCATGCGCATCTGGATCGACCCACGCAAGCTGATCGGCTTCAACCTCACGCCCAACGACGTGGCCGAGGCCATCGCGGCGCAGAACGCCCAGGTCGCCCCTGGCAGCATTGGCGACCTGCCCAGCCGCGACACCCAGGAAATCACCGCCAACGTAGTGGTCAAGGGCCAGCTGAGCACGCCTGAAGAATTCGCCGCCATTGTCCTGCGCGCCAACCTGGATGGCTCCACGGTGACCATCGGGGATGTCGCCCGGGTCGAGATCGGCGCCCAGGAATACCAGTACGGCACGCGCCTGAACGGCAAGCCGGCCACCGCCTTCAGCGTGCAGCTGTCGCCGGGGGCCAACGCCATGGAAACCGCCACCCTGGTACGGGCGAAGATGCAGGACCTGGCCCGCTACTTCCCGGAAGGCGTCAAGTACGACATCCCCTACGACACCTCGCCGTTCGTCAAAGTGTCGATCGAGCAGGTCATCAACACCCTGTTCGAAGCCATGCTGCTGGTGTTCGCAGTGATGTTCCTGTTCCTGCAGAACCTGCGCTACACGCTGATCCCGACCCTGGTGGTGCCCGTGGCATTGATGGGCACCTTCGCCGTGATGCTGGCCATGGGCTTCTCGGTCAATGTGCTGACCCTGTTTGGCATGGTGCTGGCCATCGGCATCCTGGTCGACGATGCCATCGTGGTGGTGGAAAACGTCGAGCGCATCATGGCCGAAGAAGGCCTGCCGCCCAAAGAGGCCACGCGCAAAGCCATGGGCCAGATCAGCGGGGCGATCATCGGTATCACCCTGGTACTGGTGGCGGTGTTCCTGCCCATGGCCTTCATGCAAGGCTCGGTGGGGGTGATCTACCAGCAGTTCTCGCTGTCGATGGCGGTATCGATCCTGTTCTCGGCGTTTCTTGCCCTCAGCCTGACCCCGGCATTGTGCGCCACCCTGCTCAAGCCCGTGGCCAAAGGTGAGCACCACGCACGCAAAGGCTTCTTCGGCTGGTTCAACCGCCGCTTCGAAAGCATGAGCAACGGCTACCAACGCTGGGTGGTACAGGCGCTCAAGCGCAGTGGCCGCTACCTGGCGGTGTACGCAGTGCTGCTGGCGGTGCTGGGCTACGGGTTCAGCCAGTTGCCCACGGCGTTTCTGCCCACCGAAGACCAGGGTTACACCATTACCGACATCCAACTGCCGCCCGGTGCCAGCCGCATGCGCACCGAACAGGTAGCCGCGCAGATCGAGGCGCACAACGCCGAGGAACCGGGGGTGGGCAACACCACCTTGATTCTCGGTTTCAGCTTCTCCGGCAGCGGGCAGAACGCGGCGCTGGCCTTCACCACGCTCAAGGACTGGTCCGAGCGCGGCACCGATGACAGCGCCCAGTCGATCGCCGACCGCGCGACCATGGCCTTCAGCCAGCTCAAGGACGCCATCGCCTTCTCGGTACTGCCACCCCCAATCGACGGCCTGGGCGAATCGACCGGCTTCGAGTTCCGCCTGCAGGACCGTGGCGGCATGGGCCACGCCGAACTGATGGCGGCCCGTGACCAGTTGCTGGCAAGCGCCGGCAAAAGCAAGGT
This sequence comes from Pseudomonas sp. LFS074, assembly GCF_047978165.1. NCBI lineage: Bacteria > Pseudomonadati > Pseudomonadota > Gammaproteobacteria > Pseudomonadales > Pseudomonadaceae > Pseudomonas > Pseudomonas sp. LFS074. Next base: position 2,688,060 of record NZ_JBFPFV010000001.1, on the reverse strand, counting down.
ATTGACCAACGTGCGTGAAGCCTCGCTGGCGGAAAGCCCGCAAGTGCAGCTGGAAATCGACCGCCGCCAGGCCAATGCCCTGGGCGTATCGTTTGCCGATATCGGCACGGTGCTGGACGTGGCTGTGGGCTCCAGCTACGTCAACGACTTCCCCAACCAGGGCCGCATGCAGCGGGTGGTGGTGCAGGCCGAAGGCAACCAGCGCAGCCAGGTCGAGGATTTGCTGAAAATCCACGTACGCAACACTAGCGGCAAGATGGTGCCACTGGGCGCGTTCGTCCAGGCCAAATGGGTCAGCGGCCCGGTGCAGCTGACCCGCTACAACGGCTACCCGGCGGTGTCGATTTCCGGCGAACCGGCGGCCGGCTACAGCTCCGGTGAGGCCATGGCCGAAGTCGAGCGCCTGGTGGCGCAGCTTCCAGCCGGTGCCGGCCTGGAATGGACCGGCCTGTCCCTGCAGGAACGCCTTTCCGGCAGCCAGGCACCGATGCTGATGGCGCTGTCGTTGCTGGTGGTGTTCCTGTGCCTGGCGGCGCTGTACGAAAGCTGGTCGATCCCGACTGCGGTACTGCTGGTGGTACCACTCGGCGTGCTGGGTGCAGTGCTGGCCGTGACCCTGCGCGGCATGCCCAACGATGTATTCTTCAAAGTTGGCCTGATTACTCTGATCGGCCTGTCGGCGAAGAATGCCATCCTGATCATCGAGTTCGCCAAGCACCTGGTCGATCAGGGCGTGGACGCCGTCGACGCTGCCGTACAAGCCGCCCGCCTGCGCCTGCGGCCGATCGTGATGACCTCGCTGGCGTTCATCCTCGGCGTGGTGCCACTGGCCATCGCCAGCGGCGCAAGTTCCGCCAGCCAGCAAGCGATCGGCACCGGGGTGATCGGCGGCATGCTCAGCGCCACCCTGGCGGTGGTGTTCGTGCCGGTGTTCTTCGTGGTGGTGATGCGCCTGTCCGGGCGGCGCCAGACGCAAAACGCTGCCACGCATCCGGTGGCCGGTGAAAGCTGACTGGACAAGCCCCGCGTGAAATGGGAGGGTTCCCGGCAATGACTGCCCGGAACCCTTTTTCATGCCTGATGCATTTCCCCCCTGCTCCATCCTCATCCTTGCCGGCGGTCGCGGGCAGCGTATGGGCGGCCGCGACAAGGGTTTGATCGACTGGCAGGGCGAACCCTTGGTGGCGCATGTACAGCGAGTGGTGCGCCCGCTGAGCGACGACCTGGTGATTTCCTGCAACCGTAACCAGGAGGCCTACCGGGCGTATGCCGACCAGGTGGTGGGCGATGCCGAGGCGGACTTCCCCGGGCCTTTGGCGGGAGTGATTGCCGGGCTCAAGGTGGCACGGCATGAATGGGTTGTGCTGCTGGCCTGCGATGCACCACGTGTCGATCAGGTGTTGATCGAAGACCTGCTGCGGCTGGCGAAGGCCAATGACAGTGCGGCGATGGTGCGTCAGGGTGAGTATTGGCAGCCGATGTTCAGCGTGCTGCCAAAACGGGTGTTGCCGGTGCTGGAACAAGCCTGGGCGGCGGGTGAGCGGAGCTTGCAGAAGGCCTTGCTGCGCGAGGCGGTGCAAGGGCTGGCGTGTGCCGACGATGATTGTCGGCTAAGCAACTTCAACAGCCCGGAACTGCTGCAAGGCTGAGATCCTCTGCTGCCTGTGCCGGCCCCTACATCAATTGGCAGTCAGTTCCTCGACGCTGATCTCGCGCATCCTGAACTTCTGCACCTTGCCGGTCACCGTCATCGGGAACTCGTCGACAAAGCGGAAGTACCGGGGCACCTTGAAGTGCGCAATTCGCGCCTTGGCCCACTCTCGCAGTTCTTCTTCACTGGCAGCATGCCCTGGGTGCAGCCGCACCCAGGCGACGATCTCTTCGCCATACTTGCTGCACGGCACGCCAATCACCTGCACATCGGCCACCGCTGGGTGGGTGAAGAAGAACTCTTCCAGCTCACGCGGGTAGATGTTCTCACCGCCGCGAATGATCATGTCCTTGCTGCGCCCGACAATCCGCACATAGCCTTGTTCGTCCATCACTGCCAGGTCGCCGGTGTGCATCCAGCCGTCTTCATCGATGCTCTCGGCCGTGGCCTTGGGGTTGTTCCAGTAACCCAGCATCACGCTGTAGCCACGCGTGCACAGCTCGCCAATCTCACCGCGCGGCACTGTGCCGCCGTCGTTGTCGATCACTTTGTTCTCCAGCCGTGGCTGGGTGCGCCCCACGCTGGTCACGCGGCGCTCCAGGTCGTCAGTGGCGCCGGTCTGTAGCGACACCGGGCTGGTCTCGGTCATGCCGTAGGCAATCTGCACCTCGGCCATGTGCATCTCGCCAATCACCCGGCGCATCACCTCGATCGGGCACGTAGCGCCGGCCATGATCCCCGTGCGCAGGCTCGACAGGTCGAACTCGCCGCGCTGCGGGTGGTCCAGCTCGGCAATGAACATGGTCGGCACGCCATACAACGCCGTGGCTTTCTCCTCCGCCACCGCGCGCAGGGTAGCCAAAGGGTCGAAGGCATCGTTGGGATAAATCAAGGTGCTGCCGTGGGTCATGCAGCCAAGGTTGGCCATGACCATACCGAAGCAGTGGTACAGCGGCACCGGCACTACCAACCGATCATGTTCGGTCAGGCCCAGGCTTTCACCCACCATGTAGCCGTTGTTGAGAATGTTGCTGTGGCTGAGGGTGGCGCCCTTTGGGAAGCCGGTAGTCCCCGAGGTGTACTGGATGTTGATCGGATCGTCGCAGCGCAGTTGTGCCTGCCGCTGGGCCAGGGCCTCGCGGCTGACGGCCTCGGCGCGGGACTGCAGGTCGTGCCAGGCGAGGAACCCAGGTGGGGGCGCAACGGCCAGACTGACCACGCCACGCAGTTCGGGAAAACGCTCGCAGATCAGCGCGCCCGCTTGACCGCTGGCCAGGCCAGGTACAAGGCCCTGCAGCATGGCGTGGTAATCGGAGGTCTTGAACGCATCGGCACAGATCACCCAACGGCAGCCGGACTGGCCGAGCGCATAGTCCAGCTCGCTGGAGCGGTAGGCCGGATTGATGTTGACCAGGATTGCGCCAACCTTGGCGCTGGCGAACTGGGTAATGCACCACTCGGCGCAATTGGGCGCCCAGATACCCAGGCGGTCACCGGGCTGCACGCCCAGGGCCATCAGCGCGCGAGCATGCTGGTCGACGGCCTCGGCCAGTTGCCGCCAGGTGTAGCGAAGGGCCTGGTGGCGCACCACCAGCGCCTCGCGCTCGGGAAAGCGAGCGACAGTGGCGTCGAAGGCGTCGCCGATGCACTGGGTAAGCAGGGCCTTGTCCTGGTTGCCCTGGGAGTAGCTTGGCTGGGGCATGGGCGTTCTCTTGTTGTTCTTGTGTTTTTTGTACCGGCCTGTTCGCGGGTAAACCCGCGAACAGGCCCACACCGATCTAGCGGATGAACACCTGGGGCGTCGTGGTAGACATGTCACCACCCGGCAACTTGATGTTCTTCACTTTCTCCAACGTTTCCGGGTTGAACACCGCCAGGTCGTTGAAGGTGCCGCCCAGGTACAGTTTGTCGCCCTTCTTGTCGAAGGTGACGCAGTAGTAAGTGTGCTCCAGGTTAGCCGCCTTGATCAGCTTGCGCTGTTTGATGTCGAACTTGGCCAGGCGGTTGAGCACGCCGTAGATCTGGTTCGGGTCCTTGGGCGAGCGCAGGCCGGTGAAGTACAACTCAGTCAGGTCGGCGAACTCCTGGGTGTGGGTCTTGCCGGTCTTCAGGTCGACGCTCAGGTAGCCATACAGCGGCTCGGCGGTGGCCGGGTCCTGCTTGTCGTCCTTGAACTTGGCAATGGTGTACAGCATGGTGAACTCGTGGCGCGGACTCTGGTGCGGCCAGAAGTACAGCACGTCCGGGGCGCTGTAGCCCTTGCGGTTCCAGTTGCGCAACGGCAGGGCCACTGTGTATTTGCCGGTCTTCACGTCCATCTTGTAGATGTCCGGCCCTGCGACGAACAGGCTGCCATCGTCAGCGGCGCGCATCAGGTACACCTGGCGCGGCATCGGGAAGGTACGCACCGGCTTGGCCTGCAGGCCATCGGCGGTGCTGAACACCTCCAGCCGCGGCGGTTTGACCACGTAATGGTCGTTCAGCATCTGGGTCGGGTTGACCGTGGCGTACACTTCCTTGCCATCGGGGCTGATGGCGAACGAGTACATCGACCGGCCGACTTCGCCTGCCACGCTGGACAGGTTGGCGCGGAAGGTGTTCTTGCAGGTGTCCAGGTCGATACCGTAGATGTCGCCGTAGTGGTTGTTGAGCACGTAGGCGGTGCGGTTGTCCGGCGCCATCATTGCGGTGCCAGGGCCGAACTTGTCGGGCATCTGGCAGCTTTTGTAGACCGTGTCACTGGCCACATCGACCACATGCAGGTTGTTCGGGTAGTTGGTCACGATCATGTATTCGTGGCCAGCCTTCAGTGCCGGCCCGGTGTCGTCGGCCTGTACCAGCCCGGCGCAGGCCGTGGCGGCGATGGTGAGCGCAAGTTGCGCGCAGCGTCCAGCTTTCATGCGGTTTCCCCTTGTCATTCTTGTTGGGCCGTCACTTGTCTTTCGGGAACACGGTGCCGAGGTTGCGCCAGTCGTCCGCCGAGTTGGTCGCCTGGGCGTTCCAGTCCTGGTAGGTGCTCATCATGTCCGGCACCTGGGCTGGCCACCAGCAAGGGTCGGAGCAGCCATACAGGTCGGCCTCCATCGGTTGGCACAACGAGCTGACGCCGCCAAAGGCATCCACTTCCCAGCCCGGGTCGGTGGTGGCCGTGCAGCCTGCCACCGCGCTCATGGCCATCACTTCTTCGACACGGTCTTCGGCGGCGGCCTGCTCCAGGATGCGCGCCTTGTTGTTCAGGGGCTTCAAGTGCTTCATGTCAGTGCGCCTTCCGCGGGGTGATGTAGCGATCGATGAAGGCCGGGTTGGCGGCCATGATGCGGCTGTAGACTTCGATGCCGAAGTCCACCCAGTCGCGCATCAGTTCGCAATAGTGGTAGGTCGGGTGCTGCGGGTCGCCGTAGCGTGCATAGCTTTCGTGGTAGCAGCCGCCCGAGCACAGGTTGCGGATGCGGCAGCTTTCACAGCCGGTGTTGCTACGGTCCAGGCGTTGTGACAGGAAGTCGTTGAGCTGCGCCTGCTTCACCCCTTGGTGCACATTGCCGAAGGTCGGCAGGCTGGAGCCGGTGAAGCGGTGGCACAAGTTCAGCTCGCCCTCGTGGTCAACCGCCAGCATCTTCAGCCCGGCGCCACACGGCAGGGCCTTCTTGTGGCCTTCGTGGATGTCGGTGATCAACTGGTGCAGGTTGGAGAAACCGATGTTGCGGTGCTCCAGCGCCGCCTCCAGGTAACGCCGGCCGAGGGCCTTCATGTTGGCGAACACCTGCACCAGCTCTTCGCTCGTGAGGTTGAAATCGGCCATGTCGCCCGAGGTCACCGGGGCAAAGCCGACTTCGGCGAAGCCCATTTCATTGAACAAGTGGTTCCAGATGGTTTCGACATCGGTAATGCCACGGGTCAGCGTGACCCGCGCGCCCACCGGGCGGCTGGTGTAGCGCGACAGCAGCAGGTCGGCCTTGCGCCGCACCACGTCATAGGTGCCCTGCCCACCCACGGTGATGCGGTTACGGTCGTGCACGGTCTTGGGGCCGTCGATGCTGATCGACAGGCCGAAACGGTGGACGTTGAGCCAGTCGATGATTTCTTCGGTCAGCAAGGTGGCGTTGGTGGTCATGATGAACTCCACCTGCTTGCCCGCCTCGGCGAAACGCCGTTCGCAGTAAGCCACCATGTGCTCGATCAACGGCCGGTTGGACAGTGGCTCGCCACCGAAGAACACCACGCTGTAGCGCTCCTCGTTGGGCGATTCCTTGAGCAGCATCTCCACCGAGGCCTCGGCGGTGGCGGTGCTCATCTTCTTGCCGGCGGAAGGCTTGTCCAGGTCTTCCTTGTAGCAATAAGTGCAGCTGAGGTTGCAGCCAGTGTTGACGTTCAGAACCACGGTGTTAAGCGCGGTGCGTTCGACCTGCTTCAGGGCGATTTCCGGGGTCAGCGGCGAGCCGTCGCTGACCAGCTCCAGCGCGATCAGCTCGCGCAGGGTGTCCTGGATATCGTCGCCGGCAAACTGCTGGCCAAGGCGCTGCATCAGCTCCTCGGCCGAGCAGCCTTGCTGGCGCAAAGCGTCGATGATGCTGCCGGTCACCGCATCGGTGGCAAACAGCGAGCTGCTGGGAATATGGAACAGCATGCGGTCGGCATCGACCTGCACTTCGTGCAGGTTACGCTCGACCAGGTTCAGTAGTACGCCCATGGCGACCTCCCGATAATCGATCCGTTGGAAAACCGTTGCGCCCTGCCGTTATGGCAGCGGCGGGTTGTTCCAGCGCTGTACGGTGACGATCATGTGCCCTTCGCCGGTCTGGCCACCGTCGGCCAGCGTGGCGATGACTTTCAAGTTACCGGCGTTGTTGGTCATCATCTTGCGCTCGGGGTTGGGCCCGGCACCGCCTGGTACGAACACGCCATCAGCCTGCATCTGCCCGGCGAACTTGACGTCTTCGTCCTCGACCGCACGCTCGTTGAACGGCTCGACCTTCCAGGTGGCCGGCAGGTAGCCGATGCGCAGCGGTTGTCCGCTGGCGTCTTTACCCCAGGCTTCGGCCTCGAAGCGGCCCTGCACTTTCGGCACCGAAGCGCCGTTCTCGCCAATGCGGGCGATGGAGAACGCCGGCACCACCTTCACTTCGTCGACCTTGTCGTAGACCGCCAGGTTGACACCTTTGAGCGCGCCCACCGCAACCTCGCGCTGGCCAGGCTTGGCGTCTGCCGCGGCGCGGGCCTTGACCCGTACCAGGGTCGGGGTTTGCTCCAGCACCTCGGTCACTTCCACCCCTGCACCCAAGTCGGGCTTGCCGTCCAGGCCGCTACCCACCAGGGTGATCTCGCTTTCGCCGCCGGCCTTGATGAATGCCGGCTGAACCGCCAGCAGGCGCGCCTTGCCTTCCTTCGCCGCAGTGAAGTCCAGGCCGCGTTCATCGTGTTCGGCTTCGAACATACGGCCTTTCATCTCGCCATCCAGCGCGGCGAACACCTGGCGCAGGTTGGCATCGCCGACCTTGACGTTGCCACGCCACTCATAGCCGTTGTAGAGGATCGCCGTGCCGCTGCCGTTGAACGGCGTGCCGTCGGCGTAAGCGCCCTTGACCTCGACCTTGAAGGTATCGCCCTCCCCAGCCGTGACGCTCATCACCCCACGTACGTCGCCCTTGGCAAGCATATGGCCGCTGAATGCCCACTGCCCCGGCAGTGCGTCTGCCTTGGGTTTGGCCTTCTGCCATTCGGCCCAGGCTGCGCTTTCCATCGGGAAGCGCTTGGCAAGCTCCGGCACCACTTGTTGCAGGGCAATCGGCAGCCAATCGCGGTCACGCGCCTGGGCCTGGTACTCAAGGGACGGCCATTGGCCAAGGTGGAAGTTGACCAGGTGTTCCCACTCCTTGGCCGGGCGCCGTTGCAAGGCGACGCGGGCACCGGAGTGGCAACGGCCACAGGTCTCGCTGAGCTGGGTGTCGAAGTGCTCGACGGTATTGAGCCGGCGCTCCATGGCGTAACGCACGCCATCGGTTTCGCTGGGCGCCAGGCCCTGCTTGTCGGCCAGGTACTTGACCAGCGTGCGACGGTCGTCGTCACTGATCTGCAGGCCGTGCATCATCTGCATGCGGGCAATGCTCATCAGCCAGCCTTCCGGCGTCTTGCGCTGGTGGCTGATGCGGCTATAGGTGTCGTTGCCTTCGGGGATATGGCACCCCATGCACTTGTTCTGCAACAGGCTCGGGCCCTGCTCGGCCGCCATGGCCTGGGTGCTCAGCAGCGCGGCGGCGACCAGCGCCAGTTTGCCCGCATGCCGCCGGAGTCGAGTCGTCTTCAAGGTCAGACCTCCACGGTTGTTGTTCTTATCGTTTTCGCACGCTTTGGTACAGCAGGTGTGCATGTGACGGTTGTGATACAGGAACTGTGCCAGGTGCTGTAAAAGTGTTGCCTTTCAACCTTTTAGGCAGTTTCCGGGGCTTGGCCAGCAGCACGGATGGCCAATTGCAGCGTGCCATTTCGCGACAGTGTGTTTCAGGTTGAGACAACACCTGACATGTCGGCTGCTGGCCCTGAGAGCCGCTGTTTCACCACCGTCTCACACCGTCTCATTGTGCAACAGCGCACCTTTGCAAACCGAACCTTGCGTCACGGCAAAACCCAGTCAGCTCAAGGCCTTGCCGCCATCTGCCCAGGTTGGCACGGCCATTGCGCCGGTGCCCGCCACATCCAATGACAAGAGGCACCGTCCCATGCTTTCCGAACTGCCCATCCTGCCCGCCACCCGCGCCTTTCTCGAACGCAAGCTGAAGATGCGCATCGGCGCCGAGTGGCAGGACGCCGCCAGCGGTCGCACCCTGTCGTTCCGCAACCCGGCCACCGGCGAAGTACTGGGTGAAGTGCCCGCCGCCGAGGCCGAGGATGTCGATCGCGCCGTGCGCGCGGCACGTCAAGCCTTCGATGATTCGCCCTGGAGCCGCCTGCGTCCGCGCGAGCGGCAAAACCTGTTGTGGCGCCTGGCCGACCTGATGGAGCGCGACGCCCGCCAGCTGGCCGAACTGGAGTGCCTGAACAACGGCAAGAGCGCCGCCGTCGCCCAGGTGATGGACGTGCAACTGGCCATCGACTTCCTGCGCTACATGGCCGGCTGGGCCACCAAGATCGAGGGTAGCACCGTCGAAGCCTCCATGCCGTTGATGCCCAACGACCAGTTCCATGGTTTCGTGCGCCGCGAGGCGGTGGGCGTGGTCGGCGCCATCGTCGCCTGGAACTTCCCGCTGCTGCTGGCCTGCTGGAAACTCGGCCCAGCCCTGGCCACCGGTTGCACCGTGGTGCTCAAGCCCGCCGATGAAACCCCACTGAGCGTGCTCAAGCTGGCAGAACTGGTAGACGAAGCCGGCTACCCGGCAGGCGTTTTCAACGTAATCACCGGTACAGGCCTGAACGCGGGCGCTGCGCTCAGTCGCCACCCTGGGGTGGACAAGCTGACCTTCACCGGCTCGACCGAAGTCGGCAAGCTGATCGGCAAGGCGGCCATGGACAACATGACCCGCGTCACCCTGGAGCTGGGCGGCAAGTCGCCGACCATCGTCATGCCCGACGCCAACCTGCAGGAAGCCGCAGCCGGTGCGGCCACGGCAATCTTCTTCAACCAGGGCCAGGTGTGCTGCGCGGGCTCGCGGCTGTATGTGCACCGCAAGCACTTCGACAACGTGGTGGCCGACATCGCCGGCATCGCCAATGGCATGAAACTGGGCAACGGGCTGGACCCAGCGGTGCAGATGGGCCCGCTGATCTCGGCCAAGCAGCAGGACCGCGTCACCGGCTACATCGAGCTTGGCCGCGAACTGGGCGCGACCATCGCCTGTGGCGGTGAAGGCTTCGGGCCGGGTTACTTCGTCAAGCCGACGGTGATTGTCGATGTCGACCAGCGCCACCGCCTGGTACAAGAAGAAATCTTCGGGCCGGTGCTGGTGGCAATGCCGTTCGATGACATCGACGAAGTGATCGGCATGGCCAACGACAACCCCTATGGCCTGGGCGCAAGCATCTGGTCCAACGACCTGGCCGCCGTGCACCGCATGATCCCGCGCATCAAGTCGGGTTCGGTATGGGTCAACTGCCACAGCGCACTGGACCCGGCACTGCCGTTTGGTGGCTACAAGATGTCTGGCGTTGGTCGCGAGATGGGCGCAGCAGCCATCGAGCATTACACCGAGCTCAAATCGGTGCTGATCAAGCTCTGATCATTTACCTGTAGCGGCCTCTTCGCGGGCTCGTCCGCTCCCACAGGATCACCACAAGCCGGAAAACTGTGGGGTCCCTGTGGGAGCGGGTTTACCCGCGAAAGGGCCGGCCCAGGCAACTAAAAACAACAATAAAAACCATGGAGCAAACCCATGAGGCACACACTCGCCTGCACTTTGGCCCTGCTGGTGGCCGCACCCGCCAGCCAAGCCTACGAGCTCTACAACCACAACGGCACCACCCTCAACGCCGACCTCGAAGCCCTGTTCGGTGTGTTCCACAGCGACGAAAGCTTCAACCAGGCCGGCAACCGCCAGCCCGGCAGCACCGCCTGGCAAGAAGGCTACGTCAAATATGGCCTTAGCGGCAGCCAGGCCCTGGCCGACAGCGGCGCCCTCTACGGGGCCGTCAACCTGCTCAGTTCCGCCACCTGGGGCGATGGCGATGCCGCCGGCCTGACCCTGGGCGACGAACGCCGCACAGCCATCGAAGACCTGTACCTGGGCTGGCGCTCGGCCAACCTGTTCCCGGCCCTGGGCGAAGACGGCGTGGACATTTCAGGCGGTCGCCAGGTAGTGACATTGGGCGATGGTTTTCTGATCCAGGGCGACCCGGTGAACCTGGGCAAGGTCGACCTGGGCGCCAACTTCGATCGCGGCGGCGCCTACTACCTGGCCGCCCGTAAAGCCTTCGACCGCACCGCCGTGCTGCGCCTGGGCGGCAAGCAGGGCTGGCGCGGCGACCTGATGTGGCTGAAGTCCGACAACCACTACCAGGCCGATACCTCGCTGGCGGTAGCCAATTTGGAACACGTCGCCGACGCCGGCACCGTGGGCCTCAGCTGGATCCGCGGCCTGGACGTGGACCAACGCTACGCGCAAATCATGGGCCTGGAACACCGCGACGGCATGGACACCGCCAGCCTGCGCGGGCGCGGCAATGTGGGCGTGAAGGACCTGGAACTGGCCGCCGAGTACGTGAGCCAGGACAAGACCGGTGGGCGCGAGAATGCCTGGTACCTGGAGGGCAACTGGACCTTCTCCGAATTGCCCTGGTCACCGACTGCCACCTACCGCTACAGCCGCTTCTCCGAAGGCTTCGACCCACTGTTCTATGGCCTGAGCCGAGGCTATGGCACCTGGTTCCAGGGTGAAGTAGCGGCCAACTATGCCGGGCCGTTCAACAAGAACAGCCAGGTGCACCATGTGGCGCTGAAAGGCAAGCCACGGGACAACCTGACCGTCGGCGCGCTGTACTTCGACTTCGATACGCTGGACACGGATCAGGGCAACCTCGGCGGGCGTGAGCTGGACCTGTACGTGGAATGGATGGTCAACGAGCACCTGCTGATCAGCCCGTTGGTAGGGTTCTATAAGCCGGAGCGCAGTGCGAACAACGGCGGCACGCAATTGGGTGGGCGGGATACGGGGGCCTACATGCAACTGATTGTCGGGACCTTTTTTTGACTCTGCAGCCTGGGGCTGCTTCGCAGCCCTTTCGCGACGCAAGGCCGCTCCTACACAAGTACAGCGCAAGCATCACAGGCGATGTTGTACCTGTGTAGGAGCGGCCTTGTGTCGCGATGGGCCGCAAAGCGGCCCCGGCCATCTCAAGCCAACCCCTGCTCCACCAGCCACCGCCGCACCATCATCTGCTGCTCACCCGGTAAGCCCGACAAAACCGCCCCAATTGCCAGGCCACCCAGCAACGCCCGTACCACAGGCGCCAACTCCACCCCCTGCAAATGCCACACCCCCAACGGCTGGTCCGCCGTCACCACCACCTCGGCCTCGTCCACCAGACCGTCGCGCAACACAGGCCGCCGTTCAACCCGCACGGCGCTCCAATCCGCGGCCGTATGCAAGGGCTGCGCATCCGGCCAGCCTTGGCGCCGAGCCCAAAATGGCTGCCCTACCCGCCCTTGCTCCTGCCCATAGAAATCCCGCCCAATGCGGGCAAATCGCAAAAACAGCTGTTCGACCCGCTGCTGGTGAAACTGCCACGCCAACACCGCCCGCTCGGGCCGGCGCAGCAAGGTGTTGATCACCACCGGCGCCTGCAACGCCGAAGACAGTGACTGGAAAATCCCGTTACCCGACAGCGGGTCAACGGCCATCGCCGCATCACCCACCCGTATCCAGTCATGCCCGACGCATTCGCCCGCCAGAATGGCAGTACTGCTGCGTGCATGCACCTGTGCCGGCACCAACGCCTGATCGTCGAACAGCTCCGCGACCAACCCGCTGCGTGCCCGCAGCGTCGCGCAATAATCGGCCAACCCGGCCTTACCCGGCAGGCCTGCAGCGTCCTGGGTGACTTGCCAGTAGCAACGGCCATCTGCCAGCCGCGCCATCCACGCCCAGCCATCCTCCAGGCTTTCCACTGCCGACGCAGGCGCGCCAGGGCTACCCTGCCAGACATTCAGCAGGCTGACTGTTTCCGGCCCGCGCAGGCGGTCTGCGGCCAGCGGTGCCTGGCGGCCTCGGGCCTCGACGAGAAAATCAGCCGTCAGCACTTGCCCATCGTCAAGACGCACATGATGACCGCCCTCGTGCACCACCTCGCGTACCCGCCCCTCGACCACGCTTACACCGGCACGCTGAAGATCGTTGCGCAGCGCCCGATCAAACCGTTGCCGATCCAGCAAGAACTCCTGGTTCATTCGCAGGTGCTGGCCATTCCAGTGCACCTGCCGGGTAGCCGGCGTGGCCGCCTGGCTCAAAGCACCGCCGAGGCCCGCATGCCGCAAGCCCTCCAGCACCCGTTGCGAAACCCCTTCAACAGCCGCGAAACGGCGCCACTGCGACACCACCGTCACGGTATAACCCAGCCGCCGCAGGCCTATGGCCGTGGCCGCACCCGCAGGGCCGGCACCCAACACCACAATGTGCGGTTCAGGCATGGCTCGCCCCCCGTCGCTCTGGGCCTGAGAACGTCGCATGCTGACGCAACCACTCATGGATTCGCTGGCGATCCATGCCCGGCTCGGCACGCAGCAACGCCGCAATCCTACCGCTCAATGCCGCACAACCCAGGCTAGCGCCCGCTCTGCCGCCCGTCCCTACATAACCGCCAAAGTCCGCCTGCCGGGTGCCCAGCCACGACCACTGGCCGGGCGCGCAACGTGCATCACCGGTCACCCGAATCACGCCTGGGTAGCTGGCTGGGAATACGGGCCCGCCCTGTGCCGGGCTGGATGCACACAACACCACGCCCGCAGCCAAGGCCTCAGCGCAGGCCTGATGCAAAACCGGTCGGTCCTGCTGCAGGCCAAGGCTCAGGTTAACCAGCGTAGCCCCCGCTTCCACCAGCCACAGCAGCGCTGCCGCCACCTGCAAGGCACTGGTGCTGGCCTGGCCGCCGAACACCTGGGCCACCAGCAACGGCACAGGGCCAGCCTCCCGTTGCAAGCTGGCCAGCACGGCACCGCCATGCCCTAGCTCGTCGGGCAGCATTGCGCCTTCACGTAACTGGCCGTCTTCCAGCCAGAAACGGCGGGCATCGAGCAAGCCGTTGGTTTGCTCCCGCGAGCAGCCACTGTCGATGACCCCAACGCGCACGTCAGCGCCCATGTTTGACCGTCTCCTGCGGCAGTACCTGCAACTGGCCGTCATGCAACTGCAAGTGCAGGTCGGCATCAGCCAAAGTCGACGCGCGGTGGCTGATGAGGATCCGCGTGCGGCTGGCAAACAGCTGGTCGATAGCTGCGATCACCTCACGTTCGGTGGCTTCGTCCACCGCCGAGGTGGCCTCGTCCAGCACCAGAATCGCCGGGGCCTGCAACACCGCACGGGCGATGGCGATGCGTTGCTTCTGGCCGCCGGACAACTGCTGGCCACGTTCGCCCAGCAAGCCGTCCAGGCCCAGCGGCAGGCTGTCGACCAGGCCGTCCAGCCGCGCCAGGCGCACCACACGCTCAAGCTCTGCGCGGCTGGCCTCGGGCACGCCGTAGGCCAGGTTCTGCGCCAGAGTGCCACGGAACAGCACGATGTCCTGGCTGACGACGGCGATACGCCTACGCAGCGCTGCCAAGTCCAGCTCGCGCAGGTCGGTCCCGTCCAGCAGGATGCGCCCAGCGTCCGGGTCGTAGAAGCGCTGCAACAGGTCGATCAGGGTCGACTTGCCCACCCCCGAAGCGCCGCTGATGGCCACCTTCAGCCCGCCTGGTACACACACCTGTACGTTATTCAGCACCGCACCCTGGCGCCCTTCATGGGCAAAGCTCAGTGCTTCGAGGCGCAATTCGCCTGGCCCATCGGGTATGGGTTGCGGGTTGGCTGCCGGGCGTACGGCCACGGTTTCCCGTTTCAGCTCCATCACCCGCCCAAGGCTCACGGCCATGCGCTGCACCGCCACGTACAGGCCCAGCAGGCTCTGCACCGGCCCTACCGCCATGCCCATGTAGGTGGAAAAGGCGATCAACGCGCCCAACTGCCAGGTCCCCTGAATCACCCACCAGCCGCCGACCAAAAACGCGCAAGCGCGGCACCATGAGGTGAGCGTACCGGGAATGGCCTGGGTGAAGAATTCGGTCACCTGCACCTTCAGCAACTGGCGCATGTAGCCTTGGCCCAGCTGATCCAGCCGCCCTGCCTCGCGGCCTTGCTGGCCGGCCGCCTGGATGAACTTCATCGCCGGCAAGGTCTCTACCAGAAACGACGACACATCCGCCGAACGCTCACGCAGGTTTCGCACCTCGTGCTCTACCTTGCGCCGCATCCAGCGCAGCCACAGCACCTCGATCGGTACCAGCAGCGCCAGCAACAGCGACAACTGCCACGACAGCATCAGCATCAACGCCACCGCGCCCACCAGGCCGATCACCGCCGACACCGCCGAGAACAGCGAATCCACGGCAAAGCGCTGGATCTCCGCCACATCGCCGTCCAGCCGCGAAAGAATGTCGCCCATGCGCCGCCGCCCATAGAACGTAGGCGACAACTGCTGCAGGTGGCGGTACAGGTCATCGCGCAGGGCGAACAGAATGCGCCCAGACAAGCGCGTGTGCAGGTAGCGGTTGACGCCGGCCAGCACCGTGCCCAGCAGGCCTGCGCCGATCATGATCGCTGCCATGTGCCAGAGGGTCTGGTAGTCCTTGGCCAGCAGCCCCTCGTCGATCAGCGTCTTGACCAGCCAAGGTTGCGCCAGGGCCAGCAACGAGGCGCCCAGCGACAAACCCAGCAGCAGGCCGATGGCGCGCCGGTGCGGGCGCACGAAACCATACAGCCAGGCCAACGCCTGGCGCATGAGTACAGGGTCGCTGGACTCCACCAGCTTTGCGAACAATGGGCCCATGGTTCAGCCGCGCAACTGTTTGAGCTTGCGGTACAGCGTCGCCCTGCTGATGCCCAGTGCTTCGGCGGCAGCCGACACATTGCCCTGGTGGCGCGCAAGGGCGCCACGGATCAGCTCCAGCTCGTTGTCCTTGAGGCTGCCGGAGGGCGCCGAGCCGCTGGCCAACTCGTCCAGTAGGCAATCGGTGAGGTGGTCCAGCGTCAGCACCTGCTCGCCGTTCTCGCGCATGGCCAGTGCCGTGCGCACCACCATTTCCAGCTGGCGGATGTTGCCTGGCCAGTCGAAGCCTTCGAGCAATGCCGCCAACGCCGGGTCTAGCGTGACGCCACGGGCATCGGACTTGTCCAGCAGGCCTTGAATGATCGCCGCCAGGTCGTCACGCTCGCGCAGCGCCGGCAGGCGCAGCGACACGCCGTTGACCCGGTAGTACAGGTCTTCGCGGAAGTGCTGCTCCTGCACTAAACGCTTGAGGTCGCGGTGGGTGGCGCAAATCAACGCCACGTCGATGTCCTGCTCGTCGCCGGCACCCAGCGGCGCCACACGGCGCTCTTGCAATACCCGCAATAGGCGCGCCTGCAAGGCCAGCGGCATGTCGCCGATTTCGTCGAGGAACAGTGTGCCACCATGGGCCTGCATCAGCCGCCCGACCATGCCGCCCCGGCGGGAGCCTGTGAAAGCACCCTCGCGGTAGCCGAACAGCTCGGACTCGATCAGCCCTTCGGGGATGGCCGCGCAGTTGACGGCCACGAACGGTTTGTCGGCACGCGGGCTGGCCTGGTGCAAGGCTCGGGCGACCACTTCCTTACCGGTACCGGTCTCGCCCAGCAGCAGCACCGGCAGGCCATTGCCCAACCCTTGGCGGGCCATGCGCAGGTTGCGCGCCAGCCGTGGGTCACCACCGGCCAGCGCGTCGAGCGCGGGCGACTGCTTGCTCAGCGTCGGCTTGCTTGCCGGCGTACTGCCATTGACCCGGCCATGGCGCGGCAGCTGCAGGGCACGGAAGTAGAACTCGCCCTTGGCGGTTTGCACGCTGCTCACGCCGCCCTGCCACAGGCGTGCAATAAACGCAGGTGAACGCTCACCGAGCAGGTCCGTGCTGCGCCGGCCAATCAGCTCCTGGCGCGCCACCTGCAGCAACTGGCAGGCACTGTCGTTGGCGGCCAGCACTTCACCGTCCAGGCTCAGCGCCAGCAGGCCATGCCAGGCACTGTTGAGGTACTGCGGACGGCTGTGGAAGGCCAACACCAGTTGGTCCGGGTGGCACAGGCCGAACATGCGGCTTTCGATGTTGCCAGCGGCCAGCATGAGTGTCGACAGGCTGTCCTGCGGCTGCGCCATCACCCCTTCGCGGGTAATGTCGAGCACACCGATCACCTCGCCACGCGGATCGCGCAGAGGCACGGAAGTGCAGGAGAACGGGCTGAGGCGGTCGAGGTAGTGTTCACCGCAGTTGATCAACGTCGGCCGGCCTTCCACCACGGCGGTGCCGATGGCATTGGTGCCGCGCAGCGATTCGCTCCAGCAACTGCCGGGATGCAGGTCGCGCAGGCCCTCGCGGCTGAGTACGTGCGTCTGGCCTTCGATGGCCAGGACGTTGGCCTGGGCGTCGCCGAGGATGACGATACCGGCCTTGCCCTGGCGGGCGACCAGGTAGTCCAATTCGGGGGTGACGGCGTCGACCAGCAAGCGGTTGCGCTCCAGCAGCATGCGCAGGTCGTGGCCCTGTTCCAGGCCCAGGCCGACTTGTTCGCCTTGCAGGCAATCCAGGCCATGGCCTAGGCTGCGCCGCCAAGAAGCGTCGATTTCGTCGCGCAGCATGCCCAGCGGCAACTCGCCTTCGCTGGCCAGTTTCAGGCGGGCCTGGCGGGATTCGTGCAGCGGGTCGTGGGCGTTTGTTATTAGTTGTCGCGCCATTTTCTACTCCGGCTGTGCCCCGCAAGGTGGCGGGGTACGGGCTTGGGAATTTTCCGCAGTGTGCGGGAGAAATGGCTGGGCGTCATCTGGTTGATGGGTTGGGGGATGGCTGGGGGTGTATGGCTTGGGTTTTCGGGTGGGGCGGATATCGAGCGCCGCCCGCGCGGCGCATCGCGAGCTACGCTCGCTCCTACGTTTGTTTTTGGCCAGTAACGCCTGTGCCAGGTGCGCGCGACCGCCTTGTTTGTTCGACGCGATATTGAGCCGTGTGCCAAGGCATTCGCGCGCAAATCCCACAGACATAATTGGCCCGAAACAAACGTAGGAGCGAGCGTAGCTCGCGATGCGCCGCGCGGGCGGCGCTCGATCTCACAGGCGCCAAACCTGTATAGGCGTGCACCTGGAGGCCCATACGCAGGCCCCGAGCCAGCCCTCAAAAACCCTGCATCTGTACCGCCTTCCCTCGCCCGGTCAGCTGCTGCCTTTCAACCCCATCCAGCAAAGCCTCCACCACCGCCTTTGCCGAATCCAGCCCATGGTCATTGCTCAACAACAGATCACGACAAGTCCCCTTGGCCAACTCCAACGCCTTGAGGTTGGTCGCAAACGCCCCCTAGAGCAGCGTGGACAGATGCACCAGCGCATCTTCGTAGTCCACCCCTGCACGCACGGCAAACAACGGCGGATGGCTGCATTCACAAGTCGAAAAACTGGAGGACGCCGTGGTGGCGCGTACGGGAGGATCAGGTAAGCCTTTTGTCATTGTGTCGCTCCTTGATTCACTGGAGCCGCCACAGATCGCTACCAAACGAAGTGGTGACGGCTGTACGCAGGTTGGTAGACCGGGAATCAAGGAAACCGGCGCGCACGGAGGCGCCCTACGCACAGCCGCCATAAAACGAAACAGCCGGGCACAAAAAAGCGCCAACTGTATCGCAGAGCGGGCGCTTGTGCGCCTTGATTGATCGCGGGCTACCAAACCCGGCTGCTGGATTGACAGCAGCGGGCAAAGACTACCGAGGTCAGGGAAGGGTTTCAAGCTGAGGGCATTTGTCGTAACACTTCTGTCAACCGCATTGGCCTCTTCGCGGGCAAGCCCGCGAAAAGGCCCTCAAGATAGATCACGGCTGGAGGTGTCGATACCCAGGTGGTGTCGTCGGCGATGATGCCACCCTCCAGCTTCAGGTTGGCGGACTGCAGCGGTGGCAGCTCGACCATGATGTCCCTCCGACATTAGGCTTTTTCTGTGAGGCGGGGATGAAACGGATTGTTATTGCTTACTCCCAGAGCGTACCGGCCTTTTTTCTGCTACTGAGGGTACTGAAAGTTGTGAAAGCCCCGAAAGTTCTGATTTCCACGAATATCCTGCATATTCTGGAAGCCCTGAAAACTCTGGAAGTTCTGAAAACCCTGGAAGCTCTGAAAACTCTGATTACCCTGAAAACTCTGATAACCCTGATAACCCTGATAACCCTGAAAAGTCTGGAAGCTCTGAAAGCCCTGAGATCCCTGAGATCCTTGATAGCGCTGCGAATGAGACCCCGGATTTTTGACAAACGAATTTCTACGAACAAGATGGCCGTAAGTTGTTTCCAGCACTTTTACTTTATTAAATACTGATTCACGAATCCGGTAGCTTTCTTTGACGCGTCTATCAGTGCCACGCCAGAGGTTAACGACTTCCGCTCCCGCCTTCAGTTCTTTGAAATTTTTTACATATACTCCAAACACGTGCGGAGTTGACCCATCCCGTTCACGACTACTTGTTCTCCTTGCATAATGCCAAGCCAATTTTCTGTCTTGCGTAAAGTAAAACCCCTTGCCATGATGAACCGTAGGACGTGACTTGAGCTGAACGCCACTTAACAACGAGCTTTGATGTTTTAGCGTACTACCATGATACCCTACAAAATCATAGCCTGGGGGCACTGGGCCATGCCCGCTGGGATCTTTTAAATTTATTGGATCCCCTTGGCAATATCCATATGAATTCAATCCACCGTACCCGAACGGACTTACACTGTCCGGAGAACCAAATCGCATCAGAGCAGGGTTAAATAATCGATAACCGCTCCCAAGCAGATAACTACAGGTACACGGGTCTAGTCGCTCGCCGTTAAAACCGAGCAAACTCGTTGACCGAGGAACGAAACCATAAGGCGAATAAGGAAAAGCACCAGACATCGGTCTGCCACGTGACGTGTCAAATAACGTTCCTAGCGTAGGTGTCACGATGATTCCCCACCTCCAGCTTTACACAAGATAATCATGGCTAATGGTAAAAATTTCTACTGGCAAAAATGTTAGGCTCAGGAGCGGCCTTGTGTCGCAAAATGCCTCACCCACGTCGACCGCACCGGTGCCGTTCAACCTGTTTCACGGCTGCTGATTCTGGCTCAAATACTTGTCCACCGTGGCCTTGCCATCCCCCGCATCCCCGGCCACCTGCCACAACCGCCGCTCGATCCCCTGCGCCAGCAAATGCCCCACCGCCGCCTCGATCGCCGACAGCACGCACAGCTGCGCCGGTTCGTTGGTGGTGTAGCCCACCTCGGCTTCCAGCAGTTTCTTGAACTCGATGAACTTGAACACCCCGGCGCTGCGGCCAACCGAGTAGATGGTCTTGCTGGTCATCACGTTGGCCAACACCTGCCCGGTGCGCACGTCAACGGCACGCAGGTTCACGGTCACCTGGTCCACCCGATACTCGCGGGAGATGTCTATCCCCAGGTAACGAGCCCCCTCCCCGCCGCTGCGTACGTTGGTGTCGTAGGCAATGATGCCGCCTTCGAGCATCAGATTAGCGGCCTGCAGCGGTGGCAACTCGCCCATGATGTTTTCCGCCACATCAGGCTTTTTCTGCGAAGCCCGGATGATCTTGCGTTCGGTCAGCAGGTTCTGCAGGCCTTCACGCTCCAGCACCACGAACCAGCCGCTGGCGCTCAGGGCGTCCATCAGCATGCTGGCAGCACCCTGGGTGACACTGGTGGAGAACGAGCTGGCCGGGGTCGGCTTGTACTGCCCGGTCTGGTCGCGGAAGCCGTAAACCACGGCCATCAGCCGGCCTTTGGGGCGTGGCATGTTGATCAGGTCGTAGTAAGTCGAGGCCCGCGGGGTCAGGGTCGGGGTTTCCGAGTCCTGTTCGGCCGACATGGGTTCGCGCAGGCTGCAACCCGTTTGCAGGCCAAGGGCGGTGAGGATCAGCAGCGTGCTCAGCAGACGATTCATGGTGTTCTCTCCCCAACATAAAAGCCCTTCCCTCTCAGGGGTTCAGGCCGCTGACCTCAATGATCGAAATTTCTCCTGTGGCGCGATCGGTGACCTTGATGCTCAAGGCCCCGGAATCGTCGATGACGTCGATGAGAAACGCATCGGTCGCCATGCTGCCGGTGCTGCCGTTGCTGATGTTGTCCAGCAACTGCGACAACATCCGCGACTCCAGCTGGTTGCTGAAGCGCTCCAGGGCTGTGGTGCCGGTAAAGGCCGAGGCACGGTCCTTGAGATCGGGGTCGTCGTAGTCGTTCTGCGCCTGGGCGTTGTTCAGCAGCCAGGTGCCGTTCAATGGGTTGCCGCCAAACGCCGGGTTGACCGGGGTGTACACCAGCTCGGTGGCCTGGGCAGCAAAAGCGCTGGCCAGCAGGCAGGCGGCGATGCAACGTGGAATGCGGTGGTTCATAGCTCGTCCCTCTCCAAGTCGGTGGTGTCCTGCAGCAGGCGTTGCAGCTTGCGTTGAATGATTTGCTGCTTGACCAGGTCGGCGGCGGCAACGGCCTCGTCTTTCAGTTCGGTGGTGTTTGGTGGCAGGAAGCGGCGGTACATCACCTCACGCTCGAATTCCACCGTCACCAGGCTGCCCCAGCGGGCATCGGGGCGTTCGCGTACCACCAGGTTGAAGTCCAGGCGGCTGGTGGCGCGCAGGCGGTCGGCGAAGTAGTAATAAAAGTCGTGGCCGATGTGCGAGATGGTGTTGTCGACGATAAAGCCTTGCATCTCGTCTTCATTACCGGCCTTGGCCGAGGTGGCCAGCAACAGCAGGCTCAGGCACAGCGCTGCCAGGCTGTTCATGGCGTGTCTCCCGGGCCGCTGTGGGTCTGCACACCGCCGGCACTTTCGCTGAAGGCCTGCTCGGCGACGAACTGCCAGTCGCTGTAATGCTCCAACCCCTCGAAGCCTGTCCATTCGGCGCTGAAGCCACTGCGTTTGAATGGGGTGGCGTCCGAACGGCTGTGCACGCCGGTGATGCGGCCGTCGATCGAGCGCAGCAGGCCCCACTCGTCGCTGTTGGTGATGGGGTCGGGGTACAGCCTGCGAATGTGCCGCCTGGCCTGGGGGAAACGGTTGTCCTGCAACAGGTCGGCCAAGTCCTGCGGGTACTGGGCCAAACCCGGCGAGGCGCGATAGTAGCTGCGCAAGGCCTGGGCGTACTGGCTGCCCACCCACAGCAGTTGGCGTTCGCGGTCACGCTGGGCGGCGCTGGCCCAGATCGTGCCGGTAGCGGCCAGTGCCACGCTGCTGACCGCAATCAGCAGCAGCACGCCCAGGTAGGTGAAGCCGCTTTGGGCCTTACCATTCAGCGAAGAGGCTGCCATCACGCGCCCTCCCTGTGGCACCGCTCTTGATATCGGCCACGCCGCCGGCCACGCCTTCGGGTGGTGGCACCAACTGCCAGGCATCGCTGCGTTCGGTAATAGGGTCGACCGGGGTGTTGCGCAGGTAGCGTTGCTCCACCAGTTGCTCCAGCGAGTCCGGGTAATGGCCGGTGTCGCCGTAGTAGTGGTCCAATGACTCGCGCAGCACCGCCAGGCTCTGGCGCAGGGTGGCCTCGCGGGAGCTTTCCAGGCTGTTGAAATAGCGCGGCATGGCGATGGTCATCAGCGTGGCGATGATCGCCATGACCACCAGCAGTTCGATCAGGGTGAAGCCTTTGCTGCGTTTCATGGCTGTCACCATTGCCCGTAAGGGATGCTGTTGAGGCCTTTGCCTCGAGCCCTGGAGTACACGTCGAACACGTCTTCGCCTTCGCGCGGGTTGTCGGGGCTGCTGTCGTAGGCGCGCAGGCCCCAGCCGCCTTCGTCTTCATCCTTGGCCGCCACCAGCGGGTCGTGCGGGATGCGCCGCAGGAAGTAGAACTTGGCGCCCTTGGCACTGCGCACATCGCGCACGCCATCCACCAGTACCTGCAAGTTCGGCGGGTAGCCGCTGGCATCCAGGCGTTTCTCGATGTAGCCGGCGTCGAAGGCCCGCTTGTAGGCGTCGATGGCATCGCGAATCTGGTACAGCGCCTCGCGCAGTTGCTGCTCCTTGCCACGGCGCACCACGGTTTCGGTCAGCGGCGCGGCCATGCTGGCCAGCAGCCCGAGCAGTGCCAGGGTCAGCACCACCTCGATCAGGCTGAAGCCGTGCATACGGCGCCGGGTTTTCATGGCCGTGGGCTCCCGTTGACCGGGGCGACCGCCATTTGGCTGTCCACGACCGGTGCGTCGGTGGTTGGCGCATTGCCAGGCACGTCCATTGGTGGCAGCGGGGCCATCTGGCGTACCTGCATGGCCGACTCGGTGCCGGTGGAGAACTCCATGTCCGACGGGCTCTGGTACGGCAGGTTGCGCACGATGCGCGGGGTGATCGCCAGCACCAGCTCGCTCTTGCTCATGTCGTCCTTGTTGCTGCCGAACAGCCGGCCCAGGCCGGGGATGTCGCCAAGCCCGGGGATTTTGTTGCCGCTGGCGTTGTGGTCATTGCGCACCAGGCCTGCCAGTACCTGGGTTTCGCCATCGTGCAGGCGCAGGCTGGTCTGCGCGTTGCGGGTGTCGACCTGGACCGGAATGGTGCCCTGGCGGGTGGCTTCCAACGGCGTGGCGTTGCTCACTTCCAGCGCCACCTTGATCGCCACTTCGTTGTTCAAGTGCACGGTGGGCTGTACTTCAAGCTTCAAACCGACGTCCAGGTAGGTGACGCTTTCGGTGATCACCGGGCCCTGGGTGGACGGCACCGAGGTGGCGCTTATGATCGGCACCCGCTGGCCGATGTGGATGCGTGCCTGCTCGCGGTTACTGACGCGGATCACCGGGCTGGCCAGGGTGTTGATGTCCTTGTCCGAAGCGTTGATCTTGGCCTGCGGCGCCGGCGAGATGCTGATGCGGCTGGAGTCGATGCCCTTGAGCTGGTCGAGCACGCTGACCGGTTTGCCGTCGTTGCTCAGCACGCCGAAGGTGTTGGGCCATTGCAGGCCGAGGTCGAGGATGCGCGAGGTGGCCACTTCCATCACCTCCACCTCCAGCACCACCTCGGGGTTGGACTGGTCCTGCGATTGCAGCAGCTTCTCGGCCATGCGCACGGCATCCGGGGTGTCGCGCATGGTCAGGGTATTGAGGCGCTCGTCGACGAACACGTCGCGGGTCTTGAGCATGGTCTTGACCATGTTCAGCGCGGTGTTGGCGTCGATGCTGGTCAGGTAGAACGTGCGCATGACCAGTTCCTGGTAGTCCTTGGTCTTCTGTGGCGAGTCGGGGTAGACCATCACGGTGTTGTCGTTGACGATCTTCTGGCGCAGCTGGTTCTGCTCCAGCAGCAGGGCCACGGCGTCTTCGATGCGCACTTCACGCACGAAGATGGTGGCTTTCATGTCCGGGCGCAGGTCCTTGTCGAAAATGAAGTTGATGCCGGCGACCTGCGACAGCACCTCGAAGATGGTCTTCAGGTTGGCATCGCGAAACTCCAGGGTCACCGGCCGCTCCAGCTTGCTGCGCAACTGCGGGTATGGCTGTGCTGTGCGCGCCTGGACGTTTTCGATGTCGCTGCGCAGGGTCATGCCCTTCTGGTTCTGCGGGTCCAGGCGCAGCACTTCGCGCATGTAGCGCTCGGCACCGAACAGGTCGCCCTGGCGCAGCGCGGCCTGGCCCAGCGCCACGCGCTCGTCGAGGGTGCGGATCAGTTCCAGCTGGCGGATGCCTTCCTGGGCGCGGCGGTTGTTCGGCTCCAGGGTCAGCACCCGGCCATAGCCCATGCGGGCATTGGCGAAGTCGTGGCGGATGCGGTCGGCGTCGGCCTGGGTGATCAGCGCCTCGACTGCCGCCTGACGGCTGTGGGCCAGGGCGATGTTCAGCTCGGTGTCGCGTGGGTCATCGCGCAGGGCTTCTTCCAGGCGAGCAATGCCGGCCTCGTACTGGCCCTCTTTCATCAACTGGTCGCTGTCCTTGCGTACCGCGCTGGTACCGCAGCCGGCAATGGCCACGCACAGCGCCACGAGCAGGAACGGAGCAGGCTTGCACAGCTTCGACGACTTCATGGTGCGCTCCCGACAGACAAGGTCTGCGACTGGTGCAAAGGCAGGTAGACCAGGCTCAGCTCACTGGCCGAAACCCGATCGAGGCGATAGGTGTCTTCGATCACGTCGCCTTGGCGCACGACGTAGAGTTTTTCGCCGCTCTGCAAGAAGATCTGCAGGTCGTCGCGGTCACCCATGCGGCCGATGAATTCGAATGGCAGTGCCGGAGCGGTTGGCGCTGGCACTACTGCTGGCGCGGCAACCACGGGTTGTTCGGTGACGGTGGCCAGGGCTTTGGGCTTGGTCCACTGCTGGGTGGGGAACAGGTCTCTGGAGGCCTGGTCCGGCCCTTTCGCGGCCAAAGCCGCACCCGCAGAAGCGGCGCTGCCCGCAGTCTCTGTGGGAGCTGGCTTGCCGGCGACCGGGGCCAGCGCGTCTTCTTGGCCGAACCAATGGCCGGGTGCCCAGGCCAGCGCTGCGCTCACGCCGAGGAAACCGGCCCAGATGACTGCACGTTGAGTGTTCATCACGACCTCGACAGGTAAAGGGTCATGCGCAGGCGGGCATTGAGCTCGCTGTCGCCAATGCGTTTGCGTTGCAGCTCGAGGTCTTCCAGCACCAGGGTCGGCAGTTGCTTGAGCAGGCCCTTGAGGAAGCCGCGAATCTGCGGATAGCTGCCGCGCACCGGCAGCACGATCTGGTAGCGCGCCAGCTGGGTCTTGGGGTCGATGCCCAGGGCGTACTCACCACGGGCCAGGCTGATGTGCTCGGCGCTGGCCAGGTGATACAGGCGCTCGATCAGCTCGCTGGCCTGGGGCTGCCCCGGCAGTTGCTGACGCAGGCTGTCCAGGGCCTGCTGTTCGGGTTTGACGGCAATTTTCAGCTCTCCCCGCTTGACCCGCCCTACCTGCACGCTGGCGTCCGCTTCGGTGGCGCGCAGTTCGCGCACGTCCTGCCATTGCGGCAGCACCCCGGCACAGGCCACACCAATGGCCAGCAGGCCTACGGCCACCGCCGCCAGGCCGACCGGGCCGACACTGCGCAGGCGCTCCTGGAGGATCAGGCTGTTCAGCGATTCAAGGGCGCGCATGGCCGGTCTCCCAAGTGGCGGTGAGGGTGAAGCGCACGGGGTGCTCAGGCTGTGCGGCCAGCACCTCGTGGTTGAGCAGCGATACATCGCTTAGCTCGTCACTGGCTTCCAGGCGCTGGTGGTACTGCAGCATCGCTTCGAGGTTGCGTGCCTCGGCGGCAATGCGCACCTGGCCCTTGCGTGCATCCGGGGTCAGGCCAAGCAACGCGACATCGTCCTGGGGCATGGCTTCGAGCATGGCGAACAGCTGCTGCCAGGGGCGTTGCAGTTGCTGCGACACACTGCGCATCTGTGCCAGACGCTCGGCTTGCTCGCGGCTGGCAGCGCTGTTTTGTGGCGCTACGGTGGCCGGACGGCGGCCCAGTTGCAGCTCAAGGCTGTGCACGCTGGCCTCCAGGTCGACCTGCTCGGCCTGCAAGCTGTGTTGCAGCAGCACCAGGCCTACGACCACGGCGCTGCCCAGAGCAAGCAGCGACCAGGCCAAAGGGCTGGTGCGCCGGGGCTGGAATTCCAGGTCGAGGCGGCGCATGTCAGGCCACCGCCCGCCACATGGCGCACAGCGGGTCGGCTTCGCTGGCCGGCTGGCACAGCTGCACCGCCGCCAGTTGCGGCACGTCGCCCCGGCCT
The DNA here is from genome assembly GCF_047978165.1 of Pseudomonas sp. LFS074. NCBI lineage: Bacteria > Pseudomonadati > Pseudomonadota > Gammaproteobacteria > Pseudomonadales > Pseudomonadaceae > Pseudomonas > Pseudomonas sp. LFS074. The sequence continues at coordinate 2,662,011 of NZ_JBFPFV010000001.1, read as the reverse complement.
GGGGCATGCAGGTACACCCGTGGCAGGTGCTCGCCGTACAGCTCGCAGGTGCGCTCGATCAGCGCTTGCAGGGCCTGGTCACTGTCGGCACAACCTTGCGCCAGCACTTGCTGCCAGGCCCCACCTGCAGCCAGCAGCAGCACGCTGCGGCGCGGTTCGGCCAGCACGAACAGGAAGTCGCCTTGCTCCAGCTGCGGCGAGCAACGGTTGTAGGCGGCCATCAGGTACGGCTGCACCGAACGCAGGTTCAGGCGGCTTTCCCGGCCCAGCGCCTGAAGCCGTTGCAGCAGGGCTTCGGGCAGCGCCGTGGCGATGCGGGCAGCACCGGCAGGCTCAGGCGACAGCACGATGCGCCAGTCGTCCAAGGGCTGCCCGTAGAGGTTTTCGAAGCAGGCCCGGGCATAGGCATCCAGTTCGCGGGGGTGGCCGATGGCATCGCTCCAGGGCACCAGGCAGAAGCGGCTGTAGCGGGCCGACAGCAATACCCGCAACTGGGCGCCACGTACGGCATGCTCGGCCAGCAGCGCGGCCAGTGCATCGACGGCGGCTGCCCAGGCCGGTTGGGCGGCATCGCAGCTGAACTCACGGCTACCCAGCCATTGGTGGTGGTTATTGTGCCAGCGACCCAGGCCGACACCCTCGGCGCCCAATACAGCGCAGAAACGATCAGATGAATGTGACACGGTTGATCTCCTCAAGGGTGGTACGGCCATCGCGGACCAGGTCCAGGGCCGAGGCCCGCAGCAGGCGCAGGCCGCGCTGGCAGGCAAGCGTCTTGATTTGCGCCAGGGGGCGGCGCTCCACGATCATTTGCCGCAGGTCGTCGTCCAGGTGCAGCAGTTCGGCAATGGCGCTGCGGCCGCGGTAGCCACTGCCCCGGCATTGGCCGCAGCCCTGGGCGCGCACGAAGGTCCAACCGGCTACGGCCTCGCGGGTCAGGCCCGAGCCATACAGGGTGTCGTCATCGTGTTCGCAGGCCGTGGCGCAGTGCGGGCAGGCCAGGCGAATCAAGCGCTGGGCCAGCACTGCATTGAGCGCGGAAACGAAGCTGTAGGGGTCGACCTGCATCTGGCTGAAGCGGCCGATCACGTCGAATACGTTGTTGGCGTGGATGGTGGTGAACACCAGGTGGCCGGTGAGCGCCGACTGCACGGCAATCTGGGCGGTGTCGGGGTCGCGGATTTCGCCAACCAGGATCTTGTCCGGGTCATGGCGCAGGATCGAGCGCAGGCCACGGGCGAAGGTCAGGCCCTTCTTCTCGTTGACCGGGATCTGCAGCACGCCGGGCAGTTGGTACTCGACCGGGTCTTCGATGGTGATGATCTTGTCCACGCCGTGGTTGATCTCGCTGATCATGGCGTACAGGGTGGTGGTCTTGCCGCTGCCGGTGGGGCCGGTCACCAGGATCATGCCGTAAGGTTCGGCGGCCAGCCGGCGCAGGGCGCGCAGGGTTTCGTCGGCAAAGCCCAGGGCTTGCAACTGCACGCCGCTGACCCGGTCGGACAAGTCCTGCTTGTCGAGCACCCGCAGTACGGCGTCCTCACCGAAGATGCTGGGCATGATCGACACCCGAAAGTCGATTTGCCGATCGCCCACGGCGACCTTGAAGCGCCCGTCCTGAGGTACGCGCTTTTCGCCGATGTCCAGCTCGGCCATGACCTTGATCCGCGAAATCACCTGGTCGGCAAAGGCGCTGCCGCTGGCTTTGCCGGCACCGTTGAGCACGCCGTCGATACGGTACTTGATGGTCAGGCCCTGGCCGGTCATGCCCAGGTGGATGTCGCTGGCGTGCAGCTTGAGCGCATCGTACAGGGTGGAGTTGACCAGTTTGACCACGCGGCTTTGGTCTTCGCTGATACTGGCCAGTGACAGGCGTTGCAGCGGGTCGCTTTCGCTGCTGGCCTCGGGGTCGTGGTCCAGGGCATCGACTGCATGGAAGCTTTCTTCGTGCCGGGCCAGAAAGGTGGCCAGTTCGGCGGCGTGGGCCAGGTACAGCGGCGCGCCTTGCAGCACATCGTCGATCCAGGCCAGGCGGGTGTGGTCGAAGGGGTCGGCGAACACGCCCAGCAACTGGCCGTTTTGCTCGATCAGCACGAATTCGCGCTTCAGGCACTGGGCCAGGGACACCTTGTCGAAGCGTGGGTTGCTGGCCAGCAGGGTGTGGCTGTCCAGTACCGGGTAGTGCAGGGTCAGGCCCAGGCGGCGGGTGAAGGTATCGGGGGTGTCGCAGGCCAGGCGTTCCAGGCAATTGAGCAGGCGCTCATCACTGGCTTGCAGGCGGGCTTGGGCCAACAGGTCGCGGGGGTAGGCTGATACTGCTGCATCGAATGCTTCTGACATGGCCTGCGACTCCGCTCAGGGGCGCGTCGCAGGCTGGCTCGGCCAGGGGTGCGGGCGCCGCTATTCCCCTGTGAGCAGTTGATCGTCGTCGGGCCCTGGCGGCTTGACGCCATTACGGCGGCGGTCGGCCAATACCCAGCTTCCATCGTACAACTGCAGGGGGAACGATTCGTTCCTGTTCTGGCGTCGTTCGACGAACCCTTCTGCCGGGTTGTCCGTGGCCCTGCGCCGGCGCTCGATGCCCATCAGGTCGAAGATTGCACGGGCCAGTTCCACCAGTGGGAACGGCTTGAACAGGACATGACTCACACCCAGTTCGGCGGCCCGCTCACGCACCTCGACGGTGGGATGGGCGGTAATCAGCACGAAGTGGCATTGCCTGTTCTTGCGTACAGCCTCCAGAACCTGAAAACCCTCCATGTCGGGCAAGCGGTAATCCAGCACAACTACTTGCGGTGCCAGGCTTTCAGCCTGTTCGATACCACTGGCACCGTCGTGGGCAACATGAACTTCCAGGCCTTGCGCCTGCAGGTACGCTTGCAGGTTCTGCGCAAGAGTCTGTTCGTCATCGACTACCAATACTCTGTTCACCAAGGTCGACTCCTAAAAACTGCCCGGTTACCCGGTCTGCGAAGTGCGCCCTTAACAAGGCTTGAGCAGGCTTCGTGCCAGGCGTGAATAGTCATGTTGCACCGCTGTAAGTCACTGATTTGCCAAGGGTGCCGGCCAGCACCCGAAATACGCTGAGCACGCGCACCCAACCGGTTCCCCACAAGCGGGGGGAATGATGGCACATTGCCAAACCTTAATTCCCCAGCATTGGGGGAAACGCCATCGTGGGCCTCAGTCGGCGATCTCCACTTTAGCGGATTCGCGCAAACGTTGGCGCACGGATTGGCGCGCCTGCGCCTCGCGTTGACCGATGAGCGTAGCCCTGGCCAAGACCAGGCCCTGTTCGCGTATGACCGAAGGGTTATCACTTTGGTTCTGCGCTCCTTGCAGTCTTTCTTTGTTGGCATCATAGAATGCCTCCACTTCGCCCTGGCTCGGCGCGTCGACTGCGCTGAGCTGGGCATACACCTGCTGGGCTGCCATGTCCTGCCGGGTGTATTCAGTGTACTGTGCCCTATCGAAGCCTGCCTCTGCCAGCCGCCGTTCGAAAACCGCCGGGCTGCCAAAGGCTGCTTCCACTTCACCGACGTGCGCCGACACCCGTTCATCGCTGACGGCAATGCCTTGGCGTTGCGCTTCCTGCCACAACAGCTCCTTGTCGATCAGTTCGTCCAGCGCCTGGTCACGCAGGCGCTTGTACAGGCCTGGGTTGCGGATACTGGTCACCGCACGGCCCTGGGCGTCCAGGTACTCGCTGAAGTAGCGCTCCAGGCGCAACAGCTCGATCTCCACACCATTGACCCGCGCCGCCGGCACATCGGCCCAGCTCGCCCTGGCCAGCACCAGCAACAGGCACAACAATACGATACGCATGGCAACCTCCGCTCAGGGGGTGTCCGGCACAGGCCGGTACGGTGTGACCGCAGTAAAGCGTGGCCCCGGCAGGGCCACCGCCACCACATGGGCCCCGGCCATGCCCTGGCGGCGGCCGGGGCCGAAGCCCAGCGCCGGGGTCAGGCCGGTAGGCACATCGTGCAGGCCTTCCAGCGCAGCAATCAGCTGCTCGCGGCTGGCATCACGGCCAATCTGTTTCAGCGCTTCACTCAACAGCTGCAACGCGCACAACGTGTTGACCTGCAACGACGCCTGGCGTGGGTCCAGGCCCTGGCGCTGCTGCAGCCCGGCGAGGGTTGCCAGGCCTTGCTCGGTCCAATCCTCCGGCACGTAGGGGTAGGCCAGAAACAGCCGTTGCGACCACTGCTCGGGCACGCGTGCCACCGCACCGGCCACTTGGCTGGAAGCGGCGAACAGATAAGGCTGGCGGCCCGCCGCCTGCAACGCCGCCGCCAACTCGGCGAAGGCCTGGGCGCGGCCAAGGAAGACGATGCCCTGCCCGTCCACCGCCTGGCCGTCGAACGCCTGGATGGCCGGTGGCGCCCAGCCTTGCTGCAGCAAACGCTCGCGCACCTGCTCGGCCAACGCGGCCTGTTCGTTGCCGGCATACACCACGCGCAGCTCATCCGCGGCCAGCCCCAGCGTTGTACGGGCATGGCCTGCCAGGCTCAGCAGTTGCTCGGGCAGGCCGGGTAGCGGGTCGAAGATTTGTGCGCTGCCGCCGCTGCGTGGGGTGCTGCCAATCAGCGGTACGTTCTGTGGCGCCAACAAGGTCGTCAGGCGCTGGTCGAGCATCGGTGCCAATGGCGTGACCAGGGCGAACACCCGCTCTTGCTCCAGCAACTGGTGCAAGGCGCGTTCGGCGCTGGCGGGATCGAAACCTGGGTCAAGCACTACCAGTTCCAAGCGCCGGCCGTGGATGCCGCCTTGCTGGTTGAGCTGCGCCAGGCCATCTTCCAGCACGGCCTGTATCACTTGCCCGGCTTCGGCCAGCGGGCCGCTCGCGGGCAGCAAGGTGCCCAGGCGCAGCACACCCTCCTCCACACCTGGGTCGCGTTCCTGGGCTAGCCGCTTCAGATAGGCGGTGAGGTTGCGCTGGTCGGCCAGGGTCAGTTCGAAGCGTGGCATGGCCGGGTCCAGGCGGTTGCCTGCCGGGTCGACGCCATGCTGGATGGCGCGGGCCAGGCTGCTGTCGGTATAGGCAGGGTAGCTGCGGCCGTTGGCCTCGCGTGTGCCCTGGCCGAGTGCCAGGCGTTGCCAGTCGAGGCTGGGCGGGCGCACACCGCCTTCGGCGCGGCCACGGCCGTCGTTGCCATGGCAGCTGGCGCAGGGCAGTACGCTGGCGGGCACCGCCATATCGCTGGCGCCGACCCGCGCTTGCAGCTGGGCGTCGCTGCTGGAGACACCTTCGCGGTACAGGCGTTTGCCGGCTTGCTCGTGGTCGGTGAGGTCCAGTGCAGAGGCAAAAGGCGACATGCCCAGCAAGCATGCCAAGCAGATCGCAAGCCCTGTGGGAGCGGCCTTGCGTCGCAAAAGGAGCGCGCAACGCTCCCCACTTTCGGGGTCAAGGCTGCCAGTGCTGGGGCTGCTGCGCAGCCCTTTGGCGACGCAAGGCCGCTCCCACAAAGGCTGCCCCCTCAGAGGTTGACTCCACAGGGAACGCACCATGGCAATCACCGGCCTGCCAGTGGCTGAGCCAACAGCTGCATGCGCTGGGCAATCGCCGCCGGTGGCGCATCCGGGCGGATCTTGCTCCAGCGTTTGCCGGCCACGTCACCGGCAATCAGCTGAGTCGAATGCTGCTCAGGGCTGGGCAGGAACTGCCCTATACGCCCCAGCACCAGGTCGACATTGGCCTTGTCGCCGGTCAAGAACAGCCAGTTCGGCCCATCCACGCCCTGCTTCTCGGCGAACGCCTTCAATGCCTGCGGGGTGTCGTTCAGCGGGTCACTGCTGATCGACACGAAAGTCACCTGGCTGGCCAGCTGCGGCCCCATCGCTTCGCGCACTTCACGCAACTTGCGGGTAATCAGCGGGCACGCGTCGGTGCAGTGGGTGAAGATCACGTTAAGCATCACCACCTTGTCCTTGAGCACGTCGCTGTAAAAGCGCAGCTCGCGGCCATTCTGGTCCTTCAACACCGTGTCGGTGAACCAGGTCTGGGCATCACGGGTGCCGCCACCACTGGTCATCGCCTGCGGCGCCGGCTGCGGCTCGGGGGCCTGTGGCGCATGGCCTTCGTGGGCGAAGGCCACCGAGGCCAGAATCCACAGGCAACCACCCAGCACCAGCCAGTCGAACCCGCGCATGCTTGCGCGGCGGGAGCTTGCAGTGCTCATGGTTGCACCTCGTGACGGTCGGCAATGGCAGTGCTCTTGGCATGCACCCGGCGGGCGCTGAGGCGGTTGATCTCTTCGATCAGTACCGCCGGGTCGGTGAAGCCGTAGTAACGTGTCCAGTGCCCACTGCGCCCGTCACCCACCAGGATCAGCGGCGGGTGCTGGCTGAGGTCGGCACTGAAGCTACCCAGGCCCTTGAGGGTCTCGGTGACGGCGTACGGGGTGCCGGTCAGCCAGCTCCAGCCCGGCCCCTTCTGGAAGGCCTTGGCGTAGTCTTGCAGGCGCTTGGCATCGTCACGCTGAGGGTCGACGCTGATCGACACCATGTGGATCTCCTCGCCTACCCGGCCACCCAGCTGCTGCTGGACCTTGCCCATGATCGACGACACCACCGGGCACACCGTGGTGCAGCTGGTGTAGATGAAGCCCATGACCACCAGGTGGTCGCTTACCAGGTCTTTCTCCAGGCGTACCGGCATGCCGTCCTGGTTAAGCAGCGAAACATCGGCAAAGCGCACGCTGGTCTTTTCCTGGCGAGCCGCTGGCGGTTGCGCGCCATGGCCGTCATGGTCGTGACCGGCGTGGGCAAGGGCCAGGTTGCTGGCAAACGCCAGGCTCAGGGCCAACAGTGTGAAAGCATGCTTGGCGTTCATCGCACATTCCTCACGTCAGTCTGGGAAGCGTTGGTCGCTGCAGCCGGCAGGACGCGCAGGCTGGTGTAGTTTTCTTCGGCAAACTTGCGCCCCAGCGAGGGCGACTGCACATGCAGGTACCAGGCGCCGGCTTCAGGCAGGTTCAGCGCCGCCTGATACACACCCTCGCCCACCTCTTGCAGCTGCAGGTTGCGCGGCATCGACGATGGCGCCAGAAAGTAGCGCAGGCTCAGGTCGTTCAGGCCCAGGCGTGGCTGGCCGTCGTCGCCGACGATACGCACCCGCGCGGTAAAGTCGCTGTGCTGCGGCAAAGGCTGGTCGAGGCCGATGAACTCGGCACGCGCGCCCTTGCGTTTGCTGGCATTGGGCGCTGCGGCCACATCGGTGCTGAAGCAATGGATGATCTGCGGCTGGTTGAGCAGGAAGGCCACGTCGAACTTGCCGGCGGCGGGCAGCTTCACGGTCGAGCCATACACCCCAGGCGCCACTTCACGCAGGCTGCGGTCGACGACGATGGCCGCGCGGGCCTGGTGGCCACGGTTGTTGTAGCCGGACATTGGCGCGTTCATGCCTTCGGCGTAGAAGTAGGTGGTGTTGTCCACCGGGTTGACCACGAACACCGAGTTGTCATCGCGTGACACCGACAGCCCCTGGGCCAGCGGCAGGTCACCTGCCTGGCGCGGCGCTGCCGGGCCGGCCTCGAAACCTTGCACGATCGGTGCACGCCCCTCGCCCAGGCTGGACAGGTTGATCATGGTGACCTTGGGCGAAGCCAGGCCACGTATGTAGGCATAGCCCTTGGTGAAGGTCAGCTGGTACGGTTCGGCCGCCACCGGGATGTGGTGGATCAGCTTGTCGGTACTGGCATCTATGACCAGCGCCTGGTTCTCCAGGGTATTGAGCACGATGCCGTAGCGGCCATCGCTGCTGAAGCGCATCGGCCCCAGGCCCTGCTCGGCCTTGACCGTGTGGCGCAGCTGATGGCTGCGGGCGTCGAAGACCCGCACGCTGCCCTCCTCGCCATCGACCACGTAGACGGCCTGGGACAGCGCCGAATAGCTGACCGAGAGCGGGTGCGGGCCAACCTTGATGGTCTTGGCCAGGCGCATTTCCGGGATGTCGATGACGCTCAGGGTGCCGCTGTCGCGGTTGCTGACGTAGGCATAGCGCGAGTCAGCGCTGAAGGCGATTTCGTGGTGCCCGGTGCCGGTATTGAAGCTTTTCAGGGTGTTGCGCCCCGGCACGTCGATCACGGTTACCCCGCCTTTGGCCGGGTCGCTGCTGTTGTTGCCAACCCACAGCCGGTGTTGGTCCGGCTGCAAGGCCACGCGCAGCGGCTGGTCGCCGGCGTCCAGATCGGCGACACGGGTGAAGGTTTCGGTGTCGATCACCGCCACCTTGCCGCGCTCGGGGATCGACACGAACACCTGCTTGTCGTCGCTGGTGGCCACCCAGTCCATGGGCCGTCCGGGCAGGTCGATGCGGGCCATGGTGCTGGTCACGCCGCCCACCGACACAGTCGGGTCGATCACGGTCAGGCTGGCGTCCTTGTTCAGCATCAGCAGGAAGTAGCTGTTCAGGTCGAGCAGCGGCCGGGCCCCGATGCTGCTCTTGAGAAACAGCGCGACCCGCGCCTTGCAGCTTTGCTCGCGGTCACCCAACGGGGCCGACTGCGCGGGGTCGATCCACGCCCCTGGGGCCATGCCCGACAGCGGCTGGCCACTGCTCTGGTCGCTGAGCTTGAAACGGATGTTGGCGAAGCTGCCTTCCTTCAGCTCCCCGCCGGCCAACGGTCGGGCTTCGAACTCCACGGTGACGCCGTCCCGGCTGAGCCGGTGCAGGGCCTGCGGGTCGGCAGGTTCCTGCAACAGCTCGCGCGGGTCGCACCAGAGCTTTTCATACGCCACGCCCAGGCCAATCAGCGCCACACCCAACATTACCCCCAAGTAAGCAGGGCGAGTCTTTTTGTTCATGCTCGCGCTCCTTTTCCGTCACTGCGCCGGGGCCGTTGCCGGCGGCGCTTCGTTGGTCACCCGCAAGATTCCCCACAGCCCCGAAAGGTTGCCGTAGGCGGCGTAGTCGCGGAACAGGTAGTCACCCGCCACCGCGTTGGCACCGCCGGCACTGGGCAGCATGAAGCTGAAGTGCGCCGCTGGCAGTACGCTTTCCTGCGCGCCGATGTACATGGCCATCGGGTTGTTGCCGAAGCGCACCGAACCGATACCCGGCAGACTCATCGGGTAGCCGTCCACATCACTCTTCTCGGCTTGGTAGTTGTGCAGTGGCCATATGTGCCCGTCCAGCTGGTAGACCATGCCGCGGCTGCCCCCACTGGGCATCACGATATGGTTGCGCACGGGCTGACCAGGCTTGGCGTACAGCACCGGGGTCTGCGGGTCGCCACCGACCAAGGCGTTGGCGTACGCCATGTGGGCGTTGGGCACATCACCAAAGCCCAGGCCATTGGCGCGGCCGAATGGCGAGTCGGGGGCCATGCCGAAGCGCAGCCACAACGGCTCGGTCTTGTAGTTGACCGCCATGTTGCCGTTGTCCTGCGGGTCACCGGCAGCGCCGTTGCCTTCGGTATTGATGCCTTCTACCGGGCGACCATCGGCCCAGCGCATGTTCAGCGCACGTTGCCACACCGTGACGAAGTCGCGGTAATCTGGCTGGCCGCTGACCTTCACCGTGGCCTGGGCACGGGTGGCGGTGTCTTCGGTCCAGGTGGCGGTTTGCGGCAGAATGCTCATGGCGCCCACCAGGCCTTTTTGCGGCTGCTTGATGAAGTCCGACGGGGTCAGGTTGAGGCCGCCGAACTCGATGGCCGTGGTGTTGATGTTGTCCACGGTGCGGCCAAGTTGCGACACCGGTTTGCCTTCACGCTCCAGGTGGCCGGCGTAGTACTGGTACACCTTGGTTGGGTAGGCGCCGCTGGTGCCGGCACGGGGTGGCACGGTCTGCACCGGGTTCAGGCCAACGTTGGCACCGTCTGACTTGGTGATGTCGTAGGCCAGCAACTGGGCATGCAGGCCCACGTGGCTGGACGGCCGCATCAGGTTGTTGGCGAAGGCGGTGGAGCCCTCGCTACCGAAGCGGTCACGCTTGACCACGTTGTGCATCACGGCGGTACTTGGCAGGTCTGGCATCACCAGTGGCAGGCGGTTTTCCAGGGTGATGCTGATGCAGTCGCCAGCGTTGGCGCGCAGTACCAGCGGCTCTACCGGGACACCTGCCTTGAGCTTGCCAGTGCTGGCATCGAGGTCGGCCTTGCGCACATACAGGATCGCGGTCGGGTCATGCAGCGGTGCACTGTGACCACCGATGGTGAAAGGTTCCCCATCTTCGGGGTCTACCCCACTCACCAGCGGGATGGCGGTTCTACGGCTGTTGAACACCAGGGTGCCGCCGTTGGCCTTGAGCGCGCCACCCACGTGCTGGCCGATGCCCGCCGGGTCGTTGATGCTGACGCCGTTGCGGTTTTCGAGAATGTCGTTGGCCAGGGCCGCGACAATCTCATAGTTGCGCTTGACCGTGGTGCGGGTGCCGATGCCGTTGGGGTTGGCCGTGGTTTTCGGGCAGATGCCGTCAAAGTTCACGGTGTTGCGCATGGCCACCGGTTGCGGGTTGTTAGGCAGCGCAAACAGGTCGGCACGTTGCACGGTGTAGTTGCGCATGATGCCCCATATACCGTTCCAATAGCCTTCCAGGGCGGCGTCCAGCGAATACAGGTAGTCGCCGTTGGTGGCTGCGGAACTCGAGATCATCGACACCGGCGCCATGAAGCCCAGTTGCTCGGAAATGCCGATCATCTGTGATGACTTCCAGCCCGAGTTGGAGCTATTGCCGAAGCCGGTACCGTTCTGCAGCCATTTCACGCCATGCAGGGTGACGTTGTGCTCTTCTTCGTGGCCCCCGGCGTGCATGCGCAGACGCACGTTGTCACCGGAGTAGGTGCGCAGCAACGGGGTGAATGGGTCGCCCGGTTCGGCGCCAGCCTTGTTGATGTGCGGCGGGAACAGCGTGGTGCCGCCGGTAGGGCCAACCGCCGAGGTGATCGCTGAAGGCGACAGGTTCATCGCCGGGATGGCGCGGTCGGTACGGGTTTGCAGGGCATAGCTGAGGTCGCCGGCCAGACCGTCGGCCTGCATGCCACGCTTGCCGTCCGGGCCGACCTTGTTCGGGTCGTACACGCGCAGCGCCAACGGTTCGTTACGGTAGTTGACGACGAACATGCCTGGGTCGTCCACCGAGATCGCCTGCGGGCATGGCCGGCTTGGGCAGCCAGGGTTGATACCGCCACGTTCTTCGACGATGGCTTCAAGCAGGTTCGACGCCTTGCCGCGCACTGGGGGGTTGATGGCGTAGCGGAAGCTGTCAGCGGTGGCAGGGTACGACTGGGCATTGGGGATGCCGTCTGGCCCTGCGCCCACGTAAACACCCGCTTCATAAGCATGCTGGAAGTCGCTGTACTCCAGGAAGAACTCGCGGTAGCTATCGTTCTTGCCATCGCCATCGTGGTCGCCGGTCTGGATCACTGCCTGCCACGAGGTCGGGCCGCCATCCTGGCGCGTGGCCGGGTTGTACAGCTGCTCACCGGTTTCGGCGTGGTACCAGGTGGAGCCAGCGGGTTCGGCCAGCACCGTGGCATACAGGCCCAGTTGCTGGTGGGTCGATGGGCCAAGGTGGTCATGGGTGAAGATGGTACCCAGGCCACGGTCGACGTTGTACACGTTCACCAGCGGGTCGGCGAACCAGCGCTGCATGGCAGTGCGTGCGCCCAGCCAGTCGGCGCGGCCGAAGCGGCCGAAGTACGGGTGCTGCTTGGCTTTCGGGCAGGCAGCGGTACCGTCGCGGCTATCGCCCTCGGTGCAGCCGTTGTAGGCACGGATGGCATGTACGCGCTCGACCACGCTGCCGGGCGAGAGAATGCCGTCTTCGTAGTTCCAGCCGTTGGCCGAGCCATCGGCAGCGGTCAGGTCCCATTTAGGCAGGTGGATGTGCTGGCCGATCACGTCGGTCGGGGTGCGCACCTGGTAGTCGTCCATCTCGTAGATGTTCGGGATCAGGTTGGTGTGCTGGTACATGGTGCAGTCGAAGGTGTTCATGCGCATCACCAGTGGCTCTGGTGGGCGCTGCTTGGTAATCACCGGCCAGGCGTCTTCCCATAGGGCAATGATGCGTGCCTGTGGGAAGTGGTAGCCGACCTTGTTGTACACCGCGTCGAATTGAATATTGGCACCTTTGTAGATACGTGGGCGGTCGGCGGTAAAGGCCGAAGCGCCACGGAAGTTCAGGCCGGTAGGGCTCTCGCCGCTAAAGAACTCGCCCACGCCCGAAGACTGGGTCAAGCGTTTGCCACGGTCATCCATGCACGGTTCGTAGTACGGTGCGCCGGCGGTGGGCAAGGCACCGTTGGTGCGGAATGCCTTGGCCACGGGTTGGCTGCCAGGGATCAGGGCATAGCTGGGGTGTTCGGCCATGGCGTGGAACTGCATGGCAGCCTGCTCGACATCGGTGCCCTCTTCCGGTAGGTAGATGGGCTTGGCCTTGTGCACGACCTTGGTGAAGTCCAGCTTGGTGGTGGTGGTCTCGGCTTCGCCGCCGGCCGAAACGCCGTCCAGCGCGTGGCGACCAAGGCCACCGTCCCAGCCATCGACCTGGTTCGCATCCAGGTTGGCCCACAGGGCTTTGCCGCTGTCTTTCAGCTGCCGGGCCAGGGCCGGGTCGAGCATGTCCAGCGGCGGGGTGGGTGGGCGGTTGCCGACGCTGCTTTCCATGCCGCCGATCCAGAATGGGTAACCTGGGTTTTTCAGGGTGCCGTCGGCATTTCGGTTGGCTTCGGTACGATCGACCAATGCCAGCGAGCCGACAGCCTTGCGCACGGGGGGTTGGTTGGCGTGGTCGTCATCGCCCTCCTCATCGTCGTCATCATCGTCATTGGCAGCGACCAGCGTTTCGGAGAGTTTGGGTACCACCACCACTTTTCCAGGCATCGGTGCCATGGCTTTGCCCGGCAGCGGCACGATGGCCGGGATCGGCGTGCCGGCGACGATCTCGCCATCGGGTAGCGCCCGAGCGCCCGCTGCCGGTTTGCCGCTACGCAAGGCGAATGGCGTACTGTGGAAGCCATTCTCGCCCTGCCCACTCACCTCCAGGCGGGTGCCTTCTTCGAACACATCGTGTACCCGCCACATGGCCCACATGCCTTGGGCGAAATGCGGGTAGAAGTGGCAGTGGTAGATGGCATCGCCGGCCACCCGGTTGCGGTTGCCCGAACCACCGTTGGCGATCTCGTAGGTGTAGCCGACACCGGCGCCGATACCTTGGGCATCGATGTAGTCAGAGTTGTCGTCATTGGGGTTGAACAGCCACTGGTGGCCGTGCAGGTGGAAGATGTGCTGCTCATGCCCGTTGTGGGTGTTGCGGAACTTGGTGAAGTCGCCGATGTAGCTGTGGTGCACGTTGGCAGGTTCCGAGGGGTACAGGGCCATGCTGGCTTTGACCCCAACGGCACTGGCCGGCGGGACTTCGCCTGGGCGGATGTGCTCCAGGCCGACGTTGGCCGGCACATCCACCAGGGTGCCGATGTCGCCGACGGTATGGGCGCTGAGGAAGAACTCTTCGTAAGCGCACGACAGGCAGTCGTGCATCGGGCCCACCCCCAGGCGGTTGGCCACCACTTCGGCGCCCATGCCACCGGAGCCATAGTTGATCATGAAGGAGTCACGCGTCGGCTCCAGTACATGGCCCATCACAGGGTCCGCCCAGTAGCCGGGGAACGCCTGAGTGCCCGCGACCTCGTCGGCGAACTGCGAGGCGAAGTCGCGGAACGCCTCCAGGCGGTTGGGCAGCGCCGGGTTGCGCTTGCCCATGCTTTCCAGTGGGTAGGTCGACTTGGGGAAGCTGCCGTCGGGGTTTGGGCCCATGACGATGGCATCGGTTTCGCTGTTGATGATCTCGTTACCGTTGACCATGGCTATGATCGGCTTGCCGGCCTTGCCTTCAGCGATCCATGGTTCTACTTGCGGGTAACGCGCTTCGTAGTCGATCACCGGCTGGCCGGTGGCAGTACGGCCAGTGGTGGCCAGGCGCATTTCTTCTTCGGTGAGGGTGTTGCGGTAGGTGCGGCCAAGCTTGGGCACCACCACCACCTGGCCGAACAGGCCATTGGCAACGTTGCCCGCCGTGCCTTCACCGCCAAACGTGGCGGCTTTGCTGGTAGCGGCAAAGGCACCTTCGCGCTCGGCATACAAGGTGTAGCTGCGGGTGCTGCCGGGGCTGACGAAGAAGTTGCCATTGCGCCCGGTGTAGGCAGAAATGTCGGCGATGCTATTGACCGCCTGCATACCGTTGACCTGGAAGCCGACCATGCGCTCGGCCACCTGTTCGTCGGCAACGAAGCCTTCATCCGCTTCGTTTTCCACCTCTTCACCCTCGGGCCCCTCTGCCTCGATGCCGTGCTTGTTGGGGTTGGCCCGGTAATCGAGCAGGTTGGTCAGGTTGACCGTGAGGCAGTCACCGGCAGCCACGCGCAGCACGATCGGCCGTGGGCGCTTGTCCGGGCGCAGCGTAACCTTGCCGGGTACCGCAGCCCCGCCTTTGCTCAGCGGCACCTGCTTGTCGTCCACCACATCCTCGCGGAGCGCGAACAGCATGCCGTTGGCGTTTTGCGCACCAAGGCGGTTGAACATCAGGGGTTGGTCCAGTGCCACCACGTTGGCGACCAAGGTGCGCTGGCACTGCACGGCCGCCTCGCTGGTCGATTCCCAACCCAGCAGGGCCAGAACGAGTGATGACAGAAGGGGGCCTTTGCGTGGCGTAGTCATGCTGCACCTCCGGGACACAGGAACTCTGCGGGGAGCTGCAGCAAGGTGTATGCCAGAAGATAATGTTCTTCCTTATCAATAAGTTATGAGATCAACCGAAACAGATTGGGGAGGATCCCCCAACGGATTTCCCAGAATCGGGGGGTGCCGCATCGCAGGGTTTAATGTCGATGCGGCGGCTCCCACGAATTCGCTGTCAGCCGACCAGACCGCGAACACAAAAGTACAAGATCGACGGGCCCATCAGGCAACCCAGTCCAGTATGGAAAGTGGCCGTCAAAGCCCCATACGGCACCAACCGCCGATCCGTCGCGGCCAGCCCGGCCGTCACCCCCGACACCGTCCCCGCCAACCCACCGAACACCATCGCCGAGCGTGGGTTGTCCAGCGCCAGCAGGCGCGCCGATACAGGGGTGAACACCATCACCAGAATCGCCTTGATCAACCCGGTGGCAATCGACAGGGCCATCACATCCGAACTGGCCCCCAGCGCCGCCCCGGTCACGGGCCCGACGATATAGGTCACCGCACCCGCACCGATGGTGGTCATGCTCACCGCATCGCGGTAACCGAAGGCGTAAGCCACCGCTGCGCCAACAATGAACGGCAACACAGTGCCCAGCAACAGCGCCACCGCGCCGATCATGCCGGCTTTGCGCGCCTCGGTGGCCTGCACCTCGAAAGCCGTGGCGACAATGGCGAAGTCACGCAGCATGGCCCCGCCCATCAGGCCGATACCGGAAAACAGCGCCATGTCGGCCAGGCCTTTCTGGCCGCCGGTGAGGGTGCCGCCGACCCAGGCCAGGACCAGGCCAATGACGATGGCGATGGCCGAGCCGTGCACGCGGCCGAAGGTCAGGTACTTCGACAGCACGACCGACAACCACATGATTGCGCCTACCGCCGCGAAGGCAGTGATCAGGCCGTTGTGTTCCAAGGCACTTTCAATGATGGGCCACATGTTCAACGACCTCCTGCAGGGGCAACCTGCGCACTGGCTTCAGGGGTGGGGTCAAGCGCGGGCAAAGGCTCGCCGCGATGGCTGCGGCTGATCAGGGCGATGGTCGCGCCGCACACCAGCACCGCGCCCACCGCCGCCAGCAGCGCCACCGGCCCGCCGTGCAGGGCGGTGACCACGTTCTGCTGGGCGGCCATGGCCACCACAACCGGGATGTACATGGCGCCCCAGAAGCCCACGCCAAACTCGCACTCCTTGCTCATGCCACCGTTGCGGTGCATATAAAGGCGTGCGCAGATCAGCAGGATCATGGCGATGCCAACCCCACCCACATTGGATTTGACGCCCAGCAGCACGCCCAGGAAGTCACCGACGATAACGCCGGCCAGCGTGCAGACTGCCAGCAGTGCCACACCATAGATGATCATTGTTGTTGCCCTCAGATAGTGTCGAAGTTGCTTGTTGTTGTTCTTCGTAAACACACTTGCCCGGCTCACGCGATCAATGTGGGAGCGCATCAGCCTGCCATCATCGGTTCTGGGCCACCTCCTGGCGCAGCAGCGCATCCAGGCTGTCCCAACGGGTACCCTCCACAGCCACCACCCTGCCCTGTTCGAACACCGGGCGGGCCAGCCCGCTGAGCACGCTACCGGGCGGTAGCTCAAGGTGCAGGCGTACGCCGCGCTCATAGGCGTTGCGCAACGTAGCACGCCAGTCGACCACCCGCGCCATGTTGCCGGCCAGGTCGTCGCGCAGGCGCTGTGGGTCGAATATCGGCCGTGCGCTGCTGCCACTTAGGTACGTGATACGTGGCCGTTGCAGCACGACCGTGGCGAAAGCACTGGCCAGTTCCGCCGCCGGGCCGGCCAGTAGCGGGCAATGCGACGGCACGCTGACTGCCAGGCGCCGGGCCGCACCTTGGCCAAGGCGACGCGCCCTGGCTGCGACCGCAGCCATCGCAGTATCGCTACCGGCAATAACGATCTGGTTTTCACTGTTGAGGTTGGCGACGTACACCTCTCCCGGCGCCTCGCTCAGCAGGCGCTCGACGCTGGCCAGGTCCAGGCCGCTGAGTGCAGTCATGCCATACCCCTGTGGGTAGGCGCGCTGCATCAGCTCGCCACGCAGGGCAACCAGGCGCACAGCGTCGGCAAACCCCAAGGCGCCCGCTACCACCGCAGCCGGATAGGCACCAATCGACAAGCCCGCCACGTAGTCCGGCGCAGGGCTGCGCTGCATCAGCCAGCGCGCCCAGGCCACACCGAACAACAGCAGGCACAGCTGCACGGCACGGGTCGCTTGCAGTGCATGCTGGCTGTCCAGTGCCAGCGCCGGCTGGCCAAGCACATCGCTGGCCTCTTCCAGCAACTGCCCCGAACCTTCAGGCAGGCGCTGCAACATGCCTACCTGCTGGGCGCCTTGACCGGGGAAGGCGAACAGGCTGCTCATGCCGCGCGCTCCTGCGCCGCCCACGGGTCGCCGACCAAGCGTGGCCCATGGTCCGACTTGAGCAGCACGCGGCGAGCGAAACCGGCCCACTCTCGCAGGGCGACAGCCCCCGCTGGGGTTTCCAGCTGCACGTCGATACGGCAAGGCGCGCAGTCGAGGATATCCAACAGCTCCCGCGCCTGGGCACGGGCCAGCGGTTGTGGCGTATGCAGCAGCAAGTCCAGGTCGCTGCCGGTATGGAGCACTTCGATACCGGTAGCGATCTGGTACCCCGCCCCGCCTGTTGGTCCCCAGGCCAGGCCACTGGCATTCAACACCGGGGCGACCGAGGCCAACGCCTGCAGCGCAGGCCACGGGCTTTGCCCAGGCCCGCGCAGCGCTTCGGGGCCTTGCTGGCGCTGAATGTCGACCAGACGCATCAACGCTGCAAAACGCTGTGTCCGGCCCTGACCACGCAGCCCGACCGCCACCCAGCCATGGTCACAAATGGCACGGCGTACCACCACCGGCTGAGCACCGGCCAGCACGTCCAGCGCCCACTGCGGCGCATCGGCAGGCAAGGCCGACACAGGCATCCCCCACAGCAGGTCGTGCGGCCTTGGCGCGTTCATCTCAGGCGCCCTGCCACTGACGACGCAGCTGTTCACGAACCTGGCGCGAGGCACTGCGGTTTTCGCCCGCCAGCCGTGACGTCAGGTCAGTCGAGTTGCCGATGTCATGCACCGCCTCAACCAGGCAAGTACGCACCCGAGCGAGGTCAGCGCTGCTCGGCGTCTCGGCGCTGTCTACCGCCAGGCGGCGCCACAGCAGGCCCAGCGAGGCGTAGCTGCCCAGGTCGTAGGCCATCGGCGGCACCTCGGCGGCCAAGGCTTCCAGTTGCTCGACGCTGCGCAAGGTGATGCGCGCCGCTGCCGCCTTGCCCATGGCGTGCACCATCACCCCGGCATCGTCCAGGGCAATCAGGCGCTGGGCTTGGTAGCCATGGGCCAGGAAGGCGCCTGACATGGCCTTGCCGACCAGTAGGCCGATCACCGGGTGCCCGGCCAGCCGCGCCTGGGCATAGGCCTGCACGGCACCGGCCAACGCCTGGTGGATACCCAGCGCTTCTTCGCGGCGGCCATAGGCCTGGCTGGGCACGTCGATCACCGCGACAATGGCGCGCTTCTGGCCGTTGCGATCAGCTTCCACCGCGTCGCTCACGGCCTTGGCCAAACCCCAGCCTTCCAGCAGGCCGACCTCGCCTGAGCGCGCGCGGGGGAACGGGTTGTCGGCATCCGGCACCACGGCGATGAAGCGTGCCAGGCGGTTGTCCAATTCGCCGTCGATCACCCGCAGCGAGGCAGGATAGCCTGGCAAGGCTTGCCCACCGGCCAGGCCCAGCAGCCAGTTCAAGGCACGGTTCATTGGGTTTCTCCTTGGTAAAGGGCGCGCACGGCGGCGGCATCCAGTTGCGGGCAGTCGTCGCCCAGCTGGGCCAGGTGTGCAAGGAACCAGGCGTGTTGGCTGGCGCGGTCTTTGGAAGGTTGGCCCAGCAGTTGCTGCAAGCGTTCGCGCAGGGCTTCGATGTCGTCGGCCACGTAGGCGTCCACCAGCCCGCTGGCATGGCGTTGCTCGCCACCGCTCAGGCTCCAGATGAAGGGGCGGTCCTTGGCGTCGTATTCGCCAATGCCCGCCTCTTGCTCGATGACCTGCGGGCCATTGAGGCCCAGGCGGGCTTCGCGGGTGACCAGCAAGTGGCTGCACAGGCCGGCGGCGATGGACATGCCGCCAAAGCAGCCGACCGAACCTGCGATCAGCCCGATCACCGGCTGCCAGGCGCGCAGCTCGACGATGGCAGCCTGGATTTCGGCAATCGCCGCCAGGCCCAGGTTGGCTTCCTGCAAGCGCACGCCGCCGGTTTCCAGCAGCAACACGGCGCAGGTGGGGATGCCGTTGCGGTTGTCTTCGATGGCCAGTTCCAAGGCTCCGGCAATCTTGGCGCCGCCCACCTCGCCCATGCTGCCGCCCTGGAACCCCCCTTCAATCGCAGCGACCACGGCATTGCGCCCGTTCAGCAGGCCCTTGGCGATAACCACGCCATCATCGGCCTGTGGCACGATGCCCTGGCGCGGCAACCACGGCGACATCAGGCGGTCGAACGGGCCCAGCAGTTCACGGAAGCTGCCAGGGTCGAGCACAACGCGGGCGCGCTGGCGGGCACCCAGTTCGACAAAGCTGCGGCTGCGCAGCAAGCGTGCGGTGTCAGTCATGGGCGATCTCCTCGAAGCCTTGCTCAAGGCGCAGGCGCACCACGCCTGGGGTGGCGCCGAAGTCATGGATGTCGATGTTCACGGCCGGCCAGGCGCGGCCCTCGAACAGGCGCTGGAACAGTTGCGCCCAGCGGGCTGCACTGCCGTTGACCGAGGTCACCACCTGGATCTGCAGGCTGCCGGCAGTGCCGGGTTCGATCAGCACTTCGAGGTCGCCGGAGCTGACGCAGCCCACCAACGTACGGCCACGCCCAGGTTCGGCGGCGGGAAAATTAAAGGTCAGGGTTTCCATGTCACAGGCTCCCGGCTTTGTCGAGGAACAGGCAGGCGGCAAGCAAGTCGGCGGCGCCGCCCGGTGAGGCATTCAGGTGCAGCAGTTGCTGGTCCAGCCGGCGCAGGTGCCGGCGCCCGGCCAGGGTGGCGCTGCCGCCTTCAGTGAGTACGGCACGCGCCCCGTGCTGCACGGCGGCCAACCCGGCTGGGCCGCTGCGCCACAGCACGCAGGTGTCGCTAAGCACGGCCATGATCGCCAGCAACGCGTCGAGCCGGGCATGCGGCTCGCCGGCCCCGGCAGCGCGGCTGCGCAGCAGTTGCGGCAAGCCATGGCCGATAACCGCGGGGAAGCCTTGCTGTGCCTGCTCGCGGGCGCCGCCGGTGCCGTAACGGTGACGCACCTGCTGGCCGTGGCTGTTGTGGTGCGGCATGGCCGGGTCGTCGAACAGGGCGATACGCCCGGCGCGGGCGGCCAGGGTGGCGGCGTCGGCCTGAGGGGCAAGGGCCCTGGCGGCTACCAGCAAGCCCAACGCCCAGATCGCGCCACGGTGGGTGTTTACCCCTTGGGTGGCGGCCAGCATCGCGGTTTCTCCTTCGCGGCCAAGCTGGCCCAGCGTGGCGCGCAGGGGCTGGCCGATCGTACCGATGGACTGGGCGGCAGCTGCCATGTTGCGCAGGCATGGCCACAGGGCCAGTGCCGAGGCGTGCATCAAGGCCAGCGTCATGTCGTGGTGAGCGCCGTTGCTGCGGCGGTCGACCAGGCCGGGTTTGGGGGACAGGTCGGCTTCGTCGATCAGCGCTTCCACAGCCAGGTCGGCGAGGTGGTCTGGCAGTGGGATTGGCGTTGGCTGGGCTGGCCGCTTAACGGGCACACCCGCTCCCACAAGGACCGAAGTGGCTTCAAAATTCAGGTTTTGTGCCTTCATCACCAGCTCCTGAACCGTGCAGGCGGGTTGTAAAGGCCGCCGGACCATTCGACCAGGTCGGCGATGCTGCGCGCGGCCAGCAGCTCACGGCTGGCGTCGGTACGGCGGATGCCGAGATCTTCGGGCAAGGCGATCAGGCCCTGCTGGCGCATGCGCAGGGTGTCCTTCGGGTCGTGCCGCAGGCCGATGGCAGTGACCCCGGCCACGGCCGCGATCATCTGCTGGCGCTCTTCCAGGCTACGGGCCTTGTACAGGTAGGCAATGCCCTCCTCGGTCAGCAGGTGGGTGACGTCGTCGCCGTAGATCATCACTGGTGCCAGCGGCATACCGGCCTTTTTGGCCACCTCCACGGCATCGAGGGTTTCCACGAAGGTGGGCTTGCCGCCTTCCTGGTAGGTCTCGACCATCTGCACCACCAACTTGCGGCCACGCTCCAGCATTGTTTCCGGCACGGTCATGTCGAGCCAGGCCGGGGTCGCGTGGCGCCGGCCACGAGGGTCGTGGCCCATGTTCGGCGCACCGCCGAAGCCGGCCAGGCGGCCACGGGTCACGGTCGAGGAATGGCCATCACCATCCACCTGCAAGGTGGCGCCAATGAACAGATCGACCGCGTACTGCCCGGCCAGCTGGCACATCATGCGGTTGGAACGCAGCGAGCCATCGCGGCCCGTGAAGAACACATCCGGGCGCTGGGCAATGTAGTCCTCCATGCCCAGCTCGGTGCCGAAACAGTGCACGCTTTGCACCCAGCCGGTTTCGATGGCCGGGATCAGTGTCGGGTGCGGGTTGAGCGTCCAGTTGCGGCAGATCTTGCCCTTGAGGCCCAGAGACTCGCCGTAGGTCGGCAGGATCAGCTCGATGGCGGCAGTGTTGAAGCCAATGCCGTGGTTCAACGACTGCACCTGATGTTTCTCGTAGATGCCACGTATGGCCATCATCGCCATCAGCACATGCACCGGCTTGATATGGCGCGGGTCGCGGGTGAACAGAGGCTCGATATAGAAAGGCTGGTCGGCAACCACCACGAAATCGACCCACGACGCGGGGATATCGACCCGTGGCAGGTCATCCACGCGGTCCACCAGTTGGTTGACCTGGGCGATGACGATGCCATCGCTGAACGCGGCCGGCTCCACCAGGGCCGGTGTGTCTTCGGTGCTGGGGCCGGTGTACAGGTTGCCGTCGCGGTCGGCCATGAAGCCCGCTACCAGGGTAACGTTGGGGATCAGGTCGACCAGCAGCCGCGAGTAAAGCTCGATATAGGTGTGGATGGCACCGACTTCGAGCAGGCCATCTTCCAGCAACTGGCCAATGCGCAGGCTCTGCGGGCCAGCGAAGGAAAAGTCGAGCTTGCGCGCGATGCCGCGCTCGAACAGGTCCAGGTGCTCGGCGCGGCTGACACTGGGCATGATCATGTGCAGGTCGTGCAGGCGCCCGGGGTCGACCTTGGCCAGCGAGCGGGAAAGGAAGTCGGCCTGCTTCTGGTTGTTGCCTTCCAGCACTACCCGGTCGCCGGGCGCCAGCAGCAACTCCAGGGCTTCGACGATGCGGTCGGTGGGCAGCACCACGCCATCGGCAAGGTGGCGGACCCGATCGAGGCGGCGCTGCTTTTCGGCGCGCCGTCGCGACCATTGCGGCGGTGGATTCTGAGTTATTGTCATGGTGACTCCACAGGTTCGCTGTCGTGGAGGCCACCTTAGGGTTGGGCCGCTTGGCGGATCAATCAAGCAACTGGCATGTTCGTTACGGTCAGGTTAATGAATCGCCCAGCCCGATGACTGGCTCACAGCAAAAATGCACGATGCCCCTGCATAATTGTCGATTGTGCAAGGCAAATTCGCATGACAGGATCCTCAGATCCTCCAGCGAACTCCAGACTTCACTTGGAAAATCAATAACAAAGCAGGGAGAACGCAATGACTGCGCACGCTAATGCCTCGGCAACCGACACTATCCTGGCCGAAGTCCGCAACCAGATCGGTCACCTGACCCTGAACCGCCCTGCCGGCCTCAATGCCCTGACCCTGGACATGGTACGCAGCCTGCGCCAGCACCTGGACCAGTGGGCCGAAGACCCGCATGTGCATGCCGTGGTGCTGCGCGGCGAAGGCCCCAAGGGGTTCTGTGCCGGTGGCGATATCCGCTCGCTGCACGACAGTTTCAAAGCCGGCGACACGCTGCATGAAACCTTCTTCGTCGAGGAATACGCCCTCGACCTGGTCATCCACCGCTACCGCAAGCCGATACTGGTATTGATGGACGGTTTCACCCTCGGTGGCGGCATGGGCCTGGCCCAGGGCTGCGACCTGCGCGTGGTGACCGAACGTAGCCGCCTGGGCATGCCCGAAGTCGGTATCGGCTACTTCCCTGATGTCGGCGGCAGCTATTTCCTGTCGCGCATCCCCGGCGAGCTGGGCATCTACCTGGGTGTCAGCGGCGCCCAGGTCCAGGCAGCCGACGCCCTGTACTGCGGCCTGGCCGACTGGTACCTGGCCAGCGACCAGCTCGCCGCCCTCGACCAGGGTCTGGACCAGCTGACGTTTGGCGACACCCCGCTCAAAGACCTGCAAAACCTGCTGGCCAAGCTCGGCACCCAGGTGCTGGGCGATGCACCACTGGAAAAACTGCGCCCGGTCATCGACCACTTCTTCGCCCTGCCCGACCTGCCTGCCATTGTCGAACAACTGCGCGCGGTGAGCATTGGCGACAGCCACGCCTGGGCGGTGGCCACCGCCGACCAGCTGGAAACCCGCTCCCCCCTGGCCATGGCGGTTACCCTGGAGATGCTGCGCCGGGGCCGCCAGTTGGGCCTTGACGATTGCTTTGCCATGGAGCTGCACCTGGACCGCCAGTGGTTCCAGCATGGCGACATCATAGAGGGCGTGCGTGCCCTGATCATCGACAAGGACAAGCAGCCCCGCTGGAACCCGCCGACCCTGGCCGCGCTGCAGCGCCAGCGGGTCGACCAATTCTTCGAAGGCCTGTGAGCCCGGGAGTACACAGATGCAAGACCTGGAACTGAGCGAAGAACAAGTCATGATCCGCGACATGGCCCGGGACTTTGCCCGTGGCGAAATCGCCCCGCATGCCCAGGCCTGGGAAAAGGCCGGCTGGATCGATGATGGCGTGGTGCGCAAAATGGGCGAACTGGGCCTGCTGGGCATGGTGGTGCCAGAGGACTTCGGCGGCAGTTACACCGACTACGTGGCCTACGCCCTGGCCGTGGAAGAGATCGCCGCCGGCTGCGGTGCCACCGGGGCAATGATGAGCATCCACAACTCGGTAGGCTGCGGCCCGCTGCTGGCCTATGGCACGGCTGAACAGCAACAGCAATGGCTGCCACGGCTGGCCAGCGGCGAGGTGATCGGTTGCTTCTGCCTGACCGAGCCGCAGGCCGGCTCCGAAGCGCACAACCTGCGCACCCGCGCCGAGCTGGTGGATGGCCAGTGGGTGATCAACGGCGCCAAGCAGTTCGTCAGCAACGCCCGCCGTGCCGGTTTGGCCATCGTTTTCGCAGTGACCGACCCGGAGCTGGGCAAGAAAGGCCTGTCGGCGTTTTTGGTGCCCACCGACAACCCTGGGTTCAAGGTTGACCGCAGCGAGCACAAGATGGGTATCCGCGCTTCCGACACCTGCGCGGTCACCTTCGACAACTGCCGCATCCCTGCCGCCAACCTGCTGGGTGAGCGTGGAAAGGGGCTGGCCATTGCCCTGTCCAACCTCGAAGGCGGCCGTATCGGCATTGCCGCCCAGGCCTTGGGCATTGCCCGCGCTGCATTCGAGGCCGCGCTGGTCTACTCACGTGACCGCGTGCAGTTCGGCAAGCCGATCAACGAACACCAGAGCATCGCCAACCTGCTGGCCGACATGCAGGTACAGGTGAACGCCGCACGTTTGCTGATCCTGCATGCCGCGCGCCTGCGCAGCGCCGGCAAGCCGTGCCTTTCGGAAGCGTCACAGGCCAAGCTGTTCGCTTCGGAAATGGCCGAGCGGGTGTGTTCGATGGCGATCCAGGTACATGGTGGCTATGGCTACCTGGAAGATTACCCGGTGGAGCGCTATTACCGGGATGCGCGGATTACCCAGATCTATGAAGGGTCGAGCGAGATCCAGCGCATGCTGATTGCGCGCGAGCTGAAGCACTATCCCCTGTAACACGGCGGCCTGTAGGAGCGGCCTTGTGTCGCGATTGGGCCGCAACGCGGCCCCACAATCTGCGTCACACGCCGAAATTGCTGGGGCCGCTTTGCGGCCCAATCGCGACGCAAGGCCGCTCCTACAAGAAAGCAGATCAGTATTTCAGCGCCAATACCTCGAATCATCCACCACCCTGGCATGCCCCTCGAACAACGCCGGCAGTTGCTCCTTGAGGTAGTCGATCCAGGTCCGCACCTTGGCATCCAGGTAATGCCGTGACGGGTACATCGCATACAGCGCACTTTCCCGCAGCCGGTACGGCGCCAGCAGCCGGCACAAACGCCCCTGCTCGATCGCCTGGCTGGCCGTATAGAACGGCAGCAGGCCAATCCCCATGCCCAACTCACTGGCCACCAGCATGGCGTCGGCCACGTTGGTGGAGAAGTTGTCGCTCGGTGTGATCACGCACTGGTCCACACCCTGGGGGAATACCCAGTCGCCTTCATACATCGGGTAAGCCATGCGTAGGCAGCGGTGCGCATGCAGGTCCTCGGGGCGCTCGGGCACGCCATGCCGGTTCAGGTAGCTGGGTGCCGCACAAGGGATACTGAAGATGTTGCCCAGCGGCACGGCTATCAACTGCGAATCCGGCAGCGCACCGTCCACGGTGATCACCACGTCATGCCCTTCGGCCAGCGGGTCTGGGTTGCGCTGGGACAGGGTCAATTCGATTACCACTTCCGGGCACAGCGCGTTGTAGCCGGCCACCAGCGGCATCAACAACAGGCCCAGGCCGTGCGGGCAATGCAGGCGCAGATGGCCACGCGGCGTGAGGTGCGCACCTCGGGCCTCGCCCACCGCCTCTTCGGTCAGCAGCATGATCTGCCGCGCACGCTCCAGAAACCGTTCGCCCGCCTCGCTCATGCGCAGGCGCCGGGTGGTGCGGTGCAACAGGCGGGTCTGCAGCTGGTTCTCAAGCTCCGCGACGATGCGCGAAACCTGTGCTGCGGAAATATCCAGGGCATTGGCGGCTGCAGCGAAACTGCCACATTCCACCACACGAGCGAAGGTACGCATGGCATGCAGCATGTCCATGAGGGTGTGCTCCTTGTTCAGTCTTATTCTTGCGTTACAGGCAGGAATCTATCACGAGTTAGCCCATTTATTGTGGATGAGCAATGAATACATCATTAGTCATACATTGAAAAAGGAGCCTGCCATGAAACGTTCGATCGCTGTGTTTGCCGTTGCCGCTGCCCTGGCTTCGTTCGGTGCCTTCGCTGATACGGCCAGCAACCAGCCCGTGAGCAACACCTATGAATACGGCATGCCGCTGGACGTGGCCAAGGTCATCTCCATCACCCCGGCCAGCAACGCCGCCGACTGCCAGGTGGGCACCGCACACATGGTGTACGTCGACCACCAGGGCCAGAAGCGCGAAGTCGACTACCGGGAAATGGGCAACTGCTCGCAGCAGTGAATCAGGCCAGTAGCTGGGTGATCCAACCCACCTGCTGATTGAAGTCGTCGATTTTCGCCTGTGGCACCGCGTCACGGGCCCGCTGGAAATTGGCCAGGGTCTGCTGCTTCTGCCGCAGCATCCGCTGCCACTTGACCCGAAACGCTTCGCTTTTTTCCTGCATCAGTACCGGGCCGAAGTACAGCTGTTCTGCGCTATACACCACCCTGCCCGGCTCGGCGACGATGATTTCGTAGTCGAAGCGGTTTTCCCGCAGCAGCTCTTCGCAGACGATCTGGTAACCATTGCCCGCCAACCACTGGCGCAGCTCGCGCTCACCGCCATTGGGCTGCAGTACCAGGCGCGTGACGCCGCCCAGACACTGCTTGCCGGCCTCGAGAATCTCGCACATGGTGTCGCCGCCCATGCCGCAGATGCTCACCACCGAGATGCGGTCTTGCGGCTCGATCGCTGCCAGGCCATTGGCCAGGCGCACGGTTACCCGCTCCTGCAGGCCGTTTCTGCGCACATTGCGCTGGGCCGAAGCGAACGGCGTCTCGGCCACTTCACCCGCCACGGCGGCCTCGAGCACGCCACGCAGCATCAAGGCCACTGGCAGGTAGCCGTGGTCCGAGCCGATGTCGGCCAGGCGCGCGCCCTGCGGCACATGAGCGGCCACGCGCTCCAGGCGCCTGGACAAAGTCTGTTCGTTCAACGTAAACCCCTGGTTTTGCAATCGGCCGCGATTCTGACGGTGAACGCCGCGTATTTCAAACACCGGGGCACCCTCGACCGGGCTGGTGCGCTCGCGTAGGCTTGCCGTTTTCCTTCCGTAGCAAGGCAAAACACACCATGGCACATGCAGACATCATCTACACCCCGGACCCGGACGCCGAATCGATTTCGTCCGATGTCGCCGAGTACAACGGCGTGCTGGTCACCACGCAGATCCCGACCCACGCCGATGGCAGCCTGGAGCTGGGCGGCATCGTCGAGCAGAGCGAATGCACCCTGCAGGCGCTGAAAGTGGCGCTGGAGAAGGCCGGCAGCGGCATGGACCGCGTGCTGCACCTGACCATCTACCTCACCGACATGGCCGACCGCGCCGCGTTCAACGAGGTGTACCAGCGCTTCTTCAGCAAGCCCTGGCCGGTGCGTGCCGCCGTGGGTGTGGCCTCGCTGGCATTCGAAGGCATGCGCGTCGAAGTGACCGCAATGGCCGCCAAGCGCTGATCGGCGCTTGTGGGAGCGGTCCTCGCTCCCACCTTACCCTGCACCTCCCGGCACCCCGATGATGCCGCCAACCCGTTTCACCGCTACAATGCCCGCCTAAACCGTGACAGCCCGAAAATATAACGACATGTCTCTTCCAAAGAATCACCTGGAACTGCTCAGCCCTGCCCGTGACGTGGCCATCGCCCGTGAAGCGATCCTGCACGGCGCTGACGCCATCTATATCGGCGGCCCAAGCTTCGGCGCGCGCCATAACGCCTGCAACGACGTCAGCGATATTGCCGAACTGGTCGAGTTCGCCCGTCGCTACCATGCACGCGTGTTCACCACGATCAACACCATCCTCCACGACAACGAGCTGGAACCGGCGCGCAAGCTGATCCATCAGCTGTACGACGCCGGCGTCGACGCACTGATCGTGCAGGACCTGGGGGTGATGGAGCTGGACATTCCGCCCATCGAGCTGCACGCCAGTACCCAGACCGACATCCGTACCCTGGAACGGGCCAAGTTCCTCGACCAGGCCGGTTTCTCGCAGCTGGTACTGGCCCGTGAGCTGAACCTGCAGCAGATCCGCGCCATCGCCGCTGAAACCGATGCCGCCATCGAGTTCTTCATCCACGGCGCGCTGTGCGTAGCGTTTTCCGGCCAATGCAACATTTCCCATGCGCAGACCGGCCGCAGTGCCAACCGTGGCGACTGCTCGCAAGCCTGCCGCCTGCCCTACACCCTTAAAGATGACCAGGGCCGCGTGGTGGCGTTCGAGAAGCACCTGCTGTCGATGAAGGACAACAACCAGACCGCCAACCTGGCCGACCTGGTGGATGCCGGCGTGCGTTCGTTCAAGATCGAGGGCCGCTACAAGGACATGGGCTATGTGAAGAACATCACCGCCCACTACCGCAAAGAGCTCGACGCCATTCTTGAAGGCCGCCCGGAATACGCCCGTGCGTCCAGCGGCCGGACCCAGCACTTCTTCCTGCCCGACCCTGACAAAACGTTCCACCGTGGCAGCACCGACTACTTCGTCACCGACCGCAAGGTCGATATCGGCGCCTTCGACTCGCCAACCTTCACCGGCCTGCCGGTGGGTGTGGTGGAAAAGGTCGGCAAGCGTGACATGCAAGTGGTCACCGACGTACCGCTGACCAACGGCGACGGCCTCAATGTGCTGGTCAAACGCGAAGTGGTGGGCTTTCGCGCCAACATCGCCGAACCCCGTGGCGAGTTCGAGGAAGACGGCAGCAAGCGCTACCGCTACCGCGTCGAACCCAACGAAATGCCCGAAGGCCTGTACAAGCTGCGGCCCAACCACCCGCTGTCGCGCAACCTCGACCACAACTGGCAGCAAGCCCTGCAACGCACCTCCTCCGAGCGCCGGGTCGGTGTGGAATGGCACGCAGTACTGCGCGAGCAGCGCCTGATGCTTACCCTTGGCAGTGAAGAAGGTGTGAGCGTGCAGGTAGCCCTGGACGGCCCGTTCGGCGCAGCCAACAAGCCGCAGCAGGCGCTGGAACAACTGCACGACCTGCTCGGCCAACTGGGTACCACGATGTACCATGCCGACAGCATCCAGCTGGATGCCCCGCAGGCGTACTTCATCCCCAACTCACAGCTCAAGGCTCTGCGCCGCGAAGCCATCGAGGCACTGACCGAAGCACGCGTGCAGGCGCACCCGCGCGGCGGGCGCAAGGCCGAGACCACGCCGCCGCCGGTATACCCCGAGTCGCACCTGTCGTTCCTGGCCAACGTGTACAACCAGAAGGCGCGCGATTTCTACCACCGCCACGGTGTGCAACTGATCGACGCGGCCTACGAGGCCCATGAAGAACACGGCGAAGTACCGGTGATGATCACCAAGCACTGCCTGCGCTTCTCCTTCAATTTGTGCCCCAAGCAGGCCAAAGGCGTAACCGGTGTGCGCACCAAGGTGGCACCGATGCAGCTGATTCAGGGTGACGAAGTGCTGACCCTGAAGTTCGACTGCAAGCCGTGCGAGATGCATGTGATCGGCAAGATGAAAAACCACATCATCGACCTGCCGACCCCAGGTAGCGCGGTGGCGCAGGTGGTGGGGCATATCAGCCCGGAAGACCTGTTGAAGACGATTCCGCGCGGGGCGCATTGATCGTTAGCCGGTAACGGCCCTTTCGCCGCACAAAGCTGCTCCTGCACCCTGTGGGAGTAGCCCTGTACGGCGGGGCGGCCAGCCAAGACACAAAAAAGTCTCATATGAGACCTTAAAGCTTGATCCATGCCTCATTTTCTGCACAATAATTGCCCTGCGACCCCACGCGAGGCATGCCGATGACCCCCACTCCCCACGATGAACGCCTGCTCAAGGCCCTGGCCCACGCCATCGTGGTCCACCCGCGCGCCACGCTCAAGGAACTGGCCGAGACCGCCGGCGTCAGCAAAGCTACCCTGCACCGCTTCTGCGGCACCCGCGACAACCTGGTGGCCATGCTCGAAAACCACGGCGAGCAAGTGCTCAACC
Organism: Pseudomonas sp. LFS074; assembly: GCF_047978165.1. Lineage (NCBI taxonomy): Bacteria > Pseudomonadati > Pseudomonadota > Gammaproteobacteria > Pseudomonadales > Pseudomonadaceae > Pseudomonas > Pseudomonas sp. LFS074. Next base: position 2,632,166 of record NZ_JBFPFV010000001.1, on the reverse strand, counting down.
AGGTGATTGCAAATGCCGCCTTGCACACCGCTGCCCCCTTGGAAGCGGTGCGTCACCTGATTGCCGAACACCTCAAGCACCGCGAAATGCTGGTGTTTCTGATGTTTCAGTACCGCCCCGATACATTGCTCGGCGACAGTGAAGACCGCCGCTGGTTGACCTATACCCGGGCGATGGATGCGTTTTTCCTGCGTGCGCAACAGATGGGCGTGTTGCGCATCGACATCAGCGCAGCGGTGTTTACCGAAGTGTTCATCACCCAGATCTACGCCATGGTCGACGCCGAGCGGCGCGGGCGCGCAGCCAGTGCCAATTCGGCGCAGGCCTTGGAGCAATTGTTCCTGCAGGGGGCGCTGGCCAGGGGATGAGGCCATTGGCCTACGCGCAAAAAAAAGGCCCCTGGGCACAAGTCCCAAGGGCCAAAGCGGTTGGATCATCCAACCAAAGGAGCCTTTTTCAGCCGCGTGCCGGCCAGCCGCCGCCCAAGGCGCGGAACAGGTCCACCAGCGCAAGCTGCCGTTGTGTACTCGCCTCGATGTACGCCGCTTCATTCACAAAATCGCTACGCTGCGCATCCAGGTAACGCAGGTGGCTGTCGATCCCACCCTCATAGCGCGCCTTGGCCAGGGTCAAGGTGGCGCGGCTGGTATCGGCCAGGGCCCGCCGCGCGACTTCCTCACGGCGCAGGGTATCGGTGGCCGCCAGGGCATCCGCTACTTCGCGGAACGCCTGCTGGATCGCCCCTTCATAAGCTGCCACCGCCGAATCCTTGCGCGCCTCGGCCAGGCTCAGCCCAGCCTGATTGCGCCCAGCATCGAATATGGGCAGCGACACCTGGGGCATGAAGCTCCAGCTACGCGAACCGCCCTCGAACAAACCAGACACCTGCGTACTCGACGTACCCAAGCTGCCGGTCAGGCTGATACGCGGGAAGAACGCCGCCCGCGCCGCGCCGATATCGGCATTGCGCGCCCGCAAGCGGTGCTCGGCAGCAAGGATGTCCGGGCGCCGTTCAAGCAGCGCCGACGGGGCACCGGGGGTAATGTCCTGCAGCACGCTGGGTTCTGCCTGGCGTTCGACCGGTAGAGCCTGGGTCGCCTCACTATTGCCTACCAGCAACACCAAGGCGTTGTAGGCCTGCTGGCGCTGGCGCAGGTTGCTTTCTTGCTCGGCGCGCGCTTGCTCGACCAGGCCGAGCGCTTCCTGGTGGTCCAGCGCCGTGGCGGTCCCGGCGGCGCGGCGTTGGTCGATCAGCGCCAGCGAGCGCTCGCGGCTGGCCAGGGTCTGCCGGATCAACGCCAGGCGCCGCTCGCTACCGTCCAGGGTCAGGTAGGCCTGGCTCACCTCGGCGATCAAGGCGATGCGCGCCGCACGGCCAGCCTCCTCCGTGGCCAAGTATTGCTCCAGCGCTGCATCGCTCAGGCTTTTCACCCGACCGAACAGGTCGACCTCGTACTCAGGCAACGAAAGGCCAACCTGATAGGTGCTGGCGACGCCCTCGCGGCCATCACTGGACAGCCCGGCAGGCTGGTGCTGTCGATTACCGGAAGCACCAGCGCTCAGCCCCGGCACACGGTCCGCGCGCTGGATGCGGAACTGCGCCCGTGCCTGGTCGATGTCCAGCAGCGTCTGGCGCAGCGAGCGGTTGTCGTCCAGCGCCGTGTTCACCAACTGGCGCAACGTCGGGTCGACGATAAAGGCTTGCCAGCCCAGCTTGTCCACCTGCTGCCCTGTGTGGTTGGTGGCGTCGCTCCACTGGTTCGCCACCGGCGCCTCGGGGCGCTGGTAGGTCGGTGCCAGGGAGCAGCCGCTGGCCAGCAAAGCCATGGCAATCGGCACGAACAGATTACGCATGGCCATCACTCCAGCACCTCGGCAGGTTGGGCCTGCGGCGCTGGCTTGCGCTTGAGCAGCGACAGCACCCAGACAAAACAGATCGGCACGAACAGCACGCCCAGCAACGTGGCGCTGAGCATGCCGCCGATCACCCCGGTACCAATCGCCCGCTGGCTGGCAGCACCGGCACCGCTGGCGATCGCCAGGGGTACCACGCCGAGGATGAACGCCATCGAAGTCATCACGATCGGCCGAAAGCGCAGGCGCGCGGCTTCGATCGCAGCGTCACGCAGGCTATAGCCTTTCTCCCACAGCTCCTTGGCGAACTCGACGATGAGGATGGCGTTCTTCGCCGCCAAGCCGATGATGGTGATCAGGCCAACCTTGAAGTACACATCGTTGGGCATGCCGGTGACCATCACCGCCAGCACCGCGCCCAACGCACCGATCGGCACGATGAGCATCACCGTCAGCGGGATCGCCCAGCTTTCGTACAACGCCACCAGCAGCAGGAACACCACCAGGATGGCCAGGGCGAACAGGCTGCTGGCCTGGCCGCTGGAGACCTTCTCCTGGTAAGAAAGCCCCGTCCAGGCGTAGCCGATCCCCGGCGGCAGTTCACTGACCAGGCGCTCCATTTCGGCCATCGCCTGGCCGGTGCTGTAGCCCGGCGCGGCATCACCGGAAATGCGGATCGACGGGTAGCCGTTGTAACGCACGATCTGTACCGGCCCTTCTTCCCAACGGGTGGTGACGAAGCTGCTGAACGGCACCTGCTGGCCATCGACGTTCGGCGCGTACAGGCGCAGCACGCTTTCCGGGGTCATGCGCTCGCCCTGCTCTGCCTGCACCACCACCCGTTGTTGCCGGCCAGCGTTGGTGAAGTCGTTGATCACTGCCGAGCCAAAGGCGGTGGCCAGGGTGCTGTTGATGGTTTCGAAGGGCACGCCAAGGGCACGGGCCTTTTCCCGATCGATGTCGACCCGCAACTGCGGCGCTTCTGCCAACCCTTCCATCATCGCGTAAAGGATGACTGGGTTGCCGTTGGCTTCGCCCAGGATCTTGTCGCGTGCCGCCAGCAAGGCCTCACGGCCCAGGCCGCCACGGTCGAGCAGGCGCAGGGCGAAGCCACCGGCGTTGCCCAGGCCATCGATCGGCGGCGGGTTGACCGCCATGATCGTGCCATCGCCATGGCTGGCAAATTGCGCATTGATCGCCTGGGTTTCGGCATCCACCGATTGCTCGGCGCTACGTACCGACCAGTCTTTGTAGGTAGGGAATGCCAACGCGGCGTTCTCGCCCATGCCCGAGAAGCTGAAGCCGCTGACCAGGAATGCCGAGGCCAGCGCCTCGCGGGACATCAGGAACTGCTCCAGGGCCTGCCCGGTGGCGTCGGTACGCACGCGGCTGGCGCCCGGCGGCAGCTGCACGTCAACGATCGCATAGCCCTGGTCTTCCACCGGTACGAAGGATTCCGGCAGGCGCAGGTAGAAATAGCCGAGCATCGCCAGAATACCGGCATACAGCAGCATGTAGCGGCCGGCACGGCGCACCAGGGCGTTGTTCATCACCGAGTAGCGCTCGGTCAGCCGCGCAAAGCCACGGTTGAAAGCGCCGAAGAAGCCGCGCTTTTCATGGTGCCCAGGGGCCACCGGCTTGAGCATCGTGGCGCACAGGGCCGGGGTGAAGGTAAGCGCGAGGAAGCCCGAGAACAGGATCGACACCGCCAGCGACAGCGAAAACTGCTGGTAGATCACCCCCACCGAACCCGACATGAACGCCAGTGGCATGAACACGGCCGACAGTACCAGGGTGATGCCGATGATCGCGCCGGACACCTGGCCCATTGCCTTGATGGTGGCGTCGACAGGCGACAGCCCTTCCTCGGCCATGATCCGCTCGACGTTTTCCACCACCACGATGGCGTCGTCGACCAGGATGCCGATCGCCAGCACCATGCCGAACATGGTCATCATGTTCACCGAGAAGCCCAGCAGCTTCATCACCATCAACGTGCCCAGCAGGCACACCGGTACCACGATCGACGGGATCAGCGTGTAGCGGATGTTCTGCAGGAACAGGAACATCACCAGGAATACCAGCACCATGGCTTCGAGCAGGGTGTGAATGACCTTTTCGATGGCCACGTCGACAAAACGCGAGGTGTCATAGGGCACCGAGTACTCGACGCCCTCGGGGAAGAACGCGCTCAGCTCGGCCAGGCGTTCCTTGACCAGATCGGCAGTTTTCAGCGCATTGGCGCCCGGCGCCAGCTGCACCGCACCGGCCACCGCAGGTTTGCCATTCAGGCGCGAAGAAAAGTTGTAGCTTTCCATGCCCACTTCCAGGCGGGCGACATCGGCCAGGCGCACCAGCGAACCGTCCGGGTTGGCGCGCAGTACCACTCGGCCGAACGCCTGAGGGTCGTCCAGGGTGCCTTGCACCGCCAGGGTGGCAGTCAGCTCCTGCTGGCTGCTGCCCGGCGCGCTGCCGAAGCTGCCGGCCGGCACCTGCACGTTCTGCCCACGGATGGCATTGCTCACGTCATCGATCGACAGCCCATAGCCCACCAGTTTCTGTGGGTCGACCCACACGCGCATGGCGGCTTCCGACGAGAAGAACTGCAACTTGCCCACGCCCGGGACCCGGCGCAGCTCATTGTTGATGTTGCGCGCGGCGTAGTCGCCCAGCGCCGTGGTATCGGCCTGGCCTGCGCCCTCCTTGTAGCTGAGGGCGTAGATCAGCAGGAAGCCGGCACTGGTCTGCTCGACCTGGATGCCTTGGGTGATCACCGCCTGCGGCATGCGTGCTTCGGCCTTTTTCAGGCGGTTCTGCACATCCACCTGGGCCAGTTCCGGGTCGGTACCCGGCTCGAAGGTGACCACCACTTCGGCCATGCCGTTGGAGTTGTTGGTCGACTCGAAATACAGCAGGTTCTTGGCGCCGTTGAGCGACTCTTCGATGATGCTGGTAACCGAGTCCACCAGCACCTTGGCCGAAGCCCCTGGGTAGGTAGCGGTGATGGTGATTTGTGGTGGCGCTACGTTAGGGTACTGGGCCACCGGCAGCGTAGGTATGACCAGCAACCCCGCCAGGGAAATGAACAGCGCCACGACCCAGGCGAAGTTCGGCCGTTTGATGAAGAACTTGGACATCTCGTTACCCTCGCCTCAGCGTGCTGCGGCTTGTTGCGCCGGGGCAGTCACCACTGGCATGCCCGCAGCCAGCCCGGCAGGGCTGCCGACGATCACCTGGTCACCTGGGCGCAAGCCCTCGGTGACTTGCCAGCGGGCACCGTGCATGGCACCGGTGCGCACACTGCGCGCCTCGGCAACCCCACCGATGCCCACCAGCATGACCCGCGCCTCGCCGTCGCTGCCGCGCTGGATGGCGCGCTGCGGCACAAGGATGGCCTGGTTATCGGTGCCTTGCGGGGTGCGCACGCGCACATACATGCCCGGCAGCAGGATGCCGTCGGCGTTGTCGAAGCGGCCGCGCAAGGTGACCTGGCCGGTGCCGCGGTCGACCGCGACGTCGGTGAACATCAGCGCCCCCTGGCGCTCGTAGTCGGTGCCTTCCACCTGGGCGGTCAGGGCCTGCTGATCACCGGCTGCCAGCGCACCCTCCTTCAGCGCCTGGCGCAGGCGCAGCGCGTCGGCGGCGGACTGGGTAAAGTCGACGTAAATCGGATCGAGTTGCTGGATGCGCGCCATCAGCGTGGCGTCGCCCTGCCCCACCAGCGCACCTTCGGTGACCAGTGCACGGCCGATACGGCCAGAGATCGGCGCCTTGACCGTGGCGTAGCCCAGGTTCAGGCGCGCGGTCTCGACATCGGCCTGGGCCGAACGCACAGCGGCCTGGCCGCTGCGCAGGTCGGCGCTGGCGGTGTCGAAGTCCTGCTGGCTGACTGCCTCGATCTTCACCAGCGGTTCGTAGCGGCGTACCCGCGCCTGGGCTTCGAACATGACCGACTGGGCCCTGGCCAGGTCGGCCTCGGCGCGTGCCAGCGCGGCCTTGAAGGGTGCCGGGTCTATCTGGAACAGCACATCGCCGGCTTTTACGTCGGCGCCTTCTTCGAAGCGCTTGTGCAGGACGATGCCGGCCACTCGGGCGCGAACCTCGGCCACCCGCATGGGTTCGACCCGGCCCGGCAGCGTTGCCGCCAAGGTCAGGGGTTCGCTGGCGACCGTGACGGTCTGGACCGGAAAGGCACTGTGGGCCGCAGACGGCGGCGCTTCAGCTTCGCCGCAGCCGGCCAGCGCGACTGCCGCCGCCAGGCAGCTGGCCATTCCTATTGCACGCAAGTTGCTCATGATTCACCCGAGCTTCAAATGGAAAAACGGCCCGAATGATATGAGCGAAGACAAAATGAGTCAATTTTGTCTCATTTGATACTTTGTTAAGAATTGTGAAGCTCGGCGTGACATCTTCGCCGCCTGGCAGATGCCACGTCAAACCTACAAGGGGAATCAACGAATCTGATGCTTGTGCAGCAAGCGATAAAAAGTCGGCCGCGAGATACCCAGCACCTTCGCCGCCACACTCAGGTTGTCACTGTGCCGGTTAAGCACATCGCACAGCGCCTGGCGCTCGGCGCGTTGCTTGTACTCCTCCAGCGTGCCCAGCGGCTGTTGCTCCTGGTCGAGTAGCTGCAAACCCAAGTCCTGCGCCTCGATCTGCCGTCCTTCGGCCAGCACCAGCCCGCGACGCACGCGGTTGGCCAGCTCGCGCACATTGCCCGGCCAGTCATGCCGGCCCATCGCGGCCAGGGCATGGTCGCTGAACGAACGCGGCCGGCGCCCGGTTTCCAGGCTGTAGAAATGGGCAAAGTGGCTTGCCAGCATGGACAGGTCACCATGCCGGTCGCGCAACGGCGCGGTCACCACCTGCAGCACGTTCAGGCGGTAATACAAGTCTTCGCGAAAACGCCCTTGCTCGATGGCCCGCTCCAGGTCCACATGGGTGGCCGCCAACACTCGCACATCCACTGGGATCGGCTGGCTGCCGCCCACCCGCTCGATGTGCTTCTCCTGCAGAAAACGCAGCAGGTTGGCCTGCAACTCCAGCGGCAGGTCACCGATTTCATCGAGAAACAGCGTGCCACCATGGGCCGCTTCGATGCGCCCGGCCTTGCGCTGATGCGCCCCGGTGAATGCGCCCTTTTCATGGCCGAACAGTTCGGACTGGATCAGATGCTCGGGGATCGCCCCACAGTTGATGGCGATGAACGGCTGCTCGCTGCGTTGCGACTGACGGTGCAGGGTGCGTGCCACCAGTTCCTTGCCGGTGCCGCTCTCACCACGGATCAGCACGGGCGATTCGGTGGGCGCCAGTTTGCCCAGCAACTTGCGCAGCTCACGGATCGGCCGGCTTTCGCCGAGCAACTCGTGGGTCGCCTCATCGACCTTGACCGCCCCCTTGCCGCGCAAACGGGCCATGCCGAAGGCGCGGCCCAGGGTCACCTGCACGCGGGAGACGTCGAACGGCAAGGTGTGGAAGTCGAAAAACCACTCACAAACAAAATCACCGAACGCCGGCATGCGCAGCTGTTCGGCGCTGAGCACGGCAATCCATTCGGTGTTGCTGCGCTTGATCATGTCCTTGACCGCATCCGGATGCCTCAGGTGCGTGGCCTGCAAGCGCAGCAGGCCTACATCGCAGGGATGGTCCAGCGCGGCCCCGAGCATACAGCTGTCCACATCCCAGCCTGCGTTGCGCAGGCCAGGCAATAAGCGGTGGCAGTCGTCGCAGGGGTCGACGATTAGCAAACGGCGTTGAGCGGCAGGCTGCTGCATGACCGATCCTTGGCGCCAGTTTTTGGTTTTTTGAAGTAAAACAGCAAGTTGTGGCGCCCGTTTAACAGTAGCAACGAAGTTGACAGTGCCCACTACCGTTTGTCTGCGGACGCATTTTTTTACAAAGTGCCCCGGGAATTTTCGCACTTTATCGACATCACATGGCGGCGCAGGCAACAACGAATATGCCTCTGACAAAAAAATTTACAACCAATGTGTGACTTGTCCCCGGACAACGAGCATCAGTACACATAACCCCGCGCTGCACTTCGCGATCATTGAGGCGACTTTGAAGCAACGCGGACTTCACTTCGATGTTTGGGACCATAGAGAGACCGAACCATGAATGCCCCGCTCCGTGTCAACGAAGCACTGCTGATTGCCGACCACGCCTTCGAACCTTTCCAGTGCGTAGCCTGGGATGCACCCAACGGTACTGGTGAGCTGAGCCTGGCAGTGATCGACCGGACCAGCACCCGCATCGGCGCCAAGCAAGTGTCCTCGCGTATCTACTCCGACCCGGCCCAATGGGCCAGCCTGATTGAAGAAGTGCGCGCCGAATTATGTGAAAAGGGTTACGACCTGCAACCGTGGTCGATGCCGAAGTAATATCGCCCGGTAAACCAAGTGCGTGCAGCGCCACGCACTTGTTCGGATGCAAAGTTGCTGTTCTGGCAACTTTTCCTGTTGCGACATAGTGTCGCGCCAGTACGGTTCAATCCACGACCTTGAAGTGTTGCAAGTGCTGATAATCGGCCTGCAACTGTTCTGCCAGGTGCTGCGCGCGGCCAACACGCACCGGCGCCAATTCCATATCCACCAGCAACGTTGCACAGGGCATGGGTTGAACAGTGTCCCAGCGCTGCAGACGACCGTCGGTAAACACCAGGCAGCGCACGGCTTCATCTGGATAGGCGCGCTGTCGTGCCTGTAGCCAGTGTCGGGCCTGCTCCAATGCACAAATCAGCGGCGTGCCGCCACCCGCACCCAACGCCTGCAGCCAGGGTTGCAAAGCCGACGAGGCCTTCAGGCCGTGGCGCTGCCACTGCGGTGTACGCCCGCTGGCGGTCAGCAACGCCAACCGGGCGCGCTGGCGGTAAGCCTGATCGAACAGCGCTGCCAGCAACCCTTTGGTCTGCGCCAGCGCCTGATGGCGACGGGTCGAGGCCGACGCGTCGACGATGACTAGCCACAGTTCTGCGGGCCGAGCCTGGCGCTGTTGCCAACACAGGTCCTGGCGCAGCCGTGGCCGCCCTTTGAGCAATGTCGGTAGCCAGGCCACCCGGCCGGCCGCCGCATTGCGACCGCGGCCACGGCTGGCCTCGCCCTGCTTGCCTGCACCAGGCCTTGCATCCGCCCCTTTGGCAGGTAGCTGGGGGATGCTCAGGGCTTTTTTGCCCAGTTCGGTACCTCGCGGCGTGCGCCGCTGGCCACCGGCTGCGCCGGCAATGCCCCCCAGTCGCCCTGCGCACCCTGTTCACCAGGGTTGCCGCCACCCGGTTGGCCGGGCTGCTGGTCAGGCTGCTGCGGCGCCGACGGCGTTTTGGCCTGGGGCATGACACGGCGGCGATGACGCAAGGCGAACTCGGCCACCGCTTCGACATCCACCTCTTCAATAGCCGCAGCACCGCGCCAGGCACAATGGGCGCGCGCCGCACGCAGCCAGACCAGGTCGGCGCGCAGGCCGTCGACGCCAGCGGCGTAGCAGCGCTCGGTAATCCAGGCCAGCGCCTGATCATCCAGGGCAATCTGGGCCAAGGCCTGGCGCGCCGCCTGGCAGCGCTCACGCAGTTGCGCCTGGGCCGTTGCCCATTGGTCACAGAATGCCTTGGGGTCACTGTCGAACGCCAGGCGCCGGCGAATGATCTGCTGCCGGGCCTCGGGCTCGGGCAAGCCTTCCAGCGCCACGTTCAGGCCAAAACGGTCGAGCAGTTGCGGGCGCAGCTCGCCCTCTTCCGGGTTCATGGTGCCGATCAGCACGAAGCGGGCATTGTGCCGGTGCGAGATGCCGTCGCGCTCGATGCGGTTGGTGCCGCTGGCAGCCACATCGAGCAACAGGTCAACCAACGTGTCCGGCAGCAGGTTGACCTCATCGACATACAGCACGCCACCGTCGGCTTGGGCCAGCACCCCTGGGGAAAACTGCGCCTTGCCCTGCCCCAGCGCGGCATCCAGGTCGAGGGTGCCGACCAGCCGCTCTTCACTGGCGCCCAATGGCAAGGTCACGAACGGGCCTTCGCCAAGCAGGTCAGCCAGGCCACGGGCCAGGGTGCTCTTGGCCATGCCACGCGGCCCTTCGATCAGCACGCCGCCGATCTTCGGGTCGATGGCGGTCAGGCATAGCGCCAGCTTCAGGTCGTCGGCACCGACCACCGCCGCCAGCGGAAATTGTACGGGTTCACTCATTTCAAGCCTGTTCCTCGCCGTCGAGCAGTTGTTCTTCGAGGGCTTCGCGGTAATTGCCCGGCGCCTGCCACAAACCGCGCTGCTGGGCCTCCAGCAGGCGCTCGGTGAGGTCGCGCAAGGCCTCGGGGTTGTGCTCGCGCATGAAATCGCGGGTGGCCGGGTCGAGCACGTAGGCATCGGCCAGCCCCTGATAATGATGGTCGTCGATCAGGTGCGTGGTGGCGTCGAAGGCGAACACGTTATCGACTGTCGCCGCCATCTCGAAGGCGCCCTTGTAGCCGTGACGCTTGACCCCGTCGATCCACTTCGGGTTGAGCGCACGGGCACGGATTACCCGGTTCAGCTCCTCCTTGAGGGTACGGATACGCGGTCGATCGGCCTGGCTGTGGTCGCCGTGGTAGCTGGCCACCGCCGCCCCGGACAGCGTTTCCGACGCTGCCAGCATACCGCCCTGGAACTGGTAGTAATCATTGGAGTCGAGCAGGTCATGCTCGTGGTTGTCCTGGTTTTGCAGCACCGCCTGCACCTTGGCCAGACGCTGGGCGAACTGGGCGCGGGCCGGGGTGCCATCGTCGCTGCCACCGTAGGCATAGCCGCCATGGTTGAGGTAGACCTCAGCCAGGTCGTCACGGCTGTGCCACAGCCGCCCATCAATGGCGTTCTGCACCCCGGCACCGTAAGCGCCGGGTTTGGCACCGAACACCCGCCAACCGGCCTGGCGAGCAGCTTGATCGGCGTCCACGCCTTGCGCCTGCAGCACTGCCCGCTCGCTGCGTACACGGGCAGCCAGGGGGTTGAGGTCGTCGGGCTCGTCCAGCGCGGCCACGGCCTGCACGGCGGCATCGAACAGACGGATCAGGTTACCGAACGCATCGCGGAAGAAGCCGGAAACGCGCAAGGTCACGTCTACACGCGGGCGGTCGAGCAAGCTCAGCGGCAGGATTTCGAAATCGTCCACGCGCTGGCTGCCAGTGGCCCACACCGGCCGCACGCCCATCAGCGCCATGGCCTGAGCAATGTCGTCGCCGCCAGTGCGCATGGTCGCCGTACCCCATACCGACAGGCCGAGCTGGCGCAGGTGATCGCCGTGGTCCTGCAGGTGGCGTTCGAGGATCAGGCTGGCCGAGGCGAAACCCAGGCGCCAGGCCGTGGTGGTGGGCAGGTTGCGCACGTCCACGGTATAGAAGTTGCGGCCGGTGGGCAGCACGTCGAGGCGCCCGCGGCTGGGTGCGCCGCTGGGGCCGGCGGGCACGAAGCGCCCCGCCAATGCCGCCAGCAGGCCATTCATTTCGGCAGTGCCGCAGGCGTCCAGGCTGGGTGCCACCGCGTCACGCAGGGCCTGAAGTACGTCGTGCACCGGCTGCCATTCACTTAGGGCGGGTAACGCTGCAGTGCCTTCCAGCGCCTGCCCGATCACCTGGTGTGCCAACAGTTCGAGGCGCTCGCGGGTATCGCCACACGTGCGCCAAGGGTCATTGCCGATGGCTTGCAGCTGTTCAGGGCGTGTACCCTGCCACGGCTGCCCAAGGTCACAGTCGAGCGGGTCGAAGCCCGGCACCAGTGCTTTGGCCAGCGCCCGCAGGAGGCTGGCATTGCCACCGCGACCGTCGCCACGCTCAACCCGCAACAGCGCCAGCAATGTATCCAGGCGCAGGCGCCCTTCAGGCGACTGCCCGAACACGTGCAGCCCATCGCGAATCTGCGATTCCTTGAGGTCACACAGGTAGGTGTCCAGGCGTGGCAGCCATACGGCGGCATCGTCCAATTGCCCTTCCAGTTGCAACTCGCGGTCGATGTGGTTGGCTTTTACCAGTTCGAGAATATCGCGCTGCAACTCGCGAGCACGCCGTGGGTCGAGCAGCTGCGCTTCGTAGAACTCATCAGCCAACTGTTCCAGGTGGCGCAGCGGCCCATAGGTTTCGGCACGGGTCAGCGGCGGCATCAGGTGATCGATGATCACCGCCTGGGTGCGGCGCTTGGCCTGAGCACCCTCGCCCGGGTCGTTGACGATGAACGGGTAGATGTTCGGCAGCGGGCCGAGCAGCGCATCCGGCCAGCACTGTGCCGACAACCCCACGCCCTTGCCGGGCAGCCACTCAAGGTTGCCGTGCTTGCCGACATGGATCACCGCGTCGGCGGCAAAGGCGTGACGCAGCCAGAAGTGAAACGCCAGGTAGCCGTGCGGCGGCACCAGGTCGGGGTCGTGGTACACCGCGCTCGGGTCCACCTGATACCCCCGCGCCGGCTGGATACCGACGAAAGTCAGGCCAAAGCGCAAGCCGGCGACCATCAGCCGGCCGCTGCGGTACATCGGGTCTTGCTCGGGCGGCCCCCAGCGTTCCAGCACGGCCTGGCGGTTGGCGTCGGGCAGGCGCTCGAATGCAGCCTGGTAGTCGGCCAGGCTCAGGCTCTGGGCGCAGGGGCGTTGGTCCAGGTGGTCAAGGTCGTTGGTCACGCCACCGAGCAGTTGGTGAATCAACTGCGTGCCGCTGCTCGGCAAATCGGCCAGCGGATAGCCTTCGGCCTGTAGCGCCTTGAGGATGTTCAGCGCCGCTGCCGGGGTGTCCAGGCCGACGCCGTTACCAATGCGGCCATCACGGGTCGGGTAATTGGCCAGCACCAGGGCAATACGCTTTTGGGCATTAGGCAGGCGCGCCAGCTCAACCCAGCGGCGGGCCAGCTCGGCGACGAAGTCCATGCGCTCGGGGTGCGCGCGGTAGCACACCACGTCGGACTGGCTGCGCTCGCTGCGCCAGGCCATGTCCTTGAAACTGACCGGACGGGTGATGATGCGCCCGTCCAGCTCCGGCAAGGCGATGTGCATGGCCAGGTCACGCGCGCCCAGGCCCTGCTCGCTGGCTTCCCAGCCGGGCTGGTTGTCTTGCGCGCAAATGGCCTGCAACACCGGGATGTCACGGCGCAACGGCCGCAGGTTGGGGCGCTCTGGGCTGGACAGGGCAAAGCCGGTGGTATTGACCAGCACTTCAGCGCCGACCTCGTCCAGCCAGGCTTCGACCTGCTCCAGGCAGGCGCTTTCCTTGAGGCTGGCCACGGCGATCGGCAACGGGTTCAGCCCGGCTGCTTGCAGGCGCTGGCAGAACACGTCGATGAAGGCGGTGTTGGCCGCCTGCAGGTGCGAGCGGTAGAACAACAGCGGCGTCACCGGGTAATCCGGGTGCCAGTGCGGGTACCAGTCTTCTAGCGCAACGCTCCCCTTGGCCGGGTGATACACGGCGGTGCGTGGCAAAGGCTGTGGCTCGTCCCAGGCGTAGTCACGGCCCAGCCACTGGCTGGCCAGGCAATTGAACAGGTTGATGGCATTGGCCTTGCCGCCCTGGCGCAGGTAGTGCCAGAGGCGTTCGGCCTGTTCGCCACAAACGTTACCCAAGCTGGTCAGTTCCGGGTCCGGGCGATCATCGCCCGGCACCAGAATCAGTTGCACGCCACGGGCGGCCAATTCGACCAGTTGCTCGACGCCGTAGCGCCAGTAGCCAACGCCACCGTGCAGCGACACCAGAATGACCTTGGCGTGGCGCAGCACCTGGTCGACGTACAAGTCGACCGAGGCATGGTTCTGCACCTGCATCGGGTTGGCCAGGCGCAGGCTGGGGAAGTCTTCAGGCAATTGCTCGGCGGTATCGGCGAGCAATGCCAGGTGCGAATCGCCGCTGCAGAGAATCACCAGCTCGGCGGGTGTCTGGCCGAGGTCGGCAATGCTGTCATCCGGCACGAAGCCGCCGGGCTGGGTCCGCAGCAGGTGCATGGGTCAGGCGCCCAGGGCCTGGCGCAGGCGCGCTTCCAGTTGAACAGCGTCAAGGTCCTGACCAATCAGCACCAGGCGGGTGATGCGCGGCTCGTCGTTGCGCCAGGCGCGATCGAAGTGCTTGTCGAAGCGGGTACCCACGCCTTGCACCAGCAGGCGCATCGGCTTGCCCGGGATGGCGGCGAAGCCCTTGGCACGCAGGATGCCGAACTCCACCACCAGTTGCGTCAGTGCGTCGAGCAGCAGGCTTTCGTCGGCCTCGGGCAGGTCGATGGAGATGGAATCGAAGGCGTCGTGGTCATGATCGTCATGGTCGTCGCCGTCGTGGTGCGTGTCGTGGTGGGTGCGGCGGCCATCGATGTGCGCCTCGGACTCGGCACCCACGCCCAACAGCACTTCCAGTGGCAGCTTGCCGCTGCTGGCCTCGATCACCTTGACGGCCGGCGGCAGTTCTTCAGCCACTTCGGCGCGCACCTTGGCCAGGCCTTCGGCGTCGATCAGGTCGGCCTTGTTCAGTACCACCAGGTCGGCGCTGGCCAGCTGGTCGGCGAACAGCTCGTGCAGTGGCGATTCATGGTCCAGGTTAGGGTCGAGTTTGCGCTGGGCATCGACCTGGTCCGGGTAGGCGGCGAAGGTGCCAGCGGCCACGGCCGGGCTGTCGACCACGGTGATGACCGCATCGACGGTGCAGGCGTTGCGGATTTCCGGCCACTGGAACGCTTGTACCAAAGGCTTGGGCAGGGCCAGGCCGCTGGTTTCGATCAGGATGTGGTCGAGGTCGCCACGGCGTGCCACCAGCTCGCGCATCACCGGAAAGAATTCTTCCTGCACGGTGCAGCACAGGCAACCATTGGCCAGTTCGTAGACGCGGCCGCTGGCTTCTTCCTCGGTGCAACCGATGCTGCACTGTTTGAGGATTTCGCCGTCGATGCCCAGCTCGCCGAATTCGTTGACGATAACCGCGATGCGGCGGCCTTGGGCGTTGTCGAGCATGTGGCGCAGCAAGGTGGTCTTGCCCGAGCCGAGGAAGCCGGTGACGATGGTGACGGGGAGCTTGGCCAGTGTTTTCATGTCGCATTGCCCTTGGCAGTGTGGCGCGGGCATGCAGGACGACAGCCACGGGCCAGAGGTTGGCCGAGCTTGTTCGCCACCGGATCACCCCGCCCGGTTGAAAGTCGAAAACGTGACGAGGCAGGTCTCCTGGCTCGCACCGTTCCAGGCCCCCGTTCGGTTGAACAGCGGGCTGGCGGGATGACGCCTTCCCGCGCGCTGGCGCAGTGGCAGTGTCGATCCGTTGTCGGTGCTTACAGTTGCGGGGGCAGCCGCGGCGTGTACCGCGTTCCCATCTTAGCTTCGGCCTGGCCGAAGAACCTCGAACTGGCAAGGCTACGCAGTGGCTGGCGGGTGGTCAACCATTGCGGCGGGCTGGTCGACCACTCTTGGTTCTACTGCGTTACAGTAGCGACTCTGCCCACGGTCAAGGACGTCCCATGCCCCTCGCCCCCGCCATACCCGTACTGCGCATCTTCTCGGTCGACAAGGCCAAGGAGTTCTACCTCGATTTCCTCGGTTTCAGCCTGGACTGGGAGCATCGTTTCAGCCCGGACCTGCCGTTGTACGTACAGATTCACCGCGACGGCCTGATCCTGCACCTTTCCGAGCACCATGGCGATGCATGCCCCGGTTCTACCGTGTTCGCCCGCATCGACGACCTGCGCGCGCTGGAGCGCGAGCTGCAGGACAAACAGTACGGTTACGCCCGGCCAGAGGCCGAGCGCCTGGACTGGGGCCTGCAGATGCAGGTGTGGGACCCGTTCGGCAACCGCCTGCGCTTTTGCCAGCAGATCGATGACGAGGCCAACCCGTGAAGGCACTGGGCAAACGCGAAATGGCCCGCCTGGAGCGGGAGCTGGTGGCGTGCCTGACCGATGCCTGCGAAACCGCCAAGGCGCAGATCGTCGGTTTCAGCTGGCTCACTCACCGCCTCGACCCCGAGGACTTTCCGGGCAGCCTTCGTATTACCTGGGTATTTGAGCAAGAGGCCGACAAAGCCGCTGCCGTCGCGGGCGAAGCGAAGGCGCACATGCTGGCGTTGACCCGCCATGCACTGGAGCAAGCCGGCATACAGCTGGACCATCCGGCCTGGCATGTGCGGTTCGACAGTGAACAAGCCTGCGCGCACGGCCACGCCGGGGACTGGGCTAAACGCTTGCAGGCGCAACGCTGAGGCCCCAACCGGCGGCCGGTGCTTTACCCGGCCCCGGACGGTCCGTTAGGCTACGCGCTCTCTAATTACGAGGTGTTCGTCCAATGCGCCATTGATGCCGCCGTCCGTTCGACGGCCAGTCTTCAGCCTCCGGCTCGCTCCGGAGATGTCGCGGCATTTGTGGAGTTGTGCATGACGAACACGTCGATTCTGACGCTGGACAGCGTCTCCTTGGCCTTGCCTGATGGCAGGCTGCTGTTCAGCAACCTCAACGAAACCTTCGACCAACGCCGCACCGGCCTGGTCGGGCGCAATGGCGTGGGCAAAAGCCTGCTAGGGCAGATTCTTGCCGGCCAGCGTGAACCCAGCAGCGGCCATTGCCGGCGCCTCGGGCCTGTCCATTTGCTGGACCAGCAAGTCATCGAGCGCAGCGCCACGCTTGCCGACCTGGCCCAAGTGGGGCCGGTGATTGCGGCGCTGGAGCGTATCGAGCAAGGCAGCATCCAGCCCCACGATTTCGACACCGTTGGCGAGCGCTGGGATATCCGCGAGCAATTGCAACGCCAGCTTCAGGGCCACGGCCTGGGCCAACTCGACTGGCGCCAGCCCGCACGGAGCCTGAGCGGCGGCCAGGCCATGCGCGTGGCGCTGATTGGCGCGTGGCTCAGCGATGCCGACTACCTGATCCTCGACGAGCCAAGCAATCACCTGGACAGCGACGCCCGTGCCCAACTGCTGAGCATGATCGAAGCCTGGGACCGTGGCTTGCTGGTGATCAGCCACGACCGCAGCCTGCTGGCGCACATGGCACGCATTGTTGAATTATCCAGCCTGGGTTTGCAGGGCTATGGTGGCAACTACAGCATCTATGCAGCGCAAAAAGCCAACCAGACGGCGCAGGCCCAGCAGCACCTTGCCCGGCTGAAGCAGGCGCAGCTACGCCAGGCCCGTGAACTGCAGCGCCAGCGCGAAGACCTGGAGCGCCATCAGGCGCGGGCCGGGCGCCAGGCCAAGCACGCCAACCAGGCCAAGATCCTGGTCGACCGCCAGCAGGAGCGCAGCCAGTCCACTGCTGGCAAGCAGCGCCGCGACCATCGCGATGCCCAGCAAGCGTTGGTGGGTAAAGTACGTGACGCCGCCCGTGAGGTCGAGCAAGAAAGCGCTATTACCTTGCACGCGCCTACACCTCAGCGTCATCCAGGCCGAGAAGTGTTGGCCTTGCAGGCACTTCGCTTGCCCCATGGCACCCGCAAACCGCTTGACCTGCGTGTGTGCCTGGGCCAGCGCGTGGGGCTGATCGGCGCCAATGGCAGTGGCAAGTCCACCCTGCTCAGGCTGCTGAACGGGGAGTTGCCGGCACCGCCCGACAATGTGCGCCTCAGTGGCGAAACCGCCCTGCTCGACCAGCACTGCAACACGCTAGCGGGCCACGGCAGCGTGCTCGAACACCTGCGCCAAGCCAACCCGATGCTGGCCCAGGGCGAGTTGCGCAGCCGCCTGGCGCAATTGGGCCTGGATGCGGCCCGTGTCGAACTGCCCAGCAGCCTGCTCAGCGGCGGCGAGCGGATGAAGGCGGCGCTGGCCGCCGTGCTATACCGCGAACGGCCGCTCGACCTGTTGCTGCTGGACGAACCCGGCAACCACCTGGACCTGCCATCGCTGACAGCCCTGGAACGCATGCTTGGGCAATTTCGCGGGGCGCTGATGGTGGCGTCCCATGATGCGGTATTGCTGGAAAACCTGGCGCTCGATGAATACCTGCACTTGTAGGCGCAGCCATGTGCTGCGAAAAATGCATCGCACGCTATCAATTCGTGACTGGCCGTTCCCGATCCGCCAAGGATGTATTAAGGTGGCATGGTGCGCATATAACAGCAGCCCGAGCGATCGGGCACTTGCAAGACAATGAGGGTGTCATGAGCAACGAAAGCATTAATTGGGACAAGCTGGGTTTCGACTACATCAAGACCGACAAACGCTACCTGTCCGTATGGCGCAATGGCGAGTGGGACAAGGGCACCCTGACCGAAGACAACGTACTGCACATCAGTGAAGGCTCCACGGCCTTGCACTATGGCCAGCAGTGCTTCGAAGGCCTGAAGGCCTACCGTTGCAAGGACGGCTCGATCAACCTGTTCCGCCCAGACCAGAACGCCGCTCGCATGCAGCGCAGCTGCGCTCGCCTGCTGATGCCGCACGTGCCGACCGATGTGTTCATCGAAGCGTGCAAGCAAGTGGTCAAGGCCAACGAAAAATTCGTGCCACCGCACGGCAAAGGCGCCCTGTACCTGCGCCCGTTCGTGATCGGCACCGGCGACAACATTGGCGTGCGCACCGCCCCCGAGTTCATCTTCTCGGTGTTCGCCATCCCGGTTGGTTCGTACTTCAAGGGCGGCATGAAGCCGCACAACTTCCAGATTTCCAGCTTCGACCGTGCCGCCCCGCAAGGCACCGGCGCAGCCAAGGTCGGCGGCAACTACGCTGCCAGCCTGCAACCGGGTGCTGAAGCGAAGAAAGCCAACTTCGCCGACGCCATCTACCTCGACCCGCTGACCCACACCAAAATCGAAGAAGTCGGTTCGGCCAACTTCTTCGGCATCACCGCCAACAACGAGTTCGTCACCCCGAAATCGGCCTCGGTGCTGCCAGGCATTACCCGCCTGTCGCTGATGGAACTGGCGCAATCGCGCCTGGGCCTGACCGTGATCGAAGGCGATGTCGAAATCAGCAAGCTGGACCGCTTCATCGAAGCTGGCGCCTGCGGTACCGCTGCGGTGATCACCCCGATCGGCGGCATCGAGTACAACGGCAAGCTGCACGTGTTCCACGACCTGGAAAAGGTCGGCCCGGTTACCCAGAAGCTCTACAACGAGCTGACCGGCATCCAGAGCGGTGACGTTGAAGCACCGGCTGGCTGGATCGTCAAAGTCGCCTGAGGCGCTTCAGCGATTTGAAAAAGGGCATGCCAGCGATGGCATGCCCTTTTTTTTGTCGACACTGGCAGAATCTTCACGCCAGGCGACGCTGCATCAGCAGATGCCGGGCTTTGTCGAAGGCCCAGTTGTACAGCACGGTGTAGGGCAGAATGATGACGAAGAAGCCCAGCTCCACCATGAACGCCTGCGCCAGCGAAATATCCAGCATCCACGCCGCCACCGGCAAACACCACACCACCAGCCCGGCTTCGAAGCCCAGGCCGTGCACGAAACGCGCACGGGCCTTCCAGTGGATACGCTCGGCCTGCACGTAGCGGTCGACCAGCGCGTTGTAGACCATGTTCCACAACATGGCGATGACCGACAGGGTCACAGCCAGCGCGCCCGCCGTCGCCAGTGACTTGCCCATGATCCAGGACAGCAGCGGCGCACACAGCAACACCGCGAACACTTCGTAGCCAACGGCGTGAACCAGGCGTTCGGTAAAGGACACGTGTTTCATTGCAAATTCCATCCATTGCGTGAGTCGTGCTGTCTATTTTCTTTGATAAAACTGATACTCACGACATAGCTACTATCGGTTTTATCAATACCATGCGCTATTCACCCGAAGCTCTGGTCGCGTTTGTCGAAGCTGCATCGCTGGGTTCGTTCTCTGCTGCAGCGCGCAAACTGCGCAAAAGTCAGTCCACCATCAGCATCGCCATCGCCAATTTCGAGGCTGATATCGGCTGCCCGTTGTTTGATCGCGGTGGCCGCCACCCCACGCTGAATGAAGCGGGCCGGCAGGTACTGAGCCATGTCGAGGCGATTCTCGATGCCAGCGCCCAGCTCGATGCGCTGGCGGTGCGACTGGCACAGAACGTCGAGCCCTTGGTATCGGTGGTGATGTCGGACAGCTACAGCGTCACGTTCCAGGGCGCGGTGATGGCCCGCTTCGCCCAGCAGTACTCACACACTGAATTGCGCTGCGGCCCGGCGGAGGACGCTGATGTGATCGAAATGATCCAACAGGGCCTGGCCCATGTCGGCATTCTTGCCACCCAACCCAGCTACCCCGCCGACGTGGCCGTGGCGCGCTTGCCGGAGCAGGCGGAATTTGGCGTTTACGTGGCCAGCGGGCACCCGTTGGCAAGCCTGGCGCAGGTGCAGGCGCAGCACCTGGAGCATGCACGGCAGCTGTATATCAAGACCTATGCCCCCAGCCTGCACCGCGGCCGCGGCCAGGCCTGGTCGGCACCGGACTACCTCACCCTGCTGGAGTTCGCCGTGCGCGGGTTTGGTTGGGCCGAGCTGCCCAGGGCGCTGGTGGCACGGTTTGGCAATGGGCTGGTGGAGTTGCCGATAGCGGGTTACCCACGCCGAGTGGATATGGATGTGGTCTGGTCTAGCCGGCGGGCATTGGGGCCGGCGGGGCAATGGCTGGTGCGGCAGATGTTGAAACCGTAAGGTTTTCACCTGCAATAAGTTGGCGCTGCTGCGCACCCCACCCTGGGGGAGCTGTCGCCGTGTGCGCCCAAACGCAACAACCAGTACACCCAACGACAATCCTTCCCTCGCCCTGCCCCGTAGCCTGTCACCACGCGCCGCCCCTCTGGCGGCACGCACCCAAAGCACAAGAACAAACGTTGGTGACCTATGCAGACAGTAGATCCGATCACCCTTGCGGTTGTCCGGGGTGCGCTGGAGACAGCGCAACGCGAAATGACCCTGACCCTGGAAAAGACCGGGCGCTCCAGTGTGTTCAACCTGGCCCACGACTATTCCAACTCGCTGTTCGATCACCTGCCGGAAATGATCCTGCAAGGCCAGGACATTCCCATCCACCTGGGTTCGCTGATCCCGGCCATGAAATGCGTGGCCGAGTTCTTCGGCGACGACATCGCAGAAGGCGACGTGATCTACCACAACGACCCGGCCTACAAGGGCAGCCATATTCTCGACTGTTGCATGTACAAGCCGGTGTACTACCAGGGCGAGTTGGTGTTCTGGACCGTGTGCAAAGGCCACCTGACCGACATCGGTGGCCCGGTACCGGCTGGCTACAACCCAGATGCCAAGGAAATCTACGCCGAAGGCCTGCGCATTCCGCCGGTCAAGCTGTGGGAAAAGGGCAAACGCCGTGAGGACGTGATCAACTTCATGCTCACCAACATGCGCGCCCGGCCCTATCAGGAAGGCGACCTCAATGCCCAGTATGGCGCCTGCAAGGTCGGCGAGCGGCACTTGCTGGAACTGCTCGACAAGTACGGCGTGGCGCAGGTGCGGGCCTGCATCGCCGAACTGAAAAACATGGCCGACCGGCACATGCGCGCACTGTTGCGCGATGTGCCGGACGGTGACTACAGCGGCACCGCCGTGCTCGAAGATGCCGGCCATGGCCTGGGCGAACTGGCCATCACCGCCCATGTACAGATACGTGGCGACCAGGCCCACGTGCGCATCGACAGCCCGCCGCAAGTGCCGTACTTCATCAATTCCTACGAGGGCAACTCGGTGTCGGGTGTGTACCTGGGGCTGATGATGTTCGCCCAGGTGGCGCCCCCCTACAACGAAGGGCTGTACCGCTGCGTCACGGTCGATGTCGGGCCCAGAGGCACGCTGTGCAATGCCGAAGAACCCGCACCCCACGTCAACTGCACCACCACGCCGATGGAAACCCTGGCCGATGCCGTGCGCACCGCGCTGGAACAGGCTTCGCCACAGCGGGTAACGGCCTCCTGGGGGCATACCAGCGGCATCAACATCGCCGGCCATGACCCGCGCAACGGCAACAGCGAGTACGTGACCATGGTGCTGGCCTCGATCATTTCCGGTGCCGGCGCCAACAAGGTGATGGATGGCTGGCACGCCTGCGGCCCGTTGTGCTGTTTCGGGGCGCTGATGAGCGGTGACATCGAGCTGCTCGAACACGCCTACCCGGTGCTGATCCACCGCTACAGCCTGATGGCCGACAGTGGTGGTGCCGGTGAATTCCGTGGCGGTTCGGGCACCCGCCTGGAGATCGAACCACTGGACCACGCCATGACCGTGGTCGGCTTTGGCGAGGGCCGCCAACTGCCCACCGCCGGTGCCGCCGGGGCACGCAACGCATTGCTTGAGCCCAAGCTGGGCCGGCTGATCCATCGCCACGCCGACGGCAGCGAAGACCATTACACGCAAAACCCCATGCTCACCCTGCAACCAGGCGAACGCATCATCAACGTCAACCCCGGCGGTGGTGGCTACGGCGACCCGCTGCGTCGCCCGGTCGCAGCCGTGCTGGAGGATGTGCGCAATGGCCTGGTCTCGCCACAAGGGGCAGCCCTGGAGTATGGCGTGGTCCTCGATGACCAAGGCCACCTCGACGAAACCGCCACCCGCCTTGCCCGCGCCCCGCGCTGACCGGAGAACCATCATGCGTAACCAATATCGCCTGGGCATCGACGCCGGCGGCACGTTCACCGATTTCATCCTGGCCGACCGCGACGGCGGCGTGCAGCTGTTCAAGGCCCCTTCCACGCCGCAAGACGGCACCCTGGCCATTCGCGCCGGCCTGGCACAGATCGCCGACGCCACCGGGCGCAGCCCGGCCGAACTCATCGCCAACTGTGACCTGTGCATCAACGGCACCACCGTGGCCCTCAACGCGCTGATCGAGCGCACCGGGGTCAAGGTGGGCCTGCTGTGCACCGAGGGGCACGAGGACAGCCTGGAAATCCGCCTGGGCCACAAGGAAGAAGGCCACCGCTACGACGCCCATTACCCGCCGGCACACATGCTTGCCCCACGCCACCTGCGCCGCCCAATTGGCGGCCGTATCCTTGGCGATGGCCGTGAGCACAGCCCCCTCGACGAAGCCGCTGTCCATGCGGCCATCGATTACTTCCGGGCCGAAGGCGTGCAGGCCGTGGCCATTTCCTTCCTGTGGTCGGTGCGCAACCCCAGCCACGAGCAGCGGGCCGCCGAGCTCGTACGGGCCGCCCTGCCCGACGTGTTCGTCTGCACCGGCTGCGAGGTGTTCCCGCAGATTCGCGAGTACACCCGCACCTCCACCACCGTGGTCAACGCCTACCTCAGCCCGGTAATGGCACGCTACGTGGCGCGCATCGACAACCTGTTCCAGGAACTTGGCGCACAGCAGCCGGTGCGCTACTTCCAGTCCAACGGTGGCCTGGCGCCTGGGTACCTGATGCGTGAGCGCGCTGTCAATGCGATCAACTCCGGCCCGGCCTCGGCGCCACAAGCCGGGCTGGCGGTGGCGAAGCCGTTCGGTATCGACAACGTCATTACCGTGGACATGGGCGGCACTTCGTTCGACATCACCCTGACCAACGCCGGGCGCACCAATTTCAGCAAGGACGTGGACTTTCTGCGCCAGCGCATCGGCGTGCCGATGATTCAAGTGGAGACCCTGGGCGCCGGCGGCGGCTCCATCGCTCATCTGGACGAGTTCGGCATGCTCCAGGTGGGCCCGCGCAGCGCCGGCGCCATGCCTGGGCCCGTGTGCTACGGCAAAGGTGGCTGCGAACCCACGGTCACCGACGCCAACCTGGCCTTGGGCTACCTGCCAGACGGCGCGCTGCTGGGTGGCAGCATTCGCCTGAACCGCCAGGCCGCGCTGGACGCTATCCGCAGCAAGATAGCCGAACCACTGGGTATCAGCGTGGAACGCGCCGCATTCGGCATCACCACCCTGGTCAACTTGAACATGGTCAACGGCATCCGCCGGGTGTCGATCGAGCGCGGCCACGACCCGCGCGACTTCGCCCTGATCGGCGCAGGCGGTGCGGCGGGCATGCACGTGGTACGCCTGGCCGAGGAAATCGGCATGCACACCGTGCTGATCCCCAAGGTGGCGTCGGGCCTGTGCGCGTTCGGCCAGATCCTTTCCGACGTGCGCTACGACCAGCTCACCAGCCTGTCGATGCGCCTGGACTGCGGGCACGTGGACCTGGTGCAGCTCAACCAGGCCCTTGCCGAGCTGCGTCAGCAAGGCCTGGCCAACCTGCGCGAAGACGGCTTTGGCGACCAGGCCAGCAGCTGCCACTACACCTTGGAAATGCGCTACCTGGGGCAGATCCATGAATGCAGCGTGGAGCTGGAACAGCATGCCTTGGATGACACAGGCCTGGCCGCCCTGATCAGCCGCTTCCACAGCCGCCACCAAACCCTGTATTCGTACAGCGAGCCTGAAAGCCCGGTGGAGCTGGTGAACCTGGAGTGCTCGGTGATCGGCCACCTGCCACGCCCGCCGCAACCCGAGCTGCAGGGCCCGGCCGAGCCACCCGCGGCGCAGGCGCAAAGCGTGCGTCCGATGCTGTTCAGCGCCGACGGCCAATGGCAGCCCACACCGGTGTTCAATGGCAACCACCTGCTGCCCGGGCAGACCGTGCATGGTCCCTGCGTGATCGAGGAAGACACCACCAACATCGTGCTGCCGCCTGGCTGGCAGGCACGGCTGGAGCCTTCGGCGACCTACCGGGTGACACGCGGGGCTTGATCTGAAGGCCGGCGCGCGCCGATCATGGGCCTGATAACCGCCTGGCAGCTTTGCGCTGCCAGGCGTTTTGCACAATAACAAGAGCTGCTTGAGTAGCTTGCCTGCAGTTCCTTTTTTCAATGCTGCCCTCTTTGAAAAAGGACCCACCATGCCCACAGAACTCTCGACCCTCGGCTGGCCACAGCCCGAACGCCAGGCGCGCTGGGCCGAAGCCATCAGTGACACCTATTTCCCGCTGAGCCTGGAGTTTGCCGCCGAACAACCGTTCGATGGCCACTTGCAGCGCTGGAGCACGCCAAGTACCCCACTCAGCCTGTCGCGCCTGCGTTCCAGCCAGCTGGGCTACTCGCGCAGCAAGGCGCACATCGGCCAGGACCAAGAAGCGTTCTACCTGGTGACCGTGCCGCATCGCAGCGAGGTGCACTTCGAACAGGACGGTCATCAGATCAGCTGCCGCCCAGGTGGCTTCATCGTCGAGCGCGGCGATGCGCCTTACCGCTTCCATTACGGCACGCTGAATGACCTGTGGGTGCTCAAACTGCCCGAGCGTGCACTCAAGGCCAACCTGCTGGGGCACAGGCGCTATACCCGGCATTGTTTCGATGCCCGCCAGGGCTTGGGGCGCATTTTTGTCGAACAGTTGGACCTGTGCGCCCGCCACTTCGACGCTAGCCCCATCGCGGCCCGGCATCTGCTGCTGGAACAGGCTTCGGCCACCTTGCTGCTGGCCCTGCAACAGGACGAGCGAGTGCTGGGTAGCGAAGGCAGCAACCTCAGCACCCTGCACCTGACGCGGGTGGAACAGTATGTGCAGCAACACCTGAGCGACCCCGAGCTGTCGCCGCAAACCATTGCAAGTGCCTGCGGGCTGTCGCTGCGCTACCTGCACAAGCTGTTCGTGATCACGCCCTACACCCTGAGTGAGTGGATACGCCAGCTACGCCTGGAGGCCGTGTACCGGCAATTGCGTGACCCGCATTGCCACCTGGCCATCGGCGAACTGGCATTGCGCTGGGGCTTTACCGACCAGGCGCAGTTCACCCGCGCGTTTCGCCAGCAGTATGGGTGCACGGCGCGGGAGGTGCGGGCTGCAGGCACCCATTGAGCCGAAAGCGAAGATTCCTACGATGCACACCGACCCGTTGCGCCAGCCTCGCGATTATGGCTACGTGCTGCAGGAACAGGATCAATCCCCCGCCGGCACATCCACCACCTTCCAGCTGTCATCCGGGTCGAAGCGTTTCATCTCCTTGGCCAGCCTGTCACCGTGCGGCCCGAGGTCTTTCTCGAACACCTGGCCGTCATGGCTGATCATGAAGCTCATCACCCCGGTGTCGTCGTACTTGGCCGGCCAGGCGACCATGGCGAAGCCACGGCTCATCTGGTTGCCGATAAGGTAGCTGTAGGCGCCGCCAGGGGCGGATGGGCCTTGTGCGTCGAGGATGCGGAAGTGATAGCCATACCAGTCATCACCGATCACATCCTGGCCGAACAGCGGCCCCAGCGGGCTGACCTGGCCATCGCCGTCGTCATCCCAGTACAAACCGTCATGCTTGCCGGGCTCGCTGAAGATTTTCTGTGCGTACTCCAGCGCACCGTTGCCGTTATGGTCCTGGGTCGCGTAGTCCATTTGCGCATCGTGATAGGCCAGCAGCGACTGCAGCACGCCGAGCTCGTTGCGACCGATGCGCCGGGCGCGGATTTCGGCGCTGCCGGCCTTGAGGTCGAAGCGCCAGCCTTGGCTGCTTTTGGTCAACGGAATGGGCAAGGTCCAGTGATCGCTGCCCACCGCCAGGATGGCCTTGCCCTCGCCTGCCATGTCGATACTGTGCTGCGCACGGTACTGCTCCAGAAAGGTGTCCACGTCGCTGCGTTGCACTCCGCCGCGCGGGATGTAGGTGCGCCAGTCGTCGCCCAGCAACTGGGTCAGCCGGGCCTCATCAGCTTTCTCCGTGCCCAGCGCCGCGACAAAGGATTCAACGGCTTTCTCTGGGGTCGGGAAAGCGTCCTGGGCAGCGGCCAGGGATGCGCAGGCCAAGCCCACTGTAAGCAGCATTGCCGCCAGTGCTGGACGTTTCATCGACGACCTCCTCCGCCACGACGAGCGGGTGCACTGGGCCGAGAGATCTGGTGCCCGGCTGCACGCGATGCACTGGGCCGCTGGGCAAACGCCTGGCTGGTGCGACCACGGTTGGCCTGCGCATTGGTGCGCGATGGCGAGCGTACGCCATCGAAGGCGTTGTTACGGGCACGCCCTGCGGTATTCACAGGACGATTCTGACCGACTTGCCGCGCTTGCCCTTGCCGGCGTTGATCCATCTGGTTGTTCTGCTGCCGGCCCTGAGTGTTGCGTGCCTGCTGTTGACGGTCGGCAACCCTCGGATTGTCGCCACGGGGCTGTACACGGTTGCCCAATGCATTGCCCGACTTCGCTTCACGCATTTGTTGGCGTGCCTGAATGTTGCTGGTGGCTGGGCGTTCGATACCCGCTCGGTCCATGGAGGCACGCGCCTTGTCACGCGCCTGGGCACGTTGTGCGTCATCACCGCGAAATGCGCTGCGCTGGGTGGCACCGTCCAACTGGCGGCCGTACTGCTGACGGCTGCGCGCGTCGCGGTAAGGCACACCGTCACGGTTGACGGCATTGTGCTGCCATTTGTTCTGGTTGTTGGTGATGCGATTGTTGCCGTTGATTGTTGTTGTAGCGGTTGACGTCGATGTCGATGTCATTGTTACCCCAGTCACAGTCGCCCCACAACGAGGCGACGATCGCAACGCCAGTACCGAAGGCCAGGCCTGCCACCAGTGCGGAGCCGGGGTAGTACATCGGTGGTGGTGGGTAGTACACCGGCGGTGAGGCCGGGTAGGCCCAGGTGCCATAGGTGGTGGTCGGGTTGTAGCTGGGGACGTACACCACTTGTGGGTCGGCCGGCTCGATGACGATGGTGGTGGGCGGCGCGCTGGCGGTGACCACCTGGGTGCCGCCGGAAGCGGGTGCGGGTGCAGGGGCCGCTGCAGGGGCCGTGGTGGTTTGCACGGTCACATTCTGGTACTGGTTGCTTTGCAGGTTGCCGGCAGCCTGCGCCTGGTGACGCAAACGCTGCACGCTGCCCATGACATCGTCGGGCTGGGCGAGGAAGGCATCACCCAGGCGCTGTACCCAGACCGGGTCCTGGCCAAGGGTCGCCAGCACCTGCGGGAATGCCACCAAGGCTTGTACGCTCGGGTCCCAGGGCTGCTTGGCTACTTGCTTGACCGCCTCGTCGCCGGTGGCCTTGGGGTTGGCCTTGGACCAGGTCACCGCTTCACTGATCTGCCCTGGGTAGGTCGATGCCATCAAAACCTGGGCCAACAGCGGATCGGGGTACAGCGCGATGGGCGCGGTCATCTGATCGAGTTGTTCCTGGCTGAAGACTGGGTCCTTGGCTGCGGCCGCGGCGCCCGGGGGCGCAGGGTCCGGTGCGGGTACGTCTTCAGCCAGCGCCAGGCCGGGCGCGGCGGTCAGGCACAAGAGTGCCGACAGGACAGCAAACAATAGCGTGCGCATCGCTAATCCCCATGAGGTCAGACCGCGTGGAATAAGGGTAGCAATGGCGGTGGGTTTGGCCAGATGCGAGGGTGCAAACTTTTCGTGCTCTAAGGGTGGGCGTGGTTGCTGCCTTTGAATCTATAGGGTGGCGTGGATGGCATCTGTAATAGACCTGTACCGGCCTTTCGCGGGCTTGCCCGCGAAGAGGCCGGTACAGGCCAGCAAAAGAGGACAAGACAGGAGCCCATCTCGGTGAACACGTCCCGCTTCATCGTCGTCATCATGTTGGCGGCACTGTGCAGTACGGCCTGGGCTGCCACCGACCGCGCCGAGCGTCGGCGTGAAGCCCGTGATGTACGCCAGGAAACTCGGCAGGATGCGCGCCAGACCAAACAAGACTGCCGCCACGCCGACCAGAGGAGCAACGCCGGTTGCCGACAGGACAAACGCCACACCAAACAGCAAGGCCGCGAACGTGCCCGTGACATCAAATACTGACCGGGCGTTGCTCAACCGCCCAGGGCAATGATCGCCAGGATCAGTGACGTTCCGACAGCCACCAGCACCACGCCGGTCAACTGGGTGCGGCCACCGGAATAGCGCGCCAGCAGCCAGCCCGCCAGGTACAACATGGCCAAGGCAACCAAGTTCGATACGCGGATGGCTGTGCCAGTGGTGTCGATCAGCAGGAATGGGATAACCAACGGGAACGTCGCCAGCACCACCAGCAGGAATGTCCCCAGCGCAGCCTTGAAATCATCCAGGCACAGGCGCGCCGGCATCGGGCGGGCGGCATCACGTTGCATCTGGCGACGTAGCACCTCCAACCCTTCGTCATCCAGTGCCAGGCCGATGCGTTCTGGCAGTGCATCAGCAATCAGCCTGCGCCCCTGGCCATCCTCAGCGGCCTGCAGGCGCGCCAGCAAAGTACGTGCGCGGGTGCGCTCGGTCCAGGTGCGCATCAGGTAGATGACCGCATCGGCCAGGCCCCAGGCCAGGTTGCAGCCAAGCGCAGCGACCAGCATCAGCCGAGCGTCTTCGCGCCCTGCCGTGGCCACGCTGAGCGAGCCGATGAAGGTCATAGCCATCAGCAGGCCAAAGATGACTTCGGTAATCCGGTCGATTGGCTCCAGCACACCCCATTTACGCGGTTGTTCGCCTTGCCCCATCACGCCCTCCCGGCCCCTCAGGAACCATCGATAGTCACTATCGAGAATGGCAATTTCTACCGAACGCCGTGGCCACATAACCTAGCGCTATCGACCCGCCGCCCACGACCCCATTCCCTGGAGCTACCTGATGATTATCCTGGCTCGCCTGCTGTCCGCCGCCCTTGCCGTGCTTGCCATCGCCATCAGCAGCGGGTGTGCCAGCCACCCTGAACAGCGCCCGTACACGGCAGAAGAAACCCGCCAGCTGCAGCTGGAGGCACTGCAGCGCCGCAGCCTGTCCCTGGACGAATATGAGCGGCAACGCCGGATGATCCAGCGAGCCGACAACCTGCCTGTGATGACCGAAGCCGCTGACGCTGACCGCTCGACCAAAGGCTGAACAGGCCAGCCAACGGTTCCATCCCTCCCCCTGCGCAGGTATCCTCTACCGCTCAACCGCAAGCCTTCCAGGACGGAGACCATGATCAGGCCCCTTCTGTTGCTGAGTGCTGCAGTGCTTTTCAGCCCCGTGTTGCTGGCCCAGCAGATGAAACGCCAACTGGGCGATTTCGACTTCACACTCGGCACCACGCCTTCGCGCAGCATGGCGCAAGGGCTTATCTCACCCAGCGCCGTCGGCGCATTCCACGGTGGCCTCGATTTCAGCCACACCAGTGGCTGGTACCTGGGCCAGTACGCCCCAAGCATGGGCGTCACCCCCAATTCGACCCTGCGTCTGGACAGCTACCTGGGCTACAAGCATCAGTTTGACAGCAGCCTGGGCTACGAAGTGGGGTTGATCCATTATAGTCAGCCAAACATCGCAGGCCCCGACAGTTACGCCCTGTACGGGGGTATCTCGGTGCTGGGCAGCCGCTTCGGCGGGGCGCTGCGTGACAACCCCGACAACCGCACTGGCACGTTGTTCGCCGACTTCGGCCAACTGCCATTGTTCGACGCAGACTTCACCGTCAAGCTCGCCCACCACCGCCTGGGCACGCCCTTTACCATTGGCGATGGCAGCCAGGTGAATGCCTTTTCCGATTGGTCGTTGGAGCTGTCGCGGCCCTGGCTAGGCATTGACCTCAACTTGATCTACAGCAACTCCAGCCTCAGTGGCGGCGGCTGTGATGCGTACTCGGGCATCAACACCTATTGCGACAGCATGGTCACCCTCAAGGCGCAGCGCAGCTTCTTTTAACGACGCGGTGCCAGCGCCAGGGCAATACCGCCCAGGACCACCACGCAGGCGATCAGCAAGCGCAACGACAACGGCTCACCGATCAGGGCGACCCCACCCAGTGCGGCAATCACCGGCACGCTAAGCTGCAGGGTCGCCGCCTGTTGCGCGCTGACCTGCCTGACCACGCCATACCAAACGGCGTAGCCGGCGCCAGAAGCCAGCACACCGGAGCCCAGGGCATACAACAAGCCAAGTGGCGTAAGGTGCGGGCCGGCGCTCAGCAACAGCATCGGTAGCAGCAGCACCAGGCAAGGCAGGCTGCGAGAAAAATTGCCGGCGGTGTCGGCCAGCGGCCTGGGCGAGCCTTTGCCCAGCAGCGTATACACGCCCCAGGCCACGCCGGACAAGGCCATCAGCAAGGCACTGGCCAACGGCGGCGCCGAGGCACCGGGCAAAAGAAGCACCAGCAGGCCGGCAAAGGCGATCAGCATGCCCAGCAGCATGCGCACCGTGATGTGTTCACCCTTGTACCAGGCAAAGCCGAACATGGTGATCTGCACTGCACCGAACAGCAACAATGCGCCCGCGCCTGCCCCCAATTGCAGATACGCCGCAGAAAACAGGAACGCGTACAGGAACAGGGCCAGGCCGCCCCGCCAACTGCCACCCATGGCCTGCGCCGGCCTGCGCAGGCGGATCAGCAACAACAGAAACAACGCACCACTGGTCAGGCGCACCACGGTGAAGGATGCCGGGTCGATGGCCCCGTCTTTCAGCGCCAGCCGGCAAAACACCGAGTTGGCAGCGAAAGCCACCAGGCTGAACAGTGCAGGCCAAAGCCAGGCCCTGGCCTTGCGGTGGGCAAGCGTGGTGGTGCCGGTGCTCATGGTGTGGTCACCTCTGAGTAAACATTGTTGTCATGGCGGCAATGCTGAAAGGGCCAGCACCGATATACAACAAAGTGATTCCTGGGCGCCACCGGTGAATCGCCCGGCGCTACAGCACAGCTACGGCCTCGATCTCGACCAACATGGCATCCAGCGCCAGCCGGGGCACCGGTATCAGCGTGCAGGTCGGTTTCATGTGCGGGCCCCAGGCCTTGTCGGCCTCGGCCACCCATTGGCGCAGGCGCGCTTCGGAATGCTCGACAATCAGCAGGGTCAACTTGAACACCTGCGCCAGGCTGGCACCTTTCGACGCCAGGGCCAGCTCCAGGTTGGCCAGTGCCTGGCGGGCCTGTTCGGCGAACAATGGCGACAACTGGCCGTTGCTGTCCTCTCCACCCTGGCCGGCGATGAACAGCAGACGGCTGTCGGCGCGCACTTCGGCGACATGGGAATAGGCGTTGCCACTGGGGTCGTACAGGCCTTCGGGGTTGCTTAGCTGGAATGCACTTGATGGGGTCACGACACGCCCTCGCTTGGTTGAAAGAGTGGCGCAGTATCAGACCTTGAGTTAACTCGAGGTCAAGCACAGAGTAGGACGTTTCGCACAAGGCAATGTGCTGCTTGAACCACGCGTCTGTTTGCGCACTGGCGGCCCGGTAGTAGATTGCAGGACCCGGCATGGAGGCCTGTCCATAACAAGGAAATGCTCATGAGCAAGTATGATTTTCAGCTGGCCTATACCATCAAACCGCACAACGCTGCCCACGATGAAGCCGACGCCGCGCAAGCGCGCCTGCACCTGCGCGTGAAGCTCGGCCTGGACACCGTCGAGCATATCGAAACCACTTTGCTCGGGGTCATCACCCTCAAAAGCGCCACTGTCGCAGACCGCAAGCGGGAAGCTGAGAAGCTGCTTCACGATTACATCCATGACGCGCTCAAACAGTTGCGCGTTCTGTCCACCGTAGAATTCTACGGCTGCCTGATGGTGGACGGGTTGGGCCCGGCCGTACGCTTCGACATCCTGCCCAGATGAACCTCGACGGCATCAGGCGCCCCCGCGCCTGATGCCGAGTACCGTCATTTCTCCTGCAGTACCGCCCTGCCTTTCACCGCCCGCGGCCCGCGCCAGGCCCAGAACAGCAACCCGGGGAATGGTGCGTAGACCACGAACACAATCCACAGCATCTTGCGTTCGGCGCGCCGCTCACTGCCGATGATGTGCCAGATGGCCCAGATCTCCAGCAGGATGACCAGGGCCGCGATGATGAGCCAGATCGTACCGATTTCCATGAGCGCTCTCCCAATTGGCATGTTATGGATTGGGTTGCTGCAAGCGCTGAGGGTTCAGATTGATTTTCCCGCCTCAAGGGCCCTCACGCAGTTGCAACCACTGCGCCAGGCTAGACCGGTTGCCTGAACACGACCTGCAATGCGACACAGCCACCGGGGAGATTGTCTTTCCTCCGGGCACCGTCCACACTCTGCGGGCCAGCCAGGAAGCGGAGTCCAGAGTGCCCACGCCACGCCAGTTCAGCAAGAAGACCAGCACCAGCAACATGCTGCGGCTCAAAACCAGCAGCGCCAGTGCCCAGGCTCCCTATCGGGTCGACTTCGTCCTGCTCGAACACTTCTCGATGGCCAGTTTCACCGTGGCCATGGACGTGCTGGTCACAGCCAACCTGTTGCGCGCCGACAGCTTCCAGTTCACCCCGCTGTCGCTGGACGGCGACCGCGTGCTCAGCGACCTGGGGCTGGAACTGGTGGCCACCGAGCTGTCCGCCGAAGCGTTGCGGGAGCTGGACCTGTTGGTGATCTGTGGCGGCTTGCGCACACCGCTGAAGTACCCGGAACTCGACCGCCTGCTGGACGACTGCGCCACCCACGGCATGGCCCTGGGCGGCTTGTGGAACGGTGCCTGGTTTCTTGGCCGCGCCGGGGTGCTGGACGACTATGGCTGCAGCATCCACCCCGAACAGCGCGCCAGCCTGTCCGAACGCAGCCCGCAAACACGTATTACCCCGGCAAGCTTCACCCTCGACCGCGATCGCCTGAGCGCCGCCAGCCCCAACGGCGCCATGGAGCTGATGCTGGGCCTGGTGCGCCGGCTGTATGGTGACGGCCTGGCCGAAGGCGTGGAGGAAATCCTGTCGTTCTCCGGTGCGCGCTACCGCCAGGTTGGCCCGGGGGCGAAGAAGTCCATGAGCCTGCACCTGCGTACCATCGTCGAACTCATGGAAAACAACCTTGAGGAAACCCTCAGCCTCGACCAACTGGCGGCCTACAGCGGGCGCTCGCGGCGGCAGATCGACCGGCTGTTCCAGGCCCAGCTTGGCACGTCGCCACGGCGTTACTACATGGAACTGCGCATCACCAAAAGCCGCCGCCTGCTGCAGTACTCCGACCTGTCGGTGATGGACGTGGCAGTGGCCTGCGGCTTTGTTTCGGTGTCGCACTTCAGCAAGTGCTATGCGGCGTACTTTGGTTACCCGCCGTCACGTGAGCAGCGGCTGGGCGAGTGAGCGGCGTTCAGGCGCGGATGTACCGCAATACGGCGTCACAGATCATGGCCTTGTGGCGCTGCTTGACCTGGTCATCAGACAGATCGATCTGGAAGATCTCGCCAAAGGTGTGGCGGTTCGACACCCGATAGAAACAGAACGAGCTCATCAGCATGTGCAGGTCGATAACCTCGATGCCGGTGCGGAACACGCCTTCCTGCACGCCACGATGCAGGGTGTTGCCCAAGGCTTCGAGCACCAGGCTGCTCATTTCGCGAATGGCCGGCGACTGCTTGACGTATTCCCCGTAGTGGATGTTTTCGGTGCAGATGATGCGCACGAAATCGACATTGCGGTCGTGGTGATCGAAGGTGAACTCCACCAGCCGGCGTATCGCCTGCTCAGCCGGTAACGACTCCAGGTCCAGGCTCTGCTCGGTCTTGCGAATATCCCCGTACAGCTTCACCAGGCACTCGCAGTACAGCTGCTCCTTGCTGCCGAAGTAGTAGTAGATCATGCGCTTGGAGGTAGCGGTACGCTCGGCGATGGCGTCCACGCGTGCGCCGGCCAGCCCTTGCTGGACGAACTCGTTGATGGCGGCCTGGAGGATGTCCTCGCGGGTTTTCTCGGGGTTGTTCTTGCGCGTTTTGCGCCCCCCTTCGGTTTCAGGCTGGCCGAGACTGACTACGGAATCACTCATACCCACTCACAGGCTATTTATTGGAATGTGGGGGGATTATCCGCGAGCGCGGCCACGCAGGGAAGCACGCTGTTGGTCGGGTAGCCATAACGCATTGTGGCTGGCGGGCCTTGATATCGCGCCCCGCAACCCGCTAGCCTGCCTGCCCTTGCCGTGGATGGACCCTGCCTCATGCACCCGCGCGACCTCGCCGCCTACCTGTTCCTGGCCATCGCCTGGGGCTTTTCTTTCCTGGTGCTGCTCAAGGTGGTGCATGCCTTTGGCTGGGTGGGCGCGGTCAGCCTACGGGCACTGATTGCCAGCGGCACCCTGGCGACCCTTGCCGCCCTGTTGGGCCGCAGGCTGCGCCTGCGCTCGCTGCTGGTACCCTTGCTGGTGGTGGGCGCGACCACGGTGGCCGGGCAACTGATCGGCATGTCATACGCCACCCCACGTATTGGTACGGCCATGGCGGCCATTTTTGTCGCCACCATTCCGCTGTTTTCTATGCTGATCGGGCGGGTGTGGGGGCTGGAGAAAATCACCCCGCAAGGCCTGGCCGGGCTGCTGCTGGGTATTGTCGGCATCGTCATACTGGTCGGTTTTCCGGCCCGCCCTGTAGATGACGATTTCATCCACGGCTGCATCGCTTCGCTGCTAGGCGCCATCAGCGCCGCCTACGGCAGCAATTACGCCAGCCTGCACCTGCGCGGCCAGGACCCGTGGACAGTCACCGGCGGCGCGTTCCTGGCTGGCGGGCTGCTGACCCTGCCGCTGCTGCTGGTAGTACCGGTGCCCAGCGTGCCACAGGCGGGCGATTGGCTTTACCTGCTGATTAGCGGCGCAGTGATGAGCGCTACCACCTATGTACTGTATTTTGGCCTGGTAGCCCGCATCGGCGCGACCCGCGCCATCAGCGTGGAGTTCGTGGTCACGCTGGTAGCGGTATTGGTCGGCGCGCTGTTTCTCGATGAAGCCCTCAGCCTGTTGCAGGCAGCAGGTGGCCTGATAATTCTGCTTGGCTGCATGCTGGTGCTGGGCCTGCTGCCAAGGCGCAAGCAGCGGCTGCCCAGCTAGTGCGGGGTCAGTCGCGCTGGGCGGTGTCGCGCGTCGGTGGCGGGGTCAGGTGCAGCACGCGATTGCGCCCGCCCTCGGCGAGCAAGTAGCCGCCCTTGCCGTCTGCCACGATCGACTGCGGCGCCTTGAGGAAGGTCAGCATGGTGTGCTGGACGCCGTCAGCGTCGATGAGCAACAAGCGCGCGCGGTGCGTGTTGTCCTCGCTGATCCACAGGCCACGTTGGTCACAGTACAAGAACGTAGGGTTACGCAGGCCGTCGACCACTACTGGGTCGCGGCCATCGTCGGACAGGGCGCGGACCTTGCCATTGGCCTTTTCGGTATACAGCAGGCGGCCATCACTGCAACGGGTAAGGCCTTCGGTTTCGGTCAGGCCGGAACGCAGCACATCGAGCTGGCCGCTGTTCCAGTCATAGCGCATCAGGCGGCCGTTGCCCTTGCGGTCTTCGATAGCGAACAGATGGTCGCCGTCGTTCCACAGGCCTTGCACGCTCTCGCCATCGAACAGGTGGGTTACCTGGCCATCGCGAGACAGGCTGACGGGAGCCTGACCACCTTCCTGGCTGAACACCCAACCGCCCTGCGCCGCCACCATGCCATCAGGCTTGGACAGGTTGTCGATCACCACCACGCGATCACCGCTAGCGGTGATCTTGAGGATGCTGCCCCGGCCGTCGTCCAGCTCACGGCTGACCAGCAAGCTGCCATCGGCTTGTGGCAGCAACGAGGCGGCCTTGGTCACGTCGCGATGCAACACCTCGACATCCCAACCGGAAGCGGCCTGAACCGGGTAGAAACTTTGCCAGGCGAAGAAGCCCAGGGTGGCCACGAGCAGGCCAGTGGTGGCAGTCAAGGCGATGCGGGTGCTGCGCTTGCGCAGGATGTGCGGCATGTAGGGCTCCTCGGGATTGCTGGGGATCCTAGCAAGCGAATGTGAAAAAAATGTCGAAACCCACCGTACAGTTACAAAACAAAAGGATATAAAAATAACAAAACAATCTAACAAACTGGAATATATAAATTGAAAGCCTAACGCCGGCTCCTTAGTCTGGATGCATCGCCTCTCAGCCGATTCAAGGAACTATGCCCATGCCCGCCCGCACCTTCTCTCCCCTACGCCGTCTGCTGATCGGCGGATTGCTGGCCAGTGTCGCCAGCGCCTTGCTGCCCTGGTCCGAAGCCATTGCCGATGACGCCAAGACCCTGCGCATCGGTTACCAGAAGTTCAACAGCATCAACATCCTCAAAGGCAGCGGCGCGCTGGAGAAGGCCCTGGCACCGCAAGGCGTGAACGTGAGCTGGCACGAGTTTGCCGCCGGCCCGCAGTTGCTCGAAGCGCTGAGCACTGGCGCCATCGACCTCGGCCACGCTGCCGACGCCCCGTCGGTATTCGCCCAAGCCGCAGGCAAGCCGGTGGTGTACCTGGCTGCCGAACAACCGTATCCACGCGGCATCGGCCTGGTGGTGCGCGAGCAGGACCACCTGGCCAGCGTGCAGGACCTCAAAGGCAAGCGCGTGGCTACCGGCCGTGGCTGGAATGCCCAGTACCTGCTGGCCGTCGCGCTGGAACAAGCGGGCCTCAGCTATCAGGACATCACCCCCGCCTACGTCAACAATGCCGCCGATGCCGTGGCCGCGCTGCAATCGGGCAGTGTCCAGGCGGTGACCCTGTGGGACCCGTTCCTCGCCGCCGCAGAAAGCCAACCAGGGCTGAAAAACCTGCGCGACGGCAGCGGCCTGTCCAACAACCGCACCTTCTACCTGTCCACCGCCAGCTATGCCGACCAGCACCGTGCGCTGCTGAAGACCTTCTTTACCGAACTGGGCAAGGTCAGCCAGTGGGCCAACGCCAAGCCAGCCGAAGTCGCCGCGCTGCTGGCTCCGCAGCTGGGTATCAGCGCCAACGTGTTGGAAGTGGCCAGCGAACGGCGCAACTACAACGCCGTGGCCATTACCCCGCAGATCGTTGCCGAACAACAGAAGCTGGCCGATACCTTCCAGGGCCTAGGCCTGATTCCACGCAAGCTGCAGGTGGCCGATGCGGTCTACCCGGCTTCCGTGTTGCCTTGAGCGGAGCGCGCCGACCATGCCTCGCCCGATCCGCTTCAACGCCTTCAGCATGAACGCTGCCAGCCACCAATCCCCCGGCCTGTGGCGCCACCCACGCAACACCAGCGTGGCGTTCAACCGCCTGAACTACTGGACCGACCTGGCCCGCCTGCTTGAACGGGGCCTGTTCGACGCACTCTTCATTGCCGATGTGCTGGGCATCTACGACGTTTACCAGGGCGGCCCTGAAGCCGCCCTGCGCGGCGGCGTGCAGGTGCCGGTCAACGACCCGCTACTGCTGGTGCCGGCGATGGCCGGCGTTACCGAACACCTGGGTTTCGGTGTCACCTTCTCGTTGACCTACGAGCACCCTTACCCCTTCGCCCGGCGCATGTCCACGCTCGATCACCTGAGCAATGGCCGGGTCGGCTGGAACATCGTCACCGGCTACCTGGACAGCGCCGCCCGCAACCTGGGCCTGGCGCGTCAACTGGGCCACGACCAACGCTACGACCTGGCCGAGGAATACCTGCAGGTGTTGTACAAACTGTGGGAAAAAAGCTGGGACGACGATGCCGTGCTGCTGGAACGCGACAGTGGGCGCTATATCGAACCCTCGCGGGTACACCCCATCAACCATGTGGGCGAGCATTTTCAGGTGCCCGGCATGCACCTGTGCCAGCCGTCGCCGCAGCGCACGCCGGTGCTGTTCCAGGCCGGGGCTTCGGCACGCGGCCAGCAGTTTGCCGCACGGCATGCCGAATGCGTGTTCATCAGCGGCCCAACGCCCACGGTGTTGCGCCGCTACGCCGACGGCATTCGCCAGGCCAGCGAGGCAGCTGGGCGTGGCCGTGACGAAGTGCTGATATACGCCCAGGCGCTATTGATCGTCGCCCCCACGAGGGAGCAAGCCGAGGCTCGCTTCGCCGAATACCGGCGCTATGTCGACCTGGACGCCGCCCTGGCACTGTTGTCGGGCTGGACCGGTATCGACTTTGCGGGCCTCGACCCCGACGCGCCGATCGAATACGTCGAAAACGACGCTGGCCGCGCTGCCTTGGCGGCCTTTACGGCAGCCGACCCTGGCCGCCGCTGGACCGTACGCGAGGCCGCCGAGTTCGTTGGCCTGGGGGGCCGAGGCCCGGTGTTGGTGGGTGCCGCCAGCGAGGTGGCCGACCAGCTGGAAAGCTGGCTGGACCAGACCGGCATCGATGGTTTCAACCTGACGTACGCCGTGCAACCGGACGACCTGGCCAATGTGGTCGAGCTATTGGTGCC
This sequence comes from Pseudomonas sp. LFS074, assembly GCF_047978165.1. NCBI lineage: Bacteria > Pseudomonadati > Pseudomonadota > Gammaproteobacteria > Pseudomonadales > Pseudomonadaceae > Pseudomonas > Pseudomonas sp. LFS074. The sequence continues at coordinate 2,593,408 of NZ_JBFPFV010000001.1, read as the reverse complement.
CGAGCTGCAGCGCCGCGGCCGCTACCCGCTGAACTACACCGAAGGTACCTTGCGCCACAAACTGTTCGGCCAAGGCGACCAGTTACCGGAACAGCATGTTGGGCGTCAGGTAGACATTCAGCAACCAAATACCGGGTATTCCAACATTTAATTTGTGGATGGCGCGCGCTCGACCCTATTCTGTCGCCACATCCCCTGCGCCGCACCGGCCGGTGCGGTTCAAGGCACGGGGAGAGAACAACAAGTCGAGATCGTCCATGTCGAACCATTCGTACTTCGCCCCCCACGGTGGGCACCCGGCTCAAACCGAGCTGCTGACTGACCGTGCCATGTTCACCGAAGCCTACGCTGTCATCCCTAAAGGCGTGATGCGTGACATCGTCACCAGCCACCTGCCGTTCTGGGACAAGATGCGCATGTGGGTCATCGCCCGCCCGCTGACCGGCTTTGCCGAAACCTTCTCCCAGTACATCGTCGAGCTGGCCCCGGAAGGCGGCAGCGAGCGCCCTGAGCTGGACCCGAACGCGGAAGCCGTGGTGTTCATCGTAGAGGGCGAACTGGACATCACCGTCGAAGGCAAGCACCACACCCTGGTACCAGGCGGCTACGCCTTCCTGGCCCCGGGCGCCGAATGGAGCCTGCGCAACAACAGCAAGTCCAACGTCACCTTCCACTGGCTGCGCAAGCACTACCAGAAAGTTGAAGGCCTGGACGTACCAGAATCCTTCGTCACCCACCGTGACAACGCCACCGTCATCGAGATGCCGGGCACCGAAGGCCGCTGGAAAACCACCCGTTTCGTCGACATGGCCGACATGCGCCACGACATGCACGTGAACATCGTCACCTTCCAGCCGGGCGGCGTGATCCCGTTCGCTGAAACCCACGTGATGGAACACGGCCTGTACGTGCTGGAAGGCAAGGCGGTGTATCGCCTGAACCAGGACTGGGTCGAAGTGGAAGCTGGCGACTTCATGTGGCTGCGCGCCTTCTGCCCGCAAGCCTGCTACGCCGGCGGCCCAGGCAACTTCAGCTACTTGCTGTACAAGGACGTGAACCGTCACGTACACCTGACACTGAACCCTAAGCGCTAAGCCCAGGCTGATGCCCGCAAGCCCGCCAACCTGGCGGGCTTTCTGTTTGCCGCGCATACTCAAACACCCATCCCTCGCGCGGTACCAGCCATGAACCGCTGCCTGCTGCTCGCCGCCCTGCTGCTGTGCACCTCTGCCCTGGCTGCCGATGACTGGAACCTGGCCTACGATCGCGAAGGCATTCGCGTGTACCTGAGCGCCGCAGCGGATTCGCCCTACCAGCAATTTCGTGGCGTGAGCACCATGAAAGCCAGCGTACGTACCCTTACCGACCTGCAAGAGAACCTGCGCGTAGCCTGCAAATGGCTGTACGCCTGTGACCAGATGCGTTTGCTGGACGTGGACGGCGCCAATACCTGGGTGTACCTGACCACCAACCTGCCCTGGCCGACGATGCCGCGGGACATCGTGCTGAAGGTGACCAGCGAACGCCTGGACGACGGCACCCTGCTGCGGCACCTGAGTGCCGAGCCCGACAGGATCCCCAAGGTGGACGGGCTGATCCGCGTGCAGCACCTGAGCGGCGAGTGGCGGATGAAGCCGCTGGGTGAGCGCGAAACCGAAGTGACGTATCAGTTGCAAGCCGACCCGGCCGGGGACGTGCCGGGCTGGCTTGCCAATCGGTTCGTGGTGGATGCGCCAGTGGTGACGTTGCGTACGTTGCGGGCGGTGGCTGAGCGCCAGCCTTGAGGTGTGGGCAGCCCTGCGCTTTACGGCCGCGAACGCTAGGCGGCGGTAGCTGCCTGTGGCCGCATACATGCCTTGGCCCGGCGCCGGTAGGACAGCAGCAGGCCCGCGTACCACAACGGCATCACGTACAACGCCGTGCGGGTGTCCGGTTCCAGGGCCAGCAGGCACAGCACGAAGATCAGGAACAGCTGCGCCAGCGCAGCGGTGGCCTTGCCACCTGGCAGCTTGAACCTGGACCGCTCATGGGCCTGCGGATTCTGCCGACGGTAAGCGAAGTAGGACAGCAGGATCAGTGACCAGGTAACGATGATCATCACTGCGGAGATGGTCGACACCAGGGTAAACACGGTCATCACTTCTGGAATCACGAACAGCAGCGTCAAGGCAATCGCCATGCACACCCCCGAGAACACCAGCGCCCGCACGGGCGTACCCGAGCCGGACAGCCGCCCGAACGCCACAGGCGCCTGCTGCTGATGTGACAGGCCGTAGAGCATCCGCGAGCCCGAGTAGACACCGCTGTTGGCCGACGACGCAGCCGACGTCAGCACCACGAAGTTGATGATGCCAGCGGCTGCGGGCAACCCGCCAAGCAGGAACAGTTCAACGAATGGGCTGCGGTTGGCCGGCACATTGGCCCAGGAGACCACACTGATGATGCACACCAGCGAACAGATGTAGAACAACAGGATGCGCACGGGGATGGTGTTGATTGCCTTGGGCAGGGTCTTCTCCGGGTCTTTGGCCTCCGCCGCTGCGGTGCCGATCAGCTCGGTGCCGACAAAGGAGAAGATGGCGATCTGAAACCCGGCGAGAAAGCCCAGGATGCCATGTGGCATGACCACGCCCGGTGCTACCAGGTGGCTGAACGAGGCGGTTACCCCTGCCGGCGAAGTGTAGGAGGTCGCGACCATTACCAGGCCGGTCACCACCAACAGCACGATGGCGACGATCTTGATCAGGCCAAACCAGAACTCCACTTCGCCAAAGGCCTTCACCGCCAGCATGTTCAGCCCCAGCAGCAGGAACATGGTACCGAAGGCCGGTAGCCAGGTGGGCACATCGGGGTACCAGTACTGCACGAACCCCGCGACCACCACCACGTCACCCACCGCTGCCACGACCCAGCTGAGCCAGTACGACCAGCTGAGAATGTAACCGGCCCGTGGGCCCAGGTAGTTGTGCACCAGGTCGGCGAACGATTCCATCTGCAGGTTGGCCAGCAGCATCTCGCCCATGGCGCGCATGATGCAGAACACGAAAAAACCGATGATGGCGTAGACGAGGATGATCGAGGTGCCAGACAGCGCAATGATCTTGCCCGAACCCATGAACAGGCCGGTACCAATCGCACCACTGATGGAAATGAGCTGTATGTGCCGGTTTTCCAGCCGCCGTTTGAGCACACGGCTTTCTTCTGGAACTGCGCTTTGCGCGTTGCACGTTGGTTGCATAGTTGACCTCTTATTCTTTTTTTGTAAAACCCCGCCGCCCCGCGCCGCACCATTTAATTGGTACTAAAGTGCAGGTTCTCGCCATTCAAGTCAGTCGAAACGTGGGTATTAACTCAGATGAAAAAACAGTGCCCGGTGCAACTTCGCAGCGGGTGTATTTGTTTTATTGAAACGCACCCAAGTGGCGCGTCCGATACAGTCCCGCGAAAGCCGTTTCATTCTGCCAGCGGCCCCGGTCAAGCGGAACGCTACAGAATGCACACCACCATCGGGATTTTGTGCAGTGTGAAAAGCCCGGGTGACAGTTTGCACAATGCACCTGCCAGAAGGCTTGACCCGGCAGTCACATCTTGTAGGTCGAAAGCAGAATGCTGGTCTCGGTGTTTTCGATGTGTGGTATCGAGCGAATGGTGTTCAACGCCCGGTCGAAGGCCTCGAGGGTGTCGGCGCGCAGTTCGGCCATCAGGTCCCAGCGGCCATTGGTGGTATGGATGGCCACCACGTTGGGGTGCCCGCGCAGCGCGTGCTTGACCTCTGCGGCGTGGTGGCCGCTGATACCGATGCTGGTGATTGCGCGCACGCCCTGCTCCAGCGCATCGGAGCGCAGGCGTACCGTGTAGCCGATGATCACGCCCTGCTCTTCGAGCCGGGTAATACGGTTTTGCACGGTTGCCCGTGCCACCTTGAGCTTCTTTGCCAGGGTCAGCACGGGGGTGCGTGCATTGTCCCGCAACAGTGCAATCAGTTCCCGATCAATAGTGTCCATAGGCCTGCCAAATAATCAGATTGCTACTTTGGGGTGGCAGATTGTCTAGAAAGTTGACAAAACTGGCAACCTGCATTCTTCCGATTGACGCAACCTTTCATCAAAATGTTCACGCCACTTCAACAATCTCAAGCGTGTACCCGGAAGTACAGGGGTGACCGCGCAATAACAAGGTGCAAGAGCATGACGTATTTCATTGATGTTCCAACCATGTCGGACTTGGTACATGACATTGGCGTAGCGCCCTTCATTGGTGAACTGGCGGCAGCCATTCGCGAAGACTTCAAACGCTGGCAGGAGTTTGACAAGTCTGCGCGAGTTGCCAGCCATTCGGAAGTGGGTGTAATTGAACTGATGCCGGTCGCCGACAACAGCCGCTATGCCTTCAAATACGTCAACGGCCACCCGGCCAACACGGCCCGCGACCTGCATACGGTCATGGCCTTCGGCGTGCTGGCCGATGTCGACACCGGTTACCCGGTGCTGCTGTCCGAGCTGACCATCGCCACCGCCCTGCGCACCGCTGCGACTTCGCTGATGGCAGCCCAGGCACTGGCCCGGCCCAACTCGCGCAAGATGGCGTTGATTGGCAACGGCGCACAAAGCGAGTTCCAGGCACTGGCCTTCCACAAGCACCTGGGCATCGAAGAAATCGTAGCCTACGACACCGACCCGCTGGCCACCGCCAAGCTGATCGCCAACCTCAAGGAATACAGTGGCCTGACCATCCGCCGGGCCGGCTCGGTGGCCGAAGCGGTGAAAGGCGTGGACATCATCACCACGGTGACCGCCGACAAGGCCTACGCCACCATCATCACCCCCGACATGCTCGAACCCGGCATGCACCTGAACGCTGTGGGTGGTGACTGCCCAGGCAAGACCGAGCTGCACGCCGATGTACTGCGCAAGGCCCGAGTGTTCGTCGAGTACGAACCGCAAACCCGTGTCGAAGGTGACATCCAGCAGTTGCCGGCAGACTTCCCGGTGATCGATTTGTGGCGCGTGCTGCGCGGTGAAAGCGAGGGCCGCCAAAGCGTCAGCCAAGTCACCGTGTTCGATTCGGTGGGCTTCGCCCTGGAAGACTACACCGTACTACGGTACGTACTACAGCAAGCTGAAAAGCGCGCCATGGGCGCGAAGATCGACCTGGTGCCATGGGTAGAAGACGACCCGAAAGACCTGTTCAGCCATACCCGCGGCCGCGCGGGCAAAAGCCGCATCCGACGCGTTGCCTGACCCTGCTCCCAACCCGGTATTCCCACATGGCATTTCCAACGCGTTCGATTCAAGCACCTGCAGCCGTGGTCATGGTCCGGCCACATGCCTTCACCCCCAACCCAGAGACCGCAGCCGACAACTCGTTTCAACGCAGCCACCCGAGCCTCGCCGCACAAGCGCTGGCCGAGGTGGCACGTGATGAAGTCACCCAGGCCGTCGGTCGCCTTGAGGCCGAAGGCGTACGGGTACACCTGTTCGATGACTTCGGCGAACTCAATACCCCTGACTCGGTATTCCCCAACAACTGGTTCTCCACCCACCCCGGAGGGCACATCGCGATCTACTCGATGTACTCGCGCAACCGCCGCCGCGAGCGGCGCACCGATGTGATCGAAATGCTCAAGCATGAGTACCGCGTACAGGATGTCATCGACTATTCAGGGCTGGAGCAGGACGAACTGTTCCTCGAAGGGACCGGCGCCATGGTGTTCGACCACCTGTCACGGGTGGCCTACACCGCGCGTTCCAACCGCGCCGACCCGATTGCTCTCGAACGTTTCAGCACACACTTCAACTTTGAACCGATGGTGTTCGACACGGCCGATGAACAAGGCACGCCGATCTACCACACCAATGTGCTGATGTGCGTGGCGACCGAGTTTGCCCTGGTAGGCTTCGGCACCTTCACCAACAAGGCGCGAGCCGAGGAAGTGCGCATGCGCCTGATTGAATCGGGGCGCGATGTGATCGACCTGAGCAACCAGCAAATCAGCCAGTTTGCCGGCAATGCCATCGAACTGTCCGGGCGTGACGGGCGCATTCTGGCGCTGTCACGCAAGGCCTTCGACAGCCTGAACGCCGAGCAACGCCAACGCATCGAACGCTCGGCGCGGCTGGTGCCACTGGACGTGCCGACCATCGAGATGGCCGGCGGCTCGGTGCGCTGCATGATTGCCGGCATTCACCTGTCGCCCCGCCTGGCTGCGGCGTACACCTGCGCCGGATGACTCGCGGCCTTGGTGCTGGTTGACGCGGTCGGTGTAGGAGCGGCCCTGTGTCGCGAAAGGGCCGCCACGCGGCCCCAGCAACTTGTGCACCACCGCTGAAATTCTGGGGCTGCTTTGCAGCCCTTTCGCGACACAAGGCCGCTCCTACAGCGACCGCGTCAGATCGTCAGGCCGCGTCAGATGCCACCACCTGCCAATAGCTGCGTCATCACCTCGGCCAACGCCTTGACCATCACATCTGCCGTCGGCCGGTGGACGATGACGATCTCATAGCTGTCGACCTCCGGCAGCCCTTGCCCTGCCCCCAGCACCCGGTGCTCACCAGTGGCCGCCCTTGGTGGCAGCAGGCTCACGCCCATGCCATCGGCGACCGCGGCCTGGATGCCACTGAGGCTGGAACTGGTGAAGCTGATACGCCAGCGTCGGCCCATGCCTTCGATCGCGTTGATCATGTCTTCGCGGTACAGGCCGCGTGGCGGGAAGGTCACCAGCGGGATCGGGTCGAGCTCGAAGGCGGGCGTACGCGCGCTGTCGATCCATTGCAGGCGCTCTGGCCAGCAGGCCACGCCCTCGCGGGTGTTGCGCCGCTGCTTGAGCAGCACCAGGTCAAGTTCACCATTGTCGTAGGCCTGGCTGAGGTCCCGGCACAAGCCACTGGTCACTTCCAGCTTCACCTGTGGCTGCAGCCGGCTGAAGGCCGACAACGCATTGGTGGTACGCCCGCCAACGAAGTCCTCGGGCACGCCAAGGCGCACGGTGGTACCCACCATCGCCCCGGCCAGGGCCTCGAGCATCTGGTCGTTCAGCGCCAGCATGTGCCGGGCATAGCCGAGCAGGGTTTGCCCGGCATCGGTCGGTAGCACATCACGGTTGCCGCGTACCAGTAGGCGGTGGCCGACCATGTCTTCCAGGCGGCGCACCTTCTGGCTGATCGTCGACTGGGTCGAATGCAGGCGCGCGGCAGCGGTGGTGAAGCTGCCGCAATCGGCCACCACGACAATGGCGCGCAGCAGGTCGAGGTCGAACAGAGCCCTATTCGATTTCACGCTGATAGACATCTTGGTATTCAACTACTGAATGGCGAACCTGCGTTCTATCACGGCTAGTCGCCAAGGGCCACACCTTCCCGCCGAGGGTCGGCACCACCTGACCAACCCTCGCCACTGCGCTGAATGATCTGCATGCCGCTGGTCATGGTCATCGGTGTCACGTCGTGTCCCCAGGCCGCCAACTGGCGGATCAGCGACGGGCTGGCCAGCCCTGCTTCCACTTCGGTACCCGCATTGCGGCTGCCGAAGTTGGGCAGGCCGGCGGCCTGCTGCGGGTCGAGCTGCCAATCCAGCAGGCCGACCAGCGCCTTGTTCACGTAACCAATGATCTGAGAACCGCCCGGCGAGCCGAGGCTGGCCACAAGCTCGCCAGAGGCACGCGAGAACACCAAGGTCGGCGCCATGGCCGACAGTGGCCGCTTGCCCGGCTGCACCCGGTTGGCCACCGGCTTGCCGTGCTCTTGGGGGGTGAAGGAAAAGTCGGTCAGGTGATTGTTGAGCAGGAAGCCTTTGACCATCAGGTGCGAACCGAATGCGGCCTCCACCGAGCTGGTCATGGCCAAGGCCTGCCCACTGTCATCCACGGCACTGAGGTGCGACGTGGAAATGCGCAATGGCGAGCGGTCAGGCGCCAGGGCCAGGTCCGCGCCTTGCGGCCGGCCCGGCAGTGCACGCTTCATGCTGTATTCACCGATCAAGGCGGCGCGGCTGGCCAGGTAGGCGGGATCGGTCAGGGCCTTGACCGGGACCGGCACATAGTCGCTGTCAGCCAGGTACTGGGCGCGGTCGGCATAGGCCAGGCGTTCGGCCTCGGCAATCAGATGCACGGCCAGTGGCGGTGCCTCCAGCCGGGCCGGGGACGAGGTGGCCAGCGGACGCAGCGCTGCCAGGTCGCGCTGGGGCGCAGCGTGTTGCACGGCTTCGAGCATGCCCAAGGTCTGCAGCACCGTCACCCCGCCCGACGATGGCGGCGGCATGCCGCATATTCGCCAGGCTTTGTAAGGGCCACACACCGGCTCGCGCTCCTTGGCCTGATACTGCTGCAAGTCCTGCAGCGACAGGTAACCCGCATTGGCATGGCTGCGCACCTTGGCCACAATGGCTTCGGCAATTTCACCGCTGTAGAACGCCTCGGGGCCTTCTGCCGCGATCCGCTCGAAGGTGTAGGCCAACTCAGGGTTTCGCAGTGTTGTGCCCACTGCCAGCGGCTTGCCCTGTTCATCCAGAAAATAGCGAGCCATTGCGGGTGAACGGCCAATGTAGGGGTCCCCGGCCAGCAACGTGTGCAGGCGCTCGGAAACCGCGAAACCGTTGCGTGCCAGGGCAATGGCCGGGGCGAACAGGTCGCGCCAAGGCAGCTTACCGTGTTGATCGTGGGCCAGTTTCAAGGCACGTAGCACCCCTGGCACGCCGACCGAACGGCCACCAATCTGCGCTGCCCGGAACGGCATCGGTGTACCGTCGGCTTGCAGGAACAGCTTCTCTGTCACCGCCGCCGGCGCAGCCTCGCGACCGTCGAATGCCTGTACGCGCCTGCCGTCCCAATACAAGATGAACGCCCCGCCGCCAATGCCACTGGACTGGGGTTCGACCAGGGTCAGCACCATCTGCATGGCGATGGCAGCGTCAATCGCACTGCCCCCGGCACGCAATATCGCCCGCCCCGCTTCACTGGCCAGCGGGTTGGCGGCAGCGGCCATGTGCCGGCTGGCGTGCACCGGCTGCAGCCCGCTGCGGTAACCAGAGGCCAGCTCCGGTGGTGCGGGCAGCACCTGGTCGGCACAGGCCCAGCCACTGGCAGCCACCAGGCACAGAGCGCTCATCAGCGGCGTAGAAAATTTCATCGTCTTGCTTCCTGCCTTCAACTATTCAGCCAGGCACTGTCGGTCATGCGCAAAGTTAACTTCAAGCCTTGCCGCGATTTTTCTAGGATGTAGCCAGGTCGATAAGGAGCCCGCCCATGCGTTTATCAATTGCCGCGACGCTGTTTGCCCTGTGCACCAGCCTTGCCACCCACGCCGAGACCCGCACTGTGGACAACCGCCTGCACAACGCCGCCCGCCACGATGACGTGCGCACTTTGCAACAATTGCTGGGGCAAGGTGCCCGGCTGGACAGCCGTGATGAGCAAGGGCGCACTGCCCTGCTGGTGGCGACCCACGGCAACCAGCTGGCGGCGGCGAAAGCCCTGATCGAAGCCGGGGCCGATGTGAATGCCAAGGACAACATCGACGACAGCCCCTACCTGTATGCTGGCGCCCGGGGCCTGAACGACATCCTGCGGCTGACCCTGCGCCACGGGGCGGACCTCAAGAGCACCAATCGTTACGGCGGCACCGCGCTGATTCCGGCTGCCGAGCGCGGGCATGTCGAGACCGTGCAAATGTTGATTGATGCCGGCGTTGACGTGAACCACCTTAACCGGCTGCACTGGACCGCGCTTATGGAGGCCGTGGTGCTGGGCGATGGCGGGCCGCGGCATGTGGAGGTCGTGCGGCGGTTGCTGGCGGCCGGGGCGGATCGGCAGATTGCCGACAAGGACGGGGTGACCGCGCTGGAGCATGCGCGGCAGCGGGGGTATCGGCAGATGGAGATGCTGCTGGCCCGCGAGTAAAGCTTGGCGTTGAAATGCTGGGGCGCAAAGCGCCCCTTAGAAATCACACCACTTCTTCGAACGGCAGCCCCACATAGTTCTCGGCAATGTTCACCAGCCCCGCTGGCGAGGTCAGGAAATACTCGCGGTCAGCCTCCTGCATCTTCTGGTCCCAGGCATCCTTGTGGCTACCGAAGTCATGCAGCAGCTGGGTCATGAACCAGCTGAAGCGCTCGCCTTTCCATACCCGGCGCAAGGCCAGCGGCGAGTACTGCTGCAACAGGTCGGTGCGCCCTTCGCGGTATACCTTGAGCAGAATGCGGTACAGGTAGTTGACGTCCGAAGCGGCCAGGTTAAGGCCTTTGGCGCCGGTAGGCGGGACGATGTGCGCGGCGTCACCCACCAGGAACAAGTGGCCATACTGCATCGGCTCCACCACCAGGCTGCGCAGTGGCGCAATGCTTTTTTCCAGGGCTGGGCCCGTAACCAGGTCTGCCGCTACGTCGGCTGGCAAACGGGCTTTCAGCTCGTCCCAGAAACGCTCGTCAGACCATGCTTCGACCCGGTCCTGCAAAGGTACCTGCAGGTAGTAGCGGCTGCGGGTTTGCGAGCGTTGGCTGCACAACGCGAAACCTCGCTCGTGGTGGGCATAGATCAACTCGTGGTTGACCGGTGGGGTGTCCGACAGCAGGCCCAGCCAGCCAAACGGGTAAACCCGCTCGTACTGTTTCAGCACGCCCTCGGGAATGCTTTGCCGAGAGACGCCGTGGAAGCCGTCACAGCCGGCGATATAGTCACAGTCCACCCGATGCACCTGGCCGTCTTTTTCGAAGGTGAGATACGGCTTCTCGCCCTTCAGTTCGTGCGGCTGGACATTGCTGGCTGAATAGATGATTGGCGCGTCGTTGGCTTCACGGGCCTGCATAAGATCACGGGTGACTTCGGTCTGCCCATAGACCATCACCGTCTTGCCACCGGTGAGGGCCTTGAGGTCCAGGCGTTGGCGGCGCCCGCCAACCAGCAGCTCGACACCTTCGTGCACCAGGCCCTCGCGGTCCATGCGTTCTGAGACTCCGGCTTCGCGCAACAGGTCGACAGTACCTTGCTCCAGCACCCCGGCGCGGATGCGACCAAGGACATATTCGGCCGTCTGGCGTTCGAGGATGACGTTATCGATACCGGCCTTGTGCAGCAGCTGGCCCAGCAGCAGGCCCGATGGACCTGCACCAATAATTGCAACCTGAGTTTTCATTGTTGTTGTCTCTTGTTCGGACGATGCCGGCCCAGGACTGGCAGTGGGCCCGCATCTGCTGTTAGGGTTTGCCCTTGCATTTTTACTGGCAAAAAACGCCAGTTAACTGTGCTATTCCATGCAAAACCTGCACTTTTACAAAAAACGTTCGATTAACGGACAGGTCAGCCCAGATGAAATCCACCCTCCCCGGCGTCCCGTTGTTCAAGCTGTATGGCGAAAACCAGGCGTGGCCCGGCACTGACCTGATGCATTGCGAATCGATCCCGGCACGCAGCCGCCTGCATCACTGGGAGATCAAGCCGCACCAGCATGCCGAGCTGTTCCAATTGCTGTATGTGCAGCGCGGCCAGGCCCAGGTGGAGATCGAGGGGGTGCGCAGTGCCATCGATGAGGCGGCGATCCAGGTGGTACCGCCGATGACCGTGCATGGCTTTCGCTTCAGCGCCGATATCCAGGGCTACGTGCTGACCTTCGGCACTGCGCTGGTAGCGAATCTGGAACAACGCCTGGGTGCGCCACTGACCGTGCTGGCACAACCTGCCTGTTACCCGCTGGGGCATGAGCGCGTGCACCTGCGCAGCCTGATCGACACCCTGCATCAGGAGTACCAAGGCAATGCCCCGGCGCGCGCGGCAATGCTTGAAGCATTGGTTACCGCGCTTATGGTATGGATCAGCCGCCGCCAACAGTTGGGGCAAGCGCCACGTAACCGCGATGAGCGTGACCGCCTGTTGCTGGGGCAGTATTTGCGCCTGGTTGAAGCGCATTATCGCGAGCATCTGTCGGTAGAGGATTTTGCCGCGCGGCTGAATGTACCGAGCTTGCAGCTTAACCAGCTGTGCCGGGCGCTCAGTGGCCAGACTGCGCTGCAGGTTGTGCACCAGCGTTTGTTGCTGGAGGCTCGGCGTAACCTGATTTACACGCGGATGAGCATCGGGCAGTTATCGGATAGCCTGGGGTTCACCGACCCGACTTACTTTGCGCGGTGGTTCAAGCGTTTGAGCGGGCAGACGCCCAATGGATATCGGCGATCGGGGCAGCCTGACTGATTTGCAGCCGCCTGCTTGACGTATACGTCAACCTGCCTTCAGGATAGCCGCATACCCCACGCCGAGCCCCAGCATGAGCACCCAGACCTACAGCATCTCCGACCTGTCCCGCGAGCTGGACATCACCACCCGCGCGATTCGCTTCTACGAGGAACAGGGCCTGTTGAGCCCAGAGCGCCGTGGCCTGGAGCGTATCTACTCGCCGCGCGACAAGGTCAGCCTGAAGCTCATCCTGCGCGGCAAGCGCATCGGCTTTTCTTTGGCCGAGTGCCGCGAGCTGATCGAGCTGTACGACCCCACCAGCGGCAACCTCAAGCAGCTCAACAGCATGCTGGCGAAAATCGCCGAGCGTCGCGCCCAGCTGGAGCAGCAGATGCTCGACATTCACCAGATGCAACTGGAACTGGACACCGCCCAGGAGCGCTGCGAACAAGCCCTGGCCGCCACCCTGAACAACAAAGACAACCGCTGAACGCCATAGGAAACCCGCCATGTCCTTGCCCAAACACGTCCGCCTGGTCGAAGTAGGCCCCCGCGACGGCCTGCAGAACGAAGCCCAGCCCATCAGTGTCGCCGACAAGGTGCGACTGGTTGACGACCTCACCGAAGCAGGCCTGGCCTACATCGAAGTGGGCAGTTTCGTCTCGCCCAAGTGGGTGCCGCAGATGGCCGGCTCTGCCGAGGTGTTCGCCGGCATTCAGCAACGCCCAGGCGTGATCTATGCAGCGCTGGCGCCGAACCTGCGCGGCTTCGAGGACGCCCTGGCTGCCGGGGTGAAAGAAGTGGCGGTTTTCGCTGCGGCCTCCGAAGCGTTCTCGCAGCGCAACATCAATTGCTCGATCAGTGACAGCCTCAAACGCTTCGAGCCCATCATGGAGGCTGCGCGCAGCCATGGTGTGCGCGTGCGTGGGTATGTGTCGTGCGTGCTCGGCTGCCCTTATGAGGGCAAGGTCAGTGCCGAGCAGGTGGCCCCGGTGGCTCGCGCCCTGCACGACATGGGCTGCTACGAGGTCTCGCTGGGCGACACCATCGGTACCGGCACCGCCGGCGACACCCGCCGCCTGTTCGAGGTGGTCTCGGCGCAAGTACCGCGCGAGCAACTGGCCGGGCACTTCCATGACACTTATGGTCAGGCCCTGGCCAACGTCTATGCCAGCCTGCTTGAAGGCATCAGCGTGTTCGACAGCTCGGTGGCCGGGTTGGGCGGTTGCCCTTACGCCAAGGGCGCTACCGGCAACATCGCCAGTGAAGACGTGGTGTACCTGCTGCAAGGGCTGGGTATTGAAACCGGCATCGACCTGGGCCGGCTGATCGCCGCCGGCCAGCGCATCAGCAGCGTGCTGGGCCGCGACAACGGGTCGCGGGTAGCACGGGCGCGCAGCGCGCAATAAGTCACACGGGTGTCACATACGTGTGGGTGAAGTGTTACCGCCCCCACGTTTCACAGCAAAAAATCGGGTAACAGGGAAACAAATCGACAAAATTTCAGGCCAAGCGGTTTTGACGAAAAAAGCTAAGTGCTTGATTTTAAAGGGTTTGTAAAAGTTGGCACGCACCCTGCTATATCTTCGGTACAACAACAAAAAAAATGTGACACCCAATAAAAACAACAGGTAACGGCTCTGACATAACAAGAACAACACGGCAGAGGCGTAGCAAGCAGATTTTTTTGGAGTCGACACGCTTTTCAGGGGTACGCCCCGCGGTCTGGCACAGAACAATAAAACTACCTCAAGGTAGCAGCAGCCAGGTTCGGATCAGCCATGATGAAAGCAGGTCAGCGCTCAAAAAAATACGTTTGCTCTTGACCCCGCATGGGGGTCGCCCGCAACACCAGGACAAGCCGACAAAAACAACAATAGGCCGGTCCCAATAATAAAAAAAGAGCAGGCAACAACGCTTTGAGGGGAGCTTCGGCTCCCCTCAGTGCTTCCTGCCCTCTTCCTCCTTCTGCTTCTCCTCATCCTGCCCTTCGACCTTCTCTACCAGTAACGGCATCGTGCCCAGCACCAACAGGGCCAGTACCGTGCTGATCAGTGCCGTGGCTTCGCGGCCCATGCCAGCTGCTGTACCGATGGCTGCTGTCATCCACAACCCGGCAGCAGTAGTCAGGCCTTTCACATGGCTGGTGTCCTGGCCGTTACCCTTGAGGATGGTGCCCGCCCCCAGAAAGCCGATCCCGGCGACGATGCCCTGGATCACCCGGCTCAACGCTTGCTCGTCAGCCCCGGCCATACTGGGTGCCAGCACGAACAAGGCGGCCCCCAGCGAGACCAGCATATGGGTACGCACCCCGGCAGACTTGCCTTTGTGTTCACGCTCGAATCCCAGCACGGCACCAAGTACCGCAGCCATCAGCAGGCGCACAAGGATTTGTGTAACCTCGCGCTCATCGGTGACATCGGCGAACTCGGCCTGGATTGCTTGCCAGATGACGTCCATCGCGGTGGTGCCCCTGCCTGAACATCGTGCTTGCATGGTTGACCTCTGCACACAGGGCAAAGTGCCGCTCAGCCTGCCGATGCAGCAACCAGCCCCAAACCGCGGTCCACCCTGTAACCCCCCCAGGAGGACCACCCCATGCCCATTGAAGTCGACGAAACCACGCGCCGTTGCACACTGATCGGCGAAGACCTGCGCATCGAAGGTGAAGGCCCTGATATCGAAATCATCACCGACGAACAGTTGCATATGTCGGTGGCCCTGCTTGCGGGCCAGCGTGTGCCGATCACTGAAGCCGAGGCCGACGCACTCACCGTGGCGGGTGCGGTGGATAGCCGCAGGCATCTGAAGGCTAGCGTGCCAGGCTCGGTAATCTAAGGCCTGGCGGGGCCAAGCGGTAAATCTGATATGGTTTTTATCGCAAAACCTGAACCTGTGCTGATAACAGGTTCAAGGCCATAGTGCTCATGCCTGATCGAGGCCTGATGAGCACCGAGCCATGAACGATAGAATCCCTTTTACAGAGATCGCCACCGCCCCAGCCAGCCCCCAACCGCGACGCACCGACAGCGGCATCCATACCCGCAGCTTCACCGGGCTGTACCGCAACCTGCGCATCGGCTTTGCCGGCGCCCTGTTCGTGCTGTTCTTCGGCACCGCCTGGCTGAACTGGAACGGCCGCCAGGCCGTGCTGTGGGACCTGGGTAACAGTAAATTCCATATCTTCGGCGCCACGTTCTGGCCACAGGACTTCATCCTGCTGTCAGCGCTGCTGATCATCTGCGCCTTTGGCTTGTTTGCCATCACCGTCTATGCCGGGCGGGTATGGTGCGGTTACAGCTGCCCACAAAGTACCTGGACCTGGCTGTTCATGTGGTGCGAAAAGGTGACCGAGGGTGACCGTAACCAACGCATCAAGCTGGCCGCCGCGCCCTGGAGCCTGAACAAACTGGCGCGCCGCACGCTCAAGCACAGCCTGTGGCTGGCCATTGGCGTAGTCACCGGGCTGACCTTCGTCGGTTACTTCACCCCGATCCGGCCACTGGCTGCAGAGCTGTTCACCCTGCAACTGGGTGGCGTGGCGTTGTTCTGGGTTCTGTTCTTCACGGCCGCCACCTACATCAACGCCGGCCTGCTGCGCGATGCCGTGTGCCTGCATATGTGCCCGTATGCGCGCTTTCAGAGCGTGATGTTCGACAAGGACACCCTGGCAGTCGCCTATGACCCGCGTCGTGGCGAAACCCGTGGCCCCCGCAAGAAAGGCAGTGACGTTCAAGCTCAGGGCTTGGGCGACTGCATCGATTGCACCTTGTGCGTGCAGGTGTGCCCCACCGGCATCGACATTCGCGATGGCTTGCAGATGGCCTGCATCGGTTGCGCCGCGTGCATAGACGCCTGTGACGGGGTGATGGACAAGATGGGTTACGCCCGAGGCCTGATTGGCTACAAGTCCGAGCACAGCCTGCAAGGCGGTACCACTCACTGGCTACGCCCGCGCCTGCTGGGCTACGCCGCTGCACTGGTGGTGATGATCGGGGCGCTGGTGGTGGCCTTGCAGTTGCGCCCGATGGTGTCGCTGGATGTGATCAAGGACCGCGGCCTGTTCCGTGAAAACGCCCTGGGCCAGATCGAGAACATCTACCTGCTCAAGGTCATCAACAAGACCGAACGTACCCAGCATTATGAGCTGCGCCTGGTGGACGCCGACGGCTTTGCCTTGCAGGGCAACACCGCATTGGTCATCCCTGCGGGTGAAATGAGCGAATTGCCGGTGTCGGTGGCGATGCTCGCCGAACGCCCGACCAGCAGCTCGCAGACGCTGAGTTTTGAAATCAGCGAACGTGACGACCCCGCTATCCGTAGCGTGGCGCACAGTCGCTTCGTCGCCCCCATGAACCGTTGATCCCTTACACTGACACCACCTTGCCTGCCAGGCTTCGACAGAAGGCCAGAATGAAACGCTACGAACGCTTCGCCGACGACATTGCCGAACTGATTCGCTCCGGGGTGCTGGGCCCCGGCCAGCGCGTGCCTTCGGTGCGCTACGCCAGCCAGACCCACGGGGTCAGCCCGTCTACTGTGTTCCAGGCCTATTACCTGCTGGAGCGGCGCGGGTTGATTCGCGCCCGGCCGCGCTCCGGGTATTTCGTCAACGCCCACGCTCCGCGCCAGTTCAGCGAGCCGCAGGCGCTGCAGCCGGTCAGCGAGTCTACCGACGTGGACGTCAGCGCGTTGGTGTTCTCCATCCTCGACTCGATCAAAGACCCCAACACCATACCGTTCGGCTCGGCCTTCCCCAGCCCCGAGCTGTTCCCCCTGCAACGCTTGTCGCGCTCGCTGGCCAGCGCCAGCCGCAGCATGGACCCGCGCATGGTGGTGACGGACCTGTCGCCGGGCAACCCGCAGCTGCGCCGGCAAATCGCACTGCGTTACATGGTCGGCGGGCTGATGTTGCCCATGGAAGAGCTGCTGATCACCAACGGTGCGCTGGAAGCCTTGAACCTGTGCCTGCAGGCAGTGACCCAGCCGGGTGACCTGGTCGCGATCGAAGCCCCCGCCTTCTATGCCTGCCTGCAGGTGCTGGAGCGGCTCAAGCTCAAGGCCGTGGAGATTCCGGTGCACCCGCGCGAGGGCATGGACCTGGGGGTACTTGCGCAAACCCTGGAGAAGCACCCGGTTAAAGCCGTGTGGTGCATGACCAACTTCCAGAACCCGGTGGGTGCGAGCATGCCAGAAGCCAAGAAGCAGGCTTTGGTTGAGTTGCTGACACGCCATCAGGTGCCGTTGATCGAAGACGACGTCTATGCCGAGCTGTACTACTCGCAACAGGCGCCCAAGCCAGCCAAGGCTTTCGACACCCAAGGCCTGGTCATGCACTGCGGTTCGTTCGCCAAAAGCCTGGCACCGGGCTATCGCATTGGCTGGGTGGCCGCCGGGCGCTTTGCGCAGAAGATCGAACGGCTGAAACTGATGACTTCGTTGTGTGCCTCGATGCCGGCCCAGGCGGCCATCGCCGACTACCTGCAACACGGCGGCTACGACCGCCACCTGCGCAAACTGCGCTACGCCCTGGAAGGCCAGCAGGCCAACATGCTGGCGGCCATCGCGCGCCACTTCCCGGCGCAGACGCGGGTCAGCCAGCCCTCTGGCGGCTACTTCCTATGGCTGGAACTGCCCGAGCAAATGGACGCCCTCAAGCTGTTCCACATGGCCTTGGCGCAAGGGATCAGTATCGCTCCCGGGCCAATCTTTTCACCCACCCGGCGCTTCGGCAACTGCATCCGCCTGAACTACGGCAGCCCCTGGCACGACGGTGCCGAGCGGGCCATGGAAACCCTTGGGCGGATCATTCGCTCGTTTTGATAGCGACTGGCCCGAGGGGCGACTATAGTTGCTCGATCCGTTCATCGGGCCCTCGCCATGCAACCAGACGCGCCTCCGTCGATTATCCAGTTGCAAGCGCGTGTCGCAGAGCTGGAGGCGCGCCTGGCAGAGCGCGAAGACACCTCACAAGCACACATCAAGCTGCTGGGCGAACTGCTCGACAGCAGCCTGGCCAATGTATTCGCTGCCGACCGCAAGATGCGCCTGGTGGCCATCAACCGTACGGCACGCGAAACCTTCGAACGTTACCGAGGTTTCGTACCGCAGATTGGCGACCACGTATCGCAGTTTCTGACCAACCAACCCGACATCATGGACCGTCTGGCCCCAGTATGGCCGCGCGTAATGGCCGGCGAAGCGTTCATCGACACCATCACCCTCGGGCCCGTTGACGCACCACGCCATTACGAAATCCGTTGCCACCCGTTGCTCGATATTCAGCAACGCATCCAGGGCGGCTACATGTTCGCCTATGACATCACCGAGCGCACGGCCGAACAGCAACGCCTGCGCCAGGCCGAGGAAGCGTTGCGTCAGTCGCAAAAAATGGAAGCGGTCGGCCAGTTGACCGGTGGTATTGCCCACGACTTCAATAACCTGCTGGGCAGCCTGCTAGGTGCGCTGGAACTGGCCGAGCAGCGCTTGCGCGAACAACGCCACGCCGACACCGCGCGCATGCTGGAACTTTGCCGCAACACCACGATACGCGCCGCCACGCAGGTACAGCGCCTACTGGCCTTCTCGCGCCAGCAAACGCTGATGCCGCAACCCATCGATGTGCAGTGCTTGGTTGCCGGTATGCAAGACTTGATCGCCAGTTCTACCGGTCCTCACATTGATTTCCACGACCAGACATTGGCCGGACTGTGGCAGATTCGCATCGATCCGCAGCAACTGGAAAATGCCTTGCTGAACCTGTGCATCAATGCCCGAGATGCCATGCCCTTGGGCGGTATCCTCAGCATCTCGTGTGCAAACAGTGACCTTGCTGTGGCCGAGGCCGGGCAACTGGACCTGCCCGCAGGGCGGTATTTGCACATTCGCGTCACCGATACCGGCATGGGCATGTCCAACGAAGTGATGCAGCGAGCCCTTGAACCCTTCTTCACCACCAAACCGCTCGGACAAGGTACCGGCCTGGGGCTGTCCATGGTCTATGGCTTCGTCCGCCAGTCCGGCGGGCAGTTGCAGATCGAAAGCGTGGCTGGGCAAGGCACGTGCATTCACCTGTATTTTCCTCAGGAAGAGTACATCAGTGCCGACAACCCACCTGTGCCAGCCACAACCTGTGTTGTGCTTTCCGCCCCCCGTGTGCAGCGGGTCATGCTAGTGGAGGACCAGTCCGCCATGCGCTTGGTGCTCGTCGAAGTACTGACTGAACTTGGCCATGAAGTACAGGCTTTCGACGTTGGCCGCCCGGCACTTGAGGCGCTGCATGCGGGCCCGCTACCGGACTTGCTCATCACAGATGTCGGCCTACCCGGAGGTATCGACGGTTATCAGCTGGCAGAGGCGTTTCAAGGGTTTCAGGCCAACGCCCCGGTATTGCTGATCACCGGCTATGACGCTGCCGAGCTCCCGCCCAGTACCCGTCCCGACAGCCGCACCGAGCTGCTGTCCAAACCGTTCGACCTGCAGAGCTTCTGCAGTCGGGTAAACCGCTTGCTGGGTATTGCGCCGCCGCAACGCTGATCGTCTATCCGCCAGCAGGTGAACACGTTAAAGTTTGCTTCTCCTCTTTTTGTCGGACAACGGCATGCCCTCCCGCGACCTGCTCTCCCTGCGTCAACAAGTCGAAGCTCTGCAACGGCAGAACGCACTATTGGAAGCACGTCTTGCCAGCCTTCAAGACCATGATCAGGGCTTTTACCGGTCGTTGTTCGACACCATGGACGAAGGCTTTTGCATCATCGAATTCTTCGACGGCCCGCACGGTCCGTTGAGTGACTATGTGCATGTGCTGGCCAACGCGGCCTACGCCAAGCACGCTGGTATTCCCAACGTGGTCGGGCAGAAGCTGCGCGAGATGGTGCCTGACGAGGCCGATGACTGGGTGGCGCGCTATGGCGCTGTACTTCGTACCGGCGACCCCCTGCACTTCGAGCAGGAGCTGGTCGCCACCGGCCATGTGCTATCAGTAACCACTTTTCGCGTAGAGCCAGCCGAAAAGCGTCAGGTAGCCGTGTTGTTCAAGGACGTGACCGAACGCCGGCGTGCGGAGCAAGCCCTGCAGCGCCTGAACGAAGAGCTCGAGCAACGCGTGAACACGGCACTGGCAGAGCGACGCTTGTTTGCAGAGTTGGTCGACCACAGTGTGGTCAATGTGCATGTGCTCGACAACGACATGCGCTGGCTGGCCATCAACCGCCAGGCCAAGCTTGATTTCCAGCTGCTGTTTGGGAAAACCCCGGAAATCGGCGATTGCCTGACAGATCTGATAGATGATGGGCTTCACGGTCAGGCGCTGAACCTGACCTTGTGGAAGCGCGCCCTGGCGGGTGAGCAGTTCGTAGAAGTCGGCACCTTCGGCAAGGAGCCCCTGGCGCGCCATTACGAGCTGCGCTTCAACGCCCTGCGCGACCATGAAGGAGAAATACAAGGGGCCTTTCTGTTCGCCTACGACATCACTGAGCGGGTGCAAGAGCAGGATCGCTTGGCCAAGGCCGAAGAAGCCCTTCGTCAAGCGCAGAAGATGGAAGCCGTGGGCCAGCTCAGCGGCGGCATCGCCCACGACTTCAACAACTTGCTGGGCGGCATACTCGGCGCTCAGGAACTGATGCGCCAACGCCTGGACCAATCACGCTTCGACGCCCTGGAGCCGTTGCTGGAGCTGTCCAGCGGCTCGGCGCAGCTGGCCTCTTCGCTGGTGCACCGGCTGCTGGCGTTCTCCCGCCAGCAGACCCTGCAACCCTGCTCCACGCAGGTGGCCACATTGGTGGCCGGCATGGAAGAGTTGCTGCGCCGCACCATAGGCCCGGAAATTACCCTGAACAGCCAGTTCGCCAGCCAGCTGTGGCCGACCTTCATCGACCCGCCACAACTGGAAAGTGCCCTGCTCAACATTTGCATCAACGCCCGCGACGCCATGCCTGCGGGTGGTTTGATCGACATCATCGGCGACAACCTGCAAATTGACGAAGCGCAGGCCCAGGCATTGGAGATACCTGCCGGCGAGTACGTGCGGCTAAGCATCGTCGACAACGGTAAAGGCATGTCGGCCGAAGTGGCGGAGCGCGCAGTCGACCCGTTTTTCACCACAAAACCTATCGGCCAGGGCACCGGCCTGGGGTTGTCGATGACTTACGGCTTCGTGCGCCAATCGGGAGGGCAATTGCGCGTGTTGTCCGTACTTGGTGAAGGTACACGAATCGAGCTGCTGTTCCCACGACACCATGAGCAACCCAAAGCCCCAGCGCCCAAGGCCCGCGACACGCGACTTGAAAAAAGCAGCACGGCGGCACGGCGAATCCTGCTGATCGAGGACCAGGCGGCCTTGCGCATGGTGGTCGGCGAAGTGCTGGAGGAGCTGGGCTACCAGGTGGACGCTTTCGAGAATGGCCCGACTGCCCTCGCCCACCTGCAACGTGGCGAACGGCCAGACCTGCTGCTGAGCGATATCGGCCTGCCGGGCGGCCTGAATGGTCGCCAGGTGGCCGAACGCTGCCGTGAGCGCTACCCAGACATCAAAGTGTTGTTCATCACTGGCTACGACGAAAGCGCGGCGCTCAGCGACGGCCAGTTGCTGCAAGGTACATTGGTGCTGACCAAGCCGTTCGAGCTGGAAGTGCTGGCCGAGCGGGTACGAGAACTGCTGGAGGATTGACGGGCGCGTTCAGCGCCCGCCGCTCAGGTCGATGAAACTACCGGTGGAATAGGATGCTTTGTCCGAGAGCAGCCAGAGGATGGCCTCGGCCACTTCCTCGGGGCGTCCACCGCGGCCCATGGGCAAGCCGGGTTCGAGCTTGCTGACGCGATCCGGGTCACCGGACAGCGCATGGAAACCGGTGTGGATATAGCCCGGTCGTACGCCATTGACCCGTACGCCCTCGCCTGCCACCTCTTTGGCCAGGCCGATGGTGAAGGTATCGAGCGCGCCCTTGGAGGCTGCATAGTCGACATATTCATTGGGTGAACCAAGCCGTGCGGCCACCGACGACACGTTGACGATGGCCCCGCCCTGCCCGCCATGCCGGTGCGCCATGCGCAGCAAGGCGTGCTTGGCGCAGAGCATGGGGCCGACGACGTTGGTCTTCATGATCTTGAGCAGGCGGAACTCGGACATTTCCTCAACGCGGCTTTGCTGGCCGATGGTACCGGCGTTGTTGACCAATGCGGTGACCGGGCCGAGTTCTTCGTCGACGCGCTGGAACAGTTGGATGATTTCATCCTCGACGCTGGCGTCGGCGCGCACGGCAATGGCCTCGGCGCCCAGGGCGCGTACCTGGCCGAGGATGTTTTGCGCAGCCTGGTCGTCGGTGTGGTAATTGATGCAGATGCGGTAGCCGTGACGGGCGGCCAGCAACGCCGTGGCGGCGCCGATACCGCGGCTGCCGCCGGTGATGACGATGACGTTCTCCATGAATGTGCCAATCGTTTGGGGAAGGGAGGATCGACAATAGGCGAAAAGGCGACGTAGGGGAATGACCAAGGTCAGCTCCCACCTCCGGTTCCCACCCCACTCCGGCTCTTGATCTTGCTCTTGCTCTTGCTCTTGCTCTTGCTCTTGCTCTTGCTCTTGATCTTGCTCTTGCTCTTGCTCTTGCTCTTGCTCTTGATCTTGATCTTGATCTTGATCTTCGCGACTTCAGGAGGCCGAACGTAGGCCTTGCGGAGGGAGGTGACGGGCATGGATGCCCGTCAAGCGCTGGGCCCCAGGATGGGGCCTGCAGCGCGGTCCTCCCGGGAGCAAGGCCGGAGTGAGGGGACCCCGGAGCGCAGCGTAGGGGCCGGATGATGGGAGCGCAGCGTTTTTTGGTTACTTTTTGTCGCGTTTGACAAAAAGTGACTCGCCGTAAGGGCGAAAAGGTGAGTCAGTGTCGCCATCGCAAACGGACTGTGCGCCGGGTCAAAACAGACAAACTCTGCTTCTTGCTTCTTGGATGTGGGCCTTCACACCGAGTAAACATTCATTCACGCAGATCGTCGCCTGGACTATCACGCGCTTAGAAGCAAACGCCGAAGCAAGAGCAAGAGCAAGAGCAAGAGCAAGAGCAAGAGCAAGAGCAAGAGCAAGAGCAAGAGCAAGAGCAAGAGCAAGAGCGTTTGAATCTAATCGTGTACGTGCTCAATGCCCAGCCGACGCCGGCCCCGCCTTGGCCGTAAACGGTGGCTTGGCAAACCACACCAACAGAATCAACCCAGCAAACACCCAGGTCATCAAAGTGAAGTAGTCCACCGTGGACATCATGTAAGCCTGCCCATTGAGTATCTGCTCCAGTTGCGCATAGCTCTGCGGGCTGGCCCCACCCAACTGCTCAAGTGTATGCCGCGTCGCCGGGTCGAACTGGCTGATGTTCTCGCTCAGGTAGGCATGATGCTGGTCCGCCCGCCGAATCCAGATCCACGTCGTCAACGAAGCCGCAAAACTCCCGCCCAAGGTACGCAGGAACGTCGCCAGCCCAGAACCATCGGCAATCTGGTGCGGCGGCAGGTCGGACAGCAGAATGCTCAAGGTCGGCATGAAGAACAACGCCACCCCAATACCCATGAACAACTGCACCAAGGCCACATGCTGGAAGTCCACTTCACTGGTGAACCCCGCGCGCATGTAACAACTGGTACCGATCGCCAGGAACGCCAGCCCCGCCAGCACCCGCAAGTCGAACCGGTGCGCATACTTGCCCACGAAAGGCGACATGATCACCGGCAGCAAGCCAATCGGCGCCACCGCCAGGCCCGCCCAGGTCGCGGTGTAGCCCATCTGCGTCTGCAACCACTGCGGCAGGATCAGGTTGATACCGAAGAACCCGGCATACCCCCCGACCAGCACGATGGTGCCGACGCGGAAGTTTCGATGCACGAACAAACGTAGATTGACCACCGGGTGGCGGTCGGTCAGCTCCCAGATCACGAACACCGCCAGAAACACCACCGAGATCAGGCTGCCGACGATGATGAAGGATGACTCGAACCAGTCCAGGTCGTTGCCTTTATCCAACACCACCTGCAAGGCGCCGACGCCGATGATCAGCGTGAGCAGGCCGATGTAGTCCATCGGTTGACGACTGGTGACCACCGGCCGCGTACGCATCTGCTGACGCACCACCGCGGCAGCGAACAGGCCGATCGGCACGTTGATGAAGAAGATCCACGGCCAACTGTAGCTATCAGTGATCCAGCCACCCAGAATTGGCCCGGCAATCGGCGCCACCACCGTGACCATCGCCAGTAATGCCAGGGCCATCCCCCGTTTCGCCGGGGGATAAACAGCAATCAGCAGCGTCTGGGTCATCGGGTACAACGGCCCGGCGACCACACCCTGCAGCACACGAAACCCGACCAGCTCGGGCATCGACTGGGCGATACCGCACAGGAACGAAGCCAGCACGAACAGCAGTGTGGCCCAGATGAACAGTTTCACCTCACCAAAGCGGCGGCTCAGCCAGCCAGTCAACGGCAAGGCGATGGCGTTGCTCACCGCGAACGAAGTGATAACCCAGGTACCCTGCTCATAGCTCACCCCCAGGTTGCCGGAAATGGTCGGCAAGGCCACGTTGGCGATGGTGGTGTCGAGCACCTGCATGAACGTCGCCAGCGACAGGCCGATGGTGGTCAGCAGCAGGCTTGGCGGCGTGAACTGGGCAGCGGCGTTGTTGCTCATCGCTGCGCCGTCTTGCCGGGAGCGCTGTTTTCGTGAATCAGCTGAGCAATCAGGTTATCGGCTTCGACCAGCTGGCGGTCATACACCTGGGTGGTGTAACTGGCCTGCTGCGGTGGCTGCTGGGCCAGGGTCGGGCCGCTCTGGTCGTGCAGGTCGACTTCCACCACGGTGGACAGGCCGATCCGCAGCGGGTGGTCCTTGAGCTGGTCGGGGCTGAGGTGGATACGCACGGGTACACGCTGGACGATCTTGATCCAGTTACCGGTGGCGTTCTGCGCCGGCAGCAAGGCAAAGGCACTGCCAGTACCCGCGCCAAGGCTGTCGACCGTGCCGCTGTACTTGACCTCGCTGCCGTACAGGTCAGCGCTGATTTCCACGGGCTGGCCAATGCGCATGTCACGCAGCTGGGTTTCCTTGAAGTTGGCGTCGATCCACACCTGGTCCAGCGGGATTACCGCCATGGTCGCGGTGCCCGGCTGCAGGCGCTGGCCCAGCTGCACGGTGCGCTTGGCGACATAGCCGGTGACCGGCGCAACCAGGGTGGTGCGGGCGTGGTCGAGGTAGGCCTGGCGCAAGTCGGCTGCGGCAGCCATCACCTCGGGGTGCGAGGACACCACGGTGTCGTCGACCAGCGCGCTGCTGGTGCTGAGTTGCTGGCGTGCACTGTTGACGGCGGCCTGGGCCACGCTCAAGTCGTCGCGGGCATGGGACAGCTCTTCTGCGGCAATCGCACCGCTGTCGGCCAGCACCTTGCGCCGGTTGAAGTCCTGCTGCGCCTTGCGCAGTTCGGCCTGGCGCGTTTCCAGCTGGGCCTTGAGCGAGTCGACGTTGCTGTACAGCCCGCGGACCTGGCGCACACTGCGCGCCAGCTTGGCTTCGGCGGACTGCAAGGCCACCTCGCTGTCGGCTGGGTCGAATTGCAGCAACACCTGGCCGGCATGGACCAGGTCGCCGTCATCGGCTCCGATGCTGGTCACAGTGCCGGTGACCAGTGGGGTGATTTCCACGACGTTGCCATTGACGTAGGCATCGTCGGTGCTTTCGTGCCAGCGGCCGACCAGGCTGTACCAGGCCCACGTGCCGATACCACCAAGTATCAGCAGCAACAGCAGGCCAAGCAGCCAGGCCTTGCGCTTGCGCGAGGGCTCGGCGGAGGGAGTCGGGGTGTCTGCGGGAGTGGCCATGACAATACCTTGGATAATTCGTGACAGGGTTCAACGGTCGCCGAAACGGCGGATCGTCAACGGGTCGCCAGCACCGAGCAGCACCTTGGCCAGCAGGCCTTCCAGGGTCTTGAGCTCTTCAGGTGCCAGCACGCCGCACAACTCGTTCATCGCGGCGGCGCCTATTTCTGGCAGGCGGTCGGCCAGACGCTGGCCGTCGGCCGTGAGCGCCAGGCGCACCAAGCGCCGGTCGTCGGCGCAACGGTTGCGCACGATCAGCTCCTTCTGCTCGAGGCGGTCGAGCATGCGGGTCATCGAACCGCTGTCCAGGCCCAAGTAGCGGCACAACTCGGCCGGGGTATCCACCTGGTACTGGGTGACGATGATCAACACCTTGAACTGCGCGGCGGTGACGCCCTCTGATTCGAGGTGCCAGTCGAGAATGCGGTCCTTCAGGATCGCCGCACGGCCAAGCAACATGCCGATGGCGCAGGTCTGGAAGTTTTCGGGAGAGAAATGGGCCATCGAAGACTGCTCGGGTAATTGTGTAAAAATATTACTGCCTAGGCAGTGAATGTCAAAGCTTTGATTAGCTAGCTATGAAAAATTTCATGATTTCTACGGGATACGCCGCTCCAGCAAGGGGCCGTGCAAAAGCGGCTAGCGCGCTTGCAGGCCCAACGCCTCGACCGCCCCGCAGGCAATCGCCATGCCTACCAGCTCCGCCAGGCTAGCCGCCTGCAAGCGTTTCATCACCCGCCCCCGATACAGGTCCACGGTCTTCACGCTGATGCCCAACTGCTCAGCAATCTCGCGGTTGCTCAACCCTTGGACCAGTGGCACGAACACGTCACGCTCACGCGGTGTGAGGCCGTCGATGCGCACCTGCACCATGGCCAGCGCCTGGTCGCCCTGGCGTGCCCGCGCGGCGTGCTCCAGTGCGGCCTGCACACTGTCGAGCAGCAACTGGTCGTTGTAGGGCTTTTCGATGAAGTCGCAGGCACCCGCCTTGAACGCCCGCACCACGATCGGCACATCGGCATGGCCGCTGACGAAGATCACCGGCAACATCAGGCCACGCTCACTCATCGCCTGCTGCACGGCCAACCCGCCCAACCCCGGCATGCGCACGTCCAACAACACACACGCGGGCGCATCGTTCACGCAGGCGTCGAGAAATGCCTGCCCGCTGGCAAACGGCAAGGCTTGCAGGCCCACCGACTGCAGCAGCCACACCGTCGAGTCGCGCATACCCTGGTCGTCATCGACCACATACACTTTCGCTTGCACCCTAGCCTCTCCCTAACCCCTGCTGACCGCCAGCCGGCAGCACAGTACCAAACCGCCGTCGACACCCGCCCGCGCCCACAGGTTGCCACCAAAGCCTTCGATCAGGCTGCGGCTCATACTCAAGCCCAGGCCCAGGCCGTCGGCTTTGCTGGTGGTGAACGGCGTGAAGATTTCATCCAGGCACTCGGGCGATACGCCCGGGCCCTGGTCGGCGACCTCGACGAGCACACCCTCGCCATCGCGGGTGGCGCCGAGCAGGATACGTGACGGTTTTTCCCCGTGCAGCTCGCGGTTGGCATCGATGGCATTGCGCAACAGGTTGAGCAGCACCTGTTCAAGCAACACCCGGTCGGCATACACCGAGGGCAGTTGCGCGCTGATGCGCAGCTCGACCTGCACCTGGTCACGCGCGGCTTCCCAGGCGCACAGGCGCATGGCTTCGCCGGCCACCTCGGCCACGTCCAGTGCCTGCAGGCGTCGCGGTCCCTTGCGTAGAAAGGCGCGCAGGCGGCGGATCACTTCGGCGGCATGAGTGGCCTGCTCGCTGATGCGCTGCAGGCCCTGGCCTACCCGCTCGCGGGCTTGCGGGTCGCGCTCCAGTCCCTGCAAGTAACGCTGGCTGGCGTTGGCGTAGTTAACCACCGCAGCCAGCGGCTGGTTGATCTCATGGGCAATGCCCGAAGCCAGTTCGCCCAGGGTGGCCAGGCGGGCACTGTGTGCCAGGCTTTCCTGCGCTTCGATGCGCAAGGTGATGTCACGGGACACACTGACCACCTCAACCACCGCGCCGGTGTAGGTCTCGCGGATCGCCCGGCTGGCGATTTCGAACCAGCGGTAGCCGCCAGCGGCCTGACGCACCCGGCAGGTCATGGTGTGGTAGCCGTCCTGGTCCAGCGCGGCAGCGGCCTGGCGCAGTACCTGGCGCCGTTCACGCGGGTGCAGCAGGGTGTGCACGGGCATGCCGCGCAGTTGCTCGGGCCACAGGCCGAGCAGGCGAAATGCTGCCGGTGAAGCATCGAGAAAACGGCCATCGGGGCTGTGCCGGGAAATCAGGTCGGTGGTGTTTTCGATGATCAGCCGGTACAGGCGCCGGGCGCGGCTGGCTTCACGTGCACCGTGGCGTTCTTCACTGGCATCACGACAGCGGCCCAGCACCTGTTGGCCCTGGTCATCCGGCATGAACGTCCACAGCACGATGCGCTCGCCGACCTGCACTTCGACATCGCTGATCGCCCGATGCTGGCGCAGGCAGGCACGCACCAGGGCGGCACAGTTGGCCGGCAGCCAATGGACCAGCGCCGGGCCTTCGGCAACCCAGGCCTGCAGGGCTGGGTTGAGCGCCAGCGGGCTGGCATCGCTGGCCAGCAACAGGCTGGGTTGTGGGTCTTTGGCGAGCAAGGGGTAGGCAGTGTTATGCACGATGGGCGGCTCGTTGTTATAGTAGTTTTACTATATTGCTATAGTCGATATTCCTACTACCATAGCGACTCGCGTAAAACTGCGACAGAGGGAGCGGCCCACCGTCCGCCTCCCTGCACCCTGAACAGAGCTAACAATCAGCCATCGGGGGCCAAGCGCACATGCTGCGTCTGCCTCCCTTACAGGATTACCGCATGTCGATCTATGCCCAGGGCCTGATGCCCGCTGCCGTCAACCATGTCGCCCTCACCCCGCTGAGCTTCATCGAACGCACCGCCGCCGTATACGGCAATTACCCGGCCGTCATCCACGGCGCCATCCGCCGCAACTGGCAGGAAACCTACCAACGCTGCCTGCGCCTGGCCAGTGCCCTGGCTGGCCGTGGCATCGGCCGTGGCGACACTGTGGCAGTGATGCTACCCAACACCCCGGCCATGCTTGAGGCGCACTTCGGCGTACCCATGATCGGTGCCGTGCTCAATACCTTGAACGTGCGCCTGGATGCCGAGGCCATCGCCTTCATGCTGCAGCACGGCGAGGCCAAGGTGCTGATCACCGACCGCGAGTTCCATGCCGTCATCGAAGCAGCCCTGGCGCTGCTCGAACACCCGCCGCTGGTGATTGATGTGGATGACCCGGAGTATGGCGAGGGCCGCGCTGTCAGCGAGCTGGACTATGAAGCCCTGCTTGCCGAAGGGGACCCGGACTTTGCCTGGGAATGGCCCGATGACGAGTGGCAGGCCATTTCGCTGAACTACACCTCCGGCACCACCGGCAACCCCAAGGGCGTGGTCTACCACCACCGCGGCGCTTACCTGAACGCACTGGGCAACCAGATGACCTGGGCCATGGGGCACCGCCCGGTTTACCTGTGGACCCTGCCAATGTTCCACTGCAACGGCTGGTGCTACCCCTGGACCATCACCGCGCTGGCCGGCACCCATGTGTTCCTGCGTCGGGTCGACCCGCAGAAAATCCTCACCCTGATCCGCGAGCACCGGGTCAGCCACCTGTGCGGGGCGCCAATCGTGCTCAACGCCCTGGTCAACATGCCCGAAGCCGCCAAGGCAGCCATCGAGCACCCGGTGCAGGCCATGGTCGCCGGTGCCGCGCCGCCGGCCAAGGTGATTGGCGCCGTGGAGGAAATGGGCATCAAGGTCACCCACACCTACGGCCTGACCGAGGTCTACGGCCCGGTGACCGTGTGTGCCTGGCATGACGAATGGGATGCGCTGTCGCTGGACGAGCGTGCGCGGATCAAGTCGCGCCAGGGCGTACGCTACCCAACCCTCGACGGCCTGATGGTCGCCGACCCGCAAACCCTCCAGCCGGTGCCGCGCGACGGCAACACCCTGGGCGAAATTTTCATGCGCGGCAATACCGTGATGAAGGGCTACCTGAAAAACCCTGAAGCCACCGCCGAAGCCTTCCGTGGCGGCTGGTTCCACACCGGCGACCTGGCCGTATGGCATGCCGACGGATATGTCGAAATCAAGGACCGGCTCAAGGACATCATCATTTCCGGTGGCGAGAACATTTCCACCATCGAGGTCGAAGACGCCCTCTACAAGCACCCGGCTGTACTGGAAGCCGCCGTGGTGGCACGCCCGGATGAAAAGTGGGGCGAAACGCCGTGCGCCTTCGTTGCCCTCAAGCCGGGCCGGGAAGACACCCGCGAGACCGATATCACCAGTTGGTGCCGCGAGCACCTGGCCGGGTTCAAGGTGCCGAAGACCGTGGTGTTTGGTGAGCTGCCCAAAACCTCCACCGGCAAGATCCAGAAGTACGTGCTGCGCGACCGGGCCAAGGCCCTCTGAAAGCGCAGCCGCTTCTTCGCGGGCTTGCCCGCGAAGAGCCGACCCTGACTTCCTCCTTCAAGAGCCAACGATGACTACCTATTCCGCCCCCCTGCGTGACATGCGCTTCGTCCTGCATGACGTATTCAACGCCCCGGCCCTGTGGGCCCGCCTGCCCGCCCTGGCCGAGCGCATCGACGCCGATACCGCCGACGCCATCCTCGAGGAAGCCGCCAAAGTCACCGCCCAGTTGATCGCCCCGCTCAGCCGCAACGGTGACGAGCAAGGCGTGCACTTCGACGCAGGCGTGGTTACCACCCCCGGCGGCTTCCGCGAGGCTTGGAACACCTACCGCGAAGGTGGCTGGGTCGGCCTGGGTGGCAACCCGGAATACGGCGGCATGGGCATGCCGAAGATGCTCGGCGTGCTGTTCGAGGAAATGCTCTACGCCGCCGACTGCAGCTTCAGCCTGTATTCGGCGTTGAGCGCCGGCAGCTGCCTGGCAATCGATGCCCACGCCAGCGAAACGCTCAAGGCCACTTACCTGCCGCCCCTGTACGAAGGCCGTTGGGCCGGCACCATGTGC
Source organism: Pseudomonas sp. LFS074 (assembly GCF_047978165.1). NCBI lineage: Bacteria > Pseudomonadati > Pseudomonadota > Gammaproteobacteria > Pseudomonadales > Pseudomonadaceae > Pseudomonas > Pseudomonas sp. LFS074. The sequence continues at coordinate 2,562,333 of NZ_JBFPFV010000001.1, read as the reverse complement.
CTGACCGAACCCCATGCCGGCACCGACCTGGGGCTGATCCGAACCCGCGCCGAACCCCAAGCCGATGGCAGTTACCGCATCAGCGGCAGCAAAATCTTCATCACCGGTGGCGAGCAGGACCTGACCGAGAACATCGTCCACCTGGTGCTGGCCAAGCTGCCCGACGCACCCGCCGGCGCCAAGGGCATCTCGCTGTTTCTGGTGCCCAAGTACCGGGTCGAGGCCAATGGCCAGCTAGGCGCGCGTAACGCCGCCCACTGCGGCTCGATCGAGCACAAGATGGGCATCAAGGCCTCGGCGACCTGTGTAATGAATTTCGATGGTGCCTTCGGTTACCTGGTGGGCGAACCCAACAAAGGTTTGGCGGCGATGTTCACCATGATGAACTACGAGCGCCTGTCCATCGGCATACAAGGCATCGGCTGCGCCGAGGCGTCCTACCAGAGCGCCGCCCGCTACGCCAACGAGCGCCTGCAGAGCCGCGCCGCTAGCGGCCCACAGGCGCAGGACAAGGCTGCCGACCCGATCATCCACCACGGCGATGTACGGCGCATGCTGCTGACCATGCGCACCCTCACCGAAGGTGGCCGGGCGTTCGCCGCCTACGTTGGCCAACAGTTGGACCTGGCGCGCTATGCCGAAGACGCCGGCGAGCGCGAACATGCCCAGCGCCTGGTGGCGCTGCTGACACCAGTGGCCAAGGCATTCTTCACCGACAACGGCCTGGAAAGCTGCGTGCTGGGCCAGCAAGTGTACGGCGGCCACGGCTACATCCGCGAATGGGGCCAGGAGCAGCGAGTGCGCGACGTGCGCATTGCGCAAATCTATGAAGGCACCAACGGTATTCAGGCTCTTGATCTGCTCGGGCGCAAAGTGCTGGCCGACGGCGGTCAGGCGTTGGCCAGCTTTGCCGCCGAAGTACGAGCGTTCAGTGTGGATGCGCCATTGCACCGCGAGGCACTGCAGGCAAGCTTGGCGCGGTTGGAGGCTACCAGCGCCTGGCTACGGGCGCGGGCCGGCGCGGATGCCAACCTGGTCAGCGCAGTGGCAGTCGAGTATCTGCAACTGTTCGGGCTTACCGCATATGCCTATATGTGGGCGCGAATGGCGGCGGTGGCGTTGGCCAAGCGTGATGAGGACGAAACGTTTCATGGGGCCAAGCTTGCGTGTGCGGCGTTCTTCTACCAGCGGGTATTGCCGCGCGGGTTAGGGCTGGAGGCCAGCATCAGAGCGGGCAGCGACAGCCTTTATGGGTTGGAGGCAGCACAGTTCTGAAAGGCCCTGGGGGCGCTTGGCGTCCCTAGCGCGACATAGGGCCGCCCCCACAATAGACGCGCAGTCCCTTGTGGGGGCGGCCTTTGTCGCGATGGGCTGCGCAGCAGCCCCGTGGATTTCAGCCTGCATTCTTGTACGCGAAGGGTTCTCAGACGCTGAAAAACCGTTGCAAAACCGACGAAAAACCGGCACAACTGATAGTCATTCGCCATTACGCCGGTTCTCGGGGGCCCTTCTGCAAGGGTAGAATGCGCAAAACCCGGAGCCGCAATGAACCACGACCGCCTCAATCCCAGCCCAGACGATGCCATCACCGACGCCGCCGCGCACTGGTGCATGCGCCTGCACGCCGAAGATTGCACGGCGGCCGAGCGCGAGGCATTCGCCCGCTGGCAGGCGGCCGACCCACGGCATGCCGAGGAATACCAGGCGATGCTGGAAATCTGGCAAACCGCCGACTTGCTGCCGCGCAACGCCACCGTCATCGACTTCAACCCGCCCGCCAAGCAAGCCGCACGCCCGCGCAACTGGCGGCCGCTGGCGTCTGCGGCGGCGATTGCCCTGGCAGTGCTGCCACTGGCAGGCTGGATGGGGTGGGAGCAGGGTTGGCTGCCCAACCATTACCAACACTTCGAAGCCAGTGACCGCATGCAGACGGTGGAGCTGAGCGACGGCAGCACGGTGCAGCTCAACCTCAACACCGAGCTCACCTACCTCAACTACAAAGACCAGCGCCAGGTCACGCTCAAGCGCGGCGAGGCGTTCTTCAAGGTGCAGCACGACAGCAGCCACCCGTTCATCGTGCGTGCCGGCCGTGGCCAAACCCGGGTCACCGGCACCCAGTTCAACGTGTGGAGGTACCAGGACCAGGTCAAGGTTACCCTGGTGGAAGGCTCGGTGCTGGTGTCCAGCGATGGCAGCGCCGGCGGCTATCGCCTCGGCCCTGGCATGCAGGCCAGCTACCACAAGGGCGACTTCGAGCCACAACTGGAGCAGAGCGACGACTACGGCAACAGCCTGGCCTGGCGCAGCGGCAAGTTGGTGCTCGACAACTTGAGCCTGGAACAAGCGCTGCCGGTGATCAACCGCTACCTCGACGCACCGCTGCAGCTGGCCGACGCCAGTACCGGTCGCATTCGCATCAGCGGTATCTACAACACCCGTGAAGTGGGGCGCCTGGTCAACAACCTGCCCAAGGTGCTGCCGGTCTACCTGACCCGCAGCAAGGACGGCAGCACCGTGCTAAACCGCATCTCGCCGCCCCCCGACAAGGGCTGACGCCCTCCCCGCCTTACAAGGTCATTGCCGCCAACCAGCCGAACGCCAGCAACGGCAGGTTGTAGTGGATGAAGGTCGGCACCACCGTGTCCCAGATATGGTGGTGCTGGCCATCCACGTTCAGGCCCGAGGTCGGCCCCAGGGTCGAGTCCGAGGCCGGTGAACCCGCATCCCCCAGCGCACCGGCAGTACCGACGATGCACACCGTGGCTAGCGGGTCGAAGCCCAGTTGCACGCACAGCGGCACGAAGATCGCGGCCAGGATCGGCACAGTGGAGAACGACGAGCCGATCCCCATGGTCACCAGCAAGCCCACCAACAGCATCAGCAAGGCGCCGATGCCCTTGCTGTGGTCGATCCATTGGGCCGAGGTTTCCACCAGGCTCTTCACCTCACCGGTAGCCTTCATCACGTCGGCAAAACCGGACGCGGCAATCATGATGAAACCAATCATGGCCATCATCTTCATGCCTTCGGTGAACAGGTCGTCGGTATCCTTCCACTTGACGATGCCTGACAGCGAGAAGATCAGGAAGCCAACCATGGCACCGATGATCATCGAGTCCAACAGCAACTGAACGATAAAGGCAGCAGCGATCGCCAACCCGGCCACCAGCAAGGTCAGCGGGTTGTACTGCACGCTCACCTGTTCCACCTGTTCGATACGCGCCAGGTCGTAGTCACGCTTTTTGCGATAGCTGATGAACACCGCCAGCAACAGGCCGACGAGCATACCGGCAGCTGGGATGGCCATGGCGTGGGTGACATTGACGCCACTCACGTCGACACCCGCGCGGGCGACGTTGGCCAGCAGGATTTCGTTGAGGAAGATGTTGCCGAAACCCACCGGCAGGAACATGTACGGCGTGATCAGACCAAAGGTGATCACACAGGCGATCAACCGGCGGTCGATGCGCAGGCGCGTCAGCACGTACAGCAGCGGCGGCACCAGCAACGGGATGAAGGCAATGTGGATGGGCAGGATGTTCTGCGACGACACGGCCACCACCAGCATCAGGCCGATCATCAGCCATTTGACCTTGCCGCCATGGGCATGGCCCTGGCGGTCGATCATGACCAGGGCGCGATCGGCCAGGGCATGGGCCAGACCAGACTTGGCGATGGCCACGGCAAAGGCGCCCAGCAGTGCATAGGACAACGCCACCGTGGCGCCACCGCCGAGGCCACCGTTGAAGGCCTTGAGCGTGCCTTCGACACCCAGGCCACCCACCAGCCCACCGACCAGGGCGCCGATGATCAGGGCGATGACCACGTGCACGCGGGACAGGCTGAGTATCAGCATGATGCCGACCGCGGCGATCACTGCATTCATGATTGGCTTACCTCATTACGGCGGAAAAAACCGCGAACTCTGAAGCAGTGGGCGGCAGATGTCAAAAGCGCCATGTTGCGTCACATTACCAATGCCTTGCAGCGGACCTGATAATTAAATTGAACGTTTGAATAAAGAAAAAACCCAGGCCGCCGACACAGTCGCAAGCCACACTCTTATTACAAGGGATCCGCCCCCATGCCTTTGCGACAACTTTCCATCCAGTGGAAGATCACCCTGCTCGCCGGTCTCTGCCTGGCCGGCATCGTCACCTTGCTCGTCGGCCTGTCGCTGTACCGCATGGACCACAGCTCGGACCTGGTCAAGGCCAGCAGCATGCAGATGCTGACCGAGGCGGCGCAGTCGCGTATCGAGTCGCAGGGTGAAGTGCAGGCGCTGAACATCCGCCGCCAGTTCATGGATGCCTACCAGTACGGCGCCGGCTTCGCCCGCCAGGTGCTGTTCCTGCGCGAGCAGGCTGAAAAGCGCTTTCTCGATGCCTTCGACCTGCGCGAGGACATGACCCGTCAGGTACGCGCCGCGCTACAGGCCAACCCCGACCTCCTCGGCCTGTCGCTGGTGTTCGAGCCCAACGCCCTGGACAGCAAGGACAGCCTGTTCGCCGGCAAGGCAGAGCTGGGCAGCAACGAAACCGGTCGCTTTGCCCTGTACTGGTCGCAGCCGCGTGCCGGCCAGCTGACCGCCATGGCGCTGCCTGAGCATGACATGGCCAACACCGAGATCGGCCCCAGCGGCCAGCCAGCCAACACCTGGTGGGTATGCCCGCGCACGACCGGCAAGGTGTGCGTGGTAGAACCCTACTTCTATGACATCGACGGCCAGCAGGTGCTGATGACCAGCATCGTCTTCCCGCTGGCGGTCAACGGCAAGATCATTGCCACCCTGTCCATCGACATCAACCTCAACAGCCTGCAGGCACTGAGCCAGGAGGCCAGCCGCAGCCTCTACGAAGGCCGCACCACGGTCGGCATACTCAGCCCGGTCGGCCTGCTGGCGGGCTACAGCGCCGATGCCAGCAAGCTGGCCCAGCGCTTCGACCAGGTAGACCCGGCCAAGGGCGCCGAACTGGTAGGCAAACTGGCCAATGGCAAGATGACTATCCTCCACGACCAGCAGCGTTTGAAGGTGCTGGCGGCCTTCCGGCCGATCCCCGACGCACAACCTTGGGGCGTGTTGCTGGATGTACCGGAAAATGCCCTGACCGGCCCGGCCGAAACACTGAAGCAGGAACTGGACGCGCTGAATACCAGCGGCACCTTGCTGGAATTGGGCCTGGGCCTGGCCGCTGCCATTGCCGGCCTGCTCATGGTGTGGCTGATGGCCCGTGGCGTTACCCGGCCGATCCTCGGCGTGGCTGCCATGCTCAAGGACATTGCCAGCGGCGAAGGCGACCTGACCCGCCGCCTGACCTACCAGAAGCAGGACGAACTGGGTGAATTGGCCGGCTGGTTCAACCGCTTCCTCGACAAGTTGCAGCCGACCATCGCCGAGGTCAAACGCTCGGTGCAGGCCGCCCGAGGCACTGCCGACCAGTCCTCGGCAATTGCCACTGAAACCAGCGCCGGCATGGAGCAGCAGTATCGCCAGGTTGACCAGGTAGCCACCGCCTCGCATGAAATGAGCGCCACCGCCCAGGATGTCGCCCGCAGCGCCGCGCAGGCGGCACAGGCCGCGCGTGACGCCGACCAGGCCACCCGGGAAGGCCTGGCCGTGATCGACCGCACCACCACCAGCATCGATACCCTGGCCGCCAACATGAGCGACGCCATGGCCGAAGTCGAAGGCCTCGCGCAGAACAGCGAAAAGATCGGTTCGGTGCTGGAGGTGATCCGCTCGATTGCCGAACAGACCAACCTGCTGGCGCTCAACGCCGCCATCGAGGCGGCCCGTGCCGGTGAAGCCGGCCGTGGCTTTGCCGTGGTTGCCGATGAAGTACGCAACCTGGCTCGACGCACTCAGGAGTCGGTGGAAGAAACCCGCCAGGTGATCGAAGCCTTGCAGAACGGCACCCAGGAAGTGGTCGGCGCCATGGACCACAGCCACCGCCAGGCACAGAGTGGCGTTGCGCAGGTCGGCCAGGCCGTCACTGCACTGCAGCGCATTGGCCAGGCGGTGACGGTGATCACCGACATGAACCTGCAGATCGCTTCGGCCGCCGAAGAGCAAAGCGCGGTAGCCGAGGAAATCAACAGCAACGTGGCGACCATTCGTGATGTGACGGAGTCGCTGTCAGGCCAGGCCAACGAGTCGGCGCGGGTCAGCCAGTCGCTGAACAGCCTGGCCAACCAGCAGCAGGCGCTGATGGACCAGTTTCGCGTATGAGCCGGGCGGGGCCGGCACCTGCCGGCCCCGACTCAGGCCGCGAACCTGCCGCCGCCGAGGATGCGGTCCAGCAGCACCAGCGCGCCATGCACATTGGGCCTGGCGCCCATCGGCAGCACCTCGGTACCCGCTAGCGTGGCATCGTCGTAGCCAGACGCCATGACCAACTGATGCATCTGGTTGCCATTGAGGTAGACGTGGTGCTGCTCCATGGCGTAGGACTGGATCAGGCTCAATGCACCGCACACCATCGGTGTGGCGCTGGAAGTGCCAGCATAGCGGCTTGTGTAGTCCCTTTCCTCACCACGCAGGTCCTGCAAATCGCCATAGGAAAGCGTGACTACGCTGTCGCCCCAGGCATTGAGCATACGGTAACGGTAATGGTAATTGGAGTAGGCGTGGGGCTTGCCGTCATACGAATGGCAGGCCCCCACCAGAATCGCACCTGAATCGCCATGGTCGGCAAAATAGGGCCAGTTGGCCAGGTCGACACCTTCGCCAGCACGGGTGCCTTTGTCCGCAAGCGTCCTGCTGCTGCCATTGGCTGCTGCATTGACCACCACGGCACCGCGCCGGCTCAACTGCTGCATGACAGTCCACCAGGCCTTGTCGTGCAAGGATGGCAACATGGTGCTCAGCACCTCGGCATGGGCGGTCTGCCGATTGATACCCACGATGTCGCCGGGTTCTACATTCCGTAGCAGGTCCTTGAGCGCCTGGAAGCTGCCTTGGGCATCCTCCGCGCGGTTGTTGTACAGGTACAGTTCGCTGTTACGGCTGATCCCGGTCGCGCCAATACCGTTGCCCGCAGCCAGAATGATTCCCACCGAAGCCGTTCCGTGGTCGGGATCATGGTTGGGTTCGAGCGAGACGATTTTCAAGGCAGGATTGCCGCGCAAGTCTTCATGATCAGGGTGCAACCCCCCATCACTGAAGTGAATCCGCGCGCCGTAACCCGTTACCTGCTGCGCCCAGGCCTCGCGCACATTCAGCCCTTGCCACCGGGGGCCAGGTGCGTCGAGGTAATGCTGGCGCGGCTCGAAATCGGGTGTAGCTTGAGCATTTTCATAGGCATGGTTGCCCGCCACCACGGCGCCGCCGGTCAGCAGCGTTGCCAGTAGCCCGGCCAGGCCGAGCAAAATTAGGCTTGGCTGGGGCGCTGCCGGCATGAACTGCAGTGACTGCACATACTCCCGCGCCGCCAAAGCCTTGAGCAAGGCGAGGTAGGTGTCACCGAGCATGCTGGCTGGCTGGTCGAGAATGTAATGGTCGCGCAATGGCCGGAGCCTGTCTTCGCCCTGTTCCTGTTCGTCCAGAACAGGTCGCAACGCGAGTACCGATTCAAGGTTCGGCCAGTAGCGGACCCATGCAGAACCTGAGCCCGGCTCCAGCTCTCGGAGAAATCGCTCGTGCCCTCCGGGGATGAATTCGATGACAACCGGCGGGAACGGTGTGCCGGGTGCCAAGGTGGGCATCCCTTGCGGCCCATCGTCGCCTCCCTGCACCTGCTCCACGGCTCGTTTACGACGCCCGCCAGCACCGGGTACCGGCACCTTGTCGAGGATGCTCCTGTTGACCTCGTCAGCCTTTATGTCGAGCACCAAGGGCCGCATGTCGATAACGCCAGCTGCGCCAACCGGCCGGCCCAGCGCCCGAGCATGCTCATCGAGCAGCACGACTTTGGGCTGGATCGAATACACGCCCGCCTCTTCTTCGGCCAGCAACGTGGCAGGGCATCCATGGTCGCTCGGCTTGCCGCTGCGTGCCTGGGAGTACACGGACTTTCCCGGGAATGAAACCGGGCCGTCGGGGCCAGCCCGTTCAAGTTCGTAGCGGATGCGATTGACCTTGTGCAGGTCTGCACCGTAACAGCGAACATGAAGTTTTCCATCGAAACGAAAGTTGCGGTAATACACGAAATGTAAATCCAGCGTCATCGGGGCTGCCTCTTCAGGTGTGCATGCCAAGCAGAAGAGCCCAGCTTTGCAACGCGCAGCACGCCTGGGCAGTGGGAGCACCTTCCCCCGACCGCGCCGGCGATGCGCCAGGGGCCTCGTCTACACTTGCCCGCATCCACTCAATGGCAATCGAAGGCCCCGATGAACAGACTTCCAATGCTGCTGGCCAGCCTGCTGCTCGCTGTCAGCCTGGCCGCCACCGACAGCGCCGCCTCGGCAGAACGCAGCGAGCCCATCCACTTTGGCGCCATCGGCTGGGAAAGCGGTGCCCTCACCACCGAAATCCTGCGGCTGATCGTGGAGCGCGGCTACGGCTACACCACCGACACCCTGCCCGGTAGCACCGTCAGCATGGAGGTGGCCTTGGCGCGCAATGACCTGCAAGTGATCGCCGAGGAGTGGGCCGGGCGCAGCCCTGCCTGGGTCAAGGCCGAACAGGCCGGCCAGGTGTTCGCGCTGGGCGATACGGTGAAAAATGCAGAGGAAGGTTGGTGGGTGCCGGCCTATGTGATCGAAGGCGATGCCGCACGCAAACTGAAACCCTTGGCACCCCAGTTGCGCAGTGTCGAGGACCTCAAGCGTTACCCGCAGGTTTTCCGCGACCCCGAGTCGCCCGACAAGGGCCGTTTCCTGAACAGCCCCAGCGGCTGGACGTCTGAAACGGTCAACAGCCAGAAGCTCAAGGCCTACGGTTTGAATGACCTCTATACCAACTTCCGCAGTGGCTCCGGCGCGGCGATGGACGCCGAGATCGGCTCGGCTATCCGTCGTGGCCAACCGGTGCTGTTCTACTACTGGAACCCGACCCCGCTGATGGGGCGCTACAAGCTTGTACGCCTGCAAGAGCCACCGTTCAATGCCCAGGCCTGGGCCACCCTCACCGATGCCGGCAACCCCAACCCGAAGGGCAGCCGGTCGCTGCCGGCGAAGTTGTCGATTGGCGTGTCCAAGGTCTTTCGTGATAGCTACCCGGACCTGGTCAGCGTGTTCGAACGGGTGGACCTGCCCATCGATCGCCTGAACCAGGCCTTGGCCGCAATGAGCGAAAAACGAACACCACCGCGCGACGCAGCCCTGACCTTCCTGCGCGATAACCCTGATGTGTGGAAAACCTGGCTGCCTGCGGACATCGCCGCCAAGGTCGAGGCCAGCCTGTGAGTGACGGCTTCCCGCAGACTCTGCAGTTTTCCTTTGCCGACAGCGTCAACCGCCTGGTCGACTGGCTGGTGATGAACTACGGCGACCACCTGCGCAGCGTCTCAGACCACTTGCTGCAACTGCTGGTCGGCCTGGAGAACCTGTTGCGCCTGCTGCCCTGGTGGCTGTTGTTGCTGCTGGTCGGCCTGCTGGCCTGGCACGCCACCCGCAGCGTTGTGCGCAGCACAATACTGGTCGCGCTGCTGGCATTTATCGGCATGCTCGGGCTGTGGGACAAGCTGCTGCAAACCCTGGCGCTGGTGCTGGTCAGTACCGGCCTGTGCGTGCTGGTGGGCGTGCCATTGGGCATCCTGCTGGCCGCCCGACCGCTGGCCAGGCGGTTGCTTCTGCCGGTACTGGATGTGATGCAGACGCTGCCGGCGTTCGTTTACCTGATCCCGGTGCTGATGCTGTTTGGCCTGGGCAAGGTGCCCGCCGTATTCGCCACGCTGATATACGCCCTGCCACCGCTGGTGCGGTTGACCGAACTGGGCTTGAGCCAAATCGACCCTTCGTTGTTGCAGGCGGCCCACGGCCTGGGCGCCAGCCGCTGGCAGCGGTTGCGGCGCATCGCCCTGCCCTTGGCGCTGCCAAGCATCATGGCCGGGCTCAACCAGTCGGTGATGATGGCCTTGTCGATGGTGGTAGTGGCGTCGATGATCGGCGCCCGTGGGCTGGGTGAGGATGTGCTGGCGGGGATCCAGACCTTGAATGTTGGTCAGGGCGTGCAGGCCGGGCTGGCAATTGTTGCCCTGGCCATGGTGATCGACAGGATCAGCCAGGCGTATGGGCGTAATAGGCGCTGAGCAGCCTTGTGCTGCGAAACGGCCGGGCCTGACAATGCAGCACTGACCGTTCAACCCTGGACCCGCCCGCATGTCTCTCAAAGCCCTGCGCACCCTGGTGACCATCGCCCGCCACGGCACCTTCGCCCGCGCCGCCGACCTGCTCAGCCTCACCCCTTCAGCGGTGAGCCTGCACATCAAAACCCTTGAAGACGAGTTGCAGGTTCCCCTGTTCGACCGCAGCCGCAGGCAGGTGGCCCTGACTGAAGCAGGCCAATTGGCGGTGGCTCGCGCCGAGAGCATTCTGGCTGCCTACGACGAACTGGCCGACGCCTTGGCCTGCGGCCCGAGCCTGCGCGGCCGCCTGCGCCTGGGGGCGATCCATACGGTGTTGGCGCGGCGCCTGCCCAGGGCGCTGGTGTGGATCAAGGCCAACCACCCGCAGTTGCACATCAGCGTGGCCTCGGGCATGTCGGCGGAGCTGGCGCGACGCGTGGAGGACGGTGAACTCGACGCGGCGATTACCACCGAACCCGTCAGCCCTTACCCGCAAAGCCTGGACTTCACTGCATTGTTCGAAGACCGCTTCTGGGTCATCGCCAGCCCTGAACTGGCCGGGTACAGCGTGCCGCAGTTGCTGGCCAGCCAGCCATTCCTGCGCTTCGACAAGCGCGCCTGGGCCGGGCGACAGATCGAGCAGGAGTTGCGTCGCCAGCATTTGCAGGTGAGCGAGCAGATGGAACTGGACAGCCAGGAAGCTTTGGCGCGCATGGCGGTGATGGGCCTGGGCGTGGCGATCGTACCCATGGCCGATGACGACCTGCAGCGCTTGCCGCCCGCCACTTGCCTGCCGTTTGGCGAGCCGCAGCTGACGCGACGTGTGGTGTTGCTGGAGCATGAGAAAAGCCAGCGACGGCATTTGAGTGCTGTGCTGAAGACAGCCTTGGAGTCGTAAGCTGCAACAATGCATTTTTTCTCAATAGTCAGTGCAGAAAACAACGTTTTTACAGACCGTTCCTCACCCGTAGTCTGTTCGCGTACCCGACCACGGAACGTCGATCATGCTCCACTTGCTGCTGACCACCCTGCTCCCGATCATCCTGCTGATTGCCTTGGGCACCTTCCTGCGCCTACGCGGCTTTCTTGGCGAAAGCTTCTGGCCCGGCGCCGAGCGCCTGAGCTACTACGTACTGCTGCCGTCGCTGTTTCTGCACGGCCTGGCCACTGCCAACCTTGATGGCGTACCGGTGCTGGACATGGTCGGCGCACTGATGCTTTCGACCCTGGCCGGTGCCGTATTACTGATGCTGTATCAAGGGGCGGTAAGCCACGATGGCGCCGATTTCACCTCGGTGTTCCAGGGTGGTATTCGTTTCAACAACTACATTGGTGCCACCCTGGCAGCTGGCATCTACGGCAGTGCAGGGATTGCCCTGGCGGCGGTAGCCAATGCCGCCATCGTCCCCCTGGTCAACCTGCTCTGCGTGCTGGTGTTCGCCCGCTTCAGCGCCCGCCACAGTTCACCGCTCACGGTGCTACGGGCAATCTTCGCCAACCCGCTGATCGTCGGCTGTGCGGGTGGGCTGCTGCTGAGGGCCACCGGTTTGGGCTTGCCGACCGGGATCGAGCCCACGGTCAAGGCCTTGGGCCAGGCCGCCCTGCCGCTGGGCTTGCTGTGCGTCGGCGCGGCACTGGGCGGCGCTCGCCTGGGCCAGCAGGTGCGCCCGCTGATGGCGGCGTCGGCGTTCAAGTTCCTGGTCATGCCACTGACCACCTGGGGCCTGTGCAGAGTGCTCGGCCTGAGTGGTCAGGCGGCGGTGGTGGCGGTGCTGTTCCAAGCGCTGCCCACCGCTTCGTCATCCTATGTGATGGCCCGGCAAATGGGCGGCAATGCGCCCTTGATGGCCACCATCATCGCCCTGCAGACCGTAGCGGCCGCCGCCACCCTGCCTTTGGTGTTAATGCTTACGCTTGGCTAGACTGAGACTCACTCCACCCTTCGGAAGCTTGCCCATGCGCCGTTACTGGATGCTGCTCGGCCTCACCTCGGCACTGCTCGCTGGCCCCTTGAATGCGGCCGACCCGGCCAAGGCCGCCGTCGCCGAGGACAAGGCCGAAGTGCTTGAAGAAAAGGTGGTGGAAGATGCCCCTCCCCCCAAAAAAGCTGAAAAACTGACCCCAGGCGAAGCGCAGGCGGTCGACCCGGTTGGCAAGGCGCCGTTGGATGACAGCATTACCTGCCTGGCCCGCACCATCTACTGGGAAGCCAAAGGCGCCGATGCCGAGGACATGACCGCCGTGGCCAGCGTGGTGCTCAACCGCCTGGGCCACGATGGCTTCCCGGACACCATCTGCGGGGTGGTCAAGCAGGGCGTGGAAAGCAAGGCCTGCCAGTTTTCCTGGTGGTGCGACGGGCGCTCGGATCAGGTCGAGGAAGCCCAGCGCTACGATGTCGCCAAAGAAATCGCACGCAAGGCACTGAACCAGCAGTTGAAGGACCCCACCGGCGGCGCGCTGTACTTCCACGACCGCACCGTGCACCCCGATTGGGCCAAGGCGTATCGCAAGACAGCGCAGACTACCCACTTCCTGTTCTACAAGCCGAACCAGGCGTTGGCGCGTTGATGCGAACGCGGCGGACCGTGCGGGCTCGATAAGAATGATTAGCAATTCATCGCACTTTTCCGCAGGCCAGTGGTCTACTCCCTCTTTTGCCGCCAGCAACGATTGCCGGCGCTTTCATTGCTTTGCACGAGCTAGGGCCAAAAGCCCCCGGCTTGTGTAGGATGAGCAGCGCATACCACGACGCTGCCAGTCATAGGGAGATCCACATGCGCGTCCTGTCATCCGTTGCCGCCTTGTCGCTGGGCCTGGTCGTTTCGACCGGGGTACTGGCTGTCACCGGCGAAGAGGCGCAACTGATCGATTCGATCAATGTGTACCGCAGCAAGGCCCAGCCCTGCGGTGGCGAGGCGTCGCTGGAGCTGCCGCCGCTCAATAGCGACACTCGCCTTGCGCTGTCGCCAGAAGGCACCCGCGACTTGCAACAGGCCATGACCCGCGCGGCCTACCCCATGGTCAACGTCCAGGCCATCAGCCTGTCGGGCCCGCGCGATGCGCGCGCCGCCATGCATGCCATCGAGGAAAGCTTCTGCCAGGTAGTGCTCGACCCGCAATTCGTCGATATCGGCGTCAGCCAGGAGGGCCGCGACTGGCGCATCGTGCTGGCCCGGCCGTTGCTCAGCGGCCGCCTGGGTGACTGGCAAGCCGAGGGGCAGAAAGTGCTGCAGGAGATCAACGCTGCGCGCAAGGTGCCACGCCAATGCGGTGGCCAACCCTTTGCCGCCGCCCCGCCACTGAGCTGGAGCACAGTACTGGCCGGGGTGGCTGCCAACCACACGCGGTCCATGGCCAACCAGAACTTCTTCGACCACATCGACAAGGATGGCCGCACACCCGGTGACCGGGCGGAACTGGCCGGGTACTTGTATCAGCAAATCGGCGAGAACATTGCCGCCGGGCGTGATACTGCGCACAAAGTGGTCGACGGCTGGCTGGATAGCCCAGGGCACTGCGCCACGCTGATGAACCCAGACTTCCGTGAACTGGGGGCTGCCTATGCGGTAGACCCGAAGAGCGATGCCGGGATCTACTGGACAGGCTTGTTCGGCACACCGCAGTAAGCGCTGCCTGCTCGCAAGGCCAAGGCCGTACAGCCAAACCGACGGCGCACGCACTTGCCCAGGTAGCTGGCATCGCCCAGGCCCACTTCATCGGCAATCTGCGCCAGGCTATGACTGGAGTTGAGCAAACGCCAGCGCGCCTGCTGCAAACGCATTTCCAGCCACCAGGCCTTGGCGCTCATGCCGTGGCTGGCCTGAAACTGGCGGTCCAGCTGGCGCCGGCTGATGCCCAGTTCCTTGGCCAGTTGCTCCACTGCCAACGGCGAGCCCAGGTGATGGCGCATCAGCGCCTGTGCCCGCTGCACCTGCCGCCCCTGCCCGGCGCCCAGCTCCAGCGAACGCAAGGCATGACGGCTGTCGCGGGTTTCGTCCACCAGCATATCGGCCAGCCCCTTGAGCGCGCGGGTACGCCCGCAAGCGTGTGAGAGCAGCGCAACAGCCAGGTCGATGGCGGCGGTGCCGCCGGCACACGTGATGCGATTGCCATCGATGCAGTACAACTGCTCACGCAGCAATCGCAGCTGCGGGAAGGCAGCACGAAACTCGGCTTCGTGACGCCAGTGCACCACCACCTCATGCCCCTGCAGCAGTCCGCAGGCGGCCAGCAGGAAGGCGCCATTATCGACCCCTACCAGCTTCACACCGGCCTTGCCGGCCTGGTGCAGCAGCGCCTGATAGCGTGGCGCCAGCGCGGCAGTGGCCATGGCATTGCGACCGCCGAACACCACCAGGTAGTCGAAACTGCTCAGGTCGAGCTGGCTGGCAATCGCCTCGACCTGCAGCACCGCACCACTGCTTGATTGCACCGGGTCAAGGCTGAGCCCGGCCACGGTCCAGCTGCAATAGCGCTGCTGGCTGTAGTCCTCGTCGTCGGCGCTGAAGCGCAATTTGTCGAGAAAGGCGCCAAACGGCAGCAGGGCAAAATCCGGTAACGGCAGGATCAGCAGGCGGATGTCGGGCTGCATGTCAGCGAGTCCATAAACGACCATTAAATGTCTAGATCATACTCTATCAGCCGGATCATCAGGCCCTAGACTGGCATCCCCACATCACCAGGCATTTCCAACATGGCCCTCGACACATGGCTCATCTACCTGCTGGCCAGCATCGGCCTGTCGCTGACCCCAGGGCCCAACAGCCTGTTGGCGCTGACACATGGCGCCCTGTATGGCGCGCGGCGAACGTTGTTCACCATCGTGGGCGGGGTGTTTGGCTTCAGCGCCTTGATCGCCCTGGCCATGTTCGGCCTCAGCGCGCTGCTACAAACCTCGGCTTCGGTATTGGGCGTTTTGAAGTGGGTGGGTGGCGCCTATCTGATCTGGCTGGGTATCCAGCTGTGGCGCAGCCCCGGCCTGCAATTGGAGCTGACCGAGCGCAGCGCGCGGCTCGGCAATGCCGGGTTGTTCCGCCAAGGCCTGCTGTCGGCCATGGCCAACCCCAAGGTGCTGCTGTTCTATGGTGCCTTCCTGCCACAATTCATCGACCCACAGCGTGGGCTGGTGCTGCAGTTCGTGGTAATGGCGGCGACCTTCGCCAGCGTCGAGTTCCTGGTCGAGTACCTGCTGGCGCGCCTGGCATTTCGCATTCGCCCTTGGCTGGCCAAGGGCGGCAAGGGTTTCAATCGCTGCTGCGGCAGCCTGTTCGCCTTGATTGGCGTGGCGCTGCCGCTTGGCCGATAGCACGCTCCCTGTTCAGGCGCGCCGGGCCTTCAGCAGGAAGACCAGCAACGCAACACCCGGCAAGCCTGCCCCCACCAGCGCCACCCCCTGCCAGCCAAACTGGCTGAACAACGCGCTGGCCACCGCCGACCCCAGCGCCCCGCCAAGGAAGATGCTGGTCATGTACACCGCGTTCAGCCGCCCGCGGCTGGCCGGGTCCAGTGCGTACACTTCGCGCTGGCCAATGACCATGTTCATCTGCACCGCAAAGTCCAGCAGCACGCCGGTAAGGCCCAGGCCGATCACGCTGTAACCCGGGCTTGTTAGCCCCAGCAGCAAGGCCACCGGCGCCAGCATCAGCGCCAACAGCGAGCCGGCGCGGGCATGCCCGGCATCCGCCAGGCGCCCGGCCATGGGTGCAGCGATGGCGCCCACTGCACCGACCAGGGCGAACACGGCGATCTGGCTCTGCGACAGGCCGTGTTCACTGGCCAGGGCCATCGGCACGGCCGTCCAGAACAGGCTGAACGCTGCGAACATCAACGCCTGGTACAACGAACGCTGGCGCAGCAGTGGATAACGGCGCAGCAGAGTGAGCAGCGACAGCATGAGCCCGGCATAGCTGGCCTTGTGCTCGGGACGACGCTGCGGCAGGGTCAGCGCCAGCAACAGGATGATCGCCAGCATGACTCCGGCGGCGCCAATGAACACCGCGCGCCAGCCAAAGTGGTCAGCCACCAGGCTCGAAACCGGGCGCGCCAGCAGGATACCCAGCAGCAGGCCGCCCATGATATTCCCCACCACCCGGCCACGCTGCTGTTCCGGCGCCAGGTGCGCCGCCAGCGGGATAAGCATCTGCACCGACACAGAACTGAAACCGATCAGCAGTGCGTAACCCAGGAACAACTGCCCCTGACCACTGCTGCTGGTGCCCGCCAGCAGCAGACTGAAACAGGCCAGGACAGCGGTAGCCACCATCAGGCGGCGGTTTTCCAGCAGGTCGGCAAGCGGCACCAGCAACAACAGGCCCAGGGCATAACCCAGTTGGGTAAGGGAAACGATCAGGCTGGCATGCTCGGTGGATAGCCCCAAGTCTGGGGCAATCAGCCCGACGATGGGCTGGGCATAGTAGATGTTGGCGACGATCGCGCCGCAGCAGAATGCCAGTAGCACGACCAGGGCCCGGCTCAGGCTGGCAGCTGCCGGTTGCGCTGCCGCAAGGGAGGGATTCATGCGAGGTTCCTCGACTAGGGGTATATGCTGGCTACCTTACCCATGCGCGCTTTCGCCGAGAATCCGGTCTTGGCGCAACGCGGCTTTGCGCTCTGCGCAACACTACCCGTCGTTTTTCAGTAAATTTTCGCAAAAGTCGATGAACGCGTTCACCCGCCGCGAACCCCGGTGGTTGGGCAGGTACAGGGCATTGATGCTGTTGTTGGCCGTGCCAGGGCTGGCCTGCCAGTCGGGGAATACCCGCTGCAGGCGCCCGGCCAGCACATCTGCGCGTACCAGCCAGTCGGCCAGCAGAGCGATGCCACTGCCTGCCAATGCCGTTTCACGCAGCATGTCGGCGTTGGCGCTGCGCAGCGGCCCGCTTACGTCCAGCTCCAGGCTCTCCTGGCCGCAGGCCAGGCGCCAGGGCCGCGCTTTCTGCCCGTAGCGAAAGCGCAGGCAGGCGTGCTCCAGCAATTGCCGGGGGTGCTGCAGCGGCTCACGCCCCGCCAGGTAAGCCGGGCTGGCCACCAACCAACGCTGGAAGCGACCGAGCTGGCGGCACACCAGCTCGTCATTGGGCGATGGGTCGCCCAGGCGAACCGACAGATCGTAGCGCCCGTCCAGAAGGTCATCCAGGCGGTCGCTGAGGTCGATGTCCAGCTCCAGTGCCGGGTGCCTTGCCAGGAACGGCCCCAGGTGCGGGGCGATGACCCGCCTGCCGAACTCCACTGGCAAGCACAGTCGCAATACGCCGACTGGCTCTTCGCCGCGATCGGCAACACTGGCATCAGCCTCGTCCAGCGCCTCGAAAATACCCCGTGCGCGCTCGTAGTAACGGGCACCGGCCTCAGTCAAGCTCACCTGACGCGTGGAACGGTTGAGCAAGGTGGCGCCCAGCGCCGTTTCCAGGGCATCGACCAGGCGCGTCACCGACGATGTCGCCAGCCCTAGCCTGCGCGCGGCCGCAGAAAAGCCCTGGGCATCGACGGTGGCCACGAACATCTTCATTGCCAGGAGTTTGTCCATTTGCTGGCCACCTTCCAAAACTCGGAAAGTTCTTACAAACGGCCGGGCGGGTCAAGAAGCGCGCTGCATGGCATTTGCGTCCATAGTGGCATCACACCTTCACAGCGAGGCTTTCCATGATACCGAACAACCTGCTGGCCGCCCTGCCGCCCTGCGACCCCGCCAGTGCCGAACATGTCGACGAACTGCTCAGCCGCCCAGGGGTGCGCGTGGAGCGTATCGTCTCCAGCGGCCAGGCCAGCCCGCCCGGTTTCTGGTACGTCCAGGCCGAAGGCGAGTGGATCGTGCTGCTCAGTGGAGCTGCGGGGCTGCGCTTCGAGCACGAGCACCACACCCGCCTGTTGGCGCCGGGCGATTGCCTGGATATTCCGCCGCACTACCGCCACCGCGTGGAATGGACCGCACCCGGCACGGCCACCATCTGGTTGGCGGTGTTCTATGGCAGTAGTTCCCCGTGGCCAGCCTGAAGCTGAGGCTGAACGTGGGCGCGCAACACACTCGACGAAAGTATGAATGCCGGTTGCAAAAACGGCAGAAACTCCCCGTTTAATGCTTTTTTCAGCACCTGATCTAGACTTTTAGCGACACCTTCACACGTTCAGCCCTGCGACAATCAGCCTCAGAAAATTATGTACCAACTTGTTAATTAGCAAGCTAAGGGCTTAGACTGCGCGCATTCCACCTGCTGAGATCCCTGGCATGAAAGAAACACCGCGCGCCTCTGGCGCCCCAAACATCATTCTGATCGGCCTGGGCGTAATCATCGCCCTGCTCGGCCTCCTCCTGGCTGCCGGCGGCGTCAAGCTCGCCGGCCTGGGCGGCTCCTGGTACTTCCTGATCGGCGGCCTGGCCATGGCCATCGCCGGTGTACTCATTGCTCGCCGCAAGCTGGCTGGCGCCTGGCTGTATGCCGCGTTCCTGATCGGCACCGTGATCTGGGCACTGAGCGATGTCGGCCTGGTGTTCTGGCCGTTGTTCTCGCGCCTGTTCATGTTCGGCGCAATCGGCATGGTGGTGGCACTGGTCTACCCGCTGCTGGTGCGTACCAATGGCGCCAGCGCCGGTCGCGGTGCCTACGGTATCGCCGGGGTAATGGCGGTGGTGTTGGTGATCGCTGCCGGCAACATGTTCGTTGCCCACCCAAGCGTCGCCCCCACCGGCAAAGGCCCAGGCATGACCCCGGTCGAAGCCGGCAAGGAACAGAAAGACTGGGCCCACTACGGCAACACCGAAGGTGGCAGCCGCTTCGCCGCGCTGGACCAGATCAACCGGGACAACGTCAACAAGCTGAAAGTGGCCTGGACCTACCACACCGGTGACGTCGCCATCAGTGACGGCAACGGTGCCGAAGACCAGCTGACACCGCTGCAGATCGGCAACAAGGTGTTCATCTGCACCCCGCACAACAACCTGATCGCCCTCGATGCCGACACCGGCAAAGAACTGTGGAAAAACGCAATCAACGCCCAGTCCAAGGTCTGGCAGCGTTGCCGTGGCATGGCCTACTTCGACGCCACTGCCGCCATCGCTCAGCCGACCCAGCCGAACAGCTCGCCGATTACCGGCGGTAGCGTAGCGGCGGGTGCCAACTGCCAGCGTCGCCTGCTGACCAACACCATCGATGGCCGCCTGATTGCCGTCGACGCCGACACCGGCGAGTTCTGCCAGGGCTTTGGCAACAATGGCCAGGTCAACCTGATGGCCGGCCTGGGCAATGTCCCGGACTCCTACTACCAGCTCTCCTCGGCACCGCTGATGGCCGGTACCACCGTGGTGGTTGGCGGCCGCGTTGCCGACAACGTCCAGACCGACATGCCAGGTGGCGTGATCCGTGGCTTCGACGTGATCACCGGTGAAATGCGCTGGGCCTTCGACCCGGGCAACCCGGAAGATCGCCAGGCACCGCAAGGCGACAGCACCTATGTGCGCAGCACGCCGAACAGCTGGGCACCGATGTCCTACGACCCGGCGATGAACACCGTGTTCCTGCCGATGGGCTCGTCGTCCACCGACATCTACGGTGTTGAGCGCAACAAGCTGGACCACACCTACGGCGCTTCGGTGCTGGCCCTGGACGCCACTACCGGCAACCAGAAGTGGGTATACCAGACCGTGCACAACGACCTCTGGGACTTCGACCTGCCGATGCAGCCAAGCCTGATCGACTTCACCAAGGATGACGGCCAGTCGGTACCTGCGGTAGTGATCGGCACCAAGGCCGGGCAGATCTACGTGCTCGACCGCGCCACCGGTAAGCCGTTGACCCAGGTCGACGAAGTACCCGTCAAGCCAAGCAACATCCCGAACGAGCCATACTCCCCAACCCAGCCCAAATCGGTAGGCATGCCGCAGATCGGCGCACAGACCCTGACCGAGTCGGACATGTGGGGTGCCACCCCGTATGACCAGCTGCTGTGCCGCATCGACTTCAAGAAAATGCGCTACGACGGCCTGTACACCGCGCCGGGCACCGACCTGTCGCTGAGCTTCCCAGGTTCGCTGGGTGGCATGAACTGGGGCAGCATTTCCACCGACCCGGTGCATGGTTTCATCTTCGTCAACGACATGCGTCTGGGCCTGTGGATCCAGATGATCCCGTCGCAGAACAAAGGTGGCGCGGCCTCTGGCGGTGAGGCACTGAACACCGGCATGGGCGCGGTACCACTCAAGGGCACGCCGTATGCCGTGAACAAGAACCGCTTCCTGTCGGTAGCGGGCATTCCATGCCAGGCGCCGCCGTTCGGCACCCTGACCGCCATCGACATGAAAACCCGCCAGGTGGCCTGGCAGGTACCCGTGGGCACCGTTGAAGACACTGGCCCGCTCGGCATCCGCATGCACCTGCCGATCAAGATCGGCCTGCCAACCCTGGGCGGCACCCTGTCGACCCAAGGCGGCCTGGTGTTCATTGCCGGCACCCAGGACTTCTACCTGCGCGCCTATGACAGCAGCAACGGTAACGAAATCTGGAAAGCTCGCCTGCCAGTGGGCAGCCAGGGCGGCCCGATGACCTACGTTTCGCCGAAGACCGGCAAGCAGTACGTGGTGATCACTGCTGGCGGCGCCCGCCAGTCGACTGACCGTGGCGACTACGTGATTTCTTACGCGCTGCCGTAAGACCGCGTCGCCTTCTTCGCGAGCACGCCCGTTCCCACAAGGCCCACAGCGGCCATGTAGGCACGGGTTTGCCCGCGAATGGCCCCAAAGACAACCCGAGATTCAGCAATGCCATCCGCAATTCGCATCACCCCCACCCTGCTGCTGGCCCTGGCCAGCACCACAGCCCTGGCCGACGGCGACCTGCTGACCCGCAGCACCCTGACCGGCGACTGGGGCGGCCTGCGTCATCAACTCGAAGAAGACGGCGTCAAAGTCACCGGTGACTACAGCGGCGAAACCGCCTACAACGCCCACGGTGGTTTGCACCGATCGGCGCGCTATTCGCAGAACGTCAAGCTGGGCGTGCAGTTCGACCTGTCGAAGCTGTACGGCCTGGACAACGGCGGCAAAGTCCAGCTGACCGTCAACGACCGCCGCGGTAACAGCGCGTCGGAAGACCTGGTAGGCAACCGCCTGCCGATCCAGGAAAACTTCGGTGGCCTGTACACCCGCCTGACCGAGCTGAGCTACGAGCGTACCCTGTTCACTCCGGCGCTCAACGTTAAGCTTGGCTACATGGCCATGGGCAACGACCTCGGCGGCCTGGACAGCGGCATCCTGTGCAACTTCATGAACGCCGGCTTCTGCGGCCACCCGCTGAACATGTCCGGTGGCAGCGGCTGGACCAACTACCCCAATGCTCACCTCGGCGTGCGGGTGAAGTACGACCTGTCGCCTTCCTGGCAGCTGCGCGTGGCGGCGTTCAACGTAGACCCCGAGAGCAACGGCAACTCCAGCCGCGCCTGGCACCTGGGGCCCAAGCACACCACCGGCACCGTGGTACCGGTGGAGCTGGTGTACAAGCTGCAGGGTGAACTGCCGGGCGAGTACAAGCTCGGTTACTACTACGACAGCTCCGATGTGAAACGCATCGGCAGCGACGACGAAGTATCCGGCCGCTCAGGCCACTACCTGCTGGTCGACCAGGCGGTATGGAACGACCAGGGCTCGCCAGGCCGTAGCCTGCACGCCTTCGGCCAGTACTCGGCGTCGAGCAAGGCCGCCTCGCCGTTCACCAAGTGGTATGGTGCCGGTGTGGTGCTGTACAAACCGTTCGAAGGCCGCCCGAAAGATACCGTGGCACTGGGTTACGGCCGTGCCGTACCTAATCCGCGTAGCCGCGATGTGCTTGAAGATGCCGCCTTCAACGCTGGCCAGCAGTTCCCCGATATCGACAGTGCCGAGCAGTTGATCGAACTGAGTTATGGCTACCAGGCCACACCGTGGCTGAACCTGCGCCCAGATGTGCAATACATCATCGAGCCAGGGGCGTTCTCGGGGAAGGACATCGACAACGCGCTGGTGGTGGGCCTGCAGGTCAAGGCTACCTTCTGATTCGCCAGGGCCTCGCTGTGGCCCATTCGCGGGTGTACCCGCGAAGACGCCACAGCTATCAATCCTGCTTGAGGTAATCGACCAGCCTGAGCAGCATGGCATCACAGCCCTGCAACTGCTCCACACTGACAAACTCATCCGGCTTGTGCCCCTGGTCCATGCTGCCAGGCCCGCACACCACGGTCGGGATGCCGGCCTGGTCGAACAAGCCGCCTTCGGTACCGAACGCCACCGTGCCGAACTCATTCGAGCCACTGAGCAATGCCACCAGCCGCGCAGCCTCACTGTCCTGCGGTGTGGCCAGCCCCGGATAGGCGCTCAGCGGCTCCAGGCGAATGGCGCTGGCGGCATTGACCTTGCGCATACGCGGCAGCAACTCGGCCTCTGCATAAGTCTGCAACTGATCGGCCACCGCCTGCGCCTCGAACCCTGGCAGCGCGCGCACTTCAAAATCGAATTCACATTCGGCGGGCACGATGTTCAGCGCCCTGCCCCCTTTGATTACCCCGGTCTGCACCGTGGAAAACGGCGGGTCGAAGCGCTCGTCATGATGCTGCGGCAAGGCCAGTGCATCACCGATGTCACCCAACTTGCCGATCAGTTTCGCCGCGTACTCGATGGCATTCACCCCAGACGGCGCATACGCCGAGTGGCAGGCCGCGCCATGCACCTGGCAGCGCATTGCCAGCTTGCCCTTGTGCCCCAGCACCGGCTTGAGCTCGGTGGGTTCGCCAATCAGGCACAGTCGGGGTTTGTGCGGGCGCTGTTCGAGGGCTTCCAGCATCGAGCGTACGCCCAGGCAACCGACTTCCTCGTCGTAGGAGAACGCCAGGTGCACGGGCATGCGCAACGGCTGGGCGAGGAACGCGGGCACGGCTGCCAGCACCGACGCGATGAAACCTTTCATGTCAGCCGTGCCGCGACCATACAGGCGCCCGTCGCGTTCGCTCAGGGCGAACGGCTCGACGCTCCAGGCCTGGCCATCCACCGGCACTACATCTGTGTGCCCCGACAGCACCACGCCGCCTACGTCCTTGGGGCCGATGGTGGCGAACAGGTTGGCCTTGGTGCCCTCCGGGTTATGGAACAGTTCGCTTTCCACCCCCAGTTCCGCCAGGTAATCACGGATAAAGCCGATCAGCTGAAGGTTGGAGTCCCGGCTGACCGTGGCAAAGCCGATCAGCCGGGCCAGCAGCGCGCGGCTGGCAAATTCACTCATCGCCTGGCACCCCGTAGCTTGGCGCGGCGGTCGGGTTGAGGGCGCGGGTGACATAGTCCTGCATCTGTGGCCGATAGGCTTGCCACAAGCCATCGAGCACACCGATCGGGTCTGCATCGGCCCAGTCGACGCGCAGGTCCACCAGTGGCCAGGTCAGTTCGCCAGCAATCTTCAACGCCGCCGAGTGCACCGGCCCGGCTTCGCCACCGGCGGCCATCGCCGCGTGCATGGCCGCCAGCAGGCGGTCGGCCAGGTGCCCACCCGCCTGCTCGAAAGCCAGCACCATGGCCTCTATTACCTGGGTAGAAGACAGCAGGTTGCCCGCCGCTGCGCAGTGTTCGCCGGCCACCGCATTGTGTGTACCCAGCGCTTCGCGCCCCGTGAACAGCGCCACTTGCCCCTGGCTGTCGATCACCGTGACCTGGCGATACTCACTCCAGCCGTTGGCACTCAGCACCCGGTCCAGGGCCGCGGCGGGTGGCAACTGGCCTTGCTCCATGGCATCGAGAATCTGCGGGCCCAGTGCCGGCAGGGTGATGTTCTGGGTAGAGACCGCGCCTACACCGGCGCGCACCCACGGGCAACGGGCGCCTACGGCGATGCTCGACGAGCTGATGGCGATGCCGACCTGGCCGGTTTCCTGGCAGCGGCCAATGATGGAGAAGGTCATGGTGAAGCTCCTGTTGTCCTGTGCGATGCAGGGCATTCTGGGCGCAACCTTCTACCCCACGAAACAAACATTTTCCTGTGCTTTGAGCAGGAAAAAACTAAGCCCGCAAAAGTGCGCCAAACACCACACGAAAACCCCCTTAAAGTTTGCTACAGGCCATGCAATTCAAGGCCTTCGCCGTTTTATCGGCAAGCACCAGCTAAATACTATTTTCGCCATTCGTGCCGCATCCCTAGTCTGGCTCCAGACAACGGCGGTCCTCCAAACCGACCTGACAACAACCGCCTGAACAAGGGCTCGGACATGACACTGAACAACCTCGAAATCGACACCCTCGTCGTCGGCGCCGGCCAGGCCGGCGTGGCCATGAGCGAACACCTGAGCAAGCTTGGCGTGCCGCACCTGGTGCTGGAGCGCAACCGTATCGCCGAGGCATGGCGCACTGGCCGCTGGGACTCGCTGGTCGCCAACGGCCCGGTCTGGCACGACCGCTTCCCGGGGCTGGAATTCAACCTCGACGCCGACGCCTTCGCAGGCAAGGACCAGGTGGCCGACTACTTCGAGCAGTACGTACGCAAGTACAACCTGCCGGTACGCACCGGCATTGAAGTAAAGCGCGTAGTTCGTAACAGCGACCGCCCCGGCTTCACCATCGAAACCAATGAAGGCGTGATTCGCGCCAACCGAGTGGTCGCCGCCACCGGCCCGTTCCAGAAGCCGGTGATCCCGGCCATTGCGCCTAAAGACAGCAACCTGCATCAGATCCACTCCGCCGCCTACTTCAACCCAGAGCAACTGCCCGAGGGCGCGGTATTGGTGGTTGGTGCCGGTTCCTCCGGCGTGCAGATTGCCGAAGAGCTGATGCGCGCCGGGCGCCAGGTGTACCTGTCGGTCGGCGCCCACGACCGCCCGCCGCGTGCCTACCGCAACCGCGACTTCTGCTGGTGGCTGGGCGTGCTGGGTGAGTGGGACGCAGAAATCGCCAAGCCCGGACGCGAGCACGTGACGATCGCCGTCAGCGGCGCCCGTGGCGGCCACACCGTGGACTTCCGCGCCCTCGCCCACCAGGGTATGACCCTGGTCGGCCTGACCCAGTCGTTCGAGAACGGCGTGGCGCACTTCCAGGACAACCTGGTCGAGAACATCAACCGCGGCGATGAAAACTACCTGGCCCTGCTGGATGCCGCCGATGCCTACATCGAATGCAACGGCCTGGACCTGCCGGAAGAACCCGAAGCCCGCACACGCCTGGCCGACCCGGCCTGCATGAGCAACCCGCTGCAGCAATTGGACCTGGCCAAGGCCGGCGTCAGCAGCATCATCTGGGCTACCGGTTACGGCGTGGACTTCAGCTGGCTGCAGGTGGACACCTTCGATGCCAACGGCAAGCCCCAGCACCAACGCGGCGTGGCCCGCGAACCCGGCGTGTACTTCCTTGGCCTGCCGTGGTTGTCCCGCCGTGGCTCGTCGTTCATCTGGGGCGTGTGGCACGACGCCAAGCACGTCGCTGGCCACATCGCCACGCAACGCACCTACCTGGCCTACCGCGACCGCGAACAGCGCGAAGCGGATGAGCAGCAAACCAACATGATCAGCAACGTCAGCACCCTCGGAGCCCACTGATGCCTACCCATACTCGCATCCGCATGTTCAACACCAAGGAAACCTACCCCAACCAGACCCTGGACAACGACCTGTGCCAGGCCGTGCGGGCCGGCAACACCATTTATGTGCGAGGCCAGGTAGGTACCGACTTCGAAGGCAAACTGGTGGGCCTGGGTAACCCGCAGGCGCAAACCGAACAAGCAATGAAGAACGTCAAGCAACTGCTTGAAGAAGCTGGCTCGGACCTGTCGCACATCGTCAAGACCACCACTTACATCACCGACCCGCGCTTCCGCGAGCCGGTGTACAAGGAAGTGGGCAAGTGGCTGAAGGGCGTATTCCCGATCTCCACCGGCTTGGTGGTCGCCGGGTTGGCCCAGGCCGAGTGGCTGATGGAGATCGACGTGATCGCCGTGGTGCCCGATCAGGAATGACCGGCGGCCTGCAGGGTGGACGGGAACCGCCGCCTGCCCTGCAACCACGCCTGGGTTACTCGTGCCGCCGCTTGTAACCGCTGTTCTGCGGGCACGCCAGCGGATGGCACCTCTACACTGACGCACAGCTGCGTCGGTAACGCCGCCACCAACGCGGCCAGCGGCAGTTGCCCTTGCCCCGGCAGCATACGGCCCTCACGCGCTTCCGCGATGATCAGCTCCTCTACGGGCGCCAGCAACGGCGCATCACACAGCTGCACCGCACGCAGCAGACGCGGATCGACCCCGGCGAGGTCGGCCACCTGGCCACCGGAGCGGAACAGGTGCAAGGCATCGACCAGTACGCCGCCGTTGTCCTGCCCCGCCCCTGTCACAACCGTGCATGCCTGTTGCAGGGTTGCCACTGGCCGCCAGCGCATGAACTCCAGGTCCACACGCAGGCCATGACCACGCGCCAGTTCACACAGCGCCGCGAAATTGCCGGTCAGCCGCGCTACATCGTCGTCGTCCCCGGACACCGTCAGGCTCAGCGCCCCCAGCTCGGCACCTGCGGCCAACAGCGGTTGGTAATCGGCAACCTGTGCCTGTGCCGTCAATGCAACAAACTCGATATCGGTAACACGCACACCTTCACCCGCCATCACCGCCCGCAGTTCGCGCAGCGCCTGGCTACCCGGCGCAACCGGGTACGCCTGTGCACCCGGCATCACCGGGTGCAGGCGCAGCCCAACCGCGCTAAAGCCCGCGCGCCGCGCCTCACGTACCAGCCTGGCCGGCGCCAGTTCCAGGGCGGTGAGGTGCGCCACGCCCAGGCCATTCAATAGGTCGCCCTCCCGCCGCTGAGGTCGAAGACGAAGCCGGTGGTAAAGCTGCACTCCGGCCCGGCAATCCAGCTGACCATATTGGCGATCTCCTCGGCCTTGAGGAACCGCCCCATGGGGATCTTGGCCTTGCTCGCGGCAATGTGCTCGGCCGTCATCTCGGCCATCAGCGGGGTCTCGACCATGGCCGGTGCCACGCAGTTGAGCAGCACGCCGTCCTGCGCCAGCTCCTTGGCCGCTGCCTTGGTAAAGGCGATGACCCCAGCCTTGGCTGCCGAATAGGCCGAGATGTACTGCACGCCATCCTTGCCGGCCATGGAGGCGATATTGACGATGCGCCCGTAGCCGTTGTCACGCATATGCGGGATGGCGGTACGGCAGCAATAGAACACGCCGTTCAGGTCAATGGCGATGACCTTGTCCCAGGCCTCTGGCGGGTACTCCCACGACGAAACCACAGGGCCATTGATGCCAGCGTTGTTGACCAGAATCTGCACCTGCCCTATACGCTTCAGCGTCTCGGCGAAGGCTGTCTCTACCGAGGCCAGCGACGATACATCCACCGCCTGGCGCAGCACGGGCTCAAAGCCGTTTTCCGCGTTGCTCCAACCCTCCACGGCGAGGTCCCAGATCACAACCTGGGCGCCGGCGGCATGCAGGCGCTGGGCAATCGCCAGGCCGATGCCACGCATCCCTCCGGTGACGATTGCGGTCTGGCCTTGCAGGTACTGGCTCATTGTTTTGCTCCATTTTCGACTGAAGGAATCTCCGGCAAGCGACGCAGGTCGCTGACCATGAACAGGTAGCACAGCGCACCGAGTACGGTGATCGACGACACGAATGCCAAGGCCCAGACGAACGAGCCTGTCAGCGAGACGATGATGCCGATGGTCAACGGCGTGACGATGCCTGCTGCGTTGGCGAACAGGTTGAACAAGCCGCCGCTGAGGCCCAGCAGGCCTTTGGGGGCGATATCGGACACGATCATCCAGGCCAGCGCCGACATGCCCTGGGCAAAGTAGGCGATGCACAGGATGGCAATCACCAGCGCGTCGGACTCGACGTAGTTGGCCAGCACGATCACCGACGCGGTAAGCAACCCGGCGATTACCGGCAGCTTGCGCGCCACGTTCAGCGAGTAGCCGCGGCGCAGCAACGCGTCAGACAGCCAACCGCCGACCAGCGTGCCCAGCGAGGCGGCAATGAATGGCAGCACCGCTACCCAGCCGACCTTGAGCCAGGGCATGTGCCGCTCGGTCACCAGGTAGGTGGGGAACCAGGTGAGGAAGAACACGTTGGTCGAATTGCAGGCGAACTGGCCCAGGCAGATGCCCAGCATGTTGCGGTGCTTGAGCAACGCCGGAATCTGCGACCAGCGGAACGACGTGGCTTTCTGCCCACCATCTATCACCCCACCGCCAGCGGCGATGTAGTCCAGCTCGGCCTGGTTGGCCGTGGTCGACTGGTGTGGCTCGTGGTATTTGCGCCACCACACCAGGCCATAGAGGATGCCCATCAGGCCGACCGCCAGCAGCAGGAAACGCCAGCCGTAAGCGTGCAGCACCCAGAACAGCAGCGGGGTCAGAAACGCCAGCCCGGTGTATTCGGCAAAGGTGTAGATACCGGTCGCCCTGGCCCGCTCGCTCTGCGGGAACCAGGTGGCCACCACCCGGCTGTTGGTGGGAAAGCATGGTGCTTCAGTCATCCCCACCAGAAAGCGCATGCCCAGCAACGACAGGAAGCCCTGCGCCAGCCCTTGCAGCCCGGTGAACAGCGACCACAAGGTCAGTGCCAGCCAGTAAGTGAGCTTGGTGCCCAGCCGGTCGATGAGGATGCCGCCCGGAATCTGCGCAGCGGCGTAGGTCCAGGAAAAGGCGGAAAAGATCACCCCCATCATCGCTGCGTTCAGGCCCAAGTCAGCACTGATACTCGGCGCGGCAATACCCATCACGCTGCGATCGAGGTAGTTGATCATGGTACCGCCGGAAATCAGCGCCAGGATCATGAAACGGGTGCGGGTGCGTTGCTGGACGCGCGCAGGGGTGTCGAACACCCCGAGGCTGGCGTTCTGTTCAGTGGTCATGACGGTTGCTCTCTTGTTATTGGAATGGCAATCAACGGGGCGTTAGGCAAACCCGAACAATCGACGCGGGGTGTCCCACATCACCGCACGGCGCTGCCGGGCATCCGGCATCAGGCGCTCGGCCAGTTTCAGCAGCGGCCCGTAGTCCACCCGCGAACGCTGGCGAATGAACGGCCAATCCGAACCCCACACACAGGCTTCGGCGCCAAAGGCTTCGAGCAGGGCCTGGACGTAGGCACCGCTTTGCTCCAGCAAGGCATCGGCTGCGGCGAACTTCTGCATACCGGACAACTTCACGCAGGCGCGGCCACTGTCGGCCAACCGCAGCAGCGCCTGGAAGCCGGCTTGCTGCACACCCGCCGCAACATCCGGTCGGCCGCAATGGTCGATCAGCAGGCGTGCATGGGCGCCTTGCAGCAGGCCATGCAGGTCAAGCAACTGGTCCTCACATACCTGCACCTGCGCAAACAGGCCAAGCTCGGCGAGTTTGCCGAACAGCCCATCAGCGTCCTTCAAGCTGGTTACCCCGTACAGCGCGGGGTTGAAGGCGATACCCACTACACCTTGCGACTGCAAGGCCGCCAGCGCATCGAGGCTGATATCCGCTTCGACCACCGCCACGCCCTTGAAGCGCCCCTGCCCGGTGGCCAAGGCATGCAGCAGGCAGCGGTTGTCGGTGTGGTAGCCGCTGTTGGGGCCAACCAGCAAGGCATGTTGCACCCCATAGGCATCCATCACCCGACTGAACTGCGCCTGGGTGGCGACCTCCTGCCCGGAAGGTGCATAGGGTGCGTCGGGGTGGTAAGGGAAACGCGCGGGGTCAAACAAATGGTTATGGCAATCGATCTTCGCTTCGTCAAAGATGGTCACGCAGCACTCCCGTCAAGCGCCACTGCGCTTGCCTGCAGATCTTGTTATTGTTCGCCGCAAGGGCGATCAGGCTGGGGTTTACGATACTGCGCGGCCGAGTTTGACGCTCATACCCAGATGGCGAAGACCATAACCGAAGGTAATACACATGCTGCTTGGCAACGAAGGCGCAGACGCAAACCCGATGGTATTCAAACTGCGGCACATGGAAGTGTTCCGGGCGGTGATGCTGACCGGCTCGATCAGCGCGGCGGCCAAGCTGCTTTACGTGTCGCAGCCGGCCGTGAGCAAGCTGATCCAGTACATCGAAGGGCGCCTGGCCTATCCGCTGTTCGAGCGCATCAACAACCGCCTGGTGCCCACGGCCGAAGCGCAGGTGCTGTTTCGTGAAGTCGAGCGGGTGTACCAAGCCGCGTTGGAGGTCAATGAATGCGCCCTGGCACTGGGCGCCGGTGGCCAGCGCAAGCTGCGCATTTCGTGCAGCGCGTCGTTGTCGACGGTGGTCATCCCCATCGCCCTGGCCCAGCTCAAGCGCGAGTCACCGTCGCTGAACATCGAGTGGCAAACCTCGCTGATGGGCGAAATGCCCAACCAGATCCTGTCGAAAAAGGTCGACCTGTCGATTGCCGCCCTGCCGGTGGTGCATGACCACCTGCATTCGCAGGCGTTCATGCGTGGGCGCATGGTGGTGGTGATGCCGCCCGACCACCCGCTGGCTGGGCAACCCACGCTGAGCTTGCAACAGTTGGAAGGCCATGCCTTGCTGCTGTTCCGGCCCGACATGCCGTTTGGCAAGCTGCTCGCCGAGCACATCGAGCGCAGCGCAGTGCAGCTGAAATCACTGTTGTCGTTTACCAATGCCAACGAGGCTGTGGCGCTGGTCAAACAAGGCATGGGCATCAGCGTGATCGACGAGTTCGTTGCGCAGGACAGCGGGCTGGCGGTGGTGCCATTGGCCGATGAAATTCACTTCGATATCAGCTTTGTCTATTCACGGTTCGAGCCGCCGTCTCATGCAGCGGTGCATTTGATGCGGGTGTTGCAGGGCCAGGCGCAGAGGCTTGGGAGAGCGGTGGCATCAAGCTGATGCAGATGGGTGCGACCTCTTGTGGAGGCTGGCCTTGCTGGCGACGGGGCGCGTAGCGCCGCTGTCACCGCTCTCCACCGCATCGATGATCGCCGCGTGCTCTTGCCAGGCGCAATGCTCGCAGCTGGGCGACTCATATCGGACGATGATCAGCGACGTCATCGGCGCCAGCCCGTTGAGAAAACGCGCCAGTGGTACGTTGGCGGCCAGGTGCGCCAGCCTCATGTGAAATTCGCCACCCAGGCGGATCGCCGTGCAGCGTTCGCCCTGCTCATGGTGCTGGCGTTCGCGTTCGACCAGCTGGAGGATCTGTGCCGGGCGCGCGCGCTGGGTGGCCAGGCCGATCAGCGTGGTCTCGGCCAGGCGCCGGGCGCTGAGCACCTGGCGCGCCTGCTCGGGCAAGGCGCTGCCCGGTCGCAGGCGCTGTTCGAGAATGGCATCGAACAGCCGAGGGTAGATCTGCTCCGCCGACAGGCGGGTTTCGCCGGCACCCAGCAGGGCAGAGAGCGTGGAGCATGTGCGGGTGCTGATGCCGCTGGGCTGCGACCTGGCGCAGGGTTACGGGCTATCGTCACCCGGCGCAATGGCTGGCCGCCTGCCGACTCATTCGCGATGGGCCTGGACCATGGTTTCGGTCAGCTCGCGCAGCAGTTCGGCTTCATCTTCCTTGCGACAACGCAGCAGCAGGTCCGCGGCTCTCTGGTAGAGGGTGTTCTCGTTGGGATAGCGACCGCTGGCCAGGTTGACGCGTTGCAGCACGCCGTTCATGCGCCAGGCAAGCCCATCCACATCGCCCACCTCACGCTCCAGTGCGTCGATGTAGAGCGCTGGCACTGCGGGGCCGGTATAGGCACCCGCTTCGGCCGACGGGTCAGTGAGCGTGTCGAAATATTCGGAGGCGCCCATCCAGCGTTCGGCCAGCCTTTCGAAGGCCAGTGGCCGTAAACGGCGCAGCCAGGCTCGCCAGAAGGGTTGGTCCACTGCCCAGTGTTCGAGGGCGGAGGCACTCGTGCCCTCGATCACGGCATCACCCAGGCGTTGCAGGGTCGGCTCATCGAGGTGCGCCAGTTGCGGGGAACGCATGGCCTGCGGTTGCGGCGGCAGGTTCAGCCTCTGTCGTAGCTGGATACGCGCATGCAGGGCCATCTCCAGTTCGTCGGGGTGATCGCTGACCAGTTCCCGATCGCTGATGCCATCGTCGGGGTGCAGGGCTGGAACGGGGTTGTCCGTCGGGTGATGGTCATCGGCCCGCAAGGCCCTGCGTCTGGCCAGCCGCGCCTGATAAAGAGCGCCGACGCGTTCGTCGAGCAGGCGCTGGCGCAGCAGCGCGCGGGCACTGTCCACGGCAACCTGTTCGTCGGCTTCGGCAGCCGCGGCATGGGCGACCGTCTGCCACACCGTCACTTGCGTCTCGACTTGCTGGAACAGCACGATGGCCTGGTCCACGCACTCCTGGGTGGCGTCCTCGAGCAGGTCGTTGATCTGCTGCTGCACCTGCGCCCGGCCCCAGCCGGTATCGGCTTCGCCTTCTTGCGTGCTGGACAGCATTTCGACCACGTGTTGCATGCGCTGGCGCATCTGGGTTGGGGCGTCCAGGAAGTCCTGTGTATCGGGCAGCCGTTCGAGTAGGTTGTAGAGCGGCTGCCACTGTGGATCGTCAGCCGTTTCGGCAATGTGCAAACGCAACGACTCAGGCCAGTCGGCGGCCCAAGGGTTGGCCTGTGCAAGGGCTGGGAGGGTGGTGAAGCCGGCCTGTTCGAGATTGGCCAGGGCCGCTTCGTCGAAAGGATTGCCGTTGAAGGAATAGGCAATGGCTTCGAGGTGATCGCGTACCGCGCGGGCAAAGGCTGTCTGGCTCAGGTCGGGGGTAACGGCGAGCTCGTTGGCGCTCAGGTCCAGCTGGCGCAGCACCAGAGGCTCCTGGTTCATGAGGGCCTCGAGCCCCGCCGGCCATTGGCTGATGTTGGTCAGTTCCAGGTCCAGTCGCTGCAGGCGTGTCCAGCCGCTCAAGTCGGGGGCCAGGGCCAGCGGGTTTTCGTACAGCGACAGCATCTCCAGACGGTTGAGCCCGGCCAGTGCGGTACGTGCGGCCTCATCCAGCACGATCGCGTTCTGAGCCAGGCTCAACCCGATCAAGGCCGGCCAGCGTTGCAGGGCCTGAAAGTGTTCGGCGGTCATGATCAGGTGGTTGAGGTCGGCCTGGAACCAGGCCAGCGACGGCAGGGCGCTGAGGCGCTCGAGCGTAGTCACCGAGAGGGTGTGAATGCCATCGGTGAGGTTGAGCCGTTGCAAGTGGGGCATACGTTCGAGCAGCGCGAGGCTTTCCTCCCCGTCCAGGTCAATGTTGTTTTCCGAGATATCCAGTGCCTGCAGTTCGTGCATCTCGGCCAATGCCTGGGGCAGGCGGCTGAGGCTGTTTTCCGCCAGGTCAAGCAGGCGCAGGCCGGGAAAGGCTTCGAGAAACGCGTTCAGGCCGGGCATGTCTGGGGTGTTGAGACCGTTGAGGTTGAGCAGGCGAACGTGAGGCAGGCCTATGGGCAAAGCGGGTACGCTGGTCAGGCCATGCCCCTCCAGCACCAGGTTGATATCGTCGATGTTGTCGTGCGGCCCTTCTGCGCTTTCCCGGCGCCACGCACTGCGAATGCGTTGCGCGAAGGTTTCGCGCAATCCATGTTGCTGTTCCTGCGCACCGGGCAGGAGGCCCTCGGGGGCGTGTACCCAGCGTTGCAGTACGCTGTCGAGTCGGCGGTAGTCCACCAGCAGTCGCGACAGCATGCGACCGAACGCGCCGGCAGACGGGCCGGCCTGGTGGCGCAGGCGCTGGCGCAGCATCTCCCGGTCGCCTTGCGGTGTGGCCGGGAACAGTTGATCGAACAGCTCGTCTTCAGTCCAGTAAGCGCGTCCTCGGCCACTGAGGCGATAGCCGATACGACGATCACCGGGTAGGCGGGTGGGCAGTCGGTACATCGGTCGAACCGGTGTCATGCCTAGGTCCAGAGCGGCTTGCCGACGGTCACGGGCGGCCAGTTCGAACAGGTTGTCGCGCAGCTTGCCCTGCTCATGGATCAGCAGCCCGAGTGCGTCACGTTCGCTGTCGGGCAACGCCTGCAGCATCGCGCGGTATACATCGCTGCGCCCCGCCAGCTCGTTGCCGAACGCGTCATGGGGGGTATATCCATCGGCGTTGCGCACCAGGGTCTTGGTGGGCAGCCCTTGCTCGCCTGTGCTGGCGAGCAGCCGCCCCCTGAGGTTCGAGTCGCGCAGTTCGAGGCGCAGCTTGCCGCGCCATCCAGGCAGACGGCGTAACGCGGCGAATGCCAGGGCATCGCGGTCGGTGGTGGCGCCGTTGCCATGGTGGAAGCGGGCAAGGGCCTTGCCGATGCGGCTTTCACGCAGGTACAGCCGTGCGGTCTCGGCCAGCCGCAAGGGCAAGCGCCCCGATTGCTGTAGCCGGGCGATGTCGCTGGCCGACGCCTGGGCGAGGATCTCCGAGCGGCTCGCCTGGGTGAGCGATGGGAAGTCGCGAGCCAGGATGGCGGTCAACGGCTGTTCGTTGGCCGGGACGCCGATCGGGTGTGCGCCGAGAGCTTCGAGGCTTTCGAGCAGCAACGCGGGGGTTGGTCTGTGATCCAGCAACACTCGGCGCAGCGCTGCGGCATCGTAGCCGCTGCATTGCAACGCTTTGCCGAGGGTTTGCGCATCCAGGCCTTGGGCAGCGGGGCCCAGGTGTTCGAGCAGGGTGTCGGCCTGCCAGTCCAAGGGGCGATCGTGTTCGAACAGCCATGTGCCCTGGCCGTTGCCGAGCAGTGTAGGCTGGTGCCGCTGTCCCCGGACCGATGGCAGGCGAGCGGTGCCGTCTGTGACCTGTTCGAGCGGCAGCGCCTGCCCGTCGCGCTCGAACCATGGCTTGCCCTCCCACAGGTACAGGCCTCGGCCATCACGGGCCTGGCCGAGTGGCCAGGGCCGGGGGCGGGAAAAGGGTGTCAGCTCACCGGACCACAGTCGCTGTTCACCGTCGGTGCCTACTGGTTGCCAGCTGTGCAAGATGCCCTGAGGTTCGATGAAGCGTCCCGCGGCGCCTAGGGCGGCGAACTGTGCAAGGCTTGCCAGCACGTCGAACAGGTGACCGATCGCGGCATCGGCATCGCCTTCGTTGGCGGCGTGCACGCCGTCGAGGAATTCGTCGACCACCTGCGCACCGCCGATGACCAGCATCACCTCGCCCAGACCGGGCACGAAGAATCCCGCCAGGTTGAGCACGGTCAGGCCGACGCCCAGCCAGCTCTGGATGCGGGCCAACTGGGCATCGGCATCACGTTGGGCGACTGGAACGGCCAGGATGGCGGCATCCTGCATGCGTCGCTCGACCTCGATGCGCGCGTACTCGACGAAGCCATCCCTAGGCCACGGCGTGAAGGTGATGTCCAGCCTCGCGTTCTTGTCGAGGGTTTCCTGCCAGAGGTCGGTAGTGGCAGGAAACACGCGTTTGAGCCAGCTGAAGCGTTCGCCATTCTCCAGCACGGGAGCAGATGGATGCAGCTCGGCATATGGGTAGCGCGGGTACAGGATCTGACGCAGCCGTGCGCTGAAAAGAGGTTGCTCGGCAAGACAGACAAAGCGAGTGAAGTACTCGCGCTCCTCTTGCTGCCACAGCATCTGGGTGAGCGCCGTGCTCGCGGCCTGCGCTGAGGGGTACTGGCGCAGTGGCTGACCAGGATGACCTGGCAGATACAGCAGGCATCGCTCGACAGCATCGCGCGGTGCGAGGCGGACCAGCATAGGGCCATGCAAGGGGATGCCGAACAGGCTGAGGAAGCCGCATTGCAACTGACTGCGTGCTGATTCGGCTAGACCGGCGAATATCGTTTCACCCATCAGTGCACCCTCGGCATCCAGATGCCCTTGCAGCGTAGCCTGGGTCAGCTCGGCAGCGAAGGTGGCCCGGGCGTACTGGCGCACCAGGTCGCGAAAACCGTCGGTATCTATATGGTCGCCCAGGTGATAGCGATAGCGCTGACCGAGGTCGAGATTGCGTACGCCGCTGACGAAGGTGGCCGCTTGTTCGCCCGAGCGCTTTTCAAGGCGGGTGGCCGAGTCGTACAGGGTGACGCGAGCGCCGGCATCGAAGTTCTGCAAGGCTGCCTCGAGCCAGCTATGGCCGTTGCCATCACTCCACACCCGAGCTTGGTCGACCTTGGGCAGCACCTGGTCCGGGAACCAGCGCTGCAGGGCTTGCTCCAGCAGCGGGCGGCAGAAGGTCTCGATGCTTTGCACCGGCGCCAGCGCCTCGCGCAGGCGGCGCATCGCGGCATGGCTCTGCCTGACGCGCTGCTTGAGCAACTGGCGCTCGGCCGTGGACGCCTGCGCGAACCAGGAAGGCATGCGCGTGTGGATGAAGGACAAATGCGGGGACAAGGGGGGCTGGGTCATCGTCGTTGCTCCATTTTCGGGGAGTACAGAGGCTAATGACCCAGGGCCCTGTGGTCGGGCTACATAATTGATGCCCAGCCGGTGGCCGTGTGTTTCACACCTGTGATGCCGTGCTTTTCACCGAGGCCAACTCCGGATGGGCCACCAGCTTGAGGACTTTGGCTGGCCCACGCTTGTGATTCGAGATCAGAGTGGCATTCAGCTGGCCATTCACCGCTCTCACTCCAGATTCTAATCCCTCCTCAAAACACAAGGCCGCTCCCACATGGACCGTACAGGGCTTAAAAACCTACTGTGGCCGACAGCAAGTAGGTGCGCGGTGTGGAAAGGGTCAAGCCGGGCTCACTGTCATCCGAAGCCCCCGCCGAGCTCCAGTAACGGTCATCCAGCACATTCTCGACACTGGCACGCAAGGTCACCTCGGCAGCATCCACCTTGAAGGCATAGCGCGCCCCCAGGTCATACCGCTCCCAGCCGTCGATCTGCTTGCTGTTGTTCTGGTCCAGGTACTGCGAACTGGAATGAATGCCCCGCGCCGTCAGGGTTAGGCCGTTCACGCCCGGCACATCCCACTCGGCACCGAGATTGACGTTGTATTCGGGCGTCGCTGGCGCGCGGTTGCCATCGAAGGCGCCACCCACGGTATCGGTAAGCTCGCTGTCGATGTACATCATCCCACCCAGTACGCGCACCCCCTGTACAGGCTCACCAAACACACTCAGCTCGATCCCACGGTTGTCGCGCTTGCCGTTGGGGCCGAACACCCGCGAGGTGGCGTTGGTTTCGTAGGCCGGCTGGCGAATGCGGAAGGCGCTGGCTGTGAACGCCACCGGGCCAAAATCGTACTTGGCTCCTACCTCAACCTGGCGGCTGGTGAACGGCGGGAAAATCTGGTCCTCGTTGATCGAGGTCGATGGCGCGATCTTGCCTTGGCTCAGGCCCTCCATGTAGTTGGCGTACAACGACAGCTGGTCGGTCACCTTGAGCAACACGCCACCCGACGGTGAGACCTTTTCTTCGTCATAGGCCGTGTCGCCTTTGATGCCGTCGCTCCAGTCATCCACCTGCACCCGCTGCCAGCGCGCCCCCAGGGTCAGCAGCAGACGGTCGGCGAAAAAGCCCAGCGTGTCGGCCAGGGCCACGCCGGAGAAGCGGTTCTCCGTGTAAACCTGCGGGTCGATGCGGGTTGGCGTACCCGGTGTCGGGGTGGCAACCGGGTTGTAGAGGTTGCTCGGCGCCGAGGCATAACGCGCACCGCCGTTGGTGAAGTCCATGTAGAAATAGCTGGCGGCCAGGTTCAGCTCATGGCTGACCGGCCCGGTATGAAACCAGCTGCGCAGGCCGGCCATGGCGGTGCGCACCGATTCGTCGCGAGTGAAATCGCGCGGCTGAACGGTGAAATCGCCGGCATCGTTGGTAATAGACACGTTGTGGCGCAGGAAGTCATGGTTACTCTTGCGCGCGCCGACTGCCCCATAGGCCAGCAGCGATTCGCTGATATCGTACTCGGCGTTCAGCGCACCGAAGGTGTCGTTGGTGCGCGCCTTGCTCCAGGCCTGAGCGTAGTTGTGGCGTACGTCATTGGCATCCGGCACCTTGGCATTCGCACCCACCAGCACACGCTCCTGCGGCGCGTCGGTATCACGCTCGGTATGCCCGAGGTCCGCTGAAAGCCGCAGCCGCTCGCCGCGAAAATCCAGGCCCAGCACGGCCATTTCGCGATCGACGCGCTGGTGGTCCCATTCGGTGTCACCGGCCTGCTTCACCCCATTGAAACGCACGCCGAACTGCTGCCCTTCACCAAAGCGTCGACCAACGTCCACGGCGCCACCTGCCTGCCCAGCCGACGCATAGCTGCCGGTGAACGCGGTGATCGGCTTGTCGCCGGCCCGCTTGGGCTGCACATTGATCCCGCCGCCCACGCTGCCACGGGGCGAAATGCCGTTGATCAACTGGCTGGGGCCTTTGATGATGTCGACCCGGTCGGCCATTTCCATGTCGATCGAGTAGGTCGGCAAGATGCCGTATAGGCCGTTGTACGCCACATCACTGTTGAACAGGCTGAAGCCGCGAATGGTGAACTGCTCGAAACGCCCACCCGCCGGGTTGGTCGCGCGCACCGAGGGATCACTGGCAATCAACTCACCCAAGGTACGTGCCTGCTGGTTCTTCACCAGCTCGCTGGTGTAGCTGGTGATGCTGAATGGGGTTTCCATGAAATCACGCGAACCCAGCAGGCCTTGAGCGCCCTGGCGCGCCACCTGGCCACCGGCGTATGGCTGCGTTTCGCTACCTGCAGCCAAGCCGCCGACGATGCTGGTCGGGGCGATTTCCAGTGCGCCGCTGGACTGTGTTGGTACCAGGGTGAAGGCGCCCTCACCCACCGGCATCAACTGCAAACCGCTGTCGCGCAGCAGCTGCAAGAAGCCCTCTTCGACACTGTAGTTACCGGACAGGCCGCTGCTGTGCCGGCCCTGGACCAGTGCCGGGTCCAGCGATAGGCTGACACCGGCCTGGTCGGCGAAGTGGGTCAACGCGGTGCCCAGGCTGGCGGGTGCTACCTGGTAGGTACGCCGGGCAGGCTCATCGGCCCACGCCGGTGCACACAACAACAGGCTCATCGCAAACAACGGATGTGCTGCGCGCGCCAGTGGGCGCGGGCGGCAAGACTTTACTGCAGGCATCGAACAAGGCTCCCCTTTATTTTCTCATACCGGTAATGACCGGCGAGTGAAAAAAAGGGGACAGCCTCATGCACGATTTTCTTGTGCGGCCAGGCTCACCCAATAACGCGTGCGGGTATGCACCTGCAACGGCAGGCTGGCGGCCAGCAAGGCCAGCACCCGGTCGGTATCGTCAAGGCGGAATGTGCCGGTAACACGCAGGCCCTCAAGCGCAGGTGCCCAACGCAACACGCCGGGGCGATACCTGCGCAGCTCGTGCAGCAACTCGCCCAATGGGCGATCATCCAACCGCAGCACGCCTTCGCGCCAGCCCAGTGGCCAAGCGTCGAACCCGTTGACAGGGCCGACACCCGCGGCCTGCAAACTGGCCTGTTGCCCGGCCCGCAACATCACTGCTGGGCCACGCAACGGCTGCAGACTGGCCATCCCATTGACCACCGACACCCGACAGGCCTCATCGACCAGACGCAAGCACACATCGCCTTCACTGAGCAGCACCTGGCCGTAAGGCACCTGCAGGCTCAGGAAAAGGTTACCGGGGACTTTGACTGCCACTTCGCCGCGCAGCAGTGCCACACGGCGTGCATCCAGGTCGATATTGACCGCACTGTCGGTGTTCAACTGCACGAAAGTTCCGTCGCTCAGCAGTACCTGACGGCGCTCGCCTACCGAGGTGCGCAGGTCAGCGGTCCAGGCATCAAGTGGCAGCTCGCGGCTCACCAGCCAGGCCGTCGGCAGCAGCGCCGCCACGCCCAGGGCCTGTTTGAGCAGCGCCCTGCGGCCGGCATCCGGGCGGTCCAGGGTGGCCATCGCCAACGCCCCG
The DNA here is from genome assembly GCF_047978165.1 of Pseudomonas sp. LFS074. Taxonomy (NCBI): domain Bacteria; kingdom Pseudomonadati; phylum Pseudomonadota; class Gammaproteobacteria; order Pseudomonadales; family Pseudomonadaceae; genus Pseudomonas; species Pseudomonas sp. LFS074. Next base: position 2,522,362 of record NZ_JBFPFV010000001.1, on the reverse strand, counting down.
GGCAACCCGGAAAACCGCGCACGCAGCAATGCTGCCTTTTGCCAGGCGTCTTCGTGCAGGCTGTTGCTGGCGCGCCATTGCGCCAAGTGGCGCAAGTCAGTCTCACTGGCATCGCCGGAATCCAGCAGCGCCAGCCAACGGGCCGCTGCACGCAGCGCTTCGCGCGTTTGGGGAGGATTGTGGCTCATTGCAAGTCGGCCAGCAGGCAATGTTCATAGGCCTGCGCCATGTAGCGCTTGACGGAGCGTTCGCAAATACCCAGGCGCTGGCCAATTTCGGCGTAACCCAGGCCTTCCAGCTGGCTCCAGAGAAAGGCCTTGCGCACCGGCGCCTTCAGGCCGTCGAGCAACTCATCCAGTGCTTGCAGGGTTTCCAGCAACACCCAACGCTGTTCTGGCGAAGGCACATGCTGCTCGGGCAGGTTGGCCAGGGCATCAAGGTAGGCTTGCTCCAGGCTGCGCCGCTGGTGGAAGTTGCTCAGCAGGCGCTTGCCCACGGTCAGCAGGTAAGCGCGCGGTTCGCGAATGTCTGCCAGTGGCTGGGCACTGGCCAATACCCTCAGAAAGGTATCTTGGCTGAGGTCGGCAGCATCCCAGGCATTGCCCAGACGCCGACGTAACCAGGTTTCAAGCCAGCCGCGGTGCTCCCGGTACAGGGCAGGCAGGCTTGGCTCGGTTGGCGGCGCGGCGTCTATCATCGGGAAGGCCCTGCGGCGGTGTAAATAAGATTAATTCTAATTTACATCACACCACAGAACCAAGCGGTTTGTTACCGGTCAGGCAATTGCCGCATCCACCAGCACTTGTGCTTCCTGCACCAGGCGCTGCAGGTGCGCCTCGTCGATGAAGCTTTCGGCGTAGATCTTGTAGATGTCTTCGGTACCCGACGGGCGCGCGGCGAACCAGCCATTGGCGGTCATCACCTTCAGCCCGCCAATGGCCTGACCATTGCCTGGCGCGTGGCTGAGGATCTGCACGATCGGCTCACCGGCCAGCTCGGTCGATTTCACCTGCTCCGGCGCCAGCTTGCTCAGCAGCGCCTTCTGCCGGGCGTCAGCCTTGGCCTCGACACGGGTGGCGAACGGCTTGCCCAGTGCTTCGGTCAGGTCGGCGTAGGCCTGGCTTGGGTTGCGCCCGGTGCGGGCGGTCATTTCGGCGGCGAGCAAGGCCGGGATCAACCCGTCCTTGTCGGTGGCCCACACCGAGCCATCGCGGCGCAGGAACGAAGCCCCTGCACTTTCTTCACCACCAAAACCGAGCGAACCGTCGAACAGGCCCTGGGCGAAGTACTTGAAGCCCACCGGCACTTCATACAGCTCGCGACCCAGGCGCTCGGTTACACGGTCGATCAGGCCGCTGGAGACCACGGTCTTGCCCACGGCGGCGTCGCTGCGCCATTGCGGGCGGTGGCGATACAGGTAGTCGATGGCCACGGCCAGGTAGTTGTTCGGTTGCAGCAGGCCATCGGCGGTGACGATGCCGTGGCGGTCGTGGTCCGGGTCGCAGGCGAATGCTACGTCGAAGCGCTCACGAAGGCCGATCAGGCCCTGCATGGCGTATGGCGACGAAGGGTCCATGCGGATCTGGCCGTCCCAGTCGACGGTCATGAAACGGAAGGTCGGGTCGACCTCGGTGTTCACCACTTCCAGGTCCAGCTGATAGTGCTCGGCAATGGCCGACCAGTAGCGCACCCCTGCCCCACCCAGCGGGTCGACGCCCAGGCGCAGCTTGGCACCACGGATAACGTCGAAGTCGATGACGTTTTCCAGGTCGGCTACATAGTTGCTCACGTAGTCGTGGCGCTGGGTGGTCGGGGCCTGCAGCGCCTGGCCATGGTCCATGCGCTTGACGCCCGCCAGGTTCGCCGCCAGCAGTTCGTTGGCCTTGGCCTCGACCCACTTGGTCACATCACTGTCGGCCGGGCCGCCATTGGGCGGGTTGTATTTGAAGCCACCGCTTTGCGGCGGGTTGTGCGACGGGGTGATGACGATGCCGTCGGCCAGCCCCTGCTGGCGGCCACGGTTGTAGCAAAGGATGGCGTGGGACACGGCCGGCGTGGGCGTGTACTCGTCATCCTTCGATAGCATCACCTGCACGCCGTTGGCTGCGAGCACTTCCAGGGCGCTGGCGGTGGCCGGTGCCGACAGGGCGTGGGTGTCGGCGCCGATGAACAGCGGGCCGTCGATGCCCTTTTCCTGGCGGTACAGGCAGATGGCCTGGGTGATGGCCAGGACGTGGTATTCGTTGAAACTCAATTCAAGCGAAGTGCCCCGGTGCCCCGAGGTGCCGAAGGCCACGCGCTGGGCCGCCACGGCGGCGTCGGGGCGGCCGGTGTAGTAGGCGGTGAGCAGTCGGGGAATATCGACCAGCACGCTGGCCGGAGCCGGCTTGCCTGCCAAAGGACTGAGCGTCATGCAAAAACCTCGAGTTCAACAGATGTTGGTGTTGGAGCGTGCAGTGTACTGAGAGTTGCAAGGGTGTGCGATGGGCGGCAGCAAAGAACAGGCGGTTCAGCCTGTGCTGCAGCTTTGTGCTGGTGTCTTGGTCTAGAGTACAAGCCATACCCTTGTAAAAGAGGCCCCATGGCTTTCCACCGCCTGACCCGCACACACCCTCGCCTGAGCCTCGCCGCAGCAGTTGGCCTTGTTGGCGCCTGGTTGATCCCAGCTGGCGATACCGTGCAGCACATCCTCGCCGGCTGGAACCTAGGCGTATGGCTGTACCTGCTGCTGGTGCTGTACCTGAGCTGGAACGCAGGCCCCGATAAAGTCCGCAAGGTCGCCCGTGTCGAAGACGAAAACGCGGGCATAGTCCTGCTGACCGTGTGCATCGCCGCCATCGCCAGCCTTGCCGCGGTCACCCTGCAACTGGTTTCCAGCCGCGGCCTGCAAGGCACACCGCTGGCCCTGCACTACCTTTACACCGGCCTGACCGTAGCCGGTTCCTGGCTGCTGATCGGCTGCATCTTCAGCCTGCACTACGCGCGGCTGTTCTACACCGGGCAAAACCACGAACCGCCTCTGCGCTTCGCTGATGGCGAACGCAACCCGGATTACTGGGACTTTCATTACTTCTCGTTCACCATCAGCGTCGCGGTGCAAACGTCTGACGTGGGCGTCGCAGGGCGAGGATTACGCCGGGTGGTGCTGGCGCATTCATTGGTGGGGTTCGTGTTCAATACGGCCATTTTGGGGTTCACCATCAATATCGCCGCCGGGCTGCTGGGTTGAACCGCTCGTCTGAAACCTGGATGCTGAACGGTGGCGAAATCAATGCAACTCAACGGGAAAACCGGCCGCCACACTGCCAGGAAAACGTTTGCCACGCAGTCACCGAACAATCCTAACCCACGACAAGGATGTGATCGCTGTCATGCATTAGCGCATTTGTCGTATTTGCAGCCGAGAATCGCCCGTGACAGGTGCTATGTTTACCTTCCCGGCGGCTGCATCGAAGTGGCCACCCGCTCACCACGTCCAGGCATGGACAAGGAGGCTGGCATGAACAAGATGACGTTCCCCAACGCCTGCCAGGTGATGCGCTGGCATTTCCACCCGCTGGGCTTCGAGGCCAGCATGGATGCGCCACGCAGCTTGGTCGCGCGGTTGTTTGACCGCGCCAGCGGTGAAACCCTGCTGGCAATTGCCGGCATCCCTTGTGCAGCGATCATGGCCGCCGCCGATGTAGAACGCATCATCGAGGCCGTCGAGGCGGAGATGGATGCCTTCATACCCGCGGTTACCTTGCGCGCTGCGGTCTAGCTCGCAGCGTTACTTTCCTCGCCCATCGCCCGCAACTTGCCCATGAACTGCTCGGCCGGCACCGGCTGGCCCAGCAGGTAACCCTGCAGCGAATCGCAACCCAAGCGGGTCAGGAAGTCCTGCTGCATGTCGGTCTCCACCCCCTCGGCAACGATACGCAGGCCCAACGCCTGGCCCAGTGCGACAATGGCCGAAACGATCGCGGCATCGTCACTGTCCTGCTCCAGGTCGCGCACGAAGCCGCGGTCGATCTTCAGCTCGTTGGCTGGCAGGCGCTTGAGGTACATCAGGCTGGAATAGCCGGTGCCAAAGTCATCGATGGACAGGTCCACACCCATGTCGGACAGGCGCTGCAACACGGTCAGGCTGGCGTCGGCGTCGTGCATGGCGGTGGTTTCGGTGATTTCCAGGGTCAGGCAGTTGGCGGGCAGGCCATTCTGCTCCAGGGCGCGTGCCACGCTCTCTACCAGCCCGGCGTGGCAGAACTGGATGGCCGACAGGTTCACCGCCATGCGCCAGCCGTTGTGGCCCTGGTCCAGCCACTGGCGCATCTGCCGGCAGGCCTCTATCAACACCCACTCACCAATAGGAATGATCAGGCCGGTCTTTTCCGCCAGGCCGATGAAACGGTCGGGCAGCAGCAGGCCATGCTGCGGGTGCTCCCAGCGCAACAACGCCTCGGCGCCGATCGGCTGGCAGGCTTGGGCGTCGAACTTGGGCTGGTAATGCAGGCGGAACTGGCGCTGTTCCAGTGCCTGGCGCAAGTCCTGCAGCAACTGCAGTTGCTGGCGGGCGTTGCTGTTCATCGACACATCGAAGAAGCTGTAGCCGTTCTTGCCGGCGCTCTTGGCGTGGTACATGGCCGCGTCGGCATTGCGCAGCAACTCATGCTGGTCCTGGCCGTTGCCTGGGTACAGGACGATGCCCAGGCTGGCCGACAGTTGCAGGTCGTGCTCGGCCACGCGAAATGGCCGTGACACCAGGTTGACCTGCTTGACCGCCACGTCCATGGCATCATTCGGCTCCTGCAGTTCCACCAACAGCACGAACTCGTCACCCCCAATTCGCGCCAGGGTGTCCTGGCTGTGCAGGTGGCCACGCAGGCGCGCCGCCACGGCCTTGAGCAGCAGGTCGCCGATGTGATGGCCAAAGGCATCGTTGACCGGTTTGAAGCCGTCCAGGTCGATGAACATCAGGGCAAAACAACCGCCCTGCTCCGCTACCTTGGCGATGGCCTGCTCGATACGGTCGGCCAGCAAGGTACGGTTGGGCAGATCGGTGAGGGTGTCGTGCAGGGCCAGTTGGGTGAGCTCTTGGTTGGCCAAGGTCAGCGAACGGGCCAGCTCGGCCGTACGCGCTTCGAGGCGTGCGTCCAACACCGAGGTCAACAAAGCCACAGCCAGTACCGCCAGGGTGGTGATCAGTACCAGGTAGACCAGGCCCTCACCCTGCAGCCCGCCGCCCAGCGCACCACAGAAGCTGCCCTCGGGGAAATTCGCCGCCGCCATGCCGGTGTAATGCATGCCGACGATGGCAAAGCCCATGACCACCGCCGCCAGGCCTCGAATCTGCCGCACATAGGGGGTGTGCCTGCGCAGGCGGAAGGCGATCCACAACGCCGCCGCCGAGGCGCCCACGGCAATCAGCAACGAGGCGCCGAACAACGTCGGGTCGTAATCGATACCCGGCAGCATGCGCAGCGCGGCCATACCGGTGTAATGCATGCAGGCGATGCCAGCGCCCATGATCAACGCGCCAAGCCCCAGTTGCAGCGCCGGCAGGCTCGGCTGGCTGACCAACCACAAGGCAAAGCCCGAGGACAGCACGGCAATCAACAGCGAGAACGCGGTCAGGGCAAGGTCGTAACCCAGGTCGATGGGCAAGCTGAAGGCTAGCATCCCAATGAAGTGCATCGACCACACGCCGATGCCCATGGCCAGCGCACCGCCGCCCATCCACAGGTAGGCAGCTCGGCCCTTGGCCGTGGCGATACGGCCGGTCAGATCGAGGGCGGTATAGGACGCCAGGATCGCCACGCACAGCGAAATCAACACCAGCGAAGAGGAGTAGCTACCGGTCAACATTGGGGAATTCCAGCGACGGGACAGGGTGCCCGGCAAAAGCTGACGATTGTACTCAAGCTTAAGCGAAACGCACGGGGTTTTTGCGAATGGGAATGGATCCAATACCTGGATGATACAACTATGCGCTGTACCTTGTGGAAGCGGCCTTGTGTCGCGAAAGGGCTGCGAAGCAGCCCCAGCAATATTAATGGTTACGCGAATAATCTGGGGCCGCTTTGCGGCCCTTTCGCGACACAAGGCCGCGCCCACAAACGCGTGCGATTGCTTCAGTCCTGCTCGGCAAAGGCTTGCTCGGCATCCCAGCCGCCCCCCAGCGCAGCCACCAGTTGCACGCTGGCCACCAGGCGCCCTTGCAGCAGGTTCAACACACTGCGCTCGTTGCTCAGCGCCGTGGTCTGCACGTTGACCACATCCAGGTAGCCGATCAGCCCGGCGCGGTACTGGTTCTCGGTCAGGCGCAGCGACTCGCGGGCGGCATCCAGCGCTTCCTGGCGCACCACGGCTTCATCGCCATACACCTTCAACTGCACCAGCAGGTTTTCCACTTCCTTGAAGCCGTCCAGCACCGTCTGGCGATACTGCGCAACGGTCTGGTCATACACTGCCACCGTGCGGTCGACCTCGGCGCTGCGTTTGCCAGCGTCGAACAGAGTCAGCGCCAACTGCGGGCCTACCGACCAATAGCGGTTGGGCAGCTCGATCCAGTTGCTGAAGCTGCTGCTGGAATAACCGCCACTCATGCTCAGGCTGAGGTCCGGGAAGTACGCTGCCCGCGACACGCCAATGTTGGCGTTGGCCGCCATCACATTACGTTCGGCCGCCGCGATATCCGGGCGCCGCTCCAGCAGTTGCGAAGGCAGCGAAACCGGTATTTGCGGCAGTGCCGGAATCGCCTTGCTGTCGGCCAGGGCAAAGTCGGCGGGGGCCTTGCCCAGCAGCACGGCAATGGCGTTCTCGAACTGCGCGCGCTGCCAGATCAGGTCGATCAGGTCGGCCTGGGTGCTTTTGAGCTGGGTGCGGGCCTGGGCCACGGCATCAGGGCCAGCGACACCGGCACGGTACTGGTTCTCGTTCATGCGCAGCGAGCGCTCGTAGGCCGCCACGGTGGCTTCCAGCAAGCGTTTCTGCTCGTCTATAACGCGCAATTGCAGGTAATTCTGCACCAGCTCCGATTGCTGGCTCAGGCGGATCGAAGCGAGGTCGGCGAAGCTGGCTTCGGCACTGGCCTCGTTGGCATTCATGGTTTCCCGCAGCTTGCCCCACAGGTCGATTTCCCAGCTCACGCCCAACTGCGCGTTGTAGGTGTTGCGAATGCCACTGCTGTTGTTGGAAAGGCTCGAACTGGAGCTGCCGGTACCCTGCGCCGAGCGGTTTTTGCTGGCGCTCAGGTCCAGGCTGGGGAACAGCGCCGCACGGCTGCTGCGCACCAGCGCCTGGGCCTGACGGTACTGGGCCTCTGATTGCGCCACGGTCTGGTTGCTGCGGTTAAGCTCCTCGACCAGCGCATTGAGCCCGGCATCGCCGTAGATTTCCCACCAGGCGCCGCGGGCGATGGCATCGGACGGCGAGGCCTGGGTCCAGCCTTCGGCGTGCTTGAACTGCGCCGCCGAGCTGTTCAGCTCGGGGCGGTGGTAGTCCGGGCTCAGTGTGCAGGCACTGAGCAAGGCCACGCACAGCCCGGCGCCGAGCAGGCGCGAGCCACGCCCACGGGTCAGCGCTTGCAGGGCGCGGTGAAGTGGGGTCTGGGCAAAAGTCATAGCGGGGTTTCCAGGGCGGCGTCGGTGCGCACGCCGCGCCAACGGTTGAAACGGTGGCGCAGGCGGTCCAGGTACAGGTAGACAACCGGCGTTGTATAAAGAGTGAGAATCTGGCTGAACACCAGGCCGCCGATGATGGTCAGGCCCAGCGGCTGGCGCATTTCTGCGCCTTCGGCGTGGCTCAACAGCAACGGCAAGGCGCCGAGGATGGCTGCCAGGGTGGTCATCAGGATCGGCCGCAGGCGCAGCAGGCAGGCCCGGCGGATCGACTCTTCCGGCGACAGGCCCTGGTGGCGCTCCAGTTGCAAAGCCAGGTCGATCATCAGAATGGCGTTTTTCTTCACCCCGCCAATCAGCAGGAATAGCCCCAGCAGCGAGATCAGGCTGAACTCGCCGCCGGTGACGTACAACGCCAGCAAGGCACCGACGCCGGCCGAAGGCAGTGTCGAGAGAATGGTCAGCGGGTGGATGTAGCTTTCATAAAGAATGCCCAGCACCAGGTACACCAGCAGCAGTGCGCCAAGGATCATGAAGGGCTGGCCCTGTTGGGTCTTGGCAAAGGCATCGGCAGTGCCGCCGAGCTTGGCAATCACCTCCTCGGGTAAGCCCAGCTTGGCCACCGCGCGCTCCAGCGCCGCCATGGCCTGGTCGGGGCTGTAGCCTTCGGCGACGTCGAAGGCGATATCCTCCGAGGCGAACTGGCCTTCGTGGCTGACCCGGTCGTTGGCCAGGCTGTTTTCGTAGCGGGCGATGGTCGACAACGGCACGCGAGCCCCGTCGGCGGTAATCACCTGCACTTGTTCGAGAGTGCTTGGGTCCCAGGCGTATTTCGGGTTGATCTCCAGCACCACCTGGTACTGGTTGAGGCTGTCGTAGATAGTGGAGATCTGCCGCTGGCTGTAAGCGTTGTTCAGTACCGTGGTGACCATGTCCATGTCGATGCCCAGGCGCTTGGCCTGGTCACGGTCGACCACCAGCGTCACCTGTTGGGTACCGGCACCATCGCGGGCGTCGATGGCGGTCAATTCCGGTAGCGCACGCAGCGCCGCGACCACCTTGGGGAACCACTGGCGCAATGCCGCCAGGTCACCGCTTTGCAGGGTATACAGGTACTGCGACGAGGTCTGGTCACGCCCCCCGCCCCCCAGTTGCAAGTCCTGGTCGGCCATCAGGAACAGACGCCCGCCGGGCACTTTGGGCATTTCCTTGCGCAGGCGCTCGATCACCTTCTGCGCATCGATCTTGCGCTCGCTGATCGGTTTCAGGCGCACCAGCACCATGGCGTTGTTGGTGCCGCTGTTGCCACCGATGAAACCGGCAACGCTCTGCACGGCCGGGTCGGCAAGCAAGGCGCGACGGTAGATTTCCATCTTCGGCTGCATCACGCTGAACGACAGACCATCGTCGCCGCGGATAAAGCCCATCAGTTGGCCGGTGTCCTGCTGCGGCATCAGCGTCTTGGGCACCACCACGTACAGGGCGATGTTGATGCCGATGGTGGCCAGCAGGCTGAGCAGGGTCAGGCGCCTGTGGCGAATGGCCCAGCCCAGGCTGCGGTCATAGGCATTGACCATGCGTTGATGCAGCTTGTCGCTCCACCGCTGCAGGCGGGTCTGTTCAGCCTGGTGCGGCTTGAGCCAGCGAGCGCAAAGCATCGGTGTGAGGGTCAACGACACCACCAGCGAGACGATGATCGCCGCCGCCAGGGTAATGGAAAACTCCTGGAACAGGTTGCGCACAATGCCCCCCATGAACAGGATGGAGACAAACACCGCCACCAGCGACACGTTCATCGACAGCAAGGTGAAGCCCACTTCCTTGGCGCCCAGGAAGGCCGCCTTCATCGGCGGCTGGCCGTCCTCGATGTGCCTGGAAATGTTCTCCAGCACCACGATGGCGTCGTCCACAACCAGCCCGGTGGCGAGGATCAGCGCCATCAGCGACAGGTTATTGAGCGAGAAGCCGCACAGGTACATGACCGCGAACGTGCCCACCAGCGATACCGGCACCGCCAGGCTGGGGATCAGCGAGGCGCGCAGGCTGCCGAGGAACAGGTAGACCACCAGGATCACCAGCACCACGGCGATCAGCAAAGTGTGCTCGGCCTCTTTCAGCGTGGCCTTGATCACAGGCGAGCGATCCATGGCCACGTTCAGTTGCACGCTGGCGGGCAGCAACGACTGCAAGGCCGGCAACTGCGCCTTGATCTGGTCGACCGTTTCGATGATGTTGGCGCCGGTCTGACGGTTGACCACCAACAGCACCGCTGCCTGGTCATTGAAGAAGCCACTGTTGTAGCGGTTCTCGACGCCGTCGGTGATGGTCGCCACGTCGGACAGCCGCAGGATGGTGCCGTTCTGCTGGCGGATCACCACCGGCTCATAGTCCTTGGCGCTTTCCAGCTGGTCGTTGGCACGCACCTGCCAGTTGCGTTCGGCGTCCTCGACAAAGCCCATGGGCCGGCGCTGGTTGGCGTTGGACACCGCCGTGCGCACCTCGTCCAGCGACAGGTTGTACTGGTTGAGCAATTGCGGCTCGACGGCAATGCGCACGGCCGGCAACGAACTGCCACCGATCTGCACCTCCCCTACCCCCGACACCTGGGCCAGGCTCTGCGACAGGATGGTGTCGGCCAGGTCGTACAGCTGGCCCTTCTGCAGCACATCCGAGGTCAGCGACAGCACCATGATCGGCGCTTGTGACGGGTTGATCTTCTTGTAGGTGGGCATGCTGCGCATGCCGCTGGGCAGCAGGTTGCGGGTGGCGTTGATCGCTGCCTGCACCTCACGTGCCGCGCCGTCGATGTCGCGGCCCATCTCGAAGCCGATCACCACCCGGGTGGAGCCTTGGTTGGAGCTGCTGGTGAGTGTGGTGACGCCAGCGATACTCCCCAGCTTGCGCTCCAGCGGCGTGGCCACGGTGGAGGCCATGACCTCGGGGCTGGCGCCGGACAGGTTGGCCGACACCACGATTACCGGGAAGTCCATTTGCGGCAGCGGCGCCACCGGCAGCAAGCCAAAGCTGACCCCACCCAGCAGCATGATCGCCAGGCTCAACAGCATGGTCGCCACCGGGCGACGGATGAACGGACCGGACAGGTTCATGCCTCGGCCTGCTTCACGTCAGTGGCCGGGCGCCAGCGGCGGGCCAGGCGGTCGAAGTACAGGTAGATGACCGGGGTGGTGAACAGCGTCAGCACCTGGCTGACCAGCAGCCCGCCGACCATCACCAGGCCCAGCGGCTGGCGCAGCTCGGCGCCCGAACCGGTGGCGAGCATCAGCGGCACCGCACCGAACAGCGCGGCCAGGGTGGTCATCAGGATCGGCCGGAAGCGCAGCAGCGCCGCCTGGTAGATGGCATCGCGCGGGCTCATGCCCTGGTGGCGCTCAGCCTCCAGGGCGAAGTCGATCATCATGATCGCGTTCTTCTTGACGATGCCGATCAGCAGGATGATGCCGATGATGGCAATCATGCCCAGGTCGTTGCCGCTGATGAGCAAGGCCAGCAAGGCCCCCACCGCTGCCGATGGCAAGGTCGAGAGGATGGTCACCGGGTGGATGTAGCTCTCGTACAGCACGCCCAGCACGATGTACATGGTCACCACCGCTGCCAAAATCAGCAGCAAGGTACTCGACAGCGATGCCTGGAAGGCCTCGGCCGCGCCCTGGAAGCGGGTTTGCACGCCCAGCGGCATGCCGATGTCCTTCTGCACCTGCTCGATCACCTGCACCGCCTCGCCCAGCGATGCACCGTGGCCCAGGTTGAACGACAGAGTCACTGCCGGGAACTGGCCGATGTGGGAAATGGCCAACTGCGCCTGACGCTGCTCGATGCGCGCCAGCGCCGACAGGCGCACCTGGCCGCCATCGGTGGCCTTGACGTGGATTGACTCCAGCGCCTGCGGGCCAATCACGGCGGCATCCTGCGACTGCAGCACCACGCGGTACTGGCTGGCCTGGGTGTAGATGGTGGAGATCTGCCGCTGGCCGAAGGCGTCGTACAGGGCGTTGGTGATTTGTGACACGGTAATGCCCAGGCGGCTGGCCATGTCACGGTCGATCACCAGGTACACCTGCAGGCCCTTGTCCTGCAGATCGCTGGCCACGTCGGCCAATTCCGGGCGCTGCTGCAGCGCCTGCACCAGCTTGCCGCTCCACTGCGCCAGCAGGTCGGCGTCCGGCGACGACAGACTGAACTGGTACTGGGTACGGCTGACCCGGTCCTCGATGCTCAGGTCCTGTACCGGCTGCATGAACAGACGGATGCCCACCAGCCGGTCGACTTGCGGCTGCAGGCGGCTGATCACTTGGCTGGCGGTGACATCGCGCTCGCCGTGGGGCTTGAGGTTGATCAGCAGGCGGCCGCTGTTGAGCGTGGCGTTGTCGCCGTCGACACCGATGTAGGACGACAGGCTTTGCACCGCAGGGTCTTGCAGGATCACCTTGCTCAGCGCCTGCTGGCGCTCGCTCATGGCGGCGAACGAGGTGGACTGCGGCGCTTCGGAGATACCCTGGATCACCCCGGTGTCCTGCACCGGGAAGAAGCCTTTGGGCACCACCATGTACAAGAATACCGTCAGCGCCAGGCTGGCCACTGCCACCAGCAGGGTCAGCGGTTGGTGCTTCAGCACCCACTGCAGGGCACTGCCGTAGTGCTTGATCAGCCAGTCGATCCAGGCACCGCTGGCGCGGTAGAAACGGCTTTGTTCCTCTTCCTTGGGCTCACGCTTGAGCAGGCGCGCGCACATCATCGGCGTCAGGGTCAGCGACACCACCAGGGAAATCAGGATGGCCACCGCCAGGGTGATGGCGAACTCGCGGAACAAGCGGCCGACCACGTCAGCCATGAACAGCAGCGGGATCAGTACGGCGATCAGCGAGAAGGTCAGCGAAATCAGGGTGAAGCCGATCTGCCGGGCGCCCTTGAGCGCCGCCTGCATGGGGGTCTCGCCCTCTTCGATGTGCCGGGAGATGTTCTCCAGCATGACGATGGCATCATCGACCACGAAGCCTGTGGCAATGGTCAGGGCCATCAGCGTCAGGTTGTTGACCGAGAAACCGGCCAGGTACATCACCCCGAAGGTGCCAATCAGCGACAGTGGCACGGCAATCGATGGAATGAGGGTGGCGCTGAAGCGGCGCAGGAAGACGAAGGTGACCATCACCACCAGCACGATGGCGATCAGCAGTTCGTGTTGCACGTCCTTGACCGCGGCGCGGATGGTCTGGGTGCGGTCGGTCAGCACCGAGACATCGAGGCCAGCCGGCAGGTTGTCGGTGATCGACGGCAGCAGGTCCTTGATGCGGTCGACCACTTCGATCACGTTGGCGCCCGGCTGACGCTGGATGTTCAGCAGCACCGCGTGGTTTTCGTTGGCCCAGGCGGCCAGGCGTTCGTTTTCGGCGCCGTCGACGATTTCGGCTACGTCTTTCAGGCGCAGCGGAGCGCCATTGTTGTAGGCCAGAATCAGGTTGGCGTATTCCTCGGGGGAACGCAGTTGGTCGTTGGCATCGAGCATCGACACCCGTGTCGGGCCGTCGAAGTTGCCTTTGGGCTGGTTGACGTTGGAAGCGCCGATCAGGGTACGCACGTCGTCCAGGTTCAGGCCGTTGGCCGCCAGAGCGTCGACGTTGACCTTGATCCGCACCGCCTGGCGCTGGCCGCCGGCAATACTGACCATGCCCACGCCGCTGATCTGCGCGAGCTTTTGCGCCACGCGGGTATCGACCAGGTCGTTGAGCTTGGGCAGCGGCATGGTCTTGCTGGAGATGGCCAAGGTCAGCACCGGGGTGTCGGCCGGGTTGACCTTGTTGTACACCGGCGGTGCCGGCAAGTCGCTGGGCAGCAGGTTGCTGGCGGCGTTGATCGCGGCCTGCACCTGTTGCTCGGCAACGTCCATGTTCATGTCGAGGTTGAAGCGCAGGGTCAGCACCGACGCGCCACCGGAGCTGGTCGAGGCCATCTGCTCCAGGCCCGGCATCTGGCCGAACTGGCGCTCCAGTGGCGCGGTGACGGCGCTGGTCATGACCTGCGGGCTGGCGCCAGGGTACAGGGTCATCACGCGGATGGTCGGGTAGTCCACCTGCGGCAATGCGGACACCGGCAGCAGCTTGTAGGCGATCAGGCCGGCCAGGACAATGGCCAGCATGCTCAGCGTGGTGGCGACCGGCCGCAGGATGAACAGACGCGAGAGGTTCATGCGCCCGCCTTGCCTGCTGCGTTACCGGGCTGTGCTTCACCTGTGTGCGCCGAGCCCTTGGCTTCCTGGCCTTGCAGGTGCTGGCCGGGCGTGGTCGGCACTTGCGAGCTGTCTTCTACCACTTCCACCTTGGTGCCTTCGCGCAGGCGGTCGGTGCCTTCAAGCACCAGGCGGTCGCCCGCCTTGAGGCCTTCGAGAATGACGCTGTTCTCGCCGTCGCTGGCGCCAACCTTGAGCTTGCGCACGTTCACGGTGCTTTCGGCGTTGACCACATAGGCAAAGGTGCCGTCGTTGCCAAACTGGATGGCCGCAGCCGGGGCCATGACCACCTGCTTGAGTGTGTCGGCCAGCAGGCGCACGTTGACGAACTGGTTGGGGAACAGGGCCAGGTCCTTGTTCTCGAAGCGGCCCTTGAACTTCAGGGTGCCGGTGGTGGTGTCGATCTGGTTGTCGATGCTGCCCAGCACACCAGTGGACTGCAGCTTGCTGTCACTGCGGTCCCAGGCCTCGACCGGCAGGCTCGCGCCACTGCGGTAGCGCTCCAGCACGGTGCTCAGCTCGGTTTCCGGCAGGGTGAAGGCGACGCTGATCGGCTCGGTCTGGGTGATCACCACCAGTGCGGTGGCGTCGTTGGCCGCCACCAGGTTGCCCAGGTCGAGTTGGCGCAGGCCTACACGGCCGTTGATTGGCGAACGAATTTGAGTGAAGTCGAGGTTCAGGCGAGCATCGTTGACCTGTGCCTGATTGGTCTTGACCAGCCCCTGGAACTGCGCCACTTGTGCTTCGGCGGTGTCGAGGGTTTGCTTGGCGATACTGTCTTCGGCGTACAGGCCTTTATAGCGGGCCAGGTCGACCTGGGCGTTCTTCAACTGTGCCTGGTTCTGCGCCAGGGTGCCTTCGGCCTGCTGCAGGGCGATGCGGTACGAGCGCGGGTCGATTTCGGCGAGCAGGTCGCCGGCCTTGACCTGCTGGCCTTCCTTGAAGTGGATTTTCACCAGTTCGCCTGCCACCCGGCTGCGGACGTTCACTGTGTTGGTTGCAGTGACGGTGCCCAGGGCCTTGTAGTACAGCGGAAAATCACCCACCCGTACCGGTTCGACGCGCACCGGCACCGGGTCGCTGGAGCCGCCGAAGCCTGGCCGCCCCCCCATCATGCCCATGCCCTTGCCGCCGCGCCCGCCGCCGCTGGCTTCTTTGTGCGCGGGCGTTGCTGCAGGCCAAAGCCACCAGGCCAGTGCAGCCACCAGCAGCAGGATCAGCAGGCCGACGAGCCAGCGACGAGGGGAACGGGAATTGGACGCTTGCATGGGTTGAACGAACCTTGTTCGGAATGACGACTTCGGGAGGGTGAACGATAAGCACTGCCATCGTTTTAGCAAAGGGCCTTTACCAGAGGTTTACCTTTGCCTGACGTTGCCAAGACGCGGAATTTTAAATGAAAACGGCCCGGAACGCGTTCCGGGCCGTTACAGGGTGTTGCTTGGGGCGACGGTGGGCTGCAGATGCCCGCCCTACCCCACAACCTTTACTTCAGTACAGCCAGCGCTGCATCGTAGTTCGGCTCGTCGGCAATTTCACCAACCAGCTCGCTGTGCAGCACCTTGTCGCTCTCGTCCAGCACCACCACGGCGCGGGCGGCCAGGCCGGCCAGTGGGCCGTCGGCGATGGCGACGCCGTAGTTCTCGAGGAACTCGCGGCCACGCAGGGTCGACAGGTTCTTCACGTTTTCCAGGCCTTCTGCGCCGCAGAAGCGGGCCTGGGCGAACGGCAGGTCGGCGGAAATGCACAGTACCACGGTGTTGGTTACATCATTGGCCTGGGCGTTGAACTTGCGCACGGAGGTGGCGCAGGTTGGGGTGTCGACGCTCGGGAAGATGTTCAGCACCTTGCGCTTGCCGGCGTAGTCCTTCAGCGACTTGTCAGCCAGGCCTTCACCGACCAGGGAGAAGGCCGGAGCCTGGGCGCCGACTTTCGGCAGTTCGCCTTTGACCTGAACCGGGTTGCCTTTGAGAGTCACTTGAGCCATGACGAAATCCTTATACGGGGTTTGAAAAGGACACTGAGTTAAGCATGAAGGCGGCCGGGTGCCTATGGGGGTAGGTGAAATTGTTCTATTGCCGGACAATTCTTGTGGACAAAAAAATGCCCAGGTTGCGACAAGCGCCCCGGGCATTCTTTATTTCTGGCAGCGAATCAGCCGAGCAGGCCGTACACCACCGAGGTCAACGCAACCAGGCCGACCACCACAACGAATACGTTGGAGGCTGCACCGCTGTACTTGCGCATCGACGGTACACGGCGGATGGCGTACATCGGCATCAGGAACAGCAGCACCGCAAGGATCGGACCGCCGAGCGATTCGATCATGCGCAGGATGCTCGGGTTGAGGGTGGCGACGATCCAGCACACCACTAGCATCAGCGCGGCAACTACGCGGTCCAGGGTTTTGGCACCCGGGCGCGCGCCGGTCTTGGCGATGATGCCCTTCAGGCCTTCGCTGGCACCGATGTAATGGCCCAGGAACGACTTGGCAATGGCCACGAAGGCGATCAACGGCGCAGCGAACGCGATGGTCGGGTTGCTGAAATGGTTGGCCAGGTACGACAGGATCGACAGGTTCTGTGCCTTGGCTTCGGCCAGCTGGGCGCTGCTCAGGGTGAGCACGCAGCTGAACACGAAGAACAGCACCATCACCACCATCAGCAGGTGGGCACGACGCAGGATCTGGCCGCTGCGCTCATCGGCGTGCTCGCCGTAGCGGCGCTTCTGGTCAACGGCAAAGGCCGAGATGATCGGCGAGTGGTTGAACGAGAACACCATCACCGGAATGGCCAGCCACAGGGTGTGCAGGAAGGCCGAGGCCGGTGGCACCTCGGTAGCGCTGTCGAGGATGCCACCCGTCCAGTGCGGCACCAGATACAGGCCCAGCAACGCCAGGGCGACGATGAACGGGTACACCAGCAGGCTCATGACCTTGACCGTGGCCTGCTCGCCACAGCGCACGATGGCCAGCAGGCCGAGGATCAGCACGAACGACAGGATGGCCCGCGGCGGCGGCTGCATGTGCAACTGGTGCTCCATGAAGCTGGACACGGTGTTGGTCAGCGCCACGCTATAGATAAGCAGGATGGGGAAGATGGCGAAGAAGTACAGCACGGTGATCGAGGCACCGGCGGTGCTGCCGAAGTGCTCCTTGACCACTTCGGTAATGTCGCCACCGTTGCGCCCCGACAGGACGAATCGGGTCAACCCACGGTGGGCAAAGTACGTCATCGGGAAGGCCAGGATGGCCAGGATCAGCAGCGGCCAGAAGCCGCCAAGGCCGGCGTTGATCGGCAGGAACAGGGTTCCGGCGCCAATGGCTGTGCCGAACAGGCCCAGCATCCAGGTGGTGTCGTGACGCGCCCAGCTGCCAAGGGTGGCGGGGGTCGATTCTGCAAAGCGTTGTTCAACGCTTGGGGCCTGCTCATTCATTCCGGGTGAAGCTCCACTCGCAAGACTGCAACAGGCTGAGAATGGCGAAACAGTGCCTTCGCCCAACTCAACCGGAAAAGAGGGGCGCGATTGTGCACGGAAAGGTTGCACTTGCGAAGCCCTTTTCCGAGGGGCGGTTGCACTTGTCTTTACAAGTGAGGTGCAGCTGGCTGAAAACGCGGGTTGCAGCAATGACCTGTGGGGGCGGCGTTGCGCCGCGAAAGGGCCGCAAAGCGGCCCTGGCATTACTCGCTGCGAAGCTGCGAATGCAGGGGCCGCGCTGGGCCCCTGGAGGATTACTTCTGAACGGCGGCGAACGCTTCGGCAACCCGCTGCAGGTTGGCCGGGCGCAGGCCGGACATGCACACGCGGCCGCTGTCGATCAGGTACACACCGAACTCGTCACGCAGGCGACGCACCTGCTCGACGCTGAAGCCGGTGTAGCTGAACATGCCGCGCTGGCGCAGGAAGAACTGGAAGTCCTGGCCTGGCAGCAGCACGGCCAGGGCATCGACCAGCGCCTGGCGCATGTCGAGGATCCGCTTGCGCATCACTTCGACTTCTTCGGCCCACTGGGCATTCAGGCCTGCATCGCTGAGCACGCCAGCCACCAGCTGGGCGCCGAAGTTGGGCGGGCTGGAGTAGTTGCGGCGCACGGTGGCCTTCAACTGGCCAAGTACGCTCTGGGCAGTGGCGTCGTCATCGCACACCACCGACAGGCCGCCTACCCGCTCGCCGTACAGCGAGAAGATTTTCGAGAACGAGTTGCTGACCAGGCACGGCACGCCGGCACGGGCCATTTCGCGGATGGCGTAGGCGTCTTCCACCAGGCCTTCGGCGAAGCCTTGGTAGGCGATGTCGAGGAACGGGATCAGCTGGCGCGCCTTGACCACTTCGACCACTTGCTGCCACTGGTGCTGTTCCAGGTCGGCGCCGGTAGGGTTGTGGCAGCACGGGTGCAGCAGGACCACGCTGTTGGCCGGCAGGGTCTGCAGGGTGGCCAGCATGCCGTCGAAGTCCACGCCACGGGTGGCCTGGTCGAAGTACGGGTAGGTGTGCACCTTGAAGCCTGCGCCTTCGAAGATGGCGCGGTGGTTGTCCCAGGTCGGGTTGCTGACCCAGACTTCGGACTGCGGGAAGTAGCGCTTGAGGAAGTCGGCACCAACTTTAAGGGCACCGGAGCCGCCCACGGTCTGCACGGTAGCCACGCGACCGCCCGTCACGGCGGGGTGATCAGCACCGAACAGCAGCGCCTGGATCGCCTGGCGGTAGCTGGCCAGGCCTTCCATCGGCAGGTACAGGGAGGCTTCGTGGTCCTGGCCGGCCATGCGTTTTTCCACCGCATCCACAGCCGCCAGTTGCGGCACCACGCCGGCCTCATCGTAGTACAGGCCAATACTCAGGTTGACCTTGTCGGCGCGCGGGTCGGCCTTGAAGGTTTCCATCAACGAGAGGATCGGGTCGCCGGCATAGGCATCGACATGTTTGAACACAGCGTGCAGCTCCTTGGATCAGGACAGTTCGAAAAGGCAGACCTGAGCATACCCGGAGTGCAGGCTCAGGAACATCCACTATTGTGCAAGGTTGTCTATGCAACATTGCATGGCCCGACGGTGCAGGGGTCAGCCAAGCAGCTCTTTCAGGCCCTGCAACTCCTGCTCGGTCACCGCCACCCCTTCCTCCTCGGCCACCTCCCGCTCGCGGTAACGCCGCTCGCCCGGCATGCGCGTCAGCCCTACGGCCTGCATCTGCTCCACCAGTTCACGGCTGCGCTGTGCAAACCGCTCGCCTTCGGCCTTGCTTGGGTCGATGAGGATGATCAGTTGCCCGGTCCACGGCGTCTTCGCCCCCGGGTGCCCCGACCAGTCGAACTCCCAGGAGAAGTGCCCGCCGGTCAACGCCGCCGCCAGCAACTCGACCATCATCGAAAGCGCCGAGCCCTTGTGCCCGCCAAACGGCAGCAAGGCGCCGCCTTCCAGAATCGCCTTGGGCTCGGTGGTCGGTTCGCCATTGGCATCCACGCCCATGCCTTCAGGTAGCTGCTGGCCAGCCCGCGCAGCAATCTGCACGTCGCCATGGGCCATGGCGCTGGTGGCCATGTCGAAGACGATCGGGTCATGTTCGGCGCAAGGCGCGGCAAAAGCGATGGGGTTGGTGCCGAACAGTGGCTTGCGCGCGCCATGTGGCACCACGCAGGTCATGCTGTTGACCACGCTGAGGGCAACCAGGCCCTCTTCGGCGAACGGCTCTACATCCGGCCACAGCGCGGCGAAGTGGTGCGAGTTGTGGATTGCCAGCACGGCGATGCCGGCGTTGCGCGCCTTGGCCACCAACAGTTCTCGGGCCGCCGCCAGTGCCGGCTGGGCAAAACCACCCGCGGCATCGACACGCACATAACCAGCAGCCACGTCGCTGACCTTGGGTGTGGCCTGGCCATCGACCCAACCGCTGGCCAGGGTCGAAACATAACCGGGCATGCGGAACACCCCATGGCTATGAGCGCCATCACGCTGGGCGCTGGCGCAGTTGTGGGCCAGCACCCGAGCCACGGCCTCGCTGCAACCATGGCGCTGGAAGATGGCCTGCAGCAGGCCCTGCAGCTCGGAAAAGGGCACGCGCACAATGGTGCTGGTGGAGGGTGCGGACATCTGAAGCTCCTTGTTGTTTTGGATTGGCTACAGCGTTGCAACGACAAAAACTTTCCTGCATGTGACAGCAATCTGTCAAATGTTGACTTGATGACAGAAAACATTCATTTTCTTCCCAAGCCTTACCCCTGGAGCCGCAGCATGAGCCAACCGATCAAGCAACGCCTGGAAAACAGCCTCGAAGGGGCCGCTGCCTCGGGTCGCAAGATCGCCACCTACATGCTCGCCAACCTGCACGAACTGCCGTTCCAGACTTCAGCCAGCATTGCCGCCAAGCTGGGCGTCAGCGAATCGAGCGTCGGGCGGTTCTGCCGCTCATTGGGTTATGCCCACCTCAAGGCGCTTAAGCAAGACCTGCAGAACGATCTTGGCGATGGCCCATGGCTGGTGGGTGATCGCCTGCAAGATTACCGCCAGAACCAGGACGCCAGCGACAACGCCGGCAGCCTGGAGCTGGAAATCGCCGCCTTGGTGCGCGTGCACGAATACCGCCAGAGCACGGCCTGGCACACCGTGGCGCAACGCCTTGCGAGCAAGCCCAGGGTGTTCATCGCCGGTTTCCAGACCGAGCGTGGCATCGCCATGTGCATGAGCCACTTGCTGCAATACCTGCGCGATGGTGTGCAGCTGGTCGACATCAGCGCTGGGCACTTCGGCGAAGTGCTGCTGGGCCGCGCCGAAGACAGCGCCCTGGTGGTGTTCGAGGCGCGCCGCTATTCCCGCCACGCCCTGATGCTGTGCCAGAAGGCACGCGAGGCTGGCATTGCGGTCACTCTGGTGACCGACACCTTCTGTGACTGGGCCGATGCCAATGCCGACGAGGTGTTCCGCATCCCCACCGAGTTCAATCTGTTCTGGGAATCCACCTCGACGATGCTGTCGTGGGTGCACCTGATGGTCAACGAGGTCTGCAAGAAGCTCGGGCCGGATGTTGAAAAACGCTTGGAAGCGACTGCCGCTCTACATAACGAATTCGTCGGCTACACCTCGTGGTCGACGGGCAAACAACAATAGCAAGAGTGCAATGAGGTGCGAGATGAACAAGTCCATGGCCTTGGTGGGTGCGTGCGCCCTGCTGCTGGCGGGTGCCGCCAGTGCCGAAACCCTGCGTTTCGCCACGGAGGGTGCCTACCCGCCCTTCAACTATGTAGACGCCGATAACAAGCTGCATGGCTTCGATATCGACATCACCCATGCCCTGTGCGAACAGATGAAAGTGGAATGCACGCTGGTGGCCCAGGACTGGGAAGGCATCATCCCCGCCCTGATGGCACGCAAGTACGACGCAGTGGTGGCGTCAATGATCGACACCGAAGAGCGGCGCAAGAAAATCGCGTTCACCGACCACTACTACCGCACGCCACTGACCGTTGCGGTGGCCAAGGACAGCAAGATCGACAGCGCCCAGACCGACTTTGTCGGCTACACCGTCGGCGCCCAGTCGTCCTCCACCCAGGCCATCTACGCCGAAGACGTGTATGGCAAGGCCGGTGCCGATGTGAAGCTGTACCCAACCATGGACGAGGCCAACGCGGACCTTGCCGCAGGCCGCCTGGACGGCGTGATTGCCGACAAATTCCCGCTGCACGAGTGGATGAGCAAGAACGGCGGGGACTGCTGCAAGATCCTCGGCGATGTGGCCGACACCAAGGCCGATGCCGCCATTGCCGTGCGCAAGGACGACGAAGCCCTGCGCCAGCGCCTGAACACCGCGCTACAACAGATCGTGGCCAACGGCACCTACCAGAAGATCGCCAGCAAGTACTTTGCTTTCGATATCTACAACTGATCTTCAGGAAACTGCGCAATCCCTGTAGGAGCGGCCTTGTGTCGCGATAGGGCCGCAAAGCGGCCCCGGCGTTCTTCGCGGCGAAGCTGAAAATGTGGGGGCGCTACGCACCCCTATCGCGACACAAGGCCGCTCCTACAAAGAGACCGCGTTGCCCATCTTAGGGGTTCGTCATGCTCGATCAATTGTCCTTGCTGTCCTTCGCCAGCGGAGGCTGGGGCCAGGCGTTGCTGGCCGGCGCGCTGGTTACCGTTTCCCTGGCCCTGGCCTGCCTGCCCATCGGCCTGCCACTGGGCCTGGTGGTCGCCCTGGCGGCGCGCTCGCGCAAGCGCCTGCCACGGGCCTGGGCCACTACCTTTTCAACCGTGTTTCGCGGCCTGCCCGAGCTGCTGACCTTGCTGATCATCTATTACGGCTGCCAGATCGCCGCGCAGAAGATCCTCGCCGCCATGGGCTACGAGGGTGAATTCCTGATCAACACCTTCCTCGCCGCGATGATTGCCTTCAGCCTGGTATTTGCCGCGTTTTCCAGCGAGATCTGGCTGGCGGCCTTCAAGACCCTGCCCAAGGGCCAGCTGGAAGCCTGCTCGGCCTTGGGCCTGAGCAAGCGCACCGGGTTCTTCAAGGTGCTGCTGCCACAACTGACCCGCATCGCCCTGCCCGGCCTTTCCAACAATTGGCTGTCGCTGCTCAAGGACACCTCGCTGGTGTCGACCATCTCACTGGTCGACCTGATGCGCCAGACCAACCTGGCGGTCAGCGTGACCAAGGAGCCGATGTTCTTCTACGGCGTCGCCTGCCTGGGTTACCTGCTGTTCGCGGCACTGTCCGGGCGCGTGTTCGCCTACATCGAACGGCGTAGCAACCGCCACCTGCTAGGAGCACGCGCATGAGCCTCGATCAACTGCTGGCGCTGGTACTCGACCCCGACCTGCTGGAGCGCTACGGCCCACGCTTTCTCGACGGTTTGCTGGTAACTGCCAAACTGGTGGCCATTTCCTTCACCCTGGGCGCCGTGCTCGGCCTGCTGCTGGCCCTGGCACGCATGTCGCGCAGCCTGGTGCTGCAGCGCATGGCCGCCGGTTACGTGTACTTCTTCCGCGGCTCGCCACTGCTGGCGCAGCTGTTCCTGCTGTATTACGGGCTGGGCTCGCTCAAGGGCTTCTGGCAGGACGTCGGCCTGTGGTGGTTCTTCCGCGAGGCGTGGTTCTGCACCTTGCTGGCGTTCACCCTGAACACCGCCGCCTATCAAGCCGAGATCTTCCGCGGCAGCCTGATGGCCGTTGCGCCCGGCCAGCATGAGGCGGCACGGGCGCTGAACCTGAAACGCTCGACCACCTTCTTCAAGGTGATCTTGCCGCAGTCGCTGCTCGTGGCCATCGGCCCACTGGGCAACGAACTGATCCTGATGATCAAGGCCAGCGCGATTGCCTCGCTGGTGACCATCTACGACCTGATGGGCGTGACCAAACTGGCCTTCTCGCGCAGTTTCGACTTTCAGATCTACCTGTGGGCGGCCGTGCTCTACCTGGTGATCGTCGAGCTGGTAAGGCGCCTGCTGAAACACTTGGAAGGCCGCTTGGGCCGCCACCTGAACTGACCGAAGGATACGTTCCATGCATTGCCAGACCCTTGTCCTCGGCGCCGGTATCGTCGGCGTCAGCACCGCCCTGCACCTGCAGGCCCGCGGGCGCCAGGTGATTCTGATCGACCGCGACGAACCGGGCAGCGGCACCAGCCACGGCAACGCCGGGCTGATCGAGCGCTCCAGCGTCATCCCCTACGCCTTCCCCCGGCAACTGGGCGCGCTGCTGCGCTATGGCCTGAACCGCCAGCCCGATGTGCGCTACAGCCTGGCGCACCTGCCCAAGGTCGCACCGTGGCTGTGGCGCTACTGGCGCCAGTCGGCGCCCGGCCGCCTGGCCGGGGCCGCCGCCGATATGCTGCCGCTGGTACAACGCTGCGTCGAAGAACACGACGCGCTGATCGAAGCGGCCGGCCTTGAAGGGCTGGTGCAGGCCAAAGGCTGGATCGAAGTGTTCCGCGACCCTGCGCTGTTCGAGCAGGCCAAAACTGACGCCAAGGGCCTGAGCCGCTACGGCTTGCAGTTCGAGATACTCGAATGCGGGCAACTGCAGGCACGCGAGCACCAGTTGGACGCCACCGTGGTCGGTGGCATTCATTGGCTCGACCCAAAGACCGTGAACAACCCCGGCGCCCTCACCCGTGGCTATGCCGCGCTGTTCCTGCAGCGCGGCGGGCAGTTCCTGCATGGCGATGCGCGCAGCCTGCGCCAAGCCAACGGCCAGTGGCGGGTAGAAAGCCGTCGTGGCCCGGTTACCGCCGACGAGGTGGTGGCCTGCCTCGGCCCGCAGTCGGCGGACCTGTTCAGCGGCCTGGGCTATCAGATTCCGCTGGCGATCAAACGTGGCTACCACATGCACTACAGCACCCGCGACGGCGCACAGTTGGAGCACTCGATCTGCGATACCCAGGGCGGCTACGTGCTGGCGCCGATGGCGCGCGGTGTACGCCTGACCACCGGCATCGAGTTCGACGCAGCCGGGGCGCCTGGCAACCAGATCCAGCTGGGCCGTTGCGAAGCCTTGGCGCGCAAGCTGTTCCCGGCCCTCGGCGAGCGGCTGGACGACACCCCATGGCTGGGCCGTCGCCCGTGCCTGCCCGACATGCGCCCGGTGATCGGCCCGGCACCGCGCCACCCGGGGCTGTGGTTCAACTTTGGCCACGCCCACCACGGCCTCACCCTGGGCCCGGTCAGCGGCCGGCTATTGGCCGAACTGCTCACTGGCGAGCGCCCCTTCACCGACCCCGCGCCCTACAGCGCGACCCGTTTCGACTGAACCCACGCGGGAGAAAAACAACATGACCGCACCACTGAGCCTTGCCACCCTTGCCCCCGAACCCGACCCGCGCCCGGTGCTGATCCGTATCGAAGGCCTGAACAAGCATTACGGCGCCTTCCACGTGCTGCGTGACATTGACCTGCAGGTGCGCGAAGGCGAACGCATCGTGCTGTGCGGGCCCTCCGGCTCGGGCAAGTCGACCCTGATCCGCTGCATCAACCGCCTGGAGATTGCCCAGCAGGGCAGCATCCAGGTGGATGGCATCGACCTGTCAGCCACCACGCGCGAGGCCGCGCAGGTGCGCAGCGACATCGGCATGGTGTTCCAGCATTTCAACTTGTTTCCACACATGAGCGTGCTCGACAACTGCCTGCTGGCCCCCACCAGCGTGCGCGGGCTGTCACGCAAGGACGCCGAGGAGCGGGCACGCATGTACCTGAGCAAGGTCGGCATCGAAAGCCAGGCGCACAAGTACCCCAGCCAGTTGTCCGGTGGCCAGCAGCAGCGCGTGGCCATCGCCCGGGCGCTGTGCATGAAGCCACGGATCATGCTGTTCGACGAGCCTACTTCGGCGCTGGACCCGGAAATGGTCGCCGAGGTGCTGGATGTGCTGGTGCAGTTGGCCGGCACGGGCATGACCATGCTGTGCGTCACCCACGAAATGGGCTTTGCCCGGCAGGTAGCCGAGCGCGTGCTGTTCCTTGAGGGTGGGCAGATCATCGAAGACAGCCCGCCGCAGGTGTTCTTCAACCAGCCGCGCACCGAGCGGGCCAAGGCGTTTCTGGCGCAGATACTGCACTGAATGGAGGTCTGATGCGTGTGGGAACGGCCTTGCGTCGCAAAAGGGCTGCGCAGCAGCCCCAGCAATGTGCATCAGTGCTGAAATCCGGGGCCGCTTTGCGGCCCTTTCGCGACACAAGGCCGCTCCTGCAAGGACCGCGCTTGCCTCGAGCGCCTTGCTCATTGCACCGCTGCAAAGACCCAACTGCATCGTTAAATATTATTGACCAACGCCCCCGCCAAACCCACGCCACCACAGGCCCGCATCGGTTTCAGCCCCCAAAAACCGGCGCATCCCCCGCATTAAAGCCCTCTTCCGTCGTTTGACATATCGAACGGCTCTGGCAAGCTATCTACATGCCCCGACCGGAATCGTCGCCTCTGACGAGCCGGCAGTGCTCGGGGCTACAGGCAGCACCCAGAGCCCCGCGCCGTGCGCCTGCACAACAACGACAGGTTGAACCTGTCCCAAGGTGACATATGTCCAACAGCAACATTGGCAACAAGCAACCTTCCCTGCGCAAACCCGTCGTCCTGATGACCATGGGCAGCCAAGAGCGCAAAGGCCATGACTATCAGGTCATGACCCACAAATACATCACCCCGCTGGTCGAGTTTTCCGATTGCGTCCCGGTACTGGTGCCCACCTGCTGCGGCATTGAAGACCTCGAGACCTACCTGGACATGGCCGACGGCGTGTACCTGACGGGCGCTGGCAGCAACATCGACCCGGCCCTGTATGGCCAGGAAAATGAAACCCCAGGCAAGGGCCAGGACCAGAACCGCGACCTGTTCGACATCCCACTGGTCAAGGCGGCGATCAAGCGTGGCCTGCCAATCTTCGGCATTTGCCGTGGCATGCAGGAAATCAACGTGGCCCTGGGTGGCGACATCTACCAGAAGGTCTACGCCGAGCCTGGCTTCAATGACCACCGGGAAAACCCGGAAGACCCGGTTGAAGTGCAGTACGCCCAAGTACATGGGGTGAAGATCCAGCCGGGCAGCTGGCTGCGTGACACCCTGGGTACCGACGAGATTCGCGTCAACTCGCTGCATGGCCAGGGCCTGCACAAGCTCGGCGCCGGTATCGAAGCTATCGCCCATGCCGAAGATGGCTTGGTTGAAGCGATTCACGCGCCGAGCATTTCGCCGTTCCTGTTCGCCGTACAGTGGCACCCAGAATGGCAAGCGGCGAAGAACCCTGATTCGATCAAGATCTTCCAGGCTTTCGGCGATGCCTGCCGAGCCCAGGTACGCAAGGCGCAGGTCAAGCGCCAGCACGCTGCCTGACATTCAGTTTCCTCTGCTTTGATCGCGGGGCGGCGCAAGGTCGCCCCCGTTTCCCCGGTCACCCTCTGCTGGTCCCAGAACACTTCCCGTGGAATCGGGCGGCGGGCTTGTACCTGTCTCCGCGATCGTTTTTTACCCCTCCCCACCTAAGAGATACGATGACCAACATGCGGTCGCCGTGTCATTTCTAGCGCCTACGAGATCGAGCGCCGCCACCCCCAGACCGGCGCACACAAATTTTTCTGCAAGGAGGGCTAGTCATCGCTTAAGTTGTACGATAACTTACCTCTAACGCAGAACAACACCCTTCACCCAAGCGCCACAGGATGCCAACAACAATGAATCCACAAGAACTTAAATCCATCCTCTCCCACGGCCTGCTGTCTTTCCCGGTCACCGACTTCAACGCCCAGGGCGACTTCAACCCGGCTGGCTACATCAAGCGCCTGGAGTGGCTGGCCCCGTATGGCGCCAGCGCCCTGTTCGCCGCTGGCGGCACCGGTGAGTTCTTCTCCTTGGCCGCCAGCGAGTACAGCCAGGTGATCAAGACCGCCGTCGATACCTGCGCCACCTCGGTTCCTATCCTCGCGGGTGTTGGTGGGTCCACCCGTCAGGCCATCGAATACGCACAAGAAGCCGAGCGCCTGGGTGCCAAGGGCCTGTTGCTGCTGCCGCATTACCTGACCGAAGCCAGCCAGGACGGCGTCGCCGCACACGTCGAAGCGGTGTGCAAATCGGTGAACATCGGCGTGGTGGTGTACAACCGCAACGTCTGCCGCCTGAACGCCGACCTGCTGGAAAAACTGGCCGAGCGCTGCCCGAACCTGATCGGCTACAAGGATGGCCTGGGTGATATCGAGCTGATGGTGTCGATCCGTCGCCGCCTGGGCGAACGTTTCAGCTACCTGGGTGGCCTGCCGACCGCCGAAGTGTATGCTGCTGCCTACAAGGCCCTGGGCGTGCCGGTGTACTCCTCCGCGGTGTTCAACTTCGTGCCGAAGACCGCCATGGACTTCTACAGTGCCATCGCCCGTGACGACCACGCTGCCGTGGCCAAGCTGATCGACGATTTCTTCCTGCCGTACCTGGACATTCGCAACCGCAAAGCCGGCTACGCCGTGAGCATCGTCAAGGCCGGCGCCAAAATTGCCGGTTACGACGCAGGCCCCGTGCGCACCCCGCTGACCGACCTCACCGCAGAAGAGTACGAGATGCTCGCCGCGCTGATGGACAAGATGGGCCCGCAGTAAGCCCTGCCCGCGGCCTGCCAGATGCCGCGCCCGGAGTGGGCCAGCCCCACTCCGGTTACAATTCGTGAGCCCGCACAAAAATAACTAGTGGGAGTATTGCCAGCATGCAAGCGACTAAAAAGACGCATGTGCGCTACCTGATCCTGTTCATGCTTTTTCTGGTGACCACGATCAACTATGCCGACCGCGCTACCATCGCCATCGCAGGCTCCAGCCTGCAGAAAGACCTCGGCATTGACGCCGTAACCCTCGGTTATATCTTCTCCGCCTTCGGATGGGCTTACGTGGCTGGCCAGATTCCTGGTGGCTGGCTGCTCGATCGCTTCGGTTCCAAGAACGTCTACGCCTTCAGCATCTTCACCTGGTCGCTGTTCACCCTGTTGCAGGGTTTTGTCGGTGGCCTGCCGGTTGCCTGGGCGGTTGTCACCCTCTTCACCTTGCGCTTTCTGGTTGGCTTCGCCGAAGCCCCGTCGTTCCCGGGCAACGCACGCATCGTCGCCGCCTGGTTTCCGACTCAGGAGCGCGGCACTGCCTCAGCCATCTTCAACTCGGCGCAGTACTTCGCCACGGCGCTGTTCGCCCCGATAATGGGCTGGATCGTGTTCAGCTTCGGCTGGGAGCACGTGTTTGTCGTCATGGGTGCACTGGGCATCGTGTTCTCCATGGTGTGGCTGAAAACCATCCACAACCCGCGCCAACACCCACGCATCAGCCAAAGCGAGCTCGAACACATCGAGCATAACGGCGGCCTGGTGGACATGGACCAGAAGCGCGGCAACGACGGCCCGAAATGGGGCTACATCAAGCAACTGCTGACCAGCCGCATGCTGCTGGGCGTGTACCTGGGCCAGTATTGCATCAACGCCATCACCTACTTCTTCCTTACCTGGTTCCCCGTGTACCTGGTGCAGGAACGTGGCATGACCATTCTCAAGGCCGGCTTCATCGCCTCGCTGCCGGCGGTCTGCGGTTTCATTGGGGGCGTGCTGGGTGGCGTGATCTCCGACTGGCTGCTGCGCCGTGGCAACTCGCTGACCTTCTCGCGCAAACTGCCGATCGTGTGCGGCCTGCTGCTGTCGACCACCATGGTGTTCTGCAACTACGTCGATGCCGAGTGGATGGTGGTTGGCTTCATGACCCTGGCGTTCTTCGGCAAAGGCATTGGCGCGCTGGGTTGGGCGGTGGTGGCAGACACCTCGCCGAAACAGATCGCCGGGCTGTCCGGTGGCCTGTTCAACACCTTCGGCAACATCGCCTCGATCACCACCCCTATCGTGATCGGCTACATCATCAGCGCCACCGGCTCGTTCAAATGGGCGCTGGTGTACGTGGGCGCCAACGCGCTGGTGGCGGTGTTCAGCTACCTGGTGATCGTCGGCCCGATCAAGCGTATCGAACTGCGCGACGACGCCCCAAAGCCACAGGCTGAGCCTGCCGCCAATGGCGAACTGGCCAGCTCGCGCCACTGAGTGAACACGCCCGCCCCGGGGCAACCGGTGCGGGCAGATGTACAAAAAGCCTGAGAACCTGACAAGTAGGGCCCAAACATGCAGTTGATCGAACATTCCGACTCGCCGCGCTACGTCCGCCTGCACGACGACGATAACGTCGTGGTGGTGGTCAACGACGGCGGCCTGGGCGAAGGCGCCCACTTCGCCGACGGCCTGACCTTGGTCGAAGGCGTGCCACAAAGCCACAAGGTCGCAACCAAGGCCATCGCCAAAGGCGAGCCCGTGCGCCGCTACGGGCAAATCATCGGCTACGCGCTGGAAGACCTACGCCAGGGCAGTTGGGTGCAGGAAAGCCAACTGGCCATGCCGGCCGCCCCGGAACTGGACAGCTTGCCGCGCTGTGACGCCGTCCCACAACCGCTGCCGCCACTCGAAGGCTTCACGTTCGAAGGCTACCGCAATGCCGACGGCACCGTTGGCACCCGCAACATCCTCGGCATCACCACCACCGTGCAGTGTGTGACCGGCGTGCTGGAGCATGCGGTCAAGCGCATTCGCAGCGAACTGCTGCCCAAGTACCCCAACGTCGATGACGTGGTAGCCATCACCCACAGCTACGGCTGCGGCGTGGCCATCAACGCTCGCGACGCCTACATCCCGATCCGCACCGTGCGCAACCTGGCCCGCAACCCCAACCTGGGTGGCGAGGCATTGGTCATCAGCCTCGGCTGCGAAAAGCTGCAGGCCGGCCAGGTGATGCACGACAACGACCCGTCGGTAGACCTCAGCGAGCCATGGTTGTACCGCCTGCAGGACGCCAGCCTGGGCTTTGTGGAAATGATCGAGCAAATCATGGAGCTGGCCGAAACCCGCCTCAAGAAGCTCGACCAGCGCCGCCGCGAAACCGTACCGGCCAGCGAGTTGATCCTCGGCATGCAGTGCGGTGGCAGCGATGCCTTCTCGGGCATCACCGCCAACCCTGCGCTGGGCTACGCCGCAGACTTGCTGGTACGTGCCGGTGCTACGGTGCTGTTCTCGGAAGTGACCGAGGTACGAGACGCCATCTACATGCTGACCTCGCGCGCGCAAAACCAGGACGTTGCCGATGCCCTGGTGCGCGAAATGGACTGGTACGACCGCTACCTGCAGCAAGGGGCCGCCGACCGCAGTGCCAACACGACGCCGGGCAACAAGAAAGGTGGCCTGTCCAATATCGTCGAGAAATCCCTGGGGTCGATCGTCAAGTCGGGCAGCGGCGCTATCCAGGGCGTGCTTGGCCCAGGCGAGCGGGTAACGCGCAAGGGCCTGATCTTCTGCGCCACCCCGGCCAGCGACTTCGTCTGCGGCACTTTGCAACTGGCCGCCGGCATGAACCTGCATGTGTTCACCACAGGCCGAGGCACCCCTTACGGGCTGGCCATGGCACCCGTGGTCAAGGTGTGCACGCGCACCGAACTGGCCCAGCGTTGGCCCGACCTGATCGATATCGACGCCGGGCGCATCGCCACAGGCCGTTCGACCATCGAAGAGCTGGGCTGGGAACTGTTCCATTACTACCTGGACGTGGCCAGCGGCCGCAAGCAGACCTGGGCCGAGCAGCACCGGCTACACAACGACATCACCCTGTTCAACCCGGCACCGATTACCTGATGCCGAGGGCATGCTGTGGGAGCGGGCATGCCCGCTCCCACAGGTCATGCGACAACCCGCCAGATTTTCTTTCAACCTACAGGAGCACCCCATGCCTGAAATCCTCGGCCACAACTTCATCGCCGGTCAGCGCAGTGCCGCTGGTTCTCAGCGCCTGCAGAGCCTGGACGCCAGCACTGGCGAAGCCCTGCCCTTCAGCTTCGCCCAAGCTACCGAGGCCGAAGTGGACCAGGCCGCCAGCGCCGCCGCCGCCGCCTTCGCCGAATTCCGCCAACTGGCCCCGGCACGTCGTGCCGAGTTTCTCGACGCCATCGCCGCCGAACTGGACGAACTGGACGAACTGGACGATGCCTTCGTCGCCATCGTCTGCCGCGAAACAGCCCTGCCCGCCGCCCGTATCCAGGGCGAGCGCGGCCGCACCAGTGGGCAGATGCGCCTGTTCGCCCAGGTACTGCGTCGCGGCGACTTCCTCGGCGCGCGCATCGACCTGGCACTGCCCGCACGCCAACCCCTGCCACGCGTAGACCTGCGCCAGATGCGCATCGGTGTCGGCCCGGTCGCTGTGTTTGGCGCCAGCAACTTCCCGCTGGCCTTCTCCACCGCTGGCGGTGATACCGCCGCAGCCCTGGCCGCCGGCTGCCCGGTGGTGTTCAAGGCTCACAGCGGCCACATGGCCACCGCCGACCTGGTTGCTTGCGCCATCGTGCGCGCCGCCGAACGTACCGGCATGCCCAAAGGCGTGTTCAACATGGTATTCGGAGGCGGCGTGGGCGAGTGGCTGGTCAAGCACCCAGCCATCCAGGCCGTTGGCTTCACCGGCTCGCTGAAAGGCGGTGACGCTCTGTGCCGCATGGCCGCCGAGCGCCCGCAGCCAATCCCGGTGTTCGCCGAGATGTCCAGCATCAACCCGGTCATCATCCTGCCGGGCGCCCTGGCCAAGCGTGGCGAGGCCATTGCTCGCGAACTGGCCGGCTCTGTGTGCATGGGTGCCGGGCAGTTCTGCACCAACCCGGGCCTGGTGATCGGGCTGCAGTCGCCGCAGTACAACCAGTTACTGGCCGACCTTGGCCAGCATCTGGACCAACAGGCCGGGCAAACCATGCTCAACGCGGGAGGCCTGCGCAGCTACGTTGGCGGCCTGGAGCACCTGCATGCCCATAGTGGAATCCAGCACCTGGCCGGCCAGAAGCAGGAAGGCAGCCAGGCCCGCGCCCAGCTGTTCAAGGCCGATGCAGGCCTGCTGGTCCAGTCTGACCCGCTGCTGCAGGAAGAAGTGTTCGGCCCCACCACCGTGGCCGTAGCAGTGCAGGACGACGAACAACTGCGCGCCGCCCTGCTCGGCCTGCGTGGCCAGTTGACCGCTACCCTGATCGGCGAAGCGGAAGATTTCGAGGCCTACGCCTGGTTGGTGCCACTGCTTGAGGAGAAAGTCGGGCGGATCCTGATCAATGGCTACCCGACCGGTGTCGAAGTGTGTGATGCCATGGTTCACGGCGGGCCTTACCCTGCGACCTCGGATGCGCGTGGCACCTCGGTCGGCACCTTGGCCATCGACCGCTTCCTGCGCCCAGTGTGCTACCAGAACTATCCGCAGGCGTTGCTGCCCGAAGCACTGCGCGATGGCAACCCGCTGGGGCTGCGTCGGCTGGTGAACGGGCAATGGAGCGAGGAGGTGATCTGACGGGTTGCCTGAAACAAGAAAGCCCCGCACATGGCGGGGCTTTCTTTTGGCTGTACCGGCGACAAATGGCTCAGGCCCCTTGTGCCTCAGCCGCCTCATGCGCCTGACGCAAGCGCTCGCGGCTGTTGCTCAGGTGCATACGCATGGCCATCTTCGCCCCTTCGCTGTCCTGCCGGGCAATCGCTTCATAGATCGCCTCGTGCTCATGCATCAACCGGCTCATGTAATGCGCCTGATCATCATGGGCCAGCCGCGCCGAATTCAGCCGGGTGCGCGGAATGATACTGGTACCCAGGTGGTTGATGATATCGGCGAAGTAGTGGTTACCGCTGGCCTGGGCGATGCGCAGGTGGAACTGGAAGTCCGCCGACACCGCATCAGTGGCATGGGCGGCCCCTTCGTTGAGTTCGTCCAGCGCCGCCCGCATACCAGCCAGCGCTTCATCACTGCGTCGCTGCGCCGCCAGCCCAGCGGACTCGATCTCCAGGGCAATGCGCAACTCCAGCACCGCCAGCACTTCGCGCAGGGTGACCACAGTGGCCGGGTCGATGCGAAAGCCCCCGGTTGCCGGTGCATCCAGCACGAAGGTGCCGATGCCATG
Organism: Pseudomonas sp. LFS074; assembly: GCF_047978165.1. Lineage (NCBI taxonomy): Bacteria > Pseudomonadati > Pseudomonadota > Gammaproteobacteria > Pseudomonadales > Pseudomonadaceae > Pseudomonas > Pseudomonas sp. LFS074. Next base: position 2,489,084 of record NZ_JBFPFV010000001.1, on the reverse strand, counting down.
ACGGGTCTCTACCTGCCCGGCAGCCTGCAGCCGCGAGATCGCCTCACGCACCACGGTGCGGCTGACGCCCTCTTCGGCCATGATCTGCGATTCGGTCGGCAGCTTGTCGCCGCGCTTGAGCTGGCCACTGCGAATGCGCTCGGTCAGCACTGTGACCAGTTCCTGGGCCAGACTGCGCGGCTTGCGCCGGGTCCTTGCCTGTACCTGCTGCTCTGTCATTGCCCTGTATTTCACCTTGAAAGACAGCGCTCATCATAGCGCAAGCGGTTGTACGATCACATACACCCGGTGCGGTATTTATTGCTCACCTTTGCAGGCCCCCAGCCCAGGAAAAACCCACAGAAGCACTGGCTCAAGCCCCGCGCAAGCCTGTACTGTGCGCCCTCACGCTCACTCATCCATGGAAGGACACCGCAGCATGAAAACCCTCGACCGCCTGTTGCTCGGCAGCGGCCTGCTGATACCCCTCTGGCTGTTGGCAGGGGTATGGCTCACCGCCCTGGCGTACCCCGGCTACGACCACCTGCAACAGGCCATGAGCCAGCTGGGTGCGACAGGCTCGCCAACCCACAGCTGGTCGCCACTGCTCAACAATTTTCCCTTGGCCGGGTTGTTCGGCCTGTTTGCCTGGGGCCTCGCCCGACGCTGGCGTGGCTCGAAGCTGGCGCTGCTGAGTGCCGGCCTGGTGTTGCTGCATGGCATCGGCAGCCTGGGAACCGGGTGGTTCCCTTGCGATCAGGGTTGCGCACCGACACAGCCATCCACCGCCCAGCAACTGCATAACCTGTCCGGCTTGCTGATGTTCCTCTCCCTGACCGTTGCCAGCGCCCTCTGGGCATGGCAGGGCAGCCGCATTGCTGGCTCGCCTGCATTTGCGCTGTTTTCTCTGGTCTGTGTAGTGCTGGCGATCGTCACCGTCATACTGATGGGCCAGGCGGCCCAAAGCGGCCAGCTGTTCGGCCTGTATCAGCGCCTGAACTATGGTGTGTCGGTGATCTGGGTCGCCAGCCTGGCGTGGATCAGCCTGCGCAAGCCTGCTGCCAGCCCGCTGCGCATGGCCATATTCTGACGGCAAATTGCTGGCCCCCAGCCACTGAAAGTGAAGGCAAACTCTTTTTCCTTTCAGACGCTTAGGACAGCAACATGCGAGTACTTCTAGCAACGATGGCCGGCTGCCTGCTGGCCACGCTCGCTTTCAGCGCCCAGGCCCGCGCACTGAGCCAGAACGATCGCCACACCTGCGGCTGGGGTGCGCAGATAGCCGCCGAGGCCCAGCAGGCCAAGCTTTCCGGGGTAACCCTGTATGCCACGCGCAAGAAGCTGCAGGTACGCAAATTCCCCAAGCCGTGGATGCGCATGACCGCCTTTGGCATTACCGAGCAGACCTACAATAGCCGCTCGCGACTCAAGCCTGCCGCGATCAAGCAGACCTACTACGAGCAGTGTGTTCAGCATGCTGTAGCAAAAAGATAATTACTTATTTATCAATAAGTTATTAACTAAACATAAAGTCATGTAGGCGTAACCTTATGCTGCGCCTACAAAGACCGTTTCAGGGCCGCCAAGGGGCGCCGCCCTTGAAACGGTCCTCCAGCCAGGCCTTGAAGGCGCCCAGGGCCGCTGTATTCAGGCGTGCGGTGGGTCGCACCAGGTAGATGCCCGCCGCCACGTCCAATTGCCATTGCGGCAGCACCCGTACTAGGTTGCCGCTGGCCAGGTCCTCGCCCATCAGCCAGTCGCCACCCGCCAAAATTCCTACACCGCGGCGCGCTGCCTCCAGCAGCGCTTCGTTGTCATTGCTGCGCAGGCTACCGGTAACCTTGACGTTTACCTGATGCGCGCCGCTCTTCAGGCGCCATTCAGGAAATGATCGTAAACCACTGAAACCTAAACAATTATGCTCAGGCAATTGTTCCGGCTCCGCAGGCACCCCATGCCGAGCGAGGTACTGAGGCGATGCGCACAGGATGCGTACGTGATCGCATAATTTCCTCGCCACCAGTCGATTGTCCGCTAGCTCACCAATGCGAATCGCGGCGTCGAAGCCCTCGCCGATCAGGTCAACGAAACGGTCGGCGTACTCGGTCTCCACCGTCACTTGCGGGTAGGCCAGCACAAAGTCGGCAAGCATCCCGCTTAACCAGCGCCTGCCCATGGCAGCCGGTAACGCCAGACGCAGGCGCCCACGCACCGTTGCAGCGCCTTCGGCAGCCTCCTGCTCCGCTTCGGCAATCAGCCGGCTTGCCTCGCGTACCTTGGCTACCAGCCGCTGTCCCTCATCGGTAAAGCGCAACTGCCGCGTGCTGCGCTCCACCAGGCGAATGCCCAGCCGCGTTTCCAGTGAGCTCAGGCGTTTCGACAGCACCGTGGGGTGGCGCTCCAGTTGTCGCCCGGCAGCAGCAAACGAGCCCTGCTCATGCAAGGCCAGCAAAGTGGCAAGTTCATCGGCGCGGCGGCTGTCGAAGGCATCCATGGCAAGGCTCGGCTCAGGGCAGTGGGGTCAAGGATCGGGCATCAGGCAGTCAGTACCAACGCGCCCTCCGACCGCCCTTGCTCCAGGTCCCCGTGGGCCTTGGCTGCGTCAGCCAGCGGGTAGCGACGCCACACCCGAGGCTGGATGATACCCTCGGCGACGGCCGTCAGCACATCGGCCGCACGCTGCTGGTACTCCTCGACCGTGCGGGTGTGGGCCGCTAACGACGGCCGGGTCAGGTACAACGAGCCCTTGGCATTGAGCGTGGCCACCTCGATAGCCGCCGGTGCACCGGAGGTGCCACCGAACGACACCAACAGGCCGCGCACTCGCAGGCTGTCCAGCGAAGCCTCCAGCGACACCTTGCCCACGCAGTCATACACCACATCCACCCCTTGCCCTTGGGTCAGCTTGCGCACCTGGCTGGCCAAGGTTGCCGCGTCGAACACCAGCACATGCTGGCAGCCTGCTGCCTGTGCCCTCGCCACACTTTGCGGGCGCGACACCACGCCGATCACCGTCGCCCCCAGGTGCCGCGCCCAAGGTGCCATCAGCTGGCCCAAGGCACCGGCTGCGCCGTATAGCAGCACTTGTGTACCCGGCCCCACGGCAAAGGTGGTTTTCAACAAGTATTGCGCCGTAATGCCCTTGAACAGCACCGCTGCGGCGGCTTCGTCCTCCAGCTGCGGCGGCAGCTTGACCAGCCGTTCGGCCGGGAACAGCCGGCCGCTGGCATAAGCGCCGACCGGCCCCATCGCATAGGCGACCCGGTCGCCGACCTGCACGTTGCGAACCCCATCGCCGAGGGCAGTGACCCTACCTGCACCTTCCAGCCCCAGGCCTGACGGCAATGCCAGCCCTGCCCCACCCTTGCGCTGCAACACGTCCAGCGGGTTCACACCCATGGCTGTCTGTTCCAGCCAGACCTGCCCAGGCCCTGGAGTTTGCACCGCCATGTGTTCGAGCTGCATGACATCGGCAGTGCCGGTGCCATTGAGAATGATGCGGGTAACCATGATCGAATCCTGCTGGATGAGTGTTCGAATCAGGCTAATCAGGTAGGAAACGTTGAACAATCAGGCGAGGTGCAGATGATTTCTGCACCCCTTGCAGCAATCAAATCAGTGCTTCAGCACCCGCCCAGTACCGCAGGGCGCCGCTCACCAGCGAAAAACAGCGGGCGCAGGCGCACGCCGACCAGGTTGCCAGCATAGGCCGCCACCAGCCACAGCCAGCCATGCACGCTGCCCGAGGCGATACCGCTGAAATACGCACCGATGTTGCACCCGTACGCCAGGCGCGAACCGTAGCCCAGCAGCAGGCCGCCAATCACTGCGGCCACCAGCGACGGCAGCGGGATCTTCAGGCTTGGCGCAAAGCGCCCGGCCAGGCCCGCCGCCAGCAACGCCCCCAGCACGATGCCCAGGTCCATCACTGTGGTGATGTCCTGCCACAACGGCGCCGCCAAGGCCTTGGCATTGGCCGGAGCCTGCCAGAACACCCAACTGCCGACATCCACACCCAACCCGTTGAGCACCTTAGCCCCCCACAGGGCGAACGCCGAGGTAATGCCCCATGGCCGCCCCGCCAGCGCCAAGGTCGCGTAGTTCAACAAGGCCAGGGCGACAGCGCCCCACAGCAATGGCCAAGGACCACGCAGGAAGCGGCGCAGGCCCTGGTGTTCGCTGGCAACCGGCGCCTCAAGCGCGCCATGCCGGCGTTTTTCCAGCACCACGGTAGCCCAGGCGATCAACCCGAATACCGCCAGGCTAACCAACAGCGCAGGCCCTACCCCCCAGGTTTGCACGATCGAGGTGGCCGGGAACGACGGCAAGGCGAACCACCAATCAGCATGATGGGTAGCGCTGACCGAGCCGATGATGAAGAACAGCAGGGTTACCAGCATGCGCGCATTACCACCCCCTACGGTGAACAGCGTGCCCGATGCGCAACCGCCGCCCAGCTGCATGCCGATGCCGAAAATGAACGCCCCGAACACCACAGAGACACCCGCCGGGGCTACCAGACCGGTGACCGGGTTACCGAACAGGCTACCTGCCGAAAGCGCCGGGAAGAACAGCAGCACGGCCAAGGTCAGCATGACCATCTGTGCGCGCAGGCCTGCGCCACGTCGCTCGTTGATGAACACTCGCCAGGCCGAAGTGAAACCGAAGGCGGCGTGATACAGCGTCAGACCAAGCGCGGCGCCGACCACCAGCAACAAAACCTGCTTGAAGCCGGCATTGAAGTTGAGGAACCAGGCGCCAGCCAGCAGCAAGGTCATGGCGATAATAGGTGCGCCAAGGCGACGCGGTTCGGGTGTGGCAGTTGCGGAAAGACCCATCGGAATACTCGGATAACAGTAAAACGGACGGGGAGTATAACGCTAGACAGGTCGGCGCAGCCCTTTGTGGGGGCCATGTGGCCACATCATTTGTTAAGCTGATTCACGCCTTTAAATTCTTACAGGATCATTCACTCCATGGATGAGCTGCGCAAGATCGACCTCAACCTACTGCTCGCCTTGCACGCCCTGCTCAGCGAAAAGCACGTGACCCGCGCCGCGCTGCGCCTGCACCGCAGTCAACCGGCAGTCAGCCACGCCCTGGCGCAGTTGCGTAAACACTTCGACGACCCGTTGCTGGTACGCCAAGGCGGCGGCATGGCCCTCAGCGCCCGCGCCCAGTCGCTGGCCCAACCCCTGCAAGATGCCCTGGGCAACCTCAACGGCCTGCTGGCTACCCCGTTGTTCGAACCCGCCAGGGCCCAGCGCCGTTTCCGGCTGTCACTGTCTGACTATTCCTCGCGCCTTATCCTGCCGCCTCTGCTACGCCATCTGCGCCAGGTAGCACCCGGGGTGGACCTGGCCATCAGCCAGGCCAGCCGCGAAACGATGCTGGCCCAGTTGCTCGACGGCGAACTGGACCTGGCCCTGGGCCTGTTCCCAGACCTGCCCCAGGACATCACCGCCCAGCCCCTGTTTGCCGACCGTTTCATCAGTGTTGCCGATCGCCAGGTATTGCCCCCTCGCGGTGATCTGGCCCTGGAAGACTGGCTGGCACGCCCGCATGTGTTGATGGCCATGCGCCCGGATGCCTTCGATGAAATCGAGCGTGCACTGGCCGCCCAAGGCCTGCGCCGTCGTATTGCCTTGGCCTTGCCACACTGGAGCGCGGCAGTCGAAGTGCTGGCTGGCACCGATCTGATCCTGACGGTGGCCAGCCGCGCTGTAGGGTCGTTACGCCAACACAAGACACTGCGCCAGTTCACGCCGCCACTGGCTATTCCCTCATTCGACTACCAGCAGGCCTGGCACAGCCGCAAGGACAGCGACCCTGGGCACCGCTGGCTGCGCGAAACCGTGTGGGCCTGCAGCCAGCCAGGGCGCTGATCAGTTTTCCTGCTGCTTCACCGGTACCGTGGAATCGGCCGATGGCGCCGGCGCCCATGTACCCTGCACCAGCAGCACACCGCACAGGATTAGCACTACACCCGCTACCCTGGCCAGGCTGAGCGGCTTACCGCCCAGCCCCATTACCCCGAAGTGGTCGGCGAGCACCGCTGTGATGATCTGCCCGGCCACCACCAGCACCAGGAACCCCGCCGCGCCCAGTTTGGGAGTAAGTGCTGCGGCACCGGCCACATACATCGCCCCCAGCACTCCCCCGACCCAAAGCCACCATGGCCCCTGCAGGGCCTTGTCTAGGTCTGGCACTGGCACTCTGAGGATCAACAGCGCGGCGACAACCACCAGCGAACTCACCGTCAACGACGTGAATGCCCCCCACAGCCAGTGCCCCAACGCCCGGCCGACGGCGGCATTACCTGCGGCCTGGAACGGCAAAACTGCCCCGGCTAGCAACGCCAGGGCAAAGGGAAGCACCAGAAGACACAGGGTTTTACTGAACATGGCAATCCTCATCGCTGACCAATATTCACGCCATGATCGAAAATTCCCCAAACTTATGGAAATCGAAAACATGCACGCACACTATTCGCCAGGCGCATGAATAGATACGTTCTCTACCTATTGAGCTAGGCTCCTGTCCCGTCGCGACACCCAAGGGCCTCGCTACGAGCAAACCTAAAGCTGATGTGATGGAACACATTCGATGACAGATGAACGCAAAACCCTGCTTGATCTAGGGCAGTTACCAACCCGCAACCTCGCCGAATGCCTGGCGGTGGACCAGAGAGCCCTGGTCGGCTCGTTGGCCACCCTGCTGCCAGCCACGCTCATCGACGATTTGACCGCCTGCGCTGAAGACACAGCCTCGTTGGGCCTGTCGAAGAAGATCGCAGCCATCGGGCTGGCGCTGGGGCAATGGTTGGAGCAGGCCGCCTCGCCGATGCGCGAGCAAGTGCTGGCGCAGTGCAGCTCGCATGCTTCCGATACCGTGCGCAGCTGGGCGGCCTTCGCCCAAGCGCATTTATCGCGCACGCAACTGCTGGAGCCTGCACTGCTGGCACAGTTGCGATTCGCTCGCGATGAGCATTTTGGCGTACGCGAGTGGGCGTGGATGGCCTTGCGCCCACGCCTGGCCCAAGAACTGGACGCAGCCCTCGCACTGCTCGGGCCTTACGCCGGCGACCTGAACCCGCTGGTAAGGCGCTTCTGCATCGAGGTGCTACGCCCACGTGGGGTGTGGTGCGAGCACATCAACGCACTCAAGCAAACGCCTGAAGCGGCTGAGCCGCTGCTGGTACCGCGCCTGGCAGAAGCTGACAAATACGCTCAGGACTCGGTCGCCAACTGGCTCAATGACGCCAGCAAGACCCGCCCGGATTGGGTGATCCAGCTGTTCGTGCGCCATCCGCCGTCATGCAAGGCATCACGACGGATACATACACGGGCAACCCGCAGCCTACCTCGATGAATGCTCAGCGCGAGGTTTCAATGCGCAGCACTTCGGTGTAGATCGCGTCGACCGTCTGGCCAACCTTGAGGTTCTTCATGCGCGCCTGCAGGTCTGGGTTCTCGACCTTGACGACCTGCAGCTTGCCCTCTGGTGGCAGCAGGCTCACCTCATGCTGCTTGAGGTCGATCTTCTTGATCTGCGAAGTGACCCTGACCTGGCGGAATGCCTCGCCACCCGGGTTGGGGTTTTGCGCAGTGGCGCGAATGGTCCCCGACTCCTCACTGGCCTTCGGCGCCCCACCCACATTGGTGTTGAGCACATAAGCCACGGCACGGGTGACGAAGATGTCGACCTGGTCGCCCACTTTGAGATTAGGCAGGGCCTTGGCCTTTTCCGTGAGCTGGAACGTCACATCCTTCTTGTTATCAGGGCCCTTCACCGTCACCTGGCGGTTGGCCAGGTCGATGGCTGTGACTTGCGTGGTGACGTGGCTTTCCAGTGCCTCGCTGGCAATCGGGATATCAGCAGCGTGTGCCGTGAGGCTGGCAGCGGAAACCAGTGTGGCCAAGGCAACTGCACGAGCGAGAGAACGAATCGGGTTCATAGGCCTGCTTCCATGTGATCAAGACCAAAAAAGGGCGCGAAAGGCTCACGCGCCAACAAGCATAGACGTTGCCCACCACCCTGCCCGCACACATCCGCTGCGACCGGTTTCGCCTCCTTCTCGCCACCCCACGCTTGTAATAGCAAATGCGAACTCTTTACACTTGCTTTACATTTACAAATCATTACTATTCGTGACCTCGAAAACAACAAAGAGTCACCTGTAATGGCAAAAAGGTCCGTTGCCCCAGCATCCATTTCCATGCTGGGCCTGCTGGTTGTGCCTGCTGTTCACGCTGCCGTTCAAACCCAAGCGCAGGGTAGCCTCGCCCTGCCCGCCACTGCCGTCACCAGCGCCTACGAGCAGCAAAGCTACAAGGCCAGTGAAAGCCGCAGCGCCATGAAGATCGACGCGCCGCTGCGTGATATCCCGCAAACCGTCAACGTCGTGCCCGAAAGCGTAATCAAGGATCAGGGCGCGCAGTCCATGGAGGACGTGCTGAAGAACGTGCCCGGCATCGGCCTGTCCAACGGCGACGGCCAGCGCGACCAGGTGACCATCCGCGGCTTCAGCGCCATTGGCGACATGTACATCGACGGCGTGCGCGACGATGCCCTGTACTTCCGTGACCTGTCCAACGTCGAGCGTGTCGAGGTGATCAAGGGCCCAGCCGCCGTGCTGTATGGCCGTGGTTCTTCTGGCGGGCTGATCAACAGCATCAGCAAGAAGCCAAGCTTCACGCCCAAGCGCGAAGTGGGCATGAGCTTCGACAGCGAAGGCAAACGCCGCACGCAGTTCGACACCGGTTGGGCCGACCCGCAAAGCAACCAGGCCTACCGCGTAACCGGCGCCTTCGAAGACAGCGACACCTTCCGCGACGATGGCTATATCGACCGCAAGGCCATCGCGCCGTCGGCCTACTTCCGCCTCTCGGACGACCTGGAACTGAACCTGGGCGCCACCTACCTGTACGACAAGCGCCTGATCGACTTCGGCATCCCGGCCCTGGGCAACCGCCCGGTGGATGTCGATCGCGACAAGCGCTTCGGCTCTGGCGATGCCGACCAGGACTACGCCCGCAGCGAGGTGTTCTCGCTGACCGCCAGCCTGGACTACCGCATCAACGACAGCTTCACGCTGACCAACACCAGCCGTTACTACCGCTACGACCTGGACCGCAACAACACCCTGGCCGACAGCAGCCCGACACGCTTCGTCACTGCGCCCAACGGCGAATTGCTGGTCAAGCTCAACCGTGGCAACGTTGCCCGTGACGAGTACGGTGTATTCAACCAGACCGAACTCAAGCAGCAGGCGCAAGTGGCCGGCATGCAGCACAACCTGCTGTATGGCGTGGAAGTGGGCTTGCAGGACAAGTACCAGCGCGTGCTGAGCCAAAACAATGTGGCCCAGGTGCCGGTGTACCGCGACGCCCTGGTGCCGGTGCCAGACCATGCCGCCAACCTGTCGTCCAAAGGCACCAACTTCCAGCAGACCACCGGTTTGTACCTGCAGGACATGATCGAGCTTAACGAGCACTGGAAGGCCCTGGTGGGTGTGCGTTATGACATCTTCGGCCAGGAGTACGACGACGACCGCGTGCAGAACGTCGACCTCGACCGCACCGACAAGACCTGGAGCCCGCGCGCCGGCCTGGTCTATCAGCCGGACACCATCCAGTCCTACTACGTGTCGGTCAGCCGCAGCTACCAGCCTTCGGGCGAAGTGTTCGCGGTCAGCCCGACCAACCAGCATCTGGAGCCGGAAGAAACCACCAACTATGAAATCGGCGCCAAATGGGACCTGCTCGACAGCCGCCTGTCGCTGACCGCTGCGGTGTTCCGCCTTGAGCGCACCAACATGAAGACTGCCGACCCGGCCAACCCCAACCTGACCGTACTGGCGGGCGAGCAACGTACCGATGGTTTCGAAGCCACCGTCAGCGGGCAGCTCTCGGACAAGTGGCAAGTCTACGCCGGTTACGCCTACCTGGATGCCGAGATCACCAAGTCGAACAGCAAGACCAATGGCGTGGCCAATGAAGGCCAGACCCCTACGCTGACGCCGCGTAACAGCGCCAACATCTGGCTGGTGCGCACCCTGACCCCAGAGTGGCGCGTGGCTGCCGGTGCCAACTACGTCGACGAGCGCTACACCGCGCTCGACAACGTAGTGGTGATGCCGGGCTACACCACCTTCGACGCCGCACTGCTGTACAGCGTGCCGCAGTGGGATGCCGCGCTGCGCCTGAAGAACGCCTTCGACCGTGACTACTATGCCTCGGCGCACGGCTCGGTGGACCTGGTTACGCCAGGGGCACCACGGACGCTGGAAGCCAGCTTCAACTACCGCTTCTGAAGCGCTGCGCGATCCGTGTAGACGCTGTCGCGCAAGCCCAGCGGATCGCGCAACCCCGGTAGTTCATTCAGCGATTGCGCGTCACCCGCCAAACCGTATTCGCCAAATCATCGGCAATGATCAACGCCCCACGGGGGTCCACTGTCACCCCCACCGGCCGTCCACGGGTCTTGCCATCCTCACCTCGGAACCCCATGGCGAAGTCGATCGGCTCTCCCGCAGGCTTGCCATTGCTGAACGGCACGAAAATCACCTTGTAGCCCACCGGGTCAGGTCGGTTCCAGCTGCCGTGCTCGCCCACGAAGACACCGTCGGAAAACCCATCCCCCATGGCCGGTATCGAGAAGTCGACACCCAGGGCAGCCACATGCGAGCCCAGGCTGTAATCCGGCTTGATCGCCGCTGCCACCTTGCCTGGGTTCTGCGGCCGCACCCGGTCATCCACGTTCTGTCCCCAGTAGCTGTAAGGCCAACCATAGAAGCCGCCCTCACGCACCGATGTGAGGTAATCCGGCACCAGGTCGGGGCCCAGTTCATCCCGCTCGTTGACCACCGTCCACAACTGCCCGGTCTGCGGCTGAATGGTCAATGCCGTCGGATTGCGCAGGCCGGTGGCGTAGGGCCGGTGCGCACCGGTTTCGGCATCGACCTGCCAGACCATGGCCCGATCGATCTCGACCTCCAGGCCGCGCTCGGTGATATTGCTGTTCGAGCCTATGCCCACGTACAGGTAACGACCATCCGGGCTGATGGTCAGCGCCTTGGTCCAGTGGTGGTTGATCTCGGCCGGCAGGTCGGTGACCTTGGTGGGCGAGCCTTCGGCCTGGGTCTGGCCTTCCTTGTAGTCGAAGCGCACCAGCGCATCCTGGTTGGCCACATACAGCTTGCCGTCGGCAAACGCCAAGCCGTAGGGGGCGTTGAGGTTTTCCGCGAACACGGTCTGCACCTCATAGGTGCCATCGCCGTCGGCATCACGCAGCAAGGTCAGGCGGTTGCCGCCCTTTACCTGCGTGTTGCCCTTGGCCTTGATCTGGCTGGCAATCACGTCCTTGGGCTTGAGCTTGGCCGCACTGCCACCCCTGCCCTCGGCTACCAGAATGTCACCATTGGGCAGCACCAGGCTCTGCCGCGGAATCTTCAGGTCAGTGGCAATGGCCGTGACGCTGAAACCCTCCGGCACGGTCGGTTTCTGTTCACCCCAGGCAACCGGCTGCGCAATCTTCATGCTCGGCAGCAAGCCGCGCTGCGGCTCCGGCAGCTTCGGGTCTGGGCCGTGGGCCTGGGTCGGCTCACCGTCGCCACCACAGGCACCAAGCGCCAGCGTCAGGCTCAACAGGGTCAATGCATGTAAAGGCTTCATGCCGCACCTCCCGAACGCAGGTTGCTCAAGCCGGTCCATGCAGCCACTACCGCAAGCACGGTCACGATCACCGACAACACCAGCCCCGACGGCATCACTGCCCAAGCGTCCTTGGCATGCTCAAACGCATTGACCAGCCCAAGCAGCCAGGTCACCAGCAGCAGCGCGAAGTAAAGCGTTGCGCGCCCGCCCTTGTGCTCGGCGCGGATCAGGTTGGCCAACGCGAAGAGCAGTGCCAGCCCGCAGAACACCAAAGCACCGGCGATCAGCCAGGCGGCGAAGTTACTCCACTGGATTTGATAACTGTTGTAGTAGGCGATATCGCTCAGTAGCGCACCCAGAAACAACGGCACACTGCCGGCCAGCAACAAGGCGTGCAGCGGGCTGGGTGTACAGCGGTAGAAATTTTGGTCAGATGCGGTCACGGTGCCTCCTTTTCATTCAGTGACCCGGGGCTGATGGGCTTGTACCATCAGTTGAGCGCAGGGTGCGCTTAGCAAAGGAGCCCCTTGACGCCGCGATAGTTCACCGTTTGGCTTGAATGAAATATCCTGCAAGGCATTTGCCGCCAAGCGGACAAGGGGATCACATGCGCAGACAACCGATACGCCCAATCGAGTCCTGGGTGCTGAACACCCTGCTAGCCCTCAGCCTGGCGCTCACCGCTGGCTGCTCCAGCAAACCCCGCTACGCCACACCTGCGGTGGGCTCCAACTGCTTCGCCAAAGCCGTCCCCACGACCGGCGAGGGTGGCCTGGCCTGGGGCAATAACCTCAGCATTGCCCGTCAGAAGTCGATGAACAACTGCATACGCTATGCCAGTCGCTCGGGAGGCACACCGAGAACTTGCCAAGTCGTCATGGCCAAGTGCAAAAACTGAATAGATAGAGGACGGTTTAAGTAAGGCAATTCCTACAAACTTAGTTATAACTTCCCACGTTACTAAAGCACGAATAAATCCACATAAAATATTACACTTTCACCCTCGACCAAAAATAATTAATCGAGGCATCCTACTTCGCTTATCGCCCAGCAAATCCATATCCCTGCAACTTAAAATAGCAAGTAAGAAATTTCTTACACAACAATCGTCAGCCAATTATCTTTCAGTCTTTTCTGTACTGGAGCAGGCCACTCTACGCCTAATGTCTGAAAGGGCTGCTCTCTGAGCAAGGAACTCTCATGAGCAATGCCTCCGTCAGCAGTGCCACCTCTGGTCCCGCCTGCAGTGCACGCATCCCCATCCTGCCAGTGCGCTATGCCATCGTGCCGCGCACCGGCGACTCCCCCGCCTACCGCTATGCCGACGCAGGCTTCAACCTCGAACAAGGCTTTGCCCCGCTGCAGCACTCCGCCTATACCCTCCGCGCCCTGCGTCAGGGCTATGTCTACGTGTTCATGAAAGGCCCGCTGGGCGAAAAGCTGGTCATTCATGAGTACGTCGGCGCAGGCCTTTACAAGGAACTGCGCTACCAAGGGCTGGAGAACTACCACCTGCGTGAACGCTACCTCTCCAGCCGCACCCTGGGCTGGGTGTGGGCCGATACCTGCCCCGATACCGCCAAGGAAGTCTGGATCGGCTACAGCCCACACCTGTGGACCAACGCCATGACCGCCCGCATCACCGGCTCGCCTGCCCTGCGCAAACGGCACATGCGCCAGTTGGACATGGCCGAACTGGTGAGCGGCAACCAAGCGCCGTCCACCCAGCCCCATGTGCTGCCGGTCAGCGCCCTGCAAACCTGGGTCGAAGACTTCAAACCGCCCCACCTGCGCATGCCGCTGACCTGGAGCAGCGACCCGATCAGCGAAATCCTGCCCATCGGCAACCTCGTCGCCATGGCGCGGCACTACCCCTACACCCAGCCGAAAGTGCCGGTGGTGGTCGCGCTTGCCGACGCCGAAGGCATGGCTCTGGACCTGAGCCTGTCGGTCTCGGCCTACCAGCATCAACTGCGCGACCTGATGCCCGCCGAGCAACTGGAGCACACCAAACCCGCACAACCGCCCGAGCAGGAGCGCGTGCCGGCGTGCTACCGGTTGGATGCCGAACAACTGAGCGTGCAAAGCCGCGATTTCCACCATCGCAACCTGGTGGCCATGCTGCTGAACAAGACGCTGGAAAGCATGTACCCGGCGGACGCCCCCTCACCGGAACTGGCCGCGTTCCGGCTTGGCCTGGAACGCCGGGGCCCCGCCCTGTCGCCGGCCGAGTCGCATTTTCAGGCGCTCACCCACAAGGACTACTCGCCCCACGGCGCGCGCCTGGTACAGCGCCTCGATGTCGGCAAATACCAGCGCTTCATCGCCGAGCGCGATGAGCTGGAACGGCGTATTGCCGCCCTGCGCAACCAAGCCTTGCAAGCCAGCAACGATCATGACGCCTGGCTGGCAACGGCCGAATCCCAACACATCGATAACCCCTATAGCCTGGCGGCGGCCTTGGCCTGCTACGACCGCGACGAACGCGCCTCCGCCCGTGGCCTGGAAATCTCACTGGCCTTGCTGATTCAGCCAATGGGCCAGCCGACACCCGGCACCGAGGAACAGGATCGACGCTTCAAGCGCCTGGAACAATGGCTCGACCAACACGACAGCCCGCTGTACACCGCCCTGGCACCGTTCAACCCGTTCAAGGACAAGGCCGACTCGATCGGCAGTTTGTTCGGCGCCAGCGACGACGTGATCGAAGGCTTGGCCGGTCGCTTTCCGGCCATGGCCGACATCACCGACCTGACCGCCCAGACGCTCAATACCGTGGTGCTCAAGCGCCTGCGCGGGCAAACCCGCTGGGATGCCAGCCATGGCCTGCGCCAGCAGGTGTTGATGGCGGCGCGTGAGGGGAATGCCGAGAAGGCGCTGGGGCTATTGGCAGCGCGCTATCGGATCACCAGCCAGGCCATCACGGAAAATCCGTTCAGCCAGGAGGTACAGAAGTACTTGAAGAGCGGCATGGCGCAGGTCGAAGAACTGAAAGAGCTGCGCATCTCGGGTAGCCGGAACGTGTTGATCGAACTGACGACCACAGCGCGAGTGAAACCCAATTTTCTCGGCCTGCTCACCTCGGGCGTTGGCGGTGGTTTGAACGCGGGCATGCTGTGGTTCAACATCTTATCGCTCAAGACGGCCTACAACAGCCTGCAGAAGAGCAATGCACCGGAATATACCTTGGGCTTTGCTTCATCGATATTCGGGGTGATCGGTGCAGCGGCAGCGACAACGGTCAGCGTTCGGGCAACGCAGAAGGCGGTGATGCTGCGATTAAGCTCGACAGCACCTGGGATGGCGTTTGGTAACGGCGTTATCAGGTTCCTAAGCAGTAACTTGTTTGCGCGTTTAGCCGGATATCCTGCAATAGCATTCACTCTATTTTCAGATTTTTTCAAGGCAGGGCGCCAGAGAGCGAACGGCAATCAAACAGCTGCTGATTACACTTTAGCTGGCGGTTTAAGCATGGCCATTGGTTCCGTTGTAATTCTTGAAGCAGGTCTTGCAGTTGCAGG
Organism: Pseudomonas sp. LFS074; assembly: GCF_047978165.1. Taxonomy (NCBI): domain Bacteria; kingdom Pseudomonadati; phylum Pseudomonadota; class Gammaproteobacteria; order Pseudomonadales; family Pseudomonadaceae; genus Pseudomonas; species Pseudomonas sp. LFS074. The sequence goes on along the minus strand of NZ_JBFPFV010000001.1, from coordinate 2,473,927 downwards.
CGCTACAACGCTAGTACCCTTTGCCGGATGGGCCGCAGCGGCCCTTGTCCTCGTGGGTGTCGCCATCATTGGAGTAGGCCTGTACCTACACGCCAAGGCACATGAGCACCTTCATAGCCCAATTGAGTTGTGGGCAGCACGCAGTATCTTCGGCAATCGTAATAATGATGGAGAGGAGCGCCCCGGCATAACTTTGGATTATGAAAAGAAACTGCCCTCTTTCGACTCGCTACAAGCCGAAATCAAAGCTTGGCACAATCAGCACTACGGCCCAAAACTTCTATCTACCGAGCAGGCCCTGTCACTCGGCGTATCTCATGTCGACACCCGGTGGCATCAGAATGATTACTGGTCTCCGCCCAACTGGGCCGCTATCACACATAACGAAGTTTCCACACCTCAACCAACCGCTGAGTTCACAGTGCTGCTACCTGGCTTTGTGCTTGGGGTAAGCGAATGGTCAGGACGCTTAAATGCCCTCCGTGATGACCATGGAAGGGACCTGCTTCCAATTACCCCGACCGGCCACATCGTAGGTGCTGGCTTGGTTCTGCACTTCGAAAACACGCTAGCTAACCAAAAATATGTCTCACTGCATCTAACTTACAGCACCAATCAAGGCCTGGACGAGAACAATGAGATCCTGTCAACTTTTCATCTGGAGCGCTGAGCATGGCGACCATCTGGCTATTCAATCCAACCACAGACTCCGGGCACAAACCTGCTATTGGCGGACAGCTATTAAACTTATCAAGTAACACTTTAACCCTGCGAAACCCCTGGGTAACAGACTCTGTATTTATGGGAAAGATTTACTGCGCAATGATTGTCGCGTCGATTATCTTCTTCTACCCATACCTACTATCCAGCGAAGCATGGGACCCATACACCTTTAGCTATACCTTTATCATCCTCACAGTAATTGGACCTTTCATCTTCCTCCCGTTTTTAGCCTATCGAATATATTTCATAAAACGCTTATCAAGCTTATGCTTCAACCGATCAACTCAGAAAATTTACTATCAGCGGTTGAGTAAGCTATTTGTCTTTGAGTGGAGCAACACGGGCGGAGGCCTTTTCAAACGCACCGAAAACGGCGGCTCATCGTTCAGCACCAGCTACGCCCTCGCCTTCGCCCCTCGCCGGGCAGATGGCAGCCTCCACCAAAAAGACTGCCTCTGGGTCGACAGCAACGAACCCACCGAACCCGGCGTGAAGCACGTCGCCGAAGTCTGGGAATACCTCCGCCATTTCATGGCTCACGGCCCGGACAAACTCCCCCCGCCCGGCGAGCCCAACTGGTGGCACAAGCCGCTGCACGCCATCTGCCTGACCCCAGCCGAAGCGTGGCGCCACTACGCTCCTTGGCGAACCGGTGAGCCCGGTGAAATGCAGGGCAAAAAGAACTGGCAATTGCCGTTCTGGGCCGTGCTGTTCCCCTATAACCTCACCGTCGCCATCTGCTGGTACGGCATCTGCCGCCTGTTCAACGTCCGAGCGGCGCCACCGCCCCCAGAAGCGTTCGAGGAAGCTCCAGCACCTTCAACCCAAAAAAGGCGCGTATGAGCGACGCTTGAGGGCGGCGGTTATCAGGCAAACTTGGCCCGCGCCGCGTGCAGCTTCTTGTAGCTCTCGATCAAGCGCAAGTGGCGATCAAGCCCTTCGAGCTTCATGCTGGTCGGGGTCAGGCCATGGAAGCGCACGCTGCCGTCCACCGAACCCAGCACCGCGTCCATGCGCGCGTTGCCGAACATCCGACGGAAGTTGGCTTCGTAGTCACCCATCTCCAGTTCGTCATCCAACTGCACTTCCAGCACCACGTTCAGCGCCTGGTAGAACAGGCCGCGCTCGACGGTGTTGTCGTTGAACTGCAGGAACGCCTCGACCAGTTCCTTGGCATCCTCGAAGCGCTGTACCGCCAGGCAGATCAGCAGTTTCAGCTCAAGGATCGTCAGTTGGCCCCAAACGGTGTTCTCGTCGAACTCCACGCCGATCAGCGTGGTGATGGTGGTGTAGTCATCCACATCGCAGTTGTCCAGGCGCTTGAGCAGCAGCTTCAGTGAGCGGCTGTCGAGGCTGTGCAGGTTGAGGATGTCGGCACGGAACGACAAGGCACGGTTGGTGTTGTCCCAGATCAGGTCCTCGACCGGGTAGATTTCCGAGTAGCCCGGCACCAGAATGCGACAAGCAGTGGCGCCCAGATTGTCGTACACCGCCATGTACACTTCCTTGCCCAGCGCCTCGAGGATGCCGAACAGCGTCGCGGCCTCCTGTTGGTTGGAGTTCTCGCCGTGGCCGGAGAAGTCCCACTCGACGAACTCGAAGTCGGCCTTGGCGCTGAAGAAGCGCCATGACACCACGCCGCTGGAGTCGATGAAGTGCTCGACGAAGTTGTTCGGCTCGGTCAGCGCGTGGCTTTCGAAGGTCGGTTGCGGCAGGTCGTTCAGGCCTTCGAAGCTGCGGCCCTGCAGCAGCTCGGTGAGGCTACGCTCCAGCGCCACTTCCAGGCTTGGGTGTGCGCCGAACGAGGCAAACACACCGCCCGTGCGCGGGTTCATCAGCGTCACGCACATGACCGGGAACTCGCCACCCAACGACGCATCCTTGACCAGTACCGGGAAGCCCTGCTCTTCCAGCCCCTGAATGCCGGCGACGATCGCCGGGTACTTGGCCAGCACCTCCTGCGGCACGTCCGGCAGGCACAGCTCGCCTTCCAGGATTTCGCGCTTGACGGCGCGCTCGAAGATTTCCGACAGGCACTGCACCTGCGCCTCGGCCAGGGTGTTGCCGGCGCTCATGCCATTGCTGAGGAACAGGTTTTCGATCAGGTTGGACGGGAAGTACACCACTTGCTGGTCGGACTGACGCACGAACGGCAGCGAGCAAATGCCCCGCGCTTTGTTGCCCGAGTTGGTGTCGTACAGGTGCGAACCACGCAATTCGCCGTCAGGGTTGTAGACCTCCAGACAATGCTCGTCGAGGATCTCGGCCGGCAACGCATCGCGCGGGCCCGGTTTGAACCACTGCTCGTTGGGGTAATGCACGAACGGCGCATTGGCCAGGTCTTCGCCCCAGAACTGGTCGTTATAGAAGAAGTTGCAGTTAAGGCGCTCGATGAACTCACCCAGTGCCGAGGCCAGCGCGGCTTCCTTGGTGGCACCCTTGCCGTTGGTGAAGCACATCGGCGACTGCGCGTCGCGCACGTGCAGCGACCAGACGTTGGGCACGATATTGCGCCACGAGGCGATTTCGATCTTCATCCCCAGCCCGGCGAGAATGCCCGACATGTTGGCGATGGTCTGCTCCAGCGGCAGGTCCTTGCCGGGGATGTAGGTGCTGGTGTCCGACACCGGCATCAGCAAGCCCTGGGCGTCGGCATCGAGGTTGTCGACCACTTCGATCACGAACTCGGGGCCGGTCTGCACCACCTTCTTGACAGTGCAGCGGTCGATGGAGCGCAGGATGCCCTGGCGGTCCTTCTCGGAAATATCCTCGGGCAACTCGACCTGGATCTTGAAGATCTGGTTGTAGCGGTTTTCCGGGTCGACGATGTTGTTCTGCGACAGGCGAATGTTTTCGGTGGGGATGTCGCGGGTCTGGCAGTACAGTTTGACGAAGTAAGCCGCGCACAAGGCCGAAGACGCCAGGAAATAGTCGAACGGGCCTGGGGCCGAACCGTCGCCTTTGTAGCGGATCGGTTGATCGGCGATCACCGTGAAGTCGTCGAACTTGGCTTCGAGACGGAGATTGTCGAGAAAATTGACCTTGATTTCCATGCGGATTTACCGTGATTTAAGCGTGCAAAACGAAATTGCCCGGCATTATCCGGGTTTTCACAACGGAAGTCCTGTTTACCTGCCCCACCCCTTCACGCCCTTGCGCATTCCACCGGATTGCTTGCCTGATCCTCTGAACCTCGCCCCGACACCAGACCAGCGGTCATCCCCCTGTGCTAGCGTTTCTTCTCTGGGGAACAACGTATTCCCGCACTGAAAAAAACAACGCGACAGCAACCGATGACTGGCAGGTGAACCATGGAACTACGCATCAACCAGAAGACCTATCAGGTCGAGGCGGACGCCGATACGCCCTTGCTGTGGGTGATCCGCGATGACCTGGGGCTGACCGGCACCAAATACGGCTGCGGCCTGGCCCAGTGCGGCGCCTGTTCGGTGCTGGTGGATGGCAACGTGGTGCGCGCCTGCGTCACCCCGGTGGCAGGCGTGGTCGGCCGCGAGGTCACCACCATCGAGGCGATCGAGGCCGATGCCGTCGGCAAACGCGTGGTCGCCGCCTGGGTCGAGCACCAGGTGGCCCAATGCGGCTACTGCCAGTCTGGCCAGGTGATGGCAGCCACTGCGCTACTAAAGCACACGCCCAAGCCTAGCGATGCGCAGATCGATGCAGCCATGGTCAACCTGTGCCGCTGCGGCACCTACAACGCCATCCATGCCGCCGTGCATGACTTGGCCCAAGGGGAGCAGGCCTGATGAACACGCCCGTCGATACCCTCGCCGAACTGCACAGGTTGCAACTGGGCGAAACGGTCAACCTGTCGCGTCGGCGCTTTCTGGCCAGCACCGCAGTCGGTGCCCTGGTACTGGGCTTCGGCCTGCCCATGGGCTCGGCTCGCGTGCAAGCTGCAGCGGCGGCAACTGCTGAGCGCGGCACCCAGGTGCCGGCGTTTCTGGAAATTCGCCCAGACGGCACGGTACGCCTGCTCAGCCCCTTCATGGAGGGTGGGCAAGGCCCGTTTACTGCCATGGCACAGATCGTCGGTGAAGAACTTGACGTCGACCCGGCTCATTTCGTGGTCGACAGCGCACCACCGGGCGAAGCCTACGTGGTGATGGAAAACGGCATGCGCATTACCGGCGGCAGCATGTCGGTACGCATGAGCTATCCGACCATGCGCCGCCTGGGCGCCCTCGCCCGAGCCATGCTGCTGCAGGCGGGCGCCGAACAGCTGGGCGTGCCGGTCGATGAGCTTTCAACCACGCCGGGTAACGTGGTACATACCACGACTGGCCGCTCCATATCCTACGGAGAACTGGCGGGGCGCGCCATGGACCTGCCCGTGCCCGACCCGGCCAGCGTCAAATTGCGCGACCCCAGCCAGTTTCGCTGGATCGGCAAGCCCGTACGCCGCCTGGATGCTTATGACAAATCCACTGGCAAGGCCCAGTACTGCATCGACATCAAGGTCGACGGCATGCTCCACGCCGCCGTGCAGCATGCGCCACGCTTGGGCATGACCGTGGGCAGCTTGCGCAACGAAGACCAGGTCAAGGCCATGAAAGGCGTGCATTCGGTGCATCAGCTGCCGGGCGCCGTGGCCGTGGTCGCAGAACGCTGGTGGCACGCCAAGCGTGCGGTGGAGGCGCTTCAAGTGGACTGGAAAGAGCCAACCGTCGACAGCAAGGTTCGGCCGATGCCGGCCGACTTTTCCAGCGACGCCTGGCGCGAACACCTCGCCACGGTCAAGGGCCCGGCCCGTGATGAAGAAAATGAAGGTGATGTGGCCAGCGCCCTGAGCAATGCCAAGACCAAGGTCGAGGCCAGCTATCACAATCAATACCTCAACCATGCCCAGCTCGAGCCGCCGTCCGCCCTCGCCCGCTTCAACCCGGACGGCACCCTGGACGTCTGGCTGCCCAACCAGGCCCCGGACATGTTCCGTGACGACATTGCCAAGCGCACCGGCCTGGAGCCTGCACAGATCAACCTGCACTCGCCGCTACTGGGCGGGTTCTTTGGCCGGCATTTCCTGTACGACTCGGCCAACCCTTACCCGCAGGCCATTGCGTTGGCCAAAGCCGTTGGCCGGCCGGTAAAGCTTATCTGGAGCCGCGAAGAAGAGTTCCTGCGTGATGTACTGCGCCCGGTTGCCGTGGTGAAGTTCCGCGCCGGGCTGGATGCCGACGGCATGCCAGTGGCCCTCGAAGCGATAAGCGCCACCGAAGGCCCAACCGAGGCCATCGCAGGCAAACAGGGGGACAAGATCGACCCGACCGCGCTTGAGGGGCTGTCGGGCAAGGCCTACGCCATCGCCAACAAGCGCATCGCCCAGATCTACGTCAAAGGCCCAGCCATGCTCGGCTACTGGCGCTCTGTGGGCAATTCGCTGAACGACTTCTTCTACGAGTCATTCCTCGACGAGCTGGCTGACAAAGGCGGCAAGGACCCGTTCGAACTGCGCCTTCACCTGCTGCGCGACAACCCACGCCTGACCCACCTGCTGAACGCGGTCGCCGACTTGTCCGGTGGCTGGAAGCGTGGGCCGTTCACCGCCGAAGACGGTAGCAAGCGCGCACGCGGTGTGGCCATGGCCTCACCGTTCGGCTCGGAGGCTGCGGTCATTGCCGAGGTGTCCATCGACAACGGCCAGGTCAAGGTACACGACATCTGGCAGGCCATCGACCCGGGCAGCATCGTCAACCCGGCGATCATCGAGCACCAGGTCAATGGCGCCGTCGCCCTTGGCCTGTCGCAGACGCTGGTGGAAGAAGCGGTGTACGTGGACGGCAAGCCGCGCGCGCGCAATTACGACCTGTACCCGATCCTGCCGCCTGCGCGCATGGCCCGGGTGCATGTGCGCATCGTCGAAAGCGGGGCGAAGATGGGCGGCATTGGCGAACCACCGTTGCCGGCCGTGGCCCCGGCGGTGGCCAACGCGGTCGCGCAGCTCACCGGCCAACGCGTACGCAGCTTGCCATTGAGCCGCCATACCTTCAGCTGATCGCACAAGGGACGCCCCATGACCCATCGTTTCGCAAGAACCGCTGGCTGGCTGGCGCTGCCGTGCCTGGTCGCGGCAGGCCTGCTGGCCTGGTATGTCACCCGTGAGCCTGCTTCGCCGTTCGCCGAAGCCCAGGCCCAGGCGCAGGCGCAGGCCACCGAAGCCGACCCGGCGCTGATCAGCCGCGGCGAGTACGTGGCCCGGCTTAGCGACTGCGTGGCCTGCCACAGCCTGCCAGACGGCAAACCGTTTGCCGGCGGGCTGGAGATGGCCACCCCACTGGGGGCAATCCACGCCACCAACATCACTCCCGATCGCGACAAGGGTATCGGCAACTACAGCCTGGCCGACTTCGACCGCGCCGTGCGCCAAGGTGTCGCGCCCGGTGGTCGACGGCTGTACCCGGCGATGCCCTACCCGTCCTATGCCAAGCTCACTGATGACGATGTAAAGGCGCTGTACGCCTTTTTCATGCACAGCGTGCAACCGGTGCAGCAGACCAACCTGGCCAGCGACATCCCCTGGCCACTGAACCTGCGCTGGCCAATCGCCTTGTGGAACGGGCTGTTCGCTGCCACAACGCCTTACGCCGACAAGGCCGGGCAAGATGCGCAATGGAACCGTGGCGCCTACATCGTCCAGGGGCCTGGCCACTGCGGCAGTTGCCATACACCGCGCGGCCTGGCGTTCAACGAGAAGGCACTGGATGACAGTGGCAAGCCGTTCCTGGCTGGCGCCTTGCTCGACGGCTGGTACGCACCTAGCCTGCGCGCCGACCACAACACCGGGCTGGGGCGCTGGAGCGAGGCTGAGATTGCGCAGTTTCTGAAGACCGGGCGCAACCGGCATGCCGTGGTATTTGGTTCGATGACCGAGGCGTTCAACAACTCCACGCAATTCATGCATGACGATGACCTGGCCGCCATCGCCCACTACCTGAAGTCCCTGCCCGGTGACCCACAGCGTGACGGCGCGCCGTGGCAATACCGGGCCGAATCGGCAGCTGCGCAGCTCGACAGCCCTGGGGCGCATGCCTATGTGACCCGCTGCGCCTCCTGCCACGGCCTGGACGGCAAAGGCCAGGCCGAATGGATGCCGCCGTTGGCCGGGGCAACCTCGGCACTGGCCAGGGAGGATGCCTCGGCCATCAATATCACCCTCAACGGTTCGCAGCGGGTGGTGGCTGCCGGGGTGCCGGATGCCTATCGCATGCCGGCTTTTCGCGAACAGATGAGTGATCAGGAGATTGCCGAAGTGCTGAGCTTCGTGCGTACGGCATGGGGTAACCAGGGTGGCGCGGTGAACGCGCAAGCAGTGGGCAAGCTGCGAGGGCATACCAACCCGGCCAGTAGCAGCCCGATCATCTTGCATATGCGCTGAATCGGACAACTTTTGAACACCTAGGTTAATGGAGCCCCAATGGAAAGCATCGACCTGCTGGTCCTGCGCACTACCCGTGACTGGCTTGCAGCCGGCCACCGCGCCCTGCTCGCCACGGTCGCCCGCACCTGGGGCTCATCCCCGCGCCCGGTCGGCTCGATGATGGCCCTGCGCAGTGACGGTCGAATGGTCGGCAGTGTTTCCGGGGGCTGCATCGAGGACGACCTCATCCATCGCTACACCCGTGCATACGAAGGCCCCGGCATGCCCGCCAGCCAGCCCCAGGTCGTGCGCTATGGCGTCAGTGCCGACGAGGCCCACCGCTTCGGCCTGCCCTGTGGAGGTACCCTCGAACTGGTGCTGGAGTTCACCCCTTCGCTGGAGCACCTTGAACAACTGCTGGCCTGCCTCGACCGCGCAAGCCTGGTACGCCGTGACCTGAACCTGCGAAGCGGCGAAGCCAGCCTCTGCGCCACGGGCTTGCCTGAACTGTTCAGCTTCGATGGCCAGCGCATGCTCAGCACCCTCGGCCCAGGCTACCGCCTGCTGCTGATCGGTGCCGGCGCACTGGCCGAGTACCTCGCCACCATGGCCCTGTTCAACGGTTTCAGCGTTTCGCTGTGCGACCCGCGCCCGGAGTACACGGCAGGCTGGAATGTTGCCGGGGTCAACTTGCTGCCTGGCATGCCAGACGACGTGGTCCGCGCCTTCGCCGCTGACGTTCGCAGCGCCATCGTCGCCGTCAGCCACGACCCAAAACTGGATGATCTGGCCCTGCTCGAAGCGTTGCACAGCCCGGCGTTCTACATTGGCGCCATCGGTTCGCGGCGCAACAGCCAATTACGCCGTGAACGGCTGATCGAGCACTTCGGTGAGAGCGAAGCTTCGCTGCGGCGCTTGCACGGCCCGATTGGCATCTACATCGGCAGCAAGACCCCAGCGGAAATTGCAGTCAGCGTCATGGCCGAGATCCTCGCGGCGAAGAACAACGTCAGTTTGCCTGGGGCAGTCAACGTCACCCAAGCCAAGGAAGCAGAACGATTGGCACGGTCCCTGTAGAAGCGCGCACCTGCGCGTTACTGCCACCGCTCCAGGTTCTGCTTCAGCAAATGATCGGGCAGCGCTCCGGCAACTATCTTCGCCATTTCCCGCGCCAGCGCCTCACGCAACTGCGGCAGGTTACAGGGCGAATCATGCGAAATCGCCAGGTACAACCCTTCGCTGGACACTGGCGGCTGCAACACCTGCACAGTGGCTGCGATGCCCAAGGTACGCGCCAGCGCCATACCAGGGTACTGCTCGTACACCACGTAATCGCTGCGCTTGTGCATCAGCTTCTCGAACGCCTGCCGGGCGCTGGGCACCGCTTCAAGGGTTAGGTTGGCCCGGGCGTATTCATCGAACTGCTGGCCATGGCTGTTGTTGACCAGAGTGCCGCCCTTGTGGCCCTTGAGGTCGGCCCATTGTCGGTAGGCAAAGGCATTGTCCTGGCGCACCCAGACCACGCTGGGGGTATGCAGGAATGGCGGGGCAATGAAGTCCATCTGCAGCCGGCGTGCTTCGGTCAGGAAATACCCGGCCAGCAAATCGATCCGACCGGTGCGCACCTCTTCCTGGGCTCGCGACCACGGCCCGCCGTAAACCACTTCGATATCCAGCCCCAACTGCTTGCCCAAGTACTTGAGCAGGTCAGCATTGGCACCGATCAATTGCTGGGGGTTTTGCGGGTCGCGCCACAAGTACGGCGGGTATTCAGGATTGCCGGTCGCGGTGAGCCGTCGGCATGCATCATCCGCTACCGCAGCCAGGGGCAGCGGCAACAGGCACAACAGTAGCAAGGCGCGGCGAAAGCAACGCTCGATCATCTACGACCCTCGGCACATGTACATCCGGCGACCCGACATGGTGGCCAAAGGCTGCCACCTACTGTGGTCGGCTGCAGCAATCATCTGTGCGTCTTCTAGGCAGTCTGGACCATCAGCGGCCAATAGACGGGCCTTTCATCGGCCAGCAGAAAAACCGCCGGAGGATAGACAATGAGGGCCCGCACAGTTGACTGGAATCCGGCCTTTTCAGGCCCCCTGCCGCCGCATTGCCAGGATCGCCGCGCCAAAACCGATAAAGGTGGTGCCCACCACCCGGCTCACCCAGCGCGACAGCGAAGGTCGGGTCAACACACCCTTGGCCCGCGCAGCCAGGGCGGCATACAAGCTCAGTGAAGTAAGCGACAAGGCCACGAAAATGCCTGTCAAGGTCAGGAACTGCGGTAATAACGCCGCGCCCTGGTCGATGAACTGCGGGAACAGCGCGGTGAAGAACATGGTCGCCTTGGGGTTGGTCACCGCCGTCAGAAAGGCCGACTTGAACAGTTTCAGCGGCGTAGGCCTTGCCTTGGCTGCACCCTCTGCGGCGCCCTGCTCCAGCATCGGGCTTTTTTTCAACAACTGCCGCACCCCCAGGTAAAACAGGTAGCCTGCCCCCAGGATTTTCACGGCATTGAACAGCACTTCAGAACTGGCCAGCAATGCGCCCAACCCCAACATGGCCGCGGCCGACAGACAGAACAGGCCCGTGCCATTGCCCAGCGACGACCAGATCGCGCTGCGCTGGCCATGGGCCAGACTGTTGTTGATGGCCATCAAGGTGGCAGGGCCAGGGCTGGCGATCGCGATGGCGGCGACCAGGGTAAACGCAAACAGCGAGTGAGAATCCATTTCAGGCTCGACAAACAATCAGGAAAGGTTGCGTGAATGGCACGCAGGCTCAGTCGGCATTCTGCCGCTTGGCCGCCTTCTTGGCGATAGCCTTCATTCGCGTCGCCGCCCGCTGCACAGTGGCCATCTTCTCGGGGCGCTTCATGCCCCGCCACTTGCGGATTTCGTCACGGGTGCGGCCGCAGCTCACGCACAGCTCGCTGTTCAGCTGGCATAAAGAGACGCAAGGGTTGTCGATGTCTTTGGCCATGCCACCACTCAGCCGGGCATTTCCGCCCGAGCACGTTCGGCGGCGCTGTGAAACACCTGGCGTACTTCTTCGGCCTTGGCCTTGCTGACCGACCTGGCAGCCAGCAGCTCATCGACCACACGAATGCACTGGCCCAGGGCGGTGTCCAGTTGTTCAAGGTCGGAGGCGTCAGCGATATCACCCAGATAAGGAGCGATGAGGTACACGTAACGGTCCTGCAGCTTGAGCGCTGCCAGCGCGTCGAGGGCTTTCTGGAACCGATCGGCAGCGGCAGGGCTCATGCTCAATTTATCGAAATGAATCAGGCTCACACGGTCAGTGGCCATTATGACGAATCTCCGTTTCCTGGTACGGCCAGGGCCGCAAGCAGCAGCGCTTCTACGGTGCTCGTATGTGCGGGCCCGGGTAATGCCCATCAGGTTACCAGAAGCCGAGGCAGAAAGGGCCACTGCCCCCAGAACTAAAAGTATTTGCCAAGTCGCGTAATGGACGCCCCAGGGCGCTATGGGGACAGGCGTCGCCTTTTCCGGCGCAGGATAATCGCGCCAGCACTCCACCCCGCCGAAGCCTTCATCGCGCTCGGTAGCCCATACAACAACAAGCCTGCATACGCAGGTAAACCACAAAGGGGCCTCATCATTCATGGCAAAGGAACACATCACCGAAACACTCGATCTTGGCGTGACAGACCCCTCGAAAACCGCAGAAGCCCGCCAGGACCGACATTTCGAGGGCAAACTCGACTGGATCGTCTTTGGCTTCACCAGCCTCCTGGCCATCGCATTCGTGCTCTGGGGCTTCCTCAACCAGGCCAGCCTGGCCAGCAGCGCCTCCAGCGCGCAATCCTGGGTCATTCTCAATTTTGGCTGGTTCTTCGTGCTCACTTCCACCCTGTTCGTGGTGTTCGTGCTGTGGCTGGCCGCCAGCCGCTACGGCAGAATTCCGTTGGGCCGTGATGGCGAACAGCCGGAGTTCCGCACGGTGTCCTGGGTAGCAATGATGTTCAGCGCAGGCATGGGGATCGGCCTGATGTTCTTCGGCGTGGCCGAGCCACTGTCGCACTACGTATCGCCGCCGCCCGGTTCGGCCAGCGGGCAGACCAGCGAAGCGATGCAGGTGGCGATGGCCACCACCCTGTTCCACTGGACCCTGCACCCCTGGGCCATGTACGCCATCGTCGGCCTGGTGATCGCCTACGGCACCTTCCGCCGTGGCCGCTCGCAGTTGATTTCCGCAGCCTTCCGGCCGCTGATCGGCAAGCACGCCAACGGCCCACTCGGCCGCCTGATCGACATGATGGCGATTTTCGCCACGCTGTTCGGCTCGGCCGCCTCGCTGGGCCTGGGTGCGCTGCAGATTGCCGGCGGCCTGGAATACAACGGCTGGATCGAAAGCCCCGGCAAGCTGTTCTACATCTCGATCATCACCCTGCTGACCATTGCCTTCGTCACCTCGGCGGTGTCGGGCATCGGCAAGGGTATCCAGTGGCTTTCCAACACCAACATGGTGCTGGCGCTGGTGCTGGCGGTGTTCGTGTTCATGGTCGGGCCAACCCTGTTGATGCTCAACCTGCTGCCGACATCGCTCGGCATCTACATCAAGATGCTCCCGGAAATGATGGCCCGCACCAACGCCAGTGGCGGCGAGCAGATGAACAACTGGCTGGCCGGCTGGACCGTGTTCTACTGGGCCTGGTGGATTTCCTGGACGCCATTCGTGGGCATGTTCATCGCCCGCATCAGCCGCGGCCGCACCATCCGCCAGTTCGTTACAGGGGTGCTGCTGGTGCCGAGCCTGGTCAGCCTGGTGTGGTTCACCATCTTCGGCGGCGCCGCCATCGATGCCGTGCGCGAGGGTGCCCTCCAATTGGCCAACGGTGCGGTCAACAGCAACCACGCGTTGTACCAACTGCTGGACAGCTACCCGCTGGCCTCGGCGACTTCGGTGCTGGTGATGATCCTGGTAGGCATTTTCTTCGTCTCGGGAGCCGATGCAGCCTCGCTGGTGATGGGCACGCTATCGGAACACGGCACCACCGCGCCATCACGGCGCACGGTAATTTTCTGGGGCGCGCTGACCGGGACGGTGGCGGCGATCATGCTGGCGATTGGCGACCCGCGTGACCCCGGCGAGGCACTGACCGGGCTGCAGAACCTGACCATCGTCGTCGCCTTGCCGTTCGTGATGGTGATGGTACTGCTGTGCCTGGCGCTTTACCGCGACCTGCGCAAGGACCCGATGATGCTGCGTCACCTGCGCGGCAACGAACTGATCGAAAAAGCCGTGCTGTATGGTGCGGTAAAGCATGGTGAGGAATTTTACATTGTGGTGCAGGAAAAGAAGGCTTCGACAAAGCCGGTAACGGCAGCGAACGAAGTTTCCCAAACCTGACCCTGCAAGGCTGGGCGGTCCCCTGTCGAAACGGCCTTGTGTCACCTAAAGGGGCTGCGAGGCGGGGACTTAAGCAGAACCTGCCTCAACCCTTCAATGCCGCCTCTATCTTGGCCACATCGATCTTGCCCATCTGCATCATGGCCTCGAACGCCCGCTTGGCCGCCGCACGGTCGGGGTGGCCGATGGCTTCGATGAGGACACGTGGGGTAATCTGCCACGAAATCCCCCATTTGTCCTTGCACCAACCACACACGCTGGCCTCGCCACCGTTGCCGACAATGGCATCCCACAAACGGTCGGTCTCGGCTTGGTCCGCGGTGCTGACCTGGAACGAAAACGCCTCGCAGTGCTTGAAGGTCGAACCACCGTTGAGCCCGACGCAAGGAATGCCCATTACCGTGAACTCCACGGTAATCACATCGCCCTGCTTGCCTGAAGGGTAATCGCCGGGTGCCTGGTGCACCGCGACCACCTGGCTATCGGGGAAGGTTCGGGCATAGAAGTTCGCCGCTTCTTCGGCATCGTGGTCATACCACAGGCAGACGGTATTCTTGGCAGTCATGGTCCTGGCTCCCTGAAAGGGTGTGAACCCATGAGTCTAGCTGCAACTTAATAGCCCGAAAAAAAAGCGCTCCATGCGGAGCGCCAAAATATTCACCCAAACCAAAGGAGCAACAAGGCTGCCAAGGTGAATTCACAGGATCGAAAGCGGGTATTCCACGATCAGCCGTACTTCGTCCAGGTCCGACTCGAAGGCCGTGGCCCGGGTGGTGGCCTGGCGCACGCGCAATGACAGGTCCTTGGCTGCGCCGGTCTGCACCACGTACTTGACCTCGATGTCACGTTCCCAGCGCTTCTGGTCGGTCAGTGGGTTGCCGTCGCCGTCGCGGCGCATGTAGGTGGCGTTGGCATTGGAGTAGTCGGCGTCTGTGCCCTTGCCGTAGCGCGTCATGAACGACAGGCCAGGCACGCCATAGGCGGCCATGTTCAGGTCGTAACGCAGCATCCACGAGCGCTCCTTGGGCGAGTTGAAGTCGCTGTACTGGATAGAGTTGTCGAGGAAGATCGAGTCGGACTGGCGCAGGTAGTCGAAGTCATCGTCGCCGTTGTTGCGCTGGTGAGTCAGCGCCAGGGTGTGAGCGCCAAGGCGCACGCCGACCTTGGCGCTCCAGATGTCATTGTCGAAGGCACCCAGGCGCCGCTGCCCTTCATCAACCGCCTTGTAATAGTTGAAACCGCCAAGCAGGGCCAGCTCATCGCTCAACGGCCAGCTCAGGCTGGTGCCGGCGTAGTACTGGTTCCACACATCCTTGAGCCGGCTGCTGAACAGGCTGACGCTGACATGGTCATTGAGCGTGTAGTCACCACCGCCATAGGCAATCCACGGCGAATCGACCGGGCCGCCGTAGAAGGTCACGAAGTTTTCCCGCAGGTCGCTGGACATTGGCTGGCTCATGGCGTGCAAACGCCCGGCCTGCAAGGTCAGGTCCTTGATGCTGGTGTTCTCCAGGGTCACGCCACGGAAGCTTTCCGGCAGTAGCCGCGAGTCGCCTGCCGCCACCACCGGGTTGGCCGGGAACACATCGCCTACCTTCAGGACCGTGTCGAACAGGCGCACCTTGGCCGCGCCACCTATCTTGGTGTATTCGTCACGGGCCTGGCCATCACGGTCAACGGGCATTACATCGAAAGAGCTACGCCCGCCGTTGCGACCGCCGCCGGTGTCGAGCTTGAGGCCAAGCATGGCGAACGCATCCAGGCCAACACCGACAGTACCCTGGGTGAAGCCCGACTCGAAGCGGGTAATCACAGCGTGAGCCCAGGCTTCGGAGTAGCCATTGTCAGGCTGCTTGTTGGGGTTGTGCGTGGGGGCGGCGGAATCGCGGTTGTCGCGGTTGAAGTAGAAATTGCGGTTGAGCACGCTGAGGGTACTGCCCTCGACAAAGCCTTCAGCGCTTTCTTCTGCGGCCATGGCCTGGTTGCCAACGCTGGCCAGTGCCAGGCAAGCCGCCAGTTTCAGGGGTGATCTGCGGGTCATCCGATGCTCCTTGAACGTCGCATTTGTTGTTATGTCGGCGGGCCGAGATTGACGGCCGGCAGATAACGCCAAGGTGATCGGCGCATTACAATTGCGTCATCGACAAGGCAATGCCCTGGGTCGGGCCTTGCAACATCCTGCAGACATTTCCGACGTCAGGTAGTGAACCTGCTTACAAAAAAACGGTCTTTGGCTGACGGTCAACTCACCGACCGGTTCATCGGCCCAGTCACCGGGCCTACTTTTGTCCTGTTTCAGCGAAGACCCAACATGCCCGATTCCCGCCCAATTGCTTCCGTCCTCCCTGCCCTGCGCGGCGGCCTGATTGCCGCCCTGGTGACCCTTGCCGCACCGGTGCACGCCGAAGAGCCTGCCAGCGATGCACGCTGGGTCAGCGACAGCCTGAGCACCTACGTGCGCAGCGGCCCGACGGATGGCCACCGCATCGTCGGAACGCTCAAGTCCGGGCAAAAACTCACCCTGATCGGCAGCCAGGGCAACTACAGCCAGGTGCGCGGGCAGAACGGCGATGTGGTGTGGATTCTCAGCAACGACCTGCAGGCGGTTCCTGGACAGAACGAACGCCTGCCGATGCTCGATGCCCAGGTCGTGGAACTGACCGGGCAGCTGAAGACCATCGACGACAGCTGGAAAAACCGCGTGCAGGGCATGCAGGAAACGCTCGATTCGCGCAAACAGCTGATCGACGAACTGGAGGCGCGCAACAAGGCGCTGAACGAGCAGCTGGACCAAAGCCAGTCGGAGCTGCGCGATACCCAGGCGCGCCTGGGGGATGAGAACAAGCAGGTGATGATGCGCTACATGGTGTATGGCGGCAGCATTGCTGGTGCGGGTTTGCTGGCGGGGTTGATCCTGCCGGCGCTGACCCGGGGACGCAAGAAGAACGATCGCTGGTTCTGACGGCGGGGCCATCCTGCACGGGCCTCTTCGCGGGTTTACCCGCGAAGAGGCCCGTACGAGCTTATTTGCTACGAGCCTTGTTATAGATGGTCTTGGCTTGGTCCGCAGAGGCCTGACATTGAGCCATGTCACCCTTGCTCTGAGCATCTTTGGCATTTTGCAGATGAACTTTGAAGTCATGGGCCATGCCGCCATGCATCGCCTGACCACTGGCTTTATGGAAATCCTCCAGTTCCTTGATCTTGGCCGCACAGTTGCTTGCTGGGTCTGCGTGTGCGGCAAAAGCGAGGACGGAGGTAATCACCAGCAAGGGTATGCATTTCATGGATTTCATGGAGCGTTCTCCTGGAAAACCGTAAGGTTCGTCGAGGCCTATTCGGCTCGGCGCAGCCAAAAGCATAGTCGGCCCATGCCTGCACCGCACCACGTCAGCTCAGCGGTTGCCCGGCCTCGGCGAACAGGAAATCGATGAACACCCGCACCCGCAATGGCATGTGCCGTGCCTGCGGGTAGATCAACATGAAGGGCCGAGAGGTGCCGCCAAACGCCGTCAGCACCTCGACCAGTTCGCCGCTGACCAATGCGTCTTGCACAGTAAAGCGATAAGCCTGCATCAGCCCGCCGCCGTGGCGCACCAGCGTGGCCGTGGCTAGAAAGTCGCCCAGGCAGGTGAACGCCCCCTGCGTTTCCACTTCCACCTGACGACCATCCTGGCGAAAGGTCCACGGCGGGCGGCGGCCACTGCTGGGCATTTCAAACTGGATGCACTCGTGGTGCTGCAAGTCCTGTGGCACCTGCGGCATGCCGGCACCGGCCAGGTAGCCCGGGGTGGCCACCACCACCAGCTCGGCATCCTCAAGCCGACGCGCCACCAGCCGTGAGTCGGCCGGTTCGCGGCCACGAATGGCCAGGTCGAAGGGTTCCTCGGCAAAATCGACGTTGCGGTTGCTGACATGCACGTCCACCCGCACCTGCGGGTAGCGCTGGCGAAAGCGCGGCAGCAGCGGCAGTAACCGATGATGGGCATAGGGCGTGGGCGCACTGATGCGCAGTAAGCCACTGGGCTCGATCTGCCCACCCGTTACCTGGCGTTCGGCTTCGACCAGTTGCCCTAGCGCCTGTCGGCATTGCAGGTAATAGGCATGGCCCGCTGCGGACAGGCGAATTTGCCGCGTGGTACGGACAAACAACCGTACCCCCAGGCGCTCCTCCAGACGCGCCACGTTGCGGCTGACCGCCGCCGGCGTGACGCCGGCCAGTGCGGCTGCGGCAGTGAAGCTGCCACTGTCGGCGGCCAGGCAGAACAGCTCAAGGCTACCCAGTTGCAAGTCATCGAAATGGCGGGGCATGGCGGCTCAATTAATTACATGGTGTATCGATTGAAATGCCTCGCGCCTTATTTTTCAAGCATCGGTAGCCAATTACAGTGAGTCCACATCGAGCCGATGGCTCAATTCACTGGAGACCAAGCACATGAACAAGCCACGTACCGTCATCATCACTGGGGCCTCCAGCGGCCTGGGTTTTGCCCTGGCCGAGGCCTTCCTGGAACGCGGCGACAACGTCGTCGGCAATGCCCGCAGCGAGGCACGCCTGGAGCAGGCCGCCGCTCGCCTCGGCAACGCTTCGCGGTTTATTGGCGTAGCGGGTGACATCGCCGAACCGGCCACGGCGCAACGCTTGTTCGCCAAGGCCGCTCACACCTTTGGCGGTGTGGACATCCTGATCAACAACGCCGGCATTTTCATTGCCAAACGGTTTGCCGAATACACTGCAATGGATGTGGACGCGTTGGTCGGCACCAACCTCAAAGGCTTTTTCTACCCAGCCCAGGAAGCAGCGCGGATCATGACCCAGCAAGGGCATGGGCAGATCATCGCCATCACGGCCTCCATCGCCCTGCAGCCGGATACCCGCGTACCAGCCCTGCTGCCGGTGTTGGTAAAAGGCGGCCTGAACCAGGCGGTCAAAGGCCTGGCGCTGGAACTGGCGGCCAGCGGCGTGCAGGTGAATGCCGTGGCGCCGGGGATCATCGAGACCCCCCTGCATGGCGACAATGTTCAGGGGATGGGCGCACTGTCGCCAAGCGGCCGCACCGGTTCGCCCCAGGACGTGGTGGACGCGGTGTTGTACCTGGCCGATTCACGCTTCGTCAGCGGCGTCATCCTGCCGGTGGATGGCGGCAGTACCGCCGGCACATGGCATTGACCCGAGGAGCAAGCAACCATGCCTTATGTCCATATTCGCGTAACCGATGAAGGGGTGAGCGCTGAGCACAAGCGCCAGTTGATCGAACAGACGACCCGTATGCTGCAGGAGGTGCTGGGGAAGCCGCCTGCCAGTACCTTTGTGGTGATCGAGGAGGTGCCAACCGATAACTGGGGTGTCGGTGGCGAGACCGTGACCGCAGTCCGGGCGCGAGAGCGGCGTTGAGGCCTGGGGCCGCCGAGCGGCCCCTATTGCCGTAACCGCTCCAACGCTTGCAGCACATACCCCGTGGCCCGCTCTGCCTGCCCCGCCCGGCAAGCAATGCCCAACTGCCGCCACAACCCCGGCCGCAATGGCCGGCGAGCAATACGCCGGTCCAGCTCGGCCGCCTCCCCCTCCTGCGGCAACAGCGTCGCCCCGTAGCCGGCGCCGACCAGGCTCTTGATCGCATCGTTGTAGTTCAGCTCGATGCGCGGCGTGGGGTACAACCCCGCTGTCGCGAACCATTCCCCGGTCACCCGTGACAGCTGGGTAGTGCTGTCGTTGAGAATCAATGCCCGCTGCGCCAACCAGCCCGGCGTGACCCTTGCCGGTGGCTGCCAGTCGGCCGGCACATAGGCAAGAATCGGGTCGCGCCGCCAGGGGGTGACCATCAGCCCTTTGCCGGCCACCTGCGGCAAGGCCACCAGGCCGATATCCAGCGTGCCTTCACGCAGGCGCGTGAGCGAGGCCTGTGAGGTCAGCACCTGTACCTGCACGTCGATCCCGGGGTGCTCCATGCGCAGCCGCGCCAAGGCTTGTGGCAGCAAATGGGCGATGGCGCCGGTAGAAGCGCCCAGGCGCACCCGCCCAGTCAACCCCTCGACCTGCCGGCGTACTTCGTCCAGCGCCAGGTCGGCGTCCGCCAACAGGCGGCGGGCACGTAGCAGCAGTGTTTCGCCGATGGCCGTGGGCCGCACCTGACCACGGGTGCGGGTAAGCAACGGGGCCCCCACTCGCGCCTCCAGTTCAGCCACGTGCAGGCTGATGGTGGGCGGCGCCAGGTTGAGCT
Source organism: Pseudomonas sp. LFS074 (assembly GCF_047978165.1). Classification (NCBI taxonomy): domain Bacteria; kingdom Pseudomonadati; phylum Pseudomonadota; class Gammaproteobacteria; order Pseudomonadales; family Pseudomonadaceae; genus Pseudomonas; species Pseudomonas sp. LFS074. Next base: position 2,454,232 of record NZ_JBFPFV010000001.1, on the reverse strand, counting down.
GGCGGGCGGCCTCGGCAAATGAACCCAGGTCGGTGATGACCACCAACGTGCGGAGGCGGTCGAGGCTGATTTCGCGCATGGTCGGATCAATTCAGAAAAAATGAACATGTCGATCATCATATTCAAATTTTCATTAGCAAAGCCACAGGCGAGCATAGGCCATCCTTCCCCAACCGGACCCCGACCATGCACACCCCTGTTGTCTTCATCGATGGCGACCAAGGCACCACCGGCCTGCAAATTCATGCCCGCCTGCAGGGCCGTGGCGACCTGCGCCTGCTGACCCTGCCCGAGGCCGAGCGCAAAGACCCGCAACGCCGCCGCGAGGCGATCAACAGCGCCGACATCGCGCTGCTGTGCCTGCCCGACGATGCTGCACGTGAGGCCGTGGCAGCAATCAGCAACCCACACGTGCGGGTGATCGACGCCAGCTCCGCGCACCGCATCACGCCAGGCTGGGTGTATGGCCTGCCGGAACTTGACGAGCGACAAGCCGAGCGTATCGCGAACAGCAAGCGGGTCAGCAACCCAGGTTGCTACCCCACGGGTGCCATCGCCTTGCTACGGCCGCTGGTCAAGGCTAGCCTGTTGCCTGCAGATTACCCACTGAACATCCATGCCATCTCCGGCTACTCCGGCGGCGGGCGCACTGCGGTGGAGCGGCATGAACAACCCGGCGCGGGCAAAGCCCCGGCCTTGCAGTTGTATGGCCTGGAACTGGCGCACAAGCACGTGCCGGAAATTCAGCAGCACGCAGGGCTGTCGGCGCGGCCGATGTTCATGCCCGGTTACGGCGCCTACCGCCAAGGTATCGTGTTGAGCATTCCACTGCAGCTGCGCCTGCTGCCTGGGCAGGTCAACGCCGAACAGTTGCAGGCCTGCCTGGAGCAGCATTACCAGGGTGCCCGGCACGTCCAGATGATGCCCTTGCACCAGCACGGCGCTGCGGCAAACCTCGACCCCGAGGCATTGAACGACAGCAACAACCTGCGCCTGGCGCTGTACGCCAACCCCGAGCATGGCCAGGTCCTGCTCACCGCCGTGTTCGACAACCTGGGTAAAGGCGCCTCGGGTGCTGCGGTGCAAAACCTCGACCTGATGCTCGGTGCATTACAGGCACAAGGCTGATACGGCAAAACCGGTTAGACTGTACAACCCGCGCCAACACAGCGCGGGCTGTAATCTCACCCGCCGGAGCCTGCCCCCCGATGTTCATCCTGAGCCGCCTCGACAGCGTGCCGCCCGAATCTTTCCAGAACCAGATCCGCGAGCTGGTAATCCACAATGTCGGCGAACTGAGCAGTGTCGCCATCACTGCCGACAACCCGCTGTACCCGCTATACCAGTACGGCGTCGGCATGGAAGTGCACCAGTACCTGCAAGCACTGGACGGCAACCGTGGCCTGGCCGTTGCGCTCACCCTGGCGCTGGATGCCGAAGCACCGGACCAGTTGCTGGGCTTTGCCCTGTCTCTGCCAGCCGAGGACGACCAGCAGGCCTGTGCACTGGCATTCCTGGCCGTGCGCCCCAGCCACCGCCGCCAGGGCATCGCCCGCGCCTTGCTGGACGACTTGCGAGCTCGCCATGCCTGTGTAGAACTCAATGCCTTCGCCAGCCAGGTGCCGTGGTTCGAGGCCATGGGTATGCAGGCGGTGGCCGCCAATGGTCCGCAAGTGCTGATGAGTAGCACCGGGCAAGCCAGCGGCGCATTGATAGGGCGATTGGACATTGCGCCGATTTATCAGACGGCTGAAGTGCTGCAGATTCATACCTACCTGCTTAACCAGCAAGGTGAGGATGCGATGATCGAAGCGGAGCAGATGCGCGATGAGCGGCTGGATGAATTGGCCGCTCAAGCCCAGGAATGTGTGCGGCAGCGCAAAACCGTGCATTGAGCGTAGGGCTTCATCGCGGGCATGCCCGCGAGAAGCCCCATTGCCCCGTCAACCGTGTACCCAGCGTCGATGCAGCCCACGCGCCAGGGCATCCAGCACAAACCCCAGCACGCCAATCAGCAGCACCATCGCCATCAGCTCGGAGTACGCCAGCCGGTCGCGGGTATCGAGAATGAAATACCCAAGCCCCGCACTCACGCCCAGCATTTCGCACGGTACCAGCACGATCCACAGAATACCGATGGCCAGACGCACCCCGGTCAGCACATGGCCGATCACCCCCGGCACGATCACCTTGCACAAGGTCTCCCAACGCGTGGCGCTCAAGCTGCGGCTCAGTTGCAGCCAGCGTGGGTCCAGTTGCCGTACCCCTGCCGCGGTGTTCAGCAAGATCGGCCACAACGCGGCAAACGCCAGCAGGAAGTAGATCGGCTGGTCACCCACACCCATCAGCATCACCACCACCGGCATCCACGACAATGGCGAGATCATGCGCAAAAACTGGAACGCCGGCGTGGTCGCCGCCTCCAGGTGCCGGTAGCTGCCAACCAGCAAGCCCAACGGTACCCCTATCAGCAGCGCCAGCAGCAGCCCGACCAGGATACGCTTGAGGCTGACCCAGATATGCCCGTAGACCTCGCCCTGCCCCAACAGCTCGACCAGACTGGCCAAGGTAGCCGCCGGTGAAAAGCGCGCCGACAGGCCGTCGGCCTGGCCGAACATGGCAACACCGGCCCACCACAACAGCAACAAGGCCAACAACCCGGCCAGCCCAAGGCCGGCATGTACGACATGGGTGCGCATCAGACCGCGAACTCCTCGCTACGCTCGAAGTTGTCGGCAATGCCGAACACCGACGGGCCGCCGACTGCAGCGATGGCATTGCGCACGAAGCGATCGTCGACCAGGTCGCGGGCGGTCTGCGCCGGGTCCAGCCCGGCCAGGAAGCCGTTGTCGCCTTCGATCAGGGTGGTTTTCAGGCGCTTGACCAGCTCTTCGGTGTAGCTCGGGAACGGGTATGGCTGGAAGTCGATGCGTTTTTCGTCCCACTGCTGATGGCGAATGGCGCCACTGGCAATATAGCCTGCACGGTCCTCGGCGGCAGGCGCCAGAACCTTGGCCAACACCGCAGGCTCGTGCGGGGTGTACTTGTTGGGGCCGGCCTTGGACAGCAAGGCCGCGGCCTCGGCGCGGTGGTCGCGGGTCCAGTGCTGGGCCTTGACGATGGCGTTGACCACCTTCTGCGACCACTCTGGACGGTTGTTCAGGTCATGTTCGTGCATGAACACCACGCAGCAGGCGTGATTGCGCCACACATCGCCGGTAAAGCGCTGCACGCGGCCAACCTTGAGGTTTTCGGCCAGGGCATTGAACGGCTCGGCAACGATGTAGCCGGCGATGCGCTTGCTGGCCAGCGCCGGTGGCATGTCGGACGGCGGCAGCACCAGCAGGTTGACTTCGTTGGCAGCTAGCTGCGCATTGGCCGGCTTCGACACCGGCGACAGACCATTGTCGTTGAGCATCTGCTGCAGTACCACGTTGTGGATCGAATACCAGAACGGAATCGCCACGGTCTTGCCACCGAGCTGTTTCATGTCGGTGATATCGGGCGCCACGGTCAGCCCCGAACCGCCCACATGGTTCCAGGCCACCACTTTGGCCGGCACTTTGCTGCCATAGCGCGCCCATACGGTCATCGGCGATAACAGGTGGATGACGTTGACCTGGCCCGAGATGAACGCCTCGATCACCTGCGCCCAACTGCGCAGCAGCACCGGGCGCTCGGCCTTGATGCCTTCGGCCTCGAACAGCCCGTTGTTATGCGCCACCAGCAGTGGCGTGGCGTCGGTGATCGGCAGATAGCCGATGCGCACCGGTGCGTCCGGCTCGGCGGCGGCGCGGGCCTGCAAGCTCGACAGCAACGGCAGCGCACCGGCGGCGGTAAGCATGGCTCCGAGTTTGAGAAAATCACGACGCGATGAAGTGGAACAGCAGTCATCCATGCACATGGACAGCCTCCGAGGGCAACGGGGTTGAGGTAGGTTCGACTGTGCGGCTTGCCCGCCGAAGGGTTTTGAGAATTTCGATGCGCAAGGCGCCCAGTTCTTCGATCCGCTGCGCGCGCGGTTGCGCCAGGTCGATGTGCCATTGGCCGAGGATGTGCGCTGGGTGGTTGCCCAGTAGCAGAACCCGGTCGGACAGCAGCAGGGCTTCGTCGATATCGTGGGTAATCAGCACCGCCGCCGTGTTGTGGGTAGCGATCAGTTGCAGCAGCAGTTGCTGCATGTCGGCCCGGGTCACTTCGTCCAGCGCGCCGAACGGCTCGTCGAGCAGCAGTACTTCAGGCTGGCGGGCCAGACAGCGGGCCAGCGCGGTACGCTGGGCCATGCCGCCAGACAGCTGCGCCGGGTACTGGCCACGGGCATGCTCAAGGCCGACAGCGGCAATCGCATGATCGATGCGTGCACGCCGCTCGGCAGCAGCCAGTTTGGGCTGACGGGCGAAGTCCAGGCCAAAGGCAACGTTCTTCTCCAGGCTAAGCCAAGGCAGCAGGCTCGGGTCCTGAAAAGCCACCGCCAGGCGCGGGTGCGGCCCCTGCAGCGGCTGACCGTGCAGGCTCACGCGACCGCCACGGGGCTGCTGCAAGCCTGCCAGCACCCGCAGCAGGCTCGACTTGCCGACGCCGCTGGGGCCAAGGATGCTCACGACTTCGCCCGGCGCCAGCTGCAGGTCGAACTGCGCCAGCACTTCCTGCCAGCCACCTTCGCGTGGGTAGCCCAGGCTGATGTCACGGGCCTCGAGCAACACTGCGCTCATGCGGCGCCCGCCTGGCGTTGCAGTTCGGCGCGCAGTTGCACCAAGCTGGGGGTGACGATCGGCACGAAGGCCGACTCACGCCAGCGACGGGCAAAGCCTTCGCCATACTCGCTGAGATAAGCCTTGCCACCACTGGCCTGCAACTCCAACTGCACGGCGTCGGCGGCACATTCAGCCAAGGTGATGCGCAGCTTGAACAAGGCCGCTGGGTGTTGCTGGAAGCGGCCTTCGAGCAGGCCCTGCTTGAGCTCGCTGACGGTATTTTCCAGGCGCTCGCTGAGCACCTGACGGGCTTCGTCGAGGAACGAGGTGCGCCCATGCAAGTGCGCCTGAACCTCTTCCAACGCCCGTCGCGCCAGGCCGATGGCCATGCCGCACTGCAGCGCCAGGAACGCCGGGCGTACCCGTGGCAAGAATTCGCGGGCATTTTCATGCAGCAGCCAATCACGCGCCAGCGGCACCTGGTGAAACGCCAGTGCTGCCGTGTTGCTCGACTGCAGCCCCATCAGTTGCAGGTCGTCAGAGCGCTCCAGGCCCTGGGCATTGGAAGGAATCGCCAGTACGAACGGCGCGCCACCGGCTTCATCTTCGATGGCCGCCGCCACCACGAAGCCGCTCTTGCGCAGGTTGGTCACCCAATGCAGGCGCCCTTCCAGCTGCCAGCCATCGGCTGCCGGGCGGCCACGCACCTGCAGCGCTTCGATGCCGGACAGAAACTTCATGGCGTTGGACAGCCCGGTGGCACCGGCCAGTTCGCCCGTCAACAAGCCCGGCAGCAGGCGCTCGCGCAGGGCGTGGTTGGGGCTGTGCAACAGGTATTCGATGAAGGCGCGCTGGCCCCAGCAGACGAACGCCGCCGCCAACGATCGGCTGGCAATAGCGGCGATTGCCTCGACAGCGTCGGTCACCCGCCCGCCTGTGCCACCCTGCGCCGGGTCGACACCTATGCGCAGCAACTGCGACTCGGCAATCTGCGCCAGCACCTGTTGCGGTTCGCACAGGCCCCGGTCGATGGCCTCGGCATTGGCATCCAGCCATTGTCGAAATGCACAATCTTGCATGGTCTTGCTCCTTTTGGAACGCCGGGGCCGCTTGGCGGCCCATTCGCGGCACAAGGCCGCTCCTACAGCGACCGCGTCTGGGTCGCTATCACACGTGGGCTATGCAGTTGGCTGCCAGCGGTACTTGCCAAGCTCGTCGTTGAGCGGGGTCTGGGCGAAAACATTAGCAAAGTTGCACAGGGTTGCGAGACTTACGCCAAGAATCACTTCCAGGGCGTTGCCTTCACTGAAGCCAGCTTCACGGAAGGCCTGGTAGGTGGCTTCGCCGACGTTGCCGCGGGTAGCGATCACTTCACGGGCGAAGGCAGCCAGGGTTTCGTATCGGGCATCGGGCAGTTCACCACGGGCACGCAGGGCATCCACTACCTCCTGCGGCAGCTTGGCCTTGTTCAGCGCCACAGCCGTATGGCCAGCCACGCAGAAATCACAACCATGCACAGTGGCGGCAATCAACTGCACCACTTCGCGCTCGGCCAGGCTCAAGTCGGATTTACCATTGAGTGCCGACACGGTCACGTAGGTTTCCAGCGCCGCCGGGGCGTTGGCCAGCACGCCGAGCAGGTTGGGGATGAAGCCAGAATTCTTCTGGGCGTTTTCGAGAAATGGACGCGCCGCTTCCGGGGCGCTCTGCAGGGTGTGTAAAGTAATGCGCGAGGACATGGAGTGGTCTCCTTTGATGGGGGTCACTACAGTCTGTTGGTTATAAGAATTACCCTCCATATTCATCAGTCGCCTTTCCTTGCTCCTGAGTCTTTGCATTAGATGATTTCGTCCAGCCACCTTGTCGATTGGTTATTAGAAAGCCTGGAGCTCGATGCCAGCCTGTTTCATGTGGGCCGCTACTGTGGCGGCTGGCATGCCAGCACCCAGGGCATGGGCCGCGCCAGCTTCCATCTGGTGGTGCAGGGGCACTGCTGGTTGCACATCGATGGCCAACCGCAACCGGTGCGGCTGGAAAAAGGCGACGCGGTGTTCCTGTTGCGCGACCTGGCCTATCGCTTGTCCAGCGACCAGGACCCGGTAGACGCCTGCGCCCAACCGCGCCAGGCCATGCAGGCGCTGGACAGCGAGGCCAGCGATGGCGTTGGGCTGGTCTGCGGCTTCTTCCATTTTCAGTCGGGCCTGACTTCGTTGATTGTCGAGGGCCTGGCTGACTGGATCTTGCTGCGCGCCGAAGACCCCGCTGGCAGCGCAGCGCGGGCGCTGTTCGGGCTGATTCTGGAAGAATGCCGGCGTGCCGCAGGCCCGTCGCAGGTATTGCTTGAGCGGCTGACGCACCTGTTGTTCCTGTACGTGCTGCGCCAGCAGGTAAATGCCGAGCAGTCACTGGGCGGGCTGATCGCCCTCGCCCGCCAGCCGGCATTTGCCGGGCTGCTGGAACAGTTGGTCGCGCAACCGGGGCAAGCCTGGACGCTGGAGAGCATGGCCGCCTGCACCGGTTTGTCGCGGTCGGCGTTTTTCAAGCGGTTCAGCGAACTGGCCGGGCAGTCGCCGGGGCAAGTACTGTTGGCGCTGCGCATGCGCCATGCCAGCCAGTTGCTGCGGGCAGGAAATACTGTTGAACAAGTGGGTGCGCAGGTGGGGTATCAGTCGGTGGCAGCGTTTACCCGCGCGTTTGCCAAAGCGGTGGGGGTGCAGCCGGGGGCGTACCGGCGCCAGCATGAAGGGCGCTGAAAGCGTTACTGCTGTAGCGGCCCATTCAGACTTGGCTGACCGGTATGTCCCCGCCTCCTTTACCTTCCCGCCGCTCACCCATCCAGCTATTGACCTGTTGACCGAACTCGGCCGGGGCCTTGCGCCCGAACCGTCGCGCCAAGTCCAGTATGGTCTGTTGCGCCAAGGCCTCTTCCATACGCTTCTGTGCCCCCAGCATCACCGCATGAATCGCACAGGTGCCTTCAGTCGCCCACCCCGGTGCAGCACCGTCGAACAGCGTGCAGCGTTCGCGGATTTCGCGACAGTCGAAGATCTTCTTCGGCCCATCGATGGCATTGACGATGTCCAGCACGGTGATTTCGTCCGAAGGCCGGGCCAGGCGGAAGCCGCCGCGCACACCTTCGGTGGCAACCACCAGCTTGGCGCGTGCCAGCTTGGTGAAGACCTTGGCCAGGTACTCCTGGGGCACACCTTGCAACTCCGCCAGATCGCGCACGCTGGACTCGCGCGAATCACCACGCTCGTCCACCAGGAACAACAGGCAATGGATGCCGTATTCGACGCCAGCACTGTAAAGCGACATTTCAATCTCCGACCAACTTTGTCGCAAATAATACGCGGGTAACGCCAGCACCGCAAAGCGGTCCTCTGCCTTGAAGTGCTGGAGCGCCAACCGCATCGCGCTGCAAAAGGCTGGCGTCTACCCGCGCAAAGCCTTCACTTCGCCTTTCTTGCCGTCCGTCTCGCGCAGGTATTCCTGCAGCGAGTCATCCATCGCCTGCATCCAGCGGGTATGGTGGGGCACTGCTTTGGTGCCGGTGAGCACCGAGCGGTACGATTTGTCCCGGTAGCCCATGATGTCGTGCTTCTTGTCCTGCTTCCATTGCAGGAAGATGCGGTTGACCGCATCGATATCGAAGCGTGGGTAATCGGTCTGCTCGATCAGGTGCTTGATGTATCGGCCCTGGAACTCGTACATCGAAGCCGTGGTTTCCAGCCCCTCTTCGTCCTCGCGCCAGCGCAGGCTGTCGGCTTGCATGCCGGCCCTGGACGGTAGCTTGATGCGGCCCATCATGTAGTCACGGGCAAACCATGCCTGTGCGTCGAACAGGTTGAAGCTGTACCAGAGGTCTTGCATGCCCAGGTACAGCAACTGCGGGTTCTGCTCCCATACCACACCCTGGTACAGGCCCGCAGGCCACAGGCGGTTGTTGGTCTTGAGGGTCAGCTCATCCGGCAGGAACGGGAAGTGATGCTGGTAGCCCGTGCACAGGATGATCGCATCCACGCGCTTGCTCGAGCCATCGGCGAAAAACGCCAGGTCGTTTTCGACCCGTACCAGTTGCGGGCGCTCTTCCCACCCCTTGGGCCATTTGTAGCCCATCGGCTGGGTACGGTAGGCCGTGGTGATCGAACGCGCGCCGTACTTGTAGCACTGCGAACCGATGTCTTCGGCGGAGTAGCTGCTGCCGACAATGAGCAGATCCTGCCCCTTGAATTCCACCGCTTCGCGAAAATCGTGGGCGTGCAGGATACGCCCGGTGAAACGCTCGAAGCCTTCGAACTCCGGCACGTGTGGCGTGGAGAAGTGCCCACTGGCCACCACCACGAAATCGAACACCTGCTCGATACCGACCCCTGCGCTGTAGTCATGGGCGCTTACGGTGAACTCGCGCGTGCGCTCATTGAAACTGACGTTCTTCACCACTGTATTGAAGCGAATGTAATCGCGCACCCCGGCCTTCTTCACGCGGCCCTGAATGTAGTCCCACAGCACCTCGCGCGGTGGGTACGAGGAAATCGGCCGCCCGAAGTGTTCATCGAAGCTGTAGTCGGCGAACTCCAGGCACTCCTTGGGGCCGTTGGACCACAAGTAGCGGTACATGCTGCCGTGCACCGGCTCGCCATGCTGGTCGAGACCGGTGCGCCAGGTGTAGTTCCACATACCGCCCCAGTCGGCTTGTTTCTCGAAGCAGACGATTTCCGGCATGGGTGCGCCCTGGGCATGGGCAGACTGGAACGCACGCAGTTGTGCAAGGCCGGACGGGCCGGCACCGATGATTGCTACACGAAGAGTCATAGTGATTCCTGAACAGTTGAACGCTGAAAAAAATGCAAAGGCTCCCCAACCCCGAACGGCAAAAAGCCGGGGGTAACGGAGTTCAGGCGTTACGGTGCAGGCGGAGGGACGGGGCGTTTGCGCATCTGGTGGAGCAGGATGTTGGCGGGAGGAATCGACAACACGTGAAACAGGCTTGAAAGCGGGGAAAGGATCATGGGGGTGGGCCCGTATCCATCAGCGCAGGGCGCAAAATGGGGGCCTGAGGGGCGCAAGATACGTGTGTTCTCGTACATGGGGGCTGCAATGGCCTCTTTTCTTTGTGGTTTCCTTTTTATCTATAACGGATGGGGCTGGGTATATCAAGGTTTGTGGCCCTGCTGTGCCACACCCGCAATCACCCCTGCCGAGCATTCGGCAGGGGCGACTGCGGTTTGGAAACGCTTGCACAAACAAACTACGACCACTATGGTCGGAGTTATTGAAGCAACACGACTCACGGGGCGAATCCCCCTTTTCCAGCGGAGCACAGCATGAAATCGAACATCCTCATCATCGGTGCCGGCTTTGCCGGTGTCTGGAGCGCCCTGAGCGCAGCACGCCTGCTCGACCAGGCGCAACGCGACGACCTGAGCATCAGCGTGCTGGCCCCGCAAGCGGAACTGCGCATTCGCCCGCGCTTTTACGAGGCCAACGCGCACACCTTGAAAGCCCCCGTGGGTGAACTGTTCGAGGCCGTTGGCGTGCGCTTCATTACCGGTAACGCCGAAGCCATCGACGCCGATGCACGCAACGTCAGCTACACCGACAGCCACGGCCAGCGCCAGCAGATCAGCTACGACCGCCTAATCCTTGCCGCTGGCAGCCAGGTTGCACGCCCAGCAGTCCCAGGCCTTGCCGAACATACCTTCGACGTCGACCAGATGGAGTCGGCCGTGCGCCTGGAGCAACACCTGGCGGGCCTGGCCGCCCTGCCCGCTTCGCCTGCACGCAATACCGTGGTGGTCTGCGGTGGTGGCTTCACCGGTATCGAAACGGCCACCGAAATGCCTGCGCGGCTGCGCGCCATCCTCGGTAACGATGTACGGGTGCTGCTGGTAGACCGTGGTGCCAGTGTCGGCGCGGCACTGGGCACGGGCATCAAGCCATCGATCGTTGCGGCCTCGCAGTTGGCCGGCGTCGAATGGCTGACCGGCACCTCGGTGGTGGCCGTGGATGCAGGCGGGGTCACCCTCGACAACGGCGACTACATCGCCAGCAACACCGTGATCTGGACCGTCGGCGTCAAGGCCAGCCCGCTGACCGCACAGGTTGCCGGCGAGCGCGACAACTTCGGCCGGCTCAAGGTCGACGATCACCTCAAGGTGATTGGCCAGCAGCACATCTATGCCACCGGGGATACCGCCTGGGCTGCCGTGGATGAAATCGGTAACCACGCGCTGATGACCTGCCAGCACGCCATCCCCATGGGCCGCCACAGTGGCAACAACGCCATGGCCGACCTGCTTGGGGTGACGCCCGTGGTGTACCGCCAGCCCAAGTACGTTACCTGCCTGGACCTGGGTGAATGGGGCGCGGCATACAGCGAAGGCTGGGAGCGCGAATTGAAACTGCAGGGCCAAGAAGGCAAGGACCTCAAGCGCCAGATCAACTCGGTGTGGATCTACCCGCCGGCAGCTGACCGCGCCCTGGCCCTGGCCGCCGCCGACCCGATGATCGCGATCGTTTGACGGCAAAAACCTGACAAAACCGTCAAAATACGACGGTTTTGTCAATTATTTCGTTACATTGAATGACTGTTCAACAATGATGGCCATATGGCATCATTCAAATCAAAAAGTATGCAAGAGGGTGAGGCACACAACACAATCCGCAGCGCATCAAGAGCCTGGCGCCTTACCGGTGTTCCGGCTTTTCCGTCCAAGCTCCTGAGGCCTGCACGCCACCGTCAAGGAGCATTCCATGCAGTTACGGAATATGAAGATCGGCATTCGCGCTGCCAGCGTATTCGCCCTGTTGGGCATCCTGGTCCTGTTCATGGGCCTTATCGCACTCTACGAAACCCGCCAGATGGACACGGCTACCGACGAGATCCGGGTCACCTGGATGCCCGCCGTGGTGGCGTTGGGTGACATCAGCAGCAACCTCGGGCGCGCTCGCGCCGTCACCCTGCGCGCCGCGCTGGACGACAACCCCGACGAACGCACACGCAACCTGCAGCTGCTCGATGGCATCAATGCCGAGCTCAAGGATGGGTTGAAAGCCTACGCCGATACCATCATCGCGGCCGACGACCGTGCCCTGTTCAACACGTTCAACGACGCCTACCAGCAGTATTTCGACCTGCAAGTGAGGGTGCTGCAGGACATTGCTGCTGGCCGCATGAGCGAGGCCAAGCAGCAGATCGGCGGCCCACTCACGCAGCGCGCCGACGGCATGATGAAGGCCTTGACCGCGTTGATCGCCTACAACAGCAAGGGTGCCGAAGATGCCTCGCAGCGCAGCAGCGATGTGGCCGACGAGGCATTCACTGCCATCATCGTCTCGTTGCTGGTGATCATGCTTGCGCTCGCCGCCATTGCCACCGTGCTTACCCGCAGTATCGTTGTGCCGCTGGCCGATGCCGTGGCTGTCGCCGAGCGTGTGGCCACCGGCGACCTCACCCGGGAAATCCGCGTGATCGGCCAGGACGAGCCAGCCTTGCTGCTGCGCGCCTTGGGCCGTATGCAAGACAGCCTTCGCGACACCTTGCGCAAGATCGCGGCTTCGTCGGACCAACTGGCCTCGGCCTCGGAAGAGCTGCACACGGTCACTGAGGACACCAGCCGTGGCCTGCACCAGCAGAGCGCAGAAATCGACCAGGCGGCGACGGCCGTCAACCAGATGACTGCAGCGGTCGAGGAAGTGGCGAACAATGCGGTCAGCACCGCCGACGCCTCGAAAGGCGCCGACCAGACTACCCGCGACGGCCGCGACCGGGTCAACCAGGCACTGGCGTCCATCCAGCACCTGGTGGCTGACGTGACCGGTACCTCGGCCGAGATCGAACAGCTGGCCACCAATGCCAACGAAATCAGCCGCGTGCTGGATGTGATTGGTGCGATTGCCGGGCAGACCAACTTGCTGGCGTTGAACGCCGCCATCGAAGCGGCTCGCGCTGGCGAGGCAGGCCGTGGCTTTGCCGTGGTGGCCGACGAGGTCCGCGCCCTCGCCCACCGCACCCAGCAGTCGACGGCAGAGATCGAGCAGATGATTGCCGGTATCCAGAACGGTACCGAACGCGCGGTGACGGCGATGCACAGCAGCCAGGGGCGTGCCACCGGCACGTTGGAGGTGGCGCAAGGCGCCGGGGTGGCGTTGGAAGTGATTGCCGAGGCGATTGCGTCGATCAATCAGCGCAACCTGGTGATTGCCAGTGCTTCGGAGGAGCAGGCACAGGTGGCGCGGGAGGTGGACCGTAACCTGGTGAACATTCGCGACCTGGCGATGCAGACGTCGGCAGGGGCGAACCAGACCAGTGCGGCGGCACAGGATTTGTCGCGGTTGGCGGTGGATCTGAACGGCATGGTGGCGCAGTTCAAGGTCTGATCTGAAACTGCCGGGGCCGCGTTGCGGCCCCGGCTACAGCAACGACGCTCCATCAGTCATTGACACTCACAACCCGCCCCGTCTTCTCGCCAGCCTTGCCCCGAGTCGCCAGGCAGTAATACAGCGGCACCGTGACAATCAGCCCGAACAGCCAGGACAAGTCCGCCCCTTCGACGATGTTGGAATACGGCCCCACATACAACGACGTATTGGCAAACGGCAACTGCACCAGGATGCCGCAAGCATAGGCAATGATCGCGTGGTGGTTGAAGCGGCCATAGATGCCACCGTCTGCACTGAAGATCGAGGCGATGTCGTACTGCCCCTTCTTGATCAGGTAGAAGTCGATCAGGTTGATCGAAGCCCACGGCACCAGCACCAGCAGCAGCGCCAGGATCAGGCCGATGAAGTGGCCGATGAAGTCCGCAGAAGCGTTCAGAGCAACCATCGCGCAGCCAACCAGAATCACCGACGCCAGGATCACCCGCACCTTGATGCTCGGCGTCCACTCGGCCATGAAGGTCTGGATCGCCGTGACGATCGACAGCACCGCGCCATACAGGTTAAGGGCGTTGTGGCTGATGATGTTGAGCAGGAACAGCACCATCAGGACCGGGCCCAGCCAGCCGGTGGCCTGCTTCACCGCGTCCATCGCGTCGGTACCTTGCGGCACGCACAGCACTGCCACCGCACCAAAGCTGAAGCACAGGATGGTGCCCAGGGTGGCGCCGAAATAGGTAGCCCAGAACGGCCTGGCAATACCCACTTCACGCGGCAGGTAGCGCGAGTAGTCGGAGGTGTAAGGCGAGAAACTGATCTGCCAGATGGTGCCCAGCGACACGGTGGCGATGAAACCGGACAGGTTGAACGCGCCGCGGCTGAAGAAGTCGGCCGGCAGGTCCTGGATGAACATCATGATGAAACCGGCCAGCAAGGCCGAACCCATCACCCAGGTACCGATACGGTTGAGGATGTGGATGAAGCGGTAACCGATCACACCAATGGCGGTGGCGCTCAGGGCGCCGATCACAATGGCGCCGGGCATCGGCACGCTCGGGGCGATGCCGTGGATGGTCTTGCCTGCCAGGACAATGTTGGAAATAAAGAAGCCGACATAGATCAACGCGGTGAAGAACACGATCAGCAACGCGCCGTAACGGCCAAACTGACCACGGCTCTGCACCATCTGTGGAATGCCCAGCTGCGGTCCCTGCGCAGAGGCCAGGGCGATGACCACGCCCCCAACCAGATGGCCCAGCACGATGGCGATCAACCCCCACAGCAGGTTCAGGTGGAACACCTGGACCACCATGGCGCCGGTGACGATGGGCAGTGGCGCAATGTTGGTGCTGAACCAGAGGGTGAACAGGTCGCGCGCCTTCCCGTGGCGCTCGGCAGGTGGAACGTAATCGACCGTGTGATTCTCGACAAACTGGTGTTGCGATGACGGTTGGGACATGGTTTTCAGCTCGAAAGGTCGTTTTTATCTTTGTAAGGAAACCGCATCTAGGCGGCCTCTCAGCTGCGGACCATATTATGGTATTCCAAACTTTTGACAACACTGATCCGCAGTAAAAAACGCCCGCTGATCCGCTTGCAAAAGCCCTGCGACAAACCACCTCACCGCTCAAGACCACGATATACGTGGCCTTGAGCCGTTCATCGTGAAAAACCAGGGCTGAAAATTCCGCTTGCAAAATAGGTATTACGGTATACCATCAGACACATCAATGATAAAAACCGCGGACCACCGCAGCCTTTTAGAGGTACTTCCGATGATCGACGCAACCGTCTACAAGAACGTCCTGGGCTCCTTCCCATCCGGCGTTACCGTCATCACCACCCTGGACGACGACGGCTCGGTCGTCGGCCTGACCGCCAGCGCCTTCTCTTCCCTGTCGATGGACCCGCCGCTGGTGCTGTTCTGCCCCAACTACACCTCCGACTCCTACCCGGTACTGATCAAGCAGAAGCGCTTCGCCATTCACCTGCTGTCCGGTGAACAGCAAGCCGAAGCCTATGCGTTCGCCAAGAAGGGCAAGGACAAGGCCAGCGGCATCGAGTGGACCCTGAGCGAACTGGGCAACCCGGTCCTGGCCGGCGCCACCGCAGTCATCGAATGTGAACTGTGGCGTGAGTATGAAGGTGGCGACCACGCCATCATGGTCGGCAAGGTGCACAACCTGATTGTCCCTGCGCAAGCGCCACGGCCGATGGTGTACTGCCGCGGCAGGATGGCCAGCCTGCCGGCCTTTGCCTGAAGCCTATTCTGAATCGACACCCCTGGCGCCTCCCCTGCCCGGCGCCAGACCCTTTCAAGCGTTGAGGAAAGCCCCATGAAATTTTCGTTGTTCGTGCACATGGAACGTTGGGATGAACAGGTCAGCCACCGCCAGCTGTTCGAAGACCTGACCGAACTGACCCTGATGGCCGAAAACGGCGGTTTCAGCACCGTGTGGATCGGCGAACACCACGCCATGGAGTACACCATTTCGCCAAGCCCGATGCCGCTGCTGGCCTACCTGGCCGCACGTACCGACAAGATCCGCCTGGGCGCCGGCACCATTATCGCGCCGTTCTGGAACCCGATCCGCGTTGCCGGTGAATGCGCCCTGCTGGACGTGATCAGCAACGGCCGCATGGAAGTGGGCCTGGCCCGTGGCGCCTACCAGTTCGAGTTCGACCGCATGGCCAATGGCATGCCGGCCACCGACGGCGGCAAGGCGCTGCGTGAGATGGTGCCTGTGGTACGCAAGCTGTGGGAAGGCGACTACGCCCATGACGGCGAAGTCTACAAGTTCCCCACCTCCACCAGCGTGCCGAAACCATTCAACGCGACGCCGCCGATGTGGATTGCCGCCCGCGACCCGGACTCGCATAACTTCGCAGTGGCAAACGGCTGCAACGTCATGGTCACCCCACTGATGAAGGGTGACGAAGAAGTCCTGGACCTGAAGAACAAGTTCCAGGCCGCCCTGGACAACAACCCGAACGTACCGCGCCCACAACTGATGGTGCTGCGCCACACCCACGTGCACAGCCCAGCCGAACCGGATGGCTGGAAGGTCGGTGCCCAGGCCATCTCGCGCTTCTACCGGACCTTCGACGCCTGGTTCGGCAACAAGACCACCCCGGTCAACGGCTTCCTCGAGCCAAGCCCGGAATCGAAGTTCGCCGAAGTGCCAGCGTTCCAGCTGGAGAACATCCGCAAGAACACCATGATCGGCACCCCAGAAGAAATCATCGCGCGCATCAAGTACTACCAGGAGCTCGGCGTCGACGAGTTCAGCTTCTGGTGCGACAACAGCCTGCCCCACGCCGAGAAGAAAAAGTCGCTGGAGCTGTTCATCAAGGAAGTGGTGCCCGCCTTCGCCTGAATTCCCATTGCCTGAACCATTGCGGGACGCGCCCGCTCCCGTGGGCCCCTTCGGCCTGCGTGAGCGGGCTTTTTTTTGAAACCTGCACTGGCCTCTTCGCGGGTAAACCCGCTCCCACAAGGGACCGCGTATTCCTGTGGGAGCGGGTTTACCCGCGAAGAGGCCAGTGCAGACACCACAAAAATCAAGGCATCAGGCCACCTTTCGTCCCCCGGCAAGAGAAATTTCCTGACACCTCTTGCACAACAAATATTATGGTATACCATCAGACAACAAGAGCTGATAACCCTCACCAGGAGCCACCCATGAGTTTCGAAATCCGCAAGATCGTCACCTACTCCGAAGAGACCCGCATCGAAGGCGGCAAGGCCACCGACAAACCGGTGACCATGGTCGGCCTGGCCGTCGTGATCAAGAACCCATGGGCCGGTCGCGGTTTCGTTGAAGATCTGAAGCCGGAAATTCGCGCCAACTGCTCGGAACTGGGTGCCCTGATGGTCGAGCGCCTGACCGCCGCCATCGGCGGTGCCGACAAGATCGAAGCCTACGGTAAGGCTGCTGTGGTCGGCGCCGACGGCGAAATCGAGCACGCCTCGGCCGTGATCCACACCCTGCGCTTCGGCAACCACTACCGCGAAGCGGTACAGGCCAAGAGCTACCTGAGCTTCACCAACAAGCGCGGCGGCCCAGGCACCTCGATCCAGATCCCGATGATGCAGAAGGACGACGAAGGCCTGCGCTCGCACTACATCACCCTGGAGATGCAGATCGAAGACGCCCCGCGCGCCGACGAAATCGTCGTGGTCCTGGGCGCAGCCGATGGTGGCCGCCTGCATCCGCGCATCGGCAACCGCTACATCGACCTGGAAGAACTGGCTGCCGAAAAAGCCAACGCTCAATAACAACAACCAAGACGGGCCGGGGCGTGGCGTGCTTACCCGCCGCGCCCGACCTTCAAGGAGCGCCCTCCATGATTCAGCCTGTCGCTGAACGCACACCTGCCGGCACCAGCTACCTGGCCGTCGGCCAGGGCCAACCCGTGGTTCTGATCCACGGCGTGGGCCTGAACAAGGAAATGTGGGGCGGTCAGTTCGTTGGCTTGGCCAACGACTACCGCGTCATCGCCTACGACATGCTCGGCCACGGTCAAAGCCGCGTACCGGCCGCCGACACACCGCTGGAAGGCTATGCCGACCAGCTCGCCGAACTGCTTGACCACCTGCAAATTGCCCAGGCCACCGTGATCGGCTTCTCCATGGGCGGCCTGGTTGCCCGAGCATTTGCCCTTAACCACCCGCAGCGCCTGACTGCCCTGGTGGTGCTCAACAGCGTGTTCAACCGCACCCCGGAGCAAAGCGCTGGCGTGATTGCCCGCGCGGCCCAGGCGGCGGAGCTGGGCCCCGATGCCAACGTCGATGCAGCCCTGGACCGCTGGTTCAGCCGTGAATACAAGGCAGCCAACCCGGCGCAGGTCGCCGCCATTCGCCAGGTACTGGCGAGTAACGACCCGCAGGGCTACCACACCACTTATTCGCTGTTCGCCACCCAGGACATGTATCGCGCCAATGACCTGGGCAGCATCCAGGTGCCGACGCTGATCGCCACCGGCGAACTCGACGCTGGCTCCACCCCGGCCATGACCCGCCAGCTCGCCGCCAGCATTCCAGGCGCACACAGTGTGGTCCTCGCCGAGCAACGGCATATGATGCCGGTGGAAGCACCCCGTGAAGTCAACAAGATGCTGCTGGACTTCCTTGCGCAAGCCCGCACCCTCACCGAATCCGCCAAGGGGATTGTTGCATGACCCTCGTTCGTTTCCAGATGTGCATCGACGGCCAATGGCGCGATGCCCAGAGCGGCAAGACCTTCGACAGCCTCAACCCGGCCACCGCCCAGGCCTGGGCGCAACTGCCCGACGCCGACGAAGCCGATGTGGAGCTGGCCGTACAGGCCGCCCAGCGTGCCTTCGACAGCAAAGAGTGGCGCAGCATCACCGCCACCGCACGCGGCAAGCTGCTGCGTCGCCTGGGCGACCTGATTGCCGAGAACAAGGAACACCTGGCCCAGCTGGAAAGCCGTGACAACGGCAAGCTGATCCGCGAAACCCGCGGCCAGGTTGGCTACCTGCCAGAGTTCTTCCACTACACCGCAGGCCTGGCCGACAAACTCGAAGGCGGCACCTTGCCGCTGGACAAGCCCGACCTGTTCGCCTACACCGTGCACGAGCCTATCGGCGTGGTGGCCGGGATCATCCCCTGGAACAGCCCGCTGTACCTCACCGCGATCAAGCTGGCCCCGGCCCTGGCCGCCGGCAACACCATCGTGCTCAAACCGTCCGAGCACGCCTCGGCGACCATCCTTGAGCTGGCCCGCCTGGCCCTCGAAGCCGGCTTCCCGGCCGGCGTGGTCAATGTGGTCACCGGTTACGGCCCAAGCACCGGCGCAGCGCTCACCCGCCACCCGCTGGTGCGCAAGATCGCCTTCACCGGCGGCGCTGCCACCGCCCGCCACGTGGTGCACAGCAGTGCCGAGAACTTCGCCAAGCTGTCGCTGGAGCTGGGCGGCAAGTCGCCGAACATCATCTTCGCCGACGCCGACCTGGACAGTGCCATCAACGGTGCCGTGGCCGGCATCTATGCAGCCTCCGGGCAAAGCTGCGTGGCCGGTTCGCGCCTGCTGGTGCAGGACGAAATCTTCGACGAATTCGTCGAGCGCCTGATTGCCCGCGCCAAGCGTATCCGCATCGGCAACCCGCAGGACGACGCCAGCGAAATGGGCCCAATGGCCACCGCACAGCAACTGGCCGTGGTCGAAGGCCTGGTGGCTGCGGCCAAGGCCGAGGGCGCCAAGCTGCACCTGGGCGGCAAGCGTGCCGAGGTTGAAGGTGACGGCTGGTTCTACGAACCGACCCTGTTCGAGTGCGACAGCAACTCGATGACCATCATGCAGGAGGAAGTCTTCGGCCCGGTCGCCGCGGTGATCCGCTTCAAGACCGAGGAAGAAGCCCTGGCCATCGCCAACGACTCCCAGTTCGGCCTGGCTGCCGGCATCTGGACCCGCGACCTGGGCCGTGCCCACCGCCTGGCCCGTGACGTGCGCTCGGGGATCATCTGGGTCAACACCTACCGCGCCGTGTCGGCCATGGCGCCGATCGGTGGCTTCAAAAACAGCGGCTACGGCCGCGAGAGCGGCATCGATTCGGTGCTGGCCTATACCGAGCTGAAGACCGTGTGGATCAACCTGTCCACCGCACCGATGCCCGACCCGTTTGTGATGCGTTAGGAGGTAGCACGAGATGATCGAACCCGGCATCTACAAAGACGTGATGGGCTCCTTCCCGTCCGGCGTCACGGTAGTCACCACCCTGGACGCCGACGGCGCCATCGTCGGCATCACCGCCAGCGCCTTCAGCGCGCTGTCGATCGACCCGGCACTGGTGCTGTTCTGCCCTAACTATGCCTCCGACACCTACCCGG
Source organism: Pseudomonas sp. LFS074 (assembly GCF_047978165.1). NCBI lineage: Bacteria > Pseudomonadati > Pseudomonadota > Gammaproteobacteria > Pseudomonadales > Pseudomonadaceae > Pseudomonas > Pseudomonas sp. LFS074. The sequence goes on along the minus strand of NZ_JBFPFV010000001.1, from coordinate 2,434,303 downwards.
TTTTGCGTGACAGCAAGCAGTTCGCGATACACCTGCTGTCCGCCGAGCAAACCGCCGAAGCCTATGCTTTCGCCGGCAAGGGCAAGGACAAGGCCAAGGGTGTCGAGTGGCACCTGAGCGAGCTTGGCAACCCGCTGCTGGCCAAGGCCACGGCGATCATCGAGTGCGAACTGTGGCGCGAGTATGACGGCGGTGACCACGCGATCATCGTCGGGGCGGTGAAGAACCTGGTGCTGCCCGAGCAGCCGGTAACGCCGATGGTTTACCACAAAGGCAAACTCGGCGCCCTGCCGCCCTTGGGTTGACGTACGCCAACAACGATCCCCTGTTTTAGGGGCCGCGCTATCGTCTCACCCTCGGTTGCGGCCCCTGTTTTATTCCGGAGTACTGCACATGAGCAATGAAACGTACGAAAGAGGCCTGAAGATCCGCACCCAGGTGCTGGGCGAGGACTACGTCAACCGCTCGATCCAGAACGCCGACGCGTTCACCCAGCCGTTGCAGCAGCTGGTCACCGAATACTGCTGGGGCCACGTCTGGGGCCGCGAAGGCCTCTCGCTCAAAGAGCGCAGCATGATAAACTTGGCCATGATTTCCGCGCTCAACCGGCCCCACGAGCTCAAGCTGCACATTCGCGGCGCATTGCGCAATGGCCTGAGCCGTGAACAGATTCGCGAGATCCTGCTCCAGGTCGGCATTTATTGCGGCGTACCCGCGGCGGTGGACAGTTTCCGCCTGGCCCGTGAAGCGTTTGCCGAAGCCGATGCGGAGTCAACCCGTTAACAACGGGCTGTTCGAACCACTGCATGGAAAGCCTCGGTTCGGGGCGTTCCGCGATGTTGGCGCAACAGCCTCATAAAGAGCGCACCTGATGAAACGCCAGCCACTCGACGACAGCTTCAAGGTCAACCGCAACCCCGTTACCCTGCGCGAAATCGTGCTCGACAAGCTGCGCGCCGCGATCATGAACTTTCACCTGCTGCCAGGCGACCGCCTGGTCGAGCGCGACCTCTGCGACCGCTTGGGCGTCAGCCGTACTTCGGTGCGTGAAGCCCTGCGCCACCTGGAGTCCGAAGGCCTGGTGGAATTCGCCGACGCCAAAGGCCCGCGCGTGGCCATCATTACCCTGGAAGACGCCCGCGACATCTACGAGCTGCGCTGTGTGCTCGAAGGCCTGATCGTGCAGCTGTTCACCCTCAACGCCAAGGCCAAGGACATCCGTGCTCTGGAGCGCGCGCTGGAGGTCAACCGCGAAGCACTGGAAGAAGGCGAGCTGCAACAGGTGCTGGATTCGGTACAAGGCTTTTACGATGTGCTGCTGGAAGGCTCCGGCAACCAGGTGGCGGCGCAGCAGCTGCGCCAGTTGCAGGCCCGCATCAGCTACCTGCGCGCCACCTCGGTGTCGCAGGAAAACCGCCGTGGTGCCAGCAACCGCGAAATGGAAAAGATCGTCGAGGCGATCAAGGGGGGCGACCCACTGGTGGCCCACCAGGCCTCGGTCGACCACGTCCGCGCCGCCGCCAAGGTGGCCCTGGACTACCTGCGCCAGAAGCAGGATGACAACGCCAAGGTGCGCGACATTGTCGAGCCCCTGGCCCTGAAGGAACCCCGCATAGGCCGCTGATCATGCCCAACGCCCCGCGCTACTGCCCGCACTGCACCACGGAACTGGCCCGGGGCGTTCCCACAGGCGACACCCATGAACGCCTGCACTGCACCGGCTGCGGCTACATCCATTACATCAACCCGAAGATCATCGCCGGCTGCATCATCGAGCGCGATGGCAAGTACCTGCTGTGTCAACGCGCCATCCCGCCGCGGCCGGGCACCTGGACTTTACCCGCCGGGTTCATGGAGGCTGGGGAAACCACCGAGCAGGCGGCATTGCGCGAAGTGTGGGAAGAAACCGGCGTTCGTGCGGACATCGTCTCACCCTATTCGATCTTCAGCGTGCCGAAAATCAGCGAGGTGTACATCATCTTCCGCGCCAGCGTCACCGAAGAGACCGGGCAGTACGGGCCGGAGACCCTGGCTTACAAGTTCTTCGAACCGGATGAAATCCCCTGGGATCAAATCTACTACCCGGCGATCCGGCAGATTCTCGAGCGCTATATCCTTGAACGCCAAGCCGGGGTGTATGGCATATACATGGGCAATGACGACACCGGCAAGGTGCACTTCATTCGCTGAAACCGGCGAACCACCTAGTAAAACTGCCAGGTTCCAGTTCCGCAACGGGTTGCTAGCGTATGCACTCCACTCGGAGTGTGCCCATGAAGATCTGGAATCGCCTCCTGTGCCTGCTGCTAACGACAACGCTAGCTGCCTGTTCGACCATCAACCCGCCAGTGCAGGCTACCAGGGCGGCGTGGATCCCCGAACAGTGGCAGGTGCGCATCAATCCACAGAGCATTGATACGGACACCCAGCGCCTGAGCCTTGTAATTCCCGGCGAGGGGCGTCTCCTGGCAGACCGGATAGCAGTCCATACGCTGCCAGACGGCACGATTGCCTGGCATGGCACTCTCATCGCTGAGAGTGCCGCCCCTGCAGCAAACGGTTCGCTCAAGGCCGCCCTGAACAGCATCATTCTGATCCGCTCCAGCAACCGAGTTAGCGGAATCATCCGCCGCGATGGCCAGGCTTACAGCCTCCTTCCCAGTGGGGATGCAACGGTACTGAGCAAGATCGACGCAGCGAAGCTGCCTCCCGACCACGATCCGTCAATACCAAGTGGGGCAATGCTCGGCCCCCGCCAACATGTCGCAATAGCGCCTTACCAGCCGGGCCATGCCACTATTCGGGTACTGGTTGTCGCTTCGCGTCAGGCTGACGAAGCCAGCGAAGACTTAAGAGCAATGGCTCATCTGGCCATCGAGGAGTCGAACCAGACCTTCGTCGAAAGCGGAATCGATCTTTCGCTGGAACTTGCAGACGTGTTCCCACTGGACTACGAGCAGTCATTCAGTCCGAACTGGGATTTGGACAGGCTCATGAAGATCGATGACGGTTACATGGACGAAGTCCATGATATGAGAGACACCTTGAAGGCCGACGTGGTGGTTTTGCTACGTGACAACGCCAACACGAGCTGTGGATTTGCCGGTGAGATCGGCGCCAGCGCCGAGACTGCATTCACCGTAGTAAACGTGCGCTGCATCGGGGTCGGGAGATTCACCTTTGCCCATGAAATCGGCCACCTTTTAGGGGGGGCACATGATAACGCAAGCGGTCCGTTTGCCTATGGCCATGGCTACGCTCATGAGCCAGCGGACGGACCAAAATTGTATACCGTCATGACCGCCTTCAGACTGGATACGGTCCGGCTACCTTACTGGTCAGACCCGCAGCGCGAGGTGGACGGTATCCGGTTGGGGGACAAGGACACCGCCGATAACCACCGTTTGCTCGAAGAGCGCAAAGGGATCGTGGCGGGTTTTCGCTAACAGCTCACCACTCGCCTGGCTGACCGCTACAAAACACTCGCAAATCACGCCATCTCAGTGCATCTTTTAGCTTCTCAAGCTAAAGGATCGGCATCAGGCCATGGCGAAATGGTTAGACGGCGGCGGCTTGATGGCCGAACGCATCCGCAACCACGACTGGACACGTACCAGCCTCGGCCCGCTCGAGGCCTGGCCGGATGCACTCAAGACCACCGTGGCGCTGTGCCTGGCCTCGCGCTTCCCACAGGCCGTGTTGTGGGGCCCCGACCTGCTTACCCTGCACAACGACGCCTTCTTGCCAATCCTCGGGCAGAAACCCTTGGCCCTGGGCGTCCCCTTCCGCGAGGTCTGGCAAGAAGCTTGGGCCGACATCAGCAGCATGGCCGACCGTGCATTGGCCGGTGAAGCGGTGTACATCGAAGACTTCCCGTTGGCGATCGTGCGTAACGGCTGCCCCGAGCGTGCCTATTTCACCTTCTGCTACAGCCCGATACGCGGCCATGACGGCAAGGTGCTGGGCATGCTCGACACGGTCACCGAAACCACCGCCAGCGTGGTCACCAACCAGCGCCTGAATTTTCTCGACAACCTTGGGCGCGCCGTGACCGAGGCCAACGACCCGGACCAGATCATGGCCATCACCACCCGCATGCTGGTCGAGCACCTTGGCCTGTCCAGCTGTGCCTATGCGGTGATGGAGCCGGACCAGGATGGCTTCACTATCTGCGGCGACGCGGTGGCACCCGGTTCACCACGCCTGGTGGGCCAGTACCACCTGCATGACTTCGGCCACATGGCGGTCAGCCGGCTGCGCAGCGGCCTGGCGTTGGTGATCAACGACAACCTCCGCGAGCTGGCGGCTGACGAGGCGGCAACCTTTCAGGCCATCGGCATTACGGCCACTATCTGCATACCGCTGATCAAGGGTGGCAGGTTGACGGCGCTGATGGCCATTCATGACCGCGTGCCAAGGGTATGGACCGACTACGAGCAAGCGCTGATCGGCGAAGTGACCGAACGTTGCTGGGCGCATATCCAGCGGGTGCAGGCCAATGCCGAAGTGCGCGAGGCCATGGCAGCGCTGGAGGCGCTCAACGCCACCCTGGAGCACCGCGTCGAAGAACGTACTACCCAGTTGCTGCACACCGAAGCCGTACTGCGCCAGGCACAAAAGCTGGAAGCCATCGGCCAGCTGACAGGTGGTGTCGCCCATGACTTCAACAACCTGCTGACCATCATCCGGTCCTCGCTGCACTTTCTGCAGCGCCCCGACCTGGACGAGAAACGCCGCGAACGCTACATCAAGACCATGTCCGACACCGTGGACCGCGGCGCCAAGCTGACCGGCCAACTGCTTGCCTTTGCCCGCCGCCAGGCCCTCAGCCCGCAAGTGTTCGAGGCCGGCCCTCGGTTGGAAGCCATGGCCGAAATGCTCGACACCGCCACCGGCGCACGCATCCAGGTCGCACTGAAGCTGCCGCAGGCGCCCTGCCATATCCGCGCCGACCTCAGCCAGCTGGAAACGGCGGTGATCAACCTGATGCTCAACGGACGCGACGCCATGGCCGGCGAAGGTACGTTGCTGCTGCGTCTGCAGGCCGACCAGAGCCTGCCTGCCCTGCGCGGCCAGGCGCCACAGCCTGGCCCGTTTGCGGCCATCTCGGTGAGCGACAGTGGTGTCGGTATTGCCAGCGAGCTGCTGGAGCGCATTTTCGACCCGTTCTTCACCACCAAGGCGCCGGGTGAAGGCACTGGGCTGGGGTTGTCGCAGGTGTTCGGGTTTGCCAAGCAGTCTGGCGGTGACGTGCAGGTGCACAGCGTTCAGGGCCAGGGCACCACCTTTACCCTGTACCTGCCACAGGAGACACCGCCCGCAGCCTTGCCGGCGGATGCCCCAAGCAGCAGCCAGGCGCAGGCGCAGGGCGAACGACGGCGAATACTGGTGGTGGAGGACAACCCTGATCTTGGCAACTTCACCGCTCAAATCCTAGAAGACCACGGCTATCGGATCAGCTATGCGCGCTCGGCGGAAGAGGCCCTGACGCAGCTGGAGGGACCGGCAGGTGACTTTGATGCGGTGTTTTCCGATGTGGTCATGCCCGGCATGGGCGGCCTGGCGCTGGCCCGTGAGCTGCGCCGCCTGCACCCACGGTTGCCGGTGATCCTCACGTCGGGTTACAGCGAGGCGATTGCCGAAGGCGGGCACCAGGGGTTCACCTTCCTGGCCAAGCCCTATTCGGCAGAACAGGTGTGCCGCCTGCTCGGGAAAGTGCTGGGCAACTGAACCCACGCTTGTGATGGGCGATCAGCGGCGCCCTTCCGCCAGCATGCGCACGGCAAGGCCAGCCAGTACCGTACCCATCAACCAGCGCTGAACCTGCTGCCACAATGGGCGACCGGCAAGGAACACGGCGATGGATCCGGCCATGATCGCGATCATGGCATTGACCGTGACGCTGATGGCGATCTGCGTCGAACCCAGTACCAGCGATTGCAACAGCACACTGCCGTGCCCCGGTTCGATGAACTGCGGCATCAGCGACAGGTACATGACGGCGATCTTCGGGTTCAGCAGGCTGGTGGCAAAGCCCATGGTGAACAACCGCCTCGGGCTGTCGGCAGGCAGGTCACGCACCTGGAACGGCGAACGACCACCGGGGCGCAGCGCCTGCCAGGCCAGGTACAACAGGTACAGCGCACCACCGATGCGCAACGCATCGTAGGCAAAGGGTACGGCCATCACCAGGGCAGTGATGCCCAACGCGGCGCAGAACATATAGATAACGAAGCCCAGGGCCACACCGCCGAGGGAAATCAACCCGGCCTTGCGGCCCTGACAGATCGAGCGGGAGATCAGGTAGATCATGTTCGGCCCTGGGGTAAGGACCATGCCAAGGCAGATCAGGGCGAAGGTGAGCAGTTGGGTGATATCGGGCATGGGGCACATCCTGGTTGTGCATTGGGCTGCAGCGAGTTTATCCGAAGCCATCGCATACAGGTGAGTTCAGTTGATTTGCCCTGCAATCAGTCCCAAGGCTACTGCAATCATTGCCACCCCCGACACCCGCCCGACCAGTTTCGCCGCCCCTGGCCGTGTGCTCAGTACCGCCTTGGCGCCGTAACCCACCAGCGAATAGATCACCAGTGAACTGCACAGGTGCACCAGCCCCAGCAACAAGATCTGCAACGGCACCGGCCAGCTCGACTGCGGGTCGGTGAACTGCGGCAACAAGGCCAGGAACAGCAGGAACACTTTCGGGTTCAGGCCACTGACGCAAAACCCCTTGAACGCCCAGCGCGAACCCGACTCCCCCGCACCGCCCTGCCCGGCCGCCGGCAATGCCGGGCTCAGCAACAGGTTGCCGCCCAGCCATAGCAGGTAGCTGCAACCCGCCAGGGTCAGCAAGGTCAGCGCCAAGGGGTGGCCTGCCAGCAGGCTGCCGACCCCGGCCGCCACCACCAGCGTGGCCAGAAAATGCCCCGACAACATCCCCACCACCGCCGGCATCACCCAGCGCCCGCGCATGCCCGCCGAGATGGCGTAGGCCCAGTCTGCACCCGGGGTTATCACGAACAGCATCGACACGGCCCAAAACGCCGTCAGCACACTGATAGCCACTTGAATCTTCCTTATCTACTGCGTTGGATGTCGAAAGATTACGGATTCCGCCCGGGGATTTTCTTTCGTATATTCCCCCTCTTCATTTATTTACTGGAAGATTCTCCCCCATGGACCGAACAGATCGAAAAATCCTTGCCGAACTGCAAAAGGATGGGCGGCTGTCGGTAACCGAGCTGGCCGACCGCGTAGGGCTCAGCCTGTCGCCCTGCCATCGGCGCTTGAAGGCGCTGGAAGAGTCCGGAGCGATTCTGGGCTATCACGCCCGCTTGGCGCCGAGCGCCCTGGGGCTGAACTTTGCCGCGTTGGTGTTCGTTACCCTGCGCGAGGTAACCCGCCAACCGGTGGCGGACTTTGAAGCGGCACTGGCGGAGATCCCGCAGATCGTCGAGGCGCAGCGGCTGTTCGGCGACCCGGATTATTTGCTGCATGTGGTGGCCAAGGACCTGCCGGCGTTTCAGAAGCTGTATGACGAGAAACTGACCAGCATTCCCAATGTGAAGCGCCTGAGTTCGACCTTGGTGATGAAAGAGGTGATCCAAGACCGGTTGTTGCCGATGTAGCCGTTTGCTCCTGTGCTGGCCCTTTCGCGGACAACCCCGCGAAAGGGCCATTACTGGCAACCATTCAGCTGCCCTGAAAATGGGCATGGTGCACCAGCAAAGCCCACCACTTGCTACGGGCAAAGGGCTCACCCCCTCTATCCCAAGCCTTCCCGCCTGCTGGCACCCTCCTTGCTACCGTCCCCCGCTTAAGCTTTTGTCAGCCTTAGGTTTTTTAAGGTTTATGGGTACATATTTACTAATTTCTCGTTATCCCCGCGCCCCGCATCATCGCTCCAACAAGAACGCGTCGCCCATCGCCGGCACGCCCCCGGGCAGCTCCCGATGCCCTACCTTGCCTTGGAGTCAGTCATGACCAGTGCAGCCAATTCGGCACCCCTGATAGAAAAACACACGATCGGCTATGTGCCCCCGCAAGACCGCCATGGAAAGGTAAGGGATCTGTTCACACTGTGGTTCGGCGGCAACATCGCGCCGCTACCCATCGTCACCGGCGCGCTGGGCGTGCAGTTGTTCCACCTGAACCTGGTATGGGGCATCGTCGCCATCCTGGTCGGCCACCTGGTCGGCGGTGTGCTGATGGCGCTGCACTCGGCCCAGGGCCCGCAAATGGGCATCCCGCAGATGATCCAGAGCCGCGCCCAGTTCGGCACCCTCGGTGCGCTGCTGGTGGTAGTGATCGCCGGCGTCATGTACATCGGCTTCTTCGCGTCCAACATCGTGCTTGCCGGCAAGTCACTGCATGGCGTGGTCGACGCCGTACCGGTACCGGTCGGCATCGTCATCGGTGCATTGGGCTCGGGCGTCATCGGCATCATCGGCTACCGCTTCATTCACGTGCTCAACCGCATCGGCACCTGGGTGCTGGGCATCGGCATCGTGGTCGGCTTCGGCTACATCTTCACCCATGTACAAAGCGACGACTTCCTCACCCGCGGCGGCTTCAACCTGGCTGGCTGGCTGGCCACCGTGTCGCTGGCGGCGCTGTGGCAAATCGCCTTTGCGCCCTATGTGTCGGACTATTCACGCTACCTGCCGGCAGATGTGAAAGTCAGCTCGACGTTCTGGACCACCTACCTGGGCTCAGCCCTGGGTTCGAGCCTGTCGTTCATTTTCGGCGCCGTGGCCGTGCTGGCGATCCCGGCCGGCATGGACACCATGGACGCGGTCAAACTGGCCACTGGCACCCTCGGCCCGATCATGCTGGTGCTGTTTCTGCTCAGCGTCATCAGCCACAATGCCCTCAACCTGTATGGTGCGGTGCTGTCGATCATCACCCTGATCCAGACCTTCGCCTACCGTTGGATCCCTACCGCCAAGAGCCGCGCCGTGCTGTCGTTGATCGTGCTGGCAGCCTGCAGCGTGGTAGCGGTGTTCGCTTCGGCGGACTTCATCGGCCACTTCGTCGACATGGTGCTGGTGCTGCTGGTGGTGCTGGTGCCGTGGACGGCGATCAACCTGATCGACTTTTATGCCATTCACAAGGGCGACTACGACATCCAGTCGATCTTCCAGGTCGATGGCGGTATCTACGGCCGTTACAACCCACAGGCGCTGATCGCCTATACAGTGGGTATCGTGGTGCAGATCCCGTTCATGAACACACCGCTGTATGTCGGGCCGATTTCCGAGCACATCAACGGGGCTGACCTGTCGTGGCTGGTAGGGCTGGCGATTACTTCACCGCTGTACTGGTGGCTGGCCAGCCGTGACAGTGCCTACCGTCGCCGGCAGATGAGTGCCAAGTTGGCCATGGGGCACTGATTCAAACTGCACCGGCCCCTTCGCGGGTAAAACCACGAAGAGGCCGGCAGGCACAACGTGTTGTCAAAGGTTATAAGCGCGCTCATTGTGCTCCGCCAGGTCCAGCCCTTGCTCTTCTTCCTCTCGGCTGGCCCGCAACCCGATGGTCAGCTTGATGGCCGCGAGAATTACCCAGCTCACTACGAAGCAGTAAACGAAGGTGAACGCCACACCCTTCAACTGCACCAGTGCTTGCCCAATGGGCGATGCGCCTTCCACATAGCCACCCAGTGCCGGCGCGGCAAACACACCGGTCAGAATCGCCCCGACCATCCCACCCACACCATGCAGCCCGAACACATCAAGGCTGTCGTCATACCCTAGCGCCTGCTTGAGCCGGGTCACGGCAAAGAAGCAGATGGCCCCGGTCAACACACCGATCACCAGTGCCCCCAGCGGCCCGACGAATGCGCAGGCCGGTGTAATACCCACCAGCCCCGCCAGTGCCCCCGACGCAGCACCCAAGGCAGTCGGTCGACCATGCATCACCTTCTCGGTCAGCAACCAACCGACAATCCCCGCGCAGGCCGCCACCATGGTCGCCAGCATCACCACCCCTGCCCTCTGGTTCGCGGCAAGCCCCGACCCAACGTTGAAGCCGAACCAGCCCACCCACAACAACCCCGCGCCCACCAGAGTAAAACCCAGGTTATGCGGCGGCATGGCCACCTGCGGGTAGCCCTTGCGCTTGCCCAGCATCAACGCCGCCGCCAAGGCCGCCACGCCGGAATTGATGTGCACCGCAGTGCCGCCGGCGAAGTCCAGCACCCCCCAGTTGACCATCAGTGCCCCCGGCCCGCCCCATACCATATGGGCAATAGGTGCATACACCAGCACGAACCACGCCGCCATGAACAGCAACGAGGCAGTGAACTTCATGCGCTCTGCAAAACCACCGGCAATCAGCGCTGGGGTGATGATGGCGAACGTCAGCTGAAACACCGCAAACACACCTTCGGGGATGGTGCCGACCAGGCTGTCATGGCCGATATCCAGCATCAGCGCCTTGTCCAACCCGCCGATGAAACTGTTGAAGGTGAGCTGGCCCTCGACCATGCCGGTGGTATCGACCACCAGACTGTAGCCGAACAGCACCCAGATAATGCCGATAACGCCGGCCACGGCGAACAGCTGGGTGAACACCGAAAGAAAGTTCTTGGCCCGCACCATGCCGCCGTAAAACATCGCCAGGCCGGGGATGCACATCATCAGCACGAACATCGCGGCGCAGATCATCCAGGCGGTGTTGCCGGTGTCCAGGGTGGTTTCGGCGGCAGTGGCCTGGGTGGCCAGGGCTAACAACATTACAGCGAGGGTGAGGTGCTTCATGACGTCACTCCTGTGGGAATGGTGGGTGGCTTTGGGGCTGCTGTGCAGCCCATCGCGACACAAGGCCGCTCCTACAAGGGACCGTGTAGGAGCGGCCTTGTGTCGCGAATGGGCCGCAAAGCGGCCCCCGATGCTCAACTCAATACTGCGCCTGCCCTGGCACCCAGGCAGTCCCCGCCAACGGCACCCGCGCCATCGCCGCAGCCTCCACGGTCAACGCCACCAGGTCCTCCGGGTCTAGGTTGTGCAGGTGCGACTTGCCACACGCCCGCGCCATGGTCTGCGCCTCCAGCACCAGCACCCGCAGGTAGTTCGCCAGCCGGCGCCCCGCCTCTTCCGGGTTCAGGCGCTTGGCCAGCTCGGGGTCCTGGGTGGTGATGCCGGCCGGGTCGCGGCCGTTCTGCCAGTCGTCATAGAAGCCGGCGGCCGAGCCAATCTTCTTCAGCTCACTGTCCAGACGCGGATGGTTGTCACCCAAGGCGATCAATGCCGCCGTGCCAATAGCCACCGCATCGGCCCCCAAAGCCATGGCCTTGGCCACGTCGGCACCGTTGCGAATGCCCCCCGAGACAATCAGCTGTACCTTGCGGTGCATGCCCATTTCCTGCAGCGCCTGCACCGCCTGCGGGATGGCCGGCAGAATCGGGATGCCGACATGCTCGATGAACACTTCCTGAGTCGCTGCGGTACCGCCCTGCATGCCATCGAGCACGATCACATCAGCACCCGCCTTAACCGCCAGCTTGACGTCGTAGTACGGGCGGCTGGCGCCGATCTTCACGTAGATCGGCTTTTCCCAGTCGGTGATCTCGCGGATCTCGGCAATCTTGATCGCCAGGTCGTCCGGGCCGGTCCAGTCCGGATGGCGGCAGGCACTGCGCTGGTCGACACCGATCGGCAAGGTGCGCATGCCAGCCACACGCTCGGTCACCTTCATGCCCAGCAGCATGCCGCCACCGCCCGGCTTGGCGCCCTGGCCGAGGACGATCTCGATGGCGTCGGCCTTGCGCAGGTCGTCGGGGTTCATGCCGTAGCGCGATGGCAGGTACTGATACACCAGGTGCTGCGACTGGCCGCGCTCTTCCGGGGTCATGCCACCGTCGCCGGTGGTGGTGCTGGTGCCGGCGATGGTCGCACCACGGCCCAGCGCTTCCTTGGCGTTGGCCGACAGCGCGCCGAAACTCATGCCGGCGATGGTCACTGGGATTTTCAGGTGAATCGGTTTTTTCGCAAAGCGGTTGCCCAGCACCACATCAGTGCCGCACTTCTCGCGGTAGCCTTCCAGCGGGTAGCGCGACACGCTGGCCCCCAGCAGCAGCAGGTCGTCGAAGTGGGGCACGCGGCGCTTGGTACCACCGCCGCGGATGTCGTAGATGCCGGTTTCGGCAGCACGCTGGATTTCCTGGATGGTCAGGCGATCGAAAGTGGCCGACTCACGCAGTACCGGGGGAAATTGCTCGCTCATTGGAATGCTCCTGGATCAATATGCGCTGGCGTTGTCGACTTTGAAGTTGTACAGCTGGCGGGCCGAGCCGTAGCGTTTGAAATCGGCAGCCTTATGGTCCAGGCCGGCCTTGTTCAGCAGTTCCTGCAGCTCTTGCAGGTGTTCGGCGCGCATCTCTTTTTCAATGCAGTCCGAGCCCAGCGACTGCACCGCGCCCTTGACGTAGATACGTACCTCGTACAGCGAATCGCCCAGTGCATCGCCGGCATCGCCGCAGACCACCAGGCGCCCGGCCTGGCCCATGAAGCAGCTCATGTGGCCGATGCTGCCGCCCACCACGATGTCCACGCCCTTCATGGAAATGCCGCAACGGGCACCGGCGTCACCCTCGATCACCAGCAACCCACCATGGGCGGTAGCACCGGCGGCCTGGGAAGCACTACCTTTGACCCGCACCGAGCCAGACATCATGTTCTCGGCCACCCCCACACCGACATTGCCATGCACGGTGACGCTGGCCTGCTGGTTCATGCCGGCGCAGTAGTAGCCAGCGTGGCCTTCGATATCCACGGCCACGGCAGCGTTGATGCCCACGGCCAGGTTGTGTTTGCCGTCCGGGTGGGTAACCCGCCATTCCTGGTCTTGCACCTCGCCATGCAGGGACTGGTTGAGCACGCGCACCGCAGTGTTGGAAAGGTCGATCGTTTTCATGAGGTTCTCCAGGGGTTCGATGGCAAGTCAGGCGCTTTCGCGCTCCCAGACGTACAAAGTGGCCGGCGCCGGCTCCCAGACCTTTGCGTGCTCGATGCCAGGCAAGCTGGCCAGCGCCTGGTATTCCGAAGCCATGGCCACGTAATCGTCGGTCTCGGCCAGCACCGCAGGCTTGCAGGCAATCGGGTCGCGGATCACGGCAAAGCCGTTGCGGGTGCCGATGGCGAACGTGAAGAAGCCGTCCAGGTCTTCCAGCGCGCCATCCAGGGCCTGGGCCAGGCTGTCCCCCTGTTGCAGGCGCCAGGTCAGGTAGCCGGCGGCCACTTCGGTGTCGTTGTCGGTCTCGAAGCTGATGCCTTCGCGCTTGAGTTTCTGGCGCAGGCGAAAGTGGTTGGACAACGAACCGTTGTGCACCAGGCACAGGTCGGCACCGGTAGAGAATGGGTGGCTGCCTTCCATGGTCACGGCGCTTTCGGTGGCCATGCGGGTATGGCCGATGATGTGGCTGCCCTTCATCGCGGCCAGGCCGAAGCGGCTGGAAATTTCTGCCGGCAACCCCATGCCCTTGAGAATTTCGATGCTCTGCCCGGCGCTCATGATGCGCACGTCGGGCGCCAGCTCGGCCAACGCGGCACGGGCGGTGGCTTCATCGGTGTGCACTTTGAGCACAGCAGCGCTGGCGTTCTGGAACCCGTTCAGCGAGCAGCCCAGGCGGCCTTCCAACTGGCCCATCAGGGTTGCCCAGGGGTAGTCGATGTCAGCGGCCTGCAGGGTCAACTTGACCCAGCCATCGGCCACCTCGTCGCCATAGATGGCAAAGCCGGCGCTGTCCGGGCCACGGTCGGTCATGGCTTCGAGCATGGGCTCGAAGAGCTTGCCAAGCTGGGCGTGCAGCTCGGGCTTTTTCAGGTACAGACCTACGATTCCACACATGGTGATGCTCCTTACTAGGCAGTGGGCGACCGCTTTGCTGCTGGCCGCCCAAGGGATTGGGGGCGGTCAGAAGAATTCGGTGTAGCGCTGGATTTCCCAGTCGGAAACGTGCCGGCAGTACTCCACCCACTCCATGCGCTTGAGCTTGATGAACTCGTCGACGATCTCGGCGCCCAGCACCTCGCGGAACAGCGGGTCGGCTTGAAGTGCGTCAACGGCTTCCTTCAGCGATTGCGGCAGGGTTTTGATGCCGCGCGCGGCAATGTCTTCAAGGCTCAGGTTGTAGAGGTTTTCATTGCACATCTCGCCTGGCTCCAACTGGCGGTCGATGCCATCGAGGCCGGCGGCAATGATTGCGGCGGTGACCAGGTACGGGTTGCAACCGGCGTCCGGCAAGCGGAATTCCAGGCGACCATAAGGAATGCGCACCATCGCCGAGCGGTTGTTGGCCCCCCAGGCTACGAAGGCCGGGGCCCACGTCGAACCCGACAACGAGCGCCCCACCACCAGACGCTTGTAGGAGTTGACCGTCGGCGCCGCGAAGGCACACAACGCCGGGCCGTGGGCCAGCAGCCCTGCAGCAAAGTGGTAGGCCAGCTTCGACAGGCCCATGCCGCTGCTGTCGGACGGGTCGTGGAACAGGTTCTTGTTGGTGCTGCTGGCCAGCGACAGATGAAAGTGCATGCCATTGCCGGCACGCTTGGGGTCGGGCTTGGGCATGAACGAGCAGATCATCCCCAGGTCGTTGGCGATCTCGCCGGCGGCCATGCGGAAGAAGGTGAAACGGTCGGCCGACTCCATGGCGTCACTGTAGGTGTAGTTGATCTCGAACTGGCCGTTGGCGTCTTCGTGGTCGATCTGGTAGATGTCGAAACCCACCGGTTGCAACGCCTCGGTCAGGCGCTCGAGGAACAGCCGCGAGCGTGACAGGCCCTTGTAGTCGTAACACGGCTTGTCGAGGTTGTCGGAGGCATCCACCAGTTGCAGCTTGCCACCCTCGTCGCGGCGAAACAGGCTGAACTCGGGCTCAAGGCCGGTGTTCAGCGTCCACCCCTTTTCGGCCAGGCGCTGCACCTGCTGTTGCAACACGTGACGGCTGTCGTAGGGCCACGGCTGGCCGTTTACATGGCCCACGCATACCACGCGGCCATAACCCGGCTGCCATGGCACCGGAATCAAGGTCGTCAGGTCGCCGCGGGCCATGAAGTCCGGTCCGTGTGGCTCCATGCCCATGCCGCAGATGGCGAAGCCGGCAAAACCGGCGCCCTCTTCGGCGACCATCTTCAGGCCCGAGACCGGCACCGATTTGGTCTTCGCCGAGCCATGAATATCGACGAACTGCGCCAGCACGTACTTGATGCCGTGTTGGTCGAGCGTGCGCTGGGTTTCTGCTGGCAACATGGGTTGAACACTCCTGGGTAAGGGGCAATGATTCCGCACGAGAAAATTACTTTCCTCACAGGAATGCAACGAGCTTGCCAACTTATCCAAAGCGTTCTTTATCCAGGCCTGTACCCGCCAAGACGCCAGTACAGGCTGGGCAAAACCCAGGCAGCTTTTTATGCTCTATTTATGGGAAACTCGTTTTCCTCTGAGGAAAGAAGCGGCCACGCCGCTGCATTTCGCACTTTCCAAGTGCGAAAATATTATTCTTGAACTGAAACCGTGCAGGGCATTAGATGTCGACCGAAACCCAACCGCGCCTTCGCCTGGAGCAATACCTGGGCCTGCAGATCAAGCGCCAGCGCCAGGCCCAGTCCCTCAAGCTCGCCGACGTGGCGCGCATCGCCGGCATCAGCCAGGGCATGCTGAGCAAGATCGAGAATGCTCAGGTATCCACCAGCCTCGACACCCTAAGCCGCCTGTGCGACGTGCTGGGTATGCCGATGGCCAAGCTGTTCAGCCAATATGATCAGCCCGACGGCAATGCCCTGCTGGTAAAAGCCGGTGAAGGGCTGGAGGTGGTGCGCCGTGGCACCGAGAAGGGCCACACCTACCATTTGCTCAATCACGCCAGAGGGCCGAAGAAGCACTTCGAGGCTTACATGGTGAGCATGGACGACGCCAGCGAAGAGTTCCCGACCTTCGCCCACCCAGGCACCGAGTTCCTCCATTTGCTGGAGGGCGAACTGGTGTACCGCCACGGCAACCAGCTCTACCACATGCACGCTGGCGACAGCCTGACCTTCGACGGCGAAACCCCGCACGGCCCGGAGCAACTGGTGCAAGTGCCGATTCGCCTGCTGTCGATCATGAACTACGGCGACGAGTAGGACGGCGCTGCAAGGCAACCATCGATGTCGCGATCAGACAAGCACACGTCGCCCGCAATCGGCTGCAAAACCCTGTATACAAAAATAATACACACATCGACCAGCCCCGCGCCGTGGGCTGGACGACGTGGTAACCGCGAGTAAAACAGCCTCGCTTCACAATTCCAACGCTGTGGCGCCTTTTTGCACCGGGCAATTCGTCCGGGCTCATAACGATAAAACTCCCAGTATTAGAGACCCGCGCCGCGCCAGCCGGGAGTGTTTGCGCGCGCCACATTGTGAAGACTTGACTGCCATGATCGCGACTTCAATCCCCGTAGCCGGTGCTGCCACCGGCCACCGCAACGCCCTGTGCGTTGCCCATATTGCCGCTGTGTTGTTCGGCCTGACCGGCATTCTCGGTCACCTGATAGAAGCCGATGCCAGCATCATCACCTTCGGCCGCGCCACCTTCGCCTTCATTGCCTTGGGCTTCGTCGCCGGGCTCAAGGGGACACGCCTGCTCGATGCGCTGACCCTGCGCAACCTGCCAGTGCTGGGCCTGACCGGCGCCCTGCTGGCGACCCACTGGGTGACCTTCTTCATTGCCGTGAAAGTCGGTGGCGTAGCGGTTGCCACCCTGGGCTTCGCCAGCTTCCCGGCGTTCATCGCCATGGTCGAGCGTGGCGTGTTCGGCCAACGCATCGGTGCGGTACAAGGTGTGCTGTTGCTGATGGTCACGGCCGGCCTGGTGCTGGTAGTACCCACCTTCGACCTGCTCGACAAAGGCACCCTCGGCCTGTTTTGGGGGTTGGGCTCGGGCCTGGCGTTCGCCTTGCTGACCGTAGCCAACCGCCGCAATGCATCGAGCATGAATGCCATGCAGGTCGCCTTCTGGCAAAACGTGGTGGTGGCCGTACTGGTGGCGCCGTTTGCCTTCACTCACCTGAGCAGCACCAGCCTGGGCGGCAGCGACTGGGTCAACCTGGCATTGCTGGGGGTGTTCTGCACCGGCCTGTCGCAATTCCTGTTCGTCAGGAGCCTGAAAGGGCTGGAAGCGCGCACGGCGGGCATGATCATCGCGCTGGAGCCGGTTTACGCGATCATGGGTGCCTGGTGGTTGTTTGGTGACCAGCCGAGCCTGCGTATGGCGGCGGGTGCCGCGTTGATCGTGCTGGCTACCCTTCTGGCGGCAGCGCGAAAGGCGCCAGCGGCGCAAGGCGATACCAGTCGCTGCGCGCATTGAATGTGTGTCCTGGGCGTGGCTCAACGCATGCCGTGCCTGCTTAACGAAAGCGAGAAGGCTTATTTCTGGAGTTAGCGTCGCCTAGGGGGTGGAGAAGGGGGCGCTTCTGGTGGTCCATAGCGCTCAAGCATCTCATCAAACCGGTCAATCTCCCTTTGGAAACGCACATCCCACATTGCTTTAGCAACTTCAGGCCACGCTGCCCCTGCAAGCTGCGGTCTCTCGTGCTGAGCAGCAGGAAGAGAGAAACCCTTAAGATCTCTTTTACGGACTTCGTAAGATTTAGAATTTCCGAGCCCTCGTGCAGGTTTGAAAGGTCCCACGCCCAAGACAAAAATATTCAGCTTCGCCTCATAGCGACCAACCGGCAAATGAAAAATGGGGCTACCAGCCACAAAATCCGCTGCAAACTCATTGGTTGCAAAATTGTATTTTAGGTCCCATCGAGTGTACGCATAGTGCGGAGCGTCATGCTTATATAACCGTGCAACTACGACATTCTTTTCCATCGGCCCTCGATGTATTCCCTTCGCCACTTTCCGGAAATGCAAAAGCTGTGGGTGCAAGCTTGATGGAAAACCCTCCTTTTGCAAAATATTGATATCCAAGGTCGTTTGAGGGTTCACGTGCCCCCTGGACGTATTCCTGGAAGACCCAGAAGGATCGACATAATTCATAGGATCACCAGAGCAATAGGCATACGCATTTATCCCCCCGCCACCAAACGGGCTTAAAAAATCAGGACGGGTAAAACGGCAGATTGAAGGGCTGTACAGACGCCGACCATTTCCTAGCGGACACAAGCCACTTATCGTGTCAAACCACTGGCCGGCGAATCCGACAATGGGCGAATATTGTGATTTACCGGAAAAGCCGTAAGGTGTATAGGATTGACCATAAGTCGGGCGATTCTGGATACCAGCATTTCGAAGGTTGCATCTCATCTAGACTACTCCAGATTTCAAGCATCGAATGCCTTCACCTTAAATAGATACGGGGGCTTTGAACACTGGCGTTTTTGACAGGTTACTTGGTTATATCGACCCTCGTGCTGGCGCTATCAGGTAGCAGACTTCGGCAACTGGCCGCACGTCTCCCACCGGCTACAGAAACATCTTCAAGGTGAATGGACTTCACCCGCTCCTGCCCCTTGCATATCAACACACAATTCAAGGAACCGCGAAGCCGCCCGCGACGGTGTAGCCGCATGCGGCACCAGTATGGAAAACCGCCGCACCAGTGCCTGGGGCGCCACCTGCAACCTGTGCAGCGCCCCATCCTCATGGCGGATGGACATCGCCGACACAAAACCAACGCCCATCCCCGCACGCACCGCCTCCTTCACCCCTTCCACCCCGGCAATCTCCAGCGCTACGCGCATCGCTACACCATCACGGGCAAATGCCCGCTCGACGATCTGCCGCACCCCCGAGCCGCTCTCGCGCAGCACCAACGGGTAGGCACCCAGCGACGCCAAGGCCTGCTGGTCACTGCCAGCCAGCGGATGACCACTGGGCACGATGGCAACGATCTCGTCCTCCCGCCAGGCCGTCACTGCCGTGCCCAAGGGCAACTCCTGCCCGGGCGGCCCTTCGATCAGGGCGATGTCGACACTGTCCAGCGCAGCGACGATTTCCGCCGTGTTGCCGTGCGATGTCGTCACCAGCACCTCCGGGTGGCGGGCATGGAAGTCGGCAATCAGGTAAGGCAGCAGGTAGCTGGCGGGTGTGGTACTGGCACCGATACGCAAGGTACCGCGCTCCAGGCCACGCATGGCCTCGCGCAATGCCTGGGCCTGGCGGAAGGTCTCGCGCAGGCGCTCGGCATGGGCCAGCAACTGCTCGCCGGCTGCCGTCAACCGCACACCACGGCCGGCACGCTGATACAGCGGCTCGCCAAACGCCTCCTGCAACAGCTTGAGCTGGCCGGACACCGCCGGCTGCGACAAGTGCAAGGCCTGGGCTGCATGGCTGATGTTGCCGTGCTCGGCAACGGTGGCGAACGTTATCAGCTGTTCTGGGGTCATGAATTAAAAATATCAGCTATTCGGATATTTGCCATCCTAAATTACGATTTTTTATAAGCTTATAACCAGATTAACGTAGGCCTTGTCGAAACACTTTCCGGAGGACTCACATGGCCACGGTTCCGTCCAACCCTGCTTTTGCCCCTACCCTCTCTACCCGAGGGCGGCTCAATGGCATCCTGTTCGTCGCGCTGTTCGCGCTTGCAGTCACTCAACTGGCTGCCCTGCCCGCCATCGCCAACCTGGGCATCAGCCCATTGATCGTCGGTATCGTCGCCGGTGCACTGTATGGCAACGCGCTGCGAGACGGTGTACCGGCAAGCTGGGCGGCTGGTATCAACTTTTCCGCTCGCGGCCTGTTGCGCATCGCCGTGGCATTCTTCGGCCTGCGGGTAAGCCTGCAGGAAATTGCCGAGGTCGGCTGGTCGGGGCTCATCGTGTCGGTGCTGGTGGTGTCCAGCACCCTGCTGATCGGCCTGTGGTGCGGCATGAAAGTATTCAAGCTGGACCGCGATACTGCCTTGCTGACCGCCGCCGGCAGCGCCATCTGCGGCGCTGCCGCCGTGCTGGCATTCGAATCGGCGCTGCGCAGCGCCCCGCATAAAAGCGCCATGGCGGTCGGTAGCGTGGTGCTGTTCGGTACCTTGTCGATGTTCCTTTACCCACTGGCGATCAACGCCGGCTGGCTGCACCTTGACACCATGGGCGCCGGGCTTTTGCTGGGCGGCACCATCCACGAAGTGGCGCAGGTGGTCGGCGCGGCCAGCAACGTCAGCCCCGAGGCCACGCACATCGCCACCATCGTCAAGATGACCCGGGTCATGCTGCTGGTGCCGGTGCTGTTGGTGGTGGGCCTGTGGATCAGCCGGTCGCGCCAGGCCGGCCTGGCGCAGGGTAACGGCCGCATCGCCATGCCTTGGTTCGCCTTCGGCTTCCTTGCCCTGGTGCTGGTGAATTCGCTGCAGGTGCTGCCCGGCAGCGTGACCCAGACGGTCAACAGCCTGGACACCTTTGCCTTGACCATGGCCATGACCGCGCTGGGGATGGAGACGCGCTTCAGCCAGATCCGCCAGGCCGGGCCAAAGGCGCTGGCTACCGGGGCGATTCTTAACCTGTGGCTGGTCGGGGGTGGTTTGGCGATTACCCTCGGTGTGCAGAAGCTGTTGGGATGATTCAAGACCGAGTCGCCCGCTTTGCAGGCGACTCGGTTTCAAGCTTTTTCCACGCCCCCCTCGTTGCCGTCCACATTTCTCGGTATGGTGTTGTCAAAGAAGGATGTTTTACCCGCACAGGAAAGACTTAGATGCCTCAACGCAATGTCATCAATGCATCCGTCAGCCCCAAAGGCAGCCTGGAAACGCTGTCACAACGTGAAGTGCAGCAACTGAGTGAAGTCGGTACCGGTAGCCTTTACACCCTGTTCCGCCAGTGCGCCCTGGCCATCCTCAACACCGGCGCCCATGTCGACAATGCCAAGACCATCCTTGAGGCCTACAAGGACTTCGAGGTCAGGATCCACCAACAAGACCGTGGCGTGCGCCTGGAGCTGCTCAATGCGCCGGCCGATGCCTTCGTCGATGGCGAAATGATCGCCAGCACCCGCGAAATGCTGTTCAGCGCCCTGCGCGACATCGTCTACACCGAAAGCGAACTGGCCAGCCAGCGCATCGATCTGGAAAGCTCCCAGGGCATCACCGATTACGTGTTCCACCTGCTGCGCAACGCGCGCACCCTGCGCCCGGGCGTGGAGCCGAAGATGGTGGTGTGCTGGGGCGGCCACTCGATCAGCACCGAGGAATACCAGTACACCAAGAAGGTCGGCCACGAGCTGGGCCTGCGCAAGCTGGATGTGTGCACCGGCTGCGGCCCTGGCGTGATGAAGGGGCCGATGAAAGGCGCCACCATCGCCCACGCCAAGCAACGCATGCACGGCAGCCGCTACCTGGGCCTGACCGAGCCAGGCATCATCGCCGCCGAGGCACCCAACCCGATCGTAAACGAACTGGTGATCCTGCCGGACATCGAGAAGCGCCTGGAAGCCTTCGTGCGTGTCGGCCATGGCATCATCATCTTCCCCGGCGGTGCCGGTACGGCAGAGGAGTTCCTCTACCTGCTGGGCATCCTCATGCACCCGGACAACCAAGGCCTGCCCTTCCCTGTGGTTCTCACCGGCCCGCGCAGTGCCGAGCCGTACCTGCAACAGCTGCACGCCTTCGTCGGCGCCACCCTGGGTGAAGCAGCGCACCGCCTGTACGAGATCATCATCGACGACCCGGCGGAAGTCTCCCGGCACATGGTCGAAGGGCTCAAGGCGGTGAAGCAGTTCCGCCGCGAGCGCAACGATGCCTTCCACTTCAACTGGTTGCTGAAGATCGAGGAGAGCTTCCAGCGCCCGTTCGATCCGACCCACCAAGCCATGGCCGAACTGGACCTACGCCGCGCGCTACCGCCCCATGAGCTGGCAGCCAACCTGCGTCGGGCGTTTTCCGGCATCGTCGCCGGCAACGTCAAGGACAAAGGCATCCGCCTGATCGAGGAACACGGGCCCTATCAGATTCACGGCGACAGTGCCGTGCTGGACCCACTGGGCCGGCTGCTGCAGGCGTTCGTCGACCAGCACCGCATGAAATTGCCCGGCGGCGCGGCGTACGTACCGTGCTACCAGGTGGCGACCTGAGCGTCCCTTTCTGAAATGTAAGTTTGCCGTCATGCCCCTGTGGGTTGGCCATCGATAGCCTGAGTGCCGAGATGACTGACCTACAGAGGTTCGAGGATGAAAGCCTTACTTTCTGGCGGCGCATTGCTGCTAGTGCTGACTGGCCAGGCGCTGGCCTTTTCCGATGACCGTACCGAGCAGTTGCTGGCTGAACACCAGCAGGCGGTTTTGGCGTATGCGGCCAAGGCGGGCAAGCCGATGCCGACGGTTGAGGACTATCGCTACGGCATGAAACTGGATATCGCCAGTGTCGTGCGACAGTCCGGTGACCCACGAACCTGCACCGTAACGCCGAAGCTGATGACTTTCGAAGACAGCCAGGGGCGCTTGCAGACCATTCGCTACAGCGCGCAGTCGCAGTGCATCAACAACAAGTAAATACAACCGCCGCATCGTACATGTTTTGATCTTGATCTTGATCTTGATCTTGATCTTGATCTTGATCTTGATCTTCGCGACTTCAGGAGGCCGAGCGCAGGCCTTGCGGAGGGAGGTGACGGGCATGGATGCCCGTCAAGCGCTGGGCCCCAGGATGGGGCCTGCAGCGCGGTCCTCCCGGGAGCAAGGCCGGAGTGAGGGGACCCCGGAGCGCAGCGTAGGGGCCGGATGATGGGAGCGCAGCGTTTTTTGGTTACTTTTTGTCGCGTTTGACAAAAAGTGACTCGCCGTAAGGGCGAAAAGGTGAGTCAGTGTCGCCATCGCAAACGGACTGTTCGCTGAGTCAAAACAGACAAATTCTGCTTCTTGCTTCTTGCTTCTTGCTTCTTGGATGTGGGCCTTCACACCAAGTAAACATTCATTCACGCAGGTGGCGCAAAGTCACCTTTCCGCCCTTACGGCGGGTCCCTTTTTGTCGTGGCAAAAAGGAACCAAAAACCGTCCGCTCCCATCATCCGGCCCCTGCGCTGCGCTCCGGGGTCCCCTCGCTCCGGGCTTGCTCCCGGGAGGACCGCGCTGCAGGCCCCATCCTGGGGCCCAGCGCTTGACGGGCATCCATGCCCGTCACCTCCCTCCGCAAGCCCTGCGCTCGGCCTCCCGAAGTCGCAACCTGCGTCGCCTGAACTACCGCGCGCTAAAAAGCAAAAGCAAAAGCAAAAGCAAAAGCAAAAGCAAAAGCAAAAGCAAAAAACAGACTAGTGGCTAATGTCTGCCATGGGCCGCTCGACAAACCGAATGCTGTCGCGCCCTCCACGCTTGGACTGGTACAGCGCCACATCCCCCTGCTCGATCAACGCCGCCAGGCTCGCCGGTGGCTGGTCGAACAGGTTGGCACCGATGCTCAAGGTAACCGCCTGCGGCGTTGGCACGGTCTTGCAGGCGTACTGCTGGAACTGCTCACGCAGCATCCCACCCAGCTCCATGACCCGTTCACTACTCGCCCCACTCAGCAAGATGACAAACTCATCGCCCCCCAACCGCGCCGCCAGCGAGCGCTCGGGCAGCGCCGTGCGAATCATCTCGCTCAAGGCAATCAGCAAGCGGTCCCCGGCTATATGCCCGTGCAGGTCGTTGACCAGCTTGAAATTGTCGATGTCGATCAGCAGTAACGCCCCAGGTTGCGCAGGGCTCACGTCCTTGAAGAAATGCCCAGCCCGCACCTCCAGCGCTCGCCGGTTGTACAGCGCGGTCAGCGGATCACGGGCCGCCAGCCGGGCAATCCGTTCCTCACGCCGGTAACGCACGGTTCCCGTCATCGACAAGGCAATCAGCATGATCGCCATCGCCCCCTCGACCAGGGAAACCTGAATGATCAGCCCGCCAAAGGTGGCCAGGTCAATCAACGTACCCGGCGTAATCGCAATGATCGCCTTGGCTACATAGAATGCCCCATGAATCAGCAGCACATAGCGCAACTGCACCGCGCCAACACTCAGCGATCTGCCATGCGGCCGCAACAGGAAACTGGCCTTGAGCGTCAACGCCGCCACCAGCAACGAGTTGACCATCAGCATCACCTTCGACCACTGCGGCCCCACAGGCAACAGCAGCAAGGCGAACCAGACCACCACGATCATCAGCCAGGCACGCGACAAGCGCTCCTGGGTAAATCGCAGCACGCCCATCAGAAAAAAACCGTGCGCGACCACCAGCAAGCCATTGGCGAACCAGATGCCGATGAACAACAAACCGATCCCGCGCAGCAAAGCCAGGATGCAACCGACAGTAATGGTGGCGAAACCGGCGCTCCAGAACAGCAGAGAGGTTTCGCGGACACTGCGCCATTCAATTGCCAGGTACAAGGCAGCGGCAGCAGCCAAGGCAACCGAAATGGTCAACATCGTGGGTGGATCTAGCGCCATATACGCATTGGCCTATCTGGTTAACGAAGAAAGGCCCGATTGTATGCGCTCGTGATGACTTTTCAGAGGGGCCTTGCACGGTTGCCTGCAAATGATAGCCCAGCCCTTGCAGATGCCCGTGCGAGCGACATGTCATATTGACATCATCGTGTCATTCGCACCACAAGAACCGCGGTCGTAATGACCACACTTGGTCGGATAGTGCCGTACCGGAAGGGCTGGCCAACTGGCACGAAAGCTGAAGCGTGACCTTTCGCCAAACACTGCCTTGCGGACCAAAAACCATGAAAAATCCTCTGCTCCCTCTGGCGATGACCCTGACCATCGCCCTGCCCGCCTGCGCCGACCAGGTGCTCTCGGAAAGCGCCGACAATACCGTCGGCTATGGCGCTGGTGGCGTCAGCGGCCTGATGATCGGCGCCGCGCTTGGCGGCCCGTTCGGCGCCATCGCAGGTGCCGCCCTGGGCGCCTTTGGTGGTGCCGCCGTGCAACAAGGCAGCGGGCACAGCGACGCGGCCTATATGGTGCGCCACGACGACGGCAGCACCCAGCGCTACCGTTCGCCGAATGCCCACTTCAAGCCCGGTGATCAGGTGCAGGTGAGCGGTATTCGCCTGGCCCCGGCGCAGTAAGCCGCTGCCCGGACAAGTAACTCACCAGTTGCCGCCCGTGCGAACTCAGGCGCTCCCAGTCACGGAAACACAGGCGTAGCTCCAGGGTGGCCCAGCTTTCCGCCAGGGCCACCCGGCGTACCGGCAGCTCCTGCTCCGCACGCACAGCGGCGGTTTCAGGCAGCATGGCCACGCCTGCGCGCTGTGCCACCAACTGTGCGATTGCCTCAAAGCTGGGCGCTCGCACGCGCACCTTCAGCGGCATGGCCAAGTTCATCGCCAGCTCTTCGACAAAGCGCTGCATCGGCCGCCCACCCGGCAGGCAAATGAACGCGTAGCCCAGGGCATCGACCAGGCGCAGCTGTTCGCGCCCAGCCAGGGGATGGTCGGCGGGCACCAGCATGACCAAGCGCTCGGTGCGAAACGGCAGCGATACCACCCCCTCGCTGGGCAAAATGCCATCGTACACACCGATCTCGCACTCGTTGGCCACCACCACCCGCAGCACGTCCACACTCTTGTGCTCCATCAGTTGCAGGTCGACCTCCGGGTAGTCCGCCAGAAACGGCCCCAACACTGCCGGCAGCAATGTGCTGTTGGACACCGTAGAGGCCGCCAGGCGCAAGGTGGTGCGGTGCTCGCCAGACAGTTGCTGCAAGGTCTCCTGCAGTTTTTGCGCCTCACCCAGCACGCTGCGTGCGCCCTCCAGCACCAGGCGCCCGGAAGGCGTCAACTGCATGCCATCTGCCTTGCGGGTGAACAGCACCAAGCCACAACGTTCTTCCAGCAAGCGCAGACGATTGCTTGCCGCCGACACCGCCACCGGAAAGGTCGCAGCCGCCTTGCTCAGGCTGCCCGTGGCGGCAATGGCCAGCAGCAGGCGCAGGTCAGTCAGGTCGAATTGCATGCCATTCTCCAAATACGAATGCCCTGTTCTATAAAAAGCGATTCTAGCGTGACAGCCTTCTGTTCAGAATAAGCCTCGCCTTTCTTCCACGTAGGTAACGCATGAACGCATTCCGCAGCTTGATACAGCGCCAACTGCAAAGCGGCGCCCTGTACGCCGTACTGGCGGCCCTGGGCTTCAGCTTCAAGGCAATTTTCGTCAAGCTGGCTTACGCCGCCGGGCCGGTGGATGCCATCAGCCTGCTGGCCATGCGCATGGGCCTGTCGCTGCCGCTGTTCGCCTGGCTGGTATGGGCCAGCCGTGGTCAGGGCAGTGCCCCGCTCAACCTGGGTGACGGGTTGCGCGTCGCCCTGCTTGGCCTGTTTGGCTACTACCTGGCCAGCCTGTTCGACTTCTATGGCCTGCAGTACATCAGTGCTGGGCTGGAGCGGCTGATCCTGTTCACCTACCCGACGCTGGTGCTGGTGTTTCAGGCCATTGCCCTGCGTGAACGGCCGAGCCTGCGCACTTTGTCGGCCATGGGCCTGTGCTATCTGGGGCTGGGCATTGCCTTTGTCCACGACATCAGTGTCGCCGGGGTTGGCCAGCAGGTGGTGCTGGGCTCGCTGTGGGTGTTCGCCAGCGCGGTGACCTACGCGCTGTATTACGCCGGCACCGGCATGATGCTCAAACGCATGGGCTCGATGCGCCTGGCCGGGTTGTGCGGTACTGCCTCCTCGCTGATGGTGCTGGCGCATTACCTGATGGTGGCGCCGGTCGGGCAGTTGTGGCAGTTACCGAGCGCAGTGTGGGTGAATGCCGGGCTGATGGCCGTGTTTTCCACGGTGCTGCCGATCTACTGGGTAGCGTTGGCGATCCAGCGCCTGGGGCCGACCCATACAGCGGCGGTGGGTAACCTGGGGCCGGTACTGACGGTATTGGCCTCATGGGCGATCTTGAATGAAGAGATTTCGCTGTACCAGGTAGTGGGGCTGGCGGTGGTGCTGTTTGCCGTATCGCGGCTCAAGCCCCGAGCCAAGAAGGACATCGGGGCCGCGCCAGGCAAAGGTGCCACTGCCTGACGCAAGGCCTCAGAGCACTCGCTTGATCAACGGTTCCAACCGGCTAAAACGCAACCGCCGCAGAAGTTTGCGTACTTCCTTGGGATGTTCGGCCTTCACCCCCAGCGCCTCTGCCGAGCCAATCTTCGGCGCATGCCGGCGCAGTGCGTTCAGCTCCGCTTCCCGTGGTACCAGCCACTGCCCTTGCGGGTCATCGATCAGCAGGCCGTTTTCCAGGTCCAGGTTGAACCCGCGCGGGTTCAGGTTGTTACCGGTCAGCAGCGAATAGCGCTGGTCGACCCACACGCCCTTGGCATGAAAGGTATGCCCCGGATCGTTCCAGATCCGCACTTGCAACTGGCCGCTGGCAATCGCGGCATGGCGGCGCCTGGCGAAGGCACGCAGGTTGTCTTCGTACAGATAAGGCAAGGCGCCACTGGCACTGAACGGCTCACCGGGGGCGATGTAGAAGTCATTGGCCGTGCGGTGACCGACCATCAGCTCAACTTGCACGCCCCGCTCAAGCGCATGGTCAAGCTCGCGCATCACCACCCGTGGCGGGTTGAAATACGGCGTGCTGATGATGATCTGCGTGCGCGCCGCAGCCAGCAACGCGCACAGCGCCCGGTTCAGCGGGTTGCCACGGCCCACACCCAGCAGCGGGATCACCCGTAGCCCCTGCCCCGCAGCGCTGGCCGGCGCCTCGTAGGCCATGCGCCGCAGCCGCGCGCGCAAACGCCGAATGTCGCCGCGCAAGTTGCGGGTAGAGGGCGGCGCCGGCAGGTCGAGACGCGGTGTGGCGGTGGGGTGCAGCAGACGCTGCACCAGGCCGACCATGGCATCGGCCAGCTCAGGTGACTGGAACAGGTGATAGCGGTCCAGGCGATAACGGTCGAAGCGGTGCAGGTAGACGTTGTTCAGGCTGGCGCCGGTGTAGATCACGCAATCGTCGATGATGCTGCCCTTCAGGTGCAACACCCCGAACAGCTCGCGAGTCTGCACGGGCACACCATGAATGGCGATATCCAGCCCGCGCAGCTGGCGCTGAGCCTGGTACCAGGCAGCGTTGCCCGGTTGACGCCCACCACCAAGCAACCCGCGACGGGCGCGAAACCAGTCGACCACAATGGTGATTTCCAGGTTAGGGCGCGCGGCCTTGGCCTGGTACAAGGCATCCAGCACTTCCTGGCCGGCCTCGTCTTCCTGCAGGTACAGCGCGACGATGACGATGCGCCGGGTTGCCGTGCGGATGCGGTCGAACAGGCAGGTGCGATAGGCCTTGGCATCAGGCAGCACCTGGATCGACTCGGGCGCCAGGGCGTAGCCTGGCAACGCCGCCAGCATGGATTCGGGGTTCACGAACGATCACCTTCTGTGTGCAATCACTGTCGGCCCTGCCAGTTGGCGGAGCCATTCCTGGCCGCTGCGCACGGGGTGTAAGATCAACCCGGCAACGACCCATAACAACAAGAACCACGCGAGGCTGTATTTCTCACTGCCCCTGACGAACAATGCCTCAGCTTGCACAGGAACAGCGCAATGGTCCACCCCGCTTCTGCAAACCTCCCGCCGTCTATTGTAAAGAGTTGTTCCGTAAAGACCTTCGGCTTTCTGATTTTGCCCAATTTCACCACCATCGGCCTGGCGTCGGCGGTAGAAACCTTGCGCATGGCCAACTTGGCCGCGCGCAAGCCGCTGTTTCGCAGCGTGCTGATCGCGGCAGACGATATGCCGGTAGTGGCCAGTAACGGCATGCGCGTATTGCCCGACTACAGCATCGCCAATGCCCCCGCACTGGATGCCCTGCTGGTGGTCGGCGCCAACCCGATCGACCGCAGCCGTGGCAACCGCCCGCTGATCGACTGGTTGCGCCAACTGGCCCGCCAACGCTTGCCACTGGGCGGCATCTGCACCGGCAGCTACCTGTTGGCCAAGGCCGAATTGCTCAAGGGTTACCGCTGCACTATCCACTGGGAAGACCTGCCGACGTTGCAGGCCCACTTCCCCGGTATCGTGATCTCCAGCCAGCTGTTCGAATTGGACCGCGACCGTTATACCTGCTCGGGCGGCGTGGCGGCCATGGACATGATGCTGCAACTGGTTGCCCGCGAACCCGGTGGCCAGGACATCGCGGCCAAGGCCGCTGAGCTGTTGCTGTGCGACCGCGTGCGCGGGGAGCGTGAGCGCCAGCGGGTACCGCTGCGCACCCTGCTGGGTAGCGCTCAGCCCAAGCTGAGCCAGGTGGTGGCGATCATGGAGGCCAACCTGGAGGAACCGTTGGGGCTGGAGGAGTTGGCCAGCCTCAACGAGGTAACCGTGCGTCAGCTGGAGCGGCTGTTCCACAAGTACCTGCAACGCACGCCCAGCCAGTATTACCTGGAGCTGCGGCTGTCTCGGGCACGGGAGTTGCTGCTGCGCAGTGACGTGCAGGTGCGCGAGGTGGCGCTGGCCTGCGGGTTCAGCTCGCCGGCGCATTTTTCCAAGAGTTACAGCCGGTTCTTTGGTTTGTCGCCGTTGGGGGAGCGGCGGCAAGCTTCGTTGCATTGATTCAGCATTTGCAATGGCTTTACCGGCCTCTTTGCAGGCGTGCCCGCGAAGAGGCCGGTGCAGGTTGGTCAATCCTCCAGGGCCGTGTGGGCCGTCTCCCGGCACATCAGCATGGCCACCAGAGCAACCAACGCTGCCGCCAGCAAATACCCCGCCGGTGCCAGCTTGCTGCCGGTCACCTGTATCAACCAGGTGGCAATGAACGGCGCTGTCCCGCCAAACAGCGCATTGGCCACATTGAAACTCAGGGCAAAGCCACTGAAACGCACACGGGTGGGGAAGATTTCCGCCAGCAGGCACGGCAAGGTCCCGTCATTCATTGCCAACATCGCCCCGAAAACAATCTGGATCGTCAGAATCACCAGCAACGGCTGCCCGTCGAGCAGGCGGAACAACGGCACGGTCAACCCCAGAAACAACAGCGAAGCCACCACCAGCATGGTCTTGCGACCAAACTGGTCGGACAGCCGCCCCATCAGGAAAATCAAGCCGATGTACGTGGCCAGCGACACCGTCGAAGCGATGAACGAATCCCGCTCGCTCATGCCCATTTCACTGGACAGGTAGGTCGGCATGTAGCTGAGCAGCAGGTAGAACGCCACCGCGTTCAGGCAGGTGACACCAATACCGATGGCCAGGCTGCGCCGGTGCTGGCCCAGCAGTTCGCGCAGCGGTGTCGGGGCCATGCCGGCCTTGTGCTCCAGGCGCTGCTCCATCTCCAGGAACTTGGGCGTGTCTTGCAGGCTCATGCGGATGTAGCGCCCCACCAGGCCGAACGGCGCGGCCAACAGAAACGGCAAGCGCCAGCCCCACTCGTGCAGAGCCTCATTGCTGAGCAGCTCGTGCAGCACCGCGACGAACGCCGCCCCGAACAGCAGCCCCGCCGCCGTGCTGGCCGGCACGATGCTGGTGTACAAGCCCCGCCGGCCAGGTGGCGCGTATTCCGCCAGGAACGCCGCAGCACCGGCGTACTCGCCCGAGGCGGAAAAGCCCTGCACCAGGCGTATCAACAGCAACAAGCCCGGCGCCCACAGGCCGATTTGCGCATAACCGGGCAACAGGCCGATGCAGAAGGTGGACACCGACATGATCAGGATCGACCACGACAACGCATTGCGCCGGCCATGGCGGTCACCGAAATGCCCCCAGACAATGCCGCCCAGCGGGCGTACCAGGAACGACAGGGCAAATACCGCAAAGGTCGCCAGCAGGCCGGTGGTCTTGTCGGTCTGCGGGAAGAACGTGGCGGCGATGATGGTGGCCAGATAGCCGTAGGCAGCGTAGTCGAACCACTCGACGAAATTGCCCATGAAGCTGGCCCGTGCGGCCTTGCGCAAGGCCTGGCGTTCGGTGTTGTGCGCAGGGCCTTCGAAGGTGGAGGGATTCAGGGTGGTGCTGGACATGACGGGGTACCCTCTGGTTCTTTTAATTGGAGGCAGGGTCTTGTGGTCATACAGTGTTTTTTGTTGTCTGGGGCTGGCCTTCTTCACGGGAAGGCCCGCGAAGAAGGCGCCACCTTTCGTTATTTGCGAATGATGTTGTGCTCCGGCCCATATGGGAACTTGGTGATGTTCTCGGCGCCATTGTCGTTGACGATCAGGATGTCATGCTCGCGATAGCCCCCCGCCCCCGGCCGCCCTTCGGGCAGCATGATCATCGGCTCGATCGACACCACCATGCCTGGTTCCAGCACCGTGTCGATGTCCTCGCGCAGCTCCAGCCCCGCTTCGCGGCCATAGTAGTGGCTCAAGGTGCCGAACGAGTGGCCGTAGCCGAAGGTGCGGTACTGCAGCAGGTCGTGGCGCAGGAAGATCTCGTTCAGTTCCCGAGCGATATCGCTGCAGCGCATGCCAGGGCGCACCAGTTTCAGCCCGGCTTCGTGCACTTCGACGTTGGCCTGCCACAGGCGTAGGTACTCGTCCGGGCAGTGGTCGAGGAACAGCGTGCGCTCCAGCGCGGTGTAATAGCCGGCGATCATCGGGAAGCAATTGAGGCTGAGGATCTCGCCCTTGCCCACCCGGCGGCTGGTCACCGGGTTATGCGCGCCATCGGTGTTGAGCCCGGACTGGAACCAGGTCCAGGTGTCCATCAGCTCGGCCTCCGGGAAGCGTTTGGCAATTTCCCGCACCATCGCCTGGGTGGCATGCAGCGCCACCTCGTACTCGGGCACGTGCTCACGCAGGGCCTCGACCACCGCCGCCCCACCGATATCGGCCACCTGTGCACCATGGCGGATAAGCGCCTGCTCCTCGGCCGACTTGATCATGCGCATGCGCATGCACGGCGCACCGATGTCCACCAGCTCGGCTTTGGGGTAGCAGGCAGCGAGTTTGCCGTGGTTCTGCAGGTTGAGGTGATCATGCTCCACGCCGATACGCGAGGCCAGCGGCAGTGCTTGCTGGATGGCGACGAAGTAGTTGTCGCGCTGCCAGTCGGTGTAGACGATGTTGTCGGTGCCGACCGTACGCCGCCAGGGCTGCCCGCCATCGATGTTGGCGCTGATCGAAACCACCTTGTGCTGGGTGATCACCAGCGCATAGGGGCGACCGAACGAGCAGTAGAGAAAATCGCTGTAGTAGTTGACGTTGTGGTACGAGGTGAAAATTGCCGCCTCGATGTCCTGCTCGGCCATGTAGGCCCGCAGCCGGGCGTGGCGGGCCGCATATTCCTGGGCGGAGAAGGTTGGCTGCACCTTGTCGCCATTACGGATTTTCAGGGTCTTGGGCATTTGCATGGTCGGGGTTCCTTGTCGTTGTGAGCACGCTGTTCAGGCCGGCCGCCTGAGAAGCATTGCAACAGAACCGACGAGGACGTTTTTGTATCTATCCGACCTGGAATTGGCGGGATCGCCACTGGCCCTGGGGGCTGCTTTGCAGCCCCTTCACGGCACAAGGCCGCTCCCACGGGTACCGCACAACCTTCTGGATTGCGCAGTACCTGCAGGAGCGGCCTTGCGCCGCGAAAGGGGCGCAAAGCGCCCCCGCTTCAAATAACACTATTTCAGGTCAAAACGATCCAGCTCCATGACCTTCTGCCAAGCCGCGACAAAGTCCCGCACGAACTTGTCAGCACCATCACTACTGCCATACACCTCGCTCAACGCCCGCAACTGGGCATGCGAACCAAACACCAGATCGACCCGGCTACCGCTCCACTTCACCTGCCCTGTCTTGCGGTCACGACCTTCAAAGGTTTCATTGTCCGCCGAGGTAGGCTTCCACTCCACGCTCATGTCCAGCAGGTTGCGGAAGAAGTCGTTGCTCAGGGTGCCCGGCTTGTCGGTGAACACACCGAGCTTGCTGCCGCCATGGTTGGCGCCGAGCACACGCAGGCCACCCACCAGCACGGTGAGTTCCGGCGCGGTCAGGGTCAGCAACTGGGCCTTGTCCAGCAGCAGCTTCTCGGCCTTGACGCTGTAGCGGGCCTTGCTGAAGTTACGGAACCCATCGGCCAGCGGTTCCAGCACGGCGAACGACTCGACGTCGGTCTGCGCCTCAGACGCATCGACCCGGCCTGGGCGGAAGCCCACGCTGCCACTGTAACCGGCATCCTTGGCGGCCTTTTCAACCGCTGCGGTACCCGCCAGTACAATCAGGTCGGCCAGGGAGATTTTCTTGCCGCCGTTGTTGAACTCGCCTTGGATTTTCTCCAGTGCCGCCAGCACCTTGTCCACACCCTGGTTTGCAGCCCAGCCCTTCTGCGGCGCAAGGCGCAAGCGGGCGCCATTGGCACCACCACGTTTGTCGGAGCCACGGAAGGTTGACGCGGAGGCCCAGGCGGTGGAGACCAGCTCACCCACACTCAAGCCCGAGGCCAGCACCTTGGCTTTGAGGGCCGCGATGTCTTGCTCGCCGATCGTGGATGGGTCGGCTTTGGGCAGCGGGTCTTGCCACAGCAGCTCTTCATTGGGCATTTCCGGGCCCAGGTAGCGTGCCAGCGGGCCCATGTCGCGGTGAATCAGCTTGTACCAGGCGCGGGCAAAGGCGTCCGCCAACTGGTCAGGGTTGTCCTTGAAGCGGCGGGCGATCGGCTCGTAGATCGGGTCGAAGCGCAGCGCCAGGTCGGAGGTCAGCATCGACGGTGCATGCTTTTTGCCCGGATCGTGCGCGTCGGGCACCGTTCCCGCCCCTTTGCCCTCTTTCGGCCGCCACTGGTGTGCGCCCGCCGGGCTCTTGGTCAGTTCCCACTCAAAGTTGAACAGGTTATTCAGGTATTCGTTGCTCCACTTCGTCGGGGTGGAGGTCCAGATCACTTCCAAGCCACTGGTGATGGCATCGCCGCCCTTGCCAGTGCCAAACTTGTTGGCCCAACCCAGCCCTTGCAGCTCAAGGCCTGCCGCTTCGGGCTCGGGGCCCACGTTGTCGGCGGGGCCGGCACCATGGGTTTTGCCGAAGGCGTGGCCGCCGGCGATCAGCGCCACGGTTTCTTCATCGTTCATGGCCATGCGGCCAAAGGTTTCACGGATGTCCCTGCCCGAGGCTACCGGGTCGGGGTTACCTTCCGGGCCTTCCGGGTTCACGTAGATCAGGCCCATCTGCACGGCGGCCAGCGGGTTCTCCAGGTTCCGCTCGGCCGACAGGTCGCGGTTCTGTTCCTCGCCATGCTTGGCAGGCTCGGCCACCAGGTCACCCTGGCCTGGCGCCTGCGCCTTGAGCTGATCCTTGCCGTAGCGGGTGTCGCCGCCTAGCCAAACCTTTTCCGAACCCCAGTACACATCTTCGTCCGGCTCCCACACATCGGCGCGCCCGCCAGAGAAGCCAAACGTCTTGAAGCCCATGGACTCCAGGGCAACGTTGCCGGTGAGCACGATCAAGTCGGCCCAGGAAATCTTGTTGCCGTACTTCTGCTTGATCGGCCACAGCAAGCGCCGCGCCTTGTCCAGGCTGACGTTGTCGGGCCAGCTGTTGAGCGGGGCGAAACGTTGCTGGCCAGAGCCCGCGCCACCGCGGCCATCGCCAATGCGGTAGGTGCCGGCGCTGTGCCAGGCCATGCGAATGAACAGCGGGCCGTAGTGGCCGAAGTCAGCGGGCCACCAGTCTTGCGAGTCGGTCATCAAGGCGGTGAGGTCTTTTTTCAGGGCCTGGAAGTCGAGGCTCTTGAATGCCTTGGCATAGTCGAAGTCCGGGTCGGGGCTGGACTTCGAGGAATGCTGGTGAAGAATTCTCAGGTTGAGCTGGTCAGGCCACCAGTCACGGTTGGTGGTGCCGCCACCTGCGGTTTGATGGAACGGGCATTTCGATTCGTTCGACATCTGCGGGTACCTTTGGGTCGGTTATCCAGATTTCCGGTCTATGCCAGGTGTTCTTTCAGCCGAGCATGTGGGCTCGTGCCACCCCTCATCAGGTCTACACGGGGCTTGCGAAGCTGTCACGACGGGTTGGCGCGGCGTTGCACACAGGTGCTGTCACGCCGCCCGGTCGCGGAAGTCGCGGGGCCACGGGAAAGACTAGCCGAGCTTGGGCAGAGTTCTAATAGAGTGGCTGTTGGAGCTTGATAGGCTGGCTCTGTCAGGTGAGCCTGAACAGCGGCGCGACCAGCCCACCAAGAGGCCGGCACATTCGTACGATGCAAGCCGGCCTCCCGCATGCTTCAATTCACCGCCAGCCCTCTATTCCCGGAACCTGAAGCCAATGAACCGCAACGACCTCCGCCGCGTCGACATGAACCTGCTGGTGCTGTTCGAAGCCCTGATGATCGAGCGCAACCTGACCCGCGTCGGCGAAAAGCTGTTCATCACTCAATCCACTGTCAGCGCCGCCCTCGCCCGCCTGCGCGAACTGTTCGACGACCCGTTGCTGATCCGCAGTGGCCGCGCCATGGAACCCACACCACGGGCCATGCAGATTTTCGCCGAGCTGGGCCCGGCCATGGACGTGATATCCGCCGCCATCAGCCGCGCCCGTGAGTTCGACCCCACCAACAGCAGCAACGTGTTCCGCCTGGGCCTGTCGGACGATGCCGAGTTCGGCCTGTTTCCGGCCCTGCTGCAAGCCCTGCGCGAAGAGGCCCCAGACATCAGCGTCGTGGTACGGCGAGCCAACTTCCTGCTGATGCCTGGCCTGCTGGCCAGTGGCGAAATCTCGGTAGGCGTAAGCTACACCACCGACCTGCCGGCCACGGCCAAGCGCCGCAAGCTGCGCGACATCGGCGTGCGGGTGCTACGCGCCGATGACCGCCCCGGCCCGTTGACCCTCGACGAGTACTGCGCCCGCCCGCATGTGATGGTGTCGTTTTCCGGCGACATGAGCGGCAACATAGACCTGGACCTTGCGCGCATTGGCCGTTGCCGCAAGGTGGTGCTGGCGGTACCGCAATTCGGTAGCCTGCGCGCCTTGCTGCGCAACACCGAGATGATCGCCACGGTCCCGGACTATGCCGCCTGCGCCTTGGCCGACGACGGCAGCCTGCGCGCCGACCCGGCGCCGTTCGATATCACCGAAGCCGAGCTGTCGATGGTCTGGAGCGGCGCCCAGGACAACGACCCAGCCGAGCGCTGGCTACGCGAGCGCATTCTGCAGTTCATGGCCCGGTAGCTGAAGCAGCCTTACTTGCCCCGCTGCATCCACGCCGCGCCCAACCCACTGAGGCAGATCACCGAAATACCCACCAGGCTCAAGGTATCCGGCACCTGGCTATAGACGACAAACCCAAGCAACCCGGCAAACACGATCTGGCAATAGCTGAACGGCGCCAGCAACGCCGGCGCCGCATGGCGGAAGGCTTGGGTCAGCAGCAGGTGCGCGGTCATGCCGAAGCCGCCCAGTGCCAGCATCAGCAGGGCATGGTCCCAACGCGGCACCTCCCAGAAGAACGGCACCAGTGCACTCATAGCCAAGGTGTTGCACAGCCCTGCATAGAAGTTGCTGGTGGTCGGGCTGTCATGCGCGGCAAGGATGCGCGTCAGCAATTGGTAGAAGCAAAAACCCAACGCCGAACCGAACGGGTACAGAATGGCCGGGGTAAACATCGCCCCACCCGGGTGCACCACCACCAGTACGCCAATGAAACCCAGTACCACCGCCACCCACTGCCCCACCGTCACCCGCTCTTTGAGCAGCGGCGCCGACAGCGCGGTGACCAGCACCGGGGCAAGGAAGTTGACCGCCGTCGCCTCGGCCAGCGGCAAATACTGAAGGCCGGTGGTAAACAGCAGGCTGGTACTCAACAGGCTCAGGGCCCGCAAGGTTTGCAGTAGCGGCCGACGGGTGCGCAATACGTTCAGGCCAGACTTGGGCAGGAAGATGCCGGCCATCAGCAGCGTATGCACCACATAACGCGCCCACACCACCATGACGATCGGGTACAGGCCGCCGAGGAATTTGGACAAGGCATCGTGGCTGGCGAACAGGAACGTCGCCACCACCACCAAGGCTATGCCGCGCAGGGGTTGGTTGACGCCGGACAGCGGTGTGCTGGAACTCATGGCTCTCTCGATGACGGCGCGGCGCCATGCCACGCCCAGGGAAGGCCGCGCAGGCCTGGCCTGGCGGATGCAACAGCTCGAATTCTAGAAGAGATGCCGCAGCATAAGGAAGTTGATTTACCGCTTGTCCAGGCTGAGTGCGATTTCTGTTCGCTGATCGACCACTTTCCACCTTGCACGCATGGCCCGTGTGCTGTTGATCACCGACCATCGACCCACCTCCTGCACCCTCTACAAGGAATTTACATGCAAAGGCTCACCACCCGTAACGGCCTGGACCTGCCTGCAATCGGCCTGGGCACCTGGCCGATGACCGGCAGTGAATGCACCCAGGCCGTGCACCAGGCACTGGACGTGGGTTACCGGCACATCGACACCGCCACTGCCTACGAAAACGAAGCGGCCGTTGGCCAGGCGCTGCGCGACAGCGATGTGCCACGCGAGCAAATCCATCTGACCACCAAGGTTTGGTGGGACCGCCTGGAGCCCAAAGCCATGCGCCAGTCGCTGGAAGACAGCCTGCGCGCGCTGGGTACCGAACAGGTTGACCTGTTTCACATCCACTGGCCCGGCAAGGACTGGGACCTGGCCCGCAGCATCGACACCCTGGTAGCCCTGCGTGACGAGGGCAAGACGCGCCACATCGGTGTGGCCAACTTCCCGCTGGGGCTGCTGCGCCAGGTGGTGGAAACGCTGGGTGCGCCATTGTCGGCCATTCAGGTGGAGTACCACGTGCTGCTCGGCCAGCAACCGCTGCTCGACTACGCCCGCAGCCATGACCTGTTGCTCACTGCCTATACGCCGCTGGCACGTGGCCAGGCAGCCGCGCAGCCGGTGATCCAGGCGATTGCCCGCAAGCATGGCGTGCTGCCCAGCCAGGTGGCGCTGAAATGGCTGCTGGACCAGGACGGCGTGGCGGCGATCCCCAAGGCTAGCAGCCGGGAAAACCAGCTGGCCAACCTGGCAGCGTTGAATGTGCAGCTGGATGAAGACGACCGCGCGGCGATTGCCGGGCTGCCGAAAGATCAGCGCGTGGTGAGCCCGGCGTTTGCGCCGGACTGGAACAGTTAACCTTGAAAGCTGGCGCGGTCCCTTGCACGACCGCGCATCGGGTTAGCTCAGGGTTACCACCTGCTTCAACCGCTCGCTCGCCGGCGCTGGCCGCCCGTACAGGTAGCCCTGAAAGTGCGAGCAGCCCTCCGCCGCCAGCCGGCGCATCTGTTCCTCCGACTCCACACCTTCGGCCGTGGTCTTGATCATCAAACTGTTGGACAGGTCGGTAATGGCGCGGATGATCGACATCGCTTCGCGGCTGTCGCACATGTCATGCACGAACGACTTGTCGATCTTGATCCGGTCGAACGGGAACGAACGCAGGTAACCCAACGATGAGTAACCGGTGCCAAAGTCGTCCAGCGAAATGGACACACCCAGGTCTTTCAACGCACGCAGGGTACGCACGTTTTCCTCGCTGTTGCCCAGCAATACCGACTCGGTAATTTCCAGCTCCAGTCGCTGCGCCGGCAGGCCCGAGTCGGCCAGCGCCAAGGCCACGGTGTGCACCAGGTTGGCGTTCTTGAACTGCACCGCCGACAGGTTGACCGACACCGTCTGCTCACTGTCCCAACTGGCGGCCTCCTGGCAGGCCAGGTTGAGTGCGCGGTTGCCCAGTTCATGGATCAGTCCGGTTTCTTCGGCAATGGGGATGAAGTCCATGGGCATGACCATGCCGCGAGTCGGGTGCTCCCAACGCAGCAGCGCCTCATAACCGGTAACGCTGCTGGTCTGCTGGTCGACCACCGGCTGGTAATGCAACTGCAACTGGCCCAGGTGCAACGCGGTGCGCAAGTCGGTTTCCACCAGGCGGCGCTGGCGGGCGGCAACGTCCAATTCGACGTCGAAGCACTCGTAGCGGTTTCGCCCATTGCGCTTGGCTTCGTACAACGCCATGTCGGCGTAGCCCAGCAACTGCTCGGCCTGGTCGTTGTCATCCGGGGCGATGGCAATGCCGATGCTCACCCCCACGCTGAACTGGTGGCCTTCGATCTGGAACGGCGGGCTGATGGCGTTGATCAGGCGATGCGCGGTGTTGCACGCGGCATCCCGCCCCTCCAGGCCCGTCAGCACCACGGCAAACTCGTCACCGCCCAAGCGGGCCAAGGTGTCGTGTTCACGCAACTCGCGGCGCAGGCGCTTGCCCAACTCGCGCAGCAGTTTGTCGCCAAAGGCATGACCGAGGGAGTCGTTGATGTTCTTGAAGTTGTCCAAGTCCAGGCACAGTGCGGCGGTCAGCTTGGCGTTTTCGCTACCACGCACCAGTGCCTGGCGAAGGCGCTCATTGAACAGCGTGCGATTGGGTAACCCGGTGAGCGCGTCGTGGTGCGCCATGTGGTGGATCTGCGCATGGGCGGCCAGCTCTTCGGTGGCATCTTCGGCTACGAACAACACGTAGTCGGCCTGGCCCTCGCGGTTCTGGCTGAGCAAGGTGCGGCTGCGCAAGGTGCGTGGGCCACGGGCGGTATCGACACGCGTTTCAGCGGCATGCCCCTTGGGGCTGCGGGCACCGCGCGCCAGCTGCTGTTCCAGATAATCGGCAGCGGCCGGTGCCAAGCATTCGCCGGGCAACTGGCCAATCATGCTGCGCCCTGGCCCGCCAAACAGGCGCTCGGCCTGCTGGTTGGCCAGCAAGATGCGCTGGCTTTCCAGGTCCTGGACAATGACGCTGGCGGGGATGTTGGCGATCACCGAATCAAGAAACTGCGAGAGCTTGGCCATTTCCTGGCTGTATTGCTCGGCCAGCTCCTTGGCCTGCAACAACTCCTGTTCCTGGCGATGACGCTCGGAAACATCGCGGGTGACCTTGGCGAAACCCACCAGTTGCCCGGCATCGTCGTACACCGCTTCAATCACCACATGGGCAAGAAAGGCCGAGCCATCTTTACGCAGGCGCGAACCCATTTCTTCAAAACGCCCCGTGCTGCGCGCCTGCTCCAGGTTAAGCGCTGGCAACCCGGCTGCGCGCTCGGCATCGGTGTAGAACAGCGAGTAATGCTGGCCGACGATTTCATCGGCATGGTAGCCCTTGGCGCGCTGGGCACCGGGGTTCCAGTTGGCGACGATACCCTCGGGGGTGAGCAGGTAGATGGCGTAATCCACCACGCTCTGGATCAACAGCCGGTACATGATGTCGGGGTTTGCAGCTAGCGACATGAACTTTACCTGAACCTTCGAAGCGCATGAAAGGGACCCCGGCTTGCGGCGGCCGGGTTTTGGAAAGCGTTGATGGCATTATGCCGCTCATGACGATTTTGTGAAGTGGCTCACAAAAATGTCGCTTTCTCACCCTTCAGTGGCGGGCACCGCTCACCAGGAAATTGAGCAAGTCCGGTTCATCGTCCAGGGCGATTGCCTGTGCCGGGCGCGACAGGTTCGCCAGCACGGCCTTGCAGAACGCCACGGCGGGCGGGTCCTGGGCGTAGCAGCGCAGCAGCCAGTCACCCTCGCCGCCCAGCAACTGCAACGCCACCGCTTGGCCAATGCCCTGACGGCGGTACTTTTTCAGGATGAACAGATCGGCCAGCTCCCGTGCATCGATACCTCGCAGTTCGCTGCGCTCCACCAGCACGAAGCCGGCGATGAAACCGTCCGCCAGCACCAGGTACGCGGCCCAGCCGTCGTCCTGCCAGTAGCGTTGCAGGTGCTCGTCGTGGATGTAGAAGCGGCCATCCACCTCGACATCTTCCTGCTCCCAGTCGGACGACTCATAGGAATAGTACTGGTAGAGGTTGCGGATCAGCGGGGCCTGGTCGGCGGTGGTTGGCAGCAGCGCGATGGGCAGCATGATGGGGCAAGGCTCGGGTAAAACCTGAATTCTACGCCATGACTCACCGCCACTGCATGGAACCGGGCGCGCCCCACCTTACAGGCGCGCGCCAGTAGGCAGGTCAGTACCTGATCATCACCGACTTCAGTTCGGTGTAATCCTCGATGAACGCACTGCCGAACTCACGCCCTACCCCCGATGCCTTGGTCCCGCCAAACGGTACCGCCGGGTCGAGGAAGGTGTGCATGTTGACCCACACCGTACCCGCCTCGATCTGCGGGATCAGGCGCAGAGCCTTGGACAGGTCGTTGGTCCACAGGCTGGCGGTCAGCCCGTAAGGGCTGTCATTCATCATTTCCAGCAACTGCGCTTCGTCATCGAACGGCAATATGCACACGATCGGGCCAAAGGTTTCTTCGTGCAGCAACGGGTCGCGGGCGTCGTTGGCCAGCACCACCGTGGGCTCGACGAAGTAACCTGGTCGCTCGACGGCCTTGGCCCCGCACACCACGGTGTTAGAAGCATGGGCCCGCTCGAAGAAGCCAAGAATCTTCTGCAGATGCGTGGCATTGGCCAAAGGGCCGAACTGGGCATCTGGGTCCAGTGCCGAACCAATCTTCAATTGCCCCAGCGCTGCAGCCAGCTTGCCCGTGAATTCGTCCACACGGCTGCGGTGCACATACAGGCGCTCCGGCGAGGCGCACACCTGCCCCTGGTGCACATAGGCCGTTTGCACGATGCCGGCTACCGCGCCGTCGACATCCACGTCGGCCAACAGCGCCGCCGCGTTTTTGCCACCCAG
This sequence comes from Pseudomonas sp. LFS074, assembly GCF_047978165.1. Taxonomy (NCBI): domain Bacteria; kingdom Pseudomonadati; phylum Pseudomonadota; class Gammaproteobacteria; order Pseudomonadales; family Pseudomonadaceae; genus Pseudomonas; species Pseudomonas sp. LFS074. The sequence continues at coordinate 2,392,762 of NZ_JBFPFV010000001.1, read as the reverse complement.
CTCCAGCGTGGCGCGGGTCAGGTTGGCCGCCATGGCCGCCTTGCCCACGGCGATGCCGGTCGGCACCGAGCCGGTGAACGCTACCTTGGCCACCTCGGGGTGCTCGATCAGCATCTGGCCCGCTTGGCCGCGCCCGTTGACCACGTTGAACGCGCCGGCCGGTACCCCGGCTTCGACCGCCAGCTCGGCGATGCGCAGCAAGGTCAGCGGGGTGAACTCGCTGGGCTTGACCACGATGGTGCAGCCGGTGACCAGCGCCGACGCGATCTTCCAGATGCCAATCATCACCGAGAAATTCCACGGCACGATCCCGGCCACCACACCCACCGGCTCACGCAGGGTAAAGGCGGTATAACGTTCACCACCAAACGAAGGCAGCGAGGGGGTCATGGTCTGCCCGGTGATCTTGCTCGCCCAACCGGCGAAGTAGCGCAAAAACACCACGCTCTGGGCAATTTCCAGCCCGCGCGACAGGTTGATCGACTTGCCCGAGCACAGGGTTTCCAACTGCGCCAGCTCTTCGGCATTGGCCTCTATCAGGTCGGCCAGGCGGTTCAGCACCACGCCTTTCTGGTATGGCGAGACTTCGGCCCAGCTGCCCTTGAAGGCTTGCCGGGCGCTGCGCACGGCACGTGCCACCTCGGCAGCGCTTGCCTCGGCCACACGGCTGATGACCGCGCCGCTGGACGGGTCGTGAATGTCCACCGAAGGCCCGGCCTCGCCCGCCTGGTAGCGGCCCTCGATGAAATGGCCATGGGGCCTGGCGAGGAACTCGACCACGGCGGGTAACAGCGGGATATCGCTCATGACATGCACTCCTGGATGGCGGCGCCAACGTGGCGCCGGGCCGATCTTCAAGCGCCTGCCCGCCCGCCTGCCAGCCCTCTGCAGCGTTTTGTCAGGCAGCCTCAAGAGAATGTCACGCAGGCCAAATCCCCCCTGCTGGCCAGGCGGCACACTGCGATGACTGCGATTTCTGCACAAACCATAACAACATCGGAGATAGCCAATGCGTCGCGTCGACAGGCTCAGCATCTCGGCAGCCCTGGCCTTGGCCTTGGCGGCAGGCAGCAGTGCGGTGCGGGCCGACCTGCCCGCCGAAGAGATCGGCCACAACACCTTGCCGTTCCCGCCAGACCCTCACCGGGTCTACATCCTGGATGTGGACTTCAAGAACCCCATCGCCGGCAAGGTGGTGGTGGTGGACCCCAAGGCCAAGCGCATGCTCGGCATGACCACCAACGCCTTCGTCGCCCCCACCGCGCTGAGCCCGGACAACCGCACGCTGTATTCGGCCAACCTGTTCTACTCGCGCGGCACCTACGGCGAACGCACGGATGTGCTGGTGGCCTGGGACACCCAGACCCTGCAGCCGACCTGGGAGGTGGTGCTGCCTGCCAAGCGCGCCTCGACCCTGACCGAGAAGTACGCCATGGGTGTCAGCGCCGACAACAAGCTGGCCTACGTCTTCAACCTGACGCCGTCGACTTCGGTCACCGTGGTAGACACCCAGGCGCGCAAGGTCGCCAGTGAAGTGCCCATCAGCGGCTGCGTGCTCAATTACCCGGTAGGCAAGCGCAGCTTTGCGTCCCTGTGCGGTGACGGCCAACTGCTGGTAGTAACCCTGGATGACGCAGGCAAGGAAGTATCACGCACGCAAACGCCATTCTTCGACCCGAACAAGGTGCGCCTCAACGAACGCGCCATTGCCAACGGCGACACCTACTACTTCACCACCACTCAGGGTGAGGTGTACCCGGTGGCGTTCGAGGGCGGCAAGGCCAAGCCGCTGCCCACCTGGTCGCTGGTCAGCGACGAAGAGCGCAAGCAAGGCTGGGCACCGGGCGGCTGGCAGGCCCTGGCCGTGGCACCAGGCCTGAACCGCTTGTATGCACTGATGCACGACCAGCACACCGACGGCAAATGGGAAGACCCGAGCACCACCATCTGGGCGTTCGACCTCAAGACCGGCAAGAAGCTCGGCACTCTGGACTCGCCCAAACCCGTATGGAGCCTGCAAGCCAGCCACGACAAGGCACCGATCCTGGTGGCCACCGACCTGGAAGGCGGCGTGCAGTTCTTCGACCTCACCAGCAACAAGCACAGCGGCGCGATGGACCAGATCGCCGACACCCCTGTGCTCACCCTGGCCCCTTGGTAAGCAGGAGATCGGACCATGCTCGACCCTGTCCTCGTAATTGCCAGCAGCACCGCACTCGCCGCACTGCTGGCCAGCGCTGCCAGCCACAAGCTGCGTGACCGGCGCGCGTTCAACGCCATTGTGCGTGCCTATCAGTTGCTGCCGGCTCCGCTGGCGCCAGGCGCCACCGCCAGCCTGGCGCTGATCGAGCTGGCCTTGGCCCTGGCCCTGCTGCTACCCGCCTGGCGCACCGATGCAGCACTGGGGGTGGCGCTGTTGATGGCGCTGTACGCCAGCGCCATCGGCCTGAACCTTTGGCGTGGCCGGCGTGACATCGACTGCGGTTGCTCTGGCCCCGGCGCCGCGCAGCCACTGCGCCCGGTGTTGCTGCTGCGTAACCTGGTGATCGCCCTGCTCGCCGGCCTTGCCGCATGGCCCGTGGCCGAACGCGCCTTGGGCGTGCTGGATATTTTCGTGGTGAGCGCGGCGGCAGCCGTGGCGCTGCTGCTTCATGTCGCGGTGGATGGCCTGCTGGCCAACCAACCGCGTCTTGCCAAATTGAACGGGAGATAACCCCATGCAACTGCTTATCGCATCGAACATCCTGCTCTGGCTGCTGCTGATCGCAGTCGCCTTCACCGTCATGGCCCTCGTGCGCCAGATTGGCGTGCTGCACGGGCGCATCGCCCCGGCCGGCGCGCTGATGGTGGACAAAGGCGTCACCGTGAACGACCCCGCGCCACAAGTGACTGCCGCCGACCGCCACGGCCGCCCGGTGAACATCGGCTACCGCGGCGAACGCTCGCAGTTGCTGTTCTTCCTCGCCCCCGGCTGCCCAGTGTGCAAATCGCTGCTGCCGGCGGTGAAATCGATTGCCAGGGACAACAGCGGTTCGCTGGACGTGATCTATGTCAGCGACGGTGATTTCGCCGAGCAACAGGCACTGATCGAAGCCAACGGCCTGCAGCAAGCCAGCTACGTAGTCGGCCCGGAGGTGGGCATGACCTACCAGATCGGCAAACTGCCCTATGCCGTACTGATCGACGCAGCCGGCACCCTGCGCGCCAAAGGCCTGGTCAACTCGCGCGAACACCTGGACAGCCTGTTCGAAACCCTGCACCTGGGCAGCGCCAGCCTGCAGCACTACTTGCACGGCGACCCGTCGCACAGCCATGACCACGAACACGCCCACACCCACCAGCACAGCGCGCAGCACTGACCGCGGAGCCGACCATGAGTTTTCTCGACAAACTGTTTGAACGCTCCAGCCGCCATGTCGCCGATACCACTTCGCGGCGCAAAGTGTTGGCGCGGCTGGGCTCGCTGATCGTCGCCGGCGCCGCCCTGCCGGTACTGCTGCCCATCGACCGCACCGCCAAGGCATTGGCCGCCGAGCAGCCGAAGATGGGCGACCCAGGTGACCCGACCAGCTGCGACTACTGGCGCAACTGTTCGATCGACGGTTTCCTGTGTTCGTGCTGCGGCGGCTCGATCACCTCCTGCCCGCCTGGCACCGAAGCCTCGCTGGTGACCTGGATCGGCACCTGCCGCAACCCGGCCGACGGCAAGAACTACATCATCTCGTACAACGACTGCTGCGGTAAGCACGCCTGCGGCCAGTGCGCCTGCTCGCGCAACGACGATGAACAGCCGCTGTACCGGCCATTCAACAACAACGACATCAACTGGTGCCTGGGTGCAGCCTCGAAGATCTACAACTGCACCGTCACCATCATCCGTGGCGTGGCGGTGTAGCGCCATGCGTGGTGTGACGCTGTTGCTGCTCCTGTGCCTGCTGGCCCCCGTGGCCCAGGCCAGGACCCTGCCCAACCCCAACCAGCGGCCTGCCCCCGGCAACGAAGTACCACCGGTACCGATCGCCCAGGCCGGCTACTCGGTGCCGGTGAACTACCAATTGCAGTGCGCCGGCTGCCACCGTGACCATGGCGAAGGCTCGGCGGCCAACGACACACCGCGCATGCAGGGCTTTGTCGGCAACTTCCTGCGGGTGCCCGGTGGCCGCGAGTTTCTGGTGCGGGTGCCGGGCATATCCCAGTCGGCGCTGAACGACCAGCAGATCGCCGACCTGCTCAACTGGTTGCTGATGCGCGATGGCATGGCCGGTAACAGTTCGCCTGAACAGTGGGCGGCCTATACCGGCGCGGAAGTACACCGTGTGCGCCAGCAAAGTATGCTGAACCTGCCTCATGTGCGCGCCGGCTTGATCGAAGACATGCGGGCCAGGGGCATCGCCATCGGCGACGGCCTTGGCCATTGAAGCATCACGCAAGCGTTGTACCTTCAGCCCGCCCGCTCAGCGGGCTTTTTTATGCCTGTCAGATAGTCGCGGTGACGAAACATCGGGTGGGAAGTATCTGCACAGTGCTGCACCAATAGCCCTCATAAACATCCCGCCAAGGAGCAAACCAGACCCAGCACACAAATTTAATAGCTATTTATATCAACGACTTGGGGTGTATCCACACGGTTCGTATCGGCAATAGGGCTCGCTTTTTGCTTGAATATTCAAGTGAATTTTAAACTTTATCTCCCAAGAGTCGCCCAAGCGACCCGTTACAACGCTACCCCGTGCGAGGCCCCTATGATCCCTGCAACCCGCATTACCGACGACCGTTTCCAGGCTTGGCTCAGCCAAGTCAATGAAGCCTGTGGCCACTTCAACGGCCGCAAGCTCGACCCAGGGTTCGTCGGCCAGCTGGAAAAGTGCCAGGCAGGCCAGATCTCCATGAGCATCGTCGACATGACCCAGGTGAACCTGTTCCGCGGCCCGCGGGAAATCCGCGCCAGCGGTGCCGACAACTACTATGCGGTGCTGCAGATGGCCGGCACGTCGCACATCGAACACCAGGGTGCACGCATCGAATTGCAAGCTGGCGACCTCACGTTGATCGACGCCAGCGCGCCATTGGACATGCACTTCCACCAGCGCTCGCGGCAGTTGTCGCTGATCTTGCCGCGCGCGCGGGTGGAAAGCGGCACCCGTGGCACCGGTGTCGCCTGCGCCAAGCGTATCGAGGCGCAAACGCCGCTGGCCAACATGGCCCGGCTGATGATGCTGGAAACGGGGCGTACCCGGCACATGAGCGACCATGAGAGCCAGGCCGTGCTCGACGCACTGATCGCCCTGCTGCGCCCAGCCATCAGCCACGACACGGTGCCCGGCAGCCACGAGCGCATGTTCCGCAAGGCCCTGGCGCTGATCGACCAGCGTATTACCTGCGAACAGCTCACCCCCGAGTTCATTGCCCGCGAAGTGGGGATCTCGATGCGTAGCCTGTACCGCATCTTTGCCAAGCATGGCTTGGTGATTGCCCAGTACATCCGCAACCGCCGCCTCGACTTCTGCGCCGAGCACCTGCGCAACCCGGCGATGGACCAGAAGGTGTCGTCGCTGGGGTATGCCTGGGGGTTCTCGGATTCGAGCTATTTCAGCACTGCATTCAAGGCGCGATTTGGGGTAACGCCTGGGGAGTATCGGCGTCAGCATGCCAATTGAGCGGTACCGACAACGCTGTGGCAATACCAGAAAACACCTTGGCAGGCACAACAAAACCCAGCGACCGACGCTGGCGCACAATCAAACCGAATACCGACAAGAACCCACCCAGGACCCGTGCGTGATGCCCACCCTCGCCCCCCACAAGTTCGCAATCCCGTTCCTGCTCGCCACTCTGGTCAGCCCCCTTGCCCTGGCCGAAGACTGCGCCGCGCCACAACGCCAGCAAGGCGAACAGGTGTTTGCCCGTGACTGCGCAGCCTGCCATTCGGCACAAAAGGGCGGCCCGGCAATGATGGGCCCCAACCTGCACGACGTGGTAGGCCGTACACCTGGCAGCGTGCCAGGCGCCAACTACTCGCAGGCCATGAAGAGCCGCCAGGCCAGCTGGACGGCGCAAGCCATCGGCGCCTTCATCGAGCAACCACAGGCCGCAGTCCCCGGCACCTACATGCCCTACGCCGGGCTGCCGGATGCTGGCGAACGCCAGGCGGTGACCTGCTTCCTCGCCGGGCTCAAATAACGCATTCCTTCAAGGCATTCCCACCAAGGCCCCTTCACGGGGCCTTGTGTTTTTATCGGCCTGGCACAACGCCAAAGGCAACTGGCAGCCAGGGCAAAAGCCCGCGCCGAGGCTTCCTGCATGATCACTGGCATGTCTTCAGGACTTCTGCCAAACCCATAACAAAGGAAGCCAGACCATGCACCACCGCCCATTCCGCCTCACCTTGGCCGCACTGTTGGCCGGGGCTTCGCTGGGCACCTGCGCGCAGGAGCTTTACAGCGATGCCGAGCGCCACCTGAACGCCAATGTCGAAGCCGTGTTCGGTGTATTCCACAGCGAGGAAAGCTACGCCGTCGCGCGCGACCAGCCCGGCTCCACATCATGGCGCGAGGGCTATGTAAAATACGGCCTGAGCGGTGACCAACGCCTGGGCAGTGCCGGTTCGCTGTACGGCGCTTTCGCCCTGCTCAGCTCTGGCACCTGGGGCGACGGCGACGCCGCCGGCTTCAGCGATGGCAGCGAACGCACCACCAAGATCGAGGACGCCTACCTGGGCTGGAAGTCCGGCAACCTGGTGCCACTGCTTGGCGAAGACGGCATCGACCTGTCGTTTGGTAAGCAGATGGTCGCGGTAGGCGATGGTTTCCTGATCCAGGGCGATTCCTTGAATGTTGGCCACGGCCTGCCCAATGGCGAGTTCAACCGTGGCGGCGCGTACTACCTGGCTGTGCGCAAGAGCTTCGACAAAACCGCCGTGTTGCGCCTTGGCGGCAGCAAAGGCTGGCGCGGCGACCTGATGTGGCTGCAGTCGGACAACCGCGCCCAGGCCAACACCGAAATGCATGTGGCCACCCTTGAGCATGTGGCAGACGCGGGTACGGTCGGGCTGACCTACATCGACACCACCCATATCGACAAGCAATACGCCTCGCCGATGCAGCAGGAACGCGACGGCATGAAGACCTACAGCATTCGTGGCCAGGGCAATGCCGGGGTGGAGAACCTGTTCCTGTCTGGCGAATATGCCAAGCAGGACAAACCGCACGCCGCGACTGAAGACGCCTGGTATCTGGAAGCTGGCTGGACCTTTGCCGACCTGCCCTGGGCACCGAACGTCAGCTACCGCTACAGCCGGTTCTCGGAGCAATACGACACGCTGTTCTATGGCCTGGGCCGTGGGTTGGGCACCTGGTTTCAAGGCGAGGTGGCGGGCAACTATGCCGGGCCGTTCAACAGTAATGCGCGGATCCAGAAGGTGGGGTTGACGGTAAGCCCGGCTTCGTCACTGAACGTGGGGCTGATGGGCTTCAAGTTCGACACGATCGACCGCAGCCTGGGCAATGTAGATGGCCACGAGGTGGACCTGTATGCGGAGTGGACCCTCAACGAGCACCTGATGATAGTGCCACTGGTGGGGCTGTACACGCCTGAGCGCAGTGCCGAGCAAGGCGGTACACAGTTGGGCAATGACAACAACAACCTGTACAGCCAGGTTGTGTTCGTCAGTACCTTCTAAACCACTTGCACCGCTCGTTTGTAGGAGCGGCCTTGTGTCGCGAAAGGGCCGCAAAGCGGCCCCGGCAATTTATGCACCGTACTGAAATCCCGGGGCCGCGCTGCGGCCCTTTCGCGACACAAGGCCGCTCCTACAGGGATCGCGTCTGGGCTTAGTCGTTAGGCACCGGCAAGGGGGCCTCACTGTTCCAGGCCGTAACCGGCCGGCTGAACTGGTTCTCGGTCTGGAAGTGAGCCATGCGCCACTGCCCCTCCTCCAGCGCAAAGCGCACCGTCAGCCGCGCAGCATTCAGGTGCGATGCACCGTCGGCAAAGGTGCTGGTCTGCAACATCACCCAGCGCCCCACACCCTGCTCGCCGTCCATCTCGATCACCTCACTGGTGAGAAAGTGCACGTTCAAGGCAAAGTGCGCCGGGGTTTTCATGTAGGTGGCAAACATCGCACGGATCGCCTCACGGCCACGGTAGCCGCCAAAGCTGGCGGCATACCGGGCGCCCTTGCCTTCCCACACGGCTTCACGGGTAAACAAGCCAGCCAGTTCGTCCAGCGGGGTGCTGCAATCGAGCTGATCGCACAGTTCCATATAGCGATTGATGCACACCCGAATGGCCTGCTGACGCTCGAACACCTGCAAGCGGGCCTGCAACTCATGCAAGTCAGTCATTGCTGCCCCCGTTGCCGCCATACAGGTTGAGCAACAAACGCTCGGCCACTGCCAGCAGCTTCTCGTCCGCACCTTTGGCCCCCACCAGTTGCAGGCCCACCGGCAGGCCGGCCTCGCTACCCAGTGGGATGCTCAACGCCGGGTGCCCGGACAGGTTGAACGGCCGCACCAGCGAGGTCATGCCCAGTACGGCGCGAGTGTCGCTGGCCTCCTCCAGCCGCAGCGGGAAGTCCGGCATGGTCGGCAACGCCAGTACATCGTAACGGGCAAGGGCTTGGTCGACTTCCTCGGTAAACCGCTGGCGTACCGCCTCTGCCTCAGCCAGCGCGGCATCATGGGTCTGCCCCGCCGCCGCCAGGCGCCCGGCGATGTCACTGCCAACCTTGCCGGTTTCCAGCAGGTGGCCACAGGCCTGGAAGGTTTCGCGGTTGATCACCACCATGCCAGCCTCATACGCCGCGCCAAAATGCTTGAGCTCGACATTGCCCAGCGGCAAGCCGCTGGCGCTGAGTGCCCCCTGCACCGCCTTATGTATGCCCACTTCAGCCGTTACCCGCAGCACACCGATACGCGCCTTCGCAGGTACCTGGGCGGGCACGAACGTCGGGTCTATCATGGCCATGGCGCGCACCAGCATCGGTAGGCTCGCAGCGAACGGGCCAACACAATCGAGGCTGCTGCTGGCCGGCATCACCCCTTGGCGGCTGACCCGGCCAAAGGTCGGCTTCAAGCCGAACACGCCACAGCAACAGGCCGGCACGCGCACCGAACCACCGGTGTCGGTGCCCAGGCTGAAGTCGACCAGGCCAGCAGCCACTGCAGCCGCCGAGCCGCTGGACGAGCCTCCGGGAATACGCCCCGGAAAACGCGGGTTGGCCGCCGTGCCGGTGTGGCGGTTGATACCGGTAGTGCCGAAGGCCAGCTCGTGCAGGCCGACCTTGGCAGTCAAGCGCGCACCGGCCGCCAGCAGGTGGCTGACCACCTCGGCATGCCGCACCGCCAACGGCGCATCCTCCAGCGCTTGGCTAGAGGCACGGGTGGCGGTGCCGGCGACATCGATGGTGTCCTTGATCGCGACCCGCGGGCCGCTGCCGCCAAGGTCGAGGGGTTCTACGATTATTGTCATTGTCATACCGCCCTTTGGATGAGGGAGCCTTGCCAGATACTTGAAATGTCAACTGAATATTCCAGCACCTAGGCGCACCTTTGTAATAGCCAAATGCATGGAAACGTCTATGATGTCGCGACTATTTCCGCACACGTAGTGAAGCGATGAGCACTTCGAAGAACACAGGCCACAGCCATCACGATCCGGCCAGCGATGAGTTTCGCAAGGAAGACTTCCCTTTTTACTGGCTGGCCCGTGTGCATGGCCGCTACACCCAGAACATGGAACGGCTGCTGAAGAAGATCGACCTTGACGTGCCGCGCTGGCGCGTATTGTGGATCCTCAACGAGAACGGCGAATCGAGCATTTCCGAAATCTCCACCCATGCCATCGCCAAGCTGTCGACCATCACCAAAATCGTCTATCGGATGAAAGACGACGGCCTGGTCGACACCGCCCCCAGCCCCGAGGACGGCCGCGTGACCCAGGTACGCATCACCGAGGCTGGGCTGCAGAGCATCGCGCGCATGCAGGATGTGACCCGCGACCTGTTCCAGCGCAGCTTCAAGGGGCTGACCGAGGCGCAGGTGCAGCGGTTGAACAAGATGCTCGAAGTGGTTTTCCATAACCTGGATACCTTCTAGGCCGCAGGAGCGCGTTCAGCAGGCCTTGGAGGTTTCGCACACCCGGTGATACGCGCGGTTGAAGTACACCAGCCCATCATCGGCACCGCCCTGGCGGATGTCCTGGATCTCGCAGTAGAAAATGCTGTGCGAGCCAACTTCATGCACCTGGGCAATGCGGCAGTCGAAGTTCACCAACGCCTCCTGCATCACCGGCGCCCCGCTCTCCAGGACCGTCCACAACGTCGAGGCAAAGCGTGCTTCCATGCTCAGGTTGCGGTTGGCGAACACCCCGGACAACTCCTGATGGGTGCCGGCCAGCACATTCACGCACAAGGCGCCGTTGGCCTTGAACTGCTCGTTGGAATACGAAGCACGGTTCATGCAAACCAGCAAGGTGGGCGGTGAGTCGGTCACGCTGCACACCGCCGAAGCGGTGAAGCCGAAGCGCCCGGCCGGGCCGTCGGTGGTAATGACCGAGACGGCGCCACCGAGCATGGCCATCGCGTTGCGAAAACGGGTTACCTCTACCATGGTCATGCTCCTCAGATATCCAGCACCAGCTTGTTCGACTTGGCCCGCGAGCAGCACACCAGGATCTGGTCGTTCGCGGCCTTCTCTTCATCGGTCAGGTACACATCGCGATGGTCGGGCTCGCCTTCGAGTACCTCGCACATGCAGGTGCCGCACACACCCTGCTCGCAGGAAATATCGATGCGTATACCCACCTGGGCCAAGGCATCGAGGATGCTCTGGCCCTCGGCGACCTGCACAGTCTTGTTGCTGCGCGCAGCGACCACTTCGAAGCCCTGGCCAGTGGCGTCGACCTCGACCTGGAAGTACTCCTTGTGAATGTGCTCCTCGGCATAGCCCTGCTGGCGCGCTCCTGCGATCACCCAGTCCATGAAGCCCGACGGGCCGCAGGTGTACAGGTGCGTACCGGGCATGCCAGCGCCGAGTACATCGGCAAGGTTCAGGCGCTGCGTCGCCTCTTCATCGTCAAAATGGGTAACCACCCGTGCCGCGAATGGCGCATCGGCCAGCGCTTCGAGAAACGCACTGCGGCTACGCGAGCGCCCACAGTAATGCAGTTCGAAATCGGCGCCCTGCTGGTGCAAGGCGTGGGCCATGGCAATCATGGGTGTGATCCCGATGCCGCCACCCAGCAGGATCGAACGGGCGGCGCCAGCCGCCAACGGGAACAGGTTGCGCGGTGCGCTGATCTGTACCTCGCGCCCCTCCATCAGGGCCTCGTGCACACCCACCGAACCACCACGGGACGCCGGGTCTTTCAAGACGCCCAGGCGATACACCGTCACATCCGCCGGGTCGCTGCACAGCGAGTACTGGCGCACCAGGCCGGGCGCCACATGGATGTCCACGTGCGCGCCGGCCTCGAAAGCCGGCAAGGCAGCGCCGTCGGCTCGCCCAAGGTCGAGTACGACCACGTCGGCCCCTTGAATCTCGCGCTTGCGCACGACTACGTTCAACAGTTCTTCATTCATGCTCGGTGTCCTGTAGTAACCAGGGGCGCGCGGGCGCCCCGTCAATGTCAACGCATGAACAAGCCGCCGTTCACATCCCAGGTCGCCCCGGTGGTGAAATAGGCCTCGGGCCGTGCCAGTTGCACGATCAGGTCACCCAGAAAGTCGGCATCCCCCAGGCGCTGTACCGGAATGTTGGCCAGAAGGCCCGGCAGCCGTTCGACCGGCACCGCGGCATGCACCGCTGGCGAGTCGACAGGGCCCGGGGCGATGGCATTGACGGTAACGCCGCGAGCGGCAAACTCCTTGGCAAACACCTTGGTCAGGGTGATGATCGCGCCCTTGCTCGCCGCATAGTGCGCGCCGGTGGCCGTGCCGCCGTTTTGCCCTGCCAGCGAAGCCATGTTGATGATCCGCCCGTAACCGGCCTCGGCCAGGTACGCGCCGAACACCTGGCAGCCGAGGAACACGCTGCGCAAGTTCAGGCCGACCACGGCGTCGAACTCTTCCGGGCTGATCTGCATCAGCGGCGTGGTCCTGGTCACGGCGGCGTTGTTCACCACCACGTGCAAGCCGCCGAAGCGCTCAAGCACCTGGGCCAGGGCCTGCTCGAAATCGGCCTTGCTGGCGACATCCAGCTTTACCGCCAACGTGCGTCCAGCCTGCCCTTGCAGCTGCTCGGCAGTGGCCTGGGCAAGTGCCAGGTCACGGTCCGAGACCACTACGTCGAAGCCTGCGGCCAGCAGCCGGGTGCAGAAACGCTGGCCCAGGCCCTGGCCGGCGCCGGTTACCAATGCGACTTGGTTCATGGCCTTGCCCTCAGAGGATGTAGCCGATACCGGCGAGGGTATCGTCACTGTTGATCAGGCTGATCACCTTGCGATGGACCCTGAACCCGCCCTCGGCTCGCACCAGGGTGTACGTGAGGTCGGCGCTGTAGTGCTTGAGGCTTTCCTTGCGGAACTCGCGCACGTTCTGCGCAGCGCGCACGGTGACATTGACGCCGTCGTCCGCGAGCACACGGATACGCGAAATCGTGCGCACGGTACGTGGCTGCGGGCTGGTCGAGATCGACTCGCCACCGATGAGCCGCTGCACACGCAGGGCACGCATGTGGTGGTCGTCATAGGCGTAGTTCAAGGTGTTCTCGTAGTCGCTTTCCTTGGGGTCGATCGGGATGATGTAGGTGCCTTTGTCAGTCCACAGGTTGAGCCAGGCGTCGTACTCGCCATGGTCGAGCATGTCGCCTTCCTGCCAGATGAACGCGGTGACTTCGTTGAACAGGTTCAGGTTCATCATTTGGCCTCCGCGGTCATCATCTTCTTCCACTGCTGGTACGCCGCGCGCATGCCGGTCTCGGCACTGACGTCGGAAATCAGGCCATCGGCGCTGGGCTTTTCACCCACCAGGCCACGGTTGAGCATGATCCACAGGTCTTCACCGGCGCGGGCGCCCTTCTGCACCCGCTCCCACGCCTCGGAATCGTCCGGGGTGCCGAAGCCCATCGGCCCCTGGAAATGCTCGTGCAAGCGCAGGCGATAGCGGTTGGCCGCCGCCGGGCCGCCATCCATGGTGATTACCGCATGATGGATTTCGGTTTCGCTCACCGAAATCGGCTGCAGCACACGGAAGAACGCCATCGAACAGGCCACGTTGGGGAACAAATTGAGGTTGAAGCCCGAACCACCGACCGCGCGGACGATGCGCCGCACCTGCGCCTCGTCGATGCCTTCGTCGCGCAGTTCGGCGGCAAGGCTTTCGAAGCGCTCCGGGATCGGTTTGTCGAGGTCGGCCTCCAGGTCGACCAGTTCGGGGATCATCACCATCACGCTGTGGCCGTTGCCCAGGTCTTCGACATAGCCAGGGCCCTTGACGAAGTCGAACAGCTCCAGGGTCTGCTCATCGACCGAGGACAGGAAACTTTTGTGCACCAGCGGGAAGTGGTAGGCGTCAGTGGTGTTTTCCAGCTGGATCTTCCAGTTGCCGGGGAAGCGGAAGCGGTGCTCGCCCGGCACTTTGATGCCATAACCGGCGCCCTGTTTCATGAACAGGTCCATCCACTTCTTCGCCGCACCGAGAAAGTCCTCCAGCGGCTCGATGTCATCCTTGAACGTGGCGAAGACCATGCCGGCGTAGCTTTCGGTGCGCAGGCTGACCAAGGGCAGCTCGGCCTTGTCCAGGCAGTCGCCGTAGCTTTCCGGGTGCGGGATACCGCGCAGCGAACCATCCAGGGCATAGCCCCAGCCGTGGTACGGGCAGACAAAGCTGTTGGTCTTGCCCTTCTTGTGCTCGCAGACGGTGGCGCCGCGGTGCCGGCAGCGGTTGAGCAGCACGTTGATGGCCTTCTTGCGGTCGCGTACCACGATCACCGGCTGCTTGCCGATGTAGGTGGTCTTGTAACTGCCGGCTTCGGGGATTTCGCTTTCATGGGCGACCCAGATCCAGGTGCTGTGGAAGATTTTTTCCAGCTCGGCATCGAACAGCGCCGGGTCGGTGTACAGAGAGGTGTGGACACGGTCGGGCTGCACCAGCTCGGCCGGATCGATTGCCAGGTTGATGGCGGGAATCAGGTTGCTCACGGGATTATTCCTCTTCTCAGGCGCGCTGGATGATCAGTTCACGGCCAACACGGGCCTCGACCTTGGCGTAGCGCCACAGCTTGTAAGGCCCCTCGCCCACCGCCGTGGTGCGGAACAGGTTGCAGGCGGCGTGCACGGCCTCGATGTTGGGCACATCGGCCAGCAGGTAGGTGGTCCAGGGGAAGCCATCGGACGGCCCGACCATGGCTTGGTCATCGTCCATGTTGCCCAGCACGCGTACCCCGGGCAGGTCGTGGATGCCGTTCCACATGGCGCTGAAGGCGGCCCACACCTGCAGTTGCTCTTCACGCGGGGCATCGAAGAAGTTCTGGTTGATGCCCATGCAGAACAGCACGCGCAAGGCTTTTGTGTCGCTCATGACAAATCTCCCGAGGGTTACAGGTAGCCCGGCAGGGGCTGTTTGCCGAAGAACATGGCTCCGGCGTTCTGGTAGGTGACGTCGCCCATGAAGGCGTGCTGGGTGACCACTTGCGCATCGTTGACGCAGCGCGCCAGTGGGCTCTCGTTGTAGATGCCAGTCATGCCGGACAGCAGTTGCGCACTGCGCGCCACTTCGGCGGCAACGCGCGCGGCATGGGTCGAGGACAGGCGCAGCAGGTTGGTCACCTCGACCGGCACCGGGTCGCCAGCCAGCACATGCCCCCAGGCCTGCTCGATGGCTTCGTAGAAGAAGGCCCGCGCCGAACGCAGGGCGGCCTCGGCCTTGGCCACGTCCACCTGGGCCAGCGGCCGGTCGGCCAGGGCCGGGGCGCCGGTGACCGAAATGCGCCCGCTGGCCATGCCCGACAGCTCGTCCAGTGCGGCGCGGGCAATGCCCAGGCCGACCACCGACAGCACCTGGGTGGCGAACGACAGCGACGGGTAGCGGAAGAACGGCTCGTCCAGGTTCGGCTTGCCGCCGCGCACGAAGGTCCACTGCTCGCCCACCCGCACATCCTCGACCACCAGGTCGTGGCTGCCGGTGCCGAGCAGGCCGACGGTGTCCCAGGTTTCTTCGATGCGCGCCTGGCTGCGCGGCAGCACCGCCAGGCGCGGCAGGTCGAGCTTGTCGCCGTTGCGCGGGGTGATACCGACGCCAACGATATCGGCGCCCATCGAGCCGCTGGAGTACTTCCAGCGGCCGTTGACCTTGAAACCGCCGGGCACGGTTTCGGCCGGCTGCGGCGGGAAGATGCCACCGGCGAACACGGTGTCAGGGCTGTTGCCGTAGATTTCGGCGATGGTATCCAGCGGCAGCGCCGCCAGGTACACCGGGCTCATGCCGAAGCTGGCGACCCAGCCGGCAGAGCCGTCAGCGTGGGCGATGCGCTCGATCATTTCGCAGAAGGCCGCTGGCGAGCACTCCAACCCACCAAAGCGCTTGGGCACCAGGGCGCGGTATACGCCATGTGCTTTGAACGCATCGATCACGTCGCGGGAAATATGGCGCTGGCGATCGAACTCGCCGAGGCGGGCACGATCACGAACGCCGTCAAGCAAGGCCTCGAAAGCAGGGCCGCAGGCAAGCGCCGACAGGGGCGCGTCACGCAGGCAAAGCGAATCCATGGATTATCTCCGTCTCAGGCGCGGTTCGGGTGTTGAGGCTGGGAATGGCGGGCGGCGCTGGCCACTGGCAAGCACCGGCCACGCGGGGAAGCGAAGGCAGGTTGGGGCGGCATATCTGTCTCTCTTGTTTTGGGTGCCGGTGACAGATATTTGCGATTATTTACGTGAATTGTCAATTGAATTTTCACGCTAAAAACAAAGAAAATCACCTCGCTCACTTGCGCTTGAAAACAGATAAAACCACGTTAATCGTTGATTTATGTGGATTTTTTATAAGAAACAGGTAGACCTGAGCTCACGCGCAAGCGAAAAATATTTAGACTACTTTTCACGTAATTCGGCGAGGGATATTTCGAAAGGACCAGAGGGGGGAAACAGAAGGGAAATGCAGATGGATTTTCAGCGGACAGCAAAAAGCCCAGGCCCTCCCCGCACGGAAAGGCCCAGGCAAAAAACACAGTGAAAGACGCTCAGAATGCCGGGGGCTGCTGCGCAGCCCCAACGTTCTGCGCCTGGTACTCAGCCTTCCTGCAACGCACGCGGCCGGTGGCTGCGCGCCTCGGCCTCCGGCGCCGCGGCCCCCTGCAGGTGGAAGTCGAACGAAAGCTCGGCAAAGCGCTCGCCTTGCACGCCACGGTCACGCGCCGCCGCCGCATCTTCGACAAAGCGCAGCTCGCCAATCAGCCCGTCACGGGTAGCGTAGGCAAAGTCGTCCCACAGGTACTTGTCACCCTCGAAGTTGATCTGCGTGGTCAGGTGGCGGTACCCCGGCGCCGAGATGAAGAAGTGCACATGCGCCGGGCGCTGGCCATGACGGCCGAGCAGGTCCAGGCATTCCTGGGTCGGCCCCTGCGGATCGCAACCATACCCCGACGGCACGATCGAACGTGCACGGTAGCGGCCCTCGGCATCGGTGATGATGCGCCGGCGCAGGTTGTAGTCGGACTGGGTCGAGTCAAAGTACGAATAGGTGCCCTGGGTGTTGGCATGCCACAGGTCGACGGTGGCACCGGCCAACGGCTTGCCGTCGGCATCGAACACCTGGCCCTGGAGGAACATCACCACACCTGGGTCGGTGCCGTCGTCCATGCGCACTTCGCCTTGCGCCAGCGGCGCCCCGGCGACGTACAGCGGGCCTTCGATGGTGCGCGGAGTGCCGCCAGCAAGTCCGGCTTCGGCGTCCTTGGCGTCTTGCAGCAGGTCGAGGAAGTGCTCGATGCCCAGGCCAGCAGCCAGCAGGCCCGCCTCGTTACGGCCGCCCAGGCGGTTGAGATAGTCAACGGCGTGCCAGAACTCGTCTTCGGTGATCTCCAGGTCTTCGACCAGGCGTGCAGTGTCTTGCAGCACGCGCAGGATGATCTGCTTGAAGCGCGGGTTGCCTTCGGCGTGGTCCAAGCCAGCCACCTGCTTGAAGAAGGCTTGAATGTCGGCAGTGTGGGAAATTTTCACGGTCATCGTGCTTACCTCATATTGTTCTTGTCAGGTAGACAGGTGCGAATCAGCGGTCGTCGCTGTGGATCGACGAGGGATGCCGGCACAGGCCGTCGACCTCGATGTCCATGTACGGGAACAGTGGCAGCTGCATCAGCGTGTCATGCAGCGCCTCGACGCTGGGCACATCGAATACGCTGTAGTTGGCGTAGTGCCCGGCAATGCGCCACAGATGGCGCCAGGTGCCTTCGCGCTGCAGGCGCTGGGCCAGTTCCTTTTCGTCGGCCTTGAGCTGGGCGGCCTTGGCCGGGTCCATGTCGACCGGCAGTTTCACGGTCATCTTCACGTGGAACAGCATGGTTATCTCCTTACTTGCTTATCAGCGACGGGCGAAGCGCGCCAGGCGCTGTTCGTCCAGGGTCAGGCCCAGGCCTGGGGTACGGGGGATGTGCAGTTGGAAGTCGCGGTACTGCGGCGGCTCGTTGACGATTTCCTCGGTCAACAGCAGTGGCCCGAACAGCTCGGTGCCCCAGGTGAGCTGGCGCAGCGTGAGGAAGGCATGGGCCGAGGCCAAGGTGCCGATCGAGCCCTCGAGCATGGTGCCGCCGTACAAGGCGATGCCGGCGGCCTCGGCGATCTGCGCGGTGCGCAGCACGGCGCGCGGGCCACCATTCTTGGCGATTTTCAGGGCGAAGATACTGGCGGCGCCGTCGGCGGCCAGGCTGAAGGCGTCTTCGACGCTTTCGATCGACTCATCGGCCATGATCGGTGCCGGGCTGCGCTGGTTCAGGCGCACCTGGCCACCGCGATTGATGCGCGAAATCGGTTGCTCGATCAGGTCGATGCCGTTGTCGCCCAGTACCTGGCAGGCGCGAATGGCCTGGGACTCGTCCCAGTATTGGTTGACGTCGACACGCACGCTGGCGCTGTCGCCCAGCTCACGCTTGATCGCCACCACGTGTTTGAGGTCCTGCTCCACCGGGTTGGCGCCGATCTTCAGCTTGAACACACGGTGGCGGCGGATTTCCAGCATGTGCTGAGCTTCGGCGATGTCGCGGGCGGTGTCGCCGCTGGCCAGGGTCCAGGCCACTTCCAGGCTGTCACGCACACGGCCGCCCAACAGCTCGCTGACCGGCAGGCCCAGGCGCTTGCCTTGGGCGTCGAGCAAGGCGCTTTCGAGGCCGGACTTGGCAAAGGTGTTGCCCTTGGCCAGCTTGTCCAGCTTGAGCATGGCGGCATTGATGTTGTCTGCCGGCAGGCCGATCAGCGCAGGCGCCAGGTGCGCGTCGATATTGGCCTTGATGCCCTCGGGGCTTTCGTAGCCATAGGCCAGGCCGCCGATGGTGGTGGCCTCACCGATACCTTCCACGCCATCGCTGCAGCGCACGCGTAATACCACCAGGGTCTGCTGCTGCATGGTGTGCATTGCCAGCTTGTGCGGGCGAATGGTCGGCAGGTCGACGATAATTGCCTCTATACGTTCAATCAGCGCACTTGTCATTGTTGCCAGGTCCCGTCAGATCGGGCTGCCAGTTGCAGGCCCGAATGGTGCATTTACTTGATTGTTCAAGGATTGCGCGAGACCCTGATGACAGTCCAATATCAAATGAATCTCCCACCATACCCTGGAGGTCTGATGGAGCTGCGCCACCTGCGTTACTTCAAGGTTCTGGCCGAGACCCTGAACTTCACCCGCGCCGCCGAGTTGCTGCACATCGCTCAACCGCCGTTGAGCCGGCAGATCAGCCAGCTGGAGGACCAGCTCGGCACCCTGCTGGTGGTGCGCGAACGCCCGCTGCGGCTGACCGAAGCGGGTCGCTTCTTCTACGAGCAGACCTGCACCGTGCTGCAGCAGTTGCAGAACATCAGCGACAACACTCGTCGTATTGGCCAGGGCCAGCGCCAGTGGCTAGGCATCGGTTTTGCCCCCTCCACCCTGTACAACGTGCTGCCAGAGCTGATCCGCGAGCTACGTCAGGACAGCGAGCTGGAGCTGGGCTTGAGCGAGATGACCACGCTGCAGCAAGTGGAAGCGTTGAAGACCGGGCGCATCGACATCGCCTTCGGGCGCATTCGCATCGATGACGCGGCCATTCAGCAACAGGTACTGCGCGAAGACCCGCTGGTGGCCGTGCTGCCCAAGGGCCACCCGCTGGCGGGCAGCCCGCTCAGCCTTGCCCAGTTGGCGGGCGAAGCGTTCATCCTCTACCCGGCCAACCCTCGGCCCAGTTATGCCGACCATGTGCTGGCGCTGTTCGCGCAGCACGGCATGAGTATCCGCGTCAGCCAATGGGCCAACGAACTTCAGACCGCTATCGGCCTGGTGGCTGTAGGTGTAGGGATAACCCTGGTGCCGGCGTCGGTACAGCAGCAGCATCGCACCGATATCGAGTATGTCGGTTTGCTGGATAGCGGCGCGGTCAGCCCGATCATCCTTAGCCGGCGCAAGGGGGATGTGAGCCCGGTGGTGCAGCGGTGCCTGGCGTTGATTGCGCAGCAGGCAGTCTGAGTGAACAGCACAGGACCTTGGGGGCAAGCGTTTTAGCGGACATCGTTTGTTGCGGGTGCACTGCGAGATTCAAGGTCGATTTCCGTTGGCCACCGGACCTTGGGCGCTAGGCGATGCATGGGGCTAAGACCATCGTCATCGTTCCAGTCCCGGGGTGGGTGGACGAATTTTGGTAGGGCGTCAGGGCCTCAGCAAAGCCACGACTCCTCTTAAGCTGAACGTTGATCTTGGTAGTTCTAGATACACGTCATCATAGTAATTGGGTGATGGCCTTACATTTTTCACGTCGCATCTGAGATCAGGTATTTCTCTGACATGGGGCAAATCGTAGCTCCACCCAAGCGACCGCTCCCATTGAGTTTTTGATCCGCGATTAATCATTTTCCCCTCGCTCACATACCTCTAGGTAAGCACTCGGAATAGTCCGATCTAGCCAATACATGACCAACAGCGTTGCTCCAGTTATTGTGTGCTTCCCGACAGTGGGCATAAGCTCCACTACGCCTGAAACCTCCAACCAGCAAACACCGTTCTGCTCACTACATTCTCGCTGTTTTATTACTATAGAATCAGCTTTATAGTCGGGTATCCTTGGTGGGGTGAAACTAGAGAATCTTGTAGATTTCGATAACTCCTCTGTAGTGATAGCGTGAAAGTCATCAACAACAATGGTCTCTCCACCTTTGTACTCAGGAAACTCTCCGTCGCCGACGCGGTGGACAATTAGAACCCAGCGAAAAGCAGAAGCACCATCTCTATAGTTTGGCAAAACCACCTGAAATCTAAGTTTTTGCTCTGTCACCAGACCCACTAGACCTCCAATTTTCGGCGCTGCGGGATCTGTTACCATGCTCGACTCAAAATTGAACTTCGCCTTAACACCAAGAACTGCTGCATTAAGCTCTGCAAACGCAATATCTGCGTATTCAGGCGCATCCCAATGTACTGCCGGTGTTTCATCTCCTTTTCCAAACCAGCAGCGCCTTGCCCAACGCTCCAATGCTGAAGATCTATTTTTTTCAGCCTGCTTGCTCAATGCAAATGCAGCCAAGCTCAATATTACAGCGAGGCCTAAAGGTCCTAAAATTAGCGATTTAAATACGGCACCAGCAAAAGCCACAGCACCTATTCCGTAGAATACAGCAGAAGTAGCATGAAGAATCCGCGCTGTTTTATCCCCCGCTGCCGAAGCTCGCTTGGCGGCGGATATTGCTTGTGCGGTATCGAAAACTCCGGCTACTGCACTGAACAAGGCGCCGAACTTAACGAGCGCTACTCCAACTGCTGGTACGCCGCGGGTCCAAGGCGCTTTTATATAACCAGCGCTGGAGCGCATAACGAGTCCAACCAGTTCAATCTGCCCTCCCAATATCCCCAGCTGCGCTCCCTGCAGCGCCAGCTTGGCCTCATGCGCTTTCGGTCCAATCTCCTCCTCCGCTTTTTCCTGATTCCTGGCCAGGCTGTCGTATTGAAAGTACAGCCCTCCAATTGCCAGCAGTACTTCCCAACTTCCCGCCACACCGCGCAAGCCGCGAAAGCCGGTTCGGACCAACTGCGCCGCCTGCTGCGAAGTGATCCTCATCCCCTGCAACACCTTGCGCGCATTCGCCTCCAGCGTTCCCGCCGCCACCGAGACATCCACCAAGGTAATCTGTGCCGCGCTGCTGACTTGGGTCACCTTCATATTGGCTTCCTCAAACAACCGGCCACGCACCTCTTCAGCCGTGCCCTCGACCCACACCGTCACGGTGATCATGGTGTGGGTAAACCGCGGGTCGAGCACTGCCAGGCTCATCAACCCATGCTGGATGATCGGGCGCACCTTGCGGAACGGCTTCATCGAGCCAAATTCGAAGTCATCGATGCTGCGATGCATCCGGTCCCGTGCCTCGGCGATGGAGGCATTGGCCTTGTGCTGCAATTCGCGCAGGTGGGCACTTTGCAAGGCGTAGTACTCGCCCAGCTTCATCTTCACTTCCAGTTCGATCAGGTGCACGCCGTTGTAGAGGAACTGCGTCGCGCTGTTCAGGTGCCGCACGGCTTTTTGAATGCCAGGGAGCACGTTGGGCGCCAGGCGCTGGCTGGCCGCGTTGAGCGCGCTCTGCGTTTCGGCGATGGCCTGTTTGAGGGTGTTGCGCATGCGCAGGCCCGCGTCGTCGCTGGCAATGATCTTGCTCAAGATGCCGTAGAGCTTGTCGCTGTCGTTCCAGTTGATGGCTTCGGCAGCGGTAAAACTGGGCAGCAGCCCGGCCAGCAATGCACGGTCCCGCATCAACAACGCGCGATAAGGTGGGCTGTCGGGGTCTTGCAGCCATTTCAGCCAGAGCGTTTCGCTGGTGCCGGCCGCTGGCACCGTACCGAGCACCACGGCCTCGGTAATACCGCCCCCCAGGCACAACGCCATGGTCTTGGCATACGCCACGCCAGACTCACGATGATCACCGTCGTAATCGTACTGCTCGGCCACCTTGAACATGGGCGTGTCGAACAGTGCGGCATACGCACGGGCGTCCTTGTCGATGTAGCGCTGGAACTCGGCTTCCTGCTGGTCGTACTCGGCCTGGAACGCCGCCCGTTGCGGTTCGTGGTAGCGCTCTTCAAGCCGCTCGTCACTTTCCAGCTGCGCACGCTCGACCAGGCGCTGACGCTCTACTGCCGGATCCACGAACACCGGAGGCCCGTCGCCGGTCATTGGCTCCAACGACGGTATTTTCTGTGCCGCCCACTGCCGGTGCGTCGCGCGAATGATCTGCAGAATTTGTGAAGTCTGCAGTTGATACGCCCGCATGGGCTCTTCGCGCCAGACTTGACGCTTCACCACCCAGTTCAGTCGTTGATGGTTGTACTCCTGAATCAAGCCAACGGTGTCGTCGAGCACCACCGCCAGCACACCGCTCTCCAGCTTGTGCCGGTTCATCGCGTTGACCAGGTACCCCTTCAGTGCAAACCGGCGCAGCCAGCGGGTGTAAAAGCCATGCGCACTGTCGAACGGCGAACACCCGTGCTGCGCGTACTCGAACACCTCCTTGTCGATTTGCAGGTTGTCAGGCGTCATGGCGATGCCCAGCAATTCGGGGTTGTTGCGCGCCTGAGTCAGGTCCAAACCCTCAAAGCGATGCGCAGGTGCCGTGCCGCGTTTGTAGGCATTCAGCACGCTCACCGGCCAAGGGTCGCTCGAAAAGGCCAGCCAGGCGCTGCCATAGCGGTCGGTATCGATGTTCAGGAAAGATGAGGGAATGTCGTGGTTTTCATTCACGCACTTTTCGGGGAGTGGTGCGGGCAGGCCGTCGGAAGGTTCATAGGGGTTGAAGCGGCGCAGGTGGCCCTGCTCGCTGACTTCGTAGGCATGCCAGACCTGTTGGTCCAGCAGCACGTACAGGTAGCCCATGCGCAAGGTGCGCAGGCCCATTTTCGTCGAAACATGTAGGCTGCCGGCAACAGTGGTGACACAACCAGGACGTGCATCCGGCACTAAGGCGCGGCGCAGTGGCAGAATCGGCAGGCCTTGCCGCTCGCAGGACATGCACTGGTCGTGCGGCAGCCCGGCTTCGGCTACCGCAATGGCGATACGTTGGCTAAGGGGCATAAGCGACCTCGCGTAGAAAGGGACCCTGATGGTCCCTGAACCCTAACGAGGAATCGCTTGCCGGAGGCTCAGTGGGCTTCCTAAAAACCTGTAGGAAACTTCTCTAAATCAACCACTGGACGGTCACGCCACTGTCGGCTCATTAATTGTGCTCACGGCGACGATGGTAAGCCACCAGCAAAAACACGAACCACAACGGCATCACGCATAGCGCCAACCGGGTATCCGGCTGCAGCGCCAGCAGCACCAGCACAAAGCCGAGAAAGCCCAAGGTCGTGACTGCCATCGGCACCCCGCCCGGCAACTTGAACAGCGAGGCGTCGTGCGCAGCTGGGTTGCGTCTGCGATAAGCCAGGTACGCAGCAAGGATCATCGACCAGGTGAAGATCACCAAAATCGCCGACACCGTCGAGATCAGCGTGAACACGGTCATCACCTCGGGAATGATGAACAGCAAGCTCAACCCGATCAACATGCACGCCCCGGAAAACACCAGGCTGTACACCGGCACGCTCAGTGCCGAAAGCCTGGCGAACAGGGCCGGTGCGTTACGCCGCTCGGCCAGGCCGAACAACATCCGGCAACCTGAGTACACCCCACTGTTGGCCGATGACGCAGCTGACGTCAGCACCACGAAATTGATCATGCCCGCCGCCGCCGGAAAACCCGCCAGCAGGAACAGTTCGACGAAGGGGCTGCGGTTGGCCGGCACTTCGGCCCACGACACCACGCTGATGATGCACACCAGCGCCAGGATGTAGAACAGCAGGATGCGCAGCGGGATGGTGTTGATCGCCTTGGGCAGCGAGCGATGCGGGTTCTTGGCCTCGGCGGCGGTGGTGCCGATCAGTTCGGTACCGGCGAAAGAAAACACGGCAATCTGGAACCCGGCAAAGAAACCGCTGATGCCATGGGGCAGCACCGCACCCGGCGCGACCACGTTGGACAGCGAGGCGACCACACCATTGGGCGAGGTATAAGAGGTAGCGATCATCACCGCCGCCGTGATGATCAACAGCACGATGGCGACGATCTTGATGATACCGAACCAGAACTCCACCTCGCCGAATATGCGCACCGCCAGCAGGTTCAACCCCAGCAGCACGAACAGGGTGAAGAACGCGGGCAGCCAGGCCGGCGCATCGGGGTACCAATACTGAAAGAACCCCGCCACCACGACCACGTCGCCGACCACCGCCACGCTCCAGCTCAGCCAATACGACCAGCTCAGCACAAAGCCGGCGCGCGGGCCCAGGTAATGGGCAACGATGTCGGCGAACGACTTGAAGCGCAGGTCGGACAACAGCAGCTCGCCCATGGCGCGCATCACGAAGAAGACGAAGAACCCGAGGATGGCGTAGACCAGAAGGATCGAGGTGCCGGACAGCGCGATCACCTTGCCCGACCCCATGAACAGGCCGGTGCCGATGGCGCCTCCGATGGAAATCAGCTGGATGTGGCGGTTTTCCAGCGTGCGTTGCAGGTGCCCGTCACGGGTGGGCTCTGCCGGTTTGCTTTGCTCAAGGCTTGCGGACATGTCTTGCATGGGCGACCTCTTGTTATTGTTGGTCTGGCTAGTCGTGCTGTGCCGTGGCCAGCGTGGCCACGGCTTGTCGCGGGGCTTAACGCGCGCTTTCGAAGCCTTGCAGGGTGTTCACCGCGTTGATGCCGATCTCATCGACCATGTAGCCGCCTTCCATCACGAACAGGGTCGGGATGCCAGCACTGGCGATCTCGGCGCCCATGCGCAGGAAGTCTTCACTGGTGAGTTTGAAATGGCTGATCGGGTCGTCCTCGAAGGTGTCGACGCCAAGCGACACCACCAGGTATTCGGGCCGATGCGCGACGATGCGCTTGAGCGCGTCCTGCAGGGCCAGCTGGTACTGCGCCCAGCGCGTGCCTTTGCCCAGCGGGTAGTTGACGTTGAAGCCTTCGCCTGCCCCCACACCCCGCTCATGGGCGTAGCCGGAAAAGTACGGGTAGGACACGTGAGGGTCACCATGCAGGGAGGCGAACAGCACATCGGGGCGATCGTAGAAGATGTTCTGCGTGCCGTTGCCGTGGTGGAAGTCCACGTCCAGCACGGCCACACGCTTGGCGCCCTGGCTCAGGCAGCGCTCGGCGGCGATGGCAGCGTTGTTCAGGTAGCAATAGCCGCCCATGTATTCACGCGCCGCATGGTGCCCAGGCGGGCGGCACAGGGCGAAGGCACTGTCGGCACCGTCGATGATGCGCTGCATGCCGGTCAGGGCAACGTTGGCGCTGCTGCGTACCGCCTCCCAGGTGCCAGCGGTGATCGGCGCGCCGGCGTCCATGGCGTAGAAACCAAGCTTGCCGTCGATGAAGCCGGGCTCACGGTCGATGGCCAGGTCACGCACCGGCCACACCAGCGGCAGCGCGTCGTGGGTCTTGCCGGTGGCGGCCCATTCCTGCCAGGCGTTTTCCAGGAAGCTCACATAGCGTTCGCTGTGCGCCGCCACGTAGCAGGCACGGTCGAACGCCTGCTCGGCGATGACATCGCCCAGGCCGGTGCCGAGCACCCGGGCCAGCACGGTGTCGGCACGCTGGGGGTTTTCAAACGATGGCGTTATCGCGCCGTCCTTGAGTTCCGAGCCATGGTGCAAGCGGTGGTTGTTACTAAAGACTGTCAGCACGCGAATGTCCTTTTTCAAGGGAGTTACCGGGTAACCAATTTTCGCGAGAGACCGCTGGAAATGCTTTGCTTTATGCTCAGCCAAACCGGATTCTTTAGCAAAGTATTCACAGGACCACCAAGCTATGAGCAAAGCTTTTGCTATCGAAGAATTGGACGAAACCGATCGCGAGCTGCTGCGCCTGTTGCAGGCGGACGGCACCCTTTCGAGCGCGGCACTGGGCGAACGCCTGTCGATGACCGTGACACCCTGCTGGCGTCGGCGCAAAAGGCTGGAAGAGCTGGGCATCATCAAGGATTACCAGGCCAACCTCGACCGCAGGAAATTGGGGTACGACGTGATGGCATTTGCCCAGGTGCGCTTTGGCAACCACTCGGCCAATGCGCCGGACGAGTTCGAGCAGGTGATTCTGAAGCTGCCGCAGGTGCTGTCCTGCCACAAGGTGACCGGTGAGGCCGACTATGTGCTGACCGTACTGGCGACCGACCTGGAAAGTTATGGGCGGTTTGTGGAAGAAGTGTTGCGCCGGCAGCCGGGGATTGCCTCGATCCAGTCCAGCCTGGCGTTGCGCGAAGTGAAAGCGGTTTCGCGTGTACCCGTACCCTGAAGGCCGCTCCTATACAAAGCGCGCGTCAGGGCCAGTGTCTACTCTGGCAAGCTATACCGCTCGGCAAAGTACTGCCGGAAAAAGTCCACCGCCACCCGCACCTTGGCCGAACTGGCCAATGGTGAGGTGTACACCGCCCAGATATCCGCTGGCTGGTGATAGTCCTCCAGCACCTGGACCAGGCGCCCATCCTGCAGGCTGTCGTGCACATCCCACCACGAGCGCAGCAAGATCCCGCGCCCGTCCAGGCACCACTGGTGCGCCACTTCGCCATGGTTGGTCGACAAGCCGCCGGTGACCCGCACGCCTTCCTCACCGTCCGGCCCCATCAACTGCCACACGCCAAACGGGTGATCACGTTCCTTGATCACCAGGCAGTCATGGCTGGCCAGTTCGCCCAGCACCTTGGGCGTACCGCGCCGGGCCAGGTAAGCCGGCGCGGCGCACAGTACCCGGCGGTTACGCGCCAGCGGCTTGGCGATCAGGTTGGGCGCAATGGCGTTGCCCACGCGGATGTCCAGGTCGACGCCTTCGGCAATCAGGTCCACCAACCGGTCGTGCACGTCCAGGCGAATGTCCAGGCGCGGGTAACGCTCGGCCAGCTCCGACAAGGCCGGCGCCACGAAGCGGCGGCCCAGGCCAAGGCTGCTGGCAATGCGCAATTGCCCGGCCGGCTCACGGTGCTGGGCACTGATGTCATCGCCCATGCGCTGCACCGCATCGAATATCTGCAGCGCCCACTGATACACCCGCTCACCCTCCTCGCTCACCGTCACCCGCCGGGTGGTACGGTGCAGCAGGCGTACTTCCAGGGTTTGCTCAAGCATGCGGATGCGCTTGCTGATGTACGCCGCCGACATGCCCAGCTCGTCCGCGACGGCGGCAAAGCTGGCGCGCTTGGCCACCTGAAGGAAGATATTGAGGTCGTCGAGGCTGGGCAGATTATTCACGTATCGTGTTCCAAGAATCCATGATTGGCCAGATTATCTCCGGATAAAGCCCTTATAGCATAACCAGCACCTGTTCCCTGGATAACGAGTGCACCCCATGAGCAAGACTTTCAGAATTGCGGCAATCCCCGGCGATGGCATCGGCAACGAAGTACTGCCTGAAGGCATTCGTGTAGTCGAGGCCGCTGCGCGCAAGCATGGCCTGGACATCAGCTTCGAGTTCTTCGAGTGGGCCAGCTGCGACTATTACCTGGCCCACGGCAAGATGATGCCGGACGACTGGTTCGAACAGCTCAAGGGCTTCGATGCCCTGTACTTCGGTGCTGTGGGCTGGCCAGACAAGGTGCCGGACCACATCTCGCTGTGGGGTTCGCTGCTCAAGTTCCGCCGAGACTTCGACCAATACGTGAACATCCGCCCAGTGCGCCTGTTCCCTGGCGTGCCTTGCCCGCTGGCAGGTCGTGAACCAGGTGACATCGACTTCGTGGTCATCCGCGAGAATACCGAGGGCGAATATTCGTCGCTGGGTGGGCGCATGTTCGAAGGCACCGAAAACGAGTTCGTGCTGCAGGAATCGGTGTTCACCCGTCGCGGCGTCGACCGCATTCTCAAGTACGCCTTCGACGTGGCCCAGACCCGCGAGCGCAAGCACGTCACCTCGGCCACCAAGTCCAACGGCATGGCCGTGAGCATGCCGTACTGGGACGAGCGCACCGCTGCGATGGCTGCCAATTATCCGGAAATCAGCTGGGACAAACAGCATATCGATATCCTCTGCGCGCGCTTCGTGCTGCAGCCGGACCGCTTTGACGTGGTGGTGGCTTCGAACCTGTTCGGCGACATCCTCTCCGACCTCGGCCCAGCCTGCGCCGGCACCATCGGCATCGCGCCGTCGGCCAACCTCAACCCCGAACGCAAGTTCCCGTCGCTGTTCGAACCCGTGCACGGCTCGGCACCGGACATCTACGGCAAGAACATCGCCAACCCGATCGCGATGATCTGGTCGGGTGCGCTGATGCTCGACTTCCTTGGCAACGACGGCGCCGACCCACGCTACCACGCCGCCCACGACGACATCCTCAAGGCCATCGAGCAGGTCATCGCCGCCGGTGATGTCACCCGCGACATGGGTGGGCAGCAGTCCACCCAGCAAGTTGGCCAGGCCATCACCGCGCTGGTCGAAGCCTGACGCACAGGGGCCGATTGTCAGAAGTGTCTGACAATCGGCCCCTTGCCTCTTGCTAGCGGCGCAGATTGTATGCAGAATCTGTTAACCATTAGATATTAGTAAACTAAAGGTTAACAACCACGGAAGGAGTTGTACCGCTACACCCCGGATGCCTGCCGGGTATGACAAGTACGCCAACGTCCCAGGAGACGATGATGTCGCACAAGAATAAAAAGATTGATGTGTTCCTGATTACCGTGAGCCTGATTGCCGTGCTGCTCACCGTGATCGGCCTTGCAGCCTTCCCCGCCCAGGCTGAAAGCGCCGCCAACCAGTTGTTCGAGCTGTCCACCCGCACCTTCGGTACCAGCGTGCAGGTGCTGGTGTTCGCCAGTACCCTGGCGGTGCTGTACCTGGCTTTCAGCAAATACGGCAACATCCGCCTGGGCAGTGGCAAGCCTGAATACGCCACCGCCACCTGGGTGTTCATGTTCATCTGTGCCGGCATGGGGTCCTCGACCCTGTACTGGGGCGTGATGGAATGGGCCTACTACTATCAGACCCCAGGCCTGAACATCGCCGCCGCCACTCCCAAGGCGCTGGAGTACAGCGTGGGCTACTCGTTCTTCCACTGGGGCATCAGCGCCTGGTCGATCTACGCCTTGGCTTCGCTGGCCATGGCCTACCACTTCCATGTCCGCAAGAAGAGCGGCCTGAACCTGGCTTCGATTATCGAAGCGGTGACGGGTTTCAAGGCCACCGGGCCAGTAGGCCGTACTGTCGACCTGATCTTCCTGTTGACCATGATGGGCGCCCTGACCGTGTCGCTGGCCCTCACCGCCTCTACCCTGACGCGCGGCCTGCATGACCTGACCGGCACCCCGGATACCTTCACCGTGCAATTGATGGTGATCGGCGGCGTGGCGGTGATGTTCTCGCTCAGCTCCTACATCGGCATCGATGGCGGCCTGCAGCGCCTGAGCAAGATGGTGTGCATCGGCGCGCTGGTGTTTGCCGCTGTCGTCCTGCTGGTCGGCCCAACCCAGTTCACCCTCAACAACACCGCCAACTCGATTGGCCTGATGATCCAGAACTACGTGCACATGAGCCTGTTCACCGACCCGGCCGGCGACGGTGCCTTCACCCGCAACTGGACGGTGTTCTACTGGCTGTGGTGGGTGTCGTACGCCCCGGGCGTAGCCATGTTCGTCACCCGCGTTTCGCGTGGCCGGCAGATCAAGGAAGTGGTCCTGGCCCTGCTGCTGGGCGGCAGCTTCGGTTGCTGGTTCTTCTTCGGCGCACTGGAAAGCTACAGCATGCACCAGTTCATCACCGGCGCGGTGGACGTACCGAAGATGCTGGCCGAGCAAGGCGGTGAATCGGCTGTAACCCACCTGCTGCTGGCGTTGCCGTGGGGCCAAGTGTTCCTTGGCGTGTACCTGTTCATCATGGCCATCTTCTGCGCTTCGCACATGGATGCCGCAGCCTACGCGGTGGCAGCCACCAGCACTCGCAACCTGCGTGAAGGTGACGACCCGACGCCGACCCACCGCCTGTTCTGGTGTGTGGTATTGACCCTGGTGCCGTTGGCCATGCTGTTCGCCAAGGCTTCGCTGTCGACCATGAAGACTGCCGTGGTGCTGACCGCAATCCCGTTCATGGTGATTCTGCTGGTGAAGATCTACGGCTTCCTCAAGTGGATGGTCGCTGACTACGGCCAGGTACCGGCCCACATCATCGAAGAAGAGGCTGCACGGATGGCCGGTGAACAACCTGCCGAGCATGCACCGCGCAGCGCTGCTGCCGTGCATTGATGAAATCAAAGGGGCCGCACTGCGGCCCCTTTGAAGGGTTGCAATTTTTTTTGCCTGATCTGTTAACCAACAGATACGCGTTAACCAACAACTAAAAACCGAGCTTGTGAGAAACCTGTCATGAACGACTTCAAACGCCTGCCCGCCGATTTCTGCGCAAACGCCGACGAGGCCTTCACCATCCCGGCCAATTTCTACACCAAGGCCGCAGTGTTCGAACACGAGAAAGAAGCCATCTTCGCCCGCAGCTGGATCTGCGTGGGCCACCGCAGCGAAGTGGCAGACAACAATGCCTACATCACCCGCGAAGTAATTGGCGAAAGCATCATCGTCGTGCGCGGCCGTGACAGCGTGCTGCGTGCGTTCTACAACGTCTGCCCGCACCGTGGCCACCAGTTGCTCAGCGGCAGCGGCAAAGCCAAGAACGTCATCACCTGCCCATACCACGCCTGGACCTTCAAGCTCGACGGCGAACTGGCCCACGCCCGCAACTGCGACAACGTGGTGAACTTCGACAAAGAGAACTCCACCCTGGTGCAGCTGCGCGTAGAGGAATATGCCGGCTTCATCTTCATCAACATGGACATGGACGCAGGCTCTGTCGAAGACCAGTTGCCAGGCCTGCAAACGCGCATGCGCGAAGCCTGCGCGGTGATCGACGACCTGCACCTGGCAGCACGCTTCGTCAGCGACACCCCTGCCAACTGGAAGTCGATCGTCGACAACTACCTCGAGTGCTACCACTGCGCCCCGGCGCACCCAGGCTTCTCCGACTCGGTCGACGTCGGCCAGTACAGCCACACCATGCACGGTAACTGGACCCTGCAATATGGCCTGGCCAAGCCTTCGGAACAGTCGTTCAAGTTCGACGAAAACGTGAAGGACCCGTCGTTCGCCGGCTTCTGGGCCTGGCCGTGCACCATGTTCAACGTGCCGCCAGGGGCCAACTTCATGACCGTGATCTACGAGTTCCCGGTCGATGCCGAAACCACCCTGCAACACTACGACATCTACTTCCTCAACAAGGACATCACCGAGGAACAGCAGAAGCTGATCGACTGGTACCGCGAAGTGTTCCGCCCAGAAGACCTGCGCCTGGTCGAAAGCGTGCAGAAGGGCCTCAAGTCGCGAGGCTACCGTGGCCAGGGCCGCATCATGGCCGACCGCGAACGCAGCGGTATGAGCGAGCACGGCATTGCCCACTTCCACAACCTGATCGCCGTGGCCCACCTCGACGATTGATGGCAACCGCTCCACGTTTTTTTGCACGTAAAGGTGCGCGGCAGGGCCTGCCGCGCGCCCAGGCAGTCGAGGTGAACCATGGCCAACACTTATGAAATGTTCAGCGTCCGCGTAACCGACGTGGAACAAGCCACGCCGCTGATCAAGCGCTTTACCCTGGCCCGCGAAGACGGCGCGGCGATGCCCGCCTTCACCGGCGGCAGCCATGTCATCGTGCAGATGCAAGGCGCCGACGGCAGCCAGTTCAGCAACGCCTACTCGCTGATGAGCGACCCGCGCGACACCCGCAGCTACCAGATCGGCGTGCGCCTGGAAGAGCAGTCCAAAGGCGGCTCGGCGTTCATGCACCAGCAGGTGGAGGTCGGCACTCGCCTGACCATCTCCTCGCCCAACAACTTGTTCGCCCTCGACCCTTCGGCTGGCCGTCACGTGCTGATTGCCGGCGGCATCGGCATCACCCCGTTCCTGGCGCAATTGCACGAGCTGGAAGGCGGCAGCACCGACTACGAGCTGCACTATGCCTTCCGTGCGCCAGAGCACGGTGCGTTCCAGGACCAGTTGGCCAACGGCCCGCACGCTGCCAACACGCAATTCTACATCGACAGCCTCGACCGCAAGCTTGACCTGGCCGCCTTGTGCGCGGGGCTGGACGCGCAAGCGCACCTGTACGTCTGCGGCCCCAAACCGCTAATCGATGCGGTCATCGCCTGCGCAGCCCAAGCCGGCATCGCCGAACAGCGCGTGCATTGGGAACAGTTCGCCGCCACCCCGGTCACCGGCAGTGCCTTTACCGTGGTGTTGGCGCAGTCGGGTGTGGAGTTGCAAGTGGAAGAAGGCATGACCATTCTGCAGGCCATCGAGAAGTCCAAGGCCGCCAAGGTCGAGTGCCTGTGCCGCGAAGGCGTGTGCGGTACATGCGAGACGGCCATTCTTGAAGGTGAAGCCGAGCATTACGACCAGTACCTGAGCGACGAAGAAAAAGCCGCGCAGCAGAGCATTATGCTGTGCGTCTCGCGCGCCCGTACGGCGCGGCTTGTGCTTGATCTCTGACAAATGCGGTCCCTGTAGGAGCGGCCTTGTGTCGCGATGGGCCGCACAGCGGCCCCAGGATCTTTGCCCTGGCACACAATTGCCGGGGCCGCTGTGCGGCCCATCGCGACACAAGGCCGCTCCTACAAGGAGTTGCAAATCGCCCAGGGCCGTCAACCCAAAGTTGACAAGTTGCGTATACTGGCAGGCTCTTGGCCCAGATCAGGACACCCTGCCGATGTTGGAAAACAGCTTCGCCTTCCGCCTCAAGGAACTGCTCGAGCATCACAAGCTGACCCTGCAAGCCGTGGGCACGGCCTTGGGTATTTCGCGCACCGCCGTGCACAAATGGACCCGTGGCGGCGAGATCGACTACGACAACCTGCGCAAGCTGGCCGACTTTCTCAAGGTCAACTGGATCTGGCTGCGCTATGGCGACGAGGCACTGCAGAACATCCAGCAACCACAGGTGGTCGAGCTGCCCATGACCGACCTGCGCCGGCGCCTGACCGCCGAGATCATGGAAAGCGAAACACGCATGAAGCTGGCCCAGGAAGGCGCGCGCATCGTCACCTGGGAATGGAACCTCATCAGCGACGAAGTTACCTACTCGCCCAACGTCGAGCAGGTCTATGGCTGGCCGGTCCACCACAACGAAGACTTCTGGAGGCACCTGCCCGACGAAGACGTGCAGCGCATGCAGGGGATGTACGCCGACGCGGTGGCCGACGGCAGTGGCTGCGAATGCGACTTCCGCATCACCCGCCCGGACGGTGAAGTGCGCTGGATTTCTTCCCGCGCCACGGTCGTGCGGGACAGCGCCGGCCGCTCGGTGAAAATGGTCGGCATCAGCATGGACAACACCGAACGCCAGGTCGCCCAGCAGGCGCTGAGCCAAAGCGAGGAGCGCTTTCGGGCGATCTTCGAGCTGGCCTGGGGCGCCCTCGCCTACATCGACCCGGACGGCACCTGGCAGCGGGTCAACAACAGCCTGTGCGAGCTACTGGGCTACCGTGCCGACGAGCTGTATGGCATGACCTTCCAGCAGATCACCCACCCCGACGACCTGGCCCAGAACCTGCAGTTGCTGCAGCGCATGCTGGCCGGCGAAACCGAGCGTTACGAGGTGGAAAAGCGTGTGCGCCACAAGAGCGGCGAGTACATCTGGGTACGCGCGCGCACCTCGCTGCAGCGCCGTGCCAATGGCGAGCCGGAGCACCTGATCAGCGTGTTCGAAGACATCGGCGCCGAGCGCCAGGAGCATGAGCGGCTACAGGCGCACATCGCTGCGCTCGAGGCTCGACTGGCGTCCCGCTAAGCAACCTACAGGACGTCGTCAAAAGCCGAGCGCACAGCGTGCACAACGCGCTCGGCCCGTGCGGCATCCTCCAGCTCCGGGTAAGCCTTTTTCAACTTGCCGGAAACCTGCCAGCCGTTTTCCTTGAGTGAGCGGATAATGCGACTGGCGTCCGGATCGGGCATTTCCAGCACGTCCTTCAGGTGCTCCTGGGCACGCCGGAATACCACCAGCACCCGCGCTTCATCGGCCATCTCCTTGCGCACGGTATGCTCGATGACTCGCGCGGTGTACAACACATGCGCGGTCAAATCCGGGTATCGCCAGGCGACGGCCGCATCATCGTACTCATCGAACATGAAGTTGCTCGAGGTGCCGTCCGTGTAAGTGGTGGCTTTGCCAAACCGATATGACGCCCCATAGCGCTGCATGAACGGCCTGGAAAATACTTCCAGCACCTGGTCGTATCCCACACGAAACGCGATCGAACTGGTGATGGTAGCGGACACCGGCAGGATGACCCCGGCAGGCATGGCCTTGTCGCGAATCAAGGTGTCATTGATGAGAAAACGATGGATGCGGCCATTGCCATCACGCATCGGGTGGATGTACACGAAACCAAATGCCAAAACGGCGGCCCTGGCTAACGACTCGGCACCTCGTGTAGCTGCTTCGAAAGCCTTGAGCCCATCGATCAGCTCCGCGACCTGGCCGTAATGGGGCGCGATGTAGTGCACGATGTCTTCGCGCATGGTCGCCTGCCCGACAAAAACAGGGGACTGCCGCAACCCCAGACCAAGTGCTTCGTGCCCCAATATCCCGGCCTGCAACTTGTGCAGCGATCGCTCGCTCAGCGGTTCTTCGACAGTGCCACAATACCTGGCAATCACGTGCGCAAACCGTTGGATCCTGTCCGCTTGATCGGCTTCTTTCTCGATTAGAAAGCTGGCGCGCGACTCCTTGAAGGTCAACCAGCTGGCGCTGCGCAGCAGAATGTCGGCACCGAAGGCCTGGTCGAGTTCACCCAATGCAGCCGCCAGGTCGAATGCCAAGGCATTTTGAACCTCCTCGGTACGGCGTAGCACCGGGCAGAAACCTGACGTACCCGGCAAGTTGTCGTTTACCCGCCAGCGGCGCACACGCAGTGGCGAGGTACGAACCAAATATTTATGACTGGCGACGGCATCACAGTAGGCACCATTGCCGACATCCGGCACATCCAGTCGGGTGCCTGTGAGCCATTCGTAGAAAAAACCGGTACGGCGGGCAAACTGGCCAAAAGGGGATTGCCTGCACCAGGCCTCGACCGGCTCAGGGCCCACGGCAGCAAACAAGCGCGCAAAGAACTCGAGGTGAATGTCCTCGTATTTGAGGCCGAATTCGAAATGCCCTGCAAAATTGTCCGATGGCCGATAGCTTGGCGGGTATTGATTGCTCACAAGCCCGTCGCTGTCACGGCTCACCCGGGTGGTTCCGATCGTCGATTCGACACGAAGTGGCTGCACCATCGTGATGCCATATCGATCGGCCAACGCCCTGAATCCTACCTGCATTGCTGAATCCTTTACCTTTTGCCCGAAAACGCTATCTACTCAAAGAATTTACGCGAAAACATTAACGCCGCAAGTACGAAATGACTAACGGATCAACGAAAACATTAACAAATGGCGATTTCTGGTGAAAAACGCTAACAGGGTGGCATCAAGCGACTACCACCGCAGTCCCCTGTCGCAACCAGTCGATAAACCGTGCAAACAGCTCCGACTGCGAGTTGATCTCCAGCTTCAGGTACAGGTTCTTGCGGTGCATGCGCACGGTCTCCGGGGAGATACCCAGTTCCAGCGCAGTGGACTTCACCGAATGCCCACGCAAGATCATGTGTGCCACCTCTCGCTCACGGTCGGTCAGCACTTGGCAGCCAAAACTGTCGAACGCCGCCTGCAGGCTGCCGCGCTCGGCTGAGGCAGGCTCGGGGTCCAGGTTGTGCCTGGCATAGCGCCCCAGCAGTTCGCGGACCATCGGTTCCAGCGCACGCAACAGGTCGATTTGCCCGGCACTCAGGCGCGTGCCGCTGCAGCCCTGGAACAGGCTCAGCGACAGCTTGCGGCCTGCGCTGAGGTCGACGATGTAGTAGCTGTCTTCACTGCAACCGGTGCCCAGGTAATAGGCCTTGTAGTAGTCGCTGTCGAAGAAGTTGTCGGGGGCGATTTCCTGCAAATGGTAAAAGCCTTCGGCCAGCCCGCTTTGCACGGCCAGGCAGAACGGGTCGAGCAGGTAGCCTGCGCTGAAATAGCGCTCCAGCACTGCGGCGCGGTGCAGCTCGGGAATGCCTTGCTGATAGAGCAACTGCGGTGCGCGCCCCTGGCACTCGAGGCTGATCATCATCGACTCCACCTGCACCAACTGGCCGATGGCAGCGGCCACATATTCCAGTGCATCGGGGGTTTCGCTTTGCGCCAGCGCGCGCTGCAGCGCCGCGTGCCATTGCTGCAGCGCGCCCATCGTGAGGGTAAGCGGGGTGTCGGGAGAGGCCTGTGTCATGCCCGGCAGTCTAGCTTGCCAGGCACGCCCCCGCACAGCCCTTTGCGCCAGGTTCATCGGCCCTGGTACAGGCCAAGCGCAGTCAATTCACGTGCTGTTTCGATGATGCACTGGCGCAGGGTCTCGACGATTTCGTCCACCTGCGCATGGGTGATGATCAACGGTGGCGACATCACGTTCAGGTGCATGATCGGGCGTACCAGCAACCCTTTGGCCTGGGCCTTGCTGTGGATGCGCTCACCGATGTTCACCTCGTCCGGGAACAGCGCCTTGCTGGCTTTGTCGGCAACGAACTCGACACAGGCCATCAGCTTCATGCA
Source organism: Pseudomonas sp. LFS074 (assembly GCF_047978165.1). Lineage (NCBI taxonomy): Bacteria > Pseudomonadati > Pseudomonadota > Gammaproteobacteria > Pseudomonadales > Pseudomonadaceae > Pseudomonas > Pseudomonas sp. LFS074. The sequence goes on along the minus strand of NZ_JBFPFV010000001.1, from coordinate 2,355,912 downwards.
GCGCACATCTCCCACCAGCGGCAGCTCGCGCAAGCTTTGCAGGCGCTGCTCCAGGTAACTGCCAACGTCCTTGACGTGATCGAGCAGTTGCTCGCGCTCGATGATCTCGATGTTCTTCAGCGCCGTCGTGCAGCACACCGGGTGACCACTGTAGGTGAAACCATGAGTGAAGCAGCGCCCCTTGCCCGGCTCGGCGATCACCTCCCAGATACGCTCGGAGAAGATGCACGCGCCCAGCGGCAAGTAGGCCGAGGTCAGGCCCTTGGCGGTGGTGATGATGTCGGGGGTGACGCCAAACAGTTCTTCACTGGCGAAGAAGGTGCCCAGGCGTCCGAACGAGGTCACCACTTCATCGGCGACGAACAGGATGTCGTAGGTCTGGCACAGTTGCCACATGCGCAGGAAGTAGCCCTCGGGCGGAATGATCACCCCGCCCGAACCCATGATCGGCTCGGCGAAGAACGCCGCCACGTTGTCGGCGCCCAGCGACAGGATCTTGTCTTCGAACTCGGCCACCAGGTAGTCGAGGAACTCGGCCTCGTCCATGTCGTCCGGCGCGCGGTACGGGTTGGGGTTGGACACGTGGTGGATCAGGTCGTGGTGATAATCGAACTCCGGTACCCGGTCGGCGGCCTTGTTGCCAATCGACATGGTCAGGGTGGTGGAGCCGTGGTAGGCGTTGTAGCGAGCGATGATGTGTTTCTTGTGCGGCTTGCCACGGCAGTTCTGGTAGTACTGGATCAGCCGGTAGGCGGTGTCGACAGCGGTCGACCCACCGGTGGTGAGGAACACATGGTTAAGGTCGCCCGGCGCCAGTTGCGCAAGCTTCTGGCACAGTTCGATGGCCACGTCGTTGGCCATGTCGGAGAACGGGTTGGAGTACGCCAGCTGGCGCACCTGGTCGGCGATGGCCAGGGCCATTTCCTCGCGGCCCAGGCCGATATTGGTGCACCACATGCCGCCGACGGCATCGAGGAAGCGGTTGCCGTGGGCGTCACGAATGTACGCGCCCTCGCCGGCGACGATGTTCAACGCACCTTGCGCGCGGTGCTCATCGAACACATGGTAGCCGTGCATGTAGTGGGCCTTGTCGGCTTCGACCAGCGGGTCGTGGGCAATGACGAATGCTTTGCTTGGGGTGGCCATGGGCAGCTCCTTGGCGGGAATCGTTGGGCAGTGTTCAGAAACCGGTCTTGACCGTGCTCCAGACCCGGGTGATGGCACGCATGTCCTTCGGGCTCTGGGTTTTCTGCGCGAACAGGCGTTCACGGGTTGACGCGTCCGGGTAGATGGCCGGGTCCTGGCGGATGTCATCACGCACCAGCGCGGTCGCGGCGGCGTTGCTGTTGGCGTAGTGGATGTAGTCGGTGACCTTGGCCATGGTCTGCGGCTGCAGCAAGAACTCGATGAAGCGGTGGGCGTTGGCCGCGTGCGGTGCATCCTTGGGGATGTACAGGTTGTCGAACCAGATCAGCGAACCTTCCTGGGGGATGAAGAACGACAGTTTGATGTCCTTCTTCGCTTCCACCGCGCGAGCCTGGGCGGTGGCGTAGTCACCGGACCAGGTCAGCGCCAGGCAGACATCGCCATTGGGCAGGCTGGTGAGATAATTCACCGAGTCGAACTTGCGAATGTACGGGCGGATGCCCAGCAGCAGCTGTTCGGCCGCCTTGAGGTCAGCCGGCGACGCGCTGCGCGGGTCCTTGCCCAGGTACTGCAGGGCCAGCGGGATCACTTCGGTGGGTGCGTCCATCAGGGTGACGCCGCAGTCGGCAAAGCGCGAGACGATCTTGGGGTCGAACAGCATGGCCAGCGAGCCGATCGGTGCGTCGGGCATGCGCGCCTTGATCTTGTCGACGTTGTAGGTGACCCCCGAGCTGCCCCAGGTGTAGGGCGCCGAGTACTTAAGGCCCGGGTCGTAGCCCTGCAGGTTGTCGACCACCTGTTGGTCGAGGTTGTGCCAGCTGGGCAGTTGCTGCTTGTCCAGCGCCTGGAATACCCCGGCACTGATCAGCGGGGGAACGAGGGAGGCGTTGAGCATGACCAGGTCGTAACCGGAGCGGCCGGTGAGCAGTTTGGTCTGTACCGTTTCGTAGCCGTCGAAGGTGTCGTAGATGACCTTGATGCCGGTGGCCTTCTCGAAGTCGGCCAGGGTGGTTTCGCCGATGTAGTCGGTCCAGTTGTACAACCGTAACGTATTGGCGCTGTCCACCTCTGCCGCCTGGGCCAGGCTGGCGCCAGACGCCAGCAGCAGACCACCAATCACCTTCAGTACCTTGCGCATGGCAACTCCATCGTGTGAATGCTCCGGAATCGAGCCGATGGGTTCACTATCGTGGGATTTGCCGAGGGGGGACATACCCCGAATGTGTGGGTGGTCGCTTTTAGTGCCTAGCTGCGTGCGCGCTTTTTTGTAGGAGCGGCATCGTGCCGCTCATACGAGAAACCGCGCACGGCTCAAGGGAGTGGGTATAACGCCTCATCGAACTGTGCCAGGCGCGGGAACACCAATGGCTGGTCGTCCGACAGTTGCTCCAGGCGCTGCCGGTACTGCTGTAGAAAATCCTGCCGCGCCTCATCGCTGATATACGGCACATGCCAGGCCACGAACGGCGGCAGCACCTCGAACCCGACATAGGCCAGCGTGCCCCGCAGAATCGGCCGCAGCATGTCCTCCAGCGGGCCATGAATCGCCCCCTCGCCAAACATGTGCTCGCGCCCACCCAGGGTCACGGTCACCAGCGCCTTCTTGCCGGCCAACCCACCTTGGTCGTAGAAGCGCTTGCCGCCATAGCACACCCCCGACACCAGCACCCGGTCGATCCAGCCCTTGAGCATGGCCGGTGCCGAGAACCAGAAAATCGGGAAGTTCAGCACCAGCAAGTCGGCCCACAACAGCTTGTCCAGTTCCTGCTGGATATCTGCGGCAATGCCGCCGCGCTTCACGCCCTGGCGCTGCTCCAGCGCATACACCAGGTATTCGGGGTTCTCACGCTGGGTAAAGTCATCGGCACTGGCCACCGGGTTCCAGCCCATGGCGTACAGGTCGCTGACCTGCACCTGGTGGCCCTGGGCGCGAAAGGTTTCCACGGCCTGGTCACGCAGGGCTGCGGTGAACGATTGCGGCTCGGGGTGAGCATGGACGATCAGTACATTCACAAACACTCTCCTCATACAAAACTGGTTGTCTTGCCGCAGGGGCTCAGCACTGCACCGCTTTGACCTCGACGAACTCCGCCAGGCCCTCCTCACCCCACTCGCGGCCGTTGCCCGACTGCTTGTAGCCACCGAACGGCGCCTGGTAGTTGAACCCGCCTCCGTTGATGAAGCACTGCCCGGCACGTATCTGCCGCGCCAGGGCAAGGCCCCGCTCGCGGTTGCCGGCCCACACCGCGCTGGACAGGCCGAACGACGAATCATTTGCCAGCGCAAGCGCCTGGGCCTCGTTGGCATAAGGGATCAGGCACAGTACCGGGCCAAAGATTTCTTCCTGGGCAATGCGCATGCGGTTGTCGACGTCGGCGAACAACGTCGGCGCCACGTAGAACCCGCGCTCGAAGCCGCCGTAATCACCGCCGCACACCAAGCGCGCGCCCTCCTCCTGGCCTGCGCGAATGTAGTCGAGCACGGTACGCCGCTGGCCTGCCGAACACATCGGCCCGAGGAAGCTGGCCGGGTCACGCGGGTCGCCCATGACCAGTGCACGGGTTTCGGCCTCGGCAATGTCCAGTGCCTCGGCATAGCGGCTGGCCGGCAACAGCATGCGGGTCAGCGCCGTGCAGGTCTGCCCCGAGTTGATCATCACGTCCTGCACGCCATGGCGCACCGCAGCATGCAAGTCGGCGTCGGCGGTGATCAGCAGCGGCGACTTGCCGCCCAGCTCCAGGCACACACGCTTCACCGTCGGCGCGGCCGCTTGCGCCACCCGCACCCCGGCGCCGGTGGAGCCGGTGAACGACACCATGTCCACCTGTGGGTGTCGGGCCAGCGCCTCGCCGACCTTGGCCCCGGGGCCACTGACCAGGTTGAACACCCCGGCCGGCAAGCCGATGGCATCGACCATTTCAGCCAGCAAAAACGCGTGCAACGGCGTTTCCTGGCTAGGTTTGACCACCACTGTGCAACCTGCAGCCAAGGCTGGCGCCAGCTTGCCGATCATCTGGTGCAGCGGGTAGTTCCAAGGGTTGATGAATGCGCATACGCCAACGGCTTCGCGGTACACCAGCGAGTTGCCGACTTCACGCACTTCATCCATCAGCCCGGCCAGCTCGGCGTACTGCGCCAGCCCGGCAATCGGGCCTTCGACCTGCACCGCCTGGCACCACTGCACCGGCATGCCCAGCTCATCGGTGATGACCGCTGCCATTTCCGCCGCACGGTTTTTCAGCTGCGTGGTCAATGCCCGGATATACCCTGCGCGCACATTGGACGGCGTGCGCGACCAGCTATCGAAGGCCCGTCGCGCCGCCATCACCGCCCGCTCGACATCGGCCTCGTCGCCCAGCGGTACACGGCCGATGGCCTGCTCACTGGCCGGGTCGATCACCTCGGCCACGCCCTGCCCGCTCGGCACCTGCCAGGCGCCGTCGATATAAAGCCGCGCATACTCACGCATCGGCCTGCTCCTGCATCAGTTCGCCAGCACAGCGGGCAATGCGCTGGCAGGCGTCGGCCAACGCCTCGCTGCCGAGCACCAGGCCCAAGCGAATGTGCCCGGCGGCGCTGGGGCCAAAGGCCTCACCCGCCAGCACCGACACGCCCTGGCTGTCCAGCAGGCGGTCGGCGAAGGCCTGGGCGCTGAGGCCGGTATCGCGGATATCGACCATCACGAACATGCCGCCGTCGGGCTTGAGCGCCTTGATACCAGGGCAGCCTGCCAACTGCTCGCACACCAGGTCGCGGCGCTGGCGGTAGGCCTCACGCATGGCATCCAGCTCGGGCAGTTGCTGTTCCAGCGCCACCACGGCGGCATCCTGGATAAAGTCCGGCGAGCCGTACAGCATGCACAGGGCGAGGTTTTCCAGGTGCGTGGCCAGCTCGGCCGAACCGACTACCCAGCCCATGCGCCAGCCGGTCATGGCATGCGACTTCGACAGGCTGTTCAGGGTCGCGGTGCGCTCGGCCATGCCCGGCAGGCTGGCGGGGCTGACATGCTCGCCTTCATACAGCAGCTCGCTGTACACCTCGTCAGAAATCAGCCAAAGGTCATGGGCGATGCACAGCTCGGCCAATGCCTCCCAGGTGGCACGCGGCAAGCTCGCCCCCGACGGGTTGTGCGGGCTGTTCAGGGCCAGCGCGCGGGTGCGCGGGGTAATACGCTCGGCAACGTCACGCGGGCACACGCGAAAGCCGTTCTCCGGCTTGACCGGCACCGGCACCACCTTGGCACCACAAGCCCCGAACACCGCCTCGTAGGTGACATACATCGGTTCGGCGACGATCACCTCGTCGCCTGCTTCGAGCACGCATTGGGCCACGCAGTACAGCGCGCACTGGGCCCCCGCCAGCACCGTCACCTGGTCGGCGCTTACCGCCTGGCCGCTGCGTTGCCGGTGGCGGTTGGCGATGGCCTGGCGCAGGGCCAGCTTGCCGCGCACATCGGCGTAATGGGTGTGGCCGGCCCGCAGGCTGTCGATGGCCGCCTCGACAATCGGCGCGGGGGTGTCGAAGTCTGGGTCACCCACCGACAGCAGCAGGATATCCTTGCCCTCGGCCTGCAGCGCCAGGGCGCGGTAGTGGATGTCCCAGGCCGCGGCCCCGTCGCCGGCGATGCGTTGAGTGAGCTTGGCGTAGCGCATGGCAATCTCCCTTCAATAGCGGTTTCAGTCGACGAGAATCTTCGGGTTGGAACTGCCCCACACGGTGTACAGATCGGCCAGCAGCGCGCCGTTGATTTCTTCCATCTCGGCCTGGGTGATTTCGCCCCCGGCCTGTTTGCCGAACAGCACCACTTCGTTGCCGCCCTTCACGTCCGGGAAGTCGGTGACATCCACCATCAGCGTGTTCATCGACACCTTGCCCACCACCGGCACACGGTGGCCGTTGATCAGCACATGGCCCTTGTTGGTGAACACCCGGCGGTAGCCATCGGAGTACCCGACCGTGATGTTGGCCAGGCGCGAGTCACGGGTCAGGGTAAACGTGCGGTCATAGCCGACGGTGTTGCCGGCCGGGTAGCTGTGCACCGCCGCCACGTGCGACTTGAACTGCATGGCGCGTTTGTACTCGGTACGCTCCGGCACGGTATCGCCGAACAGCGCGCCACCGGTGCGCACCATGTCCAGGCGCGCCTCCGGCACTTCCAGGGTGGCGAACGAGTTGGCCGCATGCAGGGTGAGCTTGCTGCGGTCGAGCTTGGCGTGCTTGATCAGCCAATCGGTCTGCTCATTGAATGCCGCCAGGCCCTTGCGCACATCGTCCTTGTCTTCGACGGCGAAGTGGGTCATCAACGCAACCAGCTCGAGGTGTTTCTGGTCGGTGATCTGCAGCGCTTCGCCACGGCCGGACCAGCTGCCCATTTCCACCCCATTGCGGCTCATACCGCTGGAGTTGAGTGCCATATGGATACGCAAGGTCTTGCCATGGCGCGCGGCGATGGCGTCAACCTGGCGGGCGAACTCGGCGCTACCGACCAGTTCTTCCATGTCGTACTGCAAGGCATCTTCCAGCTCGCTGAGGCTGGCCAGGCGCACCCGCACCAGTTGCCCGGTGAAACCGCTGGCGCGGACCACGCGGGCTTCCTCGTTGCTGGCTACCGCCACGCAGGGCACGCCCTGGGCGATGATCGACGGCATCACCAGGCCGATGCCGTGGCCATAGGCATCAGCCTTGAGCACGGCGCACAGTTTGGACTTGCCGGCCAGCTCGGCCTGCAAGGTGCGGATGTTGTGTTGCAGGGCGCTGGCGCTGACTTCGACCCAGGCGTTGCTGTTCTGCACGGTCAGGGCGTTGGTGCCGTTGTCCATCGACAACGGCGGTGCGGCATACAGGGGGGCCTGGCCAGTGATCAGCAGGGCCAGGGATGCGGCCAGAAGGGTGCGGCGAAATGGCATGATGTTCACTCTGGTTCTTGTCGTTGTGCGCGCCTTAGCAGACGCAGGTGTGTTTGAGTTCGATGAAGGTCACGCCTGGGGTGGCGAAGCCACTGGCCAGGTCGGCCTGCAGCGCGTCCAGGTCGCGTGGCTGGTGCACTGTGCAACCGAAGGCGCGGGCCAGGCCGATGAAGTCCGGGTTGCGTGGCAGCACGCCGACCGGCTCGATATCCAGGCCGAGCATATCGTCGCGGATCTGGCCAAGGGCGTCATTGTTCCACAGCAACACCACCAACGGCCGCTGCAGTTCTTCGACCGCCGTGGCCAGCTCCTGGGCGGTGTAGAGGAAGCCGCCGTCGCCCACCAGCACCAGGCCGGGGCGGTGGTCGGTGGCGAACATGCCGCCGATGCCGGCTGGCAGGCCATAACCGAGGGTGCCGTAGCCGGTGGGGTGCAGCCAACTGCGTGGCGCCCGGCTGGCGAAGGCGTAATTGCCGGTGTAGGCCAGCTGGGTCATGTCACTGCTGATGAAGGCATTGTCGGGTAGTACGGCGGCAATGCGGTCCAGAATGGCCTGGTGGGTCGCCTGCAACGGTGCATGCCCATTGCGGATGGCCTGGCGCAGGTTGGCTACCGCCTCGCTGGCCTGGGCAGGGTCGCGCTGGAGTGCTGGCAGGTGCTCCAGCAAGCCGGCCAGGGTTTGCCGGGCGTCTCCCAGCAGGGCAATGGCACAGGGATAGAAATCGTTGAACTTGCGCGGGTCGATGTCCACCCGCAGCAATTCGCCCGTGATCGGCAAGCGTTCGCGCCAGAAGTCGGTGTCGGCCATCTCGGTGCCCACCGCCAGCACCACATCGGCCTGGCTGATCAACTGCCAGCCAGGTTCCACGCACAGGCTGGCCCCCGCATTCAGGGGAGCCTGCGGTGGCAGCAGGCCCTTGCCGGCCACGCTGGTGAACACCGGTGCCGCCAGCCGGGCGCTCAACTGCGCCAATTGCTCGGCCGCGTGCAACGCACCGCCACCGGCGATGATCATGGGCCGCTTGGCCGTGGCCAGTTTCAGGGCAGCCTGGTCGAGGGTTTCGCGGCACGGCTGGCCACGCGCAGGGCGGCGCACCACCTCATCGCTCCAGTCACGGCTGACGCGCGCCGCCAGCACGTCCAGCGGCACCGAGATATGCACCGGGCGTGGCCGTTCGCTGTCGAACACAGCCCAGGCGCGGGCGATCAATTCGGGCAGGTCGTCGCCGCGCAAGGCCACAGCCGAAAACGCGGTAATCGGCGCAGTCATGGCACGCTGGTCCTGGGTTTCATGCAGGCAACCCCAGCCCTTGCCCAGGCTGGCGGTGTGGTTGACGCTCGAAATCACCAGCATTGGCACCGAGTCGGCATAGGCTTGACCGATGGCGGTGGCGGCGTTGGTCACACCCGGGCCGGTGATGACGAAGCACACCCCCGGCTTGCCGCTCACCCGCGCATAGCCGTCAGCCATGAAACCGGCGCCCTGCTCGTGACGGGTCAGCACGTGGCGGATGCCACTGCCCGGCAAGCCTCGGTACAGCTCCAGGGTGTGCACCCCAGGGATGCCGAACACGGTCTGTACGCCGTAGTTGGCCAGCAGGCGCACCAGTGCCTGGCCGGCGGTCAGGGTCAGCTCATTCATGTCGTTCTCCTTGCGCCTGGCCGAGGCGGATCAGCGCATCGACCGCGGTGGTGCCGTGGGCACCGACCATCAATGGGTTCACATCCAGCTCAAGCAGTTGCCCGGCGTTCTCACAGGCGTAGTCAGCCACCGCACGAATGGCCGCGACCAAGGCGTCGAGGTCGGCGGCCGGGCGGCCACGGAAGCCTTGCAGCAGGGTGGCACTGCGCAGGTTCAGCAGTGCGGTGCGGATGGCGCTGTCGGTGGTAGGCAGCAACAGGCTGGCACTGTCCTTGAGCAGTTCGACCAGCACGCCGCCGGCGCCGATTACCAGGGCAAGGGCAAAGTCGGGTTCACGCTTGATGCCGACAATCAACTCGGCCAAGGGCGCCTCGGCCATGGGTTCGAGCAACACCTGATCAAACGCGACCTGCGGGGCGTAGGCAGCGATGCGCTGGCGCATCTGCACCAGTGCGGCGTCCAGGGCAGCGGCATCGCGCAGGTTCAGCGCCACCGCACCGGCCTCGGTCTTGTGCGGCAGCTGTGCGCTTACCGCCTTGAGTACCAGCGGGTACCCCACGCCGGCAGCGTCTGCCACGGCACGCTCGGGTGTACTCAGCACACCCGCTGGCACGGGCAAACCGAAGGTGCGCAGGGCTTGCTTGGATTGCCATTCGTCCAGCAGCCGGCTTTCGCCCGCAAGGGCCTGCGGGCACAACGGCATGCGTGCGGCCTCGCCCTGCTCCAGCAAACGCTGGCGGTTGCGTTGGTAGGCGACGATGCGGCCCCAGGCCGCCAGGCCATCTTCCACGCCCTGCAGGGCCGCAATGCCCCGTGCATGCAGGCGCTCGCGCGCGCTGGCAGGCAGAAGTTCGGGGAATGCCGAGGTGACGAAACCGATTTTGCCGTGGCGTTCGAGGGCATCGCTGTACAGCCCCAGCAGCAGGTCGCACTCCTTGCGTTCACCGGTGAACGCCGCCGGGTAGTCCAGCACCAGCATGGCCGCACCCGCTGCGCCTCTCAGGGTGCTGTCGAGCATGCGTTGCAAGGCCGCTTCATCGCCCCAGATGGCAGTGGTGAAATCCAATGGGTTGACCAGGTTGGCAAATGCCGGTAGCACCTCGGCCAGCGCCGTCACCTGCCCTTGTTCAAGTTTCGGCAGGTGCAGTTGGTTGCGTTCGGCATAGTCGGCGATCAGGCCAGCATCGCCACCTGAACAGGCCAGCGCGATGAGTTCGCCGTCTGCGGGCAAGCGCCCGCAAGCGGCTGCCTTGAGCGTTTCGACAAAGCTCACCGGGCCGCTGACGCGGATTACACCCAAGCGTTGGAACAGGCTGTCGTACAGGGCGTCGGAGCCGGACAACGAGCTGGTGTGGCTCAGCGCCAGTTCAGCGCCGATCTGCGACACGCCTGTCTTCAGGGCAATGATCGGTATGCCCTGCTGCAACGCCTTGTAGGCGGCGCGGGCAAAACCCGGCACGTTCTTCAAGCCTTCCAGGTGCAGCCCGATGGCCGTTACCCGTGGGTCATCGAGCAGCACGTCCATCAGCTCGGCCACGCCCAGTTGTGCCTGGTTGCCGACCGAGGCCATGTAGGCTACCGGCAGTGAGCGGTCGCTCATGGACAGGTTGTAGGCAAAGTTGCCACTTTGCGTGAGGATCGCCACGCCTTTCTCCACCTGCTGGCCGCCATGCGCGACCGGCCACAGGGCAGCGCCATGCAGGTAGTCGAGCAGGCCGTAGCAGTTGGGGCCGAGCAAGGCCATGTTGCCGGCGGCGTCGAGCAGGCGCTGCTGCAGCTGGCGCCCCTCCTCGCCGCTTTCGGCAAAGCCCGAGGCATAGCAGATGGCGCCACCGGCGCCGCGTGCGGCCAGCTCGGCAACGCACTGCAAGGTCAGTTCGCGGTTGGTGGCGATGAACACAGCGTCCGGGGCATAAGGCAAGTCGGCCACCCGTGCCACGCAGGGGATGCCTTCGAGGCTTTCATGCTGTGGGTTGACCAGAAACAGCTCGCCGCCAAAGCCACCTTCGGCGCAGCGCTTGAGCGCCCGAGCCATGCTGCGCCCGCCGACGAAGGCCAGGTGCCGGGGCGCCAACAGGCGCTTGAGGTTGTCACGAATCGATTGCGACATGGGGTTCTCCAGGCGCTCAGCGCAGCAGCGGGCGCAGCAGTTCGCGGGCGATGATGTGCCGCTGGATTTCCGAGGTCCCCTCCCAGATGCGTTCGATACGCGCATTGCGCCAAATGCGCTCGACCGGCCCTTCGTCCATAAGGCCCATACCGCCAAATATCTGCACGGCTTCGTCGGCCACCTTGCCCAGCACTTCGCTGGCAAACAGCTTGGCCATGCCGGCCTCGCCGTCGGTCATGCTGCCCTGGTCCATCTTCCAGGCAGTGTGCAGGGTGAGCATCTCGGCGGCGCGGATCTGCGTGGCCATGTCGGCCAACTTGAACGACACACCCTGGTAGCTGCCAATGGCCTGGCCGAATTGCTTACGGTCGGCGGCCCATTGCAGCGACAGGTCGAGTGCGCGCTGGGCCTGGCCCACGCAGTTGGCGGCGACCATCACCCGGCCTGCGGTAAGCCAGGCGTTGGCCACTTCCCAGCCCTTGCCAACCTCGCCCAGTACCTTGCTGGCCGGCACCCGGCAGTCGTCGAAGAACAGTTCGTAGGTGTGGTAGCCACGGTTGCTGACGCATTTGGGGCCACGGCGGATGGTCATGCCCGGCGTACCACGGTCCACCAGCAACGCCGTGACCGCATTGCGCTTGCGCCCGTTGTGCTCGTAGGTGTCGGTGACCGCGAAGACAATGGCGAAATCGGCGTGGCCGGCGTGGCTGATGAAGTGCTTGCTGCCGTTGATGACAAAGTCATCGCCCTGGCGCACGGCGCGGGTCCTGATGGCGTTGGCATCGGAGCCGGCGCCCGGTTCGGTGAGGGCGAAACAGTCTGTTTTCTCGCCCTGCACGCAGGGCAGCAGGTAGTCGTTGATCTGCTCATCCTTGCAGGCCATGAGAATTTTCGACGGCCGTGCGACAAATACATGCAGGGCCCAGGACACCTTGGACAGCTCACGCTCGATCAACGCCTGAGACAAGTAGTCCAGGCCGCCGCCACCGACTTCCTCGGGCATGTTGAAGGCATAGAACCCAGCGGCGATGGCCTTGCCGCGGATCTGTGCGGCCAGCTCGGGTGACACGGCATCGGCGCGGTCCACCGCTTCCTCATGGGGCAGCAGCTCTTTGGCGACAAAGCTGCGTACCGCTTCCACCAACATTTCTTGTTCTTGGGTCAGTTGGAAATTCATCTGCAAAGGTCCTGGTCAGGGTCGGTATCGGGTTACTGGCCGATGAAACGGGGGGCGCGGCGTTCAACCGAGGCTTGCAGCGCCTCGACGCCATCCTGGCTGCGGCCGCACAACAGGCCGGCGTGGCGCTCGGCTTCCAGCTGCTCGGCCAGGGTGCGCCGGGCGCCGTCACGCATCAGTTGCTTGGTCTGCGCAAAGGCGAAGGTCGGGCCGCAGGCCAGGCGCCCGGCCAACTCGGCGGCCACGGCGGGCAGTTGCTCGTCGGCACAGACTTCACTGACCAGCCCAGCCGCCAGGGCGCGCTCGGCGCCCCACAGTTCATCGAGGAACAACAAACGCTTGGCCTGCTCGCTGCCGATCAGCCGTGGCAGGTGCCAGCTGGCGCCGGCATCGGGGCTGTAGCCCATGCTGGTGTAGCCGGCCTTGAAACGCGCCGAGGCGGCGGCGATGCGCAGGTCGCAGCACAGGCTGAGGTCCATGCCACCGCCCACGGCGGTGCCGTTGATGGCGGCGATGGTGGGTTTGGCGAGGCTGTGCAGGCGCAACATCAGAGCATGGGCGGTTTCGGTCCAGCCGTAGCTTTCCAGGGTGCCTGCGGCTTCGGCGGCAGCCCATTCGGCCAGATCGGCGCCGGCGCAGAAACTGCGCCCGCTGCCGGTGAGTACCACCACGCGTACCGCCGGGTCGCCGTTATGGCTGTCGAGCAAGGCATGCAGTTGCTTGAGGGTTGGGATATCCAGCGCGTTGCGCTGCTCGGGGCGGTTGAGGGTGATCCAGGCAACGCCGGCTTCGACGTTGCTCAACAGTGACGACGACGGGGTGGTCATGGGGGCCTCGGTGTTGTTGTGATGGTTTGGGGAGGACTTGATGAGGGAGATACTAAACGAGTGTTCAGCAAGACGGCAATTGCCCGAAACTTGGCCTGCAATAGTCCGCGACAACAATATAAGTAATTGTTTTTAATGGATTTATTTGATTTTATGAGAGCAAATCTCGTGGCGGTTGTTACAACTTTGTACAACCGCGAGATTGCCGGGGGCGCTCTGCGCCCCTTTCGCGACACAAGGCCGCTCCTACAGGTTTTTCACAGATTTCAGGTCTGCGCAGTACTTGTAGCAGCGGCCTTGTGTCGCGAAAGGGCCGCAAAGCGGCCCCGACGATCGTGAATCAAACCCCAGGCGCACTCGGCGCAAAGGCGCCCTGGCGGCGACGATTGACGAAGTAGTACGCCGCGTAGCACAGGGCAATGAAGCCAAAGCCCCAGTAAAGCGACGGCCGCTGGGTTTCATCCAATGCCAGGAACACGAACAGCGAGCTGCACAGGGTGATGCACAGCAGCGGCACCAACGGATACAGCGGCGCCCTGTACTTCAGGTCCTGCAACTGCCCACCGTCACGCAGGTAGGCTTTGCGGAAGCGATACTGCGCCAGGGCGATGACGATCCAGGTCACGGTACCGGACATGCCGCTCACCGCCATCAGCACCATGAACAGCGTGTCGGCGGCAATGAAGCTGGTCATCAGCGAGATCAGCGCAAAGCACAGGGTGATGCTCAGCGCCCGCAGCGGCACGCCGCGCTTGCTCAGTGGCGACAGGCTTTTCGGCGCCATGCCGCTCTTGGACATCGCCCAAAGAATGCGCGTAGAGGCATACAGCCCGGAGTTGCCCACCGAAAGAATGGCGGTGAGGATGACGAAGTTCATCACGTCGGCAGCAAACGGGATGCCGACCATGTCGAACACCTGCACGAACGGGCTTTCCATCAGGCCAGCCTGCTCGTACGGCACGATGGCCGACAGCACCGCAATCGCCAGCACGTAGAAGATCAGCACGCGGAACACCACGTTGCGCACCGCCCGCGGGATGCTCTTTTCCGGGTGCTCGGTCTCGCCGGCCGCCACGCCCATGATTTCACAGCCCTGGAAGGCATAGACCACCGTCATCATCACCGCGAACACCGCCGACAGGCCGTGGGGGAACAGCGACTCGCCCACCAGGTTGTCCAGCATCGGCGCCGGCGCCCCGCTGGTCAACGGGATGGCACCGAAGATCACCAGCAGGCCGATGATGATGAAACCAAGGATGGTCGCCACTTTGATGCCCGAGAACCAGTACTCGGCTTCACCAAACGCGCGAGTGGCCAGGGCATTGAGGCCGAACAGCACCACCACGAACAGTGCCGACCAGTACCAGATCGGCACGTCCGGGAACCAGCGGGTCATCAGCATGCCGGCGGCGGTGAATTCCAGGCCCACCGTAGTGGCCCAACTCATCCAGTACACCCAGCCGATCATGAAGCCGGTGGCCGGGCCGATGAACTTGGTGGCATGGGCCTGGAACGAGCCGGACACCGGCATCTGCACCGACAGTTCGCCCAGGCAGACCATCACCAGGTACATCAGCAAACCCGCGACCAGGTAGGCCAGGATCGCACCCACCGGCCCGCCCTGGTTGATGGTCACGCCCGAGCCCATGAACAGGCCGGTGCCAATCACTCCGCCAAGCGACAGCATGAAGATGTGCCGGCTTTTCAGGGCCCGGGTGAGCTGGATTTTTTCAACGGTATCAGTCATGGCGCACCTCGCCATTGCGGCAGGCACGTGGGGCGGTGCGAAGGAGGGGCTGAGCGCTACGGCATGTCATTATTCTTGTCTCCAATAAGCCTCATGGACCGCGTGCAACACGGTTGCCATGGATTATTGGAAACGGATGTAAGGTGCCGTTGTACGAACGGATCGAAGATGTAAAAAGTGGTAAGTTTTTTGTACGTCAGCTCTGGATCAGCTGTTCCAGCGTGGCGCGGGCCTGACTTAGCTGGGTGGCCAGCGGCCCGTCGAGGGTTTGCATCGCCTCGATGTCCTGCTGCCGGGCCGCCTCTTCCAGGCGATGCAACAGCGCTGCCAGCCCGGCGAACCCCAAGGAATCGCAGCTACCGGCCAGGCGATGGGCCAGGTGCAGCACTTCGGTGAAGTCCTGGGCCGGCAGCGCCTCGGCCAGCGCCGTGGCATGCTGCTCCAGTGATTGGCGCAGCACCTTCAACAGGCCTTGCAGCTTCTGTTTGCCCAGCAGCGAGCGGTGGGTGTCCAGCAGTGACCAGTCCATGTCTGCGTCAGCGCTGGTCACTTCGCCGCAGGCTACTTCGGCCAGCGCCTCGCGCAGGTTGTCCAGCCGCAAGGGCTTGGCCAGTACCCCTTGCATGCCAGCATCCAGGTAGCCCGATACCTGCCCCGGCTGCACGCCAGCCGTCAGTGCCAGGATCCGACTGTGGCGGTTCGGGCCAGGCGAGGCACGCAGCTGTCGGCACAACTCCACCCCGCTCATGCCCGGCAAGTGCACGTCAAGCAAGACCAGATCGAAGCGCCGCTGCGCACACGCCTGCAGGGCTTGCCCGGCATCTTCGGCAAAGCTCACCCGGTGGCCATCGCGCAGCAGCAGGCCACCCGCCACCTCGCGGTTCAGCGCAACGTCCTCGACCACCAGGATATCCAGGCTGAGCAAGGACAAAGGGGCAGGTGAGCCCGCAGGCACGGGCTGCCCGCGCGCCATGTCGAGCTCGAACCAGAAGCAACTGCCCTGCCCTTGCACACTGTCCAGGCCGATGCTGCCGCCCAGTTTTTCCACCAGGTGCTTGCAGATCGCCAGGCCCAGGCCAGTGCCGCCATAGCGACGCGCCACTGTTTCGCTGGCCTGGACGAAGCGGTCGAAGATCTTCGCCTGTACGGCGGGCTCGATGCCGATGCCATTGTCACTGACCGACAACCGCAGGCGCTGCGAGCGTTCGTTGCTGGCCAGCACCTGCACCGTAAGCTGTACCTGGCCGTGCTCGGTGAACTTGATGGCATTGGCCAGCAGGTTGCTCAGCACCTGGCGCAGGTATTGCTCGGCGCCGTGCTGGTGCGCGGCCAACTGCTCATCTACCTGCAGTTGCAGGGTGTCGGCGTTTTCCATGGCCATGGGTTCGAGCAACGCCAGCACTTCCTGGCACAACTGGCGCAAGGAAAAACCTACCAGCTCGGCGCGGCTTTCGCCTTCTTCGAGCCGGGCGAAATACAGCACCTCGTTGAGAATCGCCAGCAGGCCCTCGCCGGCTTTGTACAAGGCCTCGACACGCTGGCGGTCGGCCGCCTCCAGGCGCCCGCCGCGCAGCAGTTCGGCCATGCCCAGAATACCGTTGAGCGGCGTGCGCAGTTCATGGCTCATGGTCGCCAGGAAGCGTGACTTGGCCAGGTTGGCAGCCTCGGCCTCGTCCTTGGCGCGGGCCAGGCTGGCCGTACGCCGCTCGACCATGGCCTGCAATTCGTCGCGCTTGCCCTGCAGCTCCAGGCGGTCGCGCTCACGGCGCTCGATATCGCTGAGGATGGCGCGGCGCATATCGTCCAGGGCATTGGCCACCGTGTCGATCTCGTCGGGGCGCGCTGAACGGCGGCGCCCCAGGCGCAACGGCTCCTGCCACTGGCCGGCGCCAATACGACGGGCAAATTCGGCCATCACTTGCAGGTGGCGGGTGACCAGGCGGTAGAACAGCCCCGACAGTGCCACTGCCAGGCCGCACAGAAACACGCCCATCCACAGCAGGCTGGCAAGGCCTGTGGCGTACAACCGGCGGTGCACCGCGCCCAGGTCGATGCTGACTTCCAGCTCGCCCAGGTGCCTGGGCGGCCCCGAGGGTGGCTGATAATCAAGGGGGAAGCGCTCGATGCGCAGCGGCCCTGTGGCTTCGGCCTCACCGCGCAACAACTGGAAATCATCACTGACCAGGCGCACCCGCGCCACATCGGAAAAGTCCACCAGGCCGCGCAGTTGCACATCCAGCTGCGCCTCGTCCAGGTCCCACAGGCTACGCTCCAGGCTGGCCAGGTAGCCGGCGCGGATCAACGCCATGCGTGCGTCTATGTCACGCATTTCGCGGCGGTACTCGAAGTACAGCTGCACGCCACTGGCCAGCACGGTGAAGCACAGGCTGAACAGCAGGATGAACAGCAGCAGGCGACGCAGCAGGCCGTCGGTGCGCAGGCGTATCATCGGGCATCCGCCGGCAGCTTGATCATGTCGCGGTAGGTGACTTCGCTTTGCTCCAGCCAGCGCTCGATCTCGCCAGCCCGGTTCATGCGCTGCAGCTGCTCGTCGATTTCATCCATGTGCTGGCTCAGGGGGGATTGCCGCGACACGGCTACACGCAGATAGTCCACGCTCAGTGCAGTGGGCAGCACGCGGATGTCCTGCGCGCCGGGCAAGTGTTCGATGAACAGTTGGCCAGTACGCCGCTCCTGGATCACGTAGTCGATGCGGCCGCGGATCAGCTTGCCAAAGTTCTGCTGGCTGGACGACACCCGCTCGATGTTCTGGTGGCGGGCGACGAAGCGGTCGAACTCAGCGCCGTAGCTTTCACCGTATAACAGGCCGCCACGGTAGCCGGCCAGGTCCTCCAGTTGCTGGAACTGCACCGGCCGCTTGCGGTTGTAGAACACAGCCACTTCCTCGCGCAACACCGGCACCGTGGAAAAACGCATGCGCTGGTCGCGCTGGTCGCTGTTGTAGGCCAGCACCACGTCCACCCGCCCGGCGGCGGCGTCCAGCAGGCAGCGCTTCCAGTTGCCCAGTACCACGGTTTGCACCGGGTAGCCCAGGCGTGCGAACAGCTCACGCACCACGGTTGGGGCAAGCCCACGCACTTGGTGGCCATCGCTCCAGGAAATGGGTGGGTACACCGGGTAGTCGCAATACCGCACCGGCTCGCTGGCATTGGCCTGCGCAACACACAGCGCAAGTGCCGACAGCCAGGCGCAGTGGCTCATGCCGCCACACTGGCGGTGAACAGGTAGCCGGTGCCGTGGATGGTGATGATCAGCTGTGGCTCGGCCGGATCGTCATGCAGCTTGCGGCGCAGGCGCCCGACCAGCACATCGATGGAGCGGTCGTTGGGCACCCACTCGCGGTTGCGAATCTGGTCCATCAGCTGGTCGCGGCTAAGGGTGTGGCCGCTGTTGCGCAGAAACACGCTGAGCAGTTGAAACTCGCCGTGGGTCAGCAGGGTTTGCCCGCCACGGGCGTCGATCAGGCGACGGCGATCGGTGTCCTGCGCCCAGTCGGCGAACTGCTTCAGCGATTGCGCGCAGGCCGGGGCCGGGTGTACCTCGCGGGCATGGCGCACGCGGCGGATCAGGTTTTTGGCACGGGACACCAGCTCGCGGGGGTTGAGCGGTTTGATGACATAATCGTCGGCGCCGCATTCCAGGCCGACGATGCGGTCGATGTCGTCATTGCGCCCGGTGATGAGGATGATGCCGACCTCCGAGCGCACCCGTAGCTCGCGGGTCAGGGTGAGGCCGTCCTTGCCAGGCAGGCGGATGTCCAGCAGCACCAGGTCGACATCCTGGCTGCCGAGCAGGGCTTCGGCCTTTTCCGCCGTGTCGGCGCAGTGCACGTCGTAGCCTTCCTGGGACAGATAGGCCTGCAGCAAGTCACGAATAAGCGGATCGTCATCGACGATCAATACCCGAGGCGTCATTGCGTGTCGTCTCTTTTTATTGGTGTTGTTCTACACACTCGCGACAGCAGCGTACTCGTTACTGAACGGGCGATCAACAGCCCTCGGGCAGGCTGAAGCGCCGCCGACCGCCGGCCTGCAAGCCATCGACCCAGGCCTCGCAGATGACCACGCCCTGCTCGGGGGTGAAGGTGCCGGGGTTGAGCCCCGACTCCAGCCACAGGCCATCGAGCAAGGCGCTCAGGCTGATGGCCGCCAGGTCGGCATCGAAACCCTGCCAGCCCTCTTCCTCGGCCAGTTTGGCCAGCAGCCGGCTGAGCTCGTTGCGGTACTCGCCGTAAGAGTGGTCGTGTACCTGGTTGATGGCGTCGGCGGTCTTCACCGCACCCCAGAAAGCCAGCCAGGCATCGAGCAATTGCGGGTCGAGCAGCTCGGCGCAGAACGAGGCGCGGAAGAACGCCGACAGCCGCTCGCGGGCATTGGGCGCAGCCTGGGCCATGGCCTCGCGCAGCAGGCCCATCACCCGGCCGGTAACGGCCATGTAGGCCTCGGCCACCAGTTCGTCCTTGCCGGCGTAATGATGGCTGATCAACCCCACCGAAACCCCGGCTTCAGCCGAGATCTTGCGGATCGACGCCCCCTGAAAGCCATGGCGCTTGAGGCACACCAAGGTCGCCTCGACCAGGTTGGCTTTGCGCAGTTCCGGCAGCATGCGGTGGTAGCGGGCTTCCTGAGTCATCGGTGGGTCTCGGGTTAGGGGCTGGACTGAACGACTGTACAACAAGCCGGACAGCGTGATAAACCCTTGCACCTGCCCACAACAATAAAAGCGGCTGCCATGAACGACCTGATCACACGCGACCTGGACCAAGGGCTGCTGACCCTGGCCTTCAACCGCCCCGACAAGCTCAATGCCCTGAACACCGCCATGTACCAACAGCTGGGCGACCTGCTGCTGGCGGCGGGTGAAAACCCTGATGTCGACGCCATCATCATCACCGGTGGGCCGCACTGCTTCAGCGCTGGCAACGACCTGCGCGACTTCCTCGACAACCCGCCCAGCGACCTGGACAGCCCGGTGTTCCGCCTGATGCGGGTAGTCATGGGGCTGGACAAGCCGCTGATCGCAGCGGTCAGTGGCGCGGCGATCGGCATCGGGGCCACCCTGTTGCTGCATTGCGACCAGGTGCTGGTCAGCCGCTCGACCAAACTGCGCATGCCCTTCGCGCCATTGGGTGTGTGCCCGGAGTTCGGCTCCAGCCTGTTGCTGCCGCGTTTGCTTGGCCAGGCCCGTGCGGCGCGCTTGCTGCTGGCCAACGCGTTGCTCGATGGCGAACAGATGGTGGCCTGGGGGCTGGCCAATGAACTGCATGAAGACGGCGCGCAGTGCCTGGCGGCTGCCCGCACCCTGGCGCGGCAGCTGCAAGGCTATCCGCAGGCGGCATTGCGCATCAGCAAGCGGTTGCTCAAGGACAGCCAGCGAGCGGAGCTTGAAGACACAGTGGCGCGGGAAAGCCGGTTGTTCATCGAGTGCTTGCGCAGCGAAGATGCACGAGCTGTGCTGCGCGCACTCATCAAGGATTGAACAGGCTGGCGTGGCCCCTTGTAGGAGCGGCCTTGTGTCGCGATCGGGGTGCGAAGCACCCCCAGGATCTTCGAATCGCCCCAACATTGTTGGGGCCGCTTTGCGGCCCTATCGCGACACAAGGCCGCTCCTACAAGGGACCGCGTCATGACCAGACTGACTAATATCCAGTCATCTCCAGATACCCGCGCCCACCCGCGCTCCCGCTCAACCGCACCGGCCCTTCCCAGTAAGGGAATCGCGTCTGCATCCATGCCTGCGGCTCCACGGCATCAACCTGCACATCCACTCCATGCCCAGGCACCTGCACCCGCCACCGTGTCGGCACCTTTTTGCCGTTTTTCTGCGCAGACCAGGCTTGCGCCTGCAGCTGAATCTGCGCTGCGTCCAGCGCCACCACCTCACCCTGCGGCCCAACCCAGGTCCCAGCGCGGTACGCGTCCCCCCGCGCCTCGCGTACCTGAAACAGCATCAGCTTGGCACCACTGTCCAGGTGCAGCGAAAACCAGTCCCAGCCCGTTTGCCCTGACGCCAGCGGTTGGCTGCTCCATTCCCGGTCCAGCCAGGCCTGCCCAGTGACCGCGATGCACTGGCTGCCACGCTGAATGTGCCCCTGCACTTGGTAGAAAGGCTGGCTGTAATAGTACGAAGCCTGCCCCTTGCCAGATTTCTCGCTGTAACCTTGCTCCCCGTGCAGCACCAGAGGGTGATCGCTGTGCAACTGCAAGTCATAGCGAAAACCATCGCCACCGGCGACCATCCGCAGGTTTTCTATACTGCCCCTGCCCTGCAACGACCAGTCATCGATCCACGCTCGGAACGGCTGAGCCTGCACTCCGGCCTGGCCGATACCGCCGCGCGCCAGGGTTTCGCCAGACTGGTGGCCGCCCGGACCGGTCAAGGCCGCGTGCCCCATCCACAGGTTCGGGCTGTTCCAGTCGGTGGTCTCCGGGCCTGGGCGCAGGGCCGAGCGGAACAGCGTCCACTGGGCGCCCCAGTCACGGCCTTGGGCGTCCTTCAGGTTGGCGGTGACATACCACCACTCGATACGAAAACCATCGTGTGGACCGTGGTCCTGTGGAAATGCCAGCCGATGGTCGCGGGTCACCTGGCTGAATTCGCCGGCCTGCTGCCCAAGCCCGGCATAACTCTGTGGTGCTGGTTGATCACAGCCGCACAACAACACGCTGAGCAACAGCCACGCATTACGCTTCATCGGCAAATGGCCTCAACAGTTCGCGCGGCTGGCGGCGCGCCAGCTGCCACAGCGGCCAGGCGCTGGCCAGCAGGCTGGTGAACAACCCCAACATGGCCAACTGCAGCAACTGCACGGGAAAGACATAGAGCGGCAGGCGCCAGCCAAACGCCTGAACATTGACCACCGCGACCAGGCACCAGGCCAGCAGCAACCCCAGCGGGATCGCCATCAACACGGTGAGGCTGCTCAGCATGAGTGTCTGGCCAAGGCTCAGCCAGACCAGTTGCATACGCCGCACACCCAGCGCCCATAGCGGTGCCAGCTGGCCCAGCCGGGACTGGCCCAGGGTCAACAGGTTGATGAACAACGCCACGCCAGCCACGCCAAGGGTGAGGCTGTTGAGGGCAGCGGTGGCGGCAAAGGTGCGGTTGAACACGTCGGTCGACCAGCGCTTCAGGCGCGCCTGCTCGACCACGCGGCTGTCGTCGAGGGCAAAATGCCGTTGCAGAGCGACCTTGAGCGCCGGCACCCGTTCAGCGGCCAAGTCGACGCTCAAGCCGGTCAGGGTTGCCTGTGGCCAGTTTTCGCGCAACCAGCCGGCATTGACCAGGACATGCCCCTTGGGGTTGCCGTAATCGGCATAGATCCCCACAACAGGCAAGGCCGGCGACGTGTTCGCAGGCAGCTTGAGGTTATCGCCCAGTTGCAGTTTCAACCGCCTGGCCAACTGTTCGCTGAGCATTACAGCCTGCCCGCGGGCCAGTCGCTGCCAGGCATGTGGCTGCTGTTCCAATAGTGGCCAGCGCGTTCGATAAACGGAGTGATCGACAATGCCCTGCACTTGTACCGGCCAACCTTGTAGTTGAATGTCCACGCGCCAGCCGGGCAGCACCACACTGGCCGCAGGCTGCTGCTCAAGCCACTCGACTATCTGCAGGCCTTGGGCTGTATCGCGTGGGGTGACATACAGGTCGGCGGACAGGCGCTGGCCAAGCCAACCGACAAACGTCTTGCGGAAACCCTCGGTCATGCTGCCCACGCCAACACTGGCAGCCAGCGCCAGCAAAAGGGCCATCAACGCCAGGCTCAGGGCCGGCAGTTGCTGGCGGCTGTCGGCAACGAACCATTGCGCCAATGGCCGCTGGCAGCGGCGCGCCAGCCAGGCCAGCACCCGGTCGAGCATGCCCGGTAACAGCAGCGCTGCCGCCAGCAGCAACCCCGCCAGCATGGCGAACGCGCTGGGCAGGCTGGCTCCGAACACGCCACAGCCCAAGGCCAGCAACAGCAGCAAGCCCGCGATCAATGCCTGACGCCTCAGCCATGGCCCCTGCGCCAGCCGCCAGGCTTGAGGTTGCGCCAGCGCCAGCAACGGCAATCGGGCCGCACGCATGACGCTGCCCAGCCCTGCCAGCAATGCCCCGAATACACTCACCAGCACGCCCAGCAGCCACCACCACGCGGGCAGGCTCAGCGTACCCGCCACCTGTGCGCCATACAGGCCGCGCAAACTGGCGGCCACATCGGGCAGCAGCCACGCGGCCAAGGCATAACCACTGGCCACCCCGGCAAGCCCGCCCAGCACCGCGAACAGGCCCAACTCCAGCAACAGTGCATACAGCAGGGTCTTCAGGCTGATGCCGCTGGCGCGCAAGTTGCGGATCAGCCCACGCCGCTGTTCCAGCGCCAGACCGATGGCGGCGTGGGCGATGAACAAGCCGACGATGAACGCCAGCAGGCCGAGCGCAGTCAGGTTGAGGTGGAAACTGTCGGTCAGGCGCTGCAAACCGCCATCGTCCTGCTGTGTTTGAAGTTCGAGGAAGGGGGCGATATCTGCCGGCAATGGCCCAGGTGCCCCGGCCAGCAGCAGGCGTGACAACTGCCCAGATGCATGCAGCAACGCCTGCGCGTGGCCGATGTCCACCACCATCACCCCAGGCGCCAACGCGGGCTGCAAAACCAAAGGCGGCAGCAACTGCCCTTCGCTGTCGCGGGCCCGCTGCGCGGGGTTTGCGCTCAACTGACGCAAGGTGTCTGGCCCAACCCAGGCTTGCCCGGGCGTGCCGATAAAAGCCTGCAGGTCGAATGCCTGCAGTTGTACACCGGCAATGCTGCTGGCCGGCGACAGGCTCAATGGCTCGATGCCAATCAGCCGCACGCTGCGCGCCGGCTCGCCCGGCAGGCGCAAGCGCCCTTCCAGCACCGGTGATACCGCCCAGCCCAGCCTGCGCAGTTGCACGTACAAACCCTGGTCGAAGCGCTCGCCAGTGCGCGGCAGCAATTGCGCCTGCAACGGCCCGGCCAAAACCGCGCTGGCCCGAGCATAGTCACTGCGTGCCTGGCTGTTCAGCGCCTGCACCCCGGTCCACAACGCCGTGGCCAGCCACAGGCCAGTGAAGATACTCAAGCACTGCACGCGGTGGCGCCGCCAATGGCTGAGCAACGCCATCAATGCCAGCGACAACAGCCTCATCAGCCCTGCTCGTGCCGCACGCAGCCGGCCTGCAGGTAGCAGCGCTGCT
Organism: Pseudomonas sp. LFS074; assembly: GCF_047978165.1. Taxonomy (NCBI): domain Bacteria; kingdom Pseudomonadati; phylum Pseudomonadota; class Gammaproteobacteria; order Pseudomonadales; family Pseudomonadaceae; genus Pseudomonas; species Pseudomonas sp. LFS074. Next base: position 2,332,141 of record NZ_JBFPFV010000001.1, on the reverse strand, counting down.
GCAAACGCGCCGCCAACCGTGGGCTGTGAGTCACCATCAACACACCGCTGCCGGCTTCGGCAACCAACTGCAGCAACAGGTTCAGCACCTCGTCGCTGCTGGCCTCATCCAGGCTGCCGGTGGGTTCGTCGGCTAGCAGCCATGCCGGTCGCCCGGCCAGCGCGCGGCCGATGGCGACCCGCTGCTGCTGGCCGCCCGACAAGTGTTCCGGGTAACGCGCAAGCAGGCCCGCCAGGCCCAGACGTTGCGCCAGGTAAGCCGCCCAATGCGGGTCATACCGCCCGGCCAGGCGAGCCTGGAAGGTCAGGTTCAGGCCGACGTCCAGGCTGCTGATCAGGTTGTATTGCTGGAACACCAGGCCAATCCCCTCACGCCGCCACTGTGCCAGAGACGCTTCCGAACGGCCGTCGAGCGCAACGTCGTCGATCAGGATGCGGCCGCTGTCGGCCCGGTCCAGGCCAGCCACCAGGTGCAGCAAGGTGCTCTTGCCGCTGCCCGACTCGCCCATCAGTGCCAGGCTGCTGCCGCGTGCCAGGCGCAGATCGACGCCCTGCAGAACCGGGAGCGGGCCTTGGGGAGTGGGGAATGATTTGTGAAGGTTTTCGATGGCGAGCATCGAGGGGCCTTGGTGTGTGATGTGTCTGCTAAGTAATAGCAGGTACGTGGTCGCAGAGGCGTATTGCGATTCTCATCGCTAGCCGACAATGGATCCACAGAGATCCGATAATCGCACAAAACCTACCATAAACACACAATATAGATTGACCGTGATTTTCTTTAACGGCTCTAATGGATCCATTAAATAAAAACAAAACCCCGGAGAGCCTCCCATGTACCCCAAAAACACCTGGTACGTTGCCTGCACCCCCGACGAGATCGCCACCAAGCCCTTGGGCCGGCGGATCTGCGGGGAAAAAATCGTGTTCTACCGTGGCCACGAGAACCGTGTAGCCGCCGTCGAGGATTTCTGCCCGCACCGTGGTGCGCCGTTGTCGCTTGGCTATGTCGAGGACGGCAACCTGGTATGCGGCTACCACGGCCTGGTCATGGGCTGCGATGGCAAGACCGTGTCGATGCCCGGCCAGCGGGTACGGGGCTTTCCCTGCAACAAGACTTTCGCTGCAGTCGAGCGCTATGGCTTTGTCTGGGTATGGCCAGGCGACCAGGCGCAGGCCGACCCGGCGCTGATTCCGCACCTTGAATGGGCGGTGAATGATGAATGGGCCTACGGTGGCGGGCTGTTCCACATCGGTTGCGACTACCGCCTGATGATCGACAACCTGATGGACCTCACCCACGAAACCTACGTGCATGCCTCCAGCATCGGCCAGAAGGAAATCGACGAGGCCCCGCCAGTCACCACCGTCACCGGCGACGAAGTGGTCACCGCCCGGCACATGGAAAACATCATGGCCCCGCCCTTCTGGCGCATGGCCCTGCGTGGCAACGGCCTGGCCGATGATGTACCGGTGGACCGTTGGCAGATCTGCCGCTTCACCCCGCCTAGCCATGTGCTGATCGAAGTGGGTGTGGCGCATGCCGGCAAGGGTGGCTACCACGCCGAGGCGCAGCACAAGGCGTCGAGCATCGTGGTGGATTTCATCACGCCAGAGACCGACACATCGATTTGGTACTTCTGGGGCATGGCACGCAACTTCGCCGCGCATGACCAAACCCTGACCGACAACATCCGCGAAGGCCAAGGCAAGATTTTCAGCGAAGACCTGGAGATGCTCGAACGCCAGCAGCAGAACCTGCTGGCCCACCCCGAGCGCAACCTGCTGAAGCTGAACATCGATGCTGGCGGCGTGCAGTCGCGCAAGGTGCTGGAGCGCATCATCGCCAAAGAGCGTGCGTCACAACCGCAACTGATCGCTACCAGCGCCACCCCTGCCTGAGGAACAGCCGACATGATCGATGCCGTAGTGGTGTCCCGTAACGACGAAGCGCAAGGTATTTGCAGCTTCGAGCTGGCGGCAGCGGATGGCAGCTTGCTGCCGGCGTTCAGCGCTGGCGCGCATATCGACGTGCATTTGCCCGATGGGTTGGTGCGCCAGTATTCGCTGTGCAACCACCCCGAGGAGCGCCACCGTTACCTGATTGGCGTGCTCAACGACCCGGCTTCGCGGGGAGGCTCACGCAGCCTGCACGAGCAAGTGCAGGCCGGCGCACGGCTGCGCATCAGCGCGCCGCGCAACCTGTTCCCGCTGGCCGAGGGGGCGCAGCGCAGCCTGCTGTTTGCCGGTGGCATCGGCATTACCCCGATTCTGTGCATGGCCGAGCAGCTGTCCCACAGCGGCCATGACTTCGAGCTGCACTACTGCGCCCGCTCCAGCGAGCGTGCGGCCTTTGTCGAACGCATTCGCAACGCGCCGTTCGCCGACCGCCTGTTCGTACACTTTGACGAGCAACCGGAAACCGCACTGGATATCGCCCGGGTGCTGGGCAACCCGCAAGAGGATGCGCACCTGTATGTCTGCGGGCCCGGCGGGTTCATGCAGCATGTGCTGGACAGCGCCAAGGGACTGGGCTGGCAGGAGGCCAACCTGCACCGCGAGTATTTTGCCGCAGCGCCGGTGGATGCCAGCAACGACGGTAGCTTCTCGGTGCAGGTGGGCAGCACGGGGCAGGTGTTCGAGGTGCCGGCCGACCAGACCGTGGTGCAGGTGCTGGAACAGCACGGTATCGAGATTGCCATGTCGTGCGAACAGGGTATCTGCGGCACCTGCCTGACGCGCGTGCTGCAGGGTACGCCGGACCACCGCGACATGTTCCTTACCGAAGAGGAGCAGGCGCTGAACGATCAGTTCACGCCCTGCTGCTCGCGCTCGAAAACGCCGCTGCTGGTGCTGGATATCTGAACCGGTTTACGCCGAGGGCAGGATAACCTTCATGCCTGCGTCTGCCGTCGCCCCGCCAAAGGTCTCGGCGTAGCGCAAGGTGGCATTGGCGTGCTCGCGCATGATCGCTTCGGCGCGGGCACCCTGGCGGTTGGTCAGGGCATCGAACACCGCGTGATGCTGCATGTGAGCAAAATTGAAGCGCCGGTATTCGCGGGCCAGGTCATGGCGGTCCACCGCCAGCGCGGTGACCGAGGCGAACGGCAGGTGGTCGTTGCGCGCCAGGGCATCGGCAATGGCCGGGTTGTGGCTGGCTTCGATGATCACCTGGTGAAAGCGCATGTTCAGGTCGTGGTAAGCCTGCAGGTCTTCTTCAGTCACGAAGCCCTTGTCGAACAGCTGGTCGCCATCGACCAGGCACTGCTGCAGCGCCGCGCGTGCTTGCACCGACAAACCACGCTCTGCAGCCTGGCGCGCGGCCAGCCCCTCCAGTACGCCGCGCACCTCGACCGCACCGGCGATGTCATCGGCACTGACTGAGCGCACCTGAAAGCCCCGGCCGCCAAAACGCACCAGCAAGCCTTCCTGCTCAAGGGTACGAAACGCCATGCGCACCGGCATGCGAGAAACGCCGAACAGCTCGGCGGTGGGGACTTCCATCAAGCGCTCGCCGGCCGCCAGCTCGCCCGAGGCGATCATCTTGCGCAACGCGACCAGCACCATTTGACCGGGCTTGCTCATCCAGGCTACTTCCAGGGACATGAGCGGGCATCTTAGCGCAAGGTGAGGGGTTGTTGGTGGCCTGTTAGCCCACATCGCCGGCAGGCCAGCCAACGATTAAGTCGCGGCGTTTACAACGTCAGCGGATAGCTGACAATCAGCCGCGTCTGGTCGAAATCACTGTTAAAGCTGCGCCGGTTGGTCGCATTGTTCAGGCGGATGTTGAGGTTCTTCAACGCCCCGCTCTGGAAGGTGTAGTTCACTTCGGTATCGCGCTCCCACTCCTTGCCATTGCTGCCGGCCGCCGTGGTGGCATTTTCACCATGCCCGTAGCGCACCATGGCCAGCAACCCAGGCACACCCATAGCGGCAAAATTGTAGTCGTAGCGCACTTGCCACGAGCGCTCGTCGGCGTTGCTGAAGTTGCCGTTGAACATGTCGTTGCCCAAGGTCCGCCCGCTACTGCCATACACCGACATCCACGGGCTGTCGCCACTGACCTTCTGCAACCCCAGGTACAGGGTATGGCCACTGTGCGAGGCCGACAGCAAAGCGTAGCCAGTGCGGCTCTGGATATCACCAATGCGCGCCTGTCCATCATCCCGGTCGATGAAGTAGCCAAGGTTGGCCGCCAGTGTCCACTCCCCCAGCCGCTGGCTGTGCAGCAGGTTGAAGTAGCTTTGCTGGTAAATGTCCTCCAGTTGCGAATGCCAGGCGCCGATCTGCGTGCGCTGCTGGTTGAAGCGGTACTCGGCGCCGACATAGTTGAAACCATCCGAAGTCACCCCAGGCGCGGCCCAGGCGGAAAGGTCCTGCATGTCGGAAGAATTGCGCAGGCTCACCTCGCGATACTGGCCGGCCTGCAGGCTCAGGCCTTCGATCTCCCGCGAATCGAGCATTGCCCCGCGGAACGTCTGTGGCAGCAGGCGGCCATCGTCGTAGCGCAGCAGCGGAATATCCGGCAACAGCTCACCGACCTTCAGTTCGGTCGCGCAAATACGCAGCTTGGCCGCCAGACCGGCGCGACCATAGTCGCCGGCCGCACGCCGGTCATCGTGCACCGGCAGCAGTTCGGAGCCGCTGGTACCACGGCCGCTGTCCAGCTTCACGCCGAACATGGCGATACCGTCCAGGCCAACACCGATCAGCCCCGATGTGTAGCCAGAGCTGAACTTGAAAATGAAACCCTGGGCCCATTCTTCGACCTTGCTCTTGGCCGCCCCTGCGTCGCGGAAGTCGCGGTTGAAGTAGTAGTTGCGCAGTGTCAGCCCGGCCTTGGCATCTTCAAGGAAGCCGCCCTCCTCGGCCCAGGCCGGCAAACCCAGGCCAAGCGCCAGCGACACCGCCAGGGCCGAACGGGCCAGCGTGCAAGTTGTGTGCATCATTATTATTGTTCTCCGCTTTTCATAGGCGCAGCCAACCGCCCCAGGCCGGTATGGGCTTGGGGCGACGTGCTGCATTCAGGTACCCGGCCAGGCCGGGTTGCACTCAGTGGCTCAGTGCATCGGTAGAGAGGGCGGCCGCTGGCTTGGCCATTGGCCGCAGTAGCAACAGGCAACCTGCGGCCAGCACGAACACGCTGGCGAACACCCCGTACAGGTGCAGCGGTTGCCAGCCGCCATCGAGCAATACGCCAGCCACGGTCGGCGACAGGATCGCGCCCATGCGGCCAATACCGATGCCCCAGCCCACGCCGGTGGCGCGTACCGAGGCGTCATAGACCACTGGCGACAAGGCATACAGGCCGGCCACGCAGCCGTTGGAAAACAGCCCGATCAGCAACCCCAGCGCCAGCGCAGCAGTGACCGAGGCCCCATTGACCACGAACAACACCAGCAGTGCGGCGGTGATGAGCATGAACAACGCCAGTACCCCCGTCAGTGGCCAACGCGATGCCAGCCCGCCGATCAGCGCCGCACCGAGGATGCCGCCGACACTCAACAGCACACCGCCGGTGATGCCCTGCTGGGCCGACAGGCCAGCGGCCACCAGCAGTTTCGGCGTCCAACTCATGACGAAGTAGAAGCCGAACATGACCAGGAAGAACAGCAACCAGATCACCAACGTGGTGCGGCGCATATCCGGCGCCAGCAGTTGCCTGAAACCACGGGTGGTACCCTGCGCCCTCGCCGCCAGTGCCGGCAGTTGCGCCAGTGCCGGCTGACCGAGGCGCACTGCCAGGCGGTTGACCCGGGCCAGGGCATTGGCTGGCCGGCGAGCCAGCAGGAAGTCCAACGACTCCGGCAGCCACAGCAATACCAGCGGGATCACCAGCACGGTGACGATGCCGCCGAACAGGAACACCGAGCGCCAGCCCCAATGCCCCAACAGCCACACCGCGAGCAACCCGCCCAGGGTCGCGCCCAGGGCATAGCCGGTGGACTGCAGGCTCACCGCAAGGCCACGCCAGCGCTTGCTGGCGTACTCGCTGGCGATCACGTTGCTACTGGCCAGGATGCCGCCAATGCCCAGCCCGGTCAGGCCTCGCAACAGCGCCAATTGCAGCGGGGTTTGGCTCAGTGCCGAGAGCAGCATGCCAATGCCCGAAAGCGCCAGGCACAACAGGATCAGTGGGCGTCGACCAAACCGGTCGGCCCACGGGGCGATGAACAACGACCCGGCTGCCATGCCGAACAGGCCGGCGCTGAGCAGCAGCCCTACCTGTGCGCCGTTCAGGCCCCACTCGGCGGACACCGAGGCGGCGGTGAAGGCCATGACCAGCACGTCGAAGCCATCGATCATGTTGAGGATGATGCAAATACCAATGGCCAGGCACTGGAAGCGGCCCATTGGGTCGTTGTCCAGGCGTTGCTTGAGGTCGGTATTCATGGGGCCACCTGCCGGTTCACAGGTGGGAGAACTGATGCGCACACGCCGGCAAAGCGCATGGAACCCTGACGGTTCCGTACCCTTGGAAAGCCATTCATGACTGGACCCTTTTTGTAATTGTTGTCGCATACGGCAGGAGGGCTCCGGCCGTTGTCAGGCGCTAATCAATCAGATAATGGATCCACAAACAACAAACCAAAGCCAAGCGCTTTGAGAAAACCACCAAAACTCTATGTGACCGATCTACCAATTTTATTTTTTATCTATTTATTTCAATAGGTTATCCGCTTAAGCCTAATATGATTTTTCGTTCGTTAATCGAACACGATTCATTTATGGATCCATAATGACGCAAAAAACCAGCATCGAATCCTCCATGCGGCTCAGCCATGAACAAATCTTCATGTTTGCCGCCAGCGCCCTGATCATGGGACACACAGGCGTTATCAGCCTGCGGCCAGCCGCGCCTCGCCTTGAGAGGGCGGGATGTGTTGCGTAGCATCCCCGGCCCGATCGCGCGCCCGCACGGCCAGCGCGATGCCTGTAGGAAAGAGCCCCTGATGCCGCAACCCATCCCTCTCAAGGACCACGAAAAGGAAAAACACCTGGTGAACCGCCGGCTTCTGGCCTGCGCCGCCCTGGTGTTCAGCCTGTGTGCCGTATTGGTGGGCCGGCTCTATGTGCTGCAGGTACTGCAGCACGACCAGCAGACCGCGGTGTCGGAAAACAACCGCGTGCACGTGCTACCCATCGCCCCCGAACGCGGGCTGATCTACGACCGCAATGGCGTGGTGCTGGCCGACAACAAGCCCAGTTTCGACCTGACCATGACCCGTGAGCGGGCCGGCGGCGATTCGGCCAAAGTACTCGACACCTTGACCCAGGTACTAGGCCTGACCGAAGACGACCGCAAGCAGTTCGACAAAGACCTGCGCCGTGGCCGCAAGCCGTTCGAGCCGGTGACCCTGATGGTGGGCCTGAGCGAAGAGCAGATCGCCCTGGTCGCGGTAAACCAGTTCCGCCTGCCGGGCCTGGAGGTCGAGCCGCAGTTCATCCGCGAGTACCCGCTGGCCGAGCATTTCGCCCATTCGGTCGGCTATGTGGGGCGCATCAACGAGAAAGAAGCCAAGGTCCTCGACAGCACCGAGTACCGCGGCACCCAGTCAATCGGCAAGACCGGCATCGAGCACTTCTACGAGAGCCAGCTGCATGGCCACGTGGGCTATGAAGAGGTCGAGACCAACGCCCAGGGCCGGGTGATGCGCGTGCTCAACCACAAGGACCCAACCCCTGGTCAGGACATTGTCCTGACCCTGGACGCGCACTTGCAGGTGGCCGCGGAAAAGGCCCTGGGCGAGCGCCGTGGCTCGGTGGTGGTGCTGGACCCGGCCAATGGCGACGTACTGGCGATGGTCAGCAACCCCAGCTTCGACCCCAACCTGTTCGTCAAGGGCATTAGTTTCAAGCAGTACGCCGCCCTGCGCGATTCGATCGACCGCCCGTTGTTCAACCGCGTGCTGCGTGGCCTGTATGCGCCCGGCTCGACGGTTAAACCTGAAGTTGCCATCGCCGGCCTCGACAGCGGCGTGATCACCCCTGGCAGCCGGGTGTTCGACCCTGGCTACTATGAGTTGCCCAACTACGACCACAAGTACCGCAACTGGAACCGCAGCGGCGACGGCTGGGTAGACATGTACACCGCCATCATGCGCTCCAACGACACCTACTTCTACGACCTGGCTCATAAACTGGGCATCGACCGCCTGCACGATTACATGGCCGAGTTCGGCCTGGGCCAGAAGGTGTCGCTGGACATGTTCGAGGAGGCCTCGGGGCTGATGCCTTCGGCCGAGTGGAAGCGCGCCACGCGGCGCCAGGCCTGGTTCCCGGGTGAGACACTGATCCTCGGCATTGGCCAAGGCTACATGCAGGTCACCCCGCTACAGCTGGCCCAAGCCACCAGCCTGCTGGCAAGCAAAGGCGTGTGGCATCGCCCGCACCTGGCCATGACCGTGGGCGGCGATGTGCCGGTGGACCCCAACCCAATGCCCAATATCGTGCTGCATGACAAGCACGCCTGGGACCAGGTCAGCCAAGGCATGCAGATGGTCATGCACGACCCGCGCGGCATCGCCCGCGCCGCAGCCGCCGGTGCGCAGTACCGGATTGCAGGCAAGAGCGGTACCGCGCAGGTGGTGGCAATCAAACAGGGTGAGCGCTACAACCGCGACAAGACGCTGGAAAGGCACCGTGACAACGCCCTGTTCGTTGGCTTTGCCCCGGCTGACCACCCGAGCGTGGTGGTGGCCGTGATGATCGAGAACGGCGAGGCTGGGGGCCGAGTGGCCGGGCCGGTGGTGCGGGAGGTGATGGATGCTTACCTGCTGGATGAACAGGGGCATTTGAAACCGGAATTTGCGGGTGGGGTATCCCCTCGCAACGCCCCCCACATCTAGGGTGCTTGGGGCTGCTGGGCAGCACCACGCAGCACCTTGAAGATAAAAATAGAATAAGAATATGACTTCTTATTCTTTTTTACCTATTCATTAATCCTCTATAACTCTCCCAACTGTACAGCCGCCAACACCCGGCCAACTGTTTGCAGCGCAACACCTGATCAACACAAAACGCCCGCACGGCAACAGCAGCGCAGCCACTAATACCCGCTAACTCGTTGATCTATAACAACATTAGAACCAGGCACGACGATTGCTCAAGCAAAGTCCCGCTCAACCAGAACCGGAGACTAGCCCATGAGCACCCCACTGAACGTCGTAGCCCTGTCCGGCGGCACTTCCCGCCCTTCGCGCACCCTGGCCCTGACCGAAGCGATCCTCGCCGAACTGGCCGAACACCTGCACATCAAGCCGCACCTGATCGAACTGGGCGAGATCGCCCGGCCACTGGGCAGCGCCCTGTGGCGCAGCGAACTGCCCGACACTGTCGAGCAGCAACTGCGCCTGGTGGAACGGGCCGACCTGCTGGTGGTGACCACGCCGGTGTACCGCGGCAGCTTCACCGGCCACTTCAAGCACCTGTTCGACCTGATCGGCCAGGACGCCTTGGTCGACACCCCGGTGTTGCTCGCCGCCACCGGTGGCAGCGAACGCCACGCGCTGGTGCTCGACCACCAGCTGCGCCCGCTGTTCAGCTTCCTGCAGGCCCTGACCCTGCCCATCGGCGTATTCGCCAGCCAGGCGGAAATGGCCGACTACCGCGTCTCCAGCGACGCCCTTGCCGCCCGTATCCGCCTGGCCGCCGAGCGTGCCGTGCCACTGTTCGGCGCCCACCACGCCCTGCGTAAAAGCGCCTGAGGAGCGGCCATGAATGCACCTGTGACTACACCACTGCGCCCGGCCTTGGCGATTGCCCGCGAACTGGCCGGGCAGTTTGCCCAGACCGCTGTGGAACGCGACGAACGCGGTGGCACACCCAAAGCCGAGCGCAACGCTTTGCGTGACAGCGGCTTGCTGTCACTGGCGATCCCACAGGCGTTCGGCGGCCAGGGTGCCAGCTGGCACGACACCTTCGCGGTGGTGCGCGAGTTCGCGCGGGTCGACAGCTCCATCGCCCATGTTTTCGGTTTTCACCACCTGATGCTGGCCACCGTGCGCCTGTTCTCGCGCCCGGACCAATGGCAACCGTGGTTCGAACAGACTGCTCGCAAACAGTGGTTCTGGGGCAATGCCCTGAACCCGCTGGACACCCGCACCGTGGTCAAGCATTTCGACGGCTGGTGCGAGTTTTCGGGCAAGAAGAGTTTCTGCTCCGGCGCCAGCGACTCGGAAATGCTGATTGCCTCGGCAGTGGACGAACGTGCCGGCGGCAAGTTGCTGATTGCCGCCATCCCCAGCGGCCGCACCGGCATCAGTCTGCACAGCGACTGGAACAACATCGGCCAGCGCCAGACCGACAGTGGCAGCGCCACCTTCGAGCGGGTACGGGTCGAGCACAACGAACTGCTGCTTGATCCAGGCCCCTTGAGCACCCCGTTCGCCGCCTTGCGTCCACTGATCGCCCAGCTGCATTTCGCCAACCTGTTCCTCGGCATTGCCGAAGGCGCCTTCGATGAAGCCCGTCAGTACACCCTCAAGGAAAGCCGCCCGTGGTTCCGCTCCAGCGCCGCCAGCAGCGCCGAAGACCCTTACGTACTGCGCCATTACGGCGAGTTCTGGGTTGGCCTGGAAAGCGTGCGCCTGCTGATCGAGCGGGCCGCGCGCCAGCTGGACGCCGCCTGGGTCAAGGAACATGCACTTACCGCTGATGAGCGCGGCGACCTGGCCCTGGCCATCAGCACTGCCAAGGTCGCCGCCAGCCGCCACGGCCTGGACATCTGCAACCGCCTGTTCGAGGTTACCGGTGCCCGCGCCACGCATGCCTCGCTGCGCTTCGACCGGCACTGGCGCAACCTGCGCACGCAAACCCTGCACGACCCGGTGGACTATCGCATCCACGAACTTGGCGAGTGGGCCCTCAACGACAAACGCCCTGCCCCATCCTTCTACTCCTGAGGACTGCCCATGCAACTGCTGACCCTCCCCCCGTCACCGACACTGGCTACCTCGATCCGGGCGACCGCACAGGTCTTCGAAGACCCAAGATCACAGGCGCTGCTCGCCCACCTGCAACAGGTCGCCCCCAGCGAGGCCAGCGTCCTGATCATCGGCGAAACCGGCACGGGCAAGGAGCTGGTCGCACGCCACATCCACAACCTCAGCGGTCGGCGCAACGGCCCGTTCGTTGCGGTCAACTGCGGCGCATTTTCCGAGTCGCTGGTGGAAGCCGAACTGTTCGGCCATGAAAAGGGCGCCTTCACCGGCGCCCTCGCGGCCAAGGCCGGCTGGTTCGAAGAGGCCAACGGCGGCACCTTGTTCCTCGACGAAATTGGCGACTTGCCGCTGCCGATCCAGGTCAAGCTGCTGCGTGTACTGCAAGAACGCGAAGTGGTGCGGCTGGGCTCGCGCAAGAGCATCCCGATCAACGTGCGGGTCCTGGCGGCGACCAACGTACAGCTGGAAAAGGCCATCAACGCCGGACATTTCCGTGAAGACCTGTACTACCGGCTGAACGTGGTGACGTTGCAGTTGCACCCGTTGCGCGACCGTCCGGGCGACATCCTGCCACTGGCCCGGCATTTCATCCGCAGTTACAGCGACCGGTTGGGCTACGGGCCGGTGGAACTGAGCCCCAAGGCCCAGGCCAAGCTGGTCGAGTACAGTTGGCCGGGCAACATCCGTGAGCTGGAAAACGTGATTCACCACAGCTTGTTGACCTGTGGCGATGGCACGGTGCAAGCGCAGGACCTGCGTTTGTCCAACTTGCGTATCGAACGGCAAGAGGAGGAGCCGGCAGGCAATGGCGTGGATGACTTGCTACAGCGCGCGTTCAGCCGGCTGTACGAGGAGCAGTCGGGTGATCTTTACGAGAAGGTGGAAAATGCCCTGCTGCGCTCGGCGTACCGGTTCTGCCATTACAACCAGGTGCATACCGCGCAGTTGCTGGGGTTGTCGCGCAACATCACGCGCACCCGGCTGATTGCGATTGGTGAGCTTGTAGTGAACAAGCGGCGGGGACAGGAGCAACAGGTGCTGGACAACCGGGTGGTGCGGTTGTCGATTTGACCCTTGAGCCGCTTCCACAGAGGCCTCACTGAGATCGAGCCCTGCGCTGTACCTGCCCCTCTCGTCATTCCAGCCAGGAAAGGGAACTACCCGCACTCACCTGCTCTCTTAAACACTGAGTGGTTTATTTCCCTGTGCTTCACGCTACTGGAGAACACGACATGCGCCACCTATTCCTCGCCCCTGCGCTGCTGCTCCTGCTGCCTGCCGGTGCTGCCCTGGCCCGCGTCGATGCGGGCGACGTCGCCACCTCGGCCGGTGTTTCCGCCTCGCTGTATTCGACCTTCAAGGATGACAAACGGATCATCCCGGCCCGTGACGAGCTTTCTGCGTTCGTCGCCAGCGGCGGTGCCATCCGCGGCGCCTATGTGGAGTCGGCTTTGGAACAGGCCCGCAAGGACCACCCAGGGCTGCAAGCCAATGATGAAGAGTTGGCCAGGGCAATCCTGTCTCAGGATGACCCTGTGGCTGACCATTGAGTGAACCTGTACCGGCCTGTGCTCGGCATTGTCCGCGAACAGGCCGGTGCGGGGTTACAATTCAACCCCAGCCATCCATGCGCATGGTCGCCCTGACCAAGCGCTGCTCTTCCTGCTCTATCTCTCGCAAACTGTCACGTATCCCGTTGATGTGCTCGCGTGCGGCCCGCTGAGCCTGCTCCGGCAGTTGCTCCATCACTGCGTGATACAACCGTGCATGCTGGCGATCGATCTGGCGTTTCTGCGCAGGCCGGCAGTACAGGTTGTTGACCGAAGCGAACACAGTACTCAGGGTCAGGTCACTGAGCGATTGCAGGGTATGCACCAGCACCGGGTTATGCGACGCCTCGCTGATCGCCCGGTGAAAGGCATGGTCACGGTGGGCATGCTCGCGAGCATCGAGCGCCTGCGCGGTTTCATGGGCAGCCAGCATTTCTTCGTAGCGCCGACGGATCAGCAAACGGTCGACCTCGGTGGCGCGCAAAGCCGCCAGCCGCGCCGACTCCGCCTCCAGCAACGCCCGCACCTCCAGCAAGTCGAACAACGTGCGCGGTTGCGAGCTGAACAGGTGCATCAACGGCGTGCTCCCCACCTGCCCCGTCAGGTCGGCGACGAACGAGCCACGCCCTTGCTCGGTGTCGATGATGCCGCGCCCACGCAGGATGCGCAGGCCCTCCCGCAGAGCCGAGCGCGAACAGCCTAGTTTTTCCACCAGCCGCCGCTCGGACGGCAGCGCCTGGCCCACCTTCAGTACGCCTTCGACGATCAACCGTTCGACCCGTTCGGCGACCTGATCGGCGACCTTGGCCTTGCCTTCAGTACCCATCTCAACGCCCCTACTGGTAGGACCAGTTGCATCACTGGCTTCAATCTAGCCGGACAAAGCCGGTAATAGCCACAGCCTGGCAGAAAAACTGGTAGGACCAGTACCTGCCGCACTCGACTACAGCCGCCGGCACGCGCACGCTGGCAGGGTGATCGCTTTGCCAACAACAACAAAAACCGTTGCCGAGTGAGCCGATGAATATCCTGTACGACGAGCGCGTCGATGGCGCGTTGCCCAACGTGAACCAGGCTGACCTGTTGCAGGCGCTGCGCGATGCCCTGCCAGACCTCGAAATCCTGCACCGCGAAGAAGACCTCAAACCCTACGAATGCGACGGCCTGTCGGCCTACCGCACCGTGCCACTGCTGGTGGTGCTGCCCGAGCGCCTGGAGCAGGTGCAAACACTACTGAAACTGTGCCACCAACGTGGCGTACCGGTGGTCGCCCGAGGCGCCGGTACCGGCCTGTCGGGCGGTGCCCTGCCGCTGGCGAAGGGCATCCTGCTGGTGATGGCGCGCTTCAATCGTATCCTTGAGGTGAACCCGCAGGGTCGCTACGCCCGTGTGCAGCCGGGCGTGCGCAACCTGGCCATCTCCCAGGCCGCCGCACCTCATGGTATGTACTACGCACCAGACCCCTCCTCGCAAATAGCCTGCTCCATCGGTGGCAACGTCGCCGAAAATGCCGGTGGCGTGCACTGCCTCAAGTACGGCCTGACCGTGCACAACCTGCTCAAGGTGGAAATCCTCACGATCGAGGGCGAGCACCTGACCCTCGGCAGCGATGCCCTGGACAGCCCAGGTTTCGACCTGCTGGCGCTGTTCACCGGCTCCGAAGGCATGCTGGGTATCGTCACCGAAGTTACCGTCAAGCTGCTACCCAAGCCCCAGGTGGCGCGAGTGCTACTGGCCAGTTTCGACAGCGTCGAGGACGCCGGCCGGGCAGTCGCCGACATCATCGCGGCCGGCATCATCCCCGGCGGCCTGGAGATGATGGACAACCTGGCGATCCGCGCCGCCGAGGACTTCATCCACGCTGGCTACCCGGTGGACGCGGCGGCGATCCTGCTGTGCGAGCTGGATGGCGTGGAGGCCGACGTACACGACGACTGCGCGCGGGTCGCCGACGTACTGACGCATGCCGGGGCCCGCGAGGTGCGCCTGGCCTGCGACGAAGCCGAGCGCGTGCGCTTCTGGGCCGGGCGCAAGAACGCCTTTCCAGCGGTAGGGCGCATCTCCCCGGACTACTACTGCATGGACGGCACCATCCCGCGCCGCGAACTGCCCCGGGTGCTCAAGGGTATCAGTGACCTGTCCGCTGAATACGGCCTGCGCGTGGCCAATGTGTTCCATGCCGGCGACGGCAACATGCATCCGCTGATCCTGTTCGATGCCAACCGCCCCGGCGAGCTGGAGCGTGCCGAAGCCATCGGCGGCAAGATCCTCGAACTGTGCGTGGCAGTGGGCGGCAGCATCACCGGTGAACATGGCGTGGGCCGCGAGAAGATCAACCAGATGTGCGCGCAGTTCAACAGCGACGAAATCACCCTGTTCCACGCGGTGAAGGCCGCCTTCGACCCGCAGGGCCTGCTCAACCCCGGCAAGAACATTCCCACCTTGCACCGCTGCGCCGAATTCGGCGCCATGCATGTGCACCATGGGCAGCTGCCCTTCCCCGAACTGGAGCGTTTCTGATGAGCATGGACCGCGACATGAGCCAGGCACTGCTGGAACAGGTAAACCAGGCGCTGAACCAACGCACGCCACTGCGTATCCAGGGCAGCAACAGCAAGGCGATGCTCGGCAACCCAGTGGCCGGTGAAGTGCTCGATACCCGCAGCCACCGCGGCATCGTCAGCTACGATCCGACCGAACTGGTGCTCACCGCCCGCGCCGGCACGCCGCTGCGCGAAATCGAGGCGGCCCTGCACGAAGCCGGCCAGATGCTGCCCTGCGAACCACCGCACCTGGGCCCGGAAGCCACGCTGGGAGGGATGGTCGCGGCCGGGTTGTCTGGCCCACGGCGGCCGTGGGCCGGGTCGGTGCGTGACTATGTGCTTGGCACCCGCGTGATCACCGGCCACGGCAAGCTGTTGCGCTTTGGCGGCGAGGTGATGAAGAACGTGGCCGGTTACGATGTATCACGCCTGATGGCGGGCAGCTTCGGCTGCCTGGGGCTGCTGACCGAAGTGTCGCTGAAAGTGCTGCCACGCCCACGTCAATGCCTTGGCCTGCGCCTGCCGATGAGCCGCCATGAAGCCCTGGCGGAGCTGGCCGAATGGGGGCAGCAACCGCTACCGATCAGCGCCGCCTGCCATGACGGCGAAGCACTGTACCTGCGCCTGGAAGGCGGCGAAGGCTCGGTGCAGTCGGCGTACCGGCGCCTGGGTGGCGAAACACTCCACAACCGGTTCTGGAGCGACCTGCGCGAACAACGGCTGCCATTTTTTGCCGGCGCCGCTCCGCTGTGGCGCCTGTCCGTACCCAACGCCTGCGGCGAGCTGGACCTGCCCGGCCAACAGCTGATCGACTGGGGTGGCGCCCAGCGCTGGCTCACAACCGGCGCACCGGTTCAGGCCATTCGCGACCAGGTCGCCAAGGTGGGCGGCCACGCCACCTGCTATGCCCCCGGTGCAGCCAGCAGCCCGCCGCTGTCCGCCGCCCTGATGCGCTACCACCGCGCCCTCAAGCAGCAGCTCGACCCCCAGGGGGTGTTCAACCCCGGTCGCCTGTACCCGGACCTGTGAGGCCAGACCATGCAAACCAACCTCAGCGAAACAGCCCGCCGCCTGGCCCGCGCCGAAGAAGCCGAAAGCATCCTGCGATCCTGCGTGCACTGCGGCTTCTGCACCGCCACCTGCCCCACTTACCAGTTGCTAGGCGATGAACTGGACGGCCCGCGCGGGCGTATCTACCTGATCAAGCAGGTGCTCGAAGGCAAGCCGGTCACCGCCAGCACCCAGTTGCACCTGGACCGCTGCCTGACCTGCCGCAACTGCGAAACCACCTGCCCATCCGGGGTGAAGTACCACGACCTGCTGGACATTGGCCGGGCGGTGGTCGAGCAGCAGGTGCCGCGCCCGCTCGGCCAGCGCCTGCTGCGCCAGGGCCTGCGTGCGGTAGTGCCGCGCCCGGCATTGTTCAAAGCCCTGACCCGCAGCGGCCAGGCGCTGCGCCCGCTGCTGCCGGCCACGCTCAAACGCAAGCTGCCGGCCCGCATCACGCCACCCGGCGACCGCCCCGCGCCACGCCATGCACGCCGGGTGCTGATGCTGGAAGGTTGCGTGCAACCAACCCTGTCACCCAATACCAACGCCGCGGCTGCGCGGCTGCTCGACCGCCTGGGCATCAGCGTGCAACCGATCCAGCAGGCCGGTTGCTGTGGCGCGGTGGACTATCACCTGAATGCTCAGGAGCAGGGCCTGCAGCGGGCACAGCGCAATATCGACGCCTGGTGGCCCGCCATCGAAGCAGGTGCCGAGGCGATCGTACAAACTGCCAGTGGCTGCGGCGCATTTGTCCGCGACTACGGCCACCTGCTGGAAAAAGACCCTCACTACGCTGCCAAGGCCGCGCGGGTCAGCGCACTGTCCCGCGACCTGGTAGAAGTTTTGCGCGATGAACCCGTCGAGCAACTGAGCCTTTGCGCCGAACAGCGTCTGGCCTTCCACTGCCCATGTACACTGCAGCACGCCCTGAAACTGGGCGGTGCGGTAGAAGCATTGCTGACGCGGCTGGGCTTTACCCTGACCTCGGTGCCCGACGGCCACCTGTGCTGCGGCTCGGCGGGCACTTATTCGCTGACCCAGCCTGAATTGTCGCTGCAACTGCGCGACAATCGCCTGAATGCGCTGGAAAGCGGCAAACCGCAAGTCATCGCCACGGCCAACATCGGCTGCCAGGCCCACCTCGACGGGGCTGGGCGCACGCCTGTGCGGCACTGGATCGAAATCGTCGAAGCAGCCTTGAACCCGGAGACCCCCCATGCATAGCAAGTTCGTGATCGGCCAGGCCGAAATTGCCCGCGTACTGAGCGCCGCGCGCCAGGAAGCCCAGGCGCAGCAATGGAACGTGACCATCGCCGTGGTCGACGACGGCGGCCATCCGCTGGCCCTGGAGCGCCTGGACGGCTGCGCGCCCGCCAGTGCTTACATCGCAATGGAAAAGGCGCGCACTGCCGCATTGGGGCGCAAGGAGACGCGGGATTATGAAGAGATGGTCAATAGCGGCCGTACTGCTTTCGTGACCGCGCCGCTGCTGACCAGCCTGGAAGGCGGCGTGCCGCTGCGGGTGGAAGGCCAGGTGGTAGGCGCGATTGGCGTGTCCGGGGTCAAGTCCGAGCAGGATGCCCAGGTGGCCAAGGCTGGGGCTGCCGCGCTCTGAGTTCCGTGCCAACCTCTTCTGGGGCCTTACAGCCTGTTGCTATGCGGTTGGAGCGGGCATGCCCGCGAAGAAGCCAACACAGGTGTTACTGCGGCTCAACCACCACCGCCTCGCCAATCGCATAAAAATGCCCACCCGCGACGTAGTGCAGGCTGCGCCACTGCGGGTCGGCACTTTCATAGGCCCAGTGCCCATCCCGGAACACCCGGTCATCCGCCCAGGCGGCCACCACTTCGCCTATGAACAAGTCATAGGTGTTCTGGTTATGCGGTTCGTCGATCACTCGGCACATCAACCACGCCGAGCAGCCTTGCACCAATGGCGCCGCATGCCCTTCGACCCTCGCCAGCTGCACACCGATGCTGGCCAGTTTGTCGGGCTGGTCGAACAGGCTGCGGGTCCCCACCTGGTGGGTCAGTTGCGCCTGCGCAGCGGTCGGCACCTGGATCACGAACCAGCCACTGCCCTCCACCAACTGCCGGGTGCGGGCGATCTTGTCGAGCACCACGGTTACCTTGGGCGGGTCGAAGTCCAGGGCACAAGCCCAGGCAGCTGCCATGACGTTGTCTACCCCCTCGTGGCTGGCCGAAACCAGCACTGTCGGGCCGTGGTTCAACAGGCGATAGGCCTTTTTCAGGTCGACGGGCTGGAAATGGCTGTTCATGGCAATCCTCGGCAAGGCGGGTATCAGACGCCGAATTGTGCCGCAGACACCTGCCTCCCGCCAGTCAGCGGTGGCCTTCCAGCATCCTCAGAAATTTCCCACAAAGTTATAGGAAGCGTCTTACTTGCTGCCACTGCGCGCAGAAAACAAGATCGGCACTGGACAACGCAAGGTCGCGATCCAGAGGAGGCTCCGTATGCACCTGTACGCCCGCTCCATTGCCGCACTGCGCAGCAGCCTGCGTGAAATGCTGGCCCACGACATCAGCAACCCCGATGAAGACCCTCACCTGTCGGGGGTGATGTTCTTCTGCGCCACCGACGAACACTCCCGGCAACTGGTCGAACGTATCGAGTTGCTGGCCAGCGAAGTGTTCTTCGACCCGAACGGGCGAGCCATCACAGAGCATCTGAAAGCTGCCGCGGTGGATGGCGTGCGCATCAAGCGCAGCCGCAAGGCACCGGCGGACGAGACAGTGATACGCATTGCGCTGGCGGACAAAGGCTTTATCACCGTAAGCACCGCTCGGCTCTGAGTATCGGCATGCAGCCGTGCCTGCAGATATTGCGCACACCCCTGATCCGCTATCCTGAGCACTCCCCTGCTCTGGACCGCCCCATGGAACTGCACATTCGTCTGGAGGGCCGCAAAGGCCTGGCCGATCAGCTTTACCAGCAATTGCGCGACGGTATCGACAGCGGCCACTTGGCCGCCGGCACCCAACTGCCACCTACCCGCCTGCTGGCAGAACAACTGGGCGTCTCGCGCAAGACCGTGGCCGAAGCCTATTCACGGCTAACCTACGACAACCTGCTCAGCGGCGTGGTCGGCCGTGGCACCTTCGTCACCCCGCGCCATCCGCTGCGCAATAACGAAGCAGACACCATCCCCCTGGCCGGCGCCGCCTCCCTCGAGCGCTGGCAGCAACGCGCCACCGTGCTCGGCCAACGCCAGCTGCACGCACCCTCGCGCTATGACTTCGTCGGCGGTGCTTCGAGCAAGGCGCAGTTCCCGTTTGACCAGTGGCGCAGTTGCCTGAACTACGCGCTGCGCCGTAGCCAGCGCCACCCCGAGCGACAATTTCCGGCCCAGGGCCTGCCGGAGCTGCGCGAAGCCATTGCCCACCACATCGCCTACGCGCGCGGTGTGCACTGCAGCGCAGCCGACCTGCTGGTGTGCAACGGCGCCCAGCAGGCACTGGACCTGATCGCCCGGGTGCTGGTCGAGCCAGGCTGCCAGGTGGCGATGGAAGACCCCGGATACCCGCCGGCACGGCAACTGTTTCTGGCCCTGGGTGCACGGCTGCAGTCGGTTCCGGTGGATGGAGAAGGCCTGTGCGTGGAGCAGATCGCCGACGGCACCCGGCTGATCTACGTGACGCCCTCGCACCAGTTCCCACTCGGCATGCCGATGAGCGAGCCACGCCGGCACGCCCTGCTGGCACGGGCTGCCGAGCTGGGCGCACTGATCATCGAAGACGATTACGACTGCGAATTCCGTTACCACGGGCCGGCCTCGGATGCACTCAAGCGCCTCGACCGCCATGGCCTGGTGGCTTATGTGGGGACTTTTTCCAAGACCTTGCTGCCCGAGCTGAGGCTGGGCTATGCCGTGTTGCCACCCGCCGTGTTGCAGGCCGCTTGCGTGGCCAAGCACCTCAGCGATTGGCACAGCCCGACCTTGCTGCAGTGGGCGCTGGCGCGCTTTCTGGGCGAAGGCCACCTGAACAAGCACATCCGCCGCTGCCACGAAGTCTACAGTGCCCGCCGTGAGCGTATCCTGGCACGCCTGGGCGGCGACCTGGCACCCTGGTTCAGCGCCATCCCCGCCAGCGCCGGCTTCCACCTCAGTGCCCTGGCCTCACCCGGGGTGGATGTGGAGTTGCTGGCCAACCTCGCACGCAAGGTGGAGGTCGGCCTGTATTCGCTGGCGCCGTTCTTCAGCGAAGCGCCGTTGCGCCCTGGGCTATTGCTGGGCTTCGGCGCCATCGAATTGCTGGACATCGACCCAGCACTGGACAGAGTGCGCGATACCCTGCAACGCCTCAGTTGACCGGTGCGGCCTTGCCCACTACCGCCGGGCGGGCGATGGCCGCCGCATAGCCACGCGGGTTGAAGCACACGGTCACCAGCAACATTGCCAGAACAGTCACGGTCAGCAGTGTCCACGAAGCCTGGAAGTCGCCACTGACATCACGCAGCCAGCCGGTGATGTACGGCACGATACCGGTGATGATAAAGCCGATGCCCTGCACGAACGCCGCCAGGCTGCCCGCCTCGGCAGGCGTTTTCAGGTGCTCCAGGGTCAGCGTCAGGCTTTGGCTGAAGCAGGCGCCCAGTCCAAAACCGATCATGGCTACCCACAGCCCCGAAGCCTGCGTAGGTACCAGCAGCAGGCCGAGGAATCCCGCCAGCTGGATTGCCAGCGCCAGCCACAGGCCTGGGCGCCGGTCGGCCCAACGCCGCAACAGCAGCGGCAGGCCGAGCGCACCTGCCACCTGGAACACGGTCATCAGGCCCACCAGATCGGCACCGCCCTGGGCGCTGCCGCCGTGCTCGGTGTGGTAAGCCGGCAACCAGGCCACCATGCTGGTGTAGCCGCCGTTGATCAGGCCGAAGTACAGGGCCAGCAACCACGCCCGGCGGGTGCCGAACCAATGCCCGCCAGTAGCCCCCGCCAACTTCGGCGCTTCCTGGCGCGGCCGCAGCACGGCCCAGGCCAGCACCGCCAGCACTGCCGGGATCGCCCACAGGCCCAGGCCGGCTTGCCAGTGACCGAAATGGCCGCTGATGTGTGGCCCGAGCACTGCAGCCAGGCCGCCGCCGCTCATCAGCGCGGCCGAATACAAGCCCATCGCCCCAGCCAAACGCCCGGGGAACCAGCGGTTGACCAGGCCCGGCATCATGCCCTGCACCACTGCCACGCCCAGGCCGGCGACCACCGCACTGGCGATCAGCGCCCAGGCACTGTCCAGCTGCAGGCGCCACAGGCAGGCCAGGGCAATCGCGGCCAGGCCCCCGAGCATACCGCCATGTTCGCTGACCCAGCGTCGCAGCCACGGTTGCAGCAACGGCACCAGGCCCATGCACAGCACCGGTAATGCCGTCAGCAAGGCGGCCTGCTGGTAGCCCAGGCCGGTGCTGGCGCGCATGGGTTCGAGTAACGGGCCGATACTGGTCAGAATCGGCCGCAAGTTCAGCGCCAGCAAAATCACCAGCAACAGGTTCAAGGCAGCTCTCATGGTGGATCTTTTCTCTTGTAGCAAGACCTGGCCATTATCCCGGCTTGGCTGGCCCGGCAGAAATAAAGAGATTGGATGCGTGTCAGTGGCCAGCTGAATAGGCGATTGGCCTCCTGATCATGCGAACGATTGGCTATCGGGGTGGCCAATGGTCGGCGCTACAGTAGCGCCATTACCACCCCGCACCTTTTGGAGACTGCCATGCACAACCGTATCGAATGGGCCAAACACGCACCCGAGGCCTACAAAGCCATGGTCGGCCTGGAGCAAGCCCTGGCCAAGAGTGGCCTTGAGAGTTCGTTGCTGGAGCTGGTACGCCTGCGCGCTTCGCAGATCAACGGCTGCGCCTACTGCGTCAACCTGCATGCCAACGATGCGCGCAAGGCGGGTGAAACCGAGGCACGTTTGCAGACCTTGTGCGTGTGGCGCGAAACCGCTTACTTCACCCCGCGTGAACGTGCGGCGCTGGCCTGGGTCGAAAGCCTGACCCGCCTGCCTGAGCACGGCGCGCCGCAGGGGCAATATGAAGCCTTGCAGGAGCACTTCGAGCCGGCCGAAGTGGCGAACCTGACCTTGGCGATTGCCACCATCAATGCCTGGAACCGCTTCGGGGTCGGGTTTGCCATGGTGCCGGCCTGATCATTCATTGATTGCCTGTACCGGCCAACCGCGCCCGATAGCTGCCGGGGCTGTGGCCGGTCCACTTCTTGAATGCCCGGTGAAACGCGCTGGGCTCTTGAAACCCCGCTTGCTCGGCAATTTCGGCAATGCTCAGCTCGCCTTCGCGCAACCGCTCGAAGGCCATCGCCCGGCGCACCTCATCCTTGATCTGCTGATAGGACCGCCCCTCCCGCTCCAACTGCCGGCGGAACGTACTGGCACTGATCCCCTGCTGTTGCGCCAGGGCCGTCAACGTCGGCCACTGCCCATAGCGCAGGGCCCGCAGGTGCCGGTACACCTCGGCCACCAGGCCGTTCTGGTTGCGAAAACGGATCACCAGCCCCTGCGGCGCACTGCGCAGAAAGGTCTTCAAGGCCGCCAGGTCCTGCACCACTGGCAGGCGCAGATAGGCGCTGTCGAACTCCACCTCGGTGCGCCCGCTGCCCAGGCGCAGGTCTGGCCCCCACAGCAGCAGGTCGTCCTCCTGGGCCGGGCGTAACTCGGCCAGCTCGGTGCGATCGATGGCGATCCGCCGCCCGGCCAGCCAGCACAGCATGCCGATCATCAGCACCAGGTAGGTTTCCTCGGCATACACCCGAGTCAGCGGGTCGGCAATGTTCGACTGCACACTGATCAGCGCCCGCCCGCCACGTACGGTCAGGCTGCCCTGCAAATCACGCAGGAACAGGCCGAAACCGCCCATGCACTGGCGCAAGGCCTTTTCCAGGTTCGGTTCGAGGATCAAGCCCCGGCAGATCAGGGCAAAACTGCCCAGCGGCATGCCATGGCTGTCGAGGCGGAAAAATTCATCGTCCAGGCGCTGGATCAACGCCAGCCATAGCTGGGCGAACGCCTTGGCCGGCACCCGTGCCTGGGGCTGGTCGAGCAATTGCGGGGCGATGCCCACCGCCAGCAGCTGAGCGTCGCGCTCGGCGGGGCTGTCGCGCAGGGCATGGAGCATGGCGTTGAGGAAGTACACGGCGACCGAATCGCTATCGCGCATGGTGGTTTTCGCTGTCTATGCTGAGTGGCAAAAAGTGCCAGGTTGTTTGAACAGATCCGGCATAGGCTGCCACAGAGCCTTTGCCTAGACTCGGACCCACTCCGGGATATCGTCGGCCATTCTCGCAGAGCCTGGCCCAGTCCCGCCATGCCTTCGCAATCGGAGCCCCTATGAGCAGCGCAGAAATCTACGTCGTCAGTGCCGTCCGTTCAGCCATTGGTGGCTTCGGCGGTTCCCTCAAGGACCTGCCGCTGGCCGACCTGGCCAGTGCCGTGACCCGCGCCGCCATCGAGCGTTCGGGCCTTGCCGCCGAGCAAGTCGGCCACCTGGTGATGGGCACGGTGATCCCTACCGAACCACGTGACGCGTACCTTGCGCGGGTAGCGGCAATGAACGCCGGCATCCCCAAGGAAACCCCGGCATTCAACGTCAATCGCCTGTGCGGCTCTGGCCTGCAGGCCATCGTCTCGGCAGCCCAAGGCTTGCTGTTGGGCGACACCGAGGTGGCCGTGGCGGCCGGCGCCGAATCCATGAGCCGTGGCCCGTACCTGTTGCCACAGGCCCGCTGGGGGGCGCGCATGGGTGACTTGCAAGGCATCGACTACACCGTCGGCGTACTGCATGACCCGTTCCAGCACTTCCACATGGGCATCACCGCCGAAAACGTCTCGGCCAAGCACGGCATCACCCGCGAAATGCAGGACGAACTGGCCCTGACCAGCCAGCGCCGCGCCGCCCGTGCCATTGCCGAAGGCCGCTTCGACAGCCAGATCGTGCCGCTGGAGCTGAAAACCCGCAAAGGCAGTGTGCAGTTCAGTGTCGACGAACACGTACGTGGCGATGTCACCGCCGAACAACTGGCCGGCATGAAGCCGGTGTTCAAGAAAGACGGCACCGTTACCGCCGGCAACGCCAGCGGTATCAACGATGGCGCCGCCGGCCTGGTGCTGGCCACTGGTGACGCGGTGCGCCGCCTGGGCCTGAAGCCGCTGGCACGCCTGGTGGGTTATGCCCACGCCGGTGTCGAGCCCGAATTGATGGGCCTTGGGCCGATCCCGGCCACCCGCAAGGTGCTGGAAAAGACCGGCCTGAAGCTGCAGGACCTGGACGTGATCGAGTCCAACGAAGCTTTCGCCGCCCAGGCCTGCGCCGTGGCCCGCGAGTTGGGCTTCGACCCGGAAAAGGTCAACCCCAACGGCTCGGGCATTTCCCTGGGCCACCCGGTAGGCGCCACTGGCGCGATCATCGCCACCAAGGCCATCCATGAACTGCAGCGCATCCAGGGCCGCTACGCCCTGGCCACCATGTGCATCGGTGGCGGCCAAGGCATCGCCGTTGTCTTCGAGCGCGTTTGAGGGAGCCTGGTACATGAGCATTGAACAGATCGCCGTGATCGGCGCCGGCACCATGGGCAACGGCATTGCCCAGGTGTGCGCGGTCGCCGGCTACCAGGTGCTGTTGGTGGATGTTTCCGACGCTGCGCTGGAGCGCGGTGTAGCCACCTTGAGCAAAAACCTGGAACGCCAGGTCAGCAAGGGCACCCTGGAAGCGGACAAGGCGGTGGCGGCGAAAGCACGCATCCGCACCAGCACCGACTACACCCAGCTCAGCAGTGCGCAGCTGGTGATCGAGGCCGCCACCGAGAACCTGCAGCTCAAGCAGCGCATCCTGCAACAAGTGGCCGCCAACGTCGCCGCCGACTGCCTGATCGCCACCAATACCTCGTCGCTGTCGGTCACCCAGCTGGCCGCCAGCATCGAACACCCCGAGCGCTTCATTGGCGTGCACTTCTTCAACCCGGTGCCAATGATGGCGCTGGTCGAGATCATTCGCGGCCTGCAGACCAGCGACAGCACCTACGCACAGGCGCTGGTGGTGACCGAAAAAGTCGGCAAGACGCCGATCACCGCTGGCAACCGCCCAGGCTTCGTGGTCAACCGCATCCTGGTGCCGATGATCAACGAGGCGATCTTCGTGCGCCAGGAAGGCCTGGCCAGTGCCGAGGACATCGACACCGGCATGCGCCTGGGCTGCAACCAGCCGATCGGCCCTCTGGCCCTGGCCGACCTGATTGGCCTGGATACCCTGCTGGCGATCATGGAGGCCTTCCATGAAGGCTTCAACGACAGCAAGTATCGTCCTGCCCCGCTGCTCAAGGAAATGGTCGCGGCCGGTTGGCTGGGGCGCAAGAGCGGTCGCGGTTTCTTCACTTACTGAGGACAAGGCGCCATGCCCCCGGTCAATGCCGCAATGCGCTGTGCCAACTTTGAAGAGCGACGTGACCGGGCCATGGCGCTGTTTGCCGAAAAGGGCTTTGGCCAGGTCAGCATGCGCGAGCTGGCGGCCCATGTGGGGCTGACCGCCGGCTCGCTGTACCATCACTTCCCCAGTAAGCAGGACCTGTTGTACGACTTGATCGAGGAGTTGTACGAGGAGCTGCAGGCCACCCTGGACCAAGGACGACGGGCCATGGCACGTGGTGCGTCGGCATTGAGCTGCCTGATTGCCGCGCACTGGCAGTTGCATGCCGAGCGCCCGCTGCAGTTTCGCCTGGCCGAGCGCGACCTGTGCTGCCTGAGCGATGACCAGCGGGCACGCCTGGCCTTGTTGCGCAAGCGTTACGAGGCGGGGTTGCTGAGGTTGATCGCGCCGCAGGCGGCGTTGCAGGGGGAGGCTTTGGTGGCCACCGCGCATGTTGTGGCGACGCTGCTGAACCAGTTGCCGGGGATGTTGAAGGCACTCCCCGAGGAACAGGGGCTGGGGTTGATGGAGAGCATGTTGATGGGTGGATTGGAGCGGACCCTGCGTTAGACACGGCCACTGTAGGAGCGGCCTTGTGTCGCGAAAGGGTCGCGAAGCGGCCCCAGGATTTCAGCCTGCAGCCGATGTTGCTGGGGCTGCTGCGCAGCCCTTTCGCGACACAAGGCCGCTCCTACAGGAATAGCGTTTTACCTGCAGGCTTCAGCGCAGCAGTGCCTGGATCTGCTCGTGCAAGGTATCCAGGTCGAATGGCTTGGCCAGGATCGGAGCCTTGCGGGTGATCGGGCTGCCAGACTCGAGAATCTCCGCCGGGTAGCCGCTGATGAAGATGACCTTCAAGTCCGGTCGTAACTTCACGGCGGGCTCGGCAATCTCCACCCCGGAGATACCTCCCGGCAAGCGGAAGTCCGTCACCATCAGGTCCAAGTGCGGTTTGCTGGCCAGGATAGCGAACGCCTGCTCGCCATCTTCGGCCACCAGTACGTGGTACCCCTCGCCCGCCAGGTAGTCGCGCAGAATCATGCGAATCGCCGGTTCATCCTCGACGACCAGAACCACATCTTGTGCATCTTCACTCATGTTAACGCCTTGAAATGCTTACAGTTGGCCATCAGACCCCAGGCTTACGCAGAGGTTGCCCGCGCCTGGTCGTTTTGTTGTTCGTGTTTTGCCAGCGGTAATTGCAAGGTGAAGGTGGCGCCTTTGCCCTCTTCACTTTCGACCTGTATACGCCCGCCGTGGGCCTGGACGATCTGTTCCGAAATATACAGCCCCAACCCCAACCCGCCACTGGCCTGCTGGGCGGCGACCCGCTCGAACTGCTGGAAAATGCGCTGCTGGTTGGCTGCATCAATGCCGATCCCCTGGTCTTGCACCTGCACACACGCCAGGCCGTCCTGTTTGAATACGCGCACCTGCACCGGCTTGCGTTCACCGTAACGCAACGCATTGGACAACAGGTTGGCTACCACTTGCTCAATGCGAAATTCGTCCCACTCGCCTTGCAGCGGTTCGCAGCGTTGCAGCTCCACGTAGGTTTCCAGCGCCGTGGCCTGGGCGGTGAAGTTCTCTACCAGCCCCCGCACCAGTTGCCCCAGGTCGAACACCTTGGGCCGCAGGGACAGTTTGCCGGTCCGGATGCGCGATACATCGAGCATGTCTTCGATCAGGCGTATCAGGCTGTTGATCTGCCGTTCGTCGCGCTCGACCATGGCCTGCAGCTTATCGCCACTGAAGGCAGCGAGGTTGCCGCGCGCCAGGTGCATCTTGCGCAGTTGGGTTTCCAGGATCAGCCCATTGAGTGGGGTGCGCACCTCGTGGGAGACGATCGACATGAAGTCATCACGCATGCGCACGGCATGTTCCAGCTCAACTCGCGCCGTCTGCAGTTGGGTCAGCAGCAGCTCCTGCTCCTGACGGCTGCGCTCCAATGCCTGCAATTGGCGGTCCAGCACTTTACGCTGGCGGTACAGGTCGACGAACACCGACACCTTGCTCTTCACCGCCAGGGTGTCGAGCGGCTTGTACAGGAAGTCCACCGCACCGCTCTCGTAGCCTTTGAAGGCATAGTTCATCTCGCGCCCGGCAGCAGTGACGAAGACGATGGGGATATTGCGGGTTTTTTCCGTGCCGCGCATCAGTTCGGCCAGCTCGAAGCCGTTCATGCCCGGCATCTGCACATCGAGGATGGCCAGGGCGAACTCGTGTTCAAGCAACAGCGACAACGCCGCTTCGGCAGACTGAGCCTGGTGCACCTCGCGGTCTTCTCCCTGGATCAGGGCGGCGAGGGCCAGCAGGTTCTCCGGCAGATCGTCGACGATCAGCAGTTTGGCGATGGTGTGGCTTAGCATGCGCTGGGTTCCAGGGCAGCGAGCAATTGCTCGATGCCACTCAGAGAAAGAATATGGTCGGGCTGGTGCAGGGCCAGGGCGGCCTCCGGCATCAGCGCAACCTGTGCGTCACGAGGGTCCTGGACGAGGGTCCTGCCCCCATTGTTCTTGATATAGGCAAGCCCTTGGGCGCCGTCTTCATTGGCACCGGTGAGCAGCACGCCAAGCAGGCCGTCACCATAGGCGTCGGCAGCGGACATGAACAGGTAGTCGATTGCCGGCCTGGAAAAATGCACCGGCGGCTCCTGGCTCAACGACAGGGTGAAATCACGCTCCACCGACAGGTGGTAGCCGGGCCCGGCCACGTAGATCAGGCCGGGGCGCAACGGTTCCTTGTCCTGTGCCTCGTGCACCGGCCGGTGCAGACGGCGCTGCAGCACTGCAGCCAACTGACTGTGGCGGTTATCCGGCAAATGCAGCACGCACAGCACAGGGATGGCGAAGCTGGCCGGCAACCCGCCCAGCACCGTGAACAACGCCGTCACGCCGCCTGCCGAGGCACCGATCACCACCGCACGCACGCCGTTCATGATTTACGGTAGATCCGCTCGGGTTTAACCAGCGGCTCAAAACGCTCGCTGTAGGCCGAGAAGTCCACCGACTCCTTGCTGCCCAGCACCAGGAAGCCGCGGTGGCACAACGACTCGTGGAACAACCCGAGGGCGCGATCCTGCAGCTCCTTGTTGAAGTAGATGAGCACGTTGCGGCACGACACCAACTGGGTTTCGGAAAACACGCTGTCGGTGGCCAGGCTGTGGTCGGCAAAGGTCACGTTGTCGCGCAGGGTGCTGTCCATGATGGCGTTGCCGTAGGCCGCCGTGTAGTACTCGGAAAAGTCCCGGCGACCACCGGCCATGCGGTAGTTCTCGGCGTACTCGCGCATGCTCTGCATCGAGTAGATGCCCTGCTTGGCCTTGTCCAGCGAATGCGGATTGATGTCGGTGGCATAGATGATGGTGCGCTCCAGCAGACCCTCTTCACGCAGCAGGATGGCCATCGAATACACCTCCTCGCCCGTGCTGCAGCCGGCAATCCACACCTTGATCGACGGCCAGGTGCGCAGCAGCGGCACCACTTCGTTACGCAACGCCAGGAAGTGCCCCGGGTCGCGAAACATCTCGCTGACAGGGATCGTCAGGTACTGCAGCAACTGCATGAACATGCCGGGGTCGTGCAGCACGCGCTCTTGCAGCGCCGACACCGTCAAGCAGTCGAACTGGCGCAGCGCGTGCAGGATCCGGCGCTTGATCGAAGCGCCGGAATAGTTGCGAAAATCGTAGCTGTACTTGAGGTAGATGGCCTCGATCAGCAAGCGGATTTCGATGTCGGTATTACGTTCGCTAGTCAAATTCGCTCCAGTTGCGGCAACCATACACGGATCAACGAGAACAGACGGTCCAGGTCGATCGGCTTGGCCAGGTAATCATTGGCCCCGGCCTGCAGGCAACGCTGCTGGTCATCCTTCATGGCCTTGGCGGTCACGGCGATGATCGGCAGCTTGCGCCAGCGCGGTTGCTGGCGGATCAGGCGGGTGGCCTCGAAACCGTCCATTTCCGGCATCATCACGTCCATCAGCACCAGGTCGATGTCGTCATGCTGCTCCAGGCGTTCGATGGCCTCACGGCCGTTACGGCCGATCTCGACGATTGCGCCCTTGTGCTCCAGGGCGCTGGTGAGGGCGAAGATGTTACGCACATCATCGTCTACCAGCAGCACCTTGCGCCCCTCGAACACCTTGTCGCGGCTGCGGGCGGTCTTGAGCATGCGCTGGCGCTCGTTGGACAGCTGCGACTCGACCTTGTGCAGGAACAGCGTCACTTCGTCAAGCAGGCGCTCCGGCGAGCGCGCGCCCTTGATGATGATCGAGCGCGAGTACTTGAGCAGGTCGGCTTCTTCTTCGCGGGTCAGGTTGCGCCCGGTGTACACGATCACCGGCGGGAAGGAACGGATATCCTCGGCGGTCATGCGCTTGAGCAGCTCGTTGCCAAGCATGTCCGGCAGCTTCAGGTCGATGATCATGCAGTCGTAGATGTTCTCGCGCAGCAGCGCAAGCGCGTCCTGGGCAAACGCCACGGCGGTGATCTCGACATCGTCGTCGCCGATCAGCCGGGCAATGCTCTCGCGCTGCAGGTCGTCGTCTTCCACCAGCAGGATGTGCTTGAGCTTCTGGGTCAGCTTGGCTTCCAGGCGGGCGAACACTTCCTTGAGCTCTTCGCGGCTGGTGGGCTTGACCGCATAACCGACAGCGCCCATGTGCATGGCGGCCTCGACCCGGTCTTCCACAGAAATGATATGCACCGGAATATGCCGGGTGCCGGCTTGCTCCTTCAGGCGTTGCAGCACGGTCAGGCCGGAATGGTCGGGCAGGCGCATGTCCAGCAGGATCGCATCGGGGATGTACTGGGCGGCCAGCTCGAAGCCTTCGTCGGCGCCCTGCGCCACTAGGCAGCTGTAACCCAGCTCGTGGGCCAGGTCGAAGAGGATGCGGGCAAAGTTCGGTTCGTCTTCGATCACCAGGATGCAGCGGTTGCTGAACGGTGCGCGCTCGCGGTCGTCGACAAATGCCAATGCCAGGCGTTTTGGCGCTGACACCACCGGCACCTGCGGCGCGGGTGGCAACGTATCGACCGCCGGACGCAGGCTGAGCGGCTCGACGTCCTGCGCCAGGCGCTCATAGTGCTCCGGCAGAATCAGACTGAACACGCTGCCCTGGCCGGGGCTGCTGTCGACGTTGATCTGCCCGCCGAGCAAATGCGCCAGGTCTCGGGAAATCGACAGGCCCAGGCCGGTGCCGCCATAACGGCGGTTGCTGGTGCCATCGACCTGATGGAAGGCACCGAAAATCGCCTGCTGCTGGTCGGCCGCAATGCCGATACCAGTATCGCGCACGGCAAACACGATGCCCGTGCCAGGCTGGTAGCCAATGTTCAGGCTGACCTTGCCACGCTCAGTGAACTTGATGGCATTGGACAGCAGGTTCTTGAGGATCTGTTCAAGGCGCTGGCGGTCGGTGAACAGGGTGGCCGGCACCTGTGCCTCGGCCGTTACCTCGAAGGCCAGGCCCTTGTGCCCGGCCAGCGGTTCGAACATCCCGCGCAGGCCCTCGACCAGGCGCTCCACCTGGGTGCTTTCTGGCCGCACTTCGAGCTTGCCGGCCTCGACCTTGGCGATATCGAGAATATCGTTGATCAAGTTGAGCAGGTCGTTACCAGCCGAGTAGATCGACTCGGCAAACTTCACCTGCTCGTCGCTGAGGTTGCCTTCGGCGTTCTCCGCCAGCAGCTTGGCCAGGATCAGCGAGCTGTTCAGCGGCGTGCGCAGTTCGTGGGACATGTTGGCGAGGAATTCGGACTTGTACTTGCTAGAGCGCTGCAACTCGTCGGCACGTGCCTGCAGTTCTTCCTGGGCCTGGACCAGTTCGTCATTCTTGCGGTCCAGCGCCTCGGTACGCTCGGACAACTGCTCGTTGGTCTGCTCCAGTTCCGCCTGCTGGGTTTCCAGGTGGGCCTGGGACTCCTTGAGCACGCGCGATTGCTCTTCCAGCTCTTCGTTAGCGGTTTTCAGTTCTTCCTGCTGCACTTGCAGCTCTTCGTTCAACTGCTGGGTCTCGGCCAGCACTTCCTGCAAACGCTGACGGTAGCGGGCGCTTTCGATGGAAATACCCAGGTTGCCGCCCAGTCGCTCCATCAGCTCGTTGTCGCGCGCCTGCAAAGGCCGCAGGAAGCCCAGTTCGACCACGCCGTTGATCCCACCATCGTCGATCGCAGGCATCAGCAAGGCATTACGTGGCAGGCCGCTGCCGAGGCCGGAACTCAGGCGATAGTAGTCTTCGGGCAGGTCTTCAAGGCACAGCAGGCGACCTTCGCGCACCGCTTGTGCCAACAGGCCATCATGATCGCCCTTTACCTGCTCCCGAGCCTGCTCTTCAGCATCCAGGCCATAGGTAGCCACCCGTACCAGGCGGCCATGCTCATCACGCACATACACCGCCCCCACCACACTGCCCATGTAAGCGGCAAAAAAGCGCAGGATGTTGTCACCCAGCATCGGCAGGGTCAGTTGGCCCAGTACCTGTTCGGCCAGCTGGGTCTGCCCGTTGCGCAGCCAGGCCTGGTGCTCCAGGCGCTCGGCCGCACGCTGCTGGGCCTTGGCGTTTTCTTCGTAGCTGCCAGACAGCGCCAGCAGGTCGCGCCGGCCCAGGTAGGCGAGCAAGGCACTCAGGCCGACGATGAACAGCACGAACACCGAAATGGCCGTGACGGTAACGCTGCTGACCTTTTCGTTACGGGCCATGCGCAATTGCTGTTCAGTGCCGATCAGGCCGTCGAACTCCTTGCGGATCTCGTCGGTAAGGCGCTTGCCGCGGCCATTGCCGATCGATGCCTGATAGTCGCCTTGGGTGCGGCGCAGGGCAATCATCTCGCTGCCGAAGGTGTTCCAGGCTTGCTGCAAGGCGATCAGCCGGTCGATACGGTCGACCTGCTGCGGGTTGTCTTCGACCATGCCGCGCAGGCTTTGCAGGCTGCCGAGAATGCGCGGCTTGGCCACCTCGTAGGGGTCAAGGAAACGCTCGTCACCCGTGATCAGGAAACCGCGCATGCCGGTTTCCATGTCGATCGACAGCTTGACCGTTTCGTTGGCATTGCCGATCACCCGGTCAGTGTGCTCGACCCACTGCATGGCCGAGAGCAGGTAGTTGATCACCGCGACGAAGGCCACGGCCCCCAGCAGGCCCACCCCCAGAGGGAGGCCGATGTTGCGGCTCAACAGCTTGCGAAAGCTGCGCTGGTCCATCGAGGCTGATTGAATCATGAGAAAACGCCCGAGCAAGAAAAGTCCATTGAAAAGAGTGGCCGATCAGTCATTGTTGTTATCTGCCACTGCGCCGTCCTGATAAGCGAGTCTAACCAGCTTTGACGGGTCTGGCAGGGCATTTAGCCAGTATTTGAAGGTTGCGTTCGGGAATCGTTCCATCTATTTGCATGGATCGGTATCCTCGGGAACTTCTGATGCCGCGCGGTGCACAGATTAAAGACACTCATTTGTACAGGATCCGAACCATGCACCTTCTGGTAGTCGAAGACGACGACATCGTCCGTATGCTGATGGTCGAAGTGCTCGACGAACTGGGCTACAACGTCATCGAGGCAGAAGACGCCGCGGCCGCCCTGCGGGTACTCGAAGACCCGAACCAGGCGCTGGCACTGATGATGACCGATGTGGGCTTGCCGGACATGCGAGGCGAGTTACTGGCGGGGAAAGCACGCGAACTGCGGCCGCTGTTGCCCGTGCTGTTCGCCAGTGGCTATGCCGACAGCTTCAATGTGCCCGAAGGCATGCACCTGATCGGCAAGCCGTTCAGCATCGACCAGTTGCGGGACAAGGTGGTGGCTATTCTGGGTAACCCTTGATAGGGGTATCGCCAACTACAGCGCCCTGCGCAAGAGGTAGGTGTCCATGATCCACCCCTTGCGCAGCCGCTCCCGCTCACGCACTTGCAGTATTTGCGCCTTCACTGCCTGCAATGGCCCGGCAATCAGTACCTCGTCCTCCGTCCCCAGGTACGCGCCCCAATAGATCATCAACGCCGGGTCATCGAGCAGGGCGAACGCGCTTTGCCCGTCGAGCATCACCACAACATTGTCGATAGGCCCATGCCCGCGCAGTCGCCGCCCCGGCAGCACGGTCAGCGGCTCACCAATGCGGTTGAGCGGCACTTGGTGGCGCGCTGCCAGAGCCTGAACGCTGCTGATGCCAGGGACTACCTGCAGGCGCAGCGCCACGCCGCGCTCGCGGACCAGGTCGAGAATACGCAGGGTGCTGTCATACAGGGTCGGCTCGCCCCACAGCAAAAAGGCGCCGGTCTCCCCGTCGCCAATTTCCTGCTCGATCAGTTGGGCATACAGCACAGCGCGCTGCCGGTGCCAGTCCTGCACCGCGCCCTGGTAGTCATCCGCCTGACCATCGCGCACAGGGTCGGCCACCTGCACCAGGCGGTAACCACCCTCGGGACGGTAGCGTTGCAGAATTGCCTTGCGCAGTTGCACCAGGTCATCCTTGTCGCGGCCCTTGTCGAGCACGAAGAACACGCAAGCGCTACGCAGCGCGTCGACTGCCTCATAAGTGACCTGGCGCGGGTCACCCGCGCCGATGCCGATCAACAACAGGTCTTTCATTGCCCTGCCCTTTGCGGGAACCAGCAGCCATTGTCAGGCGGCCACCGGTATTTGGCAAAGCGACGGCTTAGAAGATCGAGAAGTTGTAGCTGACAATGACCCGTGTTTCATCCATGTCACGTGCCCACTTTTCATAGTTGCTGCGGTAAGTGGAATTACGCAGGCGCACGCTGACATCCTTGAAAGTGCCACTTTGCACTTGGTACTTGAACTCAGTGTCGCGTTCCCATTCCTTACCTTCGGCACTGCTGCCCGGCACCTTGATGGAGTCGCCATTGATATAACGGGTGAAGAAGGTCAGGCCAGGCACCCCCAGTGCCTTGAAGTCGTAGTCATAGCGCACTTGCCAGGAACGCTCCTGGGCGGCGGCGAAGTCGTTGACCTGGGCATAGTTGACCAGGTATGGGTTGCTGCCATCCAGATACGGCATGGCGCTGTCGCCATACATGCGCTGCCAGCCGGCACTCACCTTGTGGCCACCCAGGCTGTAGCCAAGCATGCCGCTGAACGCGCGGTGGTCGATTGCGCCGGCACGGGCATTGCCGATGTCATCGCTCTTGATCAGGCGCAGGTCGGCAGACAGGCTACCCACTGCCAGCGGCTGGCTGGCCACCAGGCCGAGGAAGTGCTGGCGATAGATGTTTTCCAGCTTGGCGACCTGGTACTGGGCGCTGATCCGCTCGTTGAAACGGTAATCGACACCGGCCAGGTCGAAGTGGTCGGCTTCGGTATCGCAGGCATAGCGCTTGTTCTTGCAGTGCACGCGAATGTCCTGGCGGTCGGTAGAGTCCCGAGCGGTATATTTGTCCAGCCGCGCCACGGTGAACTTCAGGTTGCGCAATTCTTCGGAGGTGAGCATGGCGCCGTGGAACATGGTCGGCAGCAGGCGGCCATCGTTGTACTTGAGCAACGGCACATCCGGCATCATCGAACCGTACTTGAGCACGGTGTTGGAAACCTTGACCTTGGCCGCCAGGCCCATCTTCGCGTACTGGTCGGCAGAGCCGCGCGGATCATGCCCGGAAGACGGCAGCAAACCACTGTTACTGTCGGCAGGGCTGGAATCCAGTTTGAAGCCGAACATGCCCAGCGCATCAACACCAAAGCCTACCGGCCCTTGCGTATAACCCGACTGCACATTGAGGATGAAGCCTTGTGCCCATTCTTCGCGCTTGGACGCGCCCTGGCTGGAACTGCTGTGGCCGTCCCGGAAATCCCGGTTGAAATAGACATTGCGTGCTTCGACCTTGGCACTACTGTCTTCAAGAAAACCGGCGGCCTGGGCGTTGACGCCGGCACACAACAGGAACAGGCCGGCAACACGACGCCCAGGGGCGTGAGGGAAAGGGGCAAACATGCGAGAGAACATCCAGAATGAAGACAAGTTAACAACCTGTGGCGCGCGTTGGCCACGGTACTGCGGGAGCCGAACAATAGCCGACCATCATCTGAAATGATCGCGCAAAGGCTCTGGAACGGGCCATTGGACCATGGTCTAAGCACCTTGAGGGGCAGCCGGAAAAAAGCCGTGAAATAGCGCACGCAAAACTAGGAAAGTTCCCGTATTACTTATAAAAAGTTAGCGGTTTACCCAGTACCCATGAATGACTACACTCGATATCAGCGAACAGCAAATCCCACCCGCGTGGCCGGCGTTTTACGCTTATTCAATGTTCGTCACGCCCTGCCACGACTGACGTACAGGAGTGATTACAGTGTCCAGACTTGCAGAGTTTCGTGCTGCCGAAAAAGCGCTCCAGGAACAGATGGCGCAACTGGAAGCGTTGAAAAAGGATGCCGGCCTCAAACGCGAAATCGAATTCGAGCAGAAACTAGTCGGCCTGATGAAAAGCTATGACAAGAGCCTGCGCGATATCATCGCCATCCTCGACCCCAAGGCAGTAGCCCGCGCTTCCAGCGCAGCGCCCAAGCAACAACGCCGCCCGCGCGTGGTAAAGGTGTACCAGAACCCACACACCGGCGAGCGAATCGAGACCAAAGGCGGCAACCACCGCGGCCTCAAGGCCTGGAAAGAACAGTACGGGGCCGCCACCGTGGAAAGCTGGGTACGCTGATGAAACGTCCACACCTGCTTCACACTTTTTTCACAAAGGCTGGCTCAGTATCGAGACAGCTAAAGGACTAGCGACCCCATCACGCGCCCGCACATGCGGGCCTCTAATTCCAGCGCCCTGCCTTGTGCAGGGCGCTTTCATTTGCGCAATCGGCGCACTGCCGTATCATGGCCAGCCTGTCTGTTTTGCCGGCGCCCTGCGCCCGGCCCCGTCTCAGGAGTTCCCATGAGCCTGCACGATCTGCAAACCCTGCCTGGCGTCACCGCGCAACCTGACGCCGCCACCGCCCAGTTCGTCTTCAACCACACCATGCTGCGGGTCAAGGACATCGAGAAGTCGCTGGACTTCTACACCCGCGTCCTGGGCTTCCGCCTGGTCGACAAGCGTGATTTCCCAGAAGCCGCGTTCAGCCTTTACTTCCTGGCCTTGGTCGATCCGGCGCAGATTCCCGCCGATGACACCGCACGCCACCAATGGATGAAGTCGATCCCTGGCGTGCTGGAGCTGACCCACAACCACGGCACCGAAAACGATGCCGAGTTTGCCTACCACAACGGCAACACCGACCCGCGCGGTTTTGGCCACATCTGCATTTCGGTGCCCGACGTACGCGCCGCTTGCGCGCGCTTCGAAGCACTGGATGTACCGTTCCAGAAACGCCTGCAGGATGGGCGTATGAACCACCTGGCGTTCGTCAAGGACCCGGACGGTTACTGGGTCGAAGTGATCCAGCCAACCGAACTCAAAGGGTAAGCGTTCGTCGCGGCTCGCTCGTCGGGCCGGGAACTCCCGGCCCCTTGCTGTGGTATATGAAGGTAACCGCTTCACATGCCACAGCGAGGTAAGGACGATGCAATCTCTTCACTGTGAATACCGCGAGCACACCATCACCGCCAGCGTGATGCCCCATCCTGACTCCCCCCTGCCCTATGCCGCCGGCTGCCTGATCACCACACCCGACGGGCACACCAGCAAGCGTCTGTCGATGCCGATGCAGTTTTTCTCCGACCTTGAAAATGCTCAGCATGTGTCGCTGGCCCATGGCCGGGCGTTGGTCGACCATCAGTTGGATGACGGGCACAAGGTGTTCTGACCCTGTCTTATCCTGTACTGGCCCTTTCGCGGCTAAAGCTGCGAAAGGGCCAGTACAGCAATAATCAGATATCCCGGGCGTACGCCACCGCAGCGTCTACCTGCGCCCGCGTCGGCCTTACCCCGGTGTACAGCACAAACTGCTCCAGCGCCTGCAGCGCAATGACCTCCAGCCCAGTGATCACCGGCTTGCCCAACGCTTGGGCCTGGCGGATCAGCGGCGTTTGCGCCGGCATCGCTACCACATCGAATACCCGCTCCGCTGCCGCAATGGCCTGCTCGGAAAACGCCAGCACATCTGCCTCTGGCCCGCCCGCCATACCGATCGGTGTCACGTTCACCAGCATTGGCGGGCAGATGTCGCCCAGCTGTGGCAACCAGCGGTAACCGCACACATCCGCCAGCTGCCGCCCGGCCTGCTCGTTGCGCGCAACGATGATGCCTTCGGCAAACCCGGCATCGCGCAGGGCACTGGCCACGGCCTTGGCCATCCCCCCACTGCCACGCAGGGCAAACGCGGTGCCTGGGTCGACCTGGTGCTGCGCCAGCAACTGACGCACAGCCAGGTAATCGGTGTTGTAAGCCTTCAAGTGGCCATTGCTGTTGACCAGGGTATTGACCGATTCAATGGCTTGCGCTGACGGGTCGATTTCATCGACCAAGGCCATGCAGGCCTCCTTGTATGGCATCGACACCCCACAGCCGCGAATACCCAGCGCGCGGATACCCGCCACCGCCGCCGGCAGGTCATCGGTGCGCATGGCCTTGTAGTAAAAGTCCAAACCCAGCTGCTGGTAGAGGTGGTTGTGAAAGCGCACGCCGAAGGTACCAGGGCGGCCGGCCAAGGAAATGCACAGCACGGTATCTCTGCTGGGAGTTGTCGACATAACCTGCTCCATAGTCATAACTGAAACGTTTGTTCAGCGTAACAGAGGCAACCACTGGTCGTCCCTTACACAACCTTTACCGTTCCCCTGTGCTCAGCTGACGGAGACTGGAGTCATAGTAATAAGGCCCCAAGCGTGGGGTTTTCCTGCGAGGTTGTTTTATGAACCGTCACATTCCCGGAATCGCCCTGCTGGTCGGTGCCTTGGCCATCAGCGGGCCTGCTGCAGCCCACGGCGGTTATGGCCATGGCGGCGGTGGTTGGTATGGGCCAGGCCCCCTGCTAGGTGCTGCCGTGGTCGGTGCCGTGGTTGGGGCGACGGTTTATGGCGGGCGTGACCGCACCGTGTACGTCGAACGCCAGCCAGTCTATTACGCGCCTCCCCCGGTGTACGTGCAACCGCCACCACAGCCGGTGTACTACCAGCCGTACTACGCACCCGCGCCACCGCCCCCAGGCTACCGCCCTTATTACGGCCCGCCACCGGTGTACTACGGCCCGCCACGCTGGTAACGGTTGATAGAACTAATGACCACTATCGAGGAAGTTGATTTCAAAGCGTTCCGGCTGCTGCGTATGGTAGAGCCATGTTTCACAGGAGGTCCTCATGGCCACTATTCAGATCATGTCCGTTGTCGGTAGCGCCGTCCCCGTTTCACTGCGTGAACAGGGCCTGTTGGCATGCTGGTACCTGGTGCGTAACGGTGAGGCCGTGAGCGGCCCGATGCCGACGCTTGCCTCGGCCCAGGCCCTGGTTGAGCAGTTGCAACCCGGCACCCTGGTCGCCTGACCCGAATTTGTTGTGCGTTGCTCCCTACGCCCTTGTGCCCGCCAATCTGGCGGGCTTTTTTTTGCTTGGGCCACCCTCAGGGATGAGGGCTGCGACCAGACTGGTTGGTCAGGGCCATGACCTTGCCTTGCAGCCGCCCCACGGTCATCACCAGTTCGTTTCGCTCCTTGGCG
The DNA here is from genome assembly GCF_047978165.1 of Pseudomonas sp. LFS074. Taxonomy (NCBI): domain Bacteria; kingdom Pseudomonadati; phylum Pseudomonadota; class Gammaproteobacteria; order Pseudomonadales; family Pseudomonadaceae; genus Pseudomonas; species Pseudomonas sp. LFS074. Next base: position 2,293,035 of record NZ_JBFPFV010000001.1, on the reverse strand, counting down.
AGCTGATCAGCTTTAGCCTCTGCCTCTCTTCGGGCGTCCCGTTCGATGTCCAGCAGTTCTGTCAGGCGGTGGATGACCGCAATATCCGCACTGTCCATCGCGCGGTCGACCGCATCCCTGGACAACCACTTGCGCAGCCACAGAAATGCACCCAGCAAAACAGTACCCGTACCGCTCAGCCAAGTGACTGTGCCCGGGCCGAGGTCGGTCGGATCCATGTGAACCTCATTACAGATGATGATGTGATAAGCCTTGGAGAAAATTGCCTCGGTGGCTTTCCTTGTTCGCCCATTTAATTTAGCCTACAGCTAACATTGCCACAAGGGCCAATTTAGCCATGCGCATATTTAGCAGCCAGCTAAACACTGGCATGCTTCACCCCATGGATATTTACGAAATTCGCAAGCTCAACCTGATCAAGCTGATCGGTAGCCAGAGGAAAGGATCCTGCGCAGAGCGCTGGGGGATGGCGCCTGCCCATCTGAGCCAGATCCTTTCCGACAAGACCGCGAAGAACCTGGGTGATGACGTGGCCCGTCGCATCGAGGGCATCGAAGGTTTGCCACGGGGTTGGTTCGATGCGGTGACGCCAGGCGAGCACACGCAAGTTGGCGTCGAGGTGGCTGACAGCAAGCTTTCTGCAGCCGACCTGGTCAAGCAGATGCTGGCAAGAAGCGGTAAAGGTATCCCCGAAGAAACCCGGCAACGGTTGCTGGCCGCTGCGCAAGAGCCAGCAGATACCCCACTGGTGAAGACTGAGCGGGTTCGCCCTGGCCTGGTCGGTGATGAAGTGTGGATTGCCCATTACGACGTGCGGGCAGCCATGGGTGGCGGCCAGATCCCCCACGATTACCCCGAGATGTTCAAGGACATTCGCGTCAGCCCCAGCCACCTGCGCGAACTGGGCGTAGCGTTCAGTGAGCACCACCATCTGAAAATGGTAACGGGCTGGGGCCAGTCGATGGAGCCAACCATCAAGCACCGCGACCCGCTGATCGTCGATGTCAGCATCCGCGAGTTCGTTGGCGATGGCATCTATTTCTTCTCCTGGGGCGACCACATCTACATCAAGCGGCTGCAAATCGCGGATGAGGAGCATTTCGAGATGATCTCCGACAACTCGCGACACAAAGACCGCATGATTCGCCAGGAAGAGACTTACATACAGGCCAGGGTGCTACTGGTGTGGAATGCCCACCTTGTGTAAAGCGAAGCCCGCCCTCCACGGCGGGCTTTTTCTGATGCTCAGAAAGGTGCCGCCTCCTCGACCTGCTGCTCGCTGTCCTGCTCAACCAAGAAATCGTCACGCTCTTCCACGCTGCTGCGCTCCCAGCGCACTGTCACACTCTCGTCATCGTTGAAGGTCAGGTCCAGTTCGGGTGTTTCCGACAGCAGGCCCATTACCTCCTCCCACTCCCTGTCACCGTCAGTATCCAGGCGATGCACCACAACCCAGCGCTGAGTCTGCGCAAGCGGGTGGTTGATCATTGACGACACCCGCAGGCTAAGCCGCTCTATTCCGGTCATCTCCTGGCGCAGCTGGGGCTCTGACTTCATGTGCTTGGACATATTCCCATCCTGAAGGCTGTATGTTTGTACAGTATTAAAGGAAAGCTTATCTCACTGCCAAATCCAGCGTAAAGCCCCATTGCGGAAAAATTTCGCCCGCGGGTAATTATTCTTCAAGCGAAATTTATTTAGCCAAAAGCTATTGACTGATATTTAGCTTATGGCTAACTTTGGCGTCGGCAACCACTTCCCGGTCGCCAGATCACTCCACCATTCAACCCCAGCTTTTTCTAAGGAGCAGCCCCATGGCCGTAGACATCAGCAAGCTCACCATTGCCACCCCGATAGCGGTTTCCTCAACCAATCCGGTTGCCCTGGAAGTCAACGGCGCCGAAGCAATTGCCCGCTTCCCGAGCATCGTGAAGGTGCTCAGCGATGGTTCGATCCAGTTTTCAGCCCCCACCAAAGGGGCTTCGAGCAAAAGCACTCACAGGACCCGCTGCGAGTGGACAGAAACGGAAGACTGGACGCTGGCCAGCGCCCAGGATCACTGGAATCGCCAGACAATGACGCTGACCAAGGTAAACGCGGCGCAGAAGGTGGTCATCGCCCAGATGCACGTGCGTGGGGATGACAGCCCGCCGGTGAAAGTGTTCTGGAACAAGGGCAACATCACCCTGGGCTTTCGACGCACCTACAACCAGACAGACCCTGTGAACTCAACGGTTTTGAAGGGGGTGCCGCTAGGGGAGAAGTTCAATATCAGCATCCACACCACGGCTGACGGCGTGGTCAATGTGACAGCCAAATGCAATGGGGTATCCGGCACATCGGGCGATTTGCAGCTCGACAGTACCTGGGCTTCACGCCTGTTCGAGTTCCACGGCGGGGTCTACAACCAGGTCGACTACACCGCTGCAACGCCCGCCGACGAAGGCTCGATCTGCATCATCAGCGAGCTCTCGCTCATCCATCGCTGAGCGCCGAGCGCCGGCAAGACATTCCGATGCGCCTCCCCCATCACACGGGTTGCATCGGGATGCCAGCCATCCCTCAGTTCATGGCGGATAGCCGTGACACGCCACGCCATTGATTAGTCTCGATGAGTCATATTGTTGCCTTCCCGCTCTCAGACTAATAATTAGATATCTGCCTGGGGAGGCGCGTGACATGCAACCAAGATTCGTTATCGTTCCTGCTGTGCCGGTGGAAGGCGAGTCCTTCCGCATCGGCAACCGGTTCTACGCCGCGACCACTTCGGGCGGCTTCGACCTCTACGACAACCAGGAAAAACAACGGCTCAAGCACGGCTTTATAAACAAGTCACAAGCTGCGGCTGCGTGCGACCTGATGAACAGCGAATCACGCAATCCGCTAGAACTGTTCCCGATACTGCGTACAGATTGATACGCCTGCAGCCTGGAACATGGCCGCGCCGGTCGGCCATTCAGTCAGGGGCTCGCAAAACAGCCCCACGCGCCTCTGCGGGCCCGGTACTTCATTGTTTGCCGTTCGGCACCGTCATCAAGCTACCAACGATGAGTACGGCAGCAGGTCCGATGAGCCAACTGACGCTCGTTCCTGGGCTGACAACCGGCACGATAACAGTCACTGTGAACAGGGCCATGCCTGACCAGAACCGCCTCCGTGGTGTAAGCCACGCTCGAATCCTTTCCAGCCCTCTGCCCATTCTCGCTCTCCTTATCTGTGGGTGGCGAAGCATAACCTTGCCTTTGTTTGTCAGCCAGACGCTTCGCCACCACGCTGAATCGGCGATCAGCTAGAACAAGACGGCTTCACACCGCCGCGCTGCGCTCGCGCAGATCAATGTTCAATATACGGTCGTTATCGCTGTAGTCGACCGGACAATCAATCACGTGCACCCCTGGGTTGGAGACACAGTGGTCAAGCAGCGGAATCAACGAGTCGGCACTTTCTACGCGATACCCATTGGCGCCATAAGCTTCGGCGTATTTGACGAAGTCCGGGTTGCCGTAGTCCAGGCCGAAATCGGTGAAGCCCATGTTGGCCTGCTTCCAGCGGATCATGCCGTAGCCGTCGTCACGCAGGATCACCACGGTGATGTGCATGCCCAGACGTACCGCCGTTTCCAGCTCCTGGCTGTTCATCATGAAGCCGCCGTCACCGCACACCGAAATCACCGGGCGGTCCGGGTGCACCAGGTGCGCGGCCATCGCCGATGGCAAGCCCGCGCCCATGGTCGCCAGGGCGTTGTCCAGCAGCACGGTGTTGGGTTTGTGCGCCTTGTAGTTACGGGCGAACCAGATCTTGTAGATGCCGTTGTCCAGGGCAACGATGCCTTCGGACGGCAGTACACGACGGATGTCGGCCACCAGGCGCTGCGGGTAGACCGGGAAGCGGTTATCGTCGGCGCCTTCGGCGATCTGTGCTTCGTTGGCTTCACGAATGGCCATCAGGCGGGTGAAGTCCCAGTGCGACGTGTCGTTCAGCGCTTCGCTGATCTGCCACACGGCGTTGGCAATGTCGCCGATCACTTCAACCTGCGGGAAGTACACGGCATCGACTTCGGCGGCACGGAAGTTGATGTGGATGACCTCGGTGCCGCCGCGAACCATGAAGAACGGCGGCTTCTCGATCACGTCGTGGCCGATGTTGATGATCAGGTCGGCGGCTTCGATTGCACGGTGTACAAAGTCACCGGACGAAAGCGCAGCATTACCGAGGAAGCAGGGATGGCGCTCGTCGACCACACCTTTGCCCAATTGGGTTGTGATGAACGGGATTCGAGTCTCGTCGATCAGTTGCTTGAGGACTTTGGCAGTCATCTTGCGGTTCGCACCGGCACCGATCACCAAGATAGGGTTGCGGGCTCTGTGCAGCCTCTCAACCGCCGCTTCGATTGCCTTGTGCTCGGCTAACGGTCGACGGTGGAGGCTCTGAGGGATCGGTAACGCATCGGTCTGCTCGGCCGCGATGTCTTCCGGCAGCTCCAGGTGTACCGCCCCCGGCTTTTCTTCTTCGGCCAGGCGGAAGGCTTCGCGCATGCGCGACGGGATGTTGTCGGCCGAGGCGAACTGGTGGGTGTACTTGGTGATGGGGTCCATCATGCCGCACACGTCAATGATCTGGAAGCGGCCCTGCTTGGACTTCTTGATCGGCTTCTGCCCGGTGATCATCATCATCGGCATGCCGCCCAGGTAGGCATAGGCGCTGGCGGTGACCAGGTTGGTGGCGCCAGGGCCGAGGGTCGACAGGCTGACGCCGGTCTTGCCGGTCAGGCGGCCGTAGGTGGCAGCCATGAAACCTGCAGACTGCTCGTGACGGGTCAGTACCAGCTTGATCTTCGACTTGCGCAGGGATTCGAGCAGGTCGAGGTTTTCCTCACCAGGAATGCCGAACACGTACTCAACACCTTCACTTTCCAAACATTGCACAACGAGATCAGCTGCCTTGGCCATCTATTTGCCCTGCCACTATCGAGAGTGAGCCACGCGAGCAGGTGACGAAACATCTGCCCGGTGCTGAATGAGTTTTATGATAAAGAGGAAACTTGCGGATTATGCTGTTTTTCGAGGAAGCACTAAGGTGGCGTCAATAGCAACCAAAGCATTCAACGCGAGCGCCGATACACCCACGGTAGCTCGTGCTGGGTAAGGCGCTTCAAAGTAACGGCCCATTATTTCGTTCACGACACCAAAGTGCGAGAGTTCCGTGAGGTAAATAGTGAGCTTTCCTACGTCAGAAAAACTACCGCCTGCGGCTTGTGCTACTGACTGGAGGTTCTCGAATACCTGAATGGTTTGGGCTTCAATGCCTTGGGCCAATTCCATCTTTTCAGGGTGAAGCGCGATTTGCCCTGTCAAGAACACCAACTCACCCATGTGGACTGCTTGCGAATACGGGCCAATAGCTTTCGGCGCCTGGTCACTGTGGATAGCGATTCTGCTCATTAAAAATGATCCTGCCTTAGGGAGCGATCCAACCCGCCTGCCAATGGTCGCCTTGCAAAATGAAGCGTGCCCGTTGGTGGATATCCTGGGTAAGATCGAGCCACTCTATTTGTCGTAGGTGGACAGCCAGTAAAGTGAAATTCTTGAAACCATCCATGTGCGTTTCATAAGCTGTTGAAGGTGAAGAAATAGCCTCACCGGGTATGCGTCCATGGCGAAAGAGCGCTTGAGTTCGTCCTCGTGCCTGCTCCCAGTGCCTGGCAAGGAGCGACACATCCGACAACAGTTCACCTAGGCCTTCAACCCGAAGTTGACGCTTGCCAGACGGGTCGACGGAGGTCATGCCGACTCTAGGTTCGGCCAGTATCTCTGCAAGTTTCGCCGAGCGCTTGTCCACATAAAAGATGATCGACTTCGTAGACGCATCCGCATGTCGCAAGACAACAGTGCTTACTTTAGGTTGCCCTTCAGTGTTGACGGTAGCCAGTTGCATCAAACGAAATGGATTTGGAATACCGCCAACAGGTATGGATAAATCTGACCATACCTTAGCCAATATCAGATCAAGCATGACAATCGCCCAAAATGAAAAAGGGCCGCGTACTGCGTGCGGCCCGGAGGCATTCAGACGCTGCGGGTAACGCCGCCGTCGACCTTGATGTTCTGGCCGGTAATGTAGGCTGCCCCTTCGCTTGCGAGGAAGGCGATAGTGGCGGCAATTTCCTCACTGGTGCCATAGCGCTTGAGCGGCACACCTTCTCGACGCTGTTCGGTAGCTGGGAGGCTGTCGATCCAACCAGGCAGCACGTTATTAATGCGAATGTTGTCAGCGGCGTACTTGTCAGCATAGATTTTGCTGAACGACGCCAAACCGGCACGGAAAACTGCCGAGGTAGGGAAGAGTTCGCTTGGCTCGAACACCCATGCAGTGGAAATGTTGATGATTGCACCACCGTTCTGGCGCTGCATGTACGGGGTCACCAGCCTCACAGGACGAATTACGTTGAGCAGGTATGTCTCCATACCCTGGTGCCAGTCTTCGTCGCTGATCTCAAGGATCGGTGCCCGCGGACCATGGCCGGCGCTGTTGACCAACACATCGATACGGCCCCATTTATGAATGACTGCGTCGACGAGGCGCTGCAGATCTTCATTTGACTGGTTACTGCCGGTTACGCCAATGCCGCCTAATTCCTGCGCCAGGGCCTCGCCCTTGCCAGATGAAGAGAGAATACCGACCTTGAAGCCATCGGCAGCCAATCTACGTGCTGCCGCCGCTCCCATGCCGCTACCACCGGCAGTGACTATTGCTACTTTTTCTACTGACATACATCCTCCTGAGTGAGGCGTGGACGGGTTGTTGGTGAAATGAGACTAGCACCGCTCAGCACCGCTCAGAGAGACAGCAACCCTTCTTCATGCCAGTAGATAATCTATAGTCTTGTTTGTTCAAGCAGCCAAATTCGAACGATATCGAGGGCCGCCTGCGGGTGAGCGTTTCGTGGCCAGGCCAGAAAATAGGCATTGTCCTAGCTCGTCGGCGGCTACCCGAAAATTCAAATGACGGGCTGCTACGCCATCTGAGTGGAGCAGCCTGGCGCCTCAAGGTGCTTGGCCACTTTTATCGCCAGTTCGACAAAGGCCCTCGCTGCAGCCGTTTGGTAAGCCCCTTTTCGTTGCATCAGAACAGCAGTGCGTTGCAAGCGCTGCTGGTCCGGCTCGATAGCGACCAACTGCTCGTGAGCCAGGGCGATGGTGGCCGGCAACAAGGTCGAGAGCGTGGTCCGGCCGTTTGGATCGAGGGCGGCGTGATAGCGACCGTAGCACTACAGCGCCGCTACTTAGATCCGCGCTGCCAGCGCATCAACGCTTTGTCGTGCAACTCAGCCGGCCAAGCGCTGAAAAGCAGGTACATACCAGGGCCACCTACCCAAGCCCAGTTGCTGCTTGGCCACACTATCGTCGCAGCGATCCAGGCTACGATCAGCGCTATCCCGGTGCGCCGACGGCGCCTTGGCGTGAGCCACTCTTGCAAAGCCTTATGTCTCTCCCGCAACCTCATTACCACTCTCCCTGTTTGGTAAGCGGCGAGCATACCACCAAGAAACAATTCCGCTGACGACTGGGCCGATTTGCGAATCTGGAAAAGTACGTGATTGGTTAAAAATTGGTACAGGATTAAATATCGTTCACTTTGCGCCCTTTAGTCATAAGGCATTCGACAGCAATTCAGCCATACTCCAGAATGCATCGGTTTTAGGGGGAAAACCCTTGCACAGCCAACGACATACCAACTTTTAGTGAGCCTCAACGTGAAAACATCCCTGTCCATCCTCAGCCTGCTGCTGTTGCTCACAGGTACCGCGACCCTTCCGTCGACTGCTGCTGCACAACCCCCGGTCCAGGCTCAACGAGACCCGTCCAAGCTGCACCTGGCTTCAGGCAGTGCCCTGCTGATCGACCTGAACAGCAACCAGGAATTGTATTCGAGCCACGCCGACCGCGTGGTGCCGATCGCCTCGGTAACCAAGCTGATGACAGCGATGGTGGTGCTGGATGCCAAGCTGCCCATGGATGAAATGCTCACCATGACCATCGCCAACAACCCGGAAATGAAAGGCGTGTATTCGCGCGTGCGCCTGGGCAGCCAGCTCGACCGCCGCGAAACCTTGCTGATTACCCTGATGTCGTCGGAAAACCGTGCGGCCAACAGCCTGGCCAACGCCTACCCCGGCGGCTACCCGGCGTTCATCAAGGCCATGAATGCCAAGGCCCGCAGCCTGGGTATGGCACACACCCGCTATGTTGAGCCGACTGGCCTGTCGACGCAGAACGTGTCCACCGCACGCGACCTGGCCAAGCTGCTGATGGCCTCGCGCAAGTACCCGATGCTGAGCGAGCTGTCGACCACCCGCGAAAAGACCGTGGCCTTCCGCAAGCCCAACTACACCCTGGGCTTCCGTAACACCGACCACCTGGTGAACAAGAGCAACTGGGACATCAAGCTGACCAAGACCGGCTTCACCAACGAGGCCGGGCATTGCCTGGTGTTGCTGACCCGCATGGACAATCGCCCGGTGGCCATGGTCATTCTCGATGCCTTCGGCAAGTACACCCACTTCGCCGATGCCAGCCGCATGCGTCAGTGGCTGGAAACCGGTGCCGCCAAGCCGGCGCCAGCAGTGGCCATGCAGTACAAGGCGGACCGGCAGAGCAAGGGCCGCTTGGTGACCGAATAACCACTACCTGCTACTACGCGCGTGTCTGACGGCGCGGCCCATCGCGACACATGGCCGCTCCTACTGGGACTGCGCATGCCGGCGGGATGATCAGGCCGTGGCGCTGACCATCCCGCCGGCACTGCTGCCACCCTCTTGCTGCAACAGCTCCAGCAATTGCGCCGTGGCTGCCATGATCTGCCCATTGATGGTGGCAATGCTCGCCTGCTTGGCGCCCACCGCAGCCGCCTTGGCGGCCTCGTCCATCTTGCTGTTCTGCAGCGCAGCCAATTGCTTCTGCTCTTCAGCCAGTTGTTTCTGCAGATCCTTGATCAGCTGACGCAGCTCGGTCACGGCCTGCGACTCGCCACTGTCTTCAGTGTCGGTGGATTGCGCCTGGCTACCCGCTGAAACTTTCATGCTGTCACTGCTGATGCTCAGTGGCCCCAGTGCCTCACCGGCCTGTTTTGCCTGTTCGCGTTCAGTCGCTGCGTTGGCGCTCAGCGTCTGCGCTGAAACGCCGTTGATCATCAGGTTGCTTGCCGTTATTCCGCTCATGTCGATTCCTTGCCAAAAAGATCGGTCCTTGCCGTAACCACCCTATCGGCCGCCTCATGCAGTTCTTGAGCCCGCTTAAATTCCCCCCCGCCTGGCTCGTTCCAACTCATGTACTTGCGCAGGAGCCGGAGCCCCGGCGGGCGTCCATATTCGACCATTCAGGGAATCGCAGCCATGAGCCAGCCCTCACAGCAGGAAACCATCAAAGATCTGATCGGCGTGGGCTTCGGCCCTTCCAACCTGGCCTTGGCCATCGCCCTGGAAGAACTCGCCGAGTCTCAGGGCCATGCCCTCGACGCACTGTTCATCGACAAGCAACAAGACTACCGCTGGCACGGCGAAACCCTGGCCACCCAGAGCGAGCTGCAGATCTCGTTCCTGAAAGACCTGGTGTCACTGCGCAACCCCACCAGCCCCTACAGCTTCGTCAACTACCTGCATCAGAAGCAGCGCCTGGCCGACTTCATCAACCTCGGCACCTTCTACCCCTGCCGCCTGGAGTACAACAACTACCTGCGCTGGGCCGCCGAGCATTTCGCTACCCAGGCGGTGTATGGCCAGGAAGTGTTGCGCATCGAACCGGAATTGAATGCCGGCCGGGTCGAGCACCTGCGCCTGGTTTCACGTGACGCGCAAGGCCGCGAATACAGCCGCCGCACCCGCTCGGTGGTGGTCGGCAGCGGCGGCACGCCGAAAATCCCGGAAAAGTTCGGCGCCTTCAAGGACGACCCACGGGTGTTCCACCACTCCCAGTACCTGAGCAGCCTGAACAAGCTGCCGTGCACCGACGGTAAACCCATGCGCATCGCCGTGATCGGCTCAGGCCAGAGCGCCGCTGAGGCGTTCATCGATCTCAATGACAGCTACCCGTCGGTCAAGGTCGACATGATCCTGCGCGGGTCGGCCCTCAAACCCGCCGACGACAGCCCGTTCGTCAACGAGATCTTCTCACCGGACTACACCGACCTGGTCTACAACGAACCGGCCGACCAGCGCAGCAAATTGCTGGGCGAGTACCACAACACCAACTACTCGGTGGTCGACCTCAACCTGATCGAGCGCATCTACGGCATCCTTTACCGTCAGAAGGTCGCCCACCAGCACCGCCACAACGTGCTATGCCGGCGCCAGGTGGAAGCGGTGGTGGCCACCCGCGAAGGCCTGGAACTGACCTTGCGCGACCTTGCCACCGGCCAGCAGCAAACCCACCGCTACGATGCCGTGATCCTCGCCACCGGTTACGAGCGCCGCTCGCACCGTGACCTGCTGGCGCCACTGGCCGGTTATCTGGAGGACTTCAGCGTCGACCGCAACTACCGTGTACTGGCCAGCCCCGACCTGCAGGCCTCTGTTTACTTGCAGGGCTTCTGCGAAAACAGCCACGGCCTGAGTGACACGCTGCTTTCAGTGCTGCCGGCCCGCGCTGCGGAAATTGGCCGGGCGCTGTACCAGGACCTGGCGCAGCTGCACGGCAAGCCGCAAGCGGCGGTAGCCCTGACCCGCGCCTGAGCCCTCTGCAACAAGCCTTCAAGGCCGGACTGACGCCGCGTGCGCCGTCCGGCCTTCGTCTTTTGAAACATTTGCTTTCATTTTAAAAGGCAGGTTTTCAATTCTCATTCGTCCTTATCAGTACAGCCCTCTTTGGTTGGGCACACGCTCGACCACCCATTGCAGAAGACCGTCTGATGGCCAAATCACCGAAAAAATCCAAATCCAGGCTGTGGTTCCTGGTCCACAGCTGGCTTGCCTTGCCGATCTGGTTCTTTGTCCTGATCGTCTGCTTCACCGGCATGCTTGCCGTGGTCAGCCAGGAAATCGTCTGGCTGGCCGACTCGGCCGTGCGCGCCAACAAGCCAGACGCGGACGTGCAACGCATGAGCTTCCAGCAGGTGCTGGAAGCCTTGCACAAGGCCGAGCCGGATATGGTCGTGGACCGGCTCAGCCAACCCGATGGCTCGCACTTCGCGGTAAAGGCCAATGTCACCCTGCCAGACGGCACCAGCCCGACGCTGTACGTAAACCCCTACACCGGCGCCATCCAGGGCAAGACCCCTGACTTCAACTTCGAAGCCTTCACCCGGGCCCTGCACGGCTGGTGGCTGGTGCCGTTCACCAATGGTTTCAGCTGGGGCTGGTACCTGGTGTCGCTGCTCGGCCTGCCGATGCTGGCCTCGCTGGTCACCGGCCTGGTTGTGTACAAAAAGTTCTGGAAGGGCTTTTTCAAACCCGTGCGCACCGGCCATGGCTCGCGGATTTTTTGGGGTGACTTGCACCGCCTGGCCGGGGTGTGGTCGATCTGGTTCATTGCGGTGATTTCCATCACCGGCACCTGGTTCCTGATCCAGGCGATACTGTTCGACAACCACATCACCATTTCCAGCCGGCCCATCGTGCCGGTGATCGCCCGTGAGGACGTGCCGCAAACGCCAGATGGCAGCCCTGCCCCGCGCATCAACCTGGATGAAGCTGCGCGCATTGCCGGCCTGGCGATCCCGGGGCTGGAGATCAACTCCGTCTCGCTGCCCGCCACCGCCTACAGCCACGTCACCCTGTCTGGGCCAGGCTGGTACCCGTTGATGTTCCAGAGTGCGTCGGTGAACCCGTATACAAGCATTGTCGACAGCCAGTTCGAAATCAGCGACCGCTCGGCCCTGGAGTTCGTCACCGAATCCATGCGCCCGCTGCACACCGGCGATTTCGGTGGCCTGCCAATCAAGCTGATCTGGTTCTTCTTCGGCCTGGTCCTCACCTTGATGGTGCTCAGCGGCCTGCTGATCTGGACCAAACGCACCGCCCAGGCCACCGCCGCCGCCCTCAAGCGCAGCGAGCGAGCACCCCGTGCGGCGCGCAGTGAAACCACCGTGGAGATCCATTAATGAGCCAGGCCCAAGCCCTGCCCACCAGCCCGCTGAAGCAGCTTTGGCTGAAGTGGCGTTTTCACCTGAATATCCTGCTGATCCTGATTCCGCTGGGCTTCATGCCCAAGTACTTCGCCGACGCCAAGCTGTTTCGCGGTGACGCCGGCCTGGGCGCCAATGTGATCAGCGACATCCAGGTCGGCCCCTACAGCCTCGACCTGGCCGAACTGCGTGACGAAGCGCCTCGCGCCGATGGCCCGGCCGGCTTCTTCAAGTCGTTCAACGCATCGCTGTGCAAGGCCTGCATCAAGGACGTCAAGGCGGCCTACCTGCGCATCGGCAAGCCTCGCAGCCTGCGCGCCGCCGGCACCATCTTCTTCGGTGCACCGTACAACATGGGCACCTCACTGCCGATTCCACCACGCACCAAACCCGACGCGCAGATCTGGATCACCCTGGAAGGCTGGGACGGCAGCATGCACCAGGCGTCAGTCCCCCTGGCCAAGGCATCGCCAGCCACCGTGGCCTGGCTCGAGAAACAAGGAGGCAAGAAATGAAAAACCTGATGCGCACCCTCGCCCTGCCCTTCATGGTACTGGCCGCCGGCCCCGCCCTGGCGCACAACCCGATGTGCGAATGCGAAGCGCTGGCCAGCGGCCAGGTCAAGTGCACCGGCGGCTTCTCGGACGGCAGCGGTGCCCCTGGGGTGACCCTGGATGTGATCGGCTATGACGAACAGGTGCTGGTCGGCGGCAAGCTTGGTGACGATTCGACGCTGACCTTCAAGCGCCCGGACGGTGAGTTCTATGTGCTATTCGACGCAGGCCCCGGGCACGTGGTGGAAGTCGACTACGCCGACATCGCCCAGCCATGAGCCGCGCCCAAGTGATTCGCCCGGCCGGCGCCGGGCACGAAACCCTGTACGTGCTGCTGGCCAGCCTGTTGATCGTGGTGCTCGCCGCCAGCGTGGTGCTGCTACGCGGTGAGCGCGAGGACGAACAGACCATCGCCAGCCACCAGATCGACGCCCGCCGCGACCTCACCGCCGCCGAGCAAGGCCTGTACACCGACTTGCGCGTGGCTTTCGACGAAATCCAGCTGCTGCGTGAAGAAAATGGCGTCGTACCCAGTGTGCAGGCCCTGGCCGAGGAAGGCCTGCCACCGTTCGTGGTCGATGCCGGCAGCCAGAGCCGCGGCGGCCACCAATGGTCGTGGCTGGAGCCCGGCGCCTACCTGGGCCGCAGCCAGGCCCCCGAGGTCGCCGGCAGCCTGCTGCTGATCCTGCCCGCCGACAGCACCGGCCAGGCCGATGTCTGGCTGCGCCGCGACAGCGCCGCCGTGATCCCGGACGACCTCGGCCAGGCCACCCTGATCGCCGCCGGTTGGCAGCAGGTCGTCAGCCATTACGACGCCGGGGTTACCCGCGAACACCGTCACTGAACCCAAGGACTCCCCCATGCTCCGCTCCGCCCTCGCCCTGCTCCTGGCCTTTGCCCTGCCGTCACTGGCCCTGGCCGATAACGGCAAGCCGCTGCGCATCGGCATCACCCTGCACCCCTACTACAGCTACGTGAGCAACATCGTCGGCGACAAAGCCGAAGTGGTGCCGTTGATTCCAGCAGGCTTCAACCCCCACGCCTACGAGCCACGGGCCGAGGACATCAAACGCATCGGTACGCTGGACGTGGTGGTGCTCAATGGCGTCGGCCACGACGACTTCGCCGACCGCATGATCGCCGCCAGTGAAAAGCCCGGCATCACGACCATCGAAGCCAACCAGAACGTACCGTTGCTGGCGGCCACCGGCATTGCCGCGCGCGGCGCTGGCAAGGTGGTCAACCCGCACACGTTCCTGTCCATCAGCACCACCATCGCCCAGGTCAACAACATTGCCCGCGAACTGGGCAAGCTCGACCCGGACAACGCCAAGCTGTACACGCAAAACGCCCGCGCCTATGCCAAGCGCCTGCGCGCCCTGCGGGCCGAGGCCCTGGCCAAGGTCACCGAAGCCCCTAGCGCCACGTTCCGCGTGGCGACCATCCATGCTGCCTACGACTACCTCGTGCGTGATTTCGGCCTGGAAGTGACCGCAGTGGTCGAACCGGCCCATGGCATCGAGCCCAGCCCGGCGCAGCTGAAAAAGACCATCGACCAGCTCAAGGCACTGGACGTGCGGGTGATCTTCTCGGAAATGGACTTCCCGTCGGCCTATGTCGAAACCATTCAGCGTGAGTCCGGCGTGCGCCTGTATCCGTTGACCCATATCTCCTATGGCGAATACACCAAGGACAAATACGAGGTGGAGATGAAGCGCAACCTCGACACCGTGGTCCGTGCCATTCAGGAGAACCGCGCATGACCGCAGCCGCCAACCTGCTGGCAGCCTGCGGGCCACGTATCGAGTTCGCCGGTATCGACCTGACCCTGGGCCGCACCCGTATCCTCGAACAGGTCAGCTTCAGCGTTGCCGCAGGCAGCGTGCACGCCATCGTCGGCCCCAATGGCGGCGGCAAGAGCTCGCTGATCAAGACCCTGCTGGGGCAGATGCCGCATCAGGGACAACTGACCCTGCATTGGCCGAACGAGCGTGAGGTGATTGGTTATGTGCCGCAGGCACTGGAGTTCGACCGTGGCCTGCCGATGACCGTGGACGACTTCATGGCCGCCATGTGCCAGCGCCGCCCGGCCTTCCTCGGCCTGTCGCGGCGTGTGCAACCGGCTATCGACGCGGCCCTGGCGCGGGTCGGCATGCTCGACAAACGCAAGCGGCGCATGGGGGCGTTGTCGGGTGGTGAGCGCCAGCGCGTGCTGCTGGCCCAGGGCCTGATCCCCGAGCCGCAGTTGCTGGTGCTGGACGAACCCATGTCGGCGCTCGATGAAGCGGGTATCCAGGTGTTCGAACAGTTGCTGCATGGCTGGCGCCAGGCTGGCACAACCGTGTTGTGGATCGAGCATGACCTGGAAGCTGTGCTGCGCCTGGCCGACCGAGTGACTGGCCTGAGCCGCCAGGTACTGTTCGACGCCCCACCCGCCCAGGCCCTGACCCCAGAGCGCCTGCTCGGCCTGTTCTCCGTTCACCCGCGTAGCGAGAGCCTTGCCTGATGAGTTTTGAATTCTTTCGCCAAACGGTCCAGGACTGGGCCACTGCCGGCTACCTGCCCGAGGCGCTGGCCTACGGTTTCGTGGTCAACGCCCTGCTGGCCGGCCTGATGATAGGCCCGGTGCTGGGCGGCCTGGGCACCCTGGTGGTGGTCAAGCGCTTTGCCTTCTTCTCCGAAGCGGTCGGCCATGCCGCGCTGACCGGCGTGGCCATCGGTATCCTGCTGGGCGAGCCCTACACCGGCCCTTACGGCAGTCTGTTCGGCTACTGCCTGCTGTTCGGCATCCTGCTCAACTTCCTGCGCAACCGCACCGGGCTGTCGCCAGACACGTTGATTGGCGTGTTCCTGTCGGTGTCGCTGGCGCTGGGCGCCAGCTTGCTGTTGATGCTGGCAGGCAAGATCAACGTGCATATCCTCGAAAACGTGCTGTTCGGCTCGGTACTGACCGTCAGTGGCCAGGACCTGGTGGTACTGGGCATCGTCGCAGTGCTGGTACTGGCCTTGGCCTTGCCGCTGTACAACCGCATCATGCTGGCCAGCTTCAACCCACAACTGGCGGCTGTGCGTGGGGTGGCGGTGAAAACCCTGGACTATCTGTTCGTGGTGCTGGTGACCTTGGTAACCGTGGCCGCAGTGAAAGTGATCGGTGCCATCCTGGTCGGTGCGCTGTTGGTGATTCCTGCCGCCGCCGCTCGCCTGGTCAGCCAGTCGCTCAAGGGCTTTTTCTTCCTGTCGGTGCTGATTGCCACCATCAGCACCCTGTTCGGCATCCTGTTGCCGATCGTGTTCGACCTGCCGGTGCCGTCAGGTGCCGCGATCATTCTGGTCGCCGGTCTCTGTTTCGCCCTGGCCGCCCTGGCCCGCGCCCTCGTTCCCCGCCTGCAAGGAAACCCGGCATGAACTTCAAACGCCTGACCCTGGCACTAGCCCTGGCCGGCCTGCCATCGCTGTCTTTCGCCACGCAAGTGCTGACGACCCTGCCCGTCACTCACAGCCTGGCCAGTGCCCTGCTCGGCGGCACCTCGGTACAGCTCAAGCAGGCAGCACCGGCCAACCTGCCGGCCAGTCGCCAGCCGTCATACTTCAGCGGGCGTGGTGGCGCCAGCCTGCACAAAGCCGCACAGCAAGCGGATGCGGTGATCGGCGTGCGCTCGATCTGGCGTGACGACCCGCTGTACCCGATGGCCCGGCGCAGCAACATCCGTATTGTCGAGATCGATGCTGCGCGGCCGGTGGACGGCGCGCTGCCAGGTATTGCGGTCACGGGTGACGATGCCTATGGCGCCTACCCCTGGCTCAACCCGACCAACCTCGGGCGCATGGCCGATGTAGTAGCCAATGACCTGGAGCGGCTGGCACCGGACGAAAAGACGAAGATCCAGGGCAACCTGGCGGGGCTCAAGCGCCAGTTGCTGGAGCTATCGGCCAGCAGCCAGACGCGTCTGGCCAAGGTCGACAACCTGACGGTGGTGAGCCTGTCCGAGCGATTGGGCTACCTGGCCAGCGGGTTGAATCTGGACGTGGTGGAGCAGCCGCTGCCAGCCGAGTGGGATGCTGCCGCGCTCAAAGCGCTAGGTGAAAACCTGAAAGCGCAGGATGTGGCACTGGTGCTGGACCACCGGCAGCCAGACCCCGCGGTGGCAGAGGTGATCGAGGCGGCCGGGGCTAAGCTGGTGGTGGTTGAGAGTGACCCTGAGGATGCGTTTGCAGGGCTGAAGGCTAGCGTGGAGCAGGTGGTTGGGGCATTGGGCGAAAGCTGATGTCGCCTGTGCTGGCCTCTTCGCGGCTAAAGCCGCTCCTACAGGGACCGCGCAACCTTAGGGTCCGGCCACATTCCTGTGGGGGCGGCTTCAGCCGCGAAGAGGCCGTTACAGGCAACGCACTGCTACCGCTTCATGCACCGCTGGTAACGCTCATCCACCCGCCCTGCGAACCACGCGGTAGTCAGCTTGCGAGTGATCTTGGGGCTCTTCAGTTCAATCCCCGGCAACACCGCCCGTGGCACCGGCTTGCCAGTCTTGGCATCCGCCAGGGCAAACACCCCACTGTAGAGCTTGCTGTCCTCGAACGCCAAGCTGTCGCCCTCCTCCAGCTGGCTGCGAATCTGCGGGTTACGCAACCCCAGCTTCACCCCAAGCTTGCGCGCCACGAGCTCAGTAGTGCCTGGCATGATCGAGCCCGGCGCGATCAAGTCACCGTCCAGGGCCAGCGGCGCACCCGTTACTCTGCTCAACGCCGCCTGGAACGCCGCATTGCGGCTGGCGTACCAGCCCGCGTTGAAATCGGCAAAGCGATAAAGCTGGCGCTCGTAGTTGGCCGGGTAGCCCAACAGGTGGGCAATACCGAAGTACATGCCGCCGCGCCGGGTGAACACTTCCTGGCGAATCGTACCGCCATGGCTGTAGGGGTAATCCGTTGCATGCTTTTCGGCAAAGTCGATGCTGACCTGCATCGGCCCGCCGGTGTGCACCGGGTTCAGCCCGTCCAACAGGGTTTTGCCCAACGGCACGCGGGCAATGACCTCGTCGTACAGTTCGCTCAACTGCTTCTCGCTGCGCACTGCCTGCAAACGCTGCTGGTAGCTCTGGCCGTTACCCGAAGGCGCCTTCAGCGCACCGTCGACCAACAGTTTGGGAATGTGCAGGCGTGCAGCGCGGCGGTCGATTTCCTCGCGGGCGATACGCCCCAGGTTGGGCACCTGCGGATCGGCCGTGAAGGTCGATTCCTGCTCGGTTACCGCCAGCACTGCGCACAGGTTGCTTTTGCTGGGGGCTATGCGCTGCGCTGCAAAGGCCACTTGAATATCCTGGGCCCAACCCTCGCGATCCTTGGCCTGGGCAGGCAGCAATCGCAGCAGCTGTGCGCGGACCTTGGCCGGGTCCGCTTCTGGCGCTTCTTCACGACGCCCGGCGCAGCCTTGCAGCAGCGCCAGGGCCATCACCCCCACAGCCAGTGCCCGACCGTTCAGGGCTGTTCACCGACCAGGTAGGTTTTGCTGATGTGGCGGAACAGCGGATGGCTGGCGCTGCCCAGCAGTTCGAACAGCACCATCTCACGGGTCACCACTTGCGCCCCGGCGGCACGCATGCGAGCCAGGCCTGCCGCCTTGCTGGCCGAGGTTCGGCTGTCGCAGGCATCTTCGACCACGAACACCTGCTTGCCCAACCCCAGCAGGCCGAGCACGGTCTGCAGCACGCAGACGTGAGTTTCCATGCCACAGACGATCACCTGCTCACGCGCCATCAGGCTGGCTGGCAGACACTGCGCGGCCACGCAGGAAAAGTGGCTTTTCTCCACCACCTCGGCGGCCGGTGCTGCGGCCAGCAATTGCGCCAGGGTATGGCCCAGGCCCTTGGGGTACTGCTCGGAAATCACCGTCGGCAGTTCCAGCTCGGCAGTCGCGGCCAGCAACCAGCGGGCCCGCGCCCGAGTGCCTTCGGGGTCGCTCATGGCGCCGATGAGTTTTTCCTGGATGTCGACGACCAGCAGCGTGGCCTTGAGTGGATCGATCAGCATTGTCTGCCCCTTGCCTGGGAAAAGCCCTAGCCTCCCCCAGGCAAGCGGTGACGTCAATCAGGCGGACAGCCGAAGCGGCTGCAACGACGCGGTCAGCGCGTCGAGCACGCGGTCTTCATGCTCATGGATGAAGAAGTGCCCACCTGGGAACATCTGCAGCGAGAACTTGCCGTGGGTTTCCTTGCGCCAGGCCTGCAGTTGCTCGTCGCTGGCCCGGTCATCCACGCCACCCAGCACATGCAGTGGGCACTGCAACGCCGGCCGCTGGCGGTAGGCGTAGGTGCCGCACAACAGAAAGTCGGCACGCAAGGTCGGCAAGGTCAGGCTCATCAACTCGGCGTTCGCCAGCACTTCCTCGGGCGTACCCTGAAGCTCGCGCAACTCGCTGATAAGCTCGGCGTCACTCTTGGGCTCGCGCCAGTTCTTGCCGTCGTAGTCCTCACGCCGCGTGGGTGCCGCCGTGCCGCAAGCGAACAGCGCCAAGGGTGGCGGGCAGCCCAACGCTTGCAGTTCATGGGCCAGCTCGAAGGCCAGCAGCGCGCCCAGGCTGTGCCCAAGCAGCGCATAGGGGGCGCTGGCCGCCAGGCGCTGTTCGCGGGCCAGTTGCCGGGCCAGGGCTTGCATGTCGGTGTGCAGCGCCTCGGCCATGCGCGCGCCTCGCCCAGGCAGCTCTACCGGGCGCACTTGCAACCACGCTGGCAGCTTGCGCCGCCAGCGGCTGTAGACCATGGCGCTGGCGCCGGAGTACGGCAGGCACAGCAGGTTCAGCGTGGTCACTGGGCGGCGGCTTCGGCCATTTTCTGGCGCAAGCTCAGCGGGCGCATATCGGTCCAGACCTCATCGATGTAGGCCAGGCAGTCCTTCTTCAAGCCGCTCTTGCCCACCGCACGCCAGCCGTTGGGGATGGCCTTGTAGTCGGGCCAGATCGAGTATTGCTCTTCGTGGTTGACCACTACCTGGAACTGGATATCGTCGCGGTCGAAAACGGAAGTCATTGCCTGTCTCCTTGAATGATGAGTACCGCTGCGGGCTTCGCGCAGGGGGGCTTTCAAGTAGACGTGGGAGGCTTCGGAAAAATTAAGGCGCTATGGTTTGTTTGCGCCGCCATGTGCATGACTCACTCCTCTCTCAACCGTCACGCAGCAGGTCGTAGGTATCGAGCAGGCGGTAGGCGACCTGCGGGTTGCGCTCCAGCCCACGCCGAATGGCCGCCGGGATCGACTGCCTGGTTTTGCGGCATAGCCCCGGCTGATCATCCAGTTCGATGACGATGCCGCGCATGGTGCGCACTTCGTTGAAGCCGGGGGCGATGTGTACGCGGATGCCGAGGTTGTCGTACAGACGCTGCTGCAGGCGCTGCAGGTCTTCGAGGTCCTTGAGGTTTTCCAGGCGTTCGAGCAGGCGCTTTTCTTCCTGGCGGGTCAGCAGGAGGATGCGTTGGGCGGCCTGCGGGTGTTCGACCAAGTGTTCCCGGCCGCAGTCGCAGGCGCCAGGGGGGCAAGGTTGGCGTAGAGGCGGTGGTGTGGTCATGGAGCAAGCATAGCCCGGCAAAGGCCTCTAAAAAAACTTTCCTGTCAGGATAAATAATTTCACAAACCTCTAGACCATCACCCCTCATATCACCTATAAATCTCCAAAAGGAAATTTATATTCCTAACAAGAAACATTTTTCGCACCGTCGCGAATCTTCTTTTGCCCTTGTGCCCGACCTGCCCCACTCCATCACGAGGCCTATCCGACATGCATCCCGCTCCCGATCACTTCATCCTGCGCGTCAGTTGCCCGGCCGTGTCCGGCATCGTCGCTGCGGTGACCACTTACCTGGCCGAGCACGGTTGCTACATCAGCGAGATGGCGCAGTTCGACGACGAGGACAATGGGCGCTTCTTCATGCGCGCGGTGTTCCGCTTCAACACCGGTGTCAGCGGCGACACACCACAGCTGGAGGCTGGCTTTACCGACGTGGCCCAGCGCTTCGACATGCAATGGAGCCTGCACAGCAGCGCCCGGCCGATGCGTGTGCTGCTGATGGTGAGCAAGTTCGACCACTGCCTGTCCGACCTGTTGTACCGGCATGCCAAGGGCGAACTGGACATGCAGATCACCGCCGTGGTCTCCAATCACCTGGACCTGCGCCCCATGGCCGAGCGCCAGGGCATTCGCTTCGTTTACCTGCCGGTCACCAAGGACACCAAGGCCGAACAGGAAGCCGCACTGCTGCGTATCGTCGAGGACACCGGCACCGAACTGGTGGTGCTGGCGCGCTACATGCAAATCCTCTCCGATGACCTGTGCCGCCAGCTGTCGGGCCGGGCGATCAACATCCATCACTCGTTCCTGCCCGGTTTCAAAGGCGCCAAGCCCTACCACCAGGCCTATCAGCGCGGGGTAAAACTGATCGGTGCCACCGCCCACTACGTGACCCGCGACCTGGACGAAGGGCCGATCATCGAGCAGGAAGTGCAACGCGTGGACCACGCCTATGCCCCGGACGCTCTGGTGGCCATCGGCCGCGACACCGAGACCATCGCCCTGTCCCGCGCGGTGAAATACCACCTTGAACACCGGGTATTCCTTAACCACGACCGCACGGTGATCTTCAAATGAACGCACTTACCAGCCTCAAGCTGATCGACGGCAAGGCCACCGCCGCGCGTGTGCTGGCCGAGGTACGCGAGCAGGTGCAGGAACTGCGCCAGGGCGGCGTGCAACCGGGCCTGGTCGTGGTGCTGGTGGGTGCCGATGCCGCCAGCCAGGTGTACGTGCGCAATAAAGTGCTGCGCGCCGAAGAGGTGGGCATCCGCTCGCAGGAACATCGCCTGCCCGCCGACACCACCCAGGCCCACCTGCTGACCTTGATCGACCGCCTGAACCGCGACCCCGAGGTGAACGGCATCCTCGTGCAACTGCCGTTGCCCGCGCACATCGACGAGCATTGCGTATTGCAGGCCATCAACCCGCTCAAGGACGTGGACGGCTTCCACAGCGAGAACGTCGGTGGCCTGGCCCAGGGCCGCGATGTGCTGACCCCGTGCACCCCCAGCGGCTGCATGCGCCTGCTGCGCGACGCCTGTGGCGAGCTGCGTGGCAAACATGCGGTAGTGGTCGGCCGCTCGAACATCGTCGGCAAGCCCATGGCTGCCCTGCTGTTGCAGGCCGACTGCACGGTGACTGTGGTGCATTCACGCAGCCGCGACCTGCCCGCGTTGTGCCGCCAGGCCGACATCCTGGTTGCCGCAGTGGGCAAGCCACGGCTGATCGGTGCCGATTGCCTCAAACCCGGTGCGGTGGTGATCGACGTCGGCATCAACCGCATCGATGAAGACGGCCAAAACCACCTGGTCGGTGATGTCGATTTCGCCGCTGCCCTGCCCCAGGTCGCCGGCATTACCCCGGTCCCCGGCGGCGTCGGCCCGATGACCATCGCCTACTTGATGAAAAACACCCTGCTCGCCCTCGACCTGCAACAACAGGCCGTCCACCAGGAGCGCACCGCATGCCTTTCGCCCTGCTGAAATACGGCCTGAGCGCCGACTACCCGGTGGAGGTCGACCTGCCGCCACCGTGCGAACTCAAGCCACGCTATGACGTGGTGATCATCGGCGGCGGCGGCCACGGCCTGGCCATCGCCTACTACCTGGCCAAGTACCACGGTGTGACCAACGTCGCCGTGCTGGAAAAAGCCTACCTGGGGGGCGGCAACACCGCGCGCAACACCGCCGTGATCCGCTCCAACTACCTCACCAGCGAAGGTGTGCGCTTCTACGCAGAATCGGTGCGCATGTTCCGGAACCTGTCGAACGAGTTCGACTTCAACATCATGTATTCCGAGCGCGGCCAGCTTACCCTGGCGCACACCGACGCCACCGTGCGCGCCTTCCGCCAGCGCGCCGAAGTGAACAAGCACTTCGGCGGGCGTAGCGAAATGATCGATCGCCAACAGATCCGCGAGCTGGTGCCCAGCCTGAACCTGGACCCCGGCCACCTGCCGGTGCTGGCGGGCCTGTGGCACATCGACGGCGCCACCGCGCGCCACGACGCGGTGGCCTGGGGCTACGCCAAACAGGCAGCCAGGCGCGGCGTGCAAATCCACCAACTGACCGAAGTGCAGGACTTGCTGATCCGCAATGGCCGCATCGAGGCGGTGAAGACCAACCGCGGTACGGTGCAATGCGGCTGCGTGGTCCAGGCCGTGGCGGGTGCCAGTTCGCTGTTGATGGCAAAGGCCGGCATCCGCGCGCCGATCCACACCTACCCGCTGCAAGCCATGGTCACCCAGCCCTTCAAGCCGTTTCTCGACCCGCTGGTAAGTTCGTCGGCGCTGCACTGCTACGTGCAGCAGACCAGCCGAGGCGAAATCGTCTTTGGCGGCGGCGCCGACCCTTACCCGCTGTACAACACCCGCTCCACCCTCGACCTCAAGGAAAGCCTGCTGGCCCACGCCATCGAAATGTTCCCGTTCATGGCCAACGCCAAGCTGATGCGCCAGTGGGCCGGGATGACCGATATGACCCCGGACTACAGCCCGATCATGGGCCTGTCACCGGTGCAGAACTACTACCTGGATGCTGGCTGGGGCACCTGGGGGTTCAAGGCCACGCCGATCTGCGGCAAGACCATGGCCGAGCTGGTCGCCAGCGGCGGCAAGGTGTCCGAGCTGATTGCCCCCTTCGCCCTCGAGCGCTTCAGCCGCTTCCAGCAAGTCAACGAAATGGGCGCCACTGCGGCCAGCCACTAGGAGCACATGACGATGAAAATCCTGACCTGCCCCTTGAACGGCCCGCGCAACATCAGCGAATTCACCTACGGCGGCGAGTGCAAGCACATGCCCGACCCGGCCAACTGCAGCGATACCGAGTGGGCCGACTATGTGTTCAATAGCGACAACCTGGCCGGGGTGGTGCTCGAGTGGTGGCTGCACAACGCTTCCAGCTACTGGTTTCTGGCCGAGCGCCACACGGTAAGCGACCAGGTGCTGCGCACCTTCGACCCGAAAGCACTGTTCGACCGCCGCGTCGACTTCACCCCCGCCGCCACCCCGGAGATCGCCGGATGAACAGCCACACTCGCCTCCCCGCGCCCATGGGCCTGCTGATCGACCGCGAACGCCCCTTGCGTTTCCAGTTCGACGGCCAGGCCTGTTCGGGCTTTGCCGGTGACAGCATTGCCAGCGCCCTGCTTGGCAGCGGCCGCTGGTTGCTGTCGCGTTCATTCAAATACCACCGCCCACGCGGCCCGCTGAGCATGGCCGGGCAAGATGCCAACACCCTGGTGCAACTGCCTGAGGAACCCAACGTGCTGGCCGACCTGGAAGCCGCCCGCGACGGGCAGGTGGTCGAAGGGCAGAACTTCAACGGCAGCCTGGAGCACGACCGCGACGCCTACCTGGGCAAGTGCTCGCGCTTCATGCCGGTGGGTTTCTATTACCGCTCGTTCTACAAGCCCAAAGGCATGTGGAAGGTGTGGGAGCCGCTGATTCGCAAAAAGGCCGGCCTGGGCGTGCTCGACCAAGGCTTCAAGCCACAGTACTACGACAAGGCCTACCTGTTTGTCGATGTCGCCGTCATCGGCGCAGGCCCTGCCGGCCTGCGCGCGGCGCTGGACGCAGCCAATGCCGGGGCCAAGGTGTTGCTGATCGAGCAACAGCCCGTGCTTGGCGGCTCGCTCACCTACGCCCGCTTTGACATCGCCGGCACGCGTGCCGCCAGCCTGCGTCAGGAGTTGCTGGCAGCCGTAGAGGGTCACCCGAATATCCAGGTGCTGCTGGACGCCACCTGCAACGGCTGGTTCACCGACCACTACCTGCCAGTGATCCAGCACAAACGCCTGTACAAGGTGCGTGCCGGCCGTTGCCTGGTGGCGGCCGGTTCGTTCGACCAGCCGGTGGTGTTCCGCAACAACGACCTGCCCGGTGTGATGCTGACCAGCGCCGCACAGCGGCTGATGAAACTGTACGCGGTCAAACCGGGCCAGCGCGCAGTGATCCTGACCGGCCACGATGACGGCTACCTTGCCGCGCTCGACCTGCAGGAACAAGGCGTGGCTGTGGCTGCTGTGATCGACATGCGCGCCGCACCGGCCGATGCCACGCTGGCCGCCGAGCTCAAGCGCCGCGATATCCCTGTGCACCTGGGCAGCACGGTGTACGAAGCGCTGCACGAAGCGGGCATGCGCCATGTCAATGGCGTGGACATGCGCCCAATCACCGGCCAGGGCAAGGTTGGCCCGCATGGCCTGCGCCTGGCCTGTGACCTGCTGTGCATGTCGGCGGGCTACATGCCGGTGTACCAGTTGCTGTGCCAGGCCGGTGGCAAGCTGGCCTATGACGTCAACCGCGACGAGTTCGCCATCAGCCACCTGCCAGCCGGACTGGATATCGCAGGCTCGGTGAACGGCCGCCATGCGCTAGGCAACGTGCTGGCCGACGCCACCCGTGGGGCGGCCGAAGCCGTGGCCGCGCTGGGCCTGCAAGCGCCGGTGCAGCCGCTGTTCAACGCCGAGGCCAAGGTCAACTTCCCCTGGCCGATCTTCCCGCACCCCAAGGGCAAGGATTTCGTCGATTTCGACGAAGACCTGCAGGTGCGCGACATCGTCAACGCCACCCGCAGCGGCTACCGCGATGTGCAACTGGTCAAACGCTTCTCCACGGTCGGCATGGGCCCATCCCAGGGCCGCCACTCGGCACTGCCCACCGCGCGCCTGGTGGCCCATGCCACCGGCCGCAGCATCAGCGAGACCGGCGTGACCACTGCCCGCCCACCGTTCCAGGCAGAAAAGCTGGCACACATTGCCGGCCGCGCCTTCGACCCGTACCGGCAAACGCCAATGCACCGCCGCCACCTGCAAGCCGGGGCGAACATGATGCCCGCCGGCATCTGGCAGCGCCCGGCCTACTATGGCAAGCCGGAGGAACGCGATCGCTGCATGCAGGAAGAAGCCCGGCATGTACGTGAAAAAGTCGGCCTGATCGACGTCTCCACGCTCGGCGGCCTGGACGTGCGTGGCCCGGATGCGGCCGAACTGCTGGAACGCCTCTACACCTTCGGCTTCGCCAAACTGCCTGTTGGCCGCACCCGCTATGCGTTTATGACCAACGAGCACGGCGTGGTCATCGACGATGGTGTCTGCGCACGCTTGGGCGAGCAGCACTTCTACGTGACCGCCACCACCAGCGGCGTCGACCGCATCTACCAACAGATGCTGAAGTGGAACGCGCAGTGGCGCCTGGACGTGGACATCACCAACGTCACCGCTGCCCTGGCCGCCGTCAACCTGGCCGGGCCGCTGTCACGCCAGGTGCTGGCCAAGGTGTGCGATGACGTAGACCTGGCCGCCGGAGCCTTCCCTTACCTGGGCGTACGCCAGGGCAAGGTGGCAGGCATTGCTGCACGTATCCTGCGAGTCGGCTTTGTCGGTGAGCTGGGCTATGAAGTGCACGTACCAGCGCGCCATGCCGAGCGGCTGTGGGATACCTTGATGCAGGCGGGTACCGGGTTGGGCATTCGCCCCTTCGGCGTCGAGACCCAACGCCTGCTGCGCCTGGAAAAAGGCCACGTGATCATCGGCCAGGACACCGACGGCATGACGCACCCGGCGGAAATCGACATGCAGTGGGCCATCGGTCGCAAGAAGCCGTTCTTCGTTGGCAAGCGCTCGATCGAAATCCTCGAAGCACAGCCGCTCAAGCGCAAGCTGGTCGGTTTCACGCTGCCCAAAGGCAGCCCGCGACCACTGGAGGGGCACCTGGTGCTGGACGGCCGGGACATCAGCGGTAACGTCACCTCCTGCGAGTACTCGCAAACCCTGGGGCAGATCATCGGCCTGGCCTATGCCGGCGCCCACCAGGCCAGCCCCGGCATGCTCATCCCGATTCGCACCGACGGTGGCGTGATGGTCAATGCCAAGGTGGTAGCGCTGCCGTTCCACGACCCCGACAACCTGCGCCAGGAGCTCTGAGCCATGACCCGTTTGCAAGCCGAAGCGTTTATCCCTCGCAACCCGCGAGCCGAACTGCTGCACACCTGTGCGTTGACTGACTTGACTGCGTTGGCGCGGGTTGGATTTCGCGGCGCAGACAGCGCCGCCTACCTTCAGCAACGTGGATACCGTTTGCCCACGCAGCCGAACCAGGCCGTGCGTCAGCATGATGGAAGCTGGGTGGCGCGATTGTCGCAGGCCGAGTACCTGCTGCTGGGCAGCCTGGCCGACGATGGCGCACGGGTGGCGGGTGTAGAGGCCGAGTGGGTGCAGGATGCCCAGCGCAATTACCTGCTGCCGCGCCAGGACAGCCATGCCTGGCTACAACTGTCGGGGGTGCATGGCAGCGCGGTGATGGCCAAGTTGTGCGGGGTGGATCTGCGTGCCGGGGCGTTTCCGGTTGGGACGGTGGCGCAGACCTCGGTGGCGCGGATCAATATGATTGTGCTGAATGTAGGCAGTGATGAGCGGCCGGCGTTGCAGCTGCTGTTTGATCGGGCTTCGCTGGCGTATGTGTGCGAGGCGGTGCTGGATGCCATGGGTGAGTTTGGTGGGGGGATGGTCTAGCGGGGGGTGTTCGCCGCATGATTTTTGGCGCCTGGGAGATCGAGCGCCGCGCGAAAACTGTACAAAAATTTTCTTCTGTATAGATTTATCCAGAGACCTGCACTATACCTTGTACAACAAATTAATTTTGTACAGGTATTGTGCATGTCCACCTACCTGCAATCCTTCGCCGAACGCTTTGCCACGCTGGATACGCACAACCTCGACCTGTTGGGTGACCTGTACAGCGAAGACGTCGCCTTCCGCGACCCCTTGCACCAGTTCACCGGGCTTCCCGCGCTGCGGGCTTATTTCGCCCAGCTATACGCTAAGGTTTCCGACTGCCACTACCGCTTCGAGGGCACCGACGAACTACAGCCGGGCCATGGCTACATTCGCTGGACGTTGCACTATCGCCACCCGCAACTGGCCAGCGGGCAACTGATCAGCCTGCAAGGCTGCAGCCACCTGCGCTGGCATGAGCGGGTGTATTTTCACCAGGACTACTTCGACGCCGGCGCCCTGCTGTACGAACATCTGCCGATCATGGGCAGCGCGATTCGCTGGCTCAAAGGCAGGCTGGCATGAGCCGTTGCTGGCTGACCGGTGCCAGCAGTGGCATGGGTGCCGCGCTGGCGTTGCACCTGCTGGAACAAGGCCACCAGGTAGCGTTGGGCGCACGCCGGGCAGACAAGCTGACAGCACTGGCCGAACGGTTTCCGGACCAGGTACTGCTGGCAGTCGGCGATATCGATCAACCTGGGCAAGTGGCGCGAATCGCCGAGCAGATCGAGCACGCCTGGGGCGCACTGGACCAAGTGATTCTCAATGCGGGCACTTGCGAGTACCTGGAGCCTGGGCACTTCGACCCTGCCCTGATCGACCGAGTGATACGCACCAACCTGACCGGCACCAGCTTATGCCTTGCCGCCGCCCTGCCCTTGCTGCGCCACGGCCAGCGGCCACACCTGGTGGTCATGGGCAGCTCGGTGAGCTGGCTGGCATTGCCGCGTGCGGGTGCCTATGGTGCCTCCAAAGCGGCATTGCGGTACCTGGTCGAGTCCCTGCGCATCGACCTGGTCGGCGAAGGCATCGATGTCACCTTGGTCTGCCCCGGCTTCGTCGACACGCCACTGACCCGCCGCAACGACTTCCCTATGCCCCAGCTGTGGAGCGCCGAGCGCGCCGCCGCCCATATCATCGCGCGCCTGCCACACCGCCCGCTGGAAATAGCCTTCCCCGCCACCTTCACCCTGGTGCTGCGCCTGCTAGGTGCATTGCCGGCGCGCTGGCGCCTTAAGCTGGGCCGCCGCCTGGCGCGCCAACCACAGGGCTGACCCATGCGTATCGCCATCATCGGTAGCGGTATTGCCGGCCTCACCTGTGCCCACCTGCTGTCACGTCGTAACGAGGTCACGGTGTTCGAGGCCGCGAACCGGGTCGGCGGGCATACCCATACCGTCGATGTGCAGTGGCAGGGCCAAGGCTACTCGATAGATACCGGTTTCATCGTCTTCAACGACTGGACCTACCCGCACTTCATCCGCCTGCTCAAGCATCTGGGTGTCGCCTCGCGCCCCACCGAGATGAGCTTTTCGGTGCATGACCCGCGCACGGGGTTCGAGTACAACGGCCACGACCTGGTCACGCTGTTTGCCCAGCGGCGCAACCTGCTGTCCCCGCCATTCTGGGGAATGCTGCGCGATGTGCTGCGCTTCAACCGCGAGGCCACCGCCGACCTGAACCAGCAACGGATCGAGAGCGCCACCACGCTGGGCAGTTATCTGCATGCCCAAGGCTATGGGCGGCGCTTCATCGACCATTACATCGTGCCGATGGGCTCAGCGATCTGGTCGATGTCGCCGGCCGATATGCTGGGCTTCCCGTTGCAGTTTTTCGTGCGGTTCTGTAACAACCACGGCTTGCTGTCGGTCAACCATCGCCCGCAATGGCAGGTTGTCGACGCAGGCTCACGCGCGTACCTCAGGCCTCTGTGCCAGCCCTTTGCCGAACGCATCCGGCTGAGCTGCCCGGTGCATCAGGTAAAACGTGACGACCTCGGCGTGACGGTTACCTGGGACAGCGGTAATGAGCGATTCGACAAGGTGGTATTTGCCTGTCACAGCGACCAGGCACTGGCCCTGCTGGCACCGCCAAGCGAACATGAGCGCGCCATCCTGGGTGCCATCCACTACGCCAGCAACGACGTGGTGCTGCACACCGACACGCGCCTGCTGCCACAACGGCGCAGGGCCTGGGCCAGCTGGAACTACCGCCTGGGCGGCAACGCGCAGGCGCCAGCCGCACTCACCTACAACATGAACATCCTTCAGGGCATCAAGGCGCCGGCCACGTTCTGCGTAAGCCTCAACCAGACCGCGCAGGTGGACCCTGCACAGATACTTGCCCGCTTCGAGTATGCCCACCCGCAGTACAGCCTTGACGCTCTGACGGCACAGGCTCGGCAGGGCGAACTGCAGGGGCGTTTGCACAGTTATTACTGCGGCGCCTACTGGGGCAATGGTTTTCACGAAGACGGGGTGCTAAGCGCGCTGAACGTCGCCCAGCACTTTGGAGAACAGTTGTGAACAGCAACCTGTGCCAGGGCTGGCTGAGCCACCGGCGGCTGAGCCCACGCTACCATGCGTTTCGTTACCGGGTTGGCATGTTTTACCTGGATCTCAACGAACAACCCCAGCTCCTGCGCCTGTCCCGCTGGCTTGGGAGCTCCCGGCTGGCCCCACTGTGCTGGCGTGAAACCGACTATCTGCCGGCGCTGACCCGCCAGGGCAGACCACTGGCCGAGGCCGCACGGCTGATGGTCGGTCAGGCTATCGGCCAAGCACCCGAAGGCGCCGTGCACCTGCTGACCCAACCGCGCTGCTGGGGGCTGTCGTTCAACCCAGTGAGTGTCTATTTCTGCCATGACCGGCAAGGCCAGCTCGCGGCTATTTTGCTGGAAGTGCGCAACACCCCCTGGCGTGAACGTTTCCACTATGTACTGCCCGTGAACGATGGCCTGAGCCAGACATTTACCCTGGCCAAAGCCTTCCATGTCTCGCCGTTCATGCCACTGAACATGGACTACCACCTGCAGTTCGCCCTCGATGCACAGCGGGTGCGCATCCACATGCAGAACTGGCGCGCCGGGCACAAGGTGTTCGAAGCCGACCTGGCGCTGCAACGTCAGCCGCTGGACCGCGCGGCCTTGCAGCGGCACATCCTGAGCTTTCCGTGGATGAGCCTGCGCACCCTCTCCGGCATTTACTGGCAGGCCCTGCGCCTGCTGCTGAAACGTACCCCTCTACATGACCATATCGCCAGCCAGCACGACCTGGCATTCGGCCAACCTGCCCGCGAGGAGCCCGACCATGCCCGAACCGACCCTGAGCGTTAGCAAATCGGCAAGCATTGCCCCGCTGCTCGGCGGCCTGGCCAGGCGCGCAGTGCTCGCGCAGTTGCGCCAACTGCGCCACGGCAACCTGCGCCTGATCTGCCAAGGCCAGCAATGGACGTTCGGCGACGTTGCCAGCCCGCTTTACGCGGAAGTGGAAGTGATTGATGACGCCGCCTGGGGCCTGGTCGCCGGCAATGGTTCGATTGGTGCCGGAGAAGGCTATATTCACGGCTACTGGCGCAGCTCGGACCTGGCAGCTGTCACCCGGTTGTTCGTTGCCAACCTGGATGTTCTCGATGCCATGGAGGGCGGCCTGGCACGCCTGGCGCGCCCGGCCCTGCGCCTGCTGCACCGCCTCAACCGCAACAGCCGGCGCGGCGCGCGGCGCAATATCCTGGCGCATTACGACCTGGGCAATGACCTGTTCGAGCGCCTGCTGGACCCCACCATGATGTACTCCGCTGCGCAGTTCGACAGCCCCGGGCAAACCCTGGAGCAGGCCCAGACCAGCAAGCTGCGACGCATCTGCCAGAAACTTGAACTCAAGCCCGACGACCATCTGCTGGAGATCGGCAGCGGCTGGGGCAGCCTGGCCATCCACGCCGCACTGCAGCATGGCTGCCGGGTCACCACCGCCACGCTCTCGGCGGCGCAGTACGCCCATACCCTGCAGCGGGTCAAGGCCCTGGGCCTGGAGCAGCGCATCACCGTACTGCTCGAGGACTATCGCGACCTGCGCGGGCGCTTCGACAAGCTGGTATCGATCGAAATGATCGAAGCTGTCGGCCACCGCTACCTGCCGACCTACTTTCGCCAGTGCGCGTCGCTGCTCAAGGATGATGGCCTGATGCTGGTGCAAGCCATCACCATCCGCGACCAGCGCTACGCCCAGGCCAGGCGCTCGGTGGATTTTATCCAGCGCTATATTTTCCCCGGCGGCGCCTTGCCTTCGCTGAGCGTGCTGCTGGACACCGCCAGCCGCCAGACCGCGCTGAACCTGGTACACCTGGAGGATTTCGGCCAGGACTACGCGCGCACGCTGCGCCATTGGCGCGACAACCTGCGCCTGGCGCGCTCGGAACTAACGATGCTGGGGTATGACGATACCTTTCAGCGCTTGTGGGAGTTCTACCTGTGCTATTGCCAGGGCGGTTTCGAAGAACGCACCATCGGCGTGGCGCAACTGCTCTGGGCCGGGCCACAGGCGCGCAAGGCACCACTGCTGGCCCTGTGCTGAGGTAAACCTATAGTTGCACCAACCGCTCACGCAAGAAGTCGACAAAACCCTGCACCGGCCGCGCTACCTGCCGGTGCTGCGGATACACCGCTGATAACTGCAACGCCGGCGGCGTCCATTCTTCAAGCACACTCACCAGCCGCCCATCCGCCAACGCCTGGCCAACGATGAAGGTCGGCAGGTAGGTCACCCCCATGCCGGCGATGGCCGCATCCCTGAGCAACTCGCCGTTGTTGGCACGCATGCGCCCTGTCACCTGAATCGCCTGCGCCTTGCCGCCCTGGCGAAACTGCCACTGCACCTGTCGCGAATGCCCATAGGGCAGGCAGTCATGCCCGGCCAGATCCTCCGGTATTACTGGTACTGCCCGCGCCTGCAGGTATGCCGGACTCGCGCAGTAGACGCGCTCGACATTGGCAATACGCCGCGCAATCAGGCTGGAGTCCTCCAGCGCGCCAATGCGCAGCGCCAGGTCGTAGCCCTCGCCGATCAGGTCCACGGCGCGGTCGCTGAGGTCCACCTCTACATCTACTTGCGGGTGCAGTTGAAGAAACTCGGTCAGCAGGCAACCCAGGTGCGACATGGCGAACGACAGCGGCGCACTCAGGCGCAAGGTGCCGCGCAAGGCCTGGGCCTGGCCGCTGATGTCGTGCTCTACCTGCTGCACCTCACCCAACAAGCGCAAGGCCGACTGGTAGTAGTGCTGGCCCAGCGGTGTGGCATCCAGGCGCCGGGTGGAGCGGTTGAGCAGGCGAACGCCAAGGCGCTCCTCGAGCTGCATCAGGCGTCGGCTGACCGATTGCTTCGACATGCCCAGGCGGTCGGCGGCGGCGGTGAAACTGCCAGCCTCCATGACCTGGGCGAAGATCCGCATGTCTTCGTAAGGGTTCATTGTCTCGCTCATAGTGACAGTCAAACGCTTTATAGCGGCTTTTTCCTGCAAGTGCACCTGCCTAATCTACGCACAAGTCGCAGCGATGGCCCAGCAGGCCAGGCAAGACGCCCACTACCACCACTTGCATAGAAAAGGATTCGCTCATGAACATTGTCCACAAGGCCCTCACCGCCTCCCTCTTGGCCCTGTCCGTTTCCAGCGCCTTCGCCGCTGGCAGCCCTGGTGTCGAACAACACACTCAGGCCTTCCTCGAAGCCCTGGAAAAAGGGGGTGGCAAGCCGCTGGAGCAACTCAGCCCAACAGACGCCCGCGCAGTGCTGACCGGCGCTCAGGCCTCGGTCAAGGTCGACCTTTCGGGCATCGAGGTAAAGGAGCGCACCATCCAGGCCAATGGCGAGTCGATCAAGCTGCAAGTAGTGCGCCCGGCCAACGCGAAGGGTGACCTGCCAGTGTTCATGTTCTTCCACGGTGGCGGCTGGGTGCTGGGCGACTTCCCCACCCACCAGCGGCTGATCCGCGACCTGGTAGTCGGCTCGGGTGCGGTGGCGGTCTACGTGGACTACACCCCATCGCCGGAAGCGCACTACCCGACGGCCATCAACCAGGCCTACGCCGCGACCCGCTGGGTGGCCGAGCATGGCAAGGCGATCGGCGTGGACGGCAAGCGCCTGGCCGTGGCCGGCAACAGCGTCGGCGGCAACATGGCGGCAGTCGTGGCGCTGAAAGCCAAAGAGGCCGGCACCCCTGCGCTGCGCTTCCAGCTGCTGCTGTGGCCGGTGACCGATGCGAGTTTCGAGACTGCCTCGTACAAGCAATTTGCCGAAGGGCACTTCCTGACCACAGGGATGATGAAGTGGTTCTGGGACAGCTACACCTCCGATACCAGTGCCCGTGCGCAGGTCTACGCATCGCCGCTGCGGGCCAGCACTGAGCAGCTCAAAGGCTTGCCGCCAGCACTGGTACAAACGGCTGAGTTCGATGTGTTGCGTGATGAAGGTGAGGCTTATGCCCGCAAGCTGAATGCTGCCGGTGTGACGGTTACCTCAGTGCGCTACAACGGCATGATCCATGACTATGGGCTGCTCAACCCACTGAGCCAGGTGCCGGCAGTGAAGGCGGCGATGCGCCAGGCGGCCGGTGAACTGAAAGTACACCTTCAATAACCTTATCCACCCATGCGGCAGGGCCTGGTGCCCTGCCGGTCCGGGAGAGCCGTGAGACCATCACTCAAGGCTCGAACCCTTCGACAATGATCACTTCGGCCTTCGCCACACCTTGGCGATGGCTGCACGCTTGCTGGTACAACTCGGACCGGTAACACGCCACCGCCTGCTCGTACGAATCGAACTCGATCACCACGCTACGCTGGGGGGTAGACCGCCCTTCCATCGCCTCGCTGCGCCCACCACGGGCCAGGAAGCGGCCGCCGAACGCCTTGAAGGCAGCCGGGGCACGCTGGGTGTACTGCTGGTATTGCTCGGGGTCGGTCACGTCCACATGGGCGATCCAGTAAGCCTTCATCTGCTGCTCTCCTCTTAAGGCGATATTTATGTATGATGGTATACCATAATAATCACCCCACCACAGTGAGCGTGCAACATGGCTTTCAACACCATCGAGGAACTTCTCGAGGACTACCGGCAAGGCAAGATGGTCCTGCTGGTGGATGACGAGGACCGGGAAAACGAAGGCGACCTGTTGATCGCCGCCGAGCGTTGCGACGCCCAGGCCATCAACTTCATGGCCCGCCAAGCGCGTGGGCTGATCTGCCTGACCTTGACCGACGAGCACTGCCAGCGCCTGGGCCTGGAGCAGATGGTACCGGCTAACGGCAGCGTCTTCAGCACCGCGTTCACCGTGTCGATCGAGGCGGCCACGGGTGTCACCACCGGTATTTCCGCTGCCGACCGGGCGCGCACCGTGGCAGCGGCCATGGCCCCCAACGCGCGCCCCGAAGACCTGGTGCAACCGGGCCACATTTTCCCCCTGCGCGCCCGCGAAGGCGGCGTGCTGACCCGCGCCGGCCATACCGAAGCCGGCTGCGACCTGGCACGGCTGGCAGGCTTCAGCCCGGCTTCGGTGATCGTCGAAGTGCTCAACGACGACGGCACCATGGCCCGCCGCCCGGACCTGGAAGTGTTCGCTGCCCAGCATGGCATCAAGATCGGCACCATTGCCGACCTGATCCACTACCGCCTGAGCACCGAGCAGACCATCAAGCGCATCGGCGAACGCGAGCTGCCGACCGTGCATGGCATCTTCCGCCTGGTCAGCTATGAAGACCGCATCGAAGGTGGTGTGCACATGGCCATGGTCATGGGCGGCATCCGTCGCGAACAACCGACCTTGGTGCGGGTGCACGTAATCGACCCACTGCGCGACCTGGTCGGTGCTGAATATGCAGGCCCGGCCAACTGGACGCTGTGGGCGGCGTTGCAGAAGGTGGCCGAGGAAGGTGCTGGCGTGGTGGTAATCCTGGCCAACCATGAGTCCTCCCAGGCATTGCTTGAACGCATACCGCAGTTGACTCAGCCGGTACGGCCTTACCAGCGTGGGCAGTCGAAGGTGTATTCCGAGGTGGGCACCGGCGCGCAGATTCTGCAGGACCTTGGCGTTGGCAAACTGCGTCACCTGGGGCCACCGCTGAAATACGCGGGCCTGGCGGGATATGAGCTGGAAGTGGTGCAGAGCATCCCGTTCGAGCCAGGTCTTCCAAGCTGACACCACCCCTTGTAGGAGCGGCCTTGTGTCGCGAAAGGGCCGCAGAGCGGCCCCAGCAATCTGTGCATCTGCTGAAATCCTGGGGCCGCTTCACGGCCCTTTCGCGACACAAGGCCGCTCCTACAAAAGCAGACCGCGACAAATTGAAGAGGTCGGAGTGATGGCCGGTCGCCTCACACCTCTTGCCAAAAGTTTGGAATACCATAATATGATATCCCGTAGACCTTAAATCTGCAGGCCGGCACCTACACTTAAAAACGGCCACCCGGACACTTTGTTTTTGCTGCTCCCCGAACACTGTTGGCGGGCGCACCACAAGCCCCGCCTCGAATAACAAAAGCAACGAGGGCGTAACCATGCTGTTGAGCAAACGTGTAACCGCAGTGCTGTCCGCCAGCCTGCTGACCCTGGCATGTCAGGCCGCCCAGGCCGCCGACAGCCTGAACTTCGTCAGCTGGGGCGGTACCACCCAGGACGCCCAGAAAGAAGCGTGGGCCGTACCGTTCAGCAAAGCCACCGACATCAAGGTCGTGCAGGACGGCCCCACCGACTACGGCAAGCTCAAGGCCATGGTCGAGAGCGGCAACGTGCAGTGGGATGTGGTTGACGTCGAAGCCGACTTTGCCCTGCGTGCCGCCAGCGAAGGCCTGCTCGAACCCCTCGATTTCAACCAGATAAAGCGCGACAAGATCGACCCGCGGTTCGTCTCCGACCACGGCGTCGGCTCGTTCTTCTTCTCCTTCGTACTCGGCTACAACGAAGGCAAGCTCGGTGCCAACAAACCGGTGGACTGGACCGCGCTGTTCGACACTAAGACCTACCCCGGCAAACGTGCCCTGTACAAGTGGCCGAGCCCCGGCGTGCTGGAACTGGCCCTGCTGGCCGACGGCGTAGCCCCAGACAAGCTGTACCCGCTGGACCTGGACCGCGCCTTCAAGAAGCTCGACACCATCAAGAAAGACATCGTCTGGTGGGGCGGCGGTGCCCAGTCGCAACAGCTGCTGGCCTCGGGTGAAGCCTCGCTTGGCCAGTTCTGGAACGGCCGCGTCTATGCCCTGCAGCAAGATGGCGCACCGGTGGGCGTGAGCTGGAAGCAGAACCTGGTCATGGCCGACTTCCTGGTCATTCCCAAAGGCGCCAAGAACAAGGATGCGGCCATGAAGTTCCTGGCCAACGCCAGCAGCGCCGAAGGCCAGGCCGAGTTCGCCAACAAGACCGCCTACGCGCCGGTCAACGTCGACAGCGTGGCCAAGCTGGACAAAGACCTCGCGCCGAACCTGCCAACAGCCTACGCCCAGGACCAGGTCACCCTCGACTTCGCCTACTGGGCCAAGAACGGTCAAGCCATCGCGGCCCGCTGGAATGAGTGGTTGGTCAAATGAAAGTCGCCATCAATGCCCTGCATAACGCGCAAGGTGCCCCCACGGGTGCCGGCGCGCCGGGCACCGCCCCCCGCCGCGCCAGCCTGAGCCAGCGCTGGAAAGGCAGCCGCAACCTGCTGCCGGCCCTGCTGTTCCTTGGCCTGTTCTTCTTCGCCCCGCTGGTCGGCCTGTTGCTGCGCGGGGTGCTTGAGCCAACCCCTGGGCTGGGCAACTACGAGCAACTGTTCGCCAACTCGGCCT
This sequence comes from Pseudomonas sp. LFS074, assembly GCF_047978165.1. Lineage (NCBI taxonomy): Bacteria > Pseudomonadati > Pseudomonadota > Gammaproteobacteria > Pseudomonadales > Pseudomonadaceae > Pseudomonas > Pseudomonas sp. LFS074. Next base: position 2,255,948 of record NZ_JBFPFV010000001.1, on the reverse strand, counting down.
ACGCACGGGTACTGTTCAACACCTTCTCGGTGGCTGGCGTGGTCACCCTGATCAGCGTACTGCTGGGCTTCCCGCTGGCCTGGGCGATCACCCTGGTGCCCAAGGGCTGGGGCCGCTGGCTGCTGAACATCGTATTGCTGTCGATGTGGACCAGCCTGCTGGCACGCACCTACTCATGGTTGGTGCTGCTGCAGAGCTCGGGGGTGATCAACAAGGCGCTGATGGCCATGGGCATCATCGATGCCCCGCTGGAAATGGTGCACAACCTCACCGGCGTGGTGATCGGCATGAGCTACATCATGATCCCGTTCATCGTGCTGCCGCTGCAGGCGACCATGCACGCCATCGACCCGATGGTGCTGCAGGCGGGCTCCATCTGTGGCGCCAGCCCGTGGACCAACTTCTGGAAGGTATTTCTGCCGCTGTGTCGCTCGGGGCTGTTCTCCGGCGCGCTGATGGTGTTCGTGATGTCGCTCGGTTACTACGTCACCCCGGCGCTGCTGGGCGGTGCACAGAACATGATGCTGCCCGAATTCATCATCCAGCAGGTGCAGTCATTCCTCAACTGGGGCCTGGCCAGCGCCGCCGCCGCACTGCTGGTGGCGATCACCCTGGTGCTCTTCTACCTGTACCTGAAGCTGCAGCCGGAATCCCCGGTTGGCAACGCGAGGTAAACCGCCATGCTTCTGTCTCCCAATGCCATGGGTCGCCCGCTGCGTACGGGCCTGTACCTGACCACCGGGGTCATCGCGGCCTTCCTGCTGCTGCCGGTCGTGTTCATCGTGCTGCTGTCGTTCGGCTCGTCCCAGTGGCTGGTATTCCCGCCGCCAGGCTGGACCTTCAAGTGGTACGGCCAGTTCTTCTCCAACCCGGAGTGGATGGACGCTGCGCTGGCCAGCCTGAAGGTGGCCGTGCTGACCACCCTCGCCGCCGTACTGCTGGGCCTGCCCAGCGCGTTCGCCCTGGTGCGTGGCCGCTTCCCGGGCCGCGAACTGCTGTACGGGCTGTTCACCATGCCGATGATCGTGCCGCTGGTGATCATTGCCGTGGCGGTGTATGCGCTGTTTCTCAAACTTGGCTACACCGGCACGCTGTTCGCCTTCGTGGTCAGCCACGTGATCGTCGCCCTGCCCTTTACCATCATTTCCATCATCAACTCGCTGAAGCTGTTCGACCAGTCGATTGAAGATGCCGCGGTGATCTGCGGTGCCTCGCGCCTGCAGGCGATCTTCAAGGTCACCTTCCCGGCCATCCGCCCCGGCATGATCGCCGGCGGCCTGTTCGCCTTCCTGGTGTCGTGGGATGAAGTGGTGCTGAGCGTGATGATGGCCAGCCCCGACCTGCAGACCCTGCCGGTGAAGATGTGGACCACCCTGCGCCAGGACCTCAGCCCGGTCATTGCCGTGGCCTCGACCCTGCTGATCGGCCTGTCGCTGCTTGTCATGTTCATTGCCGCCGCCTTGCGCCGGCGCACCGAAAACGCCTGAGCGCGGAGAAAACAACAATGAGTGCAGTGATCAAAGACAACGCGCACGGCAAGACCCTGGTCAGCCTGCGCGGCCTGAACAAGCACTACGGCGACTTCACCGCCGTGGACAACCTCGACCTGGAGATCCAGGACGGCGAGTTCCTGACCTTCCTCGGCTCCAGCGGCTCGGGCAAGTCCACCACCCTGTCGATGCTGGCCGGCTTCGAAACACCCAGCAGTGGCGAGATCCTGGTCGACGGCCAATCGCTGGTCAACGTACCACCACACAAGCGTGACATCGGCATGGTGTTCCAGCGCTATTCGCTGTTCCCGCACCTGAACGTGCGCGACAACATCGCCTTCCCGCTGGCCATTCGCAAGCTCGGCGCTGCCGAGACGGCCAAGCGCGTCGACGCCATGCTCAAGCTGGTGCAACTGGAGAAGTTCGCCCACCGTAAACCTTCGCAAATGTCTGGCGGCCAGCAGCAGCGCGTGGCGATTGCCCGGGCGCTGGTGTACGAACCGCGTATCCTGCTGATGGACGAGCCGCTCGGCGCGCTGGACAAAAAGCTGCGAGAAGACCTGCAGGACGAACTGCGTCAGTTGCACCGCCGACTGGGCATTACCATCGTCTACGTCACCCACGACCAGGAAGAAGCCATGCGCCTGTCCCAGCGCATCGCCATTTTCAGCCACGGCAAGATCGTCGGCCTGGGCACCGGTTACGACCTGTACCAAAACCCGCCGAATGCCTTTGTCGCTTCGTTCCTGGGCAACTCCAACTTCCTGCGGATCAAGGCCAGCAGCAATGGCGCAGGCAGTTTCGAGGGGCAGCCGGTAGCCATTCGCCTGACCCCAGGGCTGGCCGCCTCGCAAGATGCACTGATCATGGTGCGCCCGGAGAAGGCCCTGGCCCTGACCGCCGAACAGGCTGCGCGCGCGCCACTGCCAGCGGGCTGGAACGAGGTCAGCGCCAAGGTTGGCGAGGTGCTGTTCCTGGGTGAGAGCCAAACCTGCCATGTGGTGACTGCAGGGGGTACCGAGCTGACGGTGAAGGCGCTGTCAGCCGCAGGCATGCCGATGCAGCCGGGCGACAGCGTAAAGGTGCGTTGGGCAGTGGCGGATGCGTGCATCTATACCGAGTGGGCCGAGAGCGATTTGAGCAAGTCTGCCGGGGCGCATTGAGTTCGCCAGCCACCGAGAAGGGAGGGGCAAAGCCCTCCCCTACGGACTGTCACATTATCATCACGCCACTGTCGTAATCTGCCGGCCAACTCTATGCCACAGGGCCATCCGGCATGCCCCGCCTGCTTGTCTTGCTGCTTATCCTGCTACCGCTTGCGACCTTGGCCGAGCCCCAGCACCTGCGCGTGCAAGGTTCCAACACGATTGGTGCGGCCTTGCTGCCGGCGCTGGTGCAGGGGCAATTGCGCGCGCAGCAAGCCAGCGCCATCGCGCAACAGCCGGGCAAACTGCCCAATGAAACCGTGATCAGTGCGCGCGATGCGCATGGGCAGCCCGTGCGCGTGGACATCGCCGCCCACGGCTCCAGCACCGGCTTCGTTGCCCTGGGCCGGGGCGAGGCCGACCTGGCAGCGGCATCGCGGCCGATCAACGACAGTGAAGTGCGCCAGCTGCAGGCCCTGGGCGACCTGCGTGCTGCCAGCGCTGAACAAGTCATCGGCCTGGATGGCGTCGCGGTCATCGTCCACCCCGACAACCCACTGCCGCAGCTCACCACAAAACAACTGGCGCAGATTTTCTCCGGGCAGATCCAGCGCTGGGAACAATTAGGTGTTTCTGGCGGGGCCATTCACCTGTATGCCCGTGATGACCGTTCCGGTACTTTCGAGACCTTCAAGGCACTGGTGCTGGAACCTCTGCACAGCGAACTGTCGCCCAAGGCCAAGCGCTTCGAGTCCAGTGACGAACTGGCGGCCCAGGTAGGTGCCGACCGCCAGGCCATCGGCTTCAGCAGCCTGGCCGCCGTGCACGGGGCCAAGGTGCTGGCAGTGGCCGAGGGCGACGCACCGGCCATGCTGCCTGAACGCGCACTGGTGGCCAGCGAAGACTACCCGCTATCGCGGCGCCTGTACTTCTACCTGCCGGCCAACCCCAAGCCCCAGTCCAAGGCCCTGGCCGATTTCGCCCAAAGCCCCGCGGGCCAGGCGATCGTCGCCCAGCAGGGTTTCGTTTCGCAGCAGATCAAGGCTCAACCTGTCCCTCCCCAGTCTGATATGCCGCCGCGCTATCGCACCCTCGCCCAGCAGGCGCAGCGGCTGAGCGTGAACTTTCGCTTCCAGGAAGGCAGCGCCAGCCTCGACAACAAGGCCCTGCGCGATGTGCAGCGGGTAGCCGAGTACCTGCGCCAGGCTGGCAAGTTGCAGAGCAAGGCGGTGCTGGTGGGGTTTGGCGACCCCAAGGAGACACCCGGGCGCGCGGCCCTGCTCTCACGCCTGCGCGCGCAAGCAGTGCGGCGCGAGCTGGCGCGCGATGGTGTGGAGGTGCTGGAGGTGACTGGGATGGGCGATGAACTACCCGTGGCCGGCAATGAGCTGGAGCAAGGACGGTTACGTAACCGACGGGTCGAGGTGTGGGTGTATTGAAGGCCAGATCCGAGCCCTGGCAAAGAAATGTAACAGCTCCCTGTTCGGCATCACTGGTAAACGGGTCTAGGCTCAAAATCATGTGATACCGGGCCCCTCTGACGGCTGCCAAGCCGCCATGTCGGATCACTGTTGCCAAGCAACGTCGACATTCAAGGAGGGGCTCATGACAGCTCTGCAAGCATTTCTCACCACCCCGTTCCTCGGTACCAGCGCCTGGTTGTGGCTGGTGTTCATGGCCATCGTCATCGGTTTGCTGGTACTCGACCTGGGCGTGCTGCACCGCCACGACCGGGAAATCGAAATGCGCGAAAGCCTGCTGCTGTATTCAGGCTACTTCAGCGTCGGCGTGCTGTTCGGCGCCGGGGTCTGGTACCAGTTGGGCGCGCAGTCGGCACTGGAGTTCTACACCGGTTTCCTGGTCGAGCAGTCGCTGTCGATGGACAACGTGTTCGTCATGGCAATGATCTTCAGCTACTTTGCCATCCCCCGCCGCTACCAGCACCGCGTGTTGTTCTGGGGCATCCTGGGGGTGGTGTTGCTGCGGGCGATCATGATCGGCGTAGGCGCGGCGTTGGTGCAGAACTTTGCCTGGGTGCTGTACATCTTCGGTGCCTTCCTGCTGTTTACCGGGGTGAAGATGGCGCTGTCCAAGGAAGACAGCCACCCGGACCTGGCCAACAACCCGATCATCAAGTTCGTGCGCCGGCACATGCGGGTCACCGACCAGATCCATGGCTCGCACTTCTTCATCCGCCAGACCCCGCCTGGGCACAGCAAGGCGCTGCGTTATGCCACCCCATTGTTCCTGGCGCTGGTACTGATCGAACTTGCCGATCTAGTGTTTGCGGTCGACAGCGTGCCAGCGATTTTCGCCATTACCCAGGACCCGTTCATTGTCTACACCTCTAACATCTTTGCCATTTTGGGGCTGCGCTCGCTGTACTTCGCGTTGTCGGCGTTGATGCACCGCTTCGTTTATCTCAAGTACGCACTGGCGCTGGTGCTGATCTTCATTGGCTGCAAAATCTTCTACCACGGCATGGTGGGCAAGGTGCCGGCGTTGCTGTCGCTGGGGGTGACGTTCGGGCTGTTGCTGGGTGGGGTGGTGGTTTCGTTGATCAAGACGCGGGGGCAGAACGTGGCGGTCGAGAGTATCCAGCCGTCGCAGGATTCGACGGGGCAGAACAACCTGGGAAAAAAGAAGGACGACCCGCAATTGCGGGCGTGAATGGCTGTTGTGGGGCCGAATCAAATTGGATTCTTCCTAGCTACCGCAGTGATTATTCCTACATAAGGAATTCGGTTCGTCTGATTGTGATCACGGGGCTGAATTAACCAGGATGGGCCTTTCCGCACAAGGAGTGCCCCGTGCAAAAACTGCCCATTCCCGACCTCCCTCAATTACGTGTCAACCGCAAGCAAATTGCCGCCATTGCCATCCCAGTTCTCGCGTTCGGCGCCCTGGCAGCAATATTCAACAACGTATTCTTCTACAACGAAGCAGGCCAGATGACCCACGTTCGTACGATTTTCGGCGAGGAGAAAGTAGTCGAGGACGTAGGCTACGCCACCAAGTGGTTCGGCCGCAGTACAGCTTGGCGACGTACCATCGGCGTTCAGTCCTCCTTGCGCATGGACAACCCGGAAGATACCCGCAGCGGACATCCCTCGATCACGCTGGAAAACCTGCCTATCGTTTTTCTGGGCAACGTCGATGCCAAAGCCGAGTTCAGTAGCCAGTTTCGCCTTCCTTCAGGGGAGGCATTTCTGAAGATTGCCCAGGAATACCGCACGCCTGACAATTTCCTGCAACGTGCACTGTTGCCGGCAGTCAAGGAAACGCTGCAAGCCACAGCCTCCCTGATGAGCGCAGACGACTATTACGCCGGCAACCGCAGCCACTTCGGTGCCGAGTTCGAAAATCAGTTGCGCAACGGCCTGTACTTGACAAGCCGCAAGGAAATTCGCGTTCAGCGCGACAATTATCCTGCTCAAACTGCGATTCTGCAGGCCGGTACCGAACAGGGTAGTTTTGGCGACAACAGTGCAACGCGTTTCATCATTGAGAAGAAGCTCGACAAGAACGGCCAGGAACTGCGCAAGCTGCAACAATTTCGCCTATTCGGCGTTGAGGTGGTGGATGCTCGGGTCACCCATATCGACCCCAATCCGCAGTACCAGCAACGCATGGTGCGGGTGCAGCAAGCACTGGCGGAGCTTGCCGTGGCCCGGCAAAACAGGCTCAAGGAGGAAGAAGAGAAGGAACTGGTTTCTGCACGCGGCGCCAAGGACGTCGAAGCCAAACGCCAGGAGAGTCTACGCCAACAGATTGAGCGTACTACCGAGGCCGAAACCGAAAAACAGCTTGCGCTGATCAACGCAGAGCGGGAGAAACGGCGCGCCGAGATCGACAAGCAGACAGCCGAGCTGCTTCGGGACAAAGCGCGTGTAACGGCAGAAGCGACCAAGATCACAGCCGATGCCGAAGCCTACGCCCGTGAAGCCTCGCTCAAGGCGGACGGTGCCCTGCAAACCAAACTGGATGCGCTGGTGCAGATCAATCGAGCGTGGGCAGAGGCAGCAGCAAAGGCACCGGTGCCGAGTGTCATGATGGGGGGCACCGAACCAGGGATCGGGCGACAGGATGAAATGAGCAAGCTCATGAGTGTACTGGCGACGAAAGCCGCCAAAGACCTGGTAGTGGACCTGAAAACTCAATGAAGCTTTACCGACCGCTTCGCGGGTAAAACCGCGAAGCGGTCGGCACAGGCTCACCGAATTAGCGCCCGCTACGCAACAGTTCCACCGGCACATACTTGCCAATTTCATACTTGCCAATCGCCGCCCGGTGCACTTCATCCGGCCCGTCGGCCAGGCGCAAGGTGCGCTGCATGGCGTACATGTAGGCCAGCGGGAAATCGCCGCTCACCCCTGCCCCACCATGTATCTGGATCGCCCTGTCGATTACCTTCAAGGCAACGTTCGGTGCCACCACCTTGATCTGCGCGATCTCGCTGCGGGCGACTTTGTTGCCGACGGTGTCCATCATGTAGGCCGCCTTGAGCGTCAGCAGCCGGGCCATGTCGATTTCCATGCGCGAGTCGGCGATCTTGTCGACGTTGCCGCCCAGGCGTGCCAGTGGCCGGCCGAAGGCGGTGCGCTCGACCGAGCGTTTGCACATCAGCTCCAGCGCGCGCTCGGCCATGCCGATCGAACGCATGCAGTGGTGGATGCGGCCAGGCCCCAGGCGGCCCTGGGCGATTTCGAAGCCGCGCCCTTCGCCAAGGATTACGTTTTCGTACGGCACCCGCACGTTCTCGAACAGGACTTCGGCATGGCCATGGGGTGCATCGTCATAACCGAACACCGGCAGCGGGCGAACGATCTTCACGCCTAGTGCATCGGTGGGCACCAGCACCATCGAATGCTGCTGGTGGCGTGGCCCTTCAGGGTCGGACAGGCCCATGAAGATCATGACTTTGCAGCGCGGGTCGCAGGCGCCGGAGGTCCACCACTTGCGGCCGTTGATCACCCATTCGTCACCGTCACGCACGGCGGTGGCAGCCATGTTGGTGGCGTCCGAAGAGGCCACGTCTGGCTCGGTCATGGCGAACGCCGAGCGGATCTCGCCGCGCAGCAACGGCTCCAGCCACTGGCGTTTTTGCGCCTCGCTGCCATAGCGCACCAGCACTTCCATGTTGCCGGTGTCCGGTGCCGAGCAGTTGAACGGCTCTGGCCCGAGCAACGAACGGCCCATGATCTCCGCCAACGGGGCGTATTCCAGGTTGCTCAGGCCGGCGCCATATTCCGACTCTGGGAGGAACAGGTTCCACAGCCCTTCGGCGCGGGCCTTGGCCTTGAGTTCTTCCATGATAGCGGTCGGCTGCCAGCGGTCGCCCTCGGCGACCTGGCGCTCGAACACCGCTTCGGCGGGGTAGACATAAGCGTCCATAAACGCGCTGACGCGCTCGCGCAGTGCCTGGACCTTGGGCGAATAGGCGAAATCCATCGGGGCTACCTTCACGGTTCGGAGTACATGGGCCAGAGCCTAGAGCAGCGCGGACCAATCCACCTAGTCTATTTTCCGCGTGTATAAACATTCATAACCGATATATGATCGACCGATAATTCCAACAAAGAGCGGCGCCCATGAACCTCAGCAAGGTCGACCTCAACCTGTTCATCGTGTTCGATGCGATCTACACCGAAGCCAACCTGACCCGCGCCGGGCAAATTGTCGGCATTACCCAGCCGGCGGTGTCCAACGCCCTGTCACGGCTGCGCGAAACCTTCAACGACCCGCTGTTCGTGCGCACCGCGCAAGGCATGGTGCCCACGCCCATGGCGCAGAACATCATCGGCCCGGTGCGCAATGCCTTGGCGCTATTGCGCACGTCGGTGCAGGAAAGCCGCATTTTCAACCCGCAACAGGCCAACAAGACCTTCCGCATCAGCATGACCGACCTGACCGAAGCGGTCATTCTGCCGCCGTTGTTCCAGCGCCTGCGCCGCCTGGCGCCAGCGGTGCTGATCGAGAGCTTTCTGTGCAAGCGCCGCGAGACCACCAAGGAACTCGCCGCCGGCCGCCTGGATTTCGCCATCGACGCCCCCCTGAACACCGACCCGCAAGTGCGCCACGTCAAGCTGATGCAGGACCGTTATGTCTGCGCCCTGCGCCAGGGCCATCCGCTGGCCGATAGCAAGCTGACCCTCGACAGCTACCTGGGCATGACCCATATCCATATCTCCAGCCGCCGCAACGGCCTGGGCTATGTCGACCTGGCGCTGGGCAAGATGGGTGTGCAGCGCAAGGTCGCCCTGCGTTCGCAGCATTACCTGATGGCCTCGCAGGTGTTGCAGCAGACTGACATGGCAATGACCGTTCCCGAGCGCTTTGCCCGCCGCCATCAGTTGCGTTACCAGCCATTGCCGGTAGAGGTGCCAGCGCTGGAGACGCACCTTTACTGGCATGAAAGTACCGACCAGGACCCTGCCAACCGTTGGATGCGCGAGCAGATCACCGAGTTATGCGAGCGCGTGGTGGCGGAGGAAGAGAAGGCTCTGGACCCTGCCTGAAGGTCGCTAGCGCGGGGCCGATTGCAACGCTTCGCCAACTGAAGAAAAAAATCCTACAAAACCAATGCCGCGGGGAAATTTTTTTTATCGGGATCGAGAAGACAGCGGTGGGAAGCGAAAAATATCTCACAGCTGGCGGGTACGCTTAGGTCAACGATCGCCGATTTCATGGCAACTGACACGGACCCGCCCCAATGCCTAGCGCCCCACTCTACTTCGATTACGCCGCCACTACCCCAGTCGACGACCGGGTCATCGAAACCATGCTCGCCTGCCTGGGTAACCAAGCCAACTTCGGCAACCCGGCGTCCAGTGGCCACGCCTTCGGCCAAGCCGCCCGTCACACCGTGCAGCAGGCTCGCCAACAAGTGGCCGAGCGCGTCGGCGCGCAGGCCGAAAACCTGGTGTGGACCTCGGGCGCGACCGAGTCCAACAACTTGGCACTCAAAGGCATTGCCCAAGGCATCGGCCAGCCCGGCCACCTGATCACCAGCCAGCTGGAGCATAAGGCCGTGCTCGACACGGTGGCCGAACTGGAGCGCCAAGGCTGGGCCGTTACCCGCCTGGCGCCGGATGCCGCCGGCCTGATCCAGCCCGCCAGCGTGCAGGCAGCATTGCGCGCCGATACCCGCCTGGTATCGCTGATGGCGGTCAACAACGAACTGGGCACGGTCACCGACGTTGCCGCAATTGGCGAGCAGGTGCGTGCCCACGGTGCCCTGTTGCACGTAGACGCCGCGCAAGCTGTGGGCAAGCTGGTCATCGACCTGAATGCGATGAGCGTGGACTTGATGTCATTCTCGGCGCACAAGGTCTATGGGCCAAAAGGCATCGGCGCGCTGTATGTCGGGCCACGCGCCCGTACGCTGATGCGCGCGCAGATGCACGGCGGCGGCCATGAACAGGGCCTGCGCTCCGGCACCCTGGCGACCCATCAGATTGCTGGCATGGGCAGCGCCTTTGCCCTGGCCGGCCAGCCTGGTGACAGCGAGCACCAGCGCCTGGAGCAACTGGCTGCACGTCTGCGTGAAGGCCTGCTGGCTTTACCCGGCGTCACCCTGAACGGTTGCGTCACCCACCGCATACCCCATACGCTGAACCTGTGCATCGACAGCAAGGGCTTCAACAGTGCGGCACTGGCCAGCGAGCTGGCCTTGTCGACCACCTCGGCCTGCAACTCGGCGAGTAACGCCGCCTCCCATGTGCTGCTGGCACTGGGGCTGGATGAGCGCCAGGCACGCAATAGCGTGCGCTTGAGCATCGGCCGCTTCAGCACCGACGCTGAAGTGGACAAGGCTGTCGAAGTGTTCGGCCGGGTGCTGACAACGGCATCGGCGGCGCTGTGGTGAACAGGCACTAGAACAAGCGGCTGTCCGGGGTGAAATCCTCGACCTGTATTTTCGCGCTCTGCGCCTGCGGGTGCCGTGGGTTGAACAGGTAGTTGGTGGTACTGGGCATGATCGCGCTCGGCACCGGCAACAACAATGCCGAACAGTCATCCAGAAAGCGATTGCCCAGTGCCCGGGTCAACTCCGGCTGAGCGGACCAGCCCGGCTGCAAGGTGGGTAACCGCGCTTGTGAAACCGTGTCGGGCAATTCGATGCGGATCAGGCGCAGGGTAGTGGGGAAATCCTCAGGGTCGATCTCCAGGTGCACCAACACCTCGAGCATCGCCCCTGGAGGGCTGGTGGCGGCATATACCACCGGCCGGCCCGCCTGGTGCCAACGGCCGCTTACCCGCAAGCCCCCCGTGCCGCTCAAGTCTGCGTAGGCGCTGATACGCCACAGAATCACAGGCCAAAGCCCTCGGCAATCTGTAGCAGCATCTCTTCGACCTGAGTGGTGCCTTGCTGGGTGGTAAGCATCTGCATCGGGGTGAGCCCCGAAAAGCGCTCCTTGGGCTTGGACAACCAACGTTTGGCCTTGTCCGCCTCGCCGAACACGGCTTCGGCCATGGCGGTGATGTGGGCCGAGCGGAACAGACGGTCGCTTTCATCCACGGTCAACGGCTGGTCGCGCTCAATGCGGGTTTTCAGGGTGCGCAGGGGAATGATCTGGTCGCGCTCCACCGGCGTGAGCACACCACGCTCGGTCAGCTTTACCAGCCAGGTGGCGGCAAAACCATGGGTGATGCGGGTGTGGATTTCAAAGTCACTGGCAAGCTCGGGGATTTCCAGCAGCGCGTTCAAGCGCGCCCGGTACTCATGGTAACCGTTGTCGCGAAGCACTTCGGCAAGCATGGCATGCTCCTTATCGGCGTTTGCCGACAAGTATGCGGTATATGCCGAATCATTGCCAGTTTGCCCGGCCGGCCGGGCGAGTCAGGGGCGCTTTGCGCCCCCTGCAATCTCACAGGAACGTGAAGACTTGCGACGCCGGCAGCCGCGACTTGTTCAGCCCGGCATTGAAGTCCGTCTCACTGCGGTAACCCAGGCTGAGGATCACCACGCTGGTAAACCCACGCTCACGCAGCCCCAGTTCGGCGTCGAGGATCTTGCTGTCAAAGCCTTCGATCGGCGTTGCATCCAAACCATGCGCCGCAGCCCCCAGCAACGCCGTGCCCAAGGCCAGGTAGGTTTGTTTTTCCATCCAGTGCTGCACGTCCTTGTGGTCGTAACGGTGCAGGTTGACGTAGTGCCGGCGGCTTTGGTTTTGCCCGGCACGCGCTTGCTCGTCACGGAAACGACCATCGGCAGCCTCTTGGTCGAGCACCGTGTTCAGGTGCGCTTCGGTCATTTCGGTGCGGGTGCAGAACACGATCACATGCGACGCATCAAGGAGCTTCGGCGAGTTGTAGGCATAACCGTCCGTGGTGCTCTTTGCCAGGCGAGCCTTGCCTTCGGCAGTGTCGGCGACGATGAAATGCCAGGGCTGGGAATTGACCGACGACGGGCTGTGGCGCAGTTGCTCGAGCAGGGCATCGACAGTGGCCTGGGGAATACGGCGCGAGGCATCGTAAGCTTTGGTGGTGTAGCGGCGCTTGGCCAGCGAGACGGTATCCATGCAAGAACTCCGGTATGAACAGTGGATGTGCCGTGCATCTTATCTTTCCGGTAGAAAAGAAAAACCGGCACAATGCAGCAACACTTTCATCCCTGGAATGAAAATGCTGCGCATCACTGATCTCGAATTGTTCGCCCGCAGCAGTGTGCTGGGTAGCTTCACTGCAGCGGCCCATGAAGCAGGCCTGCTACCGGGCCAGGTGGCTGCCGCGATCAAGCGCCTGGAGCGCGACCTGGATGTACGCCTGTTCGCCCGCACCACCCGCAGCCTGCGCCTGACCGCCGAGGGCGAGCGCTACCTGCCAACCGCGCTGAATGTGCTGGAGAGCCTGCGCCAGGGCCATGAGGACCTGCATGGCAACCCCAATACCCTGCGCGGCACCCTGCAGGTATCGGCGCCTTCCGACCTGGGCCGCAACATGCTGCTGCCTTGGCTCAGTGCCTTCCGCCGCGAGCACCCGGCATTGCAGCTTCGCTTCTTCCTGTCAGACCAGATTGCCGACCTTAACCGCGACCCGGTGGATGTGGCCATCCGCTATGGCCTCAACCAGGATGCCAACTACATCGCCCTGCCATTGGCCGACTGGAATCGCAGAGTGCTGGTCGCCTCGCCCGACTACCTGGCCCGCCACGGCCGCCCGCTCACCCCCGACGCGCTGCAGCAGCACGCCTGCCTGTTGTACATGCAACACAACCGGGTGTACGACAAATGGCGGTTGGGCAACCGCACCGTGCAGGTGCGTGGGCCGCTGGTCAGCGACGATGCCGATGTCATCCGACGCCTGGCCATTCAAGGCGAAGGCATCGTCTATAAGTCGTGGCTGGATGTCAGCGCCAACATCGCGGCCGGTGAACTGGAAATCGTGCTGCCCGAAATGCTCGGCGAGCCCACCCCGGTCACCTTGGTCTGCCCGCATCGCAAGCAGCTCACACCTGCGGTTTCGCAACTGCACCTGTGGCTGCGCGAGCGCTTCGAGGCCCTGCGCAACCGTGCCCTGACCAACGGCTGCACAATCGTTCCAGACTGAGCCGGGGCGTTGCGCTAAGGTAGCCATTTACCCCGACGGCACATGTTCATGAGCAACTGGATCGACCTCAAGCAAGACGCCGACACCGGCATCGAGTCGGTCCGTGCGCATTTCGTCGGCCATGCCTACGACCCGCACTGGCACGACAGCTTCCTGGTCGGCGTCACCGAACAGGGTGTGCAGCAGTTCAACTGCCGCCGGGTGCGCCACCGCAGCACGCCGGGGCAGGTATTTCTGCTCGAGCCTGGCGACATCCACGATGGGCTGGCGCCTACCGATGAAGGCTTCACCTATTCAACGCTGTACCTGGAGCCCGCTTGGCTCGACCAACAGCTGCGGGCGCTGTTCGAGCACGCACCGGACGACAGCCTGCCCAGTTTTGCCGATACCCTGTGCCATGACGAACGCCTGGCCCAGGCCACCGCCCTCGCCTTCCAGGCCGTGCACACGCAGGACTTGCGCATCGTCCGGCAAACGGCCATGGACGACCTGCTGGCCTGCCTGACCCGCCACCTGCACTGGCGCCGGCGCATCAACCCCGACCCGCGCCTGCCGCTGACGGCACAGCGCGCACGGGACTACCTGCACGCCAACCTGGAGCGTGACATCGGCCTGGAAGACTTGGCCCACGCCTGCGGCATCGACCGCTTTCGCCTGACCCGTGCGTTCAAGGCCGCATTCGGCATTGCACCGCATGCCTACCTGATCCAGCTGCGCCTGGCACGGGCGCGGCGCCTGCTCGCCCAAGGCCAGACCCCTGCCGAAGTGGCCGTGGCGTTGGGCTTTGCCGACCAGAGCCACTTGGGCCGCTGGTTCCGCCGCGCCTATCGGCTAACCCCCGCCGACTACCGCAGGCGCTGCTCAAACCTTCCAGACTGAATGCCGGCGGGCGGCGAGCATGGTGCTTCGATTTCACGGAGCCTTGAACCATGTCGCAGTCGTTGCTGCCCTTCTTCCTCTTTGCCCTGGTGTCCAGCATCAGCCCGGGGCCGACCAACTTGTTGATCCTGGCTCATGGCGCGCGCGTGGGCCTGCGCGCAAGCCTAGCGCCGATCGTGGCAGCCTGCGGTGCGGCGGCCGCGATCGTGCTGCTGGTTGGTCTGGGGCTGGGCGAGCTGTTGCTGCGTCACCCATTGGCCCAACAGCTGATGAGCTGGGCCGGAGTGCTGTGGCTGAGCTGGCTGGCGTGGAAGATGCTGCGCAGTGCCGCCGCCCCGCTGCAGACGGCCACAGCACAAGGCTTCAGTGCGCTCAGCGCTGCCTCGTTGCAGGTGGTGAACCCCAAGGTTTGGTTGATGGCCGTGGCGGTGGTCGGGGTCTTTGCCGCACCGTCGTTGCCGGTGTGGCTGCTGGCGCTGGTGTTTTTGCTGATCGCCCTGCCGTGCATGGCGGCGTGGGCGATGCTGGGGGTGGGTAGCGCCCGGTGGTTGCAGGCGCCACGGCGGCTACAGGTGTTCAACCAGGTGTTGGCGGGGGCGCTATTGATCTCTGCATGGGCTGCCGTCCTGGCTTGAGCGCTCTCCCACAGGCCTGGGCGGGACATGTGGGAGCGCTGGCCTGGGGGTCAGCGTGTCAGCGCCTCGCGGAAGCGCCGAGTGCTGGCAACGGCCAGCACCAGCCCGACCACCGCCACGCTACCGCCCACCAGGCCAATATTCGCCACGTCCATCTGGCTGCTGACAATACTGCCCAGCAGCGCACCACCACCAATGCCGATGTTGTAGATACCCGAGAACAGCGCCATGGCCACATCGGTGGCATCCGACGCCAGCTTCAGCGTCTTGGACTGCAGCGACAGGCTGAAGCTGAGGATCGCCACACCCCAGAACATGCTCAGCACCGCGAACGCGTAGAAGTTGCCCGAGAGCGGCAGCAACAGCAACAGGCACGCGGCGAGCAAGCCGATCGAGCCTACCAGGAAGCCATGGGGGAAACGGTCGCTGTAGCGGCTGAACAGCAACGAGCCGAATACCCCCGCACCGCCGAACAGCAACAACACCAGCGTGGTGCGCTCACCGCCAATCTGCGCCACGTGCAGTGCAAACGGTTCAATGTAGCTGTAGGCAGTGAACTGCGCGGTAATCACCAGCGTCACCAGCAGGTAGGTGATCACCAGCGCCGGGCGCTTGAACAGGATCGGCAGGCTGCGCAACGAGCCGGAGTTCTGGCTGGGCAGCAGCGGCAGCGATTTCATCAGGCACAGCATGGTGGCCAGCGCCACCCCGGCGATGCTCAGGAACGTGATGCGCCAGCCCAACGCCTCGCCTACCACGCGGCCCAGCGGAATACCCAGGACCATGGCCAGGGTAGTACCGGTGGCCAACAGGCCCAGCGCCTTGGCCTGCTGCCCTGGTGGCGCCACACGCACCGCCAGCGAAGCGGTGATGGCCCAGAACACCGCATGCGCCAGGGCAATGCCGATACGGCTGACCAGCAGCATGGCAAAGCTTTGCGACAACCAAGACAGCAAATGGCTGACGATGAACACCAGGAACACGAACAGCAGCAGACGCCGCCGTTCGATGTTGCGGGTCAGCAGCATCATCGGCAGCGAGGCCAGCGCCACCACCCAGGCGTAGATGGTCAGCATCAGGCCCACCTGGGCGGTGCTCATGTCGAAGCTGCGGCCAATGTCGCTGAGCAACGCCACTGGAACGAACTCGGTGGTGTTGAAGATGAAGGCCGCCAAGGCCAGGGCGATCACGCTAAGCCAGCTGCCGCTGCCCGTTGCGGGCGGTATGTGGGTAGGTGTGGGTCCGTTCATGGGTGGAAAGTGCTTCTCCGCAGACAGGCAACAGGTCGCACGCCAGCCACCCGCTTGCCGGGGTGCCAACGTGCGCATTGTTATTGACAGGAATGCCCGGCATGGTACGCGTCAAGCCGGGGCCTCACAACCGCGAGGCAGGTAGAAGGAGTACCATGCGCGCTTTGTGTGAAACGCGTGTGCGACAAGGAGCCCGATCCGCTCATGGACAAGCAGCACCCCCAGCAGCAATGGCAGCAGGCGGTTACCGCCTACGCCCAGGCCGTCAACGACTACGTCGCGCAAGGCCGTGCGCAAGGCTGGGACAACCTCGAAGAACCGCAGGCGCCAGCCACCAGACACCTGCTCGACGCCTGGTTGGCAGCCCTGCAGGCAGCCAACTGCCCAGGTGTCGACGAACAGCAGCGCCGGGCCTTCCGTGAGGCCTGGCCCCCCGCGCACCATCCCCTGGTACCGTTGCTCGAAGACCACGCCCAAGGCATCAGCAATGTTTTGCTGCTGGAGGATGGCAGCCTGCTGGCACGCATCGGCATGCCGTACGACAAAGGCCAGGTGGTGCGTATCGACCACCATGGGGTAACCCCGGTCATCGGTATCGAACACTTTGGCCGCTGCCCGGCCCGGCGCTACTTCGCCCTGGCCAATGCCGAGGGCATACGTGTGACCGATGGCTGGGGTGGCCCGCAGGTGCGCCGTCTGGCCTGGCCAACCGGGCTGGAGGGGTTGCCGCCGGGCTACCCGTTCGAGCCGTTCGACCTGCCGCCCACACCCACCGCGCTGATCCCCTTCCCGGATGGCCAACGCGTGCTGCTGGTGAGTGCCGAAGGTATCTTCGTGCTGGCCGGTCAGGGTGCAACGCGTCTGCTGCCGCAGCAGACGCGCGTGCTCGATGAGCTGGCCGAAGGCACCGAACCGGACGACATCAACCTGGGGCTGAGCATGGAGCATGGCGCGGTGTCGGCAGATGGCCGCTTGATCGTGGTGGGTGAGCAAGGCAGCCGGCACCGGGTCCTCGACGATCAGCTCAGGCCGCTGGCACACATCGGCCCAGGCAGCGAATACCCGCACTTTGCTTTGTTCAACCGCACCGGTGACCAGTTGATCGTCAATGCCTGCCATTTCTACAGCGGCGCCACACTGGCGGTCAGGGTGGCGGACTTGCCCGGCCTGGATACCGACTACTACAGCCAGGACCCACGCACCCCGCTGGTGCAGGATGGCGCACGGGTGTACGCCGGGGTGGCGCGCGATGGCGAGTACATCGTGGGTGATGCCTACGGGTACCTGCGGGCATTTGGCGAAGATGGCGAGGAGCATTGGCAGCACTACCTGGGGTCGACCATCAGTGCGATGGACATCAGTGCCGACGGGCGAACACTGGTGGCGGCAAGCCATGCGGGGGTTGTGTCGGTAATTGCGCTGGAGAGCGGGCGGCCCGAGTGGCAGATCGGTACCGGAGCACACGGCGAAGTGCGGCGGTGGTTGTTCTGGAAGGGTTGGGACAAGGCGATGGTCTGGTAAAAGACCGATCATTCATGTTGCCTGTACTGGCCTCCTCGCGGGTGCCCCCGCGAATAGGCCAGTACAGGCAACCGATCGATCAGCCCTGCAACGTGGCCATGTCGATCACGAACCGGTACTTCACGTCACCGGCGATCATCCGCTCATACGCCTGGTTGATATTGCGGATATCCAGCATCTCGATATCGCAACGGATACCGTGCTCAGCGCAAAAGTCCAGCACTTCCTGGGTCTCGGCGATGCCACCGATCAACGACCCCGCCAGTACTCGGCGCTTCATCACCAGGTTGGCTGCATGCACCGCCGGGTCGATCGGTTCGATCAGCCCGACCAGGATGTGCACGCCATCGAACTTCAGGGTTTCCAGGTACGGGTTGAGGTCGTGCTGCACCGGAATGGTATCGAGCAGGAAATCGAAGCGGCCAGCAGCGGCGCGCATCTGCTCGACATCGGTGGACACGATCACATGGTCGGCACCCTGGCGGCGGGCTTCCTCGGCCTTGGCCTGGGAGCGAGTGAACAAGGTCACTTGCGCACCCAGGGCCTTGGCAAGCTTGATACCCATGTGGCCCAGGCCGCCCATGCCGAGAATGCCGACCTTGTGGCCCGGGCCGACGCCGTGATGTTTGAGTGGCGAGTAAGTGGTAATGCCGGCGCACAGAATAGGTGCAGCGCTGGGCAGGTCCATGCCGGCCGGGATGCGTACCACGAAATGCTCGCTGACCACGATGCTGCTGGAGTAACCGCCCATGGTGTTGCTGCCATCGACCCGGTCCGGGGTGGCGTAGGTCATGGTCGGGCCTTCCAGGCAATATTGCTCCAGGTCCTTGGCGCAGGCTTCACAGGTGCGGCACGAATCGACCATGCAGCCGACGCCGACCAGGTCACCGACCTTGTGCGCAGTGACGTTGTCGCCCACCGCTGTAACCCGGCCGATGATCTCGTGGCCAGGCATCAGCGGGTACACGGCAATGCCCCATTCGTTGCGCGCCTGATGGATGTCGGAGTGGCACACACCGCAGTACAGGATCTCGATGGCGACGTCGTCCGGGCGCGGGCTGCGGCGCTCGAAGGTCATGGGGGCCAGGGGGCTGGTGGGGGTTTGGGCGGCGTAGCCGATGGCGGTGTACATGCAGGACCTCGCATTTAAGTGAAACGATTCAGGCGGCGCATTCTGCGCGTCGCCTGCCGCCTCGCCCACGGCTGATTCTCCGGCATGCATGCCTGATCCTCCGAAGATGCCACCCAGCATCTAGCGCCACGCCACCAGTCTGCGATGATTAAGCTGTCTGATTCTCTGCCCTTGGTTCACCATGCAACTGACCCGCCACGTCGACGCCAATGCGCCGCTCTGCGCGCTCATCCGCACCCTCGCCACACGCCCGGGCTTCGTACCTACACGCCTGCCCCAGGTGCAGGTGCTGAGCTGGGACCACTATGTCGCCAGCAGCCCACAGATCTACGAACCCAGCCTGATGATCCTGGCCCAGGGCAGCAAGCTGGCGCGGCTGGGGCCACGCACCCTGGAGTACGGCGCCGGGCATTACCTGGTGCAGGCGTTGTCGGTGCCGTTCATGTGCGAAACCTTCGCCACCCCTGACGCGCCATTGCTGGGCGTGGCGGTGGACATCGACCGTGGCGTGCTGGGTGAACTGGTGCAGAGCATGGACATGGTGCCGGACGCTGCAGTACAGGCCCAAACACCGCAATCGATGACCTCGGCAGCACTGGATGCGCCAATGCGCGACAGTGTGGAACGGCTGCTGCATTGCCTGCAGGACCCGCTGGACGCCAAGGTGCTGGGCCCGGGGCGCGTACGCGAGGTGCTGTATACCGCGCTGCGCGGCCCGCAGGCCGGTGTGTTGCGAGCACTGGTGGAGCAACAGGGGCACTTCGCCCGCATCGGCGCAGCCCTCACCCACCTGCGCGAGCACTACGCCGAGCCGCTGAGCGTGGAGGCACTGGCCACGCGGGCCAACATGAGTGTTTCTACCTTCCATGAACACTTCAAGCGCTGCACCGACATGGCGCCGATGCAGTACTTGAAGCGCTTACGCCTGCTGAAAGCGCAGCAGATGCTGATTGGCGAAGGCCTGGGGGTGGCGCAGGCCGCGCACCGGGTGGGCTATCAGAGCACGTCGCAGTTCAGCCGCGAGTACAAGCGCCAGTTCGAGCGCAGCCCAGGGGATGAACTGCCGTACCAGAGCTTGCCAGTTTGACGGGATGGGCCTCGTGGCCGCTTTGCGCCCCCCCCACGAACTCAGGCCTTCACTGCCGCTCTACCATAGCGATAATTGCGGCCTTGAGCTCGGCCTTGGCCTGCCCGGCCTCCAACTCCCCTGCTGCAGCCGCCTGGGACAGCGCATCCGCCGCCCCCACCAGCAGGCGCATGCCGGCAACCCCCACATTGCCGCTGGGCGAAAAACCGGCCAACGCTTCGCGGCACTTGTCCAGAAACGGCTGCTCATACGCCCGTTTCAGCGCTTCCATTTCCGGCGACCCGGCCAGCGCTGCCGACACACCCGGTATTTCCCGGCCCTGGCTCATCACGCAGTCCACGTAGGCCTCGGCAATCACCTGGGCTCGGCTGACCAGGCTGTCTTCGCAGTTGGCCAGGGCCTGCGCCAGCATCTGCGACTGACGCGCATCGTATTCCTGGTACAGCGCCACCAGCAGCCCGGTGCGGGTATCGAAATGGTCATAGACCACCGGCTTGGTTACCCCAGCCTGTTCGGCCAGGCGCCCCAGGCTCAGGGCATCCGTCCCCTCCACACCCACCAGTTGCCAGGCCACATCCAGCAACTGCCTGCGGCGTTCGTCGCGGTTCAGCCGTTTGCGCACCGGGGTGCGATCGTCGCTTGACATTGCTTACCTACCAAAAGTAACTTACAAAACGTAACTTACCTCGAGTATATAGCGCTCAGGGTCATTCCGCATCCCGTCTTGGAGAACCCACCATGCACGCCTTGATCGTCGTCGGTCATCACGACCCGCAATCCCTCACTCACGCCCTTGCCCGCCAAGTCGCCGAAGGCCTTGCCAGTGCTGGGCACACTGGCGAAATCGCCGACCTGGCCAGTGAAGGTTTCGACCCACGCTTTGGCCTGGCCGATCACGCGGTGCACCGCCGCCAGGCAGCGCCACCGGCTGACGTACTGAAGGAGCAGGCGCGCATCGACCGCGCCGATGCCCTGGTACTGGTTTTCCCCATCTATTGGTGGTCGTTGCCGGCTTTGCTCAAAGGCTGGGTAGAGCGGGTATTCAGCAATGGTTGGGCGTTCGACTATGAAGGGGGCGTTACCGTCAAGAAGCTGCGCGGCATGAAGGTGCACCTGGTCGGTGTTGCCGGCGCCGACAGCGGCACCTTCGATCGGCATGGCTATGCCGAGGCCATGCGCGTGCAGATCGAGCATGGCATCTTCGACTACTGCGGCGCCGAAGTACGGGGTTCGACCTTGCTGGACGACAGCGAAGGCCCCAGCCAGGTTCACCATCTGCAACACGCCAACGCACTGGGCCAAAAGCTATTTGTCGAATCCCAGGCCGCTGCCTGATCTCTACGTGCGTGCCTTGCCATTGCAGGAAATCAGACGACCCAGCTACTATTGAGAACGATTTTCACTCACGACCGGATACCAGGCGTTGGACAGCACATCGACCCGTAAACTGGGCTTTTTCTTCAGCGACCACCATCGCTGGTTGCTCCAGCATATCCACAAACGCCTGCGTAACCACGCCGACGCCGAAGATACCGCGGCCGAAACGTTCTGCCAGATGCTCGGCGCGCGTGTCGATCCAGACAGCATTCAGCAGCCTCGCGCCTACCTCACCATCATTGCTCGCCGGCTGATCTTCGACCGCCACCGTCGTCGCCAGCTCGAGCACGCCTATCTGGAACATCTGGCGCGGCTGCCGGAGGCCGTAGCGCCATCGGCCGAGGAGCAGCTGCTGCTGATCGAGGCCCTGGTGACCATCGATCAGGCACTGGACGGCTTGCCAGCGGTCGTCAAAGCCACCTTCCTCTATAGCCAGCTCGACGGCATGCACTACGCCGACATCGCCGCAAAGCTGCAGATCAGCGAGCGCTCGGTCAGCCGCTACATGAAACAGGCGCTTCGCCAATGTTACCTGTGCGAGGTGCAGGCATGAGCAGGCCAGCCCTCGACCGGGTCAGCGAGCAGGCCATCGACTGGATGGTCGAGCTCAGGGCCGCTACGCCTGATGCAGCGCTGCTGCAACGGGTCAGGCTCTGGCTGCAGCAGGACCCCGCTCATCAACAGGCCTGGAACCGACTGGAACAACGCCTTGGCCATCCGCTCGCCGCATTGCACGCCCTCGATCAACGGGCCCCTGGCCAAGCCGCAGAGGCGCGCCGATTGCTGATGCAGCCGACTCGCTCACGGCGTGACGTACTGGGCGCCATGGCAAGCCTGGGGCTGTTGGGCACGGCGCTGTGGGGTGGATGGCGCAGTGACACTGCCCAAGGCTGGCTGGCCGACTTGCACACAGGCCGTGGCGAGCGACGCAGCTTCACTTTGGCGGACGGCAGTCGCCTGAGCCTGAACAGCGCCAGTGCGGTCGACGTGCAGTTCGATGCCGGGCAGCGTCTTGTGGTGCTGCGTCACGGTGAGTTGCTGATCCAGGTCGCGCGCGACCCGCTGCGTCCCCTGCGCGTGCGCACCGCGCAAGGGCAAGTGCAGGCGTTGGGAACGCGCTTTCTGGTCAGCCAGGAGGAAGATGCCACCCGGGTGGTGGTACTGCAGCACAGTGTCCGCGCCAGTTTGGCCGATGGCCAATGGGCCGAGCTGCAGCAAGGGCAGGCCGCGCTGCTGCGCAGTAACACCCTCGAACGGCTGACGGGCGAACAACAGCAACGCGCTGCATGGCTGGAGGGCCGCCTGGAAGTCCTCGACCAGCCCCTGCATGAGGTGGTCGACGCGCTGCGCCCCTACCAGCGTGGCTACATTCGGCTCGCCCCCGCGGCACGCGGTCTGCGGGTACAAGGCGTATTTCCTCTGGACCAGCCACAACAGGCGTTGAAGGCGTTGGCCGAAGCGCTGCCAATCAGCGTGGAACGCTATGGCCCGTGGCTGATGCTGATCGACCTGAAAACCTCTTGATAAAAATATTTATCAAAATCATTCGCAATAGTGGCAAGTTTTTTTTGTTCGTCCCACATACCTCCTGACAGCCACTTCATTCGGGAGTAATCCGTGTACAACCCCTTGCCCCGCGCCCTGCCTCTGGTCGCCGCCTTGGCCAGCTTCAACGTGCTAGCCCAGGCGCAAACCCAGATGTTCGACCTGCCGCCCGCCAGCCTGGCTCAAACGCTCAACCGCATCGCCAGCCAAAGCGGCCACATCATCGCGCTGGAGCCTGCACTGGTGCGCGGCAAGCAAGCACCTGCCGTGGTCGGCCAGATGAGTGCCGAACAGGCCATGCAAGCTGCTCTGGCCGGCAGCGGCCTGCAGCTGCGGGTTTCCAGCGAGGGGCATTTCAGTGTCGCCCCCGCCAGCCTGGGCGGCGACGTCATGGAGCTGGGCAGCACCAGCATCACCGACAACTACGTGGATGCAACCAGCGAAGGCACAGGTTCCTATGCCGCCCGTGCGGTGACCCTCGGCAAAGGCACGCACACTCTCAAGGAGATCCCCCAGTCGGTCACCGTCATCACGCGCAAGCAACTGGATGACCAGGGCATCACCGATTTGCAGGACGCGCTCAACCACACCACGGGCATTGTCGGCGCGCAGGGCATTGGCCCTGGCGTGGTGGTGACCTCGCGTGGTTTCCAGATCGATGACTGGCAGTACGACGGTGTGCCGATTCCGCGAAACAACTATTCGCTGGGCAACTGGGCAACCCAGGACCTGGTGTTCTTCGACCGAGTGGAGATCCTGCGCGGTGCTTCAGGCCTGCTGCAGGGCACAGGTAGCCCCGGCGGCGCGATCAACCTGGTGCGCAAGCGCGGCCAGGCAACCCCGACCGTTACCCTCACCGGCAAAGCTGGCTCCTGGGACCATTACGGCCTGCAGCTTGACGCCGGCGGCCCGTTGACCGCCGATGGCCGTGTACGCGGAAGGCTCGTGGCCGACGAAGACCAAAGCGACAGCTTCATCGACTACCAGTGGAGCAAATCGCATTCGTTGTACGGCGCGCTGGACATCGACCTGAATGACGCCACTACCGTGGGTGCTGGCATCAGCTACAACCGCCAGCAGTCGCGACCGATGCTGCGGGGTATCCCCCGCTACGCCACGGGCAAGCCGGTCGACGTACCGCGCTCGACCTACACCGGCGCTCGCTGGAGCCGTGCCGAGACCGACGTCACCACCTATTACCTGGACCTGGAGCACCGTTTCAACGAGGACTGGGCTTTCAAGGCCGCTGCAGTGCGCATGGACGAGACCAACACGTCGACCCACCAGCGCACCCAGACCGTCGGTGAAGGCCTTGAGCCTGACGGCAGTGGCGTCGAGTATGCAGACTGGATCACCGACTTCCATTCCACCAAGCTGGGCCTGGACATGAACGTGGTCGGCCACTTCGACACAGGCCCCGTAGCACATGAAGTGACCTTTGGCGGCAACTACTCCAAGCTCACCAGCGATGATGGTTACTGGCGCACCTTTGGTGGCAATGACAGCATCTTCGACATCGACCATGACCGCCCCGAGCCTAGCCGTGACAGCCTGCTTGCCGCGCCCTTCGGGCGCCACGAAAGCAGTGGCTATGATATTCGCCAGAAAGGACTGTACGGTGCCTGGCGCGTCAAACCGACCGACAGGTTGACGCTGATTCTTGGGTCACGCGTCAGCTGGTTCGACTACAGCTACGCAAGCACCACGTACCGCGGGCTGAACCCGGGCCAGGTCAACCCCACCAGCCGCATGACCGAAACGGGTGAGGTCACCCCGTATGCAGGTTTTGTCTACGACCTGACCCGCGAATGGGCCTGGTACGCCAGCTACACAGACGTCTTCGTACCGCAAACCGAACGCGCCGTTGGCAATACACCGCTCAAACCGGTGATCGGCAGCAACTACGAAACGGGCTTCAAGGGTGAACTGCTTGACGGCCGGGTCAACGCTTCGATCGCGCTGTTCCGCTACGATCAGGAAAACCGCGCGGTCACCGATACAGCCTCGGGGTTCGCCTGCGATGACTGGTACTGCTCAACAGCGTCGGGCAAGGTACGCAGCCAGGGTGTCGAAGCCGAGATCAGCGGTGAAGTGCTGAGTGGCCTGCAATTGTTCGCAGGCTACACCTACAACACCACCAAATTCCTTGAAGACCCTGTCGACAAAGGCCGCACATTCAGCCAGTGGACACCCAAACACATGCTGCGCGCCTGGGCCGATTACACGCTGCCACTGGACGGCCAGCGCTGGAGTACAGGCCTTGGCTTCACCACCCAAAGCCATACCCTGGGTTACGAGCGCACCTACACCGTGCCGGGCTATACGGTGTGGAGCGCGCGCCTGGCCTATCAGCTGACCCCGGAAGTGAACGTTGCCGTCAACGCCAACAACCTGTTCGACAAGAAGTACTGGGTCGCAGGCTTCAACCAGCTCAATGGCAGCAACAACTATGGCGAGCCGCGTAACTTCCTGTTGACGGTCAAGTACACCCCAGAGCTCTAACCCCAGGTCATTGCGCCAGCGGCCACTGCGCCAATGGCCAGTAGGCGCCCTTGCGCGACTCGTAAAGCGTGAAGTGTCGCGCGGTGAGGTAGAACTCCGGCGCGCTGCTGGCCTCGGGTGGCTGGCCGTGGTAGTCCCTGGACAGCGTCAGGTGCGGCCGATACTCACGGTTGGCCGCCTCCACCCCCAGCGGCAGCAGCGCCTGCTGCAAGCCGTACACCAGGTGCAACAGGGCCGGCGGTGTCTGCTGTGCCTCCAGCACCAGCGCTCCGGCCCGCTGCCACACCTGCAAACGGTCGAGCAACAGCCGCGGCGCCGTGGCCGGCAGCGCCAGTTGATCGACCGCCGCGCAGATCGCTGGCAGCTGGGCGGCGTCCACATCACCGAGGAACAGCAGCGTGACGTGGAAATTGGCTGCCGGCACCGGTTTGCCGCTGCGCAGGCTCAGGCCCCGGCGCCATTGGGCCAGAGCACTGCGCTGGGCATCGTTGACCGGCAAGGCGAAGAACAGCCGTTTGAACGGGCTACCGCTGGGGCGTATATCCTGAACCATACAAACTCCCTGACATGAAACGTTTGCGCAAGACTGTAGGGCATTACACCAATGTCGCCCCACCGTTTCGTAACAATAAGTACAAACTGCCCCCATGATTGTTTATGCTGGCGAGCTTATGCCATGGCGCATGGCCATTTTTCGACAAGTAAACGTCCATGAAAATTGCACTCGTACTTATCTTCGTCTTCTCGATCGCCTATGTTCACCTGCGCGGTCGGGTTCGCCACAAGCTGACGCGTCAGCTGGGCGACCACTCCAGCTTCCTGGCCCCGGTCAACAGCTTTCTGTACCTGTTTTCCAAGCACCCGGCCAAGCCTTACCTGCCGGTCGAGGCTTTTCCCGAACTGAAACCGCTGCAGGACCACTGGCAGGAGATCCGCGAGGAAGGCCGCCAGCTGCTGCACGTAGGCGAAATCAAGAAGTCCGACAATTACGATGACGTCGGTTTCAACTCGTTCTTCAAAACCGGCTGGAAGCGCTTCTACTTGAAGTGGTACGGCGAGAGCCACCCGTCGGCGATGGCGCTGTGCCCACGCACCACCGAGCTGTTGCAAGGTATCGGCACGGTCAAGGCCGCCATGTTCGCCACCCTGCCGCCGGGTGCCAAGCTGGTGCGCCACCGTGACCCCTATGCGGGCTCGTACCGCTACCACCTTGGCCTGGACACGCCGAACGACGACGGCTGCTACATCGACGTGGACGGCGAGAAGTACTCGTGGCGCGATGGCGAGGGGGTGATCTTCGACGAAACCTACATCCACTACGCGGCCAACACCACCGAGCACAACCGCATCATCCTGTTCTGCGACGTCGAACGCCCGCTCAAGTACCGCTGGGCAACCGCGTTCAACCGCTGGTTCAGCCGAAATGTGATGGCCGCCGCCGCTGCGCCCAACGATGCCAGCGACAAGACCGGGGGCATCAACCGCCTGTTCACCCGTATCTACAAGATCCGCGAGCGTGGCAAGGCGCTGAAGAAGCGCAACCGCATGCGTTACTACCTGGAGAAATGGGCAGTGGTCGCAGCGTTGGTGCTGGTGTTCATCTACATCTGAACCGTGTAGGCGCGGGCTTGGGGCAAGCCCGCTGCCAAAGGCCCACTGCATGACCACCAAAGTACAAGCCTCGCACTTGCCACTCTTCGACTAGCCTGAAAGCTCCACTCGCAACCCCCCCAAGGTGAAGACGATGAGCATGATGGACTGGGACGCCTACCGTAAGCAGTTGATGGCCGGCATCGGCGATCTCAAGCAACTCTCACCCGACACCGTGGCCGGTTATGTGACCGCCAGCGGTGCTGGGGCCAAGACCAACCACCTGGACGCCAAGACCCGCGAGCTGATTTCTCTGGCCGTGGCCGTGACCACCCGCTGCGACGGCTGCATCGCCGTGCATTCGCAACAGGCGGTCAAGCATGGCGCCAGCCGCGAGGAAATTGCCGAAGCGCTTGGCGTAGCGGTGGCGATGAATGCTGGGGCCGCACTGGTCTACTCAGCGCGTGCCATGGACGCGGTGGGCAAGGCCAACGGTTGAGCACAAACGGCGTCGCCGCCCTTGCGCGACGGCGCCGCGCCACCCAGACTGGGCGGCTTAGCCCGCGCAGGAACCCGCATGATCCACATTCGCCCCATGACGCCCGAAGACTTCGACCGCTTCTGGCCTACCTTCCAAGCCATTGTCCAGGCCCGTGAAACCTACGCCTTCGAGCCAGCCCTGAGCGTCGAACAGGCTCGCCAGCTGTGGCTGGAGCTGCCCTTGCATACGTTGCTGGCTGAAGAAGATGGCGAGCTGCTGGGTTCCTACTACCTCAAGGCCAATGCTGCCGGGCCTGGCGCACATGTGGGCAATTGCGGCTACATGGTCTGCGAACAGGCGCGCGGCCGGGGCGTGGCGCGCCTGATGTGCGAACACTCGCAGAAGCTGGCGCGCCAGGAAGGTTTTCTGGCCCTGCAGTTCAACTCGGTGGTGGCCAGCAATGAAGTGGCCGTGGCGCTTTGGCACAAGCTGGGCTTCGAGACCGTTGGCCGCTTGCCCAAGGCCTATCGCCATGCCCGCCTGGGGCTGGTGGACTGCCTGGTGATGTACAAATGGCTGGCGGATGAGCCGGTGGTAGAGAAGCCCCCGCTGTTGATCGGGCGCAAGAACATCGAGGCACGGGTTTCGCGGCGCCGCGGACGCTAGCCTTTGCAGGCCTAACCCACCTCCATTGCCCAAGCAAATTTGACGCCCCCGCGTTTCAATGGTCAGATGCGCGCCAGTTTCAGGTGTCCTGCGCCGCCGCGCGCAGGGTGAAACGGGAAGCCGGTGCGTCGTGTTGCCCACGACAAGTCCGGCGCTGCCCCCGCAACGGTAAGCGAGCGAACCCTTCGAGATACCACTGTGCTCCGGCATGGGAAGGTGAAGGTTTCATGCCCCTCGCAAGCCCGGAGACCGGCCTGGAGCTTCACTTGGCAACCCGCGGTGGGCGGGCGCAGGCCGGAATCCGTGCGCGCGCCTGCCTGCATGGTTCGCCTTTGCGTGTTTTCCACCGGGATGCATTCATTCCTGCAGCAGTGGAACGACATGTCCCGTATGTTCAAGCTTCACCCCCTGGCGGCCTGCCTGGCCGTCGCCCTGCCGGCCTTGGCCGATGACCGTGCCCCGCCGCCTCTGGCCTTGCCTTCCACGGCCATCACCGACACCCTCGACAGCCACGCCATCGACCTGGCCACGCCTACCCAGGCCGGCTCGCGCCTTGGCCTGAGTGCCCTGGAAACACCCGCCAGTACCAGCAGCATCAGTGCCGAGCAGATTCAGCAGCGCAACAACCTCACCGTGCAGGATGCGGTGACCCGCTCGCCGGGCATCACCTTCGTCGGCTCCCCAGGCGACGGCGGCACCGGCCTGTCCGCCCGCGGCTTTGCCGGGCACAGTTCGGTGATGACCCTGTTCGACGGCGCGCGCCTTTACACCGGCGCCGGCACGCAAACGTTCCCTGTCGACCCGTGGATGGTCGAACGTATCGATGTGATTCGCGGCCCGGCTTCGGTACTGCATGGCGAAGGCGCCACCGGCGCGGTCGTCAACGTGATCCCGAAAAAACCGTTTGCCGGCGAAGTGCGCAACCACCTGCGTCTGGGCTACGGCTCATGGGACCGTCAGCAGCTCGGCCTGGACAGCGGCGGCAGCCTCAGCGAGCGCCTGAGCTATCGCCTTACGCTGAACCAGCAAGATGGCAATGGTTGGGTCGACCGCACCCATTCGCGCAGCCTGGCCGTTAGCGCAGCGCTGCGTTTCGATGCCAGTGACGACCTCAGCTTCACCCTCGCCCACGACCGTGGCGAGGCGCAGCCCGCCAACTACTACGGCACGCCGCTGATCGACGGCCACTATCGCAGTAGCCTGCGCAACAAGAACTACAACGTACAGAATGACGTGCAGCGTTATGACGACGAGTGGACCCGGCTGACCACCGATTGGACGCTGAACGACCACCTCAGCGCCAGCAACCAGCTGTACTACATCAAGAGCCGCCGCCACTGGCGCAACGCCGAAGACTACAGCTGGGACGCCGAGCGTCAGCAGTTGCTGCGCGGCAGCTACCTGGAGATCAAGCACAACCAGGAACAGTTCGGCGACCGCCAGACCTTCACCTTCGACCACACCCTGTTCGGCCTGGCCAGCAAGACCGTGGTCGGGGCCGAGTACAACAAGGTGCGCTTCAACGTCGACAGCAATTCACCCTACAACGATGTCGGCGGCGACTACATCGACCCATGGCAACCGCAGCCCGGCGGGTTCCACAGTGCCTCGCCGCTGCGACCGCAAACCTTGTCCACCACCCATACCTTTGCCCTGTTCGCCGAGAACCGCCTGCAGCTCAGCGACCGGCTGTCGCTGGTAACCGGCGTGCGCCGCGACCAGAACCACATCGACCGCGACAACCTGACCAACGACAGCCGCAGTGACCGCAGCCTGCAAGGTGGCAACTGGCGCGCTGGGCTGGTGTTCGCGGTCACTGACGACCTGTCACTGTATGGCCAGTACTCCACCAGCGAGGAAGGGGTCAACAACCTCATCAGCCTCAGCCCCACCCAGATGCACTATGACTTGACCGAAGCGAAGCAGACTGAGGTAGGCCTGAAGCAGCGCTTCTGGGAAGGCCGTGGCGAATGGACACTGGCCGCCTACCACATCGTCAAGAAGAAGCTGCTGGTAGACGACCCGATCACCCACGAGAAGCAACAGGCTGGCCAGCAGACCTCCGATGGCCTCGAAGCGACCTTGGAACTGGCGCTGGCGCACCAATGGCAGGTGTCTGCCAACGCATCGCTGGTGCGCGCAAGGTATGACGACTTCGACGAGATGGTCGGCGGCGTGGCGCAGGACCGTGCCGGCAACCGGCCGGCAAACGTGCCACGGCGTACCGCCAACCTGTGGTTGAGCAAAGGTTTCGGCCAACAGGTGGAAGCCGGCATTGGCGCGCGCTATGTGGATGAGCGTTATGCCGACACCGCCAATACCCAAAGCGCCCCCGGCTACACCGTGGTCGATGCCAACATCGCCTGGCAGGTGTTGCCTGATGTACGGCTGGGGTTGCAGTTGAACAACCTGTTCGATCGCGAGTATGTGCAGTCGGCGTTCAGCGGGCAGCAGTGGTTGATGGGGATGCCGCGCTCGTATTTTGCGACGGTGGATTACACCTTCTGACCTGAGTTGCCTGAACCGGCCTCTTCGCGGGCGCGCCCGCGAAGAGGCCTGCACAGGCAACACAAAAACCTCTACCAGCCTCCAATAAATTAGTTATAAGATAACGTTTCACATGACATTCATTCCTATCAGCGACCCTCCATGACAAGCGCCAGCGCCACGCCCACCTTGATCACCCAGCGCCTGCAGAGCATCGATGCCCTGCGCGGCCTGGTGATCCTGTTCATGCTTTTGGACCATGTCCGCGAGACCTTTTTCCTGCACCGCCAGGTCAGCGACCCCATGGCCATCGACAGCACCGAGCCTGCGCTGTTCGTCAGCCGCACACTGGCCCACCTCTGCGCACCGGTGTTCGTCCTGCTGACCGGCCTGTCGGCCTGGCTGTACGGCGAGAAGCATCAGGGCCGTAGCGATGTCTCGGCATTCCTGTTCAAGCGCGGGCTGTTCCTGGTGGTGCTGGAGTTCACCCTGGTCAACTTCGCCTGGACCTTCCAGTTGCCGCCCAGCGTGATCTATCTGCAGGTTATCTGGGCCATCGGCGTCAGCATGATCGCCTTGTCCCTGCTGGTGTGGCTGCCACGCGCCGCACTGCTCACCCTGGGCGCCATCATCGTCGCCGGCCACAACCTGCTCGACGGCCTGCACGTTGGCGTGGGGTCAGCCCTGCACGTGCCCTGGGCAATCCTGCACGACCGCGGCTGGCTTGAATGGTCGGAAAACCTGCGCCTGCGCACGTCGTATCCGGTGCTGCCGTGGATCGGCGTCATTGCCCTGGGTTATGGCCTGGGCCCCTGGTTCGCGCGCGGCAGCGAGGCCGGACAACGCCAGCAACGCCTGCTGACGGCCGGGTTGCTCGCACTCCTGGGCTTTGTCCTGCTGCGCATGTTCAACGGCTATGGTGAGGCGCCGTGGAGCGGTTACCCCACCTTCACGCAAACGTTGATGAGCTTCTTCAACATCACCAAATACCCACCGTCGCTACTGTTCCTGGCCCTGACCCTGGGCTGCGGCCTTGTGTTGCTGCGCGCCTTCGAGCGGGCCGGCCAGGCGCGCTGGATCAGTGCCCTGGCGGTGTTCGGTGCGGCCCCGATGTTCTTCTACCTGCTGCACCTGTATGTGCTGAAGCTGCTGTACCTGGCCAGCGTGGCGCTGTTGGGCCTCAACCAGGGCGACTACTTCGGCTTCGAGAGCATTGCAGCGGTGTGGCTGAGCGCGGTGCTGTTGGCGGCTTCGCTGTACCTGCCAGTACGCGGGTTCGCCCAACTGAAGCAGCGGCGCCGCGACATCGCCTGGCTGAAGTACTTCTGAAAAGCGTTTTCACCCGGCGGCGCGATGGTCTACCATGCGGGCCGCCGGTTTCCACCACGGAACTAATAGGGAATCCCTGGCCCGCCAATACGGGCCAAACGGAACTGCCCCCGCAACTGTAGGTGCCGAGCCAGCTCCATCGATGCCACTGGGCCAGACCGCCCGGGAAGGCCGGAGCCGGGCCATGACGCACCAGTCAGGAGACCTGCCGGCCTACATTCACCAACCGGCGGGGTGTCCGGGATTGGCCATCAGTGTTGCCCCTGCCACCGGCAGGGGCTCGGCGATGCCTGTCCGCGCGTTCCTCACCCGAACTGTCCGATAGGAGATCGCCCAGCATGCTGCCCCGTTTCGTCACCCTGCTCGCCGGCCTAGGCCTTACCGGCCTGGCCCAGGCCGCGGCCACCCACTACCCGCTGACGCTCGACAACTGCGGCAAGCCGCAGACGTTCGCCCAGGCGCCACAGCGCGCCGTCACCATCGGCCAGGCCGGTACCGAGATGCTCTATGCACTGGGGCTGGGCGACAAGCTGGCGGGCACCTCGCTGTGGTTCAACAACGTGCTGCCCGAGTACCAGGCAGTGAACGCCAAGGTGCCGCGCCTGGCCGACAACGACCCCAGCTTCGAAGCCGTGGTCGGCAAGCGCCCGCAATTGGTGGCGGTGCAGTTCGAATGGATGGTCGGTGCCCAGGGCGTGGTCGGCACCCGCGAACAGTTCGATGAACTGAAGATCCCCACCTACCTGCTGCCGTCGGACTGCGAAGGCAAGGACAACCTGGTCGGCGCCGACGGCACCCGTCTGCAGGCGTTCCAGGTCAGCAGCATCTACAAGAGCATCAGCCAGCTGGCCGAGATCTTCGATGTGCAGGACCGCGGCAATGCTCTGAATGCCGAGCTCAAAGGCCGCCTGGACAGTGCCAAGGCGCAACTGGCCGGCAAGGACCTGTCGGCCACCTCGGCATTGTTCTGGTTCTCCAGCGCCGACCTCGACATCGACCCTTATGTGGCCGGCCGCCAGGGCGTCGCCGACTTCATGCTGCGCACCCTGGGTGTGCGCAACGTGGTCGAGTCCAGCGAAGAATGGCCGACCGTAGGCTGGGAAACCCTGGCCAAGGCCAACCCCACCTGGCTGATCATCGCCCGCATGGACCGCCGCCGCTTCCCCGCCGACGACTACCAGAAAAAGCTCGAATTCCTGCGCAGCGACCCGGTAACCCGCAACATGGATGCGGTGAAGCACGATCGCATCATCATTCTTGACGCCGACGCCATGCAAGCCGGCATCCGCCTGTTCCGCGGCGTGCAGACGCTAGCCACAGCCTTCGCCAGCGGTAAAGCAGCCCAGTGATGATGCGCCTGTTACCCTGCATCGTGGTTGCCCTGGCAGCCCTGTTGGCCGCCCTGCTGGCCGGTACCGCCATCGGCGAAACCAGCCTGTCGCCCAGCGTGGTCGGCCAGGTGCTGGCCAACCACCTGTGGCAGGCCGGCTACCCGGTCGACCCGATCGACGCCGGCATCGTCTGGAACTACCGCCTGACCCGCACCCTGGTCGCAGCCGCGTGCGGCGCCGGGCTGGCAACCTGCGGCGTGATTCTCCAGGCGCTGTTGCGCAACCCCCTGGCCGAGCCGTACCTGCTCGGGCTATCTGCCGGTGCCTCGACCGGCGCGGTGCTGGTCGGCCTGCTGGGCCTGGGTAGCCTGGCATTGAGCATGTCCGCCGGGGCCTTCATCGGCGCCGGGGCCGCATTCGCCCTGGTGCTGCTGCTGGCCCGCGCGGCCGGCCCCAGCAGCAACAACGCTCAGGTGATCCTTGCCGGTATCGCTGGCTCGCAACTGTTCAATGCCCTGACCGCCTTCCTGATCACCAAGTCGGCCACCGCCGAGCAGGCGCGCGGTATCCTGTTCTGGCTGCTGGGCAACCTCAGCGGCGTGCGCTGGCCTTCGGTGTGGCTGGCTGTGCCGGTGGCGCTGTTCGGCTTGCTGGTGTGCCTGTGGCATCGCCGTGCGCTGGACGCCTTCACGTTTGGTGCCGATTCGGCAGCCTCGCTGGGCATTCCGGTGCGGCGTACCCAGTTGTTGCTGATCAGTTGTGCAGCGCTGGTCACGGCGGTGATGGTGTCCATTGTCGGTGCCATCGGTTTTGTCGGGCTGGTAATACCCCACGCCCTGCGTCTGCTGCTAGGCCCCGGGCACAGCCGCCTGCTGCCTGCCAGCGCGCTGGGTGGCGCACTGTTCCTGATTGCTGCAGACATCCTCTCACGCACGCTGATCACCGGCCAGGTGATCCCGGTAGGTGTGGTTACCGCGCTGATCGGCGCGCCAGTTTTCGCGCTGATTCTGGTCAGCCGCCGGGGGCGCCCATGACCCTCCTGGCTGCTGTACAAGTGCACCCACTGAGTTGCCAGGGGCTGGGGCTGCAACTGGCCGGCAATGCCGTACTCAGCGGTATCGACCTTGGCGTTGTCGCTGGTGAAACCCTGGGTATCGTCGGCCCCAACGGCTCGGGCAAATCCTCGCTACTGAAGTTGCTGGCAGGGCTGCGCAAACCCACCTGCGGCAACGTACAGCTGATGGGCGAACCGCTGGCGCAGATGCCTCGCCGCCATGTAGCCCAGGCCTTGGCGTTGGTCGAACAACAGGCCGACACCCTCGATGCGATCAGCGTGTTCGACGCGGTTGCCTTGGGCCGCACGCCCTGGCTCTCGGCCCTGGCGCCGTTCTCCCGGCAGGACCGCGACATCGTCGAGCAAGCGTTGGCCGACCTTGATGCCTTGCACCTGCGTACGCGCCTGTGGGGCTCGCTGTCCGGTGGCGAGCGCCAGCGTGTGCACATCGCCCGCGCCTTGGCCCAACGCCCGCAGGTACTGCTGCTGGACGAACCGACCAACCACCTGGACATCCAGCATCAGCTAAGCCTGCTGCAGCAAGTGCAGGCCCTGCCGGTAACCACCCTGGTGGCTTTGCACGACCTCAACCAGGCGCTCACCTGTGACCGTGTGGCGGTACTCGACAAGGGCCGCCTGGTCGCCCTTGGCAAACCACTCGACGTACTCACCCCCGAGCGCCTGCTGAGTACCTTCGGCGTCCACGCCCACTACCTTACCGACCCTTACGACGGCGCGCGCATTCTGCGCTTTCGCGCCCCCTGAACCCGGAAGTTCTGCCCATGCTGTTTCGCCCTGTCGCCCTGCTGCTTGCCAGCGCCCTGCTTGCCCCGGCCGTGCTGGCCGAAGTGCATGAAGTAAAAATGCTCAACCGCGGCAGCGACGGCGCCATGGTCTACGAACCGGACCACTTGCACATTGCCCCCGGCGACAGCGTGCGCTTTCTGCCCACCCAAAGCGGGCACAATGCCGCCAGCGTGGCGGGCCTGCTGCCCGCCGGTGCCGAGCCGTTCAAGAGCAAACTGAACCAGGTGTTCGAGCAAACCTTCAGCGTGCCTGGTGTGTACGGTATTCAGTGCATTCCCCACCTGGCCATGGGCATGGTGATGGTGATCCAGGTAGGTGATGCGCCCGCAGCGGCGTTGCCGGCGAACTTGCCGGCACGGGCCAAAGCCCGCTTCGCCGCACAACTGCAAAAGCTCGAGGCCGGGCAATGAACCGGTTATTGCTGGCACTGCCGCTACTGGGCCTGGCCCCGCTCGCCCTGGCCGACACTGCCCAGTCGCAGAGTAATGGTTTTCTCGCGGACAGCAGCTGGAACCTGCTCAACCGCAGCGTTTTCGACCAGCGCGACTACAAGCACGGTGGGCGCAACAGCGCAGCGCGCAATGCCTACAAACCGCGCAACGAGCGTAATGGCAAGGCCGAGGAATGGGCCTATGGTTTGATGGGTACCTTCCAGTCCGGGTTCACCCAAGGCCTGATCGGTGTCGGGGTCGATGCCCATGCCTACCTGGGCGTGCAACTCGACAGCGGTGGCGGGCGGGCGGGCAAGGCGCGCTTGCTCGGGGTCGATAACGACGGGCATCCTAAAAACGAGTACAGCCGCGCAGGTGCGGCACTGAAACTGCGCGTGTCCGATACGGTGCTATCTTACGGTGAGCAACGGGTCAAGACGCCGGTGTTCAGTTCCTCCGACAGTCGCCTGCTGCCCGAGACTGCCACGGGCTTCTTTCTCACCAGCAATGAAGTCGACAACCTCAAGCTGGTAGCCGGGCACTTCAACGAAAGCACCGACCGCAACGCTTCCAGCCACGATCAGGGCTTTGTGGTGAACTACTCCAACGGCCGCCAGGGCAACAGCTTCGACCTGGCCGGTGCCGTGTGGAACCCCGGCGCCGCCTTCAGCGGCAGCCTGTACACCTCACGTTACGAGGACAGCTGGAACCAGCACTACCTGGGCAGTACCCTCAGCCACGCCCTGGATGAACAGCGCAGCATCAGCCTGGACCTCAACCTGTATCGCACCACCGACACCGGCAAAGCGCTGTCCGGGCGCATCGACAACACCACCTGGAGCCTGCTCTCGCGCTACAACCAGGGCCCACACAGCTTCAGCCTGGGCTGGCAGCAAGTGGACGGCAACACGCCCTTCGACTACGTGACGCGCGGCGCGATATTCATCGCCAACGCTGTGCAGATGTCGGACTTCAACGCACCGAACGAGAAGTCATGGCAGGCGCGCTACGACCTGAACATGGGCGCCTACGGCGTGCCGGGGTTGAACCTGGTGGCGTTGTATGTGCGTGGCTTCGATATCGATGGCACACACGTCGACCCCAATGGCGGGTATGCGTACTTGGGGTATGGCAAGGGTGGCAAGCATTGGGAGCGCGACCTGGAAGCGCGTTACGTGGTGCAGAGTGGCAAGGCCAAAGGCACGACGTTCTCGGTCAGGCATAACGTGCACCGGGGGAACACGGCGCAGGCGGAGCTGGATGGCGACCAGATACGGCTGGCGGTGGAATGGCCGTTGTCAGGCGGGTTCTGATGCAATGCGTCGCCTGAGTGGGGCTGCTGCGCAGCCCCTGGGTTTTTCAGGCAACTGAATTACCAGCAGGCAGCAACCCCCACTGGGCCCTCTCCTGTGCGCTCATCGCCGCCAGCACCTCGTCAAACGTGCGCTCCACCTCCGAACTGACATTGCCAAACGCCCGATAATTCGTCAGCAAATAGCGCTTCACCGCCCTGGGCCAACGCCGTTCCTTGTGTGCAGCATTGATGATGCCTTTGGCATCATGCCGCGTCGCTCCGCGCCACAGGTCCATCAACCTGCTCTCGAAATCACCGAAGGTCCACAGGTCTGTGCGGTCTTCGAACTCGTCCAGCAGTTTGAGTTTGTACAGGGCCATGTGCGCCATTGTGAATCTCCCTTGGGTGCTGTTAAAAAGCCATACACGAGGGAAGGTTAGCAAGCCAGGTAGATTTTGAAATGAACGCGTCGATCACACCCAAAGCACCGTCGTAGGGGCTTTCCTACAGGTCAGCGTAATCGCAATTGCATGTGTGTGGTTTGCCAGACCGGGTCCTTCTCCACATCAACCACCGCAAACCCTTGTCGCTCCCAGAATGCAATCGCACCCGGCAGAAACGGATGAGTATGCAGGTACAGGAGGTCGATACCCGCCAGCATCGCCCGCTCGCGCAATGCGCAGAACAGGGCCGCAGCCAGACCATGCCTGCGGTACCCCGGCAACACGAACAGGCGCACCACCTCGACGACCCGTACTGCGTGGTAATCAAACTGGGTAAAGCGATGATCATAGGGCAGGTAACCGATCACCGCGACCAGCCGCCCAGCATCACGGGCTTCCAGGAAACAGCCCGCGCCGTCCAGGTACGTTTCAGCAAAATGCGCCAGGTCACGCGGCAATGGCGCGTTGGCGAGCATCGGAAACAGCTCGCGGCGGGCGCTGTCGACAAACGCCAGCACTTCGGCAATGGCGTCTCGCGCCACGGGTTGCAGGGTCCAGTTCGGCATCGGGTTACTGCCCATGATCGGGAGGGCAAGGTTCTACCCCAGCGCGCCGCACAAGGCAAATCACAGGGCTCGTCGTGGCCAGGCGGACATCGGTATAATCAGCGGTCTTCACTGCCCAACCAGGCCATGCCATGTCGCGCTTCCAGAAGTTGCTGTTGCCCCTGTTGCTGACTGCCGCACTCACCGCCTGCGACCAGAAACCCTCCCGTGAAGAACAGATCCTTGCCCAGCTACCGCTGCAGGACGCCTACACACACAACATCGAGCGCATGGCCGCACTGCTGGGCCGCACTCACCCACAGCTGTCGCAGGCGAGCATTCAGGACGTACTGCGCAAGCACCTCACCGTCGAGGACCAGCGCCAGGACCTGTTCCGCCTGTACAGCGAAAAGAACTTCAGCGACGCCGAGTTCGCCACCATCGTCGCCGCCACCCAGGACCCGGCCAAGGCCCGTGCCCTGGAAGACACCGAAGCCGGCAAACGCCTAAGCGAAAAACTCACCACCCTGATGCGTGAAACCGCCCAAGATGCAAACGTTCAGGCCTTGGTCGAACAGCGCATGCAGCAGGTGGAGGACGAACTCGACGCACTGGACAAGGCAGGTTCTTGACCGCGGCGCACCAGGCCACTCCCGTTCAGTAGCCCTTTTCGATCACCCGAGGTCAGGATTGCCACACGCCAAGCATGGATTGCGCCTGGATTTACGTACACTCATTCTGGTGCTCTGCGCCCTTACCGCAGTGGTCATGCTGTGCGCCAGCTACTTCGCCAGCTACCGAGTGCAGCGCCAACTGCTGATCGACAACGCGCTGGAAGCCAACCGGGTGTATGCGACGAAGCTGGCCAGCATCACCGAAACCTTCATCGGCAACGCCCTGCAGCAACTGGCGTTCAGCGCCAGCCTGCAGGGCCGTCAGCTGAGCGATGGTGCTGCGCTGCAGGTGGAAACCGAGCGTGTGCTGGGCCAGAGCATGGCCTTCAACTCCACCTTCGTGATCGACGCCAACGGCGTGCTGTTGGCAGTATCCCCAGCCCCGCTGCGCCACCTGGTCGGCACCCACGTGCAGTCGCCCGGTGCCCAGGAAGCCTTGCACGAACGCCGTCCACTGGTTTCCACGCCCTACCTGTCGGCGGCCGACAACCTGGTGGTGGCGCTCTCGCAACCCATTTTCGACAGCAACGGCCGCTACCTGGGCTATGTGGGCGGCAGCCTGTACCTGCGTGAGCGCAATATCCTCAACAGCCTGCTGGGCGAGCACTTCTACAAGGACGGTTCTTACCTGTACGTAGTCGATCGCAACCGCCGCCTGCTGTACCACCCCAACAGCGAACGGGTAGGCACCGTGGTGGAGGGCAACGCGCTGGTAGACCAGCTGGCGACACTGGACAGCGGTACTCGGCAACTGACCAACAGCCTGGGCGTGGAAATGCTCGCCGGCTTCGCCACCGTACCCAGCGCCGGCTGGGGCGTGGTCGCGCAGCAGCCCTTGGCGCAGACGGTGACGCCACTGAGCCACCTGGTGCTGAACGTCGTCGGCACTTCGGCACCCTTGGCGCTGGTTGGCAGCCTGCTGCTGTGGTGGTTGGCCATGACCATCGCCCGGCCGCTGTGGCAACTGGCCGCGGGTGCCCGCTCGATGGACCGCGCCGGCACCGCCGAACATTTGCATCAGGTGCGGGCCTGGTACTTCGAGGCAGCAGAACTCAAGCGCGCGTTGCTGTTCGGCTTGAACTTGCTGCAAGAGCGGATTGGCCGGCTCAATCGTGACGCCCAGACCGACCCGCTGACGGGCCTGGGCAACCGCCGCAGCCTGGAGTTCAGCCTGTCGCTGCTGGAAGCCGAAGGAAGAGCATTTGCGGCCATCGAGCTGGATATCGATCACTTCAAGCGGGTCAACGACAACCATGGGCATGAGGTGGGTGATCAGGTGCTGCGCCGGCTGGCGGAATTGATGCGCCGTTGTTGCCGCGAAGGTGACCTGCTTTGCCGCACCGGGGGCGAAGAATTCCTGATGCTGCTGCCAGGGGCCAGCCTGGAAGTGGCGGCGGCGGTGGCCGAACGGCTGCGGGTGACAGTGCAGGACACGCCTGTGGAGCCCGTGGGGGCAGTGACGATTTCGCTGGGGGTGGCGCGCTGGGATGGTGATGCGGGCAGCAAGCCTATGGAAGCTTTGGGCCTGGCTGACCGGGCGCTGTACCAGGCCAAGCAGCAAGGTCGCAACCGGGTGGCCATCGCCTGAGCCCCCTGATTGTGAGCTTGTAACAATCTTTGTCATAAAACTGCAGTGTTTCAGTCATAGGATTGACCCCAACCTGACATTTACACTTCATGGATGAGCGTCTCATGCGTCGTGTGGTTTTCAATCAGAAAGGTGGCGTGGGCAAATCCAGCATTGCCTGCAACCTCGCCGCAGCCAGTGCCGCCGAGGGCTATCGGACCCTGCTGGTCGACCTCGACCCGCAGGCCAATGCCACTTACTACCTGACCGGCTTGGTCAATGACGCCATACCTGCCGGCATCGCCGATTTCTTCCGCCAAACCTTGTCGCCGGTTACCGCCGCTGGCAAGAAGCACCGCGTGGCGATCACCGAAACCCGCTACAGCAACCTGCACCTGGTCACCGCCAGCCCTGACCTCAGCGATCTGCAGAGCAAGCTGGAGAGCAAGTTCAAGATCAACAAGCTGCGCAAACTGCTGGTGGAACTGGGCGAGGACTACGAGCGGATCTACATCGACACCCCGCCGGCGCTGAATTTCTACACCTTCAGCGCGCTGGTGGCGGCCGAGCGCTTGTTGATCCCGTTCGACTGCGACAGCTTTTCGCGCCAGGCCCTGCACTGCGTCATGGCCGAGGTCGAGGAGCTGCGCCAAGACCACAACCCGGCACTGCAGGTGGAAGGTGTAGTGGTGAACCAGTTCGCCGGGCGCACCGCGCTGCACCAGACCCTGGTCGAGCAGTTGCGCAACGAAGGCCTGCCGGTGCTGCCGGTGTACTTGAGCAGCTCGATCAAGATGCGGGAGTCGCACCAGGCGTCGGTGCCGTTGGTACATCTGGCGCCACGGCACAAGCTGGCGATGGAGTTTGTCGACTTACTGGATGCGCTGGAGCGAGCGGCCTGACAGGTCTTGGGGGGGCGCTTTGCGCCCCTGTCGCGACAAAAGGCCGCTCCTACAAGCGATCGTGCTGCAGCAAAAGCACTACCCGACCGTTCATCCGAATGGTAGATTCGCCGCCATGAAAACCACCCGGCACACTCGCACGCTGACTGCCTGGGCGCTCTATGCCAGCGTCCTGTTCAGCCTGTTGCTGTGCGGTTTGCACCATGGGCAGATGGGCGGCCTGCGCCTGGCCGGCCTGGAAGGTGGTTTCTGCTCCGTCAACAGCGAGCATGGCGTGGCCATCGACCTGGACGGCGCCGGCGGCGACCAGCACATGGCTCAGCTCGACTGCCCGGTGTGCTCATCGTTCGGCCTGGCGGTACCGCTCAGCAGTGGTGGCTGGTCATTCACCCCGGCGCAAGCCGTGGCCACCTCGCCCATCGTGGTGCGCAGCTGGGCACAACCGCCACCGCGCTATCAACGCCCCGCCCTCAACCCCCGCGCCTCCCCTGCCGTCTTCCCCGCAGCCTCACTTCATTTCGCCTGACTTCAGCCGGGCGCGCCTGTGCGCGCTCGCCGTCAGCCATGAACCTTGCGTGGAAGACACACAAACATGCTTCGCAATACCTCCCTGCTGCTCATCATGGGCACCTGCAGCGTTGCCTGGGCCGACAGCGCCCCTGTCGAACTTGGCGCCACCACCATCGACGGCGAACGCGACGCCGCCAGCGGCGTGCAACTGGACGAGCCGATCCGCACCGGCTCGCGCCTGGGCCTCACCGCGCGAGAAACGCCCGCCTCGGTCAGCGTCTCGGACCGCCGCCTGATCGAAGAACGCGGCGCCAAGGACAGCCAGGACGTGATCAACGCCATGACCGGTGTAAACGCTTCGGCCAACCCTGGCTTTGGCGGCTTCGTCGCCTACCGCGGCTTCACCCAGAACCAGGTCACCCAGTTGTACAACGGCATCAACCTGGGCTACAGCAGCGCCACTCGCCCGGTGGATGCCTGGGTGCTCGACCGCGTCGAGCTGATTGGCGGGCCGTCTTCGTTCCTGCATGGCGCGGGGGCGGTGGGCGGCTCGATCAACTACATCACCAAGCTCGCCAGCCGCGACCAGCAGATCATTGACGGGCGTATTCGCTACGGTAGCTTCGACGACAGCGAAGTGGCCTTCGGCATCAACCAGGCGCTGGCCAGCAACCCCGCCGATGCCCGGCATTTCATGCGCCTGGACTTCAGCCGCGGGCATGGCAACGGTTATGTCGACCGCAACGAACGGCACACCGACAGCCTGGCCTTTTCGCTGCTCAGCGACCTGACGCCCAACCTCACCCACACCTTGGCGCTGGAATACCAGGAAGACCGCGAAGACAGCCCGTACTGGGGCTCGCCGATTTTGCCGGGGCGCAGCACGATGAAAATCGACAACAGCCGCCGCTTCGAAAACTACAACGTTGGCGATGGCCGCTATGAGCAGCGGGTGCGCTGGCTGCGTTCGATCCTCGACTACCAGATCAGCGACAGCACCAGCGTGCAGAACACGCTGTACCACTACAACGCCCAGCGCGATTACCGCAACCTCGAACGTTACACCTACACCCGCGATGGCAAGGTGCAGCGCAGCAGCCCCTACTTGCAGCGCCACGACCAGAACCTGTTGGGCGACCGCATCGAGCTGCGCCATGACAACCAGCTGTTCGGCCTGGCCAGCCAGTGGTCGCTGGGGCTGGAGTACTCGCGCATGCGCCAGACCCTCTACCCCACCTCCAGCAGCTGGAGTGACGTGGTCGATGCCGAGCACTTCGACCCCGGCAGCTTCGATGACATCCCTGGTGTGAATGCCGGCCTGACCAAGCAACGCCGCCACGAGGTCATCAACCGCGCGGTTTTCGCCGAAAACCGCTTGCAGCTGACTGAGCGCCTGGCCCTGCTGACCGCCCTGCGTTACGACTACCTGGACATGGACGTCACCAACTACGGCGCAGTGACGCCAACTTCGCCGGCCTACTTCGAGCGGCGCTGGGAGCCGCTGTCCGGGCGCATCGGCCTGACCTATGCGCTGACGCCTTCGGCCAGCGTGTACGTACAGTACAGCTCTTCCGCCGACTTGCCGGCCGGCTCGCTGGCAGCGGCGACCTACTCCAATGTCGGCCTTTTCGACTTGTCCAAGGGCGAGCAATGGGAAGTGGGCAGCAAGTTCGACTTCCTCGATGGGCGCGGTGCCGCGACGCTGGCGCTGTACCAGATCGTGCGCAAGGACTTTGCCGTCCGCGACTCCAACGACGCCAACCTCACGGTCCAGGCCGGGCAGCAGACCTCACGCGGTATCGAGCTGTCCGGGCGGTTGCAGGTGACACCGAAACTGCTGGCCGAGGCCAACTATGCCTATGTCGATGCACAGTACGATGAGTTCAACGAGGCGGTGAACGGCGTATCGGTGTCGCGCAAAGGCAATGCACCGACCAACGTGCCGGCCAATGTCGCCAACCTGTGGCTGACCTACAGCCTGTCGTCGGCGTGGTCGGTGGGCGCGGACGGGCGCTATGTGGGCTCGGTGTATGCCGACAATGCCAACAGCCTCAAGGCGCCGGCCTACACCCTGTTTGGCGCGTTCGCCCGCTACCGGCTGGATGAGCACACTACGCTGACCGGGCGGGTGCGCAACCTGACCGACGAGGTGTATGCCAAGCAGGCCTACAACAGCCAGTACTACATGGGGCCGCCGCGCACCTTCGAACTGGCACTGGACATGCGCTTCTGATGCACAGGGCGGTATCGGCCATCGCGCCGATACCGCAAAACCATACATTTCCTACACACAAACCACACAAAGCCCTCAAGCATTTCGAGTGATAATATTGGTTCTCATTACCGCCGGCATGAACGCCGGCTCTATCACATCAAGGAAGTTTCTGTGCTCAGACCGTTGTCTCCGGCAATCGTGGCAGCTGCACTCATCGCCTTGGCGGGTTGCCAGAACCGCCCTGCCTCCGAGCAGGACAAGCAGGCGCGCAAGGCATTCGTCAGCGACATGCAACACGTACTGAAGCTGGGCATCGCCACAGCAGATACAGGCAAGCAGGTTGGCGTGGTGATGCTGAATGTCAAACTCGACCAGCACTCCGCCCCCATCAGTTGCAAAACCAGTAAAGCACCGATGAAGTACGAAAGAGCATTACCGGCCGACCTGGTCCGCTCAGACTTCAACGCATTGGCCAACATGGTCGAGGCGCAATGCTGGAAGACCATCTACCCCGTGGTGCCCAAGTCGATGCGCGACGAGGACGGCACGACGGAAATACGAGCGCCGCTGTTCGTGGATCTGCCCGCTGCCGCCCAGGCACTGGATACCCCACGGCGCCAGGCCAATGCACAACGTGAGTTCTTCTGGCAGCACCTGTTGCGCGACCAGCCGGTAAACAGCATCGGCCGGGCCTCGCTCTATTACGAGGCGAATGCGCAGGGCAAGGTCCAAGGCTGCCTGGTACAAATCTATCCCCACCCGAACCGGCCGGATGACTTTCGTCTCGATGGCAGGCTGCAAGCCGAACTCACCAGCCGCTGCATGGTGCTTGACCTGAGCAGCCTGCCGGGCTTCAAGGCCGACATGCACGGCAAAGCCGAAGGCTACAGCGAACTGGAGTACGCCCCCTGGAAGGTCGGCCGGCTGTAAACCGTTATACCGGTTGAATCAGGTATCCCGAGGTCGCCCTCGACAAAGCACCTTTTTGCACCCGGTTATCTACTGGCAAGCACAACAATGATGGCGCGGCCCGACCGCGCCACGTTCATCATGGCTGCCAATGGAACCGGAGAGC
The DNA here is from genome assembly GCF_047978165.1 of Pseudomonas sp. LFS074. Lineage (NCBI taxonomy): Bacteria > Pseudomonadati > Pseudomonadota > Gammaproteobacteria > Pseudomonadales > Pseudomonadaceae > Pseudomonas > Pseudomonas sp. LFS074. The sequence continues at coordinate 2,211,436 of NZ_JBFPFV010000001.1, read as the reverse complement.
ACCCGCATGTCCGCACCTCACGAGGTATCCCCCGCCACCCTGCGCAGGGTGATCGCCGCCTCGGCCATCGGCAATTTCGTCGAATGGTTCGACTTCGCCGTGTATGGCTTTCTTGCCACGCTGATCGCCAGCCAGTTCTTTGCCAGCGAAGACCCCAGCGTGGCGTTGCTCAAAACGTTCGCGGTGTTTGCCGTGGCCTTTGCCCTTCGCCCGCTGGGCGGGATCGTGTTCGGCGCGCTGGGCGACCGCCTGGGGCGCAAGCGCATCCTGTCGCTGACAATCCTCTTGATGGCCGGCTCCACCACCCTGATCGGCCTGCTGCCGACCTACGCCAGCATTGGCCTGGCAGCCCCCGTGCTGCTCACCCTGGCGCGCTGCCTGCAGGGCTTTTCTGCCGGTGGCGAGTACGCGGGGGCCTGTGCCTACTTGATGGAGCACGCACCTAACGACAGGCGTGCGTTTTACGGCAGTTTCGTGCCGGTCTCGACCTTTTCCGCCTTCGCCTGCGCCGCAGTGATCGCCTATGGGCTGGAAGCCAGCCTGTCGGCCGAGGCAATGAATGCCTGGGGCTGGCGCGTTCCATTCCTGATTGCCGCGCCGCTGGGGCTGGTCGGTCTGTACCTGCGCTGGCGCATGGAAGAAACCCCGGCATTCCGCGAAGCCGTCGCCCAAGGCAAGGAACATGAGCATTCGCCGCTCAAATACACCCTGCGTCACCATGGCCGGGTCATTCGCAACCTGGGGGCGTTCATCTCGCTGACCGCCCTGTCGTTCTACATGTTCACCACCTACTTCGCCACGTACCTGCAACTGGTAGGCAACCTGACCCGCGCACAGTCGCTACTGGTGACCACCGTGGCCCTGCTGTTCGCCGCCGTCGGCTGCCCGCTGGCCGGCGCGTTCTCGGACCGAGTGGGGCGGCGCAAGACCATCGGCTTTACTTGCCTGTGGGTGATGCTGTGCGTGTTCCCGGCATACTGGCTGGCCAGCTCTGGCTCGATGTCGGGTGCACTGCTGGGGGTGATTCTGTTGGCGGTGGGCGCGTTGTGCAGTGGCGTGGTCACTGCGGCGTTGCTGTCCGAAAGCTTCCCAACCCGCACCCGCTACACCGCTTCGGCGATTACCTACAACGTGGCCTATACGCTGTTTGGCGGCACCGCGCCGTTGGTGGCGACCTGGCTGATCGGGCAGACCGGCAGCAGCCTGGCACCGGCGTTTTACCTGGTGGTGATTGCGCTGGTGGCGCTGGTGGGCGGGTTGGCGTTGCCGGAGACTTCGCGGATTTCGTTGCATGATGAGGGGGGGGTAGACGGCGTGCAGTCTGGAGTTCGTAGTACTGTCTGAGATTGTCGGGGCTGCTTTTGCAGCCCATCGCGACACAAGGCCGCTCCTACAGGGAAATACGCAATCCTGTAGGAGCGGCCTTGTGTCGCGATGGGCCGCAAAGCGGCCCCTGGCTCTCAGCCCTCTTGCGCCTCTTCCCGCCGATACGCCCACTGATACAACGCAGGCAGAACCAGCAACGTCAACGCAGTAGAAGACAGGATCCCACCAATCACTACCGTCGCCAGCGGCCGCTGCACCTCAGCCCCGGTCCCCGTGGCCAAGGCCATCGGAATGAACCCCAGCGAAGCCACCAGCGCGGTCATCAGCACCGGCCGCAAGCGCGTCAAGGCGCCCTCTTCTACCGCCACCCGCAACGGGCGCCCTTCTTCGCGCAGGCCACGGATAAAGGCGATCATCACCAGCCCGTTGAGCACTGCCACCCCCGACAGGGCAATGAAACCCACACCCGCCGAGATGGACAACGGGATGTCCCGCAACCACAGCGCCAGCACCCCACCGGTCAGGGCAAACGGAATACCGGTGAACACCAGCAAGCCATCCCTGAGGTTATTGAACATCATCAGCAACAGTGCCATGACCAGCAGCAAGGCTACCGGCACCACCACCTGCAGGCGCTCGGTTGCCGATTGCAACTGTTCGAACTGCCCACCCCAGCGTGTCCAGTAACCCGGTGGAATCTGCACCTGCTGGATCAGGGTCTGTTCGGCATCCTCCACGAACGAGCCCAGGTCACGCCCGCGAACGTTGGCGCTGACCACCACCACCCGCTTGCCATCCTCGCGGCTGACCTGGTTAGGCCCCAGTTGCAGGTTCAACGTGGCCACCTGAGACAGCGGGATAAAGCCGATTTGCGCAGCGCCCGCAGTGGCACTGGCCGGTACCGGAATCAGCAGGCTGGAAAGCCCGTCCACATCCGTGCGCAAGGTTTCGGGCAGGCGCACCACCATGTCGAAGCGCCGGTCGCCTTCATACAGTGTGCCTGCCGTGCGGCCACCCACGGCAATGGCGATGGCGTCCTGCACGTCGCCCACGTTCAGGCCATGGCGCGCCGCCTTGTCGCGGTCGATGTCGATGGTCAGCACCGGCAGGCCGGTGGTTTGCTCCACCTTCACCTCGGACGCACCCGCGACACCTTGCAGGCTGCTGGCGATTTGCGCGGCGGTGCGGTTGAGCACATCCATGTCATCACCGAACAACTTCACCGCCACATCGCTGCGCACCCCGGAAATCAGCTCGTTGAAACGCAACTGGATCGGCTGCGACAGCTCGTAGTTGCTGCCCGGTACGCTGGCGGCAGCACGTTGCACCTCGGCGATCAGTTCGTCACGCGGCTTGCCCGGATCTACCCACTGCTCGCGCGGGCGCAACATCACATAGGCGTCGGAGATGTTCGGTGGCATCGGGTCAGAGGCGATTTCGGCAGTACCGGTACGGGCGAACACCCGCTCCACCTCCGGCACCTGGGCGATGATCGCCTGCTCCAGGCGCTGCTGCATGTCCACCGACTGCGACAGGCTGGTACCCGGCACACGCAGGGCCTGCAAGGCAAAGTCGCCCTCGCTTAGGCTGGGGATGAACTCGCTGCCCATGCGGCTGGCCATGACCCCGGACAACAGCACCAGGGCGGCAGCGGCGGCAAACGCCACCTTGCGCCGGCCCAGCACCCAGGCCAGCACCGGCGCATAACGCTGGCGCGCCGTGCGCATCACCAGGCCTTCTTCTTCCTTGACCTTGCCGGTGACGAACAGGGCAATGGCCGCCGGCACGAACGTGACCGAAAGAATCATGGCGCCGAGCAAGGCCATGACCACGGTAAAGGCCATGGGGTGGAACATCTTGCCCTCGACACCGGTCAGGGCAAAGATCGGCAGGTACACCACCATGATGATCAACTGCCCGTAGATCAGCGGCCGGCGCGCCTCGCGGGCGGCGGCGAACACTTCATGGAAGCGCTCGCTGCGGGTCAGCATGCGGCCATGGCGTTGCTGGGCATGGGCCAGGCGGCGGATGGCGTTTTCCACGATCACCACCGCACCGTCGACGATGATGCCGAAGTCCAGCGCGCCTAGGCTCATCAAGTTGGCGCTGACCTTGTTGCTGAACATGCCAGTGAAAGTGAACAGCATCGACAGCGGGATGACCATTGCGGTGATCAGTGCGGCGCGGATGTTGCCCAGGAACAGGAACAGCACGGCAATGACCAGGATGGCCCCTTCGATCAGGTTCTTCTTCACCGTGGCGATGGCTTTTTCCACCAGGTTGGTGCGGTCGTACACGGTCACCGCCACCACCCCCTTGGGCAGGTTGCGGTTGATCTCGACCAATTTGGCGGCGACCGCCTGGGACACCGTGCGGCTGTTCTCGCCAATCAGCATGAACACCGTGCCCAGCACCACCTCCCGGCCATTTTCGGTGGCCGCACCCGAGCGAAGCTCTTCGCCCAGGCCAACCTCGGCAACATGGCTGACACGGATTGGCGTGCCATCGACGCTGGAGATGACAATGTTGGCGATGTCTTCGGCCGACGCCACCTGGCCCGGTGCGCGAATCAGCAACTGTTCGCCATTGCGCTCGATGTAACCGGCGCCGACGTTGGCGTTGTTGCGTTCCAACGCCGCGATCAGGTCATTGAGGGTGAGCTTGTAGGCCGCCAGGCGTTTGGGCTCCGGCGCAATCAGGTATTGCTTGGCATGGCCACCAATGCTGTTGACCTCGGCCACCCCCGGCACATTGCGCAGCTGTGGCTTGATGATCCAGTCCTGGATCACCCGCAGGTCGGTTGGGGTGTAGGGTGTGCCGTCTTCCTTGAGCGCCCCCTCCTCGGCTTCCACCGTCCACAGGAAGATTTCCCCCAGCCCGGTGGAGATCGGCCCCATGCCCGCTTCTATCCCCTCGGGCAATTGCTCGCGAGCCACTTGCAGGCGCTCGTTGACCAACTGGCGGGCGAAGAACACGTCGGTGCCATCATCGAAAATCACCGTAACCTGCGACAAGCCCGAACGCGACAGCGAGCGGGTCTGCTTCAGCCCAGGCAGGCCAGCCATGGCGGTTTCGATGGCAAAGGTGATGCGCTGCTCGGTCTCCAGCGGCGAATAACCGGGGGCGGCGGTGTTGATCTGCACCTGGACGTTGGTAATGTCCGGCACAGCGTCGATCGGCAGTTTCTGGTAGCTGTGGATACCCACCGCGGCCATCAGGACCACGGCCAGCATCACCACCAGGCGCTGCTCGATGGCGAATTGAATCAGGCGTTCGAACATGCAGGTGTCCCCGTGATCAATGGCTGTGCTCGGCCGAGCCTTTGCCCAGCTCCGACTTGAGGACAAAGCTGCCGGCGGCCGCTACCTGAGTACCGGCGGCCAGGCCGCTGAGAATCTCTACCTGGCCAGCATCGCGGCGGCCAGTCGTTACCGGGCGGGCCTCGAAGCCTTCCTCGGTGCGGGCAAACACCACGGTCTGTTCTTCCCAGGTTTGCAGGGCGTTTTCCGGCACCGTCACGGCGGCCTTGAAGCGCTCGACGCTGACAGCAATGTTGACGAACAGCCCTGGGCGCCAGGCCCCGTTGGGGTTGGCCAGGGTGGCGCGCACGGTAGCGGCGCGGTTCTGCTCACCGAGCAGGCTGCCGACGTAGTTGACCTTGCCCTCGACCTGGGCGCCCAGGTCCGGCGCACTGACCGTGACATCGCGGCCAGTCACGACCTTGCCAAGGTCACGCGGGGCCACGGCGAAGGTGGCCCACACACGGCTCAAGTCAGACAGGGTGAAAGCGTTGCTGGTCTCGTCAACCACTTCGCCTGCAGTCAGGTGCTTTTCCACGACCACCGCATCGAATGGCGCACGTAGCTCATAGCGGTTACCGGCACCGGCCGGGCCCACGGCGGCGACCTTCTGCCGGGCGTTGGCCAAGGCGATCTCGGCCTCCTGCAATGCCTGGCGCGCCTGCAGGTAATCCTGCTCGGCGCTGATGCGCTCCTGCCACAGTTGCTGTTCACGCTGGAAGGTCAGCCGCGCCAGCTCCAGACGACGCTGGGCGGCCTGCTGCTCGCTGCGCAGGTCGGAGATCTGCTGGCTGGCGATCACCGCCAGCACCTGGCCGCGCTTGACCGCCTGGCCCAGCTCGGCGTGCACCGCCTCGACGACGCCCGGCACACGGGGGACGACGTGGGCGGTACGGTCCTCGTCAAAGCGGATTTCACCTGGGAAGCTGATGGCGATGCCCAACTCACGGGGGCCTGCGGCAGCCAGTTGCACGCCGGCGGCTTCGATCTGGGCGATGGACAGGTGCAGCTGGCCTTCTTCTTCAGCGTGCCCCTCCTCGGCATGGCCCTCAGTGGCCTGCTCTGCGGCGTGGCCGTGGCTGTCTTGGCCATGATCGTCGTGCCGGGCTTCGGCTTTCGACGCCTGGCCGAGGTTGCCGGTCCAGGCCAGGCCGCCAAGGCCGAGTGCGGCGACGGCGGCGGCCAGAAGGGCTAGCTTGCGTGGGTTAGTCATTGTTGCTCCTGCTATTCGGTGTGTTGCTCAGGCCATCGAGGTCGCCGTAGATCCGCTCGACTTGCGCGCGCGCATCGGTCGCCGAGGCCAGCGCCTCGAGGTACAGCCCGCGGGCCTCGATCAGCGTGCGCTGGGCGTCGAGTACATCGAGAAAGGCGAACTTGCCCATTTCAAAACCGCGAGTGGCGGTATCCACGGCCTGCTGCGCAGCGGGCAGGATGGTGCGGTCATAGGCCTGCACGTCCTGCATCGCCGTGGCCCACTGGCTCACGGCACTGCGGGTTTCACTGCGCAGGCGCAGTTCCACGGCGTTGCGCAGGTCACGCGCCTGGTCGGCACGGCGCGCAGCGGCCAGTACATTGCCCTGGTTGCGGTCGAACAACGGCAACGGCATGGACAGGCCAACCACGTTCACCCGCTCACGGTCCTCACGGCTGTACTGGCTGCCAAGGCTGACGGTGAGGTTGGGAATACGCTGGGCCTTTTCCGAACCCAGGGAAGCATCGCCGCGCTCGACCTGCGCAGCGGCCAGGCGCCATTCGACGGTCTGTTCGACCTGCTCAAGCAAAGCGTCGGCGTTGGGCGCAACGCCCGGCGAAAGGTTGGCGGCCTGCAGCTGGTCGAAACCTGCCAGCGGGCTGCCGGTCAGGCGGGCCAGCGCCTGGTAGGCCACGCTGCGCTGGGTGCGTGCGCGGCGCACTTCGGCCTGGGCCTGGGCCAGCTGCACCTGGGCACGGGTGGCCTCTACCGGCGATGACTGGCCCGCAGTGACCCGCCCTTGCACAACCCGCAGCCCGCGTTCAGTCAGTGCCTGCGACTGCTGCGCCAGCTCCAGCGCGGTCTGCGCGCGCAAGGCTGCATGAAAGGCCTGCACCACATCGGCCCGCAGGCCGTTGCGCTGGCGCTCCAGGTCGAGCTGGGCAATGGCCTGGCCAGCACCGGCCACGGCGATACGTGCCCCGCGCTTGCCGCCCAGCTCCAGCGGTTGGCTGAGGGTGACGGTGGTGGTGCTGGTGTCACGGCGGGTGTCCTCGACTTCCCAGGCCAGCTCGGGGTTGGGGAGCAACCCGGCCTGGCGCCGTTCACCTTCGGCAATGCCGATTTCGCGGCCGGCCGCAGCCAGCTCCGGGTTCTGGGCAAAGGCGGCGGCAAGCGCCTGGGGCAGGCTCAGGCTCTGGCTGGCCTGGGCGCTGGTGGCACCGGCCAGCAACAGGCAGAGCAAGGCGATCTTGCGGGGGATGGGCACGAATCAAGTCCTCTCGGCGAAGCGTTGGCGAGGGACTGTAGAAAGGGTTGGTTATCGGGGCGGTGGCGGCAACATTACAATTTTGTAATCACCAACGCAGTTCGATAATCGCCCACTTTCCCGGTGCGAAGTGGCTGTCCAATTGACGGAACTAACCAGTCAGTACAAAACTAAGCGCATCCAACAACAACAAAGTGATGCCCGTCATGAAGCCCCTTATTCTCGTGCTCAACGGCCCCAACCTGAACATGCTGGGCACCCGCGAGCCTGCCCAATACGGCCATGAAACCCTTGCCGACCTGGCTCAAGGGTGTGCCGATACTGCCCATGCCCACGGCCTGGAAATCGAATTCCGCCAAACCAACCACGAAGGCGAACTGATCGACTGGGTCCACGCCGCCCGTGGCCGTTGCGCCGGTATCGTGATCAACCCTGGCGCCTGGACCCACACATCGGTCGCCATCCGCGATGCCCTGGTGGCCAGCGAGCTGCCGGTCATCGAAGTGCACTTGTCCAACGTGCACAAGCGCGAGCCGTTCCGTCACCTGTCGTTCGTCTCTTCCATCGCCGTCGGTGTCATCTGCGGCCTGGGCAGCCATGGCTACCGCATGGCCCTGAGCCACTTCGCCGAAATGTTCCAGGAGCGCACGGCATGAGCCAACAAGCCATCCTCGCCGGCCTGATCGGCCGCGGCATCCAGCTGTCGCGCACCCCCGCCCTGCACGAACACGAAGGCGACGCGCAGGCCTTGCGTTACCTGTACCGCCTGATCGATGCCGACCAGTTGCAACTGGACGACAGCGCCCTGCCCGGCCTGCTTGACGCCGCGCAGCACACCGGTTTTACCGGGCTCAACATCACCTACCCATTCAAGCAGGCGATTCTGCCGTTGCTCGACGAGCTGTCCGACGAAGCCCGTGGCATCGGTGCGGTGAACACCGTGGTGCTCAAGGACGGCAAGCGGGTCGGCCACAACACCGATTGCCTGGGTTTTGCCGAGGGCTTGCGCCGTGGCCTGCCCGACGTCGCGCGGCGCCAGGTGGTGCAGATGGGCGCTGGCGGTGCAGGCTCGGCCGTGGCCCATGCCCTGCTGGGTGAAGGGGTCGAGCGGCTGGTGCTGTTCGAAGTGGACGCTGCCCGTGCACAGGCATTGGTAGACAACCTGAACGCTCATTTCGGCGCCGGTCGTGCCGTGGTCGGCACGGACCTGGCCACAGCATTGGCCGAAGCGGACGGGCTGGTCAACACCACCCCGGTGGGCATGGCCAAGCTACCGGGCACCCCACTGCCGGTAGCGTTGCTGCATGCACGCCTGTGGGTGGCGGAAATCATCTACTTCCCCCTGGAGACCGAACTGCTGCGCGCGGCCCGGGCACTGGGTTGCCGCACCCTGGATGGCAGCAACATGGCCGTGTTCCAGGCGGTGAAGGCGTTCGAGCTGTTCAGCGGGCAACAGGCGGATGCGGCACGGATGCAGGCGCATTTCGCCAGCTTCACCTGACGGTTATCAGCGGCAAGCCCGCGAACGCTGAACTGTAGCGGCGATGAGGCCGGAACTGACCGCCTATGCTTGAAGTCAGTCCCTTTATGCGCACGTCCATGAAGACCTCCATCGCCCTCGCCATCCTGGCCCTGATCGCCGCCGCCGCCCTGCTCGGCTCACCGTGGATGAACCAGCGCTTCCACATGCCTGCAGAAAAAACCCAGGCTCAACAACGCGAAACGGCCGGGTCCCCAAGGGAGCCGGCCGTTTCCAAACGCGAGTGACGCTTAGTGCTGCTTGCTGCCAGAGCGGATCTGGTGCACCACACCCATTGCCACCACGATCGCCGCAGCGATACCGGTAGAGATCACCAGGATCTGGTAGTCAGGCATGAAGGCCATGGTTACCAGGGCGGCCACGATGAACGCGATCACCAGGTAGGTCAGCCACGGGAACAGCCACATCTTCAGGCGTACTTCCTTGCCCTCGGCAATCAGCTTGCGGCGCATGCGCAGTTGCGAGAAGGCGATGACCAGGTACACCAGCAGGGCAATCATGCCGGTGGTGTTCATCAGGGTGTCCAGTACGTCTTTCGGGCGCAGGGTCTCGCTGAAGTTGATCAGCGCACACACCACGGCCACGGCGCACGAGCCCATGATCGCGTACACCGGTACACCGGTGCCGGCGCGGGTGATCTTGAAGAACGAAGGCGCGTCGCCACGCTGGGCCAGGGAGAACAGCATGCGCGAGGCGGTGTAGTGGCCGGAGATCAGGCAGCTGCTCACCGAGGTCAGCACCACGAAGTTCATCAGCAGTTCGGCATACGGCACGCCCAGCAGTTCCAGGGTACGGCGGTAGGCACCGTAGCCGGAGACGCCCAGGTGCGGGTCGTTCCACGGTACCAGGCAGACGATCAGGAAGATCGAGCCGACGTAGAACAGGCACACACGCCAAACCACCGAGTTGGTCGCCTTGACGATCTGCGCCGCAGGGTCCTTGGCTTCGGAGGCCGCGATCGTGACGATTTCGGCGCCGAGGAAGGCGAACATCACCCCGAGCAGGGCACCGATCACGGTGGTGATGCCATTGGGCATGAAGCCTTCGGCGGTGAGATGGCTGATGCCACGCACCTCACCGAACTGCCAGACGCTCATCACGGCAGCGGTACACACGATCAGGAAGCAGACAATCGCAATCACCTTGATCAAGGCGAACCAGAACTCGAACTCACCGTAGTGCTTGACGTTGAAGAAGTTGACGGTGATCAGCAGCAGGGTCGTGGCCAGCACGAACACGTTGACGCTGACGTCAGGGAAGAAGCCATGCAGGATCTTGCCCGCCACATAGGCTTCCCAGGCCATGAGGATGACCCAGTACCACCAGTACAGCCAGCCGATGGTGAAACCGGCCCAACGGCCAATGGCGCGGTCGGCGTAGGTGGAGAACGAGCCGGTGTCTGGCGAGGAAGTCGCCATTTCACCCAGCATGCGCATGATCAGCACCACCAGGATGCCGCCTGCCAGATAGGCCAGGACAGCGGCTGGGCCGGCGCTGTGGATCACGCTGCCGGAACCGACGAACAAGGCGCCGCCAATAACCCCGGCGATCGACATCATCGTCAGGTGGCGCGACTTCAGCGAGGCACTGAGCTTGCTCTCGTGCCCGCTTTTCGCGGTGGTGGTTGTGGATGTTGCGTCCATCAGTTGTGTACCCCGTGCTTCTTTTTATCCAAGGAAAACTGTGAAACCCCGATGGCTGGCGATTTCACCTGTACATCAGTGCTAATGCGGGCAGGATGGTGTGAACAAACACACGCAGGCCCTCCATGGCGGCCTGCTGACGCGCCCCAGGGCGACTGCCTGGCGCGAACTGAACATGCTTTATGTGGCGATATCCGACACCTAATGTAAAAATGTCCGACGCAGAGAGCCATGCACAGTGGCATGAATCTCGCACTGCACTGTACAGGTCGCCCTTGCAGTACACCCTGCAAACGCCAGGCGATACGCACCCTGAAGGCCACGAATGTTCGAATTACATCCAGACTCCTCAACCCCGCTGGTCAACCAGATCATCGACGGGCTGCGCGAGCTGATCGACAACCAGACCCTCAAGCCAGGCGCCAAGGTCCCGTCGATCCGCGCCTTTGCCGCGAGCTATTCGGTGAGCACCTTCACCGTGGTCGAGGCCTACGACCGGCTGGTCGCCCAAGGGCTGTTGGTGAGCCGTGGCAATGCGGGGTTCTTCGTCAACCGTGCGGCGGGCGAACTGCTGGAACAGCACAACGCCGAGGCCGACACCAGTCGACCAACGTTCAACTCCGAGTGGTACCTGCAGCAGATCTTCGAAATCCGCCAATTGCCGTACAAGCCGGGGTGCGGCTGGCTGCCCAACGACTGGATGTACGAGGACGGCCTGCGCCGTGGCCTGCGCCAGGTAGCCGGCAGCCCACTGGAACTGTCGGGCTACGGCGACCCCATGGGCCTGATGGAGCTGCGGGCACTGACTGCGCAGAACCTGCAACAGGAGTTGTCGATCGTCGCCAACCCGGCGCAGCTGATGCTCACCCACGGCGCCAGCCAGGCCCTGGACCTGGCCGCACGCACGCTGGTGCGCCCTGGCGACGTGGTGCTGGTGGACGACCCCGGTTACCCCAACCTGATGAGCATTCAGAGAGTAATAAGACCCAAATTAACGGCCATAATGGCCGCTACGCGGCGGGAGGTCACACCGAACTTCCGCCGAATATTTCCCATATGGAAGTTCACATTGGCTTCCGAGCAGTTGCAGATAACCGATATCTCCCAACTGGTCTTGCCGATGGCGCACCACTGCAACACTTCCTTCTCCCGGCTGGTCAGAACCACCGGTTTGCTGACCGGATGTTCGAAGGCCAGTCCGGCACCGCTCTGCAGTGCGTAGTCCTTGAGCATCCACAGGGTCGGCAGGACCGACTCTATGAAACGGTTGGCCTCGGCCCGGTTTTCCGCTTCCACGCTGAGGCTCAGCGCGCCGAGTTCGCCGCGAGCACCATGCAGCGGCATGGTCAGCCCATACACCAGGCCGGCGGCCGAGGCTTCCTCGAAGAACTCGTGCTGCTTTCGCGTCTGGTAGATGGACGGTTCCCAGAAAATCGGCAGTACGCTCTGGGTACAGTGACTGACCGTCGGGTCGACCCGCGCGTAGCCAGCCCGGTCGTAATGCTCGCGCCAGGCGGCCGGGTAGTTGCCGACGATGAAGGCGTTCTCGTAGTCCTGGCTGTCCTTAGGCAACAGGCCGAACAGGATCTTCGAGAATCCAAGGTCGCTCGCCATCTTCTGCAGGATGGCGCTCCACTCCAATTTTCCACTTGAGCGTTCCAGCTCAAGAAAACCGTCAACCAAGGCCATCCTGCGCACCCAGGGCGCCACCCTGGTCGGCGTGCCGCGCACCCCCGCCGGCTACGACCTGAACCAGCTGGAGCAGCTGCTTACCCACCACCGCCCAACCGCGTTCTTCACCCAGCCGCACCTGCACAGCCCGACCTGCTCGCGCACCCCACTGCCGCAGTTGCACCGGCTGTTGCAACTGGCCAGCCAGCACGGTTTCCGCCTTGTGGAGAACAACCTGTACGCCGACATGGTCACCGAGCCGCAACCGTGCCTGGCCAGCCTCGACCACTTGCAACAGGTGGTGTACGTGGGTAGTTACTCCAAGAGCATTTCACCCAACGTGCGGGTCGGCTACATGCTGGCCAACCCCGAACTGATGCAGAAATTGCTGCACCTGAAAATGCGCTCGGGCCTGACCACCTCGCAGGTGATGGAGCGGGTGGTGTACGCGGCGATCATCGACGGGCGCTGGCGCAAGCACCTCAAACGCCTGCGCCAGCGCCTGGCCGAGGCGCATCAGGAAGTTGGCCGGCATCTACATCGATTGGGCTTTGAACTGTTCACCGAATCGGATGAAGGCATGTATATCTGGACCCGCCATCCAGCGATTCCGGACAGCGCGGCGTTGCTGGATGACGCGCTGGAGAAAGGCATCATGCTCGGGCCTGGGCAGTTGTTCATGGTCGATGCCAAGGCCACCGGGTGGATGCGGTTCAATGTAGCGTTCAGTACCGATCCGGCGATGTGGGAGTTGTTGGAGAAGGTCTTCGTCAAGCATGTGCGGCGGGGTGGGATGTAGGGGCGTCGGTGTTGCCGGGATGTTCGCCTTGAAATTTTCGGCGCCTGTCATATCGATTGCCTATAAGTGGGGGTATGGCTAAAACAAACTTTTGATGCTGCATGCCCCTACCCGAGGTCTCAATGTAACAATTCCATCTTAGCAAACACAGTTTTCCTCTAGAGTATTTCTCTCTCCCGAACCTAGTGATCAGGAGAGAGCAATGACCTCCCGCACGACCATGACAGCTTCAGAAATTAGTAAAATTTGTTCACCAGCTCCATTCCGGTATGACTTTTCAGTATCGGTGCTGGTAGCTGGGATGCCGAAGCTAAAGCACAAAACATCATAAACAGTATCGAAGCGACTCGTCCCCTGCCCCACCTGGACTGAAGCATTATCTGGACAGCCACTATTCAGCAATTGATGCTCGTTACTCTGACAATCTAAGCATACTGCAGGCCAAGCGGCAATTCCTGCTAAAACCTCAAGAAAAAATCATCCACAAGGGCCTACCCACTGACGACTTATCAGGCATACATGTGTATGCCCCCGGATTTTCACCAGCTTATCTCTTCTATACCTTAATTGACCCTCACACCTACTTTGAAGAAGAGCTCTATGTCATACAGGGCTTCCTCTTCGCCCTTATGCGAAGCATCACTGCCGCTCAGATTGAAATTCTGTTAGGTCAGAGTCTAAAAATAATCCATCGTGAAATAACCACTCTCAACTCAAAACTTGCACTCACCGAAAGCAAAACCTCGGAAAGCAATACCATAACCTTTAGCACAATACCATCAATACAAATATCAACAACCTTGGGCGCAATAGGCAGCACCTATTACCACAACCGCCAACTAGAATCAACTTTGCGATCAGGCCGAAAAATGCTGGAAAGGGCAGCCGGAGCTGTTGCAGCCCGGCTATTCAACGTTGGTATCGGTGCTCTGCTTTATTCTTCCGAACTCGGCAACAGTGATCTCTACCATGAAACAACACTGAGCCTCCCAGCCGATTTATTAATACCGGACCTACCCGATCAGCTGTACGAGAAAGCCCTTGGCCATGGAGTAGCGGCGTCAACCTATCGAATTTATTCGAAGAATGACATCTATACACTCATCAAAACCAGCAGACAGCAAGTCTCGAAAGCAGAGTACCTCTACGCCCACTCTACTTCGACAAGGCGACGAACAGCTACATTTCCGTACCTTCGCAAAAGTTTCCAATCAAGCTGACGTTACCCGCGCACATACCCGGCGACGCCTCGACCACTAAACCTAGCACGCAGATACCTTCCTACCCCTATCGTGGCGTGACACTCAATCCACTGCACATCGAAGCCTCCCCTCTACCCGCGCTGGAACCGGAGGACTTCAAAGACTGCATTTACTGCTTCCCGCCAGAATCTGGCCTACCGCCACTGTACGTTGTCTTCAACTCTCCCTACCCCGGCGCGACAACCAAAGGGACTTACAGTGGACGACCCTACAACCCGGATAAAGCTGGGGGACCTATCGAACGACTGGATTGGAGGAAGACTAAGATCACAGCTGATGGCATTGAGCTAGTCAAGCTACACACAAGTCGTTTCGAACCCTCCGATGCGAACAAGATCATGATCGATAGGCTGAAAAAAAATACCACAAGGTCAATTAGAAGCAACTGACACTGACAAGCGATTCTACACACATGAAATAAGAGAACTTGAGCGCTTCCGGGCGCTTGAAATCCCAGATAGAATTAGGCCTGAAGATCGTGGCGAAGCATGGAATAACACACATGCCGCAACACTGGAGGACTACCAACTCACTTCAGAACTTGAGCTATTATACACACCAGAAGCCATTGAGGCAGACGACCGGCAGCCTGCGCGAGAAAATCAATGAATACCGTCAGCGAAATAGTAATTAACGAAAGCCCTACAGACGTCATTTTATGGCTTGTGAGGCGAGATGGCATTTCTCATCCCCGGCTCGACAACTTGTACAATAGAAATAGCTGGGCAAATATTGGTGACTGCCTACAACTCATGAACTTAGTAAGCAAAATGCTTGAAGAAGGCTTAATACAATATGGCGGTAATGGCTACATCAAGGGCCAGAATTGGCGAGAGCCAGAATTCCTGGCTCAAAAAAAATATGAATTGTGAGGCGCTCTGAACTTAGGGCCTTGCAGGCTAAGATGAGTTTCATCAGAGGCGCCGGCAGTGACAATGGGTCTGCCGGCGCTCACCACCTAACGCCAGTCCGCCTTACCAGCAAAGAACGCCTGCGCATTCACCTCCAGGCTGTCCAGGTGATACCCGCCTTCCTGCACGATCAGACACGGCAACCGCAACGCACGAATCCGCTCCCCCAACGCAGCAAACCCTTCAGTCGTCACTGCCACCTTGCTCTGCGGGTCGAGTTCATAGATATCGAACCCGAGCGACAGCACCAGCGCCTCAGCACCAAAGTCCTTCACTGCAGCTAGCGCAACGTCCAACTGCCCCATGAAATCAGCCTCACTGGCCCCATGCGCCATCGGCAAGTTCAGGTTGTACCCCTCCCCTTCACCACTACCCCGCTCGTCCGCGAACCCAGCCACGCCAGGATAGAAGTTGGTCGGGTCGCCATGCACCGACACATACAGCACATCACGGCGATCGTAGAAAATCTCCTGAATCCCCTGCCCATGGTGCATGTCGGTATCGAGAACTGCCACGCGGCTATAACGGCTGCGCAGGGCCTGGGCAGCTACAGCCGCGTTGTTGATGTAGCAGAACCCACCCGCCGAATCGAAGCGCGCATGGTGCCCCGGTGGCCTGCACAGCGCATAGGCAGCCGGTTCGCCGTCGAGGATGGCCTTGGCCCCGGCCACCGCGCTTTGCGCAGACCAATAGGCCGAACGCCAGGTGTTTTCGCCAACAGGGCAGCTGCCATCCGCCAGGTAGCGCCCGGCCTGGGCGAGAATGCCACGCAAGGCGTTGGGCTCACGCACGAAGATGTTGGACATGACCTCGTCGCCCCAGTCCTCGGGCACTTCCTTCCAGCGTGCATGGGCCTCTTCGAGGAAGGCCAGATAGGCCTCACCGTGCACAGCCCTGAACGGTTCAAGGCCGGCATCGTCGGGCTGGCGGATGTCGAAGCCCAGGTCCTTGGCGGCCTGCAACAGCCGCTGGGCGCGCTCGGGGACTTCCTGCGGGGTGCGCATGGCGCCGCGCGAGTAGTAGCTGCGCGGGTGGTGCAGCAGTTGTTCGGGGTGGAAGTAGCAACGCATCAGGCTTCTCCTTATTCGACAAGGCCCGCACGGGCCAGCACGGCGTTCAGCAGTACATCGGCACCCTGACGGGCATCGTTGGGCAACACGTCTTCGGCTTCGTTGTGGCTCAGGCCGCCGACACAGGGGATGAACACCATGGCCGTCGGGCAGTAGCGGGCCAGCAGGATGGCATCGTGGCCGGCACCGCTGACGATCGATTGCTGGGCATAGCCCAGGCCATCCACGGCCTGCTGCACAGCAGCCACGCAGTCGGTGTCGAACGGGGTGGCCGGGCTGACCCAGTGCCGCTCGATACGCACCTGCAGACCACGCTGGCTGGCAATGGCTTGCAGCTTCAAGGTCAAGTCGCGCTCCATCGCCTCGATGGCTTCGTCGCGGTGGTGGCGCAAGTCGACCGTGAACTGCAGCAGGCCAGGAATGGTATTGCGTGAAGACTTGGCAATGGACAGTTCGCCAACAGTGGTCAAACCTTCGGGCGCGAAGTCCGCTGCCAGTTGCTCAACCGCCTGGATCATCCGCGCCGCGCCATACAAGGCATCCTTGCGCAGCGGCATCGGCGTGGTGCCGGCGTGTGCCGCCATACCTTCGACAGTGACGTCCAGCCAGCGGATAGCCTGACCACCGCTGACCACGCCGATGGCCTTGGCGTTGTCTTCAAGGATCGGGCCTTGCTCGATATGCGCCTCGAAATACGCATCCACCTGGCCACCCAGCGGGCGCTGGCCGGCGTAACCAGTGCGCTGCAGCTCGTCAGCCACGCTGATGCCATCAGCATCGCGGATAGCCAGCGCCTCGGTCAGCGCAAGGCTGCCGGTAAACACCGCCGAGCCGAACATGGCCGGGGTGAAGCGCGCGCCCTCTTCGTTGGTCCATACAGCGATTTCCAGCGGCTTGCGGGTCTGGATGTTCAGATCGTTGAGGCGACGCACCACTTCAAGCCCGGCCAGCACGCCATAGACGCCATCGAAACGACCGCCTTCGGGCTGGGTGTCGAGGTGGCTACCAATCATCACTGGCGCCGCATCCGGGTCACTGCCAGGGCGGCGGGCGAACAGGTTGCCGATGGCATCCACCGTCAGCGTCAGGCCGGCTTCACGGCACCAGTGGCTGAACAGTTCACGGCCAGCCTTGTCTTCGTCGCTGAGCGCCAGGCGGCAGCTGCCGCCACGGGCGGTGGCGCCGATTTCGGCCATGGCCATCAGGCTCGCCCACAGGCGTTCGCCATTGCTTTTCAACATGTGCGGGTACTCCAGAGTAAAACAGTTCGATCAGGCCAGTTCCAGGCGCTGGCTACGGGCATACTGGCGCGCCAGGGCAAGCACGCAGACCAGCGAGACGGTGGCGATCAGGGTGTAGAACACGGCCATCGGCCACCACTGGCCGCTGAAGGTGTGAGCCAACCAGGTGCCGATCAGCGGGGTAAGGCCGCCAGCGATGGCGCCGCAGACCTGGTAGGCCAAGGAAATGGCGGTATAGCGCACGCGGGTTTCGAACATACCGCTGACATAGCCAGCTATCACCGCGTAGAAAGAGGCCATGCAGGCTGCAGCCAGGGCGATGCCCAGTACGATCAACGGCCCCTGGCCCGAGCTGACCAGCACGAACATCGGGTACGGCGAGGCCATCGCCAGCAACGCGACCAGGGCCAGGAAGCGCGTGGCACCGATCTTCTCCGACAGCCAGGCAGCCAGCGGTTGCACGCAGAACTGGATGATCGCCACGAAGAACAGGCACTCAAGTATCAGCGAGCGCTCCAGGTGCAATTGTTGAGTGGTGTAGCTGATCATGAAGGTGTTGGTGAAATAGACCCCGGCAATGCCCAAGGTGTTGGCACCGATGCACAACAACAGCGGGCGCCAGGCGGTGCGCAGCACTTCGAAAACCGGCGCCTGCTCTTTGCGCCGGGCCTTCTCTGCCTGCTCGCGGCTGGCGATGAACTCGGGCGACTCGTTCACCCCCAGGCGAATCGCCAGGCCCACCAGCAGCAGCAACGCGCTGGCCAGGAACGGCACGCGCCAGCCCCAGCTCATCAGCTCGTCTTCAGGCAGGCGGGTCACCGCGCCGAAGGCCAGCAGCGACAGAATCAGGCCCGCCGGGCTGCCCAGTTGGGCGAACGAAGCGAAGAAGTTGCGCCGGCCTTTGGGCGCATGCTCGCCGGCCATCAGCACCGCCCCACCCCACTCGCCGCCCACGGCGATGCCCTGGACGATGCGCAGCAGGATCAACAGCACCGGTGCGGTGGCACCGATCTGCGCGTAAGTCGGCAGCAGGCCGATACACACGGTGACGATGCCCATCATCAGCAGGGTGATGACCAGCGACTTCTTGCGGCCGATACGGTCGCCCACGTGGCCGAAGACAATGCCACCCAGCGGCCGGGCGAAAAAGCCCACGGCGAAGGTGCCGAACGCGGCCATGGTGCTGAACAGGCTGTCGTCGGAGGGGAAGAACAAGGCACCGAACACCAGGGCGGCGGCGGTGGCGTAAATGTAGAAGTCGTACCATTCGATCATGGTGCCGATGAACGCGGCAGCAGCTGCACGACGTGGCTGGGCGGAAGCGGTGGGCTTCATGGGGGCTCCTTTGCTTGTTGTTCTGGCAGGAGTTGCTGGGTCATTGTCGCGCTCTCGTGGCGCTTGGCCTGCGATTTATCGGCTCAGGGCTATGATTAGTCAATTTTCTATTTATTATTCGTACTATTAGCCACGCTTATCATCGAGCCTCGCCATGTCCGACCGTCTGCTCAACGACCGCCTCGACTGGAACCTGCTGCGCACCTTCCGGGTCATCGGCCAGGAACTGTCCATCAGCCGCGCCGCCGCCCGCCTGCACCTCACCCAGCCGGCCGTGAGCCAGGCGCTCAAGCGCCTTGAAGAGCAGCTTGGCCGCCAGCTTATCGCCCGACGTGGGCCGCGTTTCGTGCTGACGGAAATGGGCGAGCAGCTGTTCCAGCTGGCTGGCGAGGTGTATGGGCAGATGTCGCAGATCGGCGGTTTGCTGGAGCAACCGGCGGACGAACTGGTAGGCAAGGTGCGTCTGTTGATGATCAGCCGCATCGTCAGCGAACGCTTCGACGACTTCCTCGCCGACTTCCATCGCCAGCACCCACGGGTGGAGCTGGAAATCGACGTGATGCGCAGTTCCGACATCGTCGCCGCCCTGCAGGAGAAAACCGCCACAGCGGGCCTTAGCCTCAACCGGCGTGCGCAGCCACGGCTGGAGCAACGGCTGTTTCTGCGCCAGCGCTATGCGTTTTTCTGCGGCAAGCACCATGCCTTGTTCGGCCAGGCCGAAGGCGACTTGCAACGGGAGAATTTCGTCAGTTTTACCAGCGACCAGATTGGCGGCATGTTGTCGCCGCTGACCATTTTCCGCGACCAGCAGGGCTTTGCCGGGCGCATCGTGGCGTCATCGCCAAGCCTGGAGGAAGTACGCCGGCTGGTGATCGCCGGCTTTGGCATCGGCTGCCTGCCCGAGCATGTGGTGGCGCCGGATGTAGAGGCGGGGTTGCTGTGGAAGTTGCCGCCGCAGGAAGGGATTGCCGATGTGGATATTCACCTGTTGTGGAACAGGGAGCAGCGCTTCAGTCGGGCAGAAGAGGTGTTTATCGAGGCCTTGCAGCAAAGTCTCGGTTAACAGGCTTCGCTGGCGATAGGAGGGCAAAGCCCTCCCCCTTTCGCGATTAGGCTTCAGGTACCGGTGCCTGCTGGGCGATCAGCCCCAGCTCACGCAGCTCGGCCCAGAACGCGGCCGGAATCACCGCATTGAACGCCGCCAGGTCTTGGTCGGCATGTTGTGGCCGGGTCGCCCCTGGGATCACCGCCGCTACCGCGGGGTGCGCCAGCGAGAACTGCAACGCCGCAGCCTTGATGTCCACCCCATGGCGCGCCGCCACTTCGTTCAGGCGCTGGACACGGGCACGGATTTGCGGGCTGGCCTTCTGGTACTCGTAGTGCTCTCCCCCGGCAATCACGCCGGAGTTGTACGGGCCGCCGACGACAATGCCGAGGCCTTGCGCCAATGCACCTGGCATTACCCGTTGCAACGCACGGTCGTGGTCCAGAAGGCTGTAGCGACCCGCCAGCAGGAAGCCGTCCGGGCGTGCTGCTTCGAGGTCCAATGTCAGCTCGATCGGCTCGACGCGGTTCACGCCCAAGCCCCATGCCTTGATCACGCCTTCTTCACGCAGGCGGGTCAGCACGCGGAAGGCACCGGTACGAGCGATTTCGAACTGGCTCAGCCATTCGTCACCGTAGAAGTCCTGGGCGATGTCGTGAATCCAGACGATATCCAGGTAGTCGGTACCCATACGCTTGAGGGTGTCTTCGATCGAGCGCAGGGTGGCATCGGCGCTGTAGTCATTGACGATGCGGTTACGGTTGCCGTGCTCGAACAGGCCGCTCTTCTCGCCCAGCTCACGAGCAGCCGGGTCTTCCAGTGCGTCGAGGATGACGCGGCCAACCTTGCTGCTCAGCACGTATTCATGGCGCGGGCGCTGGGCCAGGGCCTTGCCGAGGCGGATTTCCGACAGCCCGGCACCGTAGAAAGGCGCAGTGTCGAAGTAGCGCACACCGTTGTTCCAGGCCGCGTCCACCGAGGCTTGCACTTCGGTATCTGGCACGTTGCGGAACATGTTGCCCAGTGGCGCGGTACCAAAGCCCAGGGGGTTGGCGATCAGGTCTTTCAAGCTCATGGCATGTCTCCAGAAAGGGTGTGTAAGGTCATCAACCGACGACGTGAGCACATCCTAGGCTGGCCAAACCCAGACCGTCCAAGTCATAATTCGTCACAGTTAAGTCCCTGGAGGTCTCATGCAGGATTTGCGTCAGTTGCGCTACTTCGTGGCCGTCGCCGAATGCGAGAATGTCGGCCGAGCCGCCGAGCAGCTGCATATTTCCCAATCGCCCCTCAGCCGGCAGATCGCCCAGCTGGAGGACAACCTTGGCCTGGCCCTGTTCGAACGGCGCAACCAGCGGCTGTACCTGACTAACGACGGGCGCACCTTCCTGGCCGAGGCGCGCGGCCTGCTCAAGCATGCCGAGCGCTTGGAGTCGCTGGGCAAGCGCCTGGGCCGTGGCGAGGAAGGCGGCTTGTGCATCGGCTACGTCAACCACGCCATCCACGCTGGTGTGCTGCCTGGCGCAGTGCGGGCCATTCGTGGCGAACGCCCGAACATTCACATTGCGCTGTACAACATGATCCCCAGCGAGCAGTTCGAAGGCCTGCGCCAGCGCAGCCTGGACATTGCCCTGGTGTGCGAGCCGCCGCCGAAGCACGACCCCGACTTGCGTGCGCAGCCAGTACTGGATGACCCAATGCTGCTGGCCATCCCAGCCTCGCACCCTCTGGCCAGCAAGGCGGAACTGACCCCGGCCGACCTGCACGAGCAGGAATGGATCATCACCGGGGGCCAGCCCGACCAGGTGAACAAGCGCGACGACTTCATCGCCCGCTGCGGTGATGCCGGTTTTACCCCGCGCTTGTCCCTTGAAGCGACCGACCCATTGAGCGTGCTCGGCCTGGTGTCCGCGGGCCTGGGCCTGGCCATGGTGCAGGGCAGCCTGACGGCCAGTGCCGGGCCAACCGTGGTTTTGCGTCAGCTGGATTGGTTCCAACCCAGCGTGCAATTGTGGGCCGCCTGGCACCAGGTCGACCTGCGGCCGATCGTGGGCATTTTCCGTGAACGCGTGCTGGCGCAGGCGAATAAGTCCATAGAGGTCTGAACTCAGTCGAATTACGTCTTTTACAGTCTGAGTAGGCTTTACTAGGATGGCTCTCATCGATACAACTCACCCACAGGAGCCATTCCATGAACATCGACCTCGGCGGGCGCACCGCCATCATCAGCGGCTCTACCGGCGGTATTGGTCTGGCCATCGCCCGCGGCCTGGCCCGCGCCAACGCCGACGTGGTCATTCAGATGAGGCCCAGCGCCGCGGCGTAGGTGGCAGCCAGCGTCTTGTTCGGCGCGTCGAACTTCTTCTGGATGTTCTTGTGGTGGAAGTTCACCGTGCTCTCGGAAATGCTCAGGATGATGGCGATTTCCCCGGAGCTCTTGCCGTCGGCGGTCCATTGCAGGATCTCGCGTTCGCGATGGCTCAGGCAGACCGGGTTGGACATCAGCATCGGATGCTCCAGGTCGGTCAGCTTCTGGGTCAGCAACTCGATCATGCAACGCAGCCGCAGGCGGATTTCCTCGCGCTCGAAGCTGGAGATGTTCTGCTGGTCGCGCGCCACGGAAAGCACGCTGAGCAAATTGTTCGGCGCGCGGATCGGCAGGGTCGCGCCGACACAGAGGCCCCAATCG
This sequence comes from Pseudomonas sp. LFS074, assembly GCF_047978165.1. Lineage (NCBI taxonomy): Bacteria > Pseudomonadati > Pseudomonadota > Gammaproteobacteria > Pseudomonadales > Pseudomonadaceae > Pseudomonas > Pseudomonas sp. LFS074. Next base: position 2,189,146 of record NZ_JBFPFV010000001.1, on the reverse strand, counting down.
CGAGCCTCGTTCCAGAGCATCCGGCTCTGGTCGAACAGGCTGTCGCTCCAGACCACCATTTCCGAGGAGCGCAGGCCGTTGAGGATCGCCGGATCCACGGCCCCGTAGTTCTGCATCTGGTATCGCTCCAGCCAGGCCTTGGGATAGGTGCCATGGACCTCGGTCTTCGGCCGGGTGAAGGGAATCGTGTGGCGCACGCCATAGGCGTAGTAATCGAAGCCCAGGCGCCGCACTTCCTTTTCCAGGACGGCGAACACGCCCTGGCTGTCGTGGATCGGCTGCATCTCGCTACGCAAACCGTCCCACCACAGCAAAAAGCCTCCGTCATTCCTCATTGCCGGCCGCAGCCAGAAATCGCTGGATGCAGCCTTGGCCGAACTGCGCCAACAAGGCGGCCGTGGGCAGATTCACGGCGTGGTCGCCGACCTGGGCACCGCCACCGGTGCCGACACCCTGTTCGCCGCCCACCCACGGGCCGACATCCTGGTCAACAACCTGGGCATCTACGACGACGTCGACTTCTTCGACGTGGCCGACAGTGAGTGGGCGCGCTTCTACGATACCAACGTGTTGAGCGGCGTGCGCCTGGCCCGCCACTATGCACCGGGGATGGTCGAGAAAGGCTGGGGGCGGATCCTGTTCATTTCCTCGGAATCGGGCATCGCCATCCCTGCGGACATGATCAACTACGGTGTTACCAAGGCCGCCAACTTGGCCGTTTCCCATGGCCTGGCCAAGCGCCTGGCCGGCACCGGGGTTACCGTGAACGCGATACTGCCCGGCCCGACCCTGACCGATGGCGTGGCCGCGCTGGTAGCCGATGCGGCACAGGCGTCCGGGCGCAGCATTCGTGAAGAGGCCGACAACTTCGTACGTACCGCACGGCCAAGTTCGATCATTCAGCGCGCCGCCGATGTCGACGAAGTCGCCCACCTCGCGGTGTACCTCGCCTCGCCTTACTCCTCCGCCACCACCGGCGCGGCCCTGCGGGTCGACGGCGGTGTGGTCGACAGCCTTGCTATCTGAACTCAACTGGAGCATTACCCTATGGCAACTGCCTACGCTTCCCTGCAAGCCCAACACAGCCCTGAACACGTCTGGGCATTGATCGGCGGTTTCGACAGCCTGCCGGACTGGCTGCCGTTCATCCCCGAGAGCATCTCCAGCGAAGGCGGCCGTGTGCGCTCGCTGAAAGACCCGGACGGCAACAGCATCGTCGAGCGCCTTACAGCTTTTGACGACAACGCGCGCAGCTACAGCTACACGATCCTGAGCAGCCCGTTTCCGGTGACCGACTACCGATCGACCCTGCGAGTCAAGGCCGACGGCCAAGGCAGCCTGGTGGAGTGGTTCGGCGAATTCACCCCGGCCGGTGTCAGTGAGGCCGAGGCTGAGGCACTGTTCAAAGGCATCTACGAAGGTGGCCTGCAAGCCTTGGCGAAAACCCTGGGCTAAGCGAGTCCCCCAGGTACCTCATCCCCTTGCAAGATTCGAGGGTGGGGGCAAAGCGCTTTTGCCCCCCCGTCAAAACACCTTGTCCCACCCCCGCCTGTATCCCCCGCCTCATCTGCGCTAGCCTGCCGCCCATACTCGTCTCACAAGGACCCGCACCATGCCAACTGATTATCAAGCCTGGGGCTGGACCCCGAACGCCGGCCTCGAAGGCCTGCAGCTGCTGCGCAAACCCCTGCCGCAACCCGGCCCCGGCGAAGTGCTGGTGGCCAACCGAGCTATAGCCCTCAACCCGGTGGACTGGAAAATCTGCGAATGGGGCCATCCGGCCTGGCAGCAAGGCACAGTACCGGGTGTGGATGGCGCCGGAGTGGTCGTCTCCGCTGGCGCAGGCGTCGAACTGCCCTTGGGCAGCCGCGTGGCTTACCATCAGTCGCTGGCTCGCGACGGCAGTTTCGCCGAGCATTGCCTGCTCGATGCCAGCCTGGTGATGCACATCCCCAGCGCACTCAGCGACAGCGCCGCCGCCGCCGTACCCTGCCCCGCGCTGACCGCCTGGCAGGCCCTGGCCAAGATACCGGCAGGCACCAGCCGCGATGTGCTGGTGATTGGTGCCGGTGGTGCGGTGGGCTTCTACCTGGCGCAGTTGGCCGCACAACGTGGCCTGCGCGTATGGGCGACAGCCAGCCAGCGCCACCACGCGGCGCTCAAGGCGCTGGGCACAAGCGGCGTGTTCGACTACCACGACGCCGACTGGCAACAGCAGTTGCAGGTCGCCCTGGGTGAGCGCCCGCTGCATGCCCTGTTCGACACCGTCAGTGGCGCCCACGCAGGCAGCCTCGCCCACCTGCTGGGCTACAACGGGCACCTGGTGTGCATCCAGGACCGCCAGGAAAGCGCGCCAACAGCCGCCTTCAGCACAGCCATTTCGCTGCATGAAGTGGCGCTGAACAGCGTGCATGCCCATGGCCGCCTGGCAGATCGCCAGGCCCTGCGCATGGCTGGTGAACAGCTGTTGCAGGCTGTCGCCAATGGCAGCCTGATCGCGCCTCAACGCCGTGAGTTCGACTTCGCCACGCTGCCCGATGCACTGCGGCAATTGAAAGAAGGCCAAGGCGCAGGCAAATGGGTGACGCGCCTCGGCTGAAGGGCATCCGCGCAACTTGGATCCCATTCTGTGACAAGGTATGCTGGGCAATAGCTAAACGCCATTACTCAGGCAGGCTTGGTGCCTGCCCTCAAGGACGAGCCCTTTGCCCAGCCACCCAACCCGCCACACTATTGCCCGCCAGTGGCAGTTGCTCAAGTTGCTGCCCGGCCGCCATCCGGGCATGAGCTCTACCCAGTTGCAGGCCGCCCTGACAACCGTGGGTCATACCACCAGCAAACGTACCGTCGAGCGCGACCTGGTCGAGCTCGCTGCGCTGTTCCCGCTGCAGTGCAACAGCAAAGGCATGCCCTACGGTTGGTACTGGCAACCGAGCATGAGCCTGGTCGATGCGCAGCCACTGCAACCGGACATACTGACACCCCCGGCACAGGTTGAACTGCACGCCTGGGTGGACGACACACTGGCGCGCCTGCTGAAAGAATCCCCGCTGTCCGCAGACATGCAGCTGACCCCGCAAGCGAGCGGCGGCGCGGCATTGGTGGCCACCGTCGACGACAACCGGGCACTGATGGGCTGGCTGCTGTCGCAAGCGGGTTCGATCCGCGTGCAGGCCCCGAAGACGCTGCGCGTGGCCATGCTGGAACAGCTGCGCCAGAGCCTGGCGCTGCACGATGGCGGTTGTTGACCGGCAGGCAAATATCATTGTCCTGCCGAGCGCTTTTTCCCGGTGCCGGCCCTGCGCAGAATTCGCTCCTGACAACGCATCACTTTCAGGAGTACACGATGAAACGCTTCAAGCCCCTGCTGCTGGCCGTCGCCTTGGCGACCACTGCCCAGGCTACCCTTGCCACCGACTGGCAGCACTCGCCGTACGGCAAGCAGGATGAAATCGGCGCTGCCAACCTGCTCACCCCAGACGTGGTCAAGCAGGCCGTCGGCCTGGTCAAGACCGGCAAGACCTACCCCTTGGCCGTACCCGTGAGCAAGGACTTGCCGGCGTTCCGCCACCGCAGCTTTCACCTGTACAACATCCAGCCCGGCGAGCAGGCCGGCCAGACCCTCGGCCGCAACAAGTTCAGCTTCAACGATGAACTGGTCAACGGCTGGACCGGCGTTGGCACCCAGCTCAACGGCATCGGTCATATCGGCATCGACAACGTCTACTACAACGGCAACAAGGCTGCGGATTTCGTCACCGTCGAAGGCGTGACCAAGCTCGGCGTGGAGAAAGTACCGCCCATGGTCACGCGTGGTGTGGTGCTGGACATGACGGCCTACTTCGGCAAGGCCATCGTACCGGGTGGCACCGCGTTTACCGTCGCAGACATCAAGGCGGTGCTGAAGAAAGAAGGCATTACCCTGCGCAAGGGTGATGTGGTGCTGTTCAACACCGGCTGGCTGGAGTTGGTCGGCAAGGATAACCAGCAGTTCCTCGCCACCGAGCCAGGCATCGACCTACCGGCTGCCGAATGGCTGGCGGATCAGGGCATCGTCGCCTTCGGTGGCGATACCTGGGCCTCCGAGGTATACCCCAACCCGACCGGTGAAGAGTTCCCGGTCAACCAATTCATGCTGGCCAAGCGTGGCATTTACAACCTGGAATTGATCGACACGCGCGCGCTGGTGAAAGACAAGGCGTTCGAGTTCCTGTTCGTGCTGGGCCAGCCGCTGTACAAGGGCTCGACTCAAGTCAATATCAACCCGGTGGCGATTCACTGATCACCGGGCTGATTCAATCTGAATATTGGGGCTGCTTTACAGCCCCAGCTTTCAGAACGTACCCGGATACGCCCCGCCATCAATCAGCAGGTTCTGCCCGGTGATGTATCCGGCCTGCGCGCTGCACAGAAACGCGCAATAAGCACCGAACTCCCCGGCATCACCAAAGCGTGCCGCCGGAATGGCCTTGCGCCGCGCCTGGGCAGTGGCTTGCACATCACCGCCTGCCGCCTTCAACGTCTTTTGCAGACGCGCCGTGTCGAACGCCCCGGGCAGCAGGTTGTTCAGCGTCACGTTGCTGCCCGCCAGGCGCTGCTGCCGGGCCAGTCCGGCGATGAAGCCGGTCAGGCCACTGCGGGCGCCATTGGACAGGCCCAGTATGTCGATCGGTGCCTTCACTGCGCCTGAAGTGATATTCACCACCCGGCCGAACCCCCGCTCGGCCATGCCATCGACCACCGCTTTGATCAGCTCGATGGGGGTGAGCATGTTGGCGTCCAACGCCTTCAGCCAGTCTTCACGCCCCCAGTCACGGAAGTCCCCCGGTGGCGGGCCACCGGCGTTGTTGACCAGAATATCGACCTGCGGGCAGGCCGCCAGCAGCGCCTGACGTACCTCGGCATCGGCTACATCACCGGCTACGGTACGCACCTCGATGCCCGGATTAGCCGCGCGCAACTCATTGGCGGTCTGCTGCAAGGTGGCGTCGGTACGGGCATTGATGACCAGGTTGACGCCCTCTTTGCCAAGCGCCTCGGCGCAGCCTTTGCCCAGGCCCTGGCTGGCCGCGCAGACGATGGCCCAGCGGCCGGTAATACCTAGATCCATTGGGTTGCTCCTAGATGTAATGCAGTTACAGGGTTGCAGGCAGGCCGTGCCGGTACAATCTAGAACGCCGGTCACGGCCACCGATAATGAAAAGAGCTGATCTACCAATAACCATTGCTTATCCCCACCAGCGCTGCAACAACGGGTCGGGGGTGGATAGGCACTGTGGCGCGTCAACCAGCTACCAACTCCTCTACCAGCAACCGCGCCGCTGGCGACAATGGCGCCGCTACCCGGTGCACGATGCCGAACGGCTCGCTCAACGCCCGCAGCTGCACCGCCAGCGACACCAGCAACCCACGCTGTTCGGCGAAGGCCGCCACTGCACTCGGGATGACCGCCACCAGGCTCGGATCATCTTCCAGCAGCATGAAGGTGGCGAAGGTGGAGAAGGTTTCCAGCGGATAGCGTGGCACTTGCACTCCGGCCTCGCTCAACTCGCGCTCCAGCGCCTGGCGCATGGGCATGTTGGCCGGGTAGACAACCCAACGGTACTGGCTCAGCTCGCCGATCTCCAGAGCCATCGCCCCAGCCAGTGGGTGCTGTGGGTGCGCGACCACCGCCAGTGGCTCATGAGCCAGTTCGACAAAGGCATATTCCGCAGCGTTACGGCCCAGGCCCGGTCGACAGATGGCCAGGTCGAGCCGCCCCTCATCCAGCTGAGCGAGCAGATTGGCGCTGGTGTTCTCGGCGATCTCCACGGCCAACTGTGGCTGTTTGCGGCGCAAGCGCCCCAAGGCGCTGACCAGCGCCGGCATAGCGCCCATGATGCAGCCCACCGCCAGCCGCCCACCCTGGCCTTGTACGATGCCCAGCACTTCTTCGCGCAAATGCCCCAGGTCGCTGTGAATCAGCCGCGCATAGCGCACCACGCAACGGCCCACATCGTTGGCCACCAAACCACTAGGCAAGCGCTGGAACAACGGTACGCCCAGCACTTCTTCCACCTCGCGCAAGGCCTTTGTGGCACCGGGCTGGGAGATGGCCATGGCTTCGGCCGCCTTGTGCAGCGAACCGCAACGGTCCAGCTCGATCAACAGACGCAACTGGCGTAGGCGCAGGCGAGAAAAAATGGAGTCCAGGGAAGGGATCATCAGGCAGGCTCGGCATGGCTCTTGTAATGCCGAGCACTATAAAGGGTGGTCAATGGGGCAGCGTTGCGTTTGCAGCAAATAACCTTTGATTGCAGCACACGCATGCCCGCATTTTTCTGCAGGCGCTTACCGCGTAGTACGTCGTGCCAGGCAGGCGTAGCCCAACCCCAGCACGGTGGCCGCCAGCGCTCCCAGCAACACCATCAGCTCGCGGCTGTAGCGGGCCACCAAGGCCGGGAAGCCGATGACCTCGTGGTACACCTGCACATTGGCGGCACCGTTGGCGTGGCTGATGCTGACCCCGCCCTGGCGGATCTGTGAATAGTCTGCGTCGAAATACACCCACACCTTGCACGTACCGCCTGGCTCTATGGCCGGGATCTCCACCTGGGCGGTTGCGGTTTCCAGCAGCGTGTCGTTGCCGGCAGCATCGCGCACCTGCACCAGGCCCTTGGCTGGCAGGCGGATTTTCACCTGGCGTACCTGCGCGTCACCACTGTTGCGCAGCTCGATGAGCAAGCCGGTGCGGTGGTCGACCAGCCCGGCTTCGAACGGCTTGGCGAACAGTTGGGCATACGGTGCCTGAGCCATTTCGATCAGCCGCTCGACCTGGTCATGGCTCAGTTCGCCCTGTTCGATGTTGTTGATGCGCCCCTGCAATTGTTCGTACTTGAGCTGTTCGCTGGCCTTGCTGATACGCTCGCTGAACTGGCTGGGGTAAGTGAGGTAGGCATAGGTCAGTGACGCCTCCAAGCGCGGGTTGCCCCTGAGCAACGCGTAGGCGGCCAACAGGACCATCAGGCCAATCAGCACGGCGACGAGAAGCTTCCCCACCTTGTCCCAGCTCAATGCATACTTCCTTCTGTCGTGTTACAGACGTTCAAAACCGCCCAAGGGTGCCAACTTCACGCCCCCCAGGCAAGCCTGACCGGGCTTGGTGGGTTGCGGGCGTGCGGAGACTAGGGTGCTCCGGCTACCTCCACAATAGCCAAGGGGGTGAAAAGGGTTACTTTCGGAAATGGACTACAAGAACATTACGAAGGGCGGTTCCGTCGCTGTTCGGCCCCTTGACCACTGCACGGCAGTGGCGGACGATCAACCTCCCCTACACAAGGACGAACACCATGCTACGGATACTGGGCAGAGCCTCTTCCATCAACGTGCGGAAAGTTTTGTGGGCCTGTGCCGAGTTCGAGGTCGCGTTCGAGCGTGAGGATTGGGGGTCAGGCTTTCAGCCCACCGACAACGCCGAGTTCCTGGCACTGAACCCCAATGCCATGGTCCCGGTGATCCAGGATGGCGACTTTACGCTGTGGGAGTCCAACAGCATCATCCGCTACCTGGCCAACCGCTACGGCGCCACCGCGTTCTATCCAAGCGAAGCGCAGGCGCGGGCCCGGATCGACCAGTGGATCGACTGGCAGGCCTCGGACCTGAACCGTTCGTGGAGCTACGCGTTCATGTCGCTGGTCAGGCATTCACCCGCCCACCAAGACCCACAGGCGCTTGCGGCCGGTTGCGCGGAGTGGTCGCGTTACATGCACATCCTCGACCGTCAGCTGGCCGGCACCGGTGCCTATGTGGCCGGCAACCAGTTCACTCTGGCCGACATCCCTATCGGCCTGTCGGTCAATCGCTGGTTCGAAACGCCATTCGAGCACCCGCACTTGCCGGCAGTGCGCGACTACTACGAACGCCTGAGCGAGCGCCCGGCCTATCACCTGCATGGCCGCAATGGTACGCCGTAACGCCAACAACGACTTTTATCGGCGGGCGGGGTGGGTGTGTACAGGGGCGGTAGCTGCTTTGCAGCCCATCGCGACACAAGGCCGCTCCCACAGAGACCGCGCAGCACCTGGAGCTTGCGCTGCACTTGTGGAAGCGACCTTGTGTCGCGGTAGGGGCGCGAACTCAGCGTGCTACAGCGCCACCTGCCCCGCTGCAGCCACTACTCGCCCACGCCAGGCAAACAGCAGCACCATCACCAACCCCAACGCCGCCATCGCCGCGCCCGCCAGGGAAATCGCCGGGTAACCCAGCCCCGCATTGATCACCGCGCCACCCAGTGCCGCGCCAATCGCGTTACCCAGGTTGAACGCGCCAATGTTGACTGCCGATGCCAGGTTGGGCGCATCTTTGGCCGCTTCCATCACCCGCATCTGCAGGGGTGGAACCAAAGCAAAGCTCGCTGCTCCCCAGACCAGGATCGCCAGAGCCGTCGGCAGCGGCCAGTCCAGCACCAGCGGGAACACCAGCAACACGGCAATCAAAACGGCCAACGACAGGATCAACGTGCGATCGATCGAGCGATCCGCCGCCTTGCCGCCCCACACGTTGCCCAGGGTCAGGCCGACACCGAACAACACCAGCATGGCCGTCACGAAGGTGGTGGACGCCGCCGCTTCGCTTTGCAGGATCGGCGCAATGTAGGTGAACACCGTGAACATCGCACTGGAACCCACCACGGTCAGCAACAACGCCGCCAGCACCGGCCCACGGCCTAGCACGCGGATTTCGGCCAGGGCCCCATCCCCCTTGGGCGCGGCCACATTGGGCAGCGCGTACCAGAGCGTGGTCATCGCCACCAGGCCAAGCCCGGCTATACCCCAGAACGCCGTGCGCCAGCCCAGCATTTCACCAAACCAGGTCGCCAACGGCACTCCGCCGATGGTGGCCAGGGTCAAGCCCATGAACATGGCTGCCACGGCCCCAGCGCGCTTCTCGGGCGGCACCACGCTGGCCGCGACGATCGAGCCGATGCCGAAGAAAGCACCGTGGTTGAGCGAGGTGACCACGCGGGCCACCAGCAAGCTGGCGTAGTCACTGGCCAGGGCCGACATCAAATTACCCAGGGTGAAAATGGCCATCAGCCCGATCAACAGGTAACGCCGTGGGATCTTCACCGTGGCCAGGGTCATCAAAGGCGCGCCGATCAGCACGCCAATGGCATAGGCACTGACCAGCAGCCCGGCAGCAGGAATGGAAACACCAAGGTCGGTGGCGATACTGGGCAACATGCCCATGGGGGCGAACTCCGTGACACCGATGCCAAAGGCACCGATGGCGAGTGCGACGAGAGGTGGATTGATACGCATGGCAAGCTCCTTATCTATGCCGCGAATGCTACGATCTGTTTCAAAGTCGCACTAGACTGCTTTTTTGCGAACCACCTTTGCTTGTGAGGCACAAATGGACTTCAGTGGCAGATCTGGAGAGATGGAGGTTTTTGCCAGGGTGGCACACGAGGGCAGCCTATCGGCTGCCGCGCGGGCACTGAACCTGACGCCTTCCGCGGTCAGCCGCATCCTCGCCCGCACCGAACAGCGCCTGGGCACTCGCCTGCTGCTGCGCACCACCCGGGCGATCACCCTCACCCCCGAGGGTGAGGCGTACTTGCGCGGCGCGCGGCGGGTGCTGGCAGACATGCTCGAAGTCGAAGAGGCCATCACAGACCAGGGCGTGCCACGCGGGCGCTTGCGGGTCAGCGCTGCGCTGGGCCATGCCCGGCTGACCGTCGTGCCGCTACTGGCAGCCTTCAGCGCGCGCTACCCGCAGGTGCTGGTCGACCTGACCCTCAGCGACGAGGTAGCCGACATTCTCGGCGGCCAGGCCGACGTGGCGCTGCGTTTCGGGCACCTTCCGGACAGCTCGTTGAGCGCCCGTACCATTGGCGAAACCGGCCAGGTGGTAGTTGCCTCACCTGACTACCTGCAACGCTGCGGCACCCCGCTTGAGCCTGAAGACCTGGCCCGGCACAACTGCCTGCGCTTCAACTTCCGCCGCGCCGCCCCCGACTGGCCGTTTCGTCGCGACGGGCAAACGTTCTCGTTGAGGGTGGCGGGAAATATCGAATGCAGCAGCGGTGAAGCCTTGGCGCAACTGGCCAGGCTGGGTGCCGGCATCGCGCGAATCGGCACCTTCACCGTGGTCGATGACCTGGCCAGTGGGCGGCTGGTGCCGTTGCTCGAGGCATACAACCCTGACGACCGCGAGCCGATCCATGCAGTGTTCGTCGGTGGCCCGGCGATGCCCGCGCGAGTGCGGGTTTTTGTGGACTTTCTGATACAGCACCTGTCCTAATGCCGCACGCTTACATCAACCCTGCAAAGGATCGCCCATGCTTTACGTCGTCATGCTCGGAGGCCGCCACCCCGGCGCCAAGATTGAAGTCCACGACGTGGTATTCGCCCAGGCCGATACCTTCGAACAGGCCTACCCGCAGCTGCGCAAGGCGTGGTTCGGTAGCCCGCAAGGCTTGCACATCGATTCGTGGTTGGAAGTGCACGGCGTAGACGGCCAGCGCATTGAACTGCGCCCGGGCTCACCCGCACGCGGCGCTCTGCGCCTGTATTTCATCAACCTCGGCGGGTATGAACGCGATGTGTTCGGCGAGGCGCACCGCTTCCTGCTGGTTGCCGCCCACAACAAGGCTGCAGCCAAGGCCCTGGGCAAGCAGCGGATGCAAGCGCATTGGCTGAAGCCGCACACCGATGCCCTGCTCGATGTCGATGACTGCCTGGCGATCGATCAGGTGGACGGGCAGTTTGTGCACCTGGTCGAAGGGCCGCATGAGCCGCTGGTGGTACGCAGCGACTACATCCTGATCTGACGGCAATAGAACGCCAGGGCCAAGCCACCCTGCGCGATGCCGGTCCGCGTTAACCGAGCAGGTGCAGCCCCAGCGTAAAGACCGCCACGGCCAAGGCCAGCAACGACACGGCGTGCCGTTCCAGATACGCTGGCCAACCGGGTGCTGACTGCTGTTCGCATTCACATTGACGCTCAGCCAGGCTTGCTAGCCGTGACTCCACGCTGTCCACACGGTCTGCCTGAGCGCTGGTTGCCAGTGCGAGCTTCTTCAACGCCGTGGTCATTGTGGTGGACAGGCCTTCCCGGGCCAGGTTGCTGGCTGCCAGTTGCTGCTGATGCTGCTCAAGGCTCTTGCGAATCGCCCCTTCCTTCTGCACCCGGGCCAGGGTACTTGCCACCAGCTTCTTGTTCAGCACCTCGATACTGGCCAGCAACGCGCCTTGCTCGGTGGCCTGCCGGGTCAAAGCGTCTGCCTCAATAGTGTTCTCGATCACCCTGTCCACATCCGCCTCGCTGGAAGGCGTCAGAGTGCTGTGTTCGTGTGGCTGGTTCATCAATCTATCCGGATACTGCGATAAAGCGGGGGAAGCTATCAAAATGGCATCACCGGATCCACTGATGAGTTATGGAATTGAGAAATTGGCCAGGTATCTGACAAGGCTGACCAAGCCAGATATGTAAAGTAGCCAGTCACATCTTGGTGAAGGCGTGCACCGTCTGCTCACGGCACCCTCAATGCTGGCAAAGCCTTGTCCACCGTGGCATCGCTTGCACTGAGTGATATCAAATTGCCTGCCGCTGCGTCATGACGCGCCAGGGCGAGTCCCGCTGAACCTGCACCATTCTCTTACCTGTATAAGTCATCACTATCGACATGTAATTATTGGCGACATATCTTTTTGCTTACCAGCTGATGACCACTCCCGAGGAACGTTACATGGAAGCAATCGAAATCGCCCTGCTGGGTGTCTGCGGCATTACTCTGCTGCTGGTGTGTCTCCAACTTGTCCGCCAAGGCGAGATATGGAGCCTGCTGCAAAGCGACCGTGAACTGGAACACACCGCACGTATCCACAGGCAGGAGAACAGCACGCTGCACGCGGCTCTGCGCACGGAGCGCGAACATGTGAGCCAGCTGCAACACCAGATTCAAGTACTGCTCGGGCTGGCGCCGGAGGCCTGAGGGCTTTCGACGCAGCGTGCGCGTACACTCGCTTTCAGGCCACTTGCAGGAGCAACTCATGCCCTACCCTATTGAAGAAAAACTGGTCATCGGCGTTGCCTCGAGTGCGCTGTTCGACCTCACTGTCTCGGACGACATCTACAAGTCCGAAGGTGTCGAGGCCTATCGCCAACACCAGGAGCAAAACCTGGACGAGCCGTTTCCCCGAGGTGTGGCGTTCCCTTTCATTCGCCGCTTCCTGAGCATCAATCAAGCCTTCCCCGAGCAATTGCCAGTGGAGGTGGTACTGCTCTCGCGCAACTCGCCCGAAACCGGCCTGCGGGTGTTTCGCTCGATCAACCATTATCAGCTGGACATCACCCGCGCGGCGTTCATGTCGGGCCGCTCGCCTTACGAATACATCCCGGCATTCAATGCCTCGCTGTTCCTCAGTGCCAATGAGGAAGACGTGCAAAAAGCCATCGACGCCAACTACCCGGCCGGGCGCGTGCTGCCTACACGCATCTACGACGATGAAATCGACACAGAGCTGCGAGTGGCCTTCGACTTCGATGGCGTGATCGCCGACGACGAGGCCGAGAGCGTGTACAAGCGCAACGACAACCTGGACGACTTTCAGGAACATGAGCGCGTGCACAAGGGCACCCCGCATTCGCCTGGGCCGTTGGCGGACCTGTACCGCAAGCTTTCGCTGATACGCATGCTTGAAGATCGCAAGCTGGCCGAGGACCCGACGTACAAGCGAATTTTGCGCATTGCCATCGTCACGGCGCGCAATGCACCTTCCCATGAGCGGGTGGTGACCACCTTGAAGGATTGGGGCGTGTCGCCAGATGAGTGCTTCTTTCTGGGTGGGATGGAGAAACCCAGGGTGCTGTCGATCCTCAAACCGCATGTGTTCTTCGACGACCAGCGCACGCATTTGCAATCGCCAGCGGGGAATCTGCCGATGGTGCATGTGCCGTTCGGCGTGGCGAACAAGAACGCTACGCTGCAGCGTTCCCAGGCCGCCGTGCCACCCGCCGAAACGGTGCAAGCTGAACACCTACAGCACGATAGCCAGTAGCCATCAATTTACCGGCAACGTAAACTGCCCGTGCTGTGCTGCGCAGCCCTCTCTACCGCCACGGAGCCCCTAGGCATGGATCGCGACGCCCTCGTTCAACAGGTTCAGTTGAACATCCTGAAACGCTACGACGTCTTGCTTGATTGCAGCGAATTCGACGACAGCACACTGAACAAGTTAAGCAAACGCTTGCCCAAGGCGAATGGCGAGCACGCGACCTTCGCACGCTGGTGCGAACATGTGTTGGGGGACCACCGCCCTGCAGTGGCACGCTTCAAATACCCAGTCTCCGGACAGACGCGTATCGACACACTGCGCCTGGGCATGCGTGAAGGCCTGTCGACCCAGGAAAGGGCACTGACAGCACAGGTTGAAGAACTGAAGAAACAGATCAACGCGCTGCAGGCCAAACAATCGGCGCTACCCACTCACGTTCAACCTGCCGTGGACTTCGAACAGGTGCGTTGGGAGCACGCCTGGCAGTATTTCTATGCAGGCCGGCGTGACGTATTGCGCAACTTGCTGGCTGATGTGCGGGATGTCGAAGGGCACATTTTCAACGCTCAAGGTGAGCGCAACCGCAATTATCGCGAAGTGCTCGACGAAGGCATCCGTTACATGCTTGAGGGTCTGCAACGCCTGGGTTTCATCATCGACGTCACATTGACCACCGCCAGGGAACATGGCTTCATGCCTCAGTACTTCGATTACTACCGTACGCCTGAGCGCGACGATCGATTCGACCATTTGCTCAGCTTCGAAATACCGGAGATGCCGACCGATATCCTGGTTCCGCTACCCGAGGAGGTCAGCGACAAGTCGATCTGCCACGTCTCGCTGTACCGTGGCAGTGCAGCACGGGCTACACCTGAAGAAGTAGAGCACTTGGGGGCATTTCTGCACAGGATGTTCGCTGCGCTCGCCAAGTCGGCCGACCACGTACCACGCGCAGGGCTGCGAGAGCATCTGCTGCTCGCCCTGATGCTGTCCTGGAGCGCCCCCGGGGTAAGCCTGGACGATATGCACTACAGCTCGGTGTACTCACACTCTGACGAGGCGTGGGTAACGCCGAATGCGCAGCCGGCCGACCAGCCCATCGAAATGAGCCCACTGAAGGTTTTCAAGCTGCTGGCCAACGCGGTGGCAGCGCACAGCAATAATTGACCGCTCTGTGCAGGGGGGCAGCTTAGCGTGGGCCGCCGCCTTGGTGGCCGCCAAAGCCACCGCCACCGCCGTGGCCACCACCATGCCCCCCACCACCACCCGGCGGCATGAACATCCAGCAACCCGACAAGGCGGATACCAGCGCCGCCACCAGGGCTGCGCGGAAAAGGTGTTTCAACTTCATAGCAACGCTCCACTAGGCTAGATCCGCTGCCCGCCGTTGGCCGGCTTGGCAGCGGGCGGATTCTAGAGCTGCGGCATGATGGCCCGGGGAAACTTTGCCTATCTTTACAGTCGGCGCAGGCGCACGGGCACAACCACGACGTCCTTGACCCACGCCCGCCCGCCGACGCATGCTCGAACGCTTCCACCCACGCTCAAGGAACGATTGCATGAAGCTGGAAACGCTTGCCATCCATGCGGGCTTCAGCCCCGACCCGACCACCCGGGCGGTGGCCGTACCGATCTACCAGACCACCTCCTTCGCCTTCGACGACACCCAGCACGGCGCCGACCTGTTCGACCTGAAGGTGGCCGGCAATATCTACTCGCGCATCATGAACCCGACCAACGATGTGCTGGAGCAGCGCATGGCTGCCCTCGAAGGCGGGGTGGGCGCGCTGGCGGTGGCGTCGGGTATGGCGGCCATCACCTACGCCATCCAGACCGTCGCCGAAGCCGGTGACAATATCGTCTCGGTGGCCAAGCTGTACGGCGGTACCTACAACCTGCTGGCCCACACCCTGCCACGCATGGGCATCCACACCCGTTTCGCCGCCCATGACGACATCGCCGCCCTCGAAGCGTTGATCGACGCACGCACCAAGGCGGTGTTCTGCGAGTCCATTGGCAACCCCGCTGGCAACATTGTCGATATTGCCGCGCTGGCCGAGGCCGCCCACCGTCACGGTGTGCCGCTGATCGTCGACAACACCGTGGCCACCCCAGTCCTGTGCCGACCGTTCGAGCACGGCGCGGACATCGTCGTGCACTCGCTGACCAAGTACATTGGCGGCCACGGCACCAGTATCGGCGGCATCGTCATCGACGCTGGCAAGTTCCCCTGGGCCGACAACAAAGAACGGTTCGCCTTGCTCAACACCCCCGATCCGTCCTACCACGGCGTCACCTACACCGAAGCCTTCGGCCCTGCCGCTTTCATCGGCCGCTGCCGCGTGGTGCCGTTGCGCAACACGGGCGCCGCGCTGTCACCGTTCAACGCCTTCCTGATCCTGCAAGGCCTGGAAACCCTGGCCCTGCGCATGGAACGCCACACCGAAAATGCGCTGAAGGTCGCCCAGTACCTTCAGGCCCACGAACAGGTGGCCTGGGTGAAATACGCCGGGCTACCCGACCACCCCGAGCATGAACTGGCCCGGCGCTATACCGGCGGCAAACCGGCATCAATCCTGTCGTTCGGCATCAAGGGCGGGCAGGCGGCCGGCGCACGCTTCATCGATGCGCTGCAGTTGGTGGTGCGCCTGGTGAACATCGGCGACGCCAAGTCTCTGGCCTGCCACCCCGCCTCCACCACCCACCGCCAGCTCAACGACGAGGAGCTGGAGAAGGCCGGCGTGCCACGGGACATGGTGCGCCTGTCGATCGGCATCGAGCACAGCGACGACATCATCGCCGACCTGGCCCAGGCCCTGGAGGCCAGCCGCGCCTGACGCATCCGCGCCCCACCCAATGCCGACGGCGGGCGCGCCTTCAATTAGCCTGGATACACCCGCAATGACCCTGTTTTACCTGAAACTGACGGTCACTCCTTTGTTGATGTGGGCCATCTCGCTTGCTTCCCGGCGCTGGGGCGGCCTGCTGGGTGGGCTGCTGTCCGGCCTGCCGATCACCTCGGCGTTGGTGATCACCTTTCTCTGCCTGGAACAGGGCCCGGCCTTTGCCTTGGGGGCGATACCCGGTGCACTGGGTGGCCTGGCAGCGGTGCAGACCACCTACACCTTCTATTTGTTGGCCACCCGCCGCCTCGGCATCGCTGCGTCCGTCCTGCTGGCGTTGCTGTGCTATGGCCTGGCCGCCTATGCGTTTACCCACTGGGGCAGCCTGTACCTGTCGATTGCCGTGGCGCTGGCGCTGATCTGCGTGTTGATCGACGCCAGCGGCCGCGAGCCCACGCCGGATACCCTGGCCCGCCCCCGGCACCGCTACTGGGAGATCCCCCTGCGCATGGTGTCTGCCACTTGCCTGCTGATGGTCATCACCCGCCTGGCCAGTTGGCTGGGCCCGGCGACCAGCGGCATGCTGGCGCCGATCCCGGTGATTGCCTGGCCGCTGGTGGTGTTCGCCCATGTGCAGGGCGGGCGGGCCGCAATGGCGGCGATGGTGCGGGGCAATGCGATCGGCGCAGTGGGGGTCATTGCGTTTTATCTGGTGTTGGCGGGGCTGCTCGAAACCTTGGGCATGGCCATCACGATCAGCCTGGCCATGCTCTGCGCCGTGGTGCTGACTGTCGGGTTGGCCACTGTGCTGCGGCGGCGCTGACTGGCCATGCAGGCCGATCACCCTTTTTCATCCAGCAAAGCCTGTATCACCTGTTCCTGCCCGCCATAATCCCCTTCGCCAAAGTGCACATGGCGCACCTGCCCCTTGCGGTCGACAAAGTAATGGGCCGGCCAGAACTGGTTGCCCCAGGCATTCCACACGTTGTAGTCGTTATCCACCGCCACCGGGTAGGCAATCCCCAGGCTGGCCACCTTGCCCCGCAAGGTGGCGACATCATGCTCGTAGTCGTACTCTGGCGTGTGCACCCCAACCACCACCAGCCCCTGGTCGGCATAGCGCCGCGCCCATTCGTTGACATGCGGCAGGCTGCGCTGGCAGTTGATGCAGTCCCAGGTCCAGAAATCCACCAGCACTACCTTACCCTTGAGCGCCGGGCCATCCAGTGGCACCGAGTTGATCCACTGGCTGGCGCCCGACAGCGACGGCATGGCGCCGTAGCTGTCGCGTGCCATCAGGTGCCCGGCCAGGCCCAGCCCCGTCAACGCCAGGGCAACACCACCCACCTTCAACATCAGGCGGCGATCAATTGTCATGGCAACCGCCGGTGGCGTAGGTACGGTACTGCACGCTCTGTGGCTGACCATGGGAGTCAAGGTAGTCCATGCGGGTGTTCACCAGCCCACAGGCATTGCTCTGATCATCCTGCACCGACAGCACTTTCTTCACATCCAGGTGCTCGCCGTAGCGGTACTGCATGGCCCCGCCATCGTGCATCGGGGTAGCGGCGGCCTGGGCAGCGATGGCACCGAAGCTGAGCACGGCGAACAGGCTGGCGCTGGCGAAAGTCTTGACGTTCATGGCATCTCTCCTGAGTAACACTTGGGTGTGGGGAGTGTTGTTCCCCGGTCGAGAGCCATTTCACGCCTGCCAGGTATCCCGTATGTGTCGCCCAACACGGTGATGTGCTTTCTGCTGTATCTGTACCCATGGCAGATACACTGCAATACAAACCCCCGCAGGCAAGCGCGAACGCGCTCGGTACACTGCGCCCATCCCCTCTTTGCACAGGAACGCAGCGCATGGAACACGTCGATCACATCCTGATCGTCGACGACGACCGCGAAATCCGCGAACTGGTCGGCAACTACCTGAAGAAGAACGGCCTGCGTACCAGCATCGTCGCCGACGGCCGGCAGATGCGCGCCTTTCTCGAAGCCAACAGCGTCGACCTGATCGTGCTCGACATCATGATGCCCGGCGACGATGGCCTGCTGCTGTGCCGTGAACTGCGTGCCGGCAAGCACCGCAACACCCCGGTATTGATGCTGACCGCCCGCAACGACGAAACCGACCGGATCATCGGCCTGGAAATGGGCGCCGACGATTACCTGACCAAGCCGTTCTCGGCCCGCGAACTGCTCGCCCGTATCAACGCCGTGCTACGCCGCACGCGCATGCTGCCGCCCAACCTGACCATCAGCGAAAGCAGCCGCCTGCTTGCTTTCGGCCAGTGGCGCCTGGACACCACCGCCCGCCACCTGCTCGACAGCGAAGGTACCCTGGTGGCCCTGAGCGGCGCCGAATACCGCCTGTTGCGGGTGTTCCTCGACCACCCGCAGCGGGTGCTCAGCCGTGAACAACTGCTTAACCTGACCCAAGGCCGCGAGGCCGACATCTTTGACCGCTCCATCGACTTGCTGGTCAGCCGCCTGCGCCAACGACTGGGCGACGATGCCCGCGAGCCCAGCTGTATCAAGACCGTGCGCAGCGAGGGCTATGTGTTCTCGCTGCCGGTGCAATTGCTCGAGTCGCTGTCATGAAATGGCCTCGTACCCTGGCCTCGCGCCTGGCACTGATCTTCTTCACCGGCCTGGTGCTGGCCTACGGCCTGTCGTTCGGCCTGCAGGCCTACGAGCGCTATATCAGTAGCCGCTCGATGATGCTCAACAACCTGGAGCAGGACGTGGCCACTTCGGTCGCCATCCTCGACCGCCTTCCCGCAGCCGAACGTGCTGCCTGGCTGCCACGCCTGGAACGGCGCACCTATCGCTACCGCCTCGACCAGGGCCAGACAGGCGAAGCAATGACCAGCAGCGACCCGCCGATGGCCGCCGAGTCGATCGTCAAGGCCATTGGCAGCGACTATCGCCTGACCTTCCAGGAAATCCCCGGACCGAATGCGCACTTCCAGGCACACCTGAACCTGGCCGACGGTGCGCCACTGACCATCGACGTGACCCCGTCGCCGGTGCCGGTGGCACGCTGGCTACCCGTGGTACTGCTGATTCAGCTGGCTGTGCTGTTGCTGTGTACCTGGCTGGCAGTGCACCTGGCCATCGGCCCGCTCACCCGACTGGCCCGGGCGGTGGACAACCTCGACCCGGACCGCCCCGGTGTGCAACTGGATGAAAGCGGCCCCCGCGAGGTGCGCTACGCGGCGGTGGCCTTCAACGCCCTGCAGGCGCGCATCGCTGCCCACCTCAAGGAACGCATGCAGTTGCTGGCGGCCATTTCCCACGACCTGCAAACGCCGATCACCCGCATGAAGCTGCGCGTCGAGGTGATGGACGAGGGGGTGGAAAAGGACAAGTTGTGGAGCGACCTAGGCGAAATGGAGCACCTGGTGCGCGAAGGCGTGGCGTATGCCCGCAGCATGGATACCAGCACCGAAGCCCCTTGCAGGGTCAACCTTGATGCCTTCCTCGACAGCCTGGTATTCGACTATCAGGACAGCGGCGCCCAGGTGGCGCGCCACGGCAGCACCGGCAGCCTGCTGGAAACCCGCCCGCATGCCCTGCGCCGAGTGCTGGTGAACCTGGTGGATAACGCGCTCAAGTTTGCCGGTGCTGCCGAACTGGAAGTGTGCCGCGAGGGCGGCATGACCGTGATCCGTGTGCTCGACAACGGGCCTGGGATACCCAGTGGCGAACTGGATGAAGTGCTAAAGCCGTTCTACCGGGTGGAGGGTTCGCGTAATCGCAGCACGGGTGGCACCGGTTTGGGGCTGGCCATTGCCCACCAGCTGATCCAGGCCATGGGGGGGCGACTGACCCTAAGCAACCGCGAAAGTGGCGGGCTGTGCGCACGGATCGAGCTCAACTGAAAAGCGCGCACCTACAATCCGATACACAACCCCCGCACCGCCGACACACTGCAGACACCCCACAACCACACACTCCCGGTCACACAACTAGCCCCGGGAGCCACCTTGATGAAAGCCATTACCCTGACCACCTTCGACCACATCGGCAGCTGGAGCGCCGACCTGCCGTTACGGCTGTTCCTGGCTTGGGAGTTTTTTGAATCCGGCTGGGAGAAGTTCAATGGCAGCAACTGGTTCGCCGACCTGCAAACCCGCTTCCCATTCCCCTTCAACCTGCTACCAGTCGAGCTGAACTGGCAGCTGTCGATGTGGGCGGAGCTGGTGCTGCCGTTGCTGCTGTTGTTGGGCCTGGGTACCCGGCTGGCTTCCTTTGGCTTGATGGTCGTGACCGTAGTAGCGATTGCGGCGGTGCATTGGCCGGCGCACTGGTCAGGTTTGGCTGAGCTGGCGCAGGGGTATGCGATTACCGACCAGGGCTTTGGCAATTACAAATTGCCGCTGATCTACTTGGTTGCATTGCTGCCTCTGCTGCTCAAGGGCGCCGGGCGCTTGAGCCTGGATCATTGGCTCAGGATGCGGTTCAGCAAGTAGTATCGCGGGGGCGTTTTGCGCCCCCAATGCTCTCAAACCGTGCCGACAATGATGCCCGCTTCGCGCATCCCCTGGAGCAACCCCAGCCCCTGCTCCAGATCCCCACCCAACGCCTGCAACCGCTCCCGTCCACGCCCCTGCTCCACCAGCAACCGATACGCCATCGGTGCCAACCGCGCAAAGCGCACCTGCAACCCCGCATCGCGATAAACCAGCAGCAAGGTCGGCGCCTCTGGCGCAACCGTTGGCTGGTAATCGGCGCTGATGCGCTCAACCGGCCACCGGTAGGCCAGCACCCGCGCCACGCAAGACAACAGCGGCTCGCCAGCCAGCAGGTCACCCGCAGGATCATGCAGCGGATCCTCGGCATCGCTCAGGTACAGCTGCGTCTCGATCCACTCGTAATGCGCCAGTTCCAACTGCCAGGGCGCATCCGGCTGCACGCCTTGCAAGTAATCGACGAACGTCTCTGCAATCTCGGTGAACAACGGTGTCTGGCTACGGTAGTTGGCATAGAAATCACGCACCCGCACATGCCAACGTTGCTCGCCCAGGGCCTGGCGCATGACAGGAAAGCTGCCGGCCAGCAAGCCTTCGATGGCGCCATAGAATAACTCCCGGTAAATCTTCAGGCGCCGTGCTTGCGCGCCAGGTGGCGGAGCATTGCGCAGCGGGTCGCGCAGGTGGCGAGCCAAGGCGTATTGCTGTTCGCGCAAGGTCTCATTCATGCCTCTGCCCTCCCCAGCTACGCTGCATGTCACGGATACGTGCTGTCTCCTCCAGCAGCTGTGCCAGTGGGGGGAGGTTGAAGTCACGTTCGAGCACGGTCGGCTGCACCCCAAAGCGTTCACAGGCGAACGCGTACAGTGCCCAGACATCTTCCTTGACCGGCGCCCCATGGGTGTCGACCTTGAGGTCCGGGGCCTCATCGTAATGACCGGCAATGTGCATGCAGGTCACCCGCGCCCGGGGCAAGCCTTCAAGGAATTCCCGGGCGTCATAGCCGTGATTGCAGGCATTGACGAATACATTGTTGACGTCCAGCAGCAGGTCACAGTCGGCTTCATCGAGTACTGCACGAATAAATTCAAGTTCACTCATCGCAGCGTAAGGGGCGGCGTAGTAGCTGATGTTCTCGACAGCGATACGCCGTTCCAGGTGCGTCTGCGCCCGGCGTATGCGCGCCGCCACATGGTGCACCGCTTCATCGGTGAACGGGATGGGCATCAAGTCGTACAGGTGCCCGTCATCACTGCAGTAGCTCAGGTGTTCGCTATACAAGCGCACTTGGTGGCGATCGAGAAACTGCCGGATCTGGTCGAGGAACTGCCAGTCCAGCGGCGCACTCCCCCCCAACGACAACGACAACCCATGGCAGGTGATGGGAAAACGCTCCGCCAACTCGGCCAACCCCTTACCGTAGGCACCGCCCACGGCAATCCAGTTTTCCGGCGCGCATTCGAGAAAGTCCACTGCACCCGGCGCCATGGCGAGCAGTTCCGGCAACAGGCCACGGCGCAAGCCCAACCCAGTATTCAACAGTGCGGGAAGCATAAACAGGTCTCCAACAGGCACAACGCCCCGCCTGACCAGCAGGAGGGGCGTTGCATCACATCAAGGGATAAGGTCAGGACTTATTGTTCAAGTGGCTGAACAGCCCTTCAGGCATGGCCTTGCCGTTGGCCTGGTAAATCGCCTTCAGGTGATCCGCTGCTTCCTGTTCGGAGATGAAGCCATCATGGTTACTGTCGATCTTGTCGAAGTCGCCCGCACGGTCCTTGGCCACCGCCACGAACTCTTCGCGCGAAACCTTGCCATCGTGGTCCCTGTCGGTCTTGGCGAACGAGGCGTCACCGCACTTGCCTTCGCCGCATTTGCCTTCGCTCTGGGTGACCTTGCCGCTGGCGCCGCATTTGCCTTCACCACACTTGCCCTCGCCGGCCACCTTGGCCGATGCCAGCTGGTAACCCTGGGCCAATGGTTCGACGGCAAACGCGCTGCTGCTCAGTGCCATGCTGCCGATCAGGGCGGCGCCGAGCAGGCCGAGGGTAGTTTTTGCTTGAGTCATGATGTAGCTCCACAGTGGTTGGAAAGTGGAGCCATTAGGCCGTTGCGGTTTGTCGTGGATGTATCGTGTGGGGCGCGCTTTTGTATGGCAGTAGGTCTGCCGTGCGCGCAGATACAGTGGGATACACAACACCTGGCAGCTGGCCCCAACGTGCCTTGGGGCCATGATGCGTGTTCAGTCTTCCAGCGGTTTGGGCGGGGCCGCCGGTTTGGCTGGCTTGGCCGGCTTGGTGTCCTTGGCCTTGGCTTCCGGTGCCGCTGCTACGGGCTCGGGCGCCGCCACCGCCTTTTCGCTGGCAGGCAGTTCATCGACTGCCTTGAAGATCACCTGCGGGTCGATGGCCTCGCCAGTGTCGTCGTCCTTGAGCATGTGCCGCTCGCCATCCTTGCCGACCAGGATCACCTTGGTGCCCTTGCTCGCCCCCAGCTTCAGTTCACGAATCAGGGCCATGGTGGTCTGCTGTTCGAGGTTCTTGTCCTCGCGCTTGCCCATCATGTTGGCGACGCTGTACAGCACAAGGTTGCGCTCCTTGAAGGCTGCCTGGGTGGCCGGATCCTCGAGCGCCTTGTTCAACCCGCGCAAGGTCGGGTCGGCACTGCTCGGGGCGATAACCACCAACGGCCTGGCCTTACCCAGTTCCTTGGCTAAAGGCGCATCACTGTCTGCGGCAAACAGGGGGCCGGCAACAGCAAGCAAGGTTGCGAGGGTCAGTGACCGGACGAGCATGCGTATCTCCTTATTGTCTCGATATACCAATGACTACAGATCACGGAGAAAAATCCGACAAGGAGCCTAAACCACTTCACACAAGAACGGGGGGTGCAAAAGTAACTGTCGATTTCCGAGCTACCTGAAGCCAGGGCAACGGCGTTGGCACAATCCACCGTCACCCAGACTGAGCATAGCCCAAAGCCGCCTTGGTCAGGGCCAGGTAAACCCTTACCCTGAGTTGTGGTCAACGCACCGGTATGCCTAGCTCCTCGGGCCCCGCTTCCATCGCACGAATCGTCATGTCCAGCATCAGCCCCCTGCGTGCAGCACGCTGCGCATCTCGAATGGCATCCGCCTGCTCGATCTTTGCGCCCTCCAGGAGCGCTTCATCGTCAAGTACCGTTTCAAGCTGTCGCCTGAAGGGCAAGTCGACCGCAGCGAATTGGTCAGGATGGGTACGCTCCAGGTGCGCCTGCCAAAATTCACGATCAACCATCGAACGTGCGATCTCATCCGGGGTTTCCGCGTTCCGCACAGCGGCTTCTGCCTCTGCCAGGTCCGCGTCCAAAACGCCTGAAACAGCCTGGAAGCTCATTTCCCCCACCTGCAGGGGCAAGTCAAGCCGCTCCCTTAGCCCGATCCTGAAGGCCAACCCCACTTCGCTGCCTTCCAGCGCCCTGGCGTGTTGGATTGCCCATCGGCTGGCGAACCTGTCGACTGCATCCTGGCGCCATAAGCGTCTTCCCAGGCCAAGCAAGGCGCCTTCGCTATGTTCTCCAGCGGCATGTTCTACCTGCCAGACAAGCATGTTCAGTTCGAGGTTGCTCAAGCACCAGGTTGCACCGTCCTGGCACCCCCACTCATCATTGGCCACGGACAGCAAGTTCTGGCGCAATTCCGGCGTCATGGCCATCGCCTGCACTAACGCCATTACCCGATTGCCCAATGCCCGCGCGTTGACACGAAAGTCCTCGGACAGCAAAAGCTGCCCAAGGACACGGAAAAAGCGCCCGGCATCTTGCCGTTCATCCAGCGAGTCCCAGGCCGCAAGCATCAAGCCGCGATGCTCCGGGGCCACCGCATCGCCCCAGACTTCACGCGCGTGCTGCAGGCGCAGAAACACTTGCTCCTCGTCGACCACAGGAACGTCGCTCCTCAGCGAGGCTCGCAAACGCCCCATCTGGGCCTCGCCCAACGGGTTCGCGCTCAGGCGGATCCGCCGCCGACGCCATACGGGCATCTGGAAAAACTGCTCCGGAATATGCCTGATGCGGTTCTCCCGCAAGTCAACGGATACCAGCTGAGCACGCTCGAACACGCCTGCGGGGAATTGCGTGATGTGTGTGTCGCGCAAGTTCAGCCATCGCAGTTCGGTCAAACCGGCCAGCGGAAACGGGCGCCCCAGTGGATTGTGGGACAGGTCGAGAGACTCCAGGCTCGTACAACTGGCCAACGTGGCGGTTTGCTCCATGTTCAGACGAATCCGGTTATGGGTCAGACTCAGATGCCGTAGTTGCGGTATTTGCAGCAGCGGTTGTGGTAGGCGCGTCAACAGGTTGCCGCCCAGGTCAAGGGTTTGCAGGTTGGGGAAAGCCAGCAGGAAACTGTTGGGTACTTCCAGGAGATTCAGGTGCAACATCGATAGGCTGGTAACGCCTCTGAAGCTGACTTGCGCAGGCATGCTGGGCAAGCCGTCCAATCTGAAATTGCAGAAGATGGCATGCAGGTTTTGTTGCGCATCGATTTGCAACGCCCCAACACCGACCGACCGTCTCCAGCAATTGAACAAGGTCTGGCGCAAGGCATCTCGATCCTCCCTGGCTTCGCCCTGTCCCTGTGCCACCCAGGTATCCAGCGTGTTGCGCAGTACCGTGAGCTCATTGCTCAGGTCGCTCAGTACCCGTTCAAGTTGATGCCCTGAACGCCTGGCCTCATCGACGAGGGTCTCGATCTGCACATCACTCAACCAAGGAAAGAGATCCCGCAGCGTTGCTCTCAGGGCTCTGCCTCTCGATGCGAAACCACTCACGCCAGCGCCACCCAGCGGGTAGCCCAAACGCCCATCTGCCAAGCGCAGGGGCATTCGAACAGCGCCCGGGCGTACCGCGCCGAGCAGACGAGCGATCTCATCACGGCGGCTGACTGCTTCGCGCCCCAGCAGCACCCTGAGGTTGTGCGAGAACGGCTCGCCGACCCTCATCGCCTCACGTTGCTCATCGGTATAGGCTAGCGCCATGACGTCGAACAACTCTCCCGGCGCCCCGAGCGCCGTGCCTTGGTCATCAAGCAACTGGAAACTGCCATTCAAGTGCACCAGATCGAACGCCCGCTGCCCCTGTTCGGTTTGCGCCAGCTTCGGCCCATCCAGGTAACCTTCGTACAAGCGCCAGCGCACACCTTGTTCGCTTCCAGGCAGGTACCGCAAGAGGCCCAGGGCCACCCGAGCCAGGTCTGCATTCTGTGGCGTATCCAGGTACAGCGCTTCAAGTACCCGGACCTGACGCATAGCCGACAGGCTGCCCCTGGCCGCTTCGGCCAGCCCCAGCGCAACCCTGCCGCTAGAGAGCAGACGCTTGCGCTCGACACCATTGGCGGCTTTTACCAACGCTTGTGCAGCGCGCACGTGCAACCCTGGAAAAACCCGGCGTAGGGCTGCGCTGCCAGGGCTGTCGGTAGGCTGCAGCGCTTCGTACAGGTGATGCAATAGTGTTCGGCGCTGCGTCCATGCCAACTCAGCCAGTGCCTGATCTGGCAGGCCATCCGCACCTGGCAACCGCCGCGCATGTTCAAGCACGGTTACATCCTCTACCGGCATGCCACTGCGCAGACAACCAATCATGCTGCGAATGCGCTGATCGAGCTTGACCCGCAGCACACTGTCAAGCATGCCTGGGCTTGGCGCCTGGGCATGTACATGCAAGCTACGCACATCGTCACCATCAAGGTCATGAAGCAGCAGGACCTGGTCGATCTCTTCGTCACCCAGCCTGCTGAATGCCCCGCCAAAGCGCCGGAACATGCGGTATCTATCGGCCCACTGACTCGGTTGCTCGCTCCACAATCGCCAAGCGCCAGCACCATTGTGACGTAGCATCGGCCCGTGGCCGTCGACGGGGCACAGTTGCCACTGACCGTCGCCAGCCGGCGCCGTCACGCGGTAGTCATACCCGTCCATTTCGATCCAGGCCTGCCCATCCAGGCGCCGAATGCCCAATGCGTCCTGGCCGGTGGCCGCAACGGGGGGCTGGCTTTGAAACGGCGTCAAATCGAGTTGCCAGAGTTTGACAGTGCCGTCCTCCAGCCGAGCCGGCAACATGGCATCAACGCACGCGGAGCGCGCCCAAATCCGTCGTGCCACGGCAACCCCCGCAACCGTGGTCGCAAGCACGACAAGGTCAGTGGCGACATGGGTCAAATGATCGAGTGCCGCTTGGCGATCCCCTTCCTGCCATGCCTCGAAGCCATGGTAGACCTCGCCCAGCAGCTCCCAAGCCGTCACGGCAAGCAGCGCCACGCCAAGGCCCGGCACAAAGAAGCTGGCCAGGTTGAGCAGTGCCCACCCCTCGGCCTCCAGGCGCTCGTCATGCTGGCGCTGAACCTCACGATCAAGCCGTGCCACAGGTACCGCGATCATCGCTGCATCTTCCTTGATCTGGCGTATACGTGCCTGTGCCAGGCTGTTGAACAACGGTTGCGGGTAAGGGTGCAAACGCGGCTCGAGATCACGGAATGCCCAAACCGCCAGATCATCGAATAGCGCCATGACCTGAGCGAAAAACGCCTGGCTGTCACGGCGCAGCACGAAGCGGCTGAAGAAACGCTGATAGGCCTTGTCTCGAAAGCGGCGACCCAGTTCCCGGTTCAATTTGTCGATGCTGTCGAATACGCTCCAAGGTGACACCGGATCCCCAGGCACATAGAGCAATACCCGGCGCGTGGTATTGAAAAGAACGCCCTGGTCAATTACCTCGAACACGATCACCTGCTCGATAAGGCAACCCAGCAGCTTCAGTTGCCTGGCTTCAACACGGTCCCCCGCCAGACGCAGCAGCTTGCCATCCGCGCACACAGTCACCATCAGTTTGAGCTCGCTGTCATCCAGCTTTCCCTCCTGCCTGGCTTTATAGGCGTCCACCAGCATGGCGTGGCGGCTGGTATCCCCAAGCTGAGACTCCACGCGCCTGGCATCACCCGCGGGCTTCAGAATGGAATCCAGGTGACGTTGATAACACGCCCCCAAATCCAGCTCACGGCACAGCGTGGCAAGTTCGATGCTGGTGGGCGGTGCACCCCTGCCCTGACGCGAAACCAGTAGGCGATTACCACGCGGCTGGCCACCCGCCTGGGCCTGCTCGGCAGTGAAGTTGCGCAGGACCACCTCGAGCAGCGGCTTTTCTTCGTAGACCACTTCGGTAAGGTGCGCGCCAACCGGCTGACTGTTGATCACAGGTTCCCGACGGCCCTCCAGAAACCTGAGCGCGCGCGCGTTACGAACAATCCCGTAACGCTCGCCAAGGGCCTTTTCCAGGCCCGCTGCAACGAAACTGTCGATGCTTTCGATGCCCCGCAGCAGCGCATTCACTTGCTCACGACAGCGCAGGCTATTTGCCAATGCCATGCTGATCTCTGGCAGTTGCTCGGCGGGTGCCTGACGCAACCAGAGTGGCAGGCGCTTGCCGATGATGCCGTCCTGGAAAGCATCGATGGCTGCCTGTGCGCTTGATAGCGGAGTAGTGTCCATTGCCTGAGGCCTCTTCATGAAAAGAGGCAAGGCTAAGCAGCATGCTTTACGTCGGGCGCTAGATAACTAACGCCTGCGGTCAGAACAGTTGTAACTGGCGACCGGTCAAGGTGGCGAAGTCATCGCCAACGAACGGCAGGATGGCATCGGCCACCGGCTGCAACTGCCGGCTGAGGTAGTGTTCGTAGTCGATCGGCGATTGCAGGTTCTCCATCGGCTCGGGGCCGGCGGTGGTAATGACGTAACTGATCCAGCCACCGCGCTGGTACTGACGGGGGCGGCCGAGGCGGCTGTTGTACTCATCGGCCTGGCGTGCGGCACGCACATGGGGTGGCACGTTGCGCTGGTAGTCAGCCAGCGGCCGGCGCAGGCGCTTGCGATACACCAGCAGGTCGTCCAGTTCGCCCGCCAGGGTCTGCTGCACGTAAAGGCGCACATAGTCGCGGTACGGCTGGCCGCGAAAGATTCGCCCATACAGCGCCTGCTGAAACTGCTGCGCCAGTGGCGACCAGTCGGTGCGCACCGACTCCAGGCCCTTGTAGACCACATCCTCGCTGCCGTCGGCACGCTGCACCAAGCCGGCATAACGCTTCTTGCTACCCTCATCGGCGCCACGAATGGTAGGCATCAGAAACCGCCGATAATGCACCTCGAACTGCAGCTCCAGCGCGCTTTGCAGGTTCATCTGCTGGCGCAGGTGCTCACGCCACCACTGGTTGACCTGAGCCACCAGTTCGCGGCCGATCTGCGCCGCGGCTGCTTCGTCATGGGCACCTTTGAGCCAGACGAAGGTGGAGTCGGTGTCACCATAGATGACCTCATAACCCCTGGCCTCGATCAGCGTGCGAGTCTGGCGCATGATCTGGTGACCGCGCATGGTGATCGACGAGGCCAGGCGCGGGTCGAAGAAACGGCAACCGCTCGACCCCAACACCCCATAAAAGGCATTCATGATGATCTTCAGTGCCTGCGACAGCGGCGCATTGCCCTCACGCTTGGCCGCTTCCCGGCCCTGCCAGACACGCTCGACAATGGCCGGCAGGCAATGCTGGCTGCGCGAGAAACGCCCACCGCGAAAGCCCTCCACCGAATGCTCATCGTCGGGCAAGCGCAGGCCCTCGACCAGCCCAACCGGGTCGATCAGAAAAGTACGGATGATCGACGGGTAGAGGCTCTTGTAGTCCAGCACCAGCACCGAGTCGTACAGGCCTGGACGCGAATCCATGACAAAGCCACCGGGGCTGGCTTCATCGGGGCGGCTGCCGAGGTTGGGGGCGACAAAGCCCAAACGGTGCATCTGCGGGATGTACAGGTGACAGAAAGCGGCCACCGAACCACCGCTGCGGTCTACCGCCAGCCCGGTGACCGAAGCACGCTCCAGCAGGAACTCGAGCAGGCGGGTATGGGCGAAGATGCGGGTGACCAGCTCGCAGTCCTTGAGGTTGTAGCGTGCCAGTGCCGGTTTGTCTTCGGCGAAACGGCGGTTGATTTCATCCATGCGCTGGTACGGCGTGTCGATGGCCTTGCCTTCTCCGAGCAGGGTCTGCGCAACACTTTCCAGGCTGAACGACGGAAAGCTCCAGGTCGCCGAGCGCAGTGCTTCGATGCCATCGATCAACAGCCGCCCCGGTGCGTCGGCGAATACATGGCCGCCCCCGGCGTGGCTGCGCAAGGTCATGGGGGCACCGTTGCGGCCTAATGCCAGCGGTACCTGCAACAGTTTGGCGTGTTCATGCAAAAGGCGCAGGTCGAACTGGATCAGGTTCCAGCCGATGATCGCATCCGGATCGTGCGTGGCCATCCATTGGTTGAGGCAGTCGAGCAACGCGGCACGGTCATCGCAATAGTGCAGAGCGAAGTCGACGCCATCAGCGTCGCCGTTGGCCGGGCCAAGCATGTACACCTGACGCTGGCCACACCCTTCCAGGGCAATGCTGTACAACTCTCCCCGTTCGCTGGTCTCGATATCCAGCGACACCAGACGCAGCGGTGGGCGATAGCCGGGCAAAGGCTTGAGCTGGGCGTCGCAATAAACACCCTGGGCATTCGGCTGACCGGTGAACTGCACAGGGGCGGTGATGAAGCGCTCCATCAGATAGCGCTCGGGCGGGCGGATATCGGCCTCGTACACCTCGATACCCGCGCTGCGCAGGCGTTGCTCCAGCTGCATCAGTTGCCGGTGTTGGCGGCAATACAGGCCAAGCACCGGGCGCTGGTCGAAGCCCTTCAGCCGCAGCGGCTTGAGCTGAACGCCAGGCTCCTTGGACAGCAGAACACGGGCATGCTCAGCCTGCGCCTGGGGGATGAACGCCACCGACTCCTGGGGCGCCAGGCGCAGCTGCCGCGGCCCCTGATCGGTGGCCAGCCAGAACTCCACGCAAGTGCCTTCGGGCGTGTCATGCCAATGCCGGGTCAGGACAAAGCCCTGCTGCAACTCCACTGCGTCGACCTCTGAATCATTCACACCGCCATCGACAGCGGTACACCCTGCAGCCATTCCGGGTGGTAGCGCAACAGCATCTCCAGGCCGCGCTCCTGGTAGGCCGGGAAGCTGATCGCGACCAGCGTCTCGCCCTTGACCTTCTGCGGCGGGCCGAGGCGCTGGAGGATCACGCCGTTGCGAACGAAATAGCGCTCCATGGCCGTGGTGGTCACCGCCACCACCGAACTGGCCCCCAGGTACCAGCCGCATTGCAGGCTGGACCAGAATATCTTCATCGCCAGCTGCGGATCGTCCGCCGCGCTGGCGGCGTAGCGCGAAAGCTCCCAGACCGACGGATCGCTCGGCGGGGTTTCGCTGCACAGGTAGGCGAAGACGTCCTTGAGCAGGTAGGCGTCGGTCGTCGGCAGCAGGCGGGCGCAACCGCAGATGCCCTGGCGGCCCATGGCGACGATGTAGCGGGTTTGCGGATGGTCGAACTGGTCGAATTCCTGGTCGCGGACCCTGGAGGTGGAGACCACGTCCCAGCCCAGCTTCTCGATGAAGACTTGATGCCGGTAGCGTCCCAGCTCGGCGATCATGGCGGCGGAAAGCCCTTCCAGCGATTCAGAGAGCAATTCGATCATCTGTAGATGAGATGATTCTACCTTTGTCGTGCCTGGGGTGAGTGTTTTAGCGCCTTCCTGGCACAAACCCGCTGCGCCGCCCGGCCCAGCTCAACAGCCAGGCCAGCGCGATCAGGCCCAGTACCACCGCGCCAAACCCTTCCACTCCTGGGCCGCTCAACAGCAAGCCGCCAATGATCCCGCCCAGGGCAATGGCGCTGTTCCACACCGTCACCAGCATCGACTGCGCCACATCCCCGCCTTCGCCCGCCGCATCGGCGCAAGCGGTCTGCAACAGAGTCGGCGCACCGCCGTAGGTCACGCCCCACAAAGCGATGCTCAGGTACATCAGCCACGACGACGCCTGCCCCAAAGCCAACGTAGCCAGGGCAAAACCCGCCAGGCTCAATAGCACCAGCGTGCGCAGATGCCGGTCGACCAGCAACCCCACCAGGCCAATCCCGGCCAGGGCCGACAGGCCAAACACCATCAACACTGGGCCAATTTCCGTCACCATGCCAGCCGCCGCCAGTAGTGGCACGATATAGGTGTAGAGAATGTTATGGCCAAGGATCCAGCTGAGGATCACCAGCAGCACGAGCATCACCCCCGGTGTGCGCAGCACCTGCATGGCCGCTGGACGCTTGCCGGCGGTGTGCCCAGGGTAGTCCGGCACCGACCGCAATACCCACACCACCAACAGCAACGCCACCAGCGTGACCACCACGAACGTCGCGCGCCAGCCCAGCCCCGCACCTAGCCAGGTGGCAATCGGCAAGCCAAGCGACAGGGCAATCGGCTGGCCGAGCATGGCCAAAGCCATGGCTCGCCCCTGCTGTGCCACCGGCACCATGCGCCGCGCGTGACCGGCGATCAAACCCCAAGCCAGCCCGGCTGCAGCGCCGGTAAAAAAGCGCAGCACCAAGGTCAGGCTGTTGGAATTCGACACGGCCGTCAGCCCGTTGAACAGTACGAAACCGACGATCGCCAGCAACAACGCCCGGCGCCGATACCAGCCTTGGGTCAAGGTCACCAGTGGAATGGCGGTCAGCAACGAGCCCAGGGCATAGGCCGTCACCCATTGCCCGGCCATGGCCTGGCTGATGTGCATACCCTCGGCGATCTGGTCGAGCAGGCCAGCCGGCAGGGTTTCGCTGAGGATGGCGATGAAGCCGGTCATGGCCAGCGCCAGCAGCCCGCTGAGCGGCAAGCGTTCGTTACTGGTTGCCAGCAACGATGCGGAAGGTGTTTGGGACATGTGCTTTTGCCTTGCGTAGGAAAACGAGAGGAACAGTCTGCAAGACCCACGCATTACGGAAAAAGACGGTTACAATGCCACTCACCCAGGACACCAATGTCCGCAATCAGGTATGCAGCATGGACAGCCTCAGCGGCTTCGTGGTCTTCAATCGAGTGGCCGAAACCCGCAGCTTTGTCGCCGCGGGCCAGTCACTGGGGATCAGTGCCTCGGCAGTCGGCAAGCGCGTGGCGCGCCTGGAGAACCGCTTGGGCGTACGCCTGTTCCACCGCAGCACACGCAGCATCACCCTCACCGCCGAGGGCACGTTGTTCCTTGACCGCAGCCGGCGCATCCTCGCCGAAATCGAGGCGACCGAGCAGGAACTGTCGCAAGCCAGCGAAACCCCGCGCGGGCGCCTGCGGGTGAGCATGCCGCAGGTGACCGGGCTGGTGATGCCGGCACTGGCCGAGTTCATGGCGCTGTACCCGCAAGTGGAACTGGACCTGGACTTCTCCGACCGTATGGTGGATATCGTCGGCGAAGGCTTCGATGTGGTCATGCGCGGCGGGCAGCCGGTGGATTCACGGCTCAATGCCAAGTTCCTGGGGCACTTCCAGCACCGCCTGGTGGCCTCGCCCGACTACCTGCGCGAACGCGGCACACCCCTGCACCCACGCGAGCTGGCCACGCACACCTGCCTGCACTACCGCTTCCCCAGCAACGGCAAACTGGAAACCTGGCCGCTGCGCCAGGAGCACCCCGAGCACGCCTACGACATTCCCATTTCGATGGTTTGCAACCATGTCGAGACACGCGTCTGCTTTGCCGTGAACCACCGCGGCATCACCTGCCTGCCGGACTTCACCGTAGGCCGTGAACTGGGCAACGGTTCGCTGGTCAGCGTACTCGACGATTTCATGGAACAGCGCGGCAGCTTCTACCTGCTGTGGCCGTCCGGGCGGCATATGCCGCCGAAGCTGCGGGTGTTCATCGATTTCATGCTCGAGCGGGTGTTCAACCGTACAGGTAGTTGATGTCCTTGTAGGCCAGCGGCGCTACCTGGCCGAGCAGGAAGTCGCGCAGCTTGTGCATCTGCCGCGCTTTTGGGCTGGCCTTGAGCCAGGTCATGTAATAACCGTCGCCCGTGGCCACCGCATGCTTGAATGGTGTGACCAAGCGCCCGGCCGCCAGGTCGGCACTGGCCAGCACCAGGTCGACCACTGAAATGCCCAGGCCCTGCTGAGCGGCCGAAATGCCCTGGTCGAGGGTATCGAACACCTGCCCCTGGTCAATGCTGATGTCCAGCGCATCCATGCGCGCCAACCAACGCCGCCAGTCACGGCGGTCGGGGGATGGGTGCAGGAACTCGCATCGGGTCAGGTCGGACAGTTGCGGTTGTGCCTGCGCCATGTAATTGGGGTGGCATACCGGAATCAGCCATTCATCGAACAGCTTGAAGCTCTCGATATCGGCGGGAAAGCGCCCATTGGCCAGAAGAATGGCGCAGTCGTAGGGCTCGGAATAGAAGTCCACGCTGTCGATGTCCATCCACACGCTGGACAGCTGCACACTGCAGTTGTCCTCGATTTTCTTGAACGCATCCAGCGCCCGCAGCAGCCAGCGCACGGTGAGCGTGGACGGGGCCTTGAGGCGCAAGCCATAGCGGTCCTGGCGCAGCAACGCGCAGGCATTTTCGATGATCTTGAAACCCACTTTCAGCTCTTGTGCCAGCAGGCGGCCGTGCTCGGTCAGGCTCAGTTTAGGGCCGCGACGTTCGAACAGGTCACAGCCGAACATGGCTTCGAGCGTCTTGATGTGGTGGCTGACCGCACCCTGGGTCAGGGCCAGCTCTTCAGCTGCACGGGTGAAGGAGCCATAGCGAGAGGCCACCTCGAAGGCACGCAGCGCGTGCAAGGCCTGAATCCGTTCCGACATGGCGACGTCCCGAGCATGAGTGAGACTAATAGTAGGTCATAGTTCCACGCGTTTTACAACGTCAGAAGCGTCTCGGAAAATGCAGGTAAATAACAAACATAACCAAGATCCTGCCTGCATGTGACTGGAACGTTCACTTAAATCAACGCCTGGGGAAATCATGTTTACGGGATATGGAAATTGCTATCGCCTGGATGCGCTAGAGCTAGCCGCGGAACATGGTCCTAACATGCAACACTGGACGTACAAAACCATAGAACACTTTCGCAGTGTTCTCGCCAACCCCGAATTCCCCTGCTTGTTCGGCCGCAAGGCGGTAAACGGCGAAACCTGTCACATTCTGTTCGCCCGCGCCGAGCAACTCGCCGATGACATCGCGCAGGGCTTGGCCGACTATGTGCGCACCGTCGCACAAATCACCGCCAAGCAGCGCATCGGCAGCCCTTTGGTGGTGTTTCTCGAAACGCCAGCCGGCAGCAACCTCGCCGAGCAGCAAGCGTTGGCCTGGAAGGTGCTGCGCGGGGTGCATGCACGCGACCCACACCCTTGGCCACAGGGCATTCCGACCGACCCTGACGATTCGGGCTGGTCGTTCTGCTATGCCGGCATGCCGCTGTTCATCAACATGAACTTCCCCGGCCATCAGCAAATGAAAAGCCGCAACCTCGGCCAGCACGTCACGTTCGTCATCAACCCACGGGCGAACTTCGACGAAGTGGCCAACGCCAATACCGAGAGTGGCAAGCGAATCCGCGAGCGCATTCGTGAGCGCGTGCACCATTACAACGACGGCGTCGTCCCCGACACCCTTGGCGCTTTCGGCGACGCCGACAACTACGAGTGGAAGCAGTATCAACTGCAGGAGGCAGGCTCGCTCAATCCAGCGCGCTGCCCGTTCCACGCCCATGCCGCACACCTGGCGACACCCGACATACTGATCGAGAACTGACCGTGAATACCGCACTCACCGCCACTTATGCCCTCACCGTCCTGCTCCTTATCGCCACCCCCGGGCCGGTGGTGGCACTGATCGTCAACACGGCCGCTGCCTCCGGCTCACGCAAGGCCATGTTCACCGCTGTCGGCACCAACTGGGCGTCACTGGTGCTGATCGGCGCCGCCGCCTGGATCATCCTCACCAGCGCCGCCATCGACAAGGCATGGCTCAGTACCATGAGCCTGCTGGGCTGCCTGTTCATTGGCTACATCGCCGTGGGCACGCTGAGGGACGCCCTGCAGTCACCAACCCAGGAAGCGGCGAGCGAGGCCCCAAAGGCCGGGCGTGGCGGGCTGCTACAAGGTTTCATGGTGGGTATTTCCAACCCCAAGGACATCATTTTCTTCATCGCTTTCTTCCCCCAGTTCATCCAGATCACCGAGTCGTTCGGCAAGAGCATGGTGGTGCTGTCATTGCTGTGGGTGGCCATCGATTTCGCCGTGCTCAGCCTGTACATCTTCGCCATCGGCAAGATCGCCTCGCAGCGCAGCAACCGCGTCATCAGCCTGGCCTCGGGCGTCGCCCTGCTGCTGATCGCCGCCGGTGGCCTGCTGTACAACCTCAAGGAGCTGGCGGCCTGAACGTGAAACGCAGCACCCGAACAACCGGAGGAGAGAGCATGACCGCGACTGACACGAGCCCGTCTCCTTCGCCGTTGCAGCAGGACTACCAGCGTTTTCTGCTGCTGGGCAGTCGGCGTGCCCCACACACCGTGCATGTGCACGAAACCGGCTACCGCTCCGGCACCATCAACACCGACGCACTCGGCCTGCGCTACAGCCATTGCGCCGGCAAGCGCTTTTCGCCGGCCGAGCGCGGCGGTGCTTCGCGCATCAACCTGCTGGTCGGTGGCTCCACGGCGCTGGGCATTGGCGCCAGTTCCGACGAACACACGGTGGCTTCGCACCTGTCGATGCTCACCGGCGAAGTCTGGCTGAGCCTGGCCGGCTGCGGGCTCAATGCCAGCCAGGAGCTGCTGATGTTCCTGACCCACCAGCACCGCCTTGGCCAGCTCGGCCACGTGGTGGTGCTCAGCGGCCTCAACAGCCTGGCCCACGAAGCCCTGTGCGAAGTTCTCGCCAGCCCCAACGATCCACAACACGCCAAGGCCTACCAGGCCTTTCTCAACAGTTTCAGCGAAGGCATGCAGGCCACCGCACCGTTGCGTCGGCAGTCGCTGTGGCGGCGCATTGGCCAGGCCTTGGCCACGCCTGCGGTCGCAGCCCCGGTCAGCTGGCCGCTGTCGCCCCCGGAAAAGCGCCTGGCTCGTGCCGCCGACAACATTGGCCGTACCTTGCGCCAATGGGACCGGCTGCTGGCAGACAGCCACGCCACCCTCACTTTCATCCTGCAACCGTTACTACCCTGGTGCCGGGATACCCTGCCCGCTGGCGAGCAGGCCATGCTGGCCGCGCTGCAGCAACAACCGGCAAACTTCGACCGGCTGCTGGAAGGCGCCTTCGACAGCCAACTGCACTCGGCGTTTTTCCGCCGCATCAAGAGCCAGGCCGACCCGGTGCCCTGCTACGACATGAACTGCATGCTCAACAGCTCGCCCGTGTTCGGCGCAGACCTGTTCATCGATCGCCTGCACCTGAACGATCTGGGCAACAACGCACTGGCCAAGGTAATCACCGCCAAGCTTGGCTTGGCCCAGGAAAAACACGCCCAGCGCAAGGTTACGCCAATCAAGCTCGTCTGACAGATGCCGAGTGGTCTTCCGGCCAGCCCCCTTGGGTGGCTAGAATATGCCGTCGTTCCGATTTGCCTGAGGCGTACGCTTGACCGCCATGAACATCGAAGCCGTCCATCCTTGTCTGGCCGCCCCTGGGGTTCGCCTGTGAGCCGCATGCGTCGCTTGCCCCCGCTGTTGATCGCGCTGTTACCGCTGGCTGGGCACGCGCTGGAAGTGCACATCGACCCTCATGCCGACCTGCTCTACCGCCAGGCCTTACCCCTGCTGGAGCAAGCCGACAACCAGGATGACGGTGCCAGCACGCTGCGGACCGCCGTGGGCGACGACCCCGAGCTTAGCCGCCAGGGCCAGGCCATGGCCCACACCTTGCCGACAGCGGTCGCCCTGCTGAAAAAGTCGGTGGAGCTGGGCCACCCGGTCGCGCAGTACCGCCTGGCGCTGTACTACATGACCTACCTGCCCGCCGCGCAAATTGCAGATGCCGCCTGCCCGTTGCTCGAGGCCAGCCTCCAGCAGGGTTTTGCCGCACCCGCGCCAGCCATCGCCACCTGGTGCCGGCCCTACAACGCCAGTAACGAATACCGCGCAGCACTGGAGGCCATCCCCAACATGGCCACCGTGTACGCCCCCTACTACCCGCAACCGGCCACCCGCCTGGCTTGCAACCGCAGCCGGCCACAAGGCCTGGAAATGCTGTGGGGGCGCCAGCGCGACTACCAGGCCGAGGTGTACCGCCTGCTTGGCGACCTCGACCCACAGCACCGCCTGAGCCTGTTGCAGAAGGCCGTGGACATCAACGGCTGCGTGACGGCGCAACAGCACCTGACCAGCCACCCATAGCCCTCGGCCGGCCGCGATCCTTGTAGAAGCCGCGTCGACCAGCAAGATCGTTCAAGCCATCCCCTGCTCCGTCTGGCATGCTGGCCTGCCAAGTACAGCATTGCAGCCATCATGCCCCACATCGCTCGCCAAGCTTTTCTCCACGGCGCCATCGCCATTCTCCCGTTGTCCCTGGCCGTCGCCCCCTGGGGCCTG
This sequence comes from Pseudomonas sp. LFS074, assembly GCF_047978165.1. Lineage (NCBI taxonomy): Bacteria > Pseudomonadati > Pseudomonadota > Gammaproteobacteria > Pseudomonadales > Pseudomonadaceae > Pseudomonas > Pseudomonas sp. LFS074. The sequence continues at coordinate 2,151,317 of NZ_JBFPFV010000001.1, read as the reverse complement.
CTGGCCGGTTCCATGGCCATCGAGGCCAACCTCAGCGCCTGGCAGGGGCAAGGGCTGTCGGCCATCGTCTTCGCTGGTGCCGCGCAACTGGTGGCTATCGGCATGCTCAAGGGCGGCGCAAACCTGGCGTCGATCCTGCTCACCACCCTGCTGTTGACCTCTCAGCACCTGCTGTATGGCCTGTCGATGCGCCCGGTACTGTCCAGCCAGCCGCTGCGCTGGCGCTTGGGCCTGGGCTTTCTGCTGACCGACGAGTTCTTCGCCCTGACCAGCCAGTACGACCAGCAGCAGTTCAACCGCTGGTATGCCCTTGGGGTGGGCCTGACCTTCTACATCGCCTGGAACCTGTTCACCCTGGCCGGCATCCTTCTGGGCCAGAGCATTCCCCACCTGGACCAGTTCGGCCTGGATTTCTCCATCGTCGCCACCTTCGTCGCCCTGATCGCACCGCTGGTGCGCAACCTGGCCACGGTGGTGTGCGTCGCCGTGTCGCTGTTCTGCTCGGTGCTGTTCAGCTACTGGCATTGGGAAACCGCCCTGGTCGCCGCAGGCCTGCTGGGCATGAGCGCCGGGTTCATCTGTCAGAAATTCACCGGAGCCCGCGCATGACCTGGATCCTGATTTTCGCCATGGGCGCCATCGTGTTCCTCAACCGCTATGCATTCCTGGAGCCGCGCCTGCCCTTGCGCCTGAGCTCCAATGCCCGGCAGTTCCTCGGTTTTGCCGTGCCGGGTATGCTCACCGCCATTTGCGGCCCGATCATTTTCATGCCCGAGCACCAGCTCAACCTGAGCCTGACCAACCCCTACCTGCTGGGCTCACTGGTGGCCATCGCCCTGGTGTTATTGACCCGCAGCGTATTGCTCAGCATGCTGGTGAGCATGTTGATCTTCTTCCTCCTGCGCAGCTGGCTGGCATGAACACGCCCCTGCGCGAGCAGACACACCTCTGGCAGGCGCCGGCCCTGGGCGACGTCGAGATGCTGCACGCGCGCTATTTCCAGCAGCGCTTTGCCCCGCATGTGCACGAAGGCTATGTGTTCACCGTGATCGAGTCCGGCGCCCAGCGTTTCTGGCACCGTGGCAGCGAGCACTTGGCGCCGGTCGGCAGCATGGTGCTGATCAACCCCGACGAGCTGCATACCGGCGCCACAGCCCACGAAGCGGGGTGGCGCTACCGCGGCTTCTACCCCGAGCACGCGCGGGTCACGGGCGTGCTCGACGAATTGGAGCTGGGCCGCCATGGCATGCCGAGCTTCAAGGACAGCGTGATCCATGACGCGGCCCTGGCGATCGCCTTCAGCCAGCTGCATCAGCTGTCCGAAACTGGCGCCAGTGCCCTGCAACAGCAGACCGCCTGGCGTCAGGCGGTGCTGGCCTTGGTGCAACGACACGGGCAATGCGCTGAACCCTCTGCCCCCGGCCACGAGCCACTGGCCGTGGCCCGCGCCCGCGAACTGCTGGAAAGCCAACTGGCCGACCCACCCTCGCTCGAAGCGCTGGCGGCGGCGGTCAACCTGTCGCCGTTCCATTTCGCCCGGGTGTTTCGCCAGGCCACCGGCCTGCCGCCGCACGCCTGGCTGAAGCAGCGGCGCCTGGCCCGCGCGCGGGAAATGTTGAAGTGCGGCTTTGCTGCTTCGCAGGTGGCGTTCGACCTGGGGTTTGCCGACCAGAGCCATTTGAGCCGGCAATTCAAGCAGGCATACGGGGTGACACCCGGGGCCTATCGCAGCGCTTGCCTGCCAGGCTGAGCTGCGACATCCAGCCTCAGGCAAGCCGGCCAGCCGCTGCTACACTGACAAGGCTGAATGGAGGATCCTGCCATGTCTGAAAGAGATCTCACCACCCTGCTGTCACTGATGAACCAGCGCCAAGCCTGCCTGAGCAGTGCCTGCAAGGAGATTGCCGACTGGATCGACCGGCAGGGCGATGTGCCCGCTGCCGGCAAGATCCGCGCCAGTCTCAAGGCCCTGGAGGCCGACGAAGCCCAGGTCCGCAAGACCTTGACCTCGCTGACCCTCGACAGGCCGCTGCCACGCTTTCGTAGCTGAAAGGCGCAGCTAAAAAAAGGGCCGCTGAACGCGGCCCTTTGATCTGTCAGTGCTTCATGTGCATGTGATCATGCCCACCGCCCGCCTCGGCGTTGAGCGCACGCACCTCAGCCTGTACGTCCAGGGTTTCCTTGCCACCCTTGGCATCTTCGATGGTCAGGGTCAGCGGTACTTTTTCGCCTTCCTTCACCTGATTGTTCAGGCCCATCAGCATCACATGCAGGCCATTCGGGTCCAGGGTCACTGCCTTGCCGGCCGGCAGTTCGACGGCCTTGACCTCACGCATGCCCATCACGTCGCCGTTCATGGTCATCTCGTGCACCTGCACGGTCTTGGCCACGGGCGATGCCACGCTCACCAGCTTGCTGTCGCTGCTGGCGGTCAGGGTCATGAAAGCACCGGTGGACTGCTGGTGCGGCACGCTGGCGCGGACCCAGGCATCGCTCACGGTGGTCTGGGCCAGTGCCGGCAAGGCCAGGCCCATCAGTGCCAGGGCAGCCAGGCCGCGTTTGATCGGTTGCATCGACATTCAGCAGATCTCCATCAGGGTGACCAGGTCTTCGGCGCATTCCTTGGCGTTCAGGGAATGGCCCAGGCTCAGGCGCAGGGTGCCACGTGTATCGTAGACGTAGCTGGTGGACGAATGAGAGATGGTGTAGGTGTCCCCGGCCGGGACCTTTTCGTAAAACACCTTGAATTCCTTGGCCACCGCGGCGATTTCTTCGGGGGTGCCGGTCAGCGCGGTGAACGTAGGGTCGAAGGCCTTGACATAGGCATCGAGCACCTCGGGGGTGTCGCGCTCAGGGTCCAGGGTGATGAACACCACCTGGAACAGGTCGCGATCACGGCCGCGCAGCAACTTGCGGATTTGTGCCGCACGCGCCAGCGTGGTCGGGCAGACAGCCGGGCACTGGGTGAAGCCGAAGAACACCATCGGCATGCTGCCGTAGAAGCTCGACAGGGTGCGCACGTTACCTTGCGGGTCTTTGAGGCTGAACTTGCGCCCAAGGATTTCGTTGCTCATGTTCTTGCCGTACTTGAACTCGAGCCCCCGGGCCGGGCTGCAGCCTGCGAGCAGACCAAGCCCGAGAACGCCCATGCCGGCGACAACCGCACGCCGGGTCAAAAGATCATTCATGAAACCATCCTTTACAGGGAAGGTGCCGGCCCTCGGGACGGGCCGGTCGAAAAACCGGGGCATTCTGGCATGACACCCAGAGGGGTTCTACCCGACCAAGGCGCTGATGGCCCGCAGCCCTTTGAATACGGGCTGCGGCCTGTTGTCGCAGGGGTTGAAACCGTAACACTTTGTTGCTAAGAGAGCCGCCCCGCAGGCGCGTAAGCCTTAGTAGTAGGCGTTCTCTTTCTGCGTGTGGTCAGTCACGTCACGTACGCCTTTGAGCTCCGGAATACGCTCGAGCAAGGTGCGTTCGATGCCTTCTTTCAGGGTGACGTCGGCCTGGCCACAGCCCTGGCAGCCACCACCGAATTGCAGCACGGCAATGCCGTCGTCAACCACGTCCACCAGGCTCACCTGGCCGCCATGGCTGGCCAGGCCGGGGTTGATCTCGGTCTGCAGGTAATAGTTGATGCGCTCGTTGATCGGGCTGTCTTCGTTGACCATCGGCACCTTGGCGTTCGGCGCCTTGATGGTCAGCTGACCACCCATGCGATCGGTGGCGTAGTCGACCAGCGCGTCTTCCAGGAATGGCACGCTGACTGCGTCCAGGTAAGCAGTGAAGCTCTTCAGACCCACGGCGGTGTCGTCAGGCTTCTCTTCGCCCGGCTTGCAGTAGGCAATGCACGTCTCTGCGTACTGGGTGCCCGGCTGGGTGATGAAAATGCGAATGCCGATGCCAGGCGTATTCTGCTTGGAAAGCAGATCGGCCAGGTAGTCATGGGCGGCGTCGGTAATGGTTATAGCGCTCATGTAGGTTCCTCACAGACTTGCCGCCAAGTGTACGCCAACCCAGCCTTCGAACAAAGTCCTAGTATTTGACTCGGGAAAGCGCATATTCAGGCGCCGGCTCCCGTGGCGCCGCCAGCCAGGCTTGCATGCGCCGGTACAGGCCGCGCTCCAGCCACTGGTAGCTGAACCACGACATTAGTCCAATGGACGGCACGCACAGGGCGAACACCAGGTACGGGTTCAAATGCAGGCGCTGGCTGGCGAACCAGCCGGCGTACAGCACCAGTACATGGACCAGGTACACCGAGTACGAACAGTCGCCCAGCGCCTTGAGCAACCGGTTGCCCTGGAACACGGGCTCCAAGGCAATGAAAGCCAGCACGATCATCGCGCTTGGCAGGCCCCAGTGCAGCAACCGCTGTGACGCATCCAAGTGATAGATGGCCAGGCCTGCCACCCCCAGCACCACCAGCGGCAGCCACCGCCCTTGGCGAATCAGGCCACGGCGATGAAGCACACCCAGGCCAATGCCGAGCAGGAACTCGTAGATGATGTCGTTGTTGTAGAAATGGCTGAGCACACCCACACGGCCCAGCACCTCGCTGACCAGCAACAGTGCAGCGCTCACCAGCAGCAGGTGGTGCCGTTGCCGCACCAGGAACGCCAGGCCGAACAGCAGGTAGAAGAACATCTCGAAGTTCAGCGTCCAGCCCACGTTCAGGGTCGGGTACAGGCCATAACCCCCGGGGTTTTCCGCCGGGATGAACAGCAGCGACAGGAACAGGTGACGCCAGGCGAATTCCTGATGTGGCATCCATTGGCTGAAGGCCAGCAGCAACATGGCCATCAGTGCTGTGTAGAACCAGTAGGCAGGGACGATACGCATAACCCGATTGAGCAGGAACTGGCGCGGCTCGATGGATTTGTCGCGGGTCGACAGGTAGATGACCAGCCCGCTGATGACGAAGAAGATGTCGACGCCTATGGCGCCACGGTCGGTGAGCAGTTGGCCGATGGGGCCTGTGGCATGGAAGTCGAAGAAGATCTGCATGAAATGGTGGCAGACCACCACCCAGGCGGCGAACGCCCGCAGTGCCTGAAGCGAATACAGCATGAAATACCCTGAGATTGCCGGTGCATTGAGGCCTTCGGGCTGCATAGCAGCCCCGGACCACCCACCGATTCCGACCGCAGGGTATTCGGAAAGATCAGCTGACCCGATCAGAGGTTCTCATAGCGGTTCATGTCCAGTACCCCGGCTTCGACCGGTTCGGTCTCCTTGATGAAGCTGTTCAAGTCATGGAAATAGCGCCAGAACTCGGGGTGACTGCGGCGCACGCCCCAGCGCATGACAATGCGCTCGAACTTCGCCGCATCATCTTTTGCATATTCCATATCCTCGACGAACTCCGGCACATCCTTGGTCGGGATATTGAAGATGAAGTTCGGGTAGCTGCTGAGCACCCCAGGGTACAGGGTCAGCGTGTCCAGCCCTGGCTGGTAGCGGTACGCCTCGCCCAACAGGAACGCCACATTGCTATGCGCGCGGTTGCGCAGCAGGCTGTAAACCTGGCGCTGCCCGCCCTGCCCTTCGATGCGCAACATGGTCGCCTCGGGCAACTGGTTGATCACCTTCAGCCCGGCAGCCGGGCGCGACACCAGGCGGCTGAGCGACTGCTCGGCATTGCGGAACTCCTCGCTCACCTGCGCCCGCGAGCAGAACGCACCCTGGCAGCGGTTGATCGGGTCCGGCGCGGCATTCAGGCTGCCGGTGCGCTGCAGCAGCTTCAGGCCAAAGTCACGCTTGGGGTTGTGCGCGTCAAGCTTGATACCGCTCGGGGTATCGGTGTCGATGTCCTCGTAATCCATCCACATCTTCACCTTGCCGCTGTTCTGGTACCAGTCGCCGAGGATCGCCTTGCGCTGGTCGGCAGGCATCAGGCGCAGGAAGTTGACCTCGGCGCCGTTGCGGATCAGGTCGAAGTACAGGCGTGTCTGCAACTGGTGAGAAACGTTGCCGTACACATCGAAGTTGACCGCCAACTGATAATAAGTGCGCTCGAACAACGGGTAGTCGAACAGCCACACGGTCAGCGGCACATCACCGATCAGGCCCTTGGTCACCGAGGCGCTGTCGAAGTGGCGGAAGATGCTCAGCAACGCGTTGTCGTTACCGGCCCACAAGGTCGACCAACCGGGTGCTGGCATGTCGGCATAGGCTTCACGGCGCAGTTTCTCGTACTCGTTGCGCTTGTCGCGGTAGGCGTGCCACAGGCTCAGCACACTGCCCACATCATCGATCTGCCCCGGCATGGCCAGCAATGGCGTAGCCTCGCCCCGGTACTTGGCATCGGTGATGTAGCGATCGAAGGCCGGCTCTTGGAACAACGCCCAGAAATTGTCGCGGATCACGTCGGTGGCAATCTGCCCGCGGCACACCGGGCCACGGATGAAGGTGCGCACGAAGTATTCGGCGTTATCCAGCATGAACTGGTAGCGCGCCACCGCCGGGATCGCCTCGAAGGTTTCGAACGGGTTGGCCCGGTGGCGCGGGCCGTAGCCTGGCAGCGCGGCGGCATGCCAGTCACCGGCGTAGAACAACTGCTTCACCCGCTTGAGCTTCTGCGGCCCCATCGGGTAGGTGATGTGCGTTTTGTGCACGATCACGCCCTGTACCGGGATCAGCCGGTAGTAGAAGTCGGTGCCCGGCGGGTCGTTGGGGCGACGGGTCGCAATGATGTCGACGGGCTTGCCACTTGGCGTGCGCGAGCGCACCCACTGGAAGAAGTGGCCCTGCTCGCCGCCAACGAAATAGATGTGCGCCAGGAACAGGTGCTCGTATAGCCAGCGGCCAACCAGCGCCTCGGTGGAACCGGGGCGGTTGAGCAGTTCTTCCCAATCGCTGATCTGCCTGGCTTCGGCAGCGCTCGGCTGGATCGGCTGGTACTCCACCGGCGCACCGGCCGCCAGCCATCGGCGCATGGTGTCGTATTCCTTGTCGGTCAGCCCGGTCACCGCCAGCGGCATGCCCTCATTGGGGTGGGCGCCGGCATAGGCGTCGAACTCATGGGGCAACGGGCACATGTTGTTGCGGCTCAGGCCCAGGACGATCTCCTCGGGCAGCTTGGCGTTGGGCGTGAGCGGGGTCTTGTGGCCCAGCTCCAGCATGCGCGCCATCAACGCGGCCTGGCTGCCCTGGTTGTCGAGCACCGAGTAGAAGCCCTTCTTGCGCCATTGCTCTTCGCTGTGGGCGTCATAGAACAGCCGGGTGGGGGGCACCGCCTTGCTGCGCTCGCCTTGGTACACCGGCACCTTGCTGGCCCCGCGCACCGCGCCTTCGGGGCTTTCCAGCTTCAGCTGGCAAGCGGCGTCGTTGCAGGCGTGGCAGGCCACGCACTTCTCGGTGAAGATCGGTTGAATGTCCCGGGTGTAGGAAATAGCCGGGCTCGACTGGGGGGCTTGCCCGAACACCGCGCCGCTGATGAGCAGGGCGAAGGCGCCGGCAAGGATACGATGCACCATGTGCGGAAAGTCCTGGTTCTTGAAAGCCATCACGATTTGTTGCCTGGTCGTCCTTGGGTGCTCTGCGTTACCGACACCCGCCCAACATGAGCACTTTTCATGCAAATGGGCGATGCGCCTAAAAACCGCGCAGGTTTGTTATGATTCCGCACCTTCTGATATTTGCCCGACCAGGTAGTTCCTATGTCCGACCGCAGCGCTCGTCTCCAAGCACTCCAGAACGCCCTCAAAGAGCGCATCCTGATCCTCGACGGCGGCATGGGTACTATGATCCAAAGCTACCGTCTCGAGGAACACGACTATCGTGGCACGCGTTTCGCCGATTGGCCAAGCGATGTCAAAGGTAACAACGACCTGCTGCTGCTCAGCCGCCCGGACGTGATCGCCGCCATCGAGAAAGCCTACCTGGATGCCGGCGCCGATATTCTCGAAACCAACACCTTCAACGCCACGCAGATTTCCCAGGCCGACTACGGCATGGAGTCGCTGGTTTACGAGCTGAACGTAGAAGGTGCGCGCATCGCGCGCCAGGTGGCCGATGCCAAGACCCTGGAGACGCCAAACAAGCCGCGCTTCGTCGCCGGCGTGCTTGGCCCCACCAGCCGCACCTGCTCGATTTCCCCGGACGTCAACGACCCCGGCTACCGCAACGTCACCTTCGACGAACTGGTAGAAAACTACATCGAGGCCACCCGTGGCCTGATCGAGGGCGGCGCCGACCTGATCCTGATCGAAACCATCTTCGACACCCTCAACGCCAAGGCGGCGATCTTCGCCGTGCAGCAAGTGTTCGAAGACGACAACGTCGAACTGCCGATCATGATCTCCGGCACCATCACCGACGCCTCCGGCCGTACCCTTTCGGGCCAGACCACCGAAGCGTTCTGGAACTCGGTGCGCCACGCCAAGCCGATTTCCGTGGGCCTGAACTGCGCCCTCGGCGCCAAGGACCTGCGCCCGTACCTGGAAGAACTGTCGACCAAAGCCGATACCCATGTATCCGCCCACCCCAACGCCGGCCTGCCCAACGCCTTTGGTGAATACGACGAAACCCCGGCCGAGATGGCCGAAGTCGTCGAAGAATTCGCCGCCAGCGGCTTCCTCAACATCATCGGCGGTTGCTGCGGCACCACCCCGGGGCACATCCAGGCCATCGCCGAAGCCGTGGCCAAGTACAAGCCGCGCGAGATCCCGGAAATCGCCAAGGCCTGCCGCCTGTCGGGCCTGGAACCGTTCACCATCGACCGCCAGTCGTTGTTCGTCAACGTGGGCGAGCGCACCAACATCACTGGCTCCGCCAAGTTCGCCCGGCTGATCCGAGAAGAGAACTACACCGAAGCCCTGGAAGTCGCCCTGCAGCAGGTCGAAGCCGGCGCCCAGGTGATCGACATCAACATGGACGAAGGGATGCTCGATTCCCAGGCCGCCATGGTCCGCTTCCTCAACATGATCGCTGGCGAGCCGGATATCTCGCGCGTACCGATCATGATCGACTCCTCCAAGTGGGACGTGATCGAAGCGGGCCTCAAGTGCATCCAGGGCAAGGGCATCGTCAACTCCATTTCCATGAAGGAAGGTGTCGAGCAGTTCAAGCATCACGCCCGCTTGTGCAAGCGCTACGGCGCTGCCGTGGTGGTGATGGCATTCGACGAGGTCGGCCAGGCCGACACCGCTGCGCGCAAGAAGGAAATCTGCAAGCGCAGCTACGACATCCTGGTCAACGAAGTGGGCTTCCCGCCGGAAGACATCATCTTCGACCCGAACATCTTCGCCGTCGCCACCGGTATCGAAGAGCACAACAACTATGCCGTCGACTTCATCGAGGCCTGTGCCTACATCCGTGACCACCTGCCTCATGCGCTGAGCTCGGGCGGGGTGTCCAACGTGTCGTTCTCGTTCCGCGGCAACAACCCGGTGCGCGAGGCGATTCACTCGGTGTTCTTGTTCCACGCCATCCGCAACGGCCTGACCATGGGTATCGTCAACGCCGGCCAATTGGAGATCTACGACGAGATCCCGGCCGAGCTGCGCGAAAAAGTCGAGGACGTGGTGCTTAACCGCACGCCGGAAGGCACCGATGCACTGCTGGCCATCGCCGACGACTACAAAGGCGGCGGCGCCACCAAGGAAGTCGAGAACGAAGCCTGGCGTTCGCTGCCGGTCGACAAACGCCTGGAGCATGCCTTGGTCAAGGGCATCACCGCGCACATCGTCGAGGACACCGAGGAGTGCCGCCAGCAATGCGCACGCCCGATCGAGGTCATCGAAGGCCCGCTGATGAGCGGCATGAACGTGGTCGGCGACCTGTTCGGCGCAGGCAAGATGTTCCTGCCCCAAGTGGTCAAGTCAGCTCGCGTGATGAAGCAGGCGGTGGCGCACCTGATCCCGTTCATCGAGGCCGAAAAAGGCGACAAGCCCGAAGCCAAGGGCAAGATTCTGATGGCCACGGTCAAAGGCGACGTGCACGACATCGGCAAGAACATCGTCGGCGTGGTGCTGGGCTGCAACGGCTACGACATCGTCGACCTTGGCGTGATGGTGCCGGCCGAGAAGATTCTGCAAACCGCTCGCGACGAGAAGTGCGACATCATCGGTTTGTCTGGCCTGATCACCCCGTCGCTGGACGAAATGGTCCATGTCGCCCGCGAAATGCAGCGCCAGGGCTTCGAGCTACCGCTGATGATTGGCGGCGCCACCACCTCCAAGGCGCACACTGCGGTGAAGATCGAGCCCAAGTACAGCAACGACGCGGTCATCTACGTCACCGACGCCTCGCGCGCGGTCGGCGTGGCGACCCAACTGCTGTCCAAAGAGCTCAAGCCGGGCTTCGTCGAAAAAACCCGCCTGGAATACGTGGACGTGCGCGAGCGCACCGCCAACCGCAGCGCCCGCACCGAACGCCTCAGCTACACCCAGGCCATCGCCGCCAAACCGCAGTACGACTGGGCCGGCTACCAGCCGGTAGAGCCCACCTTCACCGGCGTCAAGGTGCTGGAAAACATCGACTTGCGCACCCTGGCTGAATACATCGACTGGACCCCGTTCTTCATTTCCTGGGACCTGGCCGGCAAGTTCCCGCGTATCCTCACCGACGAAGTGGTCGGCGAGGCGGCCACCGCGCTTTACCAGGATGCCCGCGAGATGCTCGACAAGCTGATCGACGAGAAGCTGATCAGCGCCCGCGCGGTGTTCGGCTTCTGGCCGGCCAACCAGGTGGCCGATGACGACATCGAAGTGTACGGCGAGGACGGCCAGACGCTGGCCACCCTGCACCACCTGCGCCAGCAGACCATCAAGCCGGACGGCAAGCCCAACTGGTCGCTGGCCGACTTCGTCGCGCCAAAAGCCAGCGGCGTCACCGACTATGTGGGTGGCTTCATCACCACCGCCGGCATCGGTGCCGAGGAAGTGGCCAAGGCCTACCAGGACAAGGGCGACGACTACAGCTCGATCATGGTCAAGGCCCTGGCCGACCGCCTGGCCGAAGCCTGTGCCGAGTGGCTGCACGAGCAGGTACGTAAAGAGCACTGGGGTTATGCCCGCGACGAGCACCTGGACAACGAGGCGCTGATCAAGGAACAGTACAGCGGTATCCGGCCTGCCCCGGGCTACCCGGCCTGCCCGGACCACACCGAGAAGGAGACCTTGTTCCGTTTGCTCGATGGCACTGCCATTGGTGAAACCGGGCCAAGCGGCGTGTTCCTCACCGAACACTTCGCGATGTTCCCCGCGGCGGCGGTCAGCGGCTGGTACTTCGCCCACCCACAGGCGCAGTACTTTGCCGTGGGCAAGGTCGACAAGGACCAGATCGAGCGCTACAGCGCGCGCAAAGGCCAGGATGTGAGCGTCAGCGAGCGCTGGTTGGCGCCAAACCTCGGGTACGACAGCTAAGGCCGCGCTGGCCTCTTCGCGGGCAAGCCCGCTCCCACAGGGGCCGCACCGTTTTTGAAACGTGTGCAGTACTTGTAGGAGCGGGCTTGCCCGCGAAGAGGCCAGTCCAGGCAGTTCCTTTTTCATTGCCTACACTGTCCCTGATTGCCTCTGATTTCCCAGGAGCCAACATGGACGATTCCAGCCAGGGCAAACCCCCGACCTTCTGGCAGATGCTGCACAGCATCCTCGCCGCTGCCTTTGGCGTGCAAAGCGGCAAGAACCGCGCCCGCGACTTCACCCACGGCAAGGCCAGCCATTTCATTGCGCTGGGGACGTTGTTCACCCTGGTGTTCATCGCGGTATTGATCGGCCTGGTGCAACTGGCCCTGCACCTTACCGCCCGTTAGAAGTGAAAACGCCTGCGGGGATTCCGTCCCCGCAGGCGCGCTTGCTGCATCACGGTCTAGAAGACAAGTCTACTGGTGGCTGACCCAATACACGGCAGTGACCACCACCAAAACGATCAGGCAGAGGATCGCCCAGGCATCGACGCTGCTGTCAGCTTTGCGGACCTTGGTTGAGTTTCCCATTGCATTGCCTCTTGTAGTGGTTATGGGAATGCACTTCACCACCAGCAGTTAAGACGAGCAATGCCCTTCACTCAAGCAGGGTCTTTCAATATTCGACCGGTGACGTAAGAAATGGGTAGCGGTAGCCCGGCGGCCGCCCTTCAGCGCTGTACCGCTGGAAATCGACGCCGTAATCGTCCCGTTCCAGCAGTTTCAGCCAGCGCTTGGCTTTGGCCTGATCGATCGCCTGCAATACCGGGGCACTGTGCTCGCGCAGCCCGTCGCGGTTCAACGCCAGCCCTTGAGCGTCATCGTGCAGCATAACCATCGCCCAACCGCCCAGGGTGAAATGCCCACCCATCAGCACGCTCAGGCGCCCATCGATACGCGCCCGCAAGGCCTCGGGCGAACTGTTGACGGCGCCGAACAGCACGTCGCGCCCCGGTGTGTGCCCAGCTTCCTCGAACGCCTGCATGGCACCAAAGGCCATCTCGTCATTGGCCGACCACACCAGCCGGGTGGCCGGGTAGCGCTCCAGCAACTGCTGGGCCTGTTCATAGGCGCGCTGGCGGTTCCAACCGCCGTACACCACCTGACGCAGGCGCACCTGGGGGAAGTCGGCCAGCGCACGGCGCATGCCCTCCTCACGCAACTGCGAGGCCGGGGTGGTCTTGACCCCGGCAAAGGCCACCAGGTCCACCGGAAAGCTGTCGCGAGGCAACTGTGCGACCATCTGGTGCAGCATTTGGAAGCCCGCCTGCTCGTCGTTACTCATCAAGGTCCCCAGAGGCTCGGCGTACTTGTCGGGCTGGGCCTCGATGCTGCGGACCTGGCTGGCGGTCAGGCCATTGTTGACCAGCAGCAGCTTCACACCCGTGCCACGTGACAGGCGCAGGATTTCCGGTGCCACGTACTGCTCGTTGACCAGCACCAGGTAGTCCGGCCGCTGCGCCCCACCCAGAATTGCCCGGGCCTGGCTCAGCGCCAGGTCGGCGCGGCGCTCGCTGTACTCCACCCGCAGGGTCATGCCCAGCTCATCCGCGGCGGCCTGCATGAAGCGGGTATAGCTGGTCCAGAACGTCTCGGTGGACAGCCCAGGGTTGAGGAACACCACCGAAGCCGGCTGCGCACTTGCCGTCAGTGGCAGGGCAAGACACAAGCTTTGGCACAGGGCCTTGAGCATGGGGTCACATCTCTGCGAAGCAAACGCCGGATTATAAACGCCTGGCTACGCTCAGCGCACAAATGGCAGTCAGTCTCACATAGTCCATTTGGTTCTTTTCATATGCAAAAACATCACTTTAGCGCATAACTGCAACCTGATATCGTTCCCCGGCTCCGTACCGGAGTGCGCGGCCGTGCGCGCGAATAGCTGCATGCCTGAGACAGGACTTTTATGTACGTATACGACGAGTACGATCAGCGGATCATCGAGGACCGCGTCAAGCAGTTCCGTGATCAGACCCGCCGCTACCTGGCCGGTGAGCTGAGCGAAGAAGAATTCCGCCCTCTGCGCCTGCAGAACGGCCTTTATATCCAACGTTTCGCGCCGATGCTGCGTGTCGCCGTGCCGTACGGCCAGCTGAACGCCACCCAGGTCCGCACCCTGGCCAAGATCGCTCGCGACTACGACAAGGGCTATGCCCACATTTCCACCCGCCAGAACGTGCAGTACAACTGGCCGGCGCTGGAAGACATCCCGGACATCCTCGCCGAGCTGGCCACCGTGCAGATGCACGCGATCCAGACCAGCGGCAACTGCCTGCGTAACACCACCACCGACCAGTTCGCCGGTGTGGCCGCAGACGAAATCATCGACCCGCGCCCATGGTGCGAAATCGTCCGCCAGTGGACCACCTTCCACCCGGAATTCGCCTACCTGCCGCGCAAGTTCAAGATCGCCATCAACGGCTCGCAGGAAGACCGCGCCGCCATCGAAGTGCACGACATCGGCCTGGAGCCTGTGCGCAACGCTGCCGGCGAGCTGGGCTTCCGTGTGCTGGTCGGCGGTGGCCTGGGCCGTACCCCAGTGGTGGGCTCGTTCATCAACGAGTTCCTGCCGTGGCAGGACCTGATCAGCTACCTGGACGCCATCCTGCGCGTGTACAACCGTTACGGGCGCCGTGACAACAAGTACAAGGCGCGGATCAAGATCCTGGTCAAGGCCCTTACGCCGGAAGTGTTCGCCGAAAAGGTCGAGGCCGAAATGGTCCACCTGCGTGGCGGCAGCACCACCTTGACCGAAGATGAAGTGCAGCGTGTGTCGCGCCATTTCGTCGACCCGCAGTACCTGGCCCTCGACAATGTCGACTACGCCGCCCAGGACGCCGAGTACCCAGGTTTCGCCCGCTGGCGCTCGCGCAACACCCGCGCCCACAAGCGCCCTGGCTATGTGGCCGTGACCCTGTCGCTCAAGCCCACCGGCGTTGCCCCTGGCGACCTGACCGACAAGCAGCTGGACGCCGTGGCCGACCTGGCCGAGCGCTACAGCTTCGGCTTCCTGCGTACCTCGCACGAGCAGAACATCATCCTCGCCGACGTCGAGCAGCGCCAGTTGCACGCGCTGTGGCTGGAGCTGCGCGAGGGCGGCTTCGCTACCCCGAACATCGGCCTGCTGACCGACATCATCTGCTGCCCAGGCGGTGACTACTGCTCGCTGGCCAACGCCAAGTCGATCCCGATCGCCGAATCCATCCAGCGCCGCTTCGACGACCTGGACTACTTGTTCGACATCGGCGAAATCGACCTGAACATCTCCGGCTGCATGAACGCCTGCGGCCACCACCACGTGGGCCACATCGGCATCCTCGGTGTGGACAAGAAGGGTGAGGAGTTCTACCAGGTGTCGCTGGGCGGCAATGCCGCGCGTGGCGCGAGCCTGGGCAAGATCCTCGGCCCGTCCTTCGCCCAGGATGCCATGGCCGATGTGATCGAGAAGCTGATCGCCGTGTACGTCGAACAACGTACCGAGGAAGAGCGTTTCATCGACACCTACCAGCGTATTGGCATCGACCCCTTCAAGGAACGCGTCTATGCAGCGAATCATTAAGAACAACCAGATCGTCGACGAAACCTGGCACCTGCTGCCCAAGGAAACGTCCTTTGACGAGCTGACCAACTGCGACGACTACATCGTCCCGCTGCAGATGTGGCGCGACCATGCCCACGTGCTCAAGGCCCGCGATGGCGGGCTGGGTGTGTGGCTGGACAGCGACCAGGAAGCGGAAGAGATCGGCGAAGACGTGCAGCACTTCCAGGTCATCGCCCTGAACTTCCCGGCATTCACCGACGGGCGCAGCTACTCCAATGCGCGCCTGCTGCGCGACCGCTACAAGTTCAAGGGCGAGCTGCGCGCCATCGGCGATGTGCTGCGTGACCAGCTGTTCTTCATGGCCCGTTGCGGCTTCGATGCGTTCGCCATCCGTGCCGACAAGGACCCGGAAGACGCGCTGCAAAGCCTGAAAGACTTCTCGGTGACCTACCAGGCCGCCACTGACGAGCCGCTGCCGCTGTTCCGCCGCCGCTGATCGTCCAGCCCCAGCGAACAGCCCGCCTTTCAGCGGGCTGTTTCGTTCATAGGCCCTGGCGCTCAATGGCCTCGCGGCTCAACTCAAGAAAAAGCTGGCGTTGCGCGGCCTCACGCTCTGCACTGATCTGCTCGATTTGCATGAGGTAGTCATGATCGCTTAGCGCTTCCGATTGCTCGAGCAATGTATCCAGGCGCTGCTGGAACGGCTCGTTCATGCGGCTGAAACGCGCCGATTGGTGACTGCTTAAGTAATCTTGCCAAAAGGATCGATCGGCAAGCGCTTGAGCCAAGGATTGTGGCGTCTCCTCCCGCAGTACCTCGCTGCGGGCCGACTCCAGGTCTTTATGGCTAACCCCGCTTACACTCTCGTACGCCATATGTTCAGGCTGCGCCGGGAGGTCGAGGCTTTCAGCCAGTTTGACACGATAGGCCAGGTAAACTTCGACGGGATCGTCCGAGTAATAGTGGGCGATATGCCGTGCCGCTATCGCGTTTACCTTGTCCAGACGAGACAACGAACGCCCCAGCATCACCAGCGCCCGCTCCCTTTGCAAACCACTACTGGCCGATGCAGCCCTGGAGGCCATCGCGCCAACCTCCAGCTCGCTCAGCGTCAGCAGCAACTCGTCACTGCAACTGCGCGGCCGGCTAGCTTGCTCGAAAAGGCTGGCACGCACTTCGGCGTGCTGCTCGCACGCTTCGAGGATATGCCACACGCGCGCTTGAAGGTCACGGGGGCGTGCGTGGTATTCACGCAAATCCTGCAAATCAGCGATAAATTGGAACAGATCACTCGCCCCGTCCTCTTGGCGCAACAGGTTCCAACGCGCCAATCGAACTTCGCGTTGTGCCGCAGTAAACCCTGACAACCATGGGGTTGCGTCGCTGGCGTCAATCGATAGGTGAGTCGCTTGCGTACGCTCAGATGCCCCCGCTGCGGCCCTGGCCAATTGCAAGCGTTGGAGGGTTTCATCCGAGAGTGGATTGTCGTGCAGCTCCAGCCCCCCTAGCAAACGTAGCGGCAACATGGACAGCGCTTCAGGCAACGTCTGGATCTGGTTGCCACGCATGTCCAGCAACTCCAGATTTCCGTGCCTGGCCAATTCAGCTGGCAAGTTGCCCAGCCCTGTGTTGCGCAAGGACAAACGGCGCAGCAAGGGGAATGATGTCAAGGGTGGCAGCAGGCCCACAGGGTTGCCGTTGAGCTCCAGACGGCGCAGCCCCACAAGTTGGCTCAAGCGAAGATTATCGTCGCTGGAAAGAACGATCCGATTGCCACCAAGGCGTAGGTTCCTCAATTCGGCCAGTTGCTCGATACCTGCAGGAAGGCGTGTAAGCTGGTTGCCACGCAAATCCAGGTTACGCACCTTGCTAAAGCGAGCAAGGAAACCCGCGTCAAGGGCCGCCATCCGCATATCACGTAGGGTCAGGTGCGTGATATGGTCAAAAGCCACGTTCTCGGGCAAGGACGGCAAGTCACCCACTCTGTCACCCGCGATCGTCAGGTGATAATCACCCGTCAACTCCCCAGGGTTCATGCGCTGCCAACTCGCCATAATGCGCCTGGCAACCTTGATGCGACGCAACCGGCGAATAATGTTCAGCCCCGTTTCATTCCGCCAGCTTTGCAATGCCTGCTTGAGACTAAACTTGGCCCGTAACAGCTGGCTGACATGGTTCCACGGGTCAATCCCCCGTTGAGCCAGGTCTTGCAGATACGCCTCCAATTGTTCGTTGCTCATTAGCGGGTACACGTGATTCAACGTGCGCTTTAGTGCCTGGCGCGTCCCCGACAGGTGGCCGCTGAGCGGATAGCCCAAACGCCCATCGTATAAACGCACAGGAGGGCGTATACCCTGCCCCACCTGGGCCAGCCCAATCAAACGGGCCGCCGCTTCACGGTCAGCAAGCGCTTCACGCCCAAGCCGCTCGCCCAGCGCGCTTTCCGTCATTTGGCTACCGCCGAGCAGTTGTAGCTGGCGGCTGTCCAGCTGCCGCATTAACGCTTGCAATAACCCACCCTGGTCAGCGGTAGGCAGTTCAACCTCGACCCCAGCCGGCCAGGGTGCGATGGCATCGATCAGCCCCCGCGCGAGCCTTGCGCTGTCGTCATTTGCGGCAGAGGCCTGGCGCAAACCTGCGCAGGCACGGTCTATCCGGCTGTCGCGCACCGCCCAGCGCGCCCGCTCCGCCAAAGCCAACGGTACCCGCCCTGCGCTGGTCAGGCTTTCCAGTTCGTCGCTATTTGCCCCTTCAACGATTTCCCATGCGCAGCGGTGGGAAAGGCTCGGGAAGTTCCGCATCAATAGGTGGTCCGCTGCCTGCGGATTGACCTGCCGCTCATTGAACAATTCCTCGAAAGCACCACCCCGTAATGCCGGGTAATCATGGTGCAATTGCTGACGCTCAAGGGCGTCGAGCAAGCGTGCCGGGGGTGGCGCATTTTCCAGTAACAAACGGCGCAGGCAATCTGCATCGAAACCGGTGAACTGTAGCGCAACAGACGCCGCCTCGTCGGACACTTGGGCCGTGCGGCTGGCAAGGCGGCGCACCATGTAAGCGGCGTCCTGCCAGCACTGCGGCTGCTCAAACTCATGCACCCATCCTCCGGCACCATTGTGTTCAAGAGCTGGTACATAGGCCCCCGGCCGCGTGGGGTGATGAATACGCAATGTGCCATCGCTGTGTTCGCTTACCTCATAGGTAGCATCGTGCAGGCGCCTCAGCGTTCGGCCATTTTCAGTGGCCGCCTGCCCAACGATCAAATTGACGCCATCATGCTGATACGCCGACAGCGCTGGATCGCACAAGCGTAACTGGCCATCCTCCAAACTCACCGGCACCATGGCATCTACGCGTGCCACTCGCTGGGCCAGCTTGCCGAGTGCCGCCGTGCCGGCGGCCGTCACCGCCCCCAGCGCCACCGTCTCGGCCACGTTGAACAGGTGCCCCAATGCGGCGTTGCGGTCGCCCAGTTGCCAATCCTGGTAGCCTTCGTACACCTCGTCCGCCAATTGCACTGCCGTCAGCCCAAGCAAGGCCTGACCCAACACCGGCACGAACAGCGCGGCCAGGCCTGCAATGCTAAGCCCCAAGTTCAGATAACCTTGTAAGCGTGCGTGGCGGTCGGCGATATCCTCATCCTCTGTCGACACCGCCAAAACCCGAGCGTCATCCAGTATTTTGTGGAGACGGGCTTTGCGCAGTGCGACGAACACGCCCCCCTCGACCACAAAGCAGCGGCCATCCAGCTCAAGCGGTGAACCTGTATCGTCTTGCGTGAGCTGCAAGTTCAGGGCCGTATGGAAGGCGACCCGATCACGCTCTGCGATAAAACGCTGGAAGTACTTGCGATACGCTTCGCTGCGCAAACGTACGCCAAGCGCCGTGTACAGCAGCTCCCAGGTTGCATACCCGCTCACCGGGGCATAGGGGTCCTCGGGAAACCACGCGATAACTCCTAGTAGTTCAGCGTGCTGACGCACTTCGATCACAAGTGCACCAACGACCTGCTTGCCCAGCAGCCTCAAGGTATGGCACTTCAACACAGTATTGTCGGCGGGCGACAAAGGTGCTGCGTTCACAATGCGAGCAATACGTTGATACGTCTGCTCGTCGATCTCACCCTTGGTCCTGGCGAGGATGGCCGCAGCGTCCAGGTTGGCGCTTGACGCCTCCTCCATGACTTCGGTGATCACCTCGCCTTCAAGGTGCAATTTCAAGTGGTTTTGATACTGCCGCCCGATATCGAGCCGTCGGCAGAGCTCGACGAATGCCTTCACGCTCAGCGGTAGCACCTGCCCACTCGCATCGACCAACTGTGACCCTGTAGCGAACCAGCCAGGCTGCGTTTCATTTTCGTGAAAGTTATGCAGCGCCGCTGAAAGAAGCACCTGGGTGCTGACAATTTGCGACCAATACAGTGGCAAGGAGGGCGCGATCGGCGGGTTCAGTCGCCGGGTCACCAGGGTGACCTGGGCCAAGCGCAGGTCTAGCTGCGTGATCGAGTGCTCCGCGAGCGCGCTTGCAAGCAACGACTCGGCAAAGGTTTCCAGGGGGCTGATGGCTTGCAGCCGGGCGTTGAGGGCGTCCTGGGCTTTTTGTTGACGCAGCAACGCCACACGCAATAAAGCCAGGTGTTCGGCTGAAGCACCTTTGAGCCAACCTGGCAGTCGGCTGGCAATCAGCGCATCGATGGAGTCAGCAGGTATTACAGAAGTAGCCATCGGCAGTGTGTCCGCTTGATAAAAGCGGTAGCTGACCAAGTTATCGACCTGTTCAGGCCATACTTATGTAATGGAGACACAGCTTGACGGGCGATTCGTGCCTCCCGATCAAATGACTTTGACGCAGCGGCCGCTTATTCACTGCCTGCCAAACCTGCACACTGGCCATCACACGAACTTCCCCAACTTTCCAGGAGTAACCCCATGAGCGTTCCTTCATTCGGCCTCGGTACCTTCCGCCTGACCGGCCAAGCCGTCATCGATTCGGTCAAATCGGCACTGGCGCTGGGCTACCACGTCATCGACACCGCACAGATCTACAAGAACGAAGCCGATGTTGGCCAGGCTATCGCCGAAAGCGGTGTACCGCGCAGCGAGCTGTTCATCACCACCAAGATCTGGGTCGACAATTATGCCGCCGACAAGCTGATACCCAGCCTGCGCGAAAGCCTGGAAAAACTGCGCACCGACTACGTCGACCTGCTGCTGATCCACTGGCCAGCGCCGGGCAACGGCGTTGAACTTACCGAATACATGACGGCCTTGGCCGACGCCAAGAAACTAGGCCTGACCCGCCAGATCGGTGTCTCCAACTTCAACATCGAACTCACCCGCCAGGCGATTGAAGTAGTCGGCAAAGGCGAAATCGCCACCAACCAGATCGAACTCAGCCCATACCTGCAGAACAGAAAGCTGACCGCGTTCCTGAAGGAACAGGGCATCACCGTGACCTCTTACATGACCCTGGCCTACGGCAAAGTGCTGAAAGACCCGGCCCTGGCCGAGATCGCCGCCAAGCACAAAGCCACCGTCGCCCAAGTAGCCCTCGCCTGGGCACTGCAACTGGGCTACGCCGTGATCCCATCGTCGACCAAGCGTGAGAACCTGGCCAGCAACCTGCTAGCCCGCGACCTGAAGCTGGACGCCGACGACATGGCACGAATCGCCACCCTCGAGCGTAATGGACGCGAAGTCAGCCCTGACGGACTGGCGCCGATCTGGGACTGACGACAGCACGGGGGGGAGCACCACGCGGGTGCTCGCCCTGTGGGTTTTGCGCTGACCAGTTGCTGGCAGTGGCTGGCCAGTCAAAAGCGCACCCCCACATTGACCATCCCCGCCGCTGCCCCCAGCACCACGAATTCCGCCCCCAGCGGCCCCCAGTGCACGCCAAACGACGGAATGATCACCGGCGCAATACCAAAATGGTTCAACGGGATCTTGTCGTCGTACTCACCCTTGTAGCCTTCTATCAGCCCCCCGCTCAACTTCACGTACACGGGATAACGGTCGTTTTCCCAGACCTTGCCCAGGTAGGCATAGTACGAACGCTGGTAGAACGAGTTCTTGAACGTTGCCGCGCCCCACAGCAAACCATCCGTATAGACTCGTTCGATGCCGACCAGCTCCTGGTGGTTGTTGTGATCCGGGTCATGGCTCCAGTGCTTGGTGTAGGCGCTGGTCTGCACGTACCAGTAATCTCCTTCACGCTCGCCATCCTCGGCGTTTGCAGCCAGACTCATGATCAGCAGCCCTACCGCTGCAAATGACGTCCTGTTCATGTTCAACGCCTCATGGGTCAATCCAAAGACCCTAGCCAAGCCCAAACCATCACGCCAATGCAATGGCTTCGGGAAAGAGCTGTGCACCTAAATCACCGTTGCACCTGGCGAAATTATGAAGTCCCCAGCCCAGGCATTCTCGCCACGGCGTTGAACCACTACGCTCCTACGTGCCCCTTCAACCCTTGGGAGTTACCCTGATGCCCCGCCCCCCCGTTCCCCCCTTCACCCAGGAAAGTGCCATCGAAAAGGTTCGCCTTGCCGAAGATGGCTGGAATGGCCGCGACCCAGCCAAGGTCGCGCTCGCCTACACCCCCGACACGGTCTGGCGTAATCGCGTCGAGTTCCCCCGTGGCCGTGCCGAGGTCGAGGCGTTTCTGACCCGCAAGTGGAACCATGAACTGGAATACCGCCTGATCAAGGAACTGTGGGCATTCACCGGCAACCGCATTGCCGTGCGCTATGCCTACGAGTACCACGACGATAGCGGCCAGTGGTTCCGCGCGTATGGCAACGAAAACTGGGAGTTTGCCGACGACGGCCTGATGTGCAACCGCCATTCGAGCATCAACGAGCACCCCATCAGCGAAGCCGAGCGCAAGTTCCACTGGCCTTTGGGGCGGCGCCCGGATGACCACCCCGGGCTGAGCGAACTGGGCCTCTGATCACCCCAGCGGCAGTGTGACCTTGGCTTGCAGACCGCCATCGGGGCGGTTGCTCAATGTCAGGCTGCCGCCTTGCTCCAGCACGATGGCCCGTGCGGCGGGCAGGCCCAGCCCCACACCGCCAGTGTCGCGGTTGCGTGAGCCTTCGATCCGGTAAAACGGCGCGAATACCTGCTCATGCAGTTCAGGCGCGATGCCCGGTCCGCGATCCTGCACGGTTATTTCTATCTGCCTGGCGGTTACCATCAACATCACCGTTGGCTCGCACCCGTACTTCGCGGCATTGTCGATCAGGTTGACCAGCACCCGTTTGATACCCACCGGCCTGCCGGTGTACACGCAGCGGCGTGGCCCGCTGAGGCCAACTTCTACGCCCGCATCCTTGAAATCATCCACCACGGTCAACAGCAGTTCGCCTAGGTCGAATGCCGTGGTGGGCTCCAGCCGAGCATCATCACGGAAGAACGCCAATGCGGCGTCGACCATTGCCTGCATTTCATCGACGTCCTTGAACAACTTGGCCTGCAGTTGGGCATCCTCGATGAACTCGGCACGCAAACGCATGCGCGTCAGCGGTGCACGCAGGTCGTGAGAGATGGCCGCCAGCATCTGGGTACGGTCGTTGAGGTAATGCCTGAGCTGCGCCTGGGTGGCATTGAACGCCAGAATGGCCTGGCGCAGGTCGTGCGGGCCGACCACCGGGATGGGTGGGGCGTTGAAGTCCTTGCCAAACCTGCGCGCCCCTTCGGTAAAGCGCTCCAGGGGTTTGGCCAGAAAGCGCGTTGCCAAGAACGCGACGGCAAAACTGGACGCCAGCATCAAGCCGAGGATGATCAGGTTGCGCGGCAGTTCATCCAGGCCCCAACTTCGGCTAGTAGCGCGAAACAGCACCCAGGACTTGTCGCTCAACTCGACCATCAGGGCATAGCCACGCTCAGGGGCGTATTCCGGCATGTCGGAAGGCTCGAATGCCTCAACCCTGGCATCCGGCCGCTTGAGCAAGGCGCGCAGAATAGGCGTGCCCTCGCGGAACTCGGCATCGACCAACACCGGGACGCCCGCTTCGTCATGGCGTTGCAGCCAGCGCACGGAGTAAGAACCGTCGCCCGCCGCGCCGGCAATATTGCTGCGCTGCGCTGCGGGCGCGGCATCGAGGATGCGAGTCACCGCTGCTACTTTCTCGATCACGCCACTCTCCAGCAGTGGCGGTTGCGCCCACACGCTCAGCAGCAGGCTGAACAGCATCTTGAGTAGCAGCAGGAACAACATCGCCGTCAAGGTGGTCAGGGCAATCCAGCGGGCAATGGTGATTCTTGGCTGCGGCACAGCCTGGCGCAGCCGGGCGAACAGGCTCATCGCCTGGCGACCACGGGTGTGAACAGGTAGCCGACGTTGCGCAGGGTGCGGATCAACGGCTCATTGCCGCTGTCGGTTTCAAGCTTGCGGCGCAACCGGCTCACTTGCACGTCAACGCTGCGGTCATAGGCGTCGTAGGCTTCGCCACGGGCCAGGTCCAGCAACTGCTGGCGGCTGAGCACCCGGCGCGGATGTTCGGCAAACACCAGCAACAGCTCGAATTCACCGTTGGACAAGGGAATCATGACGTTTTCCGGCGAGCGCAGTTCGCGCCGCACCACATCCAGTTGCCAGCCGGCAAATTCGAGGGCCGAGGCATGGCTGGTTGCACCTCCCGCCCCCTCGCCGGCCCTGCGCAGCACTGCCCTCACCCGTGCCAGCAGTTCACGGGCGGCAAACGGTTTGGTCAGGTAGTCGTCCGCCCCCAGCTCCAGGCCCACCACCCGGTCACTCAGCTCACCCATGGCGGTCAGCATGATCACCGCCACCTTGTAATCGGCCAGCAGCCGCTGGCACAGCACCAGGCCACTGTCACCAGGCAACATCACATCGAGGATGACCAGGTCCGGCACGCGCCGCTCAAGCGCCTGCCAGAGCGCATTGCCATCACAGGCCACATCTACCTCGTAGCCATGCTGGCGAAGAAACTTCTGTAACAGGTCGAGCACCTCGACATCATCGTCGACTATCAGCAAATGGCTCACAAAAAAGCACCGCAAACAAAGTAACCAAGCGGTACTTTACGGCCATCGCCACGCGGCCGTCATATATTTCAACCCTGTAACAATGTGTCCGAGCAGAGACAATCCAGACATTCCCAGGCAAGAAAAACCGGGCAGCATCGCCGCCAGTTCTTGCCAGGAATGCACCTATGTCCCGTTCATCCTCCACCTCCCGCTCCGCGCGCTCTGGCGCGCTGGCATTGTCGCTGCTCATGGCCGCAGGCTGCAGCCAGCGCGCCCCGGCCAGCATGGCCTGCGGCCCTGTTGCCTATCAGGTCAGTGACCCGGCGGAGCCCGCAAACCGCGTGGTGTTTGCCTTCAATCGCACGGTCGATGACTACCTGCTGACCCCTGTCGCCCGGGGCTACTCTGCGCTGCCAGATTTTGCCCAGCAGGGCGTGCACAACTTCGCCAGTAACTTCGGGGAGCCCAAGGTGTTCGCCAACGACCTGCTGCAAGGCAATGGCGAACGGGCAATGACCAGCCTTACCCGCTTCATCTTCAACACCACGCTCGGTGTGGCGGGGTTGGTCGATGTGTCCGGCAAGATGGGGCTGAGCCAACACCGCTCGGACTTCGGCCAGACCTTCGGCGTTTGGGGCATCGGCAATGGCCCCATCGTCGAGCTGCCGCTGCTGGGCTCGCACAATCTGCGTGACGCCACCGGCACGGTCTTGAGCATGGCGGTGGACCCGTTCGGCGATCACAGCGATACAGTCGATACACTCACTACCGTGGCCACTGCCGGGCACGTCGTGGACGGCCGCGCTGCCGCGCTACCGGTGACCGACTTGCTGCACACCTGGCCCGATTACTACCTGGCAATGCGCGATTACACCGCGCAACAGCGCAGTAACCTGGTGGCGCAAGGCAAGGCAGGCGAACCTGGTACGTGGCAAGCCAAGTGCCCGCAGGTACCCGGCCATGAATGATGCCCACGCCGCCATGCTGCTGTTCCGGCGCCTGGAGGGTGCCGCCCGGCAACCGCTGTTGCTGCACGAACTGGAGGCCCGGGTGTCTGCCGATGGCCGCAATCTGGTCCTCAGCCGCTATCGCGAACGCTATACCGCCGAGGGTGAGCCCTACCGGCACGAGGCTCACCGCAGCGTACCGATCGCTGCGTTGCTGCGCTGGATGGCAAGGCACGAACGGTAAAAAGGCCTCACGGGCACGGATGCCGCACAGATGCCCGAAACGCGGCAGTGGCTGCCTGTTCGGCGTGAGACAGGCAACCCAGGCACTGGCTAACCTGCGGCGGCAATGCCTTGCTCCCTTGCCACAGAAGAACCTTGCCCATGACAACCTCTACCGCCTCCATGGCCACCGCCACGCCTGCCGACCAGCCTCAGGGCTTCGCGGTCCGTATCGTCGGTGCCGCCGCATTCGCCCACTTGCTCAACGACTTGATCCAGGCCGTACTGCCGTCGATCTACCCGATGCTGAAAAGCGATTTCACGCTGAGCTTCGCCCAGATCGGCTGGATCGCCTTGATCTACCAGGTGACCGCCTCGCTGCTGCAACCTTGGGTCGGCATGTTCACCGACAAGCACCCACAACCCTACCTGCTGCCGGCCGGCATGTTGGTGACACTGGTGGGCATCGCCCTGCTCGCCTTTGCCGGCAGCTATGAAATGCTGCTGGTGGCGGCCGCCGTGGTCGGCGTGGGCTCGGCGACCTTCCACCCCGAAGCCTCGAGGGTGGCCAGGATGGCCTCCGGCGGGCGCTTCGGCACCGCGCAATCCGCCTTTCAGGTCGGCGGCAATACCGGCTCGGCCCTCGGCCCGCTGCTCACCGCCGCCGTCGTCATTCCGCACGGCCAGCCAGCCATTGCCTGGTTCATGCTCGCAGCCGCGCTGGCGGTAATGGTGCTGCTGCGGGTGACCGGCTGGAGCGTGCGTCACGGCCAGGCCCGGCTCAAGACCTTCGCCAGCCAGCAGGCGCCCGGGTTGTCGCGCAACGCCATGTGGCGCGCGGTGGTGGTGATCGCCGTGCTGATGTTCGCCAAGTTCGTCTACATCGCTTCGTTCACCAACTTCTTCACCTTCTACCTCATCGAGCATTTCGGCCTGAGCGTGCAACACAGCCAGCTGTACCTGTTCGTGTTCCTCGCAGCCGTGGCGCTGGGCACCTTTGCCGGCGGCCCGGTGGGTGACCGTATCGGGCGCAAGGCAGTGATCTGGGTCTCGTTCCTCGGCGTGGCGCCCTTCGCACTTGCCCTGCCCCATGCCAACCTGGCCTGGACAGCGGTACTGGCAGTGGCCATCGGCCTGGTGATGTCCTCGGCTTTCGCAGCGCTGGTGGTGTATGCCCAGGAGGCAGTGCCAGGCCGGGTCGGCATGGTCTCGGGAGTGATGTTCGGGCTGATGTTCGGCATCAGCGGTATCGGTGCCGCCGGCCTCGGCGAGCTGGCCGACCGGTATGGCATCGAGTGGGTGTACCAGGCCATCGCCTTCCTGCCGCTGCTGGGGCTGGCCACCGCGCTGCTGCCGGCTACCCGCTCACAAGCCCGGCCCAGCCGTTGCTGCTAAAGTGGCGCTGCCAGGCTGCATCTAGACGAGGACACGATGGTAAAGCCGCAGCGTGAATTGCTGGTGGAGGTCGATGGGTGGACCTGGGAAGTGGGTAGCCGCGCGACGGACTACCCGAGCGACTGGTTCATCGAGCCCCATCACCATGCCAAGCATCAACTGATCTATGCCATCAAAGGCCTGATGATCGTCGAGTCCGGCAACGAATGCTGGACTGTGCCGCCCAGCCGCGGTGTATGGATGCCTTGCGGCCAGGTGCACGCCATCCGCTGTGTCGGTGATGTGAAAATGCGCAGCGTGTTCGTGCGCACCGACGCGGCGGCGGGCCTGCCCCTGCAGAGCAAGGCCATCAGCATTTCGCCGCTGCTCAGTGAGCTGATCAAGGCCTCGGTGGGCTTTACCGCGCCGTTTGCCGAGGACTCGCGAGAAGCCCGGGTGATGCGGCTGATCCTCGACGAGATCTGCGTACTGCCCACCTTGCCGCTGAAGCTGTCGCAGCCCAGCGACAAACGCTTGCGGGTGATCTGCTCGGCGTTGCATGAACGGCCCGACGATAATGCCACCGTAGCCGACTGGGGCCTGTATCTGGGGGTGGACGAAAAGACCATCCAACGGTTATTCCGCAAGGAAACCGGCATGACCTTCGGCCAGTGGCGCCAACAGGCGCGACTGATGCAGGCGCTGGAACGGATTGCCCTGGGCGAGCGGATCATCGATGTGGCGGGCGCACTGGGGTATGACAGCCCCAGTGCCTTCGCCAGCATGTTCAAGCGCCAGTTCGGCACCACGCCGAGCCAGTTCTTCAAATAGCCTGCAGGCTATAAAGCCATCCTCAGTCAACAGCCTGGGGCTCGAACACAGTCACCGCCCGCGCATCCACCGGTTTGGGCAGCAGCCCTTCACGGTAGAAGGCATCGGCAATACGCTGCTGCTCACCCAGGTTGTCCAGTTGCACCGGCTGCACGTCATAGCTGCGCCGGCCATTGGCCTGCTGCACCGTGACGCTGTCCAGGTTGCCCCACAACGGTCCCAGCACCCGGGCCGCCGCGGCAGGGTTGGCCTTGGTCCAGGTACCGATCTCGCGCAGCGCCTGATACACCTGCTGAAGCACTTCAGGGTGCGCCGTGGCGTAGTCGCTGCCGGCCAGATAGTAACGCTGGTAACTCGCCAGCTCGCTGCCATCGGCCAGAATGCGTGCATTCTGCTGACGCTGGGCACTGGCCACGTAAGGGTCCCAGGTGACCCAGGCATCAACCTTGCCATTCTCGAAGGCCGCGCGGCCATCGGCAGGGATCAGGTACGCCGGGGTGATGTCCTTGAAACTCAAGCCGGCCTTGGCCAGGGCCTGGATCAACAGGTAGTGGCTACCCGCCGCCTTGGTCACCGCCACGCGCTTGCCCTTGAGATCGGCCAGTGTCCTGAGCGGCGAGTCGGCCGGAACCAGGATGGCCTGGGCCGAAGGGGACGGTGCCTCACGGGCAAAATAGGTGAGCTTGGCGCCGGCTGCCTGGGTGAACACCG
Organism: Pseudomonas sp. LFS074; assembly: GCF_047978165.1. NCBI lineage: Bacteria > Pseudomonadati > Pseudomonadota > Gammaproteobacteria > Pseudomonadales > Pseudomonadaceae > Pseudomonas > Pseudomonas sp. LFS074. Next base: position 2,123,285 of record NZ_JBFPFV010000001.1, on the reverse strand, counting down.
GCACTGTATCGGCCACGTCCGCCGACAGGTCGACATTGCCCAGGTTCAGTGCCTCCAGCAACGGCAAACCACTGGGGAACTCGTGCCAGCTGACGCGAATGCCTTCGGCTTGCAGGCGCTGCTCCAGCGTGCCGCGTGCCTTGAGCAACGTCAGCAGGGTGGAGGATTTCTGGTAACCGATGCGCAGGGTCTGCTCGGCGCTGGCAAGCGACGGCAGCAGGCCACCGAGCAGCAGGCCCAGGGCCAGGTGGCGCAGGCGTTTGCGGTGCAGCATGGGGTGTCTCCAGGTCAATGTTGGGCCAGTGAGTCAGTGGCGGGCACGGTAAAGCCAGTGGCGAAGGTCGGGCCGACGTCCAGGCGCTGATTCATAAGGCCGTGGGCGTGGTAGAAGTCGGCGGTTTCCTGTTGTTCACTGATGGTCTTGGCGTCGATGACCTGCCAGTGCAACTGACGGCGTTCAAACTGCAGCCGCGCGGCGCCCTCCGGGAAACCAATGATCGCCGCCAGGGTTTTCGAGTAGCTGTCCAGGTGTTGGTAGGCCCACACCTGGGCACCCGCCAGGCGGGCCAGGTAGTCCTGCAGTGCAGCGTGCCGAGCCGGGTCGTCCAGCGCCTTGTCGGTAGCGGCCAGGAAACTGTTGCCACTGGACAGCCCACGGCCGTTGACCAGCACCCTGCCCTGGCCGCTCAGCTCGGCCAGAGCGGTGTAAGGCTCCCAGGTCGACCAGGCATCCACCGAGCCGTTGGCCAGGGCGACCTTGGCGTCGACCGGGCCGAGAAAGCGGAACTCCACGTCTTTTTCGCTAAGGCCGACCTGATCCAGTGCCTTCAGCGCCAGGTGATGGCCAATAGAGCCGCGGCCGGTGGCGATGCGCTTGCCCTTGAGCTCGGCGGCGCTTTGCAAGGCTGCATCGGGGCGCACCAGCAGCGCTGTGCCGTAGGGGTCGGACTTGTCCACGGCAATGGCCTTGACCGGCGCCCCGGAGGCCAGCACGAACAGCAATGGTGCGTCACCGATGATGCCGGCATCGATCGCCCCGGCGTTCAGTGCCTCGGCCAGGGGGGCGGCTGCGGGGAATTCGGCCCAACGGATATCGTAAGGCAAGTCGCGCAAGGCATCGGCCGCCTCCAGCTGGGCACGCATGTTTCCTTTCTGGTCGCCGATGCGCAGGGTCAGGCGTTCGCTGGCGAAAGCCTGGGTGGTCAGCAGCGTAGCGGCTGCGAACAGCAGCAGGCGAGATCGAATGGACATCCGCAGTTCCTTGCAGGTAAGAGAACGCTGAATGTAACGGGCCAAACCAGATAAATGAAATTAATTTTAGAGCTAAGCTAATATGCAAAAAATATAGATACTTATCTGACCAACGCTGGCCGCGGCAGCTCGATCACAGCCTGCCCGACAAAAGCGCGCACGAACTTGTCCCGTCACATTCCGATACCGCCATGTCATGCAAACAGACGCAACAACCCTGCCAAGCCGTGTACAGTACCCTTACAACAATACCCGCAAAGGAGCCCGGCACATGACCGTGACGCTGTCCCCCCTGCAGATCGACTGCGACTTCGATTCCGGCAACATCCAGGTGCTGGATGCCAGCAACCCGGCCCAGGTACACCTGGCCATCCGCCCGGACACCCACAGCGGCCACTACCAATGGTTCCATTTCAAGGTCAGCGGGCTCACCCCGGGGCAGGTGCATCGCTTCAGCCTCGACAACGCGTCTGGCTCCTCGTACAAGAACGCGTGGAGCGGCTACAACGCGGTGGCCAGCTACGACCAGCAGAGCTGGTTCCGCGTGCCCAGCCGGTTCGACGGTACGGCGCTGTCGTTCGAGGTAAAGGCTGAACAGGAACATATCTGGTTCGCCTACTTCGAGCCCTTCTCTCGCGCCCGACACAACCAGCTGATCGAACGTGCACGGCAACTGCCGGGGGTCGAGTTGCTGGCCAGCGGCCGCAGTGTCCAAGGCCGCGATATCCCGCTGCTGCGCGCCGGTGACGGTGCAGATGGCAAGCGCAAGCTCTGGCTGATTGCCCAGCAACACCCAGGCGAGCACATGGCCGAATGGTTCATGGAAGGCGTGATCGACCGCCTGCAGGCCAACGATGCAGTGGTTAAGCAATTGCTGGCCAAGGCTGACCTTTACCTGATCCCCAACATGAACCCCGACGGCGCCTTCCTCGGCCACCTGCGTACCAACTTCAAGGGCAAGGACCTCAACCGCGCCTGGCAGGACGCCAGCATCGAACTGAGCCCAGAGGTGTTCTTTGCTCAGGCGCAGATGAAGCAGTACGGCGTGGACGCGTTCATCGACGTGCATGGTGACGAAGAGATTCCGCACGTGTTCACCGCCGCGTGCGAGGGCAACCCAGGCTACACCCCGCGACTGGAAAAACTCGAAGCGCAGTTTCGCAATACCTTGTGCAGTGTGACCCGCGACTTTCAGACCGTGCACGGCTATACCCGCGACGAGCCTGGCCAGGCGAATACGACGCTGGCCTGCAATGCCGTGGGCATGGCACATGACTGCCTGTCGCTAACGCTGGAGATGCCATTCAAGGACCATGACGACGCGCCCGATGCGGTAACCGGCTGGTCGGGGGCACGCTCGAAGGCCCTGGCCGGGGCGGTGCTGGAGACCCTGGCAAAAATGGTGGGCGATTTGCGCTGAGCCAAGGCTGACGCGGCCCTACAGGGGCCGTGTCAGCGGCAGGCATCAGGCTCCGTCAGAGCTGCATCAGAACTGCACATCCAGTATCACACTGTCGGTATAGGTCGCTGCAGGCGGTGTCGCCTGGTCGGTATAGACCTTGGCGTTGTAGTTGAACACCTGGCTACCCGTACCAGTCCCCACACCGGGGTTGACGTCGGCATCGGTGCTGGAGCGCCTGGCAGCCCCGGTCGCGCCCCAGCGCACCGTCCCAGCACTTTTGAAAATGTCATAGGCCAGGTAGTTGTTGGCCGCCGACTTCATCCGCCGCCGCCCAGCGGACACGTTCTGCCCGTCATCCAGCCCCACCGTGTAGCTGCTGCCCTTGGTGCACGACACGTTTATACCCTGGCTCACAGTGCCGAACCCTGCCACCACCGGCGCACTGGCGAAGCTGATGTTGGGGGTGGTGATCTGGCAGTCGTTGGTCACCGTCAGGCTCACGTTCAAGGTCTGGCTACCTGAACCGATGTCACGCCCAAGGCATATCCCTAACGCGCCAATCCCCGAACAATAGTTCCAGCTCCAGGCCACGGTCAGGTTCTCTTGGTACACCCCTGCCGCGACATTGCTGCCAATCTGGGTACGCATGTAGATAGGCACCGCTTTGGGCGTGGTGCCGCCGAGCAGCCCTAGCAGGTCGATGATACCGTTGCGAGCGAAGTCGTAGGCCAGACCGCGGGTGATCGGGTAGTTGGTGCTGTTGTCGGCATACAATGTGTAAGAGATGACATCGCCTGTCGGGCCGACCAGCCCGCCCGAGGCGGGCGTGATGGTTGCGTAGAAATGATCATTGCTGCTGAGCAAGGTGAGTAGCGAGCCGGTGCACTGCAAACCGGAGTTAAGGGTGGAAGCCGTCTGTACCGTGGTGCGAACCTGCGTTGAATTGAGGCTGCCAAACGCCGCCGGCAACGTGGCTACCGACGAACAAACCGCCCAGGCCGTACCCGTCGGCAACAGCAGTACGCTCGCCCACAGACCACGCACCCAGGCATTCATCGGCACACCAGCGGGCCAATCAAGGGCACCGAGCCTTGTGACTCAGGCAGGTCGAATGCCACCTCGCAATGCCCGCCGCCTTCAATTTCCACCTGCAAGCGGTTATGCGGCGACAAGTTCTCCAGGTACACCAACCCGTCCCAACCCACCACCGCCTGGCCGCCACTTTCTGTGTGGGTCACACGGCTACCCAATTTGAGCACCTGCTGGTCGCCATCCACCAGCTCGACGCTGGCCGCCATGACCCGCTTGAGCGGGAACTCCAGCAAGTAACCGCTGCCCCGTCTTACCGCCACACGCTGCTCCACGTCTGACGCCAGCACATCCGGCGGCAGGTCCATGGGGTCGATTTCGTACTTGCCACGGTAGTAACCGCTGCTGTACGGCACCAGCAAGTGCCCCTTGGCATCGGTGCGGCCAACGTCCTGGTTTTCGTAGCGCACCGGCACATCGGCGTAGCCCGCGGTACTGACAACTACGAAGGCATCATCGATGCGGTTGGCTGCGAACACCCCGGCATCCATCCACACCAGAGAACCACTGGCGTCAGCCCAACGGGTCATTTCACCGCTACTGCCATACACACCCGCCTGCAACTGCACCGATTGCAGGCGCCAAGTGACGTCGGCCTGGCGATAGGCATCCCGGTCGCTGCCTGCGGCATAGCCCAGGTTGTAACCAACGCCGACACCCGCTGGCACCGCGTGGCTGTAGTTGACCCGCTGCAGTGTCTCGCCTTCTTTACTTCGCTCCATGCCCAGCGCCAGGGTGCCGTGCAAGTCGAACGGAATCACCAACTGCGCCTGCACCGCCCACTGGCTGTCACCCACTTCGCGGTTGGCCGACAAGTACACGCTGCTGCTGCCCCACAGCGGCTTGCTGTAGCTCAGGTTGATCAGCCGGGTACGCGTGCCGTCACCGGCGCGTACATCGAAGTAGCCGGCGCCAATGCTGCCGTACTCGTTCAGGTTCAGGCTGAGGGTGACCTGTTCGCTGCGCTTGCTCAACTGCATGTCCGGAAGGTCGACCCGGGTCAGGTCGGCATAGTCACCATGGCGTTGCAGGCGCTGGTAACTGAAGCCGATGCGCTGGCTGTTGTACTGGTACCCAAGGGCGACCTGGTGGCCCTTCTCGCCATCGAACTGGCTTTGCGCCAGGGCGGCATTGAGCACGCCGAAGTTGCCCAGCCGCATGTTGCCACCCAGCCCGCCCAGCATCAGCGACTCGGCAGTTTCGGCGTGGGTTTCGAGGGTGAAGAAGTCACTGAGCCCATAGCGCAGGCTGCCCGAGGCCACACCCGGCCCATAGCTGAAATCGCGCACGCCGTAATCACGGCGCAGGCTGCCGGCGGCCACCGAGTAGTCCGTCAGGCCCTTCTGCAGCAGGCTGCTGGTGACATAGAACGGCAAGGTCGTCGACACCTGCCGGCCAAGCGCATCGGTGGTGACCACCACCGCCTCCCCGGCGCCGTTGATGAACGGCACGTTGGTCAGGGTGTACGGGCCTGGCTGCAGCTCGGTAGTGCTGGACTTGAAACCGTTTATGAACAGGTCGAGCGACGTCGGCACCGCCGCTTCGCCTGCGAACGCCGGTAACGGGTAAGTGACCAGGTCGGGGCGCGCAGCGAAGTCACGCGACAGCTGCACGCCGCCCACCCGCACCGAGCTGCTCCAGGGCAAAGCGCCAGTCACGAAGTCACCGGCTTCATAGGACAGCAGACGCTGCTCGTCAGTGAAGCGCCAAGTAGTGTCATAACGCATGAAGCCTTGGCGCGTATCATCCGCCTGTGCGCCGTTGAATGACTGGCGCCACTGCCCGGTACTGGAGAAAGTGCCCCAGCTGTCAAACAGGCGCAGCTCGTTCCAGGCGGCCAGGTAGGTGCCGCCTTCATCGGTGTCATTGAGGTACAGGTCGTAGTTGAACAAAGCGCCGAAACTGCTGCGCGCATCACTGGCCGGGTACAGGTTGCGGTCACCCACTTGCTGGTCTGGCAACCAGGCCGGCGGCACCTGCAGCAGCAGGCGCTGGTTCTGGCTGTCGTAGTCGGCATGCAACCCCGCGATGCTTTCCAGGGCCACCTCGCCCTGGGGGCTGCCAGGCAACGAAATACCGGCTGACCGCAAGATGTCGCTGTCCAGGTACAGCTGCCCGGCCCGCTGCTGCACCGGGACCAGTTCAGCCCTGGGCATCTGGTTCACCACCAGGTCGAGGTACAGGGTGGCTTCGGCGATGGCGGACATCTCCGTGGGCGGTGGGGGCAGGTCGTCGGCCAACGCCAGCCCTGGGCTGACCATGACCAGCCCCAGGCACCAACGGCGAGTCGTCGCCGAAAGCTTTTTCACACACGGTTTCCGACCATTGCCGGGTACTCCCTGACCCCTGCACTGCATTCATTTGCTGGCTCATTGGCCTTGGCGAATAGCGTCCGCCGTACCCTGCCCATTGACCCTGCCCTTGAGCACGCTACCGCTGCTGGACGCCTCGGGAGCAGGCCAGCGCATGCTGGCGCCCGGCAGCACATAGCCCAGCAGCCCCTCGGCCAGTGGTTTGCTCTGGCTGCCTTGCTGCACCACTACATCGGTCAAGCGCGCATGCACGGGGCCAGTGTTGCGCAGTTCAACGTAAGGCTTGCCCTGCACGGTAACCGGGCGCCAGCTGAGCTGCGGCTTGCCCACACCCTCGGCATTGCGCTTGCCGTCAGGGTCGGCCTTGCCCCACAGCCCTTCGCCATAGACGAACAGCGGCACCGAATAACGCATTTGCAAACGAATGGCCGCGGTAGCGCCGGGGTCGGCTTTATCGACCGGGATGGCGGGCGGGATCTCGTCGATGATGATGCGGTAGGCCTGCTCCTGGCCGGCGGGTGATGAGCCCGTACGGGTCAGGCGAATCAGCTGCTTCTGCCCTGGGGCAATGTTGGCGACCGGCGGGCTGCCGATGATTTCACGCTGCGCCTGGAACTGTTCCTGGTAATCACCCTGGCGCCAGGCGAATACCCGCACCTGCAAGTTGGCCGGCGCAGTACCGCGGTTTTCCAGCCACAGGGCGCCCGCCTTCTGGTCGGCCTCCAGCACCGGGTCGATCGGCCAGATCAACACCGAGGTGGCCGCCCCGGCTGGCAAGCTTGCCAGCCACCACAACCCGATCAATCCTCGCGCCCACTTCGCGCCTACCCGCATGCAGCTCTCCTTAGACACTTGTCGTTGGTGGCGCTGGTGTTCACCAGGTCACCGTCACTTGCACCACATCGGTGTAGGTCCCTGCCGGCAGCGTGCCGGTCAGCTGAACCCGCCCGTACACCGGCAGCTTGATCGCCGTCGGGTCGGCATAGCTCACGGCCACGCTCTGGCCGATTCCCAGGCTCTGGCTGTAGGCCGCGTCCCGGTACAACTGGTAGGCCAGCACTTGCGTGCCGTTCGATCGTTTCAGGTTGCGTGTGCCGCTGGCACTGTTCTGCCCACCATCCAGGCTCATGCTCATGGCCACGCCTGGCGTGCACTGGAAGGTCACGGTAGAGCCACCCAACGACGTGCTGAGCAAGCCCGTGGACAGCGCGGACTGCGAGCCATAATCGAGCGTGCCGTAGCTGGTGACACCCCCCACCACCAGGCAACCGGCGACAATCTGCGCCGTCACCGTGAATGTACTGGTGGTCACCGCCCCCAGCGGGGCCGCCAACAGCATGCCGATTCCGCTCAGGCCACTTGCCAGCCAACCGCGCATGGTTCAGAACGACAGCTCGACCGAAATCGTGTCGCTGTAGACCCCTGCGGGCAGGCCCGCCTTGCCCACGGCCTTGCCGTAAAGGTTGACGGTCTGGGCCGCGCCAGTACTGGTTGGCAGGGTGATGGTGCCGTCAATGGCCAGCAACGTCGTACGGCCGGAGTCGGTATAGAGGTCGTACGGCACGAAGTTGCCAGCGCCATCGGCGAGCGCACGCGTGCCACCGCTCGACTGGCCGTCATGTAGCCCTGCGCGCACTTTGATGGCAGGCACCGTACCCGCCGAGCACAGGATGCTCATGGCACCGCCCCCACCACCCAGCACCTGGGCATTGGCAGTGGTGAACAGGGCATCCTGAGTGCCAAAGTTCAGAGCGCCGAAGTTCAACCCCGAAGTGCCCGAACTGCCGTTGACCTGGCACGCGGCAATCAGGGTCAGCGTCGAGGTGATGTTCCCGGTCACCGTGGCGGCCTGGGCCTGGGAAGCCAGTGCCAGGCCAAGGCCTGCGAGCATGCAGCATGAAAGGTTCGTTCGCATCGGAGTCTCCTTGCGTGGTTACCAGTCCAGGGTCACTCTGAGGGTGTCGCGGTAAAGCCCGGCGGGCAGCGCGCGCGGCTGCGCCACTACCACGCCGTAGATGGGAATCGGCACTTGCTGGTTGCTGCGAATGGTGAAGGCGCGCGCCTGGCCGATGCCGTAGCGGCTGTTGCCGCCAGGGTCGACTGCCAGCTGATAAGGGATCAGTTCACGGCCATTGCTCAGACGCCGTATACCGTCGTCGCCATTCAGGCCACCATTGATGCGCACATTGAAAGCCCGGACTTCGGGCGTGCAACTGATCTGCAGGCTACCCTCGCCGCCCACTTCGTCCACCCGGCTGCGCAGTGGCTGGTCCCAGTTCGGGCCGCGCTCGCCAAAATCCAGCACCCCCGGGTTGCCCAGCACGGCCGGTTGTGTCTCGTTGCTGCTGATCTGGCAGGCCGCGCTGATCACCAGCCGCGCCTGGATGAAACCTGTGGTGCTGCCATGCGCCTCACCACCAGGTACCAGCAGCGGGCCGAGGGTAAGCAACAGGATCGAAGTGCGGTTCATGGCATGGCGTCCTTGTGCATGGTGGCGTCCCTACCAGGTGACTGTGACTTTGAGCAGGTCGGCATACAGCCCTGCATTCGGTACCCAGGCCAGTTTGTCGATACGTGCGTACAGAGGCAGCTCAACCGAGCCACTGTCCGGCACCCGCGCCGACTGGGCCACCCCCACCGCCAGAGGCTCGCGCCAGGCAGCATCGCGGTACAAGCGATAAGGAATGGGCCGGGCCGCGCGGTCGCTGCTGGCCAGGTAGCGCAATTCGCCGACGCCACCATGCTGGCCGCCATCGACGCGTACCTGGTAGGGGGTGCCAGGGTTGCACTCAAGTCGCGGTGGGCGCTGGCTCAGCAGTACCCCGCTCAAGGGCGCGCCAGGGCCATCGAGGCGTGCCGACACACCCAGGTCGATCCTCCCCAGGGCTTGGGCTCCCGCGTCGCGTGTCTGGTTGACCAGCATGCAGCCACGCTGCACCAATACCCGCACTTCCACGAGAAAATCCGCTGCCACGGTACTGCCGCTGAACAACAGGCCCAACAGCGCGGCCAGATAGCGCTCCGTCACCTTGTTATCCTTGTCGAAACGTCTTGGTTTGAGCGTAGCAGCGAGGCAGCGCAACCGTGGTGGCATCAAGCCATTTTTTTGTATTAGCGATAAAGCGATAGCGCCCCTTCAAAAAAAGCCTGAACGGCACAGAACCCCAGCGCACCGGCGTGCCTCCAATGGCGAGAGCCGGTAAATGTGCCGGGTTTCTGTTAGGGTGAACCAGTCTCATCCTGCCCCAGGCACCTATGCCATACATGGACGGACATGACAGGAGCGCTTTCATCGATGACTGCAGACAACACGCTGGCAGACGCCATGGAGCGCTGTGCCCAAGAACCGATCCACGTGCCGAGCAGCATCCAGCCTCATGGCTTTCTGCTGGTACTGGACGCCACCGACCTGCGCGTGCTGCAGGCCAGTGAAAACGTCGAGCACTGGCTGGGCTTGCCGGCCCAGGAACTGATCGGTTGCCCCTTCGCCAATCTGGTCAGCGACGGTTTCGACCTGCACGCGCACCTCGCACGGCTGCCCGAAGATGAAATTTTCCCCTTTCACATCGGCGACGTGCGCTTGCGCCAAGGCGCGCCCCACAGTGAGCCGCTGCACTTGCTGGCCCACTGTCACGACGAAGTACTGATTGCCGAGTTCGAACCCCCGCGCCTGCCACCGGAGCTGGCCGGGCAAGGCGACTACTACCCATTGGTGCGCAACTTCGTCGGTAGCCTGCAACTGGCCACAAGCCTTGAGGATCTGCTGCAACAAACGGTGGTGCAGCTCAAACGCATCACCGGCTTTGGGCGGGTCAAGGCGTACCGGTTCGATGCCGATGGCAACGGTCAGGTGCTGGCGGAGGTGGCCGACCCTGGCTACCCCAGCTATCTGGGCCTGTGTTTCCCGGCCGCGGACATCCCGCGCCAGGCGCGCGAGCTGTACCGGATCAACCGCATCCGCGTGATCGAGGATGCCAACTATCAGTCCTCCCCCCTGTTACCGGCCGCCAACCCTCGCACCGGCAAGGCACTGGACATGAGCTTCGCTGCACTGCGCAGCGTGTCGCCGATACACCTGCAGTACATGCGCAACATGGGCACGCTGGCCTCGATGTCGCTGTCGATCGTGGTCGATGGCGAGCTGTGGGGGCTGGTGTCGTGCCACCACCATCAGCCACGCCCGGTGGACTTGCGTACCCGCACAGCCTGCGAGTTGCTGGCCAGCGTGCTGTCGTTGCAGATCGAGTCCCGCGAGGCCCATGCCAGCACGCGCAAGTTGCTGGCACTGCGTCAACACATCGTGCGCATGATCTCGTCCATGGCTGACCACGACAGCGTCAGCGACGGCCTGCGCGAACTGCCCCAGGTTTTGTTGGCCTTTGCCGGTGCCCAAGGTGCGGCGGTAATCTCGGCCGAACGCTGTGACCTGATCGGCCAGACCCCACCCGAAGCCCAGGTGACCGCGCTGGTGCACTGGCTTGGCCAGCGTGGCGAAGACAGCGTGTTCCAAAGTGACAACCTGCGCCGCGACATCACAGACCTGCCCGAACTGGCAACCCATGCCGGTGGTGTGCTGGCGGTGGCCATCTCGCAAATCCACTCGCACTACCTGCTGTGGTTCCGCCCCGAGCAAGTGCGTACGGTAAACTGGGCCGGCCAGCCGACCAAGCAGGTGGGGCCACAGGGCAACCTCCACCCACGACACAGTTTTGAACGCTGGCAGGAAGAACTGCGCGGCTATTGCGAGCCCTGGGACCCGCTGGTGATCGAGGGCGTGATGGAACTGCGCACCGCGGTGCTGGGCATCGTCCTGCGCAAGGCCGAAGAGCTGGCGCAACTGGCGGGCGAGTTGCGCCGCTCGAACAAAGAGCTCGAGGCGTTCTCCTACAGTGTTTCCCATGACTTGCGCGCGCCCCTACGGCACATCGCCGGCTATACCGAGCTGCTTGGCGAAATCGAAGGCCAAGACCTGAGCGAGCGCGGCAAACGCTTTTTGCAGCACATCGGCGAAGCGGCGCACTTTGCCGGCAGCCTGGTCGACAACCTGCTCAACTTCTCGCAGATGGGCCGCTCGGCCTTGCGCTTGTCCGACGTCGACCTCAACGCACTGGTCGAGGCCATTCGCAGCGAATTGACCCCAGATTACGAAGGCCGCGCAATCGTTTGGGACATCGCCCCGCTGCCCAAGGTGATCGGCGACCCGGCGTTCATCAACATGGCATTGCACAACCTTATCGCCAATGCCATCAAGTACACGCGCGGGCGTAACCCTGCCCGCATCGGGATCAGTGCCGTACAGCACCCTGGCGAAACCGAGGTCTGCATCCGCGACAATGGCGTGGGCTTCGACATGGCCTATGCCAACAAGCTGTTCGGCGTATTCCAGCGCCTGCACCGCATGGAAGACTTCGAAGGCACAGGGATTGGCCTGGCGAGCGTGCGCCGTATCATCGAGCGCCATGATGGCCGGGTCTGGGCCACTGGCCAGATCGAGCAAGGCGCCAGCTTCCACTTCACCCTACCCCGAAACACTGCTACCTGAGGCATCGCTACCATCATGCTCAAGCCCATCCTGCTGGTCGAAGACAACCCCCGGGACCTGGAACTGACCCTGCTGGCCCTGGAGCGCAGCCAATTGGCCAACGAGGTCATCGTGCTGCGCGACGGTGCCGACGCGCTCGACTACCTGCTGCGCCGCAACGCCTATGCCGAGCGCGATGACGGCAACCCTGCCGTGCTGTTACTGGACCTGAAACTGCCCAAGGTCGATGGCCTGGAAGTGCTCAAGGCTGTGCGCGCCACCGCCGAACTGCGCAGCATACCCACCGTGATGTTGACCTCCTCGCGCGAAGAACCCGACCTGCTGCGCGCCTATGAGCTGGGGGTGAACGCCTATGTGGTCAAGCCAGTGGAATTCAAGGAATTCGTCGCCGCCATCTCGGACCTCGGGGTATTCTGGGCCGTGCTCAACGAACCACCACCCGGCTCACTGCGGCTAAACCGTCGCGGTAGTAACTGAGGCCGCCGCAACGATGCAACAAACGCCGTTGAAACTACTGATGGTCGAAGACAGCTCGATGGATGCCGAGCTTACCCTGTTGCGCCTGGAACGCAGCGGGTTGCAAGTGCAATCACAGCTGGTGTTCGACCATGCGGGCGTCGAACATGCCCTGCGCGAAGCCCACTACGACCTGATCCTGTGCGACTGTGTGCTGCCAGGCTCGTCCGGCACCGAGGTGCTGGCCATCGCCCAGCGCCTGGCACCGGACATCCCGTTCATCTTCCTGTCCGGTATTTACGGCGAAGAACACGCGGTGGAAATGATCCGCCTGGGCGCCACCGACTATGTGCTGAAAAAAAACCTGCCACTGCTGCCCAAGGCCGTGCGCAGGGCGCTGACCGAAGTACAGGAGCGCCAGCGCCGGCGCCGCGCCGAAGAAGCATTGGCCGACGTTGAGGCGCGTGCTCGGATCGCCATCGACGCTGCCGGCATGGGCACTTGGGACCTGCGCCCGCAGGAAGGCCTGCTGGTTTGGGATGACCGCTGCAAGACGTTGTTCGGCCTGCCTACCAGCACCGAAATGAGCCTTGAGGTGTTCCTCGGTGGCATATACCCCGATGACCTGGCAATGGTGCGTGACGCGGTGGAATATGCCATGCGCCCCGAAAGCGGTGGCCAGTACCGGGTAGAGTTTCGTATCGCGCCAGTCGATGGCCAGGAGCCGCGCTGGTTGCTCAGCAGTGGCCAGAGCCAGTTCGTCGACGGCCAATGCGTGCGTTTTTCCGGTGTGCTGCAGGACATCCACACGCAACGCCTGGCCACCCAGGCACTGCGCCAGCTGAACGAGATGCTCGGTGAACGGGTCGAGCGACGCACGCGCGAACGCGATCGCGCCTGGGAGCTGTCGCAAGACTTGCTGGCCGTACTGAACAAGGACCTGACCCCGGTCGCGCTGAACCCCGCGTGGGAGGCCAGCCTGGGTTTCTCCCGCGAGCGCCTGAGCCAGTCGTCCCTGCTGCACCTGCTGCCCGAGCCCGATCAGGAACTGCTACTCACCGAACTGGCCGCCCTCGCCCATGGCCGCACCAGCGCCCGCTTTGTCGGCCGCATCCTGCATGCCGGCGGCCAGCAGCGCTGGCTGTCGTGGGTGGTGGTGCCGGAAGACACCCTGCTGTACGTGGTGGCACGCGACATCACCAGCGAACGTGAAGCCGCCCTGGGCCTGGCTGAAGCCAACGCCCGCCTGCGCGAGCAGATCAACGAACGCGAGCGCATCGAGGCTGCCTTGCAACAGATGCAGAGGCTGGAGGCGGTTGGCCAACTGACCGCAGGCGTGGCCCATGACTTCAACAACTTGCTCACGGTGATCCTCACCGGTGCAAGCTTTCTTGAGCGTGACCTGGCCAAGGCCGACCTGGACAAGGCCCGCACACGCCTCACGCATATCCGCGAAGCGGGCGAGCGTGGCGCCAAGCTGACCTCGCAGTTGCTGGCTTTCTCCCGTCGCCAGCGTCTGGAGCCGGTAGCGCTTAACCTAAACCGCACCTTGGCCGGCCTGGAAGAGCTGCTGCGCCGTACCCTGGGTGGCAACGTCTCGGTGCGCCTGGACCTGGACCAGGCCCTGTGGCAGGCAATGACCGACCCGACCCAGACCGAGATGATCATCCTCAACCTGGCGATCAATGCCCGCGATGCCATGCCCGAGGGTGGACAGCTGACCCTTACCACCCGTAACACCCGTATCAACGGGCGCCCGCATCGCCCAGAAGACCCGGACCCCGGCGAGTACGTGATGCTGAGCATCCGCGATACCGGCTGCGGCATGAGCGACGACGTGTTGGCCAAGGTGTTCGAGCCGTTCTTCACCACCAAGGACATCGGCAAAGGTTCGGGCCTGGGCCTGGCCCAGGTGTTCGGCTTCGCCAAGCAGTCCGGGGGTGGCGTGCGCATCGATACCACACCGGGGCGCGGCACCGAGGTGGCGGTGTACCTGCCCGCAGTAAAGGAGGAAGTGGTGGACGAACCTGCCGCAGCGGTGCTCAGCCAGTCGAGCAGCGAGAGCGGCCGTAACCGCACGGTGCTGCTGGTGGACGATGACCACCTGGTGCGCGACATGCTTGGCGATGTATTGCGCCAGTACGGCTATCAGGTGCGCCAGGCGCACAGCGGCGAGCAAGCATTGGCATTGCTGGATGACGAGATCGACCTGCTGCTGACGGATTTCGCCATGCCCGAGTTCAACGGTGCGCAACTGGCGCTGGCGGCGCGTGAGCGGTACCCGCGCCTGCCCGTGGTGTTCCTTACTGGGTATGCCGAGCTGCAGGGGCTGGAGCTGCCGGGCAGCCTGGTGATTCAGAAGCCGGTGCAGGCCGATGAACTGGCCAGGGTACTGAACGAAATGCTGGGCATTGCCGGGTAACCTGAGACGACGCAAAACCCGTGCAGGAGCGGCCCATCGCGACACAAGGCCGCTTCTACAGGCATCGCATTACGAAATTAAATACGGAAACGACAAAACCCAGCACTCATCTTTCGAAGCACCGGGTTATAGACGTTTGAAACTGGAAAATGGCAGGGGCGGCTGGATTCGAACCAACGCATGGCAGGATCAAAACCTGCTGCCTTACCGCTTGGCGACGCCCCTGTATCGGATGCAGTGTTTGCTGCTCTGACAATTCCAACTGAGTGACAACTGGGTTGTTGTCTTGGAATGCGCGGCACTTTAACAACAAATTTTCGGTCTGTGAACCCCCTGATGAAAAAAAATTGCTAAAAAACAGCGGGTTAGTCATTTCGGTGTTGGCCCATCGACCATCCGTCGCTTTCCTCCCGCTTCGCTTCAACAGAATCGCATTCCTTCCTTCCAATCAGATGAGCCCACTGCATCGACCAAGGAGGACCTCATGCCTGTCTCCCACGACCTCTACCAGGACCTGCACTACCCGCGCGAAATCGTCCAGCAACGCCGCCAGCAGGACAAGGCGCTGGACCGCCTGCTGGACGAGTACATGGACATCGACAACCAGGTGCTGGCTGCCGAGTCGATCTCGGCCGGCAACTTCGTTGACGAAGACCTGCGCCACCTCAAGGAGCGCCGCCTGGCGGTGAAGTACATGATCGAGCGCCAGCTGGAGCGCAAAGCCTAGGCAATGCAGGTGCGCGGCCAGACGTATCGCATGAAGTGATCATTGCCGGTCACTTTCTGTATTAGTCAAAATGGCCGCCCTCGGGCAAGCTGCACGCTGACCCGCCATCGCCCAAGGAGCGTTGCTTTTGTCTGCCTGGATCCCTGCCCCATTGCGCCAGCTTGGCCAGCGCCTGCGCGGCACTGCCGCCAACGAGAGCGAACTGCTCGATTGGTTCGAGGACAAAGCCCGAAGCCGGGGTTATCAGCTTAGTGACGGCCAGCGACGGGTGATCCACTGCATGGCCGAACAACTGGCACTGCTCGAACAAGGGCAGCCACGCAGCCTGTACCTCTACGGGTCGGTGGGACGCGGCAAGAGCTGGCTGCTGGACGGTTTCTTCCAGGTGGTACCGGTCGAGGCCAAGCGCCGCCTGCATTTTCATGACTTCTTTGCTCGCCTCCACCGAGGCATGCACCACCACCGGGCGCTGGACGATGCGCTGGGCGCAACCCTCGACGAGCTGGTGGGTGGCTGCCAGGTGCTGTGCTTCGACGAATTCCACGTGCATGACATCGGCGATGCCATGCTGCTGACACGCCTGTTCAACGCCCTGTTCGCACGCGGCGTGTTCCTGCTGGTGACGTCCAACTACGCGCCCGAAGGGTTGTTGCCCAACCCGCTGTACCACGAGCGCTTCCTCCCGGTAATCCGCCTGATCAACAGCTCGATGCAAGTGCTCGAAGTGGACGGCGACACCGACTTTCGCAGCTTGCCGGCCAACCGTGAGCATCAACGTTTTACCCAGGGCCATTATGTCTGGCCGGGGAATGCAGCGCAGCGCCAGGCGCTGAACGTGCCGAACGAACAGCTGGTGATGCTGGAAGTGAACAAGCGCCCGCTGCGTGCGCTGGCCATCGATGGCCGGCGGGTGGTGCTTGGCTTCGATGACTTGTGCGAGAAGGCCACGGCGGTCATTGACTACCTGGTGCTGGCGGCGCAATACGATGAATGGATCATCGACGGGCTGGGTGACCTGGCGGAGTGCTCGCTGGCGGCTCAGCAGCGTTTCGTCAACCTGGTGGATGTGTTGTATGACCAGGATCGGCAGGTGGTGGTGATAGGTAAACGGCCACTGGAAGAAAGCCTGGGCGGGCCGCTTGCCGACCTGATGCGTACCCGCAGCCGCTTGGGGCAATTGCACCAGATAGCCCCTTGAAACTGCATCGCCTCGACAGGCCTCTTCGCCGGTAAACCTGCGAAGAGGCCTGTAATGTCAAAGCATCAACCGGCTCTGGGTAAATCCGCCAGCACCGCCTCGATCTCCCCCAGCACCGCCGGGTCATCCAGGGTCGAAGGCGGCGCATAGTCCTGCCCGTCGGCGATCTTGCGCAGCACCGCACGCAAAATTTTCCCCGAGCGGGTCTTGGGGAGCCGCTTCACCAACCGAACCCGGTTGAAACAGGCCAGCGGGCCAATCGCCTCGCGCACACTGCCCACCAGGTCCACCAGCAGTTGCGCCTCGGCAATGCCCTCGCCGTCCTTGAGCACAACAAGTGCCAACGGCACTTGCCCCTTGATTTCATCGTGCACGCCAACCACCGCACACTCGGCCACCGCCGGGTGGCAGGCCACCAGGTCCTCCATTTCGCCGGTAGACAACCGGTGCCCCGACACATTGATCACGTCATCGGTGCGCCCCATGATGTAGACGAAACCGTCATCGTCCAGGTAGCCGCCGTCACCGGTGTGGTAATACCCCGGGTAGGTGCGCAGGTACGCCTGCAGGTAGCGCTCGTGGTCGCCCCACAGTGTCTGGCTACAACCAGGTGGCAATGGCAGGGCGATCACGATCGAACCCTGATGGTTGGGCCCGAGCAAGCGGCCTTCGTCGTCCAGCACGCGAACGTTGTAGCCGGGTACCGCCCGGTTGCTCGATCCCGGCTTCGCGGCGCTCCCCTCCAGCCCGACACACGGCGCAGTGACCGGCCAGCCGGTCTCGGTCTGCCACCAGTGGTCGTGCACAGGCTTGCCACTGACCCGTTCCAGCCATTCGTGGGTGCTGGAATCGAGCTTCTCACCCGCCAGGAACAATTGGCGCAGCGAGCTGAGGTCATGTTTGCGGATCAGCTCGCCTTCCGGGTCTTCCTTGCGGATGGCACGCATGGCGGTGGGCGCACAGAACAACGCATTGACCTTGTATTGCTCCACCACCCGCCAGTAGGCCGAGGCATCCGGGGTGCGGATCGGCTTGCCTTCGTAGAACACAGTGGTACAGCCGCTCATCAACGGCCCGTAAACGATCAGCGAATGGCCGACCACCCAGCCCACATCAGATATGCCCCACCACACATCGCCGGCCTGCATGCCATAGATATGGCGCATGGCATAGCACAGCGCCACGGCATTGCCACCGTTCTCCCGCACGATGCCTTTGGGTTTGCCGGTGGTACCCGAGGTATACATGATGTACAGCGGGTCGCCGGCATCCAACTCGACTGGGGCCACCGGCTCGGCGCCGGTCAAGGCCGCCTGCCAGTCCAGGTCGCGGCCTGGCTGCAGGTCGGCCTGCACCTGTGGCCGCTGCAGCACCAGCACATTGCGCGGTTGGTGCCGGGCCAGTTGCAGGGCGCGGTCGACCAGCGGCTTGTACGCAATCACGCGATCGAACTCCAGCCCGCAGGAGGCCGTCAGCAGCAGCGTGGGCCGGGCATCATCGATGCGCAAAGCCAGTTCGTTGGCGGCAAAGCCACCGAACACCACCGAATGCACCGCGCCAATCCGCGCACAGGCCAGCATGGCCATGGCTGCCTGCGGCACCATGGGCATGTAGATGATCACGCCATCGCCCTTGCTCACCCCCAGCTGGCGCAGCAAGCCAGCCAGGCGCGCCACTTCATCGCGCAACTGGTTATAGGTATACGCCTGCTGCACGCCCGTCACCGGCGAATCGTAGATCAGCGCCAATTGCTCGCCACGGCCTTGCTCGATCTGGTAATCGAGGGCCAGGTAGCAGCTGTTAAGGCGGCCGTCTGCGAACCAACTATGGGTACCGTCGGCGTGGTCTTGCAAAGTCAGGGCAGGCTTGCGGTGCCAGGCCAGGTGTGCGGCCTGTTCCGCCCAGAAAGCGGCAGGGTCGGAAATGGAATGGGCGTAGCTGTGCTGGTAGCTCATATCGAAAGAAACCCGGTACTTGTTGTTATTGAAGGGCGAAACCTGAGTATGGACCGCTACACCCACGCCGCCATGGGACTAAAGTCACAACCGACCTGCAAATTTGCAGACAACGCAAAAACGCCTCATAACGGTGCAAAGCCTCTAGAATAGGCCACCCCTCAGCCACCGAGCAGCCCATGGATATCGATCAGGCCCGAACCTTCCTGGAAATCGTGCGTTGCGGCAGCCTGGTCGCCGCCGCCGAGCGCCTGTTCGTGTCACAGACCGCGATCACCGCGCGGGTACAGCGCCTGGAGCAGCAACTGGGTTGCCAGCTGTTCGTACGCAGCCGCAACGGCGCCAGCTTGACCAGCGATGGCGAAGCGTTCGTCAGTTATGCCAACCAGCTGGTACAAACCTGGGAAGCAGCGCGCCGCGACCTGCCGCTGCCTGAAGGCTGCCAGCAGGTGCTGCATGTGGGCGGTGAGGTGAGTTTGGGCAACCCGATGCTGCTCGACTGGGTCAGCGCCCTGCACCGTGAACTGCCCAGCCATGCCATCCGCAGCGAGGTCAGCGACGGTGAATCACTGCTGCGCAAGGTCGAGATGGGCCTGCTGGACGCCGCGCTGGTCTATCAGCCGACCTACGGCCCCGGCCTGCAGGTGGAGCAATTGATGGAAGAAAAGCTGATCCGTGTGCGCCGGGTCGCCCAGCCCGAACCGTATATCTACATTGACTGGGGCGAGGCCTTCCGCCGCCAGCACGATGCGGCCCTGCCCGACTGCGCACGCCCGGCACTGAGCTTCAACCTCGGCCCATTGGCCCTGCAGTTCATTCTTGACAAGGGGGGCAGCGGCTACTTCCGCACACGCGTGGTGCAGGCCTACCTGGACAGCGGGGTGTTCGAGCGGGTACCGCAGGCGCCTGAGTTCACTTACCCAACCTTCCTGGTGTACCCGCGCAAACGCGACAGCGAAGCTCTGCAACAGGCCTTCGCCATCCTGCGCCGGCTGGTGGCTGCCGGCGCAAGCGATTGGTCACAACGCTGGGACCCGGTTATCTGATGCCTCAGCCTTGCTAAGCAGCTGACGTTTGAGGCCGGCGATCAAGTCGGTCTGGGTGATCACCCCTACCAGCTTCTCGGCATCGAGCACCGGCAGGCAGTGCAGGCCCTGTTCGCACAACAACGGCAGCAGCCGCTCCAGCGGGTGCTGGCTGCTGACACTGACTACCCGCCGACTCATCACTTGCTCCATGCGTACCGCTTTGCGGCCAAACAAACCGCGCCAGCTGAAACGGCCACGCTGCATGGCCGGGCCGACCAGGTCGCTGAGGCTGACGATGCCCACCAGCTTGCCGTGCTGCAGTACCGGCAGGGTTTTCAGGTGATGGCTGGCGAGCATTTTCCAGGCCTTTTCCAGCGTGGTATCAGGCGTGGCGAACTGTACATCGCGGGACATCACCGAGGCCGCGGTGATACCGCCCAGGCTACGCTGCAGGGCGTGCTGCTCGGTGGCGAGGATGATGCGCTCCAGTTCGTCACGGGTAACGTCGACGAACTCACCAAGCTCCTCCAGCGCCTGGTCCAGGTCTTCGCTGCGAATGCCGACGCGCTCGCCGGGCAGCGGGTCATGGGTGTGGTGCAGGTCTTTGCGCGGCACCGCGCCTTTCGGATAGCGCACGCCGGTCAGGCGGTTGTAGACGATTGCCACGGCCACCAGGATCAACGCATTGAGCAGCACCGGTTCCAACAGGTGATCGCCCATGGCGGTCAACCCGGAGTCGGCCAGCACCGCGCTCACTGCCACCCCGCCACCCGGGGGGTGTAGGCAGCGTAACAGGCACATGATCAGGATCGAAATGCCCAGAGCCGCAGCCGCCACCCAAAGCTCGGCACCGAAACCTTCGCGCATGGCAAGGCCAACTGCGCCAGCCAAGGCGTAGCTGCCCAGCACCGGCCAAGGTTGGGCCAATGGGCCGGAATGTACGGCGAAAACCAGGACCGCCGAGGCCGCCAGCGGGCCCAACAGGTGCAGGGCAATGCCAGGGCCATAGGCCATGCTGGTCAGCCAGCCAGCGAGGAACAAGCCGAGCAACGCACCGATACCGGCACGCAACCATTCTTTGGGAGGGATATTCAGGGGCGCCGGCAACAGGCGCTGCAGACGGCTTTCGGAACGCGAGGCAGACATTGGTATTCGGGGTCTTTGGTTTTTCTGATTAAAAAGAAAGCCCAGCCGAGATGGCCTGGGCCTTGTATTGCGCGTGCAATACCACAAGGGGCTCCGTCCATGGAGAGATGGAAACCGCAGGGTTTCGTGAGGGGGATTTTGCCGGGTGGGGTGCGATTGGGCTAATTCAAAAAACTGCGCCTGTACTGCATTTTTTTTGCAGTACTGACATTGCCATGGGGGCTCGCTGCCACAGAGGGTTTCGGCGCCTGCATCATCGGGCCTTGCGCGGCAGGTCGATGCTCACCCGCAATCCGCCCAGCGGGCTCTCCAGCAAGGCCAGTCGCCCGCCCCATGCCTCGACGATATCGCGCACGATGCCCAACCCCAGCCCATGCCCGTCCACCTGTTCGTCCAACCGCGAACCACGCTCCAGCACCTGCTGCCGCCGGCCTTCAGGGATACCGGGGCCATCGTCATCGACCCACAGCCGGTAGCCCTCGCCGTTCGGCGCTATTCCCAGGCGCACCTCGCTGTCAGCCCACTTGCAGGCGTTGTCCAGCAGGTTGCCCAGCAGCTCCAGGAAGTCCTCGCGGTCCCAGGGCAACAACAGCCCAGGCGGCACATCACTTGCCAATTGCAAGCCCTCGCCATGGATCATGCCCAAGGTCTCCAGCAACCCCGGCAGCTCGGCATCACAATCGAACTGCGCGCCCGGCAAGGCATCCCCTGCCAGCCGTGCACGGTTCAGCTCGCGCGCCAGGCGTTGCTGAATCTGCTCCAACTGCTCGCGCATCTGCGCGCGGACTTCGGGCAGATCTTTCAGGCGTTCGCTGGAGGCCAGGCTCAGCAGCACCGCCAGTGGCGTCTTCAGTGCATGGCCGAGGTTGCCGAGGGCATTGCGCGAACGGCGCAGGCTGTCTTCGGTATGGCTGAGCAAGTGGTTGATCTGCCCCACCAGCGGCGCCAACTCGCTGGGCACCTCGGCATCCAGTTGCGAGCGCTTGCCCTGCTGCAACTGGGCAATCTGCTGTCGCGCCCGCTCCAGCGGCCGCAACGAGCGGGTAACGGTGATGCGCTGCAGCACCAAAACCACAATCAGTGCCACCAACCCCATGCCCAGGCCGATCTGCTGCAAGCGCCGGAAACCTTCGCGCACCGGCGAATAATCTTGCGCCACGCTGATCGAAATATCCTGGCCCAGGCGCCGGTAGTCGGCACGCAGGGCCAGCAGTTGCTGGCCTTCCGGGCCGAGTTCATGGCTATCGGAAAGCCCAGGCGCGGCGGGCTTGGGCATGTCCAGGTCCCACAGCGAACGGGACCGCCAGGTACCTTGGTCGAAATCGATGCGGAAGTAGTAACCGGAAAACGGCCGTTGATAAGCAGCCGAAATACGCCGCTCGTCCAGCTGCAGGCCGGAAGGCCCACGCACCAATGCCA
Organism: Pseudomonas sp. LFS074; assembly: GCF_047978165.1. NCBI lineage: Bacteria > Pseudomonadati > Pseudomonadota > Gammaproteobacteria > Pseudomonadales > Pseudomonadaceae > Pseudomonas > Pseudomonas sp. LFS074. The sequence goes on along the minus strand of NZ_JBFPFV010000001.1, from coordinate 2,101,338 downwards.
CCAGCAGGTTCTCGCTTTCCTTGCGCAGGCCGTTTTCCAGGTACCGTTGCAGGCCGGCTTCGAACAGCCACAAGGTCAATTGTGCCAGCACCACGCCGACCACCACCAGCACGGCCACCAGGCCCAGGCTCAGGCGCGCCTGTATCGACTTCACTCGCCGCTCCCGGCATAGATGTAGCCTTGCCCGCGGCGGGTTTCGATGACACTGCGGCCCAGCTTGCGGCGCAAATGGTTGACGTGTACTTCCAGCACGTTCGAGTCGCGCTCGGTTTCACCGTCGTAAAGGTGCTCGGCCAGATGGCTTTTGGACAGTATCTGCTGCGGGTGCAGCATGAAATACCGCAGCAGGCGGAACTCGGCGGCGGTCAGCTGGATGTCCACGCCATCACGGCTCACGCACTGGCGGCTTTCGTCCAGGTACAGGCCGGCCGCTTCCAGCTTCGGCTGGTTGGCCAGCCCACGGGCGCGGCGCAACAAGGCCTGGATGCGCAGTTGCAGCTCTTCGGGGTGAAAGGGCTTGCTCAGGTAGTCGTCGGCCCCGGCCTTCAGCCCTTCGATACGCTCGGCCCAGGAGCCGCGCGCGGTCAGGATCAGTACCGGCGTGGCCAGGCCGGCGGCGCGCCACTGGGCCAGCACGTCCAGGCCCGGCAAGCCAGGCAGGCCAAGGTCCAGGATGATCAGGTCGTACGGTTCGCTTTGCCCTTGGTACACCGCATCACGGCCATCGGCCAACCAATCCACGGCATAACCCTGGCGCTGCAGGCCGGCAATCAGTTCATCCGCCAGCGGTACATTGTCCTCGACAAGCAACAGGCGCATTCAGTCGTCTTCCTCGTCTTTGAGCAGGGCGCCGGTGCTGGCATCGAGCTTGATCTCGCGCACCACACCTTCAGTCGTCAGCAACTCGACTTCATATTCGTAGCGATCGTCGTCCTCTTCCAGCTCGGCCTCCAGCAAACGCGCCCCGGGGTAACGCCCCAAGGCGGTTTCCAGCAAGTGCTCGAGTGGCAGGATAATGCCCTTCTGCCGCAGCTTCAGGGCTTCGTCCTGATCGAGGTCGCGGGCAGCGGCCAGCGAACACACGGCCAGCAGCGCCAGCGCGAGGTAACGCGCCGGCCGCGGTAAGTGGATCATCAGTTGTCCCGCTCGTCCTTCAGCACTTCACCGGTCTTGGCGTCCAGCGCCACGTCCCATTCGACGTTCTGCGTGTCGCGCAGCTCGACCTTGTAGATGTAGCGGCCGTATTCGTCTTCAAGTTCCGAGTCGGTGACGGTGGAGCCTGGGTGCTTGGCCACGGCGGCAGCCTTGAGTTCGTCCAGCGACTTGATGGTCTTGGCGTTGACCAGTTTGACCACTTCGTCGGGTTGAACATCCTTGGCGAAAGCGGCATTGGCGCCCAGAGCGAGGGCAGCGGCGGTGAACAGGGCAGTCAAGGTTTTCATCGTTCTTCTCTCCTGAGAACTGTGCAAGTTGTCTACGGGGTTAAGATTAACCACTGGTCCTTAATTCAACCTGAAAACAGCTGGCGGCATGATAGCGCAAGTCAAGACCGGGCCATCCTCAAACCCTTTATAGTGAACCGCGTACTGCCCAAGAGATCCCCCGCATGAGCGCCATCCACATCAAATACCCCGCCCTCACCTTCAAGGCTGGCCAACGGGCCCTGCGACATATCCGCGAGCGTGGCCTGCAGGCCGCCGATGTCGGGGTCTTGCCGGGCGCGGCGGGTGGGCCGAAGCCGCTGGGCATTCAAGGCCTGGACCTGGCGCTGTTCGGTGAGTGGCTGCCCTCGGCACCGCGCCCGCGGGCGCTGATCGGTGCCTCGATTGGTGCCTGGCGCTTCGCCAGCGCCTGCCTCGACGACCCGGTCGCAGGTATCCGCCGCCTGGGCGAGCTGTACACCGAGCAGGATTTCGCCAAGGGCGTGACCCCGGCCGAAATCAGCCGCAGTTGCCAAAAAATGCTCGATGACCTGTTGCAGGACCGTGACGGCCAGCTGCTGGCCAACCCGCACTATCACCTGAACATTCTGGTGGTGAAGAGCCATGGCCAGCTTGCCCACGACCATCGCGGGCGCCTGGGCTTGGGCCTGGGCTCGGTGGTCGCCAGCAACCTGCTCGGCCGTTCGCGCCTGGCCCGCCACTTCGAGCGCGTCATCCTGCACGATGAGCGCGCCGCCCCACCGCTCGAAGCGCTTACCGATTTCCCCTCGCGCTACTTGCCGCTGGGCCTGGCCAACCTGCGCCACGCCCTGCTCGCCTCGGGCTCGATCCCCATGGTCATGCAGGGCGTGAAAGACATCCCCGGCGCTGGCGCCGGCACTTACCGCGACGGCGGCCTGCTCGACTACCACCTCGACCTGCCCTATCGCGGCGACGACCTGGTGCTGTACCCGCACTTCACCGACAAGGTGGTACCCGGCTGGTTCGACAAGGCCTTGCCCTGGCGCAAGGGCGATGCCACTCGCCTGCAGAATGTGCTGCTGATGACCCCTTCCCCGCAGTACCTGGCCGCCCTGCCCTACGGCAAGCTGCCCGATCGCAACGACTTCAAACGCTTCATGGGCGATGCGCCTGGCCGCAAACGCTATTGGTACAAGGCCATTGCCGAAAGCCAGCGGCTAGGTGACGAATTGCTGGAGCTGATTGCCACCGGGCAGCTGTGTGAACGCCTGCAAGCCTTGTAGCGGCCATGCCTGCGCGACTACCGTTCCGACCCTTCCGCGGTGTTAATATGTCGTTTTGCCAGCATCAGGGGATCTGAGGGATGAAAGCGGTATTGGGCATCGGCGCTGCGATAGCGATTGCGGTGGCGGGTTGGTTCGGATGGAACCATTACGAAAGTGGCAAAGAACATGATGTAGCGGCAGCAGCTGTGCAGGTTTCCGTCACCCAAGCTGAACGACAGATGAAAGCGCAGTCAGAGGATGGAATCACTTTCGCGGAGTACTTCAAGCGAAGCGATACCGTGATTGACAATCTGGACAAGGAAATTGCCAACCTCGAGGGCCGAACCTGGAAACACAGGCTTGCCGAAAAGGATGCAGCCATCGCATTTATTGATCAATGCAAGGCTATTTTACGTGCGGATCAAACGGAAACCAGACTCCTGATGAAGGAGGGCAGCGCCCGAGAAGCGAATGACGAAGCCAAAAAGGAACTGAATGAGGCGGATTCGTCCGTTGCCAGAGAATGGGCATACAAAAGGTACAAGCGCACCAGCGATGCGCTGATTGATGTACTTGGGAAACTCATCAGCAATGCGGAAGAAAGCAAAGGTAAAATTGAGCGTATGCTGGCTGCGGATAACGCCGTGAAATCGACGTTTGGGGAGGGTCATGGACTCTCTCAGGGCACCGCAGAGCACTTGAAGAATCTGCTGAAACCGGCCGCCCCGGAAAAACCAGCGCAGAGCTGATTACAGCATCTTCAAAAGCCCGCCAGCAAGCGGGCTTTTTCATTGTATTTACAATGGCACAAGCTCTTCCACTTACTACCCAGGATCCTACCCCGCAACCGCGAAAATGCGACCGGCCGGAATACCTTCTATCGCAGATTCCGTGAAGCCCCCCCTAAAAAACAGGTTAAGATAGCGCCCAATTTGGTTGCCTGGCGCCAGCCGGCCATCACTCAGTGAATGACCTCTTTCACCCCAGCGACGACCAATCAGTACATTGAGCAGTACATTGAAATACCAATTTCCGCTCAAGCCCTTACCCCACCAGCTATACAGGTCCACCAGTGGAAATCTTCAAGGAATTCACATTCGAATCGGCCCACCGCCTGCCCCACGTCCCTGAAGGGCACAAATGCGGCCGCCTGCATGGTCACTCGTTCAAGGTCGGCCTGCACCTGACCGGCCCGCTCGACCCGCACACTGGCTGGATCCGCGACTTCGCCGAGGTCAAGGCGATCTTCAAACCGATCTACGAGCAGCTGGACCACAACTACCTGAACGACATCCCTGGCCTGGAAAACCCTACCAGCGAAGTAATCGCCAAGTGGATCTGGGACCAGGTCAAGCCGTTGATGCCAGAGCTGTCGAAGGTACGCATCCACGAAACCTGCACCAGCGGTTGCGAGTATACCGGCGACTGATTCAGGCTCTACGTCGGCCCCTTCGCGGGTAACCCCGCGAAGGGGCCGGTAGCTTCACCCACTCAGCGTCAACCTTGCCCCGTCGCCAAGGCATCGCGCAGGAAGCTGGGGGCGATGTAGCGCTGATAATGCGCCTCTGAAAGCAGGAAAAACTCGCGATCGATGGCATCGCGCAACTGCGGCAGTTCCCAGTCGCGAAATTCCGGCAACAGCACCATACCGTAGGCCTCCAGGTCACGGATCATCCGCGCCCCGCGGGCGATAAGCTGGTAAGCCCAGCAATATTCTGACTGCTGCTCGACAAAGCGGATCGAGCGCTGCTCCAGTTGCTGGCGCAGCAGGCTTTTGTCGAACACCTCAAGCTTGGCCATCATCACCTGCACCAGCAGTTGCTCAAGGCGCAACCACACGGCGCGCTTCTGCGTGTCGTCGTAACCGTTCCAGTTGATCACTTCGTGGTGAAAACGCTTGCAGCCACGGCACACCGTGTCTCCGTACACCGTGGAGCACAGGCCGACGCAAGGGGTTTTGATGGACTTGTTGGACATGAAAAACAACAGCTTGGCGGTGGAACACAGGCCCATGTTAGCCCTTTGTCTAACCAGGGTCACTCGTTAAAGTCATGTTCACCGCCTTACCTTCGGGCTTTTTTTGCCGTAGAATCATCCGGCCTTTTCAAAGGCAACAATGTCCGTTGGAAGCTGTTTTCAAAGCGTCACGAGCACAGTTAATCCGGTAGAACGGCGTTGGCCCGGGTCATGCTTCCCTCGCATGCCCGCGCCAACCCTCATCAGCCCCCGTTCTGCAGGCGTAAAACTTTGAAAGCAGCTTCTGTAAGGATTCTTTGCGACTCTGGCTGGGCGGCCCACAAAGCCGTGGCAGCGCATGGGTGCATTGAATGCTGGATAAGCGTCCCGGACCCCCTTTAGGGACCACTGATGAGGGAAATAACTGTGCTTGAAGCCTACCGCAAACACATCGAAGAGCGTGCCGCCCTGGGCATCGTGCCCCAGCCGCTGAACGCCGAACAAACTGCAGGCCTGGTCGAGCTGCTGAAAAACCCGCCGGCCGGCGAAGAAGCCTTCCTCGTAGACCTGATCACCAACCGCGTACCGCCAGGGGTCGACGAAGCTGCCTACGTCAAGGCCGCTTTCCTCTCCGCCGTCGCCAAGGGCGAAGCCAAGTCGCCACTGATCGACCGCAAGCACGCCACCGAACTGCTGGGCACCATGCAGGGCGGCTACAACATCGAAACGCTGGTCGCACTGCTGGATGACGCCGAACTGGGCGCCGTCGCGGCCGAGCAGCTCAAGCACACCCTGCTGATGTTCGATGCCTTCCACGACGTGGCCGAAAAAGCCAAGGCCGGCAACGCGCATGCCAAGGCCGTGCTGGAATCCTGGGCTGCCGGCGAGTGGTTCACCTCGCGTCCGGCCATCGCCGACAAGTACACCCTGACCGTGTTCAAGGTACCTGGCGAAACCAACACCGACGACCTGTCCCCAGCCCCGGACGCCTGGTCGCGCCCAGACATCCCGCTGCACGCCCTGGCCATGCTGAAAATGGCCCGCGACGGCATCGAACCGTCGCAGCCTGGTTCGGTCGGCCCGCTGGCCCAGATCGAAGCCGTCAAGGCCAAGGGTTTCCCGGTTGCCTATGTGGGTGACGTGGTCGGTACCGGCTCCTCGCGTAAATCCGCTACCAACTCGGTACTGTGGTTCTTCGGCGACGACATCCCGTACGTGCCGAACAAACGCGCCGGTGGCTTCTGCTTCGGCACCAAGATCGCCCCGATCTTCTACAACACCATGGAAGACGCCGGCGCCCTGCCGATCGAATTCGACTGCACCAACCTGGGCATGGGCGACGTCATCGACGTTTACCCATACAAAGGTGAAGTACGCCGTCACGGCAGCGACGAACTGGTCACCAACTTCGAGCTGAAAACCGAAGTGCTGCTGGATGAAGTCCGCGCTGGCGGCCGTATTCCGCTGATCGTCGGCCGTGGCTTGACCGAAAAAGCCCGCGCCGAACTGGGCCTGGGTGCTTCCGACCTGTTCAAGAAACCAGAGCAGCCTGCCGATTCCGGCAAGGGCTTCACCCTGGCGCAGAAAATGGTCGGCCGTGCCTGCGGCCTGCCAGAAGGCCAGGGCGTGCGCCCAGGTGCCTACTGCGAGCCGAAGATGACCACCGTCGGCTCCCAGGACACCACGGGCCCGATGACCCGCGACGAGCTGAAAGACCTGGCGTGCCTGGGCTTCTCCGCTGACCTGGTGATGCAGTCGTTCTGCCACACCGCGGCCTATCCGAAGCCGATCGACGTCACCACCCACCACACCCTGCCAGACTTCATCCGCACCCGTGGTGGCGTGTCGCTGCGCCCAGGCGACGGCATCATCCACAGCTGGCTGAACCGCATGCTGATGCCTGACACCGTGGGTACCGGTGGCGACTCACACACCCGCTTCCCGATCGGTATCTCGTTCCCGGCCGGTTCCGGCCTGGTGGCTTTCGCCGCCGCCACCGGCGTCATGCCGCTGGACATGCCAGAGTCGATCCTGGTGCGCTTCAAGGGCAAACTGCAGCCAGGCATCACCCTGCGTGACCTGGTGCATGCCATCCCTTACTACGCCATCCAGAAGGGCCTGCTGACCGTCGAGAAGAAGGGCAAGAAAAACGCCTTCTCCGGCCGCATCCTGGAAATCGAAGGCCTGGACGAACTGACCGTCGAGCAAGCCTTCGAGCTGTCCGACGCCTCGGCCGAGCGTTCCGCTGCCGGTTGCACCATCAAGCTGCCAGAGAAGGCCATCGCCGAGTACCTGACCTCCAACATCACCCTGCTGCGCTGGATGATCGGTGAAGGCTACGGCGATGCCCGCACCCTGGAGCGTCGCGCCCAGGCCATGGAAGCCTGGCTGGCCAAGCCTGAGCTGCTGTCGGCCGACGCCGATGCCGAGTACGCCGAAATCATCGAAATCGACCTGGCCGACGTCAAGGAGCCTGTGCTCTGCGCGCCGAACGACCCGGATGATGCCCGCCTGCTGTCCTCGGTACAGGGCGAGAAGATCGACGAAGTGTTCATCGGTTCGTGCATGACCAACATCGGTCACTTCCGCGCTGCCGGCAAGCTGCTGGACAAGGTCAAGGGTGGCATCCCAACCCGTCTGTGGCTGGCTCCGCCAACCAAGATGGACGCTCACCAGCTGACCGAAGAAGGCTACTACGGCATCTACGGCAAGGCCGGCGCACGCATGGAAATGCCAGGCTGCTCGCTGTGCATGGGTAACCAGGCACGTGTGCAGACCGGTTCGACCGTGGTTTCCACCTCGACCCGTAACTTCCCGAACCGTCTGGGCGACGCTACCAACGTGTACCTGGCATCGGCCGAGCTGGCTGCTGTTGCTTCGATCATCGGCAAGCTGCCGACCGTCGAAGAGTACATGCAGTACGCGAAAGACATCGACAGCATGGCTGCCGACGTTTACCGCTACCTGAGCTTCGACCAGATCGCCGAGTTCCGCGAAGCGGCAGCCAACGCCAAGATCCCGGTGGTGCAGGCGTAAGCTGAGTCACAGGTTGTAAAGAAAGCCCTGGCAGTGATGCCAGGGCTTTCTTGTTTCAACCCCACTCCGGCCTCAGATCACGAACAAATCCACGAACCCGTGCACCGCTGTGCGCTCCAGCCGCTGCTGGTCCTTGCACAGCTCTCCAATCTCGCCACACCGCTGCCGCGCGAAACGGGTCGCCAGGTTGGCCCTGAACTTGGCCTCCAGCAACGGTATGCCTTCTCCACGCCGCCGCCGATGCCCGATCGGATACTCCACCAGCACTTGCTCGGTGCTGCTGCCATCCTTGAAGAATACCTGCAGCGCGTTAGCGATCGAACGCTTGTCCGGTTCCAGGTACTCGCGGCTGAAGCGCGGGTCTTCCACCACCTCCATCTTCTCGCGCAAACGATCGATGCTCGGGTGGTTGGCATGGAAGGCATCCTCATAATGCTCAGCCACCAAATGGCCGAAGATCAGCGGCACCGCCACCATATACTGCAGGCAATGGTCGCGGTCGGCGGCGTTGGCCAGCGGGCCGCTTTTGGAAATGATGCGGATCGCCGACTCCTGGGTGGTGATGACGATGCGGTCGATTTCGTGCAGGCGGTTTCGTACACGCGGATGCAGGGTGACGGCCGCCTCACAGGCGGTCTGAGCATGAAACTCGGCAGGAAAGCTGACCTTGAACAGCACGTTTTCCATCACATAGCTGCCCAAGGCCTGGGGCAGACGCAGCTCGTACTGCCCAGCAGGCTTGAGCGCCAAGTCCTTGTTGGTATGGCTGAACGATACGTCGTAGAAGCCCCATTGCGGCGCCGTAAGCACACCCGGCACGCCCATCTCGCCACGCAAGGCGATATCGGCCAGGCGCACGCCCCGGCTGGACGCATCACCCGCGGCCCAAGACTTGCGTGAGCCCGCGTTGGGCGCATGGCGGTATGTGCGCAGGGCCTGGCCGTCGACGAAGGCGTGGGACAAGGCCGAGAGCATCTGCTCGCGGTTGGCCCCCATCAGCCTGGCGCACACGGCAGTCGAGGCTACCTTCACCAGAATCACGTGGTCGAGCCCAACACGGTTGAACGAGTTTTCCAGCGCCAGCACACCCTGAATCTCGTGGGCCATGACCATGGCTTCGAGCACATCACGCATCAGCAGCGGCGCTTCACCAGCGGCCACGCGCTTTTGTGACAGGTGATCAGCAACGGCCAGGATGCCGCCAAGGTTGTCTGAGGGGTGAGCCCATTCGGCAGCCAGCCAGGTGTCGTTATAGTCCAGCCAGCGCACGGCACAACCGATATCCCAGGCAGCCTTGACCGGATCGAGGCGGTAGGCGGTGCCAGGAACGCGAGCCCCATGGGGCACCACGGTACCTTCCACCAATGGGCCCAGCAGCTTGGTGCACTCAGGGAAGCGCAAGGCGAGAAGACCGCAGCCCAGGGTGTCCATCAGGCAGTTGCGCGCGGTGTCCAGGGCTTCAGCAGAATCGACCCGATAACCGAGGGCGTAGTCGGCCAGGGTTTGCAGCACCCGGTCGTAGTCCGGGCGGTCATTGAGGTCTACGTTGGCGCTCATATCCAGCTCCCTTCAGAATTGCCGGGGCTGCACAGCAGCCCCAACTGACTAAAGCCGAGCGCCGCTGGTGCGTTAGAAGCTGTCGCCAGGCACGCGAACCCAGCCCTCCATCAGCACGCGAGCACTGCGGCTCATGATTGCCTTGGTCACCGTCCACTCACCCTTCTCCTGACGCGCCTCGGCGCCGACCCGCAGGGTGCCCGAGGGATGACCGAAACGCACGGCGCTGCGCTCGCCCCCGCCAGCGGCGAGGTTGACCAGCGTGCCCGGAATGGCCGCTGCGGTGCCGATTGCCACCGCCGCCGTACCCATCATGGCATGGTGCAGCTTGCCCATCGACAGGGCCCGTACCAGCAGGTCGATATCGCCTGCCTGCACCGGCTTGCCACTGGACGCAGTGTAGGTGCTCGGTGGCGCAACGAACGCCACTTTTGGTGTGTGCTGACGCCCGGCAGCCTGGTCGACATTGTCGATCAGGCCCATGCGCAAGGCGCCATAGGCGCGAATGGTCTCAAAACGCAGCAGTGCCTGCGGGTCGCCATTGATAGCGTCCTGCAGTTCGGTACCGGTGTAGCCGATATCGGCAGCATTGACAAAAATGGTCGGGATGCCGGCATTGATCAAGGTCGCCTTGAAGGTGCCCACACCCGGCACTTCCAGGTCATCGACCAGCTTGCCGGTAGGGAACATGGCACCCCCGTCGCCGTCCTCGTCGGCGGCCGGGTCAAGAAACTCCAGCTGCACCTCGGCCGCCGGGAAGGTCACCCCGTCCAGCTCGAAATCGCCGGTTTCCTGCACCTCGCCTTCGGTGACCGGCACATGGGCGATGATGGTCTTGCCGATGTTCGCCTGCCAGATGCGCACGGTGGCGATACCGTTGCGCGGTATGCGCGCCGGGTCGACCAGGCCGCTGCTGATGGCGAACGAACCGACCGCAGCGGACAGGTTGCCGCAATTGCCGCTCCAGTCGACGAAGGCCTTGTCGATGCTGACTTGGCCGAACAGGTAATCGACATCGTGCTCGGGCTTGATGCTTCGCGACAGGATCACGGTCTTGCTGGTGCTGGACGTCGCACCGCCCATGCCGTCGATCTGCTTGCCGTAGGGGTCGGGGCTGCCGATTACCCGCAGCAGCAGTGCATCGCGGGCGGGGCCGGGGATTTGCGCCTGCTCGGGCAGGTCTTGCAGGCGGAAGAACACGCCTTTGCTGGTGCCGCCGCGGATGTAGGTGGCGGGGATTTTTACTTGCGGTACATGTGCCATTGTCTTGGGCATCCTGATAGTCCGGTGAAATACCCTGGGGCCGCAAAGCGGCCCCGCTTCATACTCAGGCGGTCGCTTCGAGGAAGTCCTGGGCAAAGCGCTGCAGCACACCACCCGCTTCGTAGATCGACACTTCCTCGGCAGTGTCCAGGCGGCAGGTCACCGGCACGTCAAGGCGCTCGCCATTGCTGCGGGTAACCACTAACGTCAGGGTCGCCCGTGGCGTACGCGCGCCCAGCACGTCATAGGTCTCGCTGCCGTCCAGGCCCAGGGTCTTGCGGTCGGTGCCCGGTTTGAACTCCAGCGGTAACACGCCCATGCCCACCAGGTTGGTGCGGTGAATGCGCTCGAAGCCTTCGGCGACGATTGCCTCGACACCCGCCAGGCGCACACCTTTGGCCGCCCAGTCACGGGACGAGCCCTGGCCGTAGTCCGCACCGGCAACGATGATCAGCGGCTGCTTGCGCTGCATGTAGGTTTCGATCGCCTCCCACATGCGGGTGACCTTGCCTTCCGGCTCGATACGCGCCAGCGAGCCCTGCTTCACGCTGCCATCTTCCTTGCGCACCATTTCGTTGAACAGCTTGGGGTTGGCAAAGGTGGCTCGCTGGGCGGTGAGGTGGTCGCCACGGTGGGTAGCGTAGGAGTTGAAGTCCTCTTCCGGCAGGCCCATTTTTGCCAGGTACTCACCGGCGGCGCTGTCGAGCATGATGGCGTTCGATGGCGACAGGTGGTCGGTGGTGATGTTGTCCGGCAGCACCGCCAGCGGGCGCATGCCACGCAACGTGCGCTCGCCCGCCAGGGCGCCTTCCCAGTAGGGTGGGCGGCGGATGTAGGTACTCATCGGGCGCCAGTCGTACAGCGGCGCCACTTTCGGCCCACGGTCCTCCTCGATGGCGAACATCGGGATATACACCTTGCGGAACTGCTCCGGCTTGACCGCGGCACGCACCACGGCATCGATTTCTTCATCGCTGGGCCAGATATCCTTCAGGCGGATTTCCTTGCCATCGACCACACCCAGCACATCCTTCTCGATGTCGAAGCGGATGGTACCGGCGATGGCGTAGGCCACCACCAGCGGCGGTGAAGCCAGGAAAGCCTGTTTGGCATACGGATGGATACGCCCGTCGAAGTTGCGGTTACCCGACAGCACGGCGGTGGCGTACAGGTCGCGGTCGATGATCTCTTGCTGGATCACCGGGTCGAGGGCGCCGGACATACCGTTGCAAGTGGTGCAGGCGAAGGCGACGATGCCAAAGCCGAGTTGCTCCAGTTCCTTCTCCAGGCCGGCCTCTTCCAGATACAACTGCACGGCCTTGGAGCCTGGCGCCAGCGATGACTTGACCCACGGCTTGCGGGCCAGCCCCAGCCGGTTGGCATTGCGTGCAATCAAGCCTGCGGCAATCACGTTGCGCGGGTTACTGGTGTTGGTGCAACTGGTGATGGCGGCGATGATCACCGCGCCATCAGGCATTTGCCCCGGTACCTCTTCCCAACTGCCGGCGATGCCTTTGGCCGCCAGGTCGCTGGTGGCCACGCGAGCATGCGGGTTGGACGGGCCGGCCATGTTGCGCACCACGCTCGACAGGTCGAAGCTCAGGGTACGCTCATAAACGGCAGCGCCCAGGCTGTCGGCCCACAGGCCGGCGGCCTTGGCGTAGGTCTCCACCAGCTTGACCTGCTGCTCTTCACGGCCGGTCAGGCGCAGGTAGTCGATGGTCTGCTGGTCGATGGCGAACATCGCTGCAGTGGCGCCGTATTCCGGGGCCATGTTGGAAATGGTGGCGCGATCGCCCAGGGTCAGGGCGCGGGCACCCTCACCGTGAAACTCCAGATACGCGCCGACCACCTTCTGCTTGCGCAGGAACTCGGTCAGGGCCAGCACCAGGTCGGTGGCGGTGATGTTCGGCGCCAGCTTGCCGGTCAGCTCGACGCCGACGATTTCCGGCAGGCGCATCCAGGAGGCGCGCCCGAGCATCACGTTCTCGGCTTCCAGGCCGCCCACGCCGATGGCGATCACGCCCAGGGCATCGACGTGCGGGGTGTGGCTGTCGGTGCCGACGCAGGTGTCCGGATAGGCCACGCCACGGTCGTTATGGATCACCGGCGACATCTTCTCCAGATTGATCTGGTGCATGATGCCGTTGCCCGGCTGGATCACGTCGACGTTCTTGAACGCCTTCTTGGTCCAGTTGATGAAGTGGAAGCGGTCTTCGTTGCGGCGGTCTTCGATGGCGCGGTTCTTCTCGAAAGCCTGCGGGTCGAAACCACCGCACTCCACGGCCAGCGAGTGGTCGACGATCAGTTGCACCGGCACCACCGGGTTGACGGCAGCCGGGTCACCACCTTTATCGGCGATGGCATCACGCAGGCCGGCGAGATCGACCAGCGCGGTTTGGCCGAGAATGTCGTGGCACACCACGCGGGCCGGGAACCACGGGAAGTCGAGGTCGCGCTTGCGCTCGATCAGCTGGCTCAGCGAGGCGTCGAGCGTGGCCGGGTCGCAGCGACGCACCAGGTTTTCGGCGAGCACGCGGGAGGTGTATGGCAGGCCGTCGTAGGCGCCGGGCTTGATCGCCTCGACCGCCGCACGGGCATCGAAGTAGTCCAGGTCGGTGCCTGGCAGGTGCTTGCGGAATGCTGTGTTCATATCGTTATCAGGCTCGGTCACGGTATTCGGGGGCAGGTGCGGCTCAGGCCTCGGGAGCGCTACGCGCCCCTTTCGCGACACAAAGCCGCCCCCACAGGTACTGCGCCGTCCCTGCGGGATCGGCCTTGTGTCGCGAAAGGGCTGCGCAGCAGCCCCAGCAATCTCTGACTCAGCGCTGCTCGATCGGCACGAACTGGCGCTGCTCGACGCCGACATACTCGGCGCTCGGGCGGATGATGCGGTTGTTGGCGCGCTGCTCGAAGACGTGCGCCGCCCAGCCGGTCAGGCGCGAGCAGACGAAGATCGGGGTGAACAGCTTGGTCGGGATGCCCATGAAGTGGTAAGCCGAAGCATGGTAGAAGTCGGCGTTCGGGAACAGGCGCTTCTGCTCCCACATGGTCTTGTCGATGGCTTCGGAAACCGGGTACAGCACCTTGTCGCCCACTTCGTCGGCCAACTGCTTCGACCAGCCCTTGATCACCTCGTTGCGCGGGTCGGACTCTTTGTAGATGGCATGGCCAAAGCCCATGATCTTGTCCTTGCGCTCGAGCATGCGCAGCAGCTCGGCAGTGGCTTCCTGCGGGCTCTGGAAGCGCTCGATCAGCTCCATCGCGGCCTCGTTGGCGCCGCCATGCAGCGGGCCGCGCAGCGAGCCAATGGCAGCAGTAACGCAAGAGTACAGATCGGACAGGGTCGACGCGCAGACACGGGCAGTGAAGGTCGAGGCATTGAACTCGTGCTCGGCGTAGAGAATCAACGACACGTTCATGACCTTGACGTGCAGCTCGCTTGGCTTCTTGCCGTGCAGCAGGTGCAGGAAGTGGCCACCGAGAGTGTCTTCATCGCTGGTGCAGTCAATGCGTACGCCATGGTGGGTGAAGCGGTACCAGTAGCACATCACGGCCGGGAAAAGCGCCAGCAGGCGGTCGGTCTTGTCGCGCTGGGCCTCGAAGGTCAGTTCGGGTTCGAGGGTTCCCAGCACCGAACAGCCAGTGCGCATCACGTCCATCGGGTGGGCGTCGCGCGGGATGCGCTCCAGCACTTCCTTCAATGCTTGCGGCAGGTCACGCAGGCCCTTGAGCTTGCGTTTGTAGTCGGCAAGCTCGGCTTGGGTTGGCAGCTCGCCGTACAGCAGCAGGTAGGCGACTTCTTCAAATTCGGCACCGGCCGCCAGGTCACGTACATCGTAACCCCGATAGGTCAGCCCGGCACCGGCCTGGCCCACGGTCGACAGTGCAGTCTGGCCGGCCACCTGGCCACGCAGGCCTGCGCCACTGAGTACTTTTGCTTCGGCCATGGTGTTTCTCCTTTCTTGAATTTGTTATGGATGCTTTCTGGCTAATTCGGGAGATGTCGCTCAGCCCTTCTTCTGGGCAAACAACGCATCAAGGCTCTGCTCGAAGGCGTGATAGCCGATGGCATCGTAGAGCTCCATGCGGGTTTGCATGGTGTCGATCACGTTTTTCTGCGTGCCGTCACGACGCAGCGCGGTGTACACGTTCTCGGCCGCCTTGTTCATGGCGCGGAACGCCGACAGTGGGTACAGCACCAGCGACACGTCGACCGAAGCCAGTTCTTCGGTGGTGTACAGCGGCGTGGCGCCGAACTCGGTGATGTTGGCCAGAATCGGTGCCTTCACCCGATCGGCGAAAGTCTTGTACATCTGCAGTTCGGTGATGGCTTCCGGGAAGATCATGTCGGCGCCGGCCTCGATGCAGGCCTCGGCACGGTCCAGGGCAGCGTTCAGGCCTTCGACGGCCAACGCGTCGGTACGCGCCATGATCACGAAGCTGTCATCGCTGCGGGCATCCACGGCAGCCTTGATGCGGTCGACCATTTCCTGCTGGGTGACAATTTCCTTGTTCGGGCGATGGCCGCAACGCTTGGCGCCAACCTGGTCCTCGATATGGATCGCGGCAGCGCCGAACTTGCTCATCGAGCGCACGGTACGGGCAACGTTGAAGGCCGAGGCACCGAAGCCGGTATCGACATCCACCAACAGCGGCACGTCGCAGACATCGGTGATACGGCGCACGTCGGTGAGCACGTCGTCCAGGCCACTGATGCCCAGGTCCGGCAGGCCCAGGGAGCCTGCGGCCACGCCTCCACCGGACAGGTAGATGGCCTTGAAGCCGGCACGCTTGGCCAACAGGGCATGGTTGGCATTGATGGCGCCAACCACCTGCAGCGGATGTTCAGCGGCAACGGCATCGCGGAAACGCTGACCGGGGGTGCTCTTCACAGTCATTTCTCACCTCGTGGGCTGTTGTTGTGGGCGTCCAGATAGTGGCGCTCGATATTGCGTTTGGATGCACCGATATGGCGGCGCATCAGGAGCTCGGCCAGTTCGCCGTCACGGTCGGCGATGGCATCGAGAATGCGGTGGTGCTCGGCAAAGGCCTGACGCGGCCGGTTGGGCGTGGCGGAGAACTGGATGCGGTACATGCGCACCAGCTGGTACAGCTCGCCGCAGAGCATCTTGACCAGGGTCTGGTTACCGCTACCCTGAATAATCCGGTAGTGGAAGTCGTAGTCGCCTTCCTGCTGGTAGTAACCCAGGCCGGCCTGGAACGCAGCGTCGCGCTCGTGGGTGTCGAGCACCCGGCGCAACTCGTCGATGTCGGCCTGGCTCATGCGTTCGGCCGCCAGCCGGCAGGCCATGCCTTCCAGGGACTCGCGAATTTCGTACAGTTCGATCAGCTCGGCGTGGTTGAGCGACACTACCCTCGCCCCTACATGCGGCACGCGCACCAGCAGGCGCTGGCCTTCAAGGCGGTGGATAGCCTCGCGCAGCGGCCCACGGCTGATGCCATAGGTGCGCGCCAGTTCCGGCTCGGAAATCTTGCTGCCGGGGGCGATTTCACCCTTGACGATGGCCGCCTGGATGCGCCGGAAGACGTTTTCGGAAAGTGTTTCCGTTTCGTCTGCCAGCACTGGGCCAGGGGTGGAAAGGTCCTGCATATTGTCGACACCTTGAAAAACTCTTCGCCAGAAATTAACCAACAGAGCCCATCAAGTCAAAGACAAAATGAATATTGTCGACAATCGTCTAAGAACGAACTATCACCGCCTTGATGCTGTCAGATCGCGCACCGCTGGCGTCAAGACGTCGGCGTGATAGAATGCCGCGCCTCCAATGGGGTATGGATAGCCTGTCTGTCATACATTCATGCTTGTTGACAGATACACGAGGAAGCTTGCGCAGCCGTTGCCAGTCGCCTTGACCCGAACCTTGCCTAGAACCTTGCACTGCACCGCGCCAGGATTATGAGACTTACACCCGTTTTATTGCTGCTATGCCTCACCCTGCTGCCGGCCCTTGGCCAGGCTGCGGGCAAGACCGTGTATGGTCTCAACGAATACGCACAGCTGGGCGACCTGAACCTGGAAGTGGCCGCCAAGCTCGACACCGGTGCCAAGACCGCGTCGCTCAGCGCCCGCGACATCAAGCGGTTCAAGCGCAACGGCGAAAGCTGGGTACGCTTCTACCTCGCCATCGATGCGGCCCATTCGCACCCGATCGAACGCCCACTGGCACGCGTAAGCAAGATCAAGCGCCGGGCTGGCGACTATGATGCCGAATCGGGCAAGGCCTACACGGCCCGCCCGGTCATCGAACTCGAAATCTGCATGGGCCAGGCCATGCGCACCATCGAAGTGAACCTCACCGACCGCAGCGCCTTCCAGTTCCCGCTGCTGATCGGCTCCGAGGCGCTCAAGCACTTCGACGCGCTGGTTGACCCAAGCCTTAAATATGCGGCCGGCAAACCTGCCTGTGCCACCGACGCTCCCAAAGCAGAGTAATCCCGATGCGCTCTCTTACCCTCCATCTGAAAGTCCTGATCACCGTACTGGTGCTATTGGGCGTGGCGGTCACGGCTTATCAGATCTTCTTCCTCGGCATCCCGGTGACCGAGGATGAAACCGACGACCTGTGGAACATCGACGCCAAGGTCGAGTTCGTGGCCAGCACCAAGGACCCGGTCAAGGTGCAGATGTTCGTGCCGCCGCTGAACCGCGACTACGTCAGCCTGAACGAGAGCTTCATCTCCAACAACTACGGGGTCAGCGTCAACCGCGCCGACGGCAACCGCAAGGTCACCTGGTCGGCCCGCCGCGCCAGTGGCAACCAGACCCTCTACTACCGCCTGGTGCTGACCAAGCGCTACAGCAACGAGAAGACCACGGTCAAAGGCCCGACCTTCCGTGACAGCCTGGCCGTCGAAGGCCCCGAGAAGATCGCCGCTGAAGCCCTGATGGCACCGATCCGCCAGCACTCGGCCGACGTCGAAACCTTCGTCAGCGAGACCATCAAGCGGGTCAACAACCTCAACGATGACAACGTCAAGCTGCTGCTGGCCGGCGACACTTCGGCCATGAAGAAGGCCCAGATCATCGACCTGCTGCTGTCGATCGCCCACGTGCCGATGGAAAAGGTGCACACCATCCGCCTGGTCGCCGACACCCCGCAAACCCCGGAACTGTGGCTGCGCAGCTTCAACGGCAACGACTGGCTGTACTTCAACCCGGACACCGGCGAGCAAGGCCTGCCGAGCGACCGCCTGCTGTGGTGGACGGGTGACGACAACCTGATCACCGTCGATGGCGGCAAGAAGGCCAACGTCACCTTCAGCATGAACAACAGCGAGATGAACGCCATCCGCCTGGCCAAGCTGACCGACGAGAACACCGACGCCGACTTCCTCGAGTACTCGTTGTACGGCCTGCCGCTGCAAACCCAGCAAACCTTCATGATCATGGTCATGATCCCGATCGGCGTGCTGGTGATCCTGGTGTTGCGCAACCTCATTGGCCTGCAGACCCTGGGTACCTTCACACCGGTACTGATTGCCCTGGCCTTCCGCGAGACCCAGCTAGGCTTTGGCATCGTGCTGTTCACGGTGATCACCGCCCTGGGCCTGTCACTGCGCTCGTACCTGGAACACCTCAAGCTGCAGATGCTGCCACGCCTGTCGGTGGTGCTGACCTTCGTCGTGGTACTGATCGCCGCCATCAGCCTGTTCAGCCATAAACTGGGCCTGGAGCGCGGGCTGTCGGTGGCGCTGTTCCCGATGGTGATCCTGACCATGACCATCGAACGCCTGTCGATCACCTGGGAAGAGCGTGGCGGCGGCCATGCCATGAAAGTGGCCATCGGCACCCTGTTCGCCGCCTCGGTGGCACACCTGCTGATGATGGTGCCGGAACTGGTGTACTTCGTATTCACCTTCCCGGCCGTACTGCTGATCCTGGTGGGCTTCATGCTGGCGATGGGCCGTTATCGCGGCTACCGCCTGACCGAGCTCGTGCGTTTCAAGGCTTTTCTGAAGAAGGCTGACGCCTGATGTTTGGCCTGATCAAGACGTGGAAAGCCCTGGAGGCCCGGGGCATCATGGGTATCAACCGGCGCAACGCGGACTACGTGTTGAAGTACAACAAGCGCCATCTGTACCCGATCGTCGACGACAAGATCATCACCAAGGAGCGTGCCCTGGCGGCCGGCATCCATGTGCCGGAAATGTACGGCATCATCGAGACCGAAAAAGAGATCGAGAAGCTCGACCAGATCATTGGCGGACGCAACGATTTCGTCATCAAGCCGGCACAGGGCGCCGGCGGTGACGGCATCCTGGTGATCGCCGACCGCTTCGAAGACCGCTACCGCACGGTGTCGGGCAAGATCATCAGCCATGAGGAAATCGAGCACCAGATTTCCAGCATCCTCACTGGCCTGTACTCGCTCGGCGGGCACCGCGACCGCGCGCTGATCGAGTACCGGGTGACCCCGGACCAGATCTTCAAGAGCATCAGCTACGAAGGCGTGCCGGATATCCGCATCATCGTGCTGATGGGCTACCCGGTAATGGCCATGCTGCGCCTGCCAACCCGCCAGTCCGGTGGCAAGGCCAACCTGCACCAGGGCGCCATTGGTGTGGGTGTGGACCTGGCCACCGGCGTGACCCTGCGTGGCACCTGGCTGAACAACATCATCAGCAAACACCCGGACACCACCAATGCGGTGGACGGCGTGCAGCTGCCGAACTGGGACGGTTTCATGAAGCTGGCCGCCGGCTGTTACGAGCTGTGCGGCTTGGGCTACATTGGCGTGGACATGGTGCTGGACCAGGAAAAGGGGCCGTTGATTCTGGAGCTCAATGCCCGCCCGGGGCTGAACATCCAGATTGCCAACGACTGCGGTTTGACCCAGCGTACCCATGCCATCGAGGCGCATATCGAAGCGCTGGCCAAGGACGGCGTGACCGAGGATGCCGAGCAGCGGGTACGGGTCGCGCAAGGGCTGTTTGGGCACGTACCCAACCGCTGAGATACCGGGGGGGCTGCATTGCAGCCCCTAATGCAGGATCAGCCTTGTGCTGCGAATGGGCCAAACACAATGTTGAATGTCGCGCCCAGTGCTAGGCGCTTTTCCTACACAGGTCTACAATCGCCCTCCTCGCTTTTACATCGCCGTCCACACTGATGCCGACCTGTACGCTTTACCCCCTGCCCTACCAGCCCGACCCTGCCGCCTATTTCGCCCGC
This sequence comes from Pseudomonas sp. LFS074, assembly GCF_047978165.1. Taxonomy (NCBI): domain Bacteria; kingdom Pseudomonadati; phylum Pseudomonadota; class Gammaproteobacteria; order Pseudomonadales; family Pseudomonadaceae; genus Pseudomonas; species Pseudomonas sp. LFS074. The sequence goes on along the minus strand of NZ_JBFPFV010000001.1, from coordinate 2,081,662 downwards.
CTGCGCCAGGCCCCCGGCGCAATTCTGCTCGACAGCGCCCGCCCTGGCGCCGAACGCGGCCGCTTCGACCTGCTCAGCGCCTGGCCGCTGCAACAGTTGCGAGCGCACCCGCACGAAGAAGGCCGCGCCTTCCTTCAGCGCCTGCGTGTCGGCCTGGCTCAACTGGGTTACGCCGACTTGCCCGACGGTGTAGAACTGCCCTTCGCCGGCGGCCTGATCGGCTACCTGAGCTATGACTTCGGACGCCGCCTGGAACACCTGCCAAGCCATGCCGTGGACGACCTCGGCCTGCCAGACGCCCAACTGGGCCTGTACGCTTGGGCATTGGTCAGCGACCATCTGCTCGGCACCAGCCAACTGGTGTTTCACCCAAACCTGGCAGCTGACGAACGCCAACGCCTGATCAGCCTGTTCCAAGGCGAAATCAACGCCGAAGCCGGCGAGTTCCAGCTGCTCGCGCCGATGGCCGGCGACCTGCAGCCCGAGCAGTACAAAGCAGCCTTTGACCAGGTACAACGCTACATCCAGGCCGGTGACTGCTACCAGATCAACCTCACCCAACGCTTCCGCGCGCCCTGCCAGGGCGACCCGTGGCGCGCCTACCAGGCCCTGCGCCAGGCCTGCCCAACGCCGTTCTCCGGCTACCAGCAACTGGCCGACGGCAGCGCCTTACTGAGCTTTTCGCCTGAACGCTTCATTCGCGTCAACCAGGGCCAGGTGGAAACCCGACCCATCAAGGGCACCCGCCCACGCGCCAGCGACCCGACCGAAGACACGCGCAATGCCGAAGAGTTGCTGCACAGCCCCAAGGACCGCTCGGAAAACCTGATGATCGTCGACCTGCTGCGCAACGATTTGGGGCGCACCTGCAAAATCGGTTCAGTGCAGGTACCGGAGCTGTTCAGCCTGGAGAGCTACCCCAACGTCCACCACCTGGTCAGCAGCATCACCGGCCAGCTGGCCAGCGACAAGGACGCGCTGGACCTGATCGGCGACAGCTTCCCCGGCGGCTCGATCACCGGTGCACCGAAAATCCGCGCCATGCAGATCATCGACGAGCTGGAGCCATCGCGCCGTGCGCTGTACTGCGGCTCTATGCTGTATGTGGATGTGCGCGGCGAGATGGACAGCTCCATTGCCATTCGCAGCCTGCTGGTCAAGGACGGCCAGGTCAGTTGCTGGGGCGGCGGCGCGGTGGTAGCCGACTCCGAGTGGCAGGCCGAATATGAAGAGTCGATCGCCAAAGTGCGGGTGCTGATGCAAACCTTGCAGGGCTTGTGAGTCCGTCTAGCCCGCGTTTTTTTGTTACCATCACCTCATTACGAGCGCACAGCGCCACAGCCAAGATGGAAACCGCCTGATGAGCCAACCCTTCGACGTCGCCGCCCTGGCCGCGACCTACGCCAACAAGTCCCCACAGGACATTCTCAAGCTCGCGTTCGAGCATTTTGGTGATGACCTGTGGATCTCCTTCAGCGGCGCCGAGGACGTGGTGCTGGTCGACATGGCCTGGAAGCTGAACAAGCAAGTCAAGGTGTTCAGCCTCGACACCGGTCGCCTGCACCCGGAGACCTACCGGTTCATCGACCAGGTACGCGAGCAGTACAACCTGCCGATCGAAATCCTCAGCCCTGATCGGGCCAAGCTCGACCCGTTCGTCAAGGAAAAGGGCCTGTTCAGCTTCTACAAGGATGGCCATGGGGAGTGCTGCGGCATTCGCAAGATCGAGCCGTTGCGCCGCAAGTTGGCCACCGTCAGCGCTTGGGCTACCGGCCAGCGCCGCGACCAGAGCCCGGGCACCCGCAGCCAGGTGGCGGCACTGGAAATCGACAGTGCCTTCTCCACCCCTGAACGTACGCTGTACAAGTTCAACCCGCTGGCGCAGATGAGCAGTGAAGAGGTGTGGGGCTATATCCGCATGCTTGAACTGCCGTACAACAGCCTGCATGAGCGCGGCTTCATCAGCATTGGTTGCGAGCCGTGCACCCGGCCGGTGCTGCCAAACCAGCATGAGCGTGAAGGGCGTTGGTGGTGGGAAGAGTCGACGCAGAAGGAATGCGGGTTGCACGCGGGCAACCTGATCAGCAAGGCTTGAAATAGCCGGGGCTGCTATGCAGCCCCAGCATTCTTGAATCAGTGCACTGGCAGTTCGACGCCTTCGAAAAGCTCTTCCAGCTCCTGCTTGTTATGGCACTGAATCGCCTTGGCCATCACTTCGCGGGTCAGGTGCGGGGCGAACTTCTCGATGAAGTCGCACATGAAGCCACGCAGGAAGGTGCCACGGCGGAAGCCGATCTTGGTAATGCTGGCTTCGAACAGCTCGCTGGCGTCCAGGGCCACCAGGTCACTGTCGAGCTTGGCATCCACGGCCATGCCAGCAACGATGCCCACGCCCAACCCCAAGCGTACATAGGTCTTGATCACGTCGGCGTCAGCCGCGGTGAATACAACTTTCGGCGTGAGGCCTCGGTGGTTGAAGGCTTCGTCCAGCTTCGAACGCCCGGTGAAACCGAACACGTAGGTAACGATCGGGTATTCGGCAACGGCTTCCAGGGTCAGCTTCGGCAGCTTGGCCAGTGGGTGACCTTGCGGCACCACCACGCAACGGTTCCACTTGTAGCACGGCATCATGATCAGGTCGCCGAACAGCTCCAGCGCCTCGGTAGCGATAGCGAAGTCGACCGTACCGTCCGCAGCCATCTCGGCAATCTGCATGGGTGAGCCCTGATGCATGTGCAGGGACACTTCCGGGTATTGCTTGATGAAACTGCTGATTACCGGCGGCAGTGCATAACGCGCCTGGGTATGGGTAGTGGCAATGGACAGCGTGCCCTTCTTCTCGTTGGAGAACTCCTGGGCGATCTGCTTGATGCTCTCGACCTTGCGCAGGATTTCGCCTGCGGTATTGATGATGCGCTCACCGGCCGGAGTAACGCGGGTCAGATGCTTGCCACTGCGGGCAAAGACTTCAACACCCAGTTCGTCTTCGAGCAGGCGGATCTGCTTGCTGATACCTGGCTGGGAGGTATACAGGCTCTGCGCCGTCGCGGAGACGTTGAGGTCATGGTGCGCCACTTCCCAGATGTAGCGCAGTTGTTGAAGCTTCATAGGTTCCCCTCGGTTCAGCGATGAGTCCGCGGCAGCAGGCAGCGACGATATATAACTATATTAGTGGTTCTGGAAATAAATCTAGAACTATTTTGTTACGCGCCAGCCGGAAATGGCCTACAGCCATCTTCATGTTTTCCTACGCCCCAGGTGCTGCGCCAAAGGCACCATGTACACCGGCACCGGCGACAATTGCAGCAGCCGCACCGCCGTGCGCCCCAGCGGTACGTCCACCCCGGCACCGGCGCTGTGGCTACCGAATATCAATAGGTCGACGCTTAGCCGCTGCGCCTGGTCGAGAATCACTTGGGCCGGGTCGCCCTGCCGTACCCGCACGGCTCTGATCACCGCCAGATCGGCTTCTTCACCTAGCTCGTCGCGAAAGCTTTCCAGCACCCGCTGCTCTATATTCGCCATCACCGTGTTCACGCCTTGGCTATGCAACTGGTCGAGCGTCTGCTCATCGAGGTAGCTTTGCAGGAGGGATTCGGCGAACTGGCCCATCGGCTCTACCGCGTGTATCACATACAATTCGGCGTTGAACGTGCGCGCCAACGCCAGCGCGTGCTGCATCACGAAAGGGGCGTAGACACCGAGGTCGGTGGCGTACAGCATGGAGCGGATCATTCGACCTCCTCGACTGCCGCAGCGGCAGAGCAAGCTTCAGCTTAGCAGCGCGCCGGATGCACGCTTTGCCGTCCGGCGCGCTGCTGGCGTGGGCTGGAGCGACCCACAGCGAGTGCCGCCAAGGCCGAAGCCGCCTTCAGTGGGGCCGATCACTGCTGTCGATGAAACTCAGCGCCTGATACAGCATCTCCATGCGTGGCAGGCTGCACCCCGCCGCCCGAGCGCGTGCCAGCGGCTCGGCATAGATAGCCTGCAGTTCAAGGGGGCGCTGGTGGGCATGGTCGTGGTACATGCTCGGCCAGTAGTCGGGCATGCGCTCGGTCACCTGGAACAAGTGCTCGGCGTAGCCCTCCGGTAACACATGGCCACAGGCTTCCGCCCCCTGCACCACCTCGGCCATCAAGGCCTGGATCAGCTCGCGACTATGGCGCTCGGCCATCAGCGGCGTGGTGCTCGCCCCCAGCAGCACCGACAGGCCGTTGTAAGGCACGTTCCACACCAACTTCTGCCAGCGAGCCAGGGCCAGGTTCGGCATGGCCTGCGAATCGATGCCCGCGGCCTGGAACAACCCGGCGCCTTCCGCGACCAGCGCGGCGCCACCATCAATGGCCGGCCCGCTGTGGTACCCCAGATTGACCGCACCTAGAGCCTGGTGACGGATTACACCCGGTGCCTGGCGATTGACACAGATGAAGCACAGGCCGCCAAGCAGATGCATGTCGCTGCGCAAGGCCGAGCGCAACTGCTCCTCCACACCCAGGCCATTCTGCAACAGCACCACCTTGGCGCCGGGCGCAGCGGCCTGGACGATCAACGGCGCAAGCTGCGCGTTGCTGGTGGCCTTGGCACCGATCAGCAGCCAGTCACACGGCGGCATGTCGGCGGCATTGACGTAAGCCTGCACCTTCATTTGCAGCGTGCCATGCACGGCACTGTCCAGGCTAAGCCCCTGCTCGCGAACGGCCTGATACTCGCTGCGCAGCAGAAAATGCACATCGAAACCGGCCCGGGCCAGCATCAACCCATAAAAGCCGCCAATGGCGCCACTGCCGATGATGCCGATGCGCGGGGTGTTCGAATGCATGCCAATCTCCAGCTATAGGGTCAGCCCTCTTTTTACACAGGTTGAGCCGCGCTGGGCAGCCCATTCGCGCGCAACCCCCTCGAACAGGGAAAAACCCCACAATGACTGGGCTTAGCCCATTGTCGCGCCACCTGTAACGCGCTAAGGTTCGGCTCCCCGCTGCGATTATTCTTGCTGCTGGGCCGCACGGGGATTGTTGGCGGCCGGCACCCGTGACCTGACGAGTAACACGATGGCTGATTTACCGATCGATGACTTGAACGTTGCCTCCAACGAGACCCTGATCACCCCTGATCAGCTCAAGAAGGAAATCCCCCTCAGCGCCAAGGCCCTGCAGACCGTGACTGCCGGCCGTGAAGTGGTGCGCAATATTCTCGACGGCAAGGACCATCGCCTGTTCGTCGTGGTCGGCCCTTGCTCGATCCACGACATCAAGGCCGCCCACGAGTATGCCGAGCGCCTGAAAGTGCTGGCCGAAGAAGTGTCCGATACGCTGTACCTGGTCATGCGCGTGTACTTCGAAAAGCCACGCACCACCGTCGGCTGGAAAGGCCTGATCAACGACCCATACCTGGATGACTCGTTCAAGATCCAGGACGGCCTGCACATCGGCCGCCAGCTGCTGCTGGACCTGGCTGAAATGGGCCTGCCGACTGCCACCGAGGCGCTCGACCCGATTTCCCCGCAGTACCTGCAAGACCTTATCAGCTGGTCGGCCATTGGTGCCCGCACCACCGAGTCGCAAACCCACCGCGAGATGGCCTCGGGCTTGTCCTCGGCGGTCGGCTTCAAGAACGGCACCGACGGCGGCCTGACCGTTGCCATCAACGCTTTGCAGTCGGTGTCCAAGCCGCACCGCTTCCTGGGTATCAACCAGGAAGGCGGTGTATCGATCGTTACCACCAAGGGTAACCCTTACGGCCATGTGGTACTGCGCGGCGGCAACGGCAAGCCGAACTACGACTCGGTCAGCGTTGCCCTGTGCGAACAGGACCTGGCCAAGGCCAAGATCAAGGCCAACATCATGGTCGACTGCAGCCATGCCAATTCCAACAAGGACCCGGCCCTGCAACCGCTGGTCATGGAAAACGTTGCCAACCAGATCCTCGAAGGCAACCAGTCGATCATCGGCCTGATGGTCGAAAGCCACCTGAACTGGGGCTGCCAGTCGATACCGAAAAACCTGGACGAGCTGCAGTATGGTGTGTCGATCACCGACGCCTGCATCGACTGGTCGGCTACCGAGAAGACCCTGCGCAGCATGCGTACCAAGCTGAAAGATGTGCTGCCGCAGCGCAAGCGCGGCTAAGCATTGCAACAACGAAAAACGCCGGGCAATGCCCGGCGTTTTGGTGTCTGGTGCCTGCTCAGGCTTTGCTCGAATGCCGCTGCTGGCGCTCCATGTAGCGCTCTACATACGAGCAGGACGGAATCACCGTGTAGCCCATCTGCTCGGCGTACTCCAGGGCTCGTTCGGTCAAAGCGGCAGCGATCCCGCGGCCGCGCAGGGCGTTGGGCACGAAGGTGCGATAGATGTCCAGCGTCTGCTTGCCCAAATCCATGTACGTCAGATAGGCACGATGACCGTCCACGTTGGTCTCGAACTGATGACCCGCCTGGTCATGGTGGATGGTCAGCGCTTCGCTCATCACTACTCCTTGCAGGTCTTCTCGGCAGACCCATACCTTAACCGATGGTTGTTTATCCGGCACAGAATCTCTACGCCACCTGTTGCCCCTTCGACCACTGGACGATTGTAATCGTTCGGATCCTCTGGCACTCACAAGATAGTAGGCGCCGCGAGCGTGATTGCTCAAGGTGGCGGCGGTTAAAAATGGCCAAAATGGCATCAGGGCGACTTTCCCCATCCCACCCAACAGCCGCCGGATGTTCTAGGGCTTAAGACGCTGAGGGACAGTTAAAGTCACCCTTAGTTCAACAAAAAAGTTCCTGTACTACAATCGCTTGCGAACCCTGCACGTTTTTTTCACAGAGACGTCGCAAATCTTGTCGGCGCAGGGTCAAGCAACATTTTTTTTGCAGTTCTTGCGCTCTGTCAGTTTACTTACTACAAGTAATGGGTACTATGTACGCCGGCCAGTTTCTCTTTCCTGAGAGATGGCTATTTAATAGAAAGTCCTTGAAGGGGAACACGATGAACAACGTTCTGAAATTCTCTGCTCTGGCTCTGGCCGCAGTTCTGGCTACCGGTTGCAGCAGCGTATCCAAAGAAACCGAAGCTCGTCTGACTGCGACTGAAGACGCAGCAGCTCGCGCTCAAGCTCGTGCTGACGAAGCCTACCGTAAGGCTGACGACGCACTGGCAGCCGCTCAGAAGGCTCAGCAGACCGCTGACGAAGCCAACGAGCGCGCTCTGCGTATGCTGGACAAAGCCAGCCGCAAGTAATAATCCTCACGGATTGTTAAGAAGCCGACCCACTTGTGGGTCGGCTTTTTTATTGCCTGTGAAACGGGCAAACACGTCAGGCGGGTACGAAAAGGCCTGCACTAAGGCAGGCCCGGGTGTGTCGCGATTACCTTACTGCAGTTCGGGCGGAATGCTCGTAACCATTGGTGTGCCACCCTGGTTTTCCACGGGCACGGCAATTTCTACCGGCATGCCATCTTCTGCAGCCACCACGTCTCGCACCATGTCCCAGTTCATGCGCAGGTTATTGGCCAGGTCTTCGCGCTTGAGCAAGGCATTGATAACGGCGGTGTGTTTGTCCACCACTGACGGGTTACCCTGGTCATCCAGCGGCGTGTGTGCCTCAAGATAGACCTTGCCGCCACTGATACCAAACTTGTACGGCTCGTTGATGATGCGTACCGGAGTACCCACCGGCACCATCTTCGACAGTTCCAGCACGTTGTTGTTGAGCATGCGGAAGCAACCGTGGCTGGTACGCATACCAATGCCGAACTTCTTGTTCGAACCGTGGATCAGGTAGCCCGGCACACCCAAGGTGAACTTGAACGGCCCCAGCGGGTTGTCCGGGCCAGCCGGCACCACGGCGGGCAGGATGTCACCGTCCGCTGCGTGCTCTTTGCGAATCGAGGCAGGCGGCGTCCAGGTCGGGTTTGGCGTCTTGGCAGTGATCTTGGTGTTGGCGATCGGCGAGCCCCAACCCTCCCGGCCAATACCCAGCGGGAAGGTATGTACCACGTTCTGCCCTTTCGGGAAGTAATACAGGCGGTACTCGGCCAGGTTGATGACGATGCCTTCACGCGGGCCCGGCGGCAAGACGTAACGGGTCGGCAGGATGATTTCGGTGCCGGCGCCCGGCAGCCAGGGGTCAACGCCCGGGTTGGCGGCAATCATTTCCAGGTAGCCGAGGTCGTTGGCGGTGCCGATATCGGCGAACGTGTCCTCGTACTTTGCCTTGATCACATGCACCTGGCCGACGATGTCTTCACCGGGCGGTGGCAGTGGCAGCTCCAGCGCAGCAGCGGGGCCCGCTACCAGCAGGGCGGCCAGGGACAGGCTACGGGTGACGGCAGGAAAGCGCGGCAACATCCGGTAAATCCTTCGAAAGGTGGGTCAAGAGGATCGATTGTACACCCGCGCCAGTGCAAGCGGGAGGCATTGGCGTCATGCAAGCGTTTCAGATGATGAAAGGTGCTTGCCGTTCAGCTGCCATGCAGCTCAGGCCACACCGGGCGCATGCCGCGTCGCTGGGCATCGAGGATGGCACGGCATAGGTCACACAGGCGGCCATCGCGGTAGATCGAGCGCGGCACCCCCGACCAGCGCGGCTGCGCAGGTAGCAGACCACCGCACAAGGTACGGTCGACTGGCACACCCAGCTCAAGCTGGCGGGCCACGAGGTGAACACGGATTTCCTGGCAGGCGAACAAGTCGAGCTGCTCGTCAGGCTCGATCAGTTGGTAGGCAAACAGGGACCAGGCAGGGCGCGGCATTGGGGGCACTCGAAACGGGGGGCGCAACATTAGCCGAAAGGCGCCCTCGTTTAAAGCTTCACAGCAAGGGTTTTATCGCTGGCCAGGCATTTTCCAGCAGGCGCTGCTGGGCACCCTGCGCCGGATGGATGCCGTCGGCCTGCATCAGCTCAGGCACGCCCCCTACCCCTTCAAGGAAAAACGGCACCAAGGGCACCTGCTTGTCCGCTGCCAGCTGTTCATACACGTTGGCAAATGCGGTGGTGTAGCGCACACCATAATTGGGCGGTAGGCGCATGCCCAACAAAAGTACCTTGGCACCAGCCTGGCGCGAACGCTCGATCATCGACGCAAGATTTTGTTGCAATTGCGCGGGCGGCTGCCCGCGCAGGCCATCGTTACCGCCCAGCTCCAACACCACCAGGCTGGGTTTATGGGCTGCAAGCAGCGCCGGCAGCCGTGCCTGGCCGCCTGCGCTGGTGTCGCCGCTGATCGATGCATTGACCACTTTGTCATCGAAACCTTCGTCCTTGAGGCGGGTCTGCAAGAGAGACACCCAACCCTGGCGGGTATCCAGGCCAAAACCGGCGCTGATACTATCGCCAACAATCAGCAGCGTTCCCGCCGCCGCGCTCTGGGCCAGGCAATACAGGGCCAGACCGGCACTCAACCACCACACTCGCATCGGATTCTCCATGAGCCCCAGCATTCTCGTTGCGCAGAACCTTAGCAAAGTGGTCCCCAGCGCGGAAGGCGACCTGACCATCCTCCACGCACTTTCCCTTGATCTCACCCAGGGTGACAGCTTGGCCATCGTCGGCGCCTCGGGCTCTGGCAAGTCGACCCTGCTCGGCCTGCTCGCGGGCCTCGACCAGCCCAGCGCTGGCAAGGTCATTCTCGCCGGCCATGACCTGGGGCCACTGGATGAAGACCAGCGCGCCCGTGTGCGCGCCGAACATGTGGGCTTCGTGTTCCAGTCGTTCCAACTGCTCGACAGCCTCAATGCGCTGGAAAACGTCATGCTGCCACTGGAGCTGGACGGCCGCCGCGATGCACGCGAACAGGCGCGCACCCTGCTGGAACGGGTCGGCCTCGGCAAGCGCCTGAGCCACACCCCACGCCAACTGTCGGGCGGCGAGCAGCAGCGGGTGGCCATCGCCCGCGCCTTCGCCGCACAGCCTGCGGTGTTGTTTGCCGACGAACCCACCGGCAACCTCGACAGCCACACGGGTGAGCGCATCAGCGACTTGCTGTTTGAATTGAACAAGGAGCGCGGCACCACCCTGGTGCTGGTCACCCATGACGAACGCCTGGCCCGGCGCTGCCGCCGCCAGATCCGCCTGGACGCGGGGCGCCTGGTGACCTCGGTGGAAGCCTGATGAACCACATGCCGTTATCCCGCCTGTGCGGCCTGGCCCTGCGCCAGTTGCTGCGCGACATTCGCGCCAGCGAAGTACGCGTGCTGTTCTTTGCCCTGCTGGTGGCGGTGGCAGCCAGCACCGCCATCGGCTATTTCGGCGCCCGCCTTAACGGTGCCATGCAACTGCGCGCCAGCGAATTCCTGGGTGCCGACCTGGTGCTGCAGGGCAGTGCCCCCGCCCGCGAGCAACAGATCGATACCGGCACGGCACTTGGCTTGCGCCACGCGCAGGTGGTCGAGTTCACCAGTGTGGTGGGCGGCGATAACGGCATCCAACTGTCCAGCGTCAAGGCCGCCGACGGCACCTACCCATTGCGCGGGCAAGTACGCAGCGCGCCGGCACCTTACGCCGAGGAAACGCCTGGCGGCGGCCCTGCTCCTGGCGAGGCGTGGGTCGAACCACGCCTGCTGGCGGCACTGGGGCTGGCGATTGGTGACAGCATCGACGTAGGCATGAAAACCCTGCGCATGAGCCGCGTGCTGACCTACGAGCCAGACCGCGCCAACAACTTCTACAGCCTTACCCCGCGCGTGATGATGAACCTGGCCGACCTGGGGGCAACCGGCGTGATCCAGCCGGGCAGCCGGGTCACCTACCGCGACCTGTGGCGCGGTGATGCCGAGGCACTGGCCCGGTACCGCCAAGCCGTGGAAAAAGACCTGGCCGCCAACCAGCGCCTGCGCGACACCCGCGATGGCAACCAACAGATCGGCGGCGCGCTGGGCAAGGCCGAACGCTACCTGAACATGGCCAGCCTGGTGGCCGTGCTGCTGGCCGGCGTGGCTGTGGCCCTCTCGGCCAGCCGCTACGCCGCACGCCGCCTGGACGCCAGCGCCCTGCTGCGCTGCCTGGGGCTCTCACGCCGCCAGGCTCTGGGCTTGTATTGCCTGCAGTTGGCCATGCTCGGCCTCGTCGCCGCCTTTGCCGGCGCCCTGCTCGGCTGGCTGGCTCAGTTGGGCCTGTTCCGCTTGCTGCACGGCCTGCTGCCAAGCGTGGTACCGGCCGGTGGCATCATCCCGGCGCTGGCCGGTATCGGTACCGGGCTGGTTGCACTGGCCGGCTTCGCCCTGCCGCCAATTGCCGCCCTGGGCCAAGTTCCGCCACTGCGGGTACTGCGCCGTGATCTGTTACCGATACCACCCAGCAGCTGGTTGGTGTACGGCGCCGCTCTGTTTGCCCTGGGCCTGATCATGTGGCGCCTGAGCCTCGACTTGCTGCTCACTTTCGCCCTGCTCGGCGGCGGCCTGGTCGCTGCACTATTGCTCGGTGGCCTGCTGTTACTCGGATTGCGCAGCCTGCGCCAGCTGCTGGCCGGCGCGCCACTCACCTGGCGCCTGGGGCTCGGCCAGCTGTTACGCCACCCCATGGCTGCCGCCGGCCAGGCCCTGGCCTTCGGCTTGATTTTGCTGGCCATGGCCCTGGTCGCCCTGCTGCGCGCAGAACTGCTCGACACCTGGCAAGCGCAGTTGCCCAAGGATGCGCCGAACCATTTCGCCCTGAACATCCTGCCGGATGACCGCGAACCGTTCGCTCAACGCCTGCACCAGGTCAACGCCACTTCAGCGCCGCTGTACCCGGTGACGCCCGGGCGCCTGGTGCAGATCAACGAGCAGCCGGTACAGCAGATCGTCAGCAAGGACTCGGCAGGCGAGCGCGCCGTACAGCGCGACCTCAGCCTGACCTGGGCCGCCGAATTGCCCGAAGGCAACGCGCTGACCGCCGGCAGCTGGTGGCAAGCCTTGCCAGCCGACAACGAAATCCCCGGGGTATCGGTGGAAGCGGAACTGGCCAGCAGCCTGAAACTGCACATGGGCGACCTGCTGACCTTCGACATCGGCGGCCAGCAGCGCCAGGCCCGCGTCAGCAGCCTGCGTAGCGTGCACTGGGACAGCTTCCAGCCGAATTTCTACATGATCTTCCAGCCCGGCACGCTACAAGGGCTGCCGACCACCTACCTGACCAGCTTCTACCTGGCAACGGGGCATGATCTGGATGTGGTGGCGCTGTCACGGGCGTTTCCGGCAGTGACCATCCTGCAGGTGGATGCCTTGCTCGACCAGCTGCGCAGCATCCTCGCCCAGGTGACCCTGGCGGTGGAGTATGTGCTGCTGTTCGTACTGGCGGCCGGGCTGGCGGTGCTGTTCGCAGGCTTGCAGGCCACACTGGACGAACGCATTCGCCAGGGCGCCTTGCTGCGCGCCCTGGGGGCGGCGCGGCCGTTGCTGGTCAAGGCTCGGCGTATCGAATTCGGTTTGCTGGGAGCGGCCAGCGGGCTGTTGGCTGCAGTGGGCTGCGAACTGATTACCCTGGTGCTGTACCGCTACGCCTTTGACCTGCAATGGAGCCCACATCCGTGGTTGCTGGTGTTGCCGCTTGCGGGGGCGTTGCTGGTGGGGGGGGCGGGGGTACTGGGGACGCGACGGGCCTTGAATGCTAGCCCGCTGGCGGTTCTACGCGACACTTGATGGCTGCCTGTGCCCGCGAAGAGGCGGGCACAGGTAACGTCAACTCATCACCCGTAGCTGATGCTGTTCACATACCAGGTCGCTTCACCAGTAGGTGTATGCACCACCACCTCATCGCCCTCCTCCTTCTTCAACAAGGCGCGGGCCATGGGCGAGTCGATCGAAATGTAATCGTTGCGCCCGTAGATCTCGTCATAGCCGACAATGCGAAACTTCATGGTCTCGCCCTCATCGTTCTCGATTTCGACCCAGGCACCGAAAAACACTTTGCCCTCCTGCTGCGGCGAGTACGCCACCACCTTCACATCTTCAAGGCGCTTGCGCAGGTAACGCACTCGGCGGTCGATTTCGCGCAGTAGCTTCTTGTTGTACTGATAGTCGGCGTTCTCGCTACGGTCTCCCAGCGACGCCGCCCAGGCGACTTTCTGGGTGATTTCCGGCCGATACACCCGCCACAGGTGGTCCAGCTCCTTCTTCAGCGCCTCATGGCCTTCCGTGGTGATGATGTTGGTGCTCAACAGCGCACTCCTCAGCGGCGGGTAATCAGGCCTTGGCGCGCGATGCGGGTGAGGTGGCCGATGACTTCGGCAGCCTCCTCCAGCGCTGGCGCCTGGATCACGGCCAGGTCGAAACGGTCAGTGCCATACTGCGCGAGGTAGCAGCCGCTATCGGCGAACTGAATCAGAAAGGCACGCGCCTGGCCCTTGCGCCGTGACAGGCCTTCGAGATGACGCAAAAGGGTGGGCTGATGCTGGCCGCCGAGCAGGATGCGCGGTGTGCGGGACGCCTGGTTGGCAGGCAAAGGGCTCAAACAGACACTGGTACGTGGGCAACTCATGGAGCTTCTCTCCGCCTCGCGAATCCCGCTGGGCAGCGGTGGGAGGCGTCACCGAACCAGCGCTTTAGCGGTATTTCGGATGGCCCGGAGGTGGGGCTTTCCTGCGCCCCGCAAGTAGCTGTTTAAATCGGCGCAGGCGGTATGCTAGAGCTACAAGCGGCAAGATACAAGCCTCAAACCGATCACTTTCGGCTTGAGGCTTGTATCTTGCCGCTTGCGCAGTATCAGCGGGCGATCAGGCGGTCGAGCGAGAAGCGGCCTGCGCCTTCGATCATGACGGCAACGGTACCGGCCAGCAGCGCCAAGGCGAACTCATAGCCGTTGTTGGACATGAACAGGCCATTGCCGATGTGCACCGAGAAGATCGCCACCACCAAGGTCACGGTCAGCGCCAGCGCCGCTGGACGAGCCAGCAGGCCAACCACCAGGGCCAGGCCGCCGAAGAACTCGGCACTACCGGACAGCAGGGCCATCAGGTAACCCGGGGCCAGGCCGATGCTTTCCATCCATTGGCCGGTGCCTTCCAGGCCATAGCCACCGAACAGGCCGAAGAGTTTTTGCGCACCATGCGCCATGAAAATGATGCCGACCAGGATGCGGATAACGCTGAGGCCAGCGCCAGCACGGGTAGAGAACAGGGCGTTGAGGGTAGTGTTGTTCATGTCGGAGCGTCCTTGAAGCGAGGAAGTTGTGTTGGGATGAGCGCCATCATAATCAATTCTACTGATATGAAAATCGCAAAAAGCCCAACATAACAATCTACAAATTCGATACATCAACGCTTCGCTACGCGCTCCAGCGCGACCCGTTCGCGGTTGAACGCCAGGTAGTATTTGTTGACGCTGTTGACGAAATTGACTGGCCCCATACCCACCTGCTCCATGGCGATGCGTTCGGTCTGGAAAAACCACTGGTTACCGTTGAGCCCACGCCGCCGAGCCTCGGCGCGCATGGCCTGGACCCGCTCGGGGCCAAGATTGTAGGCTGCCAGCACAAAGGCCATGCGCTCACGCTCGTTGATCTTGGCACTGGCGAAGAACTTGCGCCGGATAAGCGCCAGGTATCGAGCACTGGCCTGGACATTGCCATCCACCGTCGCGGTGTTGCTCACCCCCACGCGCTGGGCGGCCGAAGGGGTGATCTGCATCAGGCCATGGGCACCACCGGTGCCGCGTGCAGCCGGGTTGAGCGTCGACTCCTTGAAGGCCAGCGCAGCCAGGTTGAGCCAGTCGATCTGCTGCGCCTGACCATGCTTCTGCAGCACCGCCCGCACCGAGGCCAGGCGCTGGCGGTCCTTGCTGGCCAACGGGTTGTGCACCCGATACTGACGGCGGTAGATGCGCTCGAACGCGGCATCCTGGTTGTCAGGCGCGCGGTAACCTTGCAGGAAGTGATCGACCGTCGCCAACAATTGCGGCGCATCACGCCCCACATACCAGCGCATGGCTTGCGGCGCCCCCAGGTGCACCCGGCTGTCCAGGCGCAGGCGCGGCATAACCCGCGCCCATCGGCGGGCAATTGGCTGCTCGACTACGGTCAGGTGGTAGATGCCAGCCTGCACCATCTCCAGCACGTCCTCCACCGCCAGCGTCGAATCGACCCACTCCACCTTGATTGGCGGCCGCTTGCGCAGCGCCAGTTGCTGGTTGACCTGCTGGATCATTGGCCCGGCGGCGCTGGCGCTGGTCAAGGCCACGGTACGCCCGGACAACTGCTCGACCTTGCTGAAGCTTCGCTCGCCTTTACGCCCGACCAGCATCAACGGCACCTGGTCGAGTATCGGCGCACTGCTGCTGACGCCGCGCACCGTGCTGGGGTCGAGCAGTTCGCCAGGCGCAGCCAGGTCACCCTCGCCACGGGCCAAGGCGCCCAGCAACTGCTCCTTGGCCCTTGGGATGAGCTTTAGCTGGATCTGCTGGTCGTCGGCGGTACGAGCATTGAGGTAATGCTCCAGGGCACGCAGGCGATAATACTCAATGCCGACCGGCTCGCCCTTGACCTCACCCGAGCTGTTGCGGCTCTGGTTGACCAGCACTCGCAGCACTTTGCTGGTGCGAATCTGCTGCAGGTCACGCACCTTGGCTGGCGGAATATTCTGCTGCGGCCCCGGCGCGCGCGCCTGTGCCGGACCGGCAAGGACCAGCCCGAGCGTCAGCAGGAAAACAAGCCAGCATCGCAGCATGCGCAAACGTGTCCGTGGTCGGTGGGCGGCATCCATGGGTTGCACCGCCAAGTGATAAATGACGGTAAAAGACCACGGCAACAGCATGAAGTTCTTGGTTTTTTCAGAAAAACGCGGTTTTTGCTATGCTGGCCGCCCCGCGGCACGAGATAGCACCATGCAACTGATCGATATCGGCGTCAACCTGACCAACAGCAGTTTCCACGACCAACAGGCAGCAATCGTCGAGCGCGCACTTGAGGCCGGGGTTACGCAAATGGTGCTGACAGGCACCAGCCTGGCCGTCAGCGAACAGGCGTTGGCGCTGTGCCAGCAGCTGGACCCGAGCAGTGCGCACCTGTTCGCCACGGCCGGCGTGCACCCTCATGACGCCAAAGCCTGGGATGCCGACAGCGAGCGCCAGCTGCGCCTGTTGCTGAATGAACCGCGCGTGCGCGCCGTGGGCGAATGCGGCCTGGATTTCAACCGCGACTTCTCCCCTCGCCCGCTGCAGGAAAAAGCCCTGGAAGCCCAGCTGGCCCTGGCTGTGGAGCTGCGCCTGCCGGTGTTCCTGCACGAGCGTGATGCCAGCGAACGCTTGCTGGCAATCCTCAAAGATTACCGCGACCACTTGACCGGCGCGGTGGTGCACTGCTTTACCGGTGAGCGCGAAGCACTGTTCGCCTATCTGGACATGGACCTGCATATCGGCATTACGGGCTGGATTTGCGACGAACGCCGCGGCACCCACCTGCACCCTCTGGTAGGCAACATTGCGCAAGGCCGGCTGATGCTGGAAAGCGACGCGCCCTACCTGCTGCCGCGCAGCCTGCGGCCCAAGCCAAAAAACGGCCGTAACGAGCCGGCGTTTCTGCCGGAGGTCTTGCGCGAAGTGGCCCTGCATCGAGGTGAGTCGGCCGAGCAGACCGCGGCGCATACCACAGCGACGGCGCGGGCATTTTTCCAAATCTGAATTTGACGCATATCAACAACGGACCTGAGTGATACAGGCACAATGATGGCACCTTGCCAATATTGTTTCCGCTCAACTCAGAGAAGACCTGCCCATGGGTGCCTGGCTTAGCAACGTTTCCTTGAAGTACAAATTCTGGGCCGTCAACGCGGTGGCCTTTGTGACCACCTTGCTGCTGGTGCTGTATGCCGTGCACCTGGAGCAACGCGCACGCGCCGAGGCAGCGCAGGAGCAAGCGGCCGCGCAAGCCCAGTTGTTGGCTGCCTGGCCGGCCGGGCAAGCACTGCCGCGCCCGGCCAACGTCATCAGCTGGTCGGCCGGGCAAACGCCAACCCTCGCCGGTGAGGCCCTTGAAGCCCTGCGCAACGCCCAGGGCTGGGTTGCACTGCCCAGCGCCTGGATCCTCGGTGACAACCCGCTGCGCGGCGCACAGGTACTGCGCAACGGCGACCAGCAGGTTGCCGTGCTGGCCCAGTCGCCCAGCCTGCGCCAGGTATTCTTCGATCGCTTCAGCAATTACGCGGTGTGCGTGCTGATATTGATGCTGGCCATGCTCGGCGCCTCACAACTGCTGATCCGCTTCCTGCTCAGCCAGCTCAATACCCTCAAGGACGTGATGCTGCACGTGGAAAAAACCGGCGACCTGGCGGCTCGGGTACCGCTAGCCTGTGGCGACGAGGTCGGCCAGATGGCCGGGGCCTTCAACGCCATGCAGGCAACCTATCACCGCGTGGTCAGCACCGTCGCCCATACCGCTGCACAGTTGGACTCAGGTGCCGCACGCCTGGCCGCCAGCATGAGCGACGTGCGCCACGGCATGCTTGGCCAACAGAGCGAGACCGATCAAGCGGCCACCGCCATCAACGAAATGTCGGCGACGGTGCACCACATTGCCCAGCACGCCGGCGCCACCCGCGACTTGTCACAATCCGCCGACACCCTGGCCGGCAGTGGCAAAGAGGTGGTCAGCCGGGTGCAGGATTCGATTTCCGGGCTTTCCAGCGGCGTGCAGCAAACTGCCGAGATGATTCGTCAGCTGGCTGAAGACAGTCAGAAAATCAACGGCGTGGTCAGTGTGATCCACAGTATTGCCGAACAGACCAACCTGCTGGCGCTCAACGCCGCCATCGAAGCAGCGCGCGCCGGTGACTTGGGGCGCGGCTTTGCCGTGGTGGCCGATGAAGTGCGCAACCTGGCCAAACGCGTGCAATCCTCCACAGACGAGATCACCACCATGGTTTCGGCCCTGCAGTCGGGCACCCGCGATGCAGTGGAGTTCATGCAGGAAAGCTCGTACAAGGCCGACGACTGCGTGCGCCAGGCACAGGAAGCCGGTGAGGCGCTGGCCGAAATCACCGGTGCCGTGGCGCAAATGCGCGAAAGCAATACCCAGATTGCTGTGGCGGCCGAGCAGCAAAGCCAGGTGGCCGAGGAAATGAACCGCGCGGTGGTGAGCATCCGCGATGTCACCGAGCAGACTGTGCAGCAGACAGTGAGCTCGGCGACCACCAGCAGCGAACTGGCGACCCTGGCAGGCGAACTGAGCAAAGCCATTGGCCAGCTCAAGCTATAGCCACCATAGCCAGCCTCGATTGGCCCCCGCTCGGGGGCCGCACTAAGCTTTGGGCATGACCGAGAGGAATTACCCATGAGCAAACGCCTGCCCAACCTGCCCGCCTGGCAATGGCGCGGCTACCACCATAACCACCGCCACCCGACCAATCTGGTGCTGCACCTGATTGCCGTGCCGTTGTTCATCCTGGGGGCTCTGCTGGTGCTGTCCGGCCTCTTCGGTCTCGACCTGGGCCAGATCGCGGTGGGTATCATTGCCTTGATCGCCGGCCTCGGCCTGCAGCGCCATGGCCACCGCCTGGAAGCCGAACAGCCCGAGCCATTCGCCAACCGCCAGGATGCCATGCAACGCTTACTGACCGAGCAGTTCATCACCTTCCCGCGCTTTGTACTCAGCGGGGCTTGGTGGAAGGCCTGGCGGGAGCGGCACAAGCACCGCCATTGACGTGACGATCATGCGCGCAATCGCTGTGGTTACGGGTTAGGCAAACACGGTGACGGTCTGGCGGCTCAAGGCCAGCAATTCACCCCCTGCGGTCCACAACGCCGCAGCAGCATGCCCATAACCATCCCGCGCATGCTCGGTCTCTACGCAATACCGGCACCAGTCCAGGGTCGATAGCTTCGCTGTGGGCTGAATGAATTCGATGGTCCAGGTCAGCGTGCTGCCCGCTGCGGGCTGCTTGAGAAACGGCATCAGGCTCGGTGGCCAGGCATCGACCAACGCCAGCAGGTGCGTTTCGTTGACCTGTTCTTCAGCCACATCCCGCAACCGTACCCAGCCCCCCATCTTGCGCGACTGATTGCCACTAAACGGCAACCCGCCCACTGCCCAGCGCAATGCCACGTGCCGCATGAACTCCGGGGTAACGCCTTTGATGTACGGTAACTCGGGAGCTGCATCATCGAGTGCCGGTATTTCCATCGCCGGTAATGCTGGCACTTCGACCACCGAAGGCCGGCCTGCACCGAAATTGCCCTGTACCAGCGTCACAACCTGGCCATCCTGAACGGCGCGGCCCAGCAAGGTGCTGACTGCCTTGCCTTCACGCAGCACCTCCACCTCGAAGCGGATCGGCACATCTGCCGCCGCTGGCGCCACAAAGCTGATGGCCAGCGAGCGTACCGGGCGGCTGTCGCTTAGTTTCAGGCGCATGGTTTCATAGACCATTGCCGCCATCAGCCCGCCAAAGGCAGCGCGGCCCTGGGCCCAGCTGGGCGGGATACTGACGGAGTTCGGGTTGGCCCGCACGGCGTCGAGCAGTTGGTTGAAATTCATTGGCCGGCTCCTGCCTGCAGCGAAAAAGGTCTGCCCATCCTAGCCAGCAAACCTCGGGGGATCAGCCCGCATTTCGGTCATTTTTCGGGCTGGCGCCGCGCCAGCGCCCGTTGCAGGGCATCGAGGGTCACATCCGATTGGCGCTCAGCCTCGTGCAGCTCATGCTCCCAAGCCGCCTTGCAGGGGGCCAGGTCGGCATGATCGCGCACTTGCAGCAGCCATTGCAGGCGGTCGTGCCAGTTGCCAAGGTCGCCCTGCGCCTGCTTCAGCAAACGCTGCAGTTTCTTGCCTGCATGGTTGAGCTGCGGGTATGCCTCATCGCCATAGCGCGCACGCTTGATCAGCAAACGCAGCCGATGACGATCGTGGGCCGGGTCCTGCAGCGCTTCGTTCAACCTGCGCCATTGCTTGACCAGGCGTTTGTCGATGCGCTTGCCCAGCGACTTGACCAAACCCTCACGGCCTGCCGCACGCAAAAACAGTGGAAACGCGTCGACAATCGCCAGCACCCTTGCCAGCTGTGGGCTAGCAGCGACACTGGCGAAGATTCTGTCACGCCCCTGAAGGCGCCGCTGGCCGGCCGCGGTTTGGCCGCGCCCCATCAGCTCAGCCGCCAGCACCTCGCGATCACGCAGCGGCGTGGTCAGGGTACCCAGCGCGCTGGCGGCATCTTCCAGTTGCTCCACGCCAGGCAGGCCGCGCAGCGGCCGCAGCAGGCTGCGCAGCCGGCGCAAGGTGATACGCAGGTCGTGCAAGGCCTCGCTGTCGGTATTGGCAGCCAAGCGCTCGCGACAGGCCAGCAGGCGCACCTGCACGGCCAGAATCTGAGCTACGACATGATCGAGCATGGCAGACATTGGACGCTCCTTGGTCAACGCCCGGCGCGCGATTCACGAATGTAGAAGCGCGCCTTTTCAGCTTTGCGGGTACAGCTTTCGTAACCTTCGAACTGCTGCTGGGTCTTGGCCCCGGTGAGCAGCGACAAAGCCTTGGAATAGCTCACGGCACCGGCAAAGCCTTCGGCCTTGGCCAGGTCCAGTTCCTTCCAGGCGGCATCCAGCTGGGTCGCGCAGCTGTCACGGTAGGCCGTCTTGCCCGCACAGCCGGCAAGGGCCAAGGCAATCAGTGGAAGGCAGATCCAGGCTTTCATCAGTAATACCTCAATGGAAAATTCGGTGGCTGTTCGACGCCCCGGCAGCTGAAAAGTGCCCTGCCCGGCCAGCGGGCTCCGGCCGGTTTTAATACAGTAGCTCAGCGCGATCTACATTGAAGCACAGGCAGCGATGGGTGCATTGTAGGACCATGGTGGCAATGGCCGGGGAATGTTCATGAGTAAACGCGTAGCGCTGGTACTGGGATCGGGCGGAGCCCGGGGGTATGCACACATCGGCGTCATCGAGGAAATCGAGCGCCGCGGCTACGACATCGCCTGTATCGCCGGCTGCTCCATGGGCGCGGTGATTGGCGGCATCTACTCCGCCGGCAAATTGGACGACTACCGCAACTGGATCGAAAGCCTGGATTATCTGGATGTATTGCGCCTTGTAGACGTCAGCTTTCGACTGGGTGCCATTCGCGGCGACAAGGTGTTTGGGCAGATCCGCAAGATCGTCGGCGAAATCAACATTGAGCAACTGCGTATTCCTTACACAGCAGTGGCCACCGACCTCACCAACCAGCAGGAAATCTGGTTCCAGGAGGGCTGCCTGCATCAGGCCATGCGCGCCTCGGCAGCCATCCCCAGCCTGTTCACACCGGTGATGCAAGGCAACCGCATGCTGGTCGACGGAGGCATCCTCAACCCCTTGCCAATCGTCCCGGTGGTGTCCAGCCATTGCGACCTGATCATCGCGGTCAACCTCAACGCCACCAACCAGAAGCACTATCAGTTGCCGGTGATCGAACGCCCGGCGGCATTCAAGATGCGTTTTGATGCTTTGTTGAGTTCACTGGGTTCACGCTTGCCGTTTCGGCGCAAGCCGGCCGAGGAGCTGATACGCATCGAGCAGGAGATCGTCGCCGAAGGGCTGGCTCCACCCAGCCCATGGCTGAACGATGCCGCCGACCCGGAAAGCCAGCAACCGGCGGCGGCACCGGAGCGCGAGGGTGCACCGAAGTCGGCTACCGGTTCGTTCATCATCGATAACGTGGGGCCTGCTTCGCTGCTGGACCTGATCAACCAGAGCTTCGAGGTCATGCAGACCTCGTTGGCACAGTACAAAATCGCCGGCTATCCGCCAGACGTGCTGATCAACGTGCCTAAACGGGTCTGCCGGTTTTTCGAGTTCTACAAGGCGCCGGAGCTGATTGCTCTAGGGCGGGAGATTGCGCGGGATACGCTGGATAACTATGAAGGGGTGAAGCGCTAACACGATGACCGTGCATGCCTTCACGTGAACCGAAATGAAACAGGCCGCACGAGGCGGCCTGTTTGTTCATGCAGCGATCACCTTAGTAACGGGTGATATCCGCATTGGCTTCCAGCTGCTTGCGGTAGGCCGCGAAGTCCTGCTGGCCAGCACGCGACGCAAGGTAGCGGCGGATCTGCTGCTTCTCTTCGTCGGTGGCAGTTGCGCCTTCGTTGACGCCCTTGAGCTGCAGTACTACCAGGCTACCGTCGCGCAGCACTACGCTGCCATAAACCGGCTTGTCCTTGGCTTGCGGCTTGCCCAGGCGGAACAGCGCCTGCAGCTCGGCCGGGTCAATGCCGTCCTCACCACGGGTAACTGCTTCATAAGCTTTCCAGCCTTGCCCTTCATGCACGCTACCTGCTGCGATGGAACCATCACGCAGGCCGGCAATCAGCTTGTCCGCCTTGGCCTTGAGCTCGGCAGTCGCCTTCTCTTTGGCCAGGTGTTCGCTGATGTTCTTGGCCACAGCTTCCAGCGGCAATTGCTCTGGCTTGCGGTGCTCCTTGACACGCAGCACTACAGTGGTTTCCGGGTCGAGTTCGATGGCGGTGCTGTTGGCACCCTCATCCAGCACTTCTTCGGAGAACGCGGCCTGCACCACTGAACGGTTGGCCGTGATGCCCTCACCGCCTTCGCGGCCAAACGCTGCAGAGGTGTGCACCTTGAGGTTCAGGTCCTGGGCCGGCTGGGCCAGGTCGGAAGCCTCGTAGGCTGCATCCTGCAGTTGCTTGCTGGCGTCGACATAACGCTGCTCGACCAAAGGAATCTTCAGGTCGCGGGTCAGCTTGTCCTTCAGGCTGGCGAAGCTCGGTACTTCTGGCGCCTGCACGCCCAGCAGCTTGATCAGGTGGTAGCCAAACTCGGTACGCACCGGCGTCGATACCTGGCCATCCTGCAGCTTGTAGAGCGCGTCTTCGAAGGCTGGGTCGTATACACCCGGGCCGGCAAAGCCGAGGTCGCCGCCGTTGTTGGCCGAGCCTGGGTCCTGGGAGAACTCCTTGGCCAGCGCGGCGAAGTCTTCACCCTTGGCCAGGCGCTGCTCGATCTCTTCGGCGCGGGCCTTGGCCTGGGCTTCGGTGACCTTGTCGTTGACCTCGATGAGGATGTGCGCGGCATGGCGCTGCTCGGCGAGGTTGGCGATTTCCTTCTCGTACTGGGCCTTGAGTTCTTCGTCGGTGACCTTGACCTGGTCGAAGAACGCCGACTTCTTCAGCTCGATGTAGTCGATCACTACTTGGTCAGGCGACATGAACTCCTTGGCGTGCTGGTCGTAGTGCGCCTTCACCTCTTCTTCGCTGACCTTGACCGCGGCCGGGTCGGCCTTGAAGGTCAGGGAGGCGAAGTCGCGCGTCTGCTTCTCGAGGCGAGCAAAGGCGTCAACCTGCTGATCGGTCACGAAGCTGCTGCCAGCCAGGCCGGTGCGCAGCTGGCCGATGAGCATTTCCTCGGCGAGCATCTCGCGGAACTGCATGCGACCGTAGCCCATCTGGCGGATGACCTGGTCGAAACGGTCGGCACTGAACTTGCCGTCCACCTGAAACTCCGGCGTCTGCAGGATCACCTGATCAAGCGCGGCCTCGGAGAAGGCGAACTTGGCATCTTCGGCGCCTTGCAGCAGCAGCTTGCGGCTGATCAAGCCCTTGAGGGCCTCTTCACGCAGCAATTTGTCATCCAGCAGCGCTGGGTCGAAATCCTTGCCCAACTGTTGCATCAGCTGACGGCGCTGCATGTCGGCCGCCTGGCTCAGCTCGTTCTGGCTGATGGTCTGGCCGTTCACCTTGGCGGCGTCCTGGCTATGGGTGGCGGCCTGAAAAATGGCTTCGAAGCCGGTCAACGCCATCAACACGACGATAAGGCCGATGATGGTCTTGGCAATCCAACCTTGTGAATTGTCCCTGATATTTTGCAGCATGCGTCCCCCAGAAACGGCTGTACCACTGCGTCGACAACCGCGGAGCGTGGGTAGAATCCTGATAAAAGAAAGGCGCATCCGAGGATGCGCCTTTTCTTAGCAAACGTGTCAGGCGGGAACGTTTGCGCCCCGCCGTCACCGTGCTCGGACCAGGCCAGGCCGGGTCCGGCTGAAAGACGACTTAGTTGACGGCGTCTTTCAGGCCTTTGCCTGCCTTGAAACCTGGAACCTTGGCGGCTTCGATCTTGATCGCCTTGCCGGTTTGCGGGTTGCGGCCGGTACGCTCGGCGCGATCCTTGACCGAGAAGGTACCGAAGCCAACCAGTACTACATCGTCACCTTGCTTCAGGGCGCCGGTGACGGATTCGATGACTGCATCCAGCGCACGGCCGGCTACAGCTTTCGGGATGTCTGCAGATGCGGCGATAGCGTCAATCAGTTCCGACTTGTTCACTCTAAGTCCCCTTATTTCTCTATTGAGTTTGTTTCTAAGTATGTAATGAAAAGCTTATGAAACGTGCGCTGGGTGGCCTGTTGACAATAGCGTGCCGCTTTATAGCAAGGCCCCGAAAAAACTGTCAAGGAAAGCCCCCCAGCCAAAAACTACTAATGCGTGCTGATTCTTTCCTTAGCATCGCCGTCGCGCTTTTCATCTTTCGCGACAATCTCAGGAGCCACATCTGGCAAGGGCTCCGGGGCGTATTGCAGCGCAATTTGCAGGACTTCGTCAATCCATTTGACCGGTTTGATCTGAAGATCCTGTTTGATATTTTCCGGAATCTCCTTCAGATCGCGAACATTTTCCTCTGGAATGATCACCGTCTTGATCCCGCCACGGTGTGCCGCCAGCAGTTTTTCCTTCAGCCCGCCAATGGCCAACACCTGGCCACGCAGGGTGATTTCGCCGGTCATGGCCACGTCGGCACGTACCGGAATCTGCGTCAGCGCCGACACCAGCGCGGTGCACATGCCGATACCGGCACTTGGGCCGTCCTTCGGCGTGGCGCCTTCAGGCATGTGGATGTGCACGTCGTGCTTCTCGTGGAAGTCGGCTGCAATCCCCAGGCTGCGGGCGCGGCTGCGAACCACGGTCTGCGCGGCGGTGATCGACTCGACCATGACATCGCCCAGCGAGCCGGTCTTGATCAGTTGGCCTTTGCCGGGGATGACCACGGCCTCGATGGTCAGCAGTTCGCCGCCAACCTGAGTCCAGGCCAGGCCGGTCACCTGGCCGATCTGGTCCTGCTGCTCGGCCAGGCCGTAGCGGAACTTGCGCACGCCCAGCAGATGCTCCAGCTGCTCGCTGGCCACCTTGACCTTGACCTGCTTCTGCCCGGTATGTTCCTTGACCACCTTGCGGCAGACCTTGGCGATTTGCCGCTCGAGGCCCCGCACACCGGCTTCGCGGGTGTAGTAGCGGATGATGTCGCGGATCGCCGAGACGTCGACTTCCAGCTCTTCCTTCTTCAAGCCATTGGCCTTGACCTGCTTGGGTACCAGGTACTTGACCGCGATGTTGATCTTCTCGTCCTCGGTGTAACCCGGCAGGCGGATGACTTCCATCCGGTCGAGCAGCGCCGGCGGGATGTTCATCGAGTTCGAGGTGCACAGGAACATCACGTCCGAAAGGTCGTAGTCGACCTCCAGGTAGTGGTCGTTGAAGTTGTGGTTCTGCTCCGGGTCGAGCACTTCAAGCAGCGCCGAGGCCGGGTCGCCGCGCATGTCGCTGCCCATCTTGTCGATTTCATCGAGCAGGAACAGCGGGTTGCGCACCCCCACCTTGGTCATCTTCTGGATCAGACGGCCCGGCATGGAGCCGATGTAGGTACGGCGGTGGCCGCGAATTTCGGCCTCGTCACGCACACCACCCAGGGCCATACGCACGAACTTGCGGTTGGTGGCGGCAGCGATCGACTCGG
The DNA here is from genome assembly GCF_047978165.1 of Pseudomonas sp. LFS074. NCBI lineage: Bacteria > Pseudomonadati > Pseudomonadota > Gammaproteobacteria > Pseudomonadales > Pseudomonadaceae > Pseudomonas > Pseudomonas sp. LFS074. The sequence continues at coordinate 2,055,992 of NZ_JBFPFV010000001.1, read as the reverse complement.
CCAACGAGGTCTTGCCGACGCCGGGTGGGCCGACCAGGCACAGCACCGGGCCGCGGATTTTCTTGACGCGTTTCTGTACGGCAAGGTACTCGAGGATACGTTCCTTGACCTCTTCCAGACCATAATGGTCGGCGTCGAGGATTTCCTCGGCCTTGGTCAGGTCCAGGCGCACCTTGCTCTGCGCCTTCCACGGCACCTGCACCAGCCAGTCGAGGTACGAACGTACCACGGTGGCCTCGGCCGACATCGGCGACATCTGCTTGAGCTTGTTCAGCTCTGCCTGGGCCTTGGCCAGGGCATCTTTGGGCAGGCCAGCGGCTTCGATACGCTTTTTCAGCTCTTCGACTTCGTTGTGGCCTTCATCGCCATCGCCCAGCTCTTTCTGAATGGCCTTCATCTGCTCATTCAGGTAGTACTCGCGCTGGCTGCGCTCCATCTGCTTCTTGACCCGGCCGCGAATGCGCTTTTCGACCTGCAGCAGGTCGATTTCGGCGTCCAACAGCGCAAGCACGTGTTCGACACGGGTAGTCAGGTCGACGATTTCGAGAATTTCCTGCTTCTGCTCGATCTTCAGGGCCATGTGCGCGGCCATGGTGTCGACCAGACGCCCAGGCTCTTCGATGCTGTTCAGCGAAGACAGCACTTCGGCAGGGACTTTCTTGCCCAACTGAACGTACTGCTCGAACTGCGACAGCAGCGTGCGCACGAACACTTCCGACTCGCGCTCGGCGGCATCGGTTTCGTCGATCAGGGAGACTTCGGCACGGATGTGCCCTTCTACTTCGGTGAAACGCTCGACGGCGCCACGCTGCTCGCCTTCGACCAACACCTTCACGGTGCCATCAGGCAGCTTCAGCAGTTGCAGCACAGTGGCAACGGTACCGACGCGGTACAGGGCGTCCTCACCCGGGTCGTCGTCGGCTGGATTCTTCTGGGCCAGCAGGAGGATCTGCTTTTCGCCCGTCATCGCTGCCTCGAGGGCTTCGATGGACTTTTCACGCCCCACGAACAGCGGGATAACCATGTGCGGGTAAACAACGACATCGCGCAATGGCAAAAGAGGCAAGTCGAGGGTGGTCTTCATGATTTCGCCTCTACAGCGGCCTTATGGCCGGAAACCGGTGGAAATGATGCTTGGACCTAATGTGGGGGCACGCCTGGGAAATTACAAGCGCTTGCGCAGGAAAAGCAGAAAGGGGCCCGTAGGCCCCCTTCTTGCTTGCAACCGATAACCGGCCATTACCTGAATCAGGCGTCTGGCGCGGCCTTGGCTTGCGGCTCGCTGTTCTCGTAGATCATCAGCGGCTGCGAGGTGCCCTCGATGACGCTCTCGTCAATCACCACCTTGCTGACCTCCTTCTTCGAAGGAATCTCGTACATGGTGTCGAGCAGCACGCCTTCGAGGATCGAACGCAGGCCACGGGCGCCGGTTTTACGCTCCAGGGCTTTGCGCGCTACGGCCTTGAGCGCATCACTGCGGAACTCGAGGTCGACGCTTTCCATCTCGAACAACTTGGCATACTGCTTGGTCAGGGCGTTCTTCGGCTCGGTGAGGATCTGCATCAACGCAGCCTCGTCCAGCTCGTCGAGTGTAGCCAATACCGGCAGACGGCCGACAAACTCCGGGATCAGGCCAAACTTGACCAGATCGTCCGGCTCGACCTCACGCAGGGATTCGCCAACCTTCTTGCCCTCTTCCTTGCTACGCACTTCGGCGCCAAAACCGATGCCACCCTTGGTGGAACGGTTCTGGATGACCTTTTCCAGGCCCGAGAACGCACCACCGCAAATGAACAGGATGTTGCGGGTATCAACCTGCAGGAATTCCTGTTGCGGGTGTTTGCGGCCACCTTGCGGCGGAACCGAGGCCACGGTGCCCTCGATCAATTTCAGCAACGCCTGCTGCACACCCTCGCCCGAAACATCACGGGTGATGGATGGGTTGTCCGACTTACGCGAGATCTTGTCGATTTCGTCGATGTAGACAATGCCCATCTGGGCCTTTTCCACGTCGTAGTCGCACTTCTGCAACAGCTTCTGGATGATGTTCTCGACGTCCTCACCCACATAACCGGCCTCGGTCAGGGTGGTGGCGTCAGCAATGGTGAACGGTACGTTCAACAGGCGTGCCAGGGTTTCGGCGAGCAGGGTCTTGCCCGAGCCAGTCGGCCCGATGAGCAGGATGTTGCTCTTGCCCAGTTCGACTTCGTCACCCTTCTTGTCACGCTGGTTCAGGCGCTTGTAGTGGTTGTACACCGCTACGGCCAGCACCTTCTTCGCGCGCTCCTGACCAATGACGTACTGGTCCAGGATGCCGCTGATTTCTTTCGGCGAAGGCAATTTGTGCGCGCTGCTTTCGGCCTGGGCTTCCTGCACCTCCTCACGGATGATGTCATTGCACAGGTCGACGCACTCGTCGCAGATAAATACCGAGGGCCCGGCAATCAATTTGCGCACTTCGTGCTGGCTTTTGCCGCAGAAGGAGCAATAGAGCAATTTGCCGCTGTCCTCGCCGTTACGGGTGTCAGTCATTCGATCGATCCAATCCGGTAGGCTTGCAACACAAGATGAAGGCAATTGCGGGCTTTTTCAAGTCCGCAGGTAGGCGCTTTCGGCGCCTACCTGCTCTGGCACCCCGGTTCAGGAGGCCAGTTGCCGCTTGTCGTAGACCGAGTCGATCAGGCCGTACTCGGCCGCGCGCGAGGCGCTCATGAAGTTGTCACGCTCAGTATCGCGCTGAATGGTCTCGAGGTCCTGGCCGGTGTGGTAGGCCAGCAGCTCGTTGAGACGCGCCTTGATGCTGAGGATTTCCTGGGCGTGGATCTGGATGTCGGTAGCCTGGCCCTGGAAGCCGCCCAGCGGCTGGTGAATCATCACCCGCGAGTTAGGCAGGCAGTGACGCTTGCCCTTGGCGCCAGCGGCCAACAGGAAGGCACCCATGCTGCAGGCTTGGCCGATGCAGATGGTCGAGACATCCGGCTTGATGAACTGCATGGTGTCGTAGATCGACATGCCAGCCGTCACCGAACCGCCTGGGGAGTTGATGTAAAGATGGATATCCTTGTCCGGGTTTTCCGCCTCAAGGAACAGCATCTGCGCCACTACCAGGTTGGCCATGTAGTCTTCTACAGGGCCCACCAGGAAGATCACTCGCTCCTTCAACAGGCGCGAGTAGATGTCGTAGGCGCGTTCGCCACGGGCGGACTGCTCGATAACCATCGGGACCAGACCGCCTGCGGCCTGGATGTCAGAGCTCTGCTGAATATAAGAATTGCGGGACATGTCCTGCGCTCACTCCCAAATAGTCATGGCTTGAATACGCACAAGCCAGCTCGAAGGCTGGCTTGTGGGGGTTTCCTACGAGAGAAGCCCGTTACTCAGCAGCGGCAGGAGCCTCAGCTGGCTTAACGGCATCTTCGTACGAGACCGACTTGTCGGTCACAGTCGCTTTCTGCAGAACAGTATCTACAACTTGCTCTTCCAGCACAACCGAACGCACTTCGTTCAGTTGCTGATCGTTCTTGTAGTACCAGGCGATGACCTGCTCAGGCTCTTGGTAAGCCGAAGCCATTTCTTCGATCATCTCGCGAACCTTGGCGTCATCTGGCTTCAGCTCGAACTGCTTGACCACTTCGGCCACGATCAGGCCCAGCACTACGCGGCGCTTGGCTTGCTCTTCGAACAGCTCGACTGGCAGCTGCTCAGGCTTGATGTTGCCACCGAACTGCTGAACAGCCTGCACGCGCAGACGATTGACTTCGTTTTCCAGCAGGGCTTTCGGCACTTCGATCGGGTTGGCAGCCAGCAGACCGTCCATGACCTGGTTTTTCACCTTGGTCTTGATCGCCTGACGCAGCTCACGCTCCATGTTCTTGCGAACTTCGGCGCGGAAGCCTTCCAGGGTCGATTCCTTGATGCCGAACTGGGCGAAGAACTCTTCGTTCAGCTCTGGCAGCACAGGTGCCGAAACGCTGTTGACGGTGATGGTGAACTCGGCGGCTTTGCCAGCCAGGTCCAGGTTCTGGTAATCCTCTGGGAAGGTCACGTTCACAACGCGCTCTTCACCCGCCTTGGCGCCAACCAGACCATCTTCGAAGCCTGGGATCATGCGGCCGGAGCCCAGTACCAGCTGGGTGCCCTTGGCCGAACCACCGGCGAATACTTCACCGTCGACCTTGCCGACGAAGTCGATGTTGACCTGGTCGTCGTTCTGCGCAGCGCGCTCGACGGCCTCGAAACGGGTGTTCTGCTTGCGCAGCACTTCCAGCATGTTGTCCAGGTCGGCGTCAGCCACTTCGGCGCTCAGGCGCTCGACGTTGATCGACTCGAGGCCGGAAACAGTGAACTCTGGGAACACTTCGAAGATGGCGACGAATTCCAGGTCCTTGCCCTTTTCGAAGGACTTCGGCTCTACAGCCGGGGCACCAGCCGGGTTCAGCTTCTGCTCGACGATGGCTTCGTAGAAGGAAGCCTGGACCAGGTCACCGAAAGCCTCTTGACGGGCGTCAGCTTCGAAACGCTGACGGATCACGTTCATCGGCACTTTACCAGGACGGAAGCCCGCAATCTTGGCGCGCTTGGCAGTCTGCTGCAGACGCTTGTTGACTTCGTTCTCGACGCGCTCGGCCGGAACGGCGATGGTCATGCGGCGCTCGAGAGCGGAAGTGTTTTCAACAGAAACTTGCATGGATATTCCTCGTTGCACAGACGTTAGCCGGCGTTAGCCCGACTCCAAGAATCAAGGGCAAGCATTCTAGTGAGTCACGCAGCAGAAGTCACCCCACTCGGGACGACGGGAAACAACGCCGGTCGATTAACTTTCAAGGCCCGCACGGCACACCGCCGGGCCTGCTTCAATAAGGGCTGCACGACACCCGAGGCGACGTGCAGCCGAAATACCTTGTCAAACAACTGCCTGTGGCGAATTCGCTTCCTTTATTCAGGATCGATTTCGTTGAACTGGCAGTACTCTTCCCATTCCAGCCCCAGCGCCTCGGCCACCTCACGGTGCGTCTCCAGACGCATGGCGTTCAGCTGCTCCGGGGTTTCGGCAATCAATTGCAGCGCCAGCTCCCAGGGCTGAATACCCTGCTCGTCGGCTGCATCCTCGAACGCCCACTCGATCTGCTGAGCCTGCTCACGCGCGTCCAGCTCACGGATCTCCTCGAGCAACTGCGGATTGGCTTCGGCAAAGCGCTGCAGCGCCAGGGCCTGACGGGCTTCTTTTGCAATCATCGTGGTGTCCTCTGCCAGCCAAACGGGCCGGTGTTTCAACCGGCTGAAATCTAACAGCTTTTATTGGGGTGTCACCAGTGGATTGCAAGGGCGAGGGATGCGATTTGGCGGGAAGGGGCTCGCCACGACATTTTCGGCGCCTCTGAGATCGAGCGCCGACGCACCCAAGGCATACAACCACAGCCACGCAGAACCCAAAACAAAAAGGCGCCCGATCTCACGATCAAGGCGCCTTTCAAGAATATGGGGTGGACGATGGGAATCGAACCCACGACAACTGGAATCACAATCCAGCGCTCTACCAACTGAGCTACGCCCACCATATTGCGGTCTTGCGATGTTGCGGTACAACCTTACAGAAGCATGGTGCGGACGAAGAGACTCGAACTCTTACAGCTTGCGCCGCTGGAACCTAAATCCAGTGTGTCTACCAATTTCACCACGTCCGCGTAACGCTTAAAACAAAGGCGCCAGATGCTATCGAGGCGCCCTTGAAGAATATGGGGTGGACGATGGGAATCGAACCCACGACAACTGGAATCACAATCCAGCGCTCTACCAACTGAGCTACGCCCACCATATTGCATTACTGCCTACTTGCTTGCCAAAGCTGCCTAATGGCGCACCCGGCAGGACTCGAACCTGCGACCATCCGCTTAGAAGGCGGATGCTCTATCCAGCTGAGCTACGGGCGCTTAAGCTTGAAGCCTAACCGAACAAGACGTTAACAAGTAATTGTTAAACCATTCATTCTGCCCGACTTAGCCAACCAGTGCTAGGCTGTGCCCGACAAGTGCGGCGAATCTTATAGGCGACCCCGAAAGTCGTCAACACCTTTTTAAAAAAAATTTAAATTATTTAAGGGCTTAGGGGATTTGCCCGACCACCCGCCTTTGCCCTTGGCCCATGTCGTGCGAGAATGCGCGTTCTTAATTGTTTCCTTCTCGATGGTTAATCACGCGTCTATGACTGCACACCTAATCGATGGCAAGGCGATCGCCGCCAGCCTGCGCCAGCAGATCGCTCAACGTGTCGTGGAGCGTCGCCAGCAAGGCCTGCGTACGCCGGGCCTGGCGGTGATCCTGGTCGGCACCGACCCCGCCTCCCAAGTCTATGTTTCGCACAAGCGCAAGGACTGCGAAGAGGTCGGCTTCATTTCGCAGGCATTCGACCTGCCCAGCGAGACCACGCAACAAGCCCTGACCGAGCTGATCGACCGCCTCAATGATGACCCGGCCGTCGATGGCATCCTGCTGCAGCTGCCACTTCCGGCGCACCTGGACGCCTCGCTGCTGCTCGAGCGCATTCGCCCGGACAAGGATGTGGACGGCTTCCATCCGTACAACATTGGCCGCCTGGCCCAGCGTATTCCGCTGCTGCGTCCGTGCACGCCAAAAGGCATCATGACCCTGCTGGAAAGCACCGGTCAGGACCTGTACGGCATGAACGCCGTGATCGTCGGCGCGTCCAACATCGTTGGCCGCCCGATGGCCATGGAATTGCTGCTGGCCGGCTGCACCGTGACTGTCTGCCACCGCTTCACCAAGGACCTGGCCGGCCATGTAGGCCGTGCCGACCTGGTGGTGGTGGCTGCCGGCAAGCCGGGCTTGGTCAAGGGTGAGTGGGTCAAGGAAGGCGCCATCGTCATCGACGTGGGCATCAACCGCCAGGAAGACGGCAAACTGGTTGGCGACGTGGTCTACGAGACCGCCCTGCCGCGCGCCGGCTGGATCACGCCGGTGCCGGGTGGCGTCGGGCCGATGACCCGGGCGTGCCTACTGGAAAACACGCTGTATGCGGCAGAAGAGCTGCATAAGTAATACCGCGTGATGTGAAAACGGCACCTCTGGCAGGTGCCGTTTTTTTTGCCTGTGATTTTTCGGTGGCTGCACCGCCTCTTCGCGATGTTCAGCCAATCACTTCCTGGCCGCCTCCCACGACTTCAACAGTTCGTTGTAGCTGACCGTCTCGCCTTTGGGCTTTTCGTTGGCCAGCTTGGGCTTCGGTGCACCCGGCTGGTCGAACCAGTACTGTGCGTCCTTCTCTGGGTTCAGCTTCGGTGCACAGGTCGCCTGGGCATTGGAGCGTTGCAAGCGTTCCATCATGCGATCCTGGTCGCGGGCCAGGCCATCCAGCGCCTCCTGCGGGGTCTTCTCGCCACTGGCCACTTCGGCAATATGGCTCCACCACAACTGCGCCAAGCGCGGATAGTCCGGCACGTTGGTGCCGGTTGGCGTCCACTGCACCCGCGCCGGGCTGCGATAGAACTCGACCAGCCCACCGAGCTTGGGCGCCAGCTCGGTCATGGCCTGGGAGTTGATGTCCGACTCGCGAATCGGCGTCAGGCCGACGATGGTCTTTTTCAGCGACACGGTCTTGGAGGTGACGAATTGGGCATACAACCATGCCGCCAGCCGTTGCTTCTCGGGGGTGGACTTGAAGAACGTCCACGAGCCGGTGTCCTGGTAGCCCAGTTTCATCCCCTCCTCCCAATACGGCCCCTTCGGCGAGGGCGCCATGCGCCACTTCGGTGTGCCGTCGGCATTCACCACCGGCAAGCCGGGCTTGGTCATGTCGGCGGTGAACGCGGTGTACCAGAAGATCTGCTGGGCGATGTTGCCCTGCGCCGGCACCGGGCCGGCTTCGGAGAAGGTCATGCCCTGGGCTTCCTTGGGCGCGTAGGCGCGCATCCAGTCCACATACTTCTGCGTGGCATAGACGGCGGCCGGTCCATTGGTGTCGCCGCCACGGGTCACGCTGGAGCCCACCGGATGGCAGTCCTCCACACGAATGCCCCATTCATCCACCGGCAAACCGTTGGGAAGCCCCTTGTCGCCGCCGCCGGCCATGGAGAACCACGCATCGGTAAAGCGCCAGCCCAGCGATGGGTCTTTCTTGCCGTAGTCCATATGGCCATAGACGCGCTTGCCGTCGATCTCCTTGACGTCTTCGGTGAAGAACTTGGCAATGTCCTCGTAGGCCGACCAGTTCACCGGCACACCTAGCTCGTAGCCGTACTTCTCCTTGAACTTGGCTTTCAGCTCAGGCCGTTCGAACCAGTCGGCACGAAACCAGTACAGGTTGGCGAACTGCTGGTCGGGCAACTGATAGACCTTACCATCAGGCGCGGTGGTGAACGAAATACCGATGAAGTCCTTCAGGTCGAGGGTCGGCGAGGTGTAGTCCTTGCCCTCGTTAGCCATCAGGTCGGTGATCGATTCGACCTTGCCGTAGCGAAAGTGCGTACCGATCAGGTCGGAGTCATTGACCCAGCCGTCGTAGATGTTCTTGTCCGACTGCATCTGTGTCTGCAGCTTTTCCACCACGTCGCCTTCCTGCAGCAGGTCGTGGGTCAGCTGGATGCCGGTGATCTCGCTGAAAGCCTTGGCCAGCACCTTGGACTCGTATTCATGGGTCGTGATGGTTTCCGACACCACATTGATCTTCATCCCACGGAACGGCTCGGCGGCCTTGATAAACCACTGCAGTTCAGCCAACTGCTGCTCTGGGGTAAGGGTCGAAGGCTTGAACTCGCTGCCGATCCATTTTTTGGCCGCATCTTCGTACTGGTCGGCCCAGGCTGAGCCTTGCACGCTGGCCAGTACCAGCAATGCGGCCAGGGTCAAATGTCGCCTGTTGTGCTTGTTATCGAACATTGTGATCTCCCGTTTCAGTTATCCCACAGGGCCGCTCGCTCAGCCCCAGCGCAGTACCACCACCAGCCACGCCAGCGACAGCAGCGAGGCCCCCCACAATGGCCAGTCGCTGACGCCGACCACCAGCAGGTGCAGGTAGGCGCTGGCCAGCAGGCCGATGAACAAGCGGTCACCACGGCTGGTGACCAGCGGCAAGAAGCCCCGTCGCTCCACGCACGGGCGACGCAGTTCAAGCAGGGTCATGCTCAGCAGCAGCATGCCTATGGCGACGAAAAACAGCGCCGTCGGCAAGGTCCAGGCCATCCACTCCATGCGTCGCCCTCCTCACACCCGGCCCAGGGCAAAGCCCTTGGCCACATGGTTGCGCACGAACCAGATCACCAGCATGCCCGGCAAGATGGTCAGTACCCCCGCCGCCGCCAGCACGCCCCAGTCGATACCTGATGCCGACACGGTGCGGGTCATCACTGCGGCAATCGGTTTGGCATTCACCGACGTCAGAGTGCGCGCCAACAGCAGTTCGACCCAGGAGAACATGAAGCAGAAAAACGCCGTGACGCCGATACCGGAGCCAATCAGCGGAATGAAAATCTTCACGAAAAAGCGCGCAAAGCTGTAGCCGTCGATGTAGGCCGTTTCGTCTATCTCCTTCGGCACCCCCGACATGAACCCCTCCAGAATCCACACCGCCAGCGGTACGTTGAACAGGCAATGGGCCAGGGCCACGGCGATATGGGTATCGAACAGGCCAATTGACGAGTACAGCTGGAAGAACGGCAGCAGGAACACCGCAGGTGGCGCCATGCGGTTGGTCAGCAGCCAGAAGAACAGGTGCCGGTCGCCAAGGAAGCGGTAGCGCGAGAAGGCATAGGCCGCCGGCAACGCCACCAGCAAGGAAATCAGCGTGTTCAGGCACACGTAGTACAGCGAGTTGATGTAGCCGCTGTACCAGCTGGCATCGGTGAAGATCACCCGGTAGTTGTCGAGGGTGAACGCCTGCGGCCACAGGGTCAGGCCACCCAGGATCTCGGTGTTGCTCTTGAACGACATGTTCAGCAGCCAGTAGATCGGCACCAGCAGAAAGAAGAAGTACAGCAGCAGGGCCAGCGATTTGCGCGTGCTCATGGCCTAGTCCTTGTCGGCATGGGTCATGGCTGTGTAGAACAGCCACGACACCAGCAGGATGATCAGGAAGTACACCAGCGAGAACGCCGCTGCCGGGCCCAGGTCGAACTGCCCCACGGCCATGCGTGTGAGGGTCTGGCTGAGGAACGTGGTCGCGTTGCCAGGCCCACCACCGGTCAGCACGAATGGCTCGGTGTAGATCATGAAGCTGTCCATGAAGCGCAGCATCACCGCGATCAGCAGCACGTTCTTCAGCTTGGGCAGTTGGATATGGCGGAACACGGCCCAGCCCGAGGCACGGTCGATGCGCGCGGCCTGGTAGTACACGTCGGGGATGGCACGCAGCCCCGAATAGCACAGCAACGCCACCAACGAGGTCCAGTGCCACACATCCATCACCAGCACGGTGAGCCAGGCGTCGAACGGGTCGCCGGCGTAGTTGTAGCTGACCCCAAGCTTGGCCAGGGTGGCGCCGAGCAGGCCGATGTCGGCACGGCCGAAAATCTGCCAGATAGTGCCAACCACGTTCCACGGGATCAGCAACGGAATAGCCATGATGATCAGGCACACCGAGGCCATACGGCCTTTGGTTGGCATGGTCAGGGCAATGCCGATACCCAGCGGGATCTCGATCAGCAGCACGCAGGCGGAGTAGATGAACTGGCGCAGCAATGCATCGTGCAGCGCCGGGTCGCGCAGCACCTGGCGGTACCAGTCGGCGCCGACGAAGTAGCGGTTGGACTGGTCGAAGATGTCCTGCACCGAATAGTTGACCACCGTCATCATCGGCACCACCGCACTGAATGCCACCAGCAGAAACACCGGCAGCACCAGCCACCACGCCTTGTTGTTCGGCACCTTGTTGATCATGGCCCGGCCTCCAGCAGCACATCGTCGACGTACAGCATCAGCCACTGCGCGGGCAGGCTGACCCAGGCCAGCTCCACGGGCAACGGGCGATCCTCGCTCAGCCGCGCCTTGAGCGCGACACCGCCCAGTTCGAGGGTGACGATGCGGTAGGTACCCAGGTCTTCGACATCCAGCACCCGCGCCGGGTGGGCATCATCGAACGGGCCGTCCCACAGCTGCACGAACTCCGGGCGAATACCCACTTGCAATCGCCCACCCGCCATCGCCGCCAGGCGCTCGCGCAGGCCATCGGGCAGCGCCAGGCGGACATCACCGAACACCACTGCATCTGTCTCGGCGCGCACGTCAATCAGGTTCATCCCGGGGCTGCCGATGAAGTAGCCGACAAACGTATGTCGCGGTCGCTCGAACAGCTCGCGCGGGGTGCCGAACTGGACGATGCGCCCGCCGTGCATCACTGCGATCTTGTCGGCGAAGGTAGAGGCCTCCAGCTGGTCATGGGTGACGTAGATCATGGTGATGTTGAACTGCTCATGGATCTGCTTCAGCTTGCGCCGCAGCTTCCATTTCAGGTGCGGGTCGATCACCGTCAGCGGCTCGTCGAACAGGATTGCCGATACGTCATCGCGCACCAGGCCACGCCCCATCGAGACCTTCTGCTTTTCGTCGGCACTGAGGTTGCGTGCCTTCTTGCGCAGCACGCCAGCCAGGTCGAGCACCTCGGCAATTTCTTCCACCCGGGCACGCACACGCGCTTCGTCCAGCCCCTGGTTGCGCAGGGGAAAAGCCAGGTTGTCGAACACCGTCATGGTGTCGTACACCACCGGAAACTGGAACACCTGAGCGATGTTGCGCGCCTGCGGTGACAACTGGTTGACCGGTTTGCCGTCGAACAGCACCTCGCCATGGGACGGCGTCAGCAGCCCGGAAATGATATTGAGCAACGTCGACTTGCCGCAGCCCGATGGCCCGAGCAAGGCATAAGCACCGCCCTGCTCCCACACATGTTCCAGCGCGTGCAGGGCATAGTCTGCCTCGCTGGCGGGCTGGCGACTGTAACTGTGCGCCAGTTGGCGCAGGCGAATTTCGGCCATTACCCTCTCCTTGCCTGGCGCAGCCCCGGGGCCTGCACCAACACCCCGGCGCTGTCGAAGACGAACAGCTTGTGCGTGGGGATGAACACACGGATCGGCGTATCCACCTGGTATTCGTGCACCCCAGGCAGGTGCAGGACCATGCGCCAGAATTCGTTGCGCACATGCAGAAAGGTTTCTGAACCACTGATCTCTGCCAGTTCCACCAGCACCGCCAATTCCAGGTCATCGTCATGGGCCGGCACCAGGGTGATATGGCTGGGGCGCACGCCAAAGCGGTAGTCGCCCTCGGCCAACGGCTGCAAATCGGCATTGCGGGCAAAGTGCACGGCCTGGGCCAGGCTCACCTCGTTGCCACTGATACGGCCGGGCACCAGGTTGATCGGCGGCTCGGAAAACAACTCGGCAGCCAGCACGCTGCACGGGCGCTGATACACCTCGGCGGTGGGCCCGCTTTGCACGATGCGGCCTTCGTGCACCAGGGTAGTGGTGCCGCCCAGCGCCAGCGCCTCGTTGGGCTCGGTGGTGGCGTACACAGCAATGCAATGGCGGGCCGCGAACAACTCACGCAGCTCTTGGCGCAGGCCCTCGCGCAACTTGTAGTCGAGGTTGACCAATGGCTCGTCGAACAGGATCAACGAGGCGTCCTTGACCAACGCCCTGGCCATCGCCGTGCGCTGCTGCTGGCCACCGGAAAGCTCAAGCGGCAGGCGCTGCAGGTAGGTTTCGATGCGCAGCATCTCGGCGGTTTCCTGCACCCGGCGGCGGATCTGGTCCTCGGCCATGCGCGCCTGGCGCAGCGGTGAGGCGATGTTCTCGTACACGCTCAAGGTAGGGTAATTGATGAACTGCTGATACACCATCGACACATTGCGCTGGCGCACCGGCACGCCGGTGACGTCCTGGCCGTCCATCAGCACCCGCCCCCGGTCCGGGCGGTCGAGCCCGGCCATCAGGCGCATCAAGCTGGTCTTGCCCGCCAGGGTACGGCCCAACAGCACGTTGAACGAACCGGGCTCGAAACGCAGTGAGGCATCGACGACCCAGGGCTGGTTGTCGACACTGCGGCTGACCTGCTCCAGCACCAGGGACATGGCGTGGCCTTTTTGTGAGGGTTGTCCGCCGAGCACAGCCAGTTTCGTGCCAGTCATTCCCCGGTGCTCTGGTCCGGGGCCTGGATGGCAGAACGGGCAAATCGCGGGTTCACAAGTGAACACAATCACTGAACAACTGAACACTTGCCGGTTTGACAATGAACAGCGGTGAACAACACTGAACAGCGGTCCGCCCATAACAACAACCACTTAGGACAGGCCCATGGCCGCATCCGCGTCGACCCACACCCAACTGATCCAGGCGTCCTGGGCCCGCTGCCGCGATCACGGCCTGCAACCACAGCACGCACCGGACTTCGACTGCCTGACCCGTACCGAGCTAAGCGCCCTGCTGGAGCGGCGCCAGGCGCTGCTACGCCTGACCCGCGAGGAAGTGCTGCCGCAATACGCGCACCTGCTGGGCAATGCCAGCTACCTGGTGATGCTGGCCGATGCCGGTGGCTGCCTGCTCGACAGCTGGGGCTCGCGACGCTTCATCGAACCGCACCAACAGCACGGCTTCAGCGCAGGCGCCCATTGGCACGAGCGTGGCGTGGGCACCAATGCCCTGGGCACCGCACTGATTTGCGCCGAGGCGATTCACGTCGGCCAGGACGAGCACTTCCTGCGGCAGAACCGCTACATGTCCAGCGCCGCCGCCCCCCTGTTCGACGCCGCACGACAACTGGTCGGGGTGCTCGACGTAGCGAGCGACGGCTACTTGCCGGCCAGCCAGACGCTTGGCTTGGTGCGCATGATGGGCCAAAGCCTGGAAAACCGCCTGATCCTCGCCGAACATGCCGACCAGCATGCACAGCTGATCTTCAACAGCGCCTCTGACAACCTCGACAGCCCCTGGGCCGGCCTGCTGGTATTCGATGAGCGCGGGCAGGTCATGGCTGCCAATCACCGGGCCGACAGCCTGCTCGGCGGCAACCCGCTGCAACAGAACATCGAGCAACTGTTCCAGTTGCCCCTGCAGCAGCTGCTCAGCCATCCCCAGCAACAGCCCTTCGCCCTGCAGGCCACGGGGCGCAACCGCTTCCATTGCCAGTGGCACCCTGCGCGCGAAGCCACACGCCGCCGCGAGGCTGGCAGTGGCGAGGCGCGCCTGGATAAAGCGTTGCAACAGGCCGGCCTGTTGCTGGAAAAGGACATCCCGGTGTTGGTGCAGGGTGAAACCGGCGTAGGCAAGGAAGTGTTCGTCGAAACCTTGCACCGGGCCAGCAGCCGCGCCAATCAGCCGCTGATTGCCGTCAACTGTGCGGCGATCCCAGCCGAACTGGTGGAGTCGGAACTGTTTGGCTACGACAAAGGCGCGTTCACCGGCGCCCACCACAAGGGCAACCTGGGGCTGATCCGAAAAGCCGACCACGGCATCCTGTTTCTCGACGAAATAGGCGACATGCCACTGCCCACTCAAGCCCGCCTGCTGCGTGTGCTGCAGTCACGCACTATCCAGCCACTGGGTAGCGGCGAGCCGGTAGCGGTAGATATCCGCGTGGTGTCGGCGAGCAACCGCGACCTGGCCGAAGAAGTGCGCGCCGGGCGCTTTCGCCAGGACCTGTACTACCGCATCGCCGGGCTGGCCGTGGTATTGCCTGCGCTGCGCGAGCGCAGTGACCGGCGTCAGTTGATTGAGCAGCTACATGCCCGCTACCGCGACCCCGGGCAACCTGCGCGGCTGCCCCCGGCCATTATCGACCTGCTCGATCAACACCCATGGCCAGGCAACCTGCGCGAGCTGGTGAGTGTGCTGCAGGTGGCACTGGCGCTGGCGGGCAACGGACCGGTCGGCATCGAGCACCTGCCTGCGGGCTTTCTGGCCGAGTCGCAGCTACCGGTACGGGTGACGACCGAAGAGACGGACCTGCAGACCCTGGTCGAGCAAGCCAATGGCAACCTGTCGGCGGTGGCGCGGGGGCTGGGTATCAGCCGCACTACGCTGTACAAGCGTTTGCGGGCGCACTGAATCCATTGGCAGGTTTAGGCTCCCCACAGCCGTTTCGGCTGTCAGTGTCTCCAAATCAGCCGTAGCCGCTGCCGCCAGGGCCCATTACAGCCAGCTTTACCTCCCTGCCCACCGCACAATGAACCCAGTGCCCACTCTGGAAGCGTCGCCGCAGGGAGACCCCTCATGACCCGCTTTATCGATGTGCAAGACCTGGCCCGCCTGGTCAACCGCAAAGGCCTGCCTACCTGCCTGCTGGAAATGGCCGAATACATCCGCCAGGACTACCTGCGCTGGCCCGCCTTCGAGAAATGCGCCCGGGTTGCCAACCATTGCGCGGACGGGGTGATCGAGCTGATGCCGGTTGCCGATGCCAGTCGCTACGCCTTCAAGTACGTCAACGGCCACCCGAAGAACACCCGCCACGGCCTGCCCACGGTGATGGCCTTCGGCGCACTGGCCAGCATCGATACCGGCGCACCGTTGCTGCTCAGCGAGATGACCCTGACCACGGCCATTCGCACGGCGGCCACCTCGGCCCTGGCCGCCCGCTACCTGGCGCGAGAGGACAGCCGCAGCATGGCGCTGATCGGCAATGGCTCGCAAAGCGAGTTTCAGGCCATCGCCTTCAATACCCTGCTGGGCATTGACGAAATACGCCTGTTCGACATCGACCCCGCCGCCTCGGCCAAGCTGGTCGCCAACCTGGCCAACCGCCCCGGCCTCAAGCTGACCATCGCACGCTCCGTGGCCGATGCGGTGCGCGGTGCCGATATCGTCACCACGGTGACCGCCGACAAAGCCTACGCCACCATCCTCACCCCCGAGATGATCGAGCCGGGCATGCACCTGAACGCCGTGGGCGGTGACTGCCCAGGCAAGACCGAACTGCACCGGGCAATAGTCGAGCGGGCTCGGGTGATTGTCGAGTACGAGCCGCAAAGCCGGGTTGAAGGCGAGATTCAGCAGATGCCGGCGGATTCGCCGGTGACCGAGTTCTGGCGGGTGGTGGCGGGTGAGGCCAAGGGCCGCGAGCACGCCGAGCAGGTGACGCTGTTCGACTCGGTCGGGTTTGCCTTGGAGGATTTTTCGGCGCTGCGTTATGTGCTGGATACGGCGCAGGCGCTGGGTATCGGCAAGGACATCGGGCTGGTGCCGGTGCTGGAGGATCCGAAGGATCTGTATGCGCTTTTACAGCCGCGCAAGGTTGAGTTGCGAGCGGTGCCCAAGGCTGATTCCGTATGCGCCTGACAGACCTGGGGGCTGCTGTGCAGCAGCGCCCTTTACCGCCTAACCTGTCCATGCCCACTTCTGAAAGAAGCCCACGCGCATGGACACCAATGCCCACCCCCTCGACCGCATCGACGAAGCGATCATCGACATCCTGCGCCACGACGGTCGTATCACGTTCGAAAAACTCTCCACCCTCGTCCACCTCACCCCGCGCCCCTGCCTGGAGCGCGTGCGCAAGCTGGAGCGACGTGGCGTGATTCGTGGCTATGGGGCAATCATCGACCAGCACAAAGTGGCGCCCGGGGTGTCACTGCTGGTGCTGGCGGCCCTGTCCAACCAAAGCGGGCGCGCGGCACAGAAGGCCTTCGAAGCCACCTTGCACAACTGCCCGGAGGTGCATGAATGCCAGCTGATCAGTGGCCACTTCGACTACAGCCTGCGCCTGCACTGCCGCGACATGGAACACTACCGACTGCTCAGCGAACGCTGGATGAACGACGACACCTTGCACATCGACAAGCTGGTGGCGCACCCCGTGCTGGCCGAGGTCAAGACCATGGCCCGCTAATGGGCGTTCACGTGGCCCGCCATTGCTCCGGCTGCCGGTAGGCCTGTGCCCAGGCTTGCACCTCACTGACCGGCATCGGCCGAGCAATGCAGTAACCCTGCGCCAGCTCACAGCCCAGGCCCATCAGCACCCGGCCGTGCTCGACACTCTCCAGCCCCTCGGCAATCACCTCGCGGCCAAACGCCCGGGCCAGGCCGATCACCGCCGCCGTCAGCGCCAGGTCATCCTGGTCGTGAAGGATGTCACGCACGAACGACTGGTCGATCTTGATCGTCTGGGTCGGCAAGCGTTTCAGGTAACTCAACGACGAATAACCGGTGCCGAAATCGTCCAGCGAGAAACGCACGCCCAGTGCACGGCAGGCGTCCAGGCAGCGGCTGACGTGCTGCAGGTTGTCGATGGCAACCGACTCGACGATTTCCAGGTCCAGCCGCGCCGGGTCCACCTCCGGGTACGCTGCCAGTAGCTGCTGCAGGCGCTCGGCGAAGTCATTGCGCTGCAAATGCCGTGCGGCGATATTCACACTCAACGACCAGGGCTGCCCTTGGCGCTGCCAGGCCTGCAGCTGGCTCAGCGCCTGGCCGACCACCCACTCGCCGATTTCGACGATCAGGTCGGTCTGCTCTACCCAAGGCAGGAAGTCGCCGGGCGGCACCACGCCACGGCCTGGCCGTTGCCAGCGCAACAACCCTTCGAAGCCCAGCACCTGGCCGCTGCGCAGGTTGACCTTGGGTTGGTAGTAAAGGCACAGCTCACTGTTGTGCAGTGCCCGGCGCACGCGCGCTACAGTCTGGTGAGTGGCCTTGAGCTCCTGCTCCTGCGACACGTCGAACAGGTGATAGCGGTTGCGCCCGCGCTGCTTGGCCACATACATGGCCTGGTCGGCGTGGCGCACCAAGGTGTCGGCATCTTCGTCATCCTGCGGGTACAGGGTCACGCCGATACTGGCGCTGAGCGAAAGCCTGTGTTCACGCACCACACAGGGCGCCGCCAATGCCCGCAACACCCGCCGCAGAGCTGCATGCAACTGCTGCTCATCATCGACATCGCGCAGGATCAGCACGAATTCGTCGCCCGAAAGCCGGGCCACGGCATCGCCACCACGCAGGATGCTCTTCAAGCGCTGCGCCACTTCCACCAGCAGCAAGTCGCCCACGGCATGCCCATAGCCGTCATTGACCGCCTTGAACCCATCCAGGTCGAGCATGCACACCGCCAGCGGAATGTCTTCGCGGCGCGAGTAGGCCAGGGCCTGATTCAGCAGGTCGGACAGGTAGGCGCGGTTGGGCAGGCCGGTGAGCACATCGTGGCCCACCCGCCACTGCAGGGTATGCAGCAGCTGGCGTTTCTCGGTGACGTCAAAGCGGATCGACACATACTTGCGCACCTGGCCGGTCAGCGGGTCGATCAATGGCACCATGGTGCTGTCGACCCAATACAGCGAACCGTCCTTGGCCCGGTTGCAGATCTCGCCCTTCCATACCCGCCCGGCAGCCAGGGCACGCCACATGCCAACGAAGAACGCCGGTTCGTGCAGGCCCGAGTTGAGGATGCGGTGGTTGGCGCCCAGCAGCTCCTCACGGCTGTAGCCCGAGATGCTGCAGAACTGCTGGTTGACGTAAGTGATGTTCCCACGCAGGTCGGTTTCGGAAAAGATCGCGGCCGCGTCCACGGCCGCGCGATAGTTGTCATCCATAAAGCATCCTGCCTTAGCGGTTGAAGCGCTCCACCAGGGCGCGCAATCCGGCGCACACCTGTTCCAGTTCGGCGCCGCGCGAGGCGGCGGCGTTGGCGCTGTGGGCGCTGTGCTGGGCAATACCGGCTACGCCGTTGATCTGCCGCGAAACGTCTTCGGCCACCGCCGACTGCTGCTGCGAGGCGGTGGCCATCTGTTGGCTCATGTCACTGATGCGCTGCACCGCGTCACGAATGCCGTGCAGCGCCTGCCGGGCTTCCTGTACCTGGGCAACGCCCTGCTCGGCGCCATCGATGCCTTGGCTGGCGATCGCCACGGCCTCCTCGGCACCACTGCGCAGGGCATCGATAATCGCCTGAATGTGCAGGGTCGACTGGCGAGTCTTGTCGGCCAATGCCCGCACCTCATCGGCGACCACGGCAAAACCGCGGCCCTGCTCGCCTGCACGCGCCGCCTCGATGGCGGCGTTGAGGGCCAGCAGGTTGGTCTGCTCAGCAATGCCGCGAATCATCCCAGCAGCCTCGGCGATGGCACCGGTCTGACCAGCGAGGTGGCTGACCGCCTGGTTGATCTGCGTCACGGTGCTGGCCAGGGTCCGAATGGCCGCGCCGCTGGCATCGGCCACCTGGCTACCCTGCTCGGCCAGCAGGTGTGCGGTGTGTGCCTCGGCGGCGGTCAACTGGACGTGATTGGCCACTTCGCCGATAGAGGCGGCCATCTGATTCATTGCCGTGGCGCTCAGGTCAGTTTCGGCACGCTGCTTGAGCAAGGCCACCTCGGTGCTGCGCGACAACTGCCCGGCATCGTGGGCGGCTACCGCCATTTGCCCGGCCAGGTCACTTAGCCGCGTCAATGCGGTTTTCAGGCGTGCCTCTTCGCTGATCAGCATCAGTTGCAACTGCCCGGCGGCACCCGGCAGGTCGCTGTAGGTCAAGGCGGCGACCGGGTCGGCAAACGTGCCTTGCGCGCCCTGCACAACCTGCTGAAGCTGTCGCCCAAGGGCGTTGCGCACCCACAAGCCATAGGCCACGAACAGCCCCACCGTCAGCCCCTGCCCCACCAGGCCAGGCCACAGCTGATGGGCGCCAACTGCCAGCACTCCCCCGGCCAGTGGCAAGGCCAGGGCCTGCGCCAGCAAGCTCAACCGGCGCGGCGCCGACAATGCCGCTTGACCGTTACGCAGCCGCGCATACAAAGCCTCGGCACGGGCCACCTGCTCGCGGGTGGGGCACACCCGCACCGACTCGTAGCCCACTACCCGCCCGCCTTCGAGGATGGGCGTGACGTAGGCGTTGACCCAGTAGTAGTCGCCGTTACGGCAGCGGTTCTTGACGATACCCATCCAGCTCTTGCCGGCTTTCAGGTAGCGCCACATCAGCTCGTACACCGCCGGCGGCATGTCCGGGTGGCGCACCAGGTTGTGCGGGCTGCCGATCAGTTCGGCCTCGCTATAGCCGCTGATGGCAGCGAATTCAGGGTTGCAGTAGGTGATCAGGCTGGCGGTATCGGTAGCAGAAATCAGCCGCTGATCTGAGGGGAAACGTTGCTCGACCGGGGTTACCGGCAAGTTGAGGCGCACGATGAGACTCCATTCACTGACGAACCGGTACCCAGCTCATCGACAGCCGCCGGAACCGATCCATGGCGATCCGCTCCAATTGGCAAATGCGCTTCCCGCCGTTGGGGCACGAGGCCGACCGAAGCAAGGAAGTTGACGATGACTGGCCAGTCAAGCCGTGAATTCTACGAAATTCATCACATAAATAAAACAAAGGTGATCAATCATGGCGTTGCGCCATGCCGATAGATATCGTTAAGTTCTTGATTCTAAATGGGAATTAAGTGATGACGAGATCAGCTTTGGGTTTCGCCCTGCGCCGCTACCGCAAGCTGGCGGGCCTGACCCAGGCACAACTGGCCGAACGGACCGGCTTCGACCCCAAGACCATCAGCCGCTTCGAAACCAGCACCTATACCCCCAGCATTGATGCACTGATGGAGTTCGCTCAGGTGCTGGGTGTAAAACCCAAGGACTTCTTCGCCGAACCGGACGACGAAGAGGAGCAGCGCGCCTACCTGTTCGGTGTCATTCACAACGCCCCGCCCAAGGATCTTGGCAAGCTGATTGCAGCAGTGGAGCAGGCACTGGCCAAGCCCTGACCTGTTCACGCGCCCCCCCTCTACGGTACGCACCGAACTAGAGCCTGGCAGGCCGGATTGCCCCATAACTGGTCAGACCGGTAAGGCCAAAAAACCTTGCACTCAGGGTTTTTTCGCGCTTTTATGGCTTCGCGCTGAACAAACCGGTAAGACCACAATAATTAAGTCCTGCGCTCTTTCGCCCCGTGCGGCTACCGAAGCAAGGACACCGATCAGAGACTCCTCCCATGCTCAAATGGTGCTCGCGTTCGATTTTCCTGCAAGTCGTACTCGGCCTTGCCCTCGGCATCGCCTGCGGTCTGAGCTTCCCCGACCTCTCCCTGCAACTCAAACCTCTTGGCGACGGCTTCATCAAGCTGATCAAGATGCTCATCGGCCTGATCGTGTTCTGCGTGGTGGTCAGCGGCATCTCGGGGGCGGGCGACCTGAAAAAGGTCGGGCGCATCGGCCTGAAATCGGTGATCTACTTCGAAGTGCTGACCACCCTGGCGCTGGTGATCGGCCTGGTGTTCGCCTTCAGCAGTGGCATTGGTAGCGGTGCCAACATTCACCTGGACCAGCTGTCCACCGCTGATGCCAACGGCTTGGCCGAGCGCGGCCAGCACATTCACGGCGCCACGGCGTTCTTCATGGACCTGATCCCCACTTCGGTGATCGGCGCCTTCGCCGACAACAACATTCTCCAGGTGCTGTTGTTCTCGGTACTGTTCGGCAGCGCGCTGAACCTGGTGGGTGACTCGGCCGCCGGCATTTCGCGGCTGATCAACGAACTGAGCCATGTAATCTTCCGCATCATGGGCATGATCGTGCGCCTGGCGCCGATCGGCGTGTTCGGCGCCATTGCCTTCACCACCAGCAAATACGGCCTGGAATCGCTGCAGCACCTGGGCGGCCTGGTCGCGCTGTTCTACCTGACCTGCGCCGGCTTCGTACTGATCGTGCTGGGCACCGTCATGCGCCTGTCGGGCCTCAAACTGCTGCCGTTGATCAAGTACCTGCGTGAGGAGCTGACCATCGTTCTCGGCACCGCTTCTTCCGACGCCGTACTGCCACAAATCATGCGCAAGCTGGAGCACCTGGGCATTGGCAGTTCCACGGTCGGCCTGGTGATTCCGACCGGCTACTCGTTCAACCTCGATGGTTTCTCCATCTACCTGACCCTGGCCATCGTGTTCATCGCCAACGCCACCGGCACACCGCTGGAAATGACCGACCTGCTGACCATCCTGCTGGTGTCGCTGGTGACTTCCAAAGGCGCTCACGGCATCCCAGGCTCGGCGCTGGTGATTCTCGCTGCCACCCTGACCGCCGTACCGGCCATTCCGGTGGTCGGGCTGGTATTGGTACTGGCGGTGGACTGGTTCATGGGTATTGGCCGGGCGCTGACCAACCTGATCGGCAACTGCGTGGCTACCGTGGCCATCGCCCGCTGGGAAAAAGACATTGACCTGGAACGCGCGCAGAACGTGCTCGATGGCAAACTTGGTTTTAACCCCACGCAGCGCAAACAGCCCAACACACACCATCAACAGGAATTTTGACCGAAAGTGGCCGGCGAAGACGCCGGCCCTAGCAGGAGCGAACCGTGATCAGCTCATCGACCGTCGTCAACTCAGTGGTGGAAAAACTGCGCCAGGCCCTGGCCCGCGGCCAATGGCGCACCGGCGACATGCTGCCAGGCCAGCGCGAGCTGGCCGAACAACTGGGTATCAGCCGCCCGAGCCTGCGCGAAGCGGTGACCGTGCTGGAAACCCTGGGCCTTGTGCGCTCAATGCCGGGCAAAGGCGTGCTGGTGCTGGATGCCGATGCCATTAGCCATGAAGCAGGCGTGGACACCAGCGCCGCGGCCAGCCTGGCCGACGTGCTGGAACTGCGCTACACCCTCGAACCCTTCATCGTCGGCCTGGTGGCGCAATCGGCCAACAGCCAGGACATTGGCCAACTGCGGCTGACCCTGATGGACATGCGTGAAGCGCTGGAGGCCGATGACAGCGAAGCCGGGGTCAAGGCCTACATCGCCTTCCATGAGGCGCTGTTCGCCCTGACCACCAACCCGATCTTCCAGAGTGTGGTGCAGCAAACCGGCAATGCCCTGAAGCAGAGCGCCGACATGCTGCGCAACTCGCCAGAGCACCTGGCCGCGCGGCTGAAGGAGAACGAAGCGGTGGTACGCGCCATTCGCGAGCGCAGCAGTGCAAAGGCCAGTGCCCAGATGCGTCAGCATATCGTGGCCGAAGGGCTGCGCATGGGTATTGCGCTGAATATCCCGGACGAACATCCGCATCCATGACTTCAGGAGAGCGACCATGAACGCCGCCCACCACTTGCCTGCCCTGCTCGCGGCCGGTGAAACCCGCCTGTCGGCCGAGCAGATCTACCCGCGCCTGTTCGATGCCATCCTGGAACAGCGCCTGCCACCCGGCAGCCTGCTGCCCGAGGAGGCCCTGGGCCATGCCTTTGGTGTCAGCCGCACGGTGATCCGCCGCGTGCTCGGGCGCCTGTCCGACCAGCAAGTGGTGGTGCAGCGCCCCAGCCACACCGCACACCTGGCCGCGCCCGACCCAGACCAGGCACGCCAGGTACTCAGCGCCCGGCGCCTGGCCGAGACCACGCTGATTACCCTGGCCGCGCAACGCGCCCGGCCGGCGCAGGTTCGCCAGCTGCGGCAACTGGTGGAGCGCGAGCGCCAGCACCATGAAAGTGGTGAACGCTGTTCGGCGATCCGCCTGGGCGGCGAGTTCCACCTGAAACTGGCGCAAGTGGCGGCCAACGCACCACTGGCACGCTTTCTCAATGGGCTGGTGCCGATGACCTCGCTGATCATCGCCCGCTACGAGTCGCCGTGCTGTGACCACTGCGCGTGGCAAGAACATGCAGCAATCATCGATGCCGTCGAGCAAGGTGATGCCGAGGCGGCCTTGGGGCTGATGCACAAACACCTCGACCGCCTGGAAGAAAAGCTCGTCCTGAAGTGATTACGCGGGTTCCTTTGGGAGCGCGTTGGGCAGGCGATTGGCGATGGGCTGCACGGCAGCAGCTCGCACCCCACCCTATACTGCGAGAACCACCCCAGCCTCTACCAGGGAGGCGGTCGCGTGAGCTCTCGAATGCTTTTGTTGCTGTGCCTTCTGCTGGCCCTCGGCGGTTGTGCCAGCAAGCGCCCACCTGCCCCGCCGCCACCTGCAGTACTCACCCCCGCTGCCTGGCAACGCATCGACCAGGAGTTGATCGATGCCTCGGTGGGCGCCGCCGGCTCGGCTAATGACTATGCCCGGCGCTCCATGCGGGTGTGGAAAGAACAGGTACAGCAACGTACCGAAAGCGACTTCATCCCCTGGTTCACTGGCTACTGGACCCAGCAGTGGCTCACCCTCAAGGTGGCCTGGTACAAGCTCGACAGTGGTGAGGGCCGGGAACCGGCAGAAAAGCGCCTGGCGCTGTACCTGCAGGAGCAGTACCACGCACGGGTGATCGAGCCGGTGGCCGAGCAGATCAACCCCGAGGGCATTCGCGACCGGGCCTGCGAGCTGTACCTGCAACTGCTCGGCCAGCAACTGCCGGCCATCATCAGCCGCTACAACGCGCCGCCCGAGCAGTTCAGCCAGCGCCTGAACCGTATTCCCGTCATCGCCCTGGGGCCACCGGATGCGCGCAATGCCAGCCTATATCAGCTGCTGCGGGCCAAGTCGCTGGACCAGCAACCGGCATGGCAAGCCATGCGCCAGCACTTGCATCAGCAAGCCAGCAAAGGCCCCGGCAAGACCGATGTCGGGCTGAACTCGGTGGCCACCCAGGCAAGCGAAAAACTCGGCGCCACCCTGGCCCCACGCGGTATTGCCAGTGCCGTGGCATCGGCAGTGGGCAAGGTGGCAGGGGCGATGATTTCGATTGCAGCGGCCGGTTACGGGATGATGACCCATGACCGTGAACAACCACAGATGGTCGAGCAGCTGCGGGTGATCCTCAACGTGGCGTTGAACCAGGAGTGGCAGGAGTTGATGGAGAACCGCCAGAGCGGGGCCATGGCGGGGGTGTACTACCTGTCGGGGCAGGTTGAGGACAGCTTGCTGGCCAGTGCGCCGCGACCGGTGGAACAACCGGTGCAGCAGGTGAAACAACAGCAGGCGCCATTGATCATTCGCCTGCCGCCGTAGCAGCCTTGTGCCGTGTAGAGGCCAGTACCCGCTAGATCAAGCTGTAGCCATGGCCGAGTTGGGCAACCCAAACACCCGATCAAACGCCCAGTTATAGGCAAAGGTGTAGCACGGCACCAGAATGATGAACGCCATGTCCACCAGCAGCGCTTCCAGCAACGTCATGTCCAGCCACCAGGCAATCAGCGGGATCAGGTACACCACCAGGGTCAACTGGAAGCCGATGGCATGCGCCACCCGCCGCACCACGCTGCGACCACGCTTGGCCTGGCGGCTCTCCCAATACTCGAACAGGCTGTTGTAGACCAGGTTCCAGAGCATGGCGATGGTGGTGATCATCACCGCCAGCGGCCCGGTGTGCGACGCCTGCGTGTCCGACAGGTAAGCCAGCCCTAGGGTCGACATGCACAGCCCGATGAGTTCATAGAACGTCACGTAGACCAGTTTGC
Organism: Pseudomonas sp. LFS074; assembly: GCF_047978165.1. Taxonomy (NCBI): domain Bacteria; kingdom Pseudomonadati; phylum Pseudomonadota; class Gammaproteobacteria; order Pseudomonadales; family Pseudomonadaceae; genus Pseudomonas; species Pseudomonas sp. LFS074. Next base: position 2,030,707 of record NZ_JBFPFV010000001.1, on the reverse strand, counting down.
GTTTCAGTCCCTGCACGCGGGATTACCTCCAATGAGAAAAGCGATGGGGGCGATCATGCTTCAATGCACTTGACAGCAAAAGTAAGCAGCTGTCAGATCTACTGACAGGAGGCTGCCATGAATTTTTCCAGCGACAACATCCAGCTGTTTCTTGCCGTGCTCGACCGCGGTTCCTTTTCCGCCGCTGCGCGCGCGCTCAAACGCGTGCCGTCGGCCGTGAGCATGGCCATCGGCAACCTTGAGGCGGAACTTGGCTACAACCTATTCGAACGCGGCCCGCGTGAAGTTCGTCCAACTGCACAAGCTTTGGCCCTGGAGCCACACGCCAGGCTGATTGCCGAGCAATTGGGGCTGCTTCAGGTGCATGCCCTGGAGCTTTCCCAGGGGCTGGAGAGCAGCCTGACGCTGGCGGTGGCACCCGACATCGATCACCGCCCGTTGCTGGCGGCCATCGCCAACCTCGGCGAGCGCCACCCTCTGCTGGACATCGCCCTGCTGAGCGCCCCGCAGGAGGAAGCCCTGCAGTTGCTGGACAGCGGCCGCGCCGACCTCTGCGTGGCCTTTGCCGGCCTGCAGGTCGATGCCCGGCGCGGCTTCCAGCACATCGGCATGGAGACGCTGGTGGCTACGCTGTCACCGGCCCACCCGGCCTTGCGTGAGGGGCGTATCCACTACCTTGAGGACCTGACCCAAGTGCGTCAGATTCTGGTGCGCAGCCGCGACCTGCCACTGGCTGACCCTCGCCCGCTGATCGGCGCCACCCACTGGTTCACCGACAGCTTCGACCTGGCTTTGCAGATGGTGGAAACCGGCCTGGGCTGGGGCGACTTGCCGCTGTCGCGGGTCGCGCCGCTGCTGGCCAGCGGGCGCCTGGTACGCCTGGATTTTCGCAATACCCGCAACGAATTGCAGTTGCCGGTGCATATCCTGTGGCGCAAACAACAGCCGCTGCAGCAGGCCGCACGGCTGCTGATCGAACAGTTGGCTGAGCAGTGACTGCCGTCTGTCGAAACGACCGTAAGAAATTTCTGTAAGCGCTTCAATCTTTTACCCCTTGAGCCGATATCTCGGTCGATAGGCCCCGCAGTGCGTCATGAGCGCGCTGCGCCCTCCCCTCATTGGCTCAAGGTCTCGAAACATGAACCTGAAATTTCGCCACAAGATCCTGCTCAGCGCCTGCGGCGTCGTGGTCCTGGCATTTGCCCTGTTCACGCTTTACAACGACTACCTGCAACGCAACACCATCCGCCAGAACATCGAAGCCTCGGTACAGCAGTCCGGTGCACTGACTGCCAGCAGCGTGCAGAACTGGATGAGCGGGCGCATCCTGGTGCTGGAAAACCTGGCCCAGGACATCGGCCAGCAAGGCGCCGGCGACACCCTGGCCGGGCTGATCGAGCAGCCGTCCTACACGCGTAATTTCCTGTTCACCTACCTGGGCCAGGCCAACGGCGTATTCACCCAGCGCCCGGATACCCAGATGCCCGCCGGTTACGACCCGCGCCAGCGCCCCTGGTATGGCGCCGCCGCCAGCGCCGGGCAAACCGTGCTGACCGCCCCATACCAGGGTGCGGTCGGTGGCCTGATGGTAACCATCGCCACCCCGGTGAAGAGCAAGAGCAATGGCGAACTGATCGGCGTGGTCGGCGGTGACGTGACCCTCGATACCCTGGTAGAAATCATCAACTCGGTCGACTTCGGTGGCATCGGTCACGCCTTCCTGGCCGACGCCAACGGCCAGGTGATCGTCAGCCCCAACAAAGACCAGGTGATGAAGAACCTCAAGGACATCTACCCAGGCAGCAACCTGCGGGTTGCCGCCGGCATGCAGGATGTCACCCTCAACGGCCAGGACCGCATCATTTCGTTCGCCCCGGTGAACGGCCTGCCGTCGGCGCAGTGGTACATCGGCCTGTCCATCGACAAGGACAAAGCCTACGCCGCGCTCAGCCAGTTCCGCACCTCGGCGATCATTGCCATGCTGATTGCCGTGGCCGCCATTGCCGGCCTGCTCGGCCTGCTGATCCCTGTGCTGATGAGCCCGCTGACCACCATGGGCCGCGCCATGCGTGACATCGCCGAAGGCGAAGGTGACCTTACCCGCCGCCTGGCCGTGCAGAACAAGGATGAGTTCGGCGAACTGGCCACCTCGTTCAACCGCTTTGTCGAGCGTATCCATGCCTCGATCAGCGAAGTGTCCTCGGCCACCCGCCTGGTGCATGACCTGTCGGAGAAAGTGGTCAGTGCGTCCAATGCGTCTATCAGCGGCTCTGAAGAACAGAGCATGCGCACCAACAGTGTGGCTGCGGCCATCAACGAACTGGGCGCAGCCACCCAGGAAATCGCCCGCAATGCCGCCGATGCTTCGCAACATGCCAGCGGTGCCAGCGAACAGGCGCACGGTGGCCGTGAAGTGGTTGAAGAAGCCATCAGCGCCATGACGGCCCTGTCGCAGCGCATCAGCGAGTCGTGCGCGCAGATCGAAACGCTCAACGCCAGCACCGACGAAATCGGCAAGATACTCGACGTGATCAAGGGCATCTCGCAGCAGACCAACCTGCTGGCGCTGAACGCCGCCATCGAAGCGGCCCGTGCCGGTGAAGCCGGCCGTGGTTTTGCCGTGGTGGCCGACGAAGTGCGTAACCTGGCGCACCGGACCCAGGAATCGGCGGAAGAAATCCACCGCATGATCACCAGCCTGCAGGTGGGCTCGCGCGAAGCGGTGCACACCATGAACACCAGCCAGGTTTCCAGCGAGCAGACCGTGCAGGTGGCCAACCAGGCCGGCGAACGCCTGGCCAGCGTGACCCAGCGTATTGGCGAAATCGATGGCATGAACCAGTCGGTGGCCACGGCTACCGAAGAGCAGACCGCCGTGGTCGAGAGCCTTAACCTGGACATTACCCAGATCAACGCCCTGAACCAGCAAGGTGTGGAGAACCTCAACGACACCCTGCGCCATTGCGATCAGCTGGCCCAGCAGGCCGGGCGCTTGAAACAGCTGGTAGGCAGCTTCAGGATCTAAATCGGAACACACCCTGTAGGAGCGGCCTTGTGTCGCGAAAGGGCCGCAGAGCGGCCCCGGCAATTTCTGCGGCTTAGCTGAAAATCCGGGGCCGCAACGCGCCCCTTTCGCGACATAAGGCTGCTACTACAGGGGATCGCGTCAGCAGCAAATCATGCGTCAGCAGTGAGCGCCGCTTTAACGGCCCTACCCCGCCGCACCCACGCCAGCAACACCGCTGCCATCAGTACAAAGCCCAAATAACCGAAAAGCGGGTACACCTGGCCCACCAGGCTGATGAACCCCACCAGGCTGCAGCCGAACGCCACCACCCCGGTCACTACCGAGCCCCAACGGAACTTCGCCGTGCCTGCCGGCAACAGCCGCGAGAGGAACGAAAACAGCGTGCCCACTGCAGTGTTGACGATCATGCCGAAGATGATCAGGCACATCACCAGCCCCAGCAGCGGTGACACTTCGTTGGCAATCGACAGCATCGGCATGGGCAGGTCGGCCACACTGTCCAGCCGCGACAACAGCCCGGCACTCATCACCAGCATCAGGCCACCCAGTGCCGCACCACCCAGCAGGCCACCCCATATTGCAGTTTTCTCGCCCTTGGCCGAACCGCCCAGAATGGCCAGGATCGGCGCACCGGCCACGATGTTGTACGACACATACAGGAACGCACCCAGCAGCCAGTGGCGGGTGCCGGCCTGTTGCTGGCTGGCCAGCTGGTCGAGCGCCGCGAAGCTCTGTTCACGGGTGAACACGGCGTACAAGGCAATTGCCGAGGCCACCAGAATCAGCAGCGGGGTAATGGCGCCAATCGCCAGGATCACCTTGCGCACGTCCAGGCACACGATGGCCACCACCACCAGCGTCACCATTACACTGCCGGTCAGCGCCGGAATACCGAACTGCTGCTCCAGCAACGCACCACCGCCGGCCAGCATGACCACGGTGACCGCGAACATGAAAAAGGTGATCAGCCAGTCGACGAACAGGCCCAGGTGACGGCCACAGATGGCCTGGATTACGTCCTTGTGCGAAGTGGCCTGCTGGCGGTTGCCCAAGCCGGCCAAGGCCATGCCAAGGAAGGTGAACAAGGCGGCGCTGACCAACGCGCCAACCAGCCCCCACACGCCGAAATCGACAAAGAACAACAACAGTTCCCGCCCCGAAGCGAACCCCGCCCCCACGATCACGCCGACAAATGCGCCGGCAATCTTCAGCTGCTCTTGCATGTGAACCTCTGGATTTATTGTTGTTGTGTCATTGGCGCCGCCTATCTCTTGTTGGCGCAGCCTTGCGCTGCGCCTACAAAAGCGCTTTGTTCGGTCACAGGTCGCCGACGAACGCCTGCACTTCAATCTCTACATCCACCCCAAGCGCCAACGCCGAGGCTACGGTAGAACGCACCGGCAGCGCCGCGCCGAAGAACTCCTTGTACACCTCGTTGAAACCGGCGAAATGGCTCATGTCCGACAGCCACACCGTGGCCTTGACCACCTGGTCGAAACGCGCCCCGCAAGCGGCCAGGCTTTCGGCAATGCGCTCGCAGGCTGCGCGGGTCTGGGCCTGGATATCACCGCGTACCACTTCACCGCTGGCGCTCATCGGCACCTGGCCAGAGAGGAACAGAAAGCCACCGGCCTTTACCGCGCGGGAGAAAGGGAACGGCAGGCTGCTGGGGAAACGCTGGATGTCATTGCTCATGGGGTACTCCTTCAAGGGTGTTGGAAACGGGCCGGGGACAGGCGCTCGGGCGCCACGCCCTGGCTGACAAGGCTAGGACACAAGGGCTGGCCAAGCAGCAGGTCGGCGGCCAGGCGCGAAGCGCCCGCTGCCGACTGGATGCCATAGCCACCTTGCGCCGCCAGCCAGAAAAACGCGGGAGCGTGTGCATCGAAACCGATCACCAGGTCGCCATCGGCAACGAACGAGCGCAACCCGGCCCAGGTGTGGCTGGGGCGGCGGATCGCCAAGGTGGTCATGGCTTCGATGTTGTAGATACCCAAGGCCACGTCGAGCTCCTCGGGCGCGGCGTCCTGCGGTTCGACCGGGTCGGCATTGGCAGGCGACCCAAGCAACTGGCCGGCATCAGGCTTGAAGTAGAAGCTTTCGTCGACGCCGATCACCGCTGGCCAGCGGACGAAGTCCTGATCCGCAGGGCCTGGGAAGGTAAAGGCGCTACGTCGGCACGGTTGCAGGCCGATGCGCGCCACACCGCACTGCTCGGCCACGCGGTCGGCCCAGGCACCTGCGGCATTGACCAGTTGGCGTGCCTGCACGCGGCTGCCATCAGCCAGTTCCACCTGCCACAGGCCGTCCAGGTACCAGGCCTGGATCAGCTCGGCGTTGCAGCGCAGCTCACCGCCGGCCGCGCGATAACCGCGCAAGAAGCCCTGGTGCAGGGCGTGCACATCCAGGTCCATCGCGCCCGGCTCAAGTACTGCGCCGGCCAGGGTTTCGCCACGCAGGCTGGGCACCAGGGCCAGGGCGGCGTCACGGTCCAGCAGGCTGACTTCGGTGCCATTGGCCAGGTTCTGCGCGTGGGTCTGCTCCAGCAGCGCGTGCTGCTCCAGGCTGGCCACATACAGGCAGCCACGCGGTTCCAGCAGCGGGTGCTCGCAGAAGCCCTGCGGCGGCGCTTCGTAAAAGGCCCGGCTGGCGCGGGTCAACGCCTGTATCTGTGGCGTGCCGTAGGCTTCCATGAACATGGCCGCCGAACGCCCGGTGGAATGGTAGCCAGGCTGCGACTCGCGTTCGAGCAACAGCACATGCTGCTGGCCGGCCAAGCGATAGCCCAGCGAGGCGCCGGCAATGCCGGCACCGATGATCAGGGTGTCGTAGGTCGGGGTCATGCACGCTCCTGTCAGGCAAATTATCATTTATGAGAATTCTAATATATGAGAATTTAGAAATGCGCAAGGGTCCAAGGTAAGATGCCCGACCAACGCCGTATACCGAGAACCCTGAATGCCCGCTGCCCTACCCCTGCTCGACCGCGCCGTAGTCGGCCAGCGCCTGCGCCAGGTGCGCAAGGCGCGCCAGATGACCCTCAAGCAATTGTCCGAAGCCAGTGGCGTGCCGGTATCCACCTTGTCGAAGATGGAACTGGCGCAGGTGTCGGTCAGCTATGAAAAGCTCGCCGCTGCAGCGCGGGCGTTGAATGTCGACATCGCCCAGTTGTTTCGCGCCAGCGGCACGGTCAGCGCCCCGGTGCCGGTGACCGTAGTGGTCGATTCATTGCCGGCGGCGGCGGGCTATTCGACCGGTACCTATGACTATCACCCGATTGCCGGTGACTTCCCCGAACGGCGCATGACACCGGCCTATGCCCGCATCATTGCCCGCGAACGCGGCCAGTTCGACGATTTTATCCGCCACCCAGGGCAAGAGTTCGCCCTGGTACTGAGCGGGCGTGTGCGCATCGAGTTCGAAACCGGAGAAGCGGTGAGCATCGGGCCGCAGGAGACCGCTTATTTTGACAGCCAGGTAGGGCACATCTACCTGTCGGAAAGCGATGACGGGGGTGATGCGCATGTCATGGTGGTGATGACCGATCGGTGATTGGGTGCACCCAGTTATAACCTAATAACGAACAAGTCTATTTGGCTATAAAAAAATCTATATGCTGGCTTGCATCCGATAACGGGCAAAGTTGGGCAGTCGAGTAGCGTATGGATGTAGGTTCTTTCGGTTTCACCATTGCTGGCCTGGTCGTGGGTTTCATCGTCGGTATGACCGGCGTCGGTGGCGGCTCGCTGATGACCCCGATCCTGTTGTGGTTTGGCATCAACCCGGCGACAGCAGTCGGCACCGACCTACTCTATGCGGCCATCACCAAGGCCAGTGGCGTCTGGGTGCATGCGCGCCAAAAGAACATCGACTGGAAGATCACCGGCCTGCTCAGCCTGGGCAGCGTGCCCGCTGCGGCGCTGACCTTGTGGTTCCTCAGCACCCTGCACACCGACACCTCGGCGCTAAATGCGATCATCAAGCAAGGCCTGGCGGTGGTGCTGATCCTCACTGCGCTGGCCATCCTGTTCAAATCGCGCCTGCAGGCCTTCGCCAGCCGCCATGCCGGTGACCACTACCACCTCAGTGACCGCAGCCTCAATATCCTCACTGTGCTGACCGGTGTGGTGCTGGGCGTGATGGTTACCCTCACGTCCATCGGTGCTGGCGCATTGGGCACCGTGGCGCTGTTCCTGCTTTACCCGTTCCTGGTCACCCGCCGGCTGGTCGGCACCGAAATTGCCCACGCCGTACCGTTGACCCTGGTAGCAGGCCTGGGCCACGCGGGCATGGGCAACATGGACTGGTCGTTGCTGGGCTACCTGCTGTTGGGCTCGCTGCCGGGTATCTACCTGGGCAGCCACCTCACCGGACGCATCTCCGACCGCGTGCTGCGCCCGTGCCTGGCCGCCATGCTGTTACTGATCGGTTACAAGCTGGCGTTCTGAACCTTAGCCCAGGCGCAGCCGCCACTGCCCCGTGAAACTCAACACAAGGCGTGACAGTGGCAGCACATCGATACGCTGACCAGCAGTCAACGGGCACCCTAGCAACTGCACCAGTACCGCGCGCATGACCATCGGGTGGGTCACCGCCAACCATTCACCCGGCCTGTCGAAGGCCGCCAGCCAGGCGGCCAGGCGCTGGCACAGCGCCGCGAACGACTCCCCACCATGCACCGCACTGGCCGGGTCTTGCAGCCATTCGGCCAACGCCTGCGGTTGCTCGGCTTGCAACTGTTTCAACGACAACCCTTGCCAGCGCCCCAGGTCGCAATCGGCCAATGCCGGCTCGATTTGCACCTGCCCCGACAACCACGCCGCCGTCTCGCAGGCTCGCCGTTCTGGCGCAGTCAGCACGCGCATGCCGGGCAGAAGAACGTCGGCTTTCTGGGTCAACGGCAAGATGCCATCATCTGCACAGTGCAGGCTTCCGGTTTTCTGAGCCTGGGTCAGGGCATGGCAGATAAAGGTAAGGCGAATGGCTTTCACCGGGGCTCTCTCGCAGCAGGCTGGGGCCAATGGTTTAGCATGCTGCGAGGCTTTTGGCTGCAACAATGTCGTCGACTGAACAAACGCGTACCCCTTGCAGGAGCGTTCAGTTCACAGCGAAGAAACCCCTTGCACCAATCCCCATACCGGCAGCGCCCCCACCAGCCCCACTGCCAGCCGCGGCCAGTACGGCAGTAGCATCACCAGCAACAAGCCCGCCAGCGACAGCACGCCGAACCAGGCCACCGGCCCCATGGCCCAGCCCCAGGCCTGGGCGCACAGCGTCAGGCTAGCCAGCAACGCCAACCAACCTGCACTGCGCAGGCCGATACGCAACACGCGTGGGCAGGTGCGATTCCACACCTGCTTGTAGTGCCGCTCCAGCCCTTGGCACAGCCCGAGCATGCCGGCGTAGGCGAACAGCACGCCGCCTATGACCCACATCGTCATGCCTCGGCCTCCATGCGCCGCCCCGCCCTGGCCTTCTGTGGCACCGGTTGCGCCTGCCGCACCCGCCAGGCCGCCAGCCCAAGCATTGCCCCCAGCACCAGCGCACATGTCGCAACCCCCTGGCGCATCGAGTCTTCAAAGCCGCCAAACGCACCCAGGCCAATGCACAGCGTTGCCGCCAGCAGTAGTTGCTCGGCCCAGGCCCGGCGTGCCGGCCTGACGCCGGCATGCAACAGCGCCAGTAGCCAAATGCCAAAGAACGCACGCACCTCCCAGCTTTCCCGCTGTATCAGGTCAACCGGCAGCAACCGGCTGGCCCACAGCAGCCCTACGCACGCCAGCAACAGGCCGCTGATGAAGCCGACGTTGCACACCTCGGCCACCCGGTACCAGCGTCGCGCCGAAGCATCGGCCGTGGTGCTGGTGTACTTGCGCCCGCGCTTCACGCAGAACAGCACCAGACCACTGGCGATCATCAGGCAGCTGACCAGCCCGCAAACGAAGTACAACCAACGCATCGGGTAACCGCCGAACTGGGCGAAGTGCAGGCCGACCATGACTCGCTGGGTCAAAGGCACCGCGCGCCACTGCGGCACGTCGCTGAGCAACTGCCCGCTGACGCCATCGAAGACCATCGCCTGCCCCTTGGCCAGGGCAATGCGGTTGCCCAACTCGGGGCGGATTTCGATACGCGCTGCCGCAGTGTTGGGGTTACGAATATTCAAGCCAGCAATCGGCCCCAAGCGCGCTTCGGCCTGGGCCAGCAACGGCACCACATCGACCAGCGGCGCTGGCTGCCTTGTCGCGCCACGGGGCTGTTCCAGGCGTGCATTGCCCTGGGCCTGGAAGTAGGCGCGCGTGTCGCCGGCGAACAATGCATCTACCCCGGCAGGGATATAGATGAGCATGAAAATCACCAGGCCGGTGTAGGTGATCATCAAGTGGAACGGCAGCAACAGCACAGCGCTGGCATTGTGAAAGTCCAGCCACGAACGCTGGCCCTTGTTTGGCCGGAAAGTGAAGAACTCCTTGAAGATCTTCTTGTGAATGACAATACCGGTGACCAACGCAGCAAGCATCACCAGCGCCAGCGCACCGACCACGAAGATGCCCCAGTTGCGTGGCAGGTCGAGGGTAAAGTGGAAGCGGAAGAAGAAGTTGCCGCCCACGCTGTCGCGCACCTCGATGGCCTCGCCAGTGCTCGGGTCAAGCTGCGCGCCACCGCCGTGGCGCCGCTCACCGGTGGATACGCGCAACCCAGGCGATCGCTCGCTCGGCAGGCTGATACCCCAGTTGCCCGCCTGCGGCTCATGGGCCTGCAGGTAGGTGATGGCGCGCCGGGCGGCGTCGGCCTGGGACACCTGGGTGGCCGGGATTTCCGGCTGCATCCAGTGGTTGAGCTCCTTGTCGAACACCGCCAGGGTGCCGGTGACGAAGATGGCGAACAGCAGCCAGCCGAAGATCAGCCCGGCCCAGGTGTGCAGCCAGGCCATCGATTGGGTGAAGGTGTTCTTCATGCCAGCCACCCCAGCACTTGCGGCCAGAAGCCGATCAGGTTGAGGGGCACTGCCAGCGCCAGCGGCGCCCAGGCACGCAGGGCATCACGGCAGGCAAACGCCCAGAGGATGGCGGCGGTGTAGAAGATGAAGGCCGGCAGTGTTGCGACGATGACCGCGTCGGTGGCGGACAGCGGCAGGGTACGAGCCAGGCACGCACTGGCGGCGTAGCTGAGGGCATAGCCGCCGAGCAGCGCGGCGCCGCTGCGGGAGAGGATTTGTAGCCAGGCGGGAAATTTAAACATTTGGCTTCCTGGAAAAACGTGTCCGCCGCGAATGGGCCGCAAAGCGGCCCGGGTCTCAGAAATTGATGTTCAGCGCAGCGAACACCGCCCTGCCCGGCTGGTTGTAAGTGTTTGCCCCCGAGCTGCTGGCATTGCCACCCCGCAGGATCTGCTTGTTGAACACGTTGTTCACCCCCACGCGCACGTCGTAGTTGGCGTTGAACTTGTACCCGGCACTCACGTCCACCAGGCCATAGGCCTCGACGTCCTGCTGTGCGGTCTTGTCGTAGTCTTGCTGGGTGCGGTAGTTGTAGGTCGGCGATTTCTGCTTGCCGAAATAGGTACCTGCCACCTGGAACGACAGCTGCTCGGTGGCACGCCAGTCGAGGGTGGTGTTGACGGTGTATTCCGGGATCACCGACAGCGGCTCGCCCGTCTCGCGGTTGTCGTTGTCGAGCATCCAGGTCAGGTTGGTGTTCCAGTCCAGGGTCGGGGTCAGCTCGATGAAGAGGTTGCCTTCGATACCTTCGACCCGCGCCTTGCCGGCGTTATCCCACTGGGTCACGCGACTGCCGGTACCGATGGTGTAAAGCACATCGGTATCACCGATGATTTTGTTCTTGTAGTCGTTGCGGAAGTAGGTGGCACTGGTGCGCCAGGTACCACGGTCGTACTGCAGGCCGATCTCCTTGTTGACGCTGATCTCGGGCTTGAGGTCGGCGTTGCCCTGCAGGTAGCAGCCACCATTGTTGGTCTGCTGCACACTGCAGCCGTTACCGCGGCTGTACAGCAAGTAGTTGGGGTTGGATTGGTAGAGGTTCGGGACCTTATAGGCACGGGCAATGCCGCCTTTTACCGACAGCGCTTCGGTCAGCTTGTGGGACAGGTTGAGGCTGGGGCTGAAGTTGTCGCCGAAGCTTTCGTGGTGGTCGAAGCGCAAGCCAGGGGTAATGGTGGTGTCGCCAACAATGATGTTGTCTTCGACGAACAGCGCATAGCTGCGTGCGGTCATCTTCGAGCTGCTGCGATCGAAGCCGACAAGCCCGCCATTGCTGGTGGGGTCGGAACTTTGCGGGCGCAACGAACCCTGGTCGTTGAGGGCTTCATACAGGTACTCGCCGCCCAAAGTGAGCACGTGCTCGGTGCTGCCCATGGCGAACGGCAGGTTAACTTCACTGCTCAGGCGCGTGTTGCGCAAGCGTGACATGGCTCCACCCTCGTCGCTTGGCGCACCTTCGGTGCGGCCTGCCAGGCCCTCGTTGAGCCGCCAGTTGCGCACGTACTCGTAGGCCAGCGTGGTCTTGCTGGTGCCCCAGGTGAAATCACCGAGGTGGGTCAGGTCGTAGGTGCTGCGCTGCATGACGTTGGTTTCGTGGCCGTACAGACTGGAGACGAAATCGACGTCGCCGCCGCCATTGCTGTTCATGGTGTCGCCGGCAAAAATGTTGCCCTGGCGGCTGTAACCGGCGCTGGCTTCGAGGCGATGCTCGTCGTTCAGTTTCCAGCTCAGCAGCCCGTTGATGTCCTTGTTGCGCACCCCTTCACGCCCCGCCACCAGTGCACTGGTGGCATGCCCGGCGTTGATGTCCAGGTCGTCGGCATCCGTCTTGGCCAGGCCGCCATACAGGCGGAAGCCGAGGTTATCGGTAAGCCCACCGCCGAGGTTGAAGTTGGCCCGGCGGCTGGCGCCTTCGGCGCTGTCTTCGGGCAGTTGGGTGTATAGGCTGACGCTGCCTTTCAGCTCGTCAGAAGGGCGCTTGGTGATGATGTTGACCACCCCGCCCATAGCGCCGGAGCCGTATCGTGCGGCGGCCGGGCCCCGCAGGATCTCGATGCGCTCGACCGCTTCGGCCGGCACCCAATTGGTTTCACCCCGGGTATCTCGGTCACCGTTCCAGCCATAGCGCACGGCGTTGCGCGCGCTGGACGGCTTGCCGTCGATGAGGATCAGGGTGTTTTCCGGGCCCATGCCGCGCAGGTCGATCTGGCGGTTGTTGCCGCGTGCGCCACTGGCGCTGTTGCCGGTCAGGTTGACGCCGGGCTCGCGGCGAATAATGTCGGACAGGTCATTGGCCGGCGGGTGGCGCTTGATGTCTTCGGCGGTGATGATCGACGTACCCAGGGCCTGTCGCGCTTCGCGCTCGGCAGTGATCAGGGTGTCCTGGATCACCAACGCATTGTCGGCAACCGGCACTTCCAGCACCTCACCCGCACGCTGCTCCTCGGCTTCTGCCGCGGTGGCCATCATGGCCGGCGACGCCAGCGCGACGAACGCCAGGGCCAGGCTGTTGGGTGAAGTTCTGCACTGCATGGGTACATCTCCTGCGATTCATGAGCAAAAAGGCACATCCCTGTCGGAAACCGGGAGCCCTCGCCCACCGGCCCCGCAAACACAGTTTGGCGGCCAACAGGGGTGGTAAATATAGGGAATCGCAAATGCGAGTAAATCTTATTTACGAACTTTACATGTTTGTAACGGAACTTTGCTGAACCGCGGAATAGAGCGCCGCTTTAGGCTCGCGGCGGACTCGGCAACGCCGAGCTCGCTATTTGTCACCGAGCCCTCTGGTGACCTTGGCGGAAAAAATAGCGCTACCATTTTCGGTCATTACTGAAAAAGTCTTCAATAGCAACCGCCTCACTATTGAATAGATTTTCAGTATGCCATAGGATCTCCGAGCCTAAACAAAAACAACATGAGGAGATGCGCATGCCGCAACTCAGAGATGCCGTCTATTGGCGTGGACGAAGCACCGACCTGGTGGTGGAGGCGCGTGCGTTCATCGCCGGTGCCTATGTGGGGGCCAGCGAAGGCGAGACGTTTGCTGTGTGCAGCCCGATTGATGGCCGCGAGCTGGCGCAGGTTGCGTTGTGCCGTGGGACTGACGTAGAACGCGCCGTGGCTGCCGCCCGCGGGGCATTCGAGCGCGGTGGCTGGGCCGACCTGGTACCACGCCAGCGCAAGGCCGTTCTGCTGCGCTGGGCTGCGTTGATGAGGGAGCACGCCGAGGAGCTGGCGCTGCTGGAAACCCTGGACACTGGCAAACCCATCGCCGATACCACGGCGGTGGATATTCCCAGTTCCATCTACTGCCTGGAATGGTTCGCCGAGCTGGTCGACAAGGTCACCGGCGAGGTGCCCGCCTGCGATCCGCAGTTCCTCGGCACCGTGACCCGCGAGCCGGTCGGCGTGGTGGCGGCAATAGTGCCCTGGAACTACCCGCTGCTGATGGCGACCTGGAAGTTCGCCCCAGCCCTGGCCGCCGGCAACAGCCTAATCCTCAAGCCTTCGGAGAAGAGCCCGCTGAGCGCCTTGCGCATTGCCGGCCTTGCCCGCGAGGCGGGTATTCCCGAGGGCGTTTTCAACGTGGTGCCGGGCGATGGCGAGACCGGTCGCCTGCTCAGCCTGCACCCGCAGATCGACTGCCTGGCCTTCACCGGCTCCGGCGCTGTTGGCCGGCAGATCAGCCGCAATGCGGCGGACAGCAATCTCAAGCGCGTCTGGCTGGAGCTGGGCGGCAAATCGGCGAACATCGTCATGGCCGACTGCCCGGACCTGCGCCGTGCGGCTGAGGCTGCCGCGGCTGCGGTGTTCAGCAACATGGGCCAGGTGTGCAGCGCAGGTTCGCGCCTGTTGGTGCAACGCCCTATCGCCGGGGCCTTCATCGCCGAACTGCTGGAGGCCGCGCGCGCCTACCTGCCCGGCGACCCGTTGGACCCGACCAGCGTCACCGGCAGCCTGATCGATGAAGCCCAGTACCAGCGTGTACGCCAATACATCGAGCTGGGCAAGCGTGAAGCGCGCCTGCTGCTGGGGGGCGAGGACTGCGCGGCGGTCCCCGGCGGCCACTATCTGCAACCGACCATCTTCGCCACTGACGCCACCTCGCGCATCGCCCGCGAAGAGGTCTTCGGGCCGGTGCTGAGCGTCATCGAATTCGATGGGCTGGACGACGCCATCGCTGTCGCCAATGCCAGCGAATACGGCCTGGCGGCGGCCTTCTGGTCGGCCGACCTCGGCGCCATCCGCCGTGCCTCGCGACGCCTGCGTGCCGGCACCGTGTGGGTGAACTGCTACGACGAGCTGCTCGACATGAACTTCCCGTTCGGTGGCTTCAAGGAGTCCGGCAATGGCCGGGACAACTCCGTGCACGCCCTGGACAAGTACAGCGAACTCAAGTCGACCATCATCCGCTGCTGAAGGTGCAATACCGTGATTGACAATCTTTCCCCCCTGTCGCGGCAGAGCTGGAGCCTGCCACTTCCCATCGAGTACGGCCCTGGCGCGCGGACCGCGCTGGTCGAGCTGTGCAAACGGCATGGCATTTCCCGGCCGTTGATCGTGACCGACCAGGGCTCGATGCGCCTGCCCTTCGTGGCCGAGCTGCAGGACTTGCTGAACGATGCGGGCCTGGCATGCGGGCTGTTCGGCGAGGTCGAGCCCAACCCCAGTGATCGCGCCGTGCTCAAAGGCGCCGCGGCGTTTCGCGAGTGGCGCGCCGACGGCATCATCGCCCTCGGTGGCGGTAGTGGCCTGGACGGCGGCAAGGCCGTGGCCCTGGTGGCCCGGCAGACACGTCTGCCGTTGTGGGCGTTCGATTTCGACAAGCCGGTACCCGAAGGCCTGGTCGCCAACGATTTCCCGCCGGTGATCTGCATCCCGACCACCGCCGGCACCGGTGCCGAGACCGAGAGCACGGCGATGCTCACCGACAGCGAGCGCGCTATCAAAGGCTGCGTCTGGCATCCGCTGGCGCGTCCCCAGGCGGTGATCCTCGACCCCGAACTGACCCTCAGCCTGCCGGCGCACCTGACGGCCTGGACCGGCCTGGATGCGGTCATCCATGCCCTGGAAGCCTACTTCGTGCCAACCTTCAATCCGCTCTGCGACGGCGCCGCGCTGCAGGCGCTGGAACTGCTCTGGGGTTCCCTGGAGCAAGCTGTGGAACAGGGCGACGATCTCGAAGCACGCGGACGCATGCTGATCGGTTCGTGCCTGGCGGGCGTGGCCTTCCTCAAAGGGCTTGGCCTGGTCCATGCGCTCAGCCACATGGTCGGTGCCACCTACAACAGCCATCATGGTTTGACCAACGCCATGATTCTGCCCAGGGTGCTGCGCTTCAACCGCGCGGCCATCGAGCCGCGCCTGGGGCCGGTGTGTCGCGCCATGGGGTTGGCGGGCGAAGACTTCGAGAGCTTCCAACGGGCGATCTGTGCGTGCCTGGACCGCCTTGCCATCCCGGTTTCCCTGGCCTCGCTGGGCTTACGCAGCGATGACATTCCAGCCATTGCGCGCAAAGCCATGGGCGATCCGGCGCGGCAGACCAACCCGCGCCCAAGCAGTCTCGAAGACCTGGAAGCGCTGCTGCATCAAGCCCTGGAAGAGAAACGGGCCTAGTCGCGGGAAGCGACGACCTTGCTGTGCTCACAACAATATCAATAAAGGTACGAACCCCATGTCAGCTCCCAAGACTGCCTCCGCCAACGGACGGCTGAATCTGGAAACCCGTTCCATCGACTACGTGCCCCTCGCCGAGCGCCACGGCAAGGCTTGGCACCTGTGGCCAATCTGGTTCTGTGGCGAGGCGCACCTGACCACCCTGGCGGTAGGCATCATCGGCATCGGCCTGGGGGCCAACCTGATGTGGTCCGCCATCGCCATCTTCCTCGGTTGTGCCTTCGGCACCCTGTTCATGGCCGGGCACTCCACCCAGGGGCCACAGATGGGGCTGCCGCAACTGATCCAGTCGCGGCCGCAGTTCGGCTACTTGGGAGCGCTGTTGGTGTACGTGGTGGCCATCGTCACCTACGTTGGCTACAACGCCTTCAACCAACTGCTGGTGGGGCAGACCCTGCACGAGCTGTTCGACGCCCCGCAGGAGCCCTCGGCGATCCTCTTCTCGCTAGTGGCCATCGCCATGGCCATCGCCGGCTACAACACCTTCCACAAGGTGCAGCGCTGGCTGGCGTTCCTGCTGATCGGGGTCATGGCGGTGTTTACCGTCGGCCTGTGCGTCTACGTGAAACTGCCGCAGGAGCACTTGACCCTCAGCGGTTTCAAGGCCACGCCCTTCCTTGCGCAGTTTTTTGTTGCCGCCGCGTACCAGTTGAGCTGGGCGATCTATGTGTCGGACTACTCGCGCTACCTGCCGCCGAATGTCAGTGTCCGCTCATCGTTCTGGTGGACGTACCTGGGCGCGATGATCGGTGGCGTGTGGATGATGCTCCTCGGCGCGTTGGCCGCCGCCTTGAGTCCCGGCCAGAATCTCGCCAAGGGCTTGGTGCTGCTGGGCGACATGGTGTTCCACGGTTTCGGCGAGTTTGTCCTGATTCTCGCCGTGCTGAGCCTGGTGACCAGTGCCGCACAGAACTTCTACGGCGCGTCGATCACGCTCTTGAGCATCGTCGACACGGTGAAGCCCCAGACGTCGACCCTGCTCAAGCGTGTGCTATCGATGCTGGCAGTGGGCGGCGCGGCGATCTATATCGCGATGACCGCCTCCGACAACTTCGTAAAGGACTTCGGTGACTTCCTCGCAATCCTGCTGTACCTGTTCACGCCTTGGACGGCAATCAACCTGGTGGACTTCTACGTAGTGCGTCACGGCAAGTTCTCTATCCGGGAAATTTTCAAGCCCAAAGGCATCTATGGACGCTGGAACTGGCGGGGCATTGGTGCCTACCTGGTGGGCTTCGTGGTCATGCTGCCATTCTCCGCGACTGGGCTGTACACCGGTTACGTGGCGCGGCAACTGGACGGCGCCGACATCAGCATGCCGATCGGCCTTGCGGTATCGGCGCTCGCTTACTGGTGGCTGTGCCGCTCGCAAAACATTAAACAAGAGCTCAGTCAGGTCGGCCGCCTCGATCAGGACCTGGAAAACGGCGCAACAGCTTGAGGTTGAGCTTCGGCACCTGCACGCATCGGTAAATCTTGTTAGATTGGCGTCCCCGCCCGGCGCTCTGCATCGGGCGGGCTTGCCATTCCAGTGAGAGAAACGGATTCAGCCATGAGCGTGGACAGCCAGAACGATAAGCCCCGAAAGCGCAGGACCAGAGTCGATCCAGAGACACGGCGCAAGGCCATCGTCGAAGCGACCATGCGCTGCATCACGCGCTTCGGCCACGCCGGCACTACCATCGAACGCATCTGCGACGAGGCCGAGGTGTCGGTCGGGCTGATCGGTCATCATTTCTCCAGCAAGGACGAACTGATGCTCGCCACCTATCAGGAGCTCACCAACCAGTTGCGCGAGGAGACCCGCCGCTATCTGGAAACCAAGGGCAGTACGCCTGTGGAGCGTCTCACCGCGATCATCCGCTCCTCATTCCGGGGCAGCATTTTCAATGAGTTCATCCTCACCACTTGGCTCGGCTTCTGGAGCGCGGCGGTGTCTTCCGAGCAACTGCGGGAGCTCAATCGCAAACTCTATGCTGACTACCGCAAGGAGCTTGAGGGGGTGTTCAAAGCCATCGCAGCCGAGCGAGACCTGGCGCTAGATGCCAAGGGCAGCGCGCTGATTATCACCGCTTTGATTGATGGCTTCTGGTTGGAGTGGGCACTGGACCATAGGGCTTTCAGCGCCCGCAAGGCAGAAAAGTGCTGTTTGCAGACGGCGCAGCTGTTGATTGGTGCGCAGCCCGTCTAAGAGCTGTGGGGGTTATCTGCCTGAGCATGTACCTGCTTTCACTTGCGACATCCGATTTGCATCCTGCGTAGGGGCTCCTACAGTTTCGAACGTACAACTCTGCCGAGAGCCCAGATGCGCAGCAATGAAGACAGCAGCCCCGCCAGGGGCCTGACGAAAATCCCTCGCAGTGTCTGGGCACTGGGCTTCGTGTCGATGTTCATGGACATCTCCTCGGAAATGATCCACGCCCTGTTGCCCTTGTACATGGTCAGTGTGCTTGGTGCTTCGGTAGTAGCTGTGGGCTTTATCGAAGGCATCGCCGAGGCGACTGCATCGATCACCAAGGTATTTTCCGGTGCTCTCAGCGACCGGCTGGGCAAACGCAAGCTGCTGACGGTACTCGGCTACGGCCTGGGTGCGCTGACCAAACCGGTATTTCCCATGGCCTCGGGGCTTGAGTGGCTGACGGCGGCACGCTTCGTCGACCGGGTCGGAAAAGGCATTCGTGGGGCGCCGCGCGATGCGCTGGTGGCCGATGTTACGCCAGCCGAGTTGCGTGGCGCGGCGTTCGGCCTGCGCCAGGCCCTCGACACCGTGGGCGCCTTCCTCGGACCGTTGTTGGCGATCGTGTTGATGTGGCTGACCGCGAGCCATTTCCAGACCGTATTCTGGGTGGCGGTGATCCCTGCTTTCGTGGCGGTATACATCCTCATCGCCTTCGTTCGCGAACCTGAAACGCCGGCCACGGGGCGGCCGGTACGCTCACCGTTGGCACTGCACGAACTGGGGCGCCTTGGGCCGCCCTATTGGCGCCTGATCGGCCTGGCCACGTTATTCACCCTCGCCCGCTTCAGCGAGGCATTCCTGCTGCTGCGTGCGCAAGACATGGGCCTGGCACCTTTGTGGGCGCCGGCGGTGCTGGTATTGATGGCACTGGCCTACTCACTGTCGGCCTACCCCGCCGGGGTGCTGTCGGACCGGGTGGGGCGCCGTGGCGTGCTGATGGTCGGGCTGGGTTTGCTGATCACTGCCGACCTGCTATTGGCCCTGCTGCCGGGCTGGGCCGGGTTGGCCCTTGGGGTAGCGGCCTGGGGCTTGCACCTGGGCTTCAGCCAAGGCATTTTCGCGACCATGATCGCCGACAGCGCCCCGGCCAACCTGCGTGGTACCGCCTTCGGCCTGTTCAACCTGCTGACCGGTGTAGCGCTGCTGGTGGCCAGCGTGGTAGCCGGATTGCTGTGGGATGGTGTGGGGTTCCAGGCAACGTTCCTGGTCGGTGCGGGGTTCGCCGGCGCTACACTGGCGGGACTGACGCTAATGAAGGTGACAGGATCATGATCACTACCACCGCCATGTCCATGACCGCCAGCCTCTGGTGGTGGGGCTGGCGGATACATGCTTGGATCGATCCGGGCTAGGCCATCGCTGCCTGCTGCTCCAGCAACGTCCAGCCGCCCTGCCCGTTCACCTCCAGCCGGTGGGTATGGAACCCTGCCAGCGTGCTGCGGTGGCCGACACTGACCAGCAATGCACCCGGCATTTCTGAGCGCAGCAGCGCATACAGGGCATGCTCGAGCCCCTCATCCATCGCTGAGGTGGACTCGTCGAGGAACACCACCTGCGGCCGGTTGAACAGCACCCTGGCGAACGCCAGGCGCTGCTGCTCACCCACCGAGAGGATGTGTGACCAGTCGCTGCTGACGTCCAGGCGCTCGGCCAGGTGGGCCAGGTTGACCTGGTGCAACGCCTGCTGCATTCGCGCCTCATCCTCGGGCTTGCCGGCTGCCGGATAGGCAATGACGGTACGCAAGTCACCCAGTGGCAGGTATGGACGCTGCGACAGGAACAACGCCTGGTGACCCGTCGGCCGCCTGACTTCACCTTCGGCATACGGCCACAACCCTGCCAGGGCGCGCAGCAGCGTGGTCTTGCCACTGCCCGATGGCCCTTTGATCAACAGCGCCTGACCGGCATGCAAGCTCAAGTCCAGGTCGGCGATAAGGGCGTGTCCGTCCGGGCGTAGTACCTGCAGCCCCATGATCTGCAGCGCATGCGCCTGGTCTTCGGTAGTCACTCGCGGCAACCCACTTGCCTGCTCGTTAGCATCGAGAAAACCAGTCAGACGGTCGAGGGTAGCGCGATACTGGGCAAACGCATCGTACGACTCTCGGAAGAACGACAAAGAGTCCTGCACCTGGCCAAAGGCCTGGGACGTTTGCATGACATCGCCCAGCTTGATCGCACCACTGAAGAAGCGCGGCGCCTGGAGAATGAACGGGAACACCACGGCAACCTGGCTGACCCCCAGGTTGAAGCCACTGAACTTCAGGTTCCGGAACACCAATGCCCAGGCATTGACGATCAAGGCAGCAAAACGGCCCAGCAACGTGCCCCGCTCCACTTGCGCACCTTGATAGAAGGCAATGTTCTCTGCGTTCTCACGCAGGCGCATCAACGCGTAACGGAAGTTGGCGGTGAGTTTTTCGTTGAGGAAGTTCAGGCGGATCAGCGGGCGCCCGAGGCGGAAGGCGACCCAGGTGGCGACGATGACATACAGGTACACGGCAAACACCATCGCCCGAGGGATCTCCACCCCAGCCACTGTCAACGGTGCTGACAGCCCCCAGAGGATACCGGTGAACGCCACCAGTGAAACCAGCGCACTGACCGCGCCCAGGGCAAGGGTGACCGAGTTGGTGACGAAGGCGTTGACGTCCAGTTCGATACGCTGGTCGGGGTTGTCCACCGGCTCGGCGAGGAACTGGCCACGGTAGTAGGCATCGCCCTGCATCCAGTCGTGGGTCAGGCGCTCGGTCAACCAGACCCGCCACTTGATGCTGAATGCCTGGCTTACATAGAAGGTAAACAACGAGCGCAGCACGTGGATGGTGGCCAGTACCGCGAAGACCCCGAGCAGGTACCAGAAAGCGGCTTGGTCGAGGCCCTGCAGGGCGCTGTAGAAGCCGTTGTACCAGAATGAAAACAGCACATTGAGCCGAACCGAGAACAGCGTCAGTACCAGCAGAAGGGCAAACACCAGCAACGGTCGCCAACTGCGCCTGAAACTGAAATAGGGCCCGGCGAGCTGCCAGAACTGGCTACCCCAGCGCGTGCAACGCACAGCCAGTGCTGCGGCTGCAGTGAAGCAGACAAGGGTGATGAACGAGGCGATCGCCAGCCAGCTCAGGCTCTCTTGCAGGGCCTGGTGCCAGTTCATTTCCATGGTAGGTATCCGTGATGAGTATTTCCGCGAGCGTAGCATTGTCCCGCGATTCGTCAGGCATAGATGACGCACATTTCATGAACTGTAGAAGCGACAATGTGTGGGGCTTGGATTTCAAGCCACAAAGACAAAACCCCTACCTGCATGCGCAGATAGGGGTTTTGCGAAATGAATCTTGACGATGACCTACTCTCACATGGGGAAACCCCACACTACCATCGGCGATGCATCGTTTCACTGCTGAGTTCGGGATGGGATCAGGTGGTTCCAATGCTCTATGGTCGTCAAGAAATTCTGTAGCCAGAATGTCCAGATGGACAGCCCAGCGAATTCGGATATGTGATTGTGTGGTTCGTTGCGAACTTTCGGTTCGTATCATCTTCACCACCGCAATTTGGCTGACGCGCAAATTGCTTGGGTGTTATATGGTCAAGCCTCACGGGCAATTAGTATTGGTTAGCTCAACGCCTCACAGCGCTTACACACCCAACCTATCAACGTCGTAGTCTTCGACGGCCCTTTAGGGGATTCAAGATCCCAGTGAGATCTCATCTTGAGGCAAGTTTCCCGCTTAGATGCTTTCAGCGGTTATCTCTTCCGAACATAGCTACCCGGCAATGCCACTGGCGTGACAACCGGAACACCAGAGGTTCGTCCACTCCGGTCCTCTCGTACTAGGAGCAGCCCCTCTCAAATCTCAAACGTCCACGGCAGATAGGGACCGAACTGTCTCACGACGTTCTAAACCCAGCTCGCGTACCACTTTAAATGGCGAACAGCCATACCCTTGGGACCGGCTTCAGCCCCAGGATGTGATGAGCCGACATCGAGGTGCCAAACACCGCCGTCGATATGAACTCTTGGGCGGTATCAGCCTGTTATCCCCGGAGTACCTTTTATCCGTTGAGCGATGGCCCTTCCATACAGAACCACCGGATCACTAAGACCTACTTTCGTACCTGCTCGACGTGTGTGTCTCGCAGTCAAGCGCGCTTTTGCCTTTATACTCTACGACCGATTTCCGACCGGTCTGAGCGCACCTTCGTACTCCTCCGTTACTCTTTGGGAGGAGACCGCCCCAGTCAAACTACCCACCATACACTGTCCTCGATCCGGATAACGGACCTGAGTTAGAACCTCAAAGTTGCCAGGGTGGTATTTCAAGGATGGCTCCATGAGAACTGGCGTCCCCACTTCAAAGCCTCCCACCTATCCTACACAAGCAAATTCAAAGTCCAGTGCAAAGCTATAGTAAAGGTTCACGGGGTCTTTCCGTCTAGCCGCGGATACACTGCATCTTCACAGCGATTTCAATTTCACTGAGTCTCGGGTGGAGACAGCGCCGCCATCGTTACGCCATTCGTGCAGGTCGGAACTTACCCGACAAGGAATTTCGCTACCTTAGGACCGTTATAGTTACGGCCGCCGTTTACCGGGGCTTCGATCAAGAGCTTCGCTTGCGCTAACCCCATCAATTAACCTTCCGGCACCGGGCAGGCGTCACACCCTATACGTCCACTTTCGTGTTTGCAGAGTGCTGTGTTTTTAATAAACAGTCGCAGCGGCCTGGTATCTTCGACCGGCATGGGCTTACGGAGCAAGTCCTTGACCCTCGCCGGCGCACCTTCTCCCGAAGTTACGGTGCCATTTTGCCTAGTTCCTTCACCCGAGTTCTCTCAAGCGCCTTGGTATTCTCTACCTAACCACCTGTGTCGGTTTGGGGTACGGTTCCCAGTTATCTGAAGCTTAGGAGCTTTTCTTGGAAGCATGGTATCAACCACTTCGTCGCCTAAAGGCAACTCGTCATCAGCTCTCGGCCTTAGAATCCCGGATTTGCCTAAGATTCCAGCCTACCACCTTAAACCTGGACAACCAACGCCAGGCTGGCCTAACCTTCTCCGTCCCTCCATCGCAATAACTGGAAGTACAGGAATATTAACCTGTTTTCCATCGACTACGCTTTTCAGCCTCGCCTTAGGGACCGACTAACCCTGCGTCGATTAACGTTGCGCAGGAAACCTTGGTCTTTCGGCGTGCGAGTTTTTCACTCGCATTGTCGTTACTCATGTCAGCATTCGCACTTCTGATACCTCCAGCAAGCTTCTCAACTCACCTTCACAGGCTTACAGAACGCTCCTCTACCGCATCACCAAAAGGTGATACCCGTAGCTTCGGTGCATGGTTTGAGCCCCGTTACATCTTCCGCGCAGGCCGACTCGACTAGTGAGCTATTACGCTTTCTTTAAAGGGTGGCTGCTTCTAAGCCAACCTCCTAGCTGTCTAAGCCTTCCCACATCGTTTCCCACTTAACCATGACTTTGGGACCTTAGCTGACGGTCTGGGTTGTTTCCCTTTTCACGACGGACGTTAGCACCCGCCGTGTGTCTCCCATGCTCGGCACTTGTAGGTATTCGGAGTTTGCATCGGTTTGGTAAGTCGGGATGACCCCCTAGCCGAAACAGTGCTCTACCCCCTACAGTGATACATGAGGCGCTACCTAAATAGCTTTCGAGGAGAACCAGCTATCTCCGAGCTTGATTAGCCTTTCACTCCGATCCACAGGTCATCCGCTAACTTTTCAACGGTAGTCGGTTCGGTCCTCCAGTCAGTGTTACCTAACCTTCAACCTGCCCATGGATAGATCGCCCGGTTTCGGGTCTATACCCAGCGACTAAACGCCCTATTAAGACTCGCTTTCGCTACGCCTCCCCTATTCGGTTAAGCTCGCCACTGAATATAAGTCGCTGACCCATTATACAAAAGGTACGCAGTCACCTAACAAAGTAGGCTCCCACTGCTTGTACGCATACGGTTTCAGGTTCTATTTCACTCCCCTCTCCGGGGTTCTTTTCGCCTTTCCCTCACGGTACTGGTTCACTATCGGTCAGTCAGTAGTATTTAGCCTTGGAGGATGGTCCCCCCATATTCAGACAAAGTTTCTCGTGCTCCGTCCTACTCGATTTCGTTGATAAGAGATTTTCGTGTACGGGGCTATCACCCACTATGGCCGCACTTTCCAGAGCGTTCCACTAATCTCAAACCAACTTAAGGGCTGGTCCCCGTTCGCTCGCCACTACTAAGGGAATCTCGGTTGATTTCTTTTCCTCAGGGTACTTAGATGTTTCAGTTCCCCTGGTTCGCCTCTTGCACCTATGTATTCAGTACAAGATAACCAGCTTGTGCTGGCTGGGTTCCCCCATTCAGAGATCTCTGGATCACAGTCTGTTTGCCGACTCCCCAAAGCTTATCGCAGGCTACCACGTCTTTCATCGCCTCTGACTGCCAAGGCATCCACCGTATGCGCTTCTTCACTTGACCATATAACCCCAAGCAATCTGGTTATACTGTGAAGACGACATTCGCCGAAAATTCGCACGTCGCTCTTTCGAGCAGAACTCACAAATTTTACCTTAGCCTGATTAACCAGCAGTGAAACTGGCCATCAGTCTATTTCTATCACATATCCGAATTTTTAAAGAACGATCTGACAAAAGTCAGAAATCAACATTCATCAACGAATGTTCATTTCTAAGTTCTGACAAGTAACTGCTTACTGCAAAAGTGGTGGAGCCAAGCGGGATCGAACCGCTGACCTCCTGCGTGCAAGGCAGGCGCTCTCCCAGCTGAGCTATGGCCCCGTATTTTACGCCTTAACCATGTGATGGTAGGTCTGGGCAGATTTGAACTGCCGACCTCACCCTTATCAGGGGTGCGCTCTAACCAACTGAGCTACAGACCTATAACAGGGTCGCGTTACAGCATCGTCTTTATACAAGTGAATCAAGCAATTCGTGTGGGAGCTCATCAGCAGGCTGATGTCGTCGATTAAGGAGGTGATCCAGCCGCAGGTTCCCCTACGGCTACCTTGTTACGACTTCACCCCAGTCATGAATCACACCGTGGTAACCGTCCTCCCGAAGGTTAGACTAGCTACTTCTGGTGCAACCCACTCCCATGGTGTGACGGGCGGTGTGTACAAGGCCCGGGAACGTATTCACCGCGACATTCTGATTCGCGATTACTAGCGATTCCGACTTCACGCAGTCGAGTTGCAGACTGCGATCCGGACTACGATCGGTTTTGTGAGATTAGCTCCACCTCGCGGCTTGGCAACCCTCTGTACCGACCATTGTAGCACGTGTGTAGCCCAGGCCGTAAGGGCCATGATGACTTGACGTCATCCCCACCTTCCTCCGGTTTGTCACCGGCAGTCTCCTTAGAGTGCCCACCATAACGTGCTGGTAACTAAGGACAAGGGTTGCGCTCGTTACGGGACTTAACCCAACATCTCACGACACGAGCTGACGACAGCCATGCAGCACCTGTGTCAGAGCTCCCGAAGGCACCAATCCATCTCTGGAAAGTTCTCTGCATGTCAAGGCCTGGTAAGGTTCTTCGCGTTGCTTCGAATTAAACCACATGCTCCACCGCTTGTGCGGGCCCCCGTCAATTCATTTGAGTTTTAACCTTGCGGCCGTACTCCCCAGGCGGTCAACTTAATGCGTTAGCTGCGCCACTAAAATCTCAAGGATTCCAACGGCTAGTTGACATCGTTTACGGCGTGGACTACCAGGGTATCTAATCCTGTTTGCTCCCCACGCTTTCGCACCTCAGTGTCAGTATCAGTCCAGGTGGTCGCCTTCGCCACTGGTGTTCCTTCCTATATCTACGCATTTCACCGCTACACAGGAAATTCCACCACCCTCTACCGTACTCTAGCTTGCCAGTTTTGGATGCAGTTCCCAGGTTGAGCCCGGGGCTTTCACATCCAACTTAACAAACCACCTACGCGCGCTTTACGCCCAGTAATTCCGATTAACGCTTGCACCCTCTGTATTACCGCGGCTGCTGGCACAGAGTTAGCCGGTGCTTATTCTGTCGGTAACGTCAAAACAGCAAGGTATTAGCTTACTGCCCTTCCTCCCAACTTAAAGTGCTTTACAATCCGAAGACCTTCTTCACACACGCGGCATGGCTGGATCAGGCTTTCGCCCATTGTCCAATATTCCCCACTGCTGCCTCCCGTAGGAGTCTGGACCGTGTCTCAGTTCCAGTGTGACTGATCATCCTCTCAGACCAGTTACGGATCGTCGCCTTGGTGAGCCATTACCCCACCAACTAGCTAATCCGACCTAGGCTCATCTGATAGCGCAAGGCCCGAAGGTCCCCTGCTTTCTCCCGTAGGACGTATGCGGTATTAGCGTTCCTTTCGAAACGTTGTCCCCCACTACCAGGCAGATTCCTAGGCATTACTCACCCGTCCGCCGCTGAATCAAGGAGCAAGCTCCCGTCATCCGCTCGACTTGCATGTGTTAGGCCTGCCGCCAGCGTTCAATCTGAGCCATGATCAAACTCTTCAGTTCAATACTGCTTGGGTTTTTAAGAAACCCTAAACTTGGCTCAGCAATCTCAAATGACTATGTGATTTCTCGCATGGCCACTTGTGATGCTGATAATCTTTTTGACTATCAGCCCGTACTCACAAGCACCCACACGAATTGCTTGATTCAATTTGTTAAAGAGCGTTTGGTTAAGAGCTTTTCGTCCCAACCGAGGCGCGCATTCTACGCTTTCCTCAGAGCCTGTCAAGCGTTTATTTTGAAGTTTTTTGCGAGAAACTCGTTTAGCTTCAAACACTTGACTCAACAGGGTGGCTAGCTTTACTTCGCTACCGCGTTGGAGTGGTGCGCATTATAGGGCGGCCTTCACGGAGGTCAACCTTTAATTTCAATGATTTGAAATATATCTGCTGCAAACACCTCAGGGCTACCACGCGCCCCTGCAATTGCGCACTATATTGCTCACCTCCCACCCGCCCAAGGATCGCCGCACCTAAATGAACACCCAACCCCGCAGCCTGGCCGCTACCCTTTTCCCGATCGGCCTGCTGCTAATCGCCATGGCATCGATTCAGTCCGGGGCCTCCCTGGCCAAAAGCATGTTCCCCATCATTGGCGCCCAAGGCACCACCACCCTGCGCCTGATCTTCGCCAGCATCATCATGCTCCTTATACTGCGCCCGTGGCGGGTACGCATGACCGCCAACACGTTGCGTAACGTGGTCATCTACGGCATGGCGCTGGGTGGCATGAACTTCCTGTTCTATATGGCCTTGCAAACGCTGCCTATCGGTATTGCCGTGGCCCTGGAGTTCACCGGCCCACTGGCCGTGGCGATTTTCTCCTCGCGCCGACCGATCGACTTCCTATGGATTGCCCTGGCCATCGCCGGCTTGCTGCTATTGCTGCCGGCAGGCCAAAGCGGCCAGACACTCGACCCACTGGGCGCTGCCTATGCACTGGGCGCGGGTGTATGCTGGGCCCTATATATCCTGTTCGGGCAACGTGCGGGAGCAGAGCACGGCATCCAGAGTGCGGCCTTGGGGGTGGTAGTCGCCGCCCTGTTCGTCGCCCCCATTGGTATCGCCCACGCTGGTAGCGCACTGCTCACACCTGCCGTGATCCCGATGGCCCTGGCCGTTGCAGTGCTGTCCACCGCCCTGCCCTACAGCTTGGAAATGGTTGCCCTCACGCGCATCCCGGCGCGCACCTTCGGGACTCTGATGAGCATCGAACCGGCATTTGGCGCATTGTCCGGCCTGCTGTTCCTCGGCGAGGTGCTGACGGTTACACAGTGGCTGGCGATCCTGGCGATCATTACCGCATCGGTCGGCACCACCCTGTCCATGCGCAACACGTCCAAACCGGCCATCGCGGCAGACTGATATGAGAAATATTTTCATTTGAGACAGGATTAATGATTGTAGCAGCCCGCCTCGCTGATTAAGCTGTCACAGAATCATCATCTTTACGCTATCTACTGGACCGAACACGGAAGCTGGGGAAGTTTCAGGAAGAACCGAAGCGATAACGACAGGGCGTGACAACTGATTTGCCCTGCATTTAAGGACAGGAATGAAACGTATTTTTCTCATCCTGGCCATCTTGGCTATTGCTGGATGTGCCGCCACAGCCAAGACCGAGGTCAAAAGGGGCAAAAAGGGCCTGCATATCAATTGCTCCGGCCTTTCCTCCTCGTGGGATAATTGCTATAGCAAGGCCGCAAGCTCCTGCAGCACGCGGGGCTACCGGGTCATTGCACGCTCGGGCGATAGCGATGAAGAGGCCGGTGACTACTTGTTCGGCATCAACCCGGCGGGGTACACCAGCCGCAGCATGATCGTCATGTGCAAGTAGTGAAAAGGGCAGCTCGTAAGCTGCCCTTTTTCATTTGCCTTACAGCGGCGCAGTACGTGCCTCCAGCCAGGCCAGTGCATCACCCTTGAGTAGAGGCGCAAGGCGCTCACGCACATTGGCATGATAGCCGTTCAGCCACTCCACCTCTTCCTTTACCAGCAGCGCGGGCAGCAGACAGCGGGTATCGATCGGGCACAGGGTCAAGGTCTCGAAGCACAGGAAATCGCCGAACGCACTCCTGCCCGCTTCGCGGTTGACCACCAGGTTCTCGATACGTACCCCCCACTGCCCCGGCCGGTACGTACCCGGCTCGATCGAGCTGATCATGCCCGCTTGCATCGCCGTCTGCGGTGCAGCCACTGCCTGATAGGCAATTACTTGCGGCCCTTCGTGTACGTTCATGAAGTAGCCCACCCCGTGCCCGGTGCCATGGCCATAGTCGACCTGGTCAGCCCAGATCGGCGCCCGGGCGATAGCGTCGAGCAACGGCGACAGTACCCCCCGCGGGAACGTGGCACGCGACAGGGCAATCATGCCCTTCAGTACCCGCGTGCAGTCCTGCTTCTGTGCATGGCTGGGGTTACCGACTGGCACCATGCGGGTGATGTCGGTGGTGCCGCCCAGGTATTGCCCACCCGAGTCGATCAGCAGCAAGCCATCACCTTCGATGACCGCATGCGACTGCTCGGTGGCACGGTAATGCGGCATGGCGCCATTGCCATTGAAGGCGGCAATGGTCGAGAAGCTCAGCGACACGAAATTCGGGCGCCGGGCACGTGCGGCACTCAATTGCTCGTCAACTGTAAGCTCAGTGACAACCTCTCGCCCAAGGTTCGCCTCGAACCAGGCAAAGAACTCGCACAAGGCCGCGCCGTCTTGCTCCATGACCTGGCGGATATGCACCAAGTCATCGCCGCCTTTGCAGGACTTGCTCAGCGTGGTGGGGTTTAGCCCCTCGACCAGCACCACCTCTGCCGCCAGGTTGGCCAACAGGCCGCAGGTGACACGGGCAGGATCCACCAGCAACCGCCCACCCGCCGCAACAGCGGCCAGGGCCTTGCCTGCCTCGCTATAGTCGCGCACCTCGATGCCGTCGACCGCCAGCACCTGGCGCAGGTGCGCATCCACCTTGTCCTGGCCTACGAACAAAATGGCCTGCTGCGGGTTGATCAGGGCAAAGGCCAGGAAAACCGGGTTGTAGGAGACATCGCTACCGCGCAGGTTGAACAACCAGGCAATGTCATCGAGGGTTGCGATAAAGTGCCAGTCGGCCCCCTTGTCCTGGATGCCCTGGCGCAGTTGCGCGAGCTTTTCCGCCCGGCTCACCGTGGCATGTGGCGGCAAGTGCTGGTACACAGGGTTGGCTGGGAGCGCCGGGCGCCCGTCCCAGACCTGGGCCAGCAGGTCCTTGTCGGTCACCAGCCGCGCCCCACGTGCCTTCAGCCGCTCACCTAGCTGGCGCGCCGAAGCCAGAGCCATGACCGCACCATCTACCGCGACGCTACCGTTGGGCTTGACGTTATCACCCAGCCACTCCAGCGCCCCTGGCTTGCCTGGCAACAGTTTCATCAGTTCGATGCCGCTGCCCGCCAGCTCGTGATCCGCCTGCTCCCAGTAGCGGCTATCGACCCACAGCCCGGCGAACCCAGAGGTGACCACCAGCGTACCGACCGAGCCATGGAACCCCGACAGCCACTGGCGCCCCTGCCAGTGACCGGGCAGGTATTCGGAAAGGTGAGGGTCGGCCGAGGGTACCAGCAAGGCATCGATGCCCCCTGCCGCCATGGCCTCGCGCACGTGCGCCAGTCGCTGTGGCACGCTTTGCTCAAGGGTGGTCTGGACGTTCATGCGCTCTCCTGCGGCTACATCAGAATTGATCCAATACACCGATAATGGAACAGCCGCCAGAGCCCTGCAATCGCCGCTGCACAAACAGGACACTTCCTACAGCTGGGCCTGGACCACCGATCCAGTTTTGCTGAACTTCCCCAAGGCACCGGCTTCACACACAGTACATTCATTGCACACAGGCAAATGACCATGCCCAGTGCCAGCGAACCGAAAGCCGGCGTGGTGCTGCTCGATACCCGCGATCACACCCCCGAACATGAGCATGCCGTGCACCTCAAGCTTGCCGATGGCCTGGCCGGCCTGCTGGGCTGCCCGCACGTGAAACCCACCCCCTCAGCAACCGCCGTCGATGGCTACTACTACCTGCCCACCGAAACCCTGATCGACGCCAGACGTCAGGCTGCTAGAGGTATCCGCAGCGAGCAGGATCTGTTTGGCGGGCTGGTCGACCAGCCCTACATGGCAACCAAGGCGATCTCTCACCCGCTACCGGCCGGGGCCAGTTTTCCGCCGGGCTGGACCGATGACTTCGCCCGGCAGGCCAGTGACGCCTTGCTGCGCGGCTATACCGTATTCAGCAAAGCCGATGCGCGCACTGCTGCACAGCTACTGCTGCTCGACGGCCCCGTGCGGGTCAAGCCCGTGTTGGCCTGCGCAGGGCGCGGGCAGCAAGTCATCACCCTGGCAGACGCGCTGGAGCCCCTGCTGGCCGCCATGGACGACCAGCAGTTGGCACGGTGGGGGCTGGTACTCGAAGAGGACTTGAGCGACGTGCAAACCTTCAGCGTCGGCCAGGTGCGCGTCGCCGGCCTGACCTGCAGCTATCACGGCACTCAACAACTGACCCGCGACCATCAAGGCACCGAGGTGTACGGAGGTTCCGACCTGGTGGTGGTACGCGGCGACTACCAGGCACTCCTCCAACTCCCCATGGAAGAGCACCTGCGACTGGCCATCAACCAGGCCATCACCTACGAGCAGGCTGCCGAGCAGCACTTCCCTGGTTTCATTGCCTCCCGGCGCAACTACGACATCGCCCGCGGCCTCGATTCGCAGGGCCACCTGCGCAGCGGCGTACTCGAACAATCCTGGCGCCTGGGCGGTGCCAGCAGCGCCGAGCTGTTGGCCCTGCAGGCTTTTGCCGATGACCCGGCATTACAGCGGGTGCGAGCCTCCACCCATGAAGTGTTCGGCACCCCCGACCTGCCCACTGACGCCACCCTCTTCTACCAAGGAAACGACAGTGAACTCGGACAACTCAGCAAATTTGCGCGGATTCGCGAACATGACCATTCAGAGTGAAACCGTTGAACTGCAGGTCGAAAATGATCGCATCAATGGCACCCTGGTCAGCCCGGGCAGCAAGATGCCAGGTATTCTCTTCGTCCACGGCTGGGGCGGCAGCCAGCAACGCGACCTCGCCCGCGCCCGGCATATTACCGGGCTGGGTTGCGTGTGCATGACGTTCGACCTGCGCGGCCACGAAAAAACCGAGAGCCAGCGCCTCACGGTCACGCGTGAGCAAAACTTGCAGGACTTGCTGGCGGCCTACGATCGACTGGTCAGTCACCCGGCCGTCGATAGCAGCGCCATCGCCATCATCGGCAGCAGCTATGGCGGTTACCTGGCCACCCTGCTGACCCGCGAACGGTCAGTCAGATGGCTGGCCCTGCGGGTACCTGCCATGTATTGGGACGATGAATGGGGCAGCCCCAAGCAAACGCTCGACCGTCAACGCCTGAACGACTACCGCCGACGTCCGCTCGGCCCGGCGGACAACCGCGCGCTGGCCGCCTGCGCCGAATTCAGCGGGGATGTACTGCTGGTGGAGTCCGAGCAGGACGACTACGTACCGCACAGCACACTGATGAGCTACCGCTCGGCGTTCGTCAGTGCCCACTCGCTCACCCATCGCATCGTCGACGGCGCCGACCACGCACTGTCCAGCGAAGAAAGCCAGAAAGCCTACAGCTCGATCCTGGCGGCATGGATCGGCGAAATGGTCATCGGTGCCCGTCTGGACCGCTACCCGCACTATGCACCCTGGTATGCATGAGGCTCGCCCACCTGGCAATGCAGGCCGCCATCCGTGCCGCGCACCAGGCTGCGCAGGGCCTGGTAGGCGGCGAAGTTGACGCCCCGGGCCTGATGCTGCCCCAGCAGGTCAAGGAACGATTCTTCGACGAAGTGCACTGCCGCCTCCGCCCAGGCCTGGCGTGACTGCCATTGCAGGTACTGCAACACCCGGCTGCCATCGTCACTGGCCTGGATGCTCACACCCTGCAAGCCTTCGCAACGCGTGGCCAACACTTCGCTACGCGCCACCAGGGCCTGGGCCAGTGCGTGCTGGCACACGCTGGGCACTTCATATTCGATCATCTGGGTGAACCACAAGGCATGAGCGTTTGCCGACATCGACGGTCTCCTGGATAAGGACGCATGCAGCGCGATGCCGAGCAGGGTAAAACCTCAAGCAAAGTCAAGGTCAAGTGGTTTCTACATACCCTGATCGGACACCGCAAACCGCCGCCGATAGTCGCTCGGGGTAAAGCCGGTGACGCGTTGGAACACCTTGCGAAAGGCGCCCGGATCCTGGTAGCCCACACCCCAGGCGATCTGTTCGACGTTGCGCCGGGTAAACTCCAGCAAACGGCACGCCCGCCCTACCCTGACCTGCTGGCAGTACTCGGTCGGGCGTAGCCCGGTAGCAGCACGAAATCGCCGCAAGAAGGTCCGCGCCTCCAGCCCCGCGCAGGCAGCCATCGCGGCCAGGTCGGCATCCTGCCCACCATTGCCCTGCAACCAGTGTTGTACTTTCAGCACGGCCTCGTCACCGTGATCCAGGCGCGGGCTGAATACAGCCCCGGGCAGCGTCGCCGTGACCGGATCGACGGCCAGATAGCGGGCGGTCTCCCGTGCCACCGTAGCCCCCAGAAAGCGCTCCAGCAGGCGCAAGCCCAAGTCGGTCCAGGCCATGAGCCCGGCCGAGGTCACGATGTCCCCGTCATCCAGCAACGGCTGCTGGGCCTCTACCCGCACCTTGGGGAAGCGCTGTGCAAGCGCCTGTACATAGTTCCAGTGGGTGCAGGCCGGGCGCCCGTCCAGCAGGCCGCTGGCGGCAATGAAAAACACCCCGATACATACTGACGCCAGCACCGTACCCTGCACGTGCAGTTGGCACAGCAACGCGCGGTGACGCTCGAGCAGCTCGGCTTGCGGAGCCGACTCCAGGCTCGGCGGAATGATCAAAACGCGCAAGCCCAGCCCGGCATCAGCCGGGCTATCCGGGGCAGGCAGCAATCGCCCCAATTCATCTGCCTGCCAGAAGCTGACGCGAATAGTCGGCAACCCAACGCCACCCAGCTCGGCCGCAACCCGGTTGGCCACCAGGAACAGGTCGGCCAGCCCATGCACGGCGGCGCGCTGCACGCCGGGGTACAGCAGCAGACCGATGTCCAGGCTGGATGGGGTGTCAGTTTTTGCCCGCATAGTGTCGTTCGCGCCAATCCTCATGTCAGTGCACACAGCCTATAACTAACGTCTATCCACGACTACTGCCACAGGAGGCAGCATGAGCAAGCAGGCACTGATCATCATCGACATCCAGAACGACTACTTCCCGGGCGGCAAGTGGACACTCGATGGCGCCGACCAGGCGGCCGACAACGCTGCACGCTTATTGGCAGCAGCGCGCCAGCGTGGCGACCTGGTGGTGCACGTGCGGCATGAGTTCGACAGCGCCGATGCGCCATTCTTCGCCCCAGGCTCGCAGGGTGCGGCCATCCACTCCAAGGTCGCGCCGGTAAAAGGCGAGCCGGTGGTGCTCAAGCACAAGGTCAATGCCTTCCTAGGCACCGAGCTTGAGCACACGCTGGACCGGCATGGTGTCGAGGCCCTGACCATTGCCGGCAGCATGAGCCACATGTGCATCGACGCCGCTACCCGCGCCGCGGCAGATTTGGGCTATACGGTGACCGTGGCGCACGATGCCTGCGCGACCCTACCACTGGAATTCGACGGCAAGCAGGTGCCGGCGGCGCAGGTGCATGATTCGGCGATGGCGGCGTTGGCGTTTGCCTACGCCAAGGTGGTGAAGACCGAAGAACTGCTGAAAGATTGATCAGCTCGAGAGCTTTGGGGGCTGCTGTGCAGCCCCTAAAGCTGCAAGCTCAAATCACCACATTGCGCACAAACCGCACCGCCACCGCGCCATCGTTACGGTAGGCATACCGGCAATTGCTGGGGAACACGTGGAACTGCCCCACCTGCAAGCGATGCTCGACATCTTCGATGATCAGCGTCAATTGCCCTTCGGCCACATAAATCTGCTCGCTCCAGCCTTCGGCATCAGCCTCGCTGGAATAGCACTCGCCCGGTGCGAGGGTCCACTCCCACAGCTCCACCTCGCGCCGTGCCGCACTGGTGCCAAGCAACACCGCCCTGCTCTGCGGATGTTCGCCAGCCCAGGCCAGCTCTTCGATGCGCCCGGGGTCGCGCAGGTCTGGCGCCTGGATCAGGGTACTGAAGGCCACGCCCAAGGCTTCAGCGATCAAGTCCAGGGTGGTCAAGCTGACATTCTTCTCGCCCGCCTCGATCGCTACCAGCATGCGGCGGCTGACCCCGGAGCGCTCGGCAAGCGCCGTCTGGCTCATTCCGGCAGCGTTGCGCAGGCTGCGCACATTGAGGCTGACATGTTGCAGCACCGATGCCCGGTGCAAAGAATCTTTGTGCACTATATTGCTCACTGGTCAAGATTGCGCAGTATACTGCCCACTTTTGCGGCGATTGTGCGCCGCCCCCCGCCGAGTGTGCAAGACCATGAGCCAGCCCAGCAGCAAGTCGACCTCCACCGTTACCTTTCGCCTGAGCAAGGCCGAACTGGTGCTGGTGTTCATCACCATGTTGTGGGGCGGCACCTTCCTGCTGGTGCACAACGTGATGACCGTCAGCGGCCCGATGTTCTTCGTCGGCCTGCGCTTTGCGGCAGCCGCGCTGTTCGTAGCCGTGGTGTCGGCACGAGCGCTGCCTGGGCTGACCTTTACCGAACTGAAGGCCGGCATGCTGATCGGTGTGTCGATCATGCTCGGCTACGGCTTGCAGACCATGGGCCTGCAAACCATCAGCAGCAGCCAGTCGGCGTTCATCACCGCACTTTACGTGCCGTTCGTGCCGCTGCTGCAGTGGCTGGTGCTGGGCCGGCGGCCTGGCCTGATGCCCAGCATCGGCATTTGCCTGGCGTTCATCGGCCTGATGCTGCTGGCCGGGCC
The DNA here is from genome assembly GCF_047978165.1 of Pseudomonas sp. LFS074. Classification (NCBI taxonomy): domain Bacteria; kingdom Pseudomonadati; phylum Pseudomonadota; class Gammaproteobacteria; order Pseudomonadales; family Pseudomonadaceae; genus Pseudomonas; species Pseudomonas sp. LFS074. Next base: position 1,995,290 of record NZ_JBFPFV010000001.1, on the reverse strand, counting down.
CGAAGGCGGCAGCCTGCACTTCAGCGAAGGCGAACTGGTCACCTTGGTCAGCGCGGTGGCCATTGCAGGCGAAATCATCCTGATCAGCCGCTATGCAGGCCAGGTCGATGTGCGACGGGTCACCGTCGTGCAACTGGCGACTGCTTCACTGCTAGCGTTCCTGATGATCGTGCCGACCCAGGAGCGCATCCCCGACTTCTCCTGGCTGCTGCTGACCAGCGCAGTGGGCCTGGGCGCCATGAGCGCAGTCATTCAGGTGGCAATGAACTGGGCGCAAAAGTCGGTCTCCCCCACCCGCGCGACCCTCATCTATGCCGGTGAACCGGTGTGGGCCGGTATCGTCGGGCGCCTAGCCGGCGAGCGCCTGCCGGGCGTGGCGCTGCTTGGCGGCTTGCTGATCGTGATCGCGGTGGTGGTCAGCGAACTCAAGGTGCGCCGCCCGCGCGAAGTCGATGCCGCACGGGACGTGCAAAATTCAGGCGAGCGCCAGGCAGGGCTGTAAAGCCGCCAACTACGACTATGCTTTGTAAAAAACTGTTATAAAAAAACAGCTTGTCACAGCCTGTTTGTAGGATTCTGCGACAGCTTGCGTGTTGGTGATCATCCACTCGGCACGTATGATCTTTGCAAACTTCTCCAGAATAGGCCGCTATGTCTTTGATAGTGCTACTGCTTCTGCCGTTCGTGGGCAGTTGCCTGGCAGCCGTGCTGCCGCACAACGCACGTAACGCCGAGTCCATTCTTGCCGGGCTCGTAGCCCTGGTCGGTACCGTCCAGGTAGCACTTCTGTACCCTCAGATTGCCCACGGTGGCGTAATTCGCGAAGAATTCCTGTGGCTGCCCAGCCTGGGGTTGAACCTGGTGCTGCGCATGGACGGCTTTGCCTGGCTGTTCTCGTTGCTGGTGCTGGGCATTGGTACGCTGGTGTCGCTGTATGCCCGCTACTACATGTCGCCGCAAGACCCGGTACCGCGTTTCTTCGCCTTCTTCCTGGCCTTCATGGGCGCCATGCTCGGCCTGGTGATCTCCGGCAACCTGATCCAGCTGGTGTTCTTCTGGGAACTCACCAGCCTGTTCTCCTTCCTGCTCATCGGCTACTGGCACCACCGCGCCGACGCCCGCCGCGGCGCCTACATGGCGCTGATGGTCACCGGCGCGGGCGGTTTGTGCCTGTTGGTAGGGGCCCTGCTGCTAGGCCATGTGGTCGGCAGCTACGACCTGGACAAGGTCCTGGCTGCCGGCGACACCATCCGCCAGCATGCGCTGTACCCGGTGCTGCTGCCCCTGATCCTCATCGGCGCCCTGAGCAAGAGCGCACAGTTCCCCTTCCATTTCTGGCTGCCCCACGCCATGGCAGCGCCCACCCCGGTATCGGCCTATCTGCACTCCGCCACCATGGTCAAAGCGGGCGTGTTCCTGCTGGCGCGCTTCTGGCCGGTGCTGTCGGGCAGCGATGAGTGGTTCTGGATCGTCGGCGGCGCCGGCGCCCTCACTCTGCTGCTCGGCGCTTTCGCCGCCATGTTCCAGAACGACCTCAAGGGCCTGCTGGCCTATTCGACCATCAGCCACCTGGGCCTCATTACCCTGCTGCTAGGTCTGAACAGCCCGCTGGCGGCCGTTGCCGCCGTGTTCCACATTCTCAACCATGCCACCTTCAAAGCCTCCCTGTTCATGGCCGCCGGTATCATCGACCACGAAAGCGGTACGCGTGACATCCGCCGCCTCAGTGGCCTGATCCGCCTGGTGCCATACACCGCCACCCTGGCCATGGTGGCCAGCGCCTCGATGGCCGGCGTCCCGTTGATGAACGGCTTCCTGTCGAAAGAAATGTTCTTCGCCGAAACCGTATTCATCAGCTCCACCGCCTGGGTCGAAACGACGTTGCCGGTGATCGCCACCCTGGCCGGTACCTTCAGCGTGGCTTATGCCCTGCGCTTCACGGTCGATGTGTTCTTCGGGCCGCCAGCCCAGGACCTGCCCCATACCCCGCACGAGCCGCCACGCTGGATGCGTGCGCCGGTCGAGCTGCTGGTGCTCACCTGCCTGGTAGTGGGCATCTTCCCTGCTCAGTCGGTCGGCCCGCTGCTGGCCGCTGCGGCCCTGCCGGTAGTAGGCGGCACACTGCCGGAATACAGCCTGGCCATCTGGCATGGCTGGAACGCACCGCTGATCATGAGCCTGGTGGCCATGAGCGGCGGCATCGTCCTGTACCTGCTGCTGCGCAAGCAGCTGCGCCTGGGCCGCTTCCCCTACCCACCGCTGATCGAGCGCTTCAACGGCAAGCGCCTGTTCGAGCACGGCCAAGTGCACCTGATGCTGCTGGCACGTCGCATCGAGCGCCTGTTCACCACCCGTCGCCTGCAGTCGCAGCTGTTCATGCTGGTCGTCGCCGCGTTTCTTGCTGGCCTCACGCCCATGCTCTATAGCGGCCTGAGCTGGGGCGACCGGCCGAAGATTCCGGGTTCGGGTGTGTTCGTCGCCCTGTGGCTGATCGCCATTGCCTGCGCCATCGGCGCCGCCTACCAGGCCAAATACCACCGTCTGGCAGCACTGATCATGGTCAGCGTCTGCGGCTTGATGACCTGCATCACCTTCGTCTGGTTCTCCGCGCCCGATCTGGCCCTGACCCAGTTGGTGGTGGAAGTGGTCACCACTGTGCTGATCCTGCTCGGCTTGCGCTGGTTGCCGCGACGGATTGAAGGCGTGTCGCCACTACCGGGCAGCCTGGAGCGCGCGCGCATGCGCCGCCTGCGCGACCTGCTGCTGGCGGTGCTGGTAGGGGGCGGCATGGCCGTGCTGTCCTACGCGATGCTGACCCGGCCGACGCCCAACGATATTTCCTCGTTCTACCTGAGTCGGGCGCTGCCTCAGGGCGGTGGTACCAATGTGGTCAATGTCATGCTGGTCGACTTCCGCGGCTTCGATACCCTCGGTGAAATTACCGTGCTGGTGGCCGTGGCGCTGACCGTGTTCGCCCTGCTGCGGCGCTTCCGCCCACCGAAGGAGAGCATGCAACTGCCGGCGCAGCAGCGCCAGCTGGCGCCCGACGTGGTCACCGACCTGATCAACCCGCGGCACGCCACCGACACCGCACTCGGTTTCATGATGGTGCCGGCGGTACTGGTGCGCCTGCTGCTGCCGATCGCCCTGCTGGTGTCGATGTACTTGTTCATGCGCGGGCACAACCAGCCGGGCGGTGGCTTTGTCGCCGGCCTGGTGATGTCGGTGGCGTTCATCCTGCAGTACATGGTGGCCGGCACCCAGTGGGTCGAAGCACAGATGAGCCTGCGGCCGCTGCGCTGGATGGGCACCGGGCTGCTGTGCGCGACCCTGACTGGAGTCGGTGCCATGTTGCTTGGCTATCCGTTCCTCACCACTCATACCGCCCACCTGCACCTGCCGTTGCTCGGTGACGTGCACGTGGCCAGCGCGCTGTTCTTCGATGTCGGCGTGTACACCGTGGTGGTCGGCTCGACGCTGTTGATCCTCACGGCCCTGGCGCACCAGTCGGTGCGCGCCTACCGCCCGGGCAACCCGGCGAAAACCAGCCAAGCAGGAGCCGCCTGATGGAAGAAGTGATTGCAGTCGCCATCGGCGTGCTGGCCGCCTCGGGGGTGTGGCTGATCCTGCGCCCGCGTACCTACCAGGTAATCATGGGCCTGTGCCTGCTGTCTTACGGGGTCAACCTGTTCATTTTCAGCATGGGCAGCCTGTTCATTGGCAAGGAGCCGATCATCAAGGACGGCGTCACTCAGGACCTGCTGCATTACACCGACCCACTGCCGCAGGCGCTGGTGTTAACCGCCATCGTCATCAGTTTCGCCATGACTGCGCTGTTTCTGGTGGTGCTGCTGGCCTCGCGTGGCCTGACTGGTACCGACCACGTGGATGGCCGGGAGCGTGACGAATGAGTGGCATGAGTCAACTGATCGTCGCCCCCATTCTGCTGCCGCTGATTACTGCATCGGTGATGTTGCTGCTGGGTGAAAAGCACAGGCATATCAAGGCCAGGCTGAACCTGCTGTCAACCTTCGCCGGCCTGGTCATCGCGGTCTCTCTGCTGCTGTGGGTGCGGACCCAGGGCCAGGCAGAGTCGATAGGCGTGTACCTGCCGGGTAACTGGCCGGCGCCATTCGGCATCGTGCTGGTGGTGGACCACTTGTCTGCGCTCTTGCTGACCCTGACCGGGGTCATCGGTTTCAGTGCGCTACTGTTTGCCCGTGCCCGCTGGGACGGCGCCGGGGCCAGCTTCCATGCGCTGTTCCAGATCCAGCTGATGGGCCTGTACGGGGCCTTCCTCACCGCCGACCTGTTCAACCTGTTCGTGTTCTTCGAAGTGCTGCTGGCCGCCTCCTATGGCCTGCTGCTGCATGGCTCGGGTCGCGCTCGGGTGCGCGCCGGCCTGCACTACATCGCCATCAACCTGTTCGCCTCATCGTTGTTCCTGATCGGCGCAGCAATGCTGTATGGCGTGACCGGTACCTTGAACATGGCCGATCTGGCACTGAAGATTCCACTGGTACCGGAGGCCGACCGTGGCCTGCTGCATGCCGGCGCGGCAATCCTGGCCATGGCCTTCCTGGTCAAGGCCGGTATCTGGCCGCTGAACTTCTGGCTGGTGCCAGCCTACGCCTCGGCCAGTGCGCCGGTGGCTGCGCTGTTCGCCATCATGACCAAAGTCGGCCTGTACGCCGTGCTGCGCCTGTGGACGCTGCTGTTCTCCGGGCAGGCCGGAGCCTCGGCGCATTTCGGCGGCGAGTGGCTGGTGTACGGCGGCCTGGTCACTCTGGCGGTGGCAGCAGTATCGATCCTTGCCGCACAGCGCCTGGAGCGCATGGCGGCCCTGAGCATACTGGTCTCGGCCGGCACCCTGCTCGGCGCCGTCGGCTTTGCCCAGTCGGCGCTGACCGGCGCGGCGTTGTTCTATCTGGTCAACTCGACCCTCGCGCTGTGCGCACTGTTCCTGCTCGCTGAACTGGTCGAGCGTTCGCGCTCGGCCAATGAAGCACCGCTGGACGAAGAAGAAGACGCCATGCCCCCACCGCTGGAATCGCTGCACCCGCCCAAAGGCATCAACCTCGACGATGAGCAGAAGGCGGTGATCGGCCAGATCATCCCGTGGACCATGGCCTTCCTCGGCCTCAGCTTCATCGCTTGTGCGCTGCTGATCATCGGCATGCCGCCGCTGTCGGGTTTTGTCGCCAAGCTCAACCTTATCAGCGCGCTATTCAACCCACTGGGCCTCGGCGTGCCCGCCGAACAGCCGCTGAGTGTGGCCGGCTGGGGTCTCGTGGCCTTGCTGATCCTCTCCGGTTTGGCCTCGCTGATCGCCTTCGGCCGCGTTGGCATCCAGCGTTTCTGGAAACCCGAAGAACGGCCCTCGCCGGTACTGCGCCGCTATGAGTGCCTGCCAATCGTCATCCTGCTCGGCCTGTGCATCATACTCAGCCTCAAGGCCGAGCCGTTGCTGCGCTACACCCAGGACACAGCTGCCAGCCTGCAGGCCCCGGACGCCTATATCGAAGCCGTGATGGCCGCCCGGCCGATTCCTGGCCCCACCACGCTCGACGTACAGGTGCAGCCATGAACCGACTGTTCCCCGCCCCACTGCTGTCGGTCTCGCTGTTCGGCCTGTGGCTGTTGCTGAACCTCTCGGTAAGCCCTGGCAACCTGCTGCTAGGCGCCGCACTCGGCGTGCTGGCGCCGCTGCTGATGGCGCCCCTGCGTCCGCAGCATGCCCACGTACGCCGGCCACTGGTCATCGCCAGGCTGATCGCCCGGGTCGGCCTGGATGTAATCATCTCCAACCTGCTGGTTGCTCGTGGCGTGCTGCGTGCCGGCAAGCAGCCTCCACGCTCCGCGTTCGTCCACATATCGCTGGCACTGCGCGACGCGCACGGCCTGGCAGCGCTGTCGATGATTACCACGGTGGTACCGGGCACCGTCTGGTCCGAACTGGCGCTGGACCGCAGTGTCTTGCTGCTGCACGTGTTCGACCTGGAGGATGAAGCGGCCTTCATCCAACACTTCAAGGACACCTACGAACGCCCGCTGATGGAGATTTTCCAATGACAGGCCTGCTCGCCAATGCTGTTCTCGCCAGCCTGTTCATCTTCGCCCTGGCCATGGGCCTGGCGCTGATCCGGCTGTTCCGTGGCCCATCCGCCCAGGACCGTGTGCTGGCGCTGGACTACCTGTACATCCTGGCCATGCTGACCATGCTGGTGCTGGGTATCCGCTATGCCAGTGACACCTATTTCGAGGGTGCCCTGCTGATTGCGCTGTTCGGCTTCGTCGGCTCGTTTGCCCTGGCCAAGTTCCTGCTGCGCGGTGAGGTGATCGAATGACTGAAACCCTGGTACTGCCGTTTTGGCTGGAACTGGTCACTGCCGCGCTGCTGCTGACCGGCAGCCTGTTCGCCCTGATCGGTGCGATAGGCCTGGTGCGCCTGAAAGACTACTTCCAACGCATGCACCCGCCCGCACTGGCCTCGACCATTGGCGCCTGGTGCGTGGCACTGGCCTCGATCATCTATTTCTCGTGGCTCAAGGACGCCCCGGTGCTGCATGCCTGGCTGATCCCGATACTGCTGTCGATCACCGTGCCGGTCACCACGCTACTGCTGGCGCGGGCGGCGCTGTTCCGCAAGCGCATGTCGAAAGAGCCGGTCCCTGAAGAGGTCAGCAGCGGCAGCGACCGAGGTAACTGAAGGGTTGCCGCCTCAGCCTTGGCTGAGGCGCTGCAACTCGCGCCGAACCATGGCGGCATATGGCGGCGGGCTGAGGCCATAGAGCTCAGCCGCCACCCAGTTCAACCAGGTGCCTTTCAGCTCCTCGCGCTTGGCCAGCATGCGTTCGGCCTCGGCCACGGCATGTGCTTGGTGCTGCCGATGAAACTCGGACCGCGAGGCAGGACCGGCGTCAGCGTCGGTCATTCACTGGCCTTGAACGTGGTCAGTTCACCCTTGCGCCACTTGGCAACTTTGCCGGTCACCGCTTTGAGCAACTTGCCCAGGCCTTCCTGCACTTGTTGCTGCGCGGCGAACACCAGCATCACGCCATGCCCTTCCCGAAACACGATCCCATCGCCTTCCGGCACCGAAACGAAGGCGTAATCGCCCACGCCATACACATTCAACTTTATTTCGCGAAAGCGCATTTCCAGCTTGCCGCCTTCGCGGCTGGGCAATACGGCAGCGCGGAAGTGGTCGCCGACTTTCAGCTCAAGGCGCTGTTTGTCATCGACCACCAGTGCACTTTCGGTGTCGATTTCGGCCATGTACAGGCCTTCGGGATTCTGTTCGGTGACATAGATGAAGCGACCCTGGAACAGTTGGGCCAATTTACCGCGCAAGTCGCCCAAGGCGAACAACGCATGAGTATCAAGTGTGCTGACTGCCAATGAAGTAATCCTCAACCGGTTACAACCCGCCCTCTCCCAAGCTCGGGGAGGCACGGCCACTTCTTATCGATAGGCGAAAAGAGTAATAAAGCGATATGCGAAATGTCTGTGCTCGCTGACGATGCAGCGTGCAGGAATCTTTACTCTGGTCTGCCAGATTCGCCTTCAACCGAAGGCGTTTGGCTCATCCCCGGTTAGGGAAGTGTGATGCCTGAGATCACTCGCCAGAAAACGCAACCATGGGAGTGAGCCTGCAAGAAAACAAGCCCTGGCATCCATGTGCGCATTACTGTAGAACAAATATGCCCGAAAACACTGAAACACGTCGAGAGGCAATAAACATTTTCAGGCTGCCAACCCCTTCTTCAGCTGCTGCTGCCAGGCAGCCTGGCACTCCAGCGCTTCTTCACGCGTGGCAAACGCGGTGCCACGGCGCTCGCCATTGACCAGCACCACCCAGCAAATGCGCTTACCCAGTGCCTGCAGGGTGGCCGGCACACCCGAACCAATCATCACGGCTACATCGACTCGGCTATTCATCATTCCCTCCGGAATTTAATTAGCACCCTAACGATAAGGCCATGATACGCCTGCCTGCGAAGAGAAAACAGCGCATGCCAGTACAGCAGTGTTTCTTATGGCGCAACAAAAACGGCGGCGACGACAAGCGCAAAAAGCCCCAGGGATCGCTCCGTGGGGCTTTGCACCTGGCGCGGGTTATACCTGGCGCTGGTGGCGGTCGAGCTGCTCGTGGCGCTCCTGGGCTTCGATGCAGTACTTGGTGGTCGGGCTGATCAGCAGGCGCTTCAGGCCGATTGGCTCACCACTGTCATCGCACCAGCCGAAGCTTTCGTCGGTAATGCGGTCCAGGGCCATTTCCAGCTGTGGCAGCAGGCGTTGGTCGCGGTCGATGGCATTTACCAGCCAGCTACGTTCTTCTTCGACCGAAGCCACGTCGGCAGGGTCCGACGGGGTGTCAAGGCCTTCGATGGTGGTGCGGCTGAGCTCGATGCGTTCATGGGTTTCGACTTTCATCGCCTGCAGCAGCTCAGTGAAGAAGGCCAGCTGGTCGGCGTTCATGTAGTCATCGGCCGACATGGCCAGCAACTGTTCCTTGGTCATCGATTTCTCTATGAAAAAATGTGCATTTGGGCGATTCATGTGCCGCCGACGCCTTGGCATCGGCAGCGGAATTCTTCAAGCGCCAACCGGCACTCTTTTACAGGGGGCGGCAGTCTAAGGCGCCACGTCGCGTGGAGCAACTGCAAATGGGTGCGAATTTGCTTCCAGTGCTTACAATCCGCCGGTCGGTGCAGGGATGGCTGGTCTTGGGAGGCTCGCCACAACCTTTTCAGCGCCCATGAGATCGAGCGCCACCCGCCCGGCGCTCGATCTCACAGCGACCAGACCTCTCAAGGCATGCACCTGGAGGCCCAGCCCAAATTCCCAGCTGGCATCAACGATCCTTGAACTGCGCCTCGCGCTTGGCGATGAAGGCGGCCATGCCTTCTTTTTGGTCTTCAGTGGAGAAAGCCGCATGGAAGACCCGGCGTTCAAAGCGCACGCCCTCGCTGAGGGTAACTTCAAACGCTCGGTTAACGCTCTCCTTGACCATCATGCTCACCGGGATCGATTTGCTGGCAATGGTCGCAGCCACCTTAAGCGCCTCTTCCAGCAACTCCGCCTGCGGCACGATTCGCGCCACCAAGCCAGCCCTCTCAGCCTCTTCAGCCCCCATCAGGCGGCCAGTCAGGCACAGTTCCATGGCCTTGGCCTTACCCACGGCACGGGTCAGACGCTGGGTACCGCCCATGCCCGGCAACACGCCAAGGTTGATTTCCGGTTGACCGAACTTGGCGTTGTCGGCGGCGAGGATAAAGTCACACATCATCGCCAACTCGCAGCCGCCGCCCAGCGCGAAGCCGGAGACCGCCGCGATGATCGGCTTGCGCCGGTTGGCAATGCGGTCAGCATCGCTGAACAGGTCGTCGACATAGATCTGCGGGTATTGCAGTTCGGCCATTTCCTTGATGTCGGCGCCAGCGGCAAAGGCCTTGGCCGAACCTGTCAGCACCACGCAACCGATATTCGGGTCACGCTCGAGCTGGTCAAGGGCCTGGTTGATCTCGCCGACAATCTGCGCGTTCAGCGCATTGAGGGCTTGCGGGCGGTTGAGGGTGATCAGGCCGACCTTGCCGTGGATGTCCAACAGGATGGTTTCGAATGCCATGCAGTCTGCTCCTTCAAAGATTGCGCGCAATGACCATGCGCTGAATGTCGCTGGTGCCTTCGTAGATCTGGCAAACCCGAACGTCACGGTAGATCCGCTCCAGCGGGAAGTCGCTCAGATAGCCATAACCGCCCAGGGTCTGCAAGGCATCCGAGCAGACCTTTTCGGCCATTTCCGAGGCAAAAAGCTTGGCCATCGACGCCTCCACCAACGCCGGGCGCCCGGCGTCACGCAGCGCGGCGGCGTGCAGCACCATCTGCCGGGCAACGGCGATTTTCGTCGCCATGTCGGCCAGGCGGAAGGCCACAGCCTGGTGCTCGATCAACGCCTTGCCGAAGCTTTGCCGCTCGTTGGCGTAGTCGCGCGCCACTTCGAACGCGGCCCGGGCCATGCCAACCGCCTGCGAGGCGATACCGATGCGGCCACCTTCAAGGTTGGCCAAGGCTATCTTGTAGCCCTCGCCTTCTGCACCCAGGCGGTTGACCACCGGCACACGCACGTTGTCGAAGACGATCTGGCAGGTGTCGGATGCATGCTGGCCGAGCTTGTCCTCCACCCGCGCCACCTGGTAGCCCGGCGAATCGGTGGGCACGATGAAGGCGCTGATCCCGCGCTTGCCGGCGTCCGGGTCGGTCACGGCAAACACGATCACCACCCCGGCGTTCTGCCCGGAGGTGATGAACTGCTTGCTGCCAGTGAGCACATAGTGGTCACCGTCCAGACGCGCACGGGCCTTCAGGCTGCTGGCATCGGAGCCCGCCTGCGGTTCGGTCAGGGCAAAGGCGCCGAGCATCGCACCGCTGGCCAGCGGGGTGAGAAACCGTGCTTTCTGCTGCTCGGTGCCGAAACGCAGGATCGGCACGCAACCGACCGAGTTGTGCACGCTCATGATGGTCGAGCAGGCCCCATCACCGGCGGCGATCTCTTCCAGGGCCATGGCATAGGCCACATAACCGGTGTCGCTGCCGCCCCACTGCTCCGGCACCAGCATGCCGAACAGGCCCAGCTCGGCCATTTCGTCAATGGCCTCTTTCGGGAACCGATGTTCCTTGTCCCATTGTTCGGCGAACGGTCTCAGGCGCTCCTGGGCGAAGGTACGTACCGCATCGGCTATCTGTTGTTGCTCGTCAGTTACCAGCATGGTTCACCTCAGTACAGGCATTCGACAGCCATGGCCGTGGCCTCGCCACCGCCGATGCAGATGGCGGCCACACCTCGGCGCAGGTTGTTCTGGCGCAAGGCCGACAACAGGGTTACCAGAATGCGAGCGCCAGAAGCGCCAATCGGGTGCCCGAGTGCGCAGGCGCCGCCGTGGATGTTGACCTTTTCGTGGGGCAGGTCGAGGTGCTTCATGGCCGCCAGCGTGACCACCGCAAAGGCCTCGTTGATCTCGAACAAGTCGACTTCTGCCAGGTTCCAACCGGTGCGTTTCAGCAGTTTGTCGATGGCCCCGATCGGCGCGGTCGGGAACAACGCCGGGGCGTCGGCGAAGGCAGCATGGCCATGGATGACTGCCAGGGGCTTGAGGCCGCGCTTGTCAGCTTCGGAGCGGCGCATCAGCACCAGCGCGGCAGCGCCGTCGGAAATCGAACTGGAGTTGGCCGCCGTCACGGTGCCACCTTCACGGAACGCCGGCTTGAGCTGCGGGATCTTGTCCAAGCGCGCCTTGGGCGGCTGCTCGTCATCCTTGATCACGCGTTTTTCCTTGCCCTCGGCGACTTCCACCGGCACGATCTCGGCGGCAAAGCGGCCGCTGCTGATCGCGTCCTGGGCACGGGTCAGCGAGGCGATGGCGAACTGGTCCTGGGCTTCGCGGCTGAAGGCGTTGGCCTGAGCGCAGTCTTCAGCGAAGGTACCCATCAGGCGGCCTTTGTCGTAGGCGTCTTCCAGGCCGTCCATGAACATATGGTCGATGATCTTGCCGTGTCCCATGCGGTAACCACCACGGGCTTTGTCCAGCAGGTACGGGGCATTGGTCATGCTTTCCATGCCCCCCGCTACCACCACGTCTGCAGTGCCGGCCAGCAGCAAGTCATGGGCCATGATCGCGGCTTGCATGCCCGAGCCACACATCTTGTTCAGGGTGGTGCAGGTGGTGTGCTTGTCCAGCCCGGCGCCCAGCGCGGCCTGGCGCGCCGGGGCCTGGCCTTGCCCGGCCGGCAGCACGCAGCCGAACAACACTTGCTCGACACTGGCGGCGTCGATGCCGGCGCGCTCCACGGCGCCGCGAATGGCCGCGCTGCCCAGTTGCGGCGCTGTCAGGCTTTTGAGGTCGCCCTGCAGCCCACCCATGGGCGTGCGCACGGCGCTGACGATAACGATCGGGTCATTGGCGAGGGTCATGTTCGTTCTCCTTACTTGGCAGCCATGCGCAGTGCACCGTCGAGGCGGATCACCTCGCCGTTGAGCATGCTGTTCTCGATGATGTGACGGGCCAGTGCGGCATATTCCTGGGGGCGACCCAGACGCGGCGGGAACGGCACGCCGGCAGCCAGCGAAGCACGCACGTCCTCGGTCATGCCGGCCATCATCGGTGTTTCGAAGATGCCTGGGGCGATGGTCATCACACGGATACCGAAGCGCGCCAGTTCGCGGGCGGCCGGCAAGGTCAGGCTGGCGATGGCGCCCTTGGAGGCCGCGTAGGCGGCCTGGCCGATCTGCCCGTCATAAGCGGCAATGGACGCAGTGTTGATGATCACCCCGCGTTCGCCCCCCTCGTCGGCAGCCCCTTCGGCCATGGCCGCAGCAGCCAGACGCAGCAGGTTGAAGCTGCCGATCAGGTTGACGTTGATGACCTTGGCGAAGCTGCCCAGGCCATGCGGGCCCTGCTTGCCCAACACCTTCTCGGCACCGACGATGCCGGCGCAATTGACCAGCCCATGCAAGCTGCCAAAGGCGTTGACGGCTGCATCGACCGCCGCCTGGGCAGCCTGCTCGTCGCTGATGTCGGCCACCGCGAAGCGGGCGTTGTCGCCCAGCTCGCGAGCCTTGGCCTCGACGGCCTGGGCATTGAGGTCGACCAGCATGACCTTGGCGCCGGCCTCGACCAGCATCTGAGCAGTAGCGGCACCCAGCCCGGAAGCGGCGCCGCTGACGATGAAGTGTTTGTTGGCTATGTGCATGATCGGTTCCTTTCAGGCGCTGGCAGGGGTGGCCTGTTGCGCGTGTTGTTTGGCGACTTCCTGATTACGCAGGATGAAGCGTTGCAGCTTGCCGCTCGGGGTCTTGGGCAGCTCGCTGACGAATTCGATTTCTCTGGGGTAGGCATGCGCGTATAGGCGCTGGCGCACGTGCTGGCGCAAGGTTTCTTCCAGCTCGGCGTTGCCGGCGACGCCGCTGGCCAAGACCACGAAGGCCTTGATCAGCTCGGTGCGCTCCGGGTCCGGTTTGCCGATCACGGCCGCCTCGATCACCGCCGGGTGCTCGATCAACGCACTCTCCACATCGAATGGGCCGACCCGGTAGCCAGAGGTAGTGATCACATCGTCGCTACGGCCGACGAAACTGATGCTGCCATCCTGGTTCAGCTCGACGGTGTCGCCACTGAGGTAGTACTTGCCGACGAACGATTTGGTCGGCAAGCCGTGGTAACCACCGAACCAGCACAGCGGCGACTGCTCGCGATCGACCGCAAGGATGCCCGGCTGGCCGGCAGGTAGTTCGCTACCCTGCTCGTCCAGCACGACAATGCGATGACCGGGGATGGCGAAGCCGGCCGAGCCCAGATGCACCGGGTGCTGCAGGCCATGGTGGTTGCACAGCACCATGCCCAGCTCGGTCTGGCCGTAATGGTCGTGGATGGTGACCCCAAGCTCGTCGGCAAACCAGCGGATCACTTCCGGGTTAAGCGGCTCACCGGCACTGCTGACTACCCGCAGGCGGCCTTTGACGGGCGCCGAAAAAGCACTGCCGGCGGCGATCAACAGGCGGTACGCGGTGGGCGAGCCTGCCAGGTTGGTGATGCCAAGCTTGTCGATGACTCGCGCGCAGCTTTCGACGCTGAACGGGCCATCGTAGAACGTGGTGGCATGGCCCAGCGACAACGGGCCGGTGACCGCGTAGTACAGGCCATAGGCCCACCCCGGGTCGGCCAGGTTCCAGAAGTTGTCTTCGGGGCGCAGGTCGATGGCGTCGCGCATGTAGCCTTGAAACGCGACGATGGCACGCAGAGGCACTTCCAGTGGCTTGGCCGGGCCAGTCGTGCCTGAAGTGAACATGAGCAAGAACGGGTCGTTACCCGCGCGCATGACCGGTTCACAGTCGTCTGCCGCACGCTCAAGGCACTGTTGGAAATCCAGCTCGCCAACGCGAGCCTTGACCGTGATGATCGTCGGGCAGGCATGCACGTCGTCCAGCTTGGCACGGTTTTGGCTGTCGGTGACGACGACACGGGCGTGCGACTGCTCAAGGCGATGCTCGATGGCCTTGGGGCCGAACGCAGTGAACAACGGCTGATACACCGCCCCCAGGCGCCAGGTGGCGAGGATGGTGACAAGCAACTCAGGTGTACGGGGCATTAGACCCGCCACCCGGTCCCCGGCACTCACGCCTTGCGCCTTGAGTACATTGGCAAAACGGGCAGCCTGCACCTTGAGTTGCTCGAAACTGTACCGCTCAGTGTGGCCGTCCCGGTCTTCGTGGATCAGCGCCAGCTTGCCGCCACCGGCATGGCGGTCGCAGCATTCGACACAGGCATTGAGGGCTTCGAGGTTGCCATGCAGTGCCGCAGTAGCGGCCTGCGCAAGGTCGAACGCTCGAGCGGCCTCGGCGTAATCACGCATCGTCGGACTCCTGGTTTCTTGTTTTTGGAGTTGAACCATCGGTCCGACGATGTTCGCGCCGCTCAAGCACGGCGGCAATGGCCAAAGCTGTCAATCTCGATGACCGGTTTGGCCGCCTTGCAGGTCAGCCGTCGCCCCGACTCTCGCCACGCAAGTAGGACTCGGTCAGGCCTGCCTGCAATCGTTCTCTATCGCGTTGCTCCTGATCCTCCAGATCCGCGACCTGCGAACGAAGCTGCTCAGCCGAGAGCGGTGGCTGGATAGCGCGCAGGTTCGCCCTGCGCTGGAGATAGTCGGTTCTGAGCGACTCGAACAAGTTCCGGTGCTGCTCACCAAGAAAAGTCTCCCAGAACGCTTGACTCACCAGGCTTTGAGTGCGCGCCTCGATCGTCTCGTTGGCGAGGACAGCCGCAGCCACATCGTTGATGTGTTGATCGCTCAGCGCGACAGCGTTCGGGTAACGCATCGCCCATGGCTGACCAGGCAAATCAAGACGCTCGCGCAAGCGCACACGGTATGCCAGTGACCAGGCCGAGCGCCCCACCTGCTCACCTTCGACACCCTGGCGCAGGATCGCCTGGCGGGCCTGCTGCTGCACCTGGTCAAGACGGTACAGCTGCCGACCGAACGCCATGAGCTGCGCCCGTTGCGTCAGGTCTTGTGCGTCCGCTTCAGCCTTGGCCAACAAGACCTGTACATTCATGTGGCTGAACCGATCGCTGACCATGTCCGAGCAGGAAACCGGTTGATTGGCCGCTTCAAAAACGCGCAACCGCAGCGCTGGACTGACGTCCATCGCCTGCAGCATGGCCCACACATCACGCACAAGTACTTCCCGACCGCCCCCGGCAACTGCTGAAGCATAATCAGCGGTATGCTCCAACCACGCCAGGATACGAAAAAAACCCGCACTGTCTGGTTCGGCCAGCAGACCGTCCCATAGCACTGCGCGCGCAGCGCGGTCGTTTTCGGCAATATGCTGCAGCCACAGGCTGCGCGCATGAGGCAAGTCGACCTTGCCCATCGACTCTGGCAGATGCCCATGCTCCTCAATGGGATCCAGCGCGTACAAGCGTTGCAGTTGACCCCCCCTCAGTGGGTTGCGATCAACGATAAGCCCCCGGCGCCAGGCATAGGGCATTGCAATCACCGCTTCCGGTGGCGTCGGCAATTGGTTGTCGCGCAGATCACAGTGCACCAGCAGGCCGCACAGTTCGATGCGGCTGGGCCAGGCCCCCAGCCGGCAGTGGCGCAGGTTCAGGTGAGTCAGGGCCGAGAGATGGTTGAAGCGTAGGTCGAGGTCTTCCAGACGGTTGTAGCTCAAGTCTAGATGCAACAAGCCAGGCATAGCCTGCAGAATACCGACTGCTTGGGCATTGAGGCGGATCTGGTTATGTGCCAGGCGCAAACGCTGCAATTGCGGCAGATAAGCAATCCCGAGCGGAATGTTGCGCAGTTGGTTGAAGCTCATGTCCAACTCGGTCAGCGCGGTAAACGGGCACAAGAAACTCACTGGCACCGTATCAACCGCAGACTCCTGCAGGCGCAGGGTGGTAATACGGTGGAAATCGATGGCCGCCGGTAACTCCGGCAAACTGCTGAGCTGCACGCCACTCAGCGACAGGCGCTGGCCGGTCACCATGCCTGCATGGTCGTAAATACAGTCGCCCTGCAAGCGCCAGGCACGCAGAATAGCGTCGGCTGATCGCTGGCGAAGCCGCTGGCGCCTTTCGCTCAGCTCTGCGCTGACCCAGCGGTTGAGGTGGCGGATCAACTGATCTTGGTCGTCCTCAAGCTCTACAATGCGCTCATAGGCGGATTGCTGCCTATTCATCAGCAGTGCCTGTTCCTGATCCAGCTGTGCCTCATCCAGCCCTGGATAAAGCTGGCGCAAGCGCTCACGAACACGTGCCGGCAGTGAGTGGCTGTCGCCCGTACCACGGCCACTGAGCAGATAGCCAACCCGGCCATCAGCCAAGCGTCGCCCAGGGTTGAACCACTGCACCTGGGTTGGCCATTGCAACAGTTCGACAACCTCCTGGTGCGTAGCGGGAAGTCGTGCCAGCAGTCGCTGACGTAGCTGCGTTCCCATATCGTTTTCAGCCATGCCAAGCGCCGTGCGGTGCTCAGGTGCCAAGGCCGCGGCAAGCATGTCGTACAGGTTTGCCGAATCACCAGCGCCGAACGGCAACGCACGGCCCAAGCCATCATAGAGATGGAAGCGCCCGTCTTTGCGCACCACTACCCGACGCATCCGGGGGACGCCAGCGGGGCCCACGGCCTTGAGCAAATGCCCGTCCGGTGCGCTTTCACGCAATTGCAGGTCAAGGGCATTGGCAGACACACCGTTGCTGCTTTCCACTTCCTTCTGAAGCAGCGCGAAAGCCAGTTCGCCGGTTTCGTTGCAGTAGCTGCCGGGCAGGTAAAGCCCTTCGAGTGCACGGTTCAATCTGGCCAGACGCAGCAGCGCGCGGGCCTTGCTTGCTAAATTCAGCGTCACACGCCCACCTGACATTGCCAGGAACCGCTCGCCTTCGCTGAACTGCGCCGCCAGCGACTGCGCATAAGCTTCCGGCAAACCGGCAAAGTCCCGCCTTATCAACGTCAGCAGAGCGTCATCGCCAGCTGGCGAACTGCTCAGGTGGTCGAGAAGAGGCCCCCACAGGGCAGCTTGCTGGCGCAGCAGGACGTCGCTGTTGGTGCTGCCAGCACGAGCCTCACACCAGGCGAGCAATGCACTGTCTTGGGTGACAAGCGAGTAGCTGGCCAGACGAGTGAAAAACGCCTCGATACGGGCATGGGCTTCGAAGCGCCGCAAGGTCTCTCGCAAGTTGACAGGCGCCGGTCGGTTTTCCACCAGCACGCCCCGCAACTCCTCGGCATCCACACCGGCTACCCGCAGCACCTGCGCAGCCCGCTGTGCGTCAATGGAAGGATGCTGCGGCCACAGGGTATCGAGCATCATGGCCACGTCGCTCCAGCGCTGCGGCTGGTCCTGCATCAGGCGCCAGCTACGCTCGCCGTTGTGCAGCACGGCCGGCCCGTACGCCTTTTCGCCACTGGGGTGACACAAGCGGTAAGGGGCTTCAGGCTCGCTGCGCTGTACCTCATAGTAACGCTGGCCCCTGCGCATCCAGCGCCTGCTCTCGTCGCCGTAGAGCCCATCGTCACGTAGGGCGATGGTGCCTGGGGTCGACTCATAGGCCGTAATGTCATCGGAACCCAACAGGCCACGCCGCCCGCCCACGCTCACAGGCTGCAGGCCATCGACGAAGGCGCTGCGCAGAACGCTCACACCCGCCACGGTCAACGCCGTCGCAGCCACCGTTTCAGCTACACCCAGCATATGCTCCAGGGCTTCGTGCTGGTGCCCACGGGCCCAATCCCTGACGCCCTCGAAAACCTCGCCAAGCGTCTGCACCACCAGCTGACCAAGCAATATCGCCCCTACGACAGGGATGAAAAGCCCCGCCAGGTTGAGCAGATCGAGGCCCGCGGCACGCCAGGCAGCCCGACGCGCACGGGCCGCTGCAGCATCGGCGTCCGCGGTGGGTACCAGCAACAGGCGAGCATCGTCCTTGACTCGCTGCACCTGTTGCGCAGCCAGCGCAGCGAACAGGTCCCCGAAGGCTGTAGGGCCCCTCAACGCCAGGTCGGGCTGTGGATCCGAGAGGCGCGCACTCAGCAGACCAGCGAAGCTCGCCCGCTGTCGCAAGCTGATGAGCTGGGTGAAGTAGTCTCGGTAGCCCTTCTCTTGCAACGTTGCAGCCATTGCAGCGTTCATGGCCTCTGTGGAATCGAAACGGCGCAGCGCCTGCACGGGATCACTGGGCAGGTAGAGCACCACCCCTCGGTCCTGGCCAACAGAGTCTCGCAGGCGAATGAACAGCCCGTCAGCCACACGTTGGCCCAACACCTCCAGCAGGCCAGGGTAACCATGCAGGCCTGTGTCAGAATGGGGGCCACCGCCCTCCACCACCTGCAGCAAGGCATGCTGTACCTGCTCGTCGATGTCACCCTTGAGCATCGCGACTTGCGCAGCCAATGCCAGGCCCGAACGTTTGTCCTGGGCAAGGATGCCCTCGGTGGTGGCATTGAACGTCCGCGCCAGCTCGTCCTGGTAAAGCCGACCCACATCCAGCGCACGGCATGCTGCAACCAATTGCTCGGGCGTGCCGGTCAGCAAGTCATCTCGCCCCGGGAGAACCAGCCCGGTGCCCAGGAAAAACGATTCGTCAGGGCCGAAATTACCCATCAGCCTCAGCAAACCATCCCGGCGGGTGGCCGAGTAGTGATAGGTCTGCTGAAGCGTACCGGGGAAGGTACCGATGCGCGGTGAAACCTGCAGCCATTCCAGCCCTGCGAGGGTCATGCCTACTGGCAGTGGCTTCACCAGCACACCCTGCAGATGCTGTTGGGCGAACACCTGCAGGGGTTGCAGGGTCTGCGTGAGCCCACGCAAACGGGCCTGGCTGGCCTGATGTGTGTTGAGGCTGGTGCGCAGGGCGATGATCTGGGCCTGGCTGGCCCGTTTCAACCAGTCAGGTAGCCTGGCGGCAATGAAATCATCAGTTGCTTTCTGATGGCTGGTTTCAAGGTTGGAGGTGCTGGAAATCATGGCAATCCCGGGAGCGAAGAATGAGGCTGGCATGCTCGCCAACCTGCTCTGGGCAAGGCACAAGGAAATGCAGCCATGCCCGTGATTCGCCCCCGGTTACATTCACGGCCGCGCCAGCAGCGCTTCGCGAGTCAAGCGCAGGGCCAATGCATTCAGCGCCACTTCACGGTCCTTGCCTATCTGGTTGGCTTGTTGCACGTACGCGGCACTGCCAAGCGTCTCCTTTCGCTCATCCAGTGCCTGCAGTTGCGTGTCGAACTGTTCCTCCAACGCCGCGAAATCTTCGGCCCGCTGCGCGCGCAGTACTGGCAACCAGAAGTCACGTTGGCTGATGAACAGCGCAAGTTCGTCACTCGCTTCCGCCTCCTGCACAGCTTGGTAGACCCTGTCCAGGTCACTGCGGCTCACCCCGGCAATCGCGCGAAACTGCATGGTCCGTGGCTGCCCGATCAGATCGAGCCGCACCGAGAGCCCGACGCGATAGGCAAGGCTGACTTCCACCTCGTCCACGTCTTCAGCATTCGCCAGTTGCGATCGGGACTGGAAGTCCTGCCGCGCAAACGCTTCCACCCGGTCGAGCCGGAAGAGGCGCCGGGCCAACAGCAGCCGCGCATCACGTGTGGTCAACGGATCACCCCCGTCAGTGGCCTGGAGCACCTGTTGGCGCACCTCCAAATGACCGAAGCAACTGGCAACACTGTCTACGCAAGTACGCGGATCGGCCGCCAGTTCGAACAGCTCCTCGCGCATGCGTGTGTCCTGGTTGAGCGCCTCGACCATCGCCCAGACACGTCGGCTTAGATCGGAGCGCACCAGACGGTAGTCCGAGCTCCTGGTTAGCTCATCGAGCAGTTGAAAGAACGCATTGCTTCCCGGCTCACGCTGCAGTGCTTGCCATTGGCGGCGTCGATTTTCAATATCCTCCCCCTCCAGGGTAGCCAGCCAGCCAGCCTCACCCTCCCTCACCTCCACCCTGTTGCCGCTTACGCCCACGTGTGCAGGTTGAGCATACAAGCGCTCGGTGACCTGCGCCGACAACGCGTTCCCTTGCACAGCTATTACTCGACGCAGAGGTTCCGGGGCATTGAGCAGGGCCTCTGGCAGGTCGTTGAACTGGTTGTTGCGCAGATCGGCATGCTCCAGCATCCCCAACCACTCCAACCCTGCCGGCACCCGCCGCAAGCCGCAACGAAACAGCCGCAAATCACGTAGACGGGACAACTGATTGAAATCAAGGCTGATTGCACCCAACGGATTCTCGCTCAAATCAAGCGTTCGCAAATCAGGCAGAGCAGCCAAGGCACTGGACTGGTTTGCCGCCACACGGATCCTGTTGCGCCGCAGATGCAAGTGCCGTAAGCCACGCAGCTGGGTTAGATGTTCAGGCAACGCACTCAAGGCATTGTTGCTCAGGTCCAGACGCCGCACGGCAGGGAAGCTGCGTAGAAAACCTGGCGGCAGCGCCTCCAGACGCAACCCCACCAGCAGCAGGTCGATCACATGAGCGAAGTCGGTACCGGCGGGTATGCTTGGCAGCTCCCCCACCGACCACGCGACGATACTCAGGCGCAAGCCGGCCGTCTCACCATTGCCATCGACTACCTCCTCACCCTCCAGCCGCCAGACACGCCGGAAAGCATCGGCAACCTCCTGCCGGGTGTTTCTCGCACGGGCCGAGACGGCCTCCGTCCAGGTTTGCAAATGCTCATCCAGGCGCTGATATTCCTGCTCCATGCGCAGCAGGCTCGAATAGGCCGAGCCAGCAGAGCGCATGAGCGTCCGCAGGAAGCGCTCGACCTCTTGCTCGTCGAAAGCTGGGTAAAGGCTGCGAATCCGCTGGCGCATGACCTGCCCTGACGGCACTGACGATGTGGCCCGCCCACTGAGCAGGTAACCGACCCGGCCGTCAGCAAGGCGCTGCAAGGACGACGCGAGCGGGCGTGCTTCGCGCCAGCCAAGCAGACGCAGCAACGCCTGCCGTTGCGCTGGCACCCAGCCTTGCATCGACGCCCGGATACGTGCCGGGACATCATCACCCACCCAGCCCTGACGCTGCCGATAGGCTTCAGGAAGGCAAGCGGCCAACACTTCGAAGATGCCTCGTGGCTCGGCGGCTTCCAGCCCACTGCGCAGCCCGTTTTCGTCGTATAGATCGAAGGCGCCTTCTCGCCATACCAGTACCAGGCTGCGCTGACCCCGCGTTTCGGGAAACAGCATCGCCAGCACTCGACCGTTCTCGGACTGGTCACGCTGTATCAGATTGAACGGGAGCTGCGTCAGGCCATGTCGTCGTAGCAACACAAACAGCAGTTCAACTGCATCGGCGTGGTAACTGCCCCTCAGGTGCAGCGCCTCGCGCAGTCGGACCAGACGGGCTTCCTGTAGCAGGCTACGCGCTCGCTCCATCAAGGCCAGTGGCAGCCGCGCTTCGGTGCGCATGCGTGTGCGCATCGTTTCATCGGCCTGTTGCAGCACCTCGAGCGCATAGGCATCAGGGAGTGTCGGAAAGTCTCTTTTCACCAGGCTCAGCGCCTCGTCATCGCCGAGGTACTGGGTGGAGAAGTGCTCCAGCAGCGGCCCTCGCAGGCTAACTTCACGCGCGTGGAGCGAAGCCACCTGCTCATCCAGTGGCAAGCCTGCCAATTGCAGCCTATCGACACACCACTGCCAGAGCTCAGTATCGCTTTCGTTCGGCGTCATCGCCTGGAAGAAACGTTGTGCTCGCGCATCCACCGAAAATCGTTCCAGCGTATCGCGCAAGCAGACTGGCAGACGTCGCCCCTCCACCAACAGGCCACGCAGGTGCGCCTCATCGACATCGGCAACCTTGAGAATCTGCGTAACACGCTCGCTACCCAAATCCCTTGCCGATGGCCATAGACGGCTCAGCAGCTTCGTCTCACCCTGCCATTCCAATGGGCGTTCGAAGGTCAGGCGCCAAGCACGTTCGCCATTGCCTCGCAAGGCCGGCCCATAGGTATCATGGCCGTCCCGATGCAAAAGACGCCAGTTCCCCCTGGCGTCCTGCCGCACGCGGTAATAACCCTGCTCGTCACGCCACCAGTGGCCGCTACCATCGCTGTACAACCCGTTATCCTGCTCGATCAGCGGCTCGCTGGGCTTGGCCTGGCGGTAGGGTTGCAGATCGCATCGCCACAAACGTTGCCCGCCCGCTTCGGTGGTGACCGGCTCCAGCACATCGAAAAACGGGCTGCGGGCAAGGGCGACGCCTCCCGCCACCAGCCCCGTGGCGGCAAGGTCGCTGGCCAGTTGCAGCAGGTGGTCAACGGCTTCGTGCTGATGCCCTTGGCTCCAGTCCTTGACGCCCTCATAGACGTGGCCAAGCAGCTGCCGCCCCCAGTCAAGCAGCAAGAGTTCGCCTATTCCTGGCACAAAAAAACTCGCCAGGCCGAGCAGCGCAAGGCCTGCGCTTTCAAGGTCCTTCAGACGCTGGGCAGCCGCGGCGGCATCGGCCTGTGCCGTGGGTACGGCCATAAAGCGTGCGTCGCTCTTGATTCGCCGCACGTGCCAGGCAGCCATGTCACTGATTCCCGCAGCCGAACCTCGTTCCACGGCGGGATCCAGATCGGGGCTGCTATCGAGCAGACGCGTCCCGAGCAATGTCATGTACTTCACCCGGTCTTCAAGGGTGATACGGCGCTCGATGCCCTGCCGGTAACCGTCATGTGCAAAAGCCGCGACCAATGCCTGATTGGCCGCCTGCCACCCATCGAAGTAACGCAGTGGCTGCTCAACATCATCAGGCAGGTACAACAATACCCCAACAGTCTGTTCCGGCGACGGAAACGGGCTGCTGGGTTTACCCCACGAAAAGAGCAGTTCAAATGCAAGCGCGCCATCCACCCGGCACCCCAGCACCTTCAGGCCACCGACCACTACGCGCGTGCTACGGGGGTGCGTGATGGGTGTACCCGCTAGCGCTTGGCGCAGCAGGCGCAATTCATCGTCACCCAGCTGGCGCTTCATGGCCGCTATCTCGACCGCCAACGCCAGTTCGCAGCGTTTGTCCGCGACCAGATCGCGCTCGAAGTCACTGGTCAACACCTGCGCCAAATGTCGCTGGTAGGCTGCGCCTACATCCGTTTGCCGGCACAGGCTGACAAGGCCGTCAATGTCACTGCTCAGGGTCGCTTCGCCGCTAGCCCCCTGTTGGGCGGCCTGCACCAGCGCAGTGTCGGAGAAGAACGATTCAGCCTCCTTGAAGTTCTGCATCATTTTTTGCAGCGCAGGTACCCTGACGAAGTAAGAGGTGAACTCCCGCACCGTCCCTTGCACGATTTTCAAGCGCCTGCGCTCTTCTCGCCAAGTCGCCTGGTCAAGGTCGAGCGTCAACCCCATCCGGGCCTGCATGGCCTGTTCGAGCTGCTGCTTGGCGAACGTGTGCAAAGGCTGGAGTTGCCGCGTCACGGCAGCCACGCGGCGCTGGCTCGCATGGTGCGCTGCCACCTTGCTGCGCAGTGTATTGAGTTGCCGTGGCGTGGCATTGCTCAGCCAAGCGGGCAGTTGCTCGGCAATGAACTCCCTATCGGCATTCTGTTCTTTGGGATTGACTTGAGTCTGCGGCATGTCGGTCTCCTTGCGATGGAAAAACCGACAACCTGCCTGCACGCCAGTGTCAGCGGCAGTGGGAACCTCCACCCTTCAACCCGCCGCCCCTTGGGCCTGAATCAGTGCACGGTAGTGCCCAGGGTTGCAACCGAACCACTTGCGAAATGCCTTGTAGAACGAACTGCCATCGGCAAACCCAAGGCGCTCGGCAATTTCCCCCATGGGCGCTTCGACCTGGCTTAACCAGGCGATGGCCAGTTCACGCCGGACACTGTCCTTGAGCACCTGGTAACTCTGCCCCTCCTCCGCCAGCCGACGGCGCAAGGTGGACGGGGACAGGCACAATTGTCGTGCCAGGGCATCGGCATCCGGCCAGCAGGACGGGTCCAATTGCAGCAAGTCGGCGCGGATACGCCGCCCCAGGCTGGCCGGGTCACGGTACTTGACCAGGATGTTGCCGGGCGCCTCGGCCAGAAAGCGCTGCAGGTCCTCAGAGCTGCGGCGCAGCGGCACGTCGAGGCAGTCGGCACTGATGATCATGCGAGTGCGTGGCCGCTCGAACTGCAGGTTCTCGGAAAACATCACCCGGTAATCGTCACAATACGGTGGTTCGGCACAGCGCAGCTCAATGGCCAGAATGGCAATGCGTCGCCCGGCCAGCCAGCAGGCCACTCCATGCACGATCATCCAGAATGTGAAATAGGTGAACGCACGCCGTGGCAGGTCGCGCGGCTCATTGATGACAATTTCCGCCAGGCCCTGCTGACGCACCAGGCTTGGCTGCAGGTCTTCGAGCATCAGCGAAAGAAACGCCAGCGCGGTTTCCAGGCCCTCGCCCAAAGTTGGCTGTGCCATGCTCGCCCGGCACAGGAACGCCAGGCTGCCGCCGCGCAGGCCGCGCGGGTCCATGGCGAAGAATTCGTCATTGCAACGCCGCGCCAGCAAGCGCCAGAGCCGGGCATAGGCCTCGGCACTGACGCGAGCATCCGGGGCTTGCAACTGCCCGGCATCGATACCGGCGCGCGCCAGCAACGCAGCATCCGGCTCGCCTGCCGGGCAGGTCTGCAACAGGGCCTCGCGCACCAGTTGCATGGAAATGGTGTCTTTCTCGCTCATCAGCAGTCCATCAGGTTATGTCGCCATCTTAGGCCGGCTCAGAGGCTGGCCGCCAGGCCCAGGAATGCCTGGATCAAGCGTAACTCACGGCGCCGCTCAAGGCAGCCGACCATGTGCTGGTTGACCAGGCCCTGCCCGGCCAGCGGCCGCGCCACCACTCGGGGGTCGTTGGCCACTTCCGTGGACGACACCACACCAATGCCAAGCTGCGATGCCACCGCCTCGGTAACCGCCTCACGGCTGTCCAGCTCCAGTTGCACACGTGGCTGCACACCGGCAGTGCCGCAGGCCTTGTCGAAGGTGCGTCGGGTAGTCGAACTGGGCTCGCGCAGCACCATGATCTGCTGGTGCAGCTCGGCCAGGGGTAAGTCACCTTCGCCATCGGCCCAGGCATGCCCCGCTGGCAACAGCGCGCATAGTCGCGATTCGCACAGGTTCTGCAGATACAGGCCCTTGCGCGGTTCGATTTCGGTCAACACCGCCACATCGGCATGTTCGGACAACAGCGCAGCCAGCGTCTCCTGTGCGTTGCCCAGGCGCAAGTTGACGGTGATGCCAGGGTAGCGTTCGCGCAACTGCGCCAGCATGGGCATGACCCGGTGCGGACCGTCGGCGGCGACCTCCAGGCGCCCGGTCAGCAACTGGCGGTTGGCCTCGAGCATGGCTTGCGCTTCTTCAGCCAGACCGAACATGGCGCGGGTAATGGCCGCCAGGCGGGTACCCTCTTCGGTCAGTTCCACTCGCCGTGCAGTACGCCGCAGCAAGGTGATCTGGTAATGCTCCTCCAGTGCCTTCACATGCCCGGTCACCGCCGGCTGGCTGATGAACAGACGCTCGGCAGCACGGGTAAAGCTGCCCTCACGGGCCACGGCATCGAAAGCGCGCAACTGGAACAGGTTCATAATTATCGGCCTGACTTATAGCTGGGATAACAACAAACAATTTGATTGATGGCAGCGTGAATTGCAACCTAGGCCCCGTAGTTTCAGCCCACCGCTTGTGAGGAATAACGGAATGAGCAACGCCCCGATTCTGCTGACCCCAGGTCCCCTGACCACATCAATCCGCACCCGCCAAGCCATGCTGGTGGACTGGGGCTCCTGGGACCGCGACTTCAATCAACTGACCGCCAGTGTGTGCGAGCAACTGCTGGCGATCATCGACGGCAGCGCCAGCCACCACTGCGTGCCGCTGCAAGGCAGCGGCACCTTCGCCGTGGAAGCGGCCATCGGCACCCTGGTGCCACGCGATGGCAAGGTGCTGGTGCTGATCAATGGCGCCTATGGCCAGCGCCTGGCGAAGATCTGCAAAGTGCTGGGCCGTCCCTACAGCACCTTCGAAACCGCCGAAGACCAGCCGACCACCGCCGCCGACGTCGACCGCCTGCTGGCCGCCGACCCCGCCGTGACCCACGTTGCGCTGATCCACTGCGAAACCAGCACCGGCATTCTCAACCCGTTGCCCGAAATCGCTCAGGTGATCAAACGCCACGGAAAACGCCTGATCATCGATGCCATGAGTTCGTTCGGCGCGCTGCCGATCGACGCCCGCGAAATTCCCTTCGAGGCGCTGATCGCCGCTTCCGGCAAGTGCTTGGAAGGCGTCCCAGGCATGGGCTTCGTCTTCGCCGAAAAAACCGCTCTGGCCGCTGCCGAAGGCAATGCCCACTCGCTGGCCATGGACCTGCACGACCAGCACGCCTACATGGCCAAGACCGGCCAGTGGCGCTTCACCCCGCCCACCCACGTGGTCGCGGCCCTGCATGAAGCGCTGCAGCAATACAACGAGGAAGGTGGCCTGCCGGCTCGCCACCAGCGCTACGCCGACAACTGCAAGACCCTGCTCGACGGCATGGCTGCCATTGGCCTGCGCAGCTTCCTGCCAGCCGAGATCCAGGCGCCGATCATCGTCACCTTCCACGCACCGAACGATGCCCGCTATCAGTTCAAGGACTTCTATGAGCGGGTCAAGGCCAAGGGTTTCATCCTCTACCCAGGCAAGCTGACCCAAGTCGAAACCTTCCGCGTCGGCTGCATCGGTGTGGTCGGGGCGGACGGCATGCAGGCCGCCGTGAATGCCGTAGCCCAAGTGCTGCGGGAAATGGAAGTGCTGGACATCTGACCCTTTGCCCACCCGAATTCAGGAATTAGCGCACATGAACTACAGCAACCCAACCCAGCTGCAAGCCGCCATCCTCGACTGGGCCGGCACCGTGGTCGATTTCGGCTCCTTCGCTCCCACCCAGATCTTCGTCGAAGCCTTCGCCGAATTCGATGTGCAGGTGTCCATCGAAGAAGCCCGTGGCCCGATGGGCATGGGCAAATGGGACCATATCCGCACCCTGTGCGACGTGCCGGAAATTGCCGAGCGCTACCGCAAGGTGTTTGGCCGTACCCCGACCGACGATGACGTCACGGCCATCTACAACCGCTTCATGCCGCTGCAAATCGAGAAGATCGCCGTACATTCGGCACTGATCCCTGGTGCCCTTGAGACCTTGACCGGTCTGCGCCAAGACGGGCTGAAGATCGGCTCATGCTCGGGCTACCCGAAAGTGGTCATGGACAAGGTGGTGGAACTGGCAGCACAGAACGGCTACGTGGCGGACCACGTGGTGGCCACCGACGAAACCCCGAACGGCCGGCCGTGGCCGGCCCAGGCCCTGGCCAACGTGATCGCGCTGGGCATCGACGATGTAGCGGCCTGCGTGAAGGTCGACGACACCGTGCCAGGCATTCTCGAAGGCCGCCGTGCCGGCATGTGGACCGTGGCGCTGGTGTGCTCGGGCAACGCGCTGGGGCTGACCTGGGAAGGTTTCCGGGCACTGAGTGCCGAGAAACTGGAAAGCGAGCGCCAACGCATCCATGCGCTGTTCGCCGGTTCCCGCCCGCACTACCTGATCGACACCATCAATGAACTGCCCGAAGTGATTGCCGACATCAACCGGTGCCTGGCCAAAGGCGAGATGCCGCAAACCTTCTGACCCGTCCATGGGGCCGCTTCGCGGCCCTTTTCAGTCAACCATCTCGCGACTGATCTGGGTTGCTTTTCAGCCTGAATCTGTACATTGAGTTGCCGCCGCAAGTTGCCAAAAATGGGCCATCCCTGTTCTGAGATGCCCAACCCCCGATGAGCACACACACCCGCAACAGCCGTCTCACCGTGCCGCAACTGGTGGCCATGAAAGGCCGACAGAAGATCGTTTCGCTCACCGCTTACTCAAGCTCGATCGCACGGGTGATCGATCCGCTGGTCGACTTCATCCTGGTCGGCGACTCCACCGCCATGGTCGGCTATGGCCGCCCGTCCACACTGGGTATGCGCCTGGACGAAACCATCGCCCATACCCGCGCCGTGGTCGACAGCACCCGCCTGGCCTGCGTGATCGCCGACATGCCGTTCGGCAGTTATCAGGAATCCCACGAGCAGGCGTTTCGCAATTGTGCCCAAGTATTGGCCAGCACCGGCTGCGACGCACTCAAGCTGGAAGCGAACCAGGCGTTGGCCAGCACCGTCGAGTTCCTGGTCGCAAGAGGGATACCGATCATGGCGCACATCGGCCTGATGCCGCAGTTCGTCAATGCCATGGGCGGCTACAAAGCCCAGGGGTTGAGCCCGGACAGCGCTGCAGCGTTACGGGCCGACGCGCAAGCCAACCTGCACGCTGGCGCTTTCAGCCTTTTGCTGGAAGGCGTAGCCGAACCCGTGGCCCGCGCCATCACCCAGGCCACCGACAAACCCACTGTCGGCATTGGCGCTTCCCCCGCCTGCGATGGCCAGGTGCTGGTCACCGAAGACCTGCTAGGGCTCGGTGGCGCGCACGTGCCACGCTTCGTCAAGCAGTATGCCGACCTCGGCCTGGCAATCCGTGAAGCCTGCGCCCGCTACGCTGATGAGGTGCGCGACGGCACCTTCCCTGCCATGCACCATTGTTACGGAGTGTGAAGTTCATCCTCGATGGCCTTGACCAGGCATTGCAGCGCCTGGGCGATATCCTTGCTCCAGTCCACCGTGCAGCACAGCCGCAGATGACTGCGCCAAAGGCCGCACTGGCTGAAAATTTCACCGGGCGCAATGACGATACGCTGCGCCAGCAACCGCTCGAAGACCCGGCGCATATCCACCGGCCGGGTCGCCTGCAGCCACAGGCTGGCCCCGCCCTGCGACTCGGCGATGCGCAGGCAGCCCTGGCCGTGCGCTTCCAGTAGCCGCCTCATCTGCTGTAAACGCTCGCGCAACTTCGGCAGCAAACGCTGCACATGCAACTCGACCCGACGCGAGGTGAAAAGCCGGGCGATGGCCCTTTGGCGGATCGGCGACAAGCGAAAGGCTCGTTCCAGGAACAGCTGCTGAAAGCGTTCGGTCTGCTTGCGACAAAGCAGGTAGCCAAAGGGCGCCTCTGCGCCAATCAGTTTGTCGAAGGTCGAAAACACCAGCAGCCGGTCAGGGTCGGCGAAGTCCCGGTAGCGCGGTGCTCCGGCGTGGAAGCACAACTCGCCGTAGCCATCGTTTTCAAACAGCCACACAGCGTGCTTGGCAAGCCAGCGGCAGACCAGCTGCTTGTCTGACGCAGGCATCAGACCACCCTGGGGTACGTTGGCCGCCGACGACAGCACGGCCAGGCGTATCGGCTGATCGCGCAACAGCCGGTGAACCTGCTGCAAATCGAAACGCCCGTCATCACCCAAGGGCACTTCGATGATGGTCATGCGCGCAGCCTGCAATTGCCTCAGCACTGCCCAGTTGCAGGGCGACTCCACCAATGCCAGCTGGCCTTCGAGGCCCAGGGCGCGTAAGGACACTTCCAGCACACTGCGCAGGTCCGCGCCGATGAACACGTGATCGGCGCTCCAGTACTGCTGTGCCGAGCGGGTGTAGCGGTCGGCCAGTACCGTGCGCAACTCGGGCTCACCGAAGGGCTGATACAGCGGCGCCAAAGAATGCGGGTATTGACGCGCCAGTTCGCGCTCGATCATCAGCAGCGGCTGCTGCAGCGACAGCAACATGGCCGGCGCATCGCTGCCCAAGGCCAACATACCCGGCTGTCGGGCGCTGGCGAATACGGTGTCGAGCAGGTTTTCCGAATGCTGCACACAGATGGCGGTGGGACGGGCTCGGCTGAAGTAGCCCTGCTTTGGCCGAGCATACACCCGCCCTTCGTCTTCGAGCAGCGCATAGGCGTACTGGGTACTCGATACCGAAACATGCAATTGCCGCGCAAGCTGGCGCAGCGACGGCAGACGCTGCTCCACATCGGCAGGTGCGGCCTCGATCCTGTCGAGCAAGTAGCCGTAGACCGCCTGGTAGGTAAAGTTGGGCTTGTCGATTTGGCTGTTTTCCATAACGGCGCCAGGGACGGCATTGAACCCAACCTTGGGCACGTCGGTAAACCCCTACTGGGGTAATTGCACCTGGGGTTTGGTTGCCGCGAAGATCCCCCAGCTGGACATGAACAGCGCCGCGATCAATGGCCCGATCACGAAGCCGTTGAGGCCGAACACCGCCAGCCCGCCCAGGGTCGACACCAGGATCAGATAGTCTGGCATGCGTGTGTCCTTGCCCACCAGGATCGGCCGCAGCAGGTTGTCCACCAGGCCGATCACCAGCACACCGAACGCGGTCAGGATCACCCCAGGCAGTATCGCCCCAGTCAGCAGGAAATACGCGGCCACCGGCGCCCAGACGATCCCAGCGCCTACCGCCGGCAGCAGCGACAAGAACGCCATCAGCACCGCCCACACCAATGCACTCGGAATATCCAGCACCCAGAAGATGAAACCGCCCAGCGCGCCCTGGGTAATGGCCACCAGCACGTTGCCTTTCACGGTCGCCCGCACCACACGGTTGAACTTCAGCTGCAAACGACGCTTCTGGTGCTCAGGCAGTGGCACGGCCAGCCGCACCCGACGGGCCACCTCGGGCCCTTCACGCAGGAAGAAGAACAGCAGGTACATCATGATGCCAAAACTGATCACGAACTCGAATGTGCCCTGGCCAAAACTGAACGCCTGGCTAGCCAGTGCCTGGCTACCCTGGGTTGCCCACTTGGTGATCTTGTCGCGCAACCCGTCGAGGTTGCCCATGCCCATGTTGTCCAGGCCATGCTGGGCGAATGCCGGGAGCATGTCCTTGCCGTGCTCGACGTATCCGGCGATGTCCAGTTGCCCGCTTTCGATGCGCTGGTACAGCGTGGCGCCCTCTTGTACCAGCAGCGCACTGGTGATGATCACCGGCAGGATCGCCACCAGCAGGCACACCAGTGTGGTCGCGGCGGCGGCCAGGTTGCGCCGCCGTCCGAAACGGATCAGCAGGTGGCGCTGCAGCGGGGCGAACAGGATGCCAAGGATCACCGCCCAGAAGATGGCGCCGTAGTACGGCAGCAGGATCCAGAAGAAGGCGATGGTCACCAGCGCCAGGAGTACGGCCAGGGCTTTGTTCTGTAGCGCGGTTTCGTTCATCGCAGGTTCTCGCGTGGCTTCTGGGATATTAGTGCTCACCGGCTGGCTAAAAGTGCCGTTACTCCCTTGATGCAAATCAATACGCGTGTTTGCCACTGGCCCTAGCATCCGCGCCTTTTGCCCTGGTGCGCACATGAACCCTACCGCCAAGCCCGAATTGCTGGCCCCCGCCGGCACCCTCAAGACCATGCGCTACGCCTTTGCCTACGGCGCCGACGCGGTCTACGCCGGCCAGCCGCGCTACAGCTTGCGAGTGCGTAACAACGAATTCGACCACGCCAACCTGGCGCTGGGCATCCAGGAGGCACACGCCCTGGGCAAGCGCTTCTACGTGGTGGTCAACATCGCCCCGCACAATGCCAAGCTCAAGACATTCCTCAAGGACCTGGCGCCCGTGATCGAGATGGCGCCAGACGCGCTGATCATGTCCGACCCCGGCCTGATCATGCTGGTGCGCCAGCACTTCCCGCAGATGCCGGTACACCTGTCGGTGCAGGCCAACACAGTCAACTGGGCCAGTGTGCAATTCTGGCAGCAACTGGGCCTGAGCCGGGTGATCCTGTCACGGGAGCTGTCGCTGGAAGAGATCGAAGAAATTCGCCAGCAGGTGCCGGACATGGAGCTGGAGGTGTTCGTCCACGGCGCCCTGTGCATGGCCTACTCCGGCCGCTGCCTGCTGTCGGGCTACCTCAATAAGCGTGACGCCAACCAGGGCACCTGCACCAACGCCTGCCGCTGGAAGTACGACGCCACGCCCGCCACCGAGAACGCCACCGGCGATATCGTGCGCGAAGTGCAGCCCACCCTGGGCCTGGGCGCCCCTACCGAGCAGGTATTCCTGCTGCAGGAAAGCAACCGCCCTGGCACTGAAATGCCGGCGTTCGAAGATGAACACGGCACCTACATCATGAATGCCAAGGACCTGCGCGCCATCCAGCACGTCGAGCGCCTGGCCGGGATGGGCGTGCATTCGTTGAAAATCGAGGGCCGCACCAAATCGCACTTCTACTGTGCCCGCGCAGTGCAGTCGTATCGCCAGGCGATCGACGACGCGGTGGCCGGGCGGCCATTCGACCGCGCCCTGATGGGCAACCTCGAATCGCTCGCACAACGCGGCTACACCGAAGGCTTCCTGCGCCGCCACGTGCACGACGAGTACCAAAACTACCAGCGCGGCAATTCCGTGTCCGAGCGTCAGCAGTTCGTTGGCGAGTTGACCGGCGTGCGCGTCGACGGCCTGGCCGAGGTCAAGGTGAAAAACCGCTTCGCCGTGGGCGACCACCTGGAGTTGATGACCCCGCGCGGCAATTACCACTTCGACCTGCACCGCCTGTGCGACCGCCAGCAGCAGGCCATCGAGGTGGCGCCGGGCGATGGCCATGTGGTGTATCTGCCGATCCCGGAGCAGGTAACCCTCGACTACGGCCTGCTGATGCGCGACCTCGGCGCTGACGAGGCCGCAAGCTGACAGCGCTGTAATGTGCACCTCAGCTGCCTGACAGGCGGCGGCAGCGAACATCGTGGCTCTCCCGCATGAGGCCACGCCATGTTGCGCAACCCCTCCCGCCGTACCTTCGTCAAAGGCCTGGGCGCCGCCAGCACACTGGCGGGCCTGGGGCTGTGGCGCCCGCTGGCCCAGGCCGCCGAAGGCCGTGACCTGGCCGGCCAGCACTTCGAGCTGTTCATCGGCCAGACGCCGGTGAACATCACTGGCCGCCCGCGCACCGCATTGACCATCAACAACAGCCTGCCCGGCCCTCTGCTGCGCTGGCGCGAAGGCGACACCGTGACCCTGCGCGTGCGCAACCGCCTGGCACAGGACACCTCGATCCATTGGCACGGCATCATCCTGCCGGCCAACATGGACGGCGTACCTGGCCTGAGCTTCGCCGGCATCGAGCCCGGCGGCGACTACCGGTACCAGTTCACCCTGCGCCAAAGCGGCACCTACTGGTACCACAGCCATTCGGGGCTGCAGGAACAGGCCGGGGTATACGGGGCGATCGTGATCGAACCACGCGAGCCCGAAGCGCATCGCTACCAGCGCGACCATGTGCTGCTGTTCAGCGACTGGTCCGACCAGGCGCCGGAGCAATTGATGGCCACGCTGAAGAAACAGTCCGACGCGTACAACTACCACAAGCGCACCGTCGGCGACTTCATCGACGACGTTGCCGATAAGGGCTGGAGCCCGACCGTCGCCGAGCGCACGGCCTGGGCACGCATGCGCATGAGCCCCACCGACCTGGCGGATATCAGCGCCGCCACCTACACCTACCTGCTCAACGGCCAGCCGCCGGAGGGCAACTTCACCTGCCTGTTCCAGCCGGGCGAGACCGTGCGTCTACGGCTGATCAACGCTTCGGCCATGACCTATTTCGACTTCCGCATCCCTGGGCTTAAGCTGACGGTGATCGCCGCCGACGGCTTGCCGGTGACGCCGGTGAGCGTGGACGAACTGCGCATTGCCGTGGCCGAGACCTACGACGTGCTGGTGACCGTGGGCGACCAACCTGCCTACACCCTGTTCGCCCAGAGCATGGACCGCACCGGCTTCGCCCGCGGCACCCTGGCTCGCGCCGCCGGGCTACAGGCGCCAGTGCCTGCACCCGACCCGCGCCCGGTCTTGAGCATGGATGACATGGGCCACGGTGGCATGGGCGCCATGGCCAGCATGGACCACAGCAACATGGCCGGCATGGACCACGCCGCCATGTCGGCCATGCAGCAACACCCGGCCAGCGAAACCGACAACCCGCTCGTGGACATGCAGACCATGGCCCCACGCGCCAACCTGGCCGACCCTGGTATCGGCCTGCGCAACAATGGCCGCCGCGTACTCACCTATGCCGACCTGCGCAGCCCCTACCCCGACCCCGACGGCCGCACGCCATCAAGAGACATCGAGCTGCACCTGACCGGCCACATGGAGCGCTTCGCCTGGTCGTTCGACGGCATCAAGTTCAGTGATGCCGAGCCGTTGCGCCTGACCTACGGCGAGCGGGTCCGCATCACCCTGGTCAACGACACCATGATGACCCACCCCATCCACTTGCACGGCATGTGGAGCGACCTGGAAGACGAGCACGGCCAGTTCCTGGTGCGCAAGCACACCCTCGACATCCCGCCCGGCAGCCGCCGTTCCTACCGGGTGACCGCCGATGCGTTGGGCCGCTGGGCCTATCACTGCCACCTGCTCTACCACATGGAGACCGGCATGTTCCGCGAGGTACGCGTCGATGAATGACACCCGCAAAAGCATCATGGCTGGCGTGACGCTGCTGACCTTGCTCGCCAGCGAACGGGCGACGGCCGCTGGCATGGCACACATGAACCACGCCAGCATGGAGCACGGCACCATGAACCATGAAAGCATGGGCCATGGCCAGGCAACCCCCAGCCAGCCTCGCACGCCGCTGCCAGCCATCACCGACGCCGACCGCCGCGCCGCCTTCCCACCTTTGCCCGGGCACCAGGTGCATGACAGGGCGCTGAACTGGGCGGTGGTCGTGGACAAACTCGAATACCAGAACTTCGAGAGCAGCAGTGCCCTGAACTGGAATGCCACCGCCTGGGTCGGCGGCGATATCGACCGCCTGTGGCTACGCAGTGAAGGCGAGCGCGAACAGGGCAAGACCCACAAGGCCGAGCTGCAGGCACTGTGGGGCCATGCGGTGAGCCCGTGGTGGGAGCTGGTGGCCGGCGTGCGCCAGGACTTCAAGCCAGCCAGCGGCCAGGCTTGGGCCGCCTTCGGTATCCAGGGCACGCCATTGTACGGCCTGGAGCTGCAAGCCACCGCTTATGCCGGCGAGCGGCAACAGACCGCGCTGCGCCTGGAAGCCGCTTACGCTATGCTGCTGACCAACCGCTGGATACTGGAACCGACCCTGGAAGCCAACCTCTACGGCCGCAATGACGCCGGGCGCGAGCAAGGCGCGGGGCTGGCCGACAGCGAAGTGGGCCTGCGCCTGCGCTACGAAATCACGCGCGGCTTCGCCCCCTACGTCGGGGTCAGTTTCAACCGCCTGCACGGCACGCGTGCCGACCAGGCCCGCGAAGACGGCGAAGACCAAGGCCAGACCCGCCTGGTCGCCGGTATCCGCCTGCGTTTCTAAAGGAGTGCTTCACCATGCTGCGCAAACACCTGCTGACCCTGGGCCTGCTGGCCGTCACCGGCCTGGCCCAGGCCGCCGAGACCATCGACGTCTACCGCGACCCCAACTGCGGCTGCTGCAAGGCCTGGATCAGCCACCTGCGGGACAACGGCTTCACCGTCAACGACCACGTCGAGCCGAACATGAGCGCGGTCAAGCAACGTCTGGGCGTGGCGCCACGGCTGGCGTCGTGCCATACCGGGGTGATCGACGGCAAGTTCGTCGAAGGCCACGTACCGGCCGAGCAGGTACGCCTGCTGACCAAGCGCAGCGACCTCAAGGGCCTGGCCGTGCCGGGCATGCCCATGGGCTCGCCGGGCATGGAAATGGGTGACCACAAGGATGCCTACCAGGTTATCGGTGTGACCCAGGAGGGCCAGGACACCGTTGTAGCCAACTACTGATGCTCAGCCTGTGGGCGCTGTTCCTCAGCGCCTTTGGCGCCGCCACCCTGCTACCGCTGCAATCGGAGGCCGTACTGGTCGGCCTATTGCTGCGCCAGCCCGAGGCCTGGGCGACGCTGCTGCTGGTCGCCACCCTGGGCAATGTGTTGGGTTCGGTAGTCAACTGGCTGCTGGGGCGGGCCATTGAACACCTGCGTGACAAGCGTTGGTTCCCGTTCAGTGCTGCCCAGTTGGAGCGTGCGCAGCAGCGCTACCAGCGCTGGGGGCAATGGTCACTGCTGCTCAGCTGGATGCCGGTGATCGGCGACCCGCTGACGCTGATCGCCGGGATCATGCGTGAGCCGTTCTGGCGCTTTTTGTTGCTGGTGACCCTGGCCAAGGCCGGCCGCTATGCGGTGCTGGCCATGATTACCCTGGGCTGGTTTCACGGCTGGTAACACCTTTCACGTTTCCGGCCCGCGCCTGGCTGCTAAAGTCGCCCATTCCTACATGGCCCTACACGGAGTGCCCACATGCTGCGCGCAACCGCCCTGGCTCTGGCCTGCCTGGCCGGCAGTTCGGCCATCGCCGCCGAGTCGCCCACCTACGGCCCACAACTGCAAGGGTTCAACTACCCACACCCCCTCAAGCATTTCGACTTCAAGTCTCAGGGCCAGGCCCTGCAGATGGGCTACATGGACGTGCCCGCCCAGGGCCAGGCCAACGGCCACAGCGTGGTACTGATGCACGGCAAGAACTTTTGCGCCGCCACCTGGGAAACCACCATCGACGCCCTGAGCAAGGCCGGCTACCGGGTCATCGCCCCCGATCAGGTCGGCTTCTGTACATCGAGCAAACCGGCGCATTACCAGTACAGCTTCCAGCAACTGGCGGACAATACCCATGCCCTGCTCGAACAGCTCGGCGTGAAGCGAACCACCGTGCTCGGCCACTCCACCGGCGGGATGCTCGCCACCCGCTACGCGCTGATGTACCCACAGCAAGTTGAACGCCTTGCCATGGTCAACCCGATCGGCCTGGAAGACTGGAAAGCCCTGGGCGTGCCCTACCGCACCGTGGACCAGTGGTA
Organism: Pseudomonas sp. LFS074; assembly: GCF_047978165.1. Taxonomy (NCBI): domain Bacteria; kingdom Pseudomonadati; phylum Pseudomonadota; class Gammaproteobacteria; order Pseudomonadales; family Pseudomonadaceae; genus Pseudomonas; species Pseudomonas sp. LFS074. The sequence goes on along the minus strand of NZ_JBFPFV010000001.1, from coordinate 1,958,490 downwards.
TGCCCGCGAGCTCAAGCTGGATGCCGAGGGGGTGCGCGAATATGAGCGCAAGACCTACTACGCCGGCCGCTGGAAGCCGGAATACGAGCGTTGGGTACAGATGCTGGTGGGCCTGAACAAAGGGCCGGGGCATGAAGCCGTGGCGTGGAATTCGGCGCTGATCTACGACATGATCTTCACCCAGCCGGTGTACCACGAGTTCAGCGACCTGCAGATGCCGACCTTGCTACTGATAGGCGACAAGGACACCACGGCCATCGGCAGCGATATCGCGCCGCCGGAAGTAAAGGCGAAGCTGGGCAAGTATGCAGAGCTGGGGCCACAGGTGGCCAAGCTGATCCCCAAAGGTGAACTGATCACCTTCGAAGGCATGGGGCATGCACCGCAGATCGAGGAGCCGGTGCGGTTCAACCGTACCTTGGTTGAGTGGCTGAACAAGTAAGCCCGTAGTCGGGTGCATGCTTGGGCGCCTTTTCAGGCAAAGCGTTGCAGTTGCATCTCCCGAAGCCGGCTCAGGGTTCGTTGGTACGGAAAGGCCAAGTACCCTTGGGTGTAGAGGGCATCGAGCGGCACCTGTGCTTCCAGGTACAAGGCCACACGGCGGTCGTAGCATTCGTCGACCAGGGCAATGAAGCGGCGTACCGCGTCATCCTTGGGTGACAGTGCCGGCAGTTCACGGTCGCCTGCCACCACCCGCGCCGCGCCATCCTCGGTGCCGCGGGCAATACGCCCCGCCCGCTGCTCACCACCCAGCGCCGGTATGCCGGATAGCAAAATCGCGGGAAATTGATCGCACAAGGCCATGAACTCCATGGCCGCCAAAGGTTGTTCGCACAGATCGGCGAAGCGGCACCAGATAGCCTGCCCACTGCGCCGCACCACTTGAACCTGCCTGGAGCCGATCACCAATGGCCGATCAGTGCCGCTGTCTTCCGGGCTAAGCTGGCAGAACACCCCGCCCAACTGGCTGGCCTGCCCCGCCTCCGCTACCCAGTAGCGCTGCCGCTCTGCACCGGGGTGCAGACGGTGGTCCTGCTCGCCCGTCACCGGCAGTACCTGCATGTGCCGCTGGATGGCGGCAATAGCCGGCAGGAACCGCTCGCGGTTGAAGCCATCGCGGTAGAGCTGCTCGGGTGGCTGGTTGGAAGTGGCGACAATCACCACACCCTGGTCGAACAGAACCTGAAACAGGCGGCCGAGGATGATCGCATCACCGATGTCGTTGACGAACAGTTCATCGAAGCACAGCACACGGATCTGCCCGGCCAAGTCCCGAGCCAGGGCCAGAAGCGGGTCGGCAGTGCCGTTAAGCTGAAACAGGCGCTGATGGACCCAGGCCATGAAGTGGTGGAAGTGCTGGCGCCGGCTGGGTAGGCGCAGACAGCGGTGGAACTGATCCATCAGCCAGGTCTTGCCCCGGCCCACCGGCCCCCAGAGGTAGATACCCTGGGTGGGGCGGCCTTGCTCGACGGCCTGGAAGCAAGCTTGCAGGGCCTCGACGGCGCGGGCCTGGGCGGGGTCGGCGACAAAGCCCTGGGTGTTCAGGGCTTGCTGGTAGCAGGATTGGGGGTCGGTAGCCATGCCGCATTCTACACAGCGGGTGCAGAGCACACATTGTGGGTGCAACTGTTGTGTATGAAACTCCAGAGCTGGCACTGACCGCCCCCACAAAGAGAGCGCGTCAGGCGTCGCCGTCCAAGCCCACCTTCAGCAACGCCCCATCCTTGTCATCGGTCAGTACATACAGGTACCCATCCGGCCCCACCCGCACATCGCGAATACGCGCCTTCAAGTCACCCAGCAAACGCTCCTCATGCACCACCTTGTCCCCCTTCAGCTGCAAGCGGATGAGTTCCTGAGTGGCCAACGCACCAATGAACAGGTTGTGGTCCCAGGCCTTGAACGTCGGGCTGTCGTAGAACGCCATGCCGCTGATACCGGGTGACTTTTCCCACACATGGTGCGGGTCGACCATGCCGTCGACGTGCTTGCCCTTGGCCTCGGGGATCGGCAGCAGCGAGTAGTTGATGCCATGGGTCGCAATCGGCCAGCCGTAGTTCTTGCCGGGTTCGGGTATGTTGATTTCGTCGCCGCCACGCGGGCCGTGCTCGTGGGTCCACAGCTTGCCGGTCCAAGGGTTGAGCGCGGCGCCTTGCTGGTTGCGGTGGCCGTACGACCAGATCTCCGGCCGCACATTGCTCTTGCCGACAAAGGGGTTGTCCTTGGGCACTTCGCCGTCCGGCAAGATGCGCACGATCTTGCCTTGCAGCTTGTCCAGGTCTTGGGCAGTGGGGCGCTGGTTGTTCTCGCCCAAGGCAATGAACAGGTAGCCGTTGCGGTCGAATACCAGGCGCGAGCCGAAGTGGTTACCCACCGACAGCTTGGGCTGCTGGCGGAAAACCACCGTGAAGTTCTCCAACCGGGCACGGTCTTCAGACAGCTGGCCACGGCCCACGGCGGTACCGGCCTTGCCATCACTGCCCTCCTCGGCGTACGACAGGTACACGGTGCGGTCCTTGCCGAACTCCGGCGACAGCACTACGTCCAGCAAGCCGCCCTGGCCTTCGGCCCAGACCTTGGGTACGCCACTGATCGGCGGGCCAACCTTGCCCTCGGCATTGACCAGCCGCAGGTTGCCGGTGCGTTCGGTCACCAGCATGTCCTTGCCGCCCGGCAGAAACGCCAGTGCCCAAGGGTTGCGCAGGCCATCGGCAACGGTGCTGACGGTCAAGGTGCCTTCTTCACTGCGAAACTGCTGTTCCGCCGCTGCCTGCGCCAGCAAGGGCAGCAACGCGGCGGCAGTCAGGGTGGCAAGCCAGGGTGCTCGAAGCATGCAGGATTCCTTTCAATCGGGCTTATGGCGCACGCGGATTGTCGCGCGGTGGCCGGGTGGGTTCCAGGTTCGGGGTTTGCTGCTGGCGGCGCAGGTTGTCGCCGTTGCCGATGCCGCGGTTGTCCAGCGTGGGGGTACGCTGGTACGGGTCGGTGGACGGGCCGCGCACCGGTGGCGTGGCCGGCATGCTGCCCTGGCGGCTGTTGGGGTTGGCGCGCTGGATCGGGCTGTTGTAGGGGTTGTTGTTGCCGGCGGCGAGCTGCAAAGGCTGCTGCAGGGCTGCGTGCGCGGGCAGGCACAAAGCCAGGCCGAGGGCCAGGATGGGCAATGTCGGGGTCATGCTTCACCTCCTGTACGAAAATGCCGCGCCTGGTCGGTTTGATAGCCTAAGGCGCGAAGGGTTCGCGGCAAAAGTGTGAATATGGATGGAGATGATTCCTGATGTTTCAGTATGCGCCCATGGGGCTGCATTGCAGCCCATCGCGACGCAAGGACGCTCCTACAGGGGGCACGCGCTCGCTTCTAGCAGCGGCCTAGCATCGCGATGGGCCGCAACGCGGCTCCAAGTTACTGGCCCTTATCCACTTTATGCCGGGCGGCATACAGACACAGCATCTCCATCGCCAGCGTCGCCCCCGCCAGCGCCGTGATATCGGCATGGTCATAAGCCGGCGCCACTTCCACCAGGTCCATGCCCACCAGGTTGATACCGCGCAGCCCACCCAGGATCTCCAGCGCCTGCACCGTGCTCAGCCCGCCACACACCGGCGTACCGGTGCCAGGCGCATAGGCCGGGTCGAGGCAGTCGATGTCGAAGGTCAGGTACACCGGGCGCTCGCCCACCCGCTGACGAATCGCTGCAATCACCGCCTCGGTGCCTTGGCGGTGCACCTGTCGGGCGTCGAGAATGGCAAAGCCCTGGCTGTCGTCATTGGTGGTGCGCAGGCCGATCTGCAACGAGTGAGCCGGGTCCACCAGGCCTTCGCGGGCGGCATGCCAGAACATGGTGCCGTGGTCGATGCGCTTGCCCTCCTCGTCCGGCCAGGTATCACTGTGGGCATCGAAGTGAATCAGCGCCAGCGGGCCATGGCGGCGGGCGTGAGCCTTTAGCAGCGGGTAGCTGATGAAGTGGTCGCCACCGAGGGTGAGCATGGCGCAACCCGCCTGCAGGATATGCTCTGCATGGGCCTCGATGCTGTCCGGCACCGACTGCGGCGTGCCGCTGTCGAAGGGGCAGTCACCAAAGTCGATTACCGCCAGGTGGTCGAAGGGGTCGAACGCCCACGGCCAGTGCCGGGCCCAGGCCTGCTGCACCGAAGCGGCGCGGATCGCCCGTGGGCCGAAACGCGCGCCGGGGCGGTTGCTGGTGGCAGTATCGAACGGCACACCGCTGACCACCACATCCACACCCCGCAAATCGCGGCTGTAGCGGCGGCGAGAGAAACTGGTAATACCGGCGTAGGTACTTTCGGCGGCAGTGCCATACAGGCTGTCGCGGGTCATCGCCTGGTCGTTGCTTGCGGCTTGCTCCACGGTCGGGCTCCTTGGTTGTCATGTCTCATTGGCGGCTGCGGAAAGCCGTCCAAAGGCGGTTACGCTGGCGCAAATCGGCCAAGGCCATGCTGCGGTCGGCGAACAGGCGCTGGCGTACCTCGGCGGGTGGGTAGATGTCCGGGTCGTTGCGCACCGCTTCGTCCACCAGTGGTGTGGCGGCTTGGTTGGCATTGGCGAAGAACAGCGTGTTGGTCAGCGCCGCCACCGACTCGGGCTTGAGCATGAAGGCAATGAACGCTCGCGCGGCCTCGGGGTGCGGGGCGTCTTTTGGAATGACCAGGTTGTCCTGCCACACCAGCGTGCCTTCGCGGGGGATGCGGTAGATCAGCTCGAACGGCTTGCCGGCACGGCGGGCCTGGTCGGCGGCCATTGCCGCATCACCGTTATAGGTCAGCGCCAGGCACACGCTGCCATTGGCCAGGTCGCTGATCTGCCGGCCATTGGCGACATAGCTGATCGACGGCTGCAACTGGCTGAGCAGGTTCTGCGCGGCAGCCAGGTCATCCTTGTTCTGGCTGTAAGGGTCTTTGCCCAGGTAGTTCAGGGCAACCCCTATCACTTCCTGTGGCGAATCGGGCATGGCAATGCCGCAGTCCTTCAGACGGCTGGCGTACTCGGGCTTGAACAGCAGGTCGAGGCTGTCGAGCGGCACATCGCCCAGGCGCTGGCGCACGGCCTCCACATTCACCCCAAGGCCCAGCGTTCCCCAGGTGTACGGCACGGCATGGCGGTTGCCGGGGTCGGCCTCGGCGAGCTTGGCCAGCAGGTCCTTGTCGAGATTGCTGTAGCCGGGCATGGCCTGAGGATCGAGCGGTTGCAGGGCATTGGCCTTGAGCGCCCTGGCCAGCACGGTAGCTGACGGCACCACCACGTCGTAACCGCTACCACCGGTCAGCAGCTTGGTTTCCAGCACTTCAGTGGTGTCGAAGGTGTCGTAGCGCACCTTGTAGCCGGTTTCTCGCTCGAAGCGCTGAAGGGTTTGCGGGGCAACGTAGTCGGCCCAGCTATAGAGGTTCACGACCTTTTCTTGCGCCTGTAACGGCAAGGCCAGGACCAGGGACAACAAGCACAACGATCGACGCATGGCGGACACCTCGGCTAATGGGTGGATGCCGCGAGCATGCCAGCCGGGTTACATTGCAGAAATGGCAAGTTTGCAAAGCTGACATTCACCAGGACCAATGTAATGCTCGGACAATTGCACGACCCCGATCTGCACCTGCTGCGGCTGTTCGTCACTGTAGTCCAGGCCGGTGGCTTCAGCGCCGCGCAAGGCGTGCTGGGCCTGAGCCAGCCCACCATAAGCCAGCGCATGGCACAGCTGGAGGCTCGCCTGGGTTACCGTCTGTGCAGCCGTGGCAAGGGTGGTTTTCGCCTGACGGACAAAGGTGAATTGTTATTGGAGGCGGCGCGTGGCCTGCTGCTGAACATCGAGCAGTTCCGCCAGCAGGCCAACGGCGTTGCTGGGCGGTTGCTGGGCAACGTGCGCATCGGTCTGGCGGAAAACCAGGACAAGGCAGTCAGCCTGAAGCTGGCGGCGGCCATTGCGGCGTTTCGCAAGCGAGAGGAATCGGTGCAATTGGAGCTGATCAGTGCACCGCCAGCGGAGCTTGAGCGGTTGTTGCTGGAGCAGCGGCTGGACTGTGCCATCAGCTACTTTTCCGGCAACCAGGCGGCCTTTGATTACCAGCCATTGTTCGAGGAGAGGCAACGGCTGTATTGCGGCAAAGGGCATGTGCTGTTCGGCGAGTCGGGGGTTGGGCTTGAGCGGCTGCTGGACATGGACCAGGTGCGCCATCCGTACCGTTTTCTCAAAGGCGGTGAGCCGTTCCAGAGCCAGCGCAGCATGGCGGTGGCGGAGCAGATCGAGAGCGTGCTGACGTTCATTCTGTCGGGGCGGCATATCGGCTACCTGCCATGCCACTGCGCGCAGGACTGGGAGGCCGAGGGGTTATTGTGGGCGCTGGACCCAGGGCTGGATTTCGTGGTGCCGTTTACCCTGGCCCGGCACCGGGCACAGGGGGTTGGTGAAGCACAGCAGGCGTTTGCGCAGGACTTGCTGGCAGCATTTGCCTGAACCGGCCCGCGCCCACAGAGGCCAGTTCAGGCTGCAACACTCAGTAAGCCATGCTCCAGGTCAGCGTGTAGGTGCGCCCACGCCCTTGGTAGTCATACAGGTACGCTGGCCCGTAGGTCGGTGAATAGAAGAGCGTCGCACGCTGCCCCCAGACCGTGCTGTACTGCTTGTCCAGCAGGTTCTGGATGCCGGCACTGAAGGTACCGAAACCGGTGTCCTGGCTGCCAAGCAAGTCGAAGGTGGTGTAGCCGTCGATCTCGTGGTCGGCATCGTCCTTCAGGCTGAAAGCATGGTTGGCCTGCAACCGCGCGCTGCGGCCATCGCCCTTCCAGCCGACGAACGCGGTGGCCTTGGACAGCGAAGCATAGCGGGCATCACGCTTGATCCAGCCACCGTCTGCAGCCTCTTCTTCGGAGCGGGTCAGGTGCAAGGTGCCGCCGGTTTCCCAACCGGCCTGGAAGTGCCGGGTCAGCGCACCTTCAAAGCCAAAGTCGCGGCTCTTCTGCTCTTCCACGTTGATGGTCAGCGTTTGCGAATCGACGTTGATGATCTTGTCCGACCAGATGTAGTACAGCGCTGCCTGGGCATCCCAGCCCAGGTCGGCATAGCGCCAGCCCAGCTCCACCTGGCGGCTCTTGATGCCAGCCAGCGGGTTGTCGGCCACGCTCAGGCTCGGCTTGCCGTAGTACTTGGCTGGGTCCGGCAGGTCGAAGCCTTCGCCATAGTTGGTCCACACCTGGTGGCCGTTCTTGAAATCGTAGATGGCACCGACGTTGAACAGGTTCACCTGGTAGTCGTTGCTGCCGCCCGGTACGCCCTTGAAGTCGCTGACATCCACGTCCATCTGCTGGCGACGAGCGCCGCCCGAGAACGTCAGGTTGTCGGTGGCGTGCCAGTCCAGCTGGGCATACACCGACACACCATCGACCCGATAGCTGGGGTAACGCGCCGCCTTGCTGTCCTTTTCCATCTCCAGGCCGCCCGACTCGGACGAAGTCAGGGCATTGAAGGTGGTCTGCTCGGCGTTGAACCGCTCGCGGTCCAGGTCGACGCCGTAGGTCAGCTTCAGCGTGTCCCATTGCTTGGCGAACAGCCCCTTGAGGCTGGTGACCTCGAAGTTCTGCTGCGAGGCAGCAAAGTACACCCCGCGCGAACCGGTGGGCGTGGCACGGTTGTAGTACGGGAACGGGTAGAAGTTGTCGTCTTCCTTGCGGTACGAGGCTTGCAGGTAGAAATCCTGGCCCAGCACGTCGTTGTGGTGGTAATTGGCGTTCAGCAACAAGCGTCGGGTACGCGGCTCCAGGTCCGACGAATAACCGCTGCGCAGCTCGGCGTCTTCCAGGTCTGACGGCGCGTTGTAGTTGAGGTTGGGGAAGTAGATACCCGTGCTGCCGTGGTTGCCCGAGTCGTAGTACTGGGCCAACAGGTCGAGGCTCTGCTGGTCGTTCAACTGCAGGCCCAAGGTACCGAGCACATCGATGGTGCGGTTGTACTGCAGGTCGGTCTGGGTGTTGTCGATGAAGATCTGGTCGCCTGCACCATCGTAAAAGGCTTCGTTCTGCTCACCGGAGATACCCAGCCGGGCATTGACCCGCTCGTTGCCGCCGCTGATCGACTGGGCGAAGCGAGTGGCCAGGTCGTCGCTGTTGTTGAAGCCGCTGCTGGCGCCCAGCTGGGTCTCGAACCGCGCCGGGCCGGGCTCGCCCTTCTTGGTCACGATGTTGATGATGCCGCCGGTGGCGCCACCGCCGTAGATGGCGCTGGCACCCGACAACACTTCGACGCGCTCGACGTTGAACGGCGAAATGCTGTCGAACTGGCGCGACAGGCCGCGCGAGCTGTTCTGGCTGACCCCGTCGATCATCACCAGCACGTTGCGCCCGCGCATGTTCTGGCCGTAGTTGGTGCGCCCTTCCGGCGCCAGGTCGAGGCCCGGCACCAGCTTGCCGATGGCTTCCTTCAGGCTGACACCGCTGTCGATCTGCTCGCGCAACTGCTGCTGCTCGACCACCCAGACGGTGCCGGGGATTTCGCTGATTGCGGTGCTGGTGCGCGAGGCCACGCTGACTTCGATCGGCTTGAGGTTGACCGCCTGCGGCGCGGCCTCGGTTTTACGCAGGGTGACCGTACGGGCATCGCTGAACTGCCAACTCATGCCGCTGCCGGCCAGCAGCTGCTGCAGGGCCTGCTCGACACTGTAGCTGCCCTGCAACGCCGGGCTGGCCTGATCTGCGACATCACCAGTGGTGAACAACAGGTGCAGGCCAGCCTGATCGGCGAAAGTGGTCAGGGCCTGGCCCAACGGTTGGGCTGGCACGTCGAGCTGAACCTGGCGAGCCTGCATCTGGGTCTGTTCGGTGGTCGTCGCGGCCCACACATGCAGCGGACCGACCAGCATGGCCAGGGCACTGCAGGACATCAGGGCGTGGTGAAGAGAACCGCGACGGCGGTGCAAGGGCTTGAGCATCAGAGGCACGTATGAGCTTCCTGACAAGTCGTAAATGAGAATGGGTTGCTGATCAGTCCCACTACGACGATCTGGCTTGCACGAACTTGCAGTGCCAAATGGAAAATATTTTTATTTCTGTAGTGCGACGAGGTCGCTGCAGGCCGATCAATACACCACGGCCAACCACGGCAGGTAGGTAACCTTCAGGCCATATCGCTGCTCAAGCGTCCGCAACAGGGCCTCAGGCTCATCCAGATCAAATACCCCGCTCACCTCCATCGCTGCCAGCTTGCTGTCGGACAGCACAATGCGCCCATGGCGGTATCGCTCAAGCTCCTCCAGTACCTGCCCCAGCGGCTTGCCGTTGAAGATCAGCTTGCCGCGCTGCCAGGCCATTTGCATGCCGGCATCGGCCGCTACCGCCAGTTCGCGTTGACCTACCTTGGCCTCACCGTGCGCCAACACCACGTGGCCATCGCGGCGCACGCTGAAGGTCGCGGCAGTGCCCTGCACCCGCTCACCGGCGGTATCGACCACAAACGGCCGTGAATCAGCAGCGGTCTCGAACAATGCTTCACCGGCATCAAGCACCACACGCCGCTCATGCTCACTGAAAACGACGCTCATGGCACTGGCGCTGTTCAGCGTCACCCGCGTGCCATCAGCCAACGTAATGATCTGCCGCTCGCCGACAGCAGTGTGGTAATCCGCCAGCAGCATCGGCGCCTGCCGCCAACCCGCCACGGCGGCGACCAGCACCACCACGGACGCCGCCACACCCGCCTGCTTAAGCCAACCGCGGCAATGGCGCAGCGCCTGGCCGATGTACTTCGCCACCATGCTCTCGGAAACGCCCAGGCGTTGAGCGATCTGCTTCTGGGTCAGGCCTTCGACGCGGTTGAGCAACAGCGCCCGGCGGGCGTTGTCGGGCAGTTGCAACAGCGCCTGGTCAAGAATCCGCAGGCGCTCGCGGGCCAGCAATGCCGCCTCGGGCGCCGGTGCCGGGCAGGCCACCTCACAGGCGCCGTCACTGTCGTCGTGGCTGGCGGCGATGCGCTTCTCGCGGCGCAAGGCATCGATTGCCAGGTTGCCGGCCACGCGAAAGATGAAACTGCGCGCATGCAACACCGGCACCGCCTGCTCGTCGATGTTCACCAGTTTCAGATAGGTTTCCTGCGCCACGTCGGCGGCGCGCTGGCGGTCGCTCATGCGCCGGGTCAGGAACTGCAACAGGTCGTCGTAGTGCTCCTGGAAAGTCGCCAGCAGGCCCGACACGGGTGACGTCAGCATGGGTTTGGAAACTGCCAGTAAGATGAGTTATCGGACGTTAATGAGAAACAGTATCTTTCATCTGCGAGGATACTTTCAACGCCGACGCGCATTTGCCACACTGACCGTTCGCTCACTTTGGCAAGGTCGCCCTCAATGACTGCCCGCCTGCACCACTGTATCCGCCTGTTTCTCGTCCTGCTGATGGCGTATGGCCTAGGAGCCTGCGCCCTGTTCCAGCCACGCGACCCGGTCAACATCAGCGTGATCGGCATCGAGCCACTGCCCGGCCAGGAGCTGGAGCTGCGCATGGCGGTGAAAATGCGGGTACAGAACCCCAACGAGGCGCCGATCGATTACAACGGTGTCGCCATCAACCTGGAAGTCAACGGCCAGCCGCTAGCGGCCGGGGTCAGCGACCAGCAGGGCCATATTGGCCGATATGACGAAGCGGTAATCGTGGTGCCCGTCAGCATCACGGCGTTTTCCTTCCTGCGCCAGGCCTATGGGCTGGGCAAGGTAGAGTCGCTGCAGGGTTTGCCCTACACGCTGCGCGGCAAGCTGGCCGGCGGGCCGCTGGGCACCGTGCGCTTTACCGACGAGGGCAAGCTGGACCTGCCCAAGGGCGCTTACTGGTAAACGCCCGGTGGGGTGTGCTCAGCGGTTGGCGCTGGCCGCGGCCATCAGCTTGTTGACTTCGCTGCGCACCATGCTGGCGTACTCGGGCGGCGTCATGGCGTCCAGTTCGGCGCGTACCCACTCGGCCCACTTGCCCTTGCGCCGTGGCTTTTCGGCAATCAGCCGGGCCGCATCGCCCTTGGCCTTGCCCAGGTTGTTCTGCCACATCTCGAACAGCCGAGCCTTCTCTGCCTCGATCTGCGCCCGTTCCTCGAAGCTCATGTTGGCCAGATTGAAACTCATGAAGGTACCTGCAGGTTTGAAAATGGCCGCTATCTTACACCCAGGCAACGCAACATCGGAAAGCCGCCGCAACTTTCCCGACGTGGCGGTATCCATTGTTCACACCCCCCATCGACGAGGACGAGTTCATGGCCCGGAAAAACGCCACGCTGGCGGACAGCGATCAGATCAAGGACCAGGTATTCAGCGAACTGCAATCGCTGATCGAAGAATCGGAAAAACTGCTGAACGACAGTGCCGCCCTGGTGGGCGAAGAAGCAGAATCCCTGCGGGCGCAGGTCAGCCTCAAACTGAAACAGGCGCGCCAGGCCGCAGGCAATGTGCGGGACAAGGCGCAACCGGTGGTGGACGCCACTCAGGATTATATTGGCGGCCACCCCTGGCAGACCGTGGCCATTTCCGCCGGCCTCGGCCTGGTGATCGGCCTGTTGCTGGGCCGGCGCGACTGAACCCAGGGCCGCCTGCTGCGACTCAGGCGGCTAGTGCCTGCGGTATACCGCTGTGGAAGCGCAGTTCCTGGTCCGGTGACTGGATCAGTTCCATTTCCGCAGCGCGCACCAGTTCCACGCGGCGGGCGATGTCCGCCTCATCGCCGTAGTTGTGCGCCAGTTTCAGGTAGCCCTGGTAGTGGCGCGCTTCACTTTTCAACAAACCGTGGTAGAAGCGGCCCAGTTCTTCATCCAGGTGCGGCACCAGCGCAGCGAAGCGCTCACAGCTGCGCGCCTCGATGAACGCCCCCACCACCAGCGTATCCACCAGTTTCACTGGCTCGTGGGCACGCACCAGGCGGCGCAGCCCCGACGCATAGCGCCCCGCCGACACAGGGCGCAGCGGCACACCACGGCGCTTCATCAGGCGCAGCACCTGCTCATGGTGCACCAGCTCCTCGCGGGCCAGGCGCGACATCATGTTGATCAGATCAAGGTGCGTGTTGTATTTGGCCATCAGGCTCAAGGCCGTGCTGGCGGCCTTGAACTCGCAGTTCTTGTGGTCGATCAGCAGGGTTTCCTGGTCGGCGAGCGCCGCTTCGATCCAGGCATCTGGCGTCGGGCAACCAAGAAAAGCGTCGATTTCGGGGATCAGGGACATAAACGTGCAACCACAGGAACAGGCAGAGGCGGCGATTATACCGACGGCGGCGGGTGGCGCCAGTGACTATGCTTGACGTATATCAAGCGCCAGCGGGGGAAGCGCCGACTATAGTCAGGCATTGGTCGCCACCTTTGAGGGAGTTCACGCCCATGCAAGCCGTCCGCAGCATCCTCGTCGTCCTCGACCCTGAGCACGCCCACAGCCGGGCGCTGACCCGGGCCAAGCTGATCGCTGGCGTCACTGGCGCACGCCTGCACCTGCTGATGTGCGACAAACGGCATGATCACAGTGCACTACTGAGCCTGTTGAGCAGCCAGTTGCATGATGACGGGTACGACAACATCACCCACGAAGAGGCCTGGCGCGACAACCTGCACGACACCATCATCTATGTGCAGCAGGCCGAGGGCTGCGAGTTGGTGATCAAGGAACACCGCCCGGACAACCCGCTGAAGAAGGCCCTGCTCACCCCCAGCGACTGGAAGCTGCTGCGCCAGTGCCCGTGCGCTGTGCTGATGGTCAAGAGCGAACGGCCGTGGACCGGGGGCAAGATTCTGGCTGCAGTGGACGTGGGCAACCAGGACGAGGACCACCGCCGCCTGCATGCCAGCATCATCGACCATGGCTTCGAGATTGCCAAACTGGCCAAGGGCGAGCTGCATGTCATCAGCGCCCACCCGTCGCCAATGCTGTCGGCCTCGGACCCGGCATACCAACTGAGCGATACCATCGAAAAACGTTACCGCGAAGCGTGCAAGGCGTTCCAGGCCGAGTACGGCATCAGTGAAGCGTGCCTACACGTGGCCGAAGGGCCGGCGGATGTGCTGATTCCGCATACCGAGAAGGAGCTTGATGCGGTTGTGACGGTGATCGGTACGGTGTGCCGCACGGGGATTTCCGGGGCGTTGATTGGCAATACTTCCGAGGTGGTGCTGGATGCGCTCGAGGGCGATGTGCTGGTGCTCAAGAGCGAAGAAGCCATCGCCCACCAGGCCGAACTGGCCCGCGGCTGACGCAATTGCCACGATTGGCGCGGTCCCTGTAGGAGCGGCCTTGTGTCGCGAAAGGGCCGCAAGGCGGCCCCAGAAATTTATGCATCAAAGCTGAAATCTGGGGCTGCTTCGCGGCCCTTTCGCGACACAAGGCCGCTCCTACAGGGACCGCGCAGGCCCGCTAGGCCATCGCCTCGCGCACCTTCGGGTCCAGGCCCTCCCCTGCGTTGGCCTCGATCCACTCCGCCAGTTGCCGGCGCATGGCCGGCGTCCAGAAGCTTTGCAAATGCTGCCGCACCCCCTGCACCGCCAGCGCCCGGTTTGGCTCACTGTCGAAGTAATGGGCAATCTGGTTGGCCATCTTGACCAGGTTGTCACTGCTCATCGGCGCACCTCGGCTTTTTCCGCTGTGCGGCGCTCTATCAGCAGCCGCCGCTGTTCATCACTGAAGTCCTGGTAGCGCTTTTGCCATTGTGATGGCTGGAACACTTTCACCACTTCCACAGCCGTCACCTTGTACTCGGGGCAGTTGGTGGCCCAGTCGGAGTTGTCGGTGGTGATCACGTTCGCCCCCGATTCAGGGAAGTGGAACGTGGTGTACACCACGCCCGGCGCCACCCGTGCGCTGACCTTGGCACGCAGCACGGTCTGCCCGGCGCGGCTGCCGATTCCCACCCAGTCACCGTCCTGAATGCCACGGCTTTCGGCGTCGGTTGGGTGGATCTCCAAACGGTCGGCGTCATGCCAGGCGACGTTGCCGGTACGCCGGGTCTGAGCCCCGACGTTGTACTGGCTGAGGATGCGCCCGGTGGTCAGCAGCAGCGGATAGCGGTTGTTGACCTTTTCGTCGGTGGGCACGTAGCCGGTAAGCATGAAGCGGCCCTTGCCACGCACGAACTGGTCGATGTGCATGGTCGGTGTGCCATCGGGTGCAGCATCGTTGCATGGCCATTGCAGGCTGCCATGGCGGTCGATCTCGGCGTAGCTTACCCGGCGGAAGGTCGGCGTCAGGCGAGCGATCTCGTCCATGATCTCGGACGGGTGGCGGTAGTTCATCGGGTAGCCCAGGGCGTTGGCCAGGGCCACGGTGGCTTCCCAGTCGGCCTTGCCGGCCAGCGGCTCCATGACCTTGCGCACCCGCGAAATGCGCCGCTCGGCATTGGTGAAAGTGCCGTCCTTTTCCAGGAATGAACTGCCCGGCAGGAAAACATGGGCGAACTTGGCGGTTTCGTTGAGGAAAATATCCTGCACCACCACGCACTCCATGGCGTGCAAGGCTGCCGTGACGTGCTGGGTGTTAGGGTCGCTCTGGGCGATGTCCTCACCCTGGCAGTACAACGCTTTGAAGCTGCCGTCCAACGCAGCCTCGAACATGTTGGGAATGCGCAGACCAGGGTCGGGCTGCAGGGTCACGCCCCAGGCTCGTTCGAACTCGGCGCGCACGCCCTCGTTGGAGATATGCCGGTAGCCGGGCAGCTCGTGGGGGAACGAACCCATGTCGCACGAACCCTGCACGTTGTTCTGCCCGCGCAACGGGTTCACCCCTACCCCCTCGCGGCCGATATTGCCGGTGGCCATGGCCAGGTTGGCGATGCCCATCACCGCAGTACTACCCTGGCTGTGCTCGGTCACGCCCAAGCCGTAATAGATGGCTGCGTTGCCGCCGGTGGCATACAACCGCGCAGCGGCGCGGATCTGCTCGGCAGGCACACCACAGACCGGGCCGAGCACCTCGGGGGCGTTGTCTGCCAGGCTGACGAAGTCGCGCCAGCGGGCGAAGTCTTCGGTTTCGCAGCGGGCATCGATGAAGCGTTGAGCCAGCAGGCCCTCGGTGACTATCACGTGGGCCAGGGCGTTGAGCATGGCCACGTTGGTGCCTGGGCGCAGTTGCAGATGCAGCTCGGCACGGGCGTGCGGCGAGTCGACCAGGTCGATACGCCGTGGGTCGATCACGATCAGCCGAGCCCCCTGGCGCAAGCGACGCTTGAGTTGCGAACCAAACACCGGGTGAGCATCGGTGGGGTTGGCGCCGATCACCAGCACCACGTCGGCCTGCATCACCGAATCGAAGCTTTGCGTGCCCGCCGATTCACCCAGGGTCTGCTTCAGGCCATAGCCAGTGGGCGAATGGCACACCCGCGCGCAGGTATCGACGTTGTTGTTGCCGAATGCCGTGCGCACCAATTTCTGCACCAGGTAGGCTTCTTCGTTGGTGCAGCGGCTGGAGGTGATGCCGCCAATGGCGTCGCGCCCGTACTTGAGCTGGATGCGGCGGAACTCGCTGGCGGCATAGGTCACCGCCTCGTCCCAGCTCACTTCCTGCCACGGGTCTTCCAGGCGCTTGCGAATCATCGGCTTGGTAATGCGGTCCGGGTGGGTGGCATAACCCCAGGCGAAGCGGCCTTTGACGCAGGCGTGGCCATGGTTGGCGCCGCCGTTCTTGTCCGGGACCATGCGCACCAGCTGGTCGCCCTTCATTTCGGCGCGGAACGAACAGCCAACGCCGCAGTAGGCGCACGTGGTAATGACCGAACGCTCAGGCTGGCCAAGTTGCACCAGGCTCTTTTCCGTCAGGGTCGCAGTCGGGCAGGCCTGCACGCAGGCGCCGCACGACACGCACTCGGAAGTGAGGAAGTCATCACCACCCGCTGCCGCTACCCGCGATTCAAAACCACGCCCGGTAATGGTCAGGGCAAAGGTGCCCTGGATATCCTCGCAGGCGCGCACGCAGCGGCTGCAAACGATGCACTTGCTCGGCTCGTAGTCGAAATACGGGTTGGAAACGTCCTTTTTCTCGGCCAGGTGGTTGGCGCCGTCATAGCCATAGCGCACCTCGCGCAGGCCCACCTGGCCAGCCACGGTCTGCAGCTCGCAGTTACCGTTGGCCGAGCAGGTCAGACAGTCCAGCGGGTGGTCGGAAATGTACAGCTCCATCACGTTGCGGCGCAGGCCGGCCAGGCGCGGGGTTTCGGTACGTACCACCATGCCTTCGCTGACCGGCGTGGTGCAGGACGCCGGGTAGCCGCGCATGCCTTCGATTTCCACCATGCACATGCGGCACGAGCCGAAGGCTTCAAGGCTGTCGGTGGCGCACAGTTTGGGGATGCTGGTGCCGAGCATCGCGGCGGCGCGCATCACCGAGGTGCCGGCGGGCACACTGATGGCGCGGCCGTCGATGCTCAGGCTGACCTGCACGTCGCTGTCACGGGCCGGGGTGCCGAGGTCGCTGTTTTTATCAGAAGCGGGGTCGAAGAAATTGATCACTGCGCGGCCTCCGTGGTGGTCAGCCCAAAATCGGCAGGGAAGTACTTGAGCGCACTGGCCACCGGGTAGGCGGTCATGCCACCCATGGCGCACAGCGAGCCGTACTGCATCGTGTCGCACAGGTCGCGCAGCACCAGCGCCTGGTCGTGGCGTTCAGCGAGGTCGCTGCTGGCGATCAGCCGGTCGACCACTTCCATGCCCCGCGTCGAGCCGATGCGGCATGGGGTGCACTTGCCACAGGACTCCTCGGCGCAGAACTGCAGGGCGAAACGCGCCATGCTGGCCATGTTCAGGGTGTCGTCGGCCACCACTACACCGCCGTGGCCGAGCATCGCGCCCATGGCGGCGAAGGCTTCATAGTCCAGCGGCGTGTCGAAGTGGCTGGGGGGTACCCAGGCACCAAGCGGCCCCCCGACCTGCGCGGCCTTCAGCGGCCGGCCACTGGCCGTGCCACCGCCGTAACCGTCCACCAGTTCGCGCAGGGTCAGGCCGAACGCACGCTCCACCAAGCCACCCTGGCGGATGTTACCGGCCAGCTGGAACGGCATGGTGCCCAGCGAGCGGCCCATGCCGAAATCGCGATAGAACGCCGCGCCCTTGGCCAGAATGATGGGCACCGAAGCCAGGGTAAGCACGTTGTGCACCAGCGTCGGCAAGCCGAACAGGCCTTGCAGCGCGGGCAGTGGGGGCTTGGCGCGGACGATGCCGCGCTTGCCTTCGATGGATTCGAGCAACGCGGTTTCTTCGCCGCAGATATAGGCGCCGGCGCCCACCCGCACTTCCAGGTCGAACGCCAGGCCGCTGCCGGCTACGTCAGTGCCGAGGTACCCCGCATCACGGGCAATGGTGAAGGCCTGGTCAAGCGAGCGGATAGCGTCGGGATATTCCGAGCGTACATAGATGTATCCCTTGTCGGCCCCGACGGCGAGGCCGGCAATGATCATGCCCTCGATCAGCAGGAAGGGGTCGCCCTCCATCAGCATGCGGTCGGCAAAGGTGCCGGAGTCACCCTCGTCAGCGTTGCACACCACGTATTTTTGCCCGGCATCGGCGTCACGCACGGTGCGCCACTTGATGCCAGCCGGGAACGCCGCGCCACCACGGCCACGCAGACCGGAATCGAGTACCGCAGCGACCACGTCGGCACCGTCCAGGGCCACGGCTGCCTCCAGCCCTGCGAAACCGCCGTGGGCGCGGTAGTCATCCAGCGACAACGGGCGGGTGATGCCGGCGCGGGCGAACAACAGGCGCTGCTGGGTCTTGAGGTAAGGTATTTCTTCGACCGCGCCCAGTGCCAGTGAGTGGCCACCAGGATCACCGGCCAGGGCATCGAGCAGGGACGGCACGTCCTGCGGGGTAACCGGGCCGAAGCCCTGGCGCCCTTGCGCACTGTCGCACTCGATCAGCGGCTCCAGCCAGTACAACCCGCGTGAGCTGGTGCGTTGGATGTCCAGAGGCAACTGGCGGCGCTCGGCCTCGCGCTGCAAGGCCTCGACGACCTGATCGGCACCCACGGCGCGGGCGACCGAATCGCAGGGAATGTACAGGGTCAGCATGCAGCGTCCTCCCGGCAACCATTGACCAGGGCGCGCAGGCGCTCGGGGGTGAGGCGCGCGTGCACTTGGCCGTCCAGCTCCAGCGCCGGCGAGCAGGCACAGGCGCCCAGGCAATACACCGGCCGAAGGCTGATGGCGCCGTCGGCGCTGGTGCCATGATCGTCCAGTGCCAGCTGTTCACGCAGCTGCGCGGCCAGGGCCTCGGCGCCACGGCTCTGGCACGACTCGGCGCGGCACAGGCGCAGAGTATGACGGGCAGGCGGCGCGGTGCGGAAATCGTGGTAGAAGCTGATCACCCCGCGCACCTCGGCCAGGCTAAGGTTCAGGGCATGAGCGATTTCGGGGACAGCCGCATCGGGGATGTAACCGATGTCGTGCTGGATGGCATGCAGGATCGGCAACAGGGCCCCCGGGGTGGCCTTGTCGCGGGCCAGAATGCGCTGGATATCGGGCAGGTGGAGCAATTCATCAGGCATACAGCGGACCTCGGCATCACGGACCCTGCCTGAATGATTGTGAGGGCAGGTGTCCGGCGTGTTCTGCTGCGGCGCGCCGGCCACGTCACGGTTGCGTGGTACTGGCGGCCTCCTTGCCCATGGCCGCACATCTGCGCGCGCTGGTCCCTGGGCATCCTGCAAGCATGGCACTTGTGGCGTCGAGGGGTTGCGTGCGAGCGACCAGGCGCATCCTGAAACCGACCTGTGGTCAGGAGGCCGGCCAGCCAGGCTTCACCCTGCTCCAGACCCTTGACGCTGAGCCGTAATCAGCCACAGCAGGTAGCAACCACCCAATACTCCGGTCACCAACCCCACCGGCAACTGCGCCGTGGCCGCCAGGCGTTGGCTCAGCCAATCGGCCACCAGCAGCAGCGCCGCGCCCATCAAGGCGGCACACAGCAATGGCACCCCCGCAGTACGCGTAAGCCGCCGCGCCAATTGCGGGCCAGCCAGGGCGATGAAAGCAATCGGCCCGGCTGCGGCAGTGGCAATGGCAGTAAGCCCTACCGCTGCAAGCACCAGGCGCAACCGCGAACGCTCCACCGCCACGCCCAACTGACCAGCCATGCCATCGCCCATTTCCATCAGTGCCAGTTCACGCTTGTACAGCAGGGCCACCGGTACCATCAGTGCCAACCCCAGCGTGGCAGGCAACACATGGGCCCAGGTACGAGTGTTGAGCGAACCGGCCAGCCACAGCTGGGCGAACAGTGCCTGGTCGAGGTCGCCGGTGACCAGCAGCAGCTGGTTGAGGCCCGACAGCGTGGCGCCCATGCCTATACCCACCAGCACCAGCCGGTAACCCTGGCCGCCCTGCCCGCGACGCGCCAACAGCAACACCAGCAACGCGGTAAGCATGCCGCCTGCAACAGCGGCCAACGCCGTGGCCAACGGGCCGGCATCGAACAGGATGATTTGCACGATGGCACCACTCGCAGCGCCTGTGGTAAAGCCAATGACATCGGGCGAACCCAGAGCATTGCGCGCGATCGACTGGAAGATTGCCCCAGCCATGCCCAGCGCCGCGCCCACCAGCATTGCCGTGAGTACCCGCGGCAAACGCACGCGGATGACAATGCGGCTGGCCATCTCGTTGTCACCCTGCCCAAACAGGCTGGTCAACACCTGGCCTGCATGGATCGGCAGGCTACCCGTACCCAGCAGCAACACCGCCAGGCCCATCACCAACAGCGACAGTGCACTGCCGACCAGCACGGCCCGCAAACTGAAACGCAGGCTCAGGGGCCCGCATCGAAGCACACGCAACCCATTCACAGCTGACATAGGCGAAACCTGCCAATCAATACGATAAAGGCCGGCCCACCAAGCAACAGCGCCAGGGTCCCGGCGGCCAGCTCCGCGGGTGCCGCCAGCACGCGGCCCAGCAGGTCGGCGCCCAGCAGCAACAGCGCAGCGATCAGCGCGGCATAGGGCAGCATGCGCCGGTAGTCCGGCCCCACCAGCGATCGTGCCAGGTGCGGCGCCACCAACCCGACGAAACCGATCGGCCCGGCAATGGCGGTAGCACTGCCGGCCAGCAACATCAGCGCCACGCAGGCCAGCGCCCAGGTCAGGCGCACATTCACGCCCAACGCCCGGCCCAGATCTCGGCCCAGCGCCAAGGCATTGAGTTGTGGCATCAAGGCGGCGGCCAGGGCCAGGCCCAAGGCGATCGCCAAGGTCGGCAATGGCAGCGCAGCCGTACTGCTGCCGGCCAACGAGCCGGCCGCCCAATTGCGGAAATGGTCATAGACCTGAGGTGGGGTGTTGAGCACGAGGATGGCCGTGAGCGAGGCCAGCAGCATGCTCAGCCCTGCCCCGGCCAGTACCAGGCGCACCGGGCTGCTGTCGGCAGCGCCGGCCTGGCCAAGCAGAAACACGACAACTCCGGCGATGCCAGCGCCGAAAAAGGCCAGCGGGATGTACTGGCTGACCTGGGTCAGACCAAACAATGCTACGCCTAGGATGACCGCGAGCGCGGCGCCGGCATTCACGCCCAGCAGCCCCGGTTCGGCCAGCGGGTTGCGTGTCAGTGCCTGCATCAAAGTACCCGCTGCCCCCAGCGCGAGGCCAGCCAGCAGCGCCACCAACGTGCGTGGCACGCGTAACTCACGCACGATGAGGTGCTCATCGTTCAGCAGGTCGGGCTGGTAGAGGGCGTCGAATACCACGCCGACGGTAATCGGATGCGAGCCAATCAGCAGGCTCGCCAGCGCCGCCATGAACAGCAGCAATAGCCCTGCCAGCAGCGCAGGGCGCAAAGTCGGGCCAGCCATGGTCAGTGGAAGTAGCCGGCGACGGTGTCGAGCATCTGCCGCCCGGAATAGTAGTCGATGCGGAACGAACTGGGCCCCAACGGGTACACGCGCTTGTGCTGCACCGCGCGCAGGTTGGCCAGCACTGGGTCGTGGAGGAAGGCTTGGGCATCTTTGTCGTCGGCGCTGAGCAGGAACACATCCGCATCACCGATGGCGGCGACCAGGTTTTCGCGGGAAATGAACTGGAATTCGGTGGCGCGAATCACCTGCCCCGCCATCGCCTCGGGCAGTTCACGCACTTGAAAGCCGAGTGCGGTCAGCAGCCTTGCCTGCGGGCTGAATGTGCGGCCGATGGAATAACTGCCACCGATGTTGTAGCCGATCAGGACGACCGGCCTTGGCGAGGGGGTCAGGCGGGCTGCCGTTTCGCGGGTGTAGTCGTCGAACCGCTGGATCACCGCCTTGGCCTGCTGTTGCAGTTCGGTCTTTTCTCCAAGCTCGGTAGCCAGGTCCTGCCAGGACTGGTTGGAGTAGTTGATCACCAGCGTCGGCACGCCCTGGGCTTTCAGCTCGGCCAGGTGCGGCGCGGCGCTGTCGGCACCGGTGGCAGACACCACCAGCAAGTCGGGGGCGCTGGCCACCACGGCCTCGATGTCGAACTGCAGGTTACGGTACAGCACCTGCACATCACGCTGGTCGGCCACAGCTGCCCATTGCGAGAAGAAGCCCTTGTCATCGGTCAGGCGGCTAGGCGTGGCGGCGGCGCTGGCCACCAAGGGGGCCTGCATGGCCAGCAGGATGCCGGTCACGCTCGGTGTGGTAGAGACGATTCGCGCGGGCGCGGCTATTGCACTCGGGATCACCCCAGCCAGCGCCAGGGCGACGGCGGCCAGTGCTGCACAAACTCGAAAACGCTTCATTGCTCGGCTTCGCTCAGAGGGAATCAGCTGCGCATGATAATACTTCTCATACAGATAATTCCATCATGTAGAATACGTTCCGCAAAATACCGGATTGCCAAGGACCCGCCATGAGCCCTCGCCTGCAAGCCCGCGCGCTGACCCTGCGCCGCGACCAAAGAACCCTGTCGCACGATCTGTCGCTGGACATCCAGGACGGTGCCTTCACTGTGATAATCGGCCCCAACGCCTGCGGTAAATCGACCCTGCTGGCAGCACTGTCGCGGCTGTTGGTGCCCAGCTGCGGCCAGGTGCTGCTCGATGGCCAGGACATTCAGCAGCGCCCGGCCAAGGACGTGGCCCGGCGCCTGGCCCTGCTGCCGCAAAGTGCCAGCGCACCGGACGGCATTCGCGTAGCCGAACTGGTCGCGCGCGGCCGCTATCCGCACCAGCGTCTGTGGCAACAGTGGTCACCCGAGGATGAACAGGCGGTACAGCGCGCGATGCATGCGACCGGCATCGAGGCGCTGGCCGAGCGCCCGGTGCAGGCATTGTCTGGCGGCCAGCGCCAGCGCGTGTGGATTGCCATGGTGCTGGCGCAGGACACCCCACTGTTGCTGCTGGATGAGCCCACCACTTACCTGGATATCGCCCACCAGTATGAATTGCTGGAGTTGCTGCGCGACCTGAACCGACAGGGGCGCACCATCGTGGCGGTGCTACACGACCTGAACCAGGCCTGCCGTTATGCCAGCCACTTGGTGGCCATGCGTGAAGGCGCCATCGTCGCCCAGGGGGCGCCGGCGCAGATCTTCACCGAGGCGCTGGTGCAGCAGGTCTTTGGGTTATCCGGGCTGGTGATTGACGACCCGGTGAGCGGGACGCCTATGCTGGTGCCACGAGGGCGACGCGAGCCTCAACCCGGCGAACAGTAAGACCTGCGCTCATGCCGGCAGCACCGGCGCCGGCGCACCCAGCATGCGCCCACCGGTCGCCTGGTTGACCAACCCTGCCTCATGGAACAACGCCTGGCGATCCTCCGGTGTACGCAACTGCCCCAGGTCGGTCACCGTAGTCATCACACAAACAATCTCCTGCTGCGCATCGAACACCGGCGCCGCTTGCCCGGTCACGCTGGACAGCAAGTGGCTGGTCAATTCGGCCCAGCAATGCTGGCGGATCTGCTCCAGCACTTTGGCACTGGGCGGGGTGCCACGAAAATGCGCCGGCTGCAGCTTGCGCGCCGCCTCGATGGTAGCTTTGGGCAGGAACGCCTGGAAAATCAGCCCGCAGGCCGTGTTGTCGATCGGCAGGATATCGCCCAGAGCCAGGGGGTTGATCGAGAAGTAAGCGCTGCGGTACCAACGCACCAGTGTCGGGCCCCGGTCGGTCCAGATCGCCACCCCGCCGCTGGCGGCATGCCGCTGGGCCAGCCCCTTCATGTGCTGGGCGGCAATTTCCACGGCATCCACACGCTTGAGGGCGCCGATACCGATGCTGAGCGCGGCCGGGCCCAGGTCATACAGCGCACTGGCCGGGTCCTGCTTGGCCAGCCCCTCCTTGACCAGGCTCTGCAGGTAGCGGTGCGCCGTGGAACCGCCGGTGCCTGTGCGCCGGGCCACCTCACCCAGGCTCAGTTCATTCTCCGCATTGGCCAGTACATTCAGGAACCGCGCAGCGATAGACACCGACTGAATGGTGCCGGAACGCTTCTCGCCCGGGCTCTCCGGCTCCGTGTCGGCGGGGGACTGCAAAGTGTTCAACGGGGCTATCTCCTCATTTCTGGTTTTTCCGCCAGGCATCACTAGGGTGGCCGGCAAGCGCGGCTGCCCATCATACCGCCAGCGGCCCCGGCCTGGCGCGCACGCCGGCTAGGCCAAGCATCAGCATACCACTCTGAGGAATAGATTCTTTATTGCGGAACGCAATGGCACCGTGATACCTTGCAGCGCAAACGAGGATCGTTCTCATTTGGAGGTTGTCTTGAAGTACCCTGCGCAACGCTCGTTCAGCCATGGATTCGGTGTGCTGACCCTGTCTACCCTGCTCGCAGCCCCCCACGCCCTGGCCGACCAGCCCACCACTGCCGGCAGCTCGCAGCTGGTGCTCACCCCCGTGCTGGTCAGCGGCGAAAAGGTCGAACGTGACCTGCGCAACACCGCTTCGTCGGTGTCGGTGAAAAGCGCCAGCGAAATCGACAGCCTCAAGACCGGCAATGCCTCGGTACACGAAGTGCTCAACGACGTCCCCAATGTGATCTACACCGACACGGTGGGCGCGCCGATCATTCGCGGCCAGGACACCCAGGGGCCGAACAACGGCGCCAACGTGTTCTGGGGCGGTACTGTGCCGCGCGCCACCATCAACCTTGACGGGCACTACCTGAACTACAACGAGATGTACTTTGGCGCGCCATCGGTGTGGGACGTGGACAGCATCGAGGTGTACCGCGGCCCGCAGACCACCAGCCAGGGTGCCAACGCCATTGCCGGCGCCATCGTGGTCAAGACCAAGGACCCGACCTTCACCCCGGAGGCGGCCTACCAGGCCGAGATCGGCAGCTACCACTCACGGCGCTCTTCGCTGGCAGTCTCCGGCCCACTGAGCGACAACCTGGCCGGGCGCCTGGCACTGGACTATGCAGCGCGCGACACCTTCATCGACTACACCAACCCCTCGTTTGCCAGCCACAACACCGACCAGGATTTCCGCGCCCTGAACCTGCGTGGCAAGCTGCTGTGGCTGCCTGATGCGGTGCCCGGCCTGGGTCTGAAGTACACCTTCGCCCACGGCGACTCCAATCGCCCCACCCAGGAAGCAGCCTCGCGGCCGTTCCACAAGCTGGACCACACCGGCGCCACCATGCCCAGCTGGCACCAACAGAGCAACACGCACATCGTCGACGTGGATTACGAACTGGACAACGGCATGAAGCTGTTCAACCAGACCCAGTATTCGCTGTCCAACGTGCATCGGGTGATTGGCGTGGCGAACGGCGGAGATGCCGACATTCGCCAGAAAAACTTCTCCAACGAAAGCCGCATCACCTTCGGCGAGCAACAGGACACCCTCAGCGGTATGGCTGGCCTGTACCTGGCGCGCACCGACTCGGACGAAATCCTGTATTACGGCGGCATCTCGGACTTCGACGACACCAAGCGCAACCTGGGCGTATTCGGTGAGGTCAGCTACCGCCTCAATGACCGCTGGACGCTCACCACTGCCCTGCGCCTGCAGCAGGACCAGATCCAGCGCAGCGGCACTTCGCCGTTCGCCGCCAATGGGCTGGACTACGACAAGACCTTCACCGCGCTCCTACCCAAGGTGTCTTTGGCCTACGCCCTGACCCCGCAGTGGACCGTCGGCGGCATGGTCAGCCGCGGCTACAACCCGGGTGGTGTGTCGCTCAACCTAAGCAGCAAGCGCTTCGAGGCGTTCGACGATGAGCGCATGTGGAACTACGAGCTGTTCGCCCGCGCCAGCCTGCTGGACGACCGCCTGCACCTGAACGCCAACCTGTTCTACATGGACATGCAAGATGCCCAGTACAACATCCCGGTGGTGCTGGCCTCGGGCCTGACCCAGTCCTACACCATCAACGCCGAGAAGGCCCATGCCTATGGCTTCGAGCTGTCGGCGGACTACCGCGTGCTGGATAACCTGACCCTCAAGGCCAGCGCGGGTGCCCTGCAAACCCGCATCGACGAAATCGACGCCAACAACCGCTATGCCGGCAACGAATTTGCCCGTTCGCCCGGTTACACCGTCAGCTTCGGCCCGAGCTGGGACATCACTGACCGCGTCAACCTCAATGCCCAGGTGCGGCACATCGACGGTTACTACTCGGACGTTGCCAACACCAAAAGCTATGCCATCGACGGCTACACCGTGGCCGACGCGCGCGTGAGCTACCGCTTCAGCGACCAGGTGCAGGTGTACACCTACGTGAAAAACGTGTTCGACGAACGCACCCCTACCTATATGCAAACCAACCGGGGGATAGGCGGTATCGAAGCGAGCATGACCGAGCCGCGTACCGTGGGAGTGGGTGTCAAAGGCGCCTTCTGATGTCAACCGGGCCGCTTCGCGGCCCCAACCCGCAACAGCCAGCAACCGGAGACCCTGATGAAATTGAAAAAAGGCCTGCACATCGGCATGTCGCTCGCCCCCACCTGGCTCAGCGGCGAGGGCTGGCGGCGCGTCGACAGCCGCGTCGAAACCCTGTTCGGCAGCGATTTCGCCATGGACATCGCGCGCCGCTCGGAAGCCGCGCACCTGGACTTCGTGTTCCGCCCTGATGTCAGTTGCGTAGTCGCCGATGCCCTGGCAAGTGGCTCGGGCTTTACCAGCCTCGACCCCACCGTGCTACTGGCCGCGCTTACCCGCGAGACCCACCATATTGGCCTGGTGTCCACGGTCTCGACCACTTTCTTCCCGCCCTACCTGGTCGCGCGTCAGCTACAGTCGCTGAACTGGCTGAGCCAGGGCCGGGTTGGCTGGAACATCGTCACAGCCTTGCAGGGCCACGAAAACTTCGGCCTGGCGGCCATGCCCTGCGCAGAACAACGCTACGCCCGCGCCGCCGAGTTCACCGAAGTGGTCCAGCGGCTATGGCGCAGCTTCCCGCAGCAGGCCCTGCGCATCGACCGCGAGAACGGGATGTATGCCGACCCGGCGCAGGTCCTGCCGATCAACCACCAAGGTGACTTCCTGCAGGTGCAGGGCCCACTGAACTTGCCCGAACAGGGGGCGCGCATTCCACTGATCCAGGCGGGTGCATCCGACAGCGGCCGCGACTTTGCCGCCCGTGTCGCGGACATCGTGTTTGCCCCTACCCCCGACCAGGCCGCCGCCGCCGACCTGCGCCGCGATCTGTCGCGCCGTGCGCAAAAGCATGGTCGCCAGGCCGATGACATTCGCCTGCTGCCAGGCCTGAGTCTGTACCTGGCGCCCACCCGTCAGCAGGCCCGCGAGCTGTTCATGGACACCCACGCCCAGGTGGACAAGCCGCGCAAGTTTGCTGCTATCGAGAAGATGATCGGCATCGACCTGACCAACTGGCCGAGCGACCGGCGCATTCAAGCGGCCGACCTGCCGCCGCTACAGTTGCTGCCCGGTGCCAGCCGCACCCATGTAAGCCTGCTGCGCCGGCTGATCGAGCGCGAGTCGCTATTGCCAGAAGAACTGCTGATGCGCCCGGAAGTGCTGTCGGCGGCGCACTGGCAGGTGATCGGCACGGTCGATGATGCCGTGGCCGAGATTGCCGACTGGGCTGAGGCAGGGGTAATGGATGGCTTTATCGCCGCGCCAGGAGGCTCGTTTGGCTCGGTGTACAGCTTTCTGGATGAGGTGGTGCCGCGACTGGTGGAGCGTGGGTTGTTCCGTGAGCGCTATCAGGGGGCTACGTTCGCCGAGCACCTGCAGCGGTATTGACGGTCAACGAGGGCTGCTACGCAGCCCATCGCGACACAAAGCAATGCCCACAAAAGTTCAAGGCGTGCCCTTCCCCTCCACCGCCTTGGCCGTTTCAATCAGCTTGTCGAACTTGCGATTGAGCTGGGCAAAGGTCTCATCGCTCTTGGCCCGCGCCTTGATGTTGTTCGCCGAGCTGGCCTTGTCGGCGATGGTCACCACTGTCCAGCCCCAGTCTTTGGACACCCAGTAAACCAACTCACCGTCTGCGGAAAACGCTTCTAGCCGGCCACCGGAACGCGGCACCCGCTTGGCGTCCTTGGTCATCGGTAACAGCTGCTGGACCCGCGCCTCGTCGGTGGTGTCCAACTGCACCTGCACCTGGCGAAGCTGGTCGGCCTCGTTGAAGGACGCCTTCACTTTCGAGACGGGTATACCGCCGAGGTTGTAATTTCCCTTCGGGCCGGCCCCCTGAAAAAACTCGGTAGGCACCTGATAGTGATAGCCGGTGAATTGCTCTACCTCACCGAACTGCTGCTGCAGAATGGCGAGGACCTGGGGCTTGGGCATGCCCAGGGTGAACTGGCCGACTTCAAGCGCCGACCAGGCTTGCAGGGGGAAAATCGCGCAGGCGAACAGCAGCGGTAAGGTCCGTTTCATGGGGTTGTCTTCCTTGAAGTGAGCCGGCAAACCTAACCCCTGCACGACAATCCGACAATACTGGCAGGGTGCCAAGGCCGCCCTGCCCCGGCTTCAGGCCACCGCTTTTTCCGCGCCGTGCGTGGCTTCCAGCTCGCGCACCAATGGCAGCACGTGCTCACCGAAATACGCCACTTCTTCCTGAAAATGCAGGAACCCGGAAAGGATCAGGTCGACGCCCACCGCCTTCAGAGCAACGATTCGCTCGGCAATCTGCCGAGGCGTGCCGATCAGGTTGGTCTTGAAACCATCGTTGTACTGCACCAGGTCCTCGAAGCTGGACTTGGCCCAGTTACCCTCGCCCTCCGGGCTGGCCGACCCCGCATGCTTCACTTCCTGACCGAACGCCCGCACCGCTTCGGGGTTGGCCTTGTCGATAATTTCCTGCAGCACTGCGCGCGCCTGTTCCTCGGTGTCGCGGGCGATGAGGAAGGCATTGACCCCGATCTTTACCGAGTGGCCGTTGGCCGCCGCCTTGGCGCGGATATCGTCGACCTGGGCCTTGATCCCCTCGACGCTGTTGCCGTTGGTGAAGTACCAGTCCGACACGCGCGCCGCCATGTCCCGCGCAGCACGCGAGCTACCACCCTGGAAAATCTCCGGGTGTGGCTGCTGCAGCGGCTTGGGTTTGAGGTTGTAGTTGCGAAAGCGGTAGAAGTCGCCGTTGAAGGTGAAGTTGTCCTGGGTCCAGATGCCCTTCAGCGCGCGGATGAACTCTTCGGAACGGCGATAGCGCTCGTCGTGGTCCAGCCAAGGCTCACCGATGGCATGGAACTCGCCCTTGAACCAGCCCGAGACCACGTTGATGGCGATACGGCCATGGGTGAAGTGGTCGATGCTGGCCAGCTGCTTGGCCGCCAGCGCCGGGTTCCAGGGGCCTGGAAGGATGGCGGCGATAACCTTGAGTTTTTCTGTGGCAGCCAGCAGCGCGTGGCTGATGGTGACCGACTCATGCTGGTTGTCGGCGCCGTAACCGGCTGTGAAACGGATTTGCGACAGGGCGTAGTCGAAGCCGGCCTTTTCAGCAATTTGCGCAAGCTTGCGGTTGTAGTCGATGTCCCAGCTGGTGCGCTGCTCGATGGTGCTGACCACCAGGCCACCGCTGACATTGGGGACCCAGTAGGCGAACTTGATTGGGGCGTGGCTCATGGGGAGGCTCCTTGAGAGTCCTTGGGGTTCGAGGAGACAGGAGCAGCAACCGTGCCAATCGACAAACCCAAAAATATCAACAAGTTGCACGAAGTTCACCTGCTGTCCGAGTGCATGGCAGACAGCAGACTGTAAAACCACTGTTGCCCCTGCAACAGCACGCCAGAAGGCGCCAGCCAAGCGCTCGGCGGTCAATTAATTGTGCCCGATGGTCAAGCGACTCTCCGCGCTGACTGGGAGGATTACAGCAGGCCGCAAGGCCGGTAAAACAATAACAGCAACCAGGAGAACCCCATGACTAGCTACCTGCAGGCCTATGCCCGCGCTGCCGACGACCCCGAAGGTTTCTGGCGCGAACAGGCCGCCGCACTGGACTGGCATCGCTTTCCGCAACAGATCTTCACTGCCCAGGCTGATGGCAGCGGCCGCTGGTTCGCCGATGGCCAACTGAACACCTGCCACTTGGCCGTGGACCGCCACGTCGCGGATGGCGCAGGCGAGCGCTGCGCCATCCTTTACGACTCACCCGCCACAGGCGTGCAGGAGCGCATCAGCTACCAGCAGCTGCAAGCGCGCGTGGCCCGGTGCGCCGGTATGCTGCGCGCCCTTGGGGTGGGGCGTGGTGACCGAGTGATCATCTACATGCCGATGATCCCCCAGGCGCTCGTCGGCATGCTGGCCTGTGCGCGGTTGGGTGCCGTGCATTCGGTGGTGTTTGGCGGTTTCTCCGCCGCCGAGCTGGCGGTGCGAATCCGCGATGCCCAGCCCAAGGTGCTGCTCAGCGCCAGCTGCGGCATCGAGTACGACCGGGTGGTGCCCTACAAGCCGCTGCTCGACCAGGCCCTGCAACTGGCCAACGGGCATAGCCCGCACCTGGTGATCGAGCAACGCGAACAGGCCCTGGCCCCGTTGCACGGCCCCCGCGAGCACGACTGGCAACAACTGCAGGCCCAAGCCGAAGCCGTACCTGCGGTGCCAGTGAATGCCACTGACCCGCTGTACATCCTCTATACCTCGGGCACCACGGGTAAACCCAAAGGAGTAGTGCGTGACCACGGCGGGCATGCCGTGGCGCTCAACTTCAGCATGCAGGCCCTGTACGACGCACACCCCGGCGAGGTGTTCTGGGCCGCCTCGGACATCGGCTGGGTCGTGGGCCATTCGTACATCGTCTATGCCCCGCTGATCCGTGGCTGCACCACCTTGCTGTACGAGGGCAAGCCGGTGCGCACGCCCGACGCCGGGGCGTTCTGGCGGGTGATCGCCGAACACCAGGTGAATGTGTTCTTCACTGCCCCCACTGCCTTCCGCGCCATCAAGCGCGAAGACCCGCAGGTACAGCTGGCCGCCGGTCGCGACTTGTCCTGCCTGAAGGCCGTGTACGTGGCCGGCGAGCGCCTGGACCCGCCAACCAGCCAATGGCTGCAGGGGTTTCTGCCCTGCCCGGTTGTCGACCACTGGTGGCAGACCGAGACCGGCTGGGCGATTGCCGGCAACCCGCGCGGGCTGGATGACTTGCCGATGAAGACCGGCTCGGCCAGCGTACCGATGCCGGGCTACCGGCTGGACATTCTGGACGACGAAGGCCAGCCTGTCCCCTGCAACCAGCCGGGCAACATCGCCCTGCGCCTGCCATTGCCGCCCGGCACCCTGACCACCCTGTGGGGCGACCCGCAGCGCTTTGCCGACAGCTACCTGAGCAGCTTCCCCGGCTACTATTGCAGCGGCGACGGCGGCTACCTGGACGAAGACGGCTACCTGTTCGTCATGGGCCGGGTGGACGATGTGATCAACGTGGCCGGGCACCGGCTGTCCAGCGGTAGCCTGGAAGAAGCCCTGGGCGAGCACCCGGCCGTTGCCGAGTGCGCGGTGGTGGCACTGGCCGAGGAGCTCAAGGGCGAGGTGCCGGTGGGGTTCGTGGTGCTCAAGCACGGCCAGCAGCCCGACCCGGCGCTGCTGGAACGCGAACTGGTCGCCAGGGTGCGCGATGCGGTCGGCGCTGTCGCTTCGCTACGGCGGGTGTTCATCCTCAAGCGCCTGCCCAAGACCCGCTCTGGCAAGATTCTGCGCAAGACCCTGCGCAGCCTGGCCGCCAACCCCGAAGTGGCCATGCCTGCGACCATCGAAGACCCGGCCGTGCTGGATGAAGTGCGCGCGGTGTTCGAACAGGCAGGTTGCTATGACGCCGCCCAGGGACGCAAGGCTGCCACCGGGCACTGACCAGGCTGAAAAAACAAACCCCGCCAAGGCAAACCTTGGCGGGGCGCGCGTACAACCGGGGTCACACCGTCACAGCTGGTGCAGCACACGCTGCAAGGCGCTGAGGAACTGCTCGACGTTCTGCGCCGAGAAGCACAACTGCGGGCGGATCTTCAGGGCATTGTTGTCGGCCCCCGACACGCCGATCAGCATGCCTTCTTCCCGTAGCAGGTTGACGATACGCCGCGCCGTGGCGCCATCGGCAGCGCCCGACGGCGCTACCACATCCACCCCAATGAACAACCCCGCGCCACGTACCTGGCCAAGGCAGGCATGCTCGCGTGCAAGGCCCTCCAGGCCCTCCTTCAGTTGGCCCCCCACCTGCCGGGCATTCTCCTGCAGGCCTTCGTCCTCGATCACTTGCAGCACTGCCAGGCCCACGGCCGCAGACACCGGGTTGCCGCCAAACGTGTTGAAGTAACTGGCGTTGCGGCCGAAGCGTTCCAGGATTTCAGGGCGCACCGTCAAACCTGCCAGCGGGTGACCATTGCCCATCGGTTTGCCCATGGTCACCAGGTCGGGCACCAGGCCATGGCGCTGGAAGCCCCACATGTGCGTGCCGGTGCGGCCAAAACCTGGCTGCACCTCGTCGGCGATGAACAGGCCACCCGCAGCGCGCACCGCCTCCACCGCTTCGACAAGAAAGCCGGCAGGGTCGGCGAACACGCCATCGCTGGTGAACAACGTGTCGACCAACAACGCAGCCGGGCGGATGCCATGACGCTGCATGTCGGCCAGCGCAGCACGCACCTGGGCGGCGAACTGCTGGCCAACCTGGTGCGGGGCGTGCGGCAGGTGCAACGGGGCGTCGACCACGCGGATATCACGGCCCAGCGGCACGTAGTCGCCCACCGACGGCGACAGCTCGGCGATGGCCGCCGTCATACCGTGGTAGGCATAGCGGGTAACGATCACGCCTGTGCCCCCGGTGTAGTCCCGGGCAATGCGCAGGGCCAGGTCATTGGCCTCACTGCCGGTGCAGGTGAACATCACGTTGCCCAACTGCGCCGGCATGGTCGCCAGCAGCTTCTCGGCATAATCGAGTACGCCTTCATGCAGGTAGCGGGTATGGGTATTGAGCGCAGCCGCCTGCCCGGCCAGGGCTTCGACCACACGAGGGTGGCTATGGCCCACCGAGGCGACGTTGTTGTACAGGTCGAGGTAGGCCCGCCCTGCCGTGTCGTACAGCCACGTACCCGCGCCGCGCACCAGGTGCAGCGGGTTGTCGTAGAACAGCTGGTAGGCCGGCCCCAGCAGGCGTTGGCGGCGCTCGATCAGGCGGCGCTCGGCGGCATCCAGGGCAGCAGCCTGCTCGGGCTGGAAGGCATTTACTTTCAACATGGTCGGTCTCCTCAGGTGTCCTGGCGGGCGTCGTCCATGACGATGCTGCCGATGATGTGGTACTTGCGGCGGTCGAAGTAACGGAAGTACAAGGCGATCGAGCCACCCAACGCGAAGCTGGCGGCGACGATCCACGGGATCAGCCGGAACAACAGCGATTCGGCCGCGCTGCCAGCGGCGAAGCTGAGGTTGGCGAACAGCAGGTAAACCACGTACAGCATGCCGATGCCGCCCAGCAGGGGCGCGAGGAAGGTCTTGAACCAATGGGCCTGGGCACGGCGTTGGGTGCCGACATGGAAGTAGCAGATCACGGCGAAGGCGCACAGCGCCTGGACGATCAGAATGCCCATGGTGCCGAGGATTGCCAGCAAGGCATACAAGTCGGCATACGGGTCTTTACCGGTGAGCAGGAACGCCAGCACGATCAGCGTGGCGATCACGCTTTGCACGGTCGAGGCTACATGCGGCGAGCCATGGCGGGCATGAGTACGGCCAACGGTGCGGCCTAGGAACACGAACAGGTTCTCCCGGCCCAGGGCATAGAGGTAGCGCGCGGCACAGTTATGGAAGGCCATGCCGCAGGCAAACGAGCCGGTCACCACCAACAGCTTGAACAGGCTCACGGCCCACTCGCCCAGGTACAGGCGGGTCGGCCCGTAGAACACCTCGGCGGCACTGGCCGGGTCCTGCGCCAGGCGAATGGCTTCGGCAGGGCCGGAACCGGCGATGGCCATCCACGAGACGAACACATAGAACACGCCGATGCCGATCACCGCGAGCAGCGTCGCCAAGGGGATGATCTTTTTCGGGTTGCGTGATTCCTCGCCGTACATGGCCGAGGACTCGAAACCCACCCAGGACCAGAAGGCGAAGAACAGGCCGATGCCAGCGTTCGCACCTATCACCCCCTCGGCTGGCCGGAAGGCGTTGAGCGGGTTGATCGACTCCACCGCCATGCCCTGCGGCCCACCGCCGTGGAACAGCACGGCAAAGGCCATCAGCCCCAGCATCAGGATCTCCAGCACCAGGCACAGCCCCAGCACCTTGGCAGTGAGGGAGATGTCGAAGTAGCTGAGCACGCCGTTGGCCAATAGCATGGCCAGGGCAAACACGATCCATGGCACATGCAGGCCGACGACACTGGCCAGCAGGTCTTCACAGAAGAAGGCGAAAATGCCCACCAACGCCGCTTCGAAAACGATGTAGGTCAGCGTTACGGCAAGCCCCGAGGCCATGCCCACCACCCGGCCCAAGCCATGGGAAATGAAGCCGTAGAACGCCCCTGTGGCGGTGATGTACTTGGCCATCTGTGCATAGCCAATGGCGAACAGCGCCAGGATGATCGTGGCCACCAGGTAGCCCGCCGGCGCGTACTGACCATTGCCGCTGCCGATGGCGATCGGCACGTTGCCAAGCATGGCGGTGATCGGCGCCGCAGTGGCAACCGTCATGAACAGCACACCCATCAAGCCCACTGCATTCTTGCGCAGGCGCTGCACCTCATGGGGCTGTGCCTGGCTGTCAAGCCGGCGCTCCAGTTCACCGCTGTAGGTCTCGCTCATCAGGATCCACTCCGTGCTTTTATGGTTTTGGTGGAAAAGGGTCAGGCCAGTGCTTGCAGGGACTCGGGCAGGATCTGCCCACCATCGATGATCAGGCTTTGCCCAGTGATGTAGCCGGCCTCTCTGGAAGCAAAGAACAACGCGGCATTGGCAATGTCCTCGACCTGGCCGAGGCGCTTGAGCGGAATGGACGCGGCCATGCTGGCCTGGTAGTCCTCGCCCATGCCCTGCAAGCCTTCGGTAACGATGTTGCCTGGCAGCAGGGCATTGATGGTGATGCCATCGCGGGCCAGCTCGATCGCTGCGGTACGCATGAAACCCAGCTGCGCTGCCTTGCTCGCGCCGTAGTGCGCCCAGCCTGGAAAGCCGGTGACTGGCCCGGTGATGGACGAGGTCAGGATCACCCGGCCGTACTCGGCCCTGCGCAAATACGGCAGCGCCGCCTGCACGCAGAGGAAGGTGCCTTTGGCATTGGTGCCGAGCACCTTGTCCCAGTCGGTATCGCTCATCTCGGCCAGTGCGGCAGAGGGGAAGACCCCGGCATTGGCGCACAGTACATCGAGCCCGCCCTGGGCCTGCGCCACCTCTTCGATCATCCGCAGCACCTGCGCGCGGTCACCCACATCGGCCACCAGGCCGATGACGGCCAGGCCTTGATCACGCAAGCGGCTGGCGACAGCCTCAACCTTGTCCCGGTGCCGGCCACTGATCGCCACCTTGGCGCCCTGGCGGGCGAAGCCGACGGCGATGCCCAGGCCGATACCGCTGGTACCGCCGGTGACCAATACGCTTTTGCCTTGTAGTGAAGTCAGCATGCTCTAGCCCTCGATCCGCTGTTTACGCCAGTGATGGGGGCCGATGGTGGGCCGGCCGGCAGGTGGCGACTTGACCGCAGGGCACAAGTTGAGGGCTGCAGGATCAAATTCTCGAAGCGGCCCAGGCGGCTTGTGGCGTGTGGTCAAGATTTCGCGGTTTGCGGTCAAGCCAGTGGCGCGGGGCTCGACTCATGCTGGCAGCCAGACCCCTGCCAACGGAGCGTGCCTGATGACCAACGATCACACATCTCACACCAGCCCTGCCGTGCTTGAACGTTTCGCCCAACACGCGCTGGCTGGCTATGCCGATACCTACCAGGGCCAGATCGAGTTGCTGGTGCACTCCGAGAACGCCACGTATCGGGTACGGGGCTTGCGGCAACGGTATGTGATGCGTGTGCACCGCGCCGGCTATCACCAACACGCCGACATCGCCAGTGAACTGGCCTGGCTGGCCGCGCTGGAGCAGGCCGGCCTGGAGGTACCAGTGCCCATCGCCGGGGTGGACGGCGAAGCGATTCAAAGGGTCGAGCTGCCCGGCCTTGGCCATCGTTACGTGGTGCTGTTTCATTGGATAGAGGGCGGCGAGCCCGACCAGCAACAGTTGAATGCTTCGTTCCGCCGGCTTGGCGCCATCAATGCCCACCTGCATCGCCACGCCCGCAGTTGGCAACGCCCCGACAATTTTCAACGGCTGACCTGGAACCACCAAAGCATGCTGGGTGAGCACGGCCACTGGGGCAGCTGGCGCGAAGCGCCCTACCTGGATGCCCGGGGCAGCGCCTTGATCAGCGAAGCGGTACAGGTGATCGGCGCGCGCCTGGCCGGCTATGGCGAAGACCCATCACGCTTTGGCCTTATCCACGCTGACCTACGCCTGACCAACCTGCTGGTGCAAGGTGATCGCACCCGCATCATCGACTTCGACGACTGCGGCATGGGCTGGTACCTGCACGACCTGGCAGCGGCCCTGAGCTTCTTCGAACACCACCCCGACCTGCCGCAGTGGATCGACAACTGGCTGGCGGGTTACAGCAGCGTGGCCAGCCTGGATGCCAGCGACATCGCCATGCTGCCGACGCTGATCATGCAGCGGCGTCTGCAACTGCTGGCCTGGACCGGCACCCACCGCGGCACGCCACAAGTGGAGTGCCTGGGCCCGCAATGGGTCGAGCAGACCGTGGGCCTGTGCCAGCGTTACTTGCAGGAGCGGCCGGTGGGCGCACTCGCACGGGCATGATCGAAACAGTTTTGTAACCAAAGGCTACGCACCGTGCTGGTGCGCAGCCTGCGCCATGAGGGCCCCCGGCAGCGCCGCAATGAGTTGCCCTTGAGCGGTCGACAGGCTGGCGTACGGCCGTTGGCCCGGCGTGGAATGAAAATTGCTCCTTCATTTACCCAGCAACAGCCGGTAAACGACCGAGGAGGAAGCTTCGTGCACGTTATCCATACAGGCTCGCGCCAACCAGCGAGTGCCCCGCCTGGCAACTCGATAGGCATTCTGGCCTCGGCGGCGACCGGCCTGGTCGGCTTCATCGGCCAGCAAGGTGGCGATGCCGAACGCATCCTGGGGCGCGCCGGCATCGACAGCGAGCGCCTGGAGCACCCTACCCTCACCCTGGACCTGAACCAGTACTGCCAGGTATTCGAGGAGGCGGCTCGGCAAACCGGCAATGACAACTTCGGCCTGCGCTTCGGCCAGCAGTTCAAGCCCGACGCGCTCGGGCTGCTCGGCTACGTGGGCATGTGCTCTGCCACCTTGGGCGATGCCCTGCGCAACGTGGTCAACACCTTCCCGGTGCACCAGCAGAGCAGCCTGTTGCGGCTGGAGGAAATGGGCGAGTTCTACCGCCTGGACTACCAGGTGCAATACGGCGCCATCCTGCGCAAGCGGCAGGACGCCGAACTGTCGCTGGGCATGTTCTTCAACCTGATGCGCCATGCGCTGGGGCAAAACTGGGCACCCGAAAAGGTGTTGTTCGAGCACCCGCAACCCGAGGCCTGGCATGAGCACTGCAAAGTGTTCGACGCCCCGGTGCTGTTTGGTCAGCAGCGCAATGCGCTGGTGTTTCGCCGCAGCGTGCTCGACCGGCCAATGCCCGGCCGCGACCCACGCTTGCTGGCCATCGTCATCGAAAGCATGCACCTGCTCCGCGGCCAGGCCGGCACGCTCAACCGCCCAGGCATTGTCGATGATGTGAAAACCCAGGTTCGCGCCCTGTTGGGCGACGGCTACCCGAGCCTGGAGCAGGTAGCCGAGCAATTGCGCCTGCCCAGCTGGACCGTGCAACGCCGCCTGCAGGAGCAGGGGCTGAGTTTTTCGACCCTGGTCGACACCGTGCGCCAGGAGCTGGCGACCTATTACCTGCAGCAGTCGGCGCTGCCGATTTCCGAGTTGGCATTGCTGCTGGGGTACTCGGAAATCAGCGCGTTCTCGCGGGCGTTTCGCCGCTGGTTCGATGTCAGCCCCAAACAATGGCGCCAGGCGCACAAGGGGCAGAGGGTGGATGCCTAGCACTGGAGCTGCTGCTTGCGTGCATCGCATGCTTCGCGGATGTGCCCACTATCACAGGGTAAACTCGCTCCTTGGCAAGCAGCCTTCAAGGACGACACCCATGTATTCACTGACTGATGAACAGGTTCTGGCGACCATCCAGGAAAACCCGATAAACCGGGCACTGCTGGCCATCTTGCCAACGCTGGATATGCCTCACTGCATGCTAACGGCCGGCGCGCTGTTCCAGACCTTCTGGAACCAACGCGCCGGGCGGCCTGTCGCGTGGGGTATCAAGGACTACGACATCGCCTATTTCGACACCGACTTGTCCTGGGAAGCAGAAGACCGGGTTATCGCCAAGGTTCAGCAGGCGTGTGCGCACCTGGGCGTCAACGTCGAAGTGCGCAATCAGGCCCGCGTTCACCTGTGGTACCAAGCGAAATTCGGCGGCACCTACTCGGCATTGCACAAGGTTACCGATGGCATTGACCGCTACCTGATCCGCTCGACCTGCCTGGGCGTCGATGTGCTCACGGGCTCGTTGTACAGCACCCATGGCCTGGAAGACTTGCAGAACAACCTTTTGAGGATGAACGAACTGAATCCACGCCCCGACTTGTTCAAGGCAAAAGCTGCCAGCTACCGGGAGCGCTGGCCATGGCTTGAGTTGATCGAGTGAGGTCTACGCCATGGCGTTGTGCAAGTTGCCCTTGCGCCACACCAGCCGTCCGAGCGTAATCGACCAATTGAGCACGGATACCCCCAGCAGGATCAACAGCATCATCGACAAACCTTTGTCGATGATGATTTTGCCGGCAAGGAACGGGAACCCGAATACACCAACAAAATAAGAAAGGCTGAACAGGGGCTTTGACACGACCCTATTGCGTTCACCCTCGAAAACCATGAGAAACCCTGAGTGATTGGACCGAACACGCAGTGTGCGTGGCGGGCCGGAACAGGGTAAATCCAGGATTTTTGATCTGAAGGTAAGTTGCCACACACCTAACGCAGGCGGCAGCCCCGCAAGGGGCTGCCCTCCAGCGTGGCGACAGGGCAACGCGCGACTTAATTCAGTCGGTAGTCTGCACTGCTGCGGTGTCGGCGGCAGAGGTCTGCGACTGCGACTGCGACTGCGCTTTGGACTTCGCCCGGTTGCGGCGGTCCTGGCTACGTTGCCGCGAGGCTTGCTGCTTCGCATGCAGTGCCTGGGCGGCGGTCACAACGCCAGCTGCCTGCCCGTTCAGGTCCAGACGCGGTGCATCTTCCACCATGCTTGCCCAGTATCGAGCACCCCGGCACCACGTAGAAATGCCCAGTTTCAGCTGCTCACGGGTTAACCCAAGCAGCTCCAAGTGTTGCTCGGCATCCTTGAAAATGCCCTCCTTGAGCGGCACCTTGGGGGCAGGATTGACCGGGAAAGCCAAGGGAAAATGCTTCTGCAGAGGCCAAATCGCTGCCACCGCCGGGTCCTGCTCACGCGGCTTCGCCTGCGCGGGCGACTTGCGCTTGGGCGGTTTCGGGCTATCGGCCTTGGTCTGCCCTTTTTCCGCCCGCAGGCGGTCACGTAGCTCAGCTAGTTGTTCAAAACCCATCGTTCATTCACTGCTTCGAAG
This sequence comes from Pseudomonas sp. LFS074, assembly GCF_047978165.1. Taxonomy (NCBI): domain Bacteria; kingdom Pseudomonadati; phylum Pseudomonadota; class Gammaproteobacteria; order Pseudomonadales; family Pseudomonadaceae; genus Pseudomonas; species Pseudomonas sp. LFS074. The sequence goes on along the minus strand of NZ_JBFPFV010000001.1, from coordinate 1,919,479 downwards.
TTGTTTGCGTGGCATAAGGATACCCCATGCAGCCAGCATATTGCTTGCAGGCCAACTTTCCCGGCCAGCCGGATGCGACGCACAAGCCCCTCAGCTGAACACCCAAAGCACGCGCGTGGGCTTGTCGGTGAGGTTGGCGTAACGAAAACTGGCATGGGGTTGCAACTGAAAACTGTCACTGGCGCGCAGCGTGACCGGCTCACCGCCGTCCAGCCAGACGGTCAGTTCGCCTTCGAGCACGAAGCAGCCTTGCTCCGAGCTGTCGTCCAGGTACTCTTCGCCACTGCTGGCCCCCGGCTGCAAATGGCTATCGAGCATGGAGAACGCCCCCGTTATCGTGGGGGATGCCAGCACATCGGTGATGCCGCCGGCCAGATGCAGCGTGCGGCGCTCGTGAGGGCGGGTGACCCAGTCGAGCTCGCGGGGTTTGTCCAGCTTGTAGAAGTAGGCGGTCGAGACACCGAGCTCTTCGCTGATGGCAGTGAGGTCGGCCACGGTCGGGCGCGATACGCCGCGTTCGACCTGGGACAGAAAGCCTACCGAACGGCCGATGCGCTGGGCCAGCTCGCCCAATGTCAGGCCTTTGAATTTGCGCAGGTCGCGAATCAGTACTGCCAGGCCTTCGATTTCTTCGTGCACTTTCATAGTTGAATCGCGACTTTCGGATGGGTGATGAATGCCCTGAAAAGTACATGATTCATCTCACAAAGCAAAATGCTTCAGGGTTCGCTGGCTGTCAGCCAAGCCAGCGCCCACAGTTGCAATGCATGTCTCAACCCTGTGGGAGCTGGCTTGCCGGCGATGGGATGCGAAGCAGCCCCTTTCTTACCGAACAGCTTCGTACGTCAGGTCCAGGCACTTGCGAGCCTTCTGCACCAGCTCGTCGATCTCTTCGACACTGATCACCAGCGGTGGCGCGATGATCATGGTGTCGCCCACGGCGCGCATGATCAGGCCGTTGTCGAAGCAGTGCTGGCGGCAGATCATGCCGACACCTTTGCCTTCATAACGGGCGCGGGTGGCCTTGTCCTTCACCAGCTCGATCGCACCGAGCATGCCCAAGCCGCGGACTTCGCCTACCAGCGGGTGGTCGGCCAGTTCGCGCAGGCGTTGCTGCAGATAAGGTGCGGTTTTATCGTGCACCTGCTGGATGATCTGCTCGTCGCGCAGAATGCGCAGGTTCTCCAGGCCCACCGCAGCCGCTACCGGGTGGCCGGAATAGGTGAAGCCGTGGTTGAAGTCGCCGCCTTCGCTGATGACCTTGGCCACTTCGTCACGCACGATCACTCCGCCCATGGGGATGTAACCGGAGGTCAGGCCCTTGGCGATGGTCATCAGGTCGGGCTTGAGGTCGTAGTAGTCAGTACCGAACCACTCACCGGTACGGCCGAAACCGCAAATGACTTCGTCGGCGACGAAGAGGATGTCGTACCTGGCCAGGATTTCCTTGACCTTCGGCCAGTAGGTCTGCGGCGGGATGATCACACCGCCGGCGCCCTGGATCGGCTCGGCGATGAAGGCGGCAACGTTGTCCACGCCAACTTCGAGGATCTTCTTCTCCAACTGCTCGGCCGCCCACACGCCGAAGTCGGCCTCGGTCATGTCGCCGCCTTCACCGAACCAGTAGGGCTGCGGGATGTGCACGATATCCGGGATCACCCCGCCCTGCTGGTGCATACCGCTCATGCCGCCCAGGGCCGCGCCCGCCACGGTAGAGCCGTGGTAACCGTTGATGCGGCCGATGATGACGTTCTTGTTTTTCTTGCCCTTCAACGCCCAGTAATGGCGAACCATGCGCAGTACGGTGTCGTTGCCTTCGGAGCCGGAGCCTGTGAAGAACACGTGGTTCATGCCTTGCGGCGCCACATCGGCGATTGCCTTGGCCAGCTCCAGCGCAGGCGGGTGGGCAGTCTGGAAGAACAGGTTGTAGTAAGGCAGCTGCTTCATCTGCTGGCTGGCGACCTCGGCCAGCTCGTCGCGACCATAGCCGACCGCCACGCACCACAGGCCCGCCATGCCATCGAGAATCTTGTTACCTTCACTGTCCCAGAGGTACACGCCCTTGGCCGAGGTGATAATGCGCGGGCCTTTCTCGGCCAGTTGTTTGACATCGCTGAACGGGGCCAGGTGGTGGTCGCGGCTCAGCGCTTGCCAGGCCTGGGTCTGCGAATTCTGTTCACTCATTGACTTCACTCCATCAAGTTGCGCAGCGGTGCTGCGCGGGTATTTTCGTAGGTGGGCAAGGTGGCTGTTCAGGCGGACAGCAACAGCCTCTGGCGCAGCACCGAGCGCTGCCGGCAGGCCTTGCCGAATGACTGGAAGATGGCCAGGTACTGCGGGTTGTCCATGACCTGGAACTCCGGGTGCCATTGCACGGCCAGGGCAAACCCCTTGCTGTTCTCGACCGAAATCGCCTCCACCAGGCCATCTGGTGCCAATGCTTCCACCCGTAGCCCCGGGGCCAGTACATCAATGCCCTGGCCGTGGATGGAATTGACGTCGAAGATCGCCGGCAAGCCCATGCGGTCGAGCAGGCCACCGGGTTCCACATGCATGGTGTGACGCGGGCCATACTGCTTTTCGATGGGCTCGCCCTTGCCTTCGCGGTGATCCATGAACACCCCAGCCTCGTGGACCTTCTGGTACAGGGTGCCACCCAACGCCACGTTCATTTCCTGAAAGCCACGGCAAATGCCAAGTACAGGCACACCGGCGGCGATGGCCGCACGCATCAGCGGCAACGTGGTGGCATCACGCAAAGGGTCATGATGGGTGCCTACCGCACTGGCCGGGCCGTTGTAGTGAAACGGCTCGATGTTGGACGGCGAACCGGTGAAGATCAGCCCATCCACCACGTCGAGAATATCGGCGCTGTCCATCAGGTCACCGAGGCTGGGGATCACGATGGGCAGCCCACACGCCGCTTTGGCGGCCGCGCGTGCGTACTTCTCGGCGATGGTCTGGGTGGCATGCTGCTCAATCATGCTGGTGCATGCGGTAATGCCAATAACGGGCACACGTGGCATATCTTCCTCCGGCAAATCGGTATTGCGCGTGGTATTCAAACGTTGAAAAAGCGTCTGTTCGGACCGCAGCAGTCAAAGGAACCAGCGGTATTCGCGGGCATCGATGTGGCGCATGAAGTCCAGTTGCTCCTGGTATTTGTTTTCGCAATAAACCATCACGAACTCACTGCCCAGGCCTTCGTTGACCACCGGGTGGTGACGCATGGCGGCCAGAGCGCTGAGGGCATCCTTGGGGAAGTCGATGCCGCTCTGGCGGTTGTCGTTCAACGGCGCAATGGGTTCCACGCCACGGTCCAGGCCATGCTCCATCCCGGTCAGGATGGCCGCCAGCACCAGATACGGGTTGGCATCGGCGCCCGCGAGGCGGTGCTCGATGCGCAGGTTGCGCGGGTCGGATTCCGGGATGCGAATGCACGCATCACGGTCCTCGAAGCCCCAGCTGGCCTTGCTCGCCGCGTTGACCATCGCGCCATAACGGCGGTAGGCATTGTGGTTGGGGGCAAAGATCGGCATGCAGTGCGGCAGCAGCTCCAGGCACCCTGCCACCGCATGACGCAGCTTGCGCTGCTCGGCACCGGCCAGGATGTTGTTGCCGGCGTCGTCGTACAGGCTGACATGCACATGCATGCCGCTGCCTGGCGCGTCCAGGTACGGCTTGCTCATGAAGCTGGCACGGTAGCCGTGCTTCATCGCGATACCCCGGGTACTGCGGCAGAACAGCGCCGACCAGTCCGCCGCGCTCAGGGCATCGTCGCTGTGGGAGAAGTTGATTTCGAACTGGCCGGGGCCTAGCTCAGCGGTGATCACGTTCGCCGGCACGCCCTGCTCGTTGGCGCCATCGACCATCTCGTGCAGCACCGACGAGAAGCGCGACAGCCGCTCGATGTGCATGTTCGGTTGGTCGTCTTCGTCCCCGGTTGCCGTGTCGCGCGGGTACTGCGGCAGGCCGTTATCGAGCTTGCGGTCGAACAGGTAGAACTCCAGTTCGAACGCCACCACCGGGCGGATACCACGCTTGGCCAGGCGCTGAAGCACGCGAGCCAGCACTTCTCGGGGTTCGAACTCGATCGGCTTGGCAGTGCCGTCGGAGGTGATGAGCATCTGGGCGATCACTTCCTTTTCCCAGCGCACCGGCTTGAGGGTGCCCGGTACCAGGCGCCGCGCGGCATCCGGGTCGCCGTCGGCGAAGCAGTAGTCACCAATCGGGTAGAGCCCACCCTGGGTGCCCAGCAGCACGCAGTTCTGCGGCAGTTTCAAAGGCGCACCGGCTGCGACTTTCTCCAGCATGTCGATGGGGTAGCGCTTGCCATAGAAATGCCCGGGGATATCCAGTGCAATCAAGTCGACATAGCGTATTGCCGGGTGTTCTGCTCGGAACGAGCGCACTTCAGCCAGCAGATCCGGAAAGATGACACTCATCTTCTTATCCTTGTGAGGTGAACGAATTCAATTGAAGACCCAGAGCACACGGGTGGTCTTTTCCGTCAGGTTGGCGTAACGGAATTGCGCGTGGGGTTGCAGCTGGAAGCAGTCGTTGGCTTGCAGGGTCACGGCGTCACCCTGGTCCAGCCATACCGTGAGCTCGCCTTCGAGCACGAAGCAGCCCTGCTCGGAACGATCGCTCAGGTAGTCCTCGCCACTGGTGGCGCCGGGCTCGAGATGGCTGTCGAGCATGGCGAACGCGCCGGCGATGGTCGGCGAGGCCAGCACGTCGGTAATGCCCGACTCCAGGTACAGCGTGCGCCGCTCATGGGGGCGCGTGACCCAGCCGATGCTGCGGGGCTTGCTCAGGTTGTAGAAGTACGCGGTGGATACGCCGAGCGCTTCGCTGATAGCGGTGAGGTCCGCCACGGTCGGGCGTGAAACACCGCGTTCGACCTGGGAGAGAAAACCGACAGAGCGGTTGATGCGCTCGGCCAGTTCACCCAAGGTCAGGTTCTTGAATTTGCGCAGGTCGTGAATAAGGATCGCGAGGGCTTCAACCTCTTCGTGCATCTTCATCGTTTCGGACTGCCGTGAAATTTTTATGTTTATTTTTCATGAAAAATTACACTAAAAATTTCACGAGTCAAGCTGCACGATGAAAAACCGCTGCCGCGAAAAGAGCGCTTGAGGTTCAGGAGCTTGAATTGAAGGCGCTGGCGCGGGTTTCTTTAAAGGTGCTCAGGGAGTAGCCTCGGCAATGAATTTTTCCAGCCCGGCCATTGCCAACGTCATGCCAAACGGTTTCCCTGAATTGCCCTCGCTTAATGCGCTACGCGTGTTTGAAGTGGTCGCCCGCCACCTTAACTTCCGCCTGGCCGCCGAAGAATTGGGCGTGACCCAGGCGGCAGTTGCACAACAGATACGCGGGCTGGAGGCAAGCCTGAACCTTCGCCTGTTCGAGCGCCTGCCCCGGGGCCTGGCACTGACCGATGCAGGGCTGGGTTACAGCGGCAGCATCCGCAGTGCCCTGGCCATGATCGATGAGGCGACACGCCTGCTGCGGCCACAATCAGCGCACCTTACGGTCAGCGTTACCCCGACCTTTGCCTCCAAATGGCTTATTCCCAGGCTGGGCAGTTTTGCGCAAAGCCACCCGGACATCGATTTACGTGTGCTGGCTACAGATCGACTGTCCCACTTCAACACCGATGGCGTGGATATCGCCGTCCGCTATGGCAAGCCCGAAATCGGCGCAGGCCTGAACAGCGAACTGTTGATGGAGGATCGCATCGTCGCAGTGGCCAGCCCTGCGTTATTCGAGGGCAGCCAAGTCCCCGCCAGCTTCGAGCAACTGCAAGATTTCATCATGCTCCACGATGCCCATAACTTCTGGCCTCAGTTCCTTGCTGCAGTGTTTCCGCAACACGTGCAACCGACCGCCAAGAACCTGCGGTTCAATCAGACCTCATTGGCCATTGATGCGGCCATCAGTGGCCAGGGCATTGCGTTGGCCAGCCTGGCGTTCGTCAGTGATGACATCGTCGCCGGCAGGCTGATTCAAGTCTTCGCTCAGCAGCTCAGGCTCGACAAGTCGTTCTATCTGGTGTGGCCACGCAAGCTGCAGCAGCCTGAGTCGCTTGGCGTCGTGCAACACTGGCTGAAGCAACAGACAGGCAATAGTTAATCTACGGTTAGAGCAAAGTTTAGCGGTCACCGGTACCGGTGAGGCTGTTGATAAGGTCGACCGAAGCCGCACACCGCCCTGCCCCGTCTTGTCATTTGCCAGGGCTTAGGGCAGGGTCGATATCACGGACATCTCTGCCAAGGAGTCACCCCATGTCAACGCTCTACTCCAGTATTGATCCTGAGGGGCTGGTCGAGTACTCGGTGGTGTACACCGACCGCTCGCTCAATCACATGTCTCAGGCATTTCAAGGCGTGATGAAGAACATTTCCAAGACCCTGAAACAGGTCTATGGCGCCCAGGCTGTTGCGGTAGTGCCGGGCAGCGGTACATTCGGCATGGAAGCAGTTGCGCGCCAGTTTGCCACTGGCCAGCAATGCCTGGTGATACGCAACGGCTGGTTCAGTTATCGCTGGAGCCAAATCCTCGATACGGGCAACATCCCGGCGGCCACCACGGTGCTGAAAGCCCGACCGGTCGACACGGGGCGCCAGGCGGCCTACGCGCCACCGCCTCTGGAGCAAGTGCTGGCGGCAATTGAGGCGCACAAGCCTCAGATTGTCTTCGCGCCCCACGTTGAAACCTCATCAGGGATTATCCTGCCCGACGATTACCTGCGGGCCGTCGGCGATGCCGTGCATGCAGTGGGTGGCCTGTTCGTACTGGACTGCATCGCCTCCGGCACGATTTGGGTCGATATGCACAAGTGCGCGGTCGACCTGCTGATCAGCGCACCGCAAAAAGGCTGGAGCGCCTCACCTTGCTGCGCCTTGGTGATGTTCAGCGCGTTGGCCCTCGAACGCATCGAGCACACACAGAGCAGCAGCTTTGCCTGCGACCTGAAAAAGTGGCTTCAGATCATGCAGGCCTACGAGCAAGGTGGGCATGCGTACCATGCGACCATGCCCAGCGATTCGCTCGCACGGTTCAACGACGTGGTGAACGAGATGCAAGCCTACGGCTTCGACAAGGTCCGCGCGGAACAACAGGCGCTAGGTGATCGGGTGCGCGCCCTGTTGACTGGCAAAGGCATCAAGAGCGTGGCCGCATCGGGCTTTCAGGCACCGGGCGTCGTGGTGAGCTACACCGATGATGCCGATATCAAGAGCGGCAAGAAATTTGCCGATCACGGCCTGCAGATAGCCGCCGGCGTGCCGTTGCAATGTGACGAGCCAGCCGACTTCCAGACCTTCCGCATCGGTCTGTTCGGGCTCGAAAAGCTGCACAATATCGAGCGCACGGTCAGCACCCTTGAGCAGGCATTGGACGAAGTGATGAGAGGCTGAGCCAGTACCCTGGCTGCAGCACCTGCCATATGGGTGCCTGACCCGACCTTGGCCCTTCTGGGCCAAGTCTGCCAAACGGTCATGGCAGTTCGCCTCGAGGGGGCTATCGTTGCTTGTCTGGGCAACGACTACCGACCGAGGGCGGTGCCATGAACACGACTGATCTACTCGAACAGCTGCTGCGCGCCGGACAAGGCTCGCGAGCGCAACAAGGGAACGGCGGCCTGGCATCGCAAGACGGCCTGGGCGGCTTGCTGGGAGGGCTGCTTGGCGGCGGCAGTGCAACGGGTGGCGCTGGCGGTCTTGGTGGTTTACTGGGCGGGCTTTTGGGTGGCGGCAGCGCGCTTGGCTCTACCCAGGGCCGCTCTGCGGGTGGCACCAATTATGCCGCGCTGGCGTCGTTGGGCATGATGGCGTTCCAGGCCTATCAAAGCTGGCAACGCAGCCAGGCAGCCGCCCCGCAACAGGCCATGCGTACGGTCGATCAACTGTCGGGCGCCGAAGCCGAAGGCCACAGCCATGCGGTACTGCGCGCATTGATCGCGGCAGCCAAGGCTGACGGTCGCATCGACGAGCAAGAAGAACAGTTGATCTACGCCGAAATCAAACGCCACACCAGCGACCCGCAACTGCAGCAATGGCTGGATGAGGAGGTTAGCAAACCACTCGATGCAGCCGAGGTGGCACAGTCTGCCCAGGACCCCGCCATGGCTGCCGAAATGTACCTGGCTAGCGTGATGCTGGTGGATGACCAGCAGCCCGCAGAGCGGGCCTACCTGGACGAACTGGCCAGCGCACTGCAAATCGATCCGACGTTGCAGGTGCACCTGGAGCAACAGGCCAAGGGTAATCAGTAACTACCCACCGTTGCCTCTACTTGCTGGCGAGCGACTGATTTGCCAGCGGGCAGCTCTGTGCGTTGAGAAAACGTGATGTTTTCAGCCAGTTCTGCTGCGGGTAATAGGCAAACACATAGCTACCGCGTTGCAACGTCTCGATCAGCTTGCCGGCAATGGCCGGCCGAACGGCAGGGCAGCCCTGGCTGCGCCCCAGGCGCCCTAGGCCGGGCACAACCTTGGGGTCGGCATACGCGGCGGCATGCATCACGATTGCCCGCGACATGCTGTTGTCGTTGAACCCCGGCTCCAACCCTTGCAGGCGCAGCGAGCGGCCATGCTTGCCGCTGTAGGTCTGGCCGGTTTCATACAGGCCGATGGAGGACTGGTAACTGTTCGGCGCGTTGGAGAACGTGGTCGGCACATCGGCGCCGCTGTTCTTGCCATGGGCGACCCACTCTTCGAACAGCAGTTTCCGGGCCCGCAGGTCGAACACCCACAGGCGTTTGTCACGCGAGGCCTTGGAGTAATCGATCACCGTCAGCAACTTGTTCGCGTCGTTGTGACTGGCGCATGAATAGGCAGTAAGGGCCAGGGCCAAGGTGGACAGGTTGGCGTTCGGCGCCAACTGCTGCAGCTCGGCAGCACTAGGCAGAGATTGCGCGTAGGCAGCAGGCCAGGCGCTCAAGAAAAACAGGCCAATACTGGCCACCGAGAGCCGGACGGCTCCGCGCAAAGGTTCAAACATCGACATAGGGTACCCTGTTGAAAACGTGTCTTATCTGCCTTGTTTGCAGCCAAAAACCGCTACTTTGCTTGATTTACTGAAGATTGCCGATCATTTCTTGACCAATGGTTTAGATTCTTCACTGCCCTCGGTGCTGATCACCGTGAATTGTCCATTGCTGCGGGTATCCCGAGTAGACGCCCAGTCGGTGATCACCAGCATCGTGCCAACGTCCATTGCCGCTCGTAGATGACGGCGAAATTCCGGGTTGATGTTCAATTGCCCCAATTGTTCATAAGGCGTATTTCCATACTCCGGGTTGCTCAAGCCCACCACTGACCAGCGTAAGGGTAGCCCGCCATCGAGTGCCAAGCTGGATGGCTTTTGCAACAGGGAATACACCGCCATGCCACTGCGATGCTGGCCGCTTTCAGCCGAAAGTGCCGGCGCCGAACCGATCAACTGGCCACCGCGGAACACGTAGGCCCGCAAGTCGGCGCGGCTGATCAGGATCGACAGTGGCCCAGCCGTCGGGTCTGGGTCGTTCCAGAACTGTTGGTTGTTCAATACCAGCGGGCCTTGGGCCTTGCCATCGCTGACCGTAGGCGCCAGCACGCCGGGGTGGTAGACCTCCACCGGCGCACTGTTGGTATCGGAAACGATGACAGTCGTCGAACTGAAACCGGTGACTTCGTACAGCTTCTTGGCAAAGTCCATCGGCAACCGGACACAACCATGCGAAGCGGGGTAGCCCGGCAGATGGCCAGCGTGCAAGGCAATGCCGTCCCACGTCAGGCGCTCCATATAGGGCATCGGCGCGCTGTTGTAGAGGCTGGATTTGTGCTCGACCTTCTTCTGCAGAATGCTGAATACCCCGGTGGGGGTTTCCCGGCCTGGCTTGCCGCTGCTCACGGTACTGACGCCAATGGCAATGCCATTGCGATAGACGTAGGCACGTTGCTCGGTAAGGCTCACCACCACGGTCACCGGCCCTACCGGCGAAACCTGCGGGTACCAGAGAAACTGGCCAGGCTTGAGGCTTTCGAGCTGGCTCCTCAGTGCGGCCGGGGTGGGCACCTGCAGTGGGGCTGCTTCGACCAAGGCAGCGGCAAGTAACAGACCCAGTCCGAGCGATACATGCGACATCGAAAAGCCCCCATAGAATCCTGTTGGCAGATTAGTCCGAACATTCCCTTGAAAGCCACCCGTTCAGCGCGTCAGCTCAACCTGGTGAACAGGTAAGCATCCCCGCCTGGCGCGTGCGGTAACAACTTTGCACAAAAAATGTGCACAAAATACCCACTTCTCGGCGAGGCGTATCACGCAAAAATGCCGAATGAAGGCTGTAGAAGGCTGGCCTCAACCGAACGCGTGGGTTGGTATGAATCTTGTGTGTATACAAATTCAATAATAAAAGTACACAACCATCATGGAGTCCCGATGGCGTCGATTTCACGTTCCGATGTTGGTCAGCTTGATGTTCTCCCCGCCGATACGGCCGAGCCCAATCAGCTGGCGTTGAGCCCGCGTCTGTACAGTGCCGACCTTGCCCCGACCCGCGCGGCCAATCGCACCTGGGGGCGTTACAGCCTGTTCGCGCTGTGGACCAACGATGTGCATAACATCGCCAACTATTCCTTCGCCATCGGCCTGTTCGCCCTGGGCATGAGCGGCGCGCAGATCCTCGCCGCCTTCGCGCTTGGTGCGCTGGTGATCTACGGCCTGATGAACCTGTCGGGCTACATGGGCCAGAAGACCGGCCTGCCCTACCCCGTCATGTGCCGTATCAGCTTCGGCATTCATGGTGCGCAGATCCCGGCACTGATCCGCGCGGTGATCGCTATCGCCTGGTTCGGCATACAAACCTACCTCGCCTCGGTCGTGCTGCGCGTGCTGCTGACCGCCATCGCTCCAGACCTCAAAGCCTACGACCAGAACTCGATCCTCGGTCTGTCGACGCTGGGCTGGATCACCTTCCTAGGCATATGGTGCGTGCAGGTGGCGATTTTTGCCTACGGCATGGAGATGGTGCGCCGCTTCGAGTCCATCACCGGGCCGATCATTCTGGTCGCCTTTGCCTGCCTGGCGGGCTGGATGTACTGGCGCAGTGGCCTGTCGATTTCATGGTCCAGCGGCAACGCGCCAACCGGCTCGACTATGTGGCTGAAAGTGCTCGGTGCCGCCGCGCTGTGGGTCTCGCTGTACGGCACCATGATTCTCAACTTCTGCGATTTTACCCGTAACTGCCCAGACCGCCGCACCATCAGCGTGGGCAACTTCTGGGGCCTGCCGGTGAACATGCTCGGCTTCGCGCTGATCGCCGTGGTACTGGCCGGCGCGCAGTTCAGCATCGACGGCAAGCTGGTGCAGGGACCGACCGAAATCGTCGCCGCCATCCCCAACACCGCCGGCCTGGTGCTGGCCTGCCTGGCCTTCCTGATCGTCACCGTCGCGGTGAACATCATGGCCAACTTCGTCGCCCCGGCCTACGTGCTCGCCAACCTCGCGCCGAACCTGCTGAACTTCCGCCGCGCCGGCTTGCTCAGCGCCGCCATCGCGGTGCTGATCCTGCCTTGGCACCTGTATAACAGCCCGTCGGTGATCGTGTATTTCCTCGGCGGCCTGGGTGCCCTGCTCGGCCCACTGTACGGAATCATCGTCACCGACTACTACCTGGTTCGCCGCAGCCGGGTAAACCTGCCGCAGCTGTACAGCGAAAGTACAGAGGCTGCCTATCACTACAACCGTGGGGTCAACCTGCGCGCTGTAGCGGCGTTCATCCCGGCTGCGCTGATCGCCATCGTGCTGGCGCTGGTGCCGGCGTTCGATACGCTGTCGCAGTTTTCGTGGTTCTTTGGGGCAGGTTTGGGCGGGTTGATTCATTACGCCATTGCCGATCGCAGTGCCCGCTACACCGAAGTATCCGGCGAAGGCATCGCAGTGGATAGCGCGCAGCACTGACAGGGGCTGGCTGCGCTACCACCGGTTTTCACTCTGGGACGTTAACAGCCATTTGGCGAATGGCTGTTAACGATGAAGGGTGAAACATGGCTAATTCAATACTGCATTCAACCTTGCCTAGATGTTTCGATTCAAAATATCTGCAATCAGAAGGCAAACATTGGGGTCGAGAGCAATACTTGCGACGCCGTTCTGTGAGTGCACAGTGGCGGGCTGTTTGATATTCTCGCTTTGCGATACGCCCTTTGCAATACTTTTTCCATTCACGCTCACGATGAGCCGAACATTCCTGACGACAAGCGGAATTGCAAATTGTTCATCCAGAAACTGAGCACCCGCCACTCCAGATATACGGGGATCGACCAGAGTATCGACTGAGTCATATAGATTCACGAAGCGTTCAATCAACAGCCCGTCCGCTCTTCCGAACAGAAGCTTAAGATCCAGATTCATGAGCGCCTGAAAGTCAACTTCCACCCGGCAACAGCAAAACGTCAAAACACTCAATAATACCTGTGAACTTTTAAATCTACTGCTTTTCTCGCCATTTGAACTGTAGGATTCTGACAAATGCAAGCGGGTCAAATAGAGCGTATCGTTTTCCCAAAGCAAGTTTATATCTAGCCGCGAAGGCATTGGTTTTACGCCAGCATGTTTAAACCCGTACCACTCGTAGAAACCGCCAAATCGCTCATGCATTGGCGTGTCCGGCCTGCGACCATTGTTGATGTCCGATTCATGGTAGAGCATGCTTGAGCAGAGCGACTCTGACAGCTCCTCCGTTGGGGAAATTTTGCCCCACGTCCATTCGCCCATTTGTGTGAAGCGCTGATCTTGCTGCAAGATCTCCTTCTGCAGCAGTTTGCTTCCACTTCCGGCGAGGTAGCACGTGCCAAAATTTTCTGTTTCGACAGACAGTTCTGATCGATGGGTGAATGCATGCTTCCGATTGTTTCTGTCGATCAGAACACCTAAAACATGGAAGCGCCTTGCCTGCTCTCCCATGCTGATCAATATACGCTGCAGCATGTCATGATCGACCAAGGCGCCCGGGTCGTAAGAGATCCTGGTATTGATTGCGTCAGACAGCGCAACCCAAAACTCGAAGGCCGGTCGGCAGTCACCTGCAAAGGCAAGCATCCCACCACCATTGGGGAGGACGATCGTCTTGCGAGCCATACGTACCAGATGGAAAGGCCCATCAAGGTCTTGCCAATCTGTTTGAACGATGCCTAACGAAGGGACCCAAATCGACTTCGCTGTGCGGCCATCCTGCCCATCAGAAGTAATCAGGCAGTCAGCAATTAGGTGCGGATCATTGTCTGGGTTGATCAGGGCAATTACAGTCATTTGTTAAACACACTCTGGCCGGCGAGACGGGGCTTAGGATACCGTATTCACCCAACCAGGGTATCAATCGAGTGTTCTACTGATACCTTGAACATTCGCATAGGATCAACTGCACTTTTTCGCCAACGACAACTATAGGTTGAAAGTGATCAGTCGACTGATCAAGCCTGTGCGTTTACCCTGGCGTTTTCATCCTGCACGGAAGCACCAATGACAGAGGTATACCAAGGAAGCTGCCTATGCACAGCGGTCAGTTACCTGCTACTCACCCCACCCAAGGCAGTGAGCCATTGCCATTGCAGCCAATGCCGTAAAGGTCATGGCGCCGCATTCGCTTCGTACGGCAGCGTGCCGCGCAGTATGCTGCGCATACTACGCGGTGCTACCTACATCAAGACGTTCGCCTCTTCACCGACGGTAGTGCGCGAGTTTTGCGTCGCGTGCGGCTCAAGCTTGTTCTGGTCACGGTCCCAAGGTGATTTTGCCGACTGGGTTTCGATAGCCCTGGGCACACTTGATACTCCGTTCCTGCCCAAGAAGCAGAAACACGTTCACATCGATTCCGCGGCCCCCTGGTACTCACCCTGCAGCCTTGCCTGAAAAACACGGCTGCTCTACCCCACCAGCCCAGACAACTTCGTCAAGGTTTCAAGCACCCGGGTGCATGCAACTTTGCTGATCAGGCCCGGTCTGTATAATCCCGCGGCGTAGCGCCCATGCGGATGTCCATGGACCTGCTACAGGCACTCCGCTTTCATGATGCCTCTCACCATCAAAACCAACCGATAAGGAAATCACATGCGTACATTCAAACTGGTACTCGCAGCGCTGCCATTCTTTGTACTGGCCGGCTGCGGCAACGACGCCCTGGAAGGGACTTACGAAGCCACCACCACGGTGATGGGTTTCAAAAGCCCCAAGCAAAAGTGGGAGTTCTCCAAGGACTACATCATCGCCAATGGCAGCAAGGTCAAGGTCGAAGAGTGGGAGCGCAAGGATGATGTGGTCACGGCGCGCAACAAGGACGGGCTTGCACTGATCAATGTGCGCGTACTGGAGGGCGGCAAGCGCCTGGAAGCCGTCGGCGGCAGTGAAATGGCCAAGAACGAGTTCGTGCGGGTGGATTGACCCACCTGTCAGCTAGCGTTACAGGGGCCGCTTTTGCGGCCCAACTTGCTTAACTGGCCGGTAGCGCGGTACACCCGGCCACACTGGCGTCATCCACGGCATGGTCAAGACAATCCCCGATTGAGCAATCACGGCTAGGCACCTCGATGCCTGAACAACGGATGCTAGCGCTCACCGCACCTTCCGGAGATTCCGTTCGTTGACTGACTCACAGCACAACCCTACCTACGCAAAGCGGTTCGAAGCCGTGCTTGCCTACATCGACAGCCACCTTGAAGGCGACCTGTCGGTGAATGCCCTGAGCCGCATCGCCAACTTCTCGGCGTTTCACTTCCATCGGCAGTTCACGGCATACATGGGCATTCCGGTTTCGCGGTATGTGCAACTGATGAGGCTTCGACGCGCGGCGCACCAGCTGGTCGCCTCACCCGCAATGCCCGTCCTGGAAGCCGCATTCGGCGCCGGTTTCGAAAGCCCCGAAGCCTTTTCCAGAGCGTTCAAGCGTGCCTTTGGCATGGCGCCCAGCGTCTTCGCCAAGGCGCCGAACTGGCAGGCCTGGAGTGCGGTATTCGTTGTTCCACACCTTTCCAGGAGTATCACCATGCAGATCCGTATCGTGGATTTCGCCGAAACCCGCGTAGCCGCGCTCGAACACCGAGGGCCACCCGGCCTGGTCGGCGAAAGCGTCGCGCGTTTTCGCCAATGGCGCATGCACAGCGGCCAGTCGCCGGTGGCCAGCAGCCGCACGTTCGGCATTCCCTACGACAACCCCGACACCACCCCGCCCGACGCTTTTCGCTTTGCCGTTTGCGGTGAGATTGATGAGGCTGTGCAGCCCAACGATTTCGCCGTACATGAGCGGGTCATCCCGGCCGGGCGTTGCGCCGTGATCCGGCATATCGGCTCGCCTGACTACATCGGCGAAACCATCTACCCGCTTTATCGTGACTGGCTGCCATCGAGCAATGAAGAATTGCGCGACCATCCGTTGTTCTTCCAGTACCTGAGCGTGTACCCGGAAACGCCGCTGGAGCAGTGGCAAACGGATATCTACGTGCCGCTGAAGTAAGTGGGGCCTTGGGCAGCGATCAACACCGATCATCACCGGCCCGGACGTATGTTTGGGCCAAGTTGGTGGGCTATGCCCGTTCCCCAAATCCACCCGGCGCCGGGCAACCGAGCCGGGTATCAGATACGTGCCCCAGAAGCCTCGATTTAGCTCGACTGACTTCCTCTGGGCGTTGAGGTGGCCGTTTGCCGAGCTTGGCTAACGACCAAAATCAGTCGCTTAAAAGTGTCCAGGAAAGCCAGGGCGACGCACGTCTAGTTACAACTTTGCCAGCAGCTGCTGGAGCTTCCTCATAGCGTCTCGGCCTGAATATGCTCGGCTCAACAAGTCGGTAGACATGGCTTTGTACATGTCCACCGCCTGGGCCGATGACGTCACGCTAGCAATGCCTACATGCAGATTGGGCAATTCGCCCAGTCGGTAGGGGCTGACTGCTACGTAGCTTGTGTTTTTCTGTTCGAAGATCTGGAAGGTGGCGCTTGGGAGCGCTTCGTCGATCAGATAGATGTTCGGATGATCGCTGTTCGATTCCACGATGCTGATCAGGTTTTCGATCTCTCGGCGGGCGAGCAAAGCCCGCTCCATACGAACACTGGGCGGTAAGTCCAAACGACCTACCAGGCCAATGTGCAAATAGCGCTCAATCTGGCGCAGACCGACGATGGACTTGACCTCGAATTTTTGGCGGAAGAAGGTGGATTTCCGCTCGTCCAGGATACTCAGTATCTGGTCTTCCATCGCTTCTTGAGCACCGCTGAAAACCCGAGGCCTGGCCTCGTAGAGCATCGTTTTGAACAGCTCAGAGTACTCAGGCGTTGTCAGGAGATAAGAGAACGGATCGAAGTAGGAGATGATGCTGCTGGACCTCGCTTCCAGCTGCCTCATGCGCTCGAAGTAACCCAGCGCATTGTCGAAGTACTCCGTGTCTGAACCCAGCAGGCTGGTCAGCGAGACCTTCAACAGCTCCGCCAACCGCTCCAGCGTTTCGAGCTTTACGATTTTGCCGAGTTCGAGGCGATAAACCGCAGCACGCGAGATGCCGAGCTTTTCTGCAACCTGATCGGCATTCAGCTGACGGCCAATTCGAAAAGCCCTGAGACGTTCGCCGATTGCTTGGTAATCAATCTGGTTCAATGAGAATCCTTATCATTATTGGATGAGTGCGCGTGTCCGACCAGATCGGCTTGACGAAGTCATGCTGCAAGTGTATCAATATTTAGACAGGTGAAGTTGTTCGTCTAAAAAATACAAAAAAAGGCCGGCTCATGTCTACTCAACTCCCCTCGCGCCGACCCGCGGCTAGGTATCTCAGCACACACTCCGCACCGTTTTGTAGCACTTCCTTGCCTGCTTGCTTGGCTTTGGTCCTAGGACCTGACAGCTAGGCAGTTTTTTCCTGCCCAACGCGTAATAACAACACTCTGATTGGAGCTTCGGTAATGAAGACCAGAATCGGCGCGCCCGTACTCGCCCTTTTTTTGACCCCAGCTGTCATGGCAGCTCAACCCCCAGCGTTCAGCGATACCTTCATTGGATATCGCTACAGCAGTCATTTCTCGGACCCAGGCAAAAAGAAAGACGTGGCTAAGCACATCGTCCAGCTCACCCATGTCAGCACCTACGCGCTGGGCCAGCAATTTGCGAACCTTGATGTGTTCAAGTCAGATCACAATGACCCCAAAAAGGAGAGCGACAGTGGCGCCACCGAAATCTACCTGACTTATCGCAATCAACTGCAGTACGGCCGGATTTTCGATAAGCCCCTGGCCTTCGGCCCGGTCAAGGATGTCGCGCTGACCCTGGGTTTTGACTGGAATACAAAGAACAACGCATTCCAGTCACGCAAGCGAATGGTGGTGATCGGTCCAACCCTCAAATTTGCGCTGCCGGCGGGTTTTCTCGACCTGAGCCTGTATTACGCACGGGAATGGAACCACTGCGGCCTAGACAGCTGTGACCTACCCGGGAACCACTCATCGATGCTGTTCGACCCCTTCTACCAACTGAACCTGACATGGGGTGTCCCGTTCACGGTTGGCAGTGTGCCGATGAAATTCCAGGGCTTCTACAGCTACAACACTGAAAAGGGTGATGACTACCGCAACAACCCCACCGCAGATGAGCAACTGATGCGTACCTCCTTGATGGTCGACGCAGGTCAGCTCGTCGGGGCCAAGAAGAACGTGTTCTGGGTTGGGCCCGGATACGAGTATTGGCGGAACAAATTCGGCAACCGCACGGGCGATGGGATTGATGTCGACGCACTTTCCATCAACCTCGAATGGCACCTTTAGTGCATTCGCTGTTTCGGGCTTTTCGTGAAATCTAAATATTTAGACAAAAGCCGGCGCTAGCAGTAACCTGTGGTCAGCCCTTGAGGTGCCAGCAGGTGGCGGGTCTGGCGAGTCCCTCTGTCAGGTCGTCTAAAAAACTATACAAAAACAAGAGGTAAAGCATGATGGCTTCGTCCGACATGGTTCAAAAAAAGGATGCGTCACCGCGCAAGGCTTTGATAGCCAGTGTGACGGGTTATGCAATGGACGGCTTCGACTTACTGATTCTCGGGTTTATGCTGCCTGCGATTACGATCGGCCTTGCGCTGACATCATCGGAGGCCGGCTCGCTGGTGACTTGGACGTTATTGGGAGCTGTGGCAGGCGGGCTGATATTTGGCCAATTGAGCGATCGCTATGGCCGGGTTCGAATGCTGACCCTGTGCATCCTGACCTTCTCCATCTTCACTGGTCTCTGCGCAATCGCTCAGGGCTATTGGGATCTGTTGATCTACAGGACCCTCGCCGGTTTCGGTTTGGGTGGTGAGTTCGGTATCGGCATGGCGCTGATCGCCGAGACCTGGCCGGCACACCGGCGCAACCGAGCCTCCTCTTATGTGGGCATGGGATGGCAAGCCGGTGTTCTTGCGGCGGCTCTTCTCACACCATTGCTTCTGCCTTACATCGGCTGGCGTGGCATGTTCCTGGTCGGCTTGCTGCCTGCTTTCGTTTCTTTGATTGTCCGTCACACGATGAGTGAGCCGGCTGAGTTCGTGAAGGCTGCAGCTGATCCTGTTCCGTTTGCTCGGCGATTCACTGACCTTTTCAAAGACCGGCAGACCACCAAGGCCAGTGTTGGGGTGATGGTCCTGACTTCTGTGCAGAACTTTGGGTACTACGGCCTGATGATCTGGATGCCCAGCTACTTGTCCAAGAAATTCGGCTTTTCGCTCATGGCATCTGGTACTTGGACTGCAGTCACTGTGCTGGGCATGGCATTCGGGATTTGGCTGTTCGGCCAACTGGCGGATCGCTTTGGCCGCAAGAAGATGTTCCTGCTCTACCAAGCAGGCGCAGCGATCATGGTCATTGCTTATGCCAACCTTGATAACCCGACCGTCATGCTGTTCGCCGGCGCGATCATGGGGATTTTTGTGAACGGTATGATCGGCGGTTATGGGGCGTTGATCTCTGATCTCTATCCGGCGCAGATACGCGCCACGGCCCAGAACGTGCTGTTCAACATTGGCCGTGCTGCGGGCGGGTTCGGTCCATTAGTTGTGGGGGCGGTAGCACTTCATTACTCCTTCACTGCCGCGATCATGTTGCTCTCGTCGCTTTACGTCGTGGCGATGGCCGCTACGGTCTTTCTGCTTCCTGCCTGTCAGAGTGAACAGCTGAAAAAGGCTCAGCCGGCTTAATCATCGAAGCCGGCTATCAGCCTGCCTCGCCTGATTCGTATCAAAAATTAGACAGAATAAATCGACTGCGGTAGATTCAACTCACGCAATCCCTGAAACACCGAGTTACCCGCCGCCTCAACACTGAGGCGGCAATTTCTATTGACCATGCTGTATAAAAAATTAGACAAATGCGAGGCCACCCACAATGAACGTGATTTCCGGTTGCTGCCAGGCCACTGCCATCACCCCCCCTAACGACACGTTGGCGGTCGTCATCTCCAACGAATGGGTCAACGATGAGTACAAGCGCCTAGTGCTTCAAGCCGACGGTGCTGCATGCCAGTCGCTGCCGGGGCAGTTCTTCAACCTGCTGTGCCCAAACGAAGGCGACAACAAACCGTACTTCCGCCGGCCAATGAGCACCTACAAGGCAGACCCCAGCAAGGGTCAGGTCGAATTCTTGTACAAGGTGACCGGCAAAGGCACCTACGGCCTGGAAACACTCCGCGAAGCGCAAACGTTGGAGATTCTGGGCCCACTGGGTAAGGGATTTGACCTGGACTCTTCCTGGGATCACATGATCATCGTGGCTCGCGGTGTCGGCTTGGCAACGCTCGCACCACTGGCGGAAGCTGCGCATCAGCTGGGTATCCGACTGACCGCCGTGCTGAGTGCCCGCAGCGAAAAAAGCCTGCTTTCGCGTGAGCGATTCGCCTCGCTCGGCGCCGACGTACAGGTAGTCCTGGACGAAGACGGCAGCAGTGCACCAGACCAACTGGAGCACCTGCTCAGACAAATCATCGCTCGTGAAAAGACCAGCGCGCTCTTTACCTGCGGCTCGAAGCGGCTGACCCGTCTGCTGAAAAAGCTCAGCGCAGAGCTTGGCCTGGTAGGCCAAGTGGCACTTGAGCAGCAAATGGTGTGTGGCCTAGGGATGTGCCAGTGCTGCGTCGAAGTATTCGAAGTCGACGGGCTCAGGGTGGGTAAGCGGGTATGCCTTGAAGGCCCTGTATTTGACCTGGCGGAGGTGGTGTGATGATCGATCTCAGCGTACAAGTGGGCGGACTGCGCCTGAAAAACCCGGTAATGCCAGCCTCGGGTACCTTCGCAGAGGAGCTGATCCACCTGCTGGATTTCAACCAGCTTGGCGCCTTGGTCACCAAGACCATCACTTCGGATAAGCGAACCGGAAACCCGATGCCACGCGTTTGTGAGCTGGCGGACGGGATGATGAACGCGATCGGTATCCCAAGTAAGGGTGCAGATCTGTTCATCGACAAGGTCGTTCCCTTCTACCGGAATTTCGATTCACCGCTGATCGTGAGCATCTCGGCGCCAACGGCTCAAGGCTTCGCCGAGCTGGCTGCCCGGCTGAGTGACGTGCCGGGTGTGGCGGGTATCGAAGCCAACATTTCCTGCCCCAACCTGGAAGCCCACGGCCAGTCGTTTGGCATGCAGGCCGAAAGTACACGTAATGTTGTCGCACTGATGCGGCAGGCCACCTCCCTCCCCCTGTGGGTCAAACTGACCCCTAATGCTGGTGAAGTCGTACCGGTTGCCCTGGCTGCGCAAGACTCCGGTGCTGATGCCGTAGTGGTCGGTAACACGCTGCTCGGGCTCTCCATCGACATCGAGCGTGGTCGTGCAAGGCTCGGGAATTTCATGGGTGGTATCTCAGGTGCCGCTATTCGACCGCTGATGGTGCGTCTGACCTATCAGTGCGCCCAGGCTCTGGAAATCCCAATCATTGGTTGCGGTGGTATTTCCACGGCCGATGATGCCCTGGAGTTCATCTATGCCGGTGCATCGGCTGTTCAGGTGGGTACGGCCACCTTCCTTCACCCCAAGACCATGAACACGATGGTGGGTGAGTTGGCGGCCTTCTGTGAGCGTAAAGGTGTTTCTTCTATTAGTTCGCTGATCGGGGCTCTGGATGACTCGCCTGCAGAACCCTTCGGAGCCCTGCCATGACTGCCCAATGGCGTGAGCAGGCCGAAAAGCTGTTCAACGATGTCGCATCACTGTCTCGTGATCCCCACGAAGGCATCACTCGTGAAAGCTACGGCCCGGGCGAAAACGACACCATCGCTTACCTGAGCGATTTTGCTTTGACGCATGGTCTTGATGTGGTGCCTGACCGCGCTGGCAACGTGATCTTCAAACGCAAGAGCGACAATGGTGAGCCTGCTTTGTGGTATGGCTCGCACCTTGATTCCGTCCCGCAAGGTGGTAATTACGATGGGCTGGCCGGCGTTGTGGCGGGTCTGCTTTGCCTGTGCCGAATGGACCAGGAAAAAGTAGAGACGGCGCGACCCATTCGTGTAATCGGCTTGCGAGGCGAGGAAAGCGCCTGGTACGGCAAGTCGTACATCGGATCACGAGCGCTGTTTGGTGGGCTGACTGATCAGGACCTTTGCCTTACCAACCGCTTTAGCAAGCGCACGCTTGCTGAAGCCATGGAGGCGGTGGGCGCAGACCTTGAGGCAATTCGTCGCCAAGAGTGGCTTATCGATCGCTCGCAATTTGCCGGCTACCTTGAAATCCACATTGAGCAAGCCGAGTCGTTGGAACGTATGGGGCAAGCTCTGGGCATCGTTCCCGGCATTCGCGGAAATTTCCGTCATAACCAAGTCCGTTGCCTAGGTGAAGACGGCCACTCGGGGGCCGTCGCGCGCGAAGACCGCCACGACGCCGTATTTGCCGTGAGTGAGCTCGTTGCTCGAATTGACGAGCTGTGGAGTGAATACGTCGCGGCGGAGCGCGACCTGGTGGTTACCGTTGGTACCTTGGGTACAAATGCTGCCCACCACGCTGTCTCGCGTATCCCAGGCGAAGTCAGCTTCAGCCTCGAAATGCGCAGCCTGCATCATGACACGCTCAAGGCGTTTTACTCGGCTGCGCTGGCCGAGGCCAAATCAATCGAGACGTCTCGCCAGGTTCGATTCGAGTTCGACAAGCGGATCGATACCGCCCCCGCCGCCATGCATGGTCCCTGGACGGACGTTTTCGTTCGACAAGCCCGTGATAAGGGTTGGAAAGGCGTTCTCACGCCTAGTGGTGCTGGCCACGACGCAGCGGTTTTCGCAAACGTCGGCATCCCTAGCGCAATGATCTTCATCCGAAACCAGCATGGGTCCCACAACCCTCACGAGGCGATGGGGTTGGACGACTTCCTGGCAGCGACAGAGGTGCTGTATCACTCAACATTGGAGCTGAAACCATGACCGTTCGAGATAACGCTTGGCTGATCCGTAATGCAACCCTGGTCAATGAAGGACTTCGTTGGGTCGGTGATCTTCGAGTGCGAAATGGTCGCATCGATACTATCGGCGAAGCCCTAGAACAGCTGCCCGGAGAGGAACTGATCGACGCTACTGGGCTGTGGTTGTTACCGGGAATGATTGATGATCAAGTGCACTTCCGGGAGCCTGGCTTGACCCACAAGGCTAACATCGCCAGTGAGTCTCGCGCCTGTGCAGCGGGTGGTATCACCAGCTTCATGGAAATGCCGAACACCAAGCCAGCCGCGCTGGATCGTGCAACCTTGGAAGCGAAGTACGATATTGCGGCTGGCTCGAGTGTTGTCAACTACGCCTTCTACATGGGGGCAAGCAACGACAACCTGGACGCAATTCGTGACATCGACCCGGCCAGCACACCCGGCCTGAAGGTATTCATGGGCGCCTCGACCGGTAACATGCTGGTCGACAACCCAGACGTGTTGAACGAGATCTTCCGTGTGTCCCCGGTGCCGATCATCACGCACTGTGAAGATACCCCGATGATCAACGCGGAACTGGAAAAAGCCAAAGCACGCTTCGGCGACGACATTCCAGCCCGAGAGCACCCGCTGATTCGTTCACGCGAGGCATGCATCAAATCTACTCGGCTGGCCATTGAGTTGGCGCGCAAGCACGGTACTCGGCTCCACGTGCTGCACATCTCCACCGCAGAAGAGCTTGAGCTGTTTGAACCAGGGCCAATCGCAAGCAAGCGCATTACCGCTGAGACCTGTGTGCATTTCCTGCACTTCACCGAGCACGACTATGACCGTCTCGGTTTCTTGATCAAGTGCAACCCGGCCATCAAGACTGCCCGTGACCGGGATGCCATCGTGAGGGCGCTAGCTGAAGGCCGCCTCGACGTATTGGCGACTGACCACGCGCCGCACCTGCTTGAAGAGAAGCAAGGCAACTACAGCCAAGCGCCATCAGGTATTCCGCTTGTCCAATATGCACTCCAAACCGCCCTGGAGCGTGTGTTCCAAGGAGAGCTGACGCTCGAAAGACTGGTTGAAGTCGTGAGCCATGCGCCGGCTGAACTGTTCCGCGTAAGCAACCGCGGCTACCTCCGTGAAGGCTACGCCGCTGACCTGGTTCTTGTTGATCCTCATCGTCCGCACGACGTGACCAACGATGAGGTGCTTTCCAAGTGCGGCTGGACGCCTTTCGATGACACCGCATTTTCGTCGAGCATCGTCGCCACCTTTGTAAATGGCGAGCGTGTGTGGGACGGGACAGCGGTAGACAGTTCGGTACGTGGCCAGCGGCTTTCGTTCACTCCCCGCGCTGACCGTGCTTAGTGCAGATATGAGGTTTAGACAAGCATGAACTTTTCAGAAATGGTGCAACGATTCGCCGTCGCTCTTCCAGGGACCGATTCGTTCAAGCACGCCAATACTCATTGCGAAGCCATCATCCAAAATGAGCCATTCCAATCCTGTGCAGCGTTCTTGATTGCCGGTTTCTGCCGCACATACGTGCTCATCTATGAAGACCAAGCGCTAGAGGCTGACTTCGCCAGACGAAACCACCGCCAGCTGCTGGAGTATATGAACCAGCTGGACACGGCCTTGGTCACCCAAGACCACAGCGTTGTTCACCAAGCGTTGATCGACGTAGTTGAACACTACGCGAAAAGCGACCGAATCTTCTAAGCACCTCGTTTGCCGCGTGAGGGTGACACGGGTGCCACGCACACCTGTAGCGTCCTTGCGCGGCAACTCCTGATAAAAATAAAACAAGTCTGCGCAGCCGAATGCTCGGGGCCAGACCCTTTTAGGATGCTGCAATGAGTCTCAAAAACGACGCGCTCGAATACCACGCCCAGCCACGACCAGGAAAACTCAGCGTAGAGCTTTCGAAGCCTACCGCCACCGCCCGGGACCTATCTTTGGCCTACAGCCCAGGTGTTGCAGAGCCCGTACGTGAAATTGCTCGTGATGCTGAATTGGCCTACAGGTACACCGGCAAGGGCAATCTGGTCGCGGTGATTTCCGATGGCACCGCCATCCTCGGTCTGGGTGACCTCGGCCCACTGGCTTCCAAGCCGGTCATGGAAGGCAAGGGTGTTCTGTTCAAGCGTTTCGCCGGTATCGATGTGTTCGACATCGAGGTCGAGTCGGAAAGCCCGCAAGCGTTCATCGACACCGTTCGCCGCATTTCGATCACCTTCGGTGGCATCAACCTTGAAGACATCAAGGCCCCTGAGTGCTTCGAAATCGAGCGCACCTTGATCGAGCAGTGCGACATCCCGGTGTTCCACGATGACCAGCACGGTACCGCCATCGTTACCGCCGCCGGCATGATCAACGCCCTGGAAATCGCCGGCAAGAAGCTGGAGGACGCCAAGATCGTCTGCCTGGGGGCTGGCGCTGCAGCCATCTCTTGCATGAAGCTGCTGGTGAGCATGGGTGCCAAGGTCGAGAACATCTACATGATCGACCGCAGCGGCGTGATCCACGCTGGCCGTGATGACCTGAACCAGTACAAGGCGCAGTTCGCCCACGCTACCGACAAGCGCACCCTGGCTGACGCCCTTGACGGTGCCGACGTGTTCGTAGGCCTGTCCGGCCCGAACCTGCTGAGCCCGGAAGGCCTGAAGTCGATGGCGGCCAACCCGATCGTGTTCGCCTGCTCGAACCCGGACCCGGAAATCTCGCCAGAGCTGGCGCACGCCACTCGCAGCGACGTGATCATGGCTACCGGTCGTTCCGACTACCCGAACCAGGTCAACAACGTACTGGGCTTCCCGTTCATCTTCCGTGGTGCCCTGGACGTTCGCGCCAAGCGCATCAACGAAGAAATGAAGATCGCCGCTGCTATCGCCCTGAAAGACCTGGCCAAGCTGCCAGTGCCTAAGGAAGTGTGCGAAGCCTACGGTGTCGAAGGCCTGGAGTTCGGTCGTGAGTACATCATTCCGAAGCCGCTGGACGCTCGTCTGATCAGCGCCGTATCCGATGCGGTGGCACGTGCTGCGATCGAGTCGGGTGTCGCAACGCTCCCGTACCCAACGCACTATCCGCTCTCGTCTGTCTCTGAGGTGTTCGGCGGCAATTAAGCCCCGCCATTCGAGTTGATCCAATAAAAGCGCCTGCGCTATCGCAGACGCTTTATGCCATGCAGACGGATAAGTGCTTAACAGCGTGTATGAGGTCGACAGTTAACATAAGCGTTGACGCGTGTGTGGCATCGCGTGTCCAACCTCGGAGCTACCGCGCCCTCTTCATCCGCTGCTCAATCAGGGCTTACTACCTGAAGGCATAGAATGACCGCTTCACGCCCTGAGGAGGTCAGTCACCCTAAATCGAGGGTTTTGAGAAGCGTCTGCCGCTTCGCTCGGGCCTGCGCAGCGTGTTTACAGGCGAACGTCTGGGACTCTTGGTAAACTAGGACATCCTTTTTCTTGAGGCGGAGCTGGACGGTATAGCTGACCGTTCCATCGGCCTTTTCCCTTGCTCTGATCGTTGCCATGGTTTTCGGTGGTACAAGCGTGGCTAGCGGTGGTACGCCGTACCACTGCCACACCAAAAACGCCTCAAAAACCCGAAAAATGGCACAAGTATGCGTAGACCAGAATGGCCCTAGAATTAGCTTCAAACCAACAAACCACGCGCCCTGAGCCGTCACGCCGCTTCAGCGTTGCACCCATGATGGACTGGACAGACCGCCATTGCCGGTTCTTCCTGCGCCTGCTCTCCAAGCAAACCCTGCTCTACACCGAAATGGTCACCACCGGCGCCCTGTTGCACAACGATGCCCAGCGCTTCCTGCGTCACGATGCCTCCGAGCACCCGCTGGCCCTGCAACTGGGCGGCAGTGTGCCGGCCGACCTGGCCGCTTGCGCGCGTCTGGCCGAAGACGCTGGCTACGACGAGGTCAACCTGAACGTCGGCTGCCCGAGCGACCGGGTGCAGAACAACATGATCGGCGCCTGCCTGATGGCTCACCCGGCGTTGGTGGCCGACTGCGTGAAAGCCATGCGTGATGCGGTGTCGACCCCGGTGACGGTGAAGCACCGCATTGGCATCAATGGCCGCGACAGCTACGCCGAGCTGTGCGATTTCGTCGGCCAGGTGCGCGAGGCCGGCTGCCGGAGCTTCACCGTGCATGCGCGTATCGCGATTCTGGAGGGGCTGTCGCCGAAGGAAAACCGCGAAATTCCACCCCTGCGCTATGACGTGGCCGCGCAGTTGAAGGCGGACTTCCCGGACCTGGAGATCGTGCTCAACGGCGGGATCAAGACCCTGGACGAATGCCAGAAGCACCTTGAAACCTTCGATGGTGTAATGCTAGGGCGTGAGGCGTATCACAACCCTTATCTGCTGGCCGAAGTGGACCAGCAGCTGTTTGCCAGCGATGCGCCGGTGGTCAGCCGTAGCGAGGCGTTGGCGCAGTTGCGGCCTTATATCGTGGCGCACATGGAAAGCGGTGGCGCGATGCACCACGTTACCCGGCATATTCTGGGGCTGGCCCAAGGGTTCAAAGGCGCGCGGCGTTTCCGCCAACTGCTGTCGGCGGACATCCACAAGGCGGCAGAGCCGCTGGCGGTGTTTGATCAGGCGGTGGAGTTGTTGCAGGGGCGGTGACCCCAAGGGCGAGGGAACCTCAGGCTTGCTTGCGACTCGAAACTTCACCCTTCGTACAGCCCTTCGCGGGCAAGCCCGCTCCCGCGGCTGGCCCGCAGGGCTCCGAGGCCCTTGAGCGGCTGTCGGGGCTCGGGTAATGTCGAGTAAATGCACAGGACAGAGCACGCACATGACCTCCAAGCTGGAACAACTCAAGCAGTTCACCACCGTGGTCGCCGACACCGGGGACCTGGACGCCATCACCCGCCTGAAGCCGGTCGATGCCACCACCAACCCGTCCTTGCTGCTAAAGGCCGCTGCCATCCCAGGCTACGCCGACCTGCTCAAGCAAGTGAAGGCCGACGCCAAGGGTGATGTCGACCTGGCCTGCGACAAGTTTGCCGTGGCCGTGGGCTCGGGCATTCTCAAGGTCATCCCAGGGCGTATCTCCACCGAGGTTGATGCACGCCTGTCGTTCGATGAGCCGGCCCTGCTGAACAAGGCTCGCCAGTTGATCGCCCTTTACGAGGCGGCCGGTGTGCCAAAAGACCGAGTGCTGATCAAGCTGGCCTCCACCTGGGAAGGCATTCGCGCCGCCGAGAAGCTGGAGAAGGAAGGCATCCAGACCAACCTCACCCTGCTGTTCTCCTTCGCCCAGGCCCAGGCCTGCGCCGATGCCGGCGTGTTTCTGATTTCGCCGTTCGTGGGCCGTATCTACGACTGGTACAAAAAAAGCACTGGCAAGGACTACGTCGGCGCCGAGGACCCGGGCGTGCAGTCGGTCACGCGTATCTACAACTACTACAAGGCCAATGGCTACAACACCGTGGTCATGGGCGCCAGCTTCCGCAATATCGGCCAGATCGAGCAACTGGCCGGCTGTGACCGCCTGACCATCAGCCCGGAACTGCTGCAACAGCTTAGCGATGACCAGGGCGAACTGCCGCAGGTGCTGAAGCCAGGCAATGCCGGTGAAGCCAAGCAGCCGTTGAACGAAAGCCAGTTCCGCTGGGCAATGAATGAAGATGCCATGGGCACCGAGAAGCTGGCCGAGGGTATTCGCCAGTTTGCGCGGGACCAGGAGAAGCTGGAGAAGTTGATGGCTGAAAAGGCCTGATACAGTTCTGGTTTGCCCGACGGGCGGGAAGTGTTCAGCATTTTCCGCCCGTTTTGTTTTGCCTGGCCTTAGTTGTGTATAGCCACCCGAGCTGTCGATGACCTCCTCTACCTCCTTGCCCCTCGTACTCGCCGGCCCGGTACTGCGCCGCCTGGAACCGCAGCGCCTGGCCATTTGGCTGGTCGCTACCCAACCGCTGCAACCCGAATTCATCTGCCCGACCAGCGAAGCTCAGGTCGATTGCCAAGTGGTCGTGGCCGGCCAGCATGCATTCATTCATCTGCTGGACATCCACTTCGCCCGCCCCTTGCCCTGCAACCAACTGCTGGACTACGACCTGATCATCAACGGCCAGGGCATCGCAGGCTGGGCACCGCACCTGCTCTACCCCGGCACCCAGCGCCCAAACCTGGTACTGCGCGAGCGCCTCGACCACTTGCTGCACGGTTCCTGCCGCAAGCCGCATCACCCCGCGGCCGACGGCCTGCTTTGCGCCGACCGCCTGCTACAGGGCTGCGCAAGGCCCGAAGACCGCCCCGCCGTGCTGCTGATGAGCGGCGACCAGGTGTATGCCGACGATGTCGCCGGCCCCATGCTGCGCGCCATCCATAGCCTGATCACGCGCCTAGGCCTGTTCGAAGAGCAGCTGGAGGGCGCAGTGGTGGCCGACAGCCAGGCGCTTTACCAGCACCCGGCCAGCTACTACCACCGCGCCGACCTGCTACCGGCGCAAGCACTGAACGACACCCTGCGCGAACGCTTTTTTGGCGGCAAGCGCAAGCCGATCTTCTCGTCCAGCAACGCCGACAACCATCTGGTGACCTTCGCCGAAGTCATGGCCATGTACCTGCTGGTATGGTCGCCAGTACCCTGGCAGCTGGTGAACATGGGCATGCCCAGCGGGCTCAGCGACGAGCATCAAGCCCGTTACCAACAGGAGCTGCCGCTGGTCCAGGGATTTGCCGACAACCTCGGCCAGGTGGCGCGGGTGATGGCCCACCTGCCCTGCCTGATGATCTTTGACGACCATGACATCACCGACGACTGGAACCTCTCGGCGCAATGGGAAGAAACCGCCTACGGCCACCCGTTCTCGCGAAGAATCATCGGCAATGCCCTGCTCGGCTACCTGCTCTGCCAGGCCTGGGGTAACAACCCGGACGGGTGCAACCCACTGATCGAGCAATGCCAGGCATTGACCCGCCAGAACCAGGATGAGCTGATCGGCGAGCTGCTGCGCTTTCAGGGCTGGCAGTACAGCCTGCCCACAGAGCCACCACTGCTGGTACTGGACACCCGCACCCGTCGCTGGCGTAGCGAGAGCAACCTGGCAAAGCCATCCGGCCTGCTCGATTGGGAGGCGCTGAGCGAACTGCAGCAAGCGCTGCTTGACCACCCGTCAGCAATCATCGTGTCGCCTGCGCCAATTTTCGGTGTAAAGCTGATAGAAACGGTGCAGAAGGTGTTCAGCTGGCTGGGGTACCCGCTGCTGGTGGATGCCGAGAACTGGATGGCCCACCGCGGTGCGGCGCAGGTCATCCTGAACATCTTCCGCCACTCGCGCACACCGGGGCACTACGTGGTGCTGTCTGGAGATGTGCATTACTCGTTCGTCTATGAAGTACTGATCCGCCATCGCCAGCGCAGCCCGCATTTGTGGCAGGTGACCAGCAGCGGGATCAAGAACGAGTTCCCCCGGCGCTTGCTGGACGTGCTCGATCGGCTCAACCGCTGGCTGTATGCGCCACGCTCGCCGCTCAACTGGTTTACCAAGCGTCGCGAGATGGAAGTGGTGCCGCGTACGCCCAGCCACAGCAAGGCTGGGGAGCGGTTATGGAACGGCGCAGGGTTGGGGCAAGTGTTCTTCGATGAACAGGGGCGGCCTGCGCGGGTGTTTCAGCTGGATGCAGGCGGGGGTAAGGCGACCGAGTTTGTCGGCCGAGAGTAGTCCAGAGAAGGCCCTAAAGCCTGTACCGGCCCTTTTGTGCGTATACCCGCTAAAGGGCTAGGACAGGCTACAGATCAGCTGCGCTCCAGCGCATTGACCAGGTCATGGAAGGCTTCACGGTTGGAGTCGTTCAGGCCCATGAGAATCTTGTGCGCCTCCAGCACCTTGGAACGCACCACATCTTCGTTCTGGTCCTGCGACGGCAGGTCAGTCAGGCATTCGGGGCACGGTATCGGTCGATCGACGATGTTGAACACCTGATCGAAGCCCATTGACTGCAGCAGCCGGGAAATGTCCGGGTTGGTGGTGACCACGGTCGGCAGCAGGCCCACTTTTTGCCGCGACAGAATCGACAGCTTGGCCAGCAGGCCCAGGGTGGTGCTGTCGATACTTTCGGTTTCGGTCAGGTCGATGACAATCGCCGAGAAGTTCAGCGCGGTGAAAATCTTCTCGATCGTCGCATCCAGCGCCGAACACAGGGTCAGGCGCACTTCACCGACGAATTTCAGTACGAAGGTACCGCTCTGCTCGGCGAACTGGATTCTACCGGTACTCATTGAAGGTTCCTGCTCAACACCAATAGGGCGATATCATCCGGCATCTCCCCAAGCGTAGCCAATCCAAATCGTTGACGCAGCCCATCCAGGCTGCCACCTGCTGCCTTGACGATTTCCGGCAAGGCGGCTTCTTTATCTTTGAGCGTATCACCCGGCAAAAGGTCCAGAATGCCATCGGACATCAGGCTGAGGCTGAACTGCGGGGGCAGCTCCACGACCAAGTCCTGGTAGGTGGCCTCATCGAACAGCCCCACCGGCAGGCCACGGCCTTCCAGGTAGCGAGTGTGCTCGGGGGTATGCAGCACGGGCAGCGGCAAGTGGCCGCCGACGGCGTAGGTCAACAGACCAGACTCTTCGTCGATCACCCCACCGACCATGGTTACGTGCTTGCCCAGCTTGCTATTGATCAGGCCGCGGTTGATGTGACTGAGCACTTCCGACGGCTTGAACTCGCGCATCTTGCTGCGCCTGAGCTCGAACATGAGCCGCGTGGTCATGAATTTCAAAAGCACCGTGACAAAGGCCGACGACGCGCCATGCCCGGAAACATCGGCGAGGTAGAAGGCGATGCGCCGCTCGTCCACGCGGAAGTAGTCGACAAAATCACCCGACAGGTACAGCGACGGAATGATTTGGTGCTCGAACGCAAATTCACCGGCCACCCAAGGGCTTTCCGGCAACATGTTCATCTGCACCTGGCGACCGGCGGTCTGGTCTTCCTGCAGCAGGTGCAGGCTAGCCTCCAGTTCACGGTTGGCCGCTTCGAGCTTGTCGCGGTAGCGCTGGTTTTCCAGCACCAGGCGCGAGCGGTCGAGGGCACGGCGCACCGAATGTTCGAGCACGGCCAGGTCTTCCAGCGGCTTGATCAGGTAGTCGGCGGCGCCCAGGCGCAACGCTTCCACCGCATCGCTCATGACGCCGGCACCGGACACCACGATCACCGGCAACTGCGGCGCCCGCTCGCTGACCTGGCGGATCAGCTCGAGACCGCCCATCTGCGGCATGCGCAGATCGCAGATCACGAGGTCGGGCTGGTGTTCTTCGAAGACCTGAAGCCCCTGCTGGCCATTGCCGGCCTGGAGGACGCTGAAGCCACTGTCTTCAAGGTAGGCGGCGAGGCTCGCACGGACCACGTCGTCGTCATCGATGATCAGCAGCGTTGCACTGGTTTTCTGCATGTGGGCGAACGGCGCCGATTTGGGTTGGTGCAGCGGTGTCGGCAAGGCAGACGGCCAGCTACGGGAATTCTTTATAGTCACACTCTACTTGAGTTGTAGGACAAGAACACTTGCCCGGCAACTGTCAGAGGTACCTTGTAAGGCGCAGACGGTACTCCCATCCGCCAGGGGTTTCAAGCATGCAAGGGTCGACCTTGTCGCTCTTTACAGGGCAAATCACCGGGAGTTATAAGAAAGTCGACCAGCGCAACCCGATGGGAAGGATGCAGCATGCCCCACACGCCCTCCAGCCACAGCGAGAAACGCGACTTCATTCGCATGCGTATCGATACCGAAGTCAGCCTTTTGCACGAAGGCCTGGTAATTGCGGCGGTGTGCCTGGACCTGTCCAGCGGCGGCATGCAGGTACAGGCGCCGCAGCGCTTTGCGGTGGGGGATCGGATCGAGGTACGGATCGACTCCGACCACCCGGCGCTCAAGGGGCTGCATGCCAGCACCGAAGTGGTATGGATTGCCGACCAGCCGGGCGGGCAACAAAAGTTCGGGTTGCGGATTCTGGCCATGCATTGAACCTGGAGCCGCACAGCGGCCCCAAGCTCACCGATTAGAAGTCGTCTTCGACCTCGCCATCCTTGACCTTGAACTCGCGGTTCTGCAGGTAAGCATTGCGAATGAAGATGTACTTGTCACCCTGAATCAGCTTCTCGGCCGAGAGCAGGCTGGCGCGGGTGTCGATCACGTCCAGGGCGAAGATCGAGTTGCGCGTCGGCACGTGGTCGATGTAGCGGTAGGGTTCGGTGTAGGTGTCCGGGTACTTGGCCACACCGTCACGCACGGTGCTTGGGCCCAGCAGCGGAATGACCACGTACGGGCCGCTTGGCACGCCCCAGTAGCCCAGTGTCTGGCCGAAGTCTTCGTCGCTGCGCTGCAGGCCCATCTTGGTACCCACATCGAAGAAGCCACCCAGGCCAAAGGTGGTGTTGACGATCAACCGCGCAGTATCCACGCCCGCCGCGTGGGGCTTGAGCTGCAGCAGGTTGTTGGCCAGGTTGGTCACGTCGCCCAGGTTGCGGAAGATGTTGTGAATGCCATCTTCAAGAAACTGCGGGGTGACAGCCTGGTAGCCCTTGGCCAATGGCTTGAGGGCATAAGTGTCGACCGTATCGTTGAAGCGAAAGATCGGGCGGTTGACCGCTTCCCAGGGATCTTCCTCGGTGGCGGCCTGGGTAGCTGCCACGGGCGCCAGCAGCATGCTGGCGCAGACACAGGCCTGGGTGACTCGTTCGATCACACTGGCACCGATCCTACGCATAGATGTTTCTCCATCGAATTTCTCGGCCGCAAGCGCGACAGGCGCGCTGCTATCAAGGCGGCAGTATAGAGGCTTGCGGGCTGATAAACAGCTTTACACATTTTTGCTCAATATTTTGTGAACAACTGTTGCGCAATGACCGATGTCACAGTGCGGTAACAATCAGCGCATAGCCTGCGGACTATTTGGGGGAAGTTGCCATGGACGCTGCACCCGCCTTCACTGCTGTGCTGTTCGGCTTGCGCGGCTGCCTGGTGCAGGCCACCAATGGCGCACCCTCGCCCGCCCCCGGCGCTCTGGCCACCCTCGCCAGCCTGCGCCAGCGCCAGGTGCCCTGCATCTGGCTGGATGACCTCAATAGCACGCAAAGCAAGCGCCTGGCCCATGTGTTGCCCGCCTGGCTGCCAGGGCATTCGGTCAACGGCGTGCGCTGGCCGGCGCCAAACGCCTGCTGGCAGGCGCTGATGACCCTGGACAGCGAACGCCTGGACGGCTGCGTGCTGGTGAGTGGTGACCCGCGCTTGCTGCAGTCAGGCTTGAACGCGGGGCTATGGACGGTTGGCCTGGCAGCCTGCAGCCCGTTCTGTGACCGAGGCTCCGAGCAATGGCAAGGCATGACCCCAAAGGAACAGGACCAGGCCCGCGGCAAGGCCACGCTGGAGCTGTTCAGCCTGGGCGTGCATTCGGTGATCGACCACCTGGAAGCGCTGGACACCTGCCTGCAGGACATCGCCCAGCGCCGGCGCAAGGGTGAAAAACCCTGATACAGCACCTTTGACGCGGATCATGCAAATTGGCGACAGGTGGATTACGCTGAAGACAGGCCAGAACCTTTGCCGCTTCGCTGAGGTCCATGGCTTGCCAAGCCCTTGATGGAGAAATGCCAATGCCTGCCCGCGAATTGCAAGAGCGCCTGAACAGCTTGCGCGAGCAACTGGACCGCAACGTACCGCTTTCGGAAGACGAACTGGCCGCGTTGCACGAAGAAGCGCGCCAGATCGAGGCGCAACTGAAACTCGAAGAAGCCACGCCCGACAATAACCTGGTGGACGGGGTGAACCTGGCGATCGAGCGCTTCGAGGCCGACCACCCTGACCTCACCGCTACCTTGCGCAGCATCGCCAACTCGCTGCACAGCATGGGTATCTGAAGTAGCGGGGCCGCAAAGCGGCCCCCGCATTCCTTGAACTTACTGCCGAACCAAACGCTTGTTATCCGGTTTGATTACCCCGGTACTGCGGTACGGGTTGATGTCCAGCCCACCGCGGCGCACATAGCGCGCATACACCGTCAAATGCTCTGGCTGCAGCAGGTTCTTCAAGTCCAGGTAAATTCGCTCCACGCATTGTTCGTGGAAGTCGGCATGCTGGCGGAAGCTGACCAGGTAAGTCAGTAGGCTGGCGTGGTCCAGCGCCCTGCCCTTGTACTCGACCACCACGCTGCCCCAGTCCGGCTGGCCAGTGACCGGGCAATTGGACTTGAGCAGGTGGCTGTGCAGGGTTTCTTCCACCACCTGCGCCGGGTTGCAGCGCAGCAGCTCTGGCTGCGGCTGCTCGTAGTTGCTGATGGCCACGTCCAATGCATCGATGCACTGCCCCGGCAACGCTACCACCCCCTGGGCTTCAACTTCGGCCAAGGTGCGCACCTTCACGCCCACAGGCTTGCCGGCAGCGGCGGACAGGTCTTTCTCCAGGCATGCCTGCAACTCGCCCAGCGAGGCGAACACTGTCTGGTTCAGTGAGTTGAGGTACAGCTTGAACGACTTGGACTCGATGATGTTCGGCGAATCGGCCGGGATGGCGAACTCGCCGATCGCCACCACAGGCTTGCCCGAAGGCAGCAGCCAGCTCAGCTCGAAACAGTTCCAGTAATCCACGCCTTGCCAGGGCAAGGTCTGTGCAGTGACGCCCAGCTCGGCCCACTTGGCAGTACGCGGGATCGGGAACAGCTGCTCCGGGGAGTAGGTGGCGATGTATTCGCTGGATTTGCCCAGCGGGGAG
This sequence comes from Pseudomonas sp. LFS074, assembly GCF_047978165.1. Lineage (NCBI taxonomy): Bacteria > Pseudomonadati > Pseudomonadota > Gammaproteobacteria > Pseudomonadales > Pseudomonadaceae > Pseudomonas > Pseudomonas sp. LFS074. The sequence goes on along the minus strand of NZ_JBFPFV010000001.1, from coordinate 1,884,353 downwards.
TGTTCGGCAGCGGGATGCATGGAAACTGACCTACAGGTTCGAAATTGCCCTTAGTCTACCGGTTTTGCACCCCGCCTTGCAGGGCCAGTCACTCGATGGTCAATGCCCCGACCATGCCGGCCTGGTAATGCCCCGGCACGTTGCAGGCAAACTCGATGGGTGCCGACTTACGGAAGGTCCAGGTCAGCTCGGCGCGCTGGCCGGGCATTACCAGCACGGTGTTGCCACCACCGTGGCCATGGCCACCGCCGTGACCCATCATTTGCCCGTGGTTCGCCATCTGACCGTGGTCCATGCCTTCGTGGTTCATGGCCTCGGTGAACATCTTGCCTTGCATGGCGACCATTTCCTTCTGGTGTTCGGCATGCATGGCCTTGTCGCCCAGGTTGAACTCGTGTGGCAGCTTGCCCTCGTTGACCAGCACGAAACGCACGGTCTCGCCGGCTTTTACCTGCAGGCTCTTAGGCTCGAAAGCAACGTCCTTGAGCACCACGTTGACCGTGCGGGTGGCCTTGGCCGCTGCAGCCGGCTCGCCAAAGGCGAAGGTTTGCGCCTCGTCGGCAAAGGTCGGCAGGCTGGCCAGGGCAAGGGTGGCGGCAATGAACAGGCGCTTCATGATGACTCCGGGAATACACAACGAGAGAGTGCCACCTTAGTCAGGGGCGACTGGCAGCTACCTGACGGGAAGATTACAACTTTGTCAGCTTGGGCGAGCCGGCGCATCGTCACGTATCATTTCAGCCACCGCATCGCCCGCTCCCACAGGGTAGGCACAACCTTCAGATTATGGACAGTGCATGAAACTGCTGATCGTCGAAGACCAGGCCCGCACCGGCCAGTACCTGAGCCAGGGCCTGAGCGAGGCCGGCTTTGCCACCGAGTTGGCCACCGATGGCGAGACCGGGCAGTTCCTCGCCCTGACCGGCGACCACGACCTGCTGATCCTCGACGTGATGCTGCCCGGGCGCGACGGCTGGCAAATCCTTCAGGCCGTGCGCCAGGCTGGCCTGGATACACCCGTGCTGTTCCTGACCGCCCGCGACGCCGTCGAGGACCGCGTGCATGGCTTGGAGCTGGGCGCCGATGATTACCTGGTCAAGCCGTTCGCCTTTTCCGAACTGCTGGCCCGGGTACGCAGCCTGCTGCGCCGGGGCGCCAGCCCAAGCCAGGACACCACCCTGAGCCTGGCCGACCTGCGCCTGGACCTGATCCGCCGCCGCGCCGAACGCGCAGGCACCCGTATCGACCTGACCGCCAAGGAGTTCTGCCTGCTCGAACTGCTGCTGCGCCGCCAGGGTGAGGTGTTGCCAAAATCGCTGATCGCCTCGCAGGTGTGGGACATGAACTTCGACAGCGATACCAATGTGATCGAAGTGGCAATCCGCCGCCTGCGCCTGAAAATCGACGACCCGCACCCCAACAAGCTGATCCACACAGTGCGCGGCATGGGCTACGTACTCGAAGAACGCACTGAATGATGCGCCGGGTATCCCTGGGCAGCCGGCTGGCGCTGCTGTTCGCCGCCTGCACCGCCACCGTATCGCTGGGCGCCGGCCTGCTCTTCAGCCGGGCCAGCGAGCAGCACTTCGTCGAACTCGACCAACAACTGCTGGACTCGCGCCTGTCGCTGTTCCGTACACAACTGGCCGGCGTCAGCACGCCGGATGAGCTGCAGGCGCGCCTGCCCGCGCTGCGCGACGAATTGAGCCACCAGGCCGACCTGGCCCTGCGCATCAGCGGCAGCGACGGCGCCACGTGGTTCGAAAGCCGCAGCGGGCTACCGCAGGCACCGCTGCCCGCCGGGCTGGCCACCTTGCACGCGCAAGGCACCGACTACCGCAGCCTGGCTGTACACCTGGCGCAGGGCGCCGCGCAGTCGCCGCAACTGACCCTGTACCTCGACATCACCCACCACCAGCATTTTCTGCAGGGCATGCAGCGGCTGATCTGGCTGACTGTCGGCCTATCGGCGCTGGCCACTGCGCTGCTCGGCGCCTGGGCCGCCCGCAGCGGCCTGCGCCCACTGCGGCAGATGGGCCAAGTGGCCGCCAGCGTGTCAGCCCGTTCGCTCACCACCCGCCTGCCGCTGGCGCAGATGCCCGAAGAGCTGGCCGAGTTGGCCGGCAGGATGAACGCGATGCTGCAGCGCCTGGACGATGCCTTCCAACGCCTGTCAGCGTTTTCAGCCGACATCGCCCACGAACTGCGTACACCGCTTTCCAACCTGCTGACCCACACCCAGGTCACCCTCACCCGCCCACGTAGCCTCGAGGAATACCGCGAAGCGCTGCATGGCAACCTGGAAGAGCTGCAATGGATGGCGCAGATGATCAACGACATGCTGTTCCTGGCCAAGGCCGACCACGGCCTGCTGGTACCGGGGCAAGCGCCTTTGGCGCTGCATGACGAAGTGGATGCACTGCTGGAGTACTACGCGCCACTGGCCGAGGACAGCGGCGTACGGATGCTGCGCGAAGGCGAGGCGATGCTGCAGGGCGACCGGCATATGCTGCGCCGGGCGCTGTCCAACCTGCTGGACAATGCCTTGCGCTTTACCCCGGCGGGAGGGCAGATAAAGGTGACGCTGGAACCGGGAGCGAAAATCAGTGTGGCCAATACCGGGCAGGCTATCGAGCCGACTGCGTTACCGCGACTGTTCGACCGCTTCTACCGAGTGGACCAGGCGCGGCGGGAAGGCAGCAGTGAGCATGCGGGGTTGGGCTTGGCGATTACCCGGTCGATCGTGCAGGCCCATGGCGGGTGCATTCGGGCAGAGTGCGGGGATGGGTGGACGCGGTTTGTGATCGAGTTCACTGAAGGCCGGTGAAATTGGGGCTGCTTTGCAGCCCCATAATTTCAGGCAAGCATCAAACCGCCAGACCGATCGCCGGCTGCACCTGCGACGCCCGGTAAGCCGGGTAAATGGTCGCCAGGAAGCTCATCACCAGGCCAGCCGTGCAAATCATGGCCACATCACCCCATTGCAATTGCGACGGCAAGCTGCTGACGAAGTACACATCCGAGGTAAAGATGTGCTGCCCGCTCACCCGCTCCAGCCAACCAACGATTTGACTGACATTGAACGCCGCAATCACGCCCAGCACGCCGCCGATCAGCGTCCCGACAACACCAATCAGGCTGCCCTGAACCATGAACGTGCCCATGATCTGCGCTGGCGTGGCGCCCAAGGTACGCAGGATGGCAATGTCCGGCCCCTTGTCGTTCACCACCATCACCAGGGTGGCGATGATATTGAACGCCGCCACCGCGATGATCATCATCAGCAGCAGGCCGATCATGGTCTTCTCCATTTTCATGGCGCTGAACAGGCTGCCCTGGGTGTGCGACCAGTCATCGGCGCGGTAGGCGTCGCCGAGCCCTGCAGCAATTGCCTTGGACACCTGCGGCGCGGCATACAGGTCATGCAGCTTCAGGCGCACGCCCTGCACCTGGCCAGGCGCCCAGCGTTGCATCTCGGCAGCATCAGCCACATGGATATAGGCCTGCGAACCATCCAGCTCGGCACCGACCTTGAAGATCCCGACCACCGTCAGGCGCTGCATGCGCGGGGTAATGCCACCCGGCTCCTTGCTGATTTCCGGCACGATCAAGGTCAGTTTGTCGCCAGTGTTCAGACGAAAACGCCGCGCCGTCAGCTCACCGATGACCACACCGAACTCACCTGGCTGCAGGTCTTGCAAGCGGCCCTGCACGATGTGCTGGCCAACGATCGAGACCTTGCCCTCCTCGGCCGGGTCGATACCACCCACCTGAATCGGCTGCATCGCACCTTTATACGACAGCATGCCTTCCATCTCGGTAATCGGCGCCACCGCCATCACCGCCGGGTTCTGCATGGCAGCGTCGGCCACCTTGTGCCAATCGTCCAATGGCTGCACGCCAAGGATGGCGGCATGCGGCACCAACCCGAGAATGCGCGAGCTCATTTCGCGCTGAAAGCCGTTCATCACCGACAGCACCACGATCATCGCCAGCACGCCCAGCGACAGGCCGATCATCGACGTCATCGAGATGAACGAGATGAAGTGGTTGCGACGCTTGGCTCGGGTGTAGCGCGCGCCGATAAAAATGGGCAAGGGTCTGAACATGTACGAAATCACCCAATGAAAACAGGAAAACGGGGCGGCACCAGCCACCCCGAGCAGTCGATCAGATCGCCACCAGATGGCCGTCGTCGAGCTTCAATACACGGTCCATCTGCCGCGCCAGGTTGAGGTCATGGGTAACCACCAGGAATGCCGTGCGCGAGGCGCTGGACAGCTCCTGCATCAGTTCCTGAATGCCCTGAGCGGTATGGTGGTCGAGGTTGCCGGTCGGCTCGTCGAGCATCACCAGGCCAGGGCGGTTGACCAGCGCTCGGGCAATCGCCACGCGCTGGCGCTCGCCACCGGACAGCTCGGCCGGTTTGTGGTTCAAACGGTGGCCCAGGCCTACGCGCTTGAGCAGCGCCTCGGCACGCTCACGGGCCTCGGGGATGGGCGTGCGGCCGATCAGCAGCGGCATGCACACGTTCTCGATGGCGGTGAACTCTGGCAGCAGGTGGTGAAACTGATAGACAAAGCCCAACTCACGGTTGCGCAGCAGGCCACGGGCACGCTCGCCTAGCGCGGACAGCTCTTCGCCCGCCAGCCACACGCTGCCTTGGGTCGGCCGATCGAGGCCACCCAGCAGGTTGAGCAAGGTGCTCTTGCCAGAGCCCGAGCTGCCGACGATGGCGATACGCTCACCGGCGTGCAGCTCCAGGTTGAGGCCGGACAGCACCTGCACCGACTCCGGGCCCTCGTCGTAGGACTTGCCCAGGTTGCGGCAACTCAGAACGGCTTTATCACTCATGCGCGACTCACTCATAACGTAGCGCCTCTGCAGGCTGGGTGCGGGCCGCACGCCAGGCCGGGTACAGGGTGGCGAAGAAACTCAGGACCAGCGCCGCACCGCAGACCATGTACACGTCCTGGGCCTGGATCTGCGACGGCAGGTAATCGATGAAGTACACGTCGGCGTTGAGGAACTTGTGCCCGATCAGTTTCTCGATGCCGGCGATCGCCGCGCTCACGTTCAGCGCGGCGACGATCCCGACCACGGCGCCGATCAGGGTACCGATCACCCCGATCACCGTGCCCTGGACCATGAAGATGAGCATGATCTGCCCAGGCGTGGCGCCCAGGGTGCGCAGGATGGCGATGTCGCCGCGCTTGTCGTTGACCACCATCACCAGGGTGGAAATGATGTTGAACGCCGCCACCGCCACGATCAGCAGCAACAATAGGCCGATCATGGCCTTTTCCATGCGGATCGCCTGGTACAGGTTGCCGTGGGTACGGGTCCAGTCACGGCTGTAGAACTCCTGGTCGCCCAGCTGCTGGGCAATGCTCCAGGCGACGCGCGGCGCCTGGAACAGGTCGTCGAACTTCAGGCGCAGGCCCTGTACCTGGTCGGGCTTCCAGCGGTGCAGACGGGACAGGTCGCTGATGTTGGTCAAGCCCAGGTAGCCGTCGATTTCGCCCGCGCCAACATGGAAGGTACCCACCACGGTGAAGCGCTTCATGCGCGGGAACATGCCGGCGGGAGTCACGCTGACTTCCGGGGCGACGAAGGTGAGCTTGTCGCCGATGGCCACGCCCAGCTTGGCCGCGGCCTTGTCGCCGATCATGATGCCCCACTCGCCCGGCGCCAGCTGGTCCAGGCGGCCTTGCAAGACGAAGTTGTCGATGATCGACACCTCGCGCTCGCGAGCCGGGTCGATGCCGTTGAGCAGCACCTTCTGCACCTTGCCATCATGGGTCAGCAAGCCCTGCATCTGGGTGAACGGCGCAACCGCCACCACCTGCGGATTCTGCTTTACTTGTTGGGCAAGGGCCGGCCAGTCGGCAATGGGCTGGCCGCTCTCCAGCGTGGCATGGGGGATCATGCCCAACACGCGGGTGCGCATCTCGTGGTCGAAACCGTTCATCACCGACAGCACCACGATCATCACCACCACGCCCAGGGCGAGGCCGATCATCGAGGTCAGGGAAATGAACGAGACGAAGTGATTACGGCGTTTGGCACGGGTATAACGCGTACCGATGAATGCGAAAAGAGGTCTGAACATGTCGGGGCTTGTTCGGATGAAAGGGAACGTCCTTGTGGCGAGGCGCCTACGGCGGCTTTACACTCGGACCACCGCCGCTACCTTGGGTTCGCCATGACGACATTAGACGAAGAAGATCGCCGCGAATACTACCGCATCGAAGATCGGATCGCACTTCAAATAAGCCCCCTCAGCGCGGCCGAAGCCCTTGACCCAGATGTGTTGCAAGATGATTCCCCGCTGTTCAACCTGCTCAGCGAGCTGCACCTGTCCGACTTCGAGTCGCAGCACCTGTTGCGCCAGCTGAGCGACAAGGACCGCACCCTTGCCGCCTTCCTGCGGGCGCAGAACAAGCGCCTCGACCTGCTCAGCGCGGTGGTTGCGCAAACCCTGCTGGGTGAAGTCGGCCAGCCGTTGCCGGTGGTCATTTCCGAAGGCGGCATCGAGTTCACCCAGGCCACGCAGATTGCCCCCGGCACTCGGGTCAAAGTGAAAATGGTGCTGATGCCACGCGCCCATGGCCTGCTGCTGCGCGGCAAGGTCACCCATTGCGACCCGCGCCCGGAGGGCGGCTTCGAGGTCGGCACCGAATTCATCGACATGACCGACGCCCAACGGCAATTGCTGGCCCGTTATATCCTGCAGCGCCAGCAACAGCAGCGGCGCCAGCAACTGGGGCAGAACGACCCTGCCTCCTGAGCCCATTTCTCTCTGATTTGAAGGAACGAACGTGACCCTGATCTACGGCCATCGCGGCGCCAAGGGCGAAGCGCCCGAGAATACCCTGAAGAGCTTTCAGCAATGCCTGGCCCATGGCGTGACCCGCTGCGAGCTGGACCTGCACCTGTCAGCCGACAACGAGCTAATGGTCATCCACGACGCCACCCTCAAGCGCACCACTGGGCGGCGCGGCAAAGTGGTCGAACACCCGGCCGCCGACCTGATCAAGATCGATGCCCGCAAAGGCGGCCCGGGCCATGTGCAACCCTGCCCGATTCCGAAACTGGAAGAACTGTTCGAAAAATGCCCGTTCGATCACTGGCAGCTGGAAGTAAAAAGTGCCTCGCGTACCCGTGCCGCCACCACCGTGCTGGCGATTCGCGAACTGGCCCAGGCGTATGGCCTGCTGGACAAGGTCACCATCACCTCCAGCTCACGTGAAGTACTGGGCGCTGCCCTGGAACTGGTGCCGGACGTGAAGCGCGGGCTGGTGGCCGAATACGCCTGGCTCGACCCCCTGAAGGTGGCACAGAACTATGGCTGCGAGCTGCTGGCATTGAACTGGACACTGTGCACCCCCGAGCGCCTGCTCAAAGCACAGGGCCAGGGTTTGCACGTGTCGGTATGGACAGTCAACGAGCCGGCACTGATGCGCCGGCTTGCTGACTTTGGTGTGGACAGCCTGATTACAGACTTTCCCGGTTTGGCCAAGACCACCCTCGGGTAGGGTTGAAATCGGTCTCTCCGACCGGCTCAGGCCACCGGTCGGAGCCGCTCAAAAAAGCCGGTTCAGGCCGTCGTAGGCTGCTACCCGATAGGCTTCGGCCATGGTCGGGTAGTTGAAGGTGGTGTTGACGAAGTACTTCAGGTTGTTGTGCTCACCCGGCTGGTTCATGATCGCCTGGCCGATGTGGACAATTTCCGAGGCCTGGTAGCCGAAGCAGTGCACGCCGAGGATTTCCAGGGTTTCGCGGTGGAACAGGATCTTCAGCATGCCCTGCGGTTCGCCGGCAATCTGCGCACGCGCCATGCCTTTGAAGAACGCCTTGCCCACTTCGTATGGCACCTTGGCCTGGGTCAGCTCTTGCTCGTTCTTGCCGATCGAGCTGATTTCCGGAATGGTATAGATACCGGTCGGCACGTCGTTGACGAAGCGCCAGCTGCCATTGTCGACGATGCTGCCAGCGGCCGAGCGGCCCTGGTCATGGGCGGCACTGGCCAGGCTTGGCCAGCCAATCACGTCACCGGCACCGTAGATGTTCGGCACGGTGGTTCGGTAGGCCTCGTCGACCTCGATCTGGCCGCGGCTGTTGACCTTGATGCCGATGTTTTCCAAGCCCAGCTTGTCGGTGTTGCCGGTACGACCGTTGCACCACAGCAAGGCGTCGGCCTTGATCTTCTTGCCCGACTTCAGGTGCAGGATCACCCCGTTGTCCAGGCCTTCGACGCGCTCGTACTCTTCGTTGTGGCGCACGGTGATGTTGTTGTTGCTGAAGTGGTAGCTCAGCGCCTGGGAAATTTCCGAATCGAGGAAGCTCAGCAGCTGGCCACGGTTGTCGACCAATTCCACCAATACACCCAGGCCACTGAAGATCGACGCGTATTCACAACCGATCACACCGGCACCGTAAACGATCAACTTGCGTGGGGTGTGGCTGAGGCTGAGGATGGTGTCGCTGTCGTAAACGCGCGGGTGGTGGAAGTCGATGTCGGCCGGGCGGTAGGGGCGCGAGCCGGTGGCAATGATGATGTGCTTGGCGTTGAGTTTCTCGACCACACCGTTCGGGCACACCACTTCCACGGTTTGCTCGTCGGCGAAGCTGCCGGTGCCGAAGAACACGTCGACGCGGTTACGGGCGTAGTAGCCGGTGCGCGATGCAACTTGCTTGGAAATCACCTTTTCGGCGCTTTTCAGCACGTCCGGGAACGAGAACCAGCGCGGCTCGCCGATAGCACGGAACATCGGGTTGGTGTTGAACTGCATGATCTGCCGCACCGAGTGACGCAGTGCCTTGGACGGGATGGTACCCAGGTGCGTGCAGTTGCCACCGACCTGGCGACGGTCATCGACCATTGCCACCTTGCGCCCTGCTTTGGCGGCGTTCATTGCCGCGCCTTCACCGGCCGGGCCGGAACCCAGCACCACTACGTCGTAGTTGTAGACAGCCATGCGTACTCCTTCAGAACTGGCCCGCAAGCCACGGTCGCTCGCGGGGCGCGATCATGCCGCCGGGGCGTCATGAGAAAATTCGGGTGCAGTCTAATCAAGCGTGAACGCCGCGCACATTAACCCTTGGTCGCGTCGTAGGCCAATTTCGCCCGCACTACATATGGTTCACCCATTCCCTGGCGGCAATCATCCCTGCTTGTGCTTTCGCTCGCCTTTCACCGCCCGTTCGAACGCGGGCGTAGCTCGGGAGACGAAGCCACCCTCGGCTCGAGTCACCAATACCGCGGCCAAGCCATGCGCCACGGCAAAATCCCAGCCACGCTCAGGGCCAAGGATCAACAGCAGCGTCGAATAGCCGTCGGCCTGCAGCGCCGAGGCGCTCAGCACTGTAACGGCCGCCAGGTCATGCTCGACCGGGCGCCCCAGGCGGGCATCGAAGGTGTGCGAATAGCGCCGGCCATTCTGCTCGAAATAGTGCCGATAGTCACCCGAGGTCGATACTGAAAGGCCATTGACCGGGATGATCTGGCGGGCGATCTGGCGGTCTTCGCGGGGCAGCTCCAGGGCAATGCGCCAGGGGCTGCCATCGGGCTTGCGGCCGACCGCCTTCAATTCGCCGGTAGCCTCGGCGACGAAGCTGGCCACGCCCATGGCCTGAAGGCGTGCGGCGATCAGGTCGACAGCGTGGCCGGCGGCGATGCTGTTGAAGTCGAGCTGTACCGGGGCATCCTTGCACAGAGACTGGCCTTTGACGTGCAGGTGCTGGTAACCCACGCGCAGGCGTACCTGGGCCAGGGTTTGCGGGTCGGGCACCTGCTCGTGGCGGGCCTGGGGGCCAAAGCCCCACAGGTCGAGTAGCGGCTCGACGGTGAGGTCGAAGGCGCCTTCGCTCTGCTCGGCCAGCTGCTGGCCAAGGGCTACCAGTTCGAGCATGTCGGGCGGCAGGGCCAGGCACTGATTGGCCGGTAACTGGTTGAAAAGGCTGACGACGGAGTCACCGCGATAGGTCGAATAGTGCTGGTCGATGTCGCTCAGGATGGCTTCGACCGCTGCCTGCACCTGGGCCGGCGCCGGGCCGCCGGGCTCGCGGACGTATTGGATGCTGTAGCTGCTGCCCATGGTCGGGCCGCCCAGGCGCTCCAGGGTGGGGCCTTGGTTGCAGGCGGTGACCAGCAGGAAGATGAACAGTAAGGCTGTGCGCAAAAATTCGGTTCCTGGGTGCTTGGCTTGAGTTTTGTGGTGTGGCACATATCGAGCGCCGCGCGGGCGGCGCCCGATCTCACAGGCGCCACACAACTTACTCCAGGCAAAAAAAACGGGAACCCGAAGGTTCCCGTTTTTTCATTGCCTTACAAGCGAATCAGCGTGGAAACGCTGGCGGGTTCACACCGGCCATGTCTTCCATCACACGAACCACCTGGCAGCTGTAACCGAATTCGTTGTCGTACCAAACGTACAGGACAACGCGGTTGTCGTTGGCGATGGTCGCCTCTGCGTCAACCACACCGGCGTGGCGCGAGCCCACGAAGTCGGTCGAAACCACTTCCTGCGAGGCCACGTAGTCGATCTGCTTGTGCAGTTCCGAGTGCATGGCGGTCTGGCGCAGGTACTCGTTGATCTCGTCGCGAGTCGTGGCCTTTTCCAGGTTCAGGTTCAGGATGGCCATCGAAACGTTCGGCGTCGGTACGCGAATGGCATTGCCGGTCAGCTTGCCCTTCAGCACTGGCAGAGCCTTGGCAGCAGCGGTGGCGGCGCCGGTTTCGGTGATGACCATGTTCAGCGGCGCGGCACGGCCACGGCGGCTGCCCTTGTGGAAGTTGTCGATCAGGTTCTGGTCGTTGGTGAACGAGTGAACGGTTTCGACGTGGCCGTTGACGATGCCGTACTGGTCGTTGATGGCCTTGAGCACCGGCACGATGGCGTTGGTGGTGCACGAAGCAGCCGAGATGATCTTGTCATCGGCAGCGATGTCACCGTGGTTGATGCCATGCACGATGTTCTTCAGCGCGCCCTTGCCAGGTGCGGTGAGGATCACGCGGGCAGCGCCCGGGCAGGCCAGGTGCTGGCCCAGGCCGTCGGCATCACGCCATACGCCGGTGTTGTCGACGATCAGCGCGTTGTCGATGCCGTACTGGGTGTAGTCGACTTCGCTCGGGCTCTTGGCGTAGATAACCTGGATCAGGTTGCCGTTGGCGGTGATGGTGTTGTTGGCTTCATCGATGGTGATGGTGCCATCGAACGGGCCGTGCACCGAGTCACGGCGCAGCAGGCTGGCACGCTTGACCAGGTCGTTCTCGGCGCCTTTGCGCACGACGATGGCACGCAGGCGCAGGCCGTCGCCGCCACCGGTCTTCTCGATCAGGATGCGCGCCAGCAGGCGGCCGATGCGGCCGAAGCCGTACAGCACGACGTCGGTGCCTTTGCGCGCCGAAGCGTTCTGCTGGCCAACCACGTCGGCCAGCTCTTCACGGACGAACTGCTCGGCAGTGCGGCCATTGCCTTCCTGCTTGAACTTGTTGGCCAGCTTGCCCAGGTCGACCGAAGCGGCGCCCAGTTTCAGCTCGCTCATGGCTTTGAGCAGGGGGAATGTCTCGTGGACGGACAGTTCGGTTTCGTCGGTTTGACGATGACGCGCAAAGCGGTGCGCCTTGAGGATCGAGATAACCGAACGGTTGATCAGGCTACGGCCATAAATCGAGCTCACCACGTTGTTGTTGCGGTAGAGCTGACCGATAAGCGGGATCATCGCTTCAGCCAGAGCTTCACGATCAATCCACTCACCAAGACACTGGTCGGGCTTCTGAGTCACGGGAACCTTCCACATGTAGGGACAGAAAAAAGGGGCTACATTATGACGCCCCAACGCAGAACCGGCAATGAGCGCCTGTCGCAGTGACGCAAGCCAGCGTTCACGCCCTTTCGAGCCTGACAGCCGGCACCGTCACCGGTACAATCGGTCTCTTTGCCGCAACGCTTGGAGTGCAATCTCCCGTGTCAGTTCTGCGCCTTCCGCACATGTCGGCCACGGCCGGCAAACAAACCTGGGGCAACCTGCCCGGTGCCGCCCTCAGCCTTGCCATCGCCGAGGCCGCCACCAGCGCTGGCCGCTTCACCCTGCTGCTGACAGCCGACAGCCAGGCCGCCGACCGTCTGGAGCAGGAGCTGCGCTTCTTCGCCCCGGACCTGCCGGTGCTGCCGTTCCCCGATTGGGAAACCCTGCCCTACGACCTGTTCTCGCCGCACCAGGACATCATTTCCCAGCGCATCGCCAGCCTGTACCGCCTGCCGGAACTGAGCCACGGCATCCTCGTGGTGCCGATCACCACCGCCCTGCACCGCCTGGCACCCACGCGCTTCCTGCTGGGCAGCAGCCTGGTGCTGGATGTGGGCCAGACCATCGATGTGGAACAGATGCGCACGCGCCTGGAGGCCAGCGGCTATCGCTGCGTCGACACCGTCTACGAGCATGGCGAGTTCGCCGTGCGCGGCGCGCTGATCGACCTGTTCCCGATGGGCAGCAAGCTGCCCTACCGCATCGACCTGTTCGATGACGAGATCGAGACGCTGCGCACCTTCGACCCCGAGACCCAACGCTCGATCGACAAGGTGGATTCGGTACGCCTGCTGCCGGCGCGTGAATTCCCGATGCAGAAAGAGGAAGTGACCCGCTTCAAGGCACGCTTTCGCGAGCGCTTCGATGTCGATTTCCGCCGCAGCGCGATCTTCCAGGACCTGGCCAGCGGCATTATTCCCGCTGGCATCGAGTACTACCTGCCGCTGTTCTTCGAAGAAACTTCGACCCTGTTCGACTACCTGCCGGCCGACACCCAGGTGTTCTCGCTGCCTGGCGTGGAACAGGCCGCCGAACACTTCTGGAACGACGTGCGTGGGCGCTATGAAGACCGCCGTGGCGACCTCAGCCGGCCGCTGCTGCCACCGGCCGAACTGTTCCTGCCGGTGGAGGACTGCTTCGCCCAGCTCAAACAATGGCCTCGGGTGGTGGTCAGCAGCGAAGACCTCGACCCAGGTGTGGGTCGCGAACGCTTTCCGGCACGCGCGCTACCCAACCTGGCCATCGAAGCCAAGGCCAACCAGCCGCTGGCCGAGCTGGCCAACTTCCTCGACCAGTTCCCCGGCCGCGTGCTGTTCACCGCCGAATCGGCGGGGCGCCGTGAAGTGCTGCTGGAGCTGCTCGAGCGGCTGAAGCTGCGCCCGCATACCGTCGACGGCTGGGACGACTTCGTTACCGGCAGCGAGCGCCTGGCAATCACCATCGCGCCGCTGGACGACGGCCTGCTGCTGGACGACCCAGGCCTGGCCCTGGTCGCCGAAAGCCCGCTGTTCGGCCAGCGGGTGATGCAACGCCGGCGCCGTGACAAACGTGGCGAAACCGCCAACGATGCAGTCATCAAGAACCTCACCGAGCTGCGCGAAGGCGCACCGGTGGTGCACATCGACCATGGCGTTGGTCGCTACCTGGGCCTGGCCACGCTGGAAATCGACGGCCAGGCCGCCGAATTTCTCACCTTGGAATACGCCGAGAACGCCAAGCTGTACGTGCCAGTGGCCAACCTGCACCTGATCGCCCGCTACACCGGCAGCGACGATGCGTTGGCACCGCTGCACCGGCTGGGCTCGGAGGCCTGGCAGAAAGCCAAGCGAAAAGCCGCCGAACAGGTGCGCGACGTGGCCGCCGAGCTGCTCGACATCTATGCCCGTCGCGCCGCACGCAAGGGCTATGCATTTGCCGACCCGTCAGCCGACTACGCCACCTTCAGCGCTGGCTTCCCGTTCGAGGAAACCCCGGACCAACAGGCCGCCATCGAAGCCGTGCGTGCCGACATGCTGGCGCCCAAGCCGATGGACCGCCTGGTCTGCGGCGATGTGGGCTTCGGCAAGACCGAAGTGGCCATGCGCGCGGCATTCATCGCCGTGCACAGCGGCCGCCAGGTGGCCGTACTGGTGCCCACCACCCTTTTGGCCCAGCAGCACTACAACAGCTTCCGCGACCGCTTCGCCGACTGGCCGGTGACGGTGGAGGTGATGAGCCGCTTCAAGTCGGCCAAGGAAGTGGCCGCCGCTGCCGCCGACCTTGCCGAAGGCAAGATCGACATTCTCATCGGCACCCACAAGCTGCTGCAGGACGATGTGCGCTTCAAGGACCTGGGCCTGGCCATCATCGACGAAGAACACCGCTTTGGCGTGCGCCAGAAGGAACAGCTCAAGGCCCTGCGCAGCGAGGTCGACATTCTCACCCTGACCGCCACGCCGATTCCGCGCACGCTGAACATGGCTGTGGCGGGCATGCGCGACCTGTCCATCATCGCCACGCCGCCGGCGCGCCGCCTGTCCGTGCGCACCTTCGTCATGGAGCAGAACAAGAGCACGGTGAAGGAAGCGCTGCTGCGTGAGTTGCTGCGCGGCGGCCAGGTTTACTACCTGCACAACGATGTGAAAACCATCGAAAAATGCGCCGCCGACCTCGCCGAGCTGGTGCCCGAGGCACGCATCGGCATTGGCCATGGGCAAATGCGCGAACGCGAGCTGGAACAGGTGATGAGCGACTTCTACCACAAGCGCTTCAACGTGCTGGTAGCCTCGACCATCATCGAAACCGGCATCGACGTGCCAAGCGCCAACACCATCGTCATCGAACGTGCCGACAAGTTCGGCCTGGCCCAGTTGCACCAGCTGCGCGGCCGAGTTGGCCGTAGCCACCACCAGGCCTACGCCTACCTGCTCACGCCGACCCGGCAGAAGGTCAGTGCCGACGCCGAAAAGCGCCTGGAAGCCATCGCCAACACCCAGGACCTGGGCGCGGGCTTTGTGCTGGCCACCAACGACCTGGAAATCCGCGGTGCCGGCGAGCTGCTGGGCGAAGGCCAGAGCGGGCAGATCCAGGCCGTGGGCTTCACCCTGTACATGGAAATGCTCGAGCGCGCGGTCAAGGCAATCCGTAAAGGCACCCAGCCAAACCTTGAACAACCACTGGGCGGCGGCCCGGAGATCAACCTGCGCTTGCCGGCGCTGATCCCCGAGGACTACCTGCCCGACGTGCATGCGCGGCTGATCCTGTACAAACGCATCGCCTCGGCGGCCGACGAGGAAGGCCTCAAGGACCTGCAGGTCGAGATGATCGACCGCTTCGGCTTGCTGCCCGAGCCAACCAAGAACCTGATGCGCCTGACCTCGCTCAAGCTGCACGCGGAAAAGCTCGGCATCAAGAAAGTCGATGCCGGCCCCAACGGCGGCAAGCTCGAGTTCGAAGCCGAAACCCCGGTCGACCCGCTGACCCTGATCAAGCTGATCCAGGGCCAGCCCAAACGATACAAGTTCGAAGGTGCTACCCAGTTCCGTTTCCTGGTGCCGATGGAACGCCCCGACGAACGCTTCAATACCCTGGAGGCGCTGTTCGAGCGCCTGACCCCACAGCCTGCCTAAGGAAGACCCATGCGTGCCATCCGTTGCCTGACCTTGCTGCTGGCGCTGTTCGCCCCAGCTGCCTTCGCCGAAGGCCTGTATCAGGTAGAAATGATTCTGGTGCGGCAGAACAGCGTGCCCGCCTTCACCAGCCCGTTCGCCCCCGAAGACTGGAGCGCCGGCGCCCCGCGCCTGGCAAAAGACGCCGAACGCCGCCTGGCGCTGGAAGACGAAGCCACCCGCCTGGAAGCCACCGCCGACTACACCGTGCTGCTGCACAAGGCCTGGCAACAGCAAGTAGGCAGCGAGCCCAGCCGCATCGCGCTGGGCGAAGGCGCCGAGCGGTTCGGCCACTTCCCTATCGAGGGCAACCTCAGCGTCGCTGAAGGCCGCTTCATCGCGGTCGAGGCCAACTTCTGGGTCAACCAGCTGGACAGCAACGGCAACGTACTGCAAAGCGAGCAGTTCAAGCAGAGCAACAGCAACGTCAAGGGCGGCCAGCTGACCTTCCTCGACGGTGGGCACCTGGCGGTGCTGCTGAAGGTGACACCGCCGGGCACGCCGAAAATGCCGGTGATGGACCCGGAGATGATGGAGCAGTGATGTGAGCGATGGCGATGCGCAGCAACTGCTGAGGGCCTATCCGGGGTGGGTCGACTTCATCGAAGCCGGCACGATGGCACGAGGCCGCAGCTATGCTGCGCAAGAGCGAGCACGCATCCTGTCGCTGCACGGCGCAACGATCGAAGCCATCTGCAAGGGCTCCACAGGCGAGACCTACCAGCAGAACATCCGGCTGGTCGTTAACTACGGGGACCTGCGGGTATTTGGGCGCTGCAGCTGCCCAGTTGGGCTCAACTGCAAACACTGCGTCGCGGCGCTGCTGCAATTGCAGGACGGCCTCGACGCCGCAGGCCCCCATGAACAATCCGCCCTGTCGCTGCCACCGGACCTCAACCTGTGGGTGCAAACCCTTGAGTCCCCCTCCCAACCTGCATCGCCTCAAGGGCCAGCACGCAAAGGCCCGGCAATCTATTACCGCATTCACGTGGATCACGGCGTCTGGCGACTCGAGCCGATCAAGGGCACCCGACAGGCAGACGACACCTTGAAGATCGGTCGCATCACATCGATGCCCGAAATGCTCTACTACACACCTCGCTACGTCACAGAAGACGATGCGCGGCTTTTGCGCCTGATTGATTCGCGCAGCGAAACCACTACGCCCATGGCGCAACTGGAAGGCAAGCAGGGCGGGGAGCTCTACAGCTATGCCCTGGCCACCGGTCGCCTGCTATTTGAGGACGACTTGGCGCCACTGTCCCCTGGGCCGGAGCTGCATGCCGAGTTTCGCTGGGTCAGGCTGGACAATGGCAGCTACCGTGGCGCCTGGTACCACGATGATCACCAGCAGTTGCGGGCAGTGCCCATCGAGCCCATGCACTATGTCGACCGACAGCGGCATTTGACCGGCAAACTGCGCCACGACCTCGACCCCTTCATTGCCAGCCAGCTTGCGCGCGCGCCCATCGTGCCGGAGCATCTGGTCATCCCCTTGAGTCACCGATTGAACGCCTTGAACCGTCACGTCCCCACGCCCACTGCCGTGAGCACCGAACATATCGAAGACATCACGCCAAACGGGCGACTGACGCTGGGCAGCCTCGAATTCAGCGCCTACATGCCCAAGACCGGCCGTATGCAGCGACAACTGCAACACCGTGCCGCGCTGGCATTCGACTACGACGACCTGCGTACCAGCGGTAACGACGAAAAGCCGCTGACCCGCCTGGTCGGCAACACCAGCCAGCGCATCCGCCGCCAGCCGCAAGCCGAACAGGCCCTGCGCAAGGTGTTACGCGACCTGGGCTTCAAGGCCGCCACCCGGCAGAGCAAGGCGCTGCCCGACAGCGCCGGCGAAATGTTCCAGCTACCCGACGACGAGGCCTGGCTGCGTTTCGCCCGCGAAGGCCTGCCGCGCTTGCGCCAAGCCGGTTGGAACATAGACGTCCAGCGCGACTTCGCCTTCAACCTGCAGGAGGTGGACGACTGGTATGCGAGCATCGACGAGGCGCCCGGCCATGAATGGTTCGACCTGGAGCTTGGCATTGTGGTCGATGGCCAGCGTCACAGCCTGCTGCCGATCGTGTTGCAACTGCTACGCAGCAGCCCAGAGCTGCTGCGCCCCAGCGAACTGGCCCGGCGCAGTGACGACGAGCACCTGCTGATCGACCTCAACCGTGGTCGCCTGGACAGCCCGGCCCTGCGCGTCGCCCTCCCGTATGGCCGCGTCAAAGCGGTCATGGCCACCCTGGGCGAGCTCTACCTGCACGAACACACAACCGGCCCGTCCCTGCGCATGGAACGTGCCGACGCCGCGCGCCTGAACGAAATCGAAGGCCTGCCCCTGCAATGGGAAGGCGGCGAGCACGTTCGCGACCTGGGCCGGCGCCTGCGCGATGCCCGTGATTTGCAGGTTGAACCACCGACAGGGCTGCAGGCCAGCATGCGCCCCTACCAGCAACAAGGCCTGAACTGGTTGCAGGCCCTTCGCGAGATGGGCACCGGTGGCATCCTGGGCGACGACATGGGCCTGGGCAAGACCCTGCAGGCCTTGGCCCACTTGCTGCTGGAGAAAGAATCCGGGCGCTTGAGTACACCGGCACTGGCGGTCATGCCCACCAGCCTGATACCCAACTGGCTCGACGAAGCCCAGCGCTTCGCCCCCGATCTGCGCGTACTGGCACTGCATGGGCCGGGGCGCAGCAAGCATTTTGCCACGCTGCATGAGTACGATCTGGTCCTGACCACCTACGCCCTGATGCCACGCGACCTCGAACACCTGCGCACGCAGGCCTGGCACGTCCTGGTACTGGACGAGGCGCAGAACATCAAGAGCAGCACCAGCAAGGCCGCCCTCGCCGTCTGCGAGCTACAGGCCGGCCAGCGCCTGTGCCTGACCGGTACGCCGATGGAAAACAACCTGGGCGAGCTGTGGTCGATCTTCCACTTCTTGATGCCCGGCTGGCTGGGCGACCTCAAACGCTTCAACCAGGACTACCGCACGCCGATCGAGCGCCACGGCGACAGCGAGCGCATGGCCCACCTGGCCAGCCGCATCCGCCCGTTCCTGCTGCGCCGCACCAAGGAACAGGTGGCCACCGAACTGCCGGCCAAGACCGAGATGGTGCACTGGGTCGAACTCAGCGACGCCCAGCGCGATACCTACGAGGCCGTGCGCGTGGCCATGGACCAGAAGGTCCGCGACGAAATTGCCCGCAATGGCGCCGCACGCAGCCAGATCGTCATCCTCGACGCGCTGCTCAAGCTGCGCCAGGTATGCTGCGACCTGCGCCTGGTCAAGGGCGTGGAAAGCAAAGGCAACCAGGCCGACAAGGGCAAGCTGGGTGCACTGCTGGAAATGCTCGAAGAGCTGCTCAGCGAAGGCCGCCGCGTGCTGTTGTTCTCGCAGTTCACCTCGATGCTGGCGCTGATCGAACAGGAGCTGGAAAAGCGCAAGATCCGCTACAGCTTGCTGACCGGCGACACGCGCGACCGTCGCACACCCGTGCGGCAGTTTCAGCAGGGTGACAGCGAAGTGTTCCTGATCAGCCTCAAGGCGGGGGGCGTGGGCTTGAACCTGACAGCTGCGGACACCGTGATCCACTTCGACCCCTGGTGGAACCCGGCCAGCGAAAACCAGGCCACCGACCGCGCCTACCGCATTGGCCAGGACAAGCCGGTGTTCGTGTTCAAGCTGATTACCCGGGGGACGGTGGAAGAGAAGATTCAGCTGTTGCAGCAGGAAAAGGCGGCGCTGGCGGCCAGCTTGCTGGACGGCGGCCAAGCCGGGCAGTGGCGGCTTGGCGACGAAGAAATCGAGGCACTGTTTGCGCCGCTGCCTGGAAAGCGCGGGCGTTGAGGCCGCACCTTCTGCTGCCTGTACCGGCCTCTTCGCGAGCGTGCCCGCGAAGAGGCCAGCGCGATCAATCGACCAGCTGAGCGTCCTTCAGCGCACCCAATGCCTCCAGCCAGCGCGGCTGCTGACGGTAATCGGTCCGCGCAAACCCTTGCCCGCGCATGCGCGCAATCCGCGGCGACGGCTTGACCTTCATGCGCTGTGCCGCACTCAGCGCCAGCTCTGCCGCCGCCCGGTCATTGCATACCAGGCCCATGTCACAGCCGGCGCTTAACGCCGCCTCGATACGACTGGCCGCGTCCCCCACCACATGCGCACCGGCCATCGACAGATCATCGCTGAAAATCACCCCGTCAAAGCCCAGCTCACCACGCAGGATGTCCTGCAGCCAACGCCGCGAGAAGCCAGCTGGCTGGTTATCGACCTGCGGGTAGATGACATGCGCCGGCATCACTGCCGCCAACTGCCCGCTCAGGCGGGTGAACGGCACCAGGTCGGCCTGGCGCAGTTGCTCCAGGCTGCGCTCATCGGTAGGGATCGCCACATGCGAGTCCGCCTCGGCCCAGCCGTGCCCAGGGAAGTGCTTGCCACAGGCCGCCATGCCGGCCGCATTCATACCACGAATGAACGCCCCGGCCAGTTGCGTGGCACGCAGCGGGTCACCCTCGAAAGCTCGGCTGCCAACCACGGCACTACGCTGGTGATCCAGGTCGAGCACAGGGGCAAAACTGAGGTCCAGGCCAACCGCCAATACCTCGGTCGCCATTAGCCAGCCACACTGCTCTGCCAGGTAATCGGCATTGTCATTGTCGGCCAGCGCGCGCATGGCTGGCAGCCGCACAAAGCCCTGGCGCAGGCGCTGTACGCGGCCACCTTCCTGGTCCACCGCCAGGATCAGCTCGGGGCGAATAGCGCGGATCGACGCGCACAACTCGCGCACCTGACGCGGGCTGTCGATGTTGCGGGCAAAGATGATCAGGCCAGCCACTTCGGGCTGACGCAACAGGTGACGGTCTTCGGCGGTCAGCCATTTACCGGCGATATCCACCATCAGGGAGCCTTGCAGGCTGACGGTCATGGGTAATCCTTCATTGAAAACTTCAGAGACGCCCACTGGGGGCAGGCGGCTTGCTCGATACGTACCGGGCAATGGGCCGGCACCCGCTCGAACAGGCTTAGCAAGTCGGTGTTGCGCAGGCGTATGCAGCCATGGGACAACGCTATGCCCATGGGTTCCGTGTCAGGGGTGCCGTGCAGGTAGATATAGCGGCGAAACGTATCGACCGCGCCCAGGCGGTTGACACCGGGTTCACAGCCGCTGAGCCAGAGGATGCGAGTGAGGATCCAGTCGCGATCTGGATTTTTCGCATGCAACTCCGGCGACCACACCTCTCCAGCCCAGCGCCGCCCGACCAATACCGCATTCAGCGGCAGCCCCGCGCCAATCTTCGCCCGCACCTGATGCATGCCACGCGGCGTGCAGCCTGAACCATTGCGCTCACCGGCACCGTTGCGCGCCGTGGAAACCGGCACACGCACGCGCAGCTGGCCACGGGCAAAACCGTACAGGCATTGATCAGCAAGGGAGATGTGCAGCAGATCGAGATCGGGCATGAGCGCTAGCTTAGCCGAAGCGCCCTGCCTCGCCCAGCCTTCAGGCCTTGGCTGTGGCGCTACTGATCTTGGTGCGCGGGCGCAACTGCGCAGTGGCCATGGCATCGTCGGTGACACCGCTGTCGGCGCGCATGCCTGCAGCCAGGAACGGCACCATCAGGCGCATCACCTGCTCGATCGAGGTGTTGATACCAAAGTCGGTCTCGGCAATCGCCCGCAGGGCCTTGATACCGGACATGCTGAAGGCCGCAGCACCAAGCATGAAGTGGACGCGCCAGAACAGCTCCAGTGGCGGAATGCGTGGCGCAGCCTCGTTGACCAGCAGCATGTAGCGGCGAAACACCTTGCCGTACATGTCTTCCAGATAACGCCGCAGGTGGCCCTGGCTCTGGCTGAACGCCAGGCCCAGCAGGCGCATGAAGATCGACAGGTCGTTGTTGCTGCGCGGCTGCACGGCCAACGCCTGCTCTACCAGCATTTCCAGCAGTTCTTCGAGGGTCGGCTTGTGCTCCGGCTTGGCCTGGCGCCGCTCCAGCTCACGCTCGAGGCTGGTGCAGAACGGGCCGAGGAAGCGCGAGAACACCGCCTGAATCAGTGCCTTCTTGGAGCCGAAGTGATAGTTGACGGCCGCCAGGTTGACCCCGGCCTTGCTGGTAATCAGCCGCAACGAGGTTTCGGCGAACCCCCTTTCCGCGAACAGCTGCTCGGCAGCATCGAGAATGCGTTCAACGGTTTCCGATTGGGCCATGACTACTCCGACTACTCCGCCAGACAAACAAGTGTTTGAAACATACGTTTCAGCCCTGCTTCTGTCAAGGCTCGGTGACCGGGCGGTCGCCATTTAAAAGTGCCAGACGCCCGGCTGCAAGCGCCACCTGTACTGTTTATTGCGCCTTTTGGCTTGCAGCGCATCCAGTACTGTATATAATCCCAGTCACTGTACAAAAAGACAGAGCGCTCACCATGTTGAAACTGACGCCACGCCAAGCCGAAATTCTCGCGTTCATCAAGCGCTGCCTGGAAGACAACGGCTTCCCGCCGACCCGCGCCGAAATCGCTCAGGAGCTGGGTTTCAAATCGCCCAACGCCGCCGAGGAGCACCTCAAGGCCCTCGCCCGCAAGGGCGCGATCGAAATGACGCCAGGCGCCTCGCGCGGCATCCGCATTCCTGGCCTGGAAACCAAAGCCGAAGAAAGCGGCCTGCCGATCATCGGCCGGGTTGCTGCTGGCGCGCCGATTCTTGCCGAACAGCACATCGAGCAATCCTGCAACATCAACCCTGCCTTCTTCCACCCCCAGGCCGACTATTTGCTGCGCGTACACGGCATGAGCATGAAGGACGTCGGCATCTTCGATGGCGACCTGCTGGCGGTACACACCTGCCGCGAAGCGCGTAACGGCCAAATCGTGGTAGCGCGCATCGGCGACGAAGTCACCGTCAAGCGCTTCAAGCGCGAAGGCAGCAAGGTCTGGCTGCTTGCCGAAAACCCCGAATTCGCCCCCATCGAAGTCGACCTGAAAGAACAGGAGCTGGTGATCGAGGGCTTGAGCGTCGGCGTCATTCGCCGCTGATCCAGGAGGCGTCATGCAGCAGTTCATTCACGCACCCGAGCAAGCCCAGTTGCCCCTGTTCGAAGCATTCCTCGCCCAACCCGTGCTACCTGGCCTGAAAGCCAGTGAACTGGCACGCAAGAGCAGCCAGCCGGACCTCTTCAGCGAATTGTCGCTACGCGGTGCCCCAGAGCACTGCCAAAGCCTGCTGGCACCCGTCCTGCGCGAGCTGAGCGAAGAAGATGAGGCCCGCTGGCTGACCCTGATCGCTCCGCCATCGAGCCTGACACAGGCCTGGTTACGCGATGCCGGGCTCAACCGTGAACGTATTCTGCTGCTGCAACCCCGCAGCAATCAAAGCCCACTGCAACTGGCCTGCGAAGCTTTGCGCCTTGGCCTCAGTCACACCGTGGTCAGCTGGCTGGGCAACGTCAACGCCACCTCACGCCAGCAACTTCTGCGCGCAGCCAGCACCGGAAACGCACAAAGCCTGAACATCCGCCTCGGCTGATGTCCAGGCTTTGCCTGGTAATTCAAAAAGCTTGATACGCCGCTGCACCCTCAGTGCAGCACGCGCGGCCCTTCATCACGCTCGAGCTCGCCATCCATCAGGCGACCGGCCATCTGCACGCCCACACTGAGCATGGCCTTGGCCACTTCCACATGCTGCCCCTGCAGGAACACCTTGGCGTCTTCCGAGAAATCCAGGGTTACCAGAGAGCCCTCATCCTCGGCGCGACGCAGTTCGATGCGGCCATCAGGCAACTCGACAATTTCCAGAAAAGACGTAGACATAGATGGCAGTTCTCCGCGAAAGGCCGTTATTGTACCAGCCGCTGCGGCTATCAGCACTCACTCAACGCGTCGCGGAAACGTCTCACCAAGCCCTTGAGGTTGTTGCGCCAGCTTTCCAACTCGGCACGCGACAGCGCTGCAGGCTCAGGTTCATCGAGATTGACCGCTTGAATCAGGGGTTGGGTAACGTCGGTTTTCGGCGCTTTCCTGGCGACCGGTGGTCGGAACAAATCGGCATAAGCACCGAGCATTTGCGCCAGCCACGTTTCACGCTGGCGAGCCAATTCCAGCAACTCTGCCACTTCCGGAATGGCGATGCCGCTCAGGGCGTCGTCAGCCAAGGCTTGCTCGACCCCTGCAACCACCGGCAAGCGGTAGAAGCCACCAATTTCATGGCACAGCCCCAGCAGCGCACCATACAGATGGAACAGCGCCGACTCGCGCTCGGCCTGGACCAGGCCCTGGGCATTCATGGCCTGGCTTTGTTCGGCCTTGGCCATGGATTCCAGGGCGAGACCGGCAAAAAACAGTTTCTGATTGGTGCGGGTATAGAGTTCCTGGGCCATTTCAGTGTGCTCCCATGAGGCTGCAAGGCGGATAGCTGCATCATAAATGATTGGGGCCGCGAAGAGCGGCCCCAATTACAACGCCAAACGATCAGCGCTTGTCTTCAACCTTCCACGCATTACCGTCGTAGAACGCCTTCCAGCCGGTCGGCTTGCCATCGACCTCGGACTGCACGTACTGCTCCTTGGTCTTGCGGCTGTAGCGAATTACCGCCGGGCGGCCATCTGGGTCTTTCTGCGGCGCATCGCACAGGAAGTGGTACTTCGGGTCGATCTCATGCTTGTGCGGCACGATCTCGAGCACCAGCGGCGCGCGGGTTTCGCGGTTTTTAGGGAACTGGCTGGCAGCCAGGAACAACCCCGAAGCACCGTCGCGCAGCACATAGGTGTCGTCGACCTTCTCGCACTTGAGCTCCGGCATGTCCACCTTGTCCATCTTCGGTGGTGCCGCCTCGCCACTCTTGAGCAGCTTACGGGTGTTCTTGCATGCCGGGTTGGTGCAGCCGAAGAACTTGCCGAAACGACCGGTCTTCAATTGCATCTCGCTGCCGCACTTGTCGCACTCCAGGCTAGGCCCTTCGTAACCCTTGATGCGGTAGCTGCCCTCTTCGATCTCATAGCCAACGCAATCGGGGTTGTTACCGCAGATGTGCAGCTTGTGCTTCTCATCCAGCAGGTAAGCGTCCATCGCCGTGGCGCAGATCGGGCAACGGTGCTTGCCCAGCAGCACGCGCGACTCCGATTCGCCCTCGTCATCAGCGGCAATTTCGTCGCCCGGCACCAGGTTGACGGTGGCCTTGCAGCGCTCTTTTGGCGGCAAGGTGTAACCCGAGCAACCCAGGAACACACCGGTGGACGCGGTGCGGATCATCATTGGCCGGCCACATTCCTTGCACGGAATGTTGGTCATGGTCGGCTGGTTGGCGCGCATGCCGTCTTCGCTGGACTCGGCAGTCTGCAGCTTCTTGCTGAAGTCGCCGTAGAACTCGTCGAGCACGTTCTTCCAGTCACGCTCGCCCTGGGCCACGTCGTCGAGGTTCTCTTCCATGTCGGCGGTAAAGCCATAGTCCATCAGGTTGGAGAAGCTCTCCGACAGGCGCTCGGTGACGATATCGCCCATCTTCTCGGAGTAGAAGCGGCGGTTGTGCAGGGTCACATAGCCACGGTCCTGAATGGTGGAAATGATCGCCGCGTAGGTCGATGGGCGGCCGATGCCGCGCTTTTCCATTTCCTTGACCAGGCTGGCTTCGGTGAAGCGCGCCGGTGGCTTGGTGAAGTGCTGGCTCGGGTCGATCTGGATCAGCTTTAGCGCTTCACCCTGAACCATTTCTGGCAGCACGTCGTCTTCGCCCGGCTTGCTCTGCTGTGGCAGCACACGGGTGTAACCGTCGAACTTGAGGATACGACCCTTGGCACGCAGCTCGAAATCACCGGCAGCCACGGTAACGCTGGTGGACAGGTACTGCGCAGGCGGCATCTGGCATGCCAGGAACTGGCGCCAGATCAGCTCGTACAGGCGCTCGGCGTCACGCTCCATGCCACTGAGCTTGGTCGGGTGGGTATTCACGTCAGAAGGACGAATCGCTTCGTGCGCCTCCTGGGCGCCTTCCTTGCTGCCGTATACCAGCGGCGCTTCCGGCAGGTACTGCTTGCCGAATTCACGCTCGATGTAGCTGCGCGCCATGTCCAGGGCATCAGCCGACAGGTTGGTCGAGTCGGTACGCATGTAAGTGATGTAGCCGGCTTCGTACAAGCGCTGGGCCATCATCATGGTTTTCTTTACCCCAAAGCCCAGGCGGTTACTGGCTGCCTGCTGCAGGGTCGAAGTAATGAACGGCGCCGACGGTTTGCTGCTGGTCGGGCGATCTTCACGCTTGACCACGCTGTAGCTGGAAGCCTTCAGCTTCTCTAGCGCAGCCATGGCCTGGGCTTCGTTCAGCGGCTTGAAGGCCTCGCCCTTCTCGCGCGCCACCTCAAAACGCACCTTGGCGTTCTTCGCGGTGCCGAGGTCGGCGTGGATCTCCCAGTACTCTTCCGGGATGAACGCGCGGATTTCACGCTCGCGCTCCACCACCAGCTTGACCGCTACCGACTGCACACGGCCAGCGGACAGGCCACGGGCAATCTTGGCCCACAGCAGTGGCGAGACCATGTAACCGACCACGCGGTCAAGGAAGCGCCGCGCCTGCTGGGCGTTGACCCGGTCGATGTCCAGCTCGCCCGGCTGCGAGAAGGCCTCCTGAATGGCCTTCTTGGTAATTTCGTTGAACACCACGCGCTTGTAGCGGGTGTCGTCGCCGCCGATGGCCTCGCGCAGGTGCCAGGCAATGGCTTCCCCCTCGCGATCCAAGTCGGTTGCGAGATAGATGGTGTCGGCATCCTTGGCCAGGCGGCGCAGTTCTTCGATCACCTTTTCCTTGCCAGGCAGGATTTCGTACTTCGCCTTCCAGCCATGGTCGGGGTCGACACCCATGCGCGCTACCAGCTGGCGACGAGCTTTTTCTTTCGGCGAAAGGGCCGGAGCCTCACCCGCGGCCTTGCCACGCTTGGCGGCCGGCTCTTTGCTCGCGCTGGCCGAACCGCTGGTGGGGAGGTCTCGGATATGGCCGATACTCGACTTCACCACGTACTGGTTGCCCAGGTACTTGTTGATGGTCTTGGCCTTGGCCGGGGATTCCACAATGACCAGCGATTTGCCCATGGATCGGAGTATTCCTGAATCTGAAGATGAAAAACGCGTCAGGTGCCAGACGCGGCACCGCTATATATAGTGGCAAAAGTGTGAGGTCAAGCTCGGACGATCACT
The DNA here is from genome assembly GCF_047978165.1 of Pseudomonas sp. LFS074. Lineage (NCBI taxonomy): Bacteria > Pseudomonadati > Pseudomonadota > Gammaproteobacteria > Pseudomonadales > Pseudomonadaceae > Pseudomonas > Pseudomonas sp. LFS074. The sequence goes on along the minus strand of NZ_JBFPFV010000001.1, from coordinate 1,857,701 downwards.
CGTGCGACTTGCCCAGCAACCCAGGCAGCCCTTCTTCGGCCTTGACCAAAGCAAAGCGTGGCACCTGCTCGCCGTCAACCTCGACGCACTCCTGGAACATCGAAAGGGGGCGCACCCAGAAGCTGTAATCACCATACAGGCATTGGTAGAACACCATCCACTCTTCGCTTTCGGAGTGCCGCGCAACACTGAAGACACGGTACTCAGGCCCTTTGTAATGCCGGTATACGCCTGGTTGTATCTGCATGTTGCACACCCTCTTGAATAAAACCTGAAAAAAACAAAACCGGGGCACATGGCCCCGGCTGCTGTCCTGCTACGCGATCAGACGCGTTCGAAGACAGTGGTGATACCTTGCCCCAGGCCGACGCACATGGTCGCCACCCCCAGCGTACCGCCATTTTGCTTCATGACGTTGAGCAGGGTGCCGGAAATCCGCGCCCCGGAGCAACCGAACGGGTGGCCCAAGGCAATCGCGCCGCCGTGCAGGTTAACCTTCTCATCCATCTTGTCGAGCACTTTCAAGTCTTTCAGCACTGGCAGGGCCTGTGCAGCGAAGGCTTCGTTGAGCTCGATGAAGTCGATGTCGGCCATGGTCAGGCCGGCACGCTTGAGGGCTTTCTGGGTCGAAGGCACCGGGCCGTAGCCCATGATCGCCGGATCGACACCGGCCACCGCCATCGAACGGATCACTGCCAATGGCTGGATCCCCAGGTCCATGGCACGCTGGCCGGACATGACGATCATGCACGATGCGCCATCAGTGATCTGCGACGAGGTACCGGCCGTGACAGTCCCCCCTTTCGGGTTGAACGCCGGCTTGAGCGACGCCAGGCCTTCGAGGGTGGTTTCCGGGCGAATGGTTTCGTCGAAATCGAACACCTTCAGGAAGCCGTTCTCGTCATAGCCCTGCATCGGGATGATCTCGTCCTTGAACTTGCCTTCGACCGTGGCCTTGTGGGCCAACTGGTGCGAACGCACGCCGAACAGGTCCTGCTGCTCACGGGTGATGCCATGCATCTTGCCGAGCATTTCTGCAGTCAGGCCCATCATCCCGGAAGCCTTGGCGGCATGCAAGGACAGGTGCGGGTTGGGATCGACGCCGTGCATCATGCTGACGTGCCCCATGTGCTCCACGCCACCGACCACGAACACATCACCGTTACCGGTCATGATCGCCTGGGCGGCAGTGTGCAGCGCGCTCATCGACGAACCGCAAAGACGGCTGACGGTCTGGGCCGCAGAGGTGTGCGGGATCTGGGTCATCAGCGACGCCATGCGGGCGATGTTCCAGCCCTGTTCCAGGGTCTGGTTGACGCAGCCCCAGATCACGTCCTCGACTTCTTTCGGGTCAACCTTGCCGTTGCGTTCCAGCAACTTGCTGATCAGGTGCGCCGACATGTCTTCGGCGCGGGTATTACGGTGCATGCCACCCTTGGAGCGGCCCATTGGCGTGCGACCGAAGTCGACAATCACCACGTCTCTTGGATTCAGGCTCATATCAAATCTCTCGCTCTAGCTCGTTGACCGCTCAGTTGAAGAAGCGCTGGCCGTTCTTGGCCATTTCACGCAGCTTGGCGGTCGGGTGGTACAGCGGCCCCAGATCGGCATACTGATCGGCCAGGGCGACGAATTCGGCAACACCGATCGAGTCGATGTAACGCAGCGCACCACCGCGGAAGGGAGGGAAACCAATGCCGTAGACCAGGCCCATATCGGCTTCGGCAGCGGTTTCGACGATGCCGTCCTCCAGGCAGCGCACGGTCTCCAGGCACAGCGGGACCATCATCCAGTTGATGATGTCTTCGTCGGTGACTTCACGCTGCTCGAACACGATCGGCTTGAGCACATCGAGCACGGTGGCGTCGAAGACCTTCTTCGGCTTGCCGCGCTTGTCGGTTTCGTAGGCGTAGAAGCCTTTACCATTCTTCTGGCCCAGGCGGTTGGCCTCGTACAGCGCATCGACGGCCGAGCGGCGCTCGTCCTTCATGCGGTCCGGGAAACCTTCGGCCATTACGTCGCGACCATGGTGGCCGGTGTCGATACCGACCACGTCCATCAGGTAGGCCGGGCCCATCGGCCAGCCGAACTTTTCCATTACCTTGTCGATGCGCACGAAGTCGACACCGGCACTGACCAGCTTGGCGAAGCCGCCGAAGTAAGGGAACAGCACGCGGTTGACCAAAAAGCCCGGGCAGTCGTTGACCACGATCGGGTTCTTGCCCATTTTCTTGGCGTAGGCCACGGTGGTGGCAACCGCCACTTCACTGGACTTCTCGCCACGAATCACTTCCACCAGCGGCATCATGTGCACCGGGTTGAAGAAGTGCATGCCGACGAAGTTTTCCGGGCGCTTGAGCGCCTTGGCCAGCAGGTTGATGGAAATGGTCGAAGTGTTGGAGGCGAGGATCGCATCGTCCTTCACCTGGCCTTCCACTTCCGCCAGTACCGCTTGCTTGACCTTCGGGTTCTCGACCACGGCCTCGACGACGATGTCGACATTGGCGAAATCGCCATAGGACAGGGTCGGGCGAATGGCGTTGAGTGCCTCGGCCATCTTGGCCGGGGTCAGGCGGCCCTTCTCGACGCGGTTGCCGAGCAGCTTGGAGGCCTCGTTCAGGCCCAGCTGGATGGCTTCCTCGCGGATGTCCTTCATCAGGATCGGGGTGCCCTTGACCGCCGACTGGTAGGCAATGCCGCCACCCATGATGCCGGCGCCGAGCACGGCGGCCTGCTTCACGTCATGGGCGATTTCGTCATGCGCCTTGGCCTTGCGCTTGAGCTCCTGGTCGTTGAGGAACAGGCCGATCAGGCTCTCGGCGACCGAAGTCTTGGCCAGCTTGGCAAAGCCTGCGGCTTCGACTTCCAGCGCTTTGTCGCGACCGAAGTTGGCGGCTTTCTGAATGGACTTGATGGCTTCGACCGGGGCTGGGTAGTTCGGCCCGGCCTGGCCGGCGACAAAGCCCTTGGCGGTCTCGAAGGCCATCATCTGCTCGATGGCGTTGAGCTTGAGTTTCTCCAGCTTTGGCTGGCGCTTGGCCTTGTAATCCAGCTCGCCACTGATGGCGCGCTTGATCAGGTCGAGAGCACCGGCCAGCAGCAGCTCAGGGGCGACCACGGCGTCAACGGCCCCCACTTTCAGGGCGTCCTCGGCACGGTTTTCCTTGCCGGCGGCGATCCACTCGATGGCGTTGTCCGAGCCGATCAGGCGTGGCAGACGCACGGTGCCGCCGAAGCCAGGGTAGATACCCAGCTTGACTTCTGGCAGGCCGATCTTGGCGCTGCTGGACATGACCCGGTAGTCGGCTGCCAGGCACATTTCCAGGCCGCCGCCCAGGGCGATGCCGTTGATGGCGGCAACGGTGGGCACTTCGAGGTCTTCGAAGGCGTTGAAGATGCGGTTGGCTTCCAGGTTGCCGGCGACCAGTTCGGCCTCGGGCAGCTTGAAGTTGTCGACGAACTCGGTGATGTCGGCGCCGACGATGAACACGTCCTTGCCACTGCTGACGATCACGCCCTTGACCGAGGCGTCGGCCTGGATGGCTTCGACGGCCTGGCGCAGCTCGTTCAGGGTCAGGCGGTTGAACTTGTTGACGGACTCACCCTTGAGGTCGAACTTGAGCTCGACGATGCCACTTTCAAGAGCCTTAACCGTGATGGCTTTACCTTCGTAAATCATCAACTGATCTCCACGATATGGAAGCTGAACTGTACACGCCGATCGCTGCAGCAAAAGCAGGCCTAGCTGCCCTGCCCCAGGCACACCCGTCAGCGCGCTAGTCGGAAGTATGGCTTGGCGTCATGACATACAAACGCTCAATTCATACGCCCGTTTGATTTGGGTGTGCACACATTCTCCGAAAAGATCGGCGTTGTCAAATGCTCACGAGCACGGGGAAAACGCGACTTTCCAGTCATTTTGTATCGGATGGGTACAAAACATGATGACAGTGATCGCCGAGCATTCATGTCAGCGATTGACCACACGCGCTGGCAGTGTGCTGCAACTTTCGGCTTGCGTGGCAAGCGCGGGCGGCTACACTGGCACTTGCTTGAATGAATACCCGGCCTGCCTGGCCTTTTCTGCGCAGCAGAACGCAAAGCGGCGACTTGGCACCCCACCCCTTCAGGGTTCTGCCAAGCCGCCGCTTTGTCGTTTGAGAACAGGTTTATCGCGCGTGACGCCTACCCTGCGGGAGCAAGGCAGGACTCAGGCCAGGGTTTCGAGGGCGTAGGCAACATCCTGCAATACAGCCGTATCGCCCCGTTCGGTCCAGTACAAGGCAATCATCCGCGCATCGGCCTCGACCTTGTAGACGCTCGCCGGCAGGCGCGCCAACGCCTCCATGAAGCGCGGGTCTTCGCAGGGTTCGCGCCACTGGTTCCACCACACCCCCGGGCTGACCTGCCAGAAGCTAAAGCTGTCCTCATGCCCACGGCGCCTGGCCCGGTGGTACTGCGGGCAAGGGCTTGGCGGCTCCTTTTCCAGCCAGTGCGGCCACTGCTGCGGCGCCAGTTGCATGGCCAGGCCCATGCGCCGCGCCTCCAGGCGCAGCTTCATCTGCTCGCTCTGCTTGCGCGAGCTGCGCAGCCAGGAAAGCGGGCTGAGAATCAGCGCAAGGATTGACACCACCAGCAATACCGTCATATCAGTACATCCCATAAAGCGTTGCAAATGAGCTGGTTAGCCATTTTTCACGGTAGACCCGCCCGAAAGCGACCATACTTCTTCTATCGCGATTGTCAGGAGTACCGCTCATGTCCTACGAACATCTTCTGGTTGCCGTCGACCTGACCGAAGAATGCGACCCGGTGATCAAGCGCGCCATGGCGCTGGCCGCGCCTTCGAACGCCAAGGTTTCGCTGGTGCACATCGTCGAGCCGATGGCCATGGCATTTGGCGGTGACGTGCCGATGGACCTGTCGCAACTGCAACAGCAGCAGTTCGACCAGGCCAAAGAGCGCATGGACCGCCTGTTCAATAAATACCCGGACATCAAGCGCGGCGACTCCCACTTGACCTACGGCCAACCGCGCCAGGAAATCCACCAGCTGGCCAAGGACCAGAACTGCGACCTGATCGTGGTCGGCAGCCATGGCCGTCATGGTCTGGCGCTGCTGCTGGGCTCCACGGCCAATGACGTGCTGCATGGCGCGCCGTGTGATGTGCTGGCGGTACGCCTGCTGAAGAAAGAATGACTTAACCAGATCTGGCCTCTTCGCGGGCTTGCCCGCAAGGAGGCCAGATCTGGCTGACGCCGATCAGCCTTCCAGCTCAGCCCAGCGCTCTACCAACGCATCCAGCTCACCTTGCAGCTTCTCGATGTTGGCCAGCACTGCCGAGGTTTCCGCGATCGGCCGCTGGTAGAAGCCCGCCGCATTCACTTCTTCCTGAGCCTCAGCCATGCGCTGTTCAACTTCGTCGATCTGCCCTGGCAGCATCTCCAGCTCACGCTGCAGCTTGTAGCTGAGTTTCTTTTTCGAAGCCTCTTCCACCACTGGTGCCGCAACGGGCGCGGGCTTGGCCTCGACCTTCTCCACAACCGCGCTGTTGAGTGCGGACTTGCCACCTTTGCTCTCGGTCACGCCCAGCAGTTTCGGCGAGCCGCCCTGACGAATCCAGTCCTCGTAACCACCCACATACTCACGCACCTTGCCCTCGCCTTCGAACACCAGGGTGCTGGTGACGACGTTGTCGAGGAAGGCCCGGTCGTGGCTGACCATCAGCACGGTGCCCTTGTAGTTGGACAGCACCTCTTCGAGCAGCTCGAGGGTTTCCACATCCAGATCGTTGGTCGGTTCGTCGAGTACCAGCAGGTTGGCCGGCTTGCTGAACAGCTTGGCCAGCAGCAGCCGCGCACGCTCACCACCCGACAGCGCCTTGACCGGCGTGCGCGCACGCTGGGGGCTGAACAGGAAATCGCCAAGGTAGCTCAGCACGTGGCGGTTCTGACCATCGATCTCGATGAAATCGCGGCCTTCGGCCAGGTTGTCGATCACGGTCTTTTCCAGGTCGAGCTGGTGGCGCATCTGGTCGAAATAGGCCACCTCAAGCTTGGTACCGCGCTCCACTTTGCCCGCGGTGGGCTCAAGGTCGCCCAGCATCATCTTGAGCAACGTGGTCTTGCCGGTACCATTCGCGCCCAGTAGACCGATACGATCCTGGCGTTGCAGGACCATGGAGAAATCCTTGACCAGCAGGGGACCGTCCTTGTGATGGAAGCTGACATTTTCCAGCACCATCACCTGCTTGCCGGATTTGTCCGCTGCTTCGATCTGGATGTTGGCCTTGCCCTGGCGCTCACGGCGCTCGCCACGCTCCACACGCAACGCCTTCAGTGCACGCACGCGGCCTTCGTTACGGGTACGCCGGGCCTTGATACCCTGGCGAATCCACACTTCTTCCTGGGCCAGGCGCTTGTCGAACAGCGCGTTGGCGGTTTCTTCGGCGGCCAATGCGGCCTCCTTGTGCACCAGGAAGCTGGCGTAGTCGCCGTTCCAGTCGATCAGGCCGCCGCGATCCAGCTCAAGGATACGGGTGGCCAGGTTCTGCAGGAAGGAACGGTCGTGGGTAATGAACAGCACCGCGCCGTTGAAGCCGCGCAGGGCCTCTTCAAGCCAGGCGATGGCGCCGATATCCAGGTGGTTGGTTGGCTCATCGAGCAGCAGCAGGTCGGGCTCGGACACCAGAGCCTGAGCCAGCAGCACACGGCGGCGCCAGCCACCGGACAACTCGGCCAGGGTCTTGTCGGCCGGCAGCTGCAAGCGGCTCAGGGTGCTTTCCACCACCTGCTGCAGGCGCCAGCCGTCACGGGCTTCCAGCTCGTGCTGAACGTGCATGAGTTTTTCCAGGTCTTCGTCGCCCTGGATGTTCATGCTCAGGTGATGGAACTGCGCCAGCAACTCGCCCACACCGTCCAGGCCAGCGGCAACCACGTCGAACACCGTGCGCTCGTCGGCCACCGGCAGCTCCTGAGGCAGCTCGCCGATCTTCAGGCCAGGGGCACGCCAGATTTCACCGTCATCGCCCTTCTGCTCGCCCTTGACCAGGCGCAGCATGCTCGACTTGCCGGTGCCGTTGCGGCCGATGATGCACACCCGCTCGCCACGAGCGATCTGCCAGGACACTTTGTCCAGCAGCGGCATGGCGCCGAATGCGAGGGACACATCGCTGAATTTGAGCAGGGTCATGTTGGTCTCCATAAATCGGGCGCGCATTCTACCTGACTTGGGCCTCGACGGCACCCGCCAGCCCCACCGGCGAGCGACAGGTGACATCTGGTCGTACTTAATATCCCGATACAAGCACAGTGCTTTCACCCGCCGCCGGCAAACGGCTAAGCTAAGGCAATAGCTTTCAACAGTGCTGGCTCCGCCGTCACTTCCCCATGGTTCAACTGCCCGGACGTATCATGCGCAGCCGCCTGTTACATATTGCATCCTGCCTGCTGCTTACCGCCGCCACCTGCGCGGCGCAGGCCACCGACCTGACCCTGCAACGCCAGTATTATGACGAGGCCAAGCGTGCGCTGGCCAAAGGCGACAAAGGCCCATACCTGCGCTATGCCCAGGCCCTGAGCGACTACCCGCTGACGCCCTACCTGGCCTACGACGAGCTCACCGCCCGCCTGAAAAGCGCCAGCAACCAGGAGATCGAAGGTTTTCTCGCCAAGCATGGCGACCTGCCCCAGGCCAACTGGATGAAGCTGCGTTGGTTGCGCTGGCTGGCCGAGCGCGGCGAGTGGGACACCTTCGTCAAGTACTACGACCCCAAGCTCAACTTCACCGAACTGGACTGCCTCAACGGCCAGTACCAGCTCAGCCACGGCCTGCGCGCCGAAGGCTACGCCACCGCCGATAAGCTGTGGAACGTCGGCAAGTCGCAACCCGCTGCCTGCGACACACTGTTCGGCATGTGGGCAGCCGAAGGCCAGCTGACCGAGGCCAAGCGCTGGGAACGCACCAAACTGGCGGCCCAAGCACGCAACTATGGCCTGGCTAACAACCTGGTCAAAACCCTGACTACCCTCGGCCCGCAGGGGAGCCTGCTGGTCGACGTGGCGCAGAAGCCCGAGCTGCTCAACCAGCCGTCACGCTTCACCCCGGTCAACGAAGCGATGTCCGACGTGGTCAGCCTCGGCCTTCGTCGCCTGGCCCGGCAGGACCCGGAGCGAGCCATGGCGCTACTCGACGACTACGCCCAGCGCATGCACTTCTCCCGCGACGAAAAGGTGGCCATCGCCCGCGAAATCGGCCTGACCCTGGCGCGTCGTTACGACCCGCGCGCGCTCGACCTCATGACCCGCTACGACCCCGAGCTGCGCGACAACACCGTCAGCGAATGGCGCCTGCGCCTGCTGCTGCGCCTGGGCCGCTGGGAAGACGCCTACGAGTTGACCAAACGCCTGCCCCAGGACCTGGCCAGCAGCAGCCGCTGGAAGTACTGGCAGGCTCGCAGCCTGGAGCTGGCACAGCCAAACAACCCGCAGATTCCACTGCTGTACAAGACCGTGGCGCGTGAACGCGACTTCTATGGTTTCCTGGCCGCCGACCGGGCACAGACGCCTTACCAACTGAACAACAAGCCACTGCCGCTGAGCCCGCAACTGGTCAAAAAGGTGCGCAATACGCCCGGCATTCAACGCGCACTGGAATTCCACGCCCGTGGCCAGATCGTCGAAGGCCGCCGCGAGTGGTACCACGTCAGCCGTCACTTCACCCGCGACGAAATGGTTGCCCAGGCACGCCTGGGCTATGAGCTGCGCTGGTATTTCCCGGCTATCCGTACCATCAGTCAGGCGCAGTACTGGGACGACCTGGACATCCGCTTCCCGATGGCCCACCGCGACACCCTGGTACGCGAGGCCAAAGTTCGCGGCCTGCATTCGAGCTGGGTATTCGCCATCACCCGCCAGGAAAGCGCCTTCATGGAAGACGCACGCTCACCGGTGGGCGCCAGCGGCCTGATGCAACTGATGCCGGCCACCGCCAAAGAGACCGCGCGCAAGTTCAGCATCCCGCTGGCATCACCCGCGCAAGTGCTGAACCCAGACAAGAACATCCAGCTGGGTGCGGCCTACCTGAGCCAGGTACACAGCCAATTCAACGGCAATCGAGTGCTGGCTTCGGCGGCCTACAACGCCGGCCCCGGGCGCGTGCGTCAGTGGCTCAAAGGCGCCAAGCACCTGAGTTTCGATGTATGGGTGGAGTCGATCCCGTTCGACGAAACACGCCAGTATGTGCAGAACGTGCTGTCGTATTCGGTGATCTACGGGCAGAAGCTGAATTCGCCACAGCCGCTGGTGGATTGGCATGAGCGGTATTTCGACGACATGTAAGGGTTGCAGAGCCTGTACAGCCCTTGCAGGAGCGGCCTGGTGTCGCGCCTACTAGGGCCAGTGCTGGCGCTGGCAACACGGCTATTCCAGAACCTCTACCTGCATCCCTACCTCTAACCGCCCACTGCCATCCACCGCCAGGTTTTGCCCGAACAGCACATCCCCCTCCTTCTCGCGAAAGGTTTTGAGCGTCGCCATCGGCTCACGGTCGGCACTGCGCTCCCCGGTAGCCGGATCGATGGTGGTGAAAATGCACCGCACACTGGGCTTGAGCACGCGAAATTCCAGGCTGCCTATACGAATTCGCTTCCAACCATCCTCGGCAAACGGCGCTGCCCCCTGCACCACCAGGTTGGGGCGAAAGCGCAGCATCTCCATGGGCCGGCCGATGCGCCGGTTGAGCTCGTCCAGCGAGCCCTGACCAATCAACAGCAACGGGAAGCCATCCGGAAACGCCGCCCGATCACTGTTGAAGCCATAACCATTGGGCAGGTAACGCGCACGCGGCTCCGGGCAATGCACCAGGCGTACGGCTTTACCCAGCAACTCGCTCAGCCAGGCCGCCGCGGCATCGCCGGCGTCCGGCACACGCAGGGTATCGCGCCAGATGGTCACGCCGCGCAGGGCGTCATCCGCAGGCGGCACAGGCACCTGCAACAGATCCTGCCCAGGGGCCTGTAGCAGCAACTGACCGCTGTCGTCTTCGCGCGCGTCGATCTGGCCAAGTTGTGGCCAGGCACGCTGGGTCAGGAAGCGTCCGTTTTCCTCCTCGACCACCATCCAGCGGCGGTCGCCTTGCACGCCCAGCAACCCCACGGCTGCGGTCTGCAGGCTTTGCGCCCGCCCCGACTTCACCGGGTATCGATACAACTCACTTAGAAACATCCCTGCTGCCTCGCGTCATGCCAAAAGCCAAGCTTATACTTGGCCGGCTCAACGTTCACGCAGTGGCGCTATCCAGCAACAGGCGTTGCTTGACCACGTCGACCAAGCGATCAGGCTGGAACTTGGAAAGGAAGTTGTCGCAGCCCACCTTCTTCACCATGGATTCGTTGAAGCTGCCCGACAGCGAGGTATGCAGCACCACATAAAGGGGCCGCAGGCGCGCATCGCTGCGGATCTCGGTGGTTAGCCGGTAGCCATCCATTTCCGGCATTTCGGCATCGGTAAACACCATCAGCAGCTTCTCGCACACGTCCTCGCCAGCATCCGCCCAGCCCTTGAGCATGCGCAGCGCCTTCAGACCATCACTGGCCACGTGCAGCTTCATGCCCAACTGGGACAAGGTATCGCGCAACTGCGCCAGGGCCACACTGGAGTCATCCACCAGCAACACCTCGCGGCCACGGGCCCGGGCCAGCACCGGGTCGGCGAGTTTATCGCCAGAGACCCGAGCGTTGTATGGCACGATTTCAGCCAGCACCTTCTCCACGTCGATCACTTCGACCAGTTTTTCGTCGACCTTGGTGATGGCGGTCAGATAATGCTGGCGGCCGGCGCTAGTCGGCGGCGGCATGATCGACTCCCAGTTCATGTTGACGATGCGGTCGACACCGCCCACCAGGAAAGCCTGCACCGAGCGGTTGTATTCGGTGACGATGATCGTGCTGTCCGGCCCCGGTTGCAGCGGGCGCATGCCAATCGCCTGGGACAGGTCGATCACCGGCAGGGTTTGCCCGCGCAGGTTCACCACACCGCAGACGAAGGCATGGCGCTGGGGCATCAGTGTGAGCTTGGGCAGTTGCAGCACTTCCTGCACCTTGAACACGTTGATCGCGAACAACTGGCGACCGGCCAGGCGAAACATCAGAATTTCCAGGCGGTTCTCACCCACCAATTGCGTGCGTTGGTCTACCGTGTCGAGAATGCCAGCCATTGGAAAGCCCCCAGGCTCAAGTCGAAAAAAGTGAAATCATCTACCCTGTATCGGCGGCTCCACACACACCTTGACCCCTGCGGGAAAATGCTGCGAAGGCAATTGATATCACCATGCCATCATGCTTTACTGCGGGCATCCAGCGCAAATCAAGGCTTCGGCAAAAGTTCCCCACCCTAGCCTCGCATCAGGGAAACCCTTAGCAGCAATCGGGTGCAACCTGATGTTCGCGATATCCTTTAGCCATTAATGTGACGCCATTCTCATTGCATGAATGGAGTCAGGCTTTTGCTAGCTATCGTTTTGGCGTGCCCGCCCCCCGCGCCTCATCCACGCGCGGGGACCTGATGATGGACACTGCCTTATCGTTCGATGACGCCCTGCAGGGCTTCCTGCTGGATGCCCAAGTGCTGCTGACCCAGGCCCAGGAGTGCCTGCAGCATCTGGAGCTGATCGACAATGACCTGGACGCCTGTCGCTGCCTGGAAAACGCCCTCGACAGCCTCGCCCGACAGGCCACACGCCTGGGCCTGCGTGAAGTCGCCCACTACACCACTGCCCTGCAACAGTTGCTCGCCCCGGCCTGCCACGGTGCTTGCCTGCAACGTGCCGCCCTACCTGCGATAGGGGCCTGCCTGACCCTGCTGGCCTGGCAGCTGGAGCTGGTAGATACCCGGACCGGGCGGTTGAACCTGGACATCGGCGAGCAGCTGGTGCTACTGGGCGAGTTGGCCAAGGTCGTGCAACAGCCCTTTGCGCCAGCCTGCGCATTTTGCAATGAGCAAGGCAGCGAGTGCATTCACCCGCACAGCCACATGGCAGCCGGCACGCACCCCAGCCGCTCTACCTCCACGTATTGACTTTGCATGAAGTGCAACTAAGGCTGCTTGTTCAAGTACCACCATGGTCGAACTTGAAAAGTGCTTCAAGTTTTTCAGTGTCACGTTGAAACTTGACCGCGCTAGTTGCAGCACAAGTGCACAGTGAGTGACTAAAGGGTGGCACTTTGCTACCCGAAACTGCCCGACCAGCAGGCGTTTCAAAGCGTTACCCAGCCGCGACCGATGCAATGCGAAGTGGTAATATGCGCCCCCACAAACGCTTGCTACCGGAAGCAAGGTTGCAAGATCACGTGTTTAAAAAAATATCGAAAGTACTGCGCCAAAGCCTCTGACCAGCATTGTGCAAGGCCTCCATCAGCAAGACTTCAGTGGCTTCCCTATCTATGTTCCCACGCTTGAAGACTTCTCTGCGTTGCTGCCCCCGCGCTGCCCTGCTGCGTTGGACGACGGTCGGGCTGTGCGTGGCCTCGCTGCTTGCCAACCTGGCGCTGTACCTGACCCATCAGGCAATCCCGCCCAGCCTGCTGATGCTGCAGCTGGTCGCCACGCTGGGCGCCGCTGTGCAACTGGGCCTGGGCGCCAGGTCGATCAGCCTGCGTCCGGCCGAGCTGGCCGAGCGCATGCTCAAGGTGCAGGAAGATGAGCGTCAGCACCTGGGCCGGGAACTGCACGACGACATCGGCCAACTGCTCACCGCCGCCAAGCTGCAATTGCAGTGGTTGCAGCGGCGCATGCCCGACGAGTTGCAGAACCACTGCGACGCCCTGCGCAGCACGCTGGATGACACCTTGGGCAACGTCCGGGATGTATCTGCCCTGCTCAACCCGCGGCAGTTGGCCAGCCTGGGCCTGGAAGCCAGCCTGCGTGCGCACCTGGTACGTACCTTGGCCAGCAGCGGGGTGCACTGGAGCCTGGCGTGCAACCAGCGACTGGGCGGCATCGACGAGACGGTAGCCATGGCAGTGTTCCGTATCACCCAGGAGGCGGTGACCAACATGCTGCGTCACGCCCAGGCGCACAACCTGGTCATTCGCCTGCAGCGCACTCCAGAGGGGCTTACTTTGTCGATCCACGACGATGGCTGTGGTTTCGTACCCGCCCGCCACCCGGCCGAGGCCGGCCAGCGCGGCCTGGCCGGCATGCAGGAGCGGGTAACCGCGCTGCAGGGTAGGCTCGACATTACCAGCCAACTTGGCCTGGGCACGCAGATCGAGGCGATGTTCCCGTGGCCTCCGCGCACCCAGCAGCGCGCCAGGAGTACGCCCGCCCATGACCTGTAGGCTGCTGCTGGTAGACGACCACTCATTGATCCGCGCCGGGGTACGTGCGTTGGTCTGCGATATCCCCGGCTATGATGTGATCGGCGAAGCCGATGATGGCAGCCAGTTGCTCGAACAGGTTCGCACACTGGCCCCAGACATCGTCCTGCTGGACATCTCGATGCGTTCGACCAGCGGCCTGGACGCTCTCACCCAGCTGCGGGCCAGCGGCAGCACGTGCAAGGTGCTGATCCTGTCGATGCACACCGACCCGGACCTGATCATGCGGGCCCTGGAAAGCGGCGCCCACGGCTATCTGCTCAAGGACACCAGCGCCACCGAGCTGGAACAGGCCCTGAGCGCCGTGCGCAACGGCGAGCGTTACCTCAGCCCGGCCATTGCCCACACCGTCATCAACCAGGCGCTGCGCCACACCAAGCAAGGCAAGCAAAGCGCTGGCGAGCGGCACAACCTGACGGCACGGCAACTGGAGATTCTGCGCCTGATCGTGCGCGGCAAGTCCACCCGGGAAATTGCTACAGGCCTGGGCCTGTCGATCAAGACCATTGAAACCCACCGTTCGCAAATCATGAAGCGCCTGCAAATTCACGACGTAGCGGGCCTGGTGCTGTTCGCCGTGCGCGAGAAAATCATCAGCCTGGACGACTGAGCAATGGCGACCCGGCCGGCAGGTGCAGGCGCAACGCCGCAGGCCTGGCCTGAAAGCGCAGGTTGGCAGCCTGCAAGGGCTCGCCATCGAGGTTGATGTCCAGCCCTTGCGCGCTCTTGATCTCGACCCACGGCAACCTGGCCCGAATGAACAGGCCGTCACCGGCCAACAAGTCACGTAGCGCCCCTACCACTTCCTGTGGCGCAGGCAGGATGGCGATATCAAGCAGACCGTCGTTGATGATGGCCTCAGGGCATAGCACCTGCCCGCCCCCCGCCTGACGGCCATTGCCGATACCCAGCGCCAATAAGTCCCCTTGCCAGTGGAAGTCCGGGCCCTGCAACTCCACCGAAGCCGCCTGCAGCTCACTGAAGCGCGACAACCCGGTGAACAGGTAGGCGGCAGCGCCCAACACCTTCTTGAGGTCTTCCGAGGTATTGGCGGTGACCTGGCTGCCAAAGCCGCCAGTGGCCATGTTGAGGAACAGCTGGTCACCAGCCTGCCCCAGGTCTATGGGTTGTGGCGCGACATTCAACAAAGCCAGCGCCGAGGCTGGCACCTGGGGGATGCCAGCGGCCTTGGCAAAATCGTTGGCCGTACCCAATGGCAACAAGGCCAGGCTGGCGCTGGTGGCGGCCAACCCCATGGCCTCGGCCACATCGCGTAATGTGCCATCACCGCCACCGGCGACGATATGGCTGTAACCCGCAGCCAGTGCTTCAGCGACCAACCGCTGGGCGTCGCCCGCTTCCCAAGTGACTCGTACATCCAGCACCCAGCCACTATCGCGCAGCTCGCGCACGGCGCTGCGGACCTCTTCGTTCATCGCCTGCTTGCCGTGCAGCACCAGCATTGCCTTGCGCCCTTGCATGTGCGCGTCTCCGTAAAATGGGCCAACCCAGATCTCGACCACTGGCACGCCCGGATCGTTGCATACCCTGGCAAAGAATCGTGCAGGCCGGTCATTTTTCCCACGCCTGGGAATGCCCGGCTATGCTCAGCAGATACACCTTTTGCCATGGACGCGCCCGGCAGTGGCTCCCCCACTGCTGCCAATGGGCGCGTTTTGCTATCTGCAACCTTTCACGAGGATTCCGGGTAATGCGCATTCTCTGGACACTGCCTTACTTGCCCTGGCCGACCACCAGCGGCTGCAAGACCCGGCAATACCACTTGCTGCGCGCACTGGCTCAACGCGGCCACCGGATCACCCTGCTGGTGCAGTCGAAAATCCCCCTCAGCGATGGCGCTCGTGATGCCCTGGAACCACTGCTCGAACGCCTGATCGTTTTGCCCCGCCGCCCGCTGCACAGCCCGCTGAACCTGCTGGCTTCACCCATCATCGACTACCCCATGCGAGCCATCATCAATGGCCTTTCCTCTTGCCTGCGGCACCGCTTCGAGCAGTTGCTGGACGAGCCCTGGGACGTCATCCAGATCGAGCACAGCTACAGCTTCCAGCCGTTCGAAAAAGCCCTGCAGGCCCGAGGGCTGCCCTACATGCTCAGCGAGCACACCTTGGAGTCGGTTATGGGCGGCGCTTGCCACGACCGCCTGCCGCTGTGGCTACGCCCGCTCAACGCCTTCGACCGCTGGCGCTATCGGCGCTGGGAACATCGCGTACTGCGCCAGCCCACCGAGCTGGTGGCGGTCAGCACCCACGATGCCGAACTGATTGGCCAGATCAGCGGGCGCCCAGTGAACGTGGTGGTCAATGGTGTGGATTGTGATTTTTACCAGCAGGTACAACCTGCGCTGCACAGCCAACGCCTGTTGTTCGTCGGCAACTTCGAATATGGCGCCAACCTGGAGGCCATCGAATGGGCGCTGGAAGACATCATGCCGCAGGTATGGATGAGCAACCCAGCGGTGCGCCTGGCAATTGCCGGGCATGCAATGCCCGCCAACTGGAAATTGCACTGGAACGACCCGCGCATCGAGTGGTTGGGCTACCGACCCGACCTGCGTGAACTGCAGCGGCGCTCCGCGCTGTTTTTCGCGCCACTGCGCTATGCCGGTGGCTCGAAGGTGAAAATCCTCGAAGCGATGGCCGCCGGCCTGCCAGTAATCACCACCGGCAAGGGCGTTTCAGGCCTGAGCGCGAACAATGGCGAGCATTACCTGGGCAGCGACGACGGTGACCAACTGGCGCTGCTGATCACCCAGCTGCTCAACCAGCCCTGGCGCATGAGCCAGTTGAGCGCGGCCGGGCGCCAGTTCGCCCGCCAGCGCCACGACTGGAGCGTGGCCGCCCAGCAACTGGAGAATGTGCACATGCGCCTGACCCAGGTGGCCCCGGCCGAGGCCGCGCCGCTGGCCAATGCCTGGCTGGGTCGCTCAGCCAAGTAACTCGCTGAAGGGGATGAACGGCACGCTGTCACCGCGCTTTGGCGTGCTGCCCTCACGCACCTCTACCAAGCCCTCGGCCCAGGCCGCGCTACGCAGCACACCCGAGCTCTGGTTCTTGTAGATGCGCACCTGGCCCTGCTCGATGCGCGCACGCAGGTATTCGCGGCGCGTCCCAGGCTTGGGCCAGTCAAAGCCCGCTGGCATATCGAAGCGCAATGGCGTGACGTCGGCCACACCCTGGCGGCGCAGCAGGTAGGGCCGGGTCAGCAGGCCAAAGGTGACCAGCGTCGAGGCCGGGTTACCTGGCAGGCCGATCACCGGCACGCCCTGGAAGTGGCCAAACGTCAGCGGCTTGCCCGGCTTGATCGCCAGCTTCCACAGCGCCAGCTCGCCAGCTTCGCGCAGGGCAGCACCAAGGTAGTCGGCCTCGCCCACCGAGACACCGCCGGTGGACAGGATCAGGTCTACGCCCCCCAGCTCGGCCAGGCAGGTGCGGGTACGGGCCAGGTCATCTGGCAGGATGCCGGCGTCGACCACTTCGCAGCCCAGTCGCTGCAGCCAGCTGACCAGCAACCTGCGGTTGCTGTTGTAGATTTGCCCAGGCCCCAGCGGTAGGCCGGGCTCGACCAGTTCGTCGCCGGTAGACAGCACCGCCACTTTCACCTTGCGCACTAGATCCAGGCGGCCATACCCCAGGGTCGCCGCCAGGCCCAGCTCGATCGGCCCGAGGCGGGTACCGGCGCTCATTACCTGTTCGCCCTTGCGGGTTTCCTGGCCCTGAGGGCGTATGTTCTGTTCGGTTTGCAACGCTTCGAGAAAACGCACCCGGCCATCTTCGAGCACTTCGGTGTTTTCCTGCATCTCGACGCAGTCGGCCCCTTCCGGCACCGGTGCACCGGTGAAGATCCGCGCGCAGGTGCCCGGTTGCAGCGGCTGTGGCGCATGGCCGGCGAAAATACGCTGGCTGACCGGCAGCGGCTGGCCCTGCCAGTCGGCTTTACGCAAGGCATAACCGTCCATGGCGCTGTTCGGCCAGGGCGGCAGGTCGAGCGACGCCACCAGGTCGGTGGCCAACACACGGCCTTCGGCTTCGGCCAGCGGCAAGTTCTCGGTGTCGCGGATCGGTGCCGCCTCGGCCAATGCCAGCAGCTGCTCCAGGGCCTGTTCCACCGGCATCAGCGGCCGGGCCTGGCTGAGCTCAGCCACGGCTGTCACAGGCCGCTGCCTGCTTCAGATGCGCCACGAAGTTGCACGGGCGATGACGGGCATCGAGCTGCTCGGCAAGGATGCCATCCCAGCCGGTGCGCACCGCATTGGTCGAGCCCGGCAGACAGCACACCAGGGTGCCGTTGGCCAGCCCGGCCAACGCACGCGACTGCACGGTGGAGGTGCCAATGTCGGCCACGGAGATCTGCCGGAACAGCTCGCCAAAGCCGTCCACCTGCTTGTCCAACAGGCAGGCCACCGCCTCGGGGGTGCTGTCGCGGCCGGTAAAACCGGTCCCCCCGGTAATCAACACCACTTGCACGCTGTCGTCGGCGATCCAGGTGGCGACCTGGGCGCGGATCTTGTACAGGTCGTCCTTGAGCAGCACGCGCTCGGCCAGGCGATGGCCGGCGGCGCTCAGGCGGTCGACGAACATTTGCCCAGAGCTGTCGGTTTCGAAGGTACGGGTGTCGCTGACCGTGAGCACGGCGATGTTCAACGCCACGAAGGGGGTATCTGCCTTGGCTTTCATGGGGGTCCGTCACAACAAGATGAGATGGCCGCAGTTATATCACAGCGCACCTTTTCCGGCGTTGCGCCCATCGCCCTTGCCCTGGGTCAAGGGGACGAAATCGTCGCTATGCTGCACTGGGAGTGAACTTGCACTAACGTCCTGCGTCATAAATGTCATCTAGCACCATCGCACTTGGAGAAACACGATGATCAAACGGACCCTCCCCGCCTTCCTGCTCGCCCTGGGCCTGGGCGCCCTCGCCGGCTGTGCATCGCCGACTGTCATTACCCTTAACGATGGTCGCGAAATCCAGGCCACCGACACGCCGAAGTTCGACGAAGACTCCGGTTTCTACGAATTCGAGCAGCTGGACGGCAAGCGCACGCGCCTGAACAAGGACCAGATCCGCACCGTCAAAGAGCTCTGATCAAGCCCCCGTTTTGGCAATGGCCCTTTAAACAACAAGGGCTTGCTGGCGAAAACGGGATACAGTAGGATTTTGTTCATCGGAGTGTAGCGCAGCCAGGTAGCGCGTCTCGTTCGGGACGAGAAGGCCGCAGGTTCGAATCCTGTCTCTCCGACCAGGTTCTGCTAAAAAAGCCCGCC
Organism: Pseudomonas sp. LFS074; assembly: GCF_047978165.1. Lineage (NCBI taxonomy): Bacteria > Pseudomonadati > Pseudomonadota > Gammaproteobacteria > Pseudomonadales > Pseudomonadaceae > Pseudomonas > Pseudomonas sp. LFS074. The sequence goes on along the minus strand of NZ_JBFPFV010000001.1, from coordinate 1,839,041 downwards.
TTGCGCGGGCTTTTTGTTGTGCGCGAGAACGACGTCAGTGCGCGGCTTGGGCTTCAGCTTCTACGGGCATATGCAACAACTGCAAGCGCTCGCTGCTCCACGCGCGGGTCTGGTTGGTCAGCGCCAGGTCGTTGTTCAGCTTCTGGCCGTAGCTCGGCACGATTTCCTTGAGCCTGGCCTGCCAGGCAGGCGACTGGATGCGGTCCTTGAAGGTCTTTTCCAGCACGGTCAGCATGATCGGCGCGGCGGTCGAGGCGCCAGGCGAAGCGCCCAACAGCGCGGCGATACTGCCGTCCTGCGCCGCCACCACTTCGGTACCGAACTGCAGCACACCACCCAGTACCGGGTCCTTCTTGATCACCTGCACCCGCTGGCCAGCCTGCAGCAGCTTCCAGTCTTCGTTCTTGGCGTTGGGGAAGTACTCGCGCAGCGCGTTCATGCGGTCATCGAAGCTGAGCATCAATTGCCCCATCAGGTAGGTGCTGAGGTCGATGTTGTCGATACCGGCATTGAGCATGGGCAACACGTTGTGGCTGTTCAGCGAGGCGAACATGTCCAGCAGCGAACCGTGCTTGAGGTACTTGGTGGAGAACGTGGCGAACGGGCCGAACAACAGCACCTGTTTGCCATCGATCATCCGCGTGTCCAGGTGCGGCACCGACATGGGTGGAGCGCCAACCGAAGCCTTGCCGTACAGTTTGGCCTGGTGACGCGCGACCAGGTCAGGGTTATCGGTCATCAGGAACTGGCCCCCCACCGGGAAGCCCGCATAGCCTTCGGCCTCGGGGATGCCCGACTTCTGCAACAACTTCAGTGCGCCGCCACCGGCACCAATGAAGACGAAGCGGGCATTGACAGCCTTCTCCTTGCCGCCGTTGGCCAGGTCGGCCACGACTACATGCCAGGTGCCATCGTCGTTACGTACGATGTCACGCACTTCATGACGCACATTCAGCGACACGTTGGGGTTGCGAGTCATTGCAGCGAACAGCTGGCGGGTGATTTCGCCGAAGTTCACGTCGGTGCCGATGGCCATGCGCGTGGCGGCGATCTTCTGCCCCGGGTCACGGCCTTCCATGACCAGCGGCGCCCATTGGCGAATCTGCTCGTGGTCCTCGGAGATTTCCATGCCGCGGAATAGCGAGCTGTGTTGCAGGGCATCGACGCGCTTGTGCAAGAAGGCAATGTTCTCGTCTCCCCAGACGAAACTCATGTGCGGCACATTGTTGATGAACGATCTTGGGTTGTTCAGCACGCCCTGCTCGACCTGGTAGGCCCAGAACTGCTTGGACACCTCGAACTGCTCGTTCACCCCCACGGCCTTGCTGATGTCGATGCTGCCATCCTTGCCGACGCTGGTGTAGTTCAGCTCGCAGAATGCAGAGTGACCGGTGCCGGCGTTGTTCCAGGCGTTGGAGCTTTCTTCGGCGACCTGGTCCATGCGCTCGTAGACGTCGACCTTCCAGGACGGTTCCAGCTCGGTGAGGTAAGTGCCCAGGCTGGCACTCATGATGCCGCCACCGATCAACAGCACGTCGACGGTTTTCTCAGGTTCGGCAGGTTTGGAGCAGCCGATGACGCCCAGGCAGAGGAACGTCAGCAGAAATTTCTTCATTGATGTTATCCAGTTGTTGTGTGCACGCGCGCCGCTTGGAGCAGGGAATGTGCCAACTGGGGTTGGGCTAACAAATATGGGGTAAAACGAAGGGTCGCATGGCGGCAACCCGCCACAGGGCAATGGTTTTAGCGGTCTGGTGGCGGATTTCCCCCAGGGGCCGAGTGACGGCCCCTTTTCAAGGTCAGGCGCTCAGGCGCGAGGTGACTTCGCCCAGTTGCCCCGACAAACCATGCAGGCGATGCCCCGCCTGCTCGGTATGGTGCACCGCTTCCTGGTTGGCCGTGGCAATGCGGGTAATCTCGATCAGGTTGCGCGAGATATCGTCGGCTACGCTGGTCTGCTCTTCAGCTGCCGTGGCGATCTGCCGGTTCATGTCGCGTATCGCCTCCACAGCCTGGGTGATACGTTGCAGCATCTGCCCGGCCTGCTCGACCTGTTCAGCCCCTTCCTGGCTTCGCTGCTGGCCGCTTTCGATGGCCTTCACCGCCTCCACCGCCCCAGACTGTACCGCTTCGATGATCTGGTTGATTTCGGCAATCGACGCCGCCGTGCGCTGGGCCAGGCTGCGCACCTCATCGGCGACCACCGCAAAGCCGCGCCCGGCTTCACCAGCACGGGCCGCCTCGATGGCCGCGTTGAGCGCCAGCAGGTTGGTTTGCTCGGCAATGCCACGAATCACTTCCAGCACTTTGCCAATGCGCGTGCTGTCATGCTCCAGATCGCGGATCACCGACGCCGTGCCAGCGATTTCACGGTTGACCACACCGATGATGTCGATGGTCTGCTGCATCACCTGCTCGCCCGCCTGGGCGCTGTGGTCGGCGTCATCCGCTGCACGGGCTGCCTCGGCGGCGTGGCGAGCCACCTCCTGTGCGGTGGCGGACATCTCGTGCATGGCCGTCGCCACCTGGTCGGTACGCTGGAACTGGTCATGAGTACCGCGAGCCATGTCGCCGGCAATACTGCGCAACTGGCCACTGGCGCCTTCCAGCTCCTGCGCGTTGTCCTGCAACCGGCCAACCGTGTCGGCCAGGAAATCGCGCAGGGTGTTGGCCGCCCGCGCCAGCCGCCCCAGTTCGTCCTCACGGCGGCTGTCGACCCGGGCGGCAAAGCGGCCTTGGCTGAGTTGCGCAACATACTCGATCAACTGGCGGATCGGCTCGATCAGGCTGCGATTGACCAACCACAGGCTAAGCAGCCCCACCAGCACCGCAGAAGCCAGCATCACCAGCAGGCCCAGCCATACCGTGCGCTCGGCGCTGGCGCTGATGCTCATCGCACGCTGGCGGGCATCGGCACGCAGTTGCTCGACCAGTTGGCTCATCTGCTCACTGGCGGCGCGATCCACGCCCTTCACCGCCTGGTCGCCTGCTACCGGGTCGCCACCTGCGGCAAGGAAGGCCTGCCGCCCCTGCGCATAGGCCTGGCCCAGCTGGCGGTGGCTGTCGCGCAATTGCTGTAGTGGCTCCTTGAGCCTGGCGTCGCTGCTGTCGATTAGTTGCCCGAGCAATTGTTGCACCTGCTGCTCGCGGGCCTGGAACTGCTGCCAGTACTTGTCCATCTCTGCCGGTTGGCGCCCGCGCAGCAGCACGTTCTTCCATTCCTGCACCTGGATCTTGAACTGCAGGTTGGCTTCGTCAATCAATTGCGAGGCCCGCAGCGGCCCGTCCACCAGCTCGGCGTAGCCACGCACGCTGGACGACAGAAACTGGAAACACACCAGGGCGATCAGCAGCATCGCCACCACGCTGCCGCCGAGCAGCGAGAGAATTTGCACTCTGAGGGATTTACGCAACATCGAGGGTCTCGGAACCAGAGGGGTAGGCTGAGGCCGCTGTACAGCCCCATTACTGGCAGGCCAAAAAAAGGCTGCCATCAAGCAATGGCAGCCAGGTCAAGCACTTACGCAACAGTTGAGGCAGATACTCTCAGGCAATTACTACAAAAATATTACAAAGCCGCGACAAGCTAACCGGTGGTGAACTGCAGCGCTGCCAGCCGCGCATACAGCGGGCTTTCCTCGATCAACTGACGGTGAGTGCCCACCGCCACTACCCGACCCTTGTCGATGACCGCGATGCGCTCGGCATGCTGCACCGTGGCCAGACGATGGGCGATCACCAGCGTGGTGCGCCCAGCCATCAGGCTGGGCAGCGCTTGCTGGATCAAGTGTTCGCTTTGCGCGTCAAGGGCACTGGTGGCTTCGTCCAGCAACAGGATCGGCGCATCGACCAGCAATGCCCGGGCAATCGCCAGGCGCTGACGCTGCCCGCCGGAAAGCCCTATGCCGCCTTCCCCTAGCGGTGTCTGGTAGCCCTGCGGCAGTTGTTGGATAAACGCGTCGGCGTGGGCACCGCGAGCTGCGGCTTCGACTTCAGCCAAGGTTGCCTCGGGCCGGCCATAACGGATGTTGGCCTCCACCGTGCCACGGAACAGCGACGGGTTTTGCGCCACCAGGGCGAACTGCCGGCGCAGTTGGTCAGGATCGAATTCGGTAAGCGCCTGGCCATCGAGCAGAATGCGCCCTTGCTGGGGGTCGTAGAAGCGCAGCAACAAATCGAACAGGGTCGACTTGCCTGCCCCCGAGGGGCCGACCAGCGCTACGGTCTGCCCGGGCTCGATGGCCAGGCTCAGGCCGTCCACTGCCGCCACCGTGGGCCGTGACGGGTAGGCGAACACCACCTGCTGCAGCTCGATACGCCCGCTGGCCCGCTGCTGTGGTTGCGCCTGTACCACGGCGGGCGGCAGGATCGCACTGTGCGCCGCCAACAGTTCGGCAATGCGCTCGGCCGCACCTGCGGCGCGCTGCAGCTCGCCAATCACTTCGCTGAGCGTACCGAAAGCGCTGCCGACGATCAGGCTGTAGAACACGAATGCAGCCAGTTCGCCTGCGGAAATACGCCCGGCGATCACATCCATGCCCCCGACCCACAGCATCACACCCACCGCCCCCAGCACCAGCACGATCACCAAGGTGATCAGCCAGGCACGCTGAGCAATTCGCTTGCGGGCCACAGTAAACGCCGCTTCGACTGTGCCGGCGAACAGTTCGCGGTCGTGCGCCTGGTGGTTGTAGGCCTGCACAGTCTTGATCTGCCCAAGCGTCTCGGCCACGTAGCTGCCTACATCGGCGACCCGGTCCTGGCTTTGCCGTGACAGGCTGCGCACCCGACGGCCGAACAGCAGAATCGGTGCCAGCACCAGCGGCAGGGCCACCACCACGATGCTGGTGAGCTTGGGGTTGGTGATGAACAGCAACACCACGCCGCCAATGACCATCAGCGCGTTGCGCAGGAACATCGACAGCGATGAACCGATGACCGATTGCAGCAGGGTGGTGTCCGCTGTCAGCCGTGACTGGATCTCGGAGCTGCGGTTGTCTTCGAAAAAACCTGGGTGCAGACCGATCAGGTGGTCGAACACGGCACGACGGATATCGGCCACGCAGCGCTCACCAATCCACGACACCAGGTAGAAACGGCTGAAGGTGCCCACTGCCAGGGCCAGCACCAGCACCAGGAATAGCCCGATGGTCTGGTTGAGCTGGTGCACGGAGCGCGTCATGAAGCCCTGGTCCACCAGCAAGCGGATACCCTGGCCCATGGACAACGTAATGGCGGCGGTAACCACCAAGGCCAGCAAGGCCAGCAGCACTTGCCGACGATAGGGGCGTACGAACTGCCAGGCCAGGCGCAAGGCACGGCGTTGACGTGGGGAAACCGATTCGGGCATGGCGACGACCACAATGCTGGGGAAACCGCAGACTACCATTCATCCCGAGCGGGGGAATGGCTTCAGGGTGCTATAACGCATTGGTCTAAGCAGATGATGGAGCTTTCACAGGGTTTCTGTTGGACTGTTGCTGCCGTGACACAGAAGCTGTCACAGGCCAGTCACGGCACAAGGCTACCCTGAGCTCGAACCTGAAGAGGAGACAGTGCATGAGCTTGCAGCATGGCAGTGACAACCAGAAGCCCCAGACCACTCAGCAATCACAGGTATGCGGTTCGATCATCGACGCCAAGGGACGTGAAGTGCCCATCACCGAGCAGATGATCCAGCAGGCCTGCAAGGCCCTGGAAGAAAGCCGGGTCGAGCGCGTACGCAAAGGTTGATCGGCGAATTTTTTGCAACCCGGCGCTTGCGCCGGGTTTTTATTGCTCGGCAAGGTCGCTTAGACCAACGCCCCACCCAAGGCACTGACCAGCTGCGCCAACTGCGGCGACTCCCCGCGCAAGCGCACTGCCAGCCCCTCGATTTCGCGCCGTGGCGGATAGTGCTTGCGCAACTGGTCGAACGCCGCTCGCTGTAACTGCGGGTCATCGCTCAGGCTACGACGGAAATCGGCATCGTCGCGGCGCGGGTCGTACACGGCGCGGCACAGGGTGGCCAGCGCCCAGGCCGGGTCGGTACTGGCATCCAGTTCGACCTGCGCCAGTGCTGGCCGGGGCAACAGGTCGGCCAGTTGCACCTGCTCGTCTACTCCCAGGAAGCGGCAAAGCGCCTGGTAGATCTGTGCCGTGCCACGTTGGCGACCATCGAGGCTGTAGCCGGCAATGTGTGGCGAAGCCAGGGTGCACAGGTCGGCCAGCTGCAAGTCGACCTGCGGTTCACCTTCCCACACATCCAGCACCGCATGCACGTCTTCGCGGTCCAGCAGCAGCTCGCGCAGGGCGATGTTGTCCACCACCGGGCCACGGCTGGCATTGACCAACCAGGCCCCAGGGCGCAACTGTGCCAGCTGCGCCGGCCCCAGCAGGTGCCAGGTGGGGTGTTCGCCGCCGCGCTGCAATGGGGTGTGCAGGCTGATCACATCACACTGCTGCACAATGGTTTCGAGGCTGACGTAGTCTCCACCCTCGGCGGCTTGGCGCAACGGGTCGCAGACCAGCACCTTCCAGCCCAGCCCGTGCAGTACCCGCACCAGGCGCCCCCCCACCTCTCCCGCGCCCACAACGCCGTAGACGCGTTCGGCCAGCGCTACGCCATCCAGCTCGGCCAGGGTCAGCAAACTGCCCAGCACGTAATCGACCACGCCCCGGGCATTGCAGCCCGGCGCGCTGCTCCAGGAGATACTGGCTTGGGCAAAGTAGTCCAGGTCCAGGTGATCGGTGCCGATAGTGCACGTGCCGACAAAGCGTACACGGCTGCCTTCGAGCAGTTGGCGGTCGACTTTGGTCACCGAGCGCACCAGCAGGATATCGGCGTCCTTGACGCTGGCGGCATCGAGGCTTCGGCCGGGGTAGCGGCGAATTTCACCGAAACCCTGGAAGAAGGCATCGAGCAGCGGGATGTTCTCGTCGGCAACTATCAGCATGGCGCTCTCCTGTCTGGGGAACGCAGTGTAGGCGGTACGCCGGGCTTGATCCAGAGCGATTCAGTCGGCTTTTTTGCGGATCCAGTACAGGAACGTGCCGGCGTCTTCTTGCTGCTGTAGCAGCTCATGGCCGAGGAAGTTGCAGAACTTGGGAATGTCGCGGCGTGTCGACGGGTCGGTGGCGATGACCTTGAGCAGGCCGCCGGCGGCCAGGTTACGCACGTGCTGGTGCAGCATCATCACAGGTTCCGGGCAGTTCAGGCCGGTGGCATCGAGGACGGCGTCGGGGGTGAAATCGGTCATGGGGGGCTCCGAAAATGATCGTTATTGTCGCGCATAGCGCGACGCGGTCCAAGCACCGCTTACGAATCGCGCTACGCGCCCGCTCTCCCTCGCCTCGCTCTTGATCTTGATCTTGATCTTGATCTTGATCTTGATCTTCGCGACTTCAGGAGGCCGAACGCAGGCCTTGCGGAGGGAGGTGACGGGCATGGATGCCCGTCAAGCGCTGGGCCCCAGGATGGGGCCTGCAGCGCGGTCCTCCCGGGAGCAAGGCCGGAGTGAGGGAACCCCGGAGCGCAGCGTAGGGGCCGGATGATGGGAGCGCAGCGTTTTTTGGTTACTTTTTGTCGCGTTTGACAAAAAGTGACTCGCCGTAAGGGCGAAAGGGTGAGTCAGTGTCGCCATCGCAAACGGACTGTTCGCTGAGTCAAAACAGTCAAAACTGCCTTGCTTCTTGCTTCTTGGATGTGGGCCTTCACACCGAGTAAACATTCATTCACTCAGGTGGCGCAAAGTCACCTTTCCGCCCTTACGGCGGGTCCCTTTTTGTCGTGGCAAAAAGGAACCAAAAACCGTCCGCTCCCATCATCCGGCCCCTGCGCTGCGCTCCGGGGTCCCCTCGCTCCGGGCTTGCTCCCGGGAGGACCGCGCTGCAGGCCCCATCCTGGGGCCCAGCGCTTGACGGGCATCCATGCCCGTCACCTCCCTCCGCAAGCCCTGCGCTCGGCCTCCTGAAGTCGCAACCTGCGTCGCCTGGACTATCGCGCGCTTAGAAGCAAAAGCCGAAGCAAGAGCAAAGAGCAAAGAGCAAAGAGCAAAGAGCAAAGAGCAAAGAGCTAGGCGCGCTGTGCTTAGCGCGGTTTCAAATCAAGCCGACGCAGGTGACAAGTCACTTCCTCCCGGTCGTGATACAGCTGCTTGCAAGCAATCGACACCCGAATTTTGCGTGCCTTGAACGTCGCCTCCATGCGGTCGAGCAGCCGCCGTACTTCGGCATAGCGCTGCTTCATCGGCAATTTCAAGTTGACCACCGCCTCGCGACACAGTCCCTCCCCCAGCCAGGTCTCGATCAGTGAGGTAGTACGCGCCGGCTTCTCGACGATGTCGCACACCATCCAGTCCACCGGCTGCTTCGGCTGCCAGGTGAACCCATCAGCCATCAGGTGCTGAACCAGCCCAGTATCCATCAGGCTTTCGGCCATCGGCCCGTTGTCGATCGCCGTCACCAACATGCCACGGCGCACCAGCTGATAGGTCCATCCCCCCGGCGAGGCCCCCAGGTCGACGCCGGTCATGTCATCACCCAGGCGCTGTTCCCACTGCTCACGCGGGATGAACTGATGCCAGGCTTCTTCCAGCTTGAGGGTCGAACGGCTAGGCGCCTCGCGGGGGAACTTCAGGCGCGGAATCCCCATGGGCCACAACGCGCTGTTGTTGGCTGGGGCAACACCGACAAAGACCCGCCGGCCACTGATGAAGCTGAGCAGCAAGCGCGGCCGACTGGCATCGTCGACCAGCCGGCCGGCCTTCTCCAGCGCCTTGCGCAACGGCACTTCGAACTTGCGGCAGAAGGTGGACAATTCCTTGCCTTCATTGCTGTCCAGCACCTCCAGCCACAGGCTGCCGAACACCGGGAAATCGGCCAGCTGCGACAGCAGCACACTGATGCGGTCAGTTTCCGGCAACTCGACAAAACCACCACGGGCCCACTGCCGCGGGAAAATCAGCTGGTTGAAGCGCAGCTCCCCCATCAACCGCTCGGCACCGCCCTCCTCGCTGCAGACAAACTCGGCGCTGGCACTTTGCGGCTTGCTTTTGGCATAGCCGGAAACACCCAGGCGGGCGGCATGTTCGCTGATTTCGGCGCAAACCTCACCCTCGAAACCGGGCCGGCAATGCATGAACAGGGTATTCATTTCTCACTCCACTACGGCTGGCGCACCACAGGCGCCGGCAGGGCGGCGATGATAAAGGAAGTTCGGAACCTGCGACATGCCCCGCCGGTCCAGAAAAGGGTCAGTTAGGCGAAACCGGTCTAACCTGACCATTCAGCCAGGTCCGTGCCGTGCGGACCGATATAGAGCGGTGCTACCGGCAAACCGTGAGTAGTTGCCGGGCACCGGTGCAGAAGGAGTTGGCAATGCCCTCGCTCGATAGCCTGAACACGCTCAAGCCCCTCAAGGTCGGTGACCAGACCTACCACTACTTTAGCCTCACCGAGGCCGCCCGCCAGCTGGGTGACCTGCAGCGCCTGCCCATGTCGCTGAAGGTGCTGCTGGAAAACCTGCTGCGCTGGGAGGACGGCCATACCGTCACCGGCGACGACCTGCGCGCCCTCGCCCAGTGGCTGGGCGAGCGGCGTTCCGACCGCGAAATCCAGTACCGCCCGGCGCGGGTGCTGATGCAGGACTTCACTGGTGTACCGGCCGTGGTCGACTTGGCCGCCATGCGCGCCGCCATGGCCAAGGCCGGTGGTGACCCACAACGGATCAACCCGCTGTCTCCGGTAGACCTGGTGATCGACCACTCGGTGATGGTCGACCGCTACGGCACGCCGCAAGCCTTCAGCGAAAACGTCGACATCGAAATGCAGCGCAATGGTGAGCGCTACGCCTTCCTGCGCTGGGGCCAGAGCGCCTTCGACAATTTCCGCGTGGTGCCACCGGGCACCGGCATCTGCCACCAGGTCAACCTGGAGTACCTGGGCCGCACAGTGTGGACCCGTGAGGCCGACGGCCGCACCTATGCCTTCCCCGACACCCTGGTCGGCACCGACTCGCACACCACCATGATCAACGGCTTGGGCGTGCTCGGCTGGGGGGTCGGTGGCATCGAGGCGGAGGCCGCCATGCTCGGCCAGCCGGTGTCGATGCTGATCCCCGAAGTCATCGGCTTCAAGCTGACCGGCAAGCTGCGCGAAGGCATCACTGCCACCGACCTGGTGCTGACGGTGACGCAGATGCTGCGCAAGAAGGGCGTGGTGGGCAAATTTGTCGAGTTCTACGGCGACGGCCTGGCTGAATTGCCCCTGGCCGACCGCGCGACCATTGCCAACATGGCCCCGGAATACGGCGCTACCTGTGGTTTCTTCCCGGTCGACCAGGTCACCCTGGACTACCTGCGCCTGTCGGGCCGCCCCGAAGCGACCGTACAGTTGGTCGAGCAGTACTGCAAGGCTCAAGGCATGTGGCGCTTGCCCGGCCAGGAGCCGTTGTTCAGCGACACGCTGGCACTGGACATGCACGAGGTCGAAGCCAGCCTGGCCGGGCCGAAACGGCCACAGGACCGCGTGGCACTGGGCCAGGTCAGCCAGGCCTTCGACCATTTCATCGAGCTGCAACCCAAACCACTGGCCAAAGAAGTTGGCCGCCTGGAAAGCGAAGGCGGCGGCGGTGTGGCAGTGGGCAACGCCGACCAGGCCGGTGAGATCGACTACAGCCATCAGGGCCAGACTCACACCCTGCGCGATGGCGCCGTGGTGATTGCCGCAATCACCTCGTGCACCAACACGTCGAACCCCAGCGTGATGATGGCTGCCGGGTTGGTGGCGAAAAAAGCGCTGGAAAAAGGCCTGCAACGCAAGCCCTGGGTCAAGAGCTCGCTGGCGCCGGGCTCCAAGGTTGTCACCGACTACTTCAAGGCAGCCGGGCTCACGCCTTACCTCGACCAGCTTGGTTTCGACCTGGTCGGTTATGGCTGCACCACCTGCATCGGCAACTCCGGCCCGCTGGACGAAGCGATCGAGAAGGCCATCGGCAGCGCCGACCTCACCGTGGCCTCGGTGCTATCGGGCAACCGCAATTTCGAGGGCCGCGTGCACCCCCTGGTCAAGACCAACTGGCTGGCTTCGCCGCCGCTGGTCGTGGCCTATGCGCTGGCCGGTAGCGTACGCATGGACCTCACCCGTGATCCGCTGGGCACCGGCAAAGACGGCCAACCTGTGTACCTGCGCGATATCTGGCCCAGCCAGCAGGAAATTGCCGAAGCAGTGGCCAAGGTCGACACGGCAATGTTCCACAAGGAATACGCCGAAGTGTTCGCAGGTGATGCGCAGTGGCAGGCCATCGAGGTGCCACAGGCCGCCACCTACGTGTGGCAGGCTGACTCCACCTACATCCAGCACCCGCCGTTCTTCGACGGCATCGGCGGGCCGCCACCAGCCATCGCCGACATCCACGGCGCGCGGGTGCTGGCACTGCTGGGCGACTCGATGACCACCGACCACATCTCCCCCGCTGGCAACATCAAGGCCGACAGCCCGGCCGGGCGCTACCTGCGCGAACAAGGCGTAGAACCACGCGACTTCAACTCCTACGGCTCGCGGCGTGGCAACCACGAGGTGATGATGCGTGGCACCTTCGCCAACATCCGTATCCGCAACGAAATGCTGGGGGGGGAAGAAGGCGGCAACACCTTGCACGTGCCCACTGGCGAGAAGTTGTCGATCTATGATGCGGCCATGCGTTACCAGCAGGAAGGCACCCCGCTGGTGGTGATCGCCGGCCAGGAATACGGCACCGGCTCGAGCCGCGACTGGGCAGCCAAGGGTACCAACCTGCTGGGTGTCAAAGCCGTGCTCGCAGAAAGCTTCGAGCGTATTCATCGCTCCAACCTGGTCGGCATGGGCGTGCTGCCTCTGCAATTCAAGGCCGGGAACGACCGCAAGCAGCTGGGGCTCACCGGCAAGGAGCAAATCGATGTGCTGGGTTTGAACGGCGCGCAGATTCGCCCGGGCATGAGCTTGCCCTTGCGCATCACCCGCGAGGATGGCCAGCAGGAACAGATCGACGTGTTGTGCCGGATCGATACCCTGAATGAAGTGGAGTATTTCAGGGCCGGGGGCATTCTGCATTATGTGTTGCGTCAGCTGATTGCTGGCTGAGGTGCCTGGCTGAAGATATGCAGCGCCTGTGAAATCGAGCGCCGCCCGCGCGGCGCTCGATTTCACAGGCGCCATAGCTCCAACGACGCTCCATTAAATAATCATTCAATAAAACCAGCCGCTTGCCGATAACCGTCCAAAGCCCTGCGGACTATCAACCCATGCGTAACAACCAGCCGATTACCCAGAGAGAACGGACTTTCCCTGCCCAGCAGCGGTTGATCTCCACCACCAACGCCAAGGGCGTGATCACCTACTGCAACGATGCCTTCATCGAAATCAGCGGTTTCACCCGCGAAGAGCTGACGGGCGCGCCGCACAACCTGGTACGCCACCCCGACGTGCCGGCTGCAGTGTTTGCCCACATGTGGCAAACCCTCAAGCAGGGCCAGCCATGGATGGGTATCGTCAAGAACCGCTGCAAGTCTGGCGACCATTACTGGGTCAACGCCTACGTCACACCCATCTTCGATAACAACCAAGTTGTCGGCTTCGAGTCGGTGCGAGTCAAACCCACCGCCGAGCAGATCCGTCGCGCCGAAGGCCTGTACCAGCGCATCAACCAGGGCAAGCCGGCCGTACCTCGCAGGGACAAGTGGCTGCCAGTGCTGCAGGACTGGCTGCCGTTCATCCTCATCAGCCAGGTAGGCTTCCTGATCGGCAACTGGCTGGGCCATTCCTGGGGCTTTGCCCTGGCTGCCGGGCTATCCGTGCCCTTGGGCCTGCTCGGCCTGAGCTGGCAGCAACGCGGCCTCAAGCGCCTGTTGCGTCTGGCCGAACAGACCACTTCCGACCCGCTGATCGCACAGATGTACACCGACAGCCGTGGCGTGCAGGCGCGCCTGGAAATGGCCATGCTCAGCCAGGATGCCCGCATGAAAACCTGCCTGACCCGCCTGCAGGACAGTGCCGAGCACCTCAGCGACCAGGCGCGTCAGTCCGATGCCCTGGCGCACAAGAGCTCCTCGGGGCTGGAACGCCAGCGAGTGGAGACCGAGCAGGTTGCCGCTGCGGTAAACCAGATGGCCGCCACCACTCAGGAAGTAGCCAACCACGTGCAGCGTACTGCCGACGCCACCCAGGAAGCCAACCGCCTGACCAGCCAGGGCCGGCAGATTGCCGGGGAAACCCGCGAGGCCATTGAACGCCTGTCGGCGGCGGTGGGCGAAACCGGCCAGACGGTGACGCAACTGGCCAAGGACAGCGATGAAATTGGTGGCGTGGTCGACGTGATCAAGGGTATCGCCGACCAGACCAACCTGCTGGCGCTGAATGCGGCCATCGAAGCGGCGCGTGCCGGTGAAATGGGCCGCGGCTTTGCCGTGGTAGCCGATGAAGTGCGCCAGCTGGCCCAGCGCACCGCCGAATCCACCGGGCAGATCCACGGCCTGATCGCCAAGTTGCAACAAACCGCCAGCAATGCCGTGCTGACCATGGAAACCGGCCACCGCCAGGCGCAGGAAGGTGTCGACCGGGTGATGCAGGCTGACGAAGCATTGGTGGGGATCAGCGAAGCGGTGGCCAACATCACCGACATGGCCACCCAGATTGCCGCAGCGACCGAGGAGCAGACCGCAGTGGCTGACGAAATCAGCCGCAACATCAGCACCATTGCCGAACTGGCCGACCAGACCGCCGAGCAGGCGCAGCACTCGGCACTGCTTAGCGAGGAACTGACCAGCACGGCAGGGAGCCAGTATTCGTTGGTGGAGCGGTTCAACCGCTGATTGCAGCAGGCTTGCGCCGTCCCTGTAGGAACGCCCTTTCGCGACACAAGGCTGCCTGCAGGGACCGCGTAAGCCCGGCTTGCTGCATTACCAGTCCAACTGCAAGCGGCTTTCGAAAAAGCGCTCTTCGCCGCTTAGCGGGTCGTCGAAACGCAAGCTGTGCGCCAACAGTTTCAGCGGTCGCTGATAGTCATCTTCTTCGTTGCGCAACTGCGGATAGAAAGGGTCGTTGCTGATCCCCGCCCCCAACGCTGCCATGTGCACGCGTAGCTGATGGGTCTTGCCTGTCACTGGCGACAAGCCATAGCGCCACAGCTCACCGTTCTTTTCCAGCACTTGGGCCAGGGTTTCACTGTTGGCCTCGCCCTCAACTTCGTGCATGCGAAAAAACGGCTCGCCATGCACCAGGCGGCTTTTGTGCACAAGTGGAAATGCATGCTGCGGCAGGGCAGCGGCAATGGCCTGGTAGCGCTTGTCGATACGCCGCTCGGGGAACAGTCGCTGGTAGGCGCTGCGGCTTTGCGGGTTGGCGGAAAACAGCACAAGCCCTGCGGTGTGCCGGTCAATGCGGTGCAACGGCACCAAATGTGGGTTGCCCAGACGACGGATCAGTCGGCGCAGCAAGGTCTGCTCGACGTACTCACCCGTCGGCGTCACCGGTAGGAAATGCGGTTTGTCGGCCACCACCAAGTGCTCGTCCACATGCAGCACCACCTCCTGCACCGGGATTGGCCGTTCGTTCGGCACTTCGCGGAAGTAGTGCAAACGCATGCCACGCTTGTAAGGCAGCTCGGCGGAAACCGCCTGCCCCTCGGCATTCAACACCCGGCCACGGGCAAAGCGGTCAAGCCACTGGGCGCGGTCGATGGCCTTGAAATGGTCACACAAGCAATCGAGCACTGTCGCCCAATTACCGGGTGGCAGGCACACCGTGCTGGCTTGCTGGCGGGCGGGGTCGAAAGGCGTGGTCATGGCAAGGCTCGTAACGTTCACGGCCGCGCATTATCGCCCAAGCCCGCGCCCTCAACCAGCCTCGGCCACTGCCTCGCTGCGTTCCTTCAGCCAGCGCAGCACCTGCACAGGTTCCCAGCGGCCAGGGTCATAGAGGGCATAGAGCAACCCCTGGTAGCCCACCACATCCAGCCCACGGTGGTAACCGGCACGCTGGAACAAGGCCTCGATCTCGGCGAAGCAGGTATTGAAGTGGACCTTGCCGAACGGCGTGCGGTCGTCGGTCACCAGGCCTTCGAGGCGCAGTTCCAGAACGGCGTCGGCCACCCGCTCCACGGGCATGCGGTTGACGCTGTACTTGAGTTGCTCGACGTTGAGCATGGCTTCACCTCAATACTGTATTTATATACAGCATACGAACATACCCTTGCTGCCGTCAATGCGCTTCATTGCAGCCCCGCCAGGTAGCCGCTCCCTTTGCGTATGGTCAGCACCTGTCTACGCGGCGTGTCTCGCGTCACTGACAGATGCACCCACTTGTCGAATTCCAGAATGAGTTGATCGAAGGGCACGCCACTTTCGCTGATCCGCCGCACGGTCTCACGCGGGCTGACCTCGACCACCGTGAAGTCCGCCGCCAGCCCTTGCACATGCTGGCTGCTCACGGCACCGCCGATCAGCCGGTTGACCTTTTCACTGCGATAGCCGCTGCTGACAATGATGGGCGCGTCGAACAGTGCACGTACCTGTTCCAGCGCACAGCACAGCAACAGCAGGTTGGCCCTGGCTTCAGGGGGTGGGGTGTTATCGAATCCGTCCCTGGCGGCGAGCTGGGAAACGGTCATTTCATCGAAGGTGAAATGGGGAGTGATCAACATGGCGAGCGATTCCGATGATGGAGAAGGTCTGGGCGCCAGTGCGCCGGAACCTGATCATCAGCTCGCTTCACAGACCATGGAGCAGGGTTGCAACTCCTCTGCGGCCTTCATTGCCCAAGAAAGGCCACCACCTGTTCGGCATCGAACGGCCAGTGCAACTCGGCGCTGTTGTCGCAGCGCCGCAGCACCGGAATGATCAAGCCATAGCGCTCGAACAAGGACTCGCTCTCGGCGATGTCGACCAGTTCCACCAGCAGGCCGTGATCGACGAAAGGCATCAGCACAGCCTCGGCCACTTCGCACAGGTGGCAGCCGAGGGTGCCGAACAGTTGGCATTCAGGCAGCATGGAGCAGATCCCGGTTTGGCATGCAGAGAAACCTATTCTAGGTCTGTCGCGCCCGTCATGCACCTGACCTGGCTCAATCCTGGCTGGTGGCGCCAATACGGTGCAACGACAAGTCCGCGCCCTGGAACTCCTGCTCATGGCTCAAGCGCAGGCCGTGCAGCGCACGAATTGCCCCGTACACGGCAAAGCCACCGACCAAGGCCACCAGCACGCCCATCAGGCTGCCCAGCAGTTGGCTGACCAGGCTGACACCCCCCATGCCGCCCAACGCCACCTGGCCGAAGATGCCGCAGGCAATGCCACCCCACACACCGCACAAGCCGTGCAATGGCCACACGCCGAGTACGTCGTCGATCTTCCAGCGGTTCTGCGCTGCGGTGAAGGTCCAGACGAACAGCGCACCCGCCACCAGGCCCGTGGCCAGTGCGCCAATCGGGTGCATCAGGTCGGAGCCGGCGCAAATTGCCACCAGCCCGGCCAGCGGCCCGTTGTGCAGGAAGCCCGGGTCGTTGCGCCCGGCCAGCAGGGCCGACAGTGTGCCGCCGACCATGGCCATCAGCGAGTTGATCGCCACCAGGCCGCTGACACCCTGCAAGGTCTGGGCGCTCATGACGTTGAAGCCGAACCAGCCGATGATCAGGATCCACGAGCCCAGTGCCAGGAAAGGAATGCTCGACGGCGCAAACGCCACCAGCCGCCCATCGCGGTAGCGCCCACGGCGCGCACCCAGCAACAGCACCGCCGCCAGCGCCAGCCAGCCGCCCATGGCATGCACCACCACAGAGCCGGCAAAGTCATGGAACGGCGCGCCGAAGCGTGCTTGCAGCCAGGCCTGCACGCCCAGGTTACCGTTCCATACCACACCCTCGAAGAACGGGTAGACGAACGCCACGATCAACGCCGTGGCACACAGCTGCGGAACGAAGCGCGCCCGCTCGGCGATACCACCCGAGATGATCGCCGGGATCGCCGCCGCGAAGGTGAGCAGGAAGAAGCACTTGACCAGCGCATAGCCATGGTCGGCAGCCAGGGTCGCCGCTGGCTGGAGGAAGTTGACCCCATAAGCGATCCAGTAGCCTATAAAGAAGTACACCAGCGCTGAAATGGCAAAGTCGCTGAGGATCTTCGACAAGGCGTTGACCTGGTTCTTGTGGCGCACCGTGCCCACTTCGAGGAACGCGAAGCCGGCATGCATGGCCAGCACCAGAATGGCGCCCATGAGTATGAACAGGGTGTTGGAACCGTGGACCAGGGAGTCCATCGCGCTGTGCATGTTTTCCATGAAATAGGCAGACCTGCTGAAAAGGCACCAGGACAGTTCAAGAACCTGCATCCCTGCACCGAATCGGTGCCAGCCCCCTGCCCTGCTTCGGTGAGCCGGGCGAAGCCTGCGTGGTTTTTTCTTGGGTTTGTCGTGGATTGGGTTAAGGTTTATCGGTATTCGCTGCGTATGGCGCCCTGAAACGGCGCAAAACCCGCCAGAGGCGCCCCGCAACGTGGCAAAGGCTTAGCAAGGCCCATACCAGCACCGGCACTTGAACCTTCCACGCGTGCTGTTACTCGAACTACCAACACTCATCGACAGGGAGAGACCCATGGCCAGCAAATCGGCAAAGACTGCACAAGAGATATTGATGGCTGACTTCCAGGCCTTGGTGCGCGACACCGAGAAGCTGCTGGCGGACACCGCCAACCTGGCCGGAGACCAGGCCGACGAATTGCGCGAACAGATTCACGACCGTCTGGCCCAGGCCCGCGAAACCCTGCAACTGACCCAGGACTCGGTGCGTGATCGCGGCCAGGCGGCGCTGGGCAGCGCCGAGCAGTACGTACAGGAAAACCCGTGGCAGGCGATCGGCATCGCGGCCGGCGTCGGCCTGTTGATCGGCCTGCTGGCCAACCGGCGCTAAGGGGTTCCCATGGAGAATGAAGCCAACGCTTCCGGCGCCTCGGGCAGGCGCCTGGGCGCGGCCGCGCTGGGACTGCTGCACAGCCACATCGAGCTGTTCGGCATCGAGCTGCAGGAGCAGAAAGGCCGGACCTTGCGCCTGCTGCTGTTCGCCGGGCTGGGCCTGGTGTTCGCCCTGCTGCTGCTGACCGCACTGTCCGGGCTGCTGCTGGTGCTGCTGTGGGACAGCTATCGACTGGCCGGGATCATCGGCCTGTGCGTGTTCTATGGCATTGCTGCGCTGTACTGCGGTGTACGCCTTAAGGCGGCGGTGTTCGACGAGTCATCGCCCTTCGGCGCCACCCTCGAAGAACTTGCCAAGGACCGGGAGCGCCTGTTGCCATGAGCCTGCCAGAACTGCCGAACACGCGTAACCCGCGAGAACTGCGCAAGGCGCTGTTGCGCCTGCGCATGGAGATGCACCGCCAGGAAATTCGCCACGAGTCCGGGCAGTTGCTTGAGCCGCTGCGCCGCGTACGCGGCATGGGCAGCTCGCTGCAAGATGGCCTGGGAATCAAGCATGCGCCCCTGTGGGGCATCGGCGCCGTGGTAGCGCTGGGCTTCCTCACGGGTAAAGGCGTGCGCAGCGGCAACCTGACGCGCCTGGTACGGTTGGGCACCAGCCTGCTGCCGCTGGTACGCCTGTACCTGCAAGGCAACCGCCGCCCCTGAACACGCGCGCAGCCTGCAGGAGCTGCCTTGTGCTGCCCCTACAGGCTATGCTGCTGGCTTCGAACGACCGGAGACCGCGCCTTGGACTGGCACACCCTGCTTACCCGCGAACGCCTGGGCAAAGCCCTGTACAGCGCCGATGAACTCGGGCGCAGCCCCTTCCACAAAGACCACGACCGCATCATCTTCTCTGGTGCCTTTCGCCGCCTCGGGCGCAAGACCCAGGTGCACCCGGTTTCCAGCAACGACCATATCCACACGCGCCTGACCCATTCGCTGGAAGTCAGCTGCGTGGGTCGCTCGCTGGGCATGCGCGTCGGCGAAACCCTGCGCGACAGCCTGCCGGACTGGTGCGCCCCCAGTGACCTGGGGATGATCGTGCAGTCGGCCTGCCTGGCCCACGACATCGGCAACCCGCCCTTCGGCCACTCCGGCGAAGACGCCATTCGCCACTGGTTCCAGCAGGCCGCCGGGCGTGGCTGGCTGGACGACATGAGCGACGACGAGCGAGCCGACTTCCTCAACTTCGAAGGCAACGCCCAAGGCTTTCGCGTGCTCACCCAACTGGAGTATCACCAGTTCGACGGGGGCACCCGGCTGACCTATGCCACCCTCGGCACCTACCTCAAGTACCCCTGGAGCGCCCGCCATGCCGACGCCCTGGGCTACAAGAAGCACAAGTTCGGCAGCTACCAGAGCGAACTACCCCTGCTCGAGCAGATAGCCCGCAAGCTCGGCCTGCCCCAACTGGAGCACCAGCGCTGGGCGCGCCACCCACTGGTTTACCTGATGGAAGCTGCCGATGACATCTGTTACGCGCTGATCGACCTGGAAGACGGCCTGGAAATGGAGCTGCTGCAATACGCCGAAGTCGAAGCGCTGTTGCTCGACCTGGTCGGCGAAGACCTGCCGGAAACCTACCGCCAGCTCGGCCCGCGCGACTCCCGCAGACGCAAGCTGGCAATCCTGCGCGGCAAGGCCATCGAACACCTGACCAACGCCGCCGCCCACGCCTTCGTCGAACAGCAGCAGGCGTTGCTGGCCGGGCGACTGCCGGGTGACCTGGTCGAGCATATGCACGGCCCGGCCAAGCGCTGCGTGCTGCAGGCCAAGGACATGGCACGCAACAAAATCTTCCAGGACAAGCGTAAGACCCTGCACGAAATCGGCGCCTACACCACCCTGGAAATACTGCTGAACACCTTCTGCGGTGCGGCACTCGAACAGCACGGAGGGCGCACGCCATCGTTCAAGAGCCGCCGGGTGCTGGACCTGATCGGCAACAACGCACCAGACCCGCACGCCTCGTTGCACAGCGCCTTCCTGCGCATGATCGACTTTATCGCCGGCATGACCGACAGCTACGCCAGTGAAATGGCGCGGGAAATGACCGGGCGCTCCAGCCCGACCTGAACCACGTCGGTGCAGCCTGGGCTCGGCCCAGCGCTGCTCCGCGTGTTGCAGGAAACTTCCTACGCATGCTGGCTGAAAACTAAACACCACGTATAAATATCAATGAAAAGTTACTAAGTGCGCTTTGACATTGCGTTAAGCATGCCTATTTCGTAGCCCGTTTTGTTTTATCTTGTAAGCCATTTCCCATATGGCGCTAACAGCCCTTCCTCCCATGCCAGACGACTTCCAACTGCGATAAGGTGCCACCTGTCACCGTCAATCGACCGCAGGGAAGTTGAACATGCACTCCATATTTATTGTTGACGACCACCCGGTCATCCGCCTGGCCGTCCGTATGCTGCTGGAAAACCAGAACTACAAAATTGTCGGCGAGTCGGACAATGGCGTAGACGCCATGCAGATGATCCGCGAGAGCAACCCCGATCTGGTCATCCTCGACATCAGCATTCCCAAGCTAGACGGCCTGGAGGTGCTTTCCCGGTTTCAGTCCATGGCCCTGCCCTTGAAGGTGCTGGTATTGACTGCACAATCCCCGGCATTGTTTGCCGTACGCTGCATGCACTCGGGTGCCGCAGGTTACGTGTGCAAGCAGGAAGACCTGAGTGAACTGCTCAGTGCTATCAAAGCCGTACTGGCCGGTTATAACTATTTCCCCAGCCAGGCCATTAAGCACAACCAGGTGATCGATACCGACTTGCAACTTTTTCGCCAGGTAAATGACCGTGAATTGATGGTACTGCAACTTTTCGCTCAAGGCCGCAGCAACAAGGAAATTGCCAAGGGCATGTTTCTCAGCAGCAAGACCGTCAGCACCTACAAGAAGCGCCTCATGCACAAGCTACAGGTCAACACGCTGGTCGACTTGATCGAAATGGCCAAGCGCAATGCGCTGGTCTGAGAGTGGTCATGACCTGCGCGCTCGCCCGCCTGTTGCTCGCGCTGCTGCTGTTCAGCGGTGGGACACAGGCTGCCCATCTTGAAGCCTCGTCCTTTACGTTGCTGGCACGCACATCGTCCGCCCCGGCTCAGCCCCGGCTCACGACCGAACAACGGCAATGGCTGGAAGGTCGTCAGGAACTGGTGCTGGGTACCTCGGCCCCCGACTATCCGCCGTTTGACATCACCAGTGGCGGCCATGATTACCAGGGCCTGACCGCCGACTACGCCAGCCTGATCGGCAAAGCCCTGCAGTTGCCGGTACGGGTGCTGCGCTTCTCCAGCCGACAGGCTGCGGTAGAGGCGCTCAGAAACGGCGATATCGACCTGCTGGGCAGTGCCAATGGGTACGAGGCGGACAATGACGCCCTGGCGCTGTCACACCCCTATGCCATCGATCAACCGGTACTGGTAACGCGTGAAGACGAAAACTGGGCGCTGGACCTGGACCTGACCGGCATGCGCCTGGGCATGCTCTACCACTACCTGCCCAGACAGGAAGTGCTCAGCGCCTACCCCAAGGCAGAGCTGCTGGCCTTTGGTTCTTCCAGCCAGGCATTGAACGCCGTGGCGTTCGGCCAGGCCGACGTGTTCATCGGTGACACCATCTCCACGCACTACCTGCTCAACCGCGGCCACCTGCCACGTCTGCGCATGGCCAACTTCAGCAAGCATGAGGCCATCGGCTTCGGCTTTGCCCTGCGCCAGCAGGATACCCTGCTGTTGGAACTGGTGAACGCCGTCCTCGACAACCAGCCCCCAGCCCTGCGCGCCAGCATCTTCAAACGCTGGAGCGCCGGCAGCGACCTGCTGTTGACCGACCGCAACCTGCAGTTGAGCGAAAGCGAGGAACAATGGTTGCAGGATCACCCGGTGATGCGTGTGGTCATCGACGACACAGCTGCCCCGCTATCCTATTTCGACGACGCGGGGCATTTTCGCGGCATCACCGCCGACCTGCTGGAGCTCATTCGCCTGCGCACTGGTTTGCGTTTCGAAGTACAGCGCGCCAGCGGCATCGCCGACATGATCGCTCGCCTGAAGGATGGCCGGGCGGATGTGATTGCTGCATTGGCTACCACGGAGGTGGGCGAGGACAACCTCCAACTAAGCCGTCCCTACCTGGAAAGCACCTATGTGCTGGTCAGTTGCAAGGACAATCCGGCCTTCAATTCGCTGGATCAACTGCAAGGTCATCGCATCGCCATCGCCCGCTACAGCGCCATGGACGCCATGCTGTCGCGGCACTATCCGCAGGTCGGCTGGGTCGAGACCGAAAGCGCGTTCTACTCGATGGCGTTACTCAACAGCGGTGCCGTAGATGCGGTGATCACCACCCTGATAGATGCTAACCACGCCTTGGCCAGCAACCCCGAACTGGTGATCCGCACCTCGATCGGTAGCGAACCGGCCAATTTCGCGATGGCCACCACTGCCCAGTCACCTGCGTTGGTGTCGATCCTCGACAAGGCCCTGCTGAGCATCTCACCGGAGGAGCTGGGGGTAATCAACAACCGCTGGAGCGGCTTTGGCCGACATGAAGATAACAACGTCAGGGACTATAGCCAGCTTGCCCTGCAGGTGGTGCTGGGCACGGCCCTGCTTCTGCTGCTGGCCTTGCTCTGGAACGCTCGCCTGCGCCTGCAGATTCGCCAGCGTCAGCATGCCGAGCGTGCGCTGAACGACCAGCTGGCATTCATGCGTGCCCTGCTTAACGGCACCCCCCACCCGATGTATGTGCGTGACCGCGAGGGGTGCCTGAAAAGTTGTAACTACAGCTACCTCGAAGCCGTGCAGGCCAGCTCTGATCAGGTTATCGGCAAACAGCTGGACTGCAGCCTGTTCGCCGATAGCGAGCAGACTCGGCAGATCCAGGCTGATCACCTGGAAGTCATGGCCGCGGGCTCACCGCTGATCAAGGACCGTCCACTACGGATCAAGGGTCGGGAACTGACCATCTACCACTGGATCTTGCCGTACCGCGACTCCCTGGGTGAAGTGCAGGGCATCATCGGCGGCTGGATAGACATCAGCGATCGCCGCCAACTGGTCATGGATCTGCGCCAGGCCAAGCAGCAGGCGGACGATGCCAACCGCGCCAAAAGCACGTTTCTGGCCACCATCAGCCACGAAATTCGCACCCCGATGAACGCCGTCATCGGCATGCTCGAGCTGGCAGTCAAGCGTGCCGACCAGGGCCGGGTGGACCGCAGCGCGCTGGAACTGGCACACCATTCGGCCAAGGACCTGCTGGGCCTGATCGGCGATATTCTGGATATCGTACGGATCGAGTCCGGGCACTTGTCCCTGGCCCCGGAGGCGGTCGACCTGGCGGCCTTGATCGAATCGGTGGGGCGCATTTTCGATGGCCAGGCGCGGCAAAAAGGCCTGGTCCTGGAAGTGATGATCGCGCCGGCCGCACGTTGCCACGTTCTGCTTGACCCCCTGCGCTTCAAGCAGGTGCTGTCCAACCTGGTGAGCAACGCCATCAAGTTCACCGAGCACGGCCAGGTGCGTATTTGCGTCGACCTGCTGAACGAGGGCGCTGACACGCCAGCAACGCTGGAGCTTGAAGTGCGCGACAGTGGCATCGGCATCCACGCCGACGACCTGCAGCGCCTGTTCAACCCGTTCATTCAGGCCAACCCGCACAGCCAGGGCGCCCGTGCAGGTACCGGGCTGGGCCTGGCCATCTGCCGCAACCTGTGCGACATGATGGGCGCCAACCTGTCCATCAAGAGCCT
Source organism: Pseudomonas sp. LFS074 (assembly GCF_047978165.1). Taxonomy (NCBI): domain Bacteria; kingdom Pseudomonadati; phylum Pseudomonadota; class Gammaproteobacteria; order Pseudomonadales; family Pseudomonadaceae; genus Pseudomonas; species Pseudomonas sp. LFS074. The sequence goes on along the minus strand of NZ_JBFPFV010000001.1, from coordinate 1,815,323 downwards.
GGAAGATGTCGGCACCCAGGTGCGGCTGAAGATGCCATTGCTACGGGTCGATGGCGCCGTGCTGCCGGCACCGTTGCCCGAGCACCTCGATGTCCCCGACCCACGGCTGAACGTGCTGGTGATCGATGATCACCCGGCCAACCTGCAGCTGATGGCGCAACAGCTTGCCTACCTGGGCCTGGAACACAGCAGCGCCCGCGATGGCCGCGAGGGCCTGGCCACCTGGCGAGCGGGCGAATTCGATGTCGTGGTACTCGACTGCAACATGCCGCACATGAACGGTTACCAACTGGCGACGGCCGTGCGCACCGAAGAACGCCATGGCAAGCGGCCACGCTGCACCATCCTTGGCTACACCGCCAACGCACAGCCGGAAGTACGCCGCAAGTGCCTGAGCGCAGGCATGGACGACTGCCTGCTCAAGCCCATCAGCCTGAGCACCCTCAGCCAGCGACTGGCGGGTATTCGCCCTCGCCGCCAACACCGCCCCCGACGCAAGCTGTACCAGCTGGACGGCCTGGCCGCCGTGGTAGGGCCTGACCCACTCGAGCGCCAGCGCTTCCTGCTGGCCTTGCAGCAGAGCCTGCAGGCCGACCTCGCCAGCTTGATGATGCTGCATCCGCAACATGACAGCGGCGCGATCACCGAGCACGCCCACAAGGTGCTGAGCGCCGCGCGCATGCTGAAAGCCCCTTACCTGATGGCGGCCTGCGAAGCGCTTGAAGCCGCTGGTTTGCCCACTGCCCAGGTGCGCTTGCGGCGCCAGGCACTGGCACGGCATATGTGCCGCGTGGAACGTGCGCTGACCAAGGAGTTGGCCACAAGCACAGATACTCAGGCAGGCAGCCAAGCGTGTTAACTGGTAGACTGCGCGGCGTTATTACCTAAGAGGATTGTTTCATGGCCACAAACCGCTCCCGTCGTCTGCGCAAGAAGCTGTGTGTCGACGAGTTTCAGGAATTGGGCTTCGAGCTGAACCTGGAATTCAAGGAAGATCTGGATGACCAGGCAATCGATGCTTTCCTCGACGCGTTCCTGGAAGAAGCCATGGACGCCAACGGCCTGGATTATGTAGGCGGTGACGATTTCGGCCTGGTTTGCTCGGTCAAACGTGGCTCGGTCAGCGAAGAACAGCGTGCTGCCGTTGAAGCCTGGCTCAAAGGCCGTAGCGAACTGACCAAGATCGAAGTCAGCCCGCTGCTGGACGCCTGGTACCCGGAAAAGCCGATCAACAAGGCTGAGTGAGACTTGTCAGCTTCGTGCTGAAAGGTTGATTGCTGAAAAGGCCACCCCCCGAGGTGGCCTTTTTATTGGCGATGCTTTTCCGTCGAACGTGGCGCATCGACGCTGCGCTTGGGGCATAATGCGTATTCTTTACGTCGTGGGGCCATCATCTCTTACAGCCCCAAAGCCCTTTTCCCTCGCCGCAGGGTATTTACTCACTATGATCAAAACGCTTCGTCCCCTCTTTCTCGCCGGCTTGCTGTTGCCAATTGCCTTGCCCAGCCACGCCGCCGCCGTCAATACCACCCTGCCTGCCAAAGTGCAGCAGGCACTCAAGGCCAACAAGCTGCAGGACACTGCGCTGTCGCTGGTGATGCTGCCGCTGGACGGCCCCGGAACCCCGACCGTGTTCAATGCCGATGTTTCGGTGAACCCGGCCTCGACCATGAAACTGGTCACCACTTACGCCGCCCTCGAGCTGCTGGGCCCGACCTTTCAGTGGAAAACCGAGTTCTATACGGACGGCACCCTGAGCAACGGGGTGCTCAACGGTAACCTGTACCTCAAAGGTGGCGGGGACCCCAAACTGAACATGGAAAAGCTGTGGTTGCTGATGCGTGACCTGCGCGCCAATGGCGTGCGCACCGTCACCGGTGACCTGGTGCTGGACCGCAGCCACTTCGTGCAGCCCAACCTGCCGCAGTTCAACGACGACGGCGGCGATGAAAACAAGCCGTTCCTGGTCAAGCCCGACTCGCTGCTGGTCAACCTCAAGGCCCTGCGCTTCGTCGCCCGTAACGACGGCGGCAAAGTTACCATCGCAGTGGAACCACCGATTGCCAGCATCCGTATCGACAACCAGGTCAAGGCCGTGGCATCGAAACAGTGCACCGGTGATGTGCGCTACAACCCGGTGCCCCAGGCCGACGGCATCAGCGTGACGGTCAGCGGCCAGTTGGGTGACGGCTGCAACTCGCAGACTTACCTTTCGCTGCTCGACCACCCGACTTACGCCGCCGGTGCCGTGCGCGCGATCTGGAACGAACTGGGTGGCAGCATTCAGGGTGGCGACCGCATCGAGAATGTCCCCAAAAGCGCTCGCTTGCTGGCCCGCGCCTTCTCGCCAGACCTGGTGGAGGTGATCCGCGACATCAACAAATACAGCAACAACACCATGGCCCAGCAGCTGTTCCTGAGCCTTGGCGCGCAGTTCCGCACCGATGCCGATGGCGACGACGCCCGCGCCGCCCAGCGCGTGGTGCGCCAATGGCTGGCCAAAAAGGGTATTACCGCGCCGCACCTGGTAATGGAAAACGGCTCTGGCCTGTCGCGTGCCGAACGGGTCAGTACCCGGGAAATGGCTGCCATGCTGCAGGCTGCCTGGAAGAGCCCTTACGCTGCCGAGTTCATGAGCTCGATGCCGCTGGTGGGCATGGACGGCACCATGCGCAAGCGCTTGAAGCGCACCGCCATGACCGGTGAAGGGCACATCAAGACCGGTACGCTGAACACCGTACGGGCGATTGCCGGTTTCAGCCGCGACAGCAACGGCCATACCTGGGCGGTGGCGGCGATCCTCAACGACCCAAAACCGTGGGGCGCCTCGCAGGTGCTGGACCAGGTGTTGCTGGACCTGTATCGCCAGCCGAAGCTGGCTGGCAGCACAGCAGCCAACTGATGGGTTGGTCGGTACCGGCCCTTTCGCGGCTATAGCCGCGAAAGGGCCGGCATTGACACCTAACAGCTATCAGGCCGACTCCCCTTCCACCCGGTCCCGCCCGGCCTGCTTGGCCGCATACACCCCTGCATCGGCACGCAACAGCAAGGCATCGGCACCCTCCTCTGGTCGCCATCCCGCCACCCCAAAACTCGCGGTTACCCTGCCCACGCCCTCCACCGGCATATTGCGTACGCCTTGCCACAGCTCGAGCGCCAGCAGCCGCGCCTGCTCGGCATCGCTGCCCGGGCACAGCACCATGAATTCCTCCCCGCCCAAGCGGCAGAACACATCGGTACGCCGCAAACGTTGGCCGATGCGCTGGCACAGGCTACGCAACACCCGATCGCCGACCGCATGGCCGAAACGGTCGTTGATGCGCTTGAAGTGATCGATGTCGAGCATGATCACCGCCAGCGCCAGGCCATCGCGCTGGGCCCGCTCCAGTTCGACCTTGAGCCGCTCCTGAAAGTAACGGCGGTTGTGGATGCCGGTCAGCGAATCGGTAACCGACAGCGCCCGCAGCTCTTCTTCCACACCCTTGAGGTCGGAAATGTCCGTCAGGTAGCCATGCCACAAGGTACAGCCCTGCTCACCCACTTCCGGCGTCGCCTCACCACGCACCCAGCGCAATCCGGCCCGAGGCAGGCAGACCCGATACTCCTCGCGCCAGGGTGACAGGTGTTCGGCCGAGTAGCGCACCGAACGGCGCACACGCTCCAGGTCATCGGGGTGGATGCGCTCGAACACCACCGTGGCATCCTCGCGCAACTGCTGCAGATCAACCTCGTAGATGTCATACAGGCCCATGCTGGCATACGGGAAGCACGAATGGCCGTTGGCATCCAGGCGGTATTGGTAGATGCCGCCTGGCACCTCGGCGCTGAGCTTTTCCAGCAACCGGTCACGCGCCGCCAGCGCCTCATGCACCCGACGCCGCTCGGTGACATCAATACAGATGGCCAGGTAGCCAACCCACAAACCCTGCTCGTCGAGCATGGCGGTAACCAGCATGTTGGCCAACAGCTGGCTGCCATCGGCACGTAGCAAGGTCCACTCACCGGGCTCTGCGCCGTGCTCCTGCACCGTTTCGGCGAACATTGCCTGGCCGCCAGCAATCGGGCGACCAAAGCGCAAGCTCAACGCATGGGCACGCAGGTTCAGCTCCTCGGGCAGCACCAAATCCTCAAGGCGCAACTGCCCGATCGCTTCGCTGGCCGGGTAACCGAGCATGCGTTCAGCACCGGCATTGAAGGTGCTGATAATCCCCTTGAGGTTGGTGGCGATGATCGCCACCTGGGTTGCGGCATCCAGCACACTGCGCAGCTGATTGTGGGTGCCGCGCAACGACTGCTCGCTGACCTGCAACTCGGCAGTTCGCTGCTCGACCAAGGCCAGGGCGCGCTGACGCTGGCTGAACAGGCTATAGAGCAGCACGCTGAGCAGCAGGCTCAACAACCCGCCCAACAAACTCACCGCCAGCACCGCCGAGGAACGGTTGGCCTGCACGAACGCCTGGCTCGGCAAAATGCTCAGCTGGAAATGGTGATCGGCCAGGTGCAGCACCTGGTTGCTGGCCAGCGCCAGGGAGGCGACCGGGTTCTGCGAATCGAACATCACTTCGGGGCCTTGCAACCCAGACGGGTCGGTGATGCGCACGACCAGGTTGTCATCGGCCGCTACCGGTCGAGCGTCGCTGACCAGCTCGCGCATGCTCAGCAAGGCCATCACATAACCTGCTGCCGCGCCGTGGGGGTTGGCATCGGAAAACACCGGCGCCACCATCAGCAGGCCGCGCGCGTACGAAGGGATATCGTACATGGCCAAGGGTTCGGACACAGCCATGCTGCCAGGCCCGAGCGCCCGCGCCAGGGCTGCCTGGGGTGCCCCCTGTCCGGCAAGGTCCAGCCCATAGGGCAGCCCCGGCATTTCACCGGATTGGGTATACAGCACCGGAAAGTAATGGTCGCGCGGCGGCGCGGGGCGCCACTGGCCTTGTGCGTCCTGGTCTCGGATCACATAGCCTGGGCCCGAGTGCTCACTGGCGTGGCGCTCGAACTCGGCGCGCTGCGCGGCTTCGACGCGTGGTGCCCAAGCGTAGGCCAGGGTGCGCTGCAGCAACGGCCGGGCGTAACCGTCAAATTCGTGCGGGGTAACTTCGTTGGAAAAACTGAAGAAACGCCGCAGGCCGTCCAGGCGTTGCTCTTGTTCATCGAAGCGCTCGGCAATGCGGCTGGAGCGTTCGCTGGCCAGCAACTCGAAACGCTGGCGCAACTGCTGCTTGTAGAACGTCTGCGCGGCAAGCGCCAGGGCGGCCGTCAACAGGCCGCCCGCCACCAAGGCCACCAGTGCCACCGCCCAGGCGGACACCGCCTCTGTGCACAGGCCAAGCAACCGCGCACGCACGCCATACTTTGACATACACCCATCTCGTCACGTCAGCGTCCTGCGGATTATCTTGCCCTGCCCTCAGTTATAGCTATTGGCCATTAGCCGCGCAATGTACCTCGTCGGCTCAACGCAATTGCAGGCGCCAGGCGCGGTGGATCCGGTTGTTACGGGCAAAGTCCGGGTCCAGCGTCTGGGCGGTGATTTCCTCCACGGCATAACGTGCCATCAGATGCTCGTCCAACTGGAACTTGCGGAAGTTGTTGGAGAAATACAGCACGCCGCCCGGTGCCAGGCGGGCCATGGCCAGGTCCAGCAGTTGCACATGGTCACGCTGCACGTCGAACACGCCTTCCATGCGTTTGGAGTTGGAGAAGGTTGGCGGGTCGATGAAGATCAGGTCGTAGCTGTCGCGGTTACCTTCCAGCCAGGCCATCACATCGCTCTGCTCAAGGCGGTTGCGCTCGGAGTAGCCATTGAGCGCCAGGTTGCGCCGTGCCCAGTCCAGGTAGGTTTTCGACAAGTCGACACTGGTGGTGCTGCGCGCACCGCCCTTGGCCGCATGCACGGTGGCCGTGGCGGTGTAGCAGAACAAGTTGAGGAAGCGCTTGCCGGCCGCTTCGCGCTGAATGCGCATGCGCATCGGGCGGTGGTCGAGGAACAGCCCTGTATCGAGGTAGTCGGTAAGGTTGACCAGCAACTTGACGCCACCTTCGTTGACCTCCTGGAAACGGCCCTCGGTCGCCTGGCGCTCATACTGGCGCGTGCCGCTCTGGCGCTCGCGTCGTTTGAGCACCACACGTTGCGGCGAAATGCCCAGCGCCTGCGGGATAGCCGCCAGTGCATCGAGCAGGCGCGCCTGGGCCTTGTCCGGGTCGATCGAACGTGGCGCAGCGTACTCCTGCACATGGACCCAGTCCTGGTACAGGTCGACCGCCAGGGCATATTCGGGCATGTCGGCATCGTACAGGCGGTAGCAGTCGATCTGCTCGCGACGGGCCCACTTGCCCAGTTGCTTGAGGTTTTTCTGCAGGCGATTGGCAAACATCTGCGCCCCTTCCGACAGCCGCGCCGGCTCGCTGGCCTGCGGGGCCTGCTGGCGGACTTCGGTGCCTTCAGGCTGCGCCTCACGGCGTTCGCCAGTGACGAACTGGTCAGGCTGCACCTTGAATAGCAACAGCTTGCACGGCAAGGCGCCGTTCCAGAACGCGTATTGCTTGTGGCTGCGAATACCCATGCGCTTGCCCAGCTGCGGTGCGCCGGTGAACACCGCCGCCTCCCAGCCCATGCAAGCCTGGCGCAGGCGCTCGCCGAGGTTCTGGTAGAGGTACAGCAGGCTGGCCTCGTCACCCAGACGCTCGCCGTAGGGCGGGTTACTGATGACCAGGCCTTTCTGGTTCTGGTCCGGGCGTGGCTCGAACGTGCTGACTTCGCCCTGGTAGATCTTCACCCAGTCACCCAGGCCGGCACGCTCGACGTTGTTGCGGCCCGGCTGGATCAGCCGCGGGTCGGCCTCGTAGCCACGGATCCACAGAGGTGGCTTGGCGAGGCCAGCCTGCGCGCGGGCCTGCGCTTCGTCATGCACCTTGCGCCACAACGCCGGCACGTGGCCGAGCCAGGCACTGAAGCCCCAGCGTTCACGTTTGAGGTTGGGGGCGATGTCGGCAGCGATCATCGCCGCCTCGACCAGGAAGGTACCCACGCCGCACATTGGGTCGGCCAGTGCGCCGCCTTCGGCGGCAATGCGCGGCCAGCCGGAACGGATCAACACCGCTGCCGCCAGGTTTTCTTTCAGTGGCGCGGCGCCCTGCTGCAGGCGGTAGCCACGCTGGTGCAGGCTGTGGCCGGACAGGTCGAGGGAGAGGATGGCCTCGCCGCGGTCCAGGCGCAGGTGCACGCGCACGTCCGGGTCGATCTTTTCCACCGACGGGCGCAGGCCCTCGCGATTGCGCAGCTTGTCGACGATCGCATCCTTGACCTTCAGCGCACCGAAGTGGGTGTTGTCGATGCCCGAGCCATGGCCGCTGAATTCAACCGCCAGCGTGCCGTCAGCCGCCAGGTGGTCGGCCCAGTCGACGGCATTGACGCCATCGTAAAGGTCATCGGCGTTCTTCATGCTGAAGCGCTTGAGTACCAACAGTACCCGGTTGGCCAGGCGAGACCATACGCACAGGCGGTAGGCGGTTTCCATGTCGGCGGCGCCGCGAATGGCCGAGGTGTGCTCGCGCACCTCTTCAAGGCCAAGGCCCTTGGCCTCTTCGGCAAGCAGGCCTTCAAGGCCTTTAGGGCAGGTGAGATAAAGTTCGAAACGGTCCGACATGAGTATTCCAGAGCCTTGGGCTATTTGACTGACGAGGCAACGCATCGCCCCGCGATGTTTGCCCGCACGCCTTTCCAGCAGACGTGCGGGTGACCCTTTTTGGCACGAAAGCGTGCCGCGAAAGGCCGGGCCGCCTGACCGAGCCACGCTTGGCCAAGTGGCAAAGACAGCTTAGATCATCAGGCAGTACGAGAAATTCTGGCGATTGCCGGGCAGATGTGACCCTTCGTCGCATTTCAAATTATTTCTGTCATCCGCGAGCACCGCTGGCCAAATGACGTCATTGATCGGCAAACCCCGATCATAGCGGGCTCAACGCCAAATAAGGTTGAGTCGCATTTATTTACTTATCCTTTCACCCTCAGAAAGGTTACGTGCTTATGACAAATTGATCATTCACACCGTGACTCGCATTCGTTAGAACTGGTCTTAGGCCGCATCGCAACGAGGCGGCACCTTCAGCTCGCCACGCCGGCAGCGAGCGCAAACCGGCAGAAAGACTCTGCCCGGCCTCGGAGAGGCCGACGGGACATTACAGTCAACAAGTGAGGGCAACACCCTATGAGAAGACTTAAGCGTGATCCGTTGGAAAGAGCATATTCACGTGGCTACCAATACGGGGTCACCGGCAAATCCCGCGAACTTTGCCCGTTCAATCTTCCTTCTGTTCGCCAAGCCTGGATCAACGGCTGGCGCGAAGGTCGCGGTGATAACTGGGACGGAATGACTGGCACCGCTGGCATCCATAGACTCAACGAAAATCACGCCGTTGGCTGATCGAGGACACTGAATTCGATTTACCATGCACGCCCCATCCGGGCGGCGGGCGAAGGCCCAGGGGCCCCTTGATGGGGCCCTTTTTTTGCCTGCCGATTATACCCGTGGCATGGCGGCGATAGCGTCCACCGCCTCGCGGATCAGCGCAGGCCCCTTGTAAATGAAGCCCGAGTAGATCTGCACCAGGCTCGCCCCCGCAGCGATTTTTTCGGCGGCATGGCGGCCTTCGGTAATGCCACCGGCGGCAATGATCGGCAACTTGCCACCCAACTCGCCTGCCAGCACCTTGACGATGTGGGTACTCTTCGCCAGCACCGGCGCGCCCGACAGCCCCCCCGCTTCGCCACCATGCGGCAGCGCTTCGACACCTTCACGGCCCAGCGTGGTGTTGGTGGCGATCACCGCATCCATGCCCGACGCCATCAGCGCAGCGGCCACCAGCGCGGTTTCTTCATCACTCATGTCCGGGGCAATCTTGATTGCCAGTGGTACACGCTTGCCATGGGTGACGGCCAGTTGCTCGCGGCGCTCGGCCAAGGCATCGAGCAACTGCTTGAGCGAATCGCCAAACTGCAGGCTGCGCAGGCCCGGAGTGTTTGGCGAACTGACATTGACCGTAATGTAGCTGGCAGCCGTGTACACCTTGTCGAGGCAGATCAGGTAGTCATCGACGGCACGCTCGACTGGCGTGTCGAAGTTCTTGCCGATGTTGATGCCCAGCACCCCGTTGTAGCGCGCGGCACGTACCCGCTCTAGCAGGTGATCAACGCCCAGGTTGTTGAAGCCCATGCGGTTGATGATGGCCGTGGCTTCCGGCAAACGGAACAGCCGCGGCTTAGGGTTGCCCGGCTGCGGACGCGGGGTGACAGTGCCAATTTCGACAAACCCGAAACCCAGTTGGGCGAAACCGTCGATGGCCGCACCGTTCTTGTCCAGGCCAGCCGCCAGGCCAACCGGGTTGGCGAAGTTCAAGCCCATGACCGAAACCGGCAATGCCGCCGGTTGCTTGCACAGCATGCCGTTGAGGCCGAGACGGCCACCGGCGCCGATCAGGTCCAGGGACAAGTCGTGGGAAGTTTCCGGGGAAAGCTTGAACAGCAGCTGGCGGGCCAGGGTATACATGGGCGGGCAAGGCTCAGGGTGAGTGAGGGTGCGATTATAGCCAGCACGGGCCTGGCAGGACAGCAAATCGTGGGAGCGCTTGGCACATGGGTTGCACCAATCCACCCACAGCCTTATCAGTACTGGCGAGGACCCTTGTGAACACCGCACCCCGAGCAACGCCCCTGGCCTGGGTCAACGGCAGCGACGCGCCAGAAAAGCCCAGCCTGAACATCGGTTACATGGCCCTGACCGACTGCGCGTCGGTAGTGGTCGCCGCCACCCAGGGCTTCGCCCAGCAGCACGGCCTTACTCTCAATCTCAAGCGCCAGGGCTCGTGGGCCGGGTTACGCGACAAGCTGGTCAGCGGCGAACTGGACGCCGCGCATTGCCTGTATGGCCTGGTCTACGCCGTACACCTGGGCATCGGTGGCGTGCCCGCCTACGATATGGCCGTACTCATGGGGCTGAACCAGAACGCCCAGGCCATCAACCTGTCGCCGGCCCTGCAGCGCAAGGGTGTGACCAACCCTGAAGCGCTGGCGCGCCTGGTGCACCAGCATGGCGCACGCCTGACATTCGCCCAGACCTTCCCCACCGGCACCCATGCCATGTGGCTGTATTACTGGCTGGCCAGCCAAGGTATCCACCCACTGCGCGACGTCGACAGCGTAGTGGTGCCACCGGCGCAGATGGCTGCACACATCCAGGCCGGGCGCATTGACGGTTTCTGCGCGGGTGAACCGTGGGCCGCCGACGCTGTGGCCAAGGGCCAAGGCTTCACCTTGGCCACCAGCCAGTCGATCTGGCCGGATCACCCGGAAAAGGTCCTGGCCTGCGCGCGCGCCTTTGCCGAGCAGTACCCCAACAGTGCCCGCGCGCTGATCAAGGCGATCCTCGCGGCCAGCCGGTTCATCGAGCAAAGCCCGGAAAACCGCCGCAGCACCGCGCAACTGCTCAGTGGCAGCGCCTATCTGGATACCCCACTGGACACCATAGAACCGCGGCTGCTCGGCCACTATCAGGACGGCCTGGGCAACCATTGGCAAGACCCGCACGCCCTGCGCCTGTTCGACCAGGGTCGGGCCAACTGGCCCTACCTGTCCGACGGCATGTGGTTCATGACCCAGTTCCGCCGCTGGGGGCTGCTGCGCGAAGACCCCGACTACTTGGGCGTGGCCCGTCAGGTCCAGCAGCTGCGGCTGTACAGTGAGGCCGCGCAAAGCCTGGGCATCGCCTGCCTGGAGCTACCGATGCGCAGCAGCCTGCTGATCGACGGCACCCGCTGGGACGGCAGCGACCCCTACGGCTATGCCCGCAGTTTCAGCCTGCACGCCTTGGGCGACCAGCCCAATGCCCGTGTCGGCCTGTGAGGGAGACCAGCATGTTGCGCATCCTGCTGATCGACGACACCCAGAACAAACTCGGCCGCCTCAAGGCAGCATTGAGCGAGGCAGGCTTCGAAGTCATCGAAGCCCCAGACCTGACCATCGACCTGCCCGCCTGCGTCGAAACAGTGCGCCCGGACGTGGTGCTGATCGACACCGACTCACCCGACCGCGATGTGATGGAGCAGGTAGTACTGGTCAGCCGTGACCAGCCACGCCCCATCGTGCTGTTTACTGACGAGCACGACCCCGGAGTGATGCGTCAGGCGATACAGGCAGGGGTGAGCGCCTATATCGTAGAGGGCATCCATGCGGCGCGGCTGCAGCCGATCCTGGATGTGGCCATGGCCCGCTTCGAAAGCGACCAGGCACTGAAAGCGCAGCTGCTGGCGCGCGATCAGCAACTGGCCGAGCGCAAGCGTATCGAGCAGGCCAAGGGCTTGCTGATGAAGATGAAGGATTGCAACGAAGAGCAGGCGTACACCTTGATGCGCCGACAGGCCATGAGCCGGCAGCAGAAGCTGATCCAGGTGGCCGAACAGATCATTGCCATGCACGAGATGCTGGGGTAATGCGCCTGGCCTGAGACCTCACAGGCACTGAAAACCCATAGGCACGCCAACACTTGGCCCATCTCTTGCTGAACAAACATCACCGGTAGCCAACGGCGGTTGCCCCACTTAATTCCCGACAAAGACGTCGCTCTCCCCTCCACCCCCGTGGAGCGGGTGGCGGCGTCTTTTTCGTTCCGTTGCATTGCCGAGTGAGGTGTTCGATGAGTACCAGCTTCTGGAAATCCGGGCATGTGCCCACGCTGTTCGCCGCGTTCCTGTACTTCGACCTCAGCTTCATGGTGTGGTACCTGCTGGGCCCACTGGCGGTGCAGATTGCTGCCGACCTGCAACTGAGCGCACAACAACGGGGCCTGATGGTGGCCATGCCGATCCTGGCCGGGGCTATCCTGCGCTTTGCCATGGGCGTGCTGGTGGACCGCCTGTCACCCAAGACCGCCGGCCTGATCGGCCAGGTGGTGGTTATCGTCGCACTGGCCGCAGCCTGGCACCTGGGCGTGCACAGCTATGAACAAGCGCTGCTGCTGGGGGTGTTTCTGGGGTTCGCGGGTGCTTCGTTCGCTGTGTCGCTGCCACTGGCTTCGCAGTGGTACCCGCCACAGCACCAGGGCAAGGCCATGGGCATCGCCGGCGCCGGCAACTCTGGCACCGTGTTCGCCGCCCTGCTGGCGCCGGCGCTGGCTGCAGGCTTTGGCTGGAACAATGTGTTCGGCTTTGCGCTGATCCCGTTGACACTGGCGCTGGCGGTGTTCGCCCTGCTGGCGCGTAACGCCCCACAACGGCCCAAACCGAAAGCCATGGCCGACTACCTCAAGGCCCTGGGTGACCGAGACAGCTGGTGGTTCATGTTCTTCTACAGCGTCACCTTCGGTGGCTTCATCGGCCTGGCCAGCGCCCTGCCCGGCTATTTCAGCGACCAGTACGGCCTGAGCCCGATCACCGCCGGCTATTACACCGCAGCTTGCGTGTTCGCCGGCAGCCTGATGCGCCCGCTCGGCGGCGCGCTGGCTGACCGTTTTGGCGGCATCCGTACCCTGTTGGGTATGTACAGCGTGGCAGCTATCTGCATCGCCGCAGTTGGTTTCAACCTGCCCTCTGCCGCAGCCGCACTGATGCTGTTCGTCAGCGCCATGCTTGGCCTGGGCGCCGGCAACGGCGCGGTGTTCCAGCTGGTGCCGCAACGCTTTCGCCAGGAAATCGGTGTAATGACCGGGCTGATCGGCATGGCCGGCGGCATTGGCGGTTTCCTGCTGGCGGCCGGGCTTGGCACTATCAAGCAGCACACCGGCGACTACCAACTTGGCTTGTGGCTGTTCGCCAGCCTGGGCCTGCTGGCGTGGTTTGGCCTTCATGGCGTGAAACAGCGCTGGCGCACCACCTGGGGCTCGGCTGCAGTCACGGCAGCACGGGTCTGAGATGAGCCTGCAATTGAGCTTTGCCCAAGCCAGCGCCACTGGGCCTCGCGCGGAAAACCAGGACGCCCTGCGCCTGGTTACCCCGGCGCCAGAGCTGGCCGCCAGCAAAGGCTACCTGTTCGCCCTGGCCGATGGCGTCAGCCAATGCGCCGACGGCGGCCTGGCAGCGCGAGCCAGCCTGCAGGCGCTGGCCCTGGATTACTACGCCACTCCGGCCACCTGGAGCGTCGCCCAGGCCCTCGACCGCCTGTTGCTGGCGCAAAACCGCTGGTTGCGTGCCCAGGGCAGCGGCCAGCCATTGCTGACCACCCTTAGCGCGCTGGTGTTGCGCGGCCGGCGCTTTACCCTGGCCCACGTTGGCGACTGCCGGGTGTACCGCTGGCACGATGAGAACCTGCAGTGCCTTAGCGAAGACCATGTATGGGACCAGCCGGGCATGCAGCACGTACTCAAACGCGCGCTGGGCCTGGACCAGCACCTGCTGGTGGATTACCTGGAAGGCGAGCTGCAGCCGGGCGAGTGCTTTCTGCTGCTCAGCGACGGGGTCTGGGCCAGCCTGGGCGAGCAACACATCCAGGCCGTGCTGCGCGAGCAGCCTGATCTGCAACTGGCCGCCGACACCCTGGTTGCCAGCGCGCACCTCAATGGCAGCCAGGACAACGCCAGCGCCTTGCTGGTGCACGTCGAGCAACTGGGCCCAGCCAACCTGGGCGATACCCTGGCACAGCTGCAAGAATGGCCAGTGCCCGGCCCGCTGCGTGAAGGCCAGGTGATAGACGGCTGGAAGGTTGAAAAACTGCATGCACACAGCCGCCAGTCCCTGCTGTACCAAGTGCGCGATAGCCAGAACCAACCGTGGCTGCTCAAAACCCTGCCCGCTGCGCGCGAACAGGAAGCGGGGGCAGCGCAAGGCCTGTTGCTGGAGGAGTGGTTCCTGCGCCGCATCGCTGGCCGGCACTTCCCCGAGCTGCACGCCGCCAGCCAGCGCCAGCACCTGTACTACGTGATGCGCGAATACCCCGGCCAAAGCCTGGCGGCACTGCTGGCCGCACACGGCCCGCTGCCTTTGGCGCAATGGCTGGAGGTCGCTCGGCAACTGCTACAGGCAGTTGGCGTGCTGCACCGGCGCAACTTGCTGCACCGCGACATCAAGCCCGACAACCTGCACCTGGGCCGCGATGGCCAACTGCGCCTGCTGGACTTCGGCCTGGCCTATTGCCCGGGCCTGTCCGAAGACCCGCTGCACGAGCTGCCCGGCACGCCCTCGTACATCGCCCCGGAAGCGTTCGATGGCCTGCCACCCAGCCCGCGCCAGGACTTGTATGCAGTGGGCGTGACGCTGTACCACCTGCTGACCGGCCACTACCCGTACGGCGAGATAGAAGCCTTTCAACGCCCGCGCTTCGGCCAGCCGGTCAACGCCTCGCGCTATCGCCCCGACCTGCCGGAATGGTTGCAGCACAACCTGCAACAGGCCCTGGCGGTCGACCCTGCCCAGCGCTTCGAAACCGCCGAGCACTGGTTGCTGCTGCTCGAACGCGGCGACCGTCAGGAACTGCCCAGCCGACCACGCCCACTGCTTGAGCGCGAGCCGGTGAAAGTGTGGCGCACGCTGGCCCTGCTGTCGTTGCTGATCAATCTGATACTGCTGCTTACCCTGCTCAAGGGCTGACGCAACTTGCCGATGAGGACACCTCGATGAATGCAAAAATATGGTTGGTGGGTGCCGGCCCTGGTGACCCTGAACTGCTCACCCTCAAGGCTGTGCGAGCTTTGCAGCAAGCCGCCGTGGTCCTGATCGACGACCTGGTCAACCCAGCGGTGCTGGCGCACTGCCCGCAAGCACGGGTGATTGCCGTGGGCAAGCGCGGCGGCTGCCGCTCTACACCGCAGGCGTTCATCCAGCGCCTGATGCTGCGCCATGCGCGACAGGGCCGCTGCGTGGTGAGGCTCAAGGGCGGCGACCCCTGCATCTTTGGCCGTGGCGGTGAAGAGGCGCTGTGGTTACGCGGGCATGGCATCGAGGTAGAGCTGGTCAACGGCATTACCGCCGGCCTGGCCGGCGCAACGCAGTGCGGGATCTCCCTGACTTCGCGCGGTGTCAGCCGGGGCGTCACGCTGGTGACGGCGCATACCCAGGATGACAGCGCACTGAACTGGGCGGCATTGGCCCAGGGCGGCACGACGCTGGTGGTGTACATGGGGGTAGCGCGGCTGGAGCAGGTGCGCCAGGGCTTGCTGGATGGTGGCATGGCGCCAGGGATGCCGGTGGCGATGATCGAGAATGCTTCATTGCCGCAACAGCGAGCGCACAGGAGTGACGTGCGGAGAATGGTCGAGGATGCGCACGGGTTTGGCTTGCGCAGCCCGGCAGTGCTGGTGATTGGAGAGGTGGTTGGGGAGCAGCAGATTCTGCGACTGGACGCAATCGCGGGCTGAATGCCTGTCCCTACAGGAGCAGCCTTTGAGCCCGGATAAAACCCAGGCAAAGAAAAACCCGGCCGAGGCCGGGTTTTTCATGAAACATCAGGCCAATTACTTGGACTGAGCTTCTACCTGAGCTTCAACGCGACGGTTGATAGCACGGCCTTCTTCGGTGGCGTTGTCAGCAACCGGACGGGTTTCGCCGTAGCCAACCGAGTCAACACGGCTGGATTCTACGCCGTACTGCTGGGTCAGGACTTGCTTGACAGCGTTGGCACGACGCTCGGACAGCTTCTGGTTGTAAGCGTCTGGACCCACGGAGTCAGTGTGACCTTCAACCACGGTGGTGGTTTGTGGGTACTGCTTCATGAAGTCAGCCAGGTTTTTGATGTCGCCGTAGCTGTTTGGCTTGACGACCGACTTGTCGAAGTCGAACTTGACGTCCAGCTCAACACGAACGACTTCGGCAACAGCCGGGCAGCCGTCGGCGTCAACGGTAACGTTGGCCGGGGTGTCTGGGCACTTGTCGACGTTGTCGCAAACGCCGTCGTTGTCGGAGTCGGAGCAAACTTCAGCAACTGGAGCTGGAGCGGCTTCGGCTTGCTTCGGGCTACCGCCGAAGTTCAGGCCAACACCAACGCTTGGGGCCCACTCGGTGTCGCCCTGGTCGATGTTGTACTGAGCTTCTACGCCGGCACGGGCGTAGAACATGTCGGTGATGTACCACTTGGCGCCAGCGCCAACGTTGGCGAAGGTGGAGTGGTCACGACCGCCACGGCCGGTCTGGCCCAGCGACTGGTGCGAGAAACCAGCGGAAACGTACGGACGGATAGCGTCGTACGGGTTGTTGAAGTGGTAAACGGCGTCCAGGGCGGTGTTCGAGCCCTTGATGTTCTTGCCGTCTTCGCCACGAGCGTTGTGCACTTCGTCGTAGCCCAGACGCAGTTCAACGTCGTCGGTCAGGAAGTAACCGATCGAGCCGCCGAACAGGTTGCCGTCGTTCTTGAAGTCGCGCTGGCTGTCGAAGAATTCTTTCTTGTAGAAAACTTCGGTCTCGACGGCGCCTTGACCTTGTGCCATAGCGCCAATCGAGGTGGCGGCTACGAGCGAACCAATGGCCAAGCCCAAGGTGTTTTTCAATTTCATCCGTTAAATCCCCATCTGGTGATAGTTAAGCAGTCCCACCACAAACAAGGGGGACAACTCGACGGCAAGTCTAGCAGAACTCGCCGATCCGTTAGAGATATTTGCACGCCACTAAGTTTCATCGAGGCCAGCAAATTTCTCACGAAGCTTGTCTAGCGCGCGCTTGTAACGCATTTTCGTCGCGCTAAGACCCATGTGCATGATGTCGGCAATTTCCTGAAATTCCAATTCTGCGACAAAACGTAGCACCAGAATTTCCCGGTCAATCGGGTTCACATGCACCAACCACTTGTCCAGCCCGCCTTTTTCTTCCGGCTTCGGGGCCTTGTCTTCAGACGCCTCTTCAACAGGGTCCAGGCTCAAGGCATCCATTAACCGACGTTTACGGCGCTCCTTGCGGTACTGGGTAATGCACTCGTTGTAGGTGATGCTGTAGAGCCAGGTCTTGAACTTGGATTTACCCTCGAAGTTCTTCAGCCCATACAGCACTTTGAGCATCACCTCCTGACAGACATCGTCCGCGTCCCGGTCGTTCCCCAGATAACGCGCACAGACGTTGAACAGGGTCCGCTGGTAGCGCCGCATGAGCTCCTCATAGGCGCGGGTAACGTGGTACAGCTCCTCATGCGAACGCGCCACCAACTCTTCGTCGGTGAGCTCGCGGGGGTCATAACGCATGGGCGGCGAATGAACTTTATTCAAAACGAATCTGGCCGACAGTCAGGTCAATGTCGCCGCGCCGACCCCGTGGGTCGAATTTCGCGGCGGCATACATTAACAGCTTTTGTGCGGTTAGCGGCTATTGACACGCTGTTCAAGCAGCTCGCGGTTAGACAGTGACACCAGTTCGCCATCATCGGTCAGCAGCGTCGTCTTCACCGTACCGATCTCCTCGATATGCCCTTCGACCTCTCCAATCCGCACTTGCTGGCCTACCTGGTACAGCTCGCGCACATAAATACCGGCCAGGATCTGCCCGGCGATTTCGCGGCTGCCGAGGCCCATGGCCAGCGCAACGGCCAGACCAACGGTAATCAGCCCAATAACGATGACGTGGTTCAGCAGGTCGGTTTTCACCTCCAGCTGGCTGATGGCTACCGAGATGCTGATGATGATCACCAGGCCCTGGGTAATACGCCCAAGCCCCGCCGAGTACTCTAGGCCGATACCTTCGGCGGCGCCACGAACCAGACCGTTGGCAACCTGTGCCAGCAGCACGCCAGCCAGCAGCACCAGGGCGGCGCCGAATACCTTGGGCAGGTACAGGGCGAGCATGTCGAGGGTGGCCGAAACCCGTTCCAGGCCCAGCGACTCAGCGGCCGAGACAAGGAAGATGAGCAGCACGAACCAGTAGACGATCTTGCCGATCAAGGTCGAGATCGGCACTTGGATGCCAACCCGACCAAGCATCTTGGTGAGGCCAGTGCCGGCCATCAGGCGGTCCAGGCCAAACTTGGCCAGCAGCTTGGACAGCAGCGTGTCGAGCAGCTTGGCCACCACGAAACCGAGCAGCACCACGACCAGCGCGCCGAACAGGTTAGGGATGAAGTTCGCCACCTTGGTCCAAAGGGCGGTCATCGCGGTGACCAGGCTCTGGGTCCAGAGATCGAGTTCCATATTCAATCGGCCTTATCTGCTTTGCTGCCAGTGGCAGCGTTGCGGGAAGAGTGTCGACGCACCGGCGCGACATGCGCCGAGCCATTGTTCACGGCAATCAGCAGCGCCTGGCACCAGCGGCCAAGCAGGCTGAACAGATCGCCCGCGCCAACTTGGCGGTTGGCGGTTTTCAGCACGCGACCCAGGCAAGCGGCATCGTCCCGGTCATCCCGGTCATTGCCGGAGGGTGACGCTTTGAGCAGGTCGCGCAGGGATTCTTCAAACGGATCGTGCATAGGCACCTCGCGCAGTATCAGCAAGAGACGAGGTAGCCCGGCAATGGGTCACACATCCGATTGGGACGAATGTTTCAAAATGCACGCCTAGACCCATCGCAACCGCCGGAACAGCCACCACTGCCCCACCGCCAGCCCTAGCACAACGATGCAGGCGAACAAAAAACCCAAAGGATTATCCGCCCCGGGTATGCCGCCGACATTGATGCCCAGCAGCCCGGTGATGAAGCTCATGGGCAGGAAGATGCAGGTGATGATGCCGAAGCGGTACATGGTGCGGTTCATCCGCTCGCTACGCCGGCGGTCTTCGCTTTCCAGCACCAGCGCGGCACGCTCGCGGGTCAGTTCCAGCTCTTCGAGGTAGCGGATCAGGCTGTTGTTCAGCTCGTTCCAGTAATCGGCATCGGCATCGGCAAACCAGCTCCATTTGCTGCGCGACAACTGGGCGTAGATCTCCCTTTGTGGGGCGAGGAAGCGGCGCAAGCCGGCGGCACGGCGGCGAATTTGCTGCAGGCTGCCTTGCTCTGGAGTATACCGTTCGTCGGATTCGACCTTTTCTTCCTCCAGGTCGACCAGCTCGGACAGGTCACTGACCAGGCCCTGGACCTTTTCGGTCAGCAGTTCACCCATCAACAGCAACAGCTCAGAGGCGGATTTCGGCCCCCTGCCCTGCTCCAGCAGCTGCAGAATTTCGTCGCTGGCACGCAACGGCCGCAGGCGCAGCGAGATGACCCGCTGAGCCTCGGCGAAGATACGTACCGAAACCATGTCTTCGGGCTCTGCGCCGGGGTTCAGGTTGACCCCGCGCAGGAACAGCAACAGCTGTTCGTCCGCCATGGGCAGCAGGCGTGGCCGGGTGTTTTCTTCCAACAGCAGGTCGCAGGCAAACTCGCTCAGGCCGCTGTCATGCAACAGCCAGGTGCGGGTTTGCGGATGGCTGCGGTCCCAGTGCAGCCACAGGCTCTGCTCCGGCTGCAGCTGCAGGTCGTCCAGTTCGGTACGGGCAATCGAGCGCGCGCCGCCTCTGCCATCGAGCACCAGGGCATGCACCAGCCCCCACTGCGCGTTGTCTTCCTCGAACATCAAAGCTCCATCAGCGCGTGCGGCGCATCACTCCGGCATTTCCAGCGGGCTTGGCGATACCAGAACACCATTGTTGTCGGCATATACGTATTCGCCCGGGCGGAATGTTACCCCGGCGAAGGTCACCACCACGTTGAGGTCGCCGATACCGCGCTTGTCGGTTTTCATTGGGTGGCTGGCCAGGGCCTGCACGCCGACATCGGTCTGGATCAACACGTCGACGTCACGCACGCAACCGTAGATCACCAGGCCTTCCCAACCATTCTTGGCGGCCTTTTCGGCCAGCATGTCGCCGAGCAGTGCACGGCGCAGCGAACCACCGCCATCGACCACCAGCACCTTGCCCTTGCCGTCAAGTTCGACCTGTTCCTTGACCAGCGAGTTGTCCTCGAAGCACTTGATGGTGACGATCTGACCACCGAACGAATCGCGGCCGCCGAAATTGCTGAACATCGGCTCCAGCACTTGCACCAGGTCCGGGTAGGCGTCACACAAGTCGGGCGTTACGTAATGCTGCATGGGAAGCTCCTGTCAGTCACAACGAAAGCGGGTATCGGCCAAGGCTACACCGTGGAGGCTGTCGCAGTCATCCGGGACCGGGCAGTCATTTGTATTCATCCTGTACCGGCCTCTTCGCGGGCGCGTCCGCGAAAAGGCCGGTACAGGCAGAGCAGAGTCAGCTGGCGGGCACCGGCTCCACTGCCAAGGTGGACTCATGCACCGGCAACAGCGGGTCGCGCAACCAGCGTTCCACCAGCGGCCATACCTGCACCTGCGCGGCCTTGCTTACCAGCATGTCGACATGCCCGAAGGCATCGAAGCCTTCCTCACGCCCCAGCCGCAGGAACTGCTTGCGCTCACCACCCAACTGCTCGAACAGCTTGCGACAGGCCCATACCGGGTCCTGGAAGTCGCCCGCACCGGCCACCGCCAGCAACGGCACATCCACCTCTGCGAGCCCCGCCCACCAATCGTGCTTCTTGTCGCCAAAACGCCCGAACAGACCGTGCCAGCGCATGCTCTCCAGAGCCAGGCCTATGGGCTCGTCTTCCGGCCCACGCTTGAAGCGCGGCCCCGATATCTGCCCCCAGCGCTTGAGCAGCAGTTTCGCGCCCCAGGCCAGCGGTGGCACTTTCAGCGGCCAATAGACGCGGCTGATCTGTGTACCGAACAGTGCCACGCTGGCCACCTGCTCGGCAGCCAGGAAACCACCGCCCAAGGCGGCCGCCAGCGTGGTGCCGCCAAGAGAATGGCCCACCCAATGCGGTGCCTGGCCCGACTGTTCGCGCACGAATGCGTTGATCAGTGGCAGGTCTTCACGGGCATACGCAGCAACACTGTTGTGCTTCCAGGCCTGGTTACGCGGCGACAGGCCGTGGCCACGCATTTCCGGGATCCACACATCGAAACCGGCGCGCGCAAGGTAGGCGCCCAGACCAACCCCTTTGGGCGAATACCAGAAACGCCGATTGGAAAAACTGCCATGCAGGAGAATGACCGGCACGCCCTGAGCCTGACCTTGGTCGGCTAGCCCCAGCCGGGTGACGGCCAGTTCGACGCTGGGGTCCGGGCCGTTGCCGGCCTTGATCCGGTACACGTCTTCGCTGAGGTCGCCGCGGCGCTCGGCACTGAGCAGGGCCACGGGGAAAAGAATGCTGCTGCTTTGCATAAGGTTGCTTGGTGCACAAAAAAGGGCGGGGTCCATTGCTGGAGCTCGCCCTGGAAAAAACCAGGCGGGAGGACGCCAGACGCCCCCCCGCGTTTTACCGCATCAGGCCGCGCCCTGGCCTTCGGCCAGGAAGAACCAGGTTTCGAGTACCGAGTCCGGGTTCAGCGACACGCTTTCAATGCCCTGCTCCATCAGCCACTTGGCCAGGTCCGGGTGGTCCGATGGGCCCTGACCGCAGATGCCGATGTACTTGCCGGCCTTGTTGCACGCGGCAATGGCGTTGGCCAGCAGCTTCTTGACCGCAGGGTTACGCTCGTCGAACAGGTGGGCAATGATGCCCGAGTCGCGGTCCAGGCCCAGGGTCAGCTGGGTCAGGTCGTTGGAGCCGATCGAGAAGCCGTCGAAGTATTCCAGGAACTCTTCGGCGAGGATGGCGTTGGACGGCAGCTCGCACATCATGATCACGCGCAGGCCGTTGTCGCCGCGGGCCAGGCCGTTCTCGGCGAGCAGGTCGACAACCTGGCTGGCTTCGCCCAAGGTGCGCACGAACGGCACCATGATTTCGACGTTGGTCAGGCCCATTTCGTTGCGCACACGCTTCAGCGCACGGCACTCGAGTTCGAAGCAGTCACGGAACGATTCGCTGATGTAGCGCGAAGCACCGCGGAAGCCCAGCATCGGGTTTTCTTCTTCCGGCTCGTACAGCTTGCCGCCGATCAGGTTGGCGTACTCGTTGGACTTGAAGTCCGACAGGCGCACGATGACCTTTTTCGGGTAGAAGGCCGCCGCCAGGGTGCTGATGCCCTCGACCAGCTTCTCGACGTAGAAGCCAACCGGGTCGTTGTAGCCGGCGATGCGCTTGTCGACGCTGTCTTTCAGGTCGGCAGGCAGGCCCGCATAGTTCAGCAGCGCCTTGGGGTGCACACCGATCATGCGGTTGATGATGAATTCCAGGCGCGCCAGGCCGACACCGGCGTTGGGCAGCTGGGCGAAGTCGAATGCGCGGTCCGGGTTGCCGACGTTCATCATGATCTTGAACGGCAGCTCGGGCATGGCATCGACCGAGTTCTGCTTGATGTCGAAGCCCAGCTCACCTTCGAAGATGAAGCCGGTGTCACCTTCGGCGCAGGATACCGTCACGCCCTGGCCGTCTTTGAGTACCTGGGTGGCGTTGCCGCAACCGACTACCGCCGGAATACCCAGCTCACGGGCGATGATCGCCGCGTGGCAGGTACGGCCACCGCGGTTGGTGACGATGGCGCTGGCGCGCTTCATCACCGGCTCCCAGTCCGGGTCGGTCATGTCGGAGACCAGCACGTCGCCCGGCTGGACCTTGTCCATTTCCGATACGTCGTTGATCACACGAACCTTGCCGGCGCCGATGCGCTGACCAATGGCACGGCCTTCGACCAGCACGGTGCCTTTTTCTTTCAGCAGGTAGCGTTCCATGACGTTGGCGCTGGAGCGGCTCTTCACCGTTTCAGGGCGGGCCTGGACGATGTACAGCTTACCGTCGTCACCGTCCTTGGCCCACTCGATGTCCATCGGGCGCTGGTAGTGCTGCTCGATGATCATGGCCTGCTTGGCCAGCTCGCTGACCTCGTCATCGCTCAGGCAGAAACGTGCGCGTTCGGCACGGTCGACTTCGACGGTCTTGACCGAACGGCCGGCCTTGGCTTCTTCGCCATAGACCATCTTGATCGCCTTGCTGCCCAGGTTGCGGCGCAGGATGGCCGGGCGGCCGGCCTGCAGGGTGTTCTTGTGTACGTAGAATTCGTCAGGGTTGACTGCACCCTGCACCACGGTTTCGCCCAGGCCATAGGCGCCGGTGATGAACACCACGTCGCGGAAGCCCGATTCGGTGTCGAGGGTGAACATGACGCCAGCGGTGCCGGTTTCGGAGCGGACCATGCGCTGCACGCCGGCAGACAGGGCGACCAGTTTGTGGTCGAAGCCCTGATGCACGCGGTAGGCGATGGCGCGGTCATTGAACAGCGAAGCGAACACTTCCTTGGCCGCGCGGATCACGTTATCGACGCCGCGGATGTTCAGGAAAGTTTCCTGCTGGCCGGCAAACGAGGCGTCCGGCAGGTCTTCGGCAGTGGCCGAGGAGCGCACGGCAACGGCCATGTTGTCGTTGCCGGCGGCCATTTCGGCGAAGGCCGTACGGATTTCCGAATCCAGACGTGCCGGGAATTCGGCTTCCATGACCCACTGGCGAATCTGCGCGCCGGTTTTGGTCAGGGCGTTGATGTCATCCACGTCCAGTGCGTCGAGCGCGGCGTGAATCCTGTCGTTCAGACCACTCTGTTCGAGAAAATCGCGGTACGCCTGCGCCGTAGTGGCAAAGCCGCCCGGCACCGATACACCAGCACCGGCAAGGTTGCTGATCATCTCGCCCAGGGATGCGTTCTTGCCCCCCACATGCTCCACATCATGGACGCCGAGCTTATCGAGGGAAACTACGTACTCTACCAAGGTGATCTCTCCACTAACTGTGTTGGAAAAGCTCAAAAGGCGCCCGCCTGTCTTCTGTGACTTGGCCGGGCGTTTGTGGCCTGTACCTGGAAAATAGGCTCTGCAAATGTGGCAGAATGTCGACAGCCGCATTCGGCAAACCGAATTTATCATATCCAAGAATCTTCATCAGCTTAAGGCCCAGATCGCAAATGAAACGAACCGCGTTCTTCATCTCCGACGGCACCGGTATCACTGCCGAAACCCTGGGCCAGAGTCTGCTCGCGCAATTCGAGAGCATTCCGTTCAACAAATTCACCCGTCCCTACATCGATTCGCCAGACAAAGCGCGGACCATGGTCCAGCAAATCAACGCTGCGGCCGAGCGTGACGGGGTACGCCCGATCATCTTCGACACCATCGTCAACCAGGACATTCGCGAGATTCTGGCAACGTCGAATGGCTTCATGATCGACATCTTTTCTTCGTTTTTATCCCCACTTGAGCAAGAATTGACCGCCCATTCGTCGTATTCCGTGGGCAAATCGCACTCGATCGGCGGCAACTCAAACTACATGGAACGCATCGAGGCGGTGAATTTCGCCTTGGATAACGACGACGGTGCGCGCACCCACTACTACGACAAGGCCGACCTTATCCTGGTTGGCGTGTCTCGCTGCGGCAAAACCCCTACCTGCCTGTACATGGCCATGCAGTTCGGCATCCGCGCCGCCAATTACCCGCTGACCGAGGACGACATGGAACGCCTGCAGTTGCCGGCGGTGCTGAAAAAGCACCACAACAAGCTGTTCGGCCTGACCATCGACCCCGACCGCCTCACCGCCATCCGCCACGAGCGCAAGCCCAACAGCCGCTATTCCAGCTTTGCCCAGTGCGAATTCGAAGTGCGCGAGGTGGAGAGCCTGTTCCGCAGGGAGAACATTCCCAACATCAATTCCACGCATTTTTCGGTGGAAGAGATTTCGGCGAAGATCCTGGTCGAGAAAGGGGTGGAGCGCAGGTTCAAGTAAGCCTGCACCGGCCTCTTCGCGGGTAAACCCGCCCCCACAGGGACCTCACTGCCCTCAAGCCCTGTGATATCCCTGTGGGAGCGGGTTTACCTGCGAAAGGGCCAGCCCAGGAATACAAAAAAGCCCCGGCATCACTGCCGGGGCTTTTTCATTTCAGCCTGGTGTTCAGGACGGCACCACCGCCGCCTGCCCGCTCATGGCCAGGTCGACCAGCTCGCGGTTGGCCACCGCGTACATCGCATAGTCGGTGCCAGTGGCATTGCGCAGGTCGTCGAGCATGGCGCGCCAGCGCTCCACCATCACCCGATGCTGCTCGGCCCACAGTGCCACACGGGCGTCCATGTCTTGCGGGGCATCGGCCATCTGCAGTACCGAGATGGTGATCGCCCGCTGCTGAAGGTCGATGTCGTCGCGGAACGCCTCGCGGGCCAGCGCCTGCCAGTTGTTTTCCACCGGCAGGTTGCTGATTTCCTGCAGGTACCAGGTCAGGTCCAGCGAGCTGCCCACGGCGAAGAACGCCTTGGCCACCTGCGCCGGATCATGGCCGGTGACGTCGGCCGCTTCGATGATCGGCAGCAGGGTGTACAGGTGGCTGGTACCGGCCACCATGCGCGCCAGCAACTCCGGCACACCGGCCTCGACGAAGCCCTGATAGCGCACCATCCAGCGCTCGCGGGTCGGGCCTTCGAGCAGCTCGTCCAGCTTGAGCCCCAGTTGCGCGATCTTCGGCCCGAAGTGCGCGGTGTCGCGCCCGGCGTCCTGTTCGTTGCGGCGACTACGCAAGAACCAGCGCGTGGCACGACGCCCCAGGCGCATCAGCTCGTCCATCAGGGTGAGCTGGATTTCTGCCGGCACCTGGTAGTCCAGTGCCTCGATCTGGCGGAACCAGTGCGGCAGGTGGAAGATATCGCGCACGATCACATAGGCCCCTGCAACGTTGGCCGGGCTCATCCCGGTCGACTCCTTCAGGCGCTGGACGAAGGTGATGCCCATGTTGTTGACCAGGTCGTTGGCGATCTGGGTGCTGACGATTTCGCGCTTCAGGCGATGGCGGCGCATGGCCTCGGCGAACTTGCTGACCAACGACGGTGGGAAGGCGGTTTCCATGTCGCGGGTCAGGTAGTCGTCGTCCGGCACCAGCGACTTGAGCAGTTGCTCCTTGAGGTCGATCTTGCTGTACGAGATCAGCACCGACAGCTCGGCGCGGGTCAGGCCCTGGCCGGCGGCCAGGCGCTCGGCCAGCTGTTCTTCGGACGGCAGGAACTCGATGGCGCGGTCCAGCTTGCCACGCGATTCCAGGTCGGCCATCAGGCGCTTGTATTCGGCAATCCGCTCGCGGGCACGGCGGGCCGCCAGCGACAGCGCCTGGGTCTGCTTGTAGTTGTTGCCCAGCACCAGGCCGGCCACTTCATCGGTCATGCTACCCAGCAGCTGGTTGCGCTGCTTCTCGGTCATGTCGCCACCCTGCACCACTTCGTTGAGCAGGATCTTGATGTTGACCTCGTGGTCGGAGCAGTCCACGCCGCCGGCGTTGTCGATGAAGTCGGTATTGGTGGCGCCGCCGTTCAGGCCGAATTCGACCCGGCCAAGCTGGGTCATGCCCAAGTTGCCGCCCTCGCCCACCACCTTGCAGCGCAGTTCGTTGCCATTGACCCGCAGTGCATCGTTGGCCTTGTCGCCAACATCGGCGTGGCTTTCGCTGCTGGCCTTCACATAGGTACCGATACCGCCATTCCACAGCAGGTCCACCGGCGCCTTCAGCAGCGCGTTCAGCAGCTCGGTCGGGGTCAGGCGATCGGCTTCGATGGCGAAGCGCTCTTTCATCTGCGGGCTGATGGCGATGCTCTTGGCACTGCGCGGGAAGATCCCGCCGCCTTCGGACATGATGCTGGCGTCGTAATCGCTCCAGGCCGAACGCGGCAGGTCGAACAGGCGCTTGCGCTCAGCGAAGCTCGATGCCGGCTCAGGATTCGGGTCGATGAAGATATGCAGGTGGTTGAACGCCGCCACCAGCTGCAACTTGTCGGACATCAGCAGGCCGTTGCCGAACACATCGCCGGCCATGTCGCCCACGCCGATGACGGTGATTGGGTCTTCCTGCACGTTGATGCCGCGCTCGCGGAAGTGGCGCTGCACGCCCACCCAGGCGCCACGTGCGGTGATGCCCATCTTCTTGTGGTCGTAACCGGCCGAGCCGCCCGAGGCAAAGGCATCACCCAGCCAGAAGCCGTAGTCGATGGCGATGCCGTTGGCGATGTCGGAGAAGGTCGCGGTGCCCTTGTCGGCCGCCACCACCAGGTACGGGTCGTCATCGTCGTGACGCACCACGTTGGCCGGCGGCACCACGCCACCGTCCTTGAGGTTGTCGGTGATGTCGAGCAGGCCGGAAATGAAGATGCGGTAGCACGCCACGCCTTCGGCGGCGATCTCGTCACGGCCGCCGCCCAGCGGCAGGCGACGCGGCAGGAAGCCGCCCTTGGCGCCAACCGGCACGATCACCGAGTTCTTCACCTGCTGGGCTTTGACCAGGCCCAGCACTTCGGTGCGGAAGTCCTCTTCGCGGTCGGACCAGCGCAGGCCGCCGCGGGCGACGTTGCCAAAGCGCAGGTGCACGCCCTCTACGCGCGGTGAATAGACGAAGATCTCGAACTTGGGCACCGGTTTGGGCAGTTCGGGGATCAGTTTGGGGTTGAACTTGAAGCTGAAGTACGACTTGTTCTGGCCGTTGGCGTCCGGCTGGTAGAAGTTGGTGC
This sequence comes from Pseudomonas sp. LFS074, assembly GCF_047978165.1. Lineage (NCBI taxonomy): Bacteria > Pseudomonadati > Pseudomonadota > Gammaproteobacteria > Pseudomonadales > Pseudomonadaceae > Pseudomonas > Pseudomonas sp. LFS074. The sequence goes on along the minus strand of NZ_JBFPFV010000001.1, from coordinate 1,787,966 downwards.
GCAGGGTGGCCTTGATAAGGTCCAGGTAGCGCCGCAGGATGCGGTCTTCGTTGAGCACCTGGACATCGTCCAGCGCGGTCAGGATGGCCTGTTCCAGGCGCTGCTGCTTGTCGTCCAGGTCGTCCTGGGTGAGCTTGCGCGCCAGGTAGAAGCGGGTCTTGAACAACCGGGTCAGCTCGCGGGCGATGTCGGTGTGGTTGTTCAGGGTGCTGGCGATGTAACCCAGGTCGAAGCCCAGGCGGATCTGCTTCAGGTAACGGGCGTACGCGCGCAGCAGCGCCACGTCGCGCCACGGCAGGCCGGCAGTCAGCACCAGGCGGTTGAAGGCGTCGTTTTCGGCGTCACCGCGCACGATATGGATGAAGGCATCCTGCAGGGTGTCGTTGAGCTGCTGGATATCCAGGCTCAGGCCTTCGCTGTAGGTGAAGGCGAAGTCGTGGATCCAGTACTCGCGGCCATTGGCATGGCGCAGGCGGTAGGGGAACTCGCCAAGCACGCGCAGGCCAAGGTTTTCCAGGATCGGCAGCACATCGGACAGCGCCAGCGGGGTGTCGGCGTGGTACAGCTTGCAGTGCAGGATGCGCTCACCCACTTGGGTCAGCGGCTGGTAGAAGCTCATCGCCAGTGGCTTGCTTTCAGACAGGTTCAGCACATGCTGCAGGTCGACCACGGCCGAGTGCGCGGCGAAGCGCTCGCGGTAACCGGCCGGGAAGCCTTTGGGGAAGTCGGCGAGGATGTTGGTGCCCTGGGCTTCGCCGAAGTTCTCCACCACCAGCGCCGAGTAGTCGTCATGCCACGAGCGGCACGCCTGGACCACTTCACGCTCGAGCTGCTGCGGGTCGATGTCGATGCGGTTCTTTGGGTCGACCCGTAGAATCAGTTGCACACGGGCCAGTACCGATTCGGAGAAGAAGGTCCAGAACTCACAGTCGCTGGCCTTCAGGCGCTCCATCAGCACCTGCTGGATCTTCTGCCGCACTTCGGTGGAATAGATTTCCCTTGGTACGTAAGCCAGGCAGTAGCAGAAGCGGCCGTACGGGTCCTTGCGCAGGAACACGCGGATCTTGTTGCGCTCCTGGATCTGCACGATCGCCATGACCGTGCTGAACAGCTCATCGATTGGTGTCTGGAACAGGTCGTCGCGCGGCAGCACTTCCAGCACCTGCGCCAGTTCCTTGCCCAGGTGGGCCTTGGGATCGAAGCCCGAGCGGCGCTCGACTTCGGCCACCTTCACGCGGATGTACGGAATGGCATGCACGCTTTCGCCATACACCGAGGAGGTGTACAGGCCCATGAAGCGGTGTTCCTTGACCACCTTGCCATCGGCATCCAGCTGGCGGATCGACACGTAGTCAGGGTAGGCCGGGCGGTGTACGCGGCTGGGCAGTGCAGCCTTGGCGAACGACAGCAGCAGCGGCTCGTTGAGGTAGGCCACGGCGTAGTCTTCGATGCGCAGCTCTTCTGTCGTCAGGCCCACACGCAGGCGGCGCGGCAGGCCAAGGAACGACTGCTCGTCGTACACCATCTGGCCGCCATCGGCGTCGCCCTTGACGGTGAACTCTTCATAGCCCAGGAAGGTGAAGTGGTTATCCAGCAGCCATTCGAGGAAGGCTTTGACTTCGCCCTTTTCGTGTTGCGCTGGGCCAAAGGCGGTCTGCTCCACCTGCGCCACCACTTCACGCAGCTTGGCCTTCATCGGTTCGAAGTCGGCCACTGCCACCCGTACTTCGGCCAGCACCTGCTCGATTTCTCGGGTCAGCACCGTCAGCTCGGCGGCGTTGGCGCAGCGGTCGATCTCCAGGTACATCAGCGACTCGTGGCGCACGCCCTCGCCCTGGGTGCCCTTGGGCAGCAGTTCAAGCAGCTCGCCCTTGGCACCACGGCGCACGCTGAGCACGGTGGTCTGCAGGGTGTGGATACTGTAGCCGCGGCGGTTGAGCTCGGTGCGCACCGAGTCGACCAGGAACGGCAGGTCGTGGTGCAGCACCTCGACCACGGTATGGGTCGATTGCCAGCCGTTGCGTTCGTAATCAGGGTTGTACACGCGCACTTGCGGGTACTCGGGGTCGAAACGCTCGATGATGCGCCAGGCTGACAGGGTGCAGCCGGCCAGGTCGGAAAGCCTGCGCTGGGTGAGTTCGTCCAGAGAGATGATGCCGAAGAACTGCTCGGCGAACAGCGTCACTTGTGGCAGGGACTGTTCGCTGATGTGCTGCGCCAGGGCCGCTTGCAGTTGATGCTGGAAGTCGGCTTTGCTGGCTGCGGTGAAGAACGCCATCTGTGGTACTCCGCTTGGGCTTTGTAATAGTTGAAGCGTCGCTGCGTGCGCCGTGTACGGATCAACGATAGCCAACCCGTGGCAAGGCGGACGGTAAAACCAGGCGTTGAACGTGCGCAGGCACGCCCAGGGCTCGCCGAAGCTTAACGACTGATCGGTCATCAACGCTTGCAGCGCTGCGACAATTTCGGTCAAGGGGCGGTAACTTTACGTTTATGCCTGTACGCAAGACTGTCAGAATTCCCTTCCGTTTCCTTTGATCCGAGCCTGCTCATGCAAATCAACACCGCACTGCTGTTCGCCACCCCTTGCGATGACGAGGAAGACAACATGGCGACCCTGTGCTGCCACAGCGACAAGGGTCAGATGTTTCTGCTTACCCGCTACCCGGACGAAGACACCGTCGACCTGACCCTGGATGACGAGCCGTCGACGCTGGATGGGCTGAAAGTCACCCTGAGCGCCAAGCGCCTGCTGATCGAAGTGGCGGCCGGCGACCGGGATGCATTGAAGGGGGACGAGGTGCTGGAAATCAACCTGACCAGCGCACTGAGCGACATGGATGAAGTGAAGCAAACCCTGGAGAACATCCTGGCCGGGACCGGGACCTTCGTCTGCGAGCTCTGAGCCCGAACCTACCGCAACGCCGCCTGCATCGCCTGCGCCTGCTCCCGCAACGCCTCGCAAAACGGCTCCACCGCCGCCGAGGCCGGCCGGTGGTCCGGGCGTATCAGCATCACCTGGTACGGCACCGACACCCGTAACCTGCGGATCGGCAGCCCGCCCTGGGCCGCCTCCAGCCCGCTCAGCGGATTGATGATCGCCACCCCCAGGCCTTGCCTGACCATGGCGCACACCGACGCGGCGCTGGTGGTCTCGATGATGGTGCGGCGGTTAACCCCCGCTGCACGAAAGTGCTGGTCCAGGCGCTGGCGGTAGGTGTCCAGGCTGGCCAGGTTGATGAAATCGACCTCGTGAAAATCGCTCAGTTCCAGCTCGGTCTTGGCCTGTAACGGGTGATGCTCGGGTAACACGCACACCATGTTGGCGCTGAACAGCAATTCACCATAAGCGCCGCGCGGTATCTGCTCGACCTCGGTCAGGCCAAGGTCGTGCTGCTGGGCAACCAGCGACTCCTCCAGCAAGGGCGACTCCTGCGCCAGGATGCTCACGCTCACGCCCCGGTGCTGCTGGTGAAAGCGCTGACAGGCCTTGGGCAACAAGGTCTGTGAAAACAGCGGCAGGCAGGTGATGGCCAGCCGCCCCTGCTCGAAATTGCGGATGGCCTGGGCAAAGCGATCGATGCGTTCCAGCCCGACATAGGCACGCTCGACCTCTTCGATCAACAGCAATGCCTGGGCCGTTGCCACCAAACGCCCACCTTCGCGCTCGAACAGATTCAGCCCGGTCACCTGCTCCAGGCGCGCCAGCTCGCGACTGACAGTGGGCTGCGAGGTGAACAGCAGCCGCGCCGCGCCGGTGACACTGCCTGCGGCCATGATGGCGCGGAACACTTCGATATGGCGGACGGACAGTTTCACGGCAGCACTCGGTGGGTCGACAATGGGCATATCAAATATGAATGGCCATCAGAAAAATAGCTATTTTTCTGAATTCCTGCTTTGCCTCATGCTCGTGGCCTTTCTTATAGGAGTAGCGCCACCATGACCGCACCCTTCACCCTCCTGGCCGAAGCCGTCCGCCAGCACGGCTCGCCGCTGTGGGCGTACGACACCGGTACCATCGCCGAACGTGTCGAGCAGTTGAAGGTGTTCGACACCGTGCGCTTCGCCCAGAAAGCCAATCCCAACCTGCATGTGCTGCGCCTGATGCGCGCCCATGGCCTGGTGCTGGACGCCGTGTCGCTGGGCGAAATGGAACGGGCCTTCGCCGCAGGTGCCAGCGTGGGCGGTGACCCTGCCGGCGTGGTGCTGACCTGTGACGCACTGGACCGCCCCACCCTGGAACGCGTGGTGGCCTCGAAAATCGAAGTCAACGCCGGCTCCATCGACATGCTGCGCCAACTCGGGGAGCGCTCGCCCGGCCACCGCGTCTGGATCCGTATCAACCCAGGCTTCGGCCATGGCCACAGCCGCAAGACCAACACCGGCGGTGAAAACAGCAAGCATGGCATCTGGCACGAAGAGCTGGACGAGGCGCTGGCGTGCATCAAGGCGCACGGCCTGCACCTGGTGGGCGTGCACATGCACATTGGCTCGGGAGTGGACTACCAGCACCTGGAGCAGGTGGCTCGCTCGATGATCGAGCTGATCGGCCGCCTGGGCGTGGACATCGAAGCCTTCTCCATTGGTGGCGGGCTGTCCACCCCGTACCGCAAAACCGACAAGCCAGTCGACCTGCAACGCTATGCCCAGACCTGGGCAGTGGCGCGCAAGGAAATCGAAGCGATGCTCGGCCACCCGGTGCGCATGGAAATCGAGCCGGGGCGCTTCCTGGTGGCCGAGTCGGGCTACCTCGTGGCCGAAGTGCGTGCCGTCAAGCAAGTGGGCCGCAATACCTTCGTCATGATCGACGCCGGCTTCAACGACCTGATGCGCCCGGCGATGTACGGCGCCTACCACGGCATGACCCTGCTCGATGCCAACGGCCAGCCGGTGGACCGTCCACGGCAACCGACCGTGGTGGCCGGGCCGCTGTGCGAGTCGGGTGACGTGTTCACCCAGGATGACCAGGAACTGACCCCGCAGGAGCTGCCCCAGGCACAGGTGGGCGACCTGCTGGTGATCCACGACGCCGGTGCCTATGGCGCGTCGATGTCGTCGAACTACAACAGCCGGCCGCTGCTGCCGGAGTTTCTGATCGAGGACGGGGCACTGCGCATGATCCGTCGGCGCCAGACTGTGCAGGACCTCCTGGACTTGGAAGCGGGCTTTTAACCGCCGCATCATTGGGGGCCGCCCTGCGGCCCCAAATGCCCCCTTGCAATCGCCCTGGCTCATCGCGACAATGCGATCAATTCCTATTCATATTGCGAATTTGACGCCATGTCGACGCTCGATCATCAGGCCCTGCATCAGCTCTACAGCGAAAACAACGGCTGGCTGAAGGGCTGGCTACGCGCCCGCCTGGGCAACGCCGCCGATGCCTCCGACCTGGCGCACGATACCTTTTTGCGGGTGATGACCGCGCGCAATCAATTGCCGATCCGCGAGCCGCGCAGCTACCTCAGCGCCATCGCCCGTGCGCTGCTGATCGACAAGGTCCGCCGCCGCACCATCGAACAAGCCTATCTGCAGGCCCTGGCCTTGCGCCCGGAACCGGTGGAGGTTTCGCCAGAGGTGCGCTTGTCCATCATCGAAATGCTGGTAACCGTGGACAGCCTGCTCGACGAACTCGGCGCCAAGACCCGCGCCATCTTCCTGGCGGTGCAACTGGAAGGCCTGACCTACGGTGCTGCGGCCGAGCGCTTCGGCGTGTCGGTGACCACCGTGAAGAATCACCTGATCAAGGCCATGACCTGCTGCCTGCTGGCAGTCGAAGGCTGAGCCGATGGATCTCAAGACACTCGAAGCCGCTGCCACCTGGTATGTACAGCTCAACGACGGCGCCAACAGCGAGGCCCGCACCCAGGCCTGGCGGCAGTGGTTGCAGGCCAGCCCACAACACGCTGCCGCCTGGGCGCGAGTAGAAAAGCTGCAGCAACAGTGGGCCATGCTGCCACCACAGGCGGCGCTGTCCAGCCTCGGCGCGGCACAGGCGCAGCGGCGCGAAGTGCTGAAGGTGCTGAGCCTGTTGCTGGCGATGGGCGCAGGTGGCTGGCTGGCCGCCGAGCAGGTGCCCTATCGCTCCCTGCTGGCCCAACAACGTACCGGCAGCCGCGAACGAAGCACCCTGCAATTGGTGGATGGCTCGCAGTTGGAGCTGAACGTGGGCACCGCGCTGGACGTGCGCTATGACGCGAAAGTGCGGGCGATTCAGCTGTATCAAGGGGAAATTCTGGTCCGCCCGGTCAGCGACCTTCAGCAACGCCCATTCATCGTGCACACCGATGACGGCAGCGTGCTTGCCCGCAGTACCGAGTTCAGCATCCGCAAACTTGCGCGCCAGACCCGCGTGGGCGTGCTTCAGGGCAGCGTCGAGGTACGTCCACAGCGCCACCTTGATCGGCTGCTGCAACTGCAAGCGGGCCAACAAGTGAGTTTTGACCAGGATGACTTCGCCACCGCCCAGGCTCTACCCGCCGATTCCACGGCCTGGCTGCAGGGCATGCTGAGCGTTAACGACTGGCGGCTGGGCGACTTCATCGAAGAACTGGGGCGCTATCGGCCAGGCGTGCTGCGCTGCGCCTCCGCAATCCGGGCCATGAGTATCTCCGGAGCATTTCGCATCGATGATACCGATATCGCTTTGGCCAACCTGCCGAAAACCCTCCCTGTGAGGGTGCACTACCTCAGCCGCTATTGGGTGAGCGTGGAGCCTGCCTGAGCAGGCGCTGAAAAACCTACGCGCGAACCTTGCTGATTTCGATTCTCGTCCGTCCCTGACACAAGCCGCGACGACAGCGACTTTCTGCCATGACTCGGAAGGATCACGCAATGCCTCATCTGTACCCCACCCCTGCAACCAAACTGACCCAGGCCGTGCGCCTGGTGCTGTTCGGCATGTCCCTTGCCAGCGCGCCGTGCCTGCTGCTGATGCCTGCCCAGGCCATGGCTCAAAGCCAGACCGCCTACCATGTCCCCGCTGGCCCTTTGGGCAATGCCATAACCCAGTTTGGCGTGCAGGCGGGTGTGACCATTTCGTTCGACACCGAGCAGACCCGCAACCTGAGCAGCGCAGGCCTGGAAGGCAGCTACAGCGTCGAGGAAGGGCTGGTGCGGTTACTGAGCAATAGCGGCTTGCAGGCGCAGCGCCAGGGCAATGGCGGTTATGTGCTGGTGCCGGCAGACTACGGCACGGCCATGGAGCTGGGGCCGCTGAACATCGACTCCAATCGGCTGGATGCGACCAGCGAGGGCACCCAGTCATACACCGCCCGCGCAGTGACCATCGGCAAGGGCGTCCATACGCTGAAAGAAACCCCGCAGGCGGTCACCGTGATGACCCGCAAGATGCTTGACGACCAGAACCTGAACACCCTCGAACAGGTACTGGACAAGACCCCTGGCATCACCGTGTATGACTCGCCCATGGGCGGCAAATACTTCTACTCCCGTGGTTTCAACCTGGACGGCCAGTACCAGTACGACGGCGTGCCGCTGGACGTGGGTGGCAACTACGTGCAGGCCAACAGCTTTTCCAGCGACATGGCGTTCTACGACCGCGTCGAAATCCTCAAAGGCGCGGCCGGGATGATGAAGGGCTCCGGCTCCTCCGCTGGTGGTGTCAACTTCGTGCGCAAGCGCGGCCAGGACAAGGCCGCGACCACTGTCACCCTGTCCGCCGGCAGCTGGGACAACTATCGCGGCCAAGTCGACGTAGGCGGCCCGCTGAACGAGTCGGGCAGCGTGCGGGGCCGCGCGGTGGCAGCCCTGCAGGACCGCCAGTATTTCTATGACACGGCCAAGCGCCAGGACCAGATACTGTATGGCGCCATCGACTGGGACGTCAGCGCCGACACCACCCTGGGCTTCGGCCTGGCCTACGAGGACGTCGATGCCACACCGTGCTATGCCGGCGTGCCACGCTACGCCGATGGCAGTGACCTGAAGCTGTCGCGTTCCACCTGCCTGGGGGCCAGTTGGAACGACCTGCAAAGCCAGCGTATTACCGGCTTTGCCGACTTCAAGCACCGCTTCAACGATGACTGGACACTGAACTTCGCCTCGGTCTACACCCACAACGACCAGGACATCGAATACGCCTACTCCGAAGGCACGGTGCCGGTCGGCGCCAACACTGCCAGCATGGCCGTCCGCGCCGGTCGTTTCGACTACGACCAGGACGACTACGGCTTCGATAGCTATATCGATGGCAAGTTCGAGGCGTTCGGCCTGCAGCACGAGCTGATCATCGGCGCCAACGCCAGCCGGCAGAAAACCCATGATTACTTCGCGCTGATTCTACTGGACGGCAAGCAGAACCCGTTCAACCCCTCCCCGAACTTCCCTCGCCCGTCCAAGGACGATTACCTGGTCAACCCGACCCGTGGTGGCAGCGTACCAACCGATTCCACCACCACCCAATACGGCACCTACGCCAACCTGCGCTTGAAGCTGGCAGAGCCGCTTACCCTGGTACTGGGCGCGCGGGTCAGCTGGTACCGCAACAAGAGCGACTCCTACACCGAGTTCTACGATTACTGGGTGAACAACCGCAGTGAGGAAAACGGCCAGGTCACGCCGTTCGCCGCCGTGCTTTACGACCTGAACGACCAGTGGACCGCCTACGCCAGCTACGCCGACATCTTCCAGCCGCAGAGCGACAAGGTGAACGCCGAGCGGCAGCCACTTCAGCCCAAGACCGGTGCCAACTACGAGATTGGCATCAAGGGCGAGCTGCTTGACGGCGCGCTGAATACCTCGTTCAACCTGTTCCGCACCGTCGAGAACCACCGCGCGGAAAGCGACTACATCGAGACCTGCCCGTCAGGCGACGGGTATTGCTACACCGACAGCGGCAAGGTGCGCGCGCAGGGTTTCGAAGCCGAGATCAGCGGCTCGCCGATCGAGCGCCTGCAACTGTTGGCGGGCTACACCTACACCCAGACCAAATACCTGAAGACCATCGAAGACAGCGACCCCACCGAGCTGACGTTCACCTCCAGCTTCATTCCACGGCACATGTTCAAAGTGTGGGGTGACTACCAGCTGGGCGGTGCCCTGGAACGCTGGACCCTCGGTGCCGGTCTGAACAGCCAGAGCGAGAACTTCCGCACCACCCGCAACACCCGCGTCGAGCAGGCGGGCTACACCGTGTGGAACGGCCGCGTGCAGTATCGCCTGGACCAGAACTGGACCGTCGCCCTCAACGGCAACAACCTGTTCGACAAGAAGTACTACGCCACCATCGGTGCGCCGGGCTGGGGTAACTTCTATGGTGAGCCGCGTAACTTCATGGTGACCTTGCAGGGGGCGTTCTAAACCTGGCCACCGTCCAACGAGCGCACGCCGCCCATGTAGTGCTCCAGGCGGCTGCGCAGCCAGCGCTCGGCGGGGTCGCTGTCGGTAGTGCTCAACCAGACCATCGCCAGCTCCAGCGCCGTGGTTTCGAACGGCAACTGCTCAGCCTGCAGGTTGCCCCAACGCTCCATGCCCTGTGCGGCATAGTCCGGGCAACAGGCCAGCAGGTCGGTGCCAGCCAGAATCGCCGGCAGCGAACTGAACTGCGGCACCGACAACACCACCTTGCGTTCGCGGCCAATCTCTTTAAGCCAATCGTCTACCACACCCTGGGTGTTGGCGGTGGGCGAAACCTGAACGTGCGGGCGGGCGCAGAACTCATCCAGTGTCAGTGGCGTGGCCGACTTGTCGGCGCGCACTACCCTGCCCTGCATCGTGCGCAGTACCTTGCGCTTGGCATTGGCAGGCAGCCCCTTGGTCTGGCTGATGCCGACCGTTACATCGCCCGCTGCCAGCAAGTCGGGGATGCGCCAGTAATCCACATGCTGCACGACCACCACCACATTCGGCGCCTCGACCCGCAACGCCCGCAACAGCGGCGGCAACAGCCCGGACTCGACGTCATCGGACAAACCGATGCGGAAGGTCATCTTGCTGGTCAAGGGGTCGAAATCGTGGGTCAGGCTGAGGGCGACGGACATCGCATCCAGGGCCGGGGTGAGGTACTTGATCACCTCTTCGGCCCTGGCCGAGGGCTCCATGCGGTTACCCACACGGACCAGCAACGGGTCGTTGAACATCGCACGCAACCTGGCCAGCGCGGCGCTGACCGTGGGTTGGGCGACGAACAGCTTTTCCGCGGCACGGGTGAGGTTGCGCTCCTGCATCAGGGCTTCGAACACCACCATCAGGTTGATATCGGCTTTGCGCAGTTCGTTGCGGTTCATTGGCGCCCCCGGCCCGTTCGTGTTGTGCGGGTTCAATTCCAGCATCGACAAGCAGCCTAGTCGAGTCAAAACCTGCAGCGCACCGCCATTGCCCCACACTGCGCAATCCGGGTAATCTTCCGCACTCTTCCCTTCCGGCCTCCCCTGCCGTGCACCGCCCAGGCGTTAACTCGCGAAGCGGTCATTCATGATGCCGACCCCGCATGGCCGCCACCTGTTGGCGCGCCCATCCGCCATCAATTCACTCAGGATGACCGCATGATCATTCGCCAAGGCATCGCTGCAGACTACCCGCAGTTGCTCGACATCTGGCTGCGCGCCGTACGCGCGACGCACCACTTTCTACAACCCTGCGACATCGACGCGCTGTTGCCACAGCTGCGTGACCTGTATTTTCCGGCCGTCGAGCTGTGGGTTGCAGTAGACACCGATGACCAGCCACTGGGCTTCATCGGCTTCAATGATAACCACGTGGAAATGCTCTTCGTCGACCCCGCGCGCCACGGCCAGGGCATTGGCCGCGCACTGCTGGATTTCGGCCGCCAGTCGCGCAGCACGATGAGTGTCGATGTCAACGAGCAGAACCCGCAGGCAACAGGGTTTTACCAGCACTATGGCTTTGTCCAGACCGGCCGCTCGCCGCTGGACGGTGAAGGCCGCCCGTTCCCTTTGCTGCACATGAGCTTGCCCGCCGATCCATGACCGACACTGGGCGACCAACCTGCAGAGGGCCGGTGAAGCGTTCGAAATTCTGTCGCTGATACACTATCAAGCGATGAAGTTTGCGAGACCGAGCAAAGGTATGAACCCGACGCGCTATTCCACCGTGGCAAAGGACTTGATGGAAGGCATTGCCAGTGGCCGCTACCCGGTAGGCAGCCTGCTGCCGACCGAGTTCGAGCTGTGCGACCTTTACGAGGTGAGCCGCCATACGGTGCGCGCAGCGATCGACCAGTTGCTCAACCAGGGGCTGGTGTCGCGGCGCAAGCGCGTGGGCACTCGGGTCGAGGCCAGCAGCCCGCGCGGCGGCTATTCGCAATCGCTGGCCAGCGTGGCCGACCTTGCACACCTGGCCGAAACCCAGCAGCGGGAAATCCAGAACGTGCGCCACTTCGTCGCCGACCTGAGCGAGGCCACGCGGCTGGGGTTGGTGCCGGGGGAGCATTACTTCTGCGTGTCGAGCATTCGCGTCGACCGCCTGCACAATGCCGCACCGCTGTGCTGGACCGATGTGTATGCACAGCGCGACCATGCCGAGGTTATCGAGCTGGCGCGCGAACACCCCGACCAGCTGATTGCCGGGCTGATCGAGCAGCACTATGGCCGGTCGATCGCCGTGGTCGACCAGCAGGTGCGGGCGGTGTTGCTGACCGCTGAAATGGCCCGGGTGCTAAGGGCCGAGGCGGGTTCGCCTGGGCTGAAGATCACCCGTCATTACCGCGAGGAAAACGGTGACCTGATGGCGGTTTCCGAGACCGTGCACCCGGATGACCGCTTTACCCTGGTCACCCAGATGCGTCGCGACCGTTCGCCATCCTGATCGCGCAATCGGGGCTGCTGCGCTTCACATACCCAGAACGCGTTCAGCCTCCAGCAACTGCTGCGCCCGCCCCGTGGTCACCCGATGATCTCGCGCCAACCACCGATAGATCGTCGGCAACACGAACAAGGTAAATAACGTCCCCACCAGCATCCCGCACACAATCACCACCCCCAGCCCGAAGCGGCTATTGGCCCCGGCACCACTGGCGAACAGCAGTGGCAGCACGCCAAAGGTCATCGCCGCCGTGGTCATCAACACCGGCCGCAAGCGTATCTGCGCAGCTCGGACAATGGCGGCAGCACGATCAAGGTTGTCGCGCACCTGGATCTCGTTGGCGAACTCCACCATCAGGATGCCGTGCTTGCTGATCAGGCCGATCAGCGTCACCAGGCCAATCTGCGTGTAGATGTTCAACGTGGCCCAGCCCAGCGCCAGCGGCAGCAGTGCGCCGCAGATCGACAGTGGCACGGTCACCAGAATGATCAACGGGTCGACCAGGCTTTCGTACTGCGCTGCCAGCACCAGGTAGATCACCACCAAGGCAGCGAGAAACGCCCACATCAAGGCAAAACCCTCCTGCACATACTGGCGCGACTCCGATTGCCAATCGTGGCTGAAGCCCGGCGGCAGTTCGGTGGTGAGCTGTTCGAGAAATGCCACGGCGTTGCCCATCGACACTCCTGGCGCCGGGATCGCCTGCAGGGTACTGGCGTTCTGCTGATCGAACTGCAATAGGCGGTTGGGCGCCACCTCGATATCCAGGTGCACCACCGTAGCCAACGGCACCAGGCTGCCGTTTTCGGCGCGCACGTATTGACGATTGAGCGCCGCAGGCGTCAGGCGCTGGTCCTGAATACTCTGCGGGATCACGTCATAGGACCGCCCGAACAGGGCGAAACGGTTGAGGTACTGCTCGCCCACCAGCACCCCCAGCGACTCGCCAATGGCCTGCATGCTGATGCCCAGGCTAGCCGCCTTGGCGCGGTCGACGCGCACCTTGACCACTGGGTTGTTGTAGTCGAGGTCGCTGTCCACCACGGCAAACAGCCCGCTGTCGCGGGCGCGCTGCTTGAGCACCTCCATGGTCTGGTACAGCTCGGGGTAATCCTGGGCACTGCGCAGCACCATCTGCACCGGCAGGCCGCCACTGGAACCCGGCAGCGAAGCGACCTGGAAGGCGAAGATGCTGCTGCCTTCGATATCCGCCACTGCCTGCTGCAACTGTGCCTGCACCTGCGCGGCAGAACGCTCGCGCACCTGCCAGGCGCTGAGGTTGATGCCACCAAAACTGGCGGCCGGGCCGTCGGTGCCGTTGATGATCCAGGTGTCGGTGGTTTCGCCGATGGACTTCATCACCTCGTCCAGTTTCAGCGCAAAGTGCTCCACATATTCCAAGCTGGCATGCTGCGGCGACTTGATGGCGGTCAGCACCGCCGCCTGGTCCTCGGCCGGGGCCAGCTCACGCTGGGGCAGCAGGTACAGCCAGGGCAGGCTCAGGCACACCAGCAGCGCCACGCCGCCACTGATCCAGCGATGTGTCAGGGTGTAGGCCAGCACCCGTCCATAGGCGCCAGTCAACCCAGCGAACAACCGATCGGCCATGTTGGCCATCGCGCCATGCTGCTGTCCGGGTTGCAATAGCAACGAGCTCATTACCGGCGACAACGTCAGCGCCACGATGCCCGAAACGATCACCGCTCCCGCCAAGGTCAGGGCAAATTCGCGGAACAGCGTGCCGGTCAGCCCGCCCATCAGCCCGATCGGCGCATACACCGCCGCCAGGGTCAGGGTCATGGCGATCACCGGCCCGGCGATTTCCCGTGCCCCGATCAATGCCGCAGCGACCGGTGACCTGCCCTCTTCGATATGCCGGTGCACGTTCTCCACCACCACGATGGCATCGTCCACCACCAAGCCGATGGCCAACACCATCGCCAGCAACGTCAGCAGGTTGAGGCTGAAGCCGAACAGCAACATCAGGCCCGCGGCACCGAGCATCGACAGCGGGATGGCAACCACCGCAATCAGCACGCTGCGCAGCGAACCCAGGCACAGCCAGATCACCAGCACCACGATCAGCATCGCCTCCACCAAGGTGCGCAGTACTTCATGGATCGAAGCGTCGATGAAACGTGCGGTCTCGTAGGCCAGCGCCACATGCACACCGGGTGGCAGGGTCTGCTGAATCTGCGGCAACAGTTGGCGAATACCCTCGACGATCACCAGTGGGTTGCCGGTCGGCGTGGGGAACAGCCCCAGGTGCACGGCAGGCCTGCCATCCATGGTGGCGCTGGTCTGGGTGGCCGCCGCATTCAGCTCGACGGTGCCGACATCGCGCAGGCGTACCAAATCGGTGCCATCGTTGCGAATGATCAGCTCACGGAAGTCCTCGACCCGGGTCAGGTCGGTGTCCACCTGGATGTCGGCCAGCACGTATTGTCCGCGCACCTGGCCCGGCGTCGCCTGGTAGTTGTTGGCACGCACCGCCTGCGCCACGTCCGCTGCTGTCACCCCGCGCCCAGCCATCTGTTCACTGTCCAGCCACAGGCGCATGGCCAGGCGCTGCCCGCCAAACGACTGCACCTTGGCCACGCCGTCGATGCCAGAAAACTGCGGTTCCACCACCCGCGACAGGTAATCGCTCAGCTCCGGTATCGACAGGCTGTCGCTGGCAAAGCCCACGTAGGCTACCGCCGTGGAGTCGCCAGCCGAAAGCTCTACCACCGGGTCGTAGGCCTTTTCCGGCAGGCGATAGCGCACCTGGTTGACCTTGGCCATGGTCTCGGCCAGCGCCTGGGTCGAGTCGCGGTTGAGCACCATGCGCAACGTGATCAGACTGCGCCCCTGCTGCGAGGACGACGACAGGTAGTCGATGCCCTCGACCGACGACACCGCCTGGGTAATCGGCTGGGTCACAAAACCCTGCATCAGCTCGGCGGAGGCGCCGGGGTACTCGGTACTGATGGTAATGGTCGAGCTTTCCAGCAAGGGGTACTGGCGGATCGGCAATTTGCCCATGGCAAACAGCCCCATCAGGATGATCAGGCTGCTGACCACCAGCGCCAGCACCGGCCGGCGCACGAAGACATCGGTAAACTTCACGACTGCCGCCCTCCCTGGTTGGCCTGCAGGCTGTCCTGCGCCACGGGCTCGACCGGCATGCCGTCACTGAGCTTCAACTGGCCGGAAACCACCACCCGGTCACCGGGCGCCAGGCCGGACGTGACCTCCACCCGCCCTTGCCAGCGCTCACCGGTGGTTACCCGCACCCGGCTGACCCGAGTGCCATGCGCCGGGTCCTGGGTCGCAACGAATACCGTCTGGCCATAAGCGGTGTAGGTGATCGCGGTTTCCGGCACGGCCAGCACGGTCGACGGCTGCGCGGCATCCAGGCGCACGCCAGCGTACATGCCCGGCTGCAACTGCCCATCCGGGTTCGGCAAGGCTGCCTGCACCTGCACCAGGCGCGCCTTGCTGACCACCGGATCGACCGCCACCACCCGGGCCTGGAAGCCTTGCCCGCGCACTGCGTCCACCGTCAGTGCCAGCACTTGCCCGACGTGCACTTCGGGGGCAGCCTGCTCGCCCAAGGCAAAATTCACATGCAACTGGCTGATGTCAGCCAGGCTGACAATCGCCTCGCCGGCGCCCAGGTATTGGCCCTGATGCACCCGACGGATGCCGAGCTTGCCGGCAAACGGTGCGCGAATGGCCTTCTGCGCGATCAACGCCTCGACATGCTGCAGCTCACCACTGGCCACGTCCACGGCAGTGGCGGCGTTGTCCAGCAGCTCTTGCGACACGGCATTCATCGCCCGCAGCTTGCGGCTGCGCTGCAGCACCACTTCAGCGTTACGCAATTTTGCCCGCAACTGCACCCGCTGGGCCTGCTCCGGCGCGTCGTTGAGCTGCACCAGCAACTGCCCGGCCGTTACCGTCTGCCCCGACTCGAAGGCGATGCGGGTAATACGCCCCGCCGTCTCAGCCGCCACCTGCACCTGGTTGACCGCCTCCAGCTCCCCCGAAGCAAAGTTCTGCCGCGCCAGCTGCACCTGCTCGGCCGTGGCCAAGGCCACCTTGGTCGCCGGCCACGCCGCCGCAGCGGGTGGCGCCGAGCCGCTACCCACCAACGCATAGGCAGCGGCCAGCACACCGGCTACAGCGCCGGCCCAGGCCAATAACGTCCGTTTGTTCATGCAGAGCTCCGATCATGAGGAAAGCGGTTGCGGGGAAGATCGGGCAGGACTATAAGAGCTCAACTTAACTTGAGGTCAACACGCATGGCGGTGGACAACACGCGAATGCTCACAGTGGGTGAAGTGGCCAAACGCAGTGGCGTGGCGGTGTCTGCGCTGCATTTCTACGAAACCAAGGGGCTGATCGCCAGCGTCCGTACGGCGGGCAACCAGCGCCGCTACCCCTCACTGGTGCTGCGTACACTGGCGATTATCAAAGTGGCACAGCGCACCGGTATTCCGCTGGAGGACATCAAGCAGGCATTCAGCCGTTATGCGCCCAACAGCAAGCTTACGGCGGCGCAGTGGGGCGAGATGTCCACGGCCTGGCGCGAAGACCTTAACGCCCGGATTCGCACGCTGGAGGCGTTGCGCGACAGCCTGGACAACTGCATTGGTTGCGGTTGCCTGTCACTGGAGGACTGCCCGCTGCGTAACCCCGAGGATGTGCTGGCCAAGGAAGGTAGCGGGGCGCGAATTCTTGAGAAGAAGGCCCGCTAGCCTCGCCCTCTCAAGCCAGGTGCGATCCCTTGTAGGAGCGGCCTTGTGTCGCGATCGGGCTGCAGGGCAGCCCCGGCAATGTGTGCGTCGTTGCTGAGATCCTGGGGCCGCTTTGCGGCCCGATCGCGACACAAGGCCGCTCCTACAGGGACCGCGTGGCCTGACGGTAATAAGCAATCGTTTGGAACCATTGCGGCCTGCCAACGCCCTAAGCCTGTGCTGTTAACCCTAGCCGTTCACAGGAAGGAACTAAGCCATCATGAAACGCGAACAGATCGAAGGTGTTGCAGAGAACCTTGCAGGCAAGGCGCAGAGCGCTGTCGGCCGGCTGGTCGAAGACCCCTCGCTGGAGGCCGAAGGCGATGCGCGTCAGGCTGCAGGCCAGGTGACCAAGACCTATGGGGATGCCCTGGACACGGTGTCTTCGTTCGTCAAGGAAAAACCTATCGCCGCGCTGGCAATCACCGCCGCTGTCACACTGGTGATTTCTCGCCTACTGCGCCGTTGACCCAGGGCGCAGCAGCCGGTTCAGGGCCGGACATGTGGTCCGGCCTGCACCCTCACCAGATGGCGATATCGTAGGTAAGGTACAAGCGATTGCTGTCGCGCCCGCGGGCAAAATCCGAACGATAGATATAGTTGCGCAGCTTCACACCCAAACCTTTCAGCGGCCCGCCCTGCACCACGTAGGCAAGCTCGGCGTCACGTTCCCACTCCTTGATGCCCTCGGCACCCGAGCGGCCATTATCGCCACTCAGGTATCGCGCCATGAAGGTCAGGCCCGGCACGCCTGCTGCCGCAAAGTTGTAGGCGTAGCTTGCCATCCAGGTCTTTTCTTCTTCCTCGATGAACTTGCCGATGCCGACGTTGCTGAACGAATACACCGTCGCACCGCTGATGTAAGGCAACCCTGCCTCACCGTCGAGCACCTGGTAGCCGGCACCGAGGGTATGGCCCGAATGGGCATAGGCCATCTGCCCGCTGAACATGTCGTTGTCGATTGCGCCGCCCTGGGCGGCACCGCTGTCGCGGCTCTTGAAATAGCGCAGGTCAGTGCTCAACACACCACCCGCCAGCGGCAGTTCGTGTACCAGGCCGGCGAAGTCCTGCCGGTAGAAGTGCTCGAGCTGGCCATGGAAGTAGCTCAGGCGCAGTTGTTTGCTGACGGCATAATCGGCGCCGGCGAAGTTGAAGTCACCGGACCTGCCGCCCGCGTACCCATCCAGGTACAGGCCGGTGCTGTCCGATGAATCACGCTGTTTGAAGCGGTCCAGGTGGCCCGCTGTCAGTGTCAGCCCGTCGATATCCGTACTGGTCAGCTGGGTACCCTCGTACGTCTGCGGCAACAGCCGCGCGTCGTTGTAGACCAGCACCGGCGTTTTCGGCAGCAAGGTACCGTGCTTGACCACAGTCTGCCCGACGCGGGCCTTGGCCGTTACCCCGGCGCTGGCAAATTCGTCCGCCGCACGACCGTCGTCATGAACCGGCAGCAGCCCGGTGCCGCTGCGCCCACGGCCAGAGTCCAGCCTGACACCCACCAGCCCGAGGGCGTCCAGCCCCACGCCCAATGCGCCGGGCGTGAATCCGGATTGGTAGTCCAGCAGAAAACCCTGTGCCCACTCCACCCGCTCGCTTTTGGCGCTAGCGGCAGCACGTGCACTCATGCCGTGTTCGTCGCGGAAATTCTCGTTGAAGTAGACGTTGCGTAGTTGAAGCTTGAGCTTGCTGTCATCGACGAAACCGGCAGCGCCGGCAACAGGCAGCCAGCCGCAGAGCAGGCCACACGTGGCCCCACGGAACACAGCACGGGACATGATCGGTACTCTTGTTGTTGTTTTCAGGATGCACAAGGTGCCGGGCGCCGGGCAGCGCCCGTAACGCTCAGACGAAGAAGGACAAGGCCCCTGTGAGCAAAGCCAGTGCAGTGATCACCAGCGAGGTGAGCACGGCCCACTTGAAGGTCGCCTTCTGGAAGTCACCGATGTCGCGGTCGACCATGCCGACCAGCAGCAACGTCGACGCCACCAGCGGGCTCATCAGGTGCACCGGCTGGCCGAGCACCGAGGCGCGGGCAATTTCCAGCGGGTCGATGCCGTAAGCCGCTGCGGCGTTGGCCAGGATCGGCACCACGCCAAAGTAATAGGCGTCGTTGGACAGCACGAAGGTCAGTGGCATGCTGGTCAGCGCCACCACCAACGGGAACCAGTGGCTCCATTCTTCGGGAATCCAGTCCACCAGGGTTTGCGCCAGGGCGTCGACCATCTTGGTACCCGAGAAGATCCCGGCAAAGATACCCGCGGCGAACACCAGCAGCACCACCGTCATGGCGTTACCCGAGTGCGCCAGAATGCGCGCCTTCTGCAGTTCCAGCTGTGGGTAGTTGATCATCAGCGCGGCGACGAAGCCGATCATGAACAGGATGGCGGCATGCATCAGCCCCATTACCAGCGCAGTCATGACGGCGATGACCAGCAACAGGTTCACATAGGCCAGGCGCGGGCGCTTGTACGGGTTGTCGCCGAGGATTTCCTTGATGTAGCAGTTGCCGCCACCGGACTCCAGGGCGATGTTGCCGATGCGGCGGCGTTCGGTGCGCCCCAGCAGGAAGGCCGTGAACACCACCCAGGCCGCACCGCCAATCATGGTCGGCAGCATCGGGATGAAGTACTCGCTGGCGTCCAGCCCAAGCGCGGCAATGGCCCGCGTGGCCGGCCCGCCCCACGGGCTCAGGCCGCTCATGATGCTTAGCGACAGCATCGACACCGTGGCCAGAATCATCGGGTTCATGCCGATACGCTTGTAGAGCGGCAGCATGGCGGCACAGGTGATCATGTAGGTGGTCGTGCCATCGCCGTCCAGTGCCACCAGAAGTGACAGCAGTGCAGTGCCGATGGCGATCTTGACCGGGTCGCCATTTACCCGCTTGAGGATCTTGCGGATCAGCGGGTCGAACAGGCCGGCATCGATCATCAGGCCAAAGAACAGGATGGCAAACAGCAGCAGCGCTGCCGATGGCGCAACCATTTTCAGGCCGTCGAGCATCATCTTGCCCAGTTCGGGGGCAAAGCCGCCGATGACGGCGAACACGATCGGGACAACGGTCAGCGCAACGATAGGCGACAGGCGCTTGCTCATGATCAGGTAGGTGAAGGTCACCACCATGATCAGGCCCAGGAGTGCGAGCATGGTCTTTCTCTCTTGTTTTTATTGTGCGTGGCCGCCCGCCGGGCAGGCAGCCTCCAACCCCACTCGGCATCGCTGCGACGCTGAGTGGAATTTTGAGTCAATGTTCAGTAGTACGAAGGGCGTTCAGCCCTGGCGGTGCGGCTCGGCGGGCCAAGTGGCCTGGCCAGGCGTAGCGCAATCCGGCTGTACCGGTTGTTCACCGTTGAGTGTGCGCAGCAGCGTATCCCGCTCACAGGCATTCTCGGACAGCGAGATCACCACGGTGGCCACTGCATTGCTGGCAAGGCTGGTCAGGGCGCGGGCTTCAGACATGAAGCGGTCGACGCCGATCAGCAGCGCCAGGCCGGCCAGAGGGATGTCGTGAATCACAGTCAGGGTCGAGGCCAGGGCGACGAAACCACTGCCTGTCACCCCGGCGGCGCCTTTGGACGACAGCAACATGATCGCCAGCATGGTCAGCGTCTGCCCCAGGGTGATGTCGATGTTGCAGGCCTGGGCGATGAAGATGGCCGCCAGCGACAGGTAGATGGCTGTGCCGTCGAGGTTGAACGAGTAACCGGTTGGCAACACCAGGCCTACCACACCTTTCTTGCAGCCCAGCTTTTCGAGCTTTTCCAGCATGCGCGGCAGCACCGGCTCGGTGGACGAAGTACCCAGCACCACCAGGAATTCCTCGCGAAAATAGCGCAGCAGTTTCCACAGGCTGAAACCATGGGCACGGCAGATGCCACCCAGTACGACCAGTACGAAGAACGCACAGGCGATGTACAGCGTACCCACCAGCTTGGCCAGGGCACCGAGCGAGGTGATGCCGTACTGCCCGACGGTAAAAGCCAGCGCACCAAAGGCACCCACCGGCGCAAAGCGCATCAGGTAGCCAAAAATGCGGAACACCATGGTCGAGGCAGACTCCAGCACATCCAGCACTGGCTTGCCCTTGTCCCCCATCGACGACAGGGCGAAGCCGCTGAGCACGGCAATGAACAGCACCGGCAACACTTCACCCTTGTTGAAGGCACCGATGAAGGTATCGGGAATGATGTGCATGAAGAAGTCGACCACGCCCAGCTTGGCTGCCGACGCGGTGTACTGGCTGAGGCCTTCGGTGCTGAGGGTGGCGGGGTCGATGTTCATGCCCACACCCGGTTTGAACAGGTAAACCGCCGCCAGGCCAATCACCAGGCTCACCACCGTCAGGCCCAGGAACAACAGCAACGTCTTGCTCATCAGGCGCCCCAGCGAGCGCTTGTCGGTCATCCCGGCGATGCCGGTGACAATGGTGCAGAACACCACCGGGGCGATCATCATCTTGATCAGCTTGATGAAGGCGTCGCCCAAGGGCTTGAGCGCAACGGCCTGTTGCGCCCAGAAGTGGCCGACCAATACGCCCAGCAGGACGGCGCAAAGGATCTGGAAATACAGCGATTTGGCGAGTTTCATGGGGCATCACCATTGTTGAAATTGTGCGGATGCGCTTGGTGCATGTATGAAGCAGGCGGCATGCCGCCTTTGACTACCCTGCCAGCCTGCGCAAGGTAGGGGCGTAGACAAAGCCTGAGAAGAGCCGCCGAGCGGTTCGTACCACCGAAACCTGGGTTGTCTTGCCGTCGGCAGCACTGCGCGACAGCGCCACATCGATACCGCCGCTCGGGTGCTCCAGGCGCACGTCGGTCAACTGCCGGGCGCCCTCGCCAAGCAGGTCGCCAATTACCGTACCGGGGCTGACGCAGGCTGTCGCCAGCCCTACCGCCCCGGTGATGGCCAACGCACGGTGACAGTTGTGCGGCATGAAGTAACGCACCTGCAATGTGCCGTCGTAGCGTGGCGCAGACACCAGCACCGGCTTGGGGATTACCATGCCACTGACGTCGCCAAGGCCCATGGCCTTGCCAGCTTTCAGGCGCAGTGCTTCAAGGCGCTTGAGCAGTTTTTCATTGGCGTCGAGTTCTGCAGGGGTTTCCGATCCGGTCACCCCCAGTTGACTGGCCTGCACGACCATCATGGGCATGGCCATGTCGATGCAGGTTACCGGTACGCCATCGATCACATCCGTGGCCTTGCCGGTGGGGAACAGCTTGCCGGTCTTGCTGCCCACGGCATCGAGAAAGGTCAGGTGCACCGGGGCGGCAGTGCCCGGTACGCCATCGATTGCCGTGCGGCCTTCGTAGCGCACGATACCGCCGGGGGTTTCCACCAGCGAATTGACCAAGGTACCGGTGTTCAGGTTACGGATGCGGACCAAGGTCTTGCCATCCTGCCCTTTGACCAGGCCTTGCTCGATGGCGAACGGGCCCACGGCGCACAGCATGTTGCCGCAATTGGGCGCGGTGTCGACACGGCGCTGGGCAACCATCACCTGAACGAACAGGTAATCGACATCAGCCTCGGGGTGCAACGAAGGGCTGACGATCGCCACCTTGCTGGTTTGCGGGCTGCCGCCACCGATGCCATCGATTTCCAGCTCATGGCCAGAGCCCATCAGGTTGATCAGCAACTCGTCACGTTCGACCACATTGGCAGGCAGGTCCCAGGCGTGGAAGAACGGCCCTTTCGAGGTACCACCGCGCATGAGTACGCAAGGAATACGTTGCATGATTTTGCACTCTTGTTGATCAATGGACATCATTGATGCTGTGAGCAAAAGAGTGACAGGCCTGGATAAATCAATCCAATGCAAATATCGTAGCCATTATTGCGATTCAAACATCAATCAAACACGGCGACAGTAGCGGGTTTTCTTATGGAATATGAGCTGCAAGACATCAGATCTTTCGTGAAAATCGCCGAACTCGGCAGTTTCCACGAAGCCGCCGAAGCACTTCACCTTTCCCAGCCGGCCTTGAGCCGGCGGATCAAGAAGCTGGAGGAAGGCCTGGGCACCTCGCTACTGGAGCGCACCACCCGCCGGGTCAGCCTGACCAGCGTGGGCCGCGACTTCCTGCCCAAGGCCAGGCGCCTGCTGGATGATTTTGAAGACTCGATCCTCAGCATTCGCGAGCTGGCCGAACGCCAGACCGGCCAGGTTACCCTTGCTTGCATCCCCACCGCAGCGTTCTACTTCCTGCCGTCGGTGATCCGCGATTACAACGAGCAATACCCGAAAATCCGCATTCGCCTGCTGGACCTTAGCGCCAACGACGGGCTCGAAGCCGTGCTGCGCGGCGAGGCCGATTTCGGCATCAACATGATGAGCGGCCAGCACCCGGACATCGAGTTTGTCACACTGGTGCAAGAGCACTTTGTGCTGGCCTGCAGGCGCGACCACCCACTGGCGAACCGGGCCTCCGTTACCTGGACGGAACTGGCTGACTACCGCCTGATCGGCGTCGGCCGCCTGAGCGGCAACCGCATGCTACTGGACCACGCGTTGTCCGGGCTCAACCTGCGACCCAAATGGTTCTACGAAGTGCAACACCTGTCCACGTCGCTGGGCATGGTCGAGGCCGGGCTGGGTGTGTCCGCCATGCCCAGCCTGGCCATGCCCGACGCCGACCACCCGACGCTGGTCAGCGTGCCGCTGATCGAGCCGCAGGTTAGCCGCACGCTGGGGTTGGTATACCGGCGCGGCGCATCGTTGTCGCCTGCGGCGGAGAAGTTCGTTTCGATCTTGCTGGAGAAATGGACCAATCGCTGAGGCTTGGCCCACCCTGCCGCTGCCTCATCTGTGACCACCCACAGGTTCCCCGTTGAGTGCAGGGATACGCTATCCCTGTGGGAGCAGGCATGCCCACGCAGCCTCAGTCGTTCTTGCCCAGCATGTACTGGTCAAAATGCTCGATATGCTCGTCAAGGTTGTCCTCGAGCATCATCCGGTACTGCTCACAGAAGTACTTCAGAATCTCTTCCCGCGCGGCGCCAAGCTCGGCGCCGCTCTTGAAGCTGCGGGCGCTCATCCAGGCGCTGAAGCGGGCGGCACCGAAGGTCAGCGAGGCGCTTACCTTGCCCAGGTCTTCGAACTTTTCGATCTGCTGGTTCGCCAGTTCGATGTGCGCATCGGCACGGTCATAAAAAGCCTGGTCGGTAGCTTGGGTCATTGCGGTTCACCTTGTTGCGGGATTGGAGCGGGAGGCCAAGCCTTGCATGTCGCGGCGCATACGTGCAAGGCTGAAAAAGGATCACCCATGACGAAAAAGGACGCAAACCACCTTATGCTTGGAATCACACGTATCCATCGCTATTTGCGCCCACTGCCTGCAAAACCGACTGCAGCCAGTGGGCGTGACCTCAAGGCCAAACGCGCCGCCCGCCTCGCTTCAAAGGTTGCAAACCTCCTCTGCACTCCCCGCTCTGCCCCGCCTTATCTCTGTGTCACGCCTGAGCGTGCACCTGACAAACGCGTGCCCCCGACCTGACTGCCGACGCTGCAGTTCACACGCCGTACTCGCTTGCTACAGGCGAGATGTCCGACGCACCCACGGGGGCAACACTCGATGCTTTTCTTCCAAGGTAAACAGCTTCTCAGCGCCATCTTCGATATGGATGGCACCCTCTTCGACACCGAACGCTTGCGCTTCAAGACACTCAAGCAAGCCTCTCTTGAAATCTTCGGCAAAGCGCTGAGCGAGGACACTTTGATCGGCTCGCTGGGTTTGAGCGCGAAAAAAGCCGAGGCCCTGGCCAAGGCGCATAACGGTGAAGACTTCCCATACACCGAGATCCGCAAACGCGCGGATGAACTTGAGCTGGCGTACGTGCGCAATCACGGCGTACCGATCAAGGCCGGCCTGCTGGAGGTACTGGAACGCCTGCGCAAATCGGGCTTGACCATGGCGGTGGCCACGTCCAGTCGCCGTGCCATTGCCGAGGAATACCTGATCAACGCCAACGTGCTGAAGTACTTCGACATCACCGTCTGTGGCGATGAAGTCAGCCAGGGCAAACCCCACCCCGAGATTTTCCTGAAAGCTGCCCGCGCGCTCAATTGCGAGCCTGGCCAATGCTTCATGGTCGAAGATTCGGAGAACGGCATGCTGTCGGCCATCCGTGCTGAAGGCCAGGCGATACTGATCGAGGACATCAAACCGCCTGCCCCAGAAATCAAGGCGGCCGCGCTCAAGGCCTACCGCAGCATGACCGAGTTCCTGGCCGACTTGAGCGAGTGCGTTCCCGACCTGGGCATGCCCGAACTGAACGAAAGCTTCCCGGCCTCCATGAACCAGTTCCGCGTGGGCATTCATGGTTTCGGCGCCATCGGGGGTGGCTACCTGACGCAGGTCTTTTCCCATTGGGATGGCTACACCCGGCCTTGTGAAATCATCGCCGCGACGCGCTCGCGCATGCTGCGCGAAAGCGTCAATGCCTTCGGCCGCTACAGCGTGCGCTATGGGGCTACATCGTTCGACCAGACCATCGACAACGTGCGCATGATCGACCTGGACGATGACGACGCGGTAATCGGCATGTACACCACGGCCGAAATCATCGGCCTGAGCCTGCCCGAGCAGGCCATCCGCAACCAGGCGAAGGTGATTGCCAAAGGGCTGCTGCAACGTTTCGAACGACGTGGCCGTGAGCTTACGTTGCTGATCGTGCTTAACAAGGTGGGCGGCGCCGCGTTCGTGCGCCGCCATGTGCAAGCGGAGTTGGCCTTGCTGTGCCCGCCAGCCATCGGCAAGCAAGTGCTGGAAAAGACCCATTTCGCCGAAACGGTGGTCAGCCGCATCGTCTCCAAGCTCAGCAACGACGCACTGGTGCGGCAACTGCGCATCAAGTCGCAGATGTTCCAGAACAGCCTGGAAGACGAGCCGGCAGTTGCCACAAAGGCATCGACGCCAGTGCCTGAATACGAACGCCTGATCGGGCGCTTCAGGCCCTTTGCCCAGCCCAGCAGCGCAATGAGCCAGCTGCACCTGATCCTGTTCAACAGCGAGCCCGACATGCCGCTGTATGTAGAGCACGGCAGCGACCTGCTCGAACGCCTGCGCCAGGTGAAGACGGTGCCTGACATTGCCCAGATCCAGGTCATCAAGAACCGCCTGTGGAACGGCCCGCACGCCATCGTTGCCTGGTACGCCAGCCTGCTGGGCCATGACTCGGTAGGCCAAGGCATGGGCGACGCGCGCGTATGCGAGCTGGCCGAGCGCCTGATTCGCCAGGAAGTCGGCCCCGCACTGGTGGCGGAGTACCCGCAAATGGCAGAGGTGGTCAGCCGTTTTGCCGATACCTTCCTGGAGCGCTGTAAAACCTCGTTCAAAGACCCTTGCGCCCGGGTGGGACGCGACCCGTTGCGCAAGCTACAACGCAACGAACGCATCCTCAGCAGCATCGACCTTGCCCGCAAGCAGGGTATTGAAACCCCGGCGCTGGCCTTTGGCGCCGCCCTGGCCATTCACCATGCCCTGCGCTGCAAGGACGACAAAGCGCTGGAGGCCCAGGCCATCAGGCAGGTTTACAGGGACAACGGCGCCAGTGTCGAGGCTGTGCTTACCCATGACGTTGACTGTAATGGCAAGCGTTTTCCTGGGCTGGACCCGATCACGGACGCGCAGCTGATCAGCGCCATTTCAGACGCTTTCCGGCAGTACCCGCAAAGGGATGTAGCAAACCGACTGGACGACCTTTGCATAGGCGCTTGAACCATTGACGCCGCAGCAACGGGCTATGCCCTGTAGGTGCGGGTTCACCTGCGAAGTATCCAACGTGGCAGATGACACCGGCTTTGCCGGTGTTTTCGCGCATCAGGGCCTTATCTTTACAAAAACAAGCTCTGGGTCACCTTCGTCCAAGTTTTCAACCTGACCACTGCCGATAAAACCGCACTTTGCAAGCAGCGCCTGCATCGGCAGGTTCGACGCGTTGGTCGAGGTGAACAACTTGGTCCCAAAGGACCGGGATTCCAGCCCACGCAGAATGGCTGCGCCTACGCCACGGCGACGCGCCGAATCCCCTACCACCACCAGCGCAATGAAGTCCTGCCCGAAAAACGACTTGTCCAGTACGCCATAACCCAAGAGCACCGCAGTGTTGGCAGCGTCCGTTGCCGCCCAGCAATGGCCGCAGGCTACCGAGTAGGCAATGAATGCCCGCCGGCTTTCTTCGCGCTGCGCAATAACATCCAACGCAAAGAGTGCATCGAGGTCGGCTTCGCAAGCGAGCCGCACGTGTAAATCCAGAAACATGCTTAGACCGTATCGAGGGTTGGATCTGCTCATGGTACTCGCCTGCCACGACCGGTTCATGGTTATGAGGGCAGCAAGCTTGCGAGCATGAGGTTGCAAAGCTGTCACGCGGAGGTGTCACGCAAAGCTTGAAAATGACACAAGGTGTCATTAAGATCGCCAAGTGTCCTGAAAACACCCCTGGTCACTCAGCCTTTCATCAAGCAGGTACCGCCCATGACGACCACCATGCACACCCCCAAGGACCAGTTGGTCAAACTCGCCCAGCAGCAGATGCTGACGGCGCTGGCCGACAATACCTACACCGCCCGGCAAAAACTTGCCCTCACCTGCCGCATCCTCTTCGACGGCGGCCACGACTCTGGCCTGGCCGGGCAGATCACCGCGCGCGCCCAGGAACCTGGCACTTATTACACCCAACAACTGGGCCTGGGCTTCGACGAAATTGCCGCCTCCAACCTGCTGGTGGTGGACGAAGACCTCACCGTGCTGCAAGGCCGTGGCATGGCCAACCCGGCCAACCGCTTCCACAGTTGGCTGTACCGCGCCCGCCCCGACGTCAACTGCATCATCCACACCCACCCGCTGCACAGCGCGGCCCTGTCGATGCTGGAAGTGCCGCTGGCCATCTCGCACATGGACCTGTGCCCGTTGTTCGACGACTGCGCATTCCTCAAGGAGTGGCCCGGCGTGCCGGTGGGCAACGAGGAAGGCGAAATCATCGCGAAGGCGATTGGCGATAAGCGCGCGATCCTGCTTTCTCACCACGGTTTGCTGATTGCCGGTGGTTCGATCGAAGAAGCCTGCGTGCTCGCCCTGCTGTTCGAGCGCGCGGCAAAGATGCAACTGCTGGCCATGGGCGCCGGTGACATCCGCCCCATCCCCGAAGCACTGGGCAAAGAAGCCCACGACTGGATCTCCACCCCCAAACGTCATGGTGCCGCGTTCAGCTACTACGCGCGCCGTGCCTTGCGTGCCCATGGCGACTGCCTGGGCTGATCGAAGCTGTACTCTTTCCTCAACAACGGCAAAGGTGCCTGGTCATGTCTACTTCTGTAATTCGCGGCGTCATCGGCTACACCATCACTCCCTTCACTGCAGACGGCACACTCGACCTGGATGCCCTGGGCATGTCCATCGATAGCCTGATCGCAGGCGGTGTGCATGCCATCGCACCGCTGGGCAGCACCGGCGAAGGGGCCTACTTGTCCGACAGCGAATGGGAAACCGTGGTGCGCTTCAGCCAGGCACGCATTGCCGGGCGCGTGCCCAGCGTGGTCAGCGTGTCCGACCTGACCACCGCGCGCACCGTGCAGCGCGCCCGCCTGGCACAGGCCTGCGGCGCTACCGCTGTGATGGTGCTGCCCATCTCGTACTGGAAACTCACCGAAGCGGAAGTGATTGCCCACTACAAAGCAGTCGGCGCGGCCATCGACATCCCGATCATGCTCTACAACAACCCGGGCACCAGCGGCACCGACCTGTCGGTGGAACTGATCCTGCGCATCCTTGGCGAAGTACCCAATGTGACCATGGTCAAGGAAAGCACCGGCGACATTCAGCGCATGCACCGCCTGTTCAAAGCCACCGATGGGCAGGTGGCGTTCTACAACGGTTGCAACCCGCTCACCCTGGAAGCCCTGGTGGCCGGCGCAACGGGTTGGTGTACCGCCGCGCCCAACCTGATCCCGGCACTGAACCTGGCGCTGTGGGACGCCGTACAGCACGGTGAGCTGGCCGAAGCCCGCACGCTGTTCTACCGCCAGTACGAGCTGCTGGAGTACATCACCCGCCGTGGCCTGCCCACCACCATCAAGGCCGGCCTGAAAATGCTCGGCCAGGATGTCGGCGCGCCGCGCCTGCCCCTGCAACCGCTGGATGGACAGGGCAGCACTTACCTGAAAAGCCTGCTGGTAGCGCTGGCCAACTGACCCTCAAACCTGCCCGGCAGCCAGTCGCTGACGGGCAGCGTACTTCTGCAGCACCTGACCATTACCAGAGGCCATCATGGACGCGCCTGCACAAAGCTCTGCAACCCCGTTAAAGCTGACAGACATCCTTCACCCGGTGATAGCCGGGTTCGTTTCGGTCATCGTCAACTACGGCGGTACATTCATCCTGGTGTTCCAGGCGGCCAAAGTGGCCGGGCTGAGCCCGGAACTGACGTCATCGTGGGTCTGGGCAGTGTCGATCGGCGTCGGCCTCAGCGGCCTGGCGCTATCCTGGTACAGCCGCGAACCGATCATCACGGCCTGGTCCACGCCAGCCGCCGCGTTCCTGGTCACCGCCCTGGCCAATGTGCCTTATAGCGAGGCCGTAGGTGCGTACCTGCTGTCAGCCGCAGGCTTCGTGGTGCTGGGGCTGAGCGGGTGGTTCGAGCGCCTGGTCCGGCTCGTTCCGGGCGGCATTGCCGCCGGCCTGCTGGCGGGCATCCTGTTGCAGTTCGGCATTGGCGCCTTCGCCAGCCTGTCGGTCGACCCCGCCCTGGCCGGGCTGCTGATTGCAGCCTATGTGGCATTCAAGCGCTTCACCGCCCGTTACGCCGTGGTCGCCATTCTGTTACTGGGCCTGGGCTACCTGTTGCTACAGGGGCACGTGGGCCTGACAACCTTACGGCTGGAGTTCGCCTCACCGGTGTTCACCGCACCCACGTTCTCCGTCAATGCCGCCCTCAGCGTGGCCCTGCCACTGTTCCTGATCACCCTCACGGGGCAGTACATGCCTGGCATGCTGGTGCTGCGCAATGACGGCTTCAAGACCAGCGCCAGCCCGATCGTCGCGGTCACTGGCCTGGGTTCGTTGCTGATGGCCCCTTTCGGCTCACACGCCTTCAACATCGCCGCTATCACGGCGGCCATCTGCACCGGCAAGGAAGCCCATGAAGACCCGAGCAAGCGCTGGGTGGCGGGGATCGCTGCCGGTGTCTGCTACATCCTCGTGGGGGTGTTCGGCGTCACCCTGGCGAGTGTGTTCATGGCCCTGCCCGCCACCTTCATCACCACCCTGGCAGGCCTTGCACTACTGGGCACCATCGGCGCCAGCCTGGCCAGCGCAATGGCCGATGCCCGCTCACGCGAGGCCGCACTGATCACCTTCCTGGCAGCGGCTGCGAATATCAGCCTGCTCGGCATTGGCGGGGCCTTTTGGGGCTTGGTGATTGGCCTGCTGGCCCATGCTGCGCTGAACGGTCGCCTGCCCGGCTTCGGCGGCGCCTCCCGCTAACCGGGCTTCCACCTCCTTGCTGTGCGCCAAAGGCGCACGCCGTTCGACAGGTATCGACATGCCCCAAGCTGGCCCCAAGCTACTCACTCAAATTGCTGCCGTGCACTTCGTCAGCCATGTACACATCATGCTGATCCCGGCGCTACTGCCCGTGCTGCCTGGCCTGCTGGGGGTGGGCTTCGTCGAGCTCGGCGTAGCCCTGGCGGTGTTCAACATCGTTTCGGCCCTGGTACAGGCCCCGCTGGGTTATGCCGTCGACCACTATGGAGCGCGTAAAGTGCTCAAGGCCGGGCTGTTGCTGGGCAGCCTCAGCTTCCTGCTGCTGGCGGCCAGCCCCAGTCACGCGGTATTGCTGGTGGCAATGGCCATGGCCGGCCTGGCCAATGGCGTGTATCACCCGGCAGACTATGCACTGCTGGCCAATGGCATCGAGCCGGCACGCCTGGGGCGGTCGTTCTCTGTTCATACCTTCGCCGGCTTCCTCGGCTCGGCAGTTACGCCGGCACTTTTCCTCGGCATCGCCACCGTGTTCGGCACACCGGCAGCCCTGGCGGTGGGCGCGGTGTTCGGGGTAGCTGCGCTGCTGCTGATATCGATACCGGGCAGTGGCGTGTACCAGGCCGCCAGGCCTTGCAACAAAGAAGGCGCAGGCCTGGCGCCAACAACAGGCCGCCTGCGCGTGTTCACACCGATGATCGGCGTGCTGACGGTGTTGTTCATCCTGCTCAACCTGAGCACCAGTGCCATCGAGAAGTTTTCCGTAGCCGCCCTGATTCAGGGCCAAGGCCTGACACTGGCCTGGGCCAACACCGCACTCACCGCTTTCCTGCTGTGCAGCGCTGCCGGTGTACTGTGCGGTGGCGCCTTGGCCGACCGTACCCGGCGCCACGGTCTGGTGGCGGCGCTGGCCTTCGCACTGGCAGCGGCACTGACCGCGCTGGTGGCCCTGGGGCTGCTGCAGGGCTGGGCACTGGTGGTTGTATTGGGCGCCATTGGCCTGCTGACCGGGGTCATCGCCCCATCGCGGGACATGCTGGTCAAGGCGGCGGCGCCGCCAGGTGCCGAGGGCAAAACCTTCGGGCTGGTGTCGACCGGGTTCAACATCGGCGGCGCCCTCGGGCCGGTGGCGTTCGGCTGGATGCTCGACCAGCACCTGCCCAACGGGGTTTTCATCGCATCGGTCATGTTCATGCTGCTGACGGTGCTGCTGACGCTGGCGCAGGAGGCGTACCTGGCCAGGGCCCGCAACGCTGAACGACTGGCGCGCACCCTGTAGAAGCAGCCTTGCCCAGTCATTTCGATGGCTCAGTGTGCCGGGTTCGCATGCACCACTCGCCCGCCTGCCCCCGGCCGATTGACGAACAGCACATCCAGCACACTGTTGCGCAAGCCCTTCAGTGCATTCCAGTTCGCCGACGCATGCACGTACTTCTCGCGCAACAGCTGCTGCTCTTGCTCACTCAACCCCAGCTGGGTAACTTCTCCAAGGGCAAACGCATGCAACTTGCGGCTAATCGCCAGCAATTCATCCGGCACCCCATGTTCAGCCTGCCCGCCCAACGGCGCAAACGGCACGCCAGCCCGTACCGCCAACGCCCGCATCACGCTCAAGTACACCCGGGACAACTGCCCCGCCACCTGCCGCTCGCGGTACACCGCTGCGTACACCTGCTTTTGCGCCTCATCCGGTCGGCCGCCGGCAATCGGCTCCTCCCAGGTCGTTACTTGCGGCCTGGGTTCGCCCATATTGGCAAACGCCGAAGCCAGCAAGGCACTTGCCGTGGCATGCACGCGGCTCTGCTCGGCACGCATACCCACCGGCACACGCTGTGACTGCGGCTTGCACAGCAGTACCTGTTCCAACGTGGTTTCCGGGTACCCACCCCCTATATTCGAGTGCACGCCCGGCAGCACGATGTCGTGACCACTGCACACCAGCGGGAAGTTGTGCCGCAGCTCGTCCCCCGCCACCAGTTGCACCACCTGTCGGGCTATACCCGCAGCCAGCCCCAGGCGCAGGTTGCCATGGCGGCCGTTGGCGGGATCGAAGTCACCCTGCAACGGCGCGATGATCGCCGCTACGGTGTCGAACAGGCCGATAAAGTTGATCGAGGTTTCACACACCACCGGCAACACCCCGCCCGCGCCATCGTTCAGCAGGTTGGCCAGGTGCCGCACCGCCGCCGCTCCGCGGCTGAACCCGAACAGATCGAACTCGACCCGCTCCAGCAGTGCCTGCGGATGCGCCCGCTGCCACACCTGCAGTTGCTCGGCCATGCCCTGCAAAGCCTCGGCAACCCGCGCCTCGGCCCCCGTACGCCCACGCCCGGTGGCAGAGGCGTAGACATGGTCGGCTTCACCGGCCAGGGTGCCCACGCCCTCCACATATTGTTTCAAAAACGCCTGCGGGCCATTGGCATTGGCTGCATCTGCCGGATACAACGCATGCAAAAGGGCCACATTGCTCAAGGCATTGCCATAACTGCAGCCCTTGCTGCCCTGCTCATCCATCGCCGTGGCATTGTGCTGGTTGTTACCAGTGCCATCGAAGAACACGCCAAAACGCAGGGTGACCGGCGTTGGGGTTGGCGTGCTGCCGCTGCTCATTTTCATCATCGTGCCTTCTGCTTGCCCAAAAAGCACAAGCAGGCGCCAGCACACCGGCGCGGAACATCAGGCAATGGCCAGCCATACGTAAGACATTTCTGTAGCAGCACACCCCAGCGCGAAGATAAATTTACCCGCCGCCATTAGTCGCCGCCCCCCGGATGGATTAAAGTATCAGCCCTTGCCAGGGCAGCTGCCTTCAGCCGCCTCAGGCCCTCTACCAGGAACCGTCGCCGATGGAACACCGTGAAGCGCTGATCGCGCTGCGCACCTTTCTTTCTTCCCAGATCCTAGGCCAGGAGAAACTGGTCGAGCGGCTGTTGATCGTGCTGCTGGCCGACGGCCACATGCTGGTCGAAGGTGCCCCGGGCCTGGCCAAGACCAAAGCCATCAAAGAACTCGCCGAAGGCATCGAGGCACAGTTCCATCGCATCCAGTTCACCCCCGACCTGCTTCCGGCCGACATCACCGGCACAGAAATCTACCGCCCGGAAACCGGCAGTTTCGTGTTCCAGCAAGGGCCGATCTTCCATAACCTGGTGCTGGCCGACGAAATCAACCGTGCCCCGGCCAAGGTGCAGTCCGCGCTGCTCGAAGCCATGGCCGAGCGCCAGGTCAGCGTGGGCCGCAGCACTTACGACCTGTCGCCACTGTTCCTGGTCATGGCCACGCAGAACCCGATCGAGCAGGAAGGCACCTACCCGCTGCCCGAAGCCCAGCTCGACCGCTTCCTGATGCACGTAAAAATCGGCTTCCCCGACGCAGCGGTAGAACGGCGCATCCTGGCGCAGGCCCGTGGCGAAGCCCTGGGCGGCGAGACCAAGCCCGAGCGCCGGGTCAGCCAACAGGCCATCTTTGCCGCGCGCAAGGAAATCCTTGGCCTGTACATGGCCGATGCGGTGGAGGAATACCTGGTGCAGTTGGTCATGGCCACCCGCACCCCGGCCAAGTTCGACACGGAACTTGCCGACTGGATCGCCTACGGCGCCAGCCCGCGCGGTTCCATTTCGCTGGACCGTTGCGCGCGTGCCCACGCCTGGCTGGCCGGGCGCGACTTCGTCAGCCCCGAAGACATCCAGGCCGTGCTGTTCGACGTGCTGCGCCACCGCATCATCCTCTCGTTCGAGGCCGAGGCGGCAGGGATCGACCAGGACCGCGTGGTCCAGCGCATCCTCGACGTCGTCGCCGTTGCCTGAGCCCATGCCCACTGCGCAGCTGACCGAACCTGGCATCCGCATCGGCCTTGCCGAGCTGATCGACATGCGCCACCGCGTGCGCGAAATCCAGCTGTTTTCCAAGCCCGGCCAGCGCAGCCCGCTGGTGGGCCTGCACCATTCCAAGCTGCGTGGGCGCGGCGTGGACTTCGACCAGGTGCGCGTGTACCAGGCCGGCGATGATGTGCGCAACATCGACTGGCGGGTCACTGCACGTACCCAGGAACCGCACACCAAGCTGTTCCACGAAGAGCGCGAGCGGCCAATCTTCATCCTCGTCGAACAAAGCCAGCGGCTGTTCTTCGGTTCGGGGCTGATGTTCAAATCGGTGCTGGCGGCCCAGGCCGCCGCACTGTTCGGCTGGGCCGCGCTGGGCCACAACGACCGCATCGGCGGCCTGGTGTTCGGCGACAACGAACACCACGAAATCAAACCCCGGCGCAGCAAACAAAGCCTGCTGCAATTGCTCAATCGCCTGGCCAAGGTCAACCAGTCGCTGCACACCGAGGCCACGCCCGGGGCCGACAGCCTCGGCCTGGCCTTGCGCCGTGCCCGCGAAGTGCTGCGCCCCGGCAGCCTGGCCATCGTGATCTGCGACGAACGCTCGCTCAGCGCCCAGGTGGAACAGCACCTGGCCATGCTCTCGCGGCATTGCGACCTGCTGTTGTTGCCGGTGTCCGACCCGCTCGACCATGCCCTGCCCGCCGCCGGCCTGCTGCGCTTCGCCCAGCGCAGCGCCCAGCTGGAGCTGGACACCCTCGACGCCAACCTTCGCCAGGCCTACCGCCAACAGGCCGAAGCACGCATCGAGCGCTGGGAGGTGCTGGCGCAAAAGCTGCGGGTGATACTGATGCCACTGAGCACGCAAAGCGAAATGATCGAGCAACTGCGCGAGTACCTGAACGCCCAGCGCCCACGGAGCGCGTCATGAACCCGCTCGATCAATTGCACCCGCTGATCGCTCCGGCACCGATCAGCCTGTGGCCACCGGCACCGGGCTGGTGGCTGCTACTGGCCGTGTTACCGCTGCTGGGCTGGGGCCTGTGGCGGCTGCGTCGCTGGCGCCCGGGCAAGCGCCGCATCGTGCGCGCCGAGCAACCTCTGGACCCGGTGCGCGTGGAAGCCCTGGCCGAGCTGGCCCGCCTGCCACGCCCGTACGACGGCGCCCCGGCGGGCGCCTGGCTGCAACAGATCAACGCCCTGCTCAAGCGCCTGTGCCGCAACCACTACCCAGGCGCCAATAGCCACACGCTCAACGGCCGCCAGTGGCTGGCATTTCTCGACAACCGTTGCCCGGCCGCCGGCCTGACCCGCTGGATGGTACTGGTCGAAGGCGCCTACAAACCCGAGTGCAAACTCGACGACAAGGCCATTGCCGGGCTCAGCCAAGCCGTCGAAACCTGGATCCGCAAGCATGTTTGAACTGGCCTGGCCGTGGGTCTTCGCCCTGTTGCCGCTGCCTTGGCTGGCGCGCCTGCTGCTGCCGGCCGCCGACAGTGGCGAGCCGGTACTCAAGGTAGGCTTCCTCAGTGAACTGGAAGGCCTGGCCGGGCGCCGTGCGCGGCTTAACCTGCCAACCTGGCGCCAGCAGGCGCCGTTCGTCGTCATCTGGCTGCTGCTGCTGTGCGCTGCTGCTCGCCCGCAATGGCTGGGCGAACCGGTGCCAGTGGCCGCCAGCGGCCGCGACCTGCTGGTAGCGGTGGACGTGTCCGGGTCGATGGACTTCCCCGACATGCAGTGGAAAAACGAAGACATCAGCCGCCTCGACCTGGTCAAAGCGCTGATGGGCGATTTTCTGCAAGACCGTGAAGGCGACCGCGTGGGGCTGATCCTGTTCGGCAGCCAGGCGTACTTGCAGGCGCCGCTCACCTTCGACCGACGCACCGTGCGCACCTTCCTCGACGAAGCGCAAATCGGTATCGCCGGCAAGAACACCGCCATCGGCGACGCCATTGGCCTGGCGGTCAAACGCCTGCGCCAACGCCCGGCTCAAAGCCGAGTGCTGGTACTGATCACCGACGGTGCCAACAACGGCGGGCAGATCCACCCACTGACCGCCGCCCGCCTGGCGGCCCAGGAAGGGGTACGCATCTACACCATCGGTATCGGCGCCAACCCCGAAGCCAGTGGCACCCCCGGCCTGCTCGGTCTCAACCCGAGCCTGGACCTGGACGAAGCCGCCCTCAAGGAAATTGCCGACATCACCCACGGTGCCTACTTCCGCGCCCATGACGGCGCCGAGCTGGACGCCATCGGCGACACCCTCGACCAGCTGGAGCCGGTGGCCCAGCAACCGACCCAAGCCCGCACTGCTCAGGCCCTGTACGCCTGGCCATTGGCCCTGGCGCTGCTGCTCAGCGTGCTACTGGTAGTGGCCGTGCAGTGGCCCGACAACCTGCTGCAACGCCTGCTGCGCAAGCCGCGTTTCCTGCAGCCGCACCCCGAATGGCGCCAGCGTTTGAAGCGCCTGCGCTTGAGGAGGCGGCGATGATCGACCTATGGCCGCAATGGCTGCGTCCGCTCTGGTTGCTGGCGGTGCCCCTGCTCGGCTGGCTGCTGTACAAGCTGTGGCACCGGCGCAAACGCGCCGGGCGCTGGCAGATGATTTTGCCGCCCGCCTTCCATGGCGTATTGCTGGGCGGTGGCAGCGGCAGCACCAGCAAATTGCCGTGGATAGCCCTGGGCCTGGCCTGGGCGCTGGTGATCCTGGCCTTGCTCGGGCCCAGCTGGCAGCGCGTGGAAGAAAGCCGCCAACGGCCGGCCGACCCACTGGTGATCCTGCTCGAACTGACCCCGCAGATGCTCGCCGAAGACAGCCCGCCCAACCGCCTGGAACAGGCCCGGCGCAAAATCCTCGACCTGCTTGAACACCGCCGCGACAGCCAGACGGCGCTGGTGGTGTATGCCGGGTCCGCGCACACCCTGGTGCCGCTGTCCGACGACCTGGCCACCACCCGCAACTTGCTCGAGGCCATCGACCCATCGATCATGCCCAAACCCGGCCAACGCGCCGACCTGGCCGTGCAAAAAGGCCTGGCGCTGCTGGCCCAGAGCGGGCTCGGACAAGGCCGCCTGCTGCTGATCGCCTCGGCCCTCAGCGCGCCAGAGCGCCAGGGCATTGCCCAGGCCCTCGGCCGCCAAGGCCCAAGCCTGCTGATGCTGGGCATCGGCAGTCGAGAAGGCGCCCCCGTGCGCCAGGCCAACGGCGAATACCTCAAGGACGACCAGGGCGGCATCCTCCTGCCACGTCTGGACAGCGCCAGCCTCAAAAGCTTTATCAGCGGCACCGGCGGGCGCTACAGGCATGCCCGTATAGACGACCTCGACCTGCGCGGACTGGGCCTGTTCGACAACCCACGGGTCGGGCGCAATGACGGCCAGACCCTGCAGCTGGACAGCTGGGCCGACCAGGGTTACTGGCTGCTGATCCCATTGCTGCTGCTAGCCGCCTGTGCCGGCCGGCGCGGCTGGCTGTTCTGCCTGCCTCTGCTGCTGGCCTTGCCGCAGCCCAGCCAGGCTTTCGAATTCAACGACCTGTGGCTGCGCCCCGACCAGCAAGGCCAGCGGCTGCTGGAGCAAAATCGCCCGGCCAGCGCTGCGCGCCACTTCCAGGACTCGCAATGGCGCGGCATGGCCTTGTACCAGGCCGGCGACTATGCCGGAGCCGCCGAAGCATTTTCCCAAGGCGACACCGCAGCCGCCCACTACAATCGAGGCAATGCCCTGGCCCACAGCGGCGAACTGGAAGCCGCCCTGGACGCCTACGAGCAAGCCTTGGAGCGTCAGCCCGACCTGCAAGCCGCGCTGGACAACCAGGCACTGGTGCAACAACTGCTGCAGCAGCGTGAAGCCAAGGCCGAGGAACAACCGCCCAGCAGTGATGCCCAAGGCACACCTGGCAGCGAAACCGAAGGCAACAGCAGCTCGGCTGGCAGCCCGGCCCAAGGCACACCCGGCAACGACCAGGAAGCCAACGCCGAACAAGCTGGCGAAAGCAGCAGCAACAACCAAGCCGCACCCGGCAACCAGGCCGGGGGGGACGACAGCGTCATCCAGCCGCCACAGCGCCCGGTGTCCACCAACCTCGATACCGAACAGCGCCAGGCCCTGGAACAATGGCTGCGGGAAATCCCCGACAACCCGGCGGAGCTGCTGCGGCGCAAGTTCTGGTATGAACAGCAATTGCATCAGGAAAACCCACGATGAGTCGCTTCGGCGTCTTTCTCCTCACCCTGCTATGGGCCGTTCTGGCTCAGGCCGAACCGCTGCTGCAAGCCAGCGTCGACCGCACTCGCCTGGAGGCCGGCGAAAGCCTGGAACTGACCCTGGAAAGCCAGGACGTTACCCAGTTCGGCAAGCCCGACCTACGCGCCCTGGAAGGTGACTTCGAAGTGCGCGGCACGCGCCAGCTGAACAGCTTGCATACCCTCGACGGCGAAACCCGCGCCAGTACCCGCTGGATCATCACCCTGCTGCCACGGCGCAGCGGCAGCCTGCGCATTCCCGAGCTGCAACTGGGCCAGTCGCACAGCCAGGCCATCGAACTGCAAGTGCTGCAAGCCGATGCCAGCCGCCCGGACAGCGCCTCACAGGTGTTCATCGAGGCCACCCTCGACAGCAACGACGTCTATGTCCAGGCACAGGCCGTGCTCACCCTGCGCATCTACCACTCGGTAGCCCTGTACGACGACAGCAGCCTGACCCCGCTGCAACTGGAGAACGCCAAGGTCGAGCCACTGGGCGAATCACGCACCTATGAAAAGGAAATCAACGGCGTGCGTCACGGCGTGATCGAAACCCGCTATGCAGTGTACGCCCAGCAAAGCGGCAGCCTCGACATCCCGCCACTGACGTTCACCGCCACGGCCGCCGCCAGCAACGACGAGGCGCCACAGGCCAACGGCACCGCCCGCGCCGGCCGCCAGGTGCAGGTCAGCTCGCTGCCGTTGCGCCTCACTGTTCGGCCTATTCCGGCCGCCTGGCCCGCCGGCGTGCCGTGGCTGCCAGCGCGCAACCTGACCCTGGAAGAGCACTGGAACCCCGACCCCGGCAGCCAGAAGGTGCAAATTGGCGACTCACTGACGCGCAACATCACCTTGCGTGCCGAAGGCTTGTCCAGCACCCAACTGCCGCCGCTGCCGGCCACGGAGATCATCGGCCTGCGCCGCTACCCCGACCAGCCGCTGTTGCGCAACGAAATCAACGAACGCGGCATGACCGCCAACCGCGAAGAGCGCGAAGCCCTGGTGCCCACCCACGCCGGCACGTTGGCCTTACCGGCGCTGGAAGTGGCCTGGTGGAACACCCGCGAAGACCACTTGGAACACAGCAGTTTGCCAGCGCGCACCTTGAACGTGCAGGACAACCCGGCGCTGAGCGCCGACACCCCGGCGGGCGAAAACAGCAACGCCAGTACCCTGCTGTGGCCTTGGCAGCTAGCCACACTGCTGTTCGCCCTGACCACCGTGCTGGGCTTTGCCCTGTGGTGGCGCGCCCGCTCGCGGCCTGCGGTGCTGCGTGCCGCGCAGAACGGGCCAAGCCCGCGTACCCTGCTGGATGACCTCAAGCGCGCGTGCCAGGCCAACGACCCACAGGCCACGCGCCAGGCGCTGGATGCCTGGGCCCGGCAACAGCCGGAAACCCTGGCCGAGATGGCGGCGCGCTTCGTGCCGTTGTCGGATGCGCTGGATGGGTTGAACGGGGCGTTGTACAGCGAGAGTGGCCAATATTGGCAGGGGGAGGATTTGTGGCGGGCGATCGGGACGATTCCGCCGGCCGAGCAGGTGCTGTTGCCGGCGGGTGAGACCGGCACCTTGCCGCCGCTTTATCCCAAGTAACGCGCTGCCTGCACGATCCCTGTAGGCGCGGCCTTGTGTCGCGATTGGGCCGCACAGCGGCCCCACGCTTGGGTTACCATACCGCCCTTCCCCCGCTTGCCCGATTCGACACCAACAGGTCATCCATGCGTCTGTTTCATACCTCCGACTGGCACCTGGGCCAAAGCCTGCACGGCCAGGAACGCGACTTCGAACACGCCTGCTTCCTCGACTGGCTGCTCGGCCAGCTGCACCTGCGTCAACCCGATGCGCTGCTGATCGCCGGCGATATCTTCGACACGGTCAACCCGCCGGTCAAAGCCCAGGAACGCCTCTACGACTTCATCGTCCAGGCCCACGAGCAACAGCCCAAGCTGGACATCGTGATGATCGCCGGCAACCACGACTCGGGCTCGCGCATCGAACTGCCCGCCGCGCTCATGCGGCGCCTGCGCACCCATGCCCTGGGCCGTGTGCACTGGCTGGACGAAGGCCAGCTGGATGCCGAGCGGCTGCTGATTCCGCTGACCAACGGCCGTGGCAAGGTCGCTGCCTGGTGCCTGGCCCTGCCTTTCCTGCGCCCGGCTGAAGTGACCGGCCCGCACCTGGGTGACGACTACCTGCAAGGCATCACCCAGGTGCACCAGCAACTGATCGCCGCCGCGCAAAAAAAGCGCAAGAAAGACCAGGCGCTGATCGCCATCAGCCATGCACACATGGCCGGTGGATCCGTGTCGGAAGACTCCGAGCGCAGCCTGATCATCGGCAATGCCGAGGCGCTGCCGGCCAAGCTGTTCGACAAGGCCATCAGCTACGTTGCCCTGGGCCACCTGCACAAACCGCAGAAGGTCAACCGCGAAGAGCGTATTCGCTACAGCGGCTCGCCGATTCCGCTGTCGTTCGCCGAAATCAACTACCCACACCAGGTGCTGGAAGTGGAGCTGGACGGCGCTGGCCTGGTCAGCGTCGAACCGCGCCCGGTACCGCGCGCGGTAGCCCTGCAACGGGTGGGCCCGGCACCGTTGGGCGAGCTGCTGCAGCAACTGGCCGACCTGCCGGTGATCGACCTGCTCGAAGACCCCAACCGCCAACCCTGGCTGGAAGTGCGGGTTGTTCTGGACGAGCCGCAACCCGACCTGCGCCAGCAAATCGAAACCGCGCTGGAGGGTAAGGCGGTACGGCTGATCCGCATCAGCGCCGAATACGCTGGCCGCACCAACGCCGAAGATGACGACTTGGCCTTTGTCGAACTGGCCCAGATGACCCCGCAAGATCTGTTCAGCCGTGCCTGGGAGCAAGCCTACGGCAACCCCGCCGACGAGCAGGCGCTGGCCGACTTCGCCCTGCTGTTGCAGGACGTGCAGCAGGAAGAGGAACAGCCATGAAGATTCTCGCCATCCGCCTGAAGAACCTGGCATCGCTGGCCGGCCCGGTCGAAATTGACTTCACCGCAGAACCCTTGGCCAGCGCGGGCCTGTTCGCCATCACCGGGCCGACCGGTGCCGGCAAGAGCACCCTGCTCGACGCCTTGTGCCTGGCGTTGTTTGGCACCGTGCCACGGCTCAATGACATCGGCCGAGAGGCCAAGGTGCCGGATGCCGACGGCGAAATCCCCACGTCAGACCCCCGCAACCTGCTGCGCCGTGGCACCGGCAGCGGTTTTGCCGAGGTCGATTTCGTCGGCATCGATGGCCGCCGCTACCGTGCCCGCTGGGAAGCCAACCGCGCCCGCGACAAAGCCAACGGCAAACTGCAACTTAGCCGCCAGAGCC
The DNA here is from genome assembly GCF_047978165.1 of Pseudomonas sp. LFS074. Lineage (NCBI taxonomy): Bacteria > Pseudomonadati > Pseudomonadota > Gammaproteobacteria > Pseudomonadales > Pseudomonadaceae > Pseudomonas > Pseudomonas sp. LFS074. The sequence goes on along the minus strand of NZ_JBFPFV010000001.1, from coordinate 1,746,505 downwards.
TCTACGATCTCGACAGCGAGCAAGTACTGGCCAGCGCCAAGAACGAGTTCAAGCCACTGGTCGAGGCCAGTCTGGGCCTGAACTTCGAGCAGTTCACCCGTGCAGTGATGCTGGCCCAGAGCGAGTTCGGCGCGTTCCTCAAGGCCGACGACAAAGAGCGCAGCGAACTGCTGGAAAAGCTCACCAACACCGCCATCTACACCCGCCTGGGCCAGCGCGCCTTCAGCAAGGCGCGTGAAGCCGGCGAGGCGCACAAAGCCCTGAATGACCGCGCCAGCCACTTGTTGCCGATGGCCGTCGAAGCCCGTACCGAGCTCGACCAACGCCTGGAGCAGGCGCAGCAACAGTTCAAGGCCGACCAAACCGGCGAGCGCCAACTTGAGCAGCAACGCAGCTGGCTGAATGAGCAACGCCAGCTGCAAGCCCAGCACGTCGAAGCCGGCACCGCACTGCAGGCCGCTGAACAGGGCTGGCAGTTGCTGGCCGAACCCCGCCTGGACTTGGTACGCCTGGAGCGCCTGGCGCCACAACGTCACCAATTTCATCGCCAACAGGCACTCAGCGCACAACTGGCGCCAGTGGCCGCGAAAATTGCCGAGCAGCAACAGCAGCAAGACGCACTGCAGGTGCGTACCCACGAGCTGGAGCAGGCGCTGAACGCTGCCCGCCAAGCGCTGGCCGATCGCCAGGCCCAGCATGGCGAAAACACCCCACGCCTGCGCCAGGCCTTTGCCGCCCAGGACAACCTGGCCCGCCTGGACCAGGAGCTGGCCACCCAGCGCAGCAGCAACCAACAGGCTGAACAGCAAGTCGCTGACGGCCAGCAGCAGCTGCAGCAGTTGGAAGACAATCAGCAGCGCAGCCTGCAGCAACTGGCACAGATCGACACCGCGCTTGCCGACAGTCAGCACCTGGCGGGCCTGACCGATGCCTGGCACGCCTACTTGCCGCAACTTAAACAGGTGATGCTGATAGGCGGCCGCCTGAGCAAAGGCCGCGACGAGCTGCCCGGCCTGCAGGCCCTGGCCAGCCAGGCCAATGCACACTTGCAGGCCGAGCGTGACGCCTACGACCTGCTGTTCCGCGAGGCCAAGGCCGAACCACAGGCCCTTGCCGAGCAGATCGACCTGCTGGGCGGCATGCTGCAGGACAACCGCAAGCAGCAGCGCGCCGTCGAGGAACTGTCGCGCCTGCACGCCCGTGAACGGGAGCTGCGCCAGCAGTTGGACGCCGCGCGCGAACGGCAGCAGCAGGCCATGCAGCAGCGCCAGCAGCTGATTACCGAGGGCACCGCCGCCAAGGCCGAGCTGGAGGCCGCCGAACAGGCGCTCACCCTCACCCGCCAGTTGCTGGAGCGCCAGCGCCTGGCACGCAACACCAGCGTCGAAGAACTGCGTGGCCAATTGCGCGACGGCGAACCCTGCCCGGTATGCGGCAGCGCCGAACACCCGTTCCATCAGCCCGAAGCGCTGCTGCAGAGCCTGGGCCGCCATGACCAGGCCGAAGAAGACGCCGCCCAGAAACAGGTCGAAAGCCTCAACAGCAAACTGGTGGAGCTTCGTACCCAGCTGGGTGTGGTCAATGCTCAACTCAAGGACTACCAGCAGCAACAGCAACACCTGAGCGAACAGCTGCAGCCAATAGTGGCCCAGGTACAGGCGCACAGCCTGTGGCCTGCCCTCGCCCCGCAGGACGACATCGCCCGTAGCACCTGGCTCGACAGCCAACTGCGGCGCCTGGACGAACACATCGGCCAGGACGAGAAGCGCCAAAAAGTCCTGCTAGCCCTACAAAAAGACGCCGCCCGCCTCAACCAGCAACTGCAGGCCGCCCACGACGCCCAGCAGCAGGCCCAGCGCCACCTGGAGCAACAGCACCAGGCCCTGGCCAACGATGAGCAGCAGTTGCAGCAAGGCCTGAGCGACCTGGCCGGGGTTCTGCCCGAGGAAGCCCTCAAGGCCCTGAACGAAGACCCGGCCAATGCCTTCCTGGCCCTTGACCAGCAAATTGCCCTGCGCCGGCAACACCTGGAACAGCGCAAGGACGAACAGGAAGAACAGCAAGCCCGCCAAACCCAGCTGGACAAACTGCGCGACCAACAACAGGCGCGCGTGCAAGGCCAGCAGCAGTTGCAACAAAAGCTGGCTACCCTCGACGAGCAACGCCAGCAAGCCCAGGCCTCGCTCGGCGAGCTGCTCGGCGAACATGCCAGCGCCGAAGCCTGGCAACAGCACATGGACACCGTGCTGGAGCAAGCCCGTGCCCTTGACGCCGACACCGCCCAGCACCTGCAGGAACTGCGCACCCAGGGCGTACAACTGGCCAGCGAGCTCAAGGCCAATGCCCAGCAGCAACAGGCGCTGACCAGCGAATGCCAGCAGTTGCAGGGCCAGATCGCCCAATGGCGCAGCGAGCACCCGGAACTGGATGACGCCGGGCTGGACCGCCTGCTGGGCATGGATGATGCCCAGGTGAATGAACTGCGCCAGCGCCTGCAAAACGCTGAAAAGGCCATCGAACAAGGCCGGGTGCTGCTGCAAGAACGTGAGCAGCGCCTGCAGCAGCACGCCGCGCAAATGACCGTGGACACCTCGGTCGAAGCCCTGGAGCAAGCCCTGACCGAGCTACGCGAGCGCCTGACCCTGCACGAGCAACAGTGCGCAGAATTGCGCGCGCTGCAGGCCGACGACCAGCGCCGGCAGCAGGCCCACCAAGCACTGGCGGCAGAAATCGATGAGGCTCGCCAGCAATGGCAACGCTGGGGTCGCCTGAATGACCTGATCGGTTCGGCTTCGGGCGACGTGTTCCGCAAGATTGCCCAAGGCTACAACCTCGACCTGCTGCTGCACCACGCCAACGCCCAGCTACGCCAGCTGGCCCGCCGCTACCGCCTCAAGCGCGGCGGCAGTGCCCTGGGCCTGCTGGTACTGGATACCGAGATGGGCGACGAACTGCGTTCGGTGCACTCGTTGTCGGGCGGGGAAACCTTCCTGGTATCGCTGGCCCTGGCCCTGGGCCTGGCGTCAATGGCCTCCAGCACCCTGCGCATCGAATCGCTGTTCATCGACGAAGGCTTCGGCAGCCTCGACCCCGAGTCGTTGCAACTTGCCATGGACGCCCTCGACGGCTTGCAGGCCCAAGGCCGCAAGGTGGCGGTGATTTCCCACGTGCAGGAAATGCACGAGCGCATCCCGGTGCAGATCCAGGTGCGGCGCCAGGGTAATGGCCTGAGTGACGTGGAGGTGTGTGGGTGATCCTCTACTCGTTCCGCCGCTGCCCCTGGGCCATGCGCGCGCGCCTGGCCCTGCGCTACGCCGGCTGCGCGGTGGAAGTACGCGAGGTGGCGATGAAGAACAAGCCGGCAGAATTGCTGGCCTTGTCGCCCAAAGGCACGGTGCCGGTGCTGGATACCGGTGCCGGAGTGCTGGAAGAGAGCCTGGACATCATGCGCTGGGCGCTGGCGCAAAATGACCCGCAGGATTGGCAACTGCAGGCAGACCCTGCGGCGGCGCAGCACGCTGAAGCCCTGATTGCGCGCAACGACACTACGTTCAAGGCGCAGGTGAACCTGTACAAGTATGCCGAGCGTTACCCGGCGTATCCCCGCGAGCATTACCGCCAACAGGCCGAAGCCTGGTTGGCGGAGCTGGAAGGCCTGCTCGAAGGCCGGCCTTACCTGCTGGCCGATCATCCGAGCCTTGCCGATGCCGCGTTGCTACCCCTGATGCGCCAGTTTGCCGGGGTCGAACCGCAGTGGTTCGCCGAGGCGGCTTATCCGCAAGTGCGGAGCTGGCTGGAGGGGTGGCTGGCTTCGGAGCTTTTTAAGTGGGTAATGGCCAAGTAATCAGCTTTCGACTTTACGCGAAGCCCTGTGGGAGCGGATTTACCCGCGAAGCAGGTCGCGCGGTGCATGGCAAGGGCTTCGCCCTTGTTCGCGGGTAAACCCGCTCCCACAGGGTACGCGTGAGGCTTGGCATCAGTGGTTGTGCTTGCCACTGAGGGCCGCATGGAAATTGGCACTCTGGCGCAGGTACTGCTCGGTGTAACTGTGGGTAGCAGAAGCCTTGCCGCTGCTGTCGGCATGGGCGTGCGCTGGCAGTACGACCGATGCGGAAATGGCGGATGCGGCAATGACCGGGAAGAGATTGAAGTTCATCTGGGCTGACCTCGACGGCGGTGGTTTGACAGTGGCCCGTTTGGGCCTTGGGTCAAACTTACGCCGCCGACGCCGAACGCAAAAATTCATTGCAGCAGTATCGATTATCACGCCGATCGATATCACTCGATGAACTTCAGGTCCGAAGGTGCTTCCTGCTTCAGTGTCTGCACCGTCTCCAGCAGCTTGCCACTGCGCGGATCGCGGCGCATCACCACGATCTGGTTGCTCTTCTGGTTGGCCACCAGCAGGAAGTTGTCACTGGGGTCCAGGGCAAACTCACGGGGATGATCACCTTCCACCGAGCGACGTTGCAGAAACGCCAACTGGCCATCGTCCTTGCCCACACTGAACACAACGATTTCGTTGGCCGTTCCGCGATTGCTCACGTACAGGAAGCGCCCATCTGCCGACAGGTGCAAGCCTCCCGCCGCCTTGGCCGCAGGGTCCTGCTGTTCGGCCAGCGGCAAGCGCTGGCGCTCGAGCAAGGCATCGTCCTTGACATCGAACATCACCACTTCGCCACTCATTTCCAGCGTCAGGTAGGCATGCCGGCCCTTGGCGTCAAACAGCAGGTGACGCGGCCCGCTACCTGGCGGCAAGTCCACCGAGGCCGGGATTGCCGGGCTCAACGGCTTGTCCACACTGGCACCGTCGTAGCGGTAGATGAACACCTTGTCTGCACCCAGGTCGCAGGCATACACATGCTGGCCATCGGGCGACAGCACCAGTGAATGCACGTGGGCACCGGCCTGACGCTCGGGGTTGACCCCACTTGCCTTGTGCCGGGCCTGTTGCACCACGGCCTTGAGCTTGCCGTCCTTGGCCACCGGGATCACCACCAGGCTGCCGCCGGGGTCGGGCTTGACCGCGTAGTTGGCCACAAACAGGTAACGCTGGTCACGGCTGAGGCTGGCGTGAGTCGGTTCGTCACCTTGGGTGGCCACCTGGTTGAGCGGCTTGATCTCACCCTTGGCACTGACGCTGAAACTACTGGCATGCCCACCCTGGGTTTCATTGACCGCGAACAGCAGGCGCTGGTCGGCCGACAGCACCAGCCATGAAGGGCTGACGCTCTTCACCACTTGTTGCGGTGTGGGGTCGATGTGGCCGGCCTTTTCATCGAACTGGTAGCGGTAGATACCCTGGCTGGCGCCATCGGTGTAGCTGCCCACCAGCAAGGTGGCGGCGTGGGCATTGATTGTCAGGCTCATCAGGCTAGCGGTCAGCAGGCTCGTCCAGGTCCGGTTCATCTTGGTCTTCATCCGGGGCGCGAAAGGCACTCATACAGACTAGCCGATGCGCGCCGTTGGCATCGTTGAGTTGCCACTCATCGCCGGTGGCAACGGCGCCGGCGACTTGCTCGGGGGTGAATGACCAGCGGCGCAGTTGGCGGCCGTCCATGCATTCGATGGTAAGGCCGGACTCATCGGCGGTGAAGTCGAAGGCGTGCAGGCCGTCGATGAGGAGCATGTCGCAGGACTGCAGGGCGTTGGCGAGGGGGGACATGGGGGTACCTGTGGAAGAAGTGGCGGCATTATAACCTGGGGCCGCAAAGCGGCCCCCTGCCATTTAATGGGCGAAAATCGACCCACCCTCCTTGCCCACCATTTTTTCAGGCTTGATGAGGAACCGCGCCAGGGCCGGCAGCAGCCAAAGCGCGCCAAACATGTTCCACAGCAGCATGAAGGTCAGCATCAAGCCCATGTCCGCCTGGAATTTGATCGCCGAGAAAATCCAGGTGCACACGCCGATGGCCAGGCACAAACCGGTGAACAACACCGCTTTACCGGTCGAACGCAGGGTCTGGTAGTACGCTTCCTGCAACGGCAAGCCGGCGCGCAGGAAGCTTTCCAGGCGGCTGTAGATGTAGATACCGTAGTCCACGCCAATTCCCACACCCAGCGCCACCACCGGCAAGGTCGCCACCTTCACCCCGATGCCCATGTAGGCCATCAGTGCGTTGCCCAACACCGACGTCAGCACCAGCGGCAGCACGATGCACAGCGTGGCAGCGAACGAGCGGAAGGTGATCAGACACATCACTGCCACGCAGATGTACACCAGGATCAGGATGGTCAACTCGGCTGACTTGATCACTTCGTTGGTCGCAGCCTCGATCCCGGCGTTGCCCGCTGCCAGCAAGAATTGCAGGCCCTCCTTGTTGTGGCTGTCGGCAAACGCCTTGGCCACGGCGGTAACCCGCTCCAGGGTTTCAGCCTTGTGGTCGTTGAGGAACACCAGCACGGGTGCCAGTGAGCAGTCGCCGTTGTACAGGCCGTCGGCACGAGCAATGGAGTTGTTGAGGATGTCCGGGTTACGCGACAGGGTTTCCCATTTCAGGCTGCCCTCGTTCATGCCCTTGATCACCTGCTTGGACACGGTCACCAGGGAAATAGCCGACTGCACGCCCGGCGTGTTCTGCATGGTCCACATCAGCTCGTCGATCGGTGCCATGGTCGAGTGGACAGAGCACTTCTCCGACGGGGTCTTGACCATTCAGAACATATCGATGAGCCCCGCCGAGACCGCCTTGACGACCGCCTGCACCTTGTTGGTCGCGCCAAGCTTCACGAGGACGTTGTTGACGTGAAAAGTCACCGTCCGCTCCGCGATGCCGAGGATCTGACCGATCTCGCATGCCGTCTTGCCTTCGGCGGTCCAGCACAGCACTTCGCGTTCCCGCGCCGTCAGCACGACGCTTGCCGCTGGCGCGAGCTTCGGCACCATGAAGCCGCTCATCAGCGAATGTGACAGGTTCGCGAGCCAGTGGGTCTGCAGCGTGAGCATGTCGATTTCGGCAGGCGTGAGGCGATCCGCATGGCGCGCGATGCTCAGCAGGCCGAACGCGCCGCGCGCGGCCCAGCTCGACTGCGCGATGCCGACCGACAACCCGGCCTCGCGCGCATCTTCCCACAACGGGCATGGCGCGACCTCGTCGACGTCCGGCCAGACGATCATGTTGGTGGTGAGCGCACCGTCGCGGACCGTCGAATCGATCTTGATGTAGTCCTGCGCCTGATAGTGCGCCATCCAGCCGTCCGGATAGGTGTCGAAGATCGCGACGGCCGATTTCGACACGGGCAGCGGCACCCGGATTCCGTAACAGCAGTATTCGAAGCCCAGGCGCTTCGAATACGCGGCGATCCGCTGGAAGAGCTGCTGCTCGTTCTCCGCGGCGCTGAATTGATGGTAGGCGTCCTGCCAGCGCAGCTCCATGATCACCAGCACGTCGGAGCTGGTCGAGTAGTTGCTGATGATGAAGTTGTTGTCCTGGTTGTAGCGTGAGTCAGGGCGCAACTCCGGCGCGCCCTGGTCGAGGTCGCCGATCTTCAGGTTCTGGCTGTACCACAGGCCACCGGCGAAGGCGACCAGTGCCAACAGCACCGAAACCGGCGCCACCTTGGCACTGGCAAAGTTCGACAACAGCCGCCAGAACGGGTGCTCGCGCGTCGCGTCCTTCTTGCTGCGCTCGATGGCCTTCTTGCTGATGCCAACGTAGGAAATGGCCACCGGCAACAGGATCAGGTTGGTGAACACGATCACCGCCACGCCAATGGAGGCGCCGATGGCCAGCTCGCGAATCACCCCGATGTCGATGATCAGCAAGGTGATGAAGCCCACCGCGTCGGCAAGGATAGCGATCATCCCCGGCAGGAACAGCTGGCGGAAGGTACGCCGTGCCGCGGTCAGGGCGTTGTCGGCGTCACTCGACTGCAAGGCAATACCGTTGATCTTCTGCACCCCATGGGAAATACCAATGGCGAAGATCAGGAACGGCACCAGCATCGAGTACGGGTCCAGGCCAAAGCCCACCGCATGCATCAGCCCCAACTGCCAGACCACCGCCACCAGGGTGGTGATGAGCACGGCGATGGTGCTGCGGATACACCAGGTGAACCAGTACAGCAGTACCCAGGTGATGGCCAGCGCGACGCCGAAGAACATCGCCACCATCACCAGGCCATCGATCAGGTCACCGACCTTCTTGGCGAAGCCGACGATGTGAATTTTCACATTGGGGTTTTGTGCCTGGAACTTGTCGCGGACCTTCTCTTCAAGCAGGTGCGAGAACTGTTGGTAGTCCAGTTTCACCTGTTTGCCTGGGTCTTGCGGGTCGGGATAGCTTTCCAGCAGCGGTACATCGACGATGCTGGACTTGAAGTTGTTGCCCACCAGGCGCCCCACCTGGCCGGACTTGAGCACGTTGTCACGCAGGGTGTCGAGGCTGTCCTGCGAGCCGTTGTAGGTGTTGGGGATTACCTCGCCACCGGAGAAGCCCTCTTCGGTGACCTCGCTCCAGCGCACACTGGGGCTCCACAGCGACTTCAGCCCGGCACGGTCGACACCGGGGATGTAGAACACTTCGTCATGGACCTGGCGCAGGGTCTCCATGTAGTCCTTGTCGAAGATATCGCCGTTCACCGCCTCCACCGAGATGCGCACGGTGTTGCCCAGGTTGGCCAGGTCGTTGCGGTGCTCCATCATCTGCTCGATGAACGGGTGCTGCAGCGGGATCATCTTCTCGAAGCTGGTGGACGGGCGAATCTGCGTGGCCTGCCAGAACAGGAAAATGCTGACCAGCACGCACAGGGCGATGACCACGGGGCGATTGTTGAAGATCAGGCGTTCAAGCAGCGTGGCCTTGTCCTGGTGATGCGGGTGCATGGTAATGCTCTCCCTGCTGGTCATCGGCTCACCCCCTCGGCGCCCTGGGCATCAGCCAGGTGTACGCCACCCTGCCCCACCAACAGCAGGCCGCCGTTGGCCAAGCCACTGACGCCGGCCAGGGCGATGCGGTCGGCACGGTTGTACACGCTGAAGGTTTGCCCATCATCGGTGCTGCGCAACACACTGCCGCCATTGCCGACCAGCACCAGGCTGCCATCATCGACAAGCGTAGCGCCTGCCAGGCCGAATTCGAGGTTACCGCGTGCGGCCTTGAGTTCGATCGGCTGCCAGCTGTCACCGAAGTCGCTGGAGCGGAACAGGTTGCCGCGCAGGCCGTAGGCCAGCAGTGTTTGCGGTTTGGCGGTACCGATCACGCCGAACAGCGAGCCCTCGTAGGGGCCCTGTACCTTGGCCCACGTCTGGCCGTTGTCGGCGGAGCGGAACATGCCGCCCTGCTCGCCGACGATGAACAGGCCGGCTTCGCGCACCCGAGCGATGCCGTTCAGGTGCAACTGGTCGGGGTTGTCCAGCCGCTCGGCCACGTCTTGCCAGTGCTGGCCACCGTCGGTGGTTTCCAGCAAGGCGCCGTAGGCCCCCACGGCAAAGCCGTGCTGGGCGTCGAGGAAGGTGACATCGAGCAAGGGGGCTTCACGGGCGAGGTCTTCGTATTGCTTGCTCCAGGTCGCGCCGCCGTCGCTGCTGGCGAGGATCTGCGCGTCATGGCCGACTGCCCAACCACGCTTGTCGTCGAGGAAGTACACCGCCGTGAGCAGTTGCCGGGTCGGTACACGGGCTTGGGTCCAGGTGCTGCCCTGGTCATCGGAGAACAGGATATGGCCACGATCACCCACCACCACCAGGCGCTTGCCAGCATGGGTGGCGCCGATCAACAGGCTTTGGCTGGCCTTGGCCGATTCGGTGGAATATTCGTCGGCCCCGGCGGCCTGGGCACTGTCGGCCCACACCCCCAATGCCAGTGCCAGCACTGCGCTGGCCGCCCATGGCCAGGCACCACGCCTGGCTGGCGCCTGTAGCTGTTCCCTCATGACTGCCCCCTGTTGTGTTCTTGTTGGTGGGTCAATGCATTGCAGGTACTGCGAAAAGCCTGATCTAGAGGCCTGCAATAGCTTGAGGGGATCGTAGCGGGGATGTTTGCGGGAATACAACGGGCGGGGTGTTATGTTTTGTTATCCGGGAATGCAGGGGGCTGCTGCGCAGCCCCCTTGGCCCTTAAGCCAGGCTCTTGCTCACAACCTCATACACATCACTGGACAGCTCACCAGAAGCGAGAATCCGCTCCAGCTCACCTTTCATCAGGGCCTGGCGCGCCTCGTCATACTTGCGCCAGCGGGTCAGCGGCGCCAGTTGGCGCGAAGCAATCTGCGGGTTCAGTGCATTCAGCTCGATCACCAGGTCCGCCAGGAAGCGATACCCCGAGCCATCGGCCGCATGGAAGTTGACCAGGTTCTGACCGGCAAAAGCACCGATCAGTGCACGCACCTTGTTCGGGTTCTTCAAGGTGAACGCCGGGTGCTGCATCAGCGCCTTGACCCGCGCCAGCCCGCCCGGCAAGGCGCTTGCCGCCTGCACGCTGAACCACTGGTCCATGACCAGCGGGTTGTCCTTGAAGTGCTCGGCAAAGGCTTCCAGCGCCTTGGCACGCTCGGCTTCGAACGGCGAGTTGACCAATACTGCCAGCGCGGTCAGGCGCTCGGTCATGTTGTCGCAGTGCTCGAACTGCTCCAGGGTCGCTTCCAGCACCTGCGGCTTGCCGCTCTGCATCAAGTACGACAGGGCGATGTTCTGCAAGCTGCGGCGGGCAAAGTGCTCGGCAGACGCCACATACTCGGTGCTGCGCGACACTTCTCGGTTGGCCTGATAGCGCGCCCACAGGGCGTCGAACAGTTGCTCGGCGATCTGCTGGCGGGCGAATTCGCGGGCGGCGTGGATGGCGTCCACATCGGCCACCTGGCTGATCTCGGTGAGGTAGGCCTCACCCGGCAGCGAGAGCATTTCGGCAACCATGGCCGGGTCCAGCGACTCGTTGCCGAGCACGGTGCCCAGGGCGGTGATCAGGCGCTGGTCGAGCTTCAGCGCTTCGCCGCGCTGATGCTGGCCGATCAGCTCCTGCAACACCTGCACCGACAACTGCTGGCCCGCTTCCCAGCGGTTGAAGCCGTCGCTGTCGTGCTGCATCAGGAACATCAGCTGGTCGCGGTCGTAGGGGAAGCTCAGCTTCACCGGGGCGCTGAAGCCACGCAGCAGCGATGGCAGCGGTTTGGCCTGGATGCGCTGGAAGGTGAAAGTCTGCTCGGCTTCGGTCACCGACAGCACGCGGCTGGTGCCCTGCGCCGTCGCTTCACCGGCCAGTTGCAGCGGCAGGTCGTTGCCTGCGGCGTCCAGCAGGCCCAGCTCCACCGGGATCACGAACGGCAGTTTTTCAGCCTTGTCCGGGGTTTGCGGGCAACTCTGGCGGAACGTCAGGCTGTAGGTCTGCGCAGCGGCGTCATAAGCTTCGCTGACCTCCAGGCGCGGGGTGCCGGCCTGGCTGTACCAGCGTTTGAACTGGGTGAAATCGACGCCGTTGGCATCCTCCATGGCCTTGATGAAGTCGTCGGTGGTCACCGCCTGGCCATCATGGCGTTCGAAGTACAGGTCGCTGCCCTTGCGGAAGCCTTCGGCACCCAGCAAGGTTCGCACCATGCGCACCACTTCGGCGCCCTTCTCGTACACGGTCAGGGTGTAGAAGTTGGAAATTTCGATGAAGCTGTCCGGGCGCACCGGGTGGGCCATGGGGCCGGCGTCTTCGGCGAACTGGTGGGTGCGCAGGTAGGCGACGTCTTCGATGCGCTTGACCGTGCGCGAGTTCATGTCGGCGCTGAACTCGGCATCGCGGAATACCGTGAAGCCTTCTTTGAGCGACAGCTGGAACCAGTCACGGCAAGTGACACGGTTGCCCGACCAGTTGTGGAAGTACTCGTGGGCGACCACGCCTTCGACGCGCTGGTGCGCGGCATCGGTGGCGGTCTCGGCACGGGCCAGCACACAGCTGGAGTTGAAGATGTTCAGGCCCTTGTTTTCCATGGCGCCCATATTGAAGTCGTTTACCGCGACGATCATGAAGATGTCCAGGTCGTATTCACGGCCATAGACTTCTTCGTCCCAACGCATGGACTTCTTCAGGCTGACCATGGCGTGGTCGCACTTGTCGATGTTCTCGGGTTCAACATAGATGCGCAGGATCACGTCACGGCCGGACTGGCGGGTGAAGGTGTCCTCTACGCACCACAGGTCGCCGGCCACCAGGGCGAACAGGTACGCCGGCTTCATGAACGGGTCTTCCCAGGTCGCCCAGTGGCGGCCGTCTTCGGCCGGCCCGCTGCCGATCGGGTTGCCGTTCGACAGCAATACCGGGTAGCGATGCTGCTCGGCGATCACCGTGGTGGTGAACGTGCTCATCACGTCCGGGCGGTCGAGGTAGTAGGTGATCTTGCGGAAGCCCTCGGCCTCGCACTGGGTGCAGAACATCTTGCCCGACTTGTACAGGCCTTCCAGCGCGGTGTTGCTCTCGGGGTGGATCTTCACGCTGGTGTCGAGGGTGAACCGCTCGGCCTTGGGGTGCAGCGTCAGGCTGTCGGCTTCAAGCTGGTAGTCGCCCGCCTGCAGTTCCAGGTCGTCCAGCGAGGCCCGCAGCAATTCCAGCTGCTGACCGTCGAGCACCAGTGGCGGCAGGCCGGCACCGCGTGCCGGGTTGCGGCGCATGACCAGTTGCGCGTGAACCAGGGTGTGGTCCTCGAACAGCTCGAAGGTCAGGTGCGTCTCGTCGATCAGGTACTCGGGCGCCTGGTAATCCTTGAGGTAGATCACTTGCGGTTGTTCGGTACGCATGTGCAGGTCCTTTTTACTGGAGCACGGCCAACTGGTAGGCCGTGTACTTGCGAATGTTGATCACACCGGTGTCGAAGATCAGGTACTGGCCCTTGATGCCCAGCAGCGTGCCTTCGGCCACCGGGTCCTTGTCGAGGTTGAAGCTGACGATCTTTTTCGGGTAGGCCTCGACCGGGTACTTCATCTGCACCACTTCGGCATCGGGCAGCGGCTGGATCGCTTGCAGGCCAAAGCGCCCCTGCAGCTCGCGCAGGCCGTCGGCGCAGGCATCGAAGATCTGCTCGCGGATGGCCGGCAGGTCGAGCACCTCGGCGTCGCCCTTGAGCAGCGCACGCCAGTTGGTGCGGTCCGGCACCTGACTGCGCAGCACGTCTTCGACCAGGCCCGACTGCTGACGAGTAGCCACGCGCATGATCGGCAGGGCCTGGCTGGCACCCTGGTCGAGCCAACGGGTGGGCAACTGGGTGGCGCGGGTGATGCCGACCTTGATCCCCGAAGAGTTGGCCAGGTAGACCACGTGGTCGGTCATGCAGAACTGTTCACCCCACGACGGTTCGCGGCAGGTGCCGGCGTCGTAGTGGCATTTTTCCGGGGCCATGATGCACACGTCGCACTGGGCCAGCTTGGTCATGCAGGGGTAGCAGTAACCCTGGCTGAAGCTGGTCTTGGTGCGCTTGCCGCAATGGCTGCAGTGAATGGCGCCGAGGTATTCCAGGCGCAGACGCTGGCCGATCAGCGGGTTGACCGGCACCTGTGTGTCATCCAGGCAGAAGCTGTACTGCACCACCGGCGCCTGCAGGCTTACCGCCATTTTGCTCAACGAGCCACGAGCGAGTTCGATCAATGTACCGAGTCCGACTTGAACAGAATGTTGGCGATCGGCGCGGACTTCGATGCGCATTCCTGCGGGCCCATGTAGCCGGTACGCTGGTCTTCAGGCAAGTTTTTCATTTCCCAGGCGATGACCGCCTGCAGCGACAGCTCTTTCTGCTCGGCAGTGAGCTTGCGGCCATCCGACCATTTGCCGATTTCCACGGCCAGTTTCAGGCTCTCGTAGATTTCCGGGGTGATGTTTTCAATCATTTGCGCGAAAGTGGACATACAGTCTCCTGATTCAAGCCGACAGTTTACGCCGGGCCAGCGCCCCACCCAAGAGCCCGGTCAGGCATCCGATGAGCAGCCCGCCGACGTGGGCGGCATTGGCGATCTGGCCAAGGCCGAGGGTGCCGACCACACCGGTCAGGCACACCACCAGCCAGATCAGCATCATCACCAGCACACCCTTGGGCAGGTTGAAGTAACGGTTGGGCGCCAGCCACTGGAACAGCCACACATGCCCGAGCAGGCCGTACAGCACGCCGGACAGGCCGCCAAACAGGCTTGGCCCGCTGGTGTAGTGCTGGGCCAGGTTGGAAACCAGGCTGAACAACAGGGTCAGGCCCAGCAGCATCCAGGGCCCTTGGCGCAGCTCGATGCGCTTGCCCAGCTCCCAGTACCACAGGCTGTTCATGGCCAGGTGCAGCACGCCGAAATGCAGCAGCATGGGCGATACCAGGCGCCACCACTGGCCTTCGTCCAGGCTTTGCGCCAGCGAGCTGAAGTACAGGTAGTCGCCCTGGACGCGGAAGTCGAGGAAAGTGAACCAGCTGATGGTGGTGAAGTTGTCACCCAGGCTGGTGAGGCCGGCGACAATGAAGCACAGCAGCAGAGTGAGGGTGGTGACCTTGCAGGCTTTGGCTTGTTCTACCAGGGAGGGTTGTGCGGGGCTATTCGCGGGCAGGCCCGCTCCCACAGGGGCCTGTGCAAGTTCGAGGTCGGCGTTGCCGTCGGGGTAGCGCTGGTACAGCTGCAGCACGTCTTGGGCCAGGGTATCGGGGGCCCAGAGGACCTGGGCATCGCCCTCCTCGCTGACCCGGTGTGGCACCTGCAGGCGCTGCAGCAGGTGAACGAAGCCGCTGAGGTCGACCGACAGCGGCAGGCGCATCACTTCGATAATGTTCATTGGTTGGCCTGTGGGCGGTCGACGTCGACCCAGACGAACTTGTGCGGGTCGATGCGGGTTTCATCATCCAGCCGGTAGGCGGCCAGCTTGCCGTAGAGCACGGCGCTGTAGTCCAGGCAGGCCAGGTTGGCGCGGATCGGCGCCGGGCGGCCGCTGCGCCAGTAATGGCCAACGAACAGCAGCGGCTCGTCTTCGTCATAGCGCAGCAAGGCGTTCTTCTGGCTGTGGCTGAGCGGGGTACTGGCCACCTCCGCGGGCAGGGCATCGGGCTGGAACACGATGTCGCCATAGGTTTGCGGGTCTTCTTCCCAGAACTTGGTGCGGAAGAACGCCCGGGTCAGGCCATCACCGCCAGTCAGGGTCAAGCCGTCCGGCAGGCGCATGTCGGTACCGCGCAACAGGCGGTTGCACACGGTGTCGGCAAAACTGCCGCTGACCGCCGAAGCCTGGATGAAGTGTTCATCGATGCGCCCGTCGGGGTATTGCTGGCGCAGCGGCTCGATCAGGCGCGGGTCCCAGCAGGCGTGCACCAGGCGGAAACGCCCAGCGTCAACGAACAGTGGCAGTTGGTAGAACCAGTTGACGAAGTCGTGCCAGTCGCCGGGGTGGTGGGCGAATTGGGTCAGGGTTTCATCGATCAGCCGGGCATGGCGTGGCGTGTGTTCACGTACATAGGCCTTGCCGCTGCCGGGCAGCGCCGGGGTCACCCAGCCCAGGGCGTTGTACTCGTGGTTGCCCATGATGCAGAACGCCTGGCCGGCTTCGACCATGTCGTGGACGATGTGCAGCGCCTCGCGGATACGCGGCCCACGGTCGACGATATCACCGAGGAACAACGCCTGGCGTCGCGGGTGGCGCCACACGCCGGCCACGCGCTTGTATCCGAGAGTGTCGAGCAGGCGTTCAAGGGTCAGCGCACAGCCGTGCACGTCACCGATGATGTCGAAACTTCGCGCCGGATCGAACATCAGTCGTCCCTGCTCCCCAGGCGGCTGCCCCACCCCAGCTTGGTGCGGCAGACCTCGTAGTAATTGTGGTCCAACGGGTGGATCAGGCGCAGTTTCTGCGGTTTCTTGCTCACCGTGATGGTGTCGCCGGGGGCGCAGGTGAAGTGGTTCTGGCCGTCACAGGACACCTGCGGGTAGATCTGCAGGTCCTTGGAGACCACGATCTTCAGCTCGCTGTTGCCATCGACCACGATCGGCCGCCCCGACAGGGTGTGCGGGTACATCGGCACGATCACGATAGCGTCGAGCTTGGGGTGCATGATCGGCCCACCGGCCGACAGCGCATAGGCGGTGGAGCCGGTGGGGGTGGCGACGATCAGGCCGTCGGCCTTTTGGCTGCAGACGAACTGGCCGTCGATGTAGATCTCGAACTCGATCATGCGCGTGGACTTGCCGGGGTGCAGCACCACGTCGTTCAGCGCATCACCCTGGCCGATGGCTTCGTGGTGGCGGCGCACCTCGGCCTGCAGCAGGAAGCGGTTTTCTACCAGGTAGTGGCCATCGAGCACCTGGGCGACCTTCTCTTCCAGCTCGTCGGGGCGGATGTCGGTGAGGAAGCCCAGGTTGCCACGGTTGATGCCCAGCACCGGAATGTTGTGCCGGGCCAGGGCACGGGCAGCGCCCAGCAGGCTGCCGTCGCCGCCGACCACGATGACCAGGTCGCAGACCTCGCCCAGCAGCTTGCGGGTGGAGGTTTGCAGGCCATGGCCAGGCAGCACTTCGGCGATGGTGTCCTCGAGGATCACGTGCAGGTGGCGATCGAGGAGGAATTTTTTCAGTCGGCGAATGGTGTCGAGCACCTGCGAGCTGCCAAGGCGACCGATGATACCGATATTGCGAAATTGCTCCATGGGGCTCCTGCGAGGCTCTGCGGCGGGTGACGATGCGCCGATTATGGGCGAAAGCACCGGGCAGCGGCAAACCGGCTATGCTCGCAGGATGACGCCATTCACCTTGCTCCAAGACCTGCCCCGACAATTGCAGCGCCCCGCCGTGCGCGATTTGGCCTGGGCCCTGCTGTCGCCGCCACTGCTCAGCGCCCCGCCCTGCCCCCAGCGCCACCCGCTGGCAGGCAGCCTGTGGGCGCAGCAGCCACAACGCCTTGAACAGTGGTTGCGCGGGCTGGATGACGACGACCGCCCGTTGCGCGAATGGCTGGCGAAACTGGGCAGCCGGCGCCTGGGGCATTACTACGAACGCCTGTGGCAATTCGCCCTGGGCCAGGCGCCGGGCATCGAACTACTGGCGGCCAACCTGGCGATTCGCGACGGCGGGCGCACCTTGGGCGAGCTGGACGTGGTACTGCGCGACGGCGACGGCGTACACCACCTGGAACTGGCGATCAAGCTGTACCTGGGCCCTGAAGGCGGCGGGCTCAACCCGCACACCTGGCTGGGCCCAGGCTGCCATGACCGGTTGGGGACCAAGCTTGCGCATCTGGCCGGGCACCAGTTGCCCATGTCCAAGGGCGCGCACAGCCGCGAGCTGTTGGCCACGCTGGGGGTTGAGCAGGTGCAGGCCCATGTATGGCTGGGCGGCTATCTGTTCTATCCGTTGCCTGGGCATGCCGAGCCACCCGCCGGGGCCAACCCGCAGCACTTGCGCGGGCGCTGGGTGCGACGGCGGGACTGGGAGATGGCAGAGGGTGAGCATTGGCAGCCGCTGCAGCGGCATGCCTGGCTGGCACCGGCGCGGGTCGAAGCAGGCGAATGCTGGACGGTGGAGCAATTTGCGGCATGGTTGCATGTGCTGGAGCGGCAAGCGCCGGCACAGTTGCTGGTGAGGTTGGAGCAGGCGGGTGATGGTGTATGGCAGGAGGTGGAGCGGGTGTTTCTGGTGGCTGACAATTGGCCATTTTTACCCGAGGCATGATGTCGCCCGTTAAAAAGGCCGGTGCAGGCAACACAATTTTCACAGACCCAGCGCAAAGATTTGTTCCCGGTAACCTTTACAGTGGTACCTGAGCGCCAGCAAGAGCGCCATTCCGACCTGATGACGAGGACCGATCATGGTTTCATCCACCCCCGCGACCCATTACGCACGCCTGTCCATCGCCCTGCATTGGCTGATGCTGGTACTGCTGGCCGCTGTCTACGCCCTTATCGAACTGCGTGGCCTGTTCCCCAAGGACAGCGCCGAACGCAACCTGATGAAGGACCTGCACTTCATGCTCGGGCTCAGCGTGTTCGTACTGGTCTGGCTGCGCCTGGCCATGCGCCTGAGCCGCCCGACCCCGCCCATCGTGCCCAAGCCGCCAGCCTGGCAAACCGGCCTTGCACACCTGATGCATTTGGCGCTTTACCTGCTGATGATCGGCCTGCCGCTGGCCGGCTGGCTGATCCTCAGCGCCGCCGACAAACCGGTGCCGTTCTTCGGCCTGGAACTGCCACACCTGATCGGCCCGAACCCGGACCAGGCCAAGTTCATCAAGGGCTGGCATGAACGTATCGGCAGCTGGGGCTACTGGCTGATCGGCCTGCACGCACTGGCCGGGCTGTACCACCACTATGTTCAGCGCGACAATACACTGTTGCGCATGCTGCCCTACAAGTAACCGCGCCGGCCCTGCAGGCCACCTGTGTGGACGAATATCAGGCGGCTGCCGGGCGTGAACAGCCCGGCAGCGACCTGATTACGCAGGGCCAGCAGGGCCTTGCCGGTGTAGAGCGCTTCGAACGGCACCCCCGTGTGTTGCTCGCACTCGGCAATGAAGGCCAGCAGTTCATCGTCGAACTTGCCGAAACCACCACGGCAGGCGTCGTGTAGCTGGTAACCAAGCGTGCCGGCCAATGCAGCTACCGTCTCCGGCACACCATGAGCCCTGGGCACGGCAAGTGCGCCATGTACCGCATGTGCCCCCGCCTCGGCCAGCACCAGGCCGGCCAAGGTAGTACCCGTTCCAGCAGCCAGCCACCAGGCGTCGTAGCCCGACCACCCCAGCGTCGCAATTTGCGCCTGCGCCTGCTGCATGATCAGCGCGCAGCCCTGCGCGCCAGCTTGCCCGCCACCGCCTTCGGGGATGCAGTGCCAGCCTGGGTAACGTGCCTGCCAGGGGCCCCAGAAACCGGGCTCGTTGCGTGCGCGGTAGCCGCCATAGCCCAACCAGTGCAGCGCCATGCCCAGCGCCTGCAGGTCACGCACGGTTGGCGTGTCCTGGGCGTGACCGCGCAGCAGGCCGACAGTGGCGAAGCCGAAGCGTTTGCCAGCGGCGGCCAGGGCGTGCAGGTGGTTGGAATGGTTACCGCCGAGGCTGATCAGCCCGGGGGCGTTATCGGCACTGGCCTGATCCAGGTGATGGCGTAGCTTGAACCACTTGTTGCCGCTGATCAGCGGGTCGATCAGGTCCAGACGCAGGATGGCGGCTTCGACCTGTGCGGTTGCCAGCCAAGGCAGATCCAGGCGTTGCAGGGGGGCTTGAGGAAGGTCGAATACAGGCATGGCCGCAGTTTACAGGGATGGACGAAGCGAAAGGTTACGCGATCCTTGTGCGAGCGGCCTTGGTCGCGAAAGGGCCGCGAAGCGGCCCCTGCCCATTCAAAGCTCAGCCGCTAATCGCGACCCCTGGTTGATCGCCCGCTTGGCGTCCAGCTCGGCCGCCACATCCGCGCCACCAATCAGGTGCACCGACTGCCCCGCCGCCACCAGCCCGTCCTGCAACTCGCGCAGCGGTTCCTGCCCGGCGCAGATCACCACGTTGTCCACCGGCAACACCTGCGGCTCGCCGTCCGCCACGCGAATGTGCAAACCGGCATCGTCGATACCCAGGTACTCGACGCTGTTGAGCATCTGCACCCGCTTGTTCTTCAACCCGGTGCGGTGAATCCAGCCGGTCGTCTTGCCCAGGCCATCACCCACCTTGGACTTCTTGCGCTGCAACAGGTAAACCTGCCGTGCCGGGGCATGCGGCTCGGCCTTGATCCCGGCCACCCCACCGCGTGCCTCAAGATGGGTATCGATGCCCCACTCTTTCCAGAATGCGTCACGGTCCTGGCTGGAGGCCACGCCCTGGTGCACCAGGTACTCGGACACATCAAAGCCAATGCCTCCCGCGCCAATCACCGCGACAGCCTTGCCCACCGGCTTGCGCTCGAGCAACACATCCAGGTAGCTGAGCACCTTGGCATGCTCCACACCCGGAATGGCTGGGGTACGCGGGGCGATACCGGTGGCCAGGATAATTTCATCAAAGCCACCCTCCACCAGTGCCTGCACATCGACGCGAGTATTCAGGCGCAGCTCCACGCCCGTGCTTTTGACCTTGTTGCGGAAGTAACGCAGCGTTTCAAAGAATTCTTCTTTGCCCGGCACCCGCTTGGCCACGTTGAACTGGCCACCGATTTCGCTGGCGGCGTCAAACAGGGTCACGGCATGGCCCCGCTCGGCCGCCACGGTGGCCGCCGCCAGGCCTGCCGGCCCGGCGCCGACCACGGCGATACGCTTCACCGCGCGCACAGGCAAGTAGTTGAGTTCGGTTTCGTGGCAGGCACGCGGGTTGACCAGGCAACTGGTCAGCTTGCCGCCAAAGGTGTGGTCCAGGCAGGCCTGGTTGCAGCCAATGCAGGTGTTGATTTCGTCGGCTCGGCCAGCGGCGGCCTTGTTGACGAAATCCGGGTCGGCGAGGAACGGTCGAGCCATCGAGACCATGTCGGCATCCCCCTCGGCCAGCACCGCCTCGGCCACTTCCGGGGTATTGATGCGGTTGGTGGTGATCAGCGGAATGTTCACCACACCGCGCAGTTTGGCGGTGACTTTGCTGAACGCCGCACGCGGCACCTTGGTGGCGATGGTCGGGATACGCGCTTCGTGCCAGCCGATGCCGGTGTTGATCAGGGTCGCACCGGCCTGCTCGATAGCCTTGGCCAGCAGCTCGATTTCGTCCCAGGTGCTGCCACCCTCGACCAGATCGAGCATCGACAGGCGGAAGATGATGATGAAGTTCGGCCCTACCGCACCACGCACCCGGCTGACGATTTCCACGGCCAGGCGCATGCGGTTTTCATAGCTGCCGCCCCAGCGATCGGTGCGGTGGTTGGTGTGGGCGGCGAGGAACTGGTTGATGAAGTAGCCTTCCGACCCCATGATCTCGACACCGTCGTAACCGGCGCGCTGGGCCAACGCCGCACAATTGACGAAGTCGGCAATCTGTTTCTCGATGCCCGCCTCGTCCAGCTCCTTGGGCTTGAACGGGTTGATCGGCGCCTGGATCGCGCTAGGCGCCACTTGCCGTGGGCTGTAGGCATAGCGCCCGGCATGCAGGATCTGCAGGCAGACCTTGCCACCGGCGGCGTGCACCGCCTCGGTGACGATGCGGTGCTTGTCAGCCTCTTCCTCGGTGCTGAGCTTGGCCGCGCCGGAATACACCCCGCCTTCATCATTGGGCGCGATGCCGCCAGTGACCATCAAGCCAACGCCACCCCGGGCGCGCTCGGCAAAGTACGCGGCCATGCGCTCGAAACCACCGGGGCGTTCTTCGAGGCCGGTGTGCATCGACCCCATCAGGGTACGGTTGCGCAAGGTGGTAAAGCCTAGGTCCAGCGGAGCAAGCAGGTGCGGGTAGCGGTCGGCGGCCATGGAAAGGTCCCCTGGTGGCGTGATCACGGTATGCGGGCACCTCACTGGTCGGCGGGGCCCGTCGTTTGTCTGTCAGCGACATTAAACAGCCGTTTGAATTGGCTCAATGATCGAAACTGACAAGTTATTGATCCTGGCATACAGCGCGACTAACCTAGGGGACCCTCACTGTCCAAGGTGCCGTACTGCTTCATGCGAAAACTCCTGGCAAGCGCCCTGGCGCTGGTGATGATCGCCGCGCTTTGCGGCTACGGTTTCTGGACTCAACAGCGCCCGGAAGGCCACTACCTGTCCGACCTGCGCATCGAGTTGGCACTCAACCATGGCGTGCCGGGCGAGCATGGCAACCTGCTCGGTGTGGAGCCGCTGCTTTACCCAGGCGACTACCAGAACCTGCAACGCCTGCACCGCAAGCTCGCCGCTTACCTGGAGCAAGCCCGAGCCCAAGGGCTGGTGGGCCCACGCACGGTGGTGGTGCTGCCAGAGCACATCGGTACCTGGTTGTGGGCGCGCGGTGAGAAAAACGAGCTGTACCAGGTCACTCAGAGCCGCGAGGCTCAACAATGGCTGGAGCTAAGCAACCCGCTGCGCTACGGCCTGGCCATGCTTGGCGCCGACGGCGACGACTGGCGTGCCGATGCGCACCTGCGCATGAAGGCCGAGCAGATGGCCGCAGACTACCAGCAACTGTTCGGCGGCCTTGCCAAGGAGTTTGGCGTCACCTTGGTGGCCGGCTCGATCGTGCTGCCCGAACCCTACGTGAAACAAGGCGTGCTGCATGCCGGCCGTGGTCCGCTGTTCAACAGCAGCGTGGTGTTTGCCGGCGACGGCTCGCTACTGGGCCAGCCCCAACGCCAGCAATACCCTGACAGTGAAATGCGTCGCTATGTCCACGACGGCCGCCAGCACCCGCTGCAAGTCGTGCAGACTCCCGCCGGGCGCCTGGGGGTACTGGTGGGCAGTGACAGCTGGTACCCGGAAAACCACCAACAACTGGCACAGCAAGCAGTACAGCTGATCGCCAACCCGGTGTTCCTGAGCGGCAAAGGCAGCTGGGAAGCGCCATGGCGTGGCAATCGCCACCAGGAGGCCACCGCTGGGCTGGCCCTGCAACGTGGCGAAGTCAGCGAGCAGAACGCCTGGCAGCGCCTGACCGAGGCAGCCGGGGCCGGCGTCAGCAGCATGAGCGTGTTCATGCGCGGGCAGTTCTGGGAACAGGCCAGCGACGGCCAGGGCTTTGCCCGCCAGTCGGGTGAACTGCTGGCGGGTACTCCTAGCCATGGCGCCCGCCTGCTGAACCTGTGGCTGTAGGCCCATGGCCCGCCCCCGCGTACGCCTCGGCGACCTTTCAGTAGGCTTTGTCCAGCCGCTGACCGAAGCCCTGCGCGAGCGGGGTCATGACCCCGAGCCCCTGTTGCTGCGCTATGGCCTGGATGCCCCACGCCTTGCCGAAGCCGGCGCGCGCTTGTCGATCCCCCGCTACATGCACCTGGGCCACGCAGCCATCGAGCTGAGCGGCGAAGCCGCACTCGGCCTGCACATGGGGCGCTTGAGCCGCCTGGCACATGCCGGCCTGGCCGGAGTAACCGCCGCCCAGGCCCCCACCCTGGGCGAGGCGGCGCGCACGCTGCTGCGCTTCGAGCCCCTGTACGCGGCCAACTACCGTGGCCGTTCCAGCTTCGTGGAAGATGCCCAGGGCGCTTGGTTGCGCTTCTATTCCATCAGCCCCTACAACGCCTACAACCGCTTCGTGGTCGATTCACTGCTTGCCGGCTGGCTGGCGCAACTTGCCGACCTGGCCGGCATGGCGATACAGGCAGAACGCCTTAGCATCGAATTTTCCGCCCCCGCCTATGCTGCGCGCTATCAGGCGCTGTGCAGCACGCCAGTGCAATTCACGGCCGAAGCCAATCAACTGCGGCTAAGCCGCGCAACACTGCAACTAGCCAACCCCAGGCACTGCCCGAGCACCTGGCAGCACCTGCTGCAACTGTGCGAAGCAGAGTTGCTACAGCGCACACGGGTACGCAGCCTGGGCGAGCGCATCACCCATCTGCTGGGCCCGCTGCTCAATGGTGGCCGTGAACCGGACCTGGAAGAAGTGGCGCTGCACCTGCAGCTGCCAACCTGGACCTTGCGTCGCAAACTCGCCGAGGAAGGCACGCGGTTTCGCGACCTGCTCAACGAAACACGGCGCGACCTGGCAGAGACCTACATCCGTGACACGGAGCTGGCCTTTGGCGAGATTGCCTATCTGTTGGGGTTTGCTTCAGCCGAGGCCTTCCAGCGCGCGTTCAAGCGCTGGACGGGCCTCACGCCGGGGGAGTTCCGCCGCAGCCAGCGCCGGGCGGGTTAAAGCTCGGTGGCATCGTCGGCCGGTTCCGGGGTGTCCAGTTCATAAGCCTGGGTTTCGAGTAGTTCTTCCTGATATTCATCCATAGCCCTGCGTCCTCTTTGCTCATTTTGTCTTCGTGGGTATCGCCTTCAGCCTAAGCAGGTGGGATGAAGCGATGATGACAAGCGTATGATCCGGTACGTAGCAACCGTTACATCGTTGTGCTATTTGCATATTAGACCTTTTTGAGGAGGTGGGGAGCAGCGCCCCATCACAAGGCTAATGCACGGAGGGATGCAGATGGAGCTTGTATGGAGTACTGAGGATTTCTTGATCGCAGGGCGTCCTTACCCCGGGTTTCCCATTCTGCTTTGGGACTCAATGGCCAGTTGCACCGAGGCTAATCAGTTCCTTCGTCACTACCTGCTTCGCGGGAGCATAGGTTCCCGAAACTCTTGGCCCAATACCGGACGAGCAATATTCGACTTTTTCAGTTTTTTGCAGGTGCATGAACTTGATTGGCGAGAAGTAGATCGTGGTGACGCTAAGAGCCTTGTAGCTGCTTATCGAGATTATTGCTTGCACACATGCGGATTAGCAAAGACAACTACACGGCAACGCCTGACGTATATTTGCAGTTTCTACGAGTTCGCGCTTAAAAATGGCTGGATAGAGCGCCTGCCTTTTAGTTATGAGGAGCGGTTTGTACAGCGCACTACGAGCTTCCTTCAGCATATTTCCGTCAAGGGTGGCAAGTCGCTAGCAAAAGATGTAATGCCCCGCCACCACAAGAATCCTCCGAAATTTTTAGGCATGACCGAAATCAGGTCTCTTCTTTCTGCATCGGAAAATCAGCATCACCGAGTCATGATTAGGTTAGCACTACACACCGGCCTCCGCCGCAACGAACTTGCAACTTTCCCACTGACTTATATTTTCGATCCTGACAAGGCTAACCGAACCGAGCGAAATCTTCGTATTCGACTCGATCCTTACGACGGCAGCGGTATGGAAACCAAGGGTAACAAGGCGAGGCATATACATTTCAGTCGGAAATTCATGAAAGAGCTTCACCACTATGCCTCCAAAATTCGCGGAGAGCGAGCATCACTGAAAAACAACCAAAAGACATTACTTCTCAACCAGTTGGGGGAACCTTTTGGAAGCGACGGAAAAAGCTTAAATCGGATCATTGCCGACATTGGAAAGAAGGCCGGAATCAAAGTCAATACACATATGCTACGACATACTTACGCAACTCACACCCTCGTTAATCTTCGGCGCAACCCTCAAAATGGAATTGATCCGCTAGTATTCCTTCAACGTCAACTTGGCCACAGCTCAGTTCATACCACAATGGTTTACCTGCACCTTGTCAATGAAATGGTAGATGAGGCGATATTGGCATATGATGATGAGTTAAGCGAAATGACGGAAGACGACTAATGGGTAGGCGAAAAACATTCATTAGGACTGAGCTGAGCACTCCAGAAGATGAGCGCGCTCTCGCCACAGAAAGAAAAACAATAATACCATCGGAATCTATCCCACCGAAAAATACCATAGTCAATTTCAAGCGTAACGCAATCGGCAGTCGAAGCTTTGATTTCACACCATGGTATGGCGTCAAAATAGATACCATCACTTATGCGTGTCAACGCCAAATTGAGCGCTTTCTGGCGGGTCAAGACAACATCATATCGACCTCAACCATCAGTGCATACTGCCACACTGGACTACGCAGCTTCCTAGAATACTGCTCCCTCAGGGCAAAAGCCATTAGACGAAAGCTTACACCCTCAGATATAGATAGAAATCTTATCGATGGTTACCTGCACTATCTAAAAAAATTAGCTATTACAACCACATCCCAAAAAGAATATTACGCCAAAGCGAAGGCAGTACTCAGAGCGCTTGGACTGCGTAGGGTATTCCCCCTCATCAGCACCGGCGACAATGCTACTTTTCCGAAAAATCCATTCCCGAACAACTCCCGAAAATACAAGAGCGCAACTGCACTATCAAAGCGAGAACGAAAGGATTTCACAAAAGCGCTACAAGAAGCCATTGGACCAATTTGGATGGTGGATACTAGCATTACAGCGAACCTTTTATCATTCGCACTACTAGCAATAGCACTCCATACCGGACGCAATACTACCCCCTTGCTGGAAATGGACCGCAACTGCTTGCACCCACATCCGAAAGAGAACACCGCATTCTTAGTTTTATGGAAGCGACGCGGCCACACCCACAGCAGAGTGGCTCTTAGGGTGAAAGCGAACACAAAACTTCGGCTTGAATCCATGTTCAGCGTGAAAAATAGCGTAGAAAATCTTATCCGTCGAGTCATGGCCCTGACAGAGCCACTAGATTCAGAGGCTCCGGATGAGTATAAGGGGCGTGTGTGGTTATATCGCAGTCGCGCCAACGCTTCAACCGGACAAGTCACAGCACTAACAAGCATGGCATTACACAAATCGATAGACCTGCTTGTTAAAAACTACTCTCTTAAGGATAGTAACGGAAAACCACTGCGTATCAACATTTCGCGACTGCGGAAAACTTTCGCAAACCGCATCTTCGAACTATCAAATGGGGATCTCTTAATCACGGCAGCTGCCCTCGGCAACACCCCACGCGTAACCGATCAAAACTATCTGGCGCCTGGAGAAGATAGTCGCCGAAACTGGCAATTCATGGGAGGCATATTAGTAAATGAATTACTGACCGCTACCATTGGTGCGACTTATAAGGAAACCCCTACCGGCCGCTGCGCTGACCCAGTCAATGGCCAATATGCACCAAAGCGAGAAGGTGCGACTTGCATGAACTTCATGAGTTGCTTGCGGTGCAAACATTACGCAGTGACTTCTCAGGACCTATATAAATTATTCAGCTTCTACTTTCGGGTTCTAGCAGAACGCTCACGAATGGACAAACGCCGCTGGGCCCGAGATTACAGTCATATCCCTCGCTTGATTGACGACTATATCGTTGCTGAAGGATTGCGTCGTAAAATCTTTAAAGCATCGATGATTGATGCTACACGTGAGCACGCTAGGTCTCAACCGCACCCGTTCTGGTCAGTAGACCTTGTTGGAAGCCTGGAGATTTTCTCATGAGCCACTCTACCCTGGATGTGATCAAACTTAAATCCTTCCCCGGCCAGCCTATCGATACACTTGGACTACTTGAATCGGAACGCGATAGTCTAATCATAGCCGCAACCAAAATAAATGGACAGTGGACCACAATTAGCCGGTACGGAGATAACATCTGGCATCTACGTGACCAGCCAAGTAATGTCCCTGACAGCAGGAGGAAAATAAACTTTGACAATGTGCCATTAGCTTTCCGCACAGTGATGAAAGCGATGATGTACCGGCACATAATGCGGGGTCGTATCGGTTCAGCGCGACCCAAGGGCGGCACAACACGGGTCGCCTTTGAGCACTCACTCCCATTCTTTCGGTACTTGGAAAAACTTAAGATCTCCAAGCTATCCGAAATATCACCTATAATCACCCAAAACTATGCCACCACTTACAAAGATCGCAATGCAAATTCGGGATTTTTTACATCGGTTGAAGTCATCTACGAACTAAGCCAGTTTACTGACCAACCAATGCCACAGCATCCATGGCCCGACACCTCCGCATTTATACTATCAGGCAGCGCAGGAAAATCTCGCGGAGGCGCAACTCCGCTCATCCCAGATGATGTATTTTGCACACTCTTCTCGCATGCGTATCAGCAATTAGAAAACAGCAAAATAATACTTGATCTCCGTGACGAACTTGATGTCTTGGCAGTAGAGTGGAAGGGTCGTACTCACGGAGGTCTCAATCTTGCTAAGACACGGTACCTGAAGGCTAAAGGTTGGAGCGGCGGAATAATGAGGCTGTCAAAATCGCTAAATAGTCTACGCACCGCCTGTTACATTGTGCTTGCAAGCACTTCAGGCTGTCGAAATCATGAGCTATGTAATTTGCAGATAGGTTCGCATCACTGCACCGAGGACGATGAAGGTACGATATATCATTGGATGCGCTCCAAATCCGAAAAAACTGATGCAGGGATAATTAAATGGATGATCCCAGAAGTAGGCGTACTTGCCCTGCGCGCCATGGAACGCTGGTCCACGCCTTACCGCGCATTGATCGCTGAGGAAATTGTTCGGCTATATCGTATCAACCCACACCACGCGCAAATCGCTGAGGCAGAGAAGCACCGAAACTCGCTATTTCTGAGCATCGACAGGACTGGAAAATTGAGAGTCCGCACACTTACCCTCGCAGGTTGGCAAAAAAACCTACAAGCATTCGCCAAAAATTGCGGACTTAGCTGGAACCTTACCAGCCATCAATTTCGTCGCAAGTTCGCAAACTACGTCGCGCATAGCAAATTTGGCGACTTACGCTATCTCAAGGAACATTTTGCTCATTGGACTTTAGATATGTCCTTGGGTTATGCGATGGATGATACCTGGGGACAGCATCTGGATCTTGACCTTTATGACGAAATTCAAGACGAACTGGTAGATATAAAAATCACCACTGTAAGTGGCTGGATAGAGGGTGAGAGCCTGGCAGGAGGATACGGATTGGCTATTAAAAAATGGCAGAGGGAACCACATAATCTACTGATATTTAAAGACCATGCTGCGATGATCAAATCCATCGCTGAAAGCACTTGCATCCGCAGCAATGGACATGCATGGTGCACTGCAGATAGTGATGCCTGCATCGGCAACACCATTGAGCGCACTCGCTGTAGTGGTTGTGATCATTCGGTCATCGGACCGTCTCATGCGCCGATGTACCAGCGTCTTTATAACGATCTCAAAGATTTGAGAAACTGCACTGACATCGGCGAGTCTGGTCGCCGACGTGTAGAGCGCGACCTCAGCCGCAGCCAAGAAGTATTAACCCAACTCGGAATGCCACAGGATCTGATTTCGTGAAGCCTAAGACGAAGGCTGTGAACAACTACAAGCCGGCTGCGGATCGTGAAAAGGATCTGAAGCTAGCCCTCAGTCGTATCAAAAAGGGCCGCGCCCACACTGGCGAGACCAAGCTCAGTATCGCGGCAGTAGCTCGCGAGGCGGGCGTCTCAACAGCGTTAATTCACAACCAGTACCCCAGAATTGCGGAGGCGATCCGCGATGCTCAAGGGCGCTCAAGCCGTGCTACGCGTGATTCAAAACATCAAGAGTTGACTGCCGAACGTAATAAAGGCGCTGGATATCGCTCAGAAATAGCGGAGCTTCGGGCGAAAATAGCACGACTAGCATCACTCAATGAGGTGTTGCTGGAAGAGAACCTTGTGCTCAAAGCTAAGCTAAAGGACATGAAGGTCATCGAAATTGTGAGATGAGCTCAACCCAAATTTTTGAGCACTGTCAATTCAAGGTGGCGGCAGACGCCCACCTTACCAACCGCTGCCGGACCTCAGAAGGCCCATCTGGTGAGCAGCCCTACACGGAGAATCGTGTGTCCCGCGTCGCTGAACCCCGTCTACTCGAACCACAGCTTGCTGAACGAGTACAGCTTTGCGCTGCGCCAGGACATCGAG
The DNA here is from genome assembly GCF_047978165.1 of Pseudomonas sp. LFS074. Classification (NCBI taxonomy): domain Bacteria; kingdom Pseudomonadati; phylum Pseudomonadota; class Gammaproteobacteria; order Pseudomonadales; family Pseudomonadaceae; genus Pseudomonas; species Pseudomonas sp. LFS074. Next base: position 1,717,298 of record NZ_JBFPFV010000001.1, on the reverse strand, counting down.
ATACTCGATCCAAAACCACTCGCGATGGTTGTCAGCGCGACGACCAGCTCATAATTCCATCAGGACGATCCTGCTTTAAGAGGCACCCACGAGGTCCCTTTAGGGCAGCGGTGTAAACCTGTTTTTTTCACTGTAAACCACTGTGGTTTACAGTGAAAAAAACTAGTTTACAAGGCCCTACTGGCGGGGCTTTCCGGCGATTCGACTCCTACCAGAGCACTCAAATTCACACCACTTTCTCCTCCCCTAGCCGATTGGTGCTGAGACAGAGCCGGTCATCGCTGTTACGCCGCGTCTTCTCCAACCCCAGCTCAGCGCCTAGCTAGGAATTACTCAGGCACCTGACTACGTGATCAGCAGGTCTAGGCGTTGTAAAGTTCCCGCCCAGGTGATCTTCCATCTGTCGAAATGCCTCTTGCATGCTAGCATTCCAGTGAGGCATGATAAATCCATAACTACAAACAAGCGGTGCCCATCATGGTCAGCATTGCGTGCAAAGACTCATCGCCCCTCTTGTCACGCCGGCATGTGACGAGATCCTCCAATGGCTGCCATCGAGGCAACCTTCTCCGACTCGTTTTCCCAGACAGATAAACCCTTTCGCTATCGCGAGCTGGAGGGGTTCCCTTCTGTTCAGTGCCCACGGCCTCTGGCCCAATGAAAATAAGGAAAATAGAAATGAGCATGATGAAAGCTGCCCGCCTTCATAAGGTTGGTCCGACCTTCCAACTCGACTCGATCGAGGTCCCTAGACCCCGTGCACATGACGTGGTGGTAGAGGTGAAGGCTTGCAACTTGGTACCTAACCTTCGCAATGTCATCGAGAGCTACTCCACTTGGTTCCCCTACCTCCCGCTTCCGAAGCTGCCGGCGGTTTACGGTTTGGATGCTGCCGGCATCGTCAAAGAAGTGGGAGAAGGCGTGCACGGCATCAAAGTCGGAGACCGCGTGTACGTGAATCCCGGCCGTAGCTGCGGCTCCTGTCATGCCTGTCTGCGCGGTCAGCACATAAACTGCACTGCGTTCACCTTCCAGGGCTACTTCGGGTTTGGCCCAGGCTCCCAAGAAATCTTCGAAGACTACCCCTACGGCGGATTGTGCCAATACATGACCGCGCCGGCATCGGGCTTGGTCAAGCTCCCTGAAGCGATATCCTTCGAGCAAGGATGCCGGTTTGGCTATCTCGGCACCGCCTATTCGGCCCTTCGGAAAGCAGGTGTGTGTTCTGGTCAGTCTGTGCTGATCAGTGGCGCCACCGGAACGCTAGGACTCGGGGCCGTCCTGCTTGCCTTGGCCATGGGGGCTACAAAAATCTTCGCGATGGCTCGTAACCGCCAACTCTTGGAGCGAGTTCGCGCTCTCGCCCCAGATCGTATTTTGACGATTTCCGTCGGCGATGAGCCACTGGGTGATTGGGTACGTAAGCACACTGATGAGCTCGGTGCTGACGTCTTCATTGATGCGGTTGGCCCTGGCGCTCCTCACGAACTTACCGTTGACGCAATTGGTGCCCTTCGCCGCGGCGGCCGCATGGTGGATATCGGGGGTATGTCTGAGGACCTGCCAGTACCGATGTTCAAACTCATGTGCTTCCAGATCAGCGTGATCGGCTCCCTCTGGTTCACTGTGGCAGAAGGTCAGGACATGGCTGAAATGGCTGCCGCTGGCACCTTGGACCTATCGGTATTCGACCAGGAAGTATTCGCCATCGAACAGGTGAACGAGGCGATGGATGCGATAGCAGACCGCAAAGGCGGTTTCACCAACGTTGTAATCAATCCCAGCCTGACCTGAAACGCAGCGCCGCTCGATCGGGCGGCGCTCAGTCGGAGATCCAACATGAAAGTGAGACGAGTAGTTGCAGGCACGCAGAATGGTAAAGCTGTATTCCTAGCCGACGGTTTCGCGCCTCAGACCCATGAGTACAAAAATATTCCAGGATTCGCTACTTCTTTAATATGGCAAACGGTGGCATCTCCGTCCCTTCCTGAAGCATTTGACGATCCAGTTCAAGCCAGCTCTTCACTGCTGCCTCAGCCTGGAGAAACCAAGTGTCTGGCGGTGAGCTTCCCGCCTGACTCAATCTTCCAGTCCTCGGATTTCAATCCCGAGGAGGCCCATGCTGAGCAGCAACGCCACCTGCTTGGACTGTATGAATGCTTCGACCTTGAGCGACCAGGCATGCACGCATCTCCGACAGTCGACTACGGCATTGTGGTCAAAGGCCCTCTCATTCTCGAACTGGACGACGGCCAGATCAGGGAGCTCGCGAGCGGAGACATCGTGGTGCAGCAAGGCAATATACATGCTTGGCGAAACCCCGGGACCGAACCTGCGTTGGTTACATTCGTCCTGATTGGCGCCCACGTCCTGCGGTAAAAAATTACATAGGATAATAATAATGAAAAGTTATGTAACACGCGCCGGCGTTGCTAGCGCGTTCGGATGCTCTTTGCTCGTTTCTTCGCTATGTTACGGTACTGAAAGTGGAGATACCGTTTGGCCGCTAGGCGTACAGACCGTTCTTCCGGCAATCCTGCCCCCACCAGGTGAAACCTCTTTGTACAGTTATACCGCCTACTACAAGGCGGATAGCTTTAAAGACAACAGTGGCAAATCCTCTGTCCCAGGGTTCAGCTTGGAGAATTTTGTTCAAGCTATTCGTGTGGTGCACACGTGGGACGTGAAATTCGATAGCGGCGTTACTCTCAGCAGCGGAATCATCGGGTCAGCGAACAAGATCAAGGTTGAGGCATTCGGAAACAGTGATACAGACTCCGGCTTCAGGCAGCTGTACCTTACCCCTCTATATGTCGGCTACTCGCCTTCCGAAAACTTGCACTTGCTAACGGGATTCAGTGCCTTTGTCCCATTGGGAAACTATGACGGTAATAAGTTAGCGAATAGCCCGCCAGGCTATGCGAGCTATACTCAGGAATTTGACCTAACCTGGTTCCCCCACCCTAACTGGGAGGTCTCGATTGCACCGACCTTCACCATCAATGCGAAGAACGACGACACCGACTATCGCTCGGGCAACGTGTTCAACGTCGACTACCTGCTTGGCTACAGGCTGCAGTCCAATCCCAAGGTTCAGCTGGGTTTGGTGGGATATTACACCAAGCAGGTCACCGATGATCGCTACGACCATGGTGACCTCGATGATGGGAACCGGCTGAGTAAATTCGCCGTTGGCCCCCAAATCTTCTATGCGTTTGATCAGAAGTCAGGGGTCGTGCTCAAGTGGATGCGTGAGACCGCGGTCAAGAACGGTCCCAAAGGCGACTCTCTATGGCTTGAGTTCGCTTTCCCGCTATGAGGCTAGCTTCTCAGCCTCAGGCATTTTAGATACGACATCCTTCGCCACACTGTGAATATGGCTCGCAGCCGCATTGGCTGCAGCCTTTTTGTTCCTGGTTTTAAGCGCTGCAAGAATCTCATCATGCTCATCAGTAGCAGCCCCCAAGTGCACTTGGAAGCCGCAGGTTTGCACGATGAAAAAGTCGGATAGCTCGAAATTTGCTACTTGGCGTGACGAGAGTATTGGCGATTTCGCCATTGAGTGCAGCACGCGATGGAATTCTACGTTCAAATTCCGATAACTGTCGGCAGCATCGCTGTGAGCTGGATTGATGCTTCTAATTTTGTCGTTGATCTCGGACATACGCAGCACATCATCAGGGGAGCCACGCTCAGCAGCAAGCCCTGCGATAAGCGCTTCGTTGTTCGCAAACATTTGGTAGAAGTCATCAACTTCCAAACGTGTAGGGTGCACAACCTCACATCCAACCTGGGCAGTGATCACGACAAAGCCCCTCTCCTGCAGGCTGTTCAGTGCGGTCATGATTGGCTGACGACTGACACCCGTTTCCTCGCTGATTTCCTTTACCAGGATTTTTTCACCGAACGCATATCTACGATTCAGTAGGCGTTCCAAAATGTGCTGATAGATAGCGGTCTTCTTGTTTGCCACTTGCATCGGTGTGATCTTCCTAGGACTGAGTGCGCGATTCAACATTTCGCTAACTGGCTTGCATACTAGCATTTCGGATAGTAAACCAGATTTTCGCACCAATCGCTTCGTCATCCGTCGCGACCCATTCCCAACGCGTGAATCCATACGACGATGAGCGGGCATCTCTAAGCTTGCATGCTAGCATTCTAGCGTGCATGATGATCAGGCAGACAAAAACAAATCTACCTGCATGGCGCTGCCCCTCTGCCGTAAGGCATTGAGGAAAGCGCTCATGCCGTCCCAGTGCGAGGCGGCCTGCACTGGGGCACGACGTAAAGGTTTCGTATCGATGAACGCTTACCTGCATTGCCTATCGCACACGCCCCTCATTGGGCATTTCGATCCGCCCAAGAACGTGCTCGATGAAGTAGATGAGGTGATCCGCGCCGCCCGTGCACGCATCGCCGCTTTCGATCCTGAGCTCGTGGTGCTTTTCGCTCCAGACCATTACAACGGCTTCTTCTACGATGTCATGCCCCCTTTCTGCCTGGGCATGGCGGCAGAAGCCATCGGCGATTTCGGCTCGCTCGCCGGCACCCTGTCTGTCCCCAAATCCATCGCTGAAGCTTGTGCTGAGTCTCTGCTGAGCAATGGCATCGACATGCCTGTTTCGTATCGCATGCAGGTCGACCACGGCTTCGCTCAACCGCTCGAATTCCTTCTCGGCGGCCTGGACAAGTATCCGGTCTTGCCGATCTTCGTGAACTGTGTGGCCCCGCCTCTGCCTACCTTCGAGCGAGTCAGGTTGATGGGTGATGCGGTCGGTCGATTTACGCGCACCCTGAACAAGCGGGTGCTGTTCCTGGGATCGGGGGGCCTTTCACACCAACCTCCAGTTCCGGAGTTAGCCAAAGTCGATGCCCGGATGGCTGATCGGCTCATGGGCAGTGGCCGCAACCTGCCAGAAGACGAGCGCACCGCTCGCACCCAACGCGTGGTCATCGCAGCTGAGCGATTTGTCGAAGATCAGAACACCCTCCACCCGCTGAATCCCGAGTGGGATCAATACTTCCTCGACGTTGTTGAGCAGGACCTGTTGAGCGATCTGGATCAGCTCCCCAACGCACATCTTTCCGAATTGGCCGGCAAATCCACGCATGAGGTCAAGGCCTGGGTCGCTGCGTTCTCAGCGCTCGCTGCCCACGGCGCATACACCGCAACTGATCGCTACTACCGAGAGATCCCGGAGTGGATCGCAGGCTTCGGCTCTATCAGTGCGCACTCTCAGCGCTAACAACCTTCACGGAGAATCAATCGTGACTGCAATTACTGAAAAAGACACCAGCAAATTCGTTCGCGTCCAAGACGGCGAGCTGGATCTGAATATTCATTACAACGACTGCGGTGAAGGCAAAGAAACGGTTGTCATGCTGCACGGTTCTGGCCCTGGTGCTAGCGGCTGGGCCAACTTCAATCGCAACATCGAGCCACTGGTAGAGGCTGGCTTCCGGGTCATCCTCATGGACTGCCCTGGCTGGAGTAAAAGTGATTCGATCGTCAGCACAGGCTCTCGCTCCGATCTTAATGCCCGTGTTCTGAAAGGTTTGGTCGATAAGCTGGACCTGGACAAGGTGCACTTGCTCGGCAACTCCATGGGTGGCCATACAGCCGTAGCCTTCACGCTGACTTGGCCTGAGCGCGTAGGCAAACTCGTGCTTATGGGCGGAGGCACCGGCGGGGTCAGCCCATTCGTATCAATGCCGACTGAAGGCATCAAATTACTCAACGGCCTGTACCGCGAGCCAACGATCGAAAACCTCAAGAAGATGATGAACATCTTCGTCTACGACACCAGCGACCTCACCGAGGAACTGTTCCAAGCGCGCCTGGACAACATGCTGGCTCGAAAAGACCACCTCGAAAATTTCACCGCGAGCCTCGCTGCGAACCTCAAGCAGTTCCCTGACTTCAGCCATCGCCTCGGCGAGATTCAGGCCGAGACCCTCGTAGTTTGGGGTCGCAATGACCGCTTTGTCCCGATGGACACCGGCCTACGCCTGGTTGCCGGCATCCCCAACTCTCAACTGCATGTCTTCAACAAATGCGGCCACTGGGCCCAATGGGAACACGCGGACACGTTCAACCGCATGGTTCTCGACTTCCTCACCCACTGATCGAGGTCACGATGAACATTACACAAGAGACCCTTGAGCGCTTGGCGGCTGATCTGCGCAGAGCTGAAGGAAAGGGCGAGCCTGTTGGACCACTGCGTGACGTGATCGGCGCCACAAACGTGGAAAGTGCCTATGCGATTCAACGCTTGAACCAAGCCCATGCCATCGCAAATGGACAGCGTCTGGTTGGCCGCAAGATTGGATTGACCAACCCCAAGGTCCAGGCCCAGCTGGGCGTAGACCAGCCGGACTTCGGCTGCCTGTTTGCAGACATGGCGTACGGCGACAACGAAGTGGTTCCGTTCGAACGTGTTCTGCAGCCCAAAATCGAGGCAGAAATTGCACTGGTTCTGGAACGCGACCTGCCTAGCGCTTCCACAACTTTCGCAGACGTCATCGCCGCAACTGGCTGGGTTCTCCCGGCGCTTGAAATTGTCGGCAGCCGCATTGAGGGCTGGAACATCAAATTCGCCGACACCGTGGCTGATAACGCATCAAGCGGGTGTTTTGTCCTTGGCGGCCCTGCACAGCGCATTGATGGCCTAGACCTGCGCGGCGCAACGATGCGGCTCTCTAAAAACGGTGAGGTCGTCAGCTCTGGCAGTGGTGCCGAATGCCTGGGTAATCCGCTGAATGCAGCTGTTTGGCTCGCTCGCACAATGGCTGAGTTTGGTGAACCTCTCAAAGCAGGCGACATCATCCTCACAGGTGCCCTGGGACCGATGGTCGGCGTAAGCGCAGGTGATCATTTTGAAGCCGAAATCGAAGGCCTTGGCCGCGTCGGCGTGTCGTTCAGTGTCGAGTGATGGAGATCTAGAAATGACTACAAAACGCAAAGTCGCCATTGTCGGCTCCGGAAACATCGGCACCGATTTGATGATCAAGATCCTGCGCAATGCCAAGCACCTGGAAATGGCCGTGATGGTTGGTATCGACGCTGCTTCTGATGGTCTGGCCCGCGCAGGCCGAATGGGCGTGGCTACCACTCACGAAGGTGTCGCTGGCCTGGTCAAAATGCCAGAGTTTGCTGACATCGATTTCATCTTCGATGCTACCAGTGCCGGTGCTCACGTCAAAAACGACGCCATGCTGCGTGAGTGCAAGCCAGGCATCCGGGTGATCGACCTTACTCCGGCAGCTATCGGCCCTTACTGCGTACCAGTGGTTAACCTCGAAGAACACGTCAACGCGCAGAACCTGAACATGGTCACGTGCGGCGGCCAGGCAACTATTCCAATGGTCGCTGCAGTATCGCGTGTTGCCAAAGTGCATTACGCAGAGATCGTCGCATCAATTGCCTCCAAATCGGCGGGCCCAGGCACCCGAGCGAACATCGACGAATTCACTGAAACCACCTCGAAAGCCATCGAAGTCATTGGCGGCGCAGCCAAAGGTAAAGCCATCATCATCATGAATCCGGCTGAGCCTCCTCTGATGATGCGCGACACCGTCTACGTGTTGTCTGAAGCAGCGGACCAGGATCAGGTTGAGGCCTCCATTGAAGAAATGGTTGCCGCAGTGAATGCGTATGTCCCCGGCTACCGCCTCAAGCAGAAAGTGCAGTTTGAAGTCATCCCTGAATCTGCCCCACTGAACATTCCCGGCCAAGGCAAATTCAGTGGCCTGAAGACCTCTGTTTTCCTTGAGGTCGAGGGTGCTGCCCATTACTTGCCATCGTACGCAGGCAATCTCGACATCATGACTTCTGCTGCGTTGGCTACCGCCGAGCGCATGGCACAGTCGATGAGCCAAGCCTGAGGAGCGCAGATATGAACGGTAAAAAGCTCTACATTTCGGACGTGACCCTGCGTGATGGTATGCACGCTATTCGTCACCAGTACTCACTGGATCAGGTCCAGGCAATCGCTCGAGCACTGGATGTCGCCAAGGTCGATTCGATCGAAGTAGCCCATGGTGACGGCCTTCAAGGCTCCAGCTTCAACTACGGCTTCGGCGCACACACCGATATCGAGTGGATCGAAGCTGCCGCCGACGCGGTGAAGCACGCCAAGATTGCAACACTGCTGCTCCCAGGGATTGGTACTCTACACGACCTCAAAGCGGCCTATACCGCAGGCGCTCGCGTCGTCCGTGTCGCCACCCATTGCACCGAGGCAGACGTCTCCAAGCAGCACATCGAATACGCCCGTAAGCTCGGCATGGACACGGTTGGCTTCCTGATGATGAGCCACATGCAGACCCCCGAAGGCCTCGCGCAGCAGGCAAAACTGATGGAAAGCTACGGTGCCACCTGCATTTACGTCGTCGACTCCGGCGGCGCGATGAATATGGATGACATTCGTGAGCGCTTCCGCGCAGTGAAAGGGGTGCTTGATCCGGCCACTCATACCGGTATCCACGCACACCACAACCTGAGCCTCGGCGTAGCCAACTCGATCGTCGCCGTGGAGGAAGGCTGTGACCGCATCGACGCGAGCCTGTCAGGCATGGGCGCCGGTGCTGGTAATGCCCCACTGGAAGTGTTCATTGCGGCAGCAGACAAGCTGGGCTGGAATCACGGCACTGACCTGTACGCCCTGATGGACGCAGCAGATGACCTGGTTCGCCCACTCCAGGATCGCCCGGTACGTGTTGATCGGGAGACTCTCGCGCTCGGCTACGCCGGTGTGTATTCGAGCTTCCTTCGCCATGCAGAAGTTGCAGCTGCGCGCTATGACATCAAAGCAGTAGACATCCTGGTCGAGCTGGGCAAACGCCGCATGGTCGGTGGCCAGGAAGACATGATCATCGATGTCGCACTGGATTTGCTGAAGCGCTGAGGTTCGCAGACAGCTCCACGCAAGCTGTCTGCAGCAATCCCCTCCCGTCAGGGAGGGGGTCTATGAGACAACAATAAGAGAGACCACCCGACATGAATGCCTCGCAAAATCCCTACTGGCAGCACCTCCGAACACGCAGTGATCAGCCCACCTACTCACTCTTTTCTGAGTGATTACTGAGCTGATGTAGCTCCACATTACTGGCGTTACTAAAACCACAATCACGTGTTTTCTGAAGACCTTTCAAGGGCTTCGGAGGGGGTCGCTATGACTGACAAAACTGACAAGACCAAACTTTTCGTAACCGTCCGGCCAACTCACCTTCCTGACCCCGACGCCAAAGGCGATGGTGTCCACCTAATTTAAGTGGACACCATTTCTAGCCTTTTAAGCGGGTCTTTCCATGCAGTCACAACGCCGTTCCTATTCAAAATCCTTCAAGGCCCAAGTTGTCCAAGAGTGCGCCCAGCCCGGCGCATCGATTGCCAGCGTCGCGCAGAAGCACAGCCTTAACGCGAACCTCGTACATAAATGGATTAGGGTACTCACGAACAAAACTATGGCGCTGCAACCTGCTTTCATTCCAGTGCCCTTGCCGCTAGCCGGAGGACATTCGCAGGCAGCTTCATCAAGTATCTGCATTGAAATCCAGCACCCGCGTGGCACCGTCAAAGTGAACTGGCCGACCGAAAGCGCTGTCGCCTGTGCCACCTTTCTGCGAGACCTGTTGGAATGATTCGGATCGATGCCATCTGGCTTGCCACCGAGCCTATGGACATGCGCGCCGGTACCGAGACCGCGCTGGCCAGGGTGATCGCGGTGTTCGGTGTGGCGAAGCCGCACTGCGCATACCTCTTCGCTAATCGCCGTGCCAACCGAATGAAAGTCTTGGTGCATGACGGTGTGGGCATTTGGCTGGCAGCGCGACGATTGAACCAAGGCAAGTTTCATTGGCCCGGCATCCGTCACGGATCGGAAGTCGAACTCGATAACGAGCAACTTCAAGCCTTGGTACTGGGTTTGCCGTGGCAGCGGGTCGGCGCAGGCAGCGCGATCACAGTGCTTTAGCCCCTGCCATTAGCCCATCGGTTTATCGCTGTTGACGACCTGCTCTGACACAATCAGCGGCATGACTTCCTCGCCCAATCTCGACCAGATGACACCGGAACAGCTGCGCGGCTTGGCCGAACAGGCTATGCAGTTGCTGTCCCAGGTCGACTCCATGAGCCAGAAAATCCAACGCCTCGAAACGGTCAACGAGCAACTGGCTCATGAAATCGCCATCCTCAAGCGACACAAGTTCGCCAAGCGCAGCGAGCAACTGAGCCCCGACCAAGGCAGTCTGCTTGATGATCTGCTCGATACCGATATCGCAGCTATCGAAGCCGAGCTGAAGGCAGCCAATCCGCCGGCCGCACCGGCCGAGCCACGTCATAAGCCCAAGCGTGCACCACTGCCGCCGCAGTTTCCGCGAACCGTGATCCGTCACGAACCAGAGAATACTCAGTGCGTGTGCGGCTGCCAGCTTCAGCGAATCGGCGAAGACGTCAGCGAGAAGCTCGATTACACTCCGGGCGTGTTCACAGTTGAGCGGCATGTGCGTGGAAAATGGACGTGCCGTCAGTGTGAAACACTGATCCAGGCGCCTGTACCGGCCCAAGTGATCGACAAGGGCATCCCGACCGCAGGCCTTTTGGCCCACGTGATGGTGGCGAAGTTCGCCGACCATTTACCGCTGTACCGGCAGGAGAAGATTTTTGGTCGGGCCGGACTGCCCATCGCCCGTTCGACACTGGCGCAATGGATCGGACAGACCGGTGTGCAGCTCCAGCCTCTGGTCGATGCGCTGCGTGAGCATGTGTTGGCCCAGGGCGTGATCCACGCCGATGAGACCCCGGTTCAGATGCTCGCACCAGGCGAAAAGAAAACCCACCGCGCTTACGTGTGGGCCTATAGCACCACGCCTTTCTCGGCCCTAAAGGCCGTGGTCTACGACTTCAGCCCCAGCCGTGCCGGCGAACATGCGCGTAACTTCCTGGGCACGTGGAACGGTAAGCTGGTCTGCGATGACTTCGCCGGCTACAAGGCCAGCTTCGAGCTGGGCATCACCGAAATCGGCTGCATGGCCCATGCACGCCGCAAATTCTTCGACCTGCATGCAGCCAATAAAAGCCAGTTGGCGGAGCAGGCGCTTCACTCGATTGGCGGGTTGTATGAAGTCGAGCGACACGCCAAGGAAATGAGCGACGAAGCCCGCTGGCGATTACGTCAGGAAACAGCGGTGCCCATCGCTGAAAAACTGCATGAGTGGATGTTGGCCCAACGCGAACTTGTGCCCGAGGGTTCGGCCACGGCCAAGGCCCTGGATTACAGCCTTAAACGCTGGGTAGCGCTGACGCGCTACCTGGAAGATGGTGCTGTGCCCATCGACAATAACCAGATCGAGAATTTGATCCGGCCGTGGGCGCTTGGGCGCTCGAACTGGTTATTTGCCGGGTCGCTGCGCAGTGGAAAAAGGGCGGCGGCAATCATGAGCCTGATCCAGTCGGCGCGTATGAATGGGCACGATCCGTATGCCTATCTCAAGGATGTACTGATGCGGCTTCCGACACAGCGGGCGAGCGAAATCACGCAATTACTCCCGCAGCATTGGATGCTTGCCTGAGGCAGGCTAAGTGGACTTCGCCAAATAGTCAGCTCAAAGGCTGATTGGCATCAACAATTCGGAAGCGACTTTTCTCAGCATGTAGGTTTCGCGCAGAATTGACTGCCCCATCGAAGACTCGTGACGCTGCATGACGGCTTCATTGTGTGCGATGGCTTCATGCAGGTTGATCCAGACAGGCCGCATACCATTAGCGATTTCGTGGCTTTCCATTCTCACCGGCTCTAGCTGGGGCGCTACTTCGCATTGATAAAAATGCGAGGTCATGTGCATCAGATCGTACTGTGGCTTTTGGTAGGGCCGGTACTCCTCGATGTAACCGTAGTGCTGGAGCACCTGTATTTCACGAGCACCAGTCTCTTCCTCAAGCTCACGCTTCAGGCCTGCGACAATGTCCTCGTCACCATCAAGGCCGCCTCCAGGAAAGCTGAAATCGTTATAGCGCTCGGTGAACAGCAACAGGATCTGTTCACCCCGCATCACGATGCCGCGAGCTGCATGTCGACGGAATACTCTGCCCTGCTTGGATTTCAGCTCGGGGTGAACAATTTCAGTTATGAGTTGCATGTGGTCTCGTAGCGGCAAGATCAGTTAGTCATCGTCCAGGGTGGCCACGGTATTTCCTCAGTTCTGGAAATACTGTGGCCAGTGGAACTGGCTCAGCGAAGCAGCAATAAGGGTACAGTGGATGTACGCAGCATCGTCGTGGTCGTGCTGCCTATCAGAAAGTGCCTGATGCGTGAGTGCCCGTACGCCCCCATGACCAAGAGGTCAATGCCGTGCTCTGCCTGATACGCATGCAGTGTGGACTCTACTTCGCCTGGGCGGATCTCGGAATGCACCAGCGAGCCGGAAGACGCAAGCGTGGTTCGTGCCTTCTCCAGCGCGTTCTGGTTGTCTTCAGAATCCGTTCCAACCATGACGATATGAATTGGCAGGCCTTCGCACAGCGGGCTTGAAGCAAGCATCTGTAAGGTCTTGTGGCCTGTTGCGCTGCCGTCAAATGCCACCATGACCGTTTCAGGTTTCCTGAAATGGCTGGTTGTAATCAGGGTGGGGCGGTGGATAGTTCGGACTATCGCTTCAATCTGGCTGCCAAGACTTTGGGCACTGCGCGTGCTGTCCTCACCGACTCTTCCAATCACCAGTAACCGAATATCGTCTTGGAGATCGCTCAGGCTCTCGACGAGATGGCCATGGCGCTGCTTCATATCAGGTGACATGGCGCCAGAGTGAACTGTTCGCTCGCGAGCTTTTTCAAGCATGTGCTGCCCATGCTCCAACGCCAGTTTTGCCCGCTGCGCATCCAGCATGGCCAACTCTTCCAGCAGATGTTCTCTGCTACCGAGACCGATATTGCCGCTGAGGTCAGCGGATGCAGGATATTTCTCCTTATCCAGCACATGAAGCAAGGTCAGGGGAGCGCTGAGTCGTTGCGAGGCCCATGCTGCGTAATCGCAGACCGCCAATGAGGATTGTGAGTTATCAATGCATGCCATTACGCGGGTCATTGTCGTTCTCCTTAGTGGCTCATGAGCTTGTCGATGGCACCGGGTTTGTCATGCACGCCGAAGCGGTCAACGATTGTCGCGCTGGCTTCATTGAGACCGAGCACTTCAACCTCAGCGCCTTCGCGTCGGAACTTGATCACGACCTTATCCAGCGCTGCGACGGCGGTGATATCCCAGAAATGCGCCTGTGTGAGATCGATGGTGACCTTGTTGAGCGCCTCCTTGAAGTCAAAAACCTCAGTGAACTTGTCCGCAGAGCTAAAGAACACCTGGCCCACGACGCGGTAAGTCCGATGCGATTTCGTCTCTTCAAGAGTGCTCTTGATATCCAGGTAGTGCCCGACCTTGTTTGCGAAGAACAGGGAGGCCAGCAGCACACCTACCAGTACGCCGTAAGCCAGATTGTGAGTGGCCACGACGACCACGACGGTCGCCACCATGACGAGGTTGGTCGACAGCGGATGCTCTTTCAGATTACGCAAGGAATCCCAGCTAAAGGTGCCGATGGACACCATGATCATCACAGCCACGAGTGCCGCCATAGGGATTTTGGAGAGCCACTCGCCAAGAAATACCACCATCAGCAGCAGGAAAACGCCGGCACACAATGTCGAGAGACGGGTGCGGCCACCAGATTTCACGTTGATGATCGACTGGCCGATCATGGCGCAACCTGCCATGCCGCCAAGCATGCCGGCAGCGATGTTGGCCACACCCTGGCCTTTGCACTCGCGGTTTTTGTTGCTGGTGGTGTCGGTAAGGTCGTCGACGATGGTCGCGGTCATCATTGATTCGAGTAGACCCACTACTGCCAACGCAGCCGAGTACGGGAAAATGATGCGCAGGGTTTCAAAATTCAGCGGAACTTCAGGCCAGAGGAAGATCGGGAGCGTATCAGGCAGTTGGCCCATGTCACCGACGGTGCGGATATCCAAACCGAGGTAAATGGCGATGGCAGTCAGCGTCAGAATGCACACCAATGGAGAGGGAATCACCTTGCCGATTTTCGGTACATACGGGAACAGGTAGATGATTCCCAGGCCCGCAGCGGTCATGGCATAGACATGCCAGGTGACATTGGTCAGCTCAGGCAATTGCGCCATAAAAATCAGAATCGCTAATGCGTTTACGAAGCCGGTGACTACCGAGCGTGAAACAAAGCGCATCAACGAGCCGAGCTTCAGGTAGCCGGCAAGGATTTGAAGTACGCCACATAGTAGCGTCGCGGCCAGCAGGTACTGGAGTCCATGCTCTTTTACCAGCGTAACCATCAGCAGTGCCATGGCGCCTGTCGCCGCCGAGATCATTCCGGGGCGCCCGCCGACAAAGGCGATGACAGCACAGATACAGAAGGAGGCGTAGAGACCGACTTTGGGATCTACCCCGGCGATGATGGAAAAGGCGATGGCTTCCGGGATCAGCGCGAGTGCGACCACCAGCCCCGCGAGCACGTCGGCACGGACGTTGGAAAACCACGTTTGTCTAAGTTTTTGCAGCATATAAATATCCAAGGCAAAGCATCGCGCACGCCAAGGGAGTGGCGAGCGAATCGATACAAATTCAAATTTTGAGGATTTTTTGCTGTGTGCTTAAGGTGTAAAACCAGGCGTACAGCAGTGAGCACCCGCGAGCGAGGCTAGCGGAAGCAGGTTGTTGCGAGGGGGCGTAGCGCTAAGGCGGCGTAGGCTGCCAGTAGATCGTTTGGAGTACAGTCATGCTGATGTTCCTGTAGCTCAAGGGGTATGCGGAGCCGAAGTATACAATGAAGCCATCGTCGATTGCGACCCGCTGGCAGGCTCTGCATGACCTACGTCAGATACAGGCTTATTCAATGGGTATACCTGCGGGCAAGGCTTTGTTTTCCACCCGTTCTTGTCCGAGCTGGTCTGTGTGCTGAGGGGTGGAGTTGGCCAGACGGTTACAACTTTTCATCACCATCGCGCTTTGCTTCCTCGTAGCATTGATGGAAGGCTTGGATCTCCAAGCCCCAGGGATCGCGGCTCACGGCATGTCTGCCGACTACAGCTTGGATAAGCTGGAAATGGGCTGGGTCTTCAGTGTTGGCGTACTTGGTATGCTCCCAGGCGCTTTCATTGGCGGCCGCCTTGCTGATCGCTATGGCCGGAAGAAAGTACTCATCGTCTCGGTTGCACTATTCGGCATCTTCTCCCTCGTCACTACGGTTGCCTGGAGCTTCAGCGCGTTGCTGTTCGCCCGGCTCCTGACAGGCGTGGGGTTGGGAGCATCGCTGCCCAACCTGATCGCACTCGCCTCTGAAGCCGCTGGTGAGCGCATGCGAGGCACGGCAGTAAGCTTGATGTACTGCGGTGTACCGCTGGGGGCCGCGTTGGCAGCCGCCATTGGGCTGCTGGATTTCGGGGCTGGCTGGAAGCTCGTCTTCTACGTCGGCGGCGTGGTCCCTTTGGTCATCGTTCCCTTGCTGGTTCTCTTCCTGCCCGACGTGTACAAGCAATCAATTGCAGCCACCACCACGATCGAAGTTCCCTCCACCAAAGCCATCCTGGTTGAAGGCGGTGCACTGAAGAAAACCCTGCTCCTGTGGGTTAGCTTCTTCTTCACACTGATGGTCACCTACATCCTGATCAACTGGCTGCCAAGCATCCTGATTGGACAGGGATTCAAACCGAGCGAGGCAAGCGTCGTCGTATTGGCCATGCAGCTTGGAGCGGCCGTGGGTACGTTGATGCTCGGCGTTGCCATGGATCGCCTACCTATCTGGGCCATGTCGGCACTGGTTTATGGGGGCATTCTGATTTCCTTGGCCTGCCTGACCGTGGCGGCTTCACTCCCTACCATGATCGGTGCAGGATTCTTGGCCGGCATCTTCACAACGGGTGGCCAGTGCGTGCTCTACGCCCTTGCTCCTCAGTTCTATCCCGCCAATGGCCGGGCGACCGGGACCGGCGCAGCACTCGCTGTCGGTCGTATTGGTGCCATGACGGGACCACTCGTCGTAGGAAAAATGATGGTCCTGGGGGCCGGTGCGGGCGGCGTAATGTTGGCCTCGGCGCCGGGCATCGTTCTAGCGGCTATCTCGCTGCTTTATCTCTCGTCTCTGAAGAAGCGCCCTGAGCTGAGTGCTTCAGCGGTTTGACCGAAATTGCGTCATCACAAAAACAAAAAAGAAGACACGACATGAGCAAATCAACAACTATTGCATTCGCCGGGCTGCTGGCTATGCATGCTGCTTCACTCCAGGCAGCCGGGTTCGTGGAAGATTCGAAAGCTAAGGTAACGCTGCGCAACTATTACTTCGATCGCAATTACATCAACCAGACGCCGCAAGCTGCGGCGCGAGAGTGGGCCCAAGGCTTCATCGTCAATTTCAACTCGGGCTTCACCGAGGGCGTGGTCGGCTTTGGATTGGATGCTCAAGCCATGATGGGTTTGCGCCTGGACTCCTCACCAGACCGGGTAGGCACTGGCCTCTTGCCGTTCTCTGCCGCCACCAGGGAGCCCGCTAAGGATTACTCCGAGCTAGGGCTCACAGCGAAGATCAAAGTTTCCAAAACCGAGCTGCAGTACGGCACTGTGAGTACGTTCTTGCCGATCGCATTCGCAAGTCCAACACGGCTGCTGCCACAGACTTTCCGCGGGACCTACCTGCGCTCGCAAGACATCAGCAATTTGTCACTGCACGCGGGGTGGTTGGACCGAATCAACCTACGAGATTCAACTGATTACCAAAAGATGCGAGTTTCAGCGCCGAACGGACGTTTCAACGGAGCTGCGGAGTCTGATGCCTTCTATTTCTTGGGCGGCGATTACGCCTGGTCCAAAAACCTAACCCTCAAGTACTACTACGCAGAGCTGGAAGACATCTACGACAAGAACTACCTCGGTTTCGTCGACACCCGTGAGCTGGGTTCAGGACGGCTCACTTCCGACTTCCGCTTCTATGACTCCAAAGACAATGGATCCGCAAAAGCTGGGCAGGTAGACAACCGCAATACTGCATTGATGATGACCTACCAGCTCGGCGTGCATCGTCTCGGCGTTGGCTTCATGCAGCTGACCGGCGATACCGCTATGCCCTATCTCTTTGGTACTGAGCCTCTGGTGATAACCGAAGGCACCCTAAGCTCGGAGTTCCTAAACCCTAAAGAGAGAAGCTGGCAGGTCAAGTACGACTATGACTTCGCTGGGGTTGGCGTCCCAGGACTGAAGGGCATGTTGCGTTACGTCAGCGGGGACAACATTGATCTTCCGAACCTTGGCGGCGGCAATCTCAAAGAGTCGGAAAAAGACGTCGAGCTTTCCTATGTCATCCAGAGCGGTACCTTCAAAGATGTGGCACTCCGAGTAAGGCACGCTTGGTATCGAAATGATTTCGGTCCTGGCGCTACTCACCGTGATGACAATGAGCTGCGAGTGAACGTCGACTACACATTTGCTTTGTGGTGAAACGACGCGCTAGTGCCGTTTCAATCCGGGGAAGAAAAAGAGTGACGACATAGGAGTTGAGCATGACAGGTCGCAGCACACTAGGGATCTGGTTTACTTTTCTGTTTGGTGCGATCTGCGCGCTTGGCCCAATGTCAATTGACATGTCCTTGCCTGGGATTCCTAACTTGGAGCATGAACTGGGTGTGCAAGGGGGAAAAGGCTCGTTGACCTTGGCGATATTCCTCGCTGGGTTCTGCTCAACACCTCTTGTCAGCGGGCTGATCGCTGATCGCTTCGGTCGTCGCATCACGCTACTAGTCAGCCTATTATGCTACAGCCTCGCAGCTTTAGCCTGTTCACACTCCAGTGACTTCACGGCTCTGCTTGTGGCTAGAGCTTTCCAGGGTGCCGCTGCCGGTGCATGTGTTGCCCTTCCGTTCTCGATTGTCAGAGAGAGTCTTCCAGAACAGACAGCACGCACCCATATAGCCAGCTTGACGGCGGTTGTGGGTCTCGGACCATTGATCGCGCCATTGCTTGGCGGCGTGATCACTGATTTCTGGTCCTGGCGTACGGTTCACCTGGTACAGGCGCTGGCGGGGGCCGCCATTTGGCTTGGGCTCTGTTTAACCTATAAAGAAACACTTATACCGACCCTGCGTAAGCAAATCTCGTTCACCTCAGCAGTCATTCGATGCGCGGCATTTTTGAAGAACCTGGTTTTTTCCTGCTCATCAATCATCTATGCCGCTTGCTTTACCATCATGTTCGTATTCATCACGGCTTCGCCAAAAATTTTTTACGGTGATTACTCTGTAACGGGGCTTCAATTTTCATTGCTTATTTCTCTCATCTCAGGTGCCGCGTTTTTTGGCTCCTTGACCACCGCTGCCTTGAACCGTCGAGGCTGGACCGACAGAAGGGTCATGGTGATCGGCTGTTCAGGCTTACTGATTAGCATCGCAGCACTCGTACTGCAGAGAACGCTCGGCGAAATTTCGTTAACCATGCTTGTCGTATTTACCAGCCTAACGATCTATTTTTTTGGATTGGTATCCCCAGCAGCAACCCACAGTGCACTTTCAACGGCAACGGAGGATAGAGGCACCGCCTCAGGACTCCTCCGGACTGTTCAAATGCTTTTCTCCGCAGGGATTAGTGTGACTCTTCCTTGGTTCTACGAGCTGATGCCGGCCTTGAGTGCAGCGTTGCTGTTGATGAGTTTCTGCCTAGCTGCGGCCCTCATTGCTCTGGTAGGTATGATAGCTACTTGTCGCCCCATATCAGAAAGAGAAGAAATTGAAGCGGTTGAAAAAACTTAACTGCTTGCGCGCTGAGTGCCCCCAGGGGATGGGCAAAAGCAGGCACTAGAGAGGCTGACGAAATGCAGCTTCGGCCTCGTTGTCTACGCCATGCTTGCATGCTAGCATGCAAGCATGGGTTGGCGGCAGGCTACTCCTCGCACTTTGCGTTGACCTGATTGCCCTGAACCTAAAGAACAATAAATATCCGGAGGTCCCATGCAGCAGCCCCTCATCACATACGCGCACTCTAAGTCGCAGCGTTCTGACGTTCGTCCTTAAAAGCTGGCACTACCTGACGCCTAGTTCGTCGGCGTTCCGGTTTCCAGCACCAAAACTGATCCGAGCCTTTGCGAGCTCGAAACGACCTTTGTAACGCCTGGAGAATAAGAAAATGACTACCTCCAATAGCTTTGACACCGATGTTTTGGTGATCGGCACTGGCCCTGCTGGTGCGACCACTGCCCTAGCACTCGCCACCTACGGTGTGCGGGTAAAAATGGTCACCATGTTCAACTGGCTGGCAAACTCGCCGCGCGCTCACATCACGAACCAGCGTGCCATGGAGGTCGTGCGTGACCTTGGGTTGGAAGAGGAGGTGGTGAGAGCGGCCACGCCCTGGGATCAGATGGGCGATACGCTGTTCACCACCAGTTTGGCAGGTGAAGAAATCGCACGTATGCGCACCTGGGGCACTGGCGACAAACGCAAGGGCGACTACGTCCAGGGCAGTCCATGCACCATGCTGGATCTCATCCAGCCTGAAATGGAGTCTATCCTGCTCAAGCATGCTGCAGCACGCGGTGCTCAAGTGAGCTTCAACACCGAATACTTGAGCCATAAGCAGGATGCCGAAGGTGTAACTGCTCGCATGAAGGACGTTCTGACCGGTATCGAATACGAGGTCCGAGCGAAGTATCTGGTGGGCGCCGATGGAGCCAACTCCAAAGTAGCCAAAGAAATCGACCTACCGATCGTAGGCGAGATGGCAAGGGCTGGAACCGCTTACGTCATTTTCAACGCAGACCTGAGCAAGTACGTAGAACACCGTCCAAGTATCCTGCAGTGGATCGCTACTCCAGAAGCTGGTTTCGGTGAGATCGGCATGGGTTTGTTGCGCGCCATCCGTCCGTGGGATCAGTGGATTGCGGGTTGGGGCTTCGACATAACCAAAGGCGCTCCGGATCTATCCCCAGAAGTGGTACTAGACAAGATTCGTCTTTTGGTCGGTGATCCCAAGCTGGAAGTTCAGATCGAACGCATGTCGACCTGGTATGTAAACCAAGCACATGCCACCGAGTACTCCCGTGGCCGAGTGTTCTGTGCTGGCGACGCTGTTCACCGTCACCCACCATCAAGCGGCCTGGGCTCCAACACCTGTATGCAGGATGGCTTCAACCTTGCCTGGAAGCTGGCTTACGTTCTTAAAGGCTTTGCCGATCCGAATCTGCTGGAAAGCTACACCGCAGAGCGTGCTCCCGTGGGCAAGCAGATCGTGGCACGTGCCAACCAGTCGCGTAAGGACTATGCCCTGCTGAAAGAGTGCTTCAACTTTGGCAATGGCGTGGACACCATCGCCAAGCTGCTTGATCGCATGCGTGACCCCAGCCCGGCTGGTGTGGAAGTTCGCATGAACCTGCAGAAGGCGCTGGAAATCAAGAGTCGCGAATTCAACGCTCAAGGTGTCGAGCTGAACCAGCGCTACGTGTCCTCTGCCGTTAAAGCTGATCCTAGGGATGGTGTTGAACTCTGGGCTCGTGACAAAGAACTGTACCTGCAGGCTACCACTCGCCCTGGTGCCAAGCTTCCTCACGCTTGGCTAGTTAACGAAAGCGGCCACCGGATTTCTACACTCGATGTCGTGGGTAAAGGGCAAATGACGCTTATCACGGGCCTTGCCGGCCAGGCATGGGTGGCTGCTGCAGAAAGCTTAAACCAGCCATTCCTGAAAACCGTTGTAACAGGCGCAAAAGGGACCGCGGACCTCTACTGCGATTGGCAATCGGTTCGTGAGATTCACGAGGCAGGCGCGCTTCTGGTTCGACCTGATGGCTATGTCGCTTGGCGGCACAGCAACGCTGTTTGGTCGGCCGACGAAGCAGTTTCAGAACTGCAGCAGGCTCTCCAAAGCGTCCTCGGTTAAGCATTACCTCGGAGGCCCGGCTCGATGCCGGGCCTTCTTTTTATTTGCTCCAACTGCGCTGGAGGCCACTCGGCCGCTGCGCTGCAAACACTAGATGTAAAAACCAACCGATAAGAGCCCGTGGGAGAGTGGCGCACCTGCTGCTGCGCCTCCCTCTCAGGTCCAAACTGCCTCGAGTGCGATGAGGGTGAACTATGGCTAAGGCCGCTGATGTCGTTGTGCAATGCCTGGAAAACGAAGGTGTCGAGTATGTATTCGGCATTCCCGGTGAGGAGAACCTCGACCTACTGGAATCCCTGCGCAAGTCGAAGATTAAGCTGGTATTGACCCGTCACGAGCAGTCCGCGGGCTTCATGGCCGCCACCTATGGTCGCCTGACCGGCAAGACCGGCGTCAGCCTGTCGACCCTCGGCCCTGGCGCGACCAACTTGGTGACCGCCAGCGCCTACGCCTATCTCGGCGGCATGCCGATGATGATGATTACCGGCCAGAAGCCGATCAAGAAGTCCAAGCAGGGCCGCTTCCAGATCATCGATGTGTGCGGCATGATGGACCCCATCACCAAGTACACCCACCAGTTCGCCTCGGCCGACAACATCCCGGCACGCATGCGCGAAGCCTTCCGTCTGGCTGAAGAAGAGAAACCGGGCGCCGTGCACCTGGAACTGCCGGAAGACATCGCCGCCGAGCAGACCGACAGCTTGCCAATTCCACCGAGCCTGCACCGCCGTCCGCTGGCCGAGCACGTGGCCATCGAAGCTGCCATCGAGAAACTGCGCACCGCACGCAGCCCTATCCTGGTAATCGGTGCCGGCGCCAACCGCAAGATGACCGCCAAGGTCCTCAAGCAACTGGTCGATAAGACCGGTATCCCGTTCGTCACCACCCAGCTGGGCAAGGGTGTGGTTGACGAGCGCAGCCCGCGCTTCCTGGGTAATGCTGCGCTGTCGTCCGGTGATTTCGTGCACCGTGCAATCGAAGCGGCCGACCTGATCGTCAACATCGGCCACGATGTGATCGAGAAGCCGCCGTTCTTCATGCTCCGTGGCGGCACTGAAGTCATCCATATCAACTTCCGTTCTGCCGAAGTCGACGCCGTGTACTTCCCGCAGATCGAAGTGATCGGTGACATCGCCAACGCCGTCTGGCAGATCGCTGAAGGTCTGGGCGACACCTCGCACTGGGACTTCACCCGTCTCATGGCGATTCGTGAAGCCAACGAAGCCCAGATCGCCGAAGGCGCCGACGATGACCGCTTCCCGGTCTATCCTCAGCGCCTGGTGGCCGACATCCGTCGCGTGCTGCCGTCCGAAGGCATCGTCGCTCTAGACAACGGCATCTACAAGATCTGGTTCGCCCGTAACTACAAGGCGCACAAGCCCAACACCGTGCTGCTCGACAACGCCCTGGCGACCATGGGCGCCGGCCTGCCGTCAGCCATGGCCGCCCATTTGGTGTACGCGGATCGCCCGGTGATTTCGGTGTGTGGCGACGGTGGCTTCATGATGAACAGCCAGGAATTGGAAACCGCGGTTCGCCTGAACATGCACATTACCGTGGTAATCCTGCGTGACGACGGCTACGGCATGATCCGCTGGAAGCAGGCGAACATGGGCTTCACCGATTTCGGTCTGGACTACGGTAATCCGGACTTCGTCAGATACGCCGAAGCCTATGGTGCCCATGGACACAGGGTGGAAAGCGCGGATGCATTGCTGCCACTGTTGGATCATTGTATTGCCAACCCCGGCGTTCACGTCATTGACTGCCCGGTCGACTACAGCGAGAACGACCGCATCCTGAACAGTGAACTGCGCGAGCGAGCGCTGGCGGTGTAATCAGTGGCAGAAACGGCGCTACTGCTGACAGTACTCTGTTGAGGCTTGCGGAACTTGAACCTCCTCACACAGAAAGTGGCGAGGAGGCTCCTTGAGCAACGCCAAGAATGATCTCAGCGCGGCTTTGATGACTTGAGACGGTTGATGCTGGCTGCGTAGGCCCTCATAAAGCAACCCGGTGACCAACCCTTTGAAGACGGCTATCGAAGTGTGAAGGTCCAGAGTCTGCGGCAATTCACCTTGAATAATCGCATGCCTAAGCACCTGATGAATGTACTGCAGGAATCGATTACTCGCTTGCTCCATGCGGCTATGGATCAGACCCGATTCGTCCACCCCCTGATAAATCAAGATTTCCGAGAACTGCTTTGACTGGGGGCTGTTAACAGCATCAAGCATGGCGGTCACCACTGCTTCCCAGGAGAGTTCGATCCCGTCGTCGGCGGAGAACTCCAATTCAAGTGGATGCTGCCGCGATGTCAGCACCGCCTGAAGTACTTCTTGCTTCCCATGCATGGAGAAAAGCATTTCCAGCGTGAGCTGGACCGCGAAGGAAGCGGAGCCGCTGATGGAGTGAGCGGCAGCGGCCGTTCATGCGATCCGGCGGCGGGACTGCCCCGCCGCCGGTGCCGCGTCAGGGCGTGTCGATGAGTCCGGCCCCGATCGCCTTGACGACCGCCTGGACCTTGTTCGTCGCGCCGAGCTTCTCGAGGATGTTGTTCACGTGGAAGTTGACCGTGCGCTCCGAGATGCTGAGGATCTGGCCGATCTCGCACGCGGTCTTGCCTTCGGCCGTCCAGCGCAGCACCTCGCGCTCGCGTGCGGTCAGCGTGACGCTCGACTCCGGCGACAGCTTCGGCAGCATGAAGCGGCTCATCAGCGAATGCGACAGGTTCGCGAGCCAGTTCGTCTGCAGCGTCAGCATGTTGATCTCGGCCGGCGTGAGCCGGTCCGCATGACGGGCGATGCTCAGCAGCCCGAACGCGCCGCGCGCCGCCCAGCTCGACTGCGCAACGCCCACCGACAGCCCGTAGTCGCGCGCGTCCTGCCACAACGGGCACGGGTCGATCCGGTCGACGTCCGGCCACACGATCATGTTGGTGCTCATCGCGCCGTCGCGAACCGTCGAATCGATCTCGATGTAGTTCTGCGCCTGGTAGCGCGCCATCCAGCCGTCCGGATAGGTATTGAAGATCGCGACGGCCGGCTTCGATACGGGCAGCGGCACGCGAATGCCGTAACAGCAATATTCGAAGCCGAGGCGTTTAGAATAGGCAGCGATCCGCTGGAAGAGCTGCTGCTCGTCTTCCGCGGCACTGAATTGTTGGTAGGCATCCTGCCAGCGTAATTCCATTATTTCTCCGACAACGTCACGCTGTCATACCTGTCAGGTGCCAGCGCCGGTTCGGGGCTGATACATTCCGCGCATGACTTCACCTTTGTTGCACCCGGTCCGCGGCCCGTCTCCGGACGGCTACGTACGGCTGTCCGAAAACGCACTGGCCGCGCTCGCGCTCGACCATGTCGCCAGCGACCTCGATGCATCGCTGCTCGCGGAACTGCGCGACAGCGCCATCGACGCGCGCCTGGCCGGCTATACCGAATGGCACCGCCCGGCCAGTGCCGGCGTCGCATACCTGACGGTCGGCTGGGACTGGTATCTCGAACGTGCAACGGGCACGTTCGTGATCGCGGGCGGCGACGTCCGCAGCAACATCATGGCCGTGGACGCCAACGGCGCCGACCTCGGCATGTTCCGCACCGCCGCCGCGCTCGTCGCGCGGCTCGCTGGCATCGACTGGCCCGCCGCCGTCGCATCGGCGCTGCTCGGCCGCAATGACACCTATCATGCCGGTC
The DNA here is from genome assembly GCF_047978165.1 of Pseudomonas sp. LFS074. Lineage (NCBI taxonomy): Bacteria > Pseudomonadati > Pseudomonadota > Gammaproteobacteria > Pseudomonadales > Pseudomonadaceae > Pseudomonas > Pseudomonas sp. LFS074. The sequence goes on along the minus strand of NZ_JBFPFV010000001.1, from coordinate 1,692,667 downwards.
CCACGCTCCAGTGACAATCTGCCACGCTTTCCTCTGACATTTCCTCAAGACTGGCGCTCTTTATAAGCAAAAGCCGCCCGTATTTCAATCCCGCCGATCAAGAAACCGTTACCACCGGTCGAATCGCGTCGGCGCACGTCTACCTGTAAGAGTTACCAGTTACCGCCTCCTCGGGACGCGCGCTGTAATGCGTGCATACAAAGATCAATCCGAGGACACCCATGCGAACCTTCGTTCACGAGGAAGGGCGGTTGCCGCACGAACTTGCAGCGGATTTAGGGCGCTATCGGCGTCGTGTATTCGTCGAACAGCTCGGTTGGGCGCTTCCGTCGGCGAACGAGAGTTTCGAGCGCGATCAGTTCGATCGCGACGATACCGTCTACGTGTTCGCGAGAAACGCCGGCGGCGACGTGTGCGGATGTGCGCGCCTGTTGCCGACCACCCGCCCGTATCTGCTGAAGTCGCTGTTCGCCGACCTGGTCGCCGAAGGCGTCCCGCTGCCGCAATCGGCTGCCGTCTGGGAGCTGTCGCGGTTCGCGGCGACCGGCGACGAAGGCGGTCCGGGCAATGCCGAGTGGGCCGTCCGCCCGATGCTCGCCGCGGTCGTCGAATGCGCGGCGCAGCTGGGCGCGCGGCAGCTGATCGGCGTGACGTTCGCGAGCATGGAGCGGCTGTTCCGCCGGATCGGCGTGCACGCGCACCGGGCAGGGCCGCCGAAGCAGGTGGACGGTCGTCTGGTTGTCGCGTGCTGGATCGACATCGATCCGCAAACGTTTGCTGCACTTGGAATCGAGCCGGGACGGGCCGCCCGGCAAGCCATCGCCGCCTGAGCCGGAACGCCCGTTTTGAAATGCCAATAAACGGCGCCACGAGTGACGCCTGCCTTTCGGGCTATTTGGTCCAGCGTAGCGTCTGGAACTCCTTGGGCAGCGAACACCTCGACAGCCGCGTCGATGATGCGCTGTCGTGTCTCCTCAGCCTCGGCTACCGTCTTCCTGGCCATTTTAACTAGGGCGCTTTCTTTGACGCGCGACCGATGGCGCGCTCTATATTCTGCTTGCTCAATAGCAGAGCTTTTTTGATGGTGTCGGACTGCTTGCTCGCTCTGGAACTCGGCATTACGACTGCGAGGGAGTAATAGCCAAGGTAGGTATCCAAAAGCGTTGCGAATGAGCAAACGCCATCGATATGTTCATCCAGATCGCTTGCCACCCCACTCGCCCTGACTTCACTCAGCTGTTTGATCAGCGCCTGTCGTTCGAGCGTGTTTGGGGTGAACACTGGAAGTTGATCACTGAGTGCTGCTGGGAGTGACTCCTCAGGCAGCGCTGCCAAAAGGACCTTACCTGCGGCGGTCGCAGCGGCGGGCACATTGATGCCAATCGGGAACACCACACGCAGCTCTCGTTCTGACACGATGCGATCCAGCACGTAGATTTTATCGCCGGCTAGAGAAGCCAGGCAGACCGACTCTTCAAGCTCCTCCGCCAATGAGCGTAAGTACGGCTTTACCAACGAAAGAATGTCTGATTGTGCCTGGTTGATGAGCTGGCCAAGCGCCGGCCCAAGGCGGAAGCCTCCGCTAGGGCCCAATGCCTCAACCAAAAACTCTTCTTCCAGGGCGTTGATGATTCTCTGGACGGTAGAGCGCGGCAGCCCGACCAACTGCGCGATAGCCGCCAAACTCAAGCCATTCGGATGACTGCCAAGGGCTCGCATTATCGAAGCAGCTCTGGCGATGACTTGAATACCCCCCGCCTTTCCACCGATTTCGTCTGATTGGTTCATATCTCTCCTCAGCGTGCACCGCTGCAGCATCTGTTATGGCCGCCACTTTAGAGCTCCGTGCCTCGCCTAGCCAGTCACACGTTCCAAACACCCATCTCACCAAAGTTCGACCGATGGTCGTTACTGCTTGCTTGCGCTCATCGTACCGCATAATGATACACTTGCCCACATTGTGATTCAGCAATTACAAGTCCCCGCCATAGGGGGCGCAGAGATGGAGCAAATCGGTGAGACAGATACGATCCTCGCGTGCATTACATGCAATTCCTCTAACGGCGCTGATGCTGGTGACCGCCTGTGGTGAAAAAGACCACGTCGCCTCAGCTCCGCCCCCCCCTGACGTGGGCGTATACACCGTCCGCTCACAATCTCTGACCCTAACAACCGACCTGCCCGGCCGGACCTCGGCCTACCGGGTAGCGGAAGTGCGCCCACAAGTATCGGGGATCCTTCAAAAGCGGTCCTTTGTTGAGGGGACTGAGGTCAAGCTGGGTCAGCAGCTCTATCAAATTGACCCGCGTACCTATGAGGCGCAATTGCGTCGGGCCGAAGCTAATCGAACTACTGCGCAGAACCTGGCGCGACGATATGAAACGTTGTTGAAAACCAAGGCTGTGAGCAAGCAGCAGTACGACGATGCCCTTGCCGCATGGAAACAGGCGGAGGCCGACTATCAGGTCGCTCGTATCGACGTTCAGTACACCCGTGTGCTTTCGCCGATCTCAGGCCGCATCGGACGGTCGACAGTTACCGAGGGTGCACTCGTTACTAACGGTCAAGCACAGTCGCTCGCCACTGTTACTCAGCTGGACCCGATCTATGTTGACGTCACTCAGCCGATCACGAAGCTGCTGGGCCTGCAACAGGCATTGGAGTCAGGGCGACTTCAGAAGACAGGTGAGAACCAGGCCGAAGTCAGCCTGACCCTGGATGACGGTAGTGCTTACCCAATCCCGGGCACCCTTAAGTTTTCTGAGGTCAGCGTTGATCCGACCACAGGTTCAGTAACCCTTCGCGCCGAATTCCCGAATCCTAATCGCAAGTTGCTTCCAGGCATGTTTGTTCACGCCCTCCTGAAGGAAGGTGTGCAGCAGGCGGCGATCCTGGTTCCACAACAAGCCATCAGCCGCGATACGCGTGGCGTGCCAAGTGTCTGGGTGGTGAAGGCCGACAACACTGTTGAGGCCCGCGAGGTCCAGACCCTACGAACTGTGGGCAACGCCTGGCTGATCAGCAAAGGCGTATCCGAGGGAGAGCGAATCGTGACCGAAGGTGTTCAACGTGTCCGCAGCGGCATCGCCGTCAATGCGGTAGAAGCCAAAAATGTGGATTTGGTAGCTGACTTCGCCGCTACCACTGAAGCCTCGGCTAACTGAGGGGGCGCCGTAAATGTCTCGCTTCTTTATCGACCGGCCGATCTTCGCTTGGGTTCTCGCTATCGTGGCAATGCTCGCCGGCGCGCTCTCGCTGGCCAAGATGCCGATTAGCCAATATCCAAACATCGCGGCCCCTGCCGTTTCGATCCAGGTCAGCTACCCAGGTGCTTCTGCACAAACCGTCCAGGACACGGTGGTCCAGGTCATTGAGCAACAGCTCAGTGGTCTTGATGGGTTCCGATATATGTCGGCTGAGAGCGCCTCTGACGGCAGCATGACCATCATCGTGACCTTTGAACAGGGGACCGATCCGGACATCGCTCAAGTTCAGGTGCAGAACAAGCTGCAACTGGCGACACCTCGTTTGCCGGAGGAAGTTCAGCGTCAGGGGCTTCGCGTAGTGAAGTACCAGATGAATTTCTTCTTGGTCATGAGCTTGGTGGATCGCTCGGGGAAGCTCGATAACTTCGACCTGGGCAACCTGATCGCTTCACAGCTTCAGGATCCCATTTCGCGCATTCCAGGCGTCGGTGATTTCCAGCTGTTTGGCTCGCCTTACGCAATGCGTATCTGGCTAGATCCAGGCAAGCTCAACAGCTATCAGCTGACACCTACTGATGTAGCCAATGCTATCCGGGAACAGAACGTCCAAGTGTCCTCTGGCCAGTTGGGTGGACTACCAACTCGCTCAGGCGTCCAGCTGAATGCCACCGTTCTCGGCAAGACGCGCATGACAACGCCTAGCCAGTTCGATGAGATCTTGGTCAAGGTGAACGCGGACGGCTCACAGGTACGAGTGAAGGATGTCGGACGTGCCGAACTGGGGGCTGACAGCTTCGCCATTTCCGCGAAATACAAGGACTCCCCAACCGCAAGCCTGGCGCTGCGTTTGTCCACCGGTGGCAACCTGCTGGAGACCGTAGAAGCTGTCAAGAAGCTGATGGAGGAGCAGAAGGCCTATCTGCCAGATGGCGTGGAGGTCGTTTATCCCTACGATACAACACCTGTCGTTGATGCCTCGATTGAGTCGGTAGTACACACTATTTTTGAGGCGGTGGTACTGGTCTTCCTGGTTATGTATCTGTTCCTACAGAGCTTCAGGGCCACACTGATCCCCACCCTGGCAGTTCCCGTGGTGCTGCTCGCCACATTCGCACTTCTGCCCTATTTCGGCCTCAGTATCAACGTACTCACCATGTACGCCATGGTGCTCGCCATCGGCTTGCTGGTCGATGATGCGATCGTCGTGGTCGAGAACGTTGAGCGGCTCATGCACGACGAAGGGTTGACGCCACTTGAGGCTACCCGTAAGTCAATGGACCAGATTTCCGGGGCCTTGGTGGGTATCGGCATGGTGCTGTCGGCTGTGTTCGTACCGATGGCTTTCTTTGGTGGATCCGCTGGCATCATCTATCAACAGTTCGCGATCACCATCGTGGTCTGCATGGGACTGTCGATCTTTGTCGCGCTTGTGTTCACTCCAGCACTTTGCGTGACCATCCTCAAAGCTCCGGAAGGCGTTTCCCACCACGAGAAAAAGGGCTTCTTCGGCTGGTTCAACCGCATCTTCGACCGCGGCACTCTGCGATTCGAGCGAGGCGTCGGTGCAATGCTGAAGGGGCGCGGTAGATACCTGCTTGCGTTCTTGCTGATCACTGGAGGAACCGGCTATCTGTTCACCCAGATCCCGAAGGCATTCCTGCCCAACGAAGATCAGGGCTTGATGATGATCGAAGTGCGTACGCCGGCAAATGCTTCAGCGGAGCGCACCGAGGGTGTGCTTCAAGAGGTGCGAGACTACTTGAGCAATGATGAAGGTGCGTTGGTTGAGCACTTCCTGACGGTGAATGGTTTCAACTTTGCTGGTCGTGGTCAGAACTCGGGGCTGGTACTGATTACCCTTAAGGATTGGAAGGAGCGTCACGGCGCTGGGCAAGACGTATTCAGCATCGCGCAACGGGCTAATCAGCATTTTGCCAAGATCAAAGATGCCAGCGTCATGGCGTTCGTGCCCCCTGCCATTCTGGAAATGGGGAACGCGATGGGCTTCAACTTGTACCTACAGGACAACCTAGGTCTTGGTCATGAAGCATTGATGGCAGCTCGAAACCAGTTCCTGCAACTGGCAAGCGAAAACCCCAAACTCCAAGCAGTGCGTCCAAACGGTAAGGACGACGAGCCGCAATTCCAGGTGAACATTGATGACGAAAAGGCCCGTGCGCTGCAGGTAAGCATCGCGTCTATCAACGAAACGATGTCGGCAGCCTGGGGCTCGATGTATGTCAACGACTTCATCGACCGCGGTCGGGTCAAACGGGTGTACGTACAGGGCGAAGACATCTCGCGAATCTCTCCAGAAGACTTCGATAAATGGTACGTGCGCAATAGCCTTGGCCAGATGGTTCCGTTCTCGGCGTTTGCAACCGGTGAGTGGGCGAACGGCTCACCGAAGCTGGAGCGCTACGGTGGCATTTCTTCCCTGAACATCCTCGGCGAGCCAGCCCCTGGATACAGCACTGGTGACGCGATGATTGCCATCGCTGAAATCATGCAAAAGCTGCCTGCTGGCATCGGCCTGAGCTACACCGGTCTCTCTTATGAAGAAATACAGACTGGCGACCAGGCACCGTTGCTCTACGCATTGACTGTGCTGATCGTATTCCTGTGCCTGGCCGCACTGTATGAAAGCTGGTCGGTACCGGTCTCGGTGATCATGGTTGTTCCTCTGGGTATTTTGGGCGCCGTGCTGGCAACGCTTTGGCGCGACCTGACGGCGGATGTGTACTTCCAGGTGGGCTTGATGACGACAGTTGGCCTGTCCGCCAAGAACGCCATCCTAATCGTGGAGTTCGCAAAAGAGCTGTATGAAAAGGAAGGTTATCCGATCGTCAAAGCTGCGATAGAGGCCGCCAAGCTGCGTTTGCGTCCGATTTTGATGACCTCGCTGGCATTCACATTCGGTGTGCTGCCGATGGCCATTGCATCGGGCGCAGGCGCTGGGAGCCAGCACTCCATTGCTACGGGCGTCGTCGGAGGCATGATCACAGCAACCGTGCTGGCCGTCTTCTTTGTTCCGCTGTTCTACGTGGTAGTTGTCAAGCTTTTCGAGGGGCTCATGAAACGAAAGCCAAAAGCGGTCAAGGAGGTGACTCATGAAGTTTAAGTCGCTCCCCGTCTTTGCATTGCTGATGCTCAGCGGATGCAGCTTGATGCCCGACTACCAGCAGCCAGCCGCCCCCGTGCAGGCGCAATGGCCAACGGGCGAGGCCTACGGCGGGCAGGGAGACCAGCGTAGTATCGCGGCGGCTCTCCCCGAGGCAAAAAATTTCTTCAAAGATCCAGCGCTGGTCCGCCTCCTCAATGCGGCGTTGGAGAACAACAGAGATCTTCGAATCGCTGCCAAAAATGTTGAATCCTACAGAGCGCTTTACCGTATCCAACGAGCGGAGCGGTTTCCCACACTTGATGGCGAAGCATCTGGAAATCGAACCCGCTTGCCTGATGATTTGTCCCCCACCGGCGATTCTCGGATCGATAGCCAGTACCAAGTCGGCCTGGTGACTGCCTACGAGTTGGACTTATTTGGCCGAATCCGAAGCTTGTCCAGCCAAGCGCTTGAAAAGTATCTGGCTACTGAGGAGGCGCAACGCAGCGTTCAGATCGCACTGATAGGCGATGTGGCAACCACTTATTTTCTGTGGCGAACCGACCAAGCACTTTTGGAGCTGACCGAAGCGACGCTGACCAGCTATGTCGAAAGCCTGGCAATGATCGAGTCCAGTGCAGCGGCGGGTACTTCGTCGGAGCTGGATGTTCGACAGGCGAGGACGCTGGTTAACCAAGCCCAAGCACAGCAGGCTTTGTACACCCGGCGTATCGCGCAGGATGTAAACGCACTGCAATTGTTGCTGGGCTGCAAGATTCCAACTGATTTGCCACAAAACTTGCCACTGGCCATGAGTGCCATAGGGAAGGTTCCAGCAGGGCTACCAGCAGATCTGCTACTAAACAGACCGGACATCCGTTCTGCCGAGCATCAGCTTATCGCCGCTAATGCAAACATCGGGGCGGCTCGTGCGGCATTTTTTCCACGCATAAGCCTGACAGCGTCAGCGGGCTCAGCCAGCAGCGATCTGGACGGACTATTCAACGGCGGATCTGAAAGCTGGAGCTTCGCTCCACAAATCAGTGTGCCGATCTTCAATGCAGGAAAGCTGCGAGCCAATCTCGATTACGCTGAAATTCAGAAGGATGTGGGCGTTGCGACTTATGAAAAGAGTATCCAAACGGCTTTCCGGGAGGTAGCCGACGGCCTCGCTGCGAGGGGAACTTATGGCAAGCAGCTTCGTGCTCAGAACGAATTGGTTGATAACTACAAATCGTATTTTGGCTTAGCGCAGCAGCGATACGACCAGGGCATTGATAGCTACTTGACAGTACTGGATGCCCAACGCGAACTGTTCGCCTCACAACAGAAGCTATTGAATGATCAGCTCGATCAAATCAACAGTGAAGTCCAGCTTTACAAAGCCCTTGGGGGCGGCTGGAGCGTAAGCCAGAACTGAGAATCTGGGGCAGCGCCTTACAGAAGTGCTGCCCTACTTTTCAAGAGAATGCTTGAATAAATTCTTCGACCTAAAGTGGCGAGCCAACGCCAATTTTAAATCGGGAGCAATAGCAATGTCGTTGACATCAGCAAGCGCGATAGAGGTTCGCTTTGATAAGCGTCCTGACGATGATGTTCTTTTAGCCATAGACGAGCTGGTCAACGTGCTCCGCACCGAGCCGGGGTGCATGAGCTACTCGATAATCGCGCTAAACAAATACTTCAGCTCGATGATTATTAGCGGCTTCTGGACCAACGAAAAGGATATGATTGATCATTTTTCAAATTCGAGTTTCGCAGCGTTGATAGCGTGCTTGACATCCAGCTGCCGAAGCATCTGCTTCAGATCATTATTTATGGATAGTGAAATACGGAGCCAACATGCAGAGCCCTGAAAAAATCTTGCTGAATGCAGACTTACATAGTTTAATCACTTTCTTGGTGGTGTACCAAGAGAAAGGAGTGACACGAGCATCCCAACGCTTGGGGGTAAAACAGCCAGCCATCAGCAATACCATAGCCAAGCTTCGCAAACGATTTGGCGATGAGCTCTTTTTGGGTAAGCGGCCTTGGATACCAACAGAGCGCGCTGACCAGCTCGCTACTGCTCTAGGACCTGCATTCCACACTTTGCAGGAGGCACTCGCCAGCGTGGATAAAGAGAGCGCTCAGTAAGTTAAGTGCAATATTTAAACCGCCTTCCCCCAGGCGGCTTCACCCTATTCCAAATCGAAGACGTAAAAAAACTATGGCCTAACGGCCATAGTAAAGGGAGGTTATTTATACCATCCAAGGAGCCAAAATTAAGGCCACTACGCGCTCATCTGAGAAGCAACGACTTAAAGAATTTTGGTAAAAAAGCCGCTTGCGGGCAAGCGGCAACACCAAAGGGCAATGAAGGACACTCGCTTGGTACAAGGAAGGGTACCGCGCCTCACTTCATCGAGATGTACAGTAATGGAAAACCTCCAACCGGTGAAATCAAACATAATAATAGTCACTATCGATAGACTTCTTCGCTCAACACCACCCTGCTTGTTCAACTACAATTTATCATAGGACTACACTATTAGCAGACGCTGAACAAAGCTCATTTATCCCCCTCTCCGCTTGATCGTCATGGAAGGTGATTCTCCGAATCGCTGCTTGTAATCAGAGGAAAATCGACCGAGATGGGTAAAGCCCCATTTCAATGCGGTGGACGAAACTTGAACGTGAGCATGCTGCGGGGTCTCGAGCTCTACACGAACGCGCCGCAGGCGAATCTCCTTCAAGAATTGCATCGGTGACAGTCCGCGGAAGCGTTGAAAACTCAGCTGAACTGTTCGAGCAGTCACGCCAGCGTGCCTTGCAATCTGCGAGATCGTGAGGGGCTCTTGAGCATGCTCTTCCATGAACTCCTCAATCATCCGTACAACCGCGGGGACTACTTTCTTTTCGGCCGAATCCCGCAGCGCCTGGCTGTGATTACTTTCATGGAACTCGAGCAAAGAAGAGGCCAGCACCTCACCAATTAGGCTTTGTAGATGCGATGAATGTAATGACTTGGACGACAGCTGGCTGTAAGCCCACCCCAGTGTCTGCAGCCAATTCTGGCCAGCGAAGGTATCCATTGGCAACTGAGGCTGAAAGGAAATGTCCTGCTTGATACTCCTCCCCAGCTGACGTTGAAGCATGGTTTCCAGCAGCGTTCGATCAATACGGACGAGCAGCTTGTCAGTGCCAGGGAAATGATTGAAGAAGGAGTGCCGGTGGTAGTTGAAAACGGTGGCATGCCCCGGGTTGCAGTTGAGGCGTAACTGATCACTGATCACGTGTTCATGGCCAGTGAGGACCGACTGGACCAGCACGATATTATCCAGCTTCCCTGGATGGATAGCGACCTCTCCCCCAAAGGACATTCTGGCAACCCCAGCCTCGCCAGCCGACCGATGAAAAAATTGAGCCTTGAACTCGGTTCCCTTTTTTTCAAGCCGGTTCTTGCAAAACATCCGCTCACCGCACAGCACTGCCTCCTCAAGATTCGACGACTCGCAGACGCTGAAATCCGCGAGAACCTGATCAGATGGTACGAATGGGGCGACGTTGGGCCAGGCCATAGAGAGCCCTCAAAAAGGCAATGAGTTATACGAGCAACCTAGCAACAAAAGGGAACTGAGAACAACGTCATGGCGACGATCTGTATCGTCGCCCTGCTCCGCCATTAGCTGTGCACGATGTAGTAGTTCAGGAAGCCGCTGGCATCGGTTTTGATGTCTTCAAGGGCTTCGTTGAGCTGGTCCAGTGTGTAGGGTCGAGGTGCCCACTGATTGGTGTCGAGCAATCCCGTTCTGATCAACGCCATCAGCTCCTGGGCTTCTGCGGTGGTGAACCACAGGGAGCCGATGTACTGAAGCTGTGTACACATGAACGGGTGAGGATCGATAGGAATAGGTCCGCTGACACCGCCGATCTGTACGATCTTTCCTCCCGACGTAACGGCGTTCATGGCCGAAACAGAAAGCTCCGCCGGAGCCTTCGCGCCAAGCGTATCAACGACTGCATCAACTCCGCACGTAGCCATTTCACGAATGCTTGAATGCAAGTCGGTACTCGTGATTTGCAGCGTGCGAATGCGCTTTGGGGCCAGTTGGCGGAGCCGTTCGAGTGCAGTCCCATCTCGTGCTGCCACGATGATATCCGTCACGCCCATCGCTACTGCGGCCAGTGTCGCACCGATACCCAAGGTTCCAGAAGCCCCCAGTACCAGCAAGCTCTGACCTGGCGTGAGTTCGAGCTTTTTCAACGCAGAGTAAGCAGTGCCTAGGTATCCAAGGCGTGTGGCTAGCTCGAATGACAAGTCGTCAGGCAAAGTGATCAGGTTACGCGCAGGTGCTCGGAGAAATTGGGCGTACCCGGCATGGCGATACTCGCGGAATACCTCTTTCGAAGACGGGCTGAATCCGAAATAGCCCATGAAGGTATAGCTAGCGCACCGCGTCGGAAGTCCGACCAGGCACTGTTTGCATGTACCGCAACTCAGTCCAGGATTGACGTAGACCCGGTCGCCTTCCTTGAAATCTTTCACAGAGCGACCAACCGATACCACGGTGCCAGCGGCGTCCAAACCGAACACAGCAGGCAGCTCAGGCAGCGGTAGAAACGGGTACCACTCCGGGAAATTTGTGACGACGTTGCGCAGATTGGGGATAACAGCGCAGGCGGCAGTTTTGATCAGGACGTCATGCTCTCCAACATCAGGAAGAGGAATTTCGTCCACGGTAAATTTGCCACCAACTTCGTGGAGGCGAGCGGCCAACATCGTACCTGGCATGAAGCAAACCCTCTTTTTTTCGTTGTCAGGGCTGTGGGGCTCTTGGGAGCCGTTAAGGTGTGACCGGCGCATCCGAGGCCACAGCTCTAATTATCCGCTCGACTTCAAACGTAGCTATCCAGGCCCAGTAGCCGCTATACAGATAACGAAATTAATTGGCATCACTCGGTGCGGGTTGAGGTGATGCAGCCAGATTTTGGGCCAACTGACGCAGCCAGCGATTAGCCGGGTCAGCATCATCCCTCGGATGCCAAGCCATCACGAGTTGGAAAGGCTCGCTTTTAAACGGCAACTCAAACGTCTCGATGGCTTCGTGCTGGGACTGAATAAGCATGCGAGGCATCGTACAGACCAAGTCCGTCGACATCAGGACCCCTGGGACCATCCCAGCGGTCGGCACGGTAAGGTTGATCCTTCGGCTCATGCCGGCGGAGCGCAAATACTCATCCATGTAACCCCTGAAGCTCTCCCGTTCTGGCGATACGACAAGATGATTGAGTTCACAGTACCCATCCAGGGTAAGAGGCTCGCGTCCACGAGGGTGATCTTTGCGCTGCGCCATGACGAACTCATCGTTCCCCAGTGCTGTGAGTTTTACCCCCTGCGGAACGCCGCGGCTTGAGTCGATCAGCAGATCGAAAAAACCCTCCTCCATTTGCCGTCCTATGAGTCCAGGATCAACGGCATTGAGAGACACCTGAATCTGCGTGCCTGCGTGCTTGGTGATTGAGGCGATCAACGGCTCGCAGATGGTGCTCAAGGCTGTATCACAGGCGGCTATCCGGAAGACCCTCTTGTCGTTCAAAGGATCGAATCCCAACTCACATTGAATGACTGAACCGAGAGTCTTCAATGCCGAGCGAAGAGGTCCCCGCAACGCCAAGGCCCGGGCAGTAGGGGTCATGCTCCGGCCTTTTTGTATAGGGACCAACAGCGGATCGTCCATGAGCTCGCGCAAGCGTGACAGCTGTGCAGACATTGCTGGCTGGCTGATATGAAGCCGTGTAGCTGCCCTGGTCACGTTCAGCTCAGCCAGTAACGTGTCAAGCGAAACCAAGAGATTGAGGTCGATACGCGATAGGTCCATGACCAATCCATCCTGATGATAGGTCGCATAACGATAAACAATTTCATGGATAGCTTCACGGGAATCTATTGTTCTCCCAGAGCATTTATTGGGAATCAATCATGACCAAGCAGAAAGTACTGATAACAGCGGGAGCATCTGGTATCGGGCATGCGATCGCGCTGGCATTCAACAGCCGCGGCGCCGACGTCACGGTAGTCGACATCGACACTGAGGGCTTAAGCCGCCTCAAATTAGAGCATCCTTCTATCCGCATCGCAGTGTGCGATATAGCTGATCGCAGCAGCCTTGAACTCAGCATTCCAGGCATCATCGATGCCATGGGTGGTTTAGATGTTCTCGTCAACAACGCTGGGGTATCCGGCCCCACCGCTCCGGTTGAGCAGCTTGACCCTGATGTGTGGGACAAGGTCATGCAGATAAACCTGAATGGTACCTTCAACGTTACGCGCCTGGCCGTTCCTGCGCTCAAGCGTTCATCCCGCCCCTCAATCATCAACATGTCTTCTGTTGCGGGACGACTGGGCTACCCCGATCGTTCCCCCTACTCGACCAGTAAATGGGGACTGATTGGTTTCACTAAGAGCCTTTCACGCGAGCTCGGCGCGTATGGGATCCGTGTAAACGCCATTCTGCCCGGAGCTGTCGAAGGGGAACGCTTTGAGAACGTGCTCAAAGGTAGAGCCAGTCTCAGCGGCAACTCCGTGGAGGAAGAACGTAGGAAGGCGCTTTCGGTTCAATCCCTCCAACGCCTCGTGGACCCGAAAGACATTGCAGAACTAGCAGTCTTCCTGGCATCGGACGCAGGCAAGTCAATCTCTGGGCAGCTTTTGCCAATCGATAATGACATGCAGCAGACGATGTGAGGTACGACTATGAGCATGCGAGAAAAACTGATTGGAACCTGGGTGCTCGAAACCTACACAGAATACCCAGTGGACGGATCTGCCCCTGTATACCCCTTCGGTGAACATCCTGAAGGATTCATAATCTACTCGGCAGATGGCTATATGTCGGCTCAGTTGAGCATGCCGAATCGAGCATCGTTTTCATCAGGTGACTGGTTCGAGGGTACTGATGCGGAGTACCGCTCTCAAGGCCTGTCGTACATCTCCTACAGCGGCCCCTTTGATGTAGACGAACACTCGGGTGAGCTCACCCACACCATCGCAGTCTCGATGTTCCCGAATTGGATAGGCCAAGTGCAGCCGCGAACCGTGAAGCTTGTAGGAGATACGTTGGAACTGGGTAATACCAGTCAATATCGGTCGTTAGGACGTGCGGTGAATGCACGGATCCTCTGGAGTCGAGCAAGTCGCATTCTTGGCTGAAGCGCTGAAATACGATTTGGAGTGCACCCTTCCTTTGTCAGGTACGGCTTGGCTTGCACTTCCGGCCTGACGAGGAATTGACTCTGGTGGTTCAGGGATAGGTCGCGTTGTATGGTGCGTTAAGGCGCGGCCTTCGAATTTGACTGACACGCCTGTCAGCTCGTGTATCCTTACAGCTGAGGGCTGCAACTGCGCATCTGTCGGGACTGGGTACCAGCAAAAGCCCCCCCGCAACTTTGGCAGCAGAGGAAGCTGGTTTCTCTGAGGTAGTGACGACGGGCATAGCCGGTCGGATTCTGAACCCAAGGTCGCAAGGCTGGGAGCTAAAGGATCGCTGCGACTACCCCTCAAAATTTTCTCGACCCTCGGGACACCAGCGGCGTTCCATTCGCGTCTAGTTTTTTAGGACGATTACATCACCGAAGAAAACCCAGTTCGGGTGGTCGACGTTTTCGTCGATGAACTCGACCTGGGAGCACTCGGCTTCGAGGGTGTCGATCCGGCTGCAACGGGTCGTCCGGCCTACCATCCAGCAATCCTGCTGAAAATCTACATCTATGGCTACCTCAACCGGATTCAGTCCAGCTGCCGGCTTGAGCGCGAGGCAGAGCGCAATGTCGAGCTGATGTGGCTAACGGGCCGGTTGGCTCCCGACTTCAACGAATGCCGACTATCGCCGGGACAACGGCAAAGCCATTCGCAGCGTGTGCCGGCAATTCGTGGTGCTGTGCCCAATCGATCATTGCCATCGACGGCAGCAAATTCAAAGCCGTAAATAACCGCGACCGCAACTTTACCCAGGGCAAGATCAAGGCGCGAATGCAGCACATCGAGCAGAGCATTGACCGCTATCTTGCGGCGATGGATTCGGCGGATCGGGCAGCGCCCGAGGTCGCCGAGGCAAGCAAGCAGCCGCAGGTGGCATTGCGCTCATCAACCGCTGTCGGCTGGCTCAAGGATGTTACTGAGTCGTTTACCGCCGGGTTGATCGGCATGGCGTCTATGCTCTGCTTGGCCACCGTGCTGACCGTTGTTCTCAGTCTGATGGTCAAGCAAAAAGCCTAGGCAGTGAGTTGGGTGTAAGGGAGCAGGCCCATCAAGTGAGCCTGCCACTTTTCACATGTAGAGAAGATCACCCTCATTCTCCCGCCAAGCGTCCAGGTGTCTTTTCAGAGTGCATAAGGAATCCTCATGCTCTGGGAACCGGGCCGGATTGATCGCATCGCAGCGTACCTGGGCTTCGTCAAGACCAATGAAATCTTCAACCGCCTCCCGACTGAACATTTTATGTACCTTGGAAACTCGATCCCTTACCGAATGGCTTTTGCCAGTGCTCATCATGGCCGAGACGATCTTTGCAAAGTCCTCGTCGTCCTTGATGGCTTCTGCCATCCAACGTCGAGGCTCTTCATTGCTCTTCGCGTAATCCCTCCAGCGATACAACAGCGATACAAGGTCGTCCTCTGCGATCAGCGCGACGTCGGCTGCAGCGTGGGCTCTGATGATTTTCACCCAGAGCGCCTTCATCGCCTCCACGGTTCCTTCATCTAGTGCGGGATCAAATTTATCCCTATCACCAGGCTTGTTATCTGCGGGGTCGCTTAAGTGGATAAGCATTGCAGCCACTGATAGCGCTTTGGTCGTGCGGAGCGCCTCCAAAACCAGCCCGCCACGTTCCGCAGGAGGAATCGCTTTGAGATACCAAGATGTTGCTCTCCACGCAGATACGTATGGAGAGCTGAAAGGGTCGCCACGAAACCGTACCAGCTTCTGAGCAATACTGAACATTCCTGGTAGAAGCACCGCAGCATTGTCTGGAGGGAGACGGTCAACGGACTCGTCGAGCCTACTGACCAACGAGGGGAGCAACCCATCAGTTTCGATATAAGCGACGGCAGCGGCTAACTCCTTCTCTGATGCTGTCGCCTCTAAAAACTCCACGAAGCGACGCTCTGATACCTCTCCAAGTGCCGTCTGCAGCTCAAAGTATCTTGGGAAGTAGCGAGACGAACAAACCCGCTTTGCCACCAGCCATTGACTTCGGAACCCACCGTCGTAGTGGGTACCGCCTAGCGCCCATTCGAGCGGTGGGAAGAGTTCCTTGAGCGTGTCACGGGCCACTGACCGGCGCTCCTCCGGCACCTTGTTCAGCAGTTGCTCAACACCTTGCTTTACCACCTCTTGGCGGCGCTCGTTCACAGCATTGCGCTCTTGCAGAACCAGATCCCGTTCTCGGAACAATGCTTCGTGTAGATCTGGCTCGAAGACGCGCAGTGTCTCCAGGACAAGGAAATCCACGATATTCACTTCGAAGACGCTGCCCGAAGCGTGCAGTGGCATATGCACGGTGATAGATGAAAGCAGGCGCTGCGCATCTCGCATGTTACGCAGTCTGGGTTGGATGCAGCCGACCAGAGCGTTGCCCCATCGAACTTGATCAAACCCATTGGCCTCGGTCGCGAGCCATCCGGCTACTTGGGTAAGCTGCTCACCAAAGATCCGATAAACCATGTGCGCTGGCACTGCAGGCAGGTCGAAGCTCGCCTGGACGATTTTTTCAAGGAAGGCACGACCATTGTTGTCCGCCACCGGATCAAGCGCTCGCTCAACAATGCTGGGCTGGAACAGCAACACGAAGACGATGTTCGGCAGGTTAGCGTTGGCCTTGACCTGCCTTACCAGCAGCCGGATCTGATCAGGTTCTAACCGGTCGATGTCATCGACGAAAACAATCAGCGGCTTGGTGAGCTTGCCAAGACGCTTCTCCAGCGCTTCGCGGACCTTGTCCAAGGGTTCGTTGCTCTTATCACGCCCCCAAAATCGCAACACACGGCCAATCCCAGAAGTGACAATCGAAAGGCCAGCCAGTGCCGCAGCAACCACGGCAACGGTTGGGAGATCGAATCCGATAGCTGATGCGGCAACAATTACGGAAGCATTTGTCAATACAGCGGAGATCTGCACATTGGATTCACCCGCTTTTTTAAGTGGAGCACTCGCTCCTTCCAGGATTGCTCCGTAGCGTCTCAGGGCTTCCGCCCGGGCAATTGCAGCTTTGGAATTCTCGCCACCCAATCGATCGGCGATCTGGCCAAAGAGGGCTCTGGAAATAGCGTTGCCATCGCCCCATTGCCAAGGATTGAAATCAAGCCAGTCCGCAGCCTTGTCCTGGGATTCAAGCCTCTCAATCACGAGGTATTTCAGGGAAGACTTACCAAACCCCCACCCACCGCGGATGGCGAAAACACGACCCTCACGTGGACTGAGTTCGGATAGCACATCTGCTATGTGGCTTGCAAAGTCGGCTCGCCTAAGGAGGTCCTCGGATTTCGTCCGGATGGGAGCTTCAGAGCCAACCTCAACGGATTGATGCACTGTAGGTTGCTCAGGGGAGCCTGCATTGTTGCGGGCGGACCACCACGCTCTCAGCCGAGCGATCTTGCCAGTCATTGCCCGGCCTGCCGGTTAGTTGCGCAGGTACGCTCATACCAACGCGACATCTGGGAAACGGTAGGACTGCGCCCCACACAATGACTTGCTCCTTCAACTCCAGTGCTCCGACACATAGCATCCATCCATTCAGCCTCCGAAATGATCCGGCCATCCTAGCCGATCAGCAGCATGGCCAGTGACCTGTTTCGGATTGCCTCATCAGGCTGACCGGTGGTCGAGCCAGCTACTTGCAAGATGGAACCGTTTGATCAAGCAAGGTATGGGTGGATGGTGGCTTACGGCCGTTGAGCTATTACCCCAAGCTAGTTTTTACGACAGTCCAAATCGGCTAGCCTGGCCGCGCAGTGGATTCTAGATATCGCCTACCAGCTCACAGGCGCGAGCTGGTTATGACTACTTCAGCGTCTTCACTCCTCTAGTTCAAAATCCAAGGCTCTCAACACAGCGACAAGGGCTTGATCACAACCTTCGGCAAGGTGAAAGAAATGGGCTCGAAAATTGCCATGGGTAGTTCGGGCTTCTCGAATGGCGACAGCTTTTTTCTCGTGAGTAGCATGACCTCGAATCTCATTGCGTAGCTCATGAAGCCTTCTCATAGGCGCCAGAATTTCCCTGGCATCATCGGCGCTGATCGAGCTTGCCACTAAGATTTCGTACAACAGCTTAAGCGAGCGCCATGTAGACTCGAGAACGCACCCTTTTCCTTCGGCTACTTTGCGCAATGGCTTGTCGAGAAAGCCTTCCACCAAGCATTGATCAAGAGCCATGATTTCATCACCCCATTCCTTGGGTGAATCTGTGGCAGGTGCTAGCACGCTGTCGAGCAACGCCTCTCCGCGAGGGTTCCACCATGCTGGCTTTCGTTTGTCTAGTTCACGCACCTTACGCTTGAGGGAATCCAGCGGCTGATATTCAGTGTACCAATCACCTTCAATATCCGTTCTATATGCTCGCTGAGAGATTGGAGCCTTTGGCCATTCGTTGAAGGCCTTCCAGTACAGCTGCTCATCGTATGGAAGTTTCGAGAGATCCCAGATCCATACATGAACCTGCCCGGCCTCATTGATATCGTAAGACTTCAGAAACCAAGCCCCTCTGCAAGAAATGCTCCGGTCTTCCAGCGTGTATTTTTCCGGATCCCCTTTGAAGCGATTAAGCACCTCTGCCCTGAAAAAAGCCGGCGAAATCTGCCAGGGAAGATCGCTTTCCTCGAAATAACTGACGATGTGCTCGGGGCTGCAAGAGGTCTCGACCTGGCGGTCATTTTTGCGGTCATAGATTTTAAAGACCGCATAATCACGATCTGGATCATCGTCAAAATCCTTGCGCCACACTTCTTCTTGCTCTTCAACCGTGGTCCTTGACCTAACCACCATAGCCCCATTCGCGAAGCTAGCTCGCCTTATCGATCCACCGTGGAAAAACAGATCCGACTCGTCTCGGTGATATCGAGTGGCGCCATGCCAGCTGTCGAAGCTACCCGGCACGTATCTGGTGAAATCAAATTTTAGGACCAACGCCAAGTCCGCAAGGGCCATGTAGTTGTCCAAATCTTTACGAAGAATCGTGACAACCTCGCGACCCTCTATCTGGTCGGGAACTGCCAACGTCAAGATTCTGATGACATCTTCGATGTCGCCATTGTCGTTGAGCCGACAGTACGCTTTCCGCTCTTCGACATAATGGACGTCGAGGCAATGCACGAGCTTTTGGTTAATCTCGATCGGCGTTGGTCCGGTATGAACTCCCTCAAGACGTCGACGGATGACAAGTGGCTCCCCCCCAGCTAAGGCAGATCCGCTGTCATCAGGGAAAGCGGGTTCAATGTAGACGCGGTGTCCTTCACTTGAACTCCAGGACCTTTGAATGCACCAGGTTGCATTGGTAGTTAGCGTAAGATTATGTAGCGCACTCCCATCTGGCGGAGTGACATTGTCAATTGGGGCGAGCGCCCCCACGATGAGCAGGAAGGGTGCACTCACGTAAATCACAATCTCGTCTGATTCCGCGTTTGCTGTTATGTACTGCACAGCCTGCTCAGCATTTACATACCAAGGATCATCCTGGTCTTTCGGAGCCGTCGCCAAAGCAATCAAAGGTTTGGTATCGAAACGACGCATGTCCACTCCCGCAAGCTGGTTGATGATTTCAGGTGTTGGTCCGGTAAGCCTGATCGTGCAAAAAGATGATCGCAGAAGCAGTCATATTCATCGTGTACTTCGCCACGTGCTCCGGCACTACCTTCTGCACCTCCCCGGCCCCATGCGACGTGCTCACTTTGTTACGAAGCGTACCGACGGTCATCAGTGGCTGCTCCCAGAAAGAGTCCATCGCCGTCTTCTCCATAATGGTACGAATAAGCTTGGCTGTTGTGTCTCCCTGGGAATACCCGAAACCCTTCTGGCCGCAGATCACCTTCATGACGCTCTCATAGCTGCTGTTGCACTTGGTGACGCAGTCACCGAATTTTCCGTGCCGAAAATCCTCCAGAGCTGCCATGAACTCGGAATTGGCATTAAGGAAAGCTGGCTGACGTAAAAGCTTCAGAGCGGGCTCAATCGCCGTCTCGTGGATAGCTTGGCTTTCCCTTGGGATAACCTTCGCGTGCACACGAATTCCGGTGAACTTAGTGAGCTCTCCCCTGTACATTTTCTCAGTGGTTTGCCATACCGGTTTCGTAACGAAATAGGGAAGATCGTCAATGTTCAAAAACTCGTTTAAACGATCAATCACAGGCTCATGGTAACCGCCGATGTAATGCCATCCGTCCTGATGGACAAGATACTCAATGGCATCAAGGAAATGAGGGTCACTGCAAGTGTGCAGAAAGCTGAAGGCGTCATCAGCGTAGGAGACGTTCTTGTTTCCAGATAGGTTTTGGCGCCCGGTGAGATAGGAGAGCTTATCGTGTAGAAACTCAAGGGTCTCGACCATTCCGGGGCCCACGTCGCGGATGAGCATGAACGTCCTTTGCCGAAATTGCTCTGTAAGCTGCTTTTTCGGCTGGCTCTGACTATCCTTGCGGCGCGAAAAAACATTGAAAATATTCCCAATCACCGCAGTACCCTGCCTCCGTTTAAAGGAACATCATAGACAGGAAAGATATCCCATTGCCATCACAGTGCTTGTGACCGCTGCTACCGCGAGCCAGCACGGTATGCATGGCTTTAATCACAGAACCCCAAGGAGTCATCAGTGCTAGATCGGATCGCAGAATGGAAGCGGGTTTTTGAGACCGAGGAGAACGCCATCACTAAGGCGTTGAATCAAATGGCGTGGGACATCGCAGCGTATTCATGTGTCGTAGAGATGGTGCGGCAAGCTCCCACGGTCAGCGGTGAAAAACAGCTAAACATTTTGATCATGGACATGCTGGCGAGCGGATTCTGGGCAGGGACGATGCAGGGAATCCGCAGACTCGTGGAAGTCGAACCTATCCGCGGCCCGAGAAGTGTGTGCTCATTAGGTAGCTTGATCGCTGACATCCGCGCCTCGCGTGGAAAGCTCACGCGCCTAGTATACGTCAGGGATATCGCGGAGCTGAACTACAACTACCACAGTACACACGCCGCTTATGACACCTTTGCTACTGAGCAACTCCAACAGGGAAAGCGTTCGTATTGGGTGCCCTCGAAATACCACTATGAGCTCGCGGTTAAGCGGCACGAGGAGTTCGACTGGCTAAGCGGGGTAAGCGCAGGTGCATCCACACCAGATGATCTAATACGAATCGAGGTATTCGACATGCTGGAGTCCCGCCTAGGCCGGCTTTCGTCCGTCATTGAACATGTGAACGTGGATATCGCCCACGCTGCCACTGAGGCCAGTCGTCAAGGGCGCATGCTGGAGCGGTGGGGTCTGGCAGATGCCAAGCAAGCTTTGCGTGAAATTGCAGAAATCGCCCAGGTAGTGGGCTCCTGGTTCTGCTACAGCGGCGCTGGCACTGTTTTGCCATCCGCCAATTTCGATCAGTTCGCTCATTTGGATAGCCCCTTATTCCAAGGTGACCGTGCCAAGCTGCAGGAGGTTTGGACGGACTTTGATCGCGAAGCACAATCATGGCACCTGGTCGATCCCGCAGAGTGGATGCCGAGCCAATAGCGAATATTGAAAGGATCAGAAAGGCGCTTGACCAACCTCGCTAGGAATCCGCTCACTGGAGTACCTCGCACAGGCTGTCGACCTCAGCGCCCGTTAGCTCATTGCGCGCAGCTTTGCCAAATCAATGGATGAATGACTGACCGGACCAAGTCCCTCATGCGTCCTTTGCGCCATACCCGGCATGGCACTTGGGGCATTCCCACTGACCGACAAATCGGAATTCACTAGCCAAGTCGGTCAAGCGCATCTTGCGTTCATCGCTGTCCCAGCAGGCCGTGCAAAAGCGACCGACCTCGCCTTCAAAGGTATACACCCCCTCTGAGTTATAGGTGGGTTTGCCTTTATCTCGCTGCTCGATCAGCTGCTTCAGCCTGACAATCTCCTCTTGCGCCAATGCCAATTTCATCTTCAACTCCCCAGACTCAAGTTTCGCATCAGCCAAGGCACTGTGAAGATCTGCCAGTATCATTTTGAAATCCGCATCTTCAACCTTTTTCGAAAGGTCTCGCAGCTTCCCTGACGCTTCAAGCGCCTGCTGAATCAGAGCCATCAAATCCATAGAAATACACCACCTTGCTTAGTGATATCGGTTGAACGTAGTCAATTGGATGATTGTAGGTGCGAAAGCGAAAAAGGTTGGCCCCTTAGCCGCTCAGCCAGCCTTTATCAGAAGGCCGTGCCTGAAGGCGATCTTGACCATCTTCATCGTGCCGGCGGAAAATCATCGGCGACCTTAATCCTCGAGCTGAGTATGGATGAGCATCGCGATCCACCTGTACGACTCGACTATTTCCGCTTAGTCAAACGCCTCAACGAGCATCTGGCCAGCCTTGGTCAGGAGCGCATAGATGAGGACATACAGGAAGCTTGGGCCGGGTACTTTCAGGAAATGGCCCTCACTCAGGACGAAATCGACACTATCGGCCCTTGGTACAGCAAGCATTACTCCATTAGTCTCTCAATCCCTTCGCTGCGTCAGTGCGTGGAGCATCTTCGCCGACACTCCACCTTGCCAGACCGGCGTATCACTGGCGGAACCGAAAGCGATGCGGTCGCCATCCTAGAAGCATGCGCAGCACTGGAGCTCGATAGATATAGGCTTTCCGACGCGCTTTTCCAGGCTGCCGCATTGGTTCATCACGCGGCCTATCGTGTGGATCTTCCAAACATTGATCCAGAATACATCCGGCAGGAGATAGAGGGCCGCGCACGGCTCGCAGATTACTTCTCTCGTGACATTCTCAATGAGGCCCAGAAAGGTGTTGGAGCCGCAGCCAAACTAGGAAGAACGCTTTTTCCACGACATTGAGCATCATGATGCCCCGACCAAGGCGACTGGTACGCTTGGGCGAAAGACTCATTTTTTCTGTCACGGCGTGCGATACGAGACGACTTAGCGAGCAGCCACCGCCGGTCACTTAAGCCTGCGTCGCGATGCCCGTTATAGATTGGTGTGGGCCGGTGAAGATGGGCCGGACCTAAGTGATCCGGCTCAAGCTTGAGCACTAGAAATACAAGAGTGGTGTGATCAGAAACGATAATCGACCCTGAGGCTAGCGCTGCTGGGAGCACCAGGGTAGCTGGAGTTGTCGCATCATGAACGACGGATGGTGAGTGGAGAGCTAGACGCGTACGCGAGCAACAATGACCTTTCGAAATCGCAAGTTCGAACGGGGCGACATTGAAAACTGGGCGTCAGCGTAAGCGGAGCCTCAAGGCTCGTCGGAAAACTGCTAGATTCCTCACTCGGGCACTTAATGCTCCGAATGCAAACGATAAAGTACCTCTTCAAAGCCGTGCGTGCTTCGAGCAGCGGGATCAGGATAGTAATAAACCCTTCCATCCTGGAGAGTGAACCTTACAGCTCCTTCCAGTTGGTTTTGCGCAATCTCTGTAAGAGCATTCATTTCCCATCCCTTGCCTCCTCTTAACCAGCCAGGAGAAACGAGCTGAAGGGATTCCAACGACATCCCCTCCTGACCCGATTCAATCCATGTGATGAGGGATGGTAGAGAATCGATAAACACCGTAGTGCGGGTATCAAAGCCCTCATCACATGTCACCACAGTGGCATGGAACCACGGTGACATTTGAGGCTTCAGCATGACGTGCCACCCACGCTGCCCTGGCTCAAGAAGTGCTGCCAGACCTTTGACCTCCGCCCTGCTGTCGGAAACGAACATAACAATGCCTCAAAATGAACAGTATACTGTGTAGCGATATACTGTTCAAAACGGCTTCATCGTTCCTTTTGCGGATTGAGCAAATGGAACTGAAAAAAGCTTTCGGAAAGGTGTTTCGCTGGTTCCGGAAAGAGCGCGCGATCAGCCAGGATGATTTATCCGAGGTTTCCGGCCGAACCTATATCAGCTCACTCGAACGTGGCATGTATTCTCCGACGATTGAAAAGCTCGACGCCTTGGCGCCGATGCTGCACATTCATCCAGTCACCCTGCTGGTATGCACTTATGCCGAAAGAGAGGGGGTCTCGACCGAGCTTTTGCTAAAACGGGTGCAGGAAGAGATCAATCTGTCGGAAGCGCCTTGGAAATCATCCAACTGACGATGAGTGCCGCATGCCGCTGGGCTTGCAGCGCACAAGTGTAGAGTGCGACACGCTTACCCCCACCAAACAGCAATTCACTCCGAGCATTTCGGTATCTGGCCAACCGCCTGTCGCATTCACAATTCAACATCAAAAAACGTTAGGTCCCATAAGGCACTGAGCCTCATGGCATTTTCTTGAAGTAACGGTTAACGACGCTCCGGAAGAAAGGAGTGATAAACGTAGCAGGTGTTCAGGAAGTTATCGCGGGGTGTCTGTAACAGGGGATGTGTACAGCCTGTACCGGCTTTATCAAAGGGAAGGCGGCACAGCCTCGGCAGGCTGTGCATCCTGCTGCACCTGAATCGGCGCAGCCTCCACGGGCGGTGCGACCGGCTGCGAACCCTGACTGTCATCCACCACCGGTGCCGCGACTGCCTCACTTGCCGGGGAAACAGCCGCAGGCGCGGGTGCAGCTTCCTGGGCAGGGGCAGGCGCCACTGGGTTCGCCGCAGCCTGCTCGGGCAACCCCAGGTCAACCGCCGGCTTTTCAACCTTCGGCACTGGTGCGTCGACCTTGGCCTTTTCGACCTTCTTCGGTTTGGGCAAATAGCTCTCCACCAAGGCGAAATAGCGGTCATAGAACTGCGCCGCAGTCACGGTCTCGCTGGCTACCTTGACCATCGAGTCGTCACTGGAGCCGATCGGCATCGACACCGACCCCAGCACGCCCACACCCAGGCTGGCGGAGGTATTGGACTTTTTCAGTGCATAACGGTCCTGCAGGGCGTTGGCGAACATGGTCGAGCGCTGTTCGTCGCTCACATCCGGCGCGCAGGTGACGTTGAAGCTGATCTGCAGGTGGTTCTCGCTGTTCTGCTGGAAGCTCTTGTTGCCCACCACCTGGTTGGCACCGCTGCTGGTAATGATGTACCCCTGGCTGAGCAAGGCACGCCTGGCCGCCTCGCAAGAGCCAGCATCGCTCACCGGAAAGCTGCGCGAGAACGTACCTGAGTCATCGAAGTTTTCGTGCTCATAGACGGCCGCTTTTTTCGAGGAACAACCGGTCACGCCCGCCAGCACCAGGGCCAGCCCGAGCGCACCAAAGACGGAAGATCTGGTCATTGCGAATTCCGGGTATGTCGAGAAGGTGCCTATTGTGCAACACAGCAGGCAGGCACAGGAACCGCTGGTCGGTGAAGAACCTGTCAGGTTGGTGTAAATCTGGGTAAAGGCAGGCAATTTACCAGGCGCCAGAACGAAAAAAGCGACCCGAAGGTCGCTTTGACGTTGCTTCAAGGCGTTCATGGGGCCTTGAGGCGAAGATGGCGCAGCGGACGGGACTCGAACCCGCGACCCCCGGCGTGACAGGCCGGTATTCTAACCGACTGAACTACCGCTGCGTATCATTCAGGCTTGCGCCCGATTGAAACCTGGGTCTACCCTTGCGCCGCAATGGCATCGGGGCAGGCACAAAAAAAGCGATAACGTGATCGCTTCTCTTGTGTTTGCTTCAAGGTGTTCTAGGGACCTTGAAACGAAGATGGCGCAGCGGACGGGACTCGAACCCGCGACCCCCGGCGTGACAGGCCGGTATTCTAACCGACTGAACTACCGCTGCGTATCGTTCAGGCTCGCGCCTGATTGAAACTGGGATCAGCCCAAGGCATTTGCCTTGTGGCTTCAGACCGGTGCCAGGCACCCATCTGTTACTGAAAAATGGCGCAGCGGACGGGACTCGAACCCGCGACCCCCGGCGTGACAGGCCGGTATTCTAACCGACTGAACTACCGCTGCGCAGTGCGTTCCTCTCTGGCTATCGACTTCTTGCGAACCCGATGCTTTAGGAACATCTCAGGAAGTGGTGGGTGATGACGGGATCGAACCGCCGACCCTCTGCTTGTAAGGCAGATGCTCTCCCGGCTGAGCTAATCACCCTCGCGATGTTGCTTGTTGCGTTTGCTTCGCTGAGGCCGCGAAATTTACGCAGATGGCGGAGCTAAGTCAATAGCCCCATTGAATTTTTTTCAAAAAAGACAAAAGCGGCATAGGTTGGACGGGAAGCCTCAGGTGTAGATCATCTTGCGGGTCATGCCGCCATCGACCACGAACTCCTGGCCGGTGACGAACGCCGCCTGGCGCGACAACAGCCAGGCAACCATGGCCGCCACATCTTCCACCGTCCCTACCCTCCCCGTCGGGTGTTGGGCATGATCGGCCTCGGTCAACGGCTCGGCACGGCGCTGCGACGGGTCACGGGCATCGATCCAGCCCGGGCTCACCGCATTGACGCGAATCTCCGGGCCCAAGCTCATGGCCAGAGCATGGGTCAAAGCCACCAGGCCGCCCTTGCTTGCCGCGTAAGCTTCGGTGTCGGGCTCGGACTGCCGCGCCCGAGTAGACGTCAGGTTGACGATCGCCCCATTGTGCGCACGCAGGTACGGCGCACAATGCTTGGCCAGCAGCATCGGGCCGTTGAGGTTGACCGCCAACACCCGGTTCCATTGCGCCAGGCTCAGGCTTTCGAGGGTCTGGTTGTGCGGGTTGGCAATGGCCGCATTGCACACCAGCGCGTCCAGCCGACCGAACTGCCCGAGCACTTCGGACACCCCGGCACTGACCTGGGCCTCGTCGGCAACGTCCATGGTGATGAACCAGGCGTTGTCACCCAACGCCTTGGCCACCTTGGCGCCGCGCTTGCGGTCCAGGTCACTAAGCACCACCTGCCAACCTTCGCAGATCAACCAAGCGGCAATGCCCAGGCCGATGCCGCGCGCGGCACCGGTGACCAAGGCTACCCGGCCATTGTGGCCTGGGGTACTGCCGCTGATTTCGATCACAGTGCAGCCAGCCCGCGCGCCAGGTCGGCTTGCAGGTCGGCCACGTCTTCCAGGCCTACGGCAACACGGATCAGGCTGTCGCGGATACCCGCAGCTTCACGCTCCTGCGGCGACAGGCGACCATGGGAGGTGGTGGCCGGGTGCGCGATGGTAGTTTTGCTGTCACCCAGGTTGGTGGTGATGGAAATCACCCGGGTGGCATCGATGAAGCGCCAGGCACCCTCTTTACCGCCTTTGACTTCAAAGCTGACCACCGCACCAAAACCGCTCATCTGGCGCTTGGCCAGTTCGTGCTGCGGGTGGCTCGGCAGGCCTGCGTAATGCACCTTTTCCACGCCTTCCTGCTGCTCCAGCCATTCGGCCAGGGCCTGGGCGCTTTCGCAGTGCGCACGCATGCGCAGGCGCAACGTTTCCAGGCCCTTGGTGAAGATCCAGGCGTTGAACGGGCTGAGCGTCGGGCCTGCGGTACGCAGGAAACCGACCACTTCTTTCATCTGCTCGGCACGGCCGGCGACCACACCGCCCATGCAGCGGCCCTGGCCGTCGATGAACTTGGTGGCCGAGTGGAACACGATATCGGCACCCAGTTTCAGCGGCTGCTGCAGCGCCGGGGTGCTGAAGCAGTTGTCCACTACCAGCATGGCGCCATGGGCATGAGCGATTTCACTGAGCGCGGTGATATCGACCAGCTCGGCCAGCGGGTTGGACGGCGATTCGACGATCAGCAGCTTGGTGTTGGCCTTGATGGCCTTCTCCCAGCCATTGAGGTCGACCAGTGGCACGTAGTCCACTTGTACGCCAAAGCGCTTGAAGTACTTCTCGAACAGGCTGATGGTGGAGCCAAACACGCTCTGCGACACCAGTACATGGTCACCGGCGCTGCACAGCGACATGACCACGGCCAGGATTGCCGCCATACCGGTGGACGTACCCACGGCCTGCTCCGCGCCTTCCATTGCAGCCAGGCGCTCCTCGAAGGCACGCACTGAGGGGTTGGTGTAGCGCGAGTAGACGTTGCCCGGCGTTTCGCCGGCAAAGCGCGCAGCAGCATCAGCCGCTGTGCGGAACACATAGCTGGAGGTCAGGAACAGCGCTTCGCTGTGTTCGCCTTCCGGTGTACGGTTTTGACCGGCGCGCACCGCCAGGGTGTCGAAACCGACACCCTCGAGGTCACTGTCCAGTCGCCCGGCATCCCATTGATCCGTCATGCCGTCGCTCCCAAAATCAGTTGTTGTAGAGGTCGATGATCGCGCTGACGGCCTGGTTCTTGACCTTGGCCAGGTCATTACGGGCCTGCTCGATACGCTCGAGGTAGGCTTCGTCGATATCGCCGGTGACGTACTCACCGTTGAACACCGCGCAATCGAAATGATCGATCTTGATCTTGCCGCCACCGACCGAGTCGATCAGGTCTGGCAGATCCTGATAGATCAGCCAATCGGCGCCGATCAACTCGGCCACCTGTTCGGTGGTACGGTTGTGGGCGATCAGTTCGTGAACACTCGGCATGTCGATGCCGTAGACGTTGGGGTAGCGTACTGCAGGGGCTGCGGAGCAGAAGTAGACATTTTTGGCGCCGGCTTCGCGGGCCATCTGGATGATCTGCTTGCAGGTGGTGCCGCGCACGATCGAGTCGTCCACCAGCATCACGTTCTTGCCACGGAATTCCAGCTCGATGGCGTTGAGCTTCTGGCGCACTGACTTTTTGCGCGCGGCCTGGCCGGGCATGATGAAGGTACGGCCGATGTAACGGTTCTTGACGAAACCTTCGCGGAACTTGACGCCCAGGCGGTTGGCCAGTTCCAGCGCAGCAGTGCGGCTGGTATCCGGGATCGGGATGACCACGTCGATATCATGCTCAGGGCGCTCGCGCATGATCTTGTCAGCCAGTTTTTCACCCATGCGCAGACGGGCCTTGTACACCGAGATACCGTCAATGATCGAGTCCGGGCGGGCCAGGTAGACGTGCTCGAAGATGCACGGCTGCAACTTCGGCGCTTCGGCGCATTGCTTGGTGAACAGCTGGCCTTCTTCGGTGATGTACACCGCTTCGCCCGGCGCCAGGTCGCGGATCAGGGTAAAGCCGAGCACGTCCAGGGCCACGCTTTCCGAGGCGATCATGTATTCCACGCCTTCATCGGTATGACGCTGGCCGAACACCACCGGGCGGATGCCGTGGGGGTCGCGGAAGCCGACGATGCCGTAGCCGGTGATCATCGCCACCACGGCGTAACCGCCGACGCAGCGGCTGTGTACATGGGAAACCGCCGCGAACACGTCTTCTTCGGTTGGCTGCAGCTTGCCACGCACCGCCAACTCATGGGCGAACACGTTCAGCAGCACTTCCGAGTCGGAGTTGGTGTTGACGTGGCGCAGGTCGGACTCGTAGATCTCCTTGGCCAACTGCTCGACATTGGTCAGGTTGCCGTTGTGGGCCAGGGTGATGCCGTACGGCGAGTTGACGTAGAACGGCTGGGCCTCGGCCGAGGTCGAGCTGCCCGCCGTCGGGTAGCGCACGTGGCCGATACCGATGCTGCCCACCAGGCGCTGCATGTGGCGCTGCTGGAACACGTCGCGCACCAGGCCATTATCCTTGCGCAGGAACAACCGGCCGTCATGGCTGGTCACGATACCGGCAGCGTCCTGGCCGCGGTGCTGGAGGACCGTAAGCGCGTCATACAGCGCCTGATTGACGTTCGACTTACCGACGATACCGACGATGCCACACATGCGACGCAACCCCTACTTTGACGAAACTTGAGTGAATAGCGCTCAGGGCTTGGACGGCCCGAGCAACTGTTCCTTGAACGGAAGATCAGCGGGAGCGCTGATCAACCCACTGGGCGACCACTGACCGGTGAAACCCAGAATCAGGTTTTTCGACCAATCGGCGACCAAGAGAAATTGTGGTATCAGGCGTGATTCCTGCCACCAGGTGTCCTGTTGAACCGGCCCCAGGCTGATCAGGCCTATGGCCACCACTACCAGCAAGGCCCCGCGCGCGGCACCGAAGGCCATGCCCAGGAAACGATCGGTGCCGGACAGCCCGGTCACGCGGATCAGTTCGCCGACGAGGAAGTTGACCATGGCCCCCACCAGCAAGGTGGCGACGAAAAGAATGGCGCAGCCAGCGATGACGCGCATCGATGGCGTCTGGATATAGCTCTCAAGATACACCGAGAGCGAACCGCCGAACATCCAGGCAACCGCACCGGCAATGATCCAGATGAGCAAGGACAAGGCCTCTTTGACGAAGCCGCGCTTGAGACTGATCAGTGTGGAGACGGCGATGATCGCAATGATCGCCCAATCAACCAAGGTAAATGCCACGGTGCTGCCTGCAGACGTTTGAGGCGGCGCATTTTACCAGAGCAGAGGGCTGGGAGTAAGCGGAATGTCGGGGATTAGCGCCACCTGGGTGTGGGAGCGGCCTTGTGTCGCGAAAGGGCCGCAAAGCGGCCCCAGCAGTTCTGGCTGTACTGCAGAGATCTTAGGGGCCGCGCAGAAGCCTACGGCCTGAATTAGCTGCGTTCTGGCTGGAACCTCACCACAAAGCCCTTGAGGCTGTTCTGGCGATTGATCGCATCACGCACGCGCTCGGCTTCGGCCCGCTCGATCAACGGCCCGACATACACCCGGTTCATGCCACCCGCCGAGCGGATATAAGCGTTGTAACCCTGGCTACGCAGCGTTTGTTGAAGTTTTTCGGCACCGGCACGGTTTGACAGGCTGGCCAGCTGGATCGACCAGCTGACTGGCAGACCATTGACGTCGATCTTCGAAGGCGCTGCCGGCGCTGGGGCTGCAGCGGCCTTGGCCTCGACCTTTGGCGCTGGCGCGGGTGCTTGCGGCTTGGGCGGTTGAACCTGTGCCTGAGTCTGTGGTGACGGGGTAATGGGCTGGCTGGGCGTGCTCGCCGGCGCAGTGGCTTCATCGATCACCACCGGCGCCTGCTGAGGCGCCTCCGGGATCACCTGCGGTTGCGGCACGGCAACCGGCTCCACCTTCACTTCCGGCAGGCTGGGCATGGCCGGTGCCTGCGGGGTTTCGACGTGCACCTGGCGCATCTCGTCCTCGCGGCTGAACAGCATCGGCAGGAAGATCACCGCCAGCGCCACCAGCACCAGCGCACCGACCATGCGCTGCTTCATCCCTTTATCCAGCACTGCCATCTACTCCACCCTCCTGGGCATGCCGCTCCAGCCATTCCAGCGCCTGGGCGACACAGAAAAACGAACCGAACAGCAGGATCTGGTCATCCGCCGTCGC
The DNA here is from genome assembly GCF_047978165.1 of Pseudomonas sp. LFS074. Classification (NCBI taxonomy): domain Bacteria; kingdom Pseudomonadati; phylum Pseudomonadota; class Gammaproteobacteria; order Pseudomonadales; family Pseudomonadaceae; genus Pseudomonas; species Pseudomonas sp. LFS074. Next base: position 1,661,958 of record NZ_JBFPFV010000001.1, on the reverse strand, counting down.
CTGCGCGCATTGCCCTTCAAGGGCGGCGTCGACGCTGGCATAAGACTTCACTGCGGCGCCATGGTTCGTCAAGGCCGTGGCCAGTTCCGCAGCCGGGCGGCTGCGCGGGGTGTCCAGCGGCGCCACTGCCCATTCGTCGACCAGGCCCTGCAGCGGCGCGATAACGCCGCCCAGGTCCTTGTCGGCGAGCAAGCCGAACACCGCGAAACGGCGCCCATTCAGCGGACGGGCCGCCAGGCGGCGGGCCAGGTACTGCGCCGCATGCGGGTTATGCCCGACATCCAGCAACAGCTCAACTGGCTTGCCCTGCCAGTTCAGCTGGCGGCGGTCGAGACGCCCGGTGATACGGGTATCCAGCAATGCCTGGCGAACCTGCGCCGCATCCCACGGCAGCCCCATCAACAGGTAAGCCTGCAACGCCAACGCGGCGTTTTCCATGGGCAGGTCGAGTAAAGGCAGGTCACTCAGCGCTACCTGCGCACCATTGGCCGCGGTACCACGCCAGCTCCAGCTGCCATCGGCGCTGGCCAGGTCGAAATCACGACCGCGCAGGAACAGTGGCGCGGCCAGTTCGCCAGCCTTGTCCAGCAACGGCCGTGGCGGGTCCAGGTCGCCGCACAGGGCCGGCTTGCCGGGGCGGAAGATGCCGGCCTTCTCGAAGGCCACAAGCTCGCGGGTATCGCCCAGGTAATCGACATGGTCGACGCCGATGCTGGTCACCAGGGCCAGGTCGGCGTCCACCACGTTCACGGTGTCCAGCCGGCCACCAAGGCCCACTTCCAGCACCACGGCATCCAGCTGCGACTGGTAGAACAACCAGAACGCGGCCAGCGTACCCATCTCGAAGTAGGTGAGGGAAATATCGCCCCGCGCCGCCTCAACGGCGGCGAAGGCTTCGCACAAGCGCTCATCGCTGGCTTCTTGGCCCTCGATCAGCACCCGCTCGTTGTAACGCAACAGGTGCGGCGAGCTGTACACGCCGACCTTGAGGCCCTGGGCACGCAGCAACGAAGCCACGAAGGCGCAGGTCGAACCTTTGCCGTTTGTGCCTGTTACCGTCACCACGCGTGGCGCCAGCTTGCCCAGCGCCAGCCGGGCAAGCACCTTCTGCGACCGCTCCAGGCCCATGTCGATGGCCGAGGGGTGCAACTGCTCGAGGTAGGCGAGCCATTCGCCCAGGGATCGTTGTTTCATCACGCGACGGCAGCCGCCTCACGCGCTTGCTCCGGGGTGTCCTGGCCGGTCATCTGCGCCAGCAGGCGGGCCAGACGCGGGCGCAACTCGCCACGGGAGATGATCAGGTCGATGGCACCGTGCTCCAGCAGGAACTCGCTGCGCTGGAAGCCTTCTGGCAGCTTCTCGCGGACGGTCTGTTCGATCACGCGCGGGCCGGCGAAGCCGATCAGCGCCTTTGGCTCACCGACGATGACATCGCCGAGCATTGCCAGGCTGGCAGAGACACCACCGTACACCGGGTCGGTCAGCACCGAGATGAACGGGATGCCTTCTTCGCGCAGGCGTGCCAGCACGGCCGAGGTCTTGGCCATCTGCATCAGCGAGATCAACGCCTCCTGCATGCGCGCACCGCCCGAAGCGGAGAAGCAGACCATCGGGCAGCGATGCTCCAGGGCGTAGTTGGCCGCGCGCACGAAACGTTCGCCGACGATGGCGCCCATGGACCCGCCCATGAACGAGAACTCGAAGGCGCTGACCACGATCGGCATGCCCATCAAGGTGCCACTCATGGAGATCAGCGCGTCTTTTTCGCCGGTCTGTTTCTGGGCGCCGGTCAGGCGGTCCTTGTACTTCTTGCCGTCACGGAACTTCAAGCGGTCGACCGGCTCCAGGTCGGCACCCAGTTCGGCACGGCCTTCGGCGTCGAGGAAGATGTCGATGCGCGCACGTGCGCCGATGCGCATGTGGTGGTTGCACTTGGGGCAGACATCCAGGGTCTTTTCCAGCTCCGGACGATACAGCACGGCCTCGCAGGACGGGCACTTGTGCCACAGCCCCTCAGGCACCGAGCTCTTCTTCACCTCGGAACGCATGATCGAAGGGATCAGTTTGTCGACTAACCAGTTGCTCATGCTTTCTTTCTCCAGTATTGGCAGGCGGGGGGCGGTGTCGCCGGCCCTGCCCTGCCCTTGAGCTCAAAATCTTTTACAAAACGATGGTGGACCGGCCGCCGGGGCTTCCAGCGCGCCACTCCACCGCTAATGTGTTTTCTTGCCGCCATAAGCGCTGGCGGCGGCCCCGCAGGGCTGCGAAAGCTATGGACGATGGCGCGCAGCCAGCCGTCACATCTGCCATCACGCCTGCTTCACCGCTCGCATGAACGCCTCGATCTTCGCCGCGTCCTTGATGCCCTTGGCCTGTTCGACGCCGCCACTGACATCCACCGCATAAGGCCGTACCTGGGCAATGGCCTGGCCAACGTTATCGGCTGACAGCCCGCCCGCCAGAATGATCGGCTTGCTCAGGTGCGCCGGTACCAGTGACCAGTCGAACGCTTCACCGGTTCCCCCAGGCACGCCCGCCACGTAGGTATCCAGCAGAATACCGCGGGCACCTGCGTACTGCTTACAGGCCGCCTCCAGGTCGTCGCCAGGGCGCACACGCAGGGCCTTGATCCAGGGGCGGTGGTAGCCTTCGCAGTCCTGCGGGGTTTCGTCGCCGTGGAACTGTAGCAGGTCCAGCGGAACCACTTCGAGGATCTCGTTCAGCTCGCAGCGCGAGGCATTGACGAACAACCCGACCGTGGTCACGAACGGCGGCAGCTCGGCGATGATCGCCCGCGCCTGGCGCACGTCCACCGCCCTCGGGCTTTTGGCATAGAAGACGAAGCCGATGGCATCGGCACCCGCTTCGGCGGCGGCCAGCGCATCTTCGATGCGGGTAATCCCGCAGATCTTGCTGCGAACATAGCTCATGGAACGCGAACCCTGGTTATTGCGGCGAAAGGCCGGATGTTAGCAAATGGCTTTTCGCCCGTCAGTCTGCCAACGCCTCGTAACCGCTCAAAAAGTGTGGGCCGATGTAACGCTTGGGCAGCGCAAATTCCTCGGGGTACTCCACCTGCACCAGATAAAGCCCGTACGGGTGGGCGGTTACCCCACCTTCGCGGCGGTTACGCCCTTCGAGCACCTCGCGCGCCCAGGTGACTGGGCGCTCACCGGCGCCAATGGCCATCAGCACACCGGCAATGTTGCGCACCATGTGATGCAGAAAAGCAGTGGCACGCACGTCCAGCACGATCATCTGGCCATGACGGGTAACGCGCAGGTGGTAGATGTGCTTGATCGGTGACTTGGCCTGGCACTGGCTGGCGCGGAAGGCGCTGAAGTCGTGGGTGCCGAGCAGAAACTGCGCGGCCTCGGCCATGCGCTCGACGTCCAGCGGACGGTGGTTCCAGGTCACTTCCTCGGCCAGGTGCGCCGGGCGGATCGGGTCGTTGTAGATGACATAGCGGTAGCGCCGGGCGCAGGCCTTGAAGCGGGCATGGAAGTCGGCCGGCATTGGCTGCGACCAGACAACGCTGATGTCGTGCGGCAGGTTGAAGTTGGTGCCCATGGTCCAGGCGCGCTCGTCACGCACGGCACGGGTGTCGAAGTGCACGATCTGCCCGCTGCCATGGACCCCGGCGTCGGTACGCCCGGCGCAAATCACCGAAATCGGCTCGTTGGCAACCTTGGACAGGGCTTGTTCCAGGGCCTGCTGGACACTCGGTACACCGCTGGCCTGGCGCTGCCAGCCGCGGTAGCGCGCGCCCTTGTATTCCACGCCCAGGGCGATACGGGAGAAGCCTTCGGCCGCGGATTCGGCGGTAGCGGTGTCGATGATGTCCAAGCGCATGAAACCTGTGGGTGTACGGAATGGCGGGGATTATAACGACAACGGCAGCCGTGTAGGGCTGCCGTTGGATATGCACTGCGTTTGAGGGCCTCTTCGCGGGCTTGCCGCGAAGAGGCCGGCGCAGTCAACCTCAGACCAGGCGAGAGAGCATGTCCTCGGCTTCCTGGCGCTGGCTGTCGTCGCCGTCCTTGACCACTTCGTCGAGGATGTCGCGCGCACCCTGGCTGTCGCCCATGTCGATATAGGCACGGGCCAGATCGAGTTTGGTAGCCACTTCGTCACTGCCGGAGAAGAAGTCGAAGTCCAGGTCGTCCAAAGGCTCGGGCTCGGGCTGCGCAACCGCGTCCTCGCGGGTGAAGTGCGGCTCCAGCGATGGCGATTCGAGGCTCTGCGACAGCTTGTCCAGCTCGGCGTTGACGTCGTCCAGCTCCGAGGCAAAGCGCTTGGCTGCGGGCGAGTCGTCTTCCAGCGACAGGGACAAGTCGAAGTCCGACGGCATATCGAACTCGGACACTGGGTCAAATGCCGGCTCGCTGTCGAAGGCGGCCAGTTCGGCGGCGACATCAACCGGTTCTTGCGCCAGCGCGTCAGGAGCAGCTGGGGCAACCGGCTCGCTGATATCGAGGTCGAAATCAGACAGGTCCACGGCAGATTGTGGCTCAGCCTGAGCCAGCATGGCCTCGAAATCAGCGTCGGCGCTGTCTTGCAGCTCGGCATCCACGGCGAACGGCTGTTCTTCTGGCTGAGCGTCTTCCAGCTCTGGCTCATCCAGCACAGGCTCGGCGATGACCAACTCGTCGGGCACAGGCTCCTGGGCCATCGGCTCATCCAGCAACGGCGCTGCCAGCGGGTCTTCCTCGGGCAGGTCTTCACCCAGGCTCAGGTCGAATGCGCTGTCCAGATCCTGCTCATCCAGGCCCGAAGCATCGAGTGTCGGCACGTCATCGAAGGCCTCCAGCTCTGCTTCAGGCTCTGCTTGCGCGACAACCTCGGGTTCGGCCTCTACTTGTGGCTCGAACTCAGGCACCTCGTCAGGCACCACATCCGCAACCACCGGGGCCTCGGGCTCGTCGTGCAGCAGCTCCTGCACGTACTGTTCATCCATCTCGGCAGCCAGCGCCGCCGCACCCAGGCCGGCAGCAGCCAGGCCGAGCATGGCAGGATAACGCTCTTTCAGCCCGGCGACTTCGGCAACGTTCTGCTCGCCGGCCGACAGCTGGCGCTCCTGCTCGGCGAACGCGCTCTGGTCACCCTGGCGAGCGTACACATCCATCAGCTTCAGACGCAGGTCGTCACGCTCCGGCGCTGCGGCCACAGCGGGCTCCAGCAGGTCGGCGGCGCGATTCAGACGGCCTTCGGCCAGGCACTGATCGACTTCTGCAAGCAGTGCGGCGTGCGGGTCTGCTTGTGGTTCAAGCTCGGGCTCTGCCTCGGCAACGGGTGCCGACACTTTTTCCGCAGCGACAGCGGCGGCGGCGGAAGCTGCGACCACAGCCGGCGACAGGGTCACGCTCGGTTCCGAGACTTCGACGCCATCGAGGCTCTCGGTATCGCTGTCGAAGCCTGTGCCCTGCTCTTCTTCCAGCGCACGCGCCATGCGCAGGTGCTTTTCAGCTTCTTGCTGGGCCTTGCGCTTGCGAGCCAGCAGCAATAGCAGAAGCAGCAGCACCAGGAACGCGCTACCGGCGATCAGCCACAGCAACAGCGGGTTGCCCATGATTTCGTCGACAACTCCTTGCGACTGGGCGGCAGGCGCCGGCTTGGGCGCGGTGGCGGCGGCAGGTGCCGGCTTGGCCGCTGGCGGCACGCTCGCCGCCGCAGGGGCCGAGGCCGGTGCAGCAGCCGCTGGGGCCGGCGTGGCTGCGCCTTGGGCTTCAAGGCGGGCCAACTGGTTGTTCTTCAGCTCGATAAGACGCTGCAGCTTGTCCAGCTGGCTCTGCAGGTCGCTCATGCGGCTCTTGAGTTCTTCATTGTCGCGGCGGCTGGTGTCAAGGCTTTCCTGGGCCACCGCCAGCTTGTCATTCAACGCCTTGGCCTGGCCGGCACCGGCCTGGTTGCCCGGGCTGACCAGGCGCAGGTTGTCGCCTTGGGCGATACGCGACGGCGCGGCCTCGGCAGCGCCACGGCGGGTGGCATCCAACTGGCGCGCACGCGGCCCCAGGCGGCGGCCTTCTCGCCAGGCGGCATATTGTTCGGCCACCTCGCTGTTCGCCTCGGCCTGCGCAATGTTCTGGATCTGCTGCTGGTCGGGCAGGCGCAGCACCTGGCCAACCTTCAACTGGTTGATGTTGTTGCCAATGAAGGCGTCCGGGTTCAACGCCTGGATCGCGATCATGGCCTGCTGGATAGAGCCACCCTGGGTGTTGCGCGCGGCAATTTGCCACAAGGTGTCGCGGCGCTGGGTGGTGTAACTGCTGGCACCGGTTGTAGCCGGCGTGACATTGCCCGCCGCCGGTTTGTCGCCCTGGGCCTTGGCCTGGTCGAGCAACACGCTGTAGTCACGCAGCAGGCGGCCCTGCGGCCACATCACCTGGACCAGAAACTTGACCACTGGCCCTGGCAGCGGCTGGCTGGAAGTCACCCGCAGCACGCTCTTGCCGTTGGGGTTGATCACCGGTGTGAAGGTCAGGTCTTCGAGGTAGGTCGGAAATGCCACCCCGGCCTTGCTGAACTCTTCCGGTGGCGCCAGGCTCGGCGCCACTTCGGCGGCTTTGAGGTCGCGCACGTCGAGCAATTCGATCTCGGCGTCCAACGGCTGATTCTGTGCCGACTTCAGGGTCAGCTCCCCCAGGCCCAGCGCATTCGCCATGCCAGACGACAGCGCGGATGCTGCAGCCATGGCCAGAACCAGTTTGCGAATTCGAAGCATGACCTCTTCCTTTGTATGAATCGTCCCGAAACCTGCATGCGGAGCAGGACAAAAGTGCTCGACAGTATCTTTTACGGCATGTGTTTAATCAACAATTGCGCCACTTGCACGGCATTGAGTGCGGCGCCTTTGCGCACGTTGTCGGTGGTCAGCCAGAGGTTGAGCTGCTGGTCTTCATCAACACCGTGACGTACACGACCAACATAGACCACGTCTTGGCCCACTGCGTCACCTACCGGGGTCGGATAATCATCACGCTCCACCAGCTCAACACTTTCGGCGCTCTCCAGGGCCTGATTGACCGCTTCCAGGTCAACCGGGCGACGGCTCTGCACGGCCACACTGAAGCTATCGCCGAAAAACACCGGGACTTGAACACAGCTCACGGAAATCTTCAGTTCAGGCAGCCCCAGCAGCACGCGCAGCTCGCTGACCAGCCGGCGCTCCAGTGCCGTATGGCCCTGTTCATCGGCAGCACCGACCTGGGCCAGCAGGTTGAACGCTACCTGGCGGTCGAAGAAGCGCGGCTCCAGCGGCCGGGCGTTGAGCAGTTCGGCGGTTTGCCGGGCCAGTTCGCTGACCGCTTCACGGCCTTGCGCAGACACCGCCAGCGCGGCCATCACCTGTACCCGCTCGATGTCCAGCAGGCCCTTGAGCGGCGCCAGCGCGACCGCCAGGGCAACCGCCGCCGAGCACGGGCTGACAATACGCGCCGGCAGGGCCAGGCCCGTCAGGCGTTGCGCGTTGGCTTCAGGCACCAGGGCCAGGCCACCGTCCAGCTCACCGGACAGGTCGATGACCGTGCAGCCCGCCTGCAGCGCCTTGCCGGCAAAGCTGCGGCTGACGGCGGCGCCAGTGGCGAAGAAAGCCAGTTTTACCTGGGCGAAATCGAAGCTGTCGACCTCGCGCACCTTCAGCTTCTTGCCGGCGAACATCACGCTGCTGCCTGCCGACTCCATACTGGCCAGCAGGTGCAGGGTGGCGACCGGGAACGCCAGTTCTTCGAGCACCTGTACCAGGGTTTCACCGACGCTGCCGGTGGCGCCGACGACGGCGATATCGAATGTAGGGTTCATGATGCGGTCTGCCTCTGGCGAAACGGGAGCGGCACTTTACTCGCATTGCCCGATCGAGGCCAACGCCGTCGCTAGGCTGGCAGTCAGAACTGCTTCTCCAGCTTGAGGCTGACGCTGTTGCGCTCCCAGCTGTACAGCCAGTCGACGTTGCTGTTCACCTTGTTGTACTTGAAGGTCAGGCTGGGTACCAGGTCGTGGAAGGCCAGGCCCGGTGCGCGCACGATAAAGGTATAGCCCTGCTCCTCTTCATGACGCCGGTCATCGAGCAAGGCACTGTAGGCGTCGTACTGGCGGGTGCGCCAGGAGGCGAACAGCACAGTGCTCAGGCCGATGTCGAAGTCCTTGGCAACGCCCAGGCGCAGGCCCCTCTGGAAGTAGGCTTCGGTAGCATCGCGGGTGTTGCGGTCGGTGAGGTCGAAGCCGCCGAACAGCACCCACTGCTGTGGCAGGGCTTGCCACAAAGTGGCGTACACGGAGGCTGCGCTGCCGTCATAGGTGTCCGCGGCCTGGCGGCGGTAGGCCATGTCCTTGTATTCGCCTTCCAGCTTGAGCATGCGCGTGACCGAAAGGTTGTGCATCCATTCACCGCGCAGGCCCCAGGCTGAGTACATCGGGTCACTGCCAATGCGGTTGTATTCGAACTGTGGGCCCAGGCTGTACTGGTTGCGCCCGTCCTGATAGCTGTAGCCGGTGTTACCGATGAAGGTGTCTTCGTTGTACTTGCTCTCTTTGTCGTAAGCCTGCCCGTAGGCGAGCGCCCGGCCGAATACGCCATGGTGGCCGGACAGCGCTACGCGCTTGTTCAGTGTGGCTTCGTAGTCGATGCCTTGTGCCGACACTGCCTTGGGCATCTTGCGCTCGACCAGGTACACCCCGTCACTGGTTTCCAGGCGGTAGTGGGTGGTGCTCTCCGAGGACTGGTTGAGGTTGTCGTTCCAGGTCGGGCCGATGGCAAGCGAGCCTTGCCAGCTTTCGCGGTGGTCCAGCGCCTCGATGAAACTGTCGACGGTATTGCCCAGGCCCTGGTTGCGCGCATCGGCTGGGCCCAGGCTTTGGCTGATCTGACGGAAAGCCTCAGCTGACTCGCGGTCCTTGCGGTTTTCGAACAGCACCCGGGCCAGTTCGAGCTGGCCGGGGAGAAAGTCGCCCTGCAACGTCAACAACTGGCGGTAGTGCGCCTCGGCTTGCTCCAAGTCGCCACGCGAGCGAGCCAATGCGCCATCGGCGTAGGCCAGCAGCATCCGGTCGTGGCCTGGCAGCGCGACGTAGCGGGCGCGGAATGCAGTCACAGCCGCCCATTGCTGGCGCTGCACCGAAACATAAAGGGCACGGCCCAGGTCATCAAGGTTGTTCTCTACCCGGTACGTCTGGCCATCGATGACCAGCGTCGTGCCAGCGATTTCGTCCTTGAGCAGCTCTCGCTCCTGACGGTTGGCGCGGTATTCAATGCTCTGGTTCAGGCGCAGGTTGGTGTCCTGGTCGGCCAAAGCAGTGAGGGGGAAAGAAAGCGGGAGGGACAGCAACAAGACGTAATGCAGGCGTGAAGGCTGGGGCATTGCTTGGCTCTCGGGGGGCCTTGAAATAGCTGCAATCAGGGCCGCAAGGCGGCCCTGATGCACTTAACTGACCAGCATCAAGCGGGTCGGCTTACTTCTTCACACCACCGAACGCGGTGTCGTAGTTACGGTTTTCGAACTTGGCGATACCGGCCAGGGAAGCGGCAGCGCCCGCGCCGAAGAAACTGCCCTGAGTGGTGCCCTTGGACAACTGCGCGTTGTTGGTCGGGTTGAGTGCCAGGGCCGCGCCAGAGAAGGCAGCGGTCGATTTGTCGATGTTGGCCGCCAACTGGACTTTCAGTGCACCGTTAGCCAGGTTACCGGTCAGGGTCGGGGCAGCAGCGCCGAAGCTCGCAGTCAGGTCACCCGACAACAGGTTGCCACCGGAGTAGTTGCTGATGCCCTGGACGGCATAGGAAACGTTGGTGGTCGGCAGCACGCGCCCCGTGGTATCACCGGAGTAGTAGACGACGCGGGTCGGGTCATTGTTGGTACCGTTCTGCGACCATTCGCCGAAGTAGACTTGCTGGGTGGAAACCTGCTTGAAGTCAAAGTTACCCAGGGTAGCGTGCGATGGCGGCATCATGGCTGTAGTGATAGTGGTCACACCATGGGTATCAGCCGCGACCATGCCCTTGAGGCCGCTGAACGCAACTTTCGTACCGTTGTAGAAAGCCGACACACCCACGGCAGGCGCGCCCGCTTCACCGGGATGATTGGTAGAGTTGCCTTGGGCGCCACCCACTACGATGGCGCCTGTGTAGCTCTGCCCCGAGGCGGTGTCAGCCTGCGCAACACCAGCCAGACCCAGGAGTGCAACTGCAAGTACGGAAACATTGAACGCTTTCATTTCATAATCCATTGATAAGTTAATAGTATCCAACACACAAGCACGTCCGACGTTCGGCGCCGTTCACCCGTCCATAATCAATTCACCTCAGAAGTTTGCTGTTAAACCGATTTTCAGTGTTCGGCCTGGTGCGGGCATGGCCGACCGGGTCAAAGGGTCCAAATAATAGAGATTGGTCAGGTTGGTGCCGACCAACTCGACACTCACGTCGTCGGTGAGCTTGTAGTTGACATACGCGTCATAGGTCACAATGTCATCCCAGGACAATGGCGTATTCAGGTAGTAACTAACCATGGGATTACCGCTGTAGTTACTGTGAAACTTGCTGTCATGTCCCTTGTAGTAAATGACACGCCCACCCACTTCCAGGCGACGGTCAAGGAAACGTGCGCCCAACCCAAGGTTGGCGGACCATTCAGGCATTGCCATACCCACCAGGTAACCACCGATAAAGCCGTCATCCACGCAGTTCGGGGTAGCGCCGGTGGCGTCCAGTTGCATCGCCGAGTTTTCATCGCACACTTCATTCTTGAGCACATGCGCCACGCTCAAGTCAGTGAAAAAACCGCCATTATCGTATCGGCCTTGTAACTCAACGCCTGCGGTAGTTTGTTTCTCTATATTGGAGAACACCAACTGCGGGCTACGCTCGATGACGTCATTGGTCGTGTTGTGATAATACGTTAGCTTTACATCCGCCTGCTCACTGCCCCACCAACCACTCAGGTTATGGATATAGGCGACTTCATAGTTATGCGCATGTTCAGGCTTCAAGTCCCATGGCGTCAGCGAAGCCGAGAAACCAACGGTACTTTCGAACATGCTTGGGTAACGGATCGCTTCGCTGTAACGAAGGTAAAATCGGCCGTTCTCCGACGTGTAGAATGTGGCGGACAGGTTGGGCACCCACCCCTGATCCTTGCGGTGCCGCGCAGAGGTATCGACTGCCTGATTGACCAGATTACCCTCACTGTCGACAGCATCTGCAGCACCGCTGTACAGGGCAGCGCTGCATGTCACTATTTCCTCGCCAGCGGCTGCAGCCGCGATGCACGGGTTGTTACTACGCTGATACTTTCCCTTGCCGTCATGCGCCCAGTGTTTTTTCTGGTCCACATCGAGAACGTACGGCGTACTCGCTTCAATAGATGCCTTATCAGCCTGCCGTTCGGCTTCGCTATAGCCGAACATGTCCCAGAACATTTGTGCGAATTGAAGTTTTTCATCCACAACTGCGCGCCACTCCTCCTGCGACAGCTGTTTACGCGTGGTATACCAGAGCTCTTTACCGCTTGGGACAACCTGAGTACTCACGCCCGTGTCACGCTGCTGACGCTTGAGAAAATCATCGAACGACCAGTACGAGGAGTAGCGCCCACCCGCTGTGAAGCGTGCAAAGGAAACGGGCTGCCAATCGAAGTTGAAGTTGTATTCCTGCTCTTCGCGACGCCCGGCCCTGGGAAACAGACGCGTTGCCGAGAACGTGGTCGGGTCATAGATGCTGTCGCCCGAACTTAGCTTTTCATGCTGGTAGCTCCCGCCCAACGTCAAATCCAGGCTGTCGAGCAACTTCAACTTGTTGCTGACCGTGAGCCCGGCCCGGTCATGCTTGGCATTGGCCACAGCGGTATTACGAAACTCGCGATTCTGCGCCGTGGTTTCGTTGGGAACGCCACCCGAACTGTAGGTATCGCTGACGGTCCGGGTCATCCACAAGTTCGAGTAGAAGTCGACCCAGCGGTTGTCTTCTGGGTTGAGCTTGTACTCCACGTTATAGGCCTTGCTGTCTACATGGCTCAGCGGCCACTGCGGCACGCCGTAGGTCGCGGCATCATAGGTACTCCCCGGTGTGAAAAATGAAATACGCGAGGGCAGGATCTCGCCATACAACGAGTCAGTGGCACGGTAGCCAAATTCCAGGCGCTGGCCCTCGTCGATCTTCCAGGTAGCCTTGGCCAGCCACGACTCCATCTTGCTGGAACTGTTCGGTACTTCATCGCCAGGCTTGTAGATGCGCGCCAGATTGGGCACGTAGTCCCACTTGCCATCCACCAACTCGCCACTGGCGTAGTAACTGCTCTTTTTCTTGCCCGCGTAGTGGTTGCCCTTTTCCCGGTAGGCGTAGGCGCCCATCAGGTCGAAATGCTCCTGGCGCGTACCCAGTGCCAACCGGTAGGCCTTGTCGTCGCTCGACAGCAGGTCGTTGCTGCTACTGGTGCGCGGGTGCTTGTACAGCGACGGGTCGTAGTACGAATTGATCGGAATGTACTGGTAATCCGCACCGGGCATCTGCCCGGTCATCAGTGTGGGCAGCTTCGGGGATACCGAATTGTTGCTGCCCTCGATCTTGAACTCGCCGCCGAATGCTTCGCCCTCCTTGAGGATGTCATCGACGCTCAGGGTATTGGCCACCACCGCGCCGCCGACACCGCTGTAGACATTGCGCTCCAGGTTCGGCCCCTTGATTACCTTGATCGAACCGATCAGGTTGGGGTCGATGTAGTTGCGGTTGTTGGCCCCCATGTAGCCGCGGTACACGGTCAGCGCCTGCTCGGTGCCGTCGATGGTCAGCGGCACCCGCCCAGGGCCCTGGATGCCACGTACGTTCGGGTCCAGCGCACCGCTGTTGCGGGCGTCGCCGCTGTAGACGTTGAGCATGCCCTTGAACACGTCGGCGGGGGCGGCGCCCTTGTAGCGCTCGATCTGCTCCTTGCCGGCGTAGACGGTGGAAATGTCCTGGTCGTAGATGTCGCTGTAGCCCTTCTCGTCCCGCGAGCGGCCGTCACGCTGGCCGTACACGTAGGTCGGGTGAAGGTCATCGGTGCCAGCGCTGGTGGCCGATTGCAGGTGGATCACCGGGCGGTCGGGCCCGCCACTCAGGCTGAAGCTGATCGGCAAACCACTCAGCAATTGCTTGAGCGCACCTTCCAGAGAGAAACGGCCCTGTACCGGGTTGGCGTACAGGCCATTGAAGGCCTCGCCGGTCAGGTAAAGCTCGGCGCCCGCCTGGCGTGCCAGCTGCAACATGGCATCTTCAAGTGCCCCGCCCTTCACATCGAATTGATGGTACTGGCCGGCCTGGCTGCGTGCGTCGCCAGCCGGGTCGGTGGCGGCCATGGCAGGCAGTACCGGCGTGGCGCCGCAGCAGGCCAACAGTGCCAGCTGAATCCCCAGGCTCAGCGTTCCACGTTGGGGGGCAAGACGCCCTGAAGCTCCCTTTGACATCGTTTCCAAGCACCCTAGCTAAAGACAAATAAGAGTTATTTGCATTCATTAACGTGCGAAGCTGGAAAACACAGTAGAGCGATATGATCTATTAAATGGTTTTTTTAGATCAGTAAATCAGCATTAGACCTGGAAGCTCCAGCACCCGGGCATGTGCCTGCCTGGCCAACTGCCTCAGGGAGTCATCGACGTGGTCGACCCGTGCCACGGCATTCACCGGCAGGCGCCGCAGCGCATCGCCGCGCACCAGCGTCAACCCTGCGCGATAACGGCCTAACTGCTCGACTGCCTGGGCCAGGGTCTGCTGGCGCAGCACCACCCTGCCCTCCTGCCAGCTGGCCAGTTCCTCCGGGGATTGCTCCAGTGGCTTGAGCCCGGCATGTGGGCCGAAATACAGACTGTCGCCTTGCTGCAGCACGGCAGATGCCGAAACATCGTCCAGGCCATGGGAAACCAGGTTGATTTCAACGCTGTGCTGCAGCACGCCCACCCAGCCAGAGCGGTCATCCCTGTCGACCGCGACCAGATAACGAGTGCCACGAGCGGTGATGGTTGCCCCTGGCGTGCTGACAGTGAAGGGTCGTGGCTCCGCTTCGCCAACGGGTGAAGGGCTGAAGACTGCCTCGCCGTGCTTGAGGCGCACCATACGTCGCTGGCCGTCATACGCGATGCTGAGAATACTGCGGCTGCCCAGCACAAGCTGGCTACCATCGCCCAATGTGACATGGCGCACTTCGCCATAGCCGGTCTGGTAGTCGGCGCCCAGGCCCTGCACCCAGAATGGCGGTGCCAGCCACAACCAACAGGCCATCGCGAATCCGCTGAGTACGCCACCACTGGCCCATGGCCGTTGCCATATAGCCTGTAGCCAGCCCTGCGGCCCGGCGGCGCGAGCTGGACGCGGTGGCCGCACATACCCCTGACGCAGCGCCGCACTGGCTTGCCAGGCGCGGTCGAAGCGCTGGGCGACGGCAGCATGCCGGGGGTCGGCTTCCAGCCAACGCCGATAGGCCGCTTGCTCGGCGGGACCGAGGCGACCTTGGCGGTGTTTCATGACCCAATCGGCGGCCTTGCGCTCGATCGGGTCAACAGGTTCTGAGGGGTTCACGGTGCGATGTTTGCTGCCTGTTGGTGTTTTTCTGGTAGCCCGGCCAGGTCAGCGCCTGGTCTAGTGATCAGGCTCAAGCCCTCGGCCGATCCTGGCCAGGGCACTGGCCAGGTGTTTTTGTACGGAACTTGTGGAAATTCGTAAATACTCGGCAGCCTCTTTGTGCGTCATGCCCTCCACCCGGCACAGCAGGAACACGTTGCGGGTGCGCTCGGGCAGCAACTCCAGGGTTGCGTGCAGGCGCTCAAGCTCTAATGCGCCCAGGGCCTGGTCCTCTGGCGAACTGGCTTCATCGATCAGGCCGTCGAAGATACTGGCCGGCTCGGCCTCGTAGCGCTTGCTGCCATAGCGCCGATGATGGTCGATCATCAGGTTGTGGGCAACGCGGAACAGGTAGGCCGGGGTCGCGAGCAGCCGCTCTACTCCATCCATCTGTGCCAGGCGCAGGAACGTTTCCTGGACGATGTCCGCTGCCAGGCTGGGCGTGCAGTTCTTGCGCAGCAGGTAGCGGTGCAAGGCGGTGGCATGTTCGTTGAAGAGTTGTTCCAGCACGTCAGCACTTTCCTATGCTCAGGCAAACTGGGGAGGCCGATTATAATGAGAATATTTCTCGTTAAGCCAGGCATTTTGCCACTCCAGGACGCCGCTGTTACAAAACAAAAAAAGCCTGGCAGAAGGCGATTTTTGTAGGAGCCGCGCCGCATGCTGGTAATAAAAAACCCGCGCTGTCACCAGCGCGGGTTTTTAGTCAAAGCAGAGCGATCAACGCTCCAGCAGAATCCGCAGCATGCGGCGCAGCGGTTCGGCGGCGCCCCACAGCAGCTGGTCACCCACGGTGAACGCGCCCAGGTACTGCGAACCCATGTTCAGCTTGCGCAGGCGGCCAACCGGGATGTTCAGGGTGCCGGTGACCTTGGTTGGGGTCAGTTCCTGCATGCTGATTTCACGCTGGTTAGGCACCAGCTTCACCCATGGGTTGTGCTGGCTGATCATGCCTTCGATGTCGGCGATCGGCACGTCTTTGTTCAATTTGATGGTCAGCGCCTGGCTGTGGCAACGCATGGCGCCGATTCGCACGCAGATGCCATCGACCGGGATCGGGCTCTTGAAACGGCCGAGGATTTTGTTGGTCTCGGCCTGTGCCTTCCACTCTTCGCGGCTCTGGCCGTTCGGTAGTTCCTTGTCGATCCACGGGATCAGGCTGCCAGCCAGCGGCACGCCGAAGTTTTCGGTCGGGAACGCTTCGCTGCGCATGGCCTCGGCAACCTTGCGGTCGATGTCGAGGATGGCGCTGGCCGGGTTGGCCAGGTCTTCGGCAACGGCGGCATGGGTGGCGCCCATCTGCTTGATCAGCTCGCGCATGTTCTGCGCGCCGGCACCCGAGGCCGCCTGGTAGGTCATGGCGCTCATCCACTCGACCAGCCCGGCTTCGAACAGGCCGCCCAGGCCCATCAGCATCAGGCTGACGGTGCAGTTGCCGCCGATGTAGTTCTTGGTACCGGCGTCCAGCTGCTGGTCGATGACCTTGCGGTTGACCGGGTCGAGAACGATCACGGCGTCATCCTGCATACGCAGGGACGAAGCGGCGTCGATCCAGTACCCCTGCCAGCCGGCTTCACGCAGCTTGGGGAAGACCTCGTTGGTGTAGTCGCCGCCCTGGCAGGTCAGGATCACGTCGAGGGTCTTGAGTTCTTCAATCGAATAAGCGTCCTTCAGTGGCGCTGTATCCTTGCCCACGTTCGGGCCCTGGCCGCCAACATTGGAGGTAGTGAAGAACACCGGCTCGATAAGGTCGAAGTCCTGCTCCTCCAGCATCCGCTGCATGAGCACGGAACCGACCATACCGCGCCAACCGATCAGACCTACACGTTTCATCGCAACTACACCTTTGCTAAAAGTGGGCCGCCACCGGGAATTTTGGGTGGCGGGCCAGAGAGATTACAGATTCCGCAGCGCTGCGACTACTGCGTCGCCCATTTCCTGCGTACCAACTTTGCGGCAGCCTTCGGAGAAGATGTCGCCGGTGCGCAGGCCCTGGTCCAGAACCAGGCTCACGGCCTTCTCGATCGCCTCGGCGGCAGCCGACTGATTGAAGCTGTAACGCAGCATCATCGACACCGACAGGATGGTCGCCAGCGGGTTGGCGATGCCAAGGCCTGCGATGTCCGGCGCCGAGCCGTGGCACGGCTCGTACATGCCCTTGTTGTCGGCATCCAACGACGCCGAAGGCAGCATGCCGATGGAACCGGTCAGCATGGAAGCTTCATCCGACAGAATGTCACCGAACATGTTGTCGGTCACCATCACGTCGAACTGTTTGGGGGCACGAACGAGCTGCATGGCCGCGTTGTCGACGTACATGTGGCTCAGTTCCACATCCGGGTAGTCCTTGGCCACGTCTTCGACCACTTCACGCCACAGCTGGCTGGAGGCCAGGACGTTGGCCTTGTCCACCGAGCACAGCTTCTTGCCGCGCACGCGGGCCATGTCGAAGCCGACACGGGCAATGCGGCGCACTTCGCTCTCGCTGTAAGGCAGGGTGTCGTAGGCCTGGCGCTCGCCGCCTTCCAGCTCGCGCTGGCCACGCGGGGCACCGAAGTAGATACCACCGGTCAGCTCACGAACGATGAGGATGTCCAGGCCCGAAACGATTTCCGGCTTCAGCGACGAGGCATCGGCCAGTTGCGGGTAGAGGATGGCCGGGCGCAGGTTGGCGAACAGGCCCAGTTGCGAACGGATTTTCAGCAGGCCGCGCTCCGGGCGAATGTCTCGCTCGATCTTGTCCCACTTCGGGCCACCCACGGCGCCCAGCAGCACGGCATCGGCCTGGCGCGCACGCTCCAGGGTTTCGTCGGCCAGTGGCACGCCGTGCTTGTCGATGGCGGCACCGCCGATCACGTCGTGCGCCAGGCTGAAACCGAGCTGGAACTTGTCGTTGGCCAGCTCCAGCACCTTGACCGCTTCGGCCATGATTTCCGGGCCGATACCGTCACCTGGGAGAATCAGAATCTGCTTGCTCATGCTTTCCTCTATCCATTCACGCGGTGCGGCCAAACGGGCCCCACCGAAAAGTGCTTAACGCTCGGCCCACAGCACCAGCACATCGGTGCTGAACGAGCCATCGGCCTCGATTTGGTAATACTGCCGTACTTCTTCGCCCATGGCTTGCTGCAATTGGCGGATGGCCACTCGCATCGGTTCTGGGGTGCGCATGCGCTCTACCCAGGTGTTCCACTCCAGGCGCAGCGGCTGACGGGTGTGGCTGCGCACATGCAGGCCGGCTTCGCTGACCTGGCGCTGCCATTCGGCGGCGGAGTAGTCGCGCACATGGCTGGTGTCGCGCAACACTTCGACCGTTTGCAGGTAGGTGTCGAGCAACGGGCTGCCCGGCGACATCACGTCGATGAACGCCGCCACGCCACCCGGCTTGAGCACCCGGCGCACTTCGCGCAGGGCCAGGCCCAGGTCGCTCCAGTGATGGGCCGAGTAGCGGCTGAAGACGAAGTCGAACGAGGCATCGGCGAACGGCAGGCGTTCGGCGGCGCCGCGCTCGGTGGCGATATTGGCCAGGCCGCGCTCGGCAGCGGCGCTGGCGACCACGTCGAGCATGGATTGCGAGAGGTCGTAGGCGACCACCTCGGCGACCAGCGGGGCGACGTGGAAGCTGACATGACCGGCACCGCAGCCCAGGTCCAGCACGCGAGCATGGGCCTGCCCTGCCAGCTCGGCTTGCAGCAGGGCAAACTCACTGCCCTGGGCGTGCACGGCGCTGCTGAGGTAGGCGTTGGCCTGTTCGCCGAACTGGCGTTGGACCACGTCGGTGTGGGTGGTGCTGGTCATGGGAGCATTCCTTTCGATTGTCATCACCAGTGCCGGCCTCATCGCGGGACAACCCCGCTCCCGCAAGGCCAGCACTCACTGCTATATCACTCAGGCATCACGGAACAGCCAAGGCTGCCCGGCGCGGTGCTTGCCTTCGAAGGCCTTGATCGCATCGCTGTCCTGCAAGGTCAGGCCGATATCGTCCAGGCCGTTGAGCAGGCAGTGCTTGCGGAACGCGTCGATCTCGAAGTGCAGTACCTTGCCATCCGGGCGAGTCACTGCCTGGGCCTGCAAGTCGATGGTCAGTTGGTAGCCGGGGTTGGCTTCGACCTGCTTGAACAGCTCGTCCACTTCCTCATCGCTGAGGATGATTGGCAGCAAGCCGTTCTTGAAGCTGTTGTTGAAGAAGATATCGGCAAAGCTCGGCGCGATGATGCTACGGAAGCCATACTCGTCCAGCGCCCACGGGGCGTGCTCGCGGCTGGAGCCGCAACCGAAGTTCTCCCGCGCCAGCAACACGCTGGCACCCTGGTAGCGCGCGTGGTTGAGCACAAACTCCTGGTTGACCGGGCGCTTGCTGTTGTCCTGGTAGGGCTGGCCCACGTCCAGGTAACGCCACTCGTCGAACAGGTTCGGGCCAAAGCCGGTGCGCTTGATCGACTTCAAGAACTGCTTGGGGATGATCTGGTCGGTGTCGACGTTGGCACGGTCCAACGGCGCGACGAGGCCAGTGTGCTGGGTAAAGGCTTTCATGCTGCGCTCCCTTGGATCAACTCGCGGACATCGATGAAATGGCCGGCTACCGCAGCAGCGGCGGCCATGGCCGGGCTGACCAGGTGGGTACGACCACCGGCGCCCTGGCGGCCTTCGAAGTTGCGGTTGGAGGTGGACGCGCAATGCTCGCCGCTCTCCAGGCGGTCCGGGTTCATCGCCAGGCACATCGAGCAGCCCGGTTCACGCCATTCGAAACCGGCTTCGAGGAAGATCTTGTCCAGGCCTTCACGCTCGGCCTGGGCTTTGACCAGGCCCGAGCCCGGTACGACGATGGCTTGCTTGACGCTGGCGGCCACCTTGCGGCCCTTGGCGATTTCCGCCGCGGCGCGCAGGTCTTCGATACGCGAATTGGTGCACGAGCCGATGAACACGCGGTCCAGTTTGATATCGGTGATCGCCTGGTTGGCGATCAAGCCCATGTACTTCAACGCACGCTCGATCGAACCACGCTTGACCAGGTCGGCTTCGGCAGCCGGGTCCGGTACGCGCTGGTCGACGGCCAGGACCATCTCGGGCGAAGTGCCCCAGCTGACCTGTGGCTTGATCTGGCTGGCATCCAGCTCGACCACGGTGTCGAACACGGCGTCTTCATCCGACACCAGGTCTTTCCACGATTCGACCGCTTGCTTCCATTGCTCGCCTTTCGGCGCGTACGGGCGGCCTTCGACGTAGGCAACGGTAGTGGCGTCGGTCGCCACCAGGCCCACACGGGCACCGGCTTCGATGGACATGTTGCAGATGGTCATGCGGCCTTCCATCGACAGTTCGCGGATGGCGCTGCCAGCGAACTCCATGGCGTGGCCGTTGCCACCGGCCGTGCCGATCTTGCCGATCACGGCCAGCACGATGTCCTTGGCGGTAACGCCGGCTGGCAATTGGCCTTCCACGCGCACCAGCATGTTCTTCATCTTCTTGGCGACCAGGCACTGGGTGGCGAGCACGTGCTCGACCTCGGAGGTGCCGATGCCATGGGCCAAGGCACCGAAGGCGCCGTGGGTGGAAGTGTGCGAGTCACCGCAGACCACGGTCATGCCCGGCAAGGTGGCACCCTGCTCCGGGCTGATGACATGGACAATACCTTGGCGCTCGTCATTCATCTTGAATTCGACGATGCCGTATTCGTCACAGTTCTCGTCGAGGGTCTGCACCTGCAGGCGCGACACCTGGTCGACGATGGCCTCGATACCGCCCTTGCGCTCTGGCGTGGTCGGCACGTTATGGTCGGGCGTGGCGATGTTGGTGTCGATGCGCCACGGTTTGCGGTTGGCCAGGCGCAGGCCTTCGAAGGCCTGGGGCGACGTCACTTCGTGGATGATGTGGCGGTCGATGTAGATCAAGGACGAGCCGTCATCACGGCGCTTGACCTCATGGGCTTCCCAGAGTTTGTCGTAGAGCGTTTTGCCAGCCATCAGACTGTTCCTCATCAGCGTCTTTCTATGCCAAAGACCCCTTGGCTTGTACGGACGATGCTAGGGGGTTAGATTGAATAACTCAAATTCATAATTTTTATGCTTTGGATAACCCAAAGGAATACAAAACCATGGACCTGGCCAACCTCAGTGCCTTTATCGCCATAGCCGAAACCGGCAGCTTTTCCGGCGCGGCTGAACGCCTGTTCCTGACCCAGCCGGCCATCAGCAAACGCATCGCCGGCCTGGAACAGCAGTTGGACGTGCGCCTGTTCGACCGCCTGGGCCGCGAAGTCACCCTGACCGAAGCCGGGCGCGCCCTGCTGCCACGGGCCTACCAGATCCTCAACGTCCTTGATGATACCCGACGGGCGCTGACCAATCTGACCGGGGCCGTGAGCGGTCGCCTGACCCTGGCCACCAGCCATCACATCGGCCTGCACCGCCTGCCCCCGCTGCTACGGGCGTTCACCCGTCAATACCCGGCGGTGGCGCTGGATATTCAGTTCATGGATTCGGAACAGGCCTACGACGAGATTCTGCATGGCCGCGCCGAAATTGCCGTGATCACCCTCGCGCCCGAACCGCATCACCTGGTCAAGGCCGTGCCGGTGTGGGACGACGCCCTGGACTTCGTCGCCGCCCCCGAGCACCCACTGGCCAGCAACCAGGCGGTCAGCCTGGCTGACGTCGCCCGCCACCCAGCGGTATTCCCCGGCGGCAATACCTTTACCCACCATATTGTCCAGCGCCTGTTCGAAAGCCAGGGCCTGACGCCAAACATCGCCATGAGTACCAATTACCTGGAAACCATCAAGATGATGGTGTCGATCGGCCTGGCCTGGAGCGTGCTGCCACGCACCATGCTCGACGAACAGGTTGCACCCATCGCTTTGCCCGGCATACAGCTGTCGCGCCAGCTAGGCTACATCTTGCACACGGAGCGTACGCTATCGAACGCGGCCAGGGCATTCATGGCCCTGCTCGACAGCCACGCAGGGCCCGCCTGACCGGCCGTCAGCCAGGTATTTCCGATTCCAAGGACGCGTCATACGCCAAAGGTCTGGTACCGATGCCCAAATCAGCAAACCGCTTTTTGCGCCTGCCGCGAATACCTGCGGCTGATCCCCAGGAGTCCGAGCAGGCCTGGCAGAACGCGCCACAACTGCTGGCCGCGCTCAACGGCGCGCGCCTGGGCGCCTGGCTGTGGGACATCGAAAGCGGCAGGGTCAGCTGGTCGCGGGGCACCCAAGCCCTGTTCGGCTTCGATCCGCAGCGGCCACTGCCCGCCGATATCGATTACCTGGACCTGCTGCCCGAGGAGGATCGCGCCCGCACCCGCCAGGTGTTCCAGGCGGTGTTCAACGGCGAGCCCGTGGAGCAGGCCATGCGCCACCGTATCCGCTGGCCGGACGGTAGCCTGCACTGGCTTGAGATCAACGGCAGCCTGACCCACGACCCGCAGGGCCGGCCGCAGATGATCGGGGTGATCCGCGAAATCACCCGCCAGCGCGAACGGGAAACGGCGCTGATCAATTCGGAAAAGCGCTTCGCCACGCTGTTCCACCTCAGCCCCAACGCTATTTTGCTGACCCGTCGGCACGACGGCATGATTTTCGAAGTGAACCAGCATTTCGAGGACATGTTCGGCTGGCCCGGCAGCCAGGTGATCGGCAAGACCAGCCTGGAGTTGGGCCTGTGGGTCAACCCCGAACAGCGCCACCAGGTCATGGAATCCACCCGCGCCAACGGCGGCCCGCTGATCATGGAGGTGCAGTTCCGCGCCACCAGCGGCAAAGTGCATGACGGCATCCTCTGCACCCAGGGTATCGAGCTGGAGGGCGTGACCTTCCTGATCAGTACCTTCGTCGACACCACCGAACGCAAGCGCGCCGAGCAGGCCCTGAAAGACAGCCAGGAGCGCCTGGACCTGGCCCTGGACTCGGCGCAGCTGGGCACCTGGGACTGGCACATCCCCAGCGGCATGCTCTACGGCTCGGCCCGCGCCGCGCAGCTGCACGGCCTACCGCCGATCCCCTTTCATGAATCGTTCGATGCGTTTTTCGAAGGGGTACCGGAGCAGGAACGCAATTCGATGCGCCAGGCCTACCGCAGCCTGCGCGAAGGGCCTGCGGGCAATTACCAGATTACCTACCGGGTGCAGCTGGAAAGCGGCATTTCACGCTACATCGAAAGCCGCGCGCGGCTGTACCGCGACGAGCAGGGCAACCCGCTGCGCATGGCAGGCACCCTGCTCGACATTACCGACCAGGTGGAACGCGAGCAGCGCCTTAGCGCCTCGGAGGAGAAGTTTGCCAGCCTGTTCCAGGTCAGCCCCGACCCGATCTGCGTCACCCGCCAGGACACGGGCCAGTTCATCGAGATCAACCCGGCATTCACCCAGACCTTCGGCTGGAACGGCGAACAGGTACTTGGCCGCACTGCAGAAGAGATCGGCCTGTGGGCCGAGTCCATCGAGCGCGCGCAACGTATCGAGCGAGTGATCCGCGAGCAGGCCCTGAGCAACGTTGCCGTGGTGGTCAATCACCGCAATGGCGCGCCCCTGACCTGCGTGATTTCCAGCCGCCTGATCACCGTCGACGACCAGCCCTGCAGCGTTACCACCCTGCGCGACATTACCCAGCAGCAACGTGCCGAGGCCGCGCTCAAGTCCAGCGAAGAAAAGTTCGCCAAGGCCTTCCACTCCAGCCCCGACGCCATCACCATCACCGAACGCCACAGCGGCCGCTACCTGGAAATCAATGACGGCTTCTGCCGCCTGACCGGTTACAGCGCAGCCGAAGTGGTGGGCCACACGGTGTACGAGATCGGCATCTGGGCCGACGACAAGCAGCGCAGCGCACTGCTGGCCGAACTGCGCGAGCGTGGCCGGGTGCACCACCGCGAGATGCTCGGGCGCAACAAACGAGGCGATATCCTCACCGTTGAGGTTTCGGTGGAACCGATAACCCTCAATGAAGTGGACTGCCTGCTGCTGAACGCCCGCGACGTCAGCCAGCTGAAGAACGCCCAGGCACAGATACGCCACCTGGCCTACCACGACCCGCTGACCAACCTGCCAAACCGTGCCCTGCTGATGGACCGCCTGAGCCAGCAGATCGCCCTGCTCAAGCGCCATAACCTGCGCGGCGCCCTGCTGTTCCTCGACCTCGACCACTTCAAGCACATCAACGATTCGCTGGGCCACCCGGTGGGCGACACCGTGCTGAAGATCATCACCGCCCGACTGGAGGCCAGCGTGCGCCTGGAAGACACCGTGGCGCGGCTGGGTGGCGACGAATTCGTGGTGCTGCTCAGCGGCCTGGAAGGCAGCCGCGAACTGGTGGAAGAGAAGGTGCGCGAGCTGGCCGACACCCTGCGCGAACTGCTGGCCGAGCCGATGTCGCTGGATGGCCAGCGCCTGCAGGTGACACCCAGCATCGGCGTGGCACTGATCCCCGACCACGGCGCCACGCCGGCCGACCTGCTCAAGCGTGCCGATATCGCCCTGTACCGGGCCAAGGACTCGGGACGCAACACCACCCAACTGTTCCACACCACCATGCAGAAGGCCGCCAGCGAGCGCTTGCGCATGGAAAACGACCTGCGCCTGGCATTGGCCCGTGGCGAACTGGCGCTGCACTTCCAGCCGCAGGTGGATGCCCGCGACAACCGCATTGTCGGCGCCGAAGTGCTGCTGCGCTGGCACCACCCTCAACTGGGCCAGCAACCGCCCGCACAGTTCATTCAGGTGCTGGAAGAAAGCGGCCTGATCCTTGAAGTTGGCAGCTGGATTCTCGACGAAGCCTGCGACGCCTGCGCCCGCATGCTGACCGACGGGCTGATCGACGCCGATGACTTCAGCCTGTGCGTGAACATCAGCCCCAGGCAGTTCCGCCAGAACGACTTTGTCGGCCGGGTGCTGCGCAGCCTGGACGACTATCGCCTGCCGCGGCATATGCTGAAACTGGAAATCACCGAAGGCATTGTCATCCAGAATCTGGAAGACACCATCAGCAAGATGCGCGAACTGAAGCGCTACGGGGTGAGTTTTGCCATGGATGACTTTGGCACCGGCTATTCCTCGCTGACCTACCTCAAGCGCTTGCCGGTGGATGCGTTGAAGATCGACCAGACCTTCGTGCGCGATGCACCGATCGACCCCAACGACGCCGAAATCGTCCGCGCCATCGTCGCCATGGCCCGCAGCCTGGACCTGGCGGTGATTGCCGAAGGGGTGGAGCTGACCGAACAGCTGGAGTTTCTCGAACGGCTGGGCTGCCACCTGTACCAGGGCTACCTGCACAGCCGGCCGCTGCCGTTGCCGGAGTTTCGGCAGATGCTACTGGAGGCGCCCGCAGATTATTGAGCCGGCGTGTAAACGCAAGAAGGGCACCCGAGGGTGCCCTTCTTCACATCTGCGCCTTCAGTTCAGCGCTGGCTTGTCGCCATTGATCGGGATGCGCTTGGCCTTGGCTTCTTCAGGCACGATGCGCAGCAGGTCGATGCTGAGCAGGCCATTGGCCAGGCCGGCGGCCTTGACTTCGATATGGTCGGCCAGGCGGAACGACAGCTTGAAGGCGCGTTGCGCGATACCTTGGTGCAGGTAGGTCACCTCAGTGGCGCCATTTTCGCGCTTGCCACCGGTTACGGTCAGGACACCTTTTTCAACCTGCAGGTCGAGGTCCTGCTCCTGGAATCCGGCTGCGGCAACCACGATGCGGTAGTGGTCATCACCATGCTTTTCCACGTTGTAGGGCGGGTAGCTGCTACCGGCCTCATTACGCGCCGCGGACTCGAACAGGTCGTTGAAACGGTCGAAACCAACGGAATGGCGGAACAGTGGAGCGAGAGAGAAAGCGGTGGTCATGGTCATAAACTCCTGAGAATCAGCAAGTAAGTCATTACGCGACCCGACTTCGGCATCGCGTACTCAAGAGATATGGCCGAGGGAAATGCTTTCAAGGGGCAAGCAGAAAAAATCTGATTTCTTGCACGGGATCTGGTGGCTGCTTCGTCGGCAACCCCGCGAAGCAGCCGACTCAGGCAACACATGCTTCCAGAGCTTGAGGCTCAACCCCAAGCAAACGGCTGATCCGCGCGCAATCATCCTCCCGACGCAACTCGGCAAACAACACCACCGCTTCGGGGTAACTGCGGGTCAACATCGCCAGCCACTGCTTCATCCGCCCTGGCGCATAGCGCGGCGACAACTTGTTCTGGGCCTGGCGCCAGAACTCGCGCAACAACGGCAGCAGGTCATCCCAGCTCATCGGCTGATAGTCGCGCCCCTCACGCGCGGCGGCTATCTGCAGGCCCAGGTCTGGGCGCGACACCAGCCCACGGCCCAGCATGATATCTTCGGCCCCACTGACTTCACGGCAACGCCGCCAGTCGTCGACGGTCCAGATCTCGCCATTGGCGAACACCGGCACCTTGACCACATCCTGTACCCGCGCCACCCACTCCCAATGCGCGGGTGGCTTGTAGCCCTCGACCTTGGTCCGTGCGTGCACCACCAGGTGCGCAGAACCGCCTTCGGCCAGCGCCGTGGCGCACTCCAGCGCCCCATCAGGGCTGTCGAAGCCCAGCCGCATCTTCGACGTGACCGGGATATTTGCCGGAACCGCACGGCGTACTTCACGCACGATGGCATGCAGCAACTCCGGCTCCTTGAGCAGCACGGCACCACCGCGTGACTTGTTCACGGTCTTGGCCGGGCAACCGAAGTTCAGGTCGATCACCGGCGCCCCCAATTCACAAGCCAGCGCGGCGTTCTCCGCCAGGCACACCGGGTCCGAACCCAGCAACTGCACGCGCATGGGCACCCCGGCAGCCGTGCGCGCGCCCTGGCGTAATTCGGGCGCCAGCTTGTCGAACGAAGAAGGCGGCAGCAGGCGGTCGCACACGCGAATGAACTCGGTGACGCACCAGTCGATACCGCCCACGCGCGTCAGCACGTCGCGCAGGATGTTGTCGACCAGCCCCTCCATGGGGGCCAGGGCAATTTGCATGTTGGGGTCTCGGGGTAAAAAGCCGGCAGTCTAACAAAAATTGCCGGCGATTCAGGCGCCGATCAGCGCCGGACCGTAACCCTCGATGAATTCCGCCGGCATACGCTTGGGTTTACCGCTGGACAACTCGATGCAGGCAAAGGTGGTTTGCGCGCGCAGCAGGGTTACACCGTCACGTGGGCGCTTGAGCTGGAAGCGCCGGGTCATGCGCAGCCGCTGGTCCCAATCGATGATCCAGGTGGCCAGTTGCAGCTCGTCGTCCTCGTAGGCGGCAGCCAGATAATCAATTTCGTGACGCACCACGGCCATCGCCCGGTCCAGGCGCCGATACTCGGCCAGGTCCAGGCCCAGGCGCTGGGAGTGGCGCCACGCGCAGCGCTCCAGCCAGGTGACATAGACTGCATTGTTGGCGTGGCCGAGGCCGTCGATATCCTCGCTGCCGACGCGCAGGTCGATGACGAAGGGTGTTGCCAGGTCCCAGCTCATGTTCGCTTCCTTGGCGCAAAAAGTGAATTTAGCAGCGACCTGCAGAAGAATGTCCAGCCCTACCGCCCTGACACGGCCACTCCTGCAACGACAGGGGCAGCCTGCCAATCAGGCGCTTTGCCGCGCCGGTGCGGCTGCGCGGGCCAGCAATTCGAGCACGGCTTCACCCAGACGCGGGTCAGCCAGCACCCGCTGGTGGCCGCCCTCTTCCAGCAGCATCAGGCGGCTATCGAACCAGGCCTTATGGATTACATGGGCTTCATCGGGAGCCACCAAGGCATCATCGGCGGCATGCACCACCAACCCCGGCAATTCCAGCTGGTAACCGGTCACATCCAGCCGCGCGATCTGCATGCCCACATCCCGCTCAATCTGGCGAATGAACGCCGCCCGTGCCCGCGCCGGCAACCCCAGATGATGGGCAAAACCTCGCAACACGCCTAGCAGCCGCGCCGGGGCCGCAATGCTTACCGCCGATTCTGTGCGCAACCCCATCTGCAGGGCCAGCAACACACTGGCCCCCCCCATGGAATGGCCAATGACCGCACGCAGTGGCGGTAACTCGGCGGCAGCCTCAAGCAGCGCTCGGGCAAACAGCACCACATTGGCCTGCTCGCCAGGCGAACGCCCATGCCCCGGCCCCTCCAGCGACACTACCGTGTGCCCGGCCTGGACCAGGGTTTCGATCAAGGCGGCAAACTGGGTCGGGCGCCCTTCCCAGCCATGCATCAGCAGCACGGTCGGCCCCTGGCCCCAACGCAAGGCCGACAGGCCGAAGCGCAGGGTAATGCGCTCGGCGCTGGCCAGCATGGGCAGCTCCCAGTCCCGCGGCGGCAGGTTGCGCGGGGTCATGAAGGCACGACGCATCTTGCCCGCGACATGCTCAGGGGCCAGGCGGCCCAGGGTGCCATTGACACCACGAATCCAGCTCAGGGTGGTCATCGCCATGCTCCAGGGTTAAAGCACCGCCGATTTGGCGGCGCGCAGAATACGGTCAGACAGGTCACTGGTACCCAAGGCCCGCGCCAGCGCCAGGCCACCGACCATCAGCGCCAGGTCGGCCAGCGCCTTGTCGGCATCCTCAGGGCGGTCAACCATTGCGGCGGTCATCAATTCGATGTGCTCGGCCAGCACCTCACGGAAAACCTCCGGCAGGCGCTGCATTTCGCCCAGTGAGTTAGGCAACGGGCACGCGTGCACTTCGGCGTCCCGGTGCTTGCGCGACAGGTAGAAGGCCCCGGCCAGCGCACGCCGCCCGGCACCATCGAGATTGGGGTCGATCTGGGCGAGCAAGGCGCGGCGCTCGCCCAACAGCTGGCGGAATGCTTCGAGCATCAGCTCGTCTTTGCTGTCGAAGTGGGCATAGAAGCCGCCGACGGTCAGGCCTGCCGCGCCCATCACCTGACTGACGCTGGGCTCCGCCGGGCCATGCTGGATCAGCGCACTGCGCGCAGCTTCCAGAATGCGTTCACGGGTTCTGCTCTTCTTGTCGCTCATCAGGGCACTCACCATGCAAAATATGATGATCGAAATATTATTCTCATCATATTTTTTTGCAAGCAAAATATTCAACCGTCGGTCGGTAGTGGTTTTTGGGAGAGGGGAGAAAAACAAAAGGCCCATTCAATAAGCGAATGAGCCTTCCCGCCGCGTCAGGATAGTTGTCGTGTGAGTTGATTCGATGAGTCTTGGTCGGTGGGCGGAAGTGAGAGCCGTGTGGCGCGTTATTCGATAGAGCATCGGGAGTGGGTGGTGCGGCAGATGATGCCGCCCTTGAACCGGACGGTGCCGGAGCTGGTGGAAGCGACAGGCATTACTGATGCCACCCTGTATGCTTGGCGCAAACAGGCCAGAGCAGCGGGAGCAGTGGTGCCGGCAGATGGACAGCAGGCCGACCAGTGGTCGAGCCAGGACAAGTTTCGGGTGGTGCTGGAAAGCGCCAGCCTCAATGCGGCTGAGCTGGCGGAGTACTGCCGGCGCAAAGGCCTGTATGTCGAGCAGATCAACGCCTGGCGCGAAGCCTGCGAGCAGGCCAACAGCCTGGCTCAGCCGAGCAAGACCCGGCGCGAACGCGAAGAGGAAAAGGCCGCGAAGAAGCGCATCAAGCAGCTGGAGCGTGAACTGCGGCGCAAGGATGCGGCGCTGGCAGAAACCGCAGCTCTGCTGGTGTTGCGAAAAAAAGCCGAGGCGCTCTGGGGGAAGGACGAGGACGAATGATCAGCGCCCCGGATCGCCGTGAAACGCTGCAGTTGATCGAGGGCGCCGTGGCGGCGGGAGCGCGGCGGGCGCAGGCCTGCGCCGAACTGGGCCTGTCGCTGCGCAGCCTGCAGCGCTGGCAGCACTGCCCGGAGGATCGGCGTCCTTCGGCACAGCGAGCTGAGCCGGCCAACAAGCTGACCCCGCAAGAGCGCTGCCGCGTGCTGGAGGTCGCCAACCAGCCCGAGTTTGCCAGCCTGCCGCCGCAGCAGATCGTGGCGCGGCTGGCCGATCAGGGCACCTGGCTGGCCTCGGAGTCGACCTTTTACCGGTTGCTGAAGGACGCCGAACAGCAGCATCCGCGCGGCCGTAGCCGCCCACCGGTGAAACGAGCGCTGACGACCCATGTGGCCGACGGCCCGAACCAGCTGTGGTGCTGGGACATCACCTGGCTGCCGACCACGGTCAAGGGCCGTTACTTCTACTGGTACATGATCAAGGACGTCTACAGCCGGAAGCTGGTGGCCAACGAGGTGCATGAAAGTGAAAGCGCCGAGCAGGCCGCCCAGCTGCTACGCCAGGCCTGCCTACGTGAACAGCGGGCAGGCCAGCCGCTGGTACTGCACTCGGACAACGGCAGCGCGATGAAGGGCTCGACCATGCTGGCGGCCATGCAGAACCTGGGTGTGATGCCCTCGTTCAGCCGCCCGCGGGTGAGCAATGACAACGCCTATGCCGAGGCCTTGTTCCGCACGGCGAAGTACTGCCCGCTGTGGCCGGAGCGGCCCTTCGACACGCTGGAGCAGGCCAGGAACTGGGTGAACAGCTTCGTGGCCTGGTACAACCATGAACATCGCCACAGCGCCCTGAAGTTCGTGACCCCGGCGCAGCGACATACTGGCCAGGCAGAAGAGTTGCTGCGCAAGCGTATCGAGCTGTACGAGGCGGCGCGTGCACGGCACCCGGAGCGCTGGAGCGGCAACATCAGGAACTGGGTGCTGGCACCAATCGTGTGCCTGAACCCGGAGCGGGAAGCGGTACTGCAGCAAACATCAAAGGCAGCGTGACACGCTCACGCGACAACTACCTTGAAAATCGCCGCCTTTAAAGTCCCGCAAAACGCGGGTAAATGTGGCGTCCCCTAGGGGACTCGAACCCCTGTTACCGCCGTGAAAGGGCGGTGTCCTAGGCCACTAGACGAAGGGGACGTAACCTTCGCGAAGGTCCACTTGCGTGAACCCTGGCAGAAATGGTGGAGCTAAGCGGGATCGAACCGCTGACCTCCTGCATGCCATGCAGGCGCTCTCCCAGCTGAGCTATAGCCCCGAAACAAAAGGCTCATCAATAATCGACGAGCCTTTTTAAGCCCTGCAAAACGCAGGAAAAAGTGGCGTCCCCTAGGGGACTCGAACCCCTGTTACCGCCGTGAAAGGGCGGTGTCCTAGGCCACTAGACGAAGGGGACGTAACCTTCGTGCCGGCCCGCCAAAGCGAACCGCGGCAAAATTGGTGGAGCTAAGCGGGATCGAACCGCTGACCTCCTGCATGCCATGCAGGCGCTCTCCCAGCTGAGCTATAGCCCCAGATTTATAGCCTCGCGGCCCAGCGACATCGTGAAACATCGCTTGTGTAAAACTGGCGTCCCCTAGGGGACTCGAACCCCTGTTACCGCCGTGAAAGGGCGGTGTCCTAGGCCACTAGACGAAGGGGACGAACCTTCTTACCTTCAAGACCCGGTTGCTGGACCCGGTCTTGCTTATCAGCCTTGGCTGCTAAGCGGAATTTGGTGGAGCTAAGCGGGATCGAACCGCTGACCTCCTGCATGCCATGCAGGCGCTCTCCCAGCTGAGCTATAGCCCCACAATGTCGCGTTGAACCGAAGCGCTGGCTGGGTGCCTGGCGTTTCGTTTTCGTTCATCGCTGTGGACGGGGCGCATATTAAGATCGGATTGCAAAGCTGTCAAACTAATTTTTCAAAATATTCAAAAAAATTTTCACAGATAACAATCACTTACCGCCCTGCCCCAGTTCTTGGAGGTTTAGTTGAACCTGCAGGAGCGGGCTTGCCCGCGAATGCGGTGTTGAATTTACCATCGCATTCGCGGGCAAGCCCGCTCCTACAGGTTAGGGGTAAAGCTGAATCAGGCGATGGAAGCCAGCAGCTTTTCCCACTCTTTGTTTTCTTTCTTAGACACACCGCCCAGCAGGTCCAGGGCCTGGCGCAGGCGGTAGCGGGTCAGGTCGGGGCCGAGGATTTCCATGGCGTCCAATACCGAAACCGAGCTGGCCTGGCCGGTGATGGCGGCGAACATCAGCGGCATGGCATCACGCAGCTTCAACTCCAACGCCTCGACCACGGCCTGGATGCAACCGGTGATGCGCTCTTTTTCCCACTGGCGCAGGCTTTCGAGCTTCCACAGGATCAGCTGGATCACCTGGCGCACCTGGTCGGCCGACAG
The DNA here is from genome assembly GCF_047978165.1 of Pseudomonas sp. LFS074. NCBI lineage: Bacteria > Pseudomonadati > Pseudomonadota > Gammaproteobacteria > Pseudomonadales > Pseudomonadaceae > Pseudomonas > Pseudomonas sp. LFS074. Next base: position 1,630,263 of record NZ_JBFPFV010000001.1, on the reverse strand, counting down.
TTTCTTGCTTTCGAACAGCTTGGCATCCAGCTTCAGCGCACCTTCGAAGAAGAACCCGCCCAGCGGGGCAACCTGGCTGAAAGTCTCGACCCGGCCCTGCACATGCGGGGCGATCTTCATCATGTAGTCGCTGTTGAACGCCCACTTCTGCAGACGAGTGGCAAACTCTTCGACCGGCAACTCGCGCAGCCACTGACCATTGAGCCAGGACAGCTTCTCGATGTCGAAGATCGGGCCGCCCAGCGAGATACGCGACAGGTCGAAATGTTCGACCATCTCGGCCAGCGAGAATTTCTCGCGCTCGTCAGGCATCGACCAGCCCATGCGGCCCAGGTAGTTGAGCATCGCTTCCGGCATGAAGCCCATGCGCTCGTAGAAGGTGACCGAGGTCGGGTTCTTGCGCTTGGACAGCTTGGACTTGTCCGGGTTGCGCAGCAGCGGCATGTAGCACAGCTTGGGCTGCTCCCAGCCGAAGTACTCGTACAATTTGATCAGCTTGGGTGCCGACGGCAGCCACTCTTCCCCACGCAGCACGTGGGTGATGCCCATCAGGTGGTCGTCGACCACGTTGGCCAGGAAGTACGTCGGCAGGCCATCGTTCTTCATCAGCACCTGCATGTCCATGCGGTCCCACGGGATTTCGACATCGCCGCGCAGCATGTCCGGCACCACGCAGATACCTTCGCTCGGGACCTTCATACGGATCACGTGCGGCTCGCCAGCATCCAGGCGGCGCTGCACTTCTTCGGCGCTCAACAGCAGCGCGCGGCCGTCATAGCGTGGGGTTTCGCCGCGAGCTTGCTGCTCGGCGCGCATCTGCTCCAGCTCTTCGGCGGTGCAGAAGCAGTAGAAGGCGTGGCCGGCGTCAACCAGTTCCTTGGCGTATTTGGCGTAGATATCGCCACGCTCGCTCTGCCGGTATGGGCCATGCGGGCCGCCCACGTCCGGACCTTCGTTCCATTCGATGCCGAGCCAACGCAAGGCGTCGAAGATTTGCTGCTCCGACTCGCGCGTGGAGCGCAGCTGGTCGGTGTCTTCGATGCGCAGGATGAACTCACCGCCGTGCTGCTTGGCAAAGCAGTAGTTGAACAAGGCGATGTAGGCGGTGCCGACATGGGGGTCGCCGGTAGGCGATGGCGCGATACGCGTGCGTACGGTGGTCATGGAGAGTCTCGAACGAAAGATGAAACAAAGGCGGGATGTTAGCAGGAGGCAGGCACCGGGCTCCAGCAATGGCGCGAACGTCACTTGTCGACAGGCCCTGCGGCGCTGTTAAATTTGTTTACATTTTTGGAACGATAGTCCCCATGCCTGCTCAACTCAAACGCCGCCTGGCGATCTTCTTTACTCTGGTGGCCATCATCGCCCTCGCCTTCCTGGCCCACTGGTACTTCAAGGGCCGCTTCTACGAGAGCACCGACAATGCCTATGTGCAGGGCGAGATCACCCGTATCTCCAGCCAGCTTGGCGCACGTATCGACACTGTGCCGGTCGAGGACAACCAGCACGTCAACAAGGGCGACCTGCTGGTGCGCCTGGAAGCCGCCGACTTCGAACTGGCTGTCGAGCGCGCACACGCCGCCTTGGCCACCCGCGAAGCCGAGTACGCGCAGGCACAGAGCCGCCTGACCCAACAAGGTAGCCTGATTGCCGCTGGCCAGGCTCAGGTGGCGGCCAACCAGGCCACGTTCGACCGCTCACGCCTGGACCTGAGCCGCGCCGAGAAGTTGCGCAAGCCGGGTTATGTCTCCGAAGAGCGGGTCACCACCCTGTCGGCGGACAGCCATGTTGCCGGCTCCCAGGTCGACAAGGCCCGGGCCGACTTGCAGAGCCAGCGCCAGCAGGTCAACGCCCTGAACGCCGACCTGAAACGCCTGGATGCGCAAATTGCCAACGCCCGCGCCGACCTGGCCCAGGCCGAGCTGAACCTGACCCGCTGCGAAATCCGCGCGCCCATCAGCGGTACCATCGGCCAGCGCAATGCGCGCAATGGCCAGGTGGTACAGGCCGGCGCTTACCTGCTGTCGATCGTGCCGGACGAAGATATCTGGGTGCAGGCCAACTTCAAGGAAACCCAGATTGGCCACATGCAGCCTGGCCAGCGTGCCGAGCTGTTGTTCGACAGCTACCCCGACACCCCCATCGAAGGGCGGGTGGACAGCCTGTTCGCCGCCTCGGGCGCGCAGTTCAGCCTGCTGCCGCCAGACAACGCCACCGGCAACTTCACCAAGGTGGTGCAGCGTATCCCGGTAAAACTCACCTTCAGCGCCGACAACCCGTTGCACGGGCGTATCCGCCCTGGCATGTCGGTCACCGCCACCGTCGACTTGCGCCGCGAAGACGAAGGCCAACATGGCCGGTGATACGTTGCTCCGCCCCACTGCGGAGCCGACTCGGCGCGACTGGATCGCAGTGATGAGCGTGATGCTCGGTGCCTTCATGGCGGTGCTGGACATCCAGATCACCAACTCCTCGTTGAAGGACATTCAGGGCGCATTGTCAGCGACGCTGGAAGAAGGCTCATGGATTTCCACTTCGTACCTGGTGGCGGAAATCATCATGATCCCGCTGACGGCCTGGCTGGTACAGCTGCTGTCGGCGCGGCGCCTGGCCGTGTGGGTATCGGGCGGCTTCCTGCTGTCGTCGCTGCTGTGCTCGATGGCCTGGAACCTGGAGAGCATGATCCTGTTTCGCGCCTTGCAGGGTTTCACCGGCGGCGCGCTGATTCCGCTGGCATTTACCCTGACACTGATCAAGCTGCCCGAGCACCACCGCGCCAAGGGCATGGCGATGTTCGCCATGACCGCCACTTTCGCGCCCTCCATCGGCCCCACCCTGGGCGGCTGGCTGACCGAGAAATGGGGCTGGGAGTACATCTTCTACATCAACATCCCACCAGGCCTGGTGATGATTGCCGGCCTGATGTATGGCCTGGAGAAGAAAGAAGCGCACTGGGAACTGCTGAAAAGCACCGATTACGCCGGCATCGTCACCCTGGGCCTGGGGTTAGGCTGCCTGCAGGTGTTTCTGGAAGAAGGCCACCGCAAGGACTGGCTGGAGTCGAACCTCATCGTCGGCCTGGGGAGTGTGGCCCTGGTCAGCCTGATCACCTTCGTCATCTTGCAGTTTTCCAAACCGCACCCGCTGATCAACCTGCGCATCCTGGGTAACCGCAACTTCGGCCTGTCGAGCATCGCCAGCCTGGGCATGGGTGTGGGCCTGTACGGGTCGATCTACCTGTTGCCGCTGTACCTGGCGCAGGTGCAGGGCTACAACGCCTTGCAGATTGGCGAGGTGATCATGTGGATGGGTATTCCGCAGCTGTTCCTGATCCCCTTGGTGCCGCAACTGATGAAGGTGGTGTCACCCAAGGTGTTGTGCGCGTTGGGGTTCTGCCTGTTCGGGGCTGCCAGTTTCGGCTCTGGGGTGCTCAACCCGGACTTTGCCGGGCCGCAGTTCAACCACATCCAGATCATCCGCGCCCTGGGTCAACCGATGATCATGGTGACCATTTCGCTGATCGCCACAGCGTATATCCAGCCGCAGGATGCAGGGTCGGCGTCGAGCTTGTTCAATATCCTGCGTAACCTGGGCGGGGCCATCGGCATTGCCCTGCTGGCCACCCTGCTGGATGCGCGGACCAAGGTGTATTTCGACTACCTTCGCGAATCGGTGGTGCCGAGCAACCCCCAGGTAGCGGAAAGGCTGGCGCAACTGGCGGAGCGCTTGGGCAATGACAACGCGGCGCTGGGCAAGCTGAGCGAGATTACCCACCAGCAGGCCATGATCATGGCTTACAACGATGCGTTCCATTTTGTCGGGATAGGCTTGGCGGTAAGCATGGTGGCGGTGTTGCTGACCCGGAAGTTGCCGGAAGGGTTGAAAGCCGGGGAAGCACATTAAACACTCAAGGTGCTACGCGGCCACCGTGGGGGCGGCTCTTTCGCGACACAAGGCCGCCCCCACGTCATACTTCAGCTGGTAATCAACCGCTCGCGCAACTGGCTGATCTCGTCGCGCAACTGCGCCGCAGCCTCGAACTCTAGGTCGCGAGCGAACTGCATCATTTTCTCCTCCAACTGCTTGATACGCTTGGTGATCTCGCCCGGCGTACGCAGTTCGGCCTCGTAACGGGCGCTCTCCTCCGCCGCCTTGGCCATGCCCTTGCGCTTCTTGCTGCGCGCTCCAGGTACCGTGGCACCTTCCAGGATGTCGGTGATGTCCTTGACCACGCCCTTGGGCACGATACCGTTGGCCTCGTTGAACGCGATCTGCTTCTCGCGGCGGCGCTCGGTTTCATCGATCGCTCGCTGCATCGAGCCCGTCACATTGTCGGCGTAGAGGATGGCCCGGCCATTGAGGTTACGCGCAGCACGGCCAATGGTCTGAATCAGTGAGCGCTCGGAACGCAGGAAGCCTTCCTTGTCCGCATCGAGGATCGCCACCAGTGACACCTCGGGCATGTCCAAGCCTTCGCGCAGCAGGTTGATACCTACCAGCACATCGAAGGTGCCCAGGCGCAGGTCACGGATAATCTCCACTCGCTCTACAGTGTCAATGTCCGAGTGCAGATAGCGCACCCGCACGTCGTGATCGGCCAGGTAGTCGCTAAGGTCTTCGGCCATGCGCTTGGTCAGGGTTGTCGCCAGCACACGCTCGCCTGCCGCGACACGCTTGCGGATCTCGGACAACAAGTCATCGACCTGAGTCAGCGCCGGGCGTATTTCGACCTGCGGGTCGACCAGGCCGGTCGGGCGCACCACCTGCTCCACCACGCGCCCGGCATGCTCTGCTTCGTAGGGGCCAGGGGTCGCTGAAACGAAAATGGTCTGCGGGCTGACATCCTCCCACTCGTCGAAACGCATCGGCCGGTTGTCCAGTGCCGAAGGCATGCGAAAGCCATACTCGACCAGGGTTTCCTTGCGTGAGCGGTCGCCCTTGTACATGGCGCCGACCTGCGGAACGCTGACGTGGGATTCGTCGATCACCAGCAGCGCATCGGGCGGCAGGTAGTCGTACAGGGTAGGCGGCGGCGCCCCGGCCGGGCGCCCGGACAGATAGCGCGAGTAGTTTTCGATGCCATTGCAGTAGCCAAGCTCGAGGATCATCTCCAGGTCGAAGCGGGTGCGTTGCTCCAGGCGCTGCGCCTCGACCAGCTTGTTGGCCTTGTGCAGGTATTCCAGGCGCTCCTTCAGTTCTTCCTTGATGCCCTCCACTGCTTCCAGCAGCGTTTCACGCGGGGTGACATAGTGGCTCTTGGGATAGAAGGTGAAACGCGGCAGCTTGCGGAAAACCTCGCCGGTCAGCGGGTCGAAGGCGGCGATGTTCTCCACCTCATCATCGAGCAGCTCGATGCGGATGGCCTCCAGGTCCGATTCCGCCGGGAAAATGTCGATCACATCGCCCCGCACGCGGAAGGTGGCACGGGCAAAGTCCATTTCATTGCGGGTGTACTGCAAGTCCGCCAAGCGGCGCAGCAGCGCGCGCTGGTCGAGCTTGTCGCCACGGTCCACGTGCAGGACCATTTTCAGGTAGGTCTCGGGGCTGCCCAGGCCATAGATGCACGAGACGGTGGTGACGATGATGGCGTCGCGCCGCTCCAGCAGCGCTTTGGTCGCCGACAGGCGCATCTGCTCGATGTGGTCGTTGATGGAGGCGTCCTTCTCGATGAAGGTGTCCGACGACGGCACGTAGGCTTCCGGCTGGTAGTAGTCGTAATAGGAGACGAAGTACTCCACCGCATTGTTGGGGAAGAACGCCTTGAACTCGCCGTACAGCTGTGCGGCCAGGGTCTTGTTCGGCGCCAGCACCAACGTCGGGCGCTGCACGTGCTGGATGACGTTGGCAATGCTGAAGGTCTTGCCCGAGCCCGTCACGCCGAGCAGCGTCTGGTGCGACAGCCCCGCCTCGATGCCTTCGACCAACTGGCGGATGGCCTCGGGCTGGTCGCCTGCCGGCTGGAAACGGGTGACGAGCTGGAACTCGGACATGACGGACCTCGCGGCGCTGCGGTAACTGTAAATTTAGCCAGTAGTCTATACCCAAATGCGCCCGCTCGGGGGCGCTTTCAAGGCATAGCTGTGAACGCGTGTAACGGTGGACCCGGCAATTAGACCAATGGTCGAAAAATATTTGCGCAAATAACCGGAAAAGCTGCGCCAGAGTGTCGCGGTGACCGGTCGGTATCACTATACTGACTCCCCGTTTGTGCACCGCTTCAGTGCATTCGGCTGGAGCGTGTACGTCCTATCACTCTCCAATCAGAGCCGAAGTAACAATGAGCCTGTTTTCCGCTGTCGAGCTGGCACCCCGCGACCCTATCCTGGGCCTCAACGAAGCATTCAACGCCGACCCACGTACCGACAAGGTCAACCTGGGCGTGGGCGTGTACTGCAATGAGGAAGGCCGCATCCCGCTGCTGCGCGCCGTGATCGAAGCCGAGACCCAGCGTGCCGCACAGCACGCCTCGCGCGGCTACCTGCCGATCGACGGCATCGCCACTTATGACCAGGCCGTGCAAAAGCTGATCTTCGGCGCCGAGTCGCCACTGCTGGCCGCTGGCCGTGTGGTCACCGTACAGGCCGTCGGTGGTACCGGCGCACTGAAAATCGGTGCCGACTTCCTCAAGCGCATCTCGCCTGACGCCGTGGTCGCCATCAGCGACCCAAGCTGGGAAAACCATCGCGCGCTGTTCGAGTCGGCCGGTTTCCCGGTGCAGACCTATCGCTACTACGATGCGCCGACCAACGATGTGAACCGCGGCGGCATGCTGGAAGACCTCAACGCCCTGCCATCGGGCTCGATCGTCGTGCTGCACGCCTGCTGCCACAACCCGACCGGCGTCGACCTGAACCTGGACGACTGGAAAAATGTCCTGGAGGTGGTCAAGGCCAAGGGCCACGTGCCGTTCCTCGACATGGCCTACCAGGGCTTTGGTGATGGCATCGCCGAAGACGCCTTCGCCGTTCGCCTGTTCGCCGAGTCGGGCCTGGAGTTCTTTGTTTCCAGCTCGTTCTCCAAATCGTTCTCGCTGTACGGCGAGCGCGTCGGCGCACTGTCGGTCGTCACCGCCTCCAAGGACGAGAGCACTCGCGTGCTGTCGCAGGTCAAGCGCGTGATCCGCACCACTTACTCCAACCCACCAACCCACGGTGCAACCATCGTAGCCACCGTGCTGAACAGCGCCGAACTGCGCCAGATGTGGGAAACCGAACTGGGCGAAATGCGCCAGCGCATCCACGGCATGCGCAAGCAGATGGTTTCGCTGCTGGCCGAATATGGCGCCAATCGCGACTTCAGCTTCGTTGGCCGCCAGGTCGGCATGTTCTCCTACTCGGGCCTGACCGTTGATCAGGTGGCCCGCCTGAAGAACGATTTCGGCATCTACGCCCTGGACACCGGCCGTATCGCCGTGGCCGCGCTGAACCAGAGCAACATCCATGTGGTCACCAAGGCTATCGTGGAAGTGCTGTAACTCATTGTTTTGCCTAGGGGTGGCTTGACTTCCCCTGGGCAATCAGTAAGATACGCGCAGATTCCGCGATAGCTCAGTCGGTAGAGCAAATGACTGTTAATCATTGGGTCCCTGGTTCGAGTCCAGGTCGCGGAGCCAAACACTGAAAAAGCCCCCAGATGCGCAAGCAACTGGGGGCTTTTTCGTTGCATCGGGTTTATTGGCCCGGCGCTTCGGTCACCGGCTTGCCCTCATCCACCAGGCTCCAGACCAGCAGCTTGGCAGGCTGGGTCTTGCTGGCATTACGTGACACGCTATGCACGGTGCCGGGCGCCTCGTACCAGTACTGGCCGGCCTTGTAGGTCTTTTCCTGCTCGTTGTTGAGCTTCGATACCACCGCACCTTCCAGCACGTAGGCCATCACTGCACCTGGGTGCTGATGCGCAGGGGACGCTTCGCCGGGTGCGTAGCTGACGGTAAGCATGACGGCGGTTTTGCCGGGGGCATTCGAGGGTTGTTGCTGCTGCAGGACTGTGACCTGGTCGGCAACGTCGCCGTGGGCCCAGGCGGGGGTTTGGGCGGCGAGCAGAGCGAAAAGGATGAGCGTTGAGGGTTTCATGCTGGGCTTCTCCTGGATGGCAATTGCCAGCAGGTTAGGCCCTGACAGGCTGAAGACAAATGGCCAATCCTGGGGAAAATCAGGAGGCCGATTGTTGCCAGTGCCGGCCTTTCGCGGGCACTGGCAACAGAGCATTCAGCTGCTGCGCCCAATCGGATAAAACTCGCCCTGGCTCCATACTCCAAGCCATTCCTCACCCTCGATCTCACGCGGCACCGCCAGCTCCACCAGTTGGTAGAACACATTGCGGTGTATCAACGCCTCAAGGTTGCTGCGCATCAGCACATACGGCGACGGCTCCTGCGTCACCGGATCGATGACCACCCGCAGAGGATTGTCCGGCCCGGCCTCGACCTGGTCCTCGACATTGCTGGTAAAGCGCAGCACTTGCTGCTTGCCCTCGCCCTGCACGTCCAGCGCTACAGCCACGAACGGGGCATCGTCAACGCGAATGCCAACCTTCTCGACCGGAGTAATCAGGAAATAGTCATCGCCATCGCGGCGAATGATGGTAGAAAACAGCCGCACCATCGGTTTGCGCCCGATCGGCGTGCCCAGGTAGTACCAGGTGCCATCGCGGGCAATGCGCATGTCGATGTCGCCGCAGAAGTCCGGGTTCCACAGATGCACCGGCGGCAGGCCCTTGGCCTTGGGGATCTGCGCCAGAAGGTCATTGGCCTTGCCGGAATCGCTCATCACGCTTGCCTCATTCACTCATGCCCAGAAGGCTACGAGCGTACTCGCGCATCGGCGCACCAAGCAAATCCTCCGGGGTATTGTCGTGGAACGTCAACAAACCGCCACGACTCTTGATGCGGGCGGTGTCGATCAGGTAGCGGGTATTGGTTTCGATCAGCATCATCTGCACCACGCCACTGTCCCAACCCACGCGGTCGACGGCCTGTTCGTCGTACCACTCGTCACCATTGCCGATGCGGTCGTCGGTGCGCGCGAAACGCGTATACAACACGTAATCGGCGCCTACCGAGCGCGCCTGGGCAATGGCCTCCTCCAGGCCCAACGGGCCCTGGGCGCGGCGTACCAGCGGGAAATACTCGACGAAGCTCTTGAAGGCTTGCTCTGCCACTGCGTTCTGCCGTGGCACTGGCCCCTTGCCCGGCGGCACGAATGCACCCTGGCCGATGAAAATGAACGAGTCCGGTTGCAGGCGGATCGACAAGGTGCGGCGGGTTTCACTGTGATCCAGCAGACCGGCATCGCTCATGTGATAGCGAACGCCCTCGCCCATATCACTGACATTCATGCAGCCGCCCAGCGCCATCAGCGCCAGCAGCAAGACCAGGCTACGCATCTTTCCTCCAGTGGCCGGCGACGAAAAACCGGCGAATAGCCGGCGGATGCAGCTTTTGCGCCAGCTTCAGCCACCGATCACCTTCATCACCGTAACGCCCCCGGAAAACGCCAGCTCCTGCTTGTCTGCCAACGCCTTGACCAACAACCGTTGCAGGGCTGGCAGCGCCTGATGGCGTGGCTTTTCCAGCAGGTCACCGACGAAGTGGCGGTTGCCTGACGACAGACAGCCATGCAACCAGCCCGTTGAAGACAGGCGCAACCGTGAGCAGGTACGGCAAAACGGCACAGTCTCGTTGGCGATAACACCGAAGTAGCCCTTGCCGGGGATTTGATAACGCAAGGCAGTGGCATCCAAGGGCGCGTCGACCTGGGCATAGGTATGCTTGCCGCCAATCAGCGTGAGCAGCTGGTCGAGGCCGACGAACTGCTGCAGGAAAGCATTGTGATCACGGGCCAGATGGCCCATGCGCATCAGTTCGATGAAGCGCAACTCGAAGCCGCGCTCAAGACAGTATTCCAGCAGCGGCAGCACCTGGTCGAGGTTCTGCCCACGCATCGGCACCATGTTCACTTTCACCTGCATGCCCAGGGTACTGGCTTGCTGCATACCCGCCAGCACGCAGGCCAAGTCGCCGCCTCGGGCGATACGGCGGAAGGCTTGCGGGTCGAGGGTGTCGAGGGAAACATTCAGGCGACGAATACCGGCCGCCTGCAACTGCGGCAATTTGCGCTCCAGCAGCTGGCCATTGGTAGTCAGCGAGATATCGTCGAGATCAAGTTTGGCCACGCCAGCCAGAAAGGCGTCCAGGCGCGGGCTGATCAGCGGTTCACCGCCGGTGATGCGCAGGCGCTCGACGCCGGCAGCTTCGATCAGGTAGGCCACGCCACGGGCCAGGGAGTCTGCTGAGAGTTCGTCCTGCGCCGCCACCAGGCGCTTACCGTCGGGTACGCAGTAAGTGCAGGCGTAATTGCAGGCAGCCGTCAGGCTGACACGCAGGTTGCGAAAGCGCCTGCCTTGACGATCGACAATCATGAATGACTCCGGCATGGATGATGAGGGGCAGGCGAAACCTAACTCATAAATCAGGTTTTTGCAAGCCCCCACCGCACCCTACCGACTTCAGCGGGAAGTGACGAAGCGCTTCAGTTGGTTGGTTCCGGGTCGCGCTTACGCTTGTTGCCCATACGCACGCCAATGTCCATCAGAAACTGGAAGAAGCCTTCCTGGTCTTCCAATACATTGCTCCAGAACGGCGAGTGGTACAGCGCCACGGCGCCATGCACCAGCGCCCAGGCGGCGCAGTAATGGAAGTACGGCGGCACGTCTTCGAGTTTACCTTCGCTGATACGACCCTTGATCAGTTGGGTCAGGCGATCGAAGTTGGAAGCGCGGATGCTGTGCAACTGCTCGACCATTTCTGGCACCTGGTTGCCCTTGACCACCTTTTCTTCAAGGCGATCGAACAGCCGGTATCGTTGCGGATCGCGCATGCGGAACTCGAAGTAGGCGCGCGACAGGGCTTCCTTGTCACGGTCGACGTCGGCCGAGTGCAACAGCGCGTTCAGGTCGCGCTCGTAGTCGAGCATCAGGCGCAGGTAGATTTCCGCCTTGGACTTGAAGTGCTTGTAGATCGTGCCTTTGCCGATGCCCACGGCGTCGGCGATCATCTCGACGGTGACGCTGTCTTCGCCCTGTTCGAGAAACAGCTTGAGCGCGGTGTCGAGGATTTCCTGTTCGCGACGGCGAAACTCACGGACCTTACGAGGTTCTTTCTGCATGGGAAGGACTGGATGACAATCGAAGCGGTTTATTATGCCTAACTTGCGGGAAATTGCACGGATCATCCAAGCATGGCAGTGTTTCACGATGCATACGGCCATGCGATGCGGGAGGAACGGAACGGCGGCGTATTCCAAATCTGTTTAAAAAACGACCAATATGCACTGGCACTGCGCCAAACCTGACCAATACTTGAAGTGTTGGCGCGGCGCATCCCCCCCAAGTGGCGCGCCGATAAAGGTGCTCAGGGACCGCGTACCTTTGTTTTACTCCTAATGGTCTTAACCCGGATTCCTCCCCCAGAACCCGGGTTTTTTTTGCTTACGCGACGGGCCGCAAAGCGGCCCGCACTCCCGCTCGACATTTGTACTGTGCTTTTGATCTTGATCTTGATCTTGATCTTCGCGACTTCAGGAGGCCGAGCGCAGGCCTTGCGGAGGGAGGTGACGGGCATGGATGCCCGTCAAGCGCTGGGCCCCAGGATGGGGCCTGCAGCGCGGTCCTCCCGGGAGCAAGGCCGGAGTGAGGGAACCCCGGAGCGCAGCGCAGGGGCCGGATGATGGGAGCGCAGCGTTTTTTGGTTACTTTTTGTCGCGTTTGACAAAAAGTGACTCGCCGTAAGGGCGAAAAGGTGAGTCAGCGTCGCCATCGCAAACGGACTGTTCGCTGAGTCAAAACAGACAAATTCTGCTTTTTGCTTTTTGCTTTTTGCTTTTTGCTTTTTGCTTTTTGCTTTTTGCTTTTTGGATATGGGCCTTCACACCGAGTAAACATTCATTCGCGCGGGTGGCGCACAGTCACCTTTCCGCCCTTACGGTGGGTCCCTTTTTGTCGTGGCAAAAAGGAACCAAAAACCGTCCGCTCCCATCATCCGGCCCCTACGCTACGCTTCGGGGTCCCCTCGCTCCGGGCTTGCTCCCGGGAGGACCGCGCTGCAGGCCCCATCCTGGGGCCCAGCGCTTGACGGGCATCCATGCCCGTCACCTCCCTCCGCAAGCCCTGCGCTCGGCCTCCTGAAGTCGCAATCTGCGTCGCCTGAACTACCGCGCGCTTAGAAGCAAAAGCCGAAGCAAGAGCAAGAGCAAGAGCAAGAGCAAGAGCAATCAGGCTCGTGCTCTATCAGGCCACCCGCGCCAACGGGAACAACCGCTTGAAGTTGGCGGTGGTCTGCTCGGCCAGTTGCTCATAACTGGCCCCGCGCAACGAAGCCACATACTCCGCCACTTCCCGCACATACTGCGGCAAGTTCGGCTTGCCGCGATACGGAATCGGAGCCAGATAAGGCGAATCGGTCTCCACCAGCAACCGATCAACCGGCACCTGCCGCGCCACCTCACGCAGGGCATCAGCATTGCGGAAGGTCACAATGCCAGACAGCGAAATGTAATACCCCAGGTCCAGTGCGGCCTTGGCCATGTCCCAGTCCTCGGTAAAGCAGTGCAGCACGCCAGCCTGCGGCAAGCTGGCCTCGCGCAACAGCGCCAAGGTATCGGCACGGGCCGCCCGCGTATGCACGATCACCGGTTTGCCGGTCTGCCGCGAGGCCTCCAGGTGCAAGCGGAACGAGGCCTGCTGCAGCTCGGCAGCCTCCGGCTCGTAGTGGTAATCCAGCCCGGTTTCGCCAATCGCCACTGCATGCGGGTGGGCCAGTTCGCGCAACAGCCATTCCAGCGCCGGGGTTTCGCCTGGAGCCAAGTCCAGCGGGTGCACACCCACCGAGCAGTCGACGTCAGCGTACTGCTCGCTAAGCGCCTTCACCGCGCCAGCATTCTCGGCACTCACGCCAATGCACAGGAAATGCCCGACCCCGCGCTCACGCGCCGCCTGCAGGGCAGCATCGAGCGAGCCCTGGTGGGCGCTGAGGTCAAGACGGTCGAGGTGGCAATGGGAATCTACAAGCATGGGATAACAGCACACATGAAAAATGGGATATCAGCGGGCGCCGGGCAGTTGCAGCCAGTGGGCCAGCAGCGATTCAAGCAGCAGGGCACGGTTGAGGTTGGCCTTGCCCAGCACCTTCTGGCGCTGCTCAAGGATCCACGCCTGCACCTCCAGCACCTTGGCCTGACGGCTCTTCTGCGCAAGGTATTGCACCACCTTGCGCATATCCGCCAAGCCTAACCCCTCCTCGTCCTGGGTCAACTGGTAGCGCAGGATCAGGTGCGCCCAATCGCAGAACCAGTCGAACAGCCGCAACAACGGTACAGCGTTCCAGGCGTCGGCCAACTGGCTGGGCGATTGCTGCTGCTTGAGCAGCTTCTTCACCCCGTCGGTAACCAGCGCGCGTTGCTCGCGCACACCCTGAGCCTGCAGGCTAACCGCCATCAATGGCGAACCGGCGGCCAGGGTCAGCAGCTCATCGCGCTCAGCCTCATCACTGTCGGGCAACGCGCCAGCCAGCCAAGCCTGGCTCTGGGCCAGGCTGGGCTGCGGGCAGGCAACCTGCTGGCAACGACTCTTGATCGTTGGCAACAGGCGACTTGGCTGATGCGTGACCAACAGCAGCACGGTATCGCCGGAAGGCTCTTCAAGGCTTTTCAGCAGCGCGTTGGAGGCGTTGACGTTCATCGCTTCCACCGGCTCGATCAACACCACCTTGCGCCCACCCAGTTGCGCCGTCTGCACCACGAAGGCCACCAGCTCACGGACCTGGTCGACCTTGATCGGTTTGTCGGCTTCCTCGGGTTCGAGGACAAAGTTGTCCGGGTGGCTGCCAGCCTTGAGCAACAGGCACGACTTGCACTCGCCACAGGCCTCCAAGCCCAGCGGTCGCTGGCACATGAGGCGGGCCATCAGGCGCTCGGCCAACGCTCGCTTGCCGATGCCTTGGGGCCCGTGCAGCAAGTACGCATGGGCGTGCTGGCTGCGCCCAGCCAGTTGCTGCCACAGCGCTTCCTGCCAAGGGTAGGCCTCAGCCACGGCAACGCTCCACAATGCCTGGCAGCAGAGCGTCGATGTCACGCTGCACGGCCTCCAGGGATTGTGCGGCATCAAGCAAGCTGTAGCGCTGCGGCGCACGCTGGGCGCGCTGCAGGTACGCCTGGCGCACGGCTTCGAAGAAGGCCTGGCCCTCCTGCTCGAAACGGTCCAGGCGGCCACGGGCTGCGGCGCGGGCCAGGCCCACTTCCACCGGCAGGTCGAAGACCAAGGTCAGGTCCGGGCGCAGGCCGCCCTGGACGAACTGCTCCAGGGTTGCGATACGCTCGACCGACAAACCACGGCCACCGCCCTGATAGGCATAGGTGGCATCGGTGAAACGATCACACAGCACCACGGCCCCACGGGCCAATGCCGGACGGATCACCTGCGCCAGGTGCTGGGCGCGCGCGGCGAACACCAGCAGCAGTTCAGTGTCGGCCGCCATGCTTTCATCACTGGGCGCCAGCAGCAGTTCGCGCACCCTTTCCGCCAACGGTGTACCACCAGGCTCACGGGTCAGCACCACGTCCAGGCCGTGCTCGCGCAGGCGCGCGGCCAGGTAGTCGCGATTGGTGCTCTTGCCCGCGCCTTCGGGGCCTTCCAAAGTAATAAACAAGCCGCTCACAGGCAGTCCTCAATGTTGTTCGTCAGGCGTTGGCCGTTCGGCCGCTTGCGCACCGCCGGCAGGGGCATCCTGCACGGGCGGTTCATCGGGCGCTGGCTGCGCGGCCGGCTCGTCCGCCGCTGGCGGCTCAGGCTGCTGCGCGTCGTCGGCGTCATCCACGCCTGGCTTGGTGTCTTGCTGCGGCGCGGGGCTGGAACGGTAGTCCGCCCGGCGCTTGAGCTGGAACTCGCGCACCGCCGAGTTATGATCATCGAGGTCATCGGAGAACACATGGCTGCCATCGCCACGAGCGACGAAGTACAGGCTGGTGCCATCGGACGGGTTCAGTGCCGCGTGAATAGCCTCGCGGCCAACCATGGCGATCGGGGTCGGCGGCAGGCCTGTCATGGTGTAGGTGTTGTAGGGCGTAGGCTCGCGCAGGTCGGCGCGGGTGATCTTGCCGTTGTAGCGTTCACCCATGCCGTAGATCACTGTCGGGTCGGTCTGCAGCATCATGCCCAGGCGCATGCGCCTCACGAACACGCCGGCAATCTGCCCGCGCTCCTGCGGAATTCCGGTTTCCTTTTCCACAAGGGAGGCCATGATCAACGCCTGGTACGGGTCGCGATACGGCAGGTCGGTCGTGCGTTCGGCCCACTCCTTGGCCAACACTTCATCCAGGCGCATGTAGGCCTGCTGCAGCAACTCGACGTCACTCATGCCCCGTACGAAGCGGTAGGTGTCCGGGAAGAAGCGGCCTTCGGGGAACACACCGGTATGGCCGAGCTTGTCCATGACCTCGGCGTCCGACAAGCCCTCCAGGGTATGTTTGATCTTTTCATGCTTGGCCACGGCCGAGCGCACCTGGCGGAAGGTCCAGCCTTCGACCAAGGTCAGGTTGTACTGCACCACGTCGCCCCGGCGCCAGGCATCGAACAGCTGCTCGACGGTCATGCCGGGGGTAAGGCGATACTCTCCGGTATGCAGCGGGGTACCCGCCATGTTGAAGCGCCAGTACAAGCGCAACCAGACGGCGTCGTCGAGCAACCCTTCCGTTTGCATGCGATAGAACATGCGGTTGGGGGTAGTACCATTGGGCACGTCGAGCAGGCGCTCCTGCGTCACGTGCAAGGGCTGCTCCAGGACCGAGTTGACCTTCCAGGCCGACCAGCCTAGCGCCAGGCCGGCGAGGATCAGACCCATTTCCAGCAACAGCAGGAATTTACGTCTCACGAATTCAGGTTTCCAGTAACGTACGGGCAACGGCCTGCAGTGTTCGGGTGAGCGGGCCCGGCGACCAGTTTAGCGCGGCTACGCCACGTACGGGCCAGACACCGTAGACGCTGTTGCAAACAAATACTTCATCAGCCTGCTCCAGCGCATCGTAGGGCAGGTCGCAGACCTGCACCACAATACCCAGCAGTTGGGCCTGCTCCAGCAACGCGCCACGCATCACCCCAGCCACACCACAACGGCCAAGGTCGGCGGTGAGCAGCACGCCATCACGTACAAGGAACAGATTGCTGTACACCCCTTCGATCACCCTGCCCTGCCCGTCACGCATCAACCCTTCGGCATGTTCACTGTCCTGCCACTCGGCACGGGCCAGTACCTGCTCAAGGCGATTGAGGTGTTTGAGGCCGGCCAGCAAGGGTTGTTCCCCAAGGCGTGTCTGGCAAGGGAACAAACGCACGCCGTGTTCGGCATGCTCGACAGGATAGCTGGGTAATGGGCTGCCTTGCAGGATGCGCCGCGGCGCGGCACCCGCAACCGGCGCATAGCCACGCTGGCTGTCGCCACGCGTAAGAATGAGTTTGGCGACGCCTTCACCGAGCTGGCTGGCGTAACGCAGCAGTTCGTCGCGCACCAGCGCCAGGTCGGCGCCGATCGCCAGGCGCTGACACCCCAGCGCCAGGCGTGCGAGATGACCGTCCAGCAAGCTGGGCCGACCGCCACGCACGGCGATGGTTTCGAACAACCCATCGCCGTAGGCCAGGCCGCGATTCTGCAGGTTGACTGCAGTCGCCGGCTGGCCATCGATCCAGCTGTGCATCAACCGGCGAACCGGCGGAACACCAGCGAGCCGTTGGTGCCGCCAAAGCCGAACGAGTTGGACAACACCACGTCGATCGGCATGCTGCGCGCCTGGTGTGGCACGAAGTCGAGGTCGCAACCTTCGTCCGGCTCGTCCAGGTTGATGGTGGGCGGGGCCATCTGGCTGTTGATGGCCAGCACGCTGAAGATCGCTTCCACCGCACCCGCGGCACCCAGCAAGTGGCCGGTCATCGACTTGGTCGAGCTGACCGCCAGCTTGTAGGCATGCTCGCCGAATACGCGCTTGATCGCAGCCACTTCGGCCACATCGCCCGCTGGGGTCGAGGTGCCGTGGGCGTTGATGTAGCTGACTTCTTCCGGCTGGATGCCAGCATCGCGCAGCGCGTTGGCCATGCAGCGGGCAGCGCCTTCACCGGTGTCGGGTGGCGAAGTCATGTGGTAGGCGTCGCCGCTCATGCCAAAGCCAACCAGCTCGGCGTAGATGGTCGCACCACGGGCCTTGGCATGCTCCAGCTCTTCGAGTACCAGGGCACCGGCACCGTCGGACAGCACAAAGCCGTCACGGCCCTTGTCCCACGGGCGGCTGGCACGGCTTGGCTCGTCGTTGCGGGTGGACAGTGCACGCGAAGCACCGAAACCGCCCATGCCCAGGCCGCAGGCTGCCATTTCGGCACCACCGGCGATCATCACGTCAGCTTCACCGTAGGCGATATTGCGCGCGGCCATGCCGATGCAATGGGTGCCGGTGGTGCAAGCGGTGGCGATGGCGTAATTCGGCCCTTGCAGACCCAGGTGGATCGACAGGAACCCGGAGATCATGTTGATGATCGAACCTGGCACAAAAAACGGCGAAATGCGGCGCGGCCCCGAATCGTGCAGGGTGCGGCTGGTTTCTTCGATGTTGGTCAGACCACCGATACCCGAGCCCATCGCCACGCCAATACGCTCGCGGTTGGCGTCGGTGACCTCAAGGCCAGCATTACGCACCGCCTGGAAACCGGCCGCCAGGCCGTACTGGATGAACAGGTCAAGCTTGCGGGCCTCTTTGGCCGACAGGTACTGCTCAACCTCGAAGCCTTTCACCGAGCCGCCAAAACGGGTGGAGTAGGCAGACAGGTCCGTGTGTTCGATCGGACCGATGCCACTGCGGCCAGCCAGAATGCCCTGCCAGGTGCTCGGTACATCGGTACCCAGTGGCGACAGCATACCCATACCGGTGACCACGACGCGTCTACGCGACACAGTACTCTCCTTTTCTAATAACAGAGTCTCTTGCGATTACATTCAAGCGCTGGAATGGAATGGCAACAGGCTCTTGGTGCGCGGTGAGCGAAGCCGGCTCGCCAAGATGCAGCGCGTTCGCAAAGAAAAAACCGCACGCCGGCAAAGGCAGTGCGGTTTTTCTCGTCAAGAAGCGACGACTACAGCGTCTTAGGCCTTGTGGCTGTTGACGTAGTCGATAGCGGCTTGAACGGTAGTGATTTTCTCGGCTTCTTCGTCAGGGATTTCGGTCTCGAATTCCTCTTCCAGAGCCATCACCAGCTCAACGGTGTCAAGCGAATCGGCACCCAGGTCATCGACGAAGGACTTCTCGTTGGTCACTTCATCTTCCTTCACGCCCAGTTGCTCGGCGACGATTTTCTTGACGCGTTCTTCGATGGTGCTCATACCTAGTTTTCACTCCTAATGGACATATGTCAGGCAGCTGGCCGGTGGCTAATTTTATAGAAAGACGTTCGCTTTTCAAGCGAAACGCACCTTCAGGCTAGTCACCGCACCCGCTGCCTGGAATCTGGTTGCAGCTTTATAACGGATTTTAGGCTCGCAGTATGACTCTTTTTTTACGAAATCCGTCACATTGAGTTGCAGTGTTACATGTACATCCCGCCGTTGACCGGCACGGTAGCGCCAGTCACGTAGGCTGCACCGTCGGACGCCAGGAACGAAACCACCTTGGCGATTTCGTCGGCCTGGCCCAGGCGGCCCAGCGGAATCTGGGTCTGCAGGGCTTCGCGCTGCGCTTCTGGCAGTTCGCGGGTCATGTCGGTGTCGATGAAGCCCGGGGTCACCGAATTGACGGTGATGCCGCGCGAACCCACTTCACGCGCCAGGGCACGGCTGAAGCCTTCCAGGCCAGCCTTGGCGGCCGCGTAGTTGGCCTGGCCAGCGTTGCCCATGGCACCGACGACCGAGCCGATGCTGATGATACGGCCCCAGCGTGCCTTGGTCATGCCGCGCAGCACGCCCTTGGACAGACGGTAGAGGCTGTTCAGGTTGGTGTCGATCACGTCGAACCACTCATCGTCCTTCATGCGCAGCATGAGGTTGTCGCGAGTGATGCCGGCGTTGTTGACCAGGATTGCCGGTGCGCCGAACTGCTCGGCGATGGCGCCCAGCACAGCTTCGACGGACTCGGCGCTGGTCACGTTCAGTTCCATGCCGGTACCGGCGATACCGTGCTCTTTCAGGGTGGCAGCGATGCGCTCGGCGCCGGACGCCGAAGTGGCGGTGCCGATCACGGTCGCGCCCTGGCGGCCCAGCTCGAGGGCGATGGCCTGGCCAATGCCACGGCTGGCGCCGGTGACCAGTGCAACTTTACCTTGCAGGCTCATGCAAGCTTCTCCAAATCAGGCCAGCGCCGCACGGGTGGCGGCGACGGCGTCAGGGGTATTGAGGTTGTAGGTGGTCACGCCGTCGGCGCAACGCTTGTTCAGGCCAGCCAGAACCTTGCCCGGGCCACACTCGACCAGGTTGACCGCACCATTGGCGGCCAAGGCCTGTACGCACTCGACCCAGCGTACCGGCTGATACAGCTGTGCCAGCAGGTCGTGCTTGAGGGCATCGAGGTCGGCGGCGACTGCGGCGGTGACGTTCTGCACGACCGGGATCTGCGGGGCCTTCCATTCGATGGCGTTGACCGATTCGGCAAAGCGCTCGGCAGCCGGCTTCATCAGGGCACAGTGCGACGGTACGCTGACCGCCAGCGGCAGGGCGCGCTTGGCACCCTTGGCCTTGCACAGCTCCATGGCGCGGTCTACCGCAGCCTTGTTGCCGGCGATGACCACCTGGCCTGGCGAGTTGAAGTTCACGGCGCTGACCACTTGGTCTTCAGCCGCTTCGGCGCACAGCTCAACGACCACAGCATCGTCCAGGCCGAGGATGGCGGCCATGGCACCATGGCCGGCCGGCACGGCTTCCTGCATCAGCTGGCCACGGCGCTCGACCAGGCGAACGGCGTCTGCCAGGGTGATGCTGCCAGCAGCTACGAGGGCGCTGTATTCGCCCAGGCTATGACCAGAAACGAAGGCTGGCTGTGCGCCGCCCTCTTCCAGCCACAGGCGCCACAACGCGATGGACGCGGTGAGGATGGCCGGCTGGGTCTTGTCGGTCTGGTTGAGTTGCTCCTCCGGGCCTTCCTGGACCAGCTTCCACAGGTCGTAACCGAGTGCCTTGGAGGCCTCCTTGAAGGTTTCGACGATCACTGGCTTCTCGGCGCCGAGTTCGGCGAGCATGCCCAGCGACTGGGAACCTTGACCGGGAAAGACGAATGCGAGAGATGCAGACATAGAACAAGCCCTTATGATCTTGTCGTCGGATAGGGTGCGCCAGGCCCTGGGCCAGGCGCGGAATCTGAAAACTTGGATGGATGCACAGACCAAGCGGTCACATTTAAGCACTTCATGGGCAAAACGCCTAAAGCAACAGGTCTTCGAGGCGCCCATGCAAGCGCTGCGGCAGGTTTTCCTGAATCTCGATCAACGCCCGCTGAATGGCACTCTGAAAGCCCTGCACGCCCGCCGAGCCATGGCTCTTGATGACAATGCCCTGCAACCCCAGGAAGCTCGCACCATTGTGCCGCGCCGGCGCCAGGTCAGCCTGCAGGCGTTTGAGCAGCGGCATCGCTACCGCCCCGGCGGCCCGCGATAACACGCCACCCTTGAACAACTGCTCGATGCGCGCGCCGATCATGGTTGCCAGCCCCTCGCTGGACTTGAGCAGGATATTGCCGACAAAACCGTCGCACACCACTACATCAGCCTCGCCACGGTACAGCCCGTCACCCTCGACAAAGCCTACGTAGTTGAGCCCACGGGCGTTCTGCAACAGGCTGGCCGCCAGCTTGACCTGCTGGTTGCCCTTGATGTCCTCGGTGCCGATATTCAGCAGCGCCACACGCGGCCGATGCACGCCCAGCGCCTGGGCGGCCACCGAGCCCATCACAGCGAACTGGTAGAGGTTCTCGGCGCTGCAATCGACGTTGGCCCCCAGGTCGAGCAATTGGCAGTAACCCGCCTGGGTCGGAATCGCCGCCACCATGGCTGGCCGATCGATACCCGGCAAGGTCTTGAGCACGAAGCGTGATAGCGCCATCAGCGCACCGGTATTGCCAGCACTGACGCAGGCCTGAGCCTTGCCGTCGCGAACCAGCTCAAGGGCGATGCGCATCGACGAGTCCGGCTTGCCGCGCAACGCCTGAGATGGCCGCTCGTCCATGCCGATCACCTCACTGGCGGCGACAATCTGCAGGCGCGCGCGATCCGCAGCCGCAAGGCCGCTGACAAGATCTTCTAGGAGGGAGGGTTGACCGACGAGGGTCAGGTGCAGCGAGGGGGTAGCCGAAAGGCAGGCAATGCTAGCCTGGACAATGCTGCGGGGACCGAAGTCCCCGCCCATTGCGTCGATCGCGATGATCTGAGCGGACAAGGATTACTCGTCAGCGCCCTTATCGACCACTTTGCGACCACGGTATACGCCTTCTGGCGAAACGTGGTGGCGCAGGTGAACTTCACCGGTGGTTTTCTCTACCGACAGCGCGTTTTCCGACAGGGCGTCGTGCGAACGGCGCATGTCACGGGCAGAGCGGGATTTTTTGTTCTGCTGAACAGCCATAATTGATTAACTCCTAAACGTTTGGGTCACGCTTTAACTGCGCCAAAACACTGAACGGGTTGGACCGCGATACCTCGTCCTTGCTCGAATCGGGCTCGTCTGCGCCCGCCGGCTGCTGGCATTCTTCCGGATGATGAGCAGGCACGATTGGCAAGGCGAGCAGAAGCTCCTCCTCGACCAGCGCCTGCAGATCCAAAGGATCTTCGCCCAGTTCCAGCACGTCATAGCCTTTCGGCAACGACTGGGTATTCGCACCCTCCTTCACCACGGCGTAAGTACATTCGCTGTGGATCGGTAGGGTGACCAGCTCAAGACAACGCTGGCAAACCATCTTGACCTCGACGTCCAGCTCGCTGTGGATAACCACCACGTGCTGTTCATCTCGTTCAAAATCGAACTTCGCCTGCACCGTACCGACATTGTCGGAAAGCGGGTCGCAGAGTCTTTCCAAATCAGCGAGTTGCAGCGAACCGTTAAGGGTTACGCCACGATCGGCTAATTTGCGCGGGTCAACGTGAGGTGGAATCGGGTCATTCAACATAGGCGCAGCATTCTAGGGATGCCCCCCGCCCCTGTCAAAGGAAATTAGGCGGCATCGTGCGTGATAGAATTGGTTCAACCGAACCCGGAGTCTACCATGCTTCCTTTGTTACTGGCTTCCAGCTCTGCCTATCGCCGCGAACTGCTTGCACGCCTGCGCCTGCCCTTCACCTGGGCAAGCCCCGACATAGACGAGCAGCGCCTGGCCGACGAGCCTGCCGTAGAGCTGGTACGCCGGCTTGCCAGACAAAAGGCCGAAGCCCTGGCAGACAGCAACCCAGGGCATTTGATCATCGGTTCGGACCAGGTGGCCGTGTTGGGCGAGCAGGTGCTGGGCAAACCCCACACCTTCGAGCGGGCTTGCGAGCAGCTGCTGGAGTGCAGCGGGCAGCAGGTGAGCTTTCTGACCGGACTGGCATTGCTCAACAGCGCGACCGGGCACTGCCAGGTGGACTGCGTGCCATTTACGGTGACGCTGCGCGAATTGAGCAGGGAACGGGTGGAGCGCTATGTGACGGCGGAACAGCCGCTGGATTGCGCCGGGAGCTTCAAGGCGGAGGGTTTAGGGGTAAGCTTGTTCCAGAGCACGCACGGGTGCGATGCGACCAGCTTGATCGGCCTACCATTGATTCGATTGGTGGATATGCTGACCAAGGAAGGCGTTGTCATCCCTTGAGACTTGGGGGCGCTTGCGCCCCCCCAGCGACCTCAGCGCGAATCAGCGCAACTGCGGCCCTTGAAAGCCCATCCACATCGCCAGGTGCTCAGCCACGCTGGCCCCCACGCGCTTGGAGAAGCGATCGAACGGCGATTCCTGCACGGTGAAGTCGACCAACTCCTTCTCACCAACGATCTCGCGCGCTACATAGCTGGCACTGCCCAGCCCATCCACCAGCCCTAGCGCCTTGGCCTGCTCACCCGACCACACCAGACCACTGAACAGCTCCGGGTGCTCCTTGTCCTTCAGCCGCTCGCCGCGCCCCTGCTTGACCATGGCAATGAACTGGTTGTGCGTGGTGTCCAGCACGCCCTGCCAGAATCGGGTCTCTTCGGGCTTTTCCGGCGAGAACGGGTCAAGGAAGGCCTTGTGCTCGCCTGACGTGTAGGCGCGCCGCTCCACCCCCAGCTTCTCCATGGTGCCGACAAACCCATAACCGGCCGCCGTCACACCGATCGAGCCCACCAGGCTGGCCTTGTCGGCGTAGATCTCGTCCGCCGCACTGGCAATGTAATAGGCCCCGGAAGCACCAAGGTCCGAAATCACCGCATACAACTTGATGGCCGGGTATTCGGCACGCAGACGACGGATTTCGTCATACACGTAGCCTGCCTGCACCGGGCTGCCACCCGGGCTATTGATACGCATCACCACAGCCTTGGTCTTGCTGTCCTTGAACGCATCGCGCAGGCTCTTGACGATGTTGTCGGCGCTGGCAGCCTCCTGATCGGCAATCACCCCACGCACCTCGACCAGCGCGGTATGGCTGGCGCTGCGCGAGGCGGCCTTGTCCATGTCCATCAGCGGGGTGAACAACACCAGGATGCCGAACAGATAGACGAAGGTCAGCAGCTTGAAGAAGATCCCCCAGCGCCGCGAGCGGCGCTGCTCCTGCACGCTGGCCAGCAAGGTCTTTTCCAGCAGCTTCCAGCTTTTGCGCTCTT
The DNA here is from genome assembly GCF_047978165.1 of Pseudomonas sp. LFS074. Taxonomy (NCBI): domain Bacteria; kingdom Pseudomonadati; phylum Pseudomonadota; class Gammaproteobacteria; order Pseudomonadales; family Pseudomonadaceae; genus Pseudomonas; species Pseudomonas sp. LFS074. The sequence goes on along the minus strand of NZ_JBFPFV010000001.1, from coordinate 1,606,427 downwards.
CGCGCTCCTCGGGCTCGGCCTCGGGGGCCTTCCATTCGTCTGCCATGCTTACCTACCTTGGAAGTGGAATTGCAGTACCACCCAGCCACTCGCGCAGCTGGGAAAAGTGATCGATGCAAACCTGCGGCCCAAACTCGGCCAGCGCCTGTAGCGACATGGCACCATAGCCCACCGCCACCGAATGCATGCCGGCATTGCTGGCCATCTGCAGATCGAATGCAGAATCTCCGACCATCAGCGCACGCCCCGGTTCGACGCCGCAATGCGCGAGGATCTCCTCAAGCATCAGCGGGTGCGGTTTACCACGGGTTTCGTCGGCAGCGCGGGTGATGTCGAAGAACTGCTCCCAACCATTGGCCTTGAGCACCCGATTCAACCCGCGACGAGCTTTGCCGGTGGCCACCGCCAGGCGGTAACCCTCGGCGCGGAAGGCATCCAGCGACTCGACCACGCCCTCGAACAACGGCGAGGGCTGCTGATCCAGCGCCATGTAGATATCGGCATAGTGCTGACGAAAGCGCTCCACCTGCGCAGGCGCCAGGTGCGGGTACAGCGTATGAATGGCCTCGCCCAGGGCCAGGCCGATGATGCCCTTGACTGCATCGTCGCCACTGGGCGCCTCGCCAGCACGCTCGGCGGCGGCATTCATCGCCTCGACGATACGCCCGATGGAATCAGCCAGCGTGCCGTCCCAGTCGAAAATCAGTAGCTCATAGCCCTTTTTCATAGATCAGGATGCACTCAAACGCTCAATGGTTTTCGCCCACACCTCATCCACCGGCGCCTCGAGTTTAAGCTCGCCTCCGTCCGGCAGCGGCACGGTCAGCGCATAGGCATGCAGGAACAGGCGCTTGCCGCCCAGCTCGCGAATCTCGCGACTGAAGTCTTCGTCACCGTATTTGCTGTCGCCGGCAATCATGTGCCCGGCGTGCAGGGTGTGCACACGGATCTGGTGGGTACGACCGGTGATCGGACGCGCCTCGACAATGGTGGCGAATTCGCCAAAACGGCGCAGCACGCGGAACAGGGTCAGTGCCTCCTTGCCCTCGTCGTTCACCTCGACCATGCGCTCACCGGAACGCAGGTTGCTCTTGAGCAATGGCGCATTGACCTGTTTTTTCGAGGTCGGCCAATGGCCACGCACCAGCGCCATGTAGCGCTTGTCGACACCATCGCCGCGCAGGGCGGCATGCAGGTGGCGCAGCATGCTGCGCTTCTTGGCGATCATCAGCAGGCCGGAGGTGTCGCGATCCAGGCGGTGCACCAGCTCCAGCTCCTTGGCATCCGGGCGCAGTTGGCGCAGCGCCTCGATCACCCCAAAGCTCAGGCCGCTGCCGCCGTGCACGGCAATGCCGGCGGGCTTGTTCATCACGATCAGCGCCTTGTCTTCGTAGACAATCGCGGCCTCCAGGCGCTGCAACAGGCCCTGGGCCACCGGTGCCGGTTCGTCACGTTCCGGCAGGCGGACGGGCGGCACCCGCACGATGTCGCCGGCCTGGATTTTGTACTCCGGCTTGACGCGGCCCTTGTTGACCCTCACCTCACCCTTGCGCAGGATGCGGTAGACCAGCGTCTTGGGCACGCCCTTGAGGGCCGTGATGAGGAAATTGTCGATGCGTTGGCCGGCAAGCTCCGGCGCGACTTCGATCAGCTGAACGCCGGAAGTCGGAGGGGTATTGGTCGTCATGGCGGGATCATAACAATTTTTTATGGAATTGAAGCACTTAATCATTGCTGCTATAGTCGCGAACGCCGCCAAAAGCGGCAGGCCAGCGGCACCAGGCTCTTCGCCGGTCCCTGACCTTCGCAATTCTCCAGGACGCGAGGCCGTCCTACGGGGTTTTCGCCAGTTTACCGAATTGCCTGGAATCGCCACCAGCGCTGTGTAGAGAAGACCGAAAAAAAACGACAAGTGCGGTGTTTCACCTGCTTACCCGATTCTTTTCGCTGCACCTCTGCCCGCGAGTCGCTTCCACGCAACGCCCGGCGAATGCTTCGGAAATACCTGCCTTGGACATGAATGGCGCCAGCGCAGAACCAGCGCTGGCGAAAAATGCAACCCGTTGCGGATTCAGCGCGCGGCAGCACCCGAATTATCAGGGATACGTGCAGGGTGGAGATGCACAGCCCTCGGACCGTGTAGCACCGCGTCCGGCCACCAGCCCACTCACGGCTGGCGAGCGGATAAGGTCCTGAACAGATGCCTCCGGGCGTCCACGGCTGACGGTTGATTCCTCCTCCTGACTGAGTGCACAAGGCCCGCTTGGTTGATTCGGATACCTATTCGAAGCCACCGGGGCCTTGTTGGCACCGCAGCAAACAGGACGCGTCGTCGCGACAACGGCAGGCTGGGCAACCGGCTGGTGCCGAACGTCGCTCGACACGGGGGTGGCCCGGCCACCCTTTGCGCACCTTGGCACCGACCATGAGACGTCGTGTGTGCCGAACGCCGTTTCCGGCAGCCCGGAAACCGACGGTACAACATGAAAAGAATGCTGATTAACGCGACTCAACCCGAAGAGTTGCGTGTAGCCCTGGTGGACGGCCAACGTCTCTACGACCTGGACATCGAGTCCGGTGCGCGCGAGCAGAAAAAGGCCAACATCTATAAAGGCAAGATCACCCGCATCGAACCCAGCCTCGAAGCCGCCTTCGTCGACTTCGGCTCCGAACGTCACGGCTTCCTGCCGCTGAAAGAAATCTCCCGCGAATACTTCAAGAAGGCCCCTGAAGGCCGGGTCAACATCAAGGAAGTACTCAGCGAAGGCCAGGAAGTCATCGTCCAGGTCGAGAAGGAAGAGCGCGGCAACAAAGGCGCCGCCCTCACCACCTTCATCAGCCTGGCTGGCCGCTACCTGGTTCTGATGCCCAACAACCCGCGTGCCGGCGGCATCTCCCGCCGCATCGAAGGCGAAGAGCGCAACGAACTGCGTGAAGCCCTGAACGGCCTGACCGTGCCGGGCGACATGGGCCTGATCGTGCGCACTGCAGGCCTGGGCCGCAGCAGCGAAGAAATGCAGTGGGACCTCGACTACCTGCTGCAGCTGTGGACCGCCATCAAGGAAGCGTCCCTGGACCGCGCCGCGCCATTCCTGATCTACCAGGAAAGCAACGTCATCATCCGCGCCATCCGCGACTACCTGCGCCAGGACATCGGCGAAGTGCTGATCGACAGCATCGACGCCCAGGAAGAAGCCCTCACCTTCATCCGCCAGGTGATGCCGCAGTACGCCAGCAAGGTCAAGCTGTACGAAGACAGCGTGCCGCTGTTCAACCGTTTCCAGATCGAAAGCCAGATCGAGACCGCCTTCCAGCGCGTGGTCGACCTGCCTTCCGGCGGCTCGATCGTGATCGACCCGACCGAAGCCCTGGTGTCCATCGACATCAACTCGGCGCGCGCCACCAAAGGCAGCGACATCGAAGAAACCGCCTTGCAGACCAACCTGGAAGCGGCCGAGGAAATCGCCCGCCAGCTACGCCTGCGTGACATTGGTGGCCTGATCGTCATCGACTTCATCGACATGACCCCGGCGAAAAACCAACGCGCCGTGGAAGAACGCGTCCGCGAATGCCTGGAAGCCGACCGCGCCCGCGTGCAGGTTGGCCGCATCTCCCGCTTCGGCCTGCTGGAAATGTCCCGTCAGCGCCTGCGCCCGTCGCTGGGCGAAAGCAGCGGCATCGTCTGCCCACGCTGCTCCGGCACCGGCATCATCCGCGATGTCGAGTCGCTGTCGCTGGCCATCCTGCGCCTGATCGAAGAAGAAGCCCTGAAGGACCGCACCGCCGAAGTGCGTGCCCAGGTGCCGATCCCGGTGGCCGCGTTCCTGCTCAACGAGAAGCGCAACTCGATCACCAAGATCGAACTGCGCACCCGTGCGCGCATCATCATCTTGCCAAACGACCACCTGGAAACCCCGCACTTCGAAGTCCAGCGCCTGCGCGACGACAACCCGGAAGTGCTGAACAACCAGTCCAGCTACGAGATCGCCGCCGCCGAAACCGAAGAAGCGCCGCAGCCGACCGCCACCCGCACCCTGGTACGTCAGGAAGCTGCTGTGAAAACGGCCCCGGCACGCGCCAATGCGCCGGTACCGGCCGCCGCTGAAGAGCCGCAGGCTGCCGCACCGGTCGCCCCTGCCCCGAGCGCTCCGGAGCCAAGCCTGTTCAAGGGCCTGGTGAAGTCGCTGGTCAGCCTGTTCGCCGGCAAGGACGAGCCTGCCGCCGCACCGGTGGTTGCCGCCGAAAAACCGGCCGCTGAGCGCAGCCCACGCAACGAAGAACGCCGCAACGGCCGCCAGCAAAGCCGCAACCGCAACGGCCGCCGCGACGAAGAGCGCAAGCCGCGTGAAGAACGTGCCGAGCGCGCACCGCGCGAAGAGCGCCAGCCACGCGAGGAACGCGCACCGCGCGAAGAGCGTGCACCACGTGAAGAGCGCGCCCCACGCGAAGAACGTGCGCCGCGCGAAGAGCGTGCACCACGTCAGCCACGCGAAGACCGCCGCAGCAACCGTGGCGAAGAGCGCGTACGCGAGCTGCGTGAGCCGCTGGATGCTACCCCGCCAGCCGAACGCGAAGAGCGCCAGCCGCGCGAAGAACGTGCAACCCGCGAAGAACGTGCTCCACGCGAAGAGCGTGCACCGCGTGAAGAGCGTGCTCCACGTGAAGAGCGCGCACCTCGCGAAGAGCGTGCCCCTCGTGAAGAACGTGCTCCACGCGAAGAGCGCGCCCCTCGCGAAGAACGTGCCCCACGTGAAGAACGTGCCCCGCGCCCACCACGCGAAGAGCGTCAGCCACGTGCCGCAGAAGAAGCGGCCGAACAGGCTGCCGAGCTGGCCGAAGAGCAACTGCCAAACGATGAGCTGCTGCAGGACGAGCAGGAAGCCACCGATGGCGAGCGCCCGCGCCGCCGCTCGCGTGGTCAGCGCCGTCGCAGCAACCGTCGTGAGCGCCAGCGCAACGCCAATGGCGAGCTGATCGACGGCGAAGAAGAAGGCAGCGAAGAGCAACCACAACAGCACCAGGCCACTGAGCTGGGTGCCGAACTGGCCGCCGGCCTGGCAGTGACTGCCGCTGTTGCCACCAGCAACATCAGCACCGACGCCGAAGCCCAGGCCAACCAGCAGGCCGAGCGCGCCACCGCTGAAGTCGCCACCGCAGCAGAAACTGACAACAGCGAAGCCGCCCAACCCGTCGAGCAGGTTGAAAAGGTAGAGCAGGTCGAAGCTGTCGCCAAGGCTGAGGAAGTGGCCGTAGCACCTGCGGTCGAGCAACCGGTTAGCGAGCCAGTGGCCGTGGTCGAGGCAACCGCCGAGCCTGTGGTCGAAATCGCTCCGCAGGCCGCCGTCGAAGCGACACCCGTTGTCGAGCCGGCCGTGGTTGCCGAAACCGTGGCTGCTGAAGCGCCAGTGGAAGCCCCAGCCGTGGAAGCCGGTGAAATCGAACAGGCCCCGGCCGTTGTCGAAGCGGCTTCGGTTGCCGAGCAACCCGCACCGGTAATCGAAGCTCAGCCAGAAGCAGTGGCCGAGCCTGCACCCGTGGTCGTCGAACCTGCAGCGATCGAAGCCCCAGCCGCAGTAGAGCCGGCCACCGTCATGCTGGCGAACGGCCGCGCGCCGAACGACCCGCGTGAAGTGCGCCGTCGCAAGCGTGAAGCCGAGGCTGCCGCCAAAGCCGCACAGGAAGCTGCCGCCACCGAGGAGCCAGCCCTGGAAGCCGCCGATGAGCACAAGCCTCATCACGGTTGATAGCCAAGGCTGAATAAAAAGCCCCGCCAGTGCGAACTGGCGGGGCTTTTTCTTGGCCAAGTGAACGTGGTCGCTGGGTTGGGGCCGCTACGCTGCCCCCTTCGATCAGTAGAGGTTAGGCTCCATTTCCAGCTCAACCCCGAAACGCTCCAGGATATCCGCCTGGATCCGCAGCGCCAGCGCCTGCATCTGCGCCCCGCTCGCCTGGCCATAGTTGACCAACACCAGCGACTGCAGGCGATGCACGCCCGCATCACCATCGCGATGCCCTTTCCAGCCCGCCTGTTCGATCAACCAACCCGCCGCCAACTTCACCCGGCCATCAGCCTGCGGATACGCCACAACGGCCGGATACTGCGCACGAATATGCTCGACCAGACCAGCCGGCACCACCGGGTTCTTGAAGAAGCTCCCAGCATTGCCAAGTTCAGCCGGGTCCGGCAGCTTCTCGCGGCGAATGCTGCAAATTGCATCACTGATCGCCTGCGCAGTCGGCTCGGTTACGCCCTGTTCCGCCAGGCGCTGACGCACTGGGCCGTAATCCAGATGGGCCTGCAGGGTGCGTGTCAGGGCAAAGCGCACACGCAGGATCAACCAGCGCCCGGGGTTGCGCTTGAAAAGACTGTCGCGGTAGCCAAAGGCACACTCCGCCAAACCGAAGTCACGCAGCTCGCCGGTCTCGCGGTCCAGGGCTGTCAGGCCGGCGAATACGTCCTTGATCTCTACCCCATAAGCACCCACGTTCTGCATGGGTGCCGCGCCCACGGTACCAGGGATGAGGCTGAGGTTCTCCAGCCCGCAATACCCCTGCGTCAATGCCCATTGTACGAATGCATGCCAAGGCTCACCGGCCTCGGCCTCGACCACGACGCGCTCGCCATCGTCACTGAGCACGCGCCGGCCACGGCTGGCCATGTGCAGCACCAACGCATCGATATCACGGGTCAGCAGCAGGTTGCTGCCGCCACCGATCACCAACACCGGGAGGCCTTGCTGCTGCGCCTGGCTCAGCGCCTGGCGTACCTGCAGGTCATCCTGCGCCTGGCTGAAATAGCGCGCCTTCACGTCGATACCGAAGGTGTTGTAAGGCTTGAGCGATACCTGCTCCTGCCACTGCACTGTCATAGCCGCCCCTTGATTTCCAGCACCAGCGCCTGGCAAGCCGCTTCGACCAGGTCGAGCACCTGCTCGAACCCGTCGGCGCCGCCGTAGTAAGGATCTGGCACTTCATCCAGCGCCCCCTGGTAGCGGCGCAGGAACAAGTCGAGCTCACCCACTGCAGTGGACGGGCGCAGGGCGCGCAAATCGCGCAGGTTACTCTCGTCCATGGCCAGAACCAGATCGTATTCGGCAAAGTGCGAAGCCCTGACCTGCTGGGCGCGCTGTTGCGACAAGTCGTAACCGCGCGCCAGCGCCGCCTTGCAGGTACGGCTGTCTGGCGCCTTGCCGACATGCCAGTCGCCGGTACCGGCCGACGCCACCTGCACCTTGTCGGCCAGCCCGGCGACCTGCAATTGATGGCGCAGCACGCCTTCGGCAGTGGGCGAGCGGCAGATGTTGCCCAGGCACACGAACAGAACGCGCATCAGGCCTCCAGCAAGCGCCGTACGCGCTCCAGGTCTTCGGGGGTATCCACACCCACGGCAGGCGCCTCGATAGCGTCCTCGACGTGAATGCGCACGCCGTGCCACAGCGCACGCAGTTGCTCCAGCGCTTCAGTCTGCTCGAGCCAGCATGGGCCCCAGCCGACGAAGTCTTGCAGGAAGCCGACGCGGTAGGCGTACATGCCGATGTGACGGCGATACGGCACGCCCTCCGGCAGCACGTTGCGGTCCTTGGCAAAGGCATCGCGAGCCCAGGGCAGCGGCGCACGACTGAAAGTCAGGGCCAGGCCGTTCTTGTCGCTCACCACCTTGACCGCATTGGGATTGAACACGGCTTCCGGCTCATGGATGGGCTCTGCCAGGGTGGCAATACCAGCCTCCGGGTGGGCTGCCAGGTTGGCGGCCACCTGATCGATGATCACCGGTGGGATCAGCGGCTCGTCGCCCTGCACGTTGACCACGATGGCATCAGCCGGCAAGCCGAGGTGCGCGACCACTTCAGCCAGGCGGTCGGTGCCGGATTCATGGTCGGCACGGGTCATCAGCACTTCGGCGCCAAAGGCCTGGCAGGCCTCGAGGATGCTGGCGTCGTCGGTGGCGATGACCACGCGGCTGGCACCGCTCCTGCGTGCCTGCTCCCACACATGCTGCACCATCGGCTTGCCGGCGATCGGCAACAACGGCTTGCCCGGCAAACGCGTGGAGCGCAGCCGGGCGGGGATCACCACGGTGAAGTTCAGGCTCATTTGTCCAGACGCTCGTCGTCGGTCAGGGTACGCGCCTCGCTTTCGAGCATGACCGGGATACCGTCGCGAATCGGGTAGGCCAGGCCCGCGCCCTTGCTGATCAGCTCGGTCTTGTCGGCGCTGAGCTTGAGCGGGCCTTTGGTGATCGGGCAGGCCAGGATATCGAGCAGTTTGGTGTCCATTGAAAGCTTCCTTTAGGCCAGGTGGCCGGAAATTGAAAACGGGCTCAGGGCTTGCGCAGCAAACGCTGTAGCTGGTTGTCTAACCAGGCGCTGAAAGCCGGCGTGGGCTGTGCCTCGACGGCCAGGTACCACCAGTCGTCAGCGGCAAAGGCCCGGCATTTCACCGCGTCCTTCTCGGTCATCACCAGCGGTAACTGCGGGCTGAAGGCCAGGCTCTGGGCGCTGAATTGCGCATGGTCGGCGAAGGGGTGCGGCACCGGCTGCCAGTTTAGCCCCAGCAGGGTATTGAAGAAACGTTGCGGGTTACCGATACCGGCCACCGCATGCAGGCGCTGGCCTGCGGGGAAATGGTCGAGCGCACGGCGCTCGCCGCTGCGCAGGTTAACCAGCGCGGACGGCTGCAGGCAAAAGCCAAAGCCATCGGCGCGGTCAGCATTGGCACCATTGAACAGCACGGCATCTGCATCCAGCAGGCGTTCGGCGGGCTCGCGCAAAGGGCCGGCCGGCAGGCAGCGGCCATTGCCCAGGCCACGGGCGGCATCGATCAGCACCAGTTCCAGGTCACGGGCCAGGCGGTAATGCTGCATGCCGTCGTCGCACAGGATCAGGTCGAGCGGTTCGCTGGCCAGCAACGCCTGCACGGCGCGGGAACGGTCGGGGTCGATCATCAGCGGCACGCCGGTGCGCTGCACGATCAGCAGCGGCTCGTCGCCCGCCTGGTCGGCGCAGTAATTGGCCTGCACGCGCCAAGGTAACTGCGGCGGCTTGGCCCCATAGCCACGGCTGACCACGCCCACCTTCAGCCCCTGTTGGCGGCAGTGTTCGATCAGCCAGAGGATCATCGGCGTCTTGCCGGTGCCGCCCACGGTGATGTTGCCCACCACGATCACCGGCACTGGCGCCCGATAGCTGGCGCTTTCGCCACTGAGAAAACGTGCCCGTTTGCGCGTGACCACACGGCGATACAAAGCCTCCAGCGGTCGCAGCAGCGCCAAAGCCGGGTGCCCGGCGTACCAGGCGGCGAGCAAACGGTCGGCGAAAGCCATCAAGGCGTGCCCTGGGCCGCCTCGACGGTGGTCATGCGCAACTGGCTGAAACCGAGCTTGCCGGCGGCATCCATTGCGGTGACCACAGCCTGGTGCGGGGTCTTGCCGTCGGCGCTGATGGCCAGCGGCAGCTTGTTGTCGCCGCCCGACTCACGCTCGATGGCCTCGCTCAAGGTGGCCAGGTCGCTCTTGGGCAGCAGGTGGTTGTTCACCGAATACACGCCTTCGGCGCTGATGGTGATTTCCACCAGTTTGCCCTGATCGGCCGGCGCCTGCTCGGCACTGGCAGCTTCAGGCAGCTCGACGCGCAGCTGGGTCTCGCGAGTGAAGGTGGTGGTGACCACGAAGAACAGCAGCAGGACGAACACCACGTCGATCAGCGACGCCAGGTTGATGTCGACGTTTTCCCGCTGGCGATTGCGCCGGAACTTCACGCCTTGCCTCCGGCCACTTCCACTTCACGGTCGCCCTGGATCACTTCCACCAGCTTGATCGCTTCTTGTTCCATGCCCACCACCAGCTCATCGATGCGGCGCAGCAGGAAACGGTGGAAGAATACCGCCGGGATACCGACCATCAGGCCGGCCGCCGTGGTAACCAGGGCCTTGGAGATACCACCGGCCAGCACGGCGGCGTTGGCGGTCATCTGCGAGCCCATGAAGGCGCTGAAGATGTCGATCATGCCCAGTACGGTGCCCAGCAGGCCCAGCAACGGAGCCATGGCAGCGATGGTGCCGAGGGTGCTGATGTAGCGCTCCAGTTCGTGGATGACACGCGAAGCGGCTTCCTCGATGCACTCTTTCATGATTTCACGACCATGGCGCGAGTTGGCCAGGCCCGCAGCAAGGATTTCGCCCAGTGGCGAATCGGCGCGCAAGGCTTTGAGCTTGTCACTGGTCAGTTGCTTGTCCTTGATCCACATCCACACCTGGCCCAGCAGGTGCGGCGGGGTGACGCGGCTGGCGCGCAGGGTCCACAGGCGCTCGACGACGATAGCCATGGCAGCGATGGAACTCAGAATGATCGGCAGCATCATCCAACCACCGGACTTGACCAATTCCCACACAGTAAACGCCCCTTCGGAAAAGGCCGCCACTCTACCATAGGACCGCTGGGGGCTCATCTGCCGGAGGTCAGGGAATTGCGACCTCACGCCAGAATCGCCGCTGCACCCGCACACCTTCCGCTTCCCCGTGCCGCCCCAGCACCACCCGCAACGCCCCCTCCACCGCCGTGTCATGCATCACCGCCCCGTGCCGCCGATACCGCTCCACGACCTGCGCATGCGGGTGCCCGAAGCTGTTGTTGCGCCCACGCGAAACCAAAACCCCACGCGGTGCGGTAGCACGGATGAACGCCTCGGTGGACGAACTGCGGCTGCCATGGTGTGGAGCCTGCAGCCAGTCGATTCCGGGCACTTCAGTGGCTGCCAGCCAGGCCCGTTCGGCGCCAGCCTCCATATCACCAGCCAACAACAATCGCTCGCCCTGGGCCTCGACCAGCAGCACGCAGGAGCGGTCGTTGCTGCTCTGCCCATCAGCCCAGTGCCACAGCGAAAAGCGCACGCCGTCCCATTCCCACTGTTCACCACTCACACAAGGCTGCAGCTCAAAGTGTTCCAGCGCTTCACCACCGATAACCCGCTTGACCGGCAAACCCCGCTGAATGGCCCCCGCCCCACCCGCATGGTCGGCATGCGCATGGCTGATCACCATCAGGTCTAGGCTGGCCACCCCCAGCTTATGCAAAGTCGGCAGCACCACTCGCTCCCCCAGGTCACTTTCGCCCTTGGCCGGCCCGGCGTCATACAACAGGTTGTGGTGCTGGGTACGCAACAGCACCGCCAGCCCCTGGCCAACGTCCAGCTGCCAGACCTCGACTTGCCCGAGCGGCACCGGCTCCCTGGGCACCCACAGCGCCAGCAGCATCACCGCTCCCAACCCGCGCAGCGGCACACCGCGGGGTAGCAAAACCAACAACGCACCCAGACAGACCAACAGCCAGGCCCACAGTGGCAAGGCCGGCGGCACCCATGCCGGGCGCTGCTGCGCCACCAGTGCCAGCAGCCGGAACAGCCAATCCAGCAAGCCGCCCGCCAGCCACAACAGCGCCTCCCCTACTCCGCCCAGCGGCAGCAACAACGTACCCAGCAACGCCAACGGCAAAACCGCCAGGCTGATCCACGGCACTGCCACAAGGTTGGCCAGCGGTGCACTCAGGCTTACCGGCAAGCCTGTAGCCAGCAGTACCGGTAGCAAGCCGATGGCAATAACCCATTGCGCACGCGTCCAAGCCTGCCAAGGCCGCCAAGCGCCCAAGCGAGCACTGAAGCAATAGATGAGCGTGGCCACGGCAGCAAACGACAGCCAGAACCCAGGAAGCAGCGCCGCCAGCGGCTCAACCAGCAGCACAGCAACGAGCGCCAGCAACAAGGGTAAAAAAGCCCCAAGGTGGCGAAAGCGCAGGCGCCAGAGCAACACCACAGCCAGCATCAGGCAGGCGCGCTGCACGGGCACACCGCCGCCGGCCAACCAGCCGTAGCCCAGCGCCGCGGTCATGGCCAGACCGCAGGCCCAGGGTAGCCATGGCAGCCGTGCCGGCCACAGCCCCCAACGCGCCAGCACGGCAACCAGGCCGTAGAGCAAACCGGCGACCAGGCCGATATGCTGGCCAGAAATTACCAACAGGTGCACCGTGCCGGTGGCCTGCAATGTCTGCCAGTCCTCCCTGGCCAGGCCCGCTCCATCGCCCAGCACCAACGCCACCAACGCTTGCTCACGACCATTGGCCTCGACCGCAAGCAAGCGCTGACGCAGCGCATCGCGCCAGCCACCGGTCACGGGAGCCAGCAGCTGCCCCGCCTTGACCGTGCCCGTGGCGCCCACTCGCCGCGCCAGCAAATAGGCCTCCCGGTCCGGCCCATGCGGATTGAGCAGCCCAGCCGGACGCTGCAAGGTCACGGCCAGCCGCCACTGCTCGCCCGCCCTCAGTGTCGGCCCTTCGAACCAGCTCAATTGCAGGCGCTGCGGTAGTTCGGCCCGCCGCGAGCGTGCCGCCTCCAACTCGAAACGCACGCCTTGTGCTGTTCGGGTCGGCAAACCAACCACCCGCCCTTCCAGCCACAGGGTGCGGCCATCCAGACCGCTAGCCAGGCGATCATCGAGCGCCTGCTGCGCAGACCAGCAAGCCCAACAGAAGCCCAGGAGAAAACAGCCCAACGGCCAACCCCGGGTAAACAGGCTGACGACAGCGCAGCCGGCCAGCACCAGCAGCCATCCGACCGATGGCAACGCGGGGAGAAAGCCCAGGCACAAAAGCCCGAGCGCGAGCGCAAACATCCCTGTGCGCATGAGGTAGAGCTCCAGAAGGCAAATTACCTTCTGAGGCATAGCCCATTTGCCGGCAACGCTTGCTCAACAATTGTCACAAACTCTAAACGAGCCTGAGCAGGATTAAGGGCATACTTCCCGGATCAACGCTCCGGGAGCCTACATGCCGCGCCGACTTTTCAAACGCTACATGCCGGACCCGACCAGCATTCGGGAACACAAGTCCTTACGCTTTTTCGGCAAGTTGCTGCACGACCCGAACCTCTGGCACCTGAACCGCCATTCGGTGGCACGGGCCATGGGCGTTGGCCTGTTCGCCGCGCTGATCCCGATGCCCGCGCAGATGCTACTGGCTGCCGCGCTGGCCATTCCGGTGCGCGGCAACCTGCCTATCGCCGTCAGCCTGGTGTGGCTGACCAACCCACTTACCATGCCACCTGTGTTCTTCGTCACCTACATGACAGGCGCCTGGCTGATGCAGGTGCCGCCACGCAGCTTGCCCGATGCGTTGACCTTCGAGTGGATCACCGACCAGTTGGCCACGGTGTGGCAACCGTTTCTGCTGGGTTCGGTGGTGTGCGGGGTGGTGCTGGGCATCGTCGCCTACTTCACCACACTGTTGTACTGGCGCTGGTGGATTGGCCGGCAGTGGCGCCGGCGCAAGCTCAGGTGTTCGCAGCAGGGGTCATGCACGCATGCCGCGACCGCTGACCAGCAGGCGCACGCACAGCAGGTAGAGCACCGCAGTGGCCACCAGCATGAAGGTGATCGCCGTGCCAATGCTGATATCCGACACCCCTAGGATGCCGTAGCGGAATGAGTTGACCATGTGCAGCACCGGGTTGGCCAACGACACGGTCTGCCAGAACGGCGGCAGCAGGTTGATCGAGTAGAACACGCCGCCCAGGTAGGTCAGCGGCGTCAGCACGAAGGTCGGGATGATCGAGATATCGTCGAAATTACGGGCGAACACCGCGTTGACGAAGCCCAGCAGCGAGAAGATGGTGGCAGTGAGCAGCACCACGATCACGGTCACGCCCAGGTGATGCACCTGCAGGTCGGTGAAGAACATCGACAAAATGGTCACGATCACCCCAACCGCCAGACCGCGCAGCACGCCCCCCAGTACATAGCCGACCAAGATGGTGTGCGGCGACACCGGCGACACCATCAGCTCTTCGATCGAGCGCTGGAACTTGCTGCCGAAGAAGCTCGACACCACGTTGCCATAGGAGTTGGTGATCACCGACATCATGATCAGCCCCGGCACGATGTACTGCATGTAGGTGAAACCACCCATATCGCCGATCTGCCGACCGATCAGGTTACCGAAGATGACGAAGTACAGCACCATGGTGATCGCTGGTGGCAGCAACGTTTGCGGCCAAATGCGCAAGAAGCGCCGCACCTCGCGGTAGACGATGGTGTTCAGGGCGACCCAGTTGGTGCGCAGTTCCACACTCATACGGCCACCTTCGACAAGTTTTTTTCCACCAGGGACACGAACAGCTCCTCAAGTCGGTTGGTCTTGTTGCGCAGGCTCTGCACCTCGATGTTCTGCAGCGCCAGCTGGCCGAACAGCGCGGTGATGCCGATGTCCTTGTCCACCTGCACCTCCAGGGTATGCGGGGTCAGCAGCCGGCTCGGGTAGCCTTGCAGCACAGGTGCACTGGCCAGGTCCTGCTTGAGGTCGAGCACGAAGGTTTCCACATGCAACTTGCCCAGCAACTGGCGCATGCTGGTGTTCTCGACGATGGTGCCGTGGTCGATGATGCCGATGTTACGGCACAGCTGCTCAGCCTCTTCCAGGTAATGGGTGGTGAGGATGATGGTGATGCCCTTCTGGTTCAGCTCGGTGAGGAAGCTCCACATCGAGCGACGCAACTCGATGTCCACACCCGCGGTGGGCTCGTCAAGGATCAGCAGGCGCGGCTCGTGGATCAGCGCGCGGGCAATCATCAGGCGGCGCTTCATGCCGCCGGACAGCGAACGCGACTGCACATCACGCTTGTCCCACAGGCCCAATTGGGTCAGGTACTGTTCGGCGCGTTCCTTGGCCAGCTTGGGCGGGATGCCGTAGTAGCCGGCCTGGGTCACGACAATGTCGAAGGTTTTTTCGAACTGGTTGAAGTTGAACTCTTGCGGCACCACGCCCAGGCAACGCTTGAGCGCCGAGGGCTCGCGGTCCAGGTCGTGGCCAAACACGTTCACCGTGCCACTGGTCTTGTTCACCAGGGTGGAGAGAATGCCGATGGTGGTGGACTTGCCGGCGCCGTTGGGGCCGAGCAAGGCGAAGAAGTCGCCTTCGGCAACATCGAGGTCGATGCCTTTGAGGGCCTGAAAGCCATTGCCGTAGGTCTTGGTCAGCTGTCGGATGGACAGGGCGGAACTCATAGCGGGTCACTTACCGAGGAAAAAGGTGCAGGACACGCCAGGTAAAGTCACTGGCGCAGTGAGTACGGCCATGGTGCAAGGCAAGGCCGCACAAGTACAGTCACATCTATTGATAATGACTATCGAAGCAGGGTCAGGTGAGCGCCGTCATCACCGCGGCCTGGTAGGCCGGGCGCTGTTTCAGGCGCTCATACCAGGCTTCGAGATGGTGCATGGCCGGGCGTTCGATGGGCATTTCGAACCAGGCGTAGATGAAGCTACCCAGTGGGATGTCGCCCATGCCGATCTGGTCACCGGACAGATACGGCTGCTTGGCCAAGGTTTCGTCGGCAATGGCCAGCAATTGCGCGCACTGCTTGTGCGCGGCGTTGATCGCCACCCAATCGCGCTGGTCTTCCGGGGTGCGCAAAAGGCCCCAGAACAGCGGGCGGAAGGGTGCGGCGAAGGACGAGGTGGTCCAGTCCATCCACTTGTCGGCCAGGGCGCGCTGGCGTGGGTCTTCGAGGTACCAGCCCTGCTCGGCGCCGTACTCGGCGCACAGGTAGCGGACGATGGTGTTGGATTCCCACAGGGTCAGGTCGCCGTCTTCGAGCATCGGCACCAGGCCGTTGGGATTGCGGGCGCGGTAGTGCGGCTCGTTGACCACACCGAAAGCGCCGCCGGCGTCGATGGAGTCGAAGTCCAGGCCCAGCTCGTGGGCGATCCACAGCGCCTTGCGCACATTGCTCGAATTCTTGCGACCCCAGATCTTCAGCATGGCAACGTCCTTATGAATGCACAGGTGTTGCAGTCTACTCCAGACCCTCGCCGCCTGTACCCATGAAGAAACCAGCACAGGCAAGCACATGAACTGAAACTCCCGCTGCCACACCCTGTCACTGTTCAGAACATGCCGTTCACAGCGTTGCGTCTAAGCTGTCTGGGACGGCTCAAGCCCTTGGTTCCAAGGAGGACCGATTATGTTGCTGTTGTGGTTGGTAGTGCTGGTGATCGGCGCGGCATACCTCACGCATCGGCGCCTGGCGCCCTTGCAGATTCTGGGCATCATGGCGGCCTACGTGCTGCTGATGGGCATTTTCAGCAGTGCACCCGGCTGGTTGCTGACCCTGATCTGGGGGGTACTGGCCTTGAAAATCGCCCTGGTTGCGCTCCCGGACTGGCGCCGCAAGGTGTTCACCGGGCCGGTTTTCAACTGGTTCCAGCGTACCTTGCCGCCCATGTCGCAAACCGAGCGCGAAGCGATCGATGCCGGCACGGTGTGGTGGGACGGCGAACTGTTCAGCGGCCGCCCCGACTGGCGTACCTTGCTGGCCTACCCGGCACCGAAACTGACCGACGAAGAACAGGCCTTCATCGACGGCCCCACTGAAGCGCTGTGCGCCATGGTCAGCGACTGGCAGATCGGTCAGGACCTGGACCTGCCACCCGAAGCCTGGGGTCACATCAAGCAGCATGGCTTCTTCGCCCTGATCATCCCCAAGAAATACGGCGGCAAAGGCTTTTCGGCCTACGCTCATTCCCAGGTGGCGATGAAACTGGCCACCCGCAGCGGCGATCTCGCCTCCACGGTGATGGTGCCCAACTCGCTCGGCCCGGCCGAATTGCTGCTGCATTACGGCACCGACGAACAACGCAACCATTACCTGCCACGCCTTGCCCGCGGCGACGAGATCCCCTGCTTTGCCCTGACCGGCCCGTTGGCCGGCTCCGATGCCGGCGCCATGCCCGACACCGGCATCATCTGCAAAGGCCAGTGGAACGGCGCAGAAGTGCTGGGCCTGCGCCTGAACTGGGAAAAGCGCTATATCACCCTGGGCCCGGTCGCGACCTTGCTGGGCCTGGCCTTCAAAGCCTACGACCCGGACCACCTGTTGGGCGACGAGCAGGAGCTGGGCATCAGCCTGGCCTTGATCCCCACCGACACGCCTGGTGTCGAAATCGGCAAGCGCCACCTGCCGCTGGGCGCCGCCTTCATGAACGGCCCCAACAGCGGCAAGGACGTGTTCGTGCCGCTGGACTTCCTGATCGGTGGGCAGGCCATGCTCGGCAAGGGCTGGATGATGCTGATGAACTGCCTGTCGGTAGGCCGTTCGATTTCCCTGCCTGCGGTCGGCACCGGCGCGGCCAAGTACACCAGCCTGGTCACCGGCCAGTACGCCAATATCCGCGAACAGTTCAACGTGCCACTGGCCGCTTTCGAAGGCATCCAGGAATCGCTGGCACGCATTGGCGGCAACGCCTGGCTGATGGACAGCGCCCGCCTGCTGACCGCCAAGGCCGTGGACCTCGGTGAAAAGCCTTCGGTGCTGTCGGCGATTCTGAAGTACCACCTCACCGAGCGCGGCCGCGAATGCATCCAGCACGCCATGGACGTGCACGGCGGCAAGGCCATCATCATGGGGCCGAACAACTACCTGGGGCGCAACTGGCAAGGGGCACCGATCTTCATCACGGTCGAAGGCGCCAACATCCTTTCGCGCAACCTGATGATCTTCGGCCAGGGCGCCATCCGCTGCCATCCGTTCGTGCTCAAGGAAATGGCTTTGGTCGGCCGTGAGGACCGTGACCAGGCGCTGCGGGAGTTCGACGAGCTACTGATGAAGCACATCATGTTCGCCGCCGGCAACGCGGCCAGCACGTTGGTGTTCAACCTGGGGCTAGGGCGCTTCGAGTCGGTACCGGGTGATGCATTGAGCCAAGGGTATTTCCGCGCCCTCAACCGCCAGGCTGCCGCTTTCGCCCTGCTGGCCGACCTGTCGATGATGCTGCTGGGTGGCGCGCTCAAGCGCCGCGAACGCCTGAGTGCGCGCCTGGGCGATGTGCTCAGCTACCTGTACCTGTCCAGCGCCGCGCTCAAGCGCTACCACGACCTGGGCTCACCCGAGCACATGCAGCCACTGCTGCGCTGGGCCATGGAAGAAAGCCTGGGCCAGGCGGAAAAGGCGCTGGACCGGCTGCTCGACAACTTCCCCAACCGATTTGTCGGTTGTGTTCTGCGCGTGCTGGTGTTCCCCTTCGGCCGCCGCCATACCGGGCCGAGCGATGAGCTGGATGCCGAAGTGGCGGCGCTGATCGGCCGCAGCAAGGGCGACCCGGCGCTGGAGGAATTGCTCGCCGGCTGCTTCCGACCCCAGGCCGAGGGTGACCCGGTGGCAGCATTGCAACGGGCCTGCAACCTACTAGACGAGACTGCGCCACTGCACAAAGTGCTGCATCAGGCGCTTAAGGAGGGCAAGGTACAGCCGGCACCTGGGCAGTCGGCCATCGATGCGGCAGTCCAGAGTGGTGCATTACAGGCTGACGAGGGTCAACGCTTACAGGCGGCGGAGCAGGCACGCCGGGCAGTGATCGATGTGGATGCCTTCGACAAGGCGCAACTGCTTCCGGAGCAGGGCAAGGTGCGATGAAACAGGGGGCCGTTTTGCGGCCCCTTCCCCAACCGGCGTATACTCCGGCCCCGTTTCAACCACCCCGAGGACCGCCCCCATGGCCACCCCCCATCAGGCATACCACCTACAACTTCTGAACCACCTGCGCACCATTCTGGCTGCCCTGGGGGAAGCCGAGCAGGTACCGGAGGAAAGCCACGTCCTGTTCCTCGAGCGCTTTGACGAGTTGTTGACCCTGCTACCGCAGGACCCACTGGAAAGCCAGTACCTGGGCCAGGACCTGATCTGCCAGGTCATCCAACGTTACCCGCAAATCGCTCACCTGGTGCCGCGCGACCTGCTGTGGTTCTTTGCCGGCGATTGCCTGCACTTCATGCCGGATGAAGAACTGGCCTTGTACCAGGCACTGGAAGAACGCCGCTACGAATGCGAACAGCGCGGCGAGGCATTCGACTGGTTCGAACAGAAGCAGCTACTGGCGTCGGCAACAGCTGATACCCGCCACTAAGCTCGCGAAGTACCGCTATGGCGAAGGCGTGTTGAACTACACAAGCGCTTCCCTTTTTTCCCGGGAAGCTCAGCCTTCGCCTACAGACCCCCTGAGGTGCCCTGCGTACTCTGCCGACGCGCTGAGACACATGAGTTTCCAGCGATCAACCAGACAGGGTTCATCCAATGAAAAAAACACTATCCGTGCTTGCACTTAGCCTCTGCAGCAGCGCGGCAATGGCCTCGATCATCAACTTCGAAGGTACTGTCAGCGGGCCTGGCACCTGCCCGATCGAAGTCGTTACCCCTGGCGGCCCAAGCCTGCCGCTGATCCACCTGGGCAACTATAATACGTTCAACTTCACCAAGGTCGGGGAAGAAACCTCTCCGAAACACTTCGCATTGCGCGTCCCGGCAAGCTGCGTGACCGGTACTCAACAGGCCTACGCGACCTACCAGGCAGGCTACGGCGCCGACCAGACCAATCCCAACCTCTATGCCCTCAAAGACGGCCTGGGCTACAGCACCGGCCTGGGCCTGGCCATCAACGACCTTGCAACCCGCCTTGCGCCGGGTACTGAGTCGATGAGCTACGAGGTTAACGACACTACCGACACCGACATGGTGTTCTCGGCGCGCCTTGTCACCACTTCGGCAACAGTGACCGAGGGGCAGATCGACACCAACGTCTCGTTCTCTGTCGATATTCGCTAATTCAAGCCCCCTGGCACTGCCAGGGGGTATTTCGTTTCGCCAATGAAACCGGCCCGACCATGTCTACTACTCTGCTGCGCAAGTACGCGCTCAGCTTCGCCTGTCTGGCGACGCTTTCTTCAACCACCGAAGCGGCCTTGACGATCAGTGCCACGCGCGTTGTCCACCCTGGCGACCAACACAGCAGCTCGATCGTTGTCGCCAACCCAAGCAACATTACCTACGCCACGCAAGCCTGGGTCAACACCGCAGCCGACGACACCAGTACCGCTGTCCCCTTTGCCGTATCCCCGACCTTGTTCAGGCTCGACCCTAAGCGTGAACAACTGGTCAAGATAAACGCACTGCCAAACAACCTGCCCACCGATCGAGAATCGCTGTTCTACTTCAATGTTCAGGAGATCCCCCAGATAGACAGCGGGCAGGACAACGTACTGAAAATCGCCCTGCGCACCCGCATCAAGCTGTTCTATCGGCCCAGCCAGGTGAAGGGTGTGCCCGAGCAGCACCTGGACAGCCTGCAGTGGTCATTGGCAAGCAACAACGGCAAGACCTTCCTGCAGGTCCTTAACCCCACGCCCTATCACTTCACCTTTGGGCGCTTGGAAGTGGGCGCACCGGGCAAAATCGAAAAAATCGATACCGCCTTGATGGCCATGCCTATGCAGACGCAGTCCTTTGAACTGAAGACAACCCAGGCCAGCAAGGGCCTTCAAGTACAGTTCACCACGATCAACGATTATGGCGGCACCACACGCCTGGTAGAAAAACCGCTATCCGTAACGGCCATTTAGCACGACCGCTCAATCGCGCAGGCCCAGGTCAAGCAGCGGGAAGTTTGCTTCTTCTGGCCAGGTCTCGCCCTGATCAAAACTGACAAAAACCCTGACGCTTAACTTGTCGCGCTTAAGCGACATCAAAAAAGGCTTGGTCGCCTTGACCGTATCGTCGAACCCCAAGCCGTTTTGCACCTCCGCCGGGGTCAAGGCATGTTCTTTGAGCACTTCTTGCGTCGATGGCTGCCCCTGGGTGTCCACGCCGCCGACGACCAAGGTGACCCTGTGATCCGCATGAATGTATTTCCAGGCAGCAAGGGTAATGGTCAAGCCATCAGCCGGGACCTGGGACAGGTAGACCGTATCATTCGAGGATGGGTGAACGTCCGGCCTGGGAAGCCCTTGATTCAAGGGCAAGCACAACACTAACCGGGATAATGACGTATGAACGTTACCACCCGTTGTTTCTGTCACCTCAAAATACACAGTCAACACCTTGCCACTGTGTGGCGCGATCCTGTCCAGCGGGATCTCGTACTCATGGGGGAAGCCCGACGCTTCTGCACTTGTCTGATAGCTGCCCACACGCCCAGGCTCGCCCCAGAAAACCTCGATCGTTTCACCGGGTAACGCCGCCCCTGTTGGCACCTTGACCCGCATGTAAGTCATGCGTGAATTCAGGTCCAAAACAACCTGCTGCTCCTCTCCCACAGCATGGGAAACCTCTGGCCAGCTCAAATCTCTGGGCACCGGCGCCGCATCGACCTGCAACTGGACGACTTTCGGCTCCACTGGCGTGCTTGGGTTACCGGCATAGTCACATAGCAGGTAGTGTGCAAAACGCGCCCCATCCCCTCGATCCAGGATGACATCGCCAGGAATCTCCACTGTGACGGGGAGATCCCCCTGCTCGAGGACTTTTTCGGCGACAAGATTGTTTTCATACAATTGCGTGTCCCAGAACCAGCGAATATGGTCTCCAGGCACAAAGGTCTGATAATCCGGAAGCAGAGCGATAACAGGATCGTGACGATTTAGGTAATCCTCCGTTATGCCATCTCTCATCACCTCATCATCGAACAACAGGGCCCCGCGGTCCGCCCCCAGGCTGGGCCCCGTCAAGTCCAGGGTTATCGTTAGCGGGGCCGAATCCTGTTCAGCCCCGTTGTACGCTTTGACCCTGTAGGTCAAATCGGGCGTAGCGTCATTCTTGAGATCTTGAACGGGAATCTCGACGAAGTAATCATCTGCGGCAATGGGTGCCGTCCATTGCTTGAGCGCACCTACCTGTACGCCGTCCCACATCAGCATAAGTGTCTCTGGCCTCCCAGGGGTTGGGGGCGAACCACTGTCCCAGGGCGTGACATCCACACGTAGGGGGGCTTTGAGCAAATCGAGAGGGATGACGTTCAGCGCGCCACCCACCAGGTTTGCAAGCGAGCCTTCCACCCACGGTGGAGGAAAAAGCGCGTCCGACTTGTTGCTTGGCATCACTCAACCTCCAACGTGAATGGTTTGCTGCTATAAAGGTGCCTGCTGCTTACCAGCTGTAACGCACGCCCAGGTTGGCACCCCAAGGTTGTTCCAGCGCCTTGCCATTGCTGTAGTCGAAATCGGCATGCAGTTGCAGGCGCTCCGTCAGCGATACCGCTACCCCCATGCCTAGCTCCGCGCGCGAGCCTGACAGGTCGTTGTCGAAACGGTGATCGTTGACCTTGACCAGGTTGTTGTTGGCGAATTCGTGCACATAAGCCAGGCGCACATAAGGTTGCAGCCACTGCCCACCCTCAAGCTTCAAGGTACGCCCCGCCGTGGCGCCGGCCTTGCCCAGCACCGAGTGCGTCGTATCACCGTCGGCCTTCAAGCCATTGTCCAGGTGGTAGTCCTTGCCCTGGATACCAACGACCGACAGTTGCCCGAAAGGCTCGACGAAATAGCCATCATTCAGCGCCAGGTGGCGACCGAACTCTACCGACGCCCCCACGCCAACGTTGTCATAATCGCCCTCGGTACGCTGGCCATCACTGAGACTTACCTTGGCCTGGTTGTCGAAGCGGTTCAGCTTGACCACGCTGTCGAGGTAATAGCCGGTCTGGGCATCCAGCCAAGTGGCATACAGCCCCAGGTAATAGCTTTTCACCTCGCCCGAAGCGCCTCGGGTCAGGTTCAGGTCTGAGCTGCTGTAGCCCGCCATAACCCCGGCCAGCCATTGACCATCGCCCCACGGCAACGGCGTATCGGCCCCCAGCGAGAAGCCCTGCTGAACTTGGCTGTAGGGCGTACCGGTCGAGGCCGAAACGTTATATTTGTTGCCATAGCTGCGGGCCCACAGGCCCGCATTGCGCTCGTCAAGCCGCAACTCACCCATGCGGCTGCGCAGGGAAGACAACTCGCCGTACCACACCGTGGGCGCAGTATTGAACAAGGCCATGGCCGCCTCGGTACCTGGGCTTATCGTTTTGGTCGCGCCATCCAGGAACCA
Source organism: Pseudomonas sp. LFS074 (assembly GCF_047978165.1). Taxonomy (NCBI): domain Bacteria; kingdom Pseudomonadati; phylum Pseudomonadota; class Gammaproteobacteria; order Pseudomonadales; family Pseudomonadaceae; genus Pseudomonas; species Pseudomonas sp. LFS074. The sequence goes on along the minus strand of NZ_JBFPFV010000001.1, from coordinate 1,583,532 downwards.
GTCATTGCCGCGCTGCACAAGGCTATAGGAGAACGCCCCGAGGTCCACCGGGCCGTTAAGCAGCGAGAACTGCGCATCCCCCGCCGCCGCATGAACCAGGTGCAGGCTGTTTTCCTGCGTGGGTTCATTGCCGCTGCTGCCGACCAGCAGACTATGGTTGCCGGTTGCCGTGCCGGTGATGTCCAGGAAGTCGGTTTCGCCTGTACTGAAATCGGCATCCATGATGAACGTGCCACTGCCCGACAAGTTGCCAAGGGTCAGGCGCTGGTACTGCGTGGCTTCACCGAAACGTACCGCCCCCCCCGCCATGGCCAGTTGTGCGACCTCACTGTCCTCGACCATGTTCCAGCGCCCGCCGTCATTCAGTGCCAAGCTCTCGACATTGGTCAGGCGCCCGGTCAGGCTGGCCTGGTTGCCCAAGGTCAGCTTGGCGCTGGAACCGTCCTCCACCAGGACATCACCTACCAGGTTGCTACCCTCCACCAGCATCGTAGCGTTGGAGCCGTTCGCCACTTCCAGCAGGTTGCCATTGCTGCCAACCAGCGTAGTACCGCCGCTGATGGTGATCGCCGCATCGCCGGGCGCCTGGTTTGCGCTACCCACCCGGATGGCAGCGCCATTCTGGCCCTCCACCCGCGAGCCCTGCAGATTGAGCGATGCAGCTTCAGTCGAAAGCGCATCGCCCACCACCCGGATGCCATCCGTGGCACCGGTCAGCTGGCTGTTGGTCGCATCCAGCCGAGCATCGCCAAATAGCAAAGCAGCACCGGCTGCCCCGGTACTCACCAGGGTGCTGTCGGTCAGGGAAAGATGAGAACTCCCGGCCACCCTGGCACCGCCGACCCCGCCTTCGATATGGCTGCCCGTTACCGACACCGTTGAACCCGCCGTCGCACTGCGCAGTACATCGAGGCCAAACAGGTTGCTGGTCAGGCGCGAGCCATTGGCGATGGTTGCCGAAGCACCGCCATTGACCATGACTGCAGCGACACCCGTGGCGGATACCGTGGAGCCCTCAAGCTGTAGACCTCCGCCTGTGCGCACGTCGATCTGCTGAGTGGTAGCCCCCTCGGCTACCAAGCGCCCGCCGTCATTGACCCTGTAGCTGTCAACCGGGGTACTGGCACCGATTTGTTGCTCATCGTCCACCAGCGCCAGGGCACCTGCAGGCCCAGTGAAGAGCACAGCAGAGGCGCCTAGCAAGAGTTGCCCAATGGCTGACGCCAAGGGGGACAGGGTGAAGTTGCGCCTTTTGATCATTGCACTTTAGCCTCATCGATTAACCCGCAAACGGGCAGCAAAAACGTGAGAAAGGCTATTAAGAAATCACCCAATCGCGAGTAGGAAAAGTCCTGTAATTGATGCGACTTTTCAGCAAACCCAGCCCGCATGCCGGATCGCCAACACTCAAGGACGAACAAGTAGGCATTCGGCGGTAAACGAGTGCATGGATACCACTGCCACGGCAGGCTCGGATGTGATCGTTTTACCATTACGTTCAAATGCATAAATGAAAGTCGCCAGCCCATCATAAGTAACTGCCTGATTGAACTCGTAAATCGGCTTCAGGCCATCGGCATAAGGGATTCGCCAAACGAACCCGGTGGGTGGGTTAGTCGCATTCAACTGAATAGTTTTTTCAAACTTAGCATTTGGTATATCGAGCCCACCAGGAGCAGTTCCCTGGGTCGCCGTCCAGGTCAGTGTCAAGTCTTCACCGTTGGCCAACCATTTGCTCAGGTCAGGGATATTGATACGCACATCAGGGTTAACATCAGTTGGATCCGCAGGGTCAAACAACGAAGTGCAGTTCAGCCACAGGCGCCCTCCGCTTACAAAACCACCCAGGATCTCCGCAGCTTCCGGGTGTATGACAATAGCCTCCACCACAATTGGCTGAGGTCCAGAAGCAGCCTTGTTCGGCACACCTGCACGGCTGACTTCATAGTGAGCAAAGCGGTTGCCGTTGTCGTGTCGAAGAATGTATGCCCACGGGATGGTCACTTTGATTTCGTTGCCAGGGTCGGCCTGCTCAAGTTTATAATCCGCTTCGATGACATGTTCATCGGTGTAGTAAAACTCAACCAGATCATCTTCCGCGAATGCAGCGTCGATCGTTACTCTCAACTCGGCATCGGCGCCATCATCGTTCTCGGTCAGGTGATTTTTCTGGTTATCATTGCCTCCATATACATCCGGCAGGGCCATTTGCGGATTTACAGGCCCCGGCCACTCCGGATCAGGGTCGGGCACGATCGGGCCAATGCGCTCAAGGTTGACATCGAATGTGTCACTCTCACCGCCCAATGGGTGATCGCCACGCCGCACTTCATACGTTACATCGACCGGTTTGACGCCTGTAGAGCCTTTGCCGTAAATATCCAGAATAACACTGGCAGGAATAGCCTGCTTGACCGGGAACGTACCCACTGCCCGCTCAGCGAAATCATGTGTGCCCCAATGGAGGGTAATCAGATCCGACGATTTGAAATGCTGGAAGGCATCAATCTGCACTTCTATACCTTTAAGCACGGCGTCCTGATCCACCACACCGTTGTTCATGTCTAACACCAGAGGCTTCTGGAAATCCGCCGGGACAGGCAAATTCCCTAGCGCCACCGTAACGCGCGTGGCCCTAGACACGGCACTGCGATTACCGGCCTTGTCCTGAAGAATGTAGGCGATAAGGATGCCACCGTCCCCCTCATCCTCAATAACATTCTGAGGCACCGGTATCGTCAGAGGCACTGTAGTGACAAGCGCGGTGCCGTCTGGTACCAGGTCACCCGGATCAACAGGCACTTGCTTGCGCCAGACCCACCCTACGGTATCTTTAGCATCCCAACCGGGATAAGTGGTGTCACTCGGAAGTGGATAGCCAGGCAATGTGAGCTCAACCGAACCAATATTGGTGTCTAACACGGCAGCAATAGCCGGGAATGGATTGGGCATTTGATTGGGGTAGGGAGCGACACGATCAAAGATCAAGTGTAACGGGGGAAAATCTACAGGCAGGGGGTTGTTATAAGGGACGACCCTGATAAAAAAAGTATGACCGCCTTCACCCCATCTTTTTACCTGATCCTTATCCAGAGTAACGTCAAAGGGGAAAACACTGTTTCTATCATACTGACCATTGTGCAGCTCCTCCTCGGCCCCACCGTCTGGCAGATGCAACAGCCACATCTGGTCAAACTCCCCTACATTGGGATCACCTGCTGCCCCCCAATCAGTGATGGTCAAATCAATATCGACTGCATCATCTGTCAAGGCCGAGCTCAGCATCGTATTATCGGTGGGGTCTGCTATCAGGGCCGGATCGATCTGAGGTGAGACAGGCGCAAAAACACGCTTACGGCCTGAGGGCTTGCTTTTTTTACCGCTCACCTTTTCTTTAATTTTTACTTTAATTTTCCCTTTCAATTCTACTTTCATATTAGACACTCAACATAAGGGGCTGCGCGGACAGCTACGTGATCATTGAAATCCACATCCTCCCCCCGCACAACTGGCAAATTTGTCAGTTGCCAACATGGCCGTTATATTATCTGCGTACCGGCCAAAACAAAAAAAACCCGCGCTAGCGCGGGCTCTCAAGGGGTAGCAAGGCTACAAGCACAGGATCAACTCTGCCCACTCAAACGATCAACACCATCATAGTAATAGTTCGAGGTCCCCCCCGCCTTGACGACTGACCTCAGCCTACCCGTGGCGTCATATTCCATTTCCATGCCCTCACCATCGTCTTCAAGGTTGCCGTCATCGTCATACGTCAACCTCTGCTCGGCTGTATACCCTTCATAGCTATTGGTTATTTTGCTGAGCTGCGCAGGGTCTTCATATTCGAAGAAGTACTCGGCCACATTTTCACCCGGCGCGTCCGTGTCTTTATCTGTCAGTTCGGTGATAACCAGCACAATATTGTCCAGGGCATCAAACTCAAATGCCTGGCCACGGATCACATGCCCTTGCGGGTCGACTGGGGCCAATTCGCCACTGCATTTATAGTCATACAAGCGACCGCGACTCTCGTACGCATAGACCTCGTTCCTGAGCCAGTTTTCTCCGTTCAGCACACCGCCAGCTCCCGAATTAAAGGGCTTGTGCTTTGCGTAGATGTTTTTCAACCGCTCATTGACATCTGCAGACGCGGCGGGTTGAAACACCTTGCCCCGAACACGATCAGCGTACACCTCGGCTTGTCGCCGCTGGTCTTCTCCCGGCTCCCCTGGCCACAAGGTTTTCACCACGATGCGGTCACATTCATCGTACCGCTGGGTCAACGTCTGTATCTCACCCTTCATATCGAAACGGCGAAGCGTCTCACGATCGAAATCGTCATATTCCAACTGAGTAATGAGGAAGTTGTCGCCATCACGCGTTGCGATTTCCGACGTTCTGCCCAGCGTGTCGTACGCGAACATTGCTACCGTCGAGCCCAGCGTGGTCTGCAGCAAACGCCCGGCCGCGTCATACTCATAGTCTTGCACCTGGCCCAGCACATCGGTGTAGCTCAGCATGCGTTCGCGGTAGCTGAATGCATACTGCATTTCAAAGACTTCGTCGCCCTCCTTGCGCCTCTCCAACTTCATCTGCCCGGTACTGAAATACTCCCTTTCCAGGGTTTGCCCATCTTCGGTACAGCTCAACAGCCGGGCGTTTTCCGAATCGTACTGGTAATCAGCCGTGAACCGGCTGGATACTCGCTTTAGCGGCTCTTCACCCAACACGGGGTTATATTCGTAATCGACCCATTGCTTGGAGGGCGTAAACACCCTCTCCGGCCGGTTTTGCCCAGGTTTATAGTACAGAGTGCGCTTACGCCCACCCGTATCAGACTTGTATAGCCGCTTGAGGCCATCGAAGGTTTGTGTGCCCAGCTCGATGCCATTGACACCGATGTATGCCGGAAGGTCGCCACTGTCGAAGTCCGCATAGCGGCGGGTTACCACCGACCTGTCGGGGAGGGTCTGCTCCAGCAACCGGCCGAAGGGATCGTAAGTACTCAGCGTGACGGACTGATCGGCCGCCACTTCCCGGGCCACACGCCCCAGGCCATCGTAATGATAGGTATGTTGGCTGTATGCAACGGTATCGTCCCTGGACTTGAAGCGCCTGACCTGGGTGGGTTCATCGAACCGGTTGAACCAAGTTTCGGTCACGCCACTTGCGTCAGCGCGATCTTCTGACTCCCGCCAACTGCGCTTGATAGGCATAAACGCCGAGTTCTGGTTACCCACCGGGTTCGTCTCTTCAACGTGGCGGATAGCATCAGGCCCAATTTGCCACGCCTGCTGGCCCCAGTCATCGTAGCCATAGCGCACCGTCAACGGCAGGTCGACTGGACGGTGAACCCCCTGCTCGGAAACCTCATCCGCCATCCAGTCGTATTCGGTTTCTTCCTCAAGTTGGCCGTAAGCGTTGTAAACAGCCGAATAGCTCTTGCGATACGCCTGGCGTCGCCATACTTCGGCACTATCGGCGTCCATACGCTCCTCTTCGAATACACGGCCCAAACCATCGAGTTTCGATCGGGTCGTTACGCGCTTGACATCGCTCGACGTCTGCACAGCCGGTTCGTCAAGAACCGCCAGCACATAGCTGTAAGTGCGATAGGCCCTGTAAATGGGATCGTTGGGTGCAACGGTCTCACTGATCACACGGGCCAGTCGATCATAGGCATAGGCAATTTCCACATCGTTGTCATCCCGGTTGAACAATGGCTCACCGATCAATGCCGAGTGCTTCAGGACGATAGTTTTCTGAACATCGCGAAGGGTGCCGTCTTCCAGCGCTTGGCCATGATCGAAGCCCGTCACCACTTGAGTGGCCACCAAGGCTGGATGGTGTTCCACGACCTCTGTCGTGTAGGTGTACGACGTGGTCGTATCCTGGTCGCCCATGGTGAAAGTCGTGATGCTTGGCCGCCCATAACTCAACAAGTCCGCTGTGGATTCATGGTAATCGGTAAGCGAATGGCTCAGCGGTACCGGCACCTTGGCGTCACCTTGCAGCTCAAAAAAATGCTGTTCTTTTTCCACGAGCCACTGTTTGGCAATATAGTCGGGCGTGCCGTCGGGCAGCGGAACCGGGTCGAGCGCTTTATAGACGAACTGCGTGCGCGTGGTTGCGGCCTCGCCTACGGATGATGGGTTAATGGTCTGGCTCTTGCGCCAGCGCACAAAGTTCTGCGGGTCTGCCGGGCAACTGCCCAGCTCGCCTGCAGCGGGGTAATATTCGTACAACGTCTCGACGCCCGTGGCGGGCACTTCGCTTATCAGGTTGCCAAACACGTCATAGGTGGTAGCGTGTTCGGCCTTGCCAATCGCCGCATTTCCCTCCACTTGCCAGGTCTGGGTCGAAAGGCTCGCCAGCTGGAAGTTCGCAGGTTGCTTTATGAAGGGCTCCGCCGGATTGCCAGGGTATTGGCTGACCGTGGTATTCACACATTGGCCCTGAACCTGTTTTACCTCGACACTGCGGTGGAAGCGGTCGTAGGTTGACAAGACGGTGCGATCCGCCTGTCCTGGGCAGCGCTCGGTGGTTTTACTCCAATAGGAATAGTTGGCATCCGTCACCTCGTAGAGGTTATCGCGGCCATTGTTGTTCCAGACGATTGAGCTGCCATTGCCCACGAAGTTGGTCGTGGAATAGTCATACTCGGTCACTGTATCGGGTTGGCCAAAACCCGGAACAATGCGGTGGCGCTTGACCCGCGGCAAATATTGCTCAACCCCTGGGAGCTTGTGGCCAGGGTCACCGTCAACACCGTACTCGATATGCTCGACCGCGCCCGTCGGCGTTCGCACCCGGCTCACACAGGTTTGCCCATGCACCTGCTGGTAGGAAAACTCCCAGTACGCCAATTCATCGGTGGGCAACACCACACGTTCCAGCCGCCGCCCGTTGAACTTGAGGGTGTAACTGGCCCTCGCCTCCGGTTGATCCGGGTACAAGGTGATGACCATATCGCCCGAGTACTCAATCAACAACAGGCGAGCTGGCCGCCCCCCACCCACACCTGAATCAAACACTTCACTCAGGCAGGGGGTACCTGGCAATTGCGGATTGTCACGATAGACGAACTCCAAGCAACGCCTTGAATCGGCATAGATTTTTTTCGGCAGCATTGGCGGTGCTGAGCGGGTGTTGTTTATACACCTGCGTTTCTTGGGGGTGGACTACCAGATCTTGTAGTGATTAGCGTATGAACGGGTTGGCTGCAGCCCACCGAATGAACTGTTGCATTATTGTGAAGAGGCAGGTTCATTCGTCGGCTGAGAGGCGGTAATGGCTTACTAACATCGCCGGGATGCAATGTTCTAAGTAGTTGGTTGGATTAGGCGCAATGAATCTAGTGCTAGCGCAAAGCCTTCTATGACGATGTGATTTTGCTTGTTGACAGAGATTCAGGTTGGTCTAGTCTAACGGCCTGTTTTCAACTTTAGTGGTGCTCAAAATGGAATTAGGGCAGCAGTTGGGATGGGATGCGTACTTTTATAGTATCTTTGCGCGAACCATGGATATGCAGGAGTTTACGGCTGTCGCGTTGAGGGCCTTGCGCGAACTACGGTTTGATTTTTTTGCCTACGGCATGTGCAGCGTGACCCCGTTCATGCGGCCCAGGACTTATATGTACGGCAATTACCCCGAGGACTGGGTGCAGCGATATCAGGCGGCTAACTACGCGGTGATCGATCCCACGGTGAAGCACAGCAAAGTCTCGTCGGCCCCCATTCTATGGAGCAATGAGTTGTTCCGGGGATGCGCGGACCTGTGGTCTGAAGCCAAGGATTCACATTTATGCCACGGCCTGGCACAACCCTCGTTCAACGCCCAGGGGAGGGTCGGGGTGTTAAGCCTGGCGCGCAAGAACAACCCCATCAGCCTTCAGGAATTTGAAGCCTTGAAGCCGGTGACCAGAGCCTTTGCCGCCGCGGCCCACGAGAAAATTTCCGAGCTGGAGAGCGACGTGCGTGTCTTCAATACGGGCGTGGCGTTCAGTGGGAGGGAATGTGATGTGCTGCGCTGGACGGCCGACGGCAAGACCTCGGAGGAAATCGGCGTGATCATGGGGGTGTGCACCGATACCGTGAATTACCATCACCGCAACATCCAGCGCAAAATCGGCGCCAGTAACCGCGTGCAGGCAGTGTCTTACGCAGTCGCGATGGGCTATATCTGAGGGGCATTCAAAAAGGACGACTCGGCCCGTATCAAGCTGTCTCTTTCAATAATGTGCCGGACATGAAGGCTGACGGTGCGACCGCGCTGCGATGGTGCTCGCGGTGGGCCGAGAGTTTGATGGCGAGGATTTTCTCATTCTGGTGCACCGTGACCGGGCCCAGCCGTTCGTAGTGGACTCCGTTGATTTTGTAATAGCGCTCCATGGTGCTGTTGACGATCCCGACGATGGCCTCTGCGCCCGCCAGGGCGGCCGTCTTGAGGCTTCTCCAGAACAACGGCATCGCCAATTGCGGTTCGCAGGTGGTGAAGCGAGTCATTTCCCAGACGGCTGGATGCTTGGGCGGCGCCCCGGCGCAGGCATGGCTGAACACCCCTTCAAGCAGGTTGGGGAGCGTGGTGGGAATCAGCCGGGCGCAGCCAACGATGGCGCGGTCTGCATTGAACGCCAGGAGGTAGCGGGCGTGTTCGGTGTCGTATTGATCCCATTCACAACCTGCCTGGCTCGGATGGGCGGGCAGCCGCCATCCGAGTTTCTCGACGAATTGTTCGTGCCGAAAGCGGCCGAGCATGAGTTTCAGCTCATCGTCCATTTCGCTCAGTGTGTGCTCTTCCATGTGCATTGCTGGGGTTCCTTAGGGATGGAGTGCAGTTTTATAGAGGACTTGCACAGGCTTGGCACCTGCAAGATCTGGTAGGGGCTTCGGTGGAATCGAGGTCAAGCCATTCGTTGGGGGCAACTTCCTTGTACCGATATTAACGGGCTGCAGCACTTCCGTCAGTGGTGTGTCCTTGTGCTCGACCCGGTACAGCCCATCGCCATCCTTGTGAAAATGGAAAAAGTCCAGCTTTTTCTCGCTAATACTCTCCACGCCGTCCACTGTAAATCGCTCACCGGTATACAGCGAAAGTGCCCCTCCCCCGGCAGGGTAGGCATCCTCGATGAAACTACTTAGATTGATATCCCAACCTTGCCCATATCCAAAGTCCCCCGCCCCCATCGAGCTATAGCTGAGCCTCAATGGAAACTCCACCCCCCCAAGATAGTCACCACGCAACACAGGCAACGCGATACTCAGGCCATACTGGCCTGTACGCGGATCAACACCATTACTGATGAAACTCAAGAAATTGAACGCACCGGAATGCAACGCCGTTTTACCAGACATACCAAGCCTCCTAAATAATCCATTTGATTAGTTGATCGCGTAAGTCAGCTTGTCGCGACTACCCTGCAGACCATTCGCCAAATGGAATGAAACCCTGAGCTTATGCCAATTACCGTTCTGATCCATCAGGCGGAACGACAAGGGCTTTTCCAGTTCGGCTCGCCACTGCCTTTCAATGGGGTTTTCTTTGTCGTAAATAATAGGCAGGTCCGATACCCGGTGCAGAGCAAAACAAACGTCGCCCGCCGCAGCTTTATAGTCATCAAGCAGCTCTGTATCCAAATAGGTATCGAGCTGGGTTTGGTATTGCACCAACGCCTGCAACAAGCCGTCATGTACAAGGTATTTTTCAGGGTCCTCTGGGTTGTCTGTTTCGTTACCGAGCTGGCTGTTCTCACGAACAAATGGGGTGAACGCATAACCGGTAAAACTGCAGTACTTTTCCCTTCGCTGATCAGACTCCCAGCGCATCGTCGACACGGGGCTGTCGTCTTCGAACTTCAGCCTGAGAAACTTCAGTGTCTGGAAGGCATCATCTTTTGCTCCCGCCAGTATCCAATAGTCGGTGGTATCGTCTACCTTGTGAAAGTCTTCATCACCCACGCCTTCCCAGCCTTTCACCGGGACACGCGTGAACGTGTAGGCATCCCTGGAAAAAACAGGCACGGACTCAGCAACCACCGTTACTTTCTGGGTACCGTCGACGTAATCGGTAGAGCGATAGACTGCATTATCGTCACCTTTGAACTGGGCAGCCACTTCCAGCGTGCCAACGGCGGTACTCTGCAGGAAAAACCGCTTGTATCGGGTACTGTCTTCCCCTCGCGCGCTGCCCTGCATAACCTGAGTACGTGATCCCACCCGATTGGCACTATTATTCACGACCCAATTTTTAGGGCCGTCGCCTGGTTCAAGGCCTTCTTCACCGTCAGGTAGGAATTCAAGCACCTTGCCGCCCTCAACGTTGTACAGTTTGAGGCTGGCGAGTTCTTTATCGCTGATCGGTGGCGAAATAACCCCCGGCCTATCAACTTTTGTCTCGATGGTTATTCTTACTTCAATCTGCTGCATACCGTTGGCAAAACATTTGCCAACGCTGAGCAGTTCGACGGCAAACCTGAGAAGGCCATCCCAGCTACTGGCCACGGGTGCGGCGGTTGCGACCGGTCGGTGTTCGATGATTGCGTACCCGTTCCGCGAGTCATTGTAATCGGCCATTACTACGGTAACCGGCAATTGGGCGTTCTCGGGGGGGGTATAGACACCGTTCTGGTCTACATCACCTTCTCCAAACACATGCCACGTCAGGTCGCTGGGCGCATCCGTGACTTTGAATGGCACGGTGGCGTTGGGCTTGTAGCCCGCCACATAGAATGGCTCGACAAAATAGCGCTGGGGCCAGTTCACGATTACCACTGTCGCCTCGGCATAGGCGTTCGTTCGAGTATCCGTGACGCGAATGACCTGGAACAGGATTTCGGGTTTACCTGGTTCGATCATTGCCGGCGTGAAACGGGCCTTGCCATTACCCAGGTCTTCCAACCTGCCCAGGTCCAACTCGTATGCGCTGCTGTGGTCGCGCTTGTCGAGGTTACCGGCCCGTCCCGGTCCTCGTGAAGCGCGTAATGCTTGCGGTGTATCGATCTTATCCCACTTAAGGGTACCGCCATTCACGCTTGAGGCAGACAGTTCGATCGGCACTCCATTGGCGCCGGTGACCATGATTCGAGGGGATATCTGCACCGGCTTGACGTGCTCGACCACCACCGCACTACGTGACTGCTCACTGCCACTGCCATCCAGGTACTGCCCCGTCACCACCGAAACCTGGCTATCGGCGATGAACCGATCTGCATCGCCCGACGAATAAATGCCGGCGGCGCTAATTGTGCCACTGGCAGAAACACTCCTCAGGTTAGCGGTTGCCCACGCCGTGACGGGCGTAACCCCATTGAGCGCGAAGGGCACGCTTCCCTGCGCCACGGTACTTGCCGTGGCTGGGTCTACCCGGTAGGTGTTTTCTGTGGGCGAAATCTGACCAAAGCCGACCACATCGGCTGGCTCGTACTTGTCAGCGTCTTCGTACGTGTAGCGATACGCGTTGGGTATCCGTACCGGCCTGAGTACCTGAGCCAATGGCTCGCCACGCTTGCGATCGTTGATTGGGTCAAGCAACAGCGAGCATGAATGCTCGGCCCCTGTGGCGGCTGTGCCGGGACTTAGATAGGGGAAGTTGTTGCCGGGTTGCGGAAGCGTGCCCTGCAGCAGATGCGAGCGTAACTGCATCATCAACACCACCGCGCCATCGCCTTCGCTAGCGGCCTTGTCCTTGAACAGTTTGTCTGTCTTGGCCCCCCAAGGTGCCCTCTGGGTCAAAACCTTGATGCTCTTGGGCGACATCGACGCGTAATCTTCGCCATCGAACTCGACCAAGGTATAGACCTGGCGAGCGCTAGGTTGGTTGAGCCAATGGTCGTAAACCGCTTTGCCTATCTGTTTCGATGCATAGTCGGTGGTACCCAGGTCACATTGCAGCGTATCGGTCCGGGCATCTGAAAGCGCCAGCACCAATTGGGTATACTGCCCGCTCACGCTTTGCTGCAGTTTCAGCTCTATGTGCGCGCTGACCGCATAGCGCATGGCCTCATTCACACTGTGAGCCCGCAACAGTACAGGCGGGCTGCCCGGCAAATAAGCATGCTGAATGTAATCGCCCGAGAGCAGGGTCATTCGCACGGTCGTGACGGCCGACAGCAAGTTGGCCTCTTCGAAATACAGCTGTGGCGGGCCAAATACCAGGTTGCGAAACTCGCCACGCAACTGGCCGCCCTCGTCCAGGTCAAACGCCATGCTCATGGGTTCGATGAACGTTTGATTGGTATAGCTTTGTAGCCACTGGTCCGACAATAACTGGTTGATCTGATCTCGCCCCACTTGGGCAATAGCAGACCAACCCGCCATGACCGTGCCGCCAGCCAGCTGCTGGAGTATCTGTTCTTTAGTAAGGTTTGTCACGACCAATCCCTCGCTTCATCGAGCCTGTTCAGCCCTGCAAATAAATTCAAGCGGCCCGCTTTAAGTGGCCGTTCCTTCACTGTTTCAACACGGCAAATAACCGAGCGCATCCCGACAACGCTCACCTTCATACCTTGAGCGTCAGGTCTAGTTTCGGAAAGTCCGTCCATTGGACGCCATCGAAACTGACACTGGCCCAAACCAAAAATTTTTGGTCCGGCTGTAGCTTGCTCAACAGCTCATGAGTCAGTAAATCGTCTACACCCTCTTTCACCTGCAACTCGGTAACCGGCACCTGATCGCGCAACACTTCCGTTACCGGTACCGACCCAGCCCCTATACCACTAAGGTGAATGCTCAGTAGCTGGTCTTTCTTGATAAATAACCAGGGTTCCAACTTCAGCCTGCCACCCGCGGGCACCAACACCAGCTCTTCATCGGCGTTTGCATCCGGGCAATCAATAGGTTCATACCGTGTTTCATCCACCGGCAACACCAGCAACTTCACCGCTTTACTATCCCAATGAAGCCCTGTATTCGTTTCCACTATCCGATAAAAAACTTCGAACCGCTTGGGCGGCGTGACACCCATATTGGCCGGGACAAACTCGGCAGGCACGTTGAATACCAACGGGCCTTCCGCATCTGGGTATTGAATGATTGTTCGGCCACCGTTCGGGTCGCCTTGCCAGTGCACTTCAACGTGTTCATCCGGGCGCAGATCGGCTTCGCTGGGGATGAGGACGTAGGCCCCATTTCTCCTGATATCCCAGGCATTAATATTATATTCATCTGCCGCACCGGCATTTGTGCTGCCCCTGACAGTAGGCATGGGAGGCACTGCGCGAGGCGCCGTCACGTCTAGTGGCACTGCGTCTGACGTCAACGAGGCGCCTTCACGCGCGTACTGGTAAAAAACCTGTACCGCCCCCAGGCTGGCAAGTAACAGTGCCGGTTCGATCAGCAGGGAAAATCGCCCGGCGACCAGGCTGCTTTCATCCAGACGAATAACTTGCACGCTGGCTTCGCCCGACGGCAACACCCAGGCCAGCAGCAAATAGTCACCTACGGCAGGCTGCGGATAACCGTCGATGATAATCGGTAAACCGTCTGGGTAGTTGCCAGGATCAATTTCGCTACCACCACCATTGCCCACCTTAGGTGCAGGCAACAGTGTACCCGTGTCCTCTGCGTCGCTGATCAAGAACGTTTGCGTACGCGAGGGGGCAAGTTCGCGACCGTCCTTGAGTTTAACGGTATAACTCATTTCAAGACGCCCACCCACATCGACTGTATTCAGGTCCGATTTGGGTATCAACCATTCCAACGGCTCACCGTTGAACTTCTGTTCCGGGCGCAACGGCTTTTCCAGCTTTGACAACTCTTGCCCCGCACTTCTGAAGCGTCGAACTGTCAATGTAACCTGATCACCGTCCTGAATGGCCTGGTAAGCAGCCGCCACCACGTGGGCATGCTGCTGCAACTTATCTTTATTGATCTTCAAACCGTGCGATTGCAGTACGTGCACCACCGGTAGTCTACTGGGACCACGCAAACCCACATAACAGAACTGCCGCATAGACTCTGGCGCTGTCACATCATTAACCTGGTACGACAGGAACGCATAACCGCCACTGGCATTCGTCACGGTCCGATTATCTATGTTTAAAACTACATTATCCGGGTCTTGTACCAGGGTGACCTCCCTGACCAAGTCAAATGGGACACCCTCCCGATCCACCCCTAACCAATTGGAATAAACACGGTCTCCGAGACTCAGCCCTGCCCCTCGAATAACGGCGCTGAGGCTGTCGCTACCCAAGCGGTCCAGGTCCACTTCAAGGCTCTGCGTCAACCCTTCAATGACCGGCTTGGGATGGATGAAAGTTGCGCCCTCCCCCACGCTGCCGATCGCGCAGTTTTCCGTTTTTGAAATCATTGCTCTTACTCCATATCAGGCTTGCCGGAACCAAGTTTTACGCCTGCAACCGGTGCTCGACCACTGGCAAAAATACTAGGCCCAAGCCCGTGCCCGGCGGCACTGCACGTCTTGGCTGGGCCTGCGCCCTACCTGTTATTTATGCCAGGTGCCAACCGAATCCAGCTGTTTTAGCCTGAGCGTTACCGGGCCATCCCTGCGAGGAGTGGCCTGCTAATCAGCAGCTTGATCAATAAACAACGGAGTTCGACCATGATAAATACAACACGGGGAAGCCGTACCCACCGCGCCCCATCCCCGCCTCTTCTCTTGACGTTAACGTTCATTTTTTGTGGCTTAATTACCCCCTATGCCAGCGCAGGTACAATTACCCTGATTTCAGCGCCAACCGGAGACTTTGGAGAACGCCGTTGCACCATTGATATCCCCCCAGCCGGTGCAGGAAAAACATTAAAACTCTCCGTGGCGGAGCGCGGGGGGATAGGCGTGGGTAATTGCTATGACATCAAGCCCAGCGATATCGTGATGCACGATATTCCCTCCTCCGCAGAAATCCTGCTGACCGATGATTGGTTGTGCGACACGAAATTAGACGATACGTTTTACACAGAGGACGACCCCGAAGATAACAAAAGCTTCGTTATCCGACTGGAGACGACGCGCAATCCCTCGCAACTCCCTGAAATTGGCATTGACCGCCTGACAGAGTTCGAGGTAGGCAAATACATTGACTACACCAACGATGCCGGCGAAAAACCTGTCGGTTTCAAACTGGCCGCCAAAACCCACAATGACGCAGGAAGAATCACTAGGAAACTGAGTTGCCTGCAAATAAACATTTCCGAAGACTCCAACACACCAACACTCACGCCTGTGCCCTTGGGCGAAAAGACGACCACCACGATAGAAAAAGAACACGACCACGAGTTTGATTGCGCAAGCGACGAAGTCATGGTCGGCCGTGCGCACAGTGGCGATGAACACGGTGATCATAAAGATGACTGGACGAAATACACCTGCCAGACCGTGAAAGGCGATGGGAAGGTGAAGATTGTGATTAAACAGGATTATACCGCCGCCAGGATCTCTGAATGTGGCAGGCGCAAACCTGAAAGCACGAGCGAAAAACAGCCCGACAAAAGCTGTACAGAAGCCGTTACTTACAACAAAGATAAGGTCGACCCCATTTACTTCACGTGCCCGACGGACAGCGTGATGGTCGGGCGCGGCCATAAAGGCGATGAAACTGGGTACACCACCTACCGCTGCGCCACGCTTTACAAAGACACGGAAGCTGTCGAAAACAAAATGATCGTCGTACCCGGTGATTGGGAGAAGGAAGTCAAGGAGTCAAATTCCGATTTCACCTGTGGCCTTGGCAAAGTCATGATCGGCCGCGCGCACAAGTCCGACGAAAATGGCCCTACCAAATACCGCTGCGGCCAGCTGTTCTACCCAACCAACCCGACAACGCAGGTGACCCCATGAGCAGCATGGCCGCGCACTCCAATGCCAATAACTTCGCCGTCGAAAAGCGTGTCGACCCACGTACCGGCCAATATGGGCTGAGCATCGCGATTCCTGAATTGGTTGCCGACAGCGGCGCCGGTGCCAGTTTCTCGCTAAACCTGGCCTACAACTCAATGGCCGCGGGCGATGTCGGGTATGGCGAAGGATGGGATTTGAACCTTTCCCGCTTTGTCGAGCATGCCTACCCTGAAGGCGGTGGCGCCCTGTCGCTGTTTACCGGCGAACAGTTCACCGTGGACGGCATCGAGAGCATCAGCGAGAAAAAACTCGATACCTTCCACTTCCACAAGGATGGCGAAGGGCGCTTCCGCGTCGTGCACCGTAGCGGCGTGGTCGAAATACTCGAAGAGATGGGCGCGGGCGCACAGCGTGCAGCCTTGCCGACGCGCATCTACGCACCCTCCGGGCACTGGCTCGAACTCACCTACGCAAGTAACTCGGTTACCCCGGGTTGGTTTTGCTTGACGCACGTACACAGCGGGCATCCCGATGGCGCAGGTAAAGGCCGCCTGTTGCTGCAGGTAACCTACGGCGGCACGACTGAGTTCACCCTGTACCCTGGCGCCGATGATGTGCAAGCCAGCCAGGTACTGAAGTTCAAGGGGCGACAACTGCAGAATGTGGTACTGCCCGACCAGACTCAGTGGCAATTCGACTACCAGACCGTGCATGGGCAGACCTGCGTGACCAAAGTGGTCTCGCCCACAGGCGCTGTAGAGCACATCGAATACGGCATCGACGGGGATCCTGGCCATGCATTGCCGGGCGTCGACAAGAAGCTGCCACGGGTCAAACGCCATCGCGTTCAGCCAGGGCAAGGCCAGCCGGAAATGCGCACGGACTATGACTACTCCACTGAAAACTTCATGGGTAATGGCAGCACCATTACCTGGCGCAACAACGGGCGCGACAATTTGTACGACGTTGTCGACCCAGGCTACAGCTATTGGTGCAAGACCACCCAGCGTTGCCCGGGCCAGGCTGACCGCACCGTCACCACCCACTACGACCGCTTCCACCGCAGCACCCAGGAAACCCGCGCTCAGGGCAAACAGGTCACCCGAACCCAAATCGTCTATCACGGCGAGTTGGGCGACCCCTTCAGCAAACAGCCGCCCATTTACCTGATGGCGAATACGGTAACGACCTCTTGGGAAATGGAGGACGATGCCAACAAAAAGCGCTTTGAAACCATCACCACCGAATACGATCGAGAGGGTAACCTCACCAAGGAAATTCAGCAGGATGGCGGGTACACCGTGCTGGAGTACTACGACGCCAACGGCGAACCTGGCAAATGCCCCGCTGATCCGAACGGCTTCAAGAAGCATGTAAAAAGCCAGACGGTCTACCCGAGCACGCTTGCCAACGTGGTAGAAGGCGCCACCGTGCTACGCACCGATTTTACCTATGGTGCGCTGGGGACCCTGCAGGGTCGCATCGACCTGCCCGAACACGGCGAAATCGCCTCGACATGGCTGGCCATCGAACAGGAAGTGCTGACGGACGCCGCCAACCCGCAGGCCCTGCGCGCCCTTAGCACGGTCAAACGGACCTACCTCAGCAGCCCCAGCAATGCTCACTACCACGGCCGCATGAGCAAACGTGAAACTACACTGCATGCCGAGCATGATGGGACGAAGCTGGGTAAAGTGCTGGCCGACACCACCACAACGCTTGAGTGGAAGTACAGCCTCTCCTCGCACAAGGCGCTGGGCGATGTCCTGCAGACCACCCAGACGACCATCGGGCATAACCTGAGCCAGAAGGTTTCTAAACAGAGCCAGCATCCGCTGACAGGCCAGGTGCTGGAAAACCTCGACATTCACGACACGGTCACGCGCTTCAGCTATGACACAAGCAATCGGCTGACCAGCGAAACCTCCGCACCGGACGATGACGAAAAGCGCGCCACTGTCCGCTATCGCTATGCCGTGTCGGCTGAGCAGAACCTTCAGGAAACCGAAGACAACCTGGGCGTAATCAGCCGCGTGTTGTTCGACGGCCTCAACCGCATCATCAAGGAAGAGCGGGTATGCGAGGCGGTGGCCTCGAAGGCCAGGCAACAACAGACGTATCAGGTTTATTCCGCCGCTTACAACGCCTTCGGCCAGCTGGAAAACGAAACCACCTACGACCAACTGCCCGACCGCGAACTGGCCTTGACCAGCCAGCATCGATACGACAACTGGGGTAACCGTTGCGCTACCGTGCGCCCGGACGGGGTGACCGTGTTCACCGACCGCTCCCCGTTCGGCGCCGAGGGGGATATCGTCACCACCTGGGAGGAGTACCCGGACCAACCCGGTGTGCGAAATAGCCAGAGCACCACCTCCTTCAATCGCTTCGACAAACCAGAACAGGTGCAAACGCTGGATGAGCACGGTGCCTCGGCATCGACACGCGCCTACAGCTATGACGGCTTTGGCCGCAGCGTCGCAGAAACCTATACCTTCGGCGTGCCGGCAAGCGGCAAGCACACCGCACGTGCCGAACACAAACGCACCACCGGTTACAGGTACGACATCTGGGGGCGCATGCAGCGCACCGATCGCGCGGACGGCTCGGCGTTGAGCCGGGAGTTTGCCCACCACAGCACCGATGAACTGGCGACCACCCTGCTGCTGCACCCGCAACGCAACGATGAAGGGCGTTCGGTGTGTGGACGCGAGTTCGACGATATCGACCGCCTGGTCAAAGTGACCGTTGGCCCCCACCAGGAAACGCGCGAGTACAGCGGCTCACAGTTGCTGCCAGAGAAGCGAATCATGGGCTCTGGCCGCACGTTCAACTACGAGTACGACCTGGCGGTCGGCACCGCGCCAACACGTATCACAGCGGGGAAAAACCAGAAGCCTTCCAGCTTCAAGTACAGCATGGCCTCCGCAGCCATTACCGAAGCGCAGAACGAGCAAGGTACACGCAGCTACAGCTACACCGACCAGGGTTACCTGCTGAGTGAAAGCTGGGCAGACAAACAATCGGGCGATGTCTACACGCGCGACTTCGTCTATTCGTTGCAAGGGCGCATGCTGACGTGCAGCGACAGCGACAACAGCCGAAAAGCATACGAATACGATGAACTTGGCAGGCTGCACTCGATCACCCAAGGCACGCTGCAAGCGGTATTCACTTACAACAGTGCAGGCCTGTTGCATACCACGCTGACCACCAACAACGCCGAGGCCGCCAACCCGCAGAAACTGCTGTGCACCCAGGCCTATGACCACCGCGGCCGGGAAACGTCGCGCACCCTCAAGCTGAGCCGGCTTGACACCACCCTCGATGAGCGCGCGCTCGAACAAGTGTGGCGCGACGACAACATGCTGCACAGCCGCACGCTGATCAAAGCCGGTACGGCGGTGCTGACGGAGCGCTTTGATTACGATGACCGTGACCGCTTGTACAACCACAGGTGTGAAGGCAGCGCGCTGCCTACCAACAGCAAGGGCCGTGCAATCACCAACCAGGCGTTTGAGTTCGACGCGTACGACAATATCTACTTTTGCCTCAGCGAGTTCGCGGATGGCGAAGTCGACGAAGCGTTCTACGAATACTTCGAAGATTCACCGTTCCAGCTGAAAAGCGTAAGCCATACGCTGACAGCCGATTACCCCGCTTTGGTGAAGTTCAGCGAGGACGATTACGACGCCGATGGCAACATGCTCAAGGACGAGCAGGGCAACCGCCTGGTGTACGACGAGGATACCGGCCAACTGGCCAGCGCTGCGGCACCGGGCGGCACGGCCCTGGCCAACTTCCGCTATGACGGCCACGGGCAACTGCTGGGCGTGCGCCACGGTGCGCAGGCCGAGGAGCAACGGCGTTACGAGGGCTATCGGGTCAGCAGCACCTTGCGCGATGGCTTGCTCACCGAGTACCTGTTTGCAGGCGACTCCCCGCTGGGGCTGCAACAGTCGGGCAAAAGCAACGAGACACGCCTGTACATGGCCAGCAACAACAACAGCGTCATCGGCGAATGCGCGGCCAATGATGAGGTGCATGAAGCCAACTACAGCGCCTATGGGGAGGTGCAGGAAGGCAAGCTGCTGGGCCTGCTGGGCTTCAATGCCGAAGCGCGCGAGCAGGCACTGGGCTGGTACCTGCTGGGGCGCGGCTACCGTGCCTACAACCCCAGCCTGATGCGCTTCCATAGCCCGGATAACCTGGACCCTGAACTGGCGGGCATCAACCCGTACGTGTACTGCCTGGGCAACCCGGTCATGTGGCAGGACCCTACCGGGCATTACAGCCGCGGCTGGGGCTCGAACGATGACCCGGTGAAAGAGAAGCAGAAGCGCGGGGCTGAGTTCTGGCTGAACATTGGCGTTTTGGTAATGAACATAGGCTTGACCATTGGCTTTGCCGTGATGACCGCAGGTGCCGCCACCCCGCTCGTCATTGGCGTACTGGCGGTAGGTATCACCGCAACGCTTGCATCGGCGGCTACACAGGTTGCCGCGGAGTTTGTGAAAGACCCGGAAAAGAAAAAGAAATTGGGCATCGCGTCTATGTCACTGTCCATCATCGGCACGATGACGTTGACGGCAGGGATGGTCAAGGCAGGGTTCGACAAACGTGCTGCGGCCAGGAGGCAAAGCGTTGCCGAAGTGGGGGATGCTGGGGGTGCCGGTGACGGGGGCCTACGGCGTAACAGCACAAGGAGCAACGGGGCCCAAACAGATGACATTTCACCAGTAGAGGACAATTTGCCAGCGGACATAAATCAGCCGTCTGCGCGCTCATCGAGCGCGGATCGTAATCCACCTCCAGCTCCAGCTTTGCCACAACGTGCCGTACCTGAACCAACCCCTGACTACGACACATCACCACGTGGCTCATTGATCACGGTTGAGCTAGAGCAAACGGACATCATGGGTGTTCCCTTGGCTCCAATTAGTAGCTCCAGACTTCTCAGGGTCACCGGGACTAGGGTGAAATCAGCCATTCCAGGAGGGGCACGTACTAACTCCTTCGCTACTCCAGAAGCTGCCCAGGCGTTTGCTAACACGCTTCAAAAATAACTAGCGCCAACAGGTTCGGCGCTGCAGATATCATCTGCAGCGCCGTTCTTCTTACGGGTTTTTGTGTTTCACCATCCTGACCCAAAAACACATCGACTTATCCCCTCCCCCCCCAGACTAGCCCTACAGTCCTCCCCCAACTTTCTCCTTATCTTTCCGCCCCACCAAGCGACCGCCTCATTCCAACCCCAAACGCCTCGCTTGTCACCGCCAGCACCGCCTAACCGCCGCGCTCCAATGTCCAAACCAGGCATCTGTCATGCTCAAGCCCTTCAAACACCAGCAGGCGCTGTCACGCCTGCGCTTTTCCACCCTTCCCGCTCTCAGCGCAAGCCTGCTGAGCATGCCGGCCCTGGCCGCCCCCGCCGACCTGCAGTTCGAGCCCGGCTTCATTCGCCAAAGCCCAGGCCAACCCGCCGATGCCGGCGCCCTCGCGCTGCGTGCCCTGGCCGAGCAGCGCCCACTCGCCGCCGGCCGCTACAGCCTGGAGCTGTACCTGAACCTCAGCCCCTTGGGCAAACGGGACATCACCCTCGACGACAGCCGCGATGGGCAAACCCTGGCGCCATGCCTGAGTGCCGATCTGCTGGATGAAATCGGTGTGCGCGAACAACACCTGGGCGCCAGGCAACCCGGCGATGAAGGCCACTGTATCGACCTGCCCACGCAACTGGCCGGCGCCAGTGCCGAACTGGATGCGGGCAAGTTGCGCCTGAACCTGTCGATACCACAGTCCTACCTGCGCCGCGATACCAGCGGCGCCATTGCCGAGCACCACTGGGACGAAGGCATAAACGCCGCCTTCGTCAATTACCAGGCCTCGGCCCAGCACAGCAACCGCCGCGGTAACGGCACCCACAACAGCCATGACCTGTACCTGAACAGCGGCGTCAACCTGTACGGCTGGCGTCTGCGCAGCCAGCAGGCGCTGCGCGAAAACCGGCAGGGCGAGCTGCGCTGGACGCGCACCAATACCTATGCCCAACGCGACCTGCCGGCACGCTGGGGTACCCTCACCCTCGGCGAAACCTTTACTCAAGGCGAGGTGTTCCGCAGCTTGCCGTTCAAAGGCGTGAAACTGGCCTCCGACACCGAGATGCTGCCAGACGCCATGCAAAATTACGCCCCCGTGTTGCGCGGCGTGGCGCAAACCTACGCCAAGCTTGAGGTGCTGCAGAACGGTTACCCACTCTATTCCACCTTCGTCGCCCCTGGCCCATACGAAATCGACGACCTGGCCGTGGGCGCCAGCAGCGGTGAGCTGGAAGTGGTTCTGACCGAAGCCGATGGCCAGGTGCGCAACTTCATCCAACCCTACTCCACCCTGGGCAACCTGATGCGCGCAGGCGTGTGGCGCTACGACCTGGCCCTGGGCCGCTACCACGGCGCATACGAGGCCGACACCCCCGCGTTGTGGCAAGGCACGCTGGCCCGCGGCATGGGGTGGGAAAGCACGCTGTACGCTGGCGTGCTCGGGGGTGACTACTACCGCGCCGCCACCCTCGGCCTTGCGCGCGACTTCGGGGCGTTTGGCGCGCTATCGCTGGACGCCACCCAGGCCACCAGCGACCTTGGCCCAGCACTGGGCCAAGTGCAAGGCAACAGTTTTTCGGCCCGCTACGGCAAGGCCTTCGACAGCGGAACCAACCTGCGCTTCGCCGGCTATCGCTATTCCACTGTCGGCTACCGCGACTATGACGAGGTGGTGCAGCAACGCAACGCCTCCGATCACTACCTGGGCAACCGCCGCAGCCGGCTGGAAGCCTCGGTGTACCAGCACTTCGGCAGCGCCGGCAGCCTCAGCCTGACCCTGTCGCAGGACGACTACTGGCACAACAGCCTGCAACGGCGCCAGTACCAGGCGCAATACAACACGCAGCTACCGCACAATATCAGCCTCAACCTGTTCGCCTCGCAGTCGCTCAATTCGTCGCGCCACAACGACCGCATCATCGGCCTGAGCCTAAGCCTGCCCCTGGACTTCAAGCACGCCTCCAGCGCGACCTTCGACATGCAGCACAGCGCTGGCAAGCACAGCGAACGCGCCAGCCTCAGTGGCCACTTCGATGACCGGCGCCTGAACTACCGCGCCACGCTGGCCAACGACACCCAGCAAAGTGGCAGCCTGTCGTTGGCCTACCAGGGCAGCCATGCCAACTACGGCATGGGTTACAGCGAGTCCGCCGATTACCGCAACCTATCGCTGAGCAGCAGCGGTGCCCTGCTGGCGCACGGCGGCGGCATGCTGCTGGCGCCGTTCATGGGTGAAACCAATGCCGTGGTGCATGTGCCGGGCATCGAAGGGGTTGGCGTGGGCCAGGCACAACAGGGCAAGACCAACCCTGCGGGCTATGCACTGGCACCGTACATGCGCCCCTATCGGGCCAACCAGCTGGTACTGCAACTGGACCAGCTCGACCCGGAAATCGAAATCGACAACGGCACCACGCAGGTGGTGCCACGCCGCGGCGCCGTGGTGCTCGCCAAGTTCCCGGCGCGCCGGGTCAACCGCCTGGTACTGACCCTGTTGCAAGCAGACGACCGCCCCCTGCCCTTCGGCGCACAGGTCAGCGATGCCCAGGGCCAGGTATTGGCCGTGGTCGGCCAAGGCGGCCAGGCACTGGTCGCCACCCACCTCGAGCAGCAGCAACTGCTGGCCAGGTGGACGGCGGGCAGCGAGCAGCAATGCCGCTTCGATATCACCCCCGCCACCTTGCCGCTTGAACAAGGCTATCGCCTGCAAACCTTGCGCTGCGAAGCTTCTTCCGACTGGAACCGCCAATGAACGCCACCCATCGCCTCACCCTGCTATCCACCTTGCTGCTGGTCAGCCTGCCCTTCATTCACCTGCCGGCTGCCCACGCTGCGTCAGGCTGCGTCATCAACAATGGCCCAGGCCCTGCCACCTTCACGGCAGATTTCCAGAATGTGTGGGTGCCCAGGGACTTGCCGATCGGCGACCAAATCACTCGACTGCGGGTTCCCGTGACCTCCGACCCGGCAAACAGGGCTGTCTCTTGTCACAACAGCTCCGATCGCCTTCTGGAAGCGCAAGCCGACTACACCGCGCCGTTTGCCTACGATGTGCCAGTGCGACTTGGCAGCGGGCGCTTCGCCAATAGCATCATCAGAACCCGGACCCCGGGGGTTGGTGCCGTCATCGAACTGGGCCACCCGTTCAGCGGCGGGGCACCCAATACGTTCAGCTCAAGCACGGGCGACACCTTCCTGCCTTACCGCGGCACCAACATGGCCAGCATGGCCATCCCGATCCTGATCGGTCCGATCAGCATGACCGTCACACTGGTCAAGATCGGGGCCATGGCGCCCGGGCCAGTCTTGCTGGATGAAGAAGTAGCCCGTGGCAGCACCTCAGATCAGCCTGACGCCTTCCGCCTGCGAATCAGCGGCAACCTGAACCAGGCACAGTGCACATTGAAAAGCGATGCGGTCAGTGCCGACCCGGTCGATCTGGGCAGCCATACCGTGGCGGACTTCCCGGGCAGGGGCAGCACCACGACCAGCATGCCGTTCCATATCACCCTGAGTGACTGCGAGGACGACCCCAACTCAAGTACCGCTACGGCCTATATCTACCTGACAGGCACCGATGGCTCGGCCGCCATCGACCCTAAACTGGGCCTGTTCAGCTTGGGCAACGGTTCGACGGCGACCGGTATTGGCATCCAGATAACCGATGACAGTGGTGTTCCCGTGCCATTGGCAGAGCACGTATCGACCAACCAGAGGCTTCAGCTGCCTGTAACCCGCCTGCCTTATCGTGCGCACTTCTACCAGACGAACGATCGGGTGACCCCTGGCGTGGCAAAGGGCGCGCTCGATTTCACCATCAGTTATCGCTGAGTGCAGCCCTGCCCTGCGCGAACGCGATGTTCGCACAGGCGGGGCGCAAAAATCAGGCACGCAAAAACGCAAAAAGGAACCCGAAGGTTCCTTTTTGCGTTACATGTTTGGAGCGGGAAACGAGACTCGAACTCGCGACCCCGACCTTGGCAAGGTCGTGCTCTACCAACTGAGCTATTCCCGCATTGTGAAACTTTACCGCTACGGCGTGAAGCGCCATCAAGACCTTCACCACCACTGCACCGCATAGACGCCACAGTATTTAAACTGGAGCGGGAAACGAGACTCGAACTCGCGACCCCGACCTTGGCAAGGTCGTGCTCTACCAACTGAGCTATTCCCGCAAATGGCGTCCCCTAGGGGACTCGAACCCCTGTTACCGCCGTGAAAGGGCGGTGTCCTAGGCCACTAGACGAAGGGGACACACAACACTTTTCAGTGCACCAGGTTTGAACCTCACGATTCAGCCTGGGTTTTCTTTTCCTGCCCCGCCGTTAAGCGTTGCCGGAGAAACTGGAGCGGGAAACGAGACTCGAACTCGCGACCCCGACCTTGGCAAGGTCGTGCTCTACCAACTGAGCTATTCCCGCATTGGCGTCCCCTAGGGGACTCGAACCCCTGTTACCGCCGTGAAAGGGCGGTGTCCTAGGCCACTAGACGAAGGGGACACGCTACAAGCATTACTGCTTGCTTTCACTCCCTGCCGCGTTTCGCTGTGTGCTTTACGCTGCAAGTGGCGCGCATTCTATGGATGGTTGGTACAGGCGTCAACCCCTTTGTAGAAATTTATTTAAATCAATGACTTCCGGGTATACCCAGCGCTGTTTCAGGCAGCCCACAGGCGTTTGCCGTTGATTTTCTGGCGTCAAGTCAGCATTAATGTGCCAGCATCCAGTCATGGCGCAGTTTGCCGATAGAAAAAGAGAATGGCTGCCTGGGCCTCTCGCGAGCACGCTCGCTCCTACACTCAATAATGCAAACCTATTCATGAGGCATTAACGGTGACACCACTTCTGATCACCCTGCTCATCGTGGCGGGCATCGCGCTGCTGATCGTGATCGGCTACCTCAACAATGTGGTCGAGAACGGCAAGCTGGAACGCGCCCGGACGAAGATCGAACTGGCCGACCGCCTGCGCCGCTGTGGCGAAATCACCGAGACCTTCCCCGGCCAGTTCATGACCCCAGCCCTCAAGCTGCTGCTGACACGCCTGGAGCTGAACCTCAACCAGCGCCTGCTGGCGGTGGACAAGCACAATGCCGAACTCAAGGCGCGCATCGCCGAACTGGAAGGGTTGATTGCCCTGGGCGACAGGATACCGGTGAACAACCCGCCGAACCCGATCCACACTGAGGTCAAGGCAAAGGACGTGCGCTTCTTATTGGAGGCCATGCACAACCAGGTGACCCGTGCGGCCCAGGAAGGCTTCCTGGCCACGCCCGAGGCCAAGCACTGGATCAAGGAAATTCGCCATATCCTGGTGCTGCTACATATCGAGTTCTTCAACAACCTCGGCCAGCAGGCCCTGCAGAAAGGCCAGCCCGGCCAGGCGCGGCTGGCGTTCGAGCGCGGCGTGCAATACCTGCGCAAACAGCCGGAGCCGAAGGTGTATGAAGAGCAACTGACCTATCTTGAGAAACTGCTGGCCCGCGCCAACGCCCAGGTGCTGGACCGCATGACCCCGGCCGAGGACGAGCACAACGAATTGACCGACGGGCTCAAGACCGATGAAGAGGAAACCTGGAAGAAGAAGGTGATGTACGACTAAGCCCTGCGCCGTTCCCCTGTAGGAGCGGCCTTGTGTCGCGATGGGCCGCAAAGCGGCCCCGGCGACTTCAGCGTTAATGCATAGATCCGGGGCCGCTTTGCGGCCCATCGCGACACAAGGCCGCTCCTACAGGGATAGCGCCGGCCATTGGACAGTGGTCAGCAGTCAGTCAGCTCAAGGAAGATCGCCGCCAACCGCTCCAACCCCACCTGATCTGCTTCACTGAACCGCCCAACCTTCGGGCTATCCAGGTCCAGCACCCCAATCAACTTGCCTTCCTTGACCAACGGAATCACCAGCTCGCTGTTGGATGCGCTGTCACAGGCAATGTGCCCTGGGAACGCATGCACATCTTCCACCCGCTGGGTTTGCCGCGTAGCCGCCGCTGCCCCGCACACGCCCTTGCCGAATGGAATGCGCACGCACGCCACCTGGCCCTGGAACGGCCCCAGAACCAGTTCTTCGTTTCGGTTCAGGTAGAACCCCGCCCAGTTCAGGTCGTCCACCTGGTTAAACAGAAACGCCGAAAACTGCGCGGCATTGGCGATGAAATCACGCTCGTCGGCAAACAGTGCCTGCACTTGCGCTGCCAGCAGGTTGTAGCCGTCGAGGCCTGCGCCACTGGCATTGATGTCGATCATTTACTTTTGCTCCAGCAATTGCAGCCCAACCCAATAGCGGGCGAACTGATAGGCACAACGGCCATTACGGTTACCGCGCCCGGTGGCCCAGCGCACGGCGAGGATGTCGAGCTGCTCGTCACGCTGCCAGGCCAGGCCCGCAGGGCGTGCCAACTGGCCGATCCAGTGCTCGACAACATTCAGGAAGTGGTCCTGGGTGAACGGGTAGAACGACAGCCACAGGCCAAACCGGTCAGACAGGGCAATCTTGTCTTCCACCGCTTCGCTGGGGTGCAACTCGCCGTCCACACGCTTCCAGTTCTCGTTGTCGCTCTCTTTCTCCGGCACCAGGTGGCGGCGGTTGGACGTGGCATACAGCAGCACGTTGTCTGGTGCCTGCTCCAGCGAGCCGTCGAGCACGCTCTTGAGCACGCGGTAGTCGCCCTCCCCGGCTTCGAACGACAGGTCGTCGCAGAACAAGATGAAGCGTTGCGGCAACTTCTGCAGTTGCTCCACCACCCGTGGCAGGTCGGCCAGGTGGTCGCGTTCGATTTCGATCAAGCGCAGGCCGGCGCTGGCGTGCTCGGCCAGCAAGGCGCGTACCAGCGACGACTTGCCGGTACCGCGCGAGCCCCACAGCAGCGCGTGGTTGGCCGGCAGGCCGTTGATGAACTGGTGGGTGTTACGCCCTAGCTGGTCACGTTGTTTGTCGACGCCGATCAGGTCGGTCAGGCGGATGTCCAGGCTGACTTCCAGCGGTAGCAGGTAGCCGCTGCGGCCATCGCGCTGCCAGCGGGCGGCCAGGGTGGTGCCCCAGTCGATGTTCGGGCGCGGTGCCGGCAACAGGGGTTCGAGGCGCGCCAGTACCGATTCGGCGCGGTCCAGGAAAGCAATCAAGCGAGCGTCCATGACGACTCCTAACAAGACAGGTGAGATTTCCAGCTGAATGTGTGACAGGCCCGCCAGCTGCCGGGGCTATTCGGCTATGCTTGCGCAGCGCAAGGAACGTGAAACCGGCTCGGGACTCATGGATATCAAGTTCACCAATCGCCTGTCATACAAGCAAGCCCGGTTGACAGTCCTGGTCGGCTTCATCCTGGGAACATTGCTCAGTCTCATCCAGATCGGCATCGATTATGCCAGCGAAGACGCGTCCATCAACCGTGAAGTGCGCGCCTTGCTGCAAATCAGCCACAACCCGGCCTCGCGCATTGCCTACAACATCGATTCCGAGCTGGCGTTGGAGCTCACCCGGGGCCTGCTGCAGTCGCCGGCCATCATCCGCGCCCGGCTGATCGACAACAACGAAACGGTGCTGGCCGATGTCGAGCGGCCAAGGCTGCAGGACCGCTACCGGCTCCTCAGCGACTTCCTGTTTGGTGAGCAGCGCCAGTTCAAAGAGCGCCTGTTCCTGACCCATATGCCAGAGGAATACCTTGGCACCCTGTATCTGGACGTCGACACCTACGCCTTCGGCAGCCGCTTTCTCGACCGTGCCGGCATCACCCTGCTCAACGGCTTCGCCCGCAGCCTGGTGCTGACCGGCATCCTGCTGGCGCTGTTCTACATGATGCTGACCAAGCCGCTGGTGACGGTGATCGGTGCGCTCAGCGGCAGCGACCCGCGAAAACCCCGGCAAACGCGCCTGGAATGCCCGCATGGTCATGAGCACGACGAAATCGGCGTGCTGGTGAAGGTCGCCAACCAGCAGTTCGTCAGCATGGCCACCGAAATTGAACAGCGGCGCACGGCAGAAAACCGCCTGACCCAGTACCTGAACGAACTGGAAGACATCGTGTCGGCGCGCACCGACGAGCTGAAAGCCAGCAACAGCAGCCTCAGCCTGTCCAACCAGGAGCTGGAGCAAGCCCGCCGCCGCGCGCTGGACATGGCCCAGGCACGCGCCGCCTTCCTGGCCAACATGAGCCACGAAATCCGCACCCCGCTCAACGGCATGCTTGGCATGATCGCCCTGGCGCTGGACAACCCGCTGCCCAGTGAACAACGCCAGCAACTGGCAATTGCCCACGATTCGGGCAAGGTGCTGGTGGAGCTGCTGAACGATATTCTCGACCTGTCCAAGTTCGATGCTGGCCAGCTGGAGCTGGAGCGTATCCCCTTCGACATGGGGTCGATGGTGGAAGACACCGCCAACCTGCTGTCGCAGAACACCGCGCAAAGCGTGGAACTCACGTGCCTTATCGCCAGCGACTTCCCTAGCAGCGTGCTCGGCGACCCCACGCGGGTGCGGCAGATCGTCAGCAATCTACTGTCCAACGCGCTCAAGTTCACCCGCTTCGGTCGCGTCGATGTGCGCCTGGTGACGATCGTCGGCGGTGTGCGCCTGGAGGTACGTGACACAGGCATCGGCATCCCCGAAGAGGCCCAGGCGCGCATCTTCCAGCCCTTCACCCAGGCCGGTGCCGGCATTACCCGCCAGTACGGCGGCACCGGCCTGGGCCTGGCGCTGACGCGCAACCTGTGCAAGGCCATGCAGGGCCACCTGCACATTCGCTCCGAGCCGGGCTTTGGTAGCTGCTTTACCGCCGAATTACCGCTGGCCGTGCACACCGAAGCCATCCCGCCGGTGCCCCTGCATGGCCACGTGGCCGCCCTGAGCGCAGGCGGTAGCGGGCTTGATGAACTGCTGCAGAACTTGCTGCCCGCCTGGGGCCTGACCTACCAGCGCCATGACAGCAGCGCCACGCTGGACGGCGCCGCGATCGACCTGTTGATCAGCGACGATGTGGACCACCTGTTCGAACTGCGCCAGGCACTGAAAACCCCGATACTGCTGGTGACCGCCTACGGCAACTTCCTGCCCAACGAGCAGTCGCTGGCCTTGGCCCCGTTGCATCAGCTGGCCCGGCCACTGGCGCGCAACGCCCTTTACCAGACGTTGCGCCGCACCTTGCAAGGCCATGAGCCCGAACACCCGCTGGCCACCCCGGCCATTACCCTGGAGCAAGGCCGCGCGCGGATTCTGCTGGTAGAGGACAACCCGGTAAACCAGTTGGTAGCCAAGGGCATGCTTGCCAAGCTTGGCTGCCAGGTGCAATTGGCCACCCAGGGCGCCGAGGCGCTGGAACTGTTGCAGCATGACGACTTCGACCTGGTGCTGATGGACTGCAACATGCCGGTGATGGATGGCTACGAGGCCAGCCGGCGCATCCGACAGAGCGGCCGCTGGCCCGAACTGCCAATCGTTGCCCTCACCGCCAACGCCATGCCCGAGGAGCGCGAACGCTGCCGGGCGGCAGGCATGAACGACTACCTGGCCAAGCCGTTTCGCCGCGAAGAGCTACTGGCCCTGATCGACCACTGGGTGCCGCTCAACGGCTGAGCAAGCGCTCGATGTCCGCTTCCAGGGCCTGTGGCTTGGTGGTGGGGGCATAGCGCGTGACCTGACCGCTGGCAGGGTCGATCAGGAACTTGGTGAAGTTCCACTTGATCTTCTGCGAGCCGAGCAAGCCCGGTGCACGCTGCTTGAGTTCGACGTACAGCGGGTGGGTGCCGGGGCCGTTGACCTCGATCTTGCGAAACAGCGGAAAGCTCACACCGAAATTGCGCTCGCAAAACTGCGCGATTTCACGCGCATCGCCCGGTTCCTGCTTGCCAAACTGATTGCATGGAAAGCCCAGCACCACCAGGCCGCGCTCGCGGTAGGTTTGCCAGAGTTGCTCCAGGCCCTTGTACTGTGGGGTAAAGCCGCACTGGCTGGCGGTGTTGACCACCAGCAGCACCTTGCCTGGGTAGTCGCCGAGCGTTTTGTGCTCGCCGCCGAGGGTCACGCAGGGGATGTCCAGCATCGATGCAGCCATGATCGGGCTCCGGTCAGTCGCGTGGGCGCAGGTCGATGCACACCGAGTTGATGCAGTAGCGCAGGCCGGTCGGTGGCGGGCCATCGGGGAACACGTGCCCCAGGTGCGCGTCACAACGGGCGCAGGTGACTTCGGTACGGATCATGCCGTGGGAAGTGTCACGGATCTCGATCATGGCGCTGTCTTCGATCGGTGCGTAGAAGCTCGGCCAACCGCAGCCCGAGTCGAACTTGGTTTGCGCGTCGAACAGTGGCAGGTTGCAGCAGATGCAGTGGTAGATGCCGTCGCGGCGTTCACTGTTGTACTTGCCGCTGAATGGCCGCTCGGTGCCCTTGAGGCGGCATACCTGGTATTGCTCGGGGTCGAGCATCGACCGCCATTCATCCAGGGTTTTTTCGATCTTTTTCATGTAGGGACCTCGGCAGGCTGAATTTCACCCCGCGCCGTCTTTTCCGGGGCGCGGGTGGCACGTATATTAGTTGGCTTCGTGTGCCAGGCGTTCAGTCTGGCACCCGCTTCCTGCCGTTTCAAACCTTTCGGCATGGGTTGCGCGTTTTCTCATATCGGGATCCCATCATGCAGTTCAGCAAATCGAACAAGCTCGCCAATGTCTGCTACGACATTCGCGGCCCAGTGCTCAAGCACGCCAAACGTCTGGAAGAGGAAGGCCACCGCATCCTCAAGCTGAACATCGGCAACCCGGCGCCGTTTGGCTTCGAGGCGCCCGATGAAATCCTCCAGGATGTGATCCGCAACCTGCCCACCGCCCAGGGCTACAGTGACTCCAAGGGCCTGTTCAGCGCGCGCAAGGCGGTGATGCAGTACTGCCAGCAAAAGGAAATCGAAGGCGTCACCATCGAGGACATCTACCTCGGCAACGGTGTGTCCGAGCTGATCGTCATGTCGATGCAGGCGCTGCTGAACAACGGCGACGAAGTGCTGATCCCGGCCCCCGACTACCCGCTGTGGACCGCCGCCGTGAGCCTGGCGGGCGGCAAGCCGGTGCATTACCTGTGCGACGAGCAAGCCGACTGGTTCCCCGACCTTGAAGACATCAAGGCCAAGATCACCCCGAACACCAAGGCCCTGGTGATCATCAACCCGAACAACCCGACCGGCGCCGTCTACTCCAAAGAGCTGTTGCTGGGCATGCTGGAGCTGGCCCGCCAGCACAACCTGGTGGTGTTCTCCGACGAGATCTACGACAAGATCCTGTACGACGAAGCGGTGCACATCAGCACCGCCTCGCTGGCACCCGACCTGCTGTGCCTGACTTTCAACGGCCTGTCCAAGTCGTACCGAGTGGCGGGTTTCCGTTCTGGCTGGCTGATCATCTCCGGGCCCAAGCACCACGCCCAGAGCTACATCGAAGGCATCGACATGCTGGCCAACATGCGCCTGTGCGCCAACGTGCCGGCCCAGCATGCCATCCAGACCGCGCTGGGCGGCTACCAGAGCATCAACGACCTGGTATTGCCGCCAGGCCGCCTGCTGGAACAGCGCAACCGCACCTACGAGCTGCTCAACGACATCCCCGGCGTAAGCTGCGTGAAGCCGATGGGTGCACTGTATGCGTTCCCGCGCATCGACCCAAAGGTGTGCCCTATTCTCAACGATGAAAAGTTCGCCCTTGACCTGCTGCTGTCGGAGAAGCTGCTGATCGTGCAAGGTACGGCGTTCAATTGGCCGTGGCCGGACCACTTCCGCGTAGTGACCCTGCCGCGCGTGGACGACCTGGAAGCGGCGATTGGCCGGATTGGCAATTTCCTGCGGACTTATTCGCAGTAGGGTTCGACGGCATTATTGTGGTGGCGCTCGATCTCACAGGCGCCACTAACCTCAAGGCATACCTCGCTTCTTACATCCTGCAACGCTCTATCCCACAGCCCCCGCGCCATCCTCTGCCATACTCCGCCGTACACAGTTTGAAATAGTCGCCCGATTGAATCGGCACGGCAGGCCCCTTATATACCCCGCAGTAAGCGACAACTCATCCGTCAGGAGAACGTAACAACCATGATGCGCATTCTGTTGTTTGTAGCCACCAACCTTG
The DNA here is from genome assembly GCF_047978165.1 of Pseudomonas sp. LFS074. Lineage (NCBI taxonomy): Bacteria > Pseudomonadati > Pseudomonadota > Gammaproteobacteria > Pseudomonadales > Pseudomonadaceae > Pseudomonas > Pseudomonas sp. LFS074. The sequence continues at coordinate 1,550,544 of NZ_JBFPFV010000001.1, read as the reverse complement.
CGGTGGTGCTGGTTGCAAGCATTACCCTGAGCCTGTTCGGTTTCAACGGGTTCATGGCCGCCAACGGGGTCGACCTGAACCTCAGCAGCCTGCTGGTGTTCTGCGCCGTGTTCGGCTTTGCCGGCTCCCTCGTCTCGCTGTTCATCTCCAAGTGGATGGCGAAGATGAGCACCGGCACCCAGATCATCAGCCAACCGCGCACCCGTCACGAACAGTGGCTGCTGCAAACGGTCGAAGAGCTGTCCCGTGAGGCGGGCATCAAAATGCCCGAAGTGGGTATTTTCCCGGCCTACGAGGCCAACGCCTTCGCCACCGGCTGGAACCGCAACGACGCGCTGGTAGCCGTGTCCCAAGGCCTGCTGGAGCGCTTCTCGCCCGATGAAGTGCGTGCGGTACTGGCCCACGAAATCGGCCACGTTGCCAACGGCGACATGGTCACCCTGGCGCTGGTGCAGGGTGTGGTGAACACCTTCGTGATGTTCTTTGCACGCATCATCGGCAACTTCGTCGACAAGGTCATCTTCAAGAACGAAGAGGGCCAGGGCATTGCCTACTACGTGGCCACCATCGTTGCCGAGCTGATCCTGGGCATCCTGGCCAGCATGATCGTGATGTGGTTCTCGCGCCGCCGCGAATACCGCGCCGACGAAGCCGGTGCGCAGCTGGCTGGCACCTCGGCCATGATCGGCGCCTTGCAGCGCCTGCGTGTGGAACAAGGCCTGCCCGTGCACATGCCCGACACCATGAAGGCCTTTGGCATCAATGGCGGCCTCAAGCACGGCCTGGCCGGGCTGCTGATGAGCCACCCGCCGCTGGAAGACCGTATCGAGGCCCTGCGCCGTCGCGGTTGATCCACCTGGTAATGTTGAAAGGGCGACTTCGGTCGCCCTTTTTGCATGCGCCGGTCAGCGCTTGACCCGGTACACCCGCTCCAACAGGCTGCAAGCCCCGGCCTGCAAAAACTTCGGGCTCTCCTGAATAAGCTCCACCACCTCCAGCTCATCCATCTGCCACCCCGCAAACCCCTGCAGCACTTCTTTATCCCCTACTGAAAACGGCGGGCCGCCCAGCAGCGACTGGTCATAATCCAGGGTCACCAGCAACCCCCTGCAGCCCGCAGGCAGCCACGCCGACAGCAACCGCATGTACGCCGCGCGCATCTGCGGCGGCAATGCGATTAGCGCCGCCCGATCATAAAGGCCCACGCAGTCGGCGATATCCTCCGCCTGCAGCGTAAAGAAATCGCCACACCACAGCTCGATTTCGCCACTGCGCCAAACCTCGAAAGCTCCATGCTGCAAAACGTCGGCATCAAGCCCATGTTCACGGAAGAAGCCCTCCACCGCCTGCCGAGACAGCTCCACACCAAGCACGCGGTACCCCTGCCCAGCCAACCAGGCCAGGTCCAGGCTCTTGCCGCACAGCGGCACCAGCACACGACTGGCCGGCGCCAGCTGCAACTGTGGCCAATACTTCTGCAGGTAGGGGTTCACCTGCGCCTGATGAAAGCCAATCTGGTTATCGGCCCACCGCTTTTGCCAGAACGCTGGCTCCATGATCACTCCCGATTTTTAGATGGTTTTCCGGTAAAACTTGGTTTGGATTTCGATGTTTATTTGATCGAAGATGATTGCATCTTAACCTTCAGGACCTTGCCATGCTGCCCAGCCTGTTCATTTCCCATGGTTCCCCCATGCTCGCGCTGCAACCCGGCGCCAGCGGGCCGGCGCTAGCCGGGTTGGCCAATGTGCTGCCACGGCCAAAAGCGGTCGTGGTGGTGTCGGCGCACTGGGAAAGCCGCGAGCTGCTGGTTACCGGCAGCGCACAACCAGAAACCTGGCATGACTTCTACGGCTTCCCACCGGCCTTGTATGCGGTGCAATACCCGGCGCCGGGCGAACCTGCCCTTGCCGGCCAGGTCAGTGAGTTGTTGAAAGCGGCGGGTCTACCCGCGCGGCTGGACGCGCAGCGGCCGTTCGACCACGGCGCCTGGGTACCGTTGTCACTGATGTACCCTGATGCGAGCATTCCAGTGGTGCAGGTTTCACTGCCCAGCCAGATGGGCCCGGCGTTGCAGGTCAAGGTGGGGCAGGCGTTGGCGGGTTTGCGCGACGAGGGCATTTTGCTGATGGGGTCGGGCAGTATCACCCATAACCTTGGGGAACTGGACTGGCATGCCGGGCCGGACGTGATCGAGCCCTGGGCGCTGGCATTCAGGGATTGGGTGGTGGACAGACTGCTGGAAGATGACCAGACATCTTTGCTGGATTACCGCAAGCAGGCGCCCTATGCGGTGCGCAACCATCCCAGTGATGAGCATTTCCTGCCGCTGTTCTTTGCCCTCGGGGCTGGGGGCAAGTTTGGGGTGGTACACCAAGGGTTTACCCTGGGGGCGCTGGGGATGGACATTTATCGGTTCGACTGAAGAGCGCAGGGCGCGCTTTGCGCCGTAAAATCCCACAGGCAAAAAAATCCCCAGCCTAGGCCGGGGATTTTTCATTGCGCAAGGATCAATCCTCGCGGTAGCGACGCAGCTTCAGCTGCTTGCCAGCCACGCGGGTGTCCTTGAGCTTGGACAGCAGCTTCTCCAGGCCGTCTTCCGGCAGCTCGACCAGGCTGAAGCTGTCGCGTACCTGGATACGGCCAATGGCGTCACGCGCCAGGCCACCCTCGTTGAGGATCGCGCCCAACAGGTTCTTGGCAGCGATACCGTCACGGGCACCCAGGGCGGTACGGCAACGTACACGGCCTTCGGCCAGCGGCAGCGGCGCGCGGCGCTCGCGGTCACCACGGTCAGGGCGCTCGCCACGGTCAGGACGCTCGCTACGCGGGGCACCAACGCCCGGCACCAGCGGCTGCTCACGCTCTACCGCAGCCAGGTCCAGCGCCTGGCCATTGGTGGCTTTGCGCAGCAAGGCCGAAGCCAGGGCACGCGCACTGCAACCCAGGTCGCTGGTCAGGCGGTCGAACAGCTCGCCGTGGGTGGCTTCAGCTTCAGCTACCAGTGGCGCCAGGCTCGACGTCAGCTTCTTGATGCGAGCATCCAGCACGGCCTGAGCATTCGGCAGGCGCGCTTCGGCAACTTTCTGCCCGGTAACACGCTCGATCACCTGCAGCATGCGGCGCTCACGCGGGGTGACCAGCAGCAATGCGCGGCCATCGCGACCGGCACGGCCGGTACGGCCGATACGGTGTACGTAGGACTCCGGGTCGTACGGCATATCAACGTTGAACACGTGAGTGATGCGCGGTACGTCCAGGCCACGGGCAGCGACGTCGGTAGCAACGACGATATCCAGGCGGCCATCCTTGAGCGAGTCGATCACACGCTCACGCTGGTTCTGGGCGATGTCGCCGTTAAGCGCGGCAGCCTTGTAGCCCTTGGCTTCCAACGCGGCGGCCAGGTCCAGGGTGGCTTGCTTGGTGCGCACGAAGGCGATCAGTGCGTCGAACTCTTCCACTTCCAGCAGACGCAGCACAGCCGGGATCTTCTGGTCGGCGTGGACCATCAGGTGGGCCTGCTCGATCGCGGTAACGGTCTGGGTCTTGGTCTGGATCTTGACGTGCTTGGGTTCGCGCAGGTGACGCTCGGCGATCGAACGGATCGACGACGGCAGGGTAGCGGAGAACAGGACGGTCTGACGGGTAGCCGGGATTGCGTCGAAGATCACTTCGAGGTCATCCATGAAGCCCAGCTTCAGCATCTCGTCGGCTTCGTCCAGTACCAGGTACTGTACGGTCGACAGGACTTTTTCGTCACGACGCAGGTGGTCGCACAGACGGCCCGGGGTGGCCACGACGATTTGCGCGCCATTACGGATTGCGCGCAGCTGTGGGCCCATCGGGGCACCACCGTAGACGGCGACAACGTTAACGCCCGGCATCTGCTTGGCGTAGGTTTCGAAAGCGGTAGCAACTTGCAGCGCCAACTCACGGGTTGGCGCCAGGATCAGGGCTTGCGGTTCGCGCTTGCTCACATCGATCTTGTTGAGGATCGGCAGGGCGAAGGCAGCGGTTTTGCCGGTGCCAGTCTGCGCCTGGCCGATCATGTCGTGACCGGCGAGGATGATCGGGATCGATTGTTGCTGAATGGCGGACGGCTCTTCGTAGCCGGTAGCCACAACGGCAGCAACAATGTTCGGATTAAGATCGAGAGCGGCGAAGCCGCCGGTTTCCTGGGTCATGGGTCTGCCTCTAGGTGCATCCGCAAAGACCCATGCTCCAAAGCTGCACATGCCTTGAAAGACCGTCAGGTCACCCAGGCAGCTTTGGCGGCGGGGATTTGCGAAAACGATTGAAAAAGAAAACTTGGGAAGGTCCGCCTAGCGGACGTGCAGCCGAAGCTGGACTCGGAGGATTTGCACCACCTGATTTTGAGGTCCGCTAAAAGACCGGCGCGTACTATACCCGAAATAGTGGGGGACGTGAGGAATTTTTTCAGGGTGCAGGGCCACTGTCGGGCCATCAATTACTCCTCGCTGAATCGATAATGCCCTGCCCCCCTGACGCGCTCAGTGTAGGAGCGGCCTTGCGTCGCGATAGGGCCGCAAAGCGGCCCCTGCAATGTACGCGGCGAAGCTGAGATCCTGGGGGCGCTTCGCACCCCTTTCGCGACGCAAGGCCGCTCCTACACTGACCGCGTCAGGCATTCAAGTAGCTGGCCGAATCTCGCAAATCAACCCCTCCAGGCTATAACCCAGTCGCGGCGCCAGCGCCTCGGCCCGGGCCCGCAAGCCATCCAGGTCCAACGCCTGCTCCAGGTCCGCCGGCACCAGCAAGATCACATTGCCCTCCTTCACCGGCAACTCCCAGTAATGCCGGTGGTACAAGCCGCGCAGCAACGCCGCGCCCAGCGGCTTGCCGTCGTCGGTGGCCCACTGGTTGATCACCAGCCAGCCGCCTGGGTTCAACTGCTGCTGGCAGTTCTCCAGGAAGTTCCATGCCAAGTGCCCCACACCCGGCCCATGGTCGGTGTACAGGTCGACGAACAACAGGTCGGCCTTCTCCGCCGTGGGCAGCAACTCGATGGCGTCACCGATGCGCACGTACAACCGAGGGTCGTCATCCAGGCCCATGTACTCCATGGCCAGGCGCGGCACATCAGCGCGCAACTCGATGGCCTCGATGTCATCAAGCGGCAGAAACTTCATGCACGCCTGGGTCAGCGTGCCGGCCCCCAGGCCAAGAAACAGCGCGCTCTCCGGCTGTTCATGGCACAGCGCGCCCACCAGCATGGCACGGGTGTAGTCGTACTCCAGCCAGCTGGGGTCAGCCGTGAACACGCAGCTTTGCTCGATGGCATCGCCGAATTCCAGAAAGCGGTAGTCGTCCACTTCGTACACGCTGATGACGCCAAAGGCATCCTCCACCCGTGCCAGCAGCCGCTCTTGCCGTTCCGCCGTCATGCTCACCACCCACCCGCGCAAAAACGCGCATTGTCCGCCAACACCCTTGATGCAACAAGCGCAGCGCCAACTGTTACCATGGCCTGAAGCCTACAACCGACAAGACCGAGCCCGAGATGAACCAACCGTGGAGCCCTGACAGCTGGCGCGCCCTGCCGATCCAGCAGCAACCGACCTACCCCGATGCCGCGCACCTGCTGAAGGTTGAACAGACCCTGGCCAGCTACCCGCCGCTGGTGTTCGCGGGCGAGGCACGCGAGCTGCGCAGGCAGTTTGCCGAGGTGACCGAAGGCCGTGCGTTCCTGCTGCAGGGTGGCGATTGCGCCGAGAGCTTCGCCGAGTTCTCGGCGGCGAAAATCCGCGACACCTTCAAGGTGCTGCTGCAAATGGCCATTGTCATGACCTTTGCCGCTGGCTGCCCGGTGGTCAAGGTGGGGCGTATGGCCGGGCAGTTTGCCAAACCGCGCTCATCGGGCGATGAAACCATCGGCGACATCACCCTGCCCGCCTACCGAGGCGATATCGTCAATGGCATCGGCTTTGACGCCAAAAGCCGCATCCCCGACCCGGAGCGCCTGCTGCAGGCTTATCACCAGGCCACCGCCAGCCTTAACCTGCTGCGCGCTTTCGCCCAGGGCGGGTTTGCAGACCTGCACCAGGTGCACAAGTGGAACCTGGACTTCATCGCCAACTCGGCGCTGGCCGACAAGTACCACCAGCTGGCCAACCGCATCGATGAAACCCTGGCTTTCATGCGCGCCTGTGGCCTGGACAGTGCGCCGCAGCTGCGCGAAACCAGCTTCTTCACGGCCCACGAAGCATTGTTGCTGAACTATGAAGAAGCCTTCGTGCGTCAGGACAGCCTGACGGGTGACTACTACGACTGCTCGGCGCACATGTTGTGGATCGGCGACCGCACTCGCCAGCTCGACGGCGCCCATGTGGAGTTTCTGCGCGGCGTGCACAACCCGATCGGGGTCAAGGTTGGCCCAAGCATGAACCCAGAAGAGCTGATCCGCCTGATCGACACGCTCAACCCGGCCAACGACCCTGGGCGCCTGAACCTGATCGTGCGCATGGGCGCGAACAAGGTCGGCGACCACCTGCCGGGGCTGATCCGCACTGTCGAGCGCGAGGGGCGCAAGGTGTTGTGGAGCTCGGACCCGATGCACGGCAACACCATCAAGGCCAGCAGCGGCTACAAGACCCGCGATTTTGCGCAAATTCTGGATGAGGTGAAGCAGTTCTTCCAGGTGCATCAGGCCGAGGGCAGCCATGCCGGCGGCATCCATATCGAGATGACCGGGCAGAACGTCACTGAATGCATCGGCGGTGCACGGCCGATCACCGAGGACGCGTTGTCTGATCGGTACCACACCCATTGCGACCCGCGAATGAATGCCGATCAGTCGCTGGAGTTGGCGTTTTTGATTGCCGAAACGCTCAAACAGGTGCGGCGCTAAGTGCCCGGCGCAGCTGGCTGCCCTCTATGCGCGGGCAGTTCAGTTGCACCCTCTCCAGACCCAACCAGTTGGCCAGTCGCAACAAATGGCCCGCCAGCGCGTCATACCCCTCCTCGTCTAGCCCAGGTGTTTCTGCATGCACGGCGTGCACTGCCAGTTGCCCTTGGGTGCGTTCGGCACGCAGGTCTACCCGCGCGACGATCCGTTCGCGGTATAGAAACGGCAGCACGTAGTAGCCATACACCCGTTTGTGCGCCGGGGTGTAGATTTCCAGGCGGTAGCGGAAGTCGAACAAGCGCTCGGTACGGTTGCGCTCCCAGACCAGCGAATCGAACGGCGACAGTAGCGCGCTGGCTTCGATGCGCCGGGGAATGCGCGGCATACCAGCGCAATAGCCGGGTTGCTTCCACCCCTGCACCGCGACCGCTTGCAAGCGACCGTCGGCCAGCAGCTCGGCCAGCGCCGCCTTGCCCTGCGCCGGCTCCAGGCGAAAGTAGTCGCGCAGGTCACGTTCGGTGCCAACACCCAGGGCAGCGGCGGCGTGAAGCATCAAGCCCTGATGCGCCTCGGCCTCGCGGGGTAGTGTCTGGTCGAGGATCGCCTTGGGCAAAACCTTTTCCGGTACATCGTAAAGCCGCTCAAAACCACGGCGGCCCGCCACAGTCACTTCGCCTGCGGCGAACAGCCACTCCAACGCGTGCTTTTCCTCGCTCCAGTCCCACCAGGGTCCGGCGCGTTCCTCGCGGGTGGACAGGCTGCCCGCGCCCAGTGCGCCCTGTTCACGAACAGCAGCCAGTACCCGGGCGATCACGTCCTGGCGCTCGCGGCCAAACTGCGCGAGCTGGCGGTAGATACCGCGACCATCGGCAGCATGGGCCATGCGCCAGCGCAGCAGCGGGTACAGGCTCAATGGCAGCAGCGAGGCTTCGTGCCCCCAGTATTCGAACAACTGGCGCTGGCGGCCCCGGCCCCAGGCAAGCTGGTCGAGGGTGGCAGGCGAATAGTCGCCCAGCCGGGAGAAAAGCGGCAGGTAGTGGGAGCGAACCAGAGCGTTGACCGAGTCGATCTGCAGCACGCCCAGGCGTTGCAGCATGCGCTTCACTGCGGGCAGGGTTGGCGGTGCTTCCGGGTGTTTGCCGAAGCCTTGGGCAGACAGTGCCAGGCGGCGGGCCTGGTTGATGGACAGCTTGAGGGACAAGCCTGGTCTCCTTGTATTGCCTGCTCTGGCCTCTTCGCGGGTAAACCCGCGAAGAGGCCGGTAAGCCCAACGACAAACTTAGCCTATTTACGCAGCGGATCATCCCAGAAATGCCGCTCGGCCTCTTGTTGGATATCCGCCCGGCTCAACCCCAGGTCATGCAAGGTTGCATCACTGAGGCGGGCCAGTTCCTGCCGCTGGCGGTACAGCTGCAGCCAGCGCACCGGGCGCTGCAGGGCCGCATGCCACAGGTGGTTCAGGGAAAAGGCAGGTTGCTGGATGCTGCTGACATGACCTTTCATCGTGAAGCCCTCCGTGTTGGATGGCCTCAGTTTCACGCCGGGCTTAAGATCAATCCAACGAATGTTTCTGATGCGATGCATCTCGGAGATTGATGCAATGTCCCAGTACCAGAGCCTCGATGCGGACGTGCTGCGCACCTTCGTCGCCATCGCCGAGCAAGGCGGCTTCACCCGCGCCGGTGAGGTGGTCAACCGCACCCAGTCGGCGGTAAGCATGCAGATGAAACGCCTGGAAGAAGACATCCTGCAGCGCCAACTGTTCGAGCGCGATGGCCGCCAGGTAAGGCTGACCGCCGAAGGCCAGGTGCTACTGGGCTATGCCCGGCGCATCCTCAAGCTGCACGGCGAAGTGTTCAACACCCTGCGCATGCCGCACATGGTCGGGCTGGTGCGCATCGGCACACCAGACGACTACGCCATGCGTTTCCTGCCGACCATACTTTCGAGCTTTGCCCAGGCCTACCCGCTGGTGCAGGTGGAGGTGCACTGCGACTCCTCCAAGCAGCTGATGCTGCGCCAGGACCTGGACCTGACCATCGTCACCCGCGAGCCGGGCAACGAGGTTGGCCAACTGCTGCGTCAGGAACGCCTGGTGTGGGCTGCCGCCGAAGGCTTTTGCCCACAGGAACAGCGGCCGATGCCGGTGGCGCTGTTCAACACTGATTGTTTCTGCCGGGCCTGGACCTGCAATGCCCTGGAAGCCCAGGGCATTGATTACCGCATTGCCTACACAAGCCCCAGCTTGGCGGCGATCTTTGCCATAGTCACGGCCGGCTTGGCCGTGACGGCGCAGTTGCAAAGCCTGATTGGCGGAAACATTCGCATACTGGGTGAACAGGATGGGCTACCGCAGCTGCCAGTGGCCAATGTGATGCTGGTGCGCGGTACTCAGCACCCTTCGCCTATTACCGATTGCATGGCGGACTATATCGTCGAAGGGTTCAAGTAATTTGGGGCTGCTGCGAATGGGCCGCAAAATCTCAAAGCTCAAACCCCAGCATCACCGCACACACAACCAGAAACACACAGAACATCGCCCGCAATACCTTCTCCGGCAGCGCATGGGCCAACTTCACCCCCCAACTGATACTGAGCAAGCCACCCACCGCCAACGGGATCCCCACTCCCCAGTCAACGCTGTGGTGCACGCCATAGGTCACCAAAGTCACCAAGGTACTCGGCGCGGCAAGTGCTAGCGACAGCCCTTGCGCCACCACCTGGGTGGTACCGAACACACTGGTCAGGATCGGCGTGGCCACTACCGCCCCGCCCACGCCGAACAAGCCGCCCATGGTGCCGGCAAAGCTGCCCAGCACGCCCAGCCATGGCCAGGCATAACGCAGTTCGGCACTGGGCGGCGACACCTTCATGAACATCCGCGCCACGTTCCACACCGCCAGCGCCACCAGAAAGCCGACAAAGCCCAGGCGCATGGAATGCGCATCCAGCCCAACCGCCCAGATCGACCCCAGCCACGCGAACAAGAAGCTGCACGCCGACAGCGGCACGGCATGGCGCAACTCGATGCGGTTGCGCTGGTGATAACGCCACAGCGCCAGCAGCACGTTCGGCACCACCATCACCAGCGCCGTCCCCTGTGCCAGCTGCTGGTCCAGGCCAAACAGCACGCCAAGTGCCGGAATCGCAATCAACCCGCCACCAATGCCGAACAAGCCACCCATGGTGCCCAGGGCTGCACCCAGTACGATATACAACAACCACTCGATCATCAGGGCCTCGCCCGCCAGTGCCAATAATGCCAGCATGCTAACGACTGTGCGCTGGCGGGGAAACGCACAGCAGCGCACAATGGCTGTGCGCTTTTCGCAAAAGCAAGGCAGCCATGAGCCCCGATACCCTGACCGACCAACTGAGCCTGTTCCTCGATGTGCTGGAAACCGGCAGCTTTTCTGCCGCCGCTCGTCGCCACCCGCTGACGCCTTCTGCGGTAGCCCGGCGCATCGACAACCTTGAAAGTGCCGTCGGCAGCCGCCTGTTCACTCGTAGCACCCACGCCGTGAGGGCCACTCCTGCCGGCAATGCATTTGCCGAGCGGGCCAGGCGCATCATCGAGGAACTGCGCCTGGCCCGAGCCGAAGCGGTGTCGCTGAGCAACGCCCCCGAAGGGCTGATCCGCATTGACGCCCCCGCCGCGTTCGGCCGCCGCCACCTGGCCCCGGCGATTGCCGACTTCCTGGTGGCCTACCCAGGCCTGGACGTGCAACTGCGCCTGATCGACAGCTTCGTCGATCTGCATGGCAGCCACCTGGGCGAGGTCGACCTGGTACTGCGCGCCGGCCCCTTGGCCGACACCCGCCTGGTCGCCACGCCGCTGGCCTACATGGTGCGTATCGCCTGTGCCAGCCCCGCCTACCTGGCAAGCCGCGGCATACCCACCTGCCCCAGCGAACTGCCAGGGCATGACGGGCTGGACTGGGACGGCCTAGCGCCGCCGTTTGCCTGGCGCTTCAGCGTAGCCGGGCAAACCCGCCTGTACCGCCCCGCACGCATGCGCATGGCCGCCAACAACGCCGAAACCCTGTTGTTCGGCGCCCTCGCCGGCTTAGGCATAGCCCACCTGCCCACCTGGCTCATCAGCGAATACCTGCTGCGCGGCGAGTTGATCCCGTTGTTTTGCGAGGGCGGCCTGCCGGAAGCCGAGAGCAGTGGTATTTACGCGCTACGCCTGGAACACGAAACGAACTCTCGCAGCCGTTTGCTGCTCGAATTCCTCAAGAGCCGCTTCAGCCCGATTCCACCCTGGGACCTGGCTTTACGCAGTGAACTGCGCGAGTAATGCGCGCACTAATGATCAGCGTGCCAGAATTTCCCATTGATTACCTTGAAGGACCTGCATGAACGCCGACACCCACGCATCCTGTGACGAGCTGCTGCTGGACAACCAGGTCTGCTTCGCCCTGCACTCCACCTCGTTGCTGATGACCAAGGTCTACAAACCGCTGCTGCAGGCGCTGGGCCTGACCTACCCGCAATACCTGGCCATGCTCGTGTTGTGGGAGCGTGACGGCCTGACCGTGGGCGAAATCAGCCAGCATCTGCTGACCGACCCAGGGTCGCTGACCCCGCTGCTCAAGCGCCTGGAAAGCGAAGGCCTGTTGCAGCGCAATCGCAGCCGCGAGGATGAACGGGTGGTGATGGTGCATCTGACCGACAAGGGCCGCGCCCTGCAACAGCAGGCCAAACAGGTCCCGCAGTGCATCCTCAAGGCCAGCGGGCGCACCCTGGAGCAATTGCAGCAACTGCAGGCGGACCTGCTGGACCTGCGTGAGAGCCTGCAGAAAAACCTCTGAGGACTATGCTGTGCTGTGGCCGTTCGGATGAGCGGTGACGATTTATCTTGCGCACTAACTAATTGCGCGCTAACTTAAATCCCACACCAACCCGCGCCCTCCTGCAAACGGGAGCGCACAGCACATTAGCGAGGCTCAAGATGCAAAAGGTCACTCCGCTGTACATCGCAGAAGCTACCTCCACCGGTGGGCGCGACGGCAAATCCAAGTCCAGCGACGGCAAGCTGGTCGTCAGCCTGAGCACCCCCAAGGAACTGGGCGGCGCTGGCGGTGACGGCACCAACCCTGAACAGATGTTCGCCGCCGGATATTCGGCATGCTTCATCGGCGCCCTGAAATTCGTGGCCGGGCAAGAGAAGAAAGCCCTGCCGGCAGATGCCTCGATCACCGCCAAGGTGGGTATCGGGCAGATCCCGGGCGGTTTCGGCCTGGACATCGACCTGCACATCAACCTGCCGGGCCTGGCCCAGGCGGATGCCGAAGGGCTGGTGGAGAAAGCGCACCAGGTCTGCCCGTACTCCAATGCCACCCGCGGTAATGTGGATGTACGCCTGCATGTGACGGTGTAAGGCCCAGGCATAAAAAAACCCGGCCAAGGCCGGGTTTTTTGCGTCTCGCAAGAAGAATTACTTCTTGGAACGGCCTTTGAAGCTGTTGTCGCGAGTGTCGATGTCGATCCACTCGTCGATCTGGATGAAGTCGGCAACCTGGATCTCGGTGCCGTTCTTCAGTTTGGCAGGCTTCATGACCTTGCCCGAGGTGTCGCCGCGAGCAGCGTTCTCGGTGTAGACAACCTGACGGCTGATGGTGGTCGGCAGTTCAACCGATACCAGGCGGCCTTCGAAGAACACGGCTTCGCAGATGTCTTCCATGCCTTCTTCGATGTACGGCAGAACGGCGTCGATGTCTTCGGCGTTCAGTTCGTACATGGTGTAGTCGGTGGTGTCCATGAAGGTGTACGAGTCACCGCTGATGAACGACAGGGTCGCTTCTTTGCGATCCAGGATCACGTCGTCCAGCTTGTCGTCCGCACCGTATACGGTTTCGGTCTTGTAGCCGGTCAGCAGGTTCTTCAGCTTGGTCTTCATGATCGCGCTGTTACGGCCCGACTTGGTGAACTCAGCTTTTTGAACCAGCCACGGGTCGTTGTCGATCCGCAGGACGGTACCGGGTTTCAGTTCTTTACCAGTTTTCATTACGAAGTATCCGAATCTGGATGGATTTATAAAAATCGAGGCCGCGTATCATAGCGAATTTCGGTAAAAGTGTACTAGCGCTGTGGCAAGGTCCGGCTGAGCGGCCTGTCTCACCACCCAACGCCGGGCATGTTGCTGCAGTTCTGGCCAATGCTGGCGGGCCGCCTGCCAGGCCTGGCCCATGTCGAAATCCATGTTCCAGGCGCGCCACAGGCCAAGCAAGGCGGCATCGGCATCGCCTGACAAGCCACGGCGATAATGCGCCAGAAACGCTTCGAGCTTTTCCCAATGGGCATTCTCGTCCTGCACATAGATGTGCCACAGCATCGGCTGCCCCGCCCACTGCGCACGCACGAACGAGTCCTCACCGCGCACGGCGTTGAAGTCGCAACTCCACAACAGCCTGTCGAAGTCGTCCTGGCTGACGAAAGGCAGCACCTGTACGGTCAGCGCCCCACGCGTGCGCACATCGCCCACCTGCAGTTGCGCCTCGCCAAGCCACTGGCTGAGCCCTGCGACGATGCGCCCTTGCGGCACCAGCAGGTGACACGGTTGCGCACCTGTAGCCAGGGCATCGAGCCAGCTGGCCAACTGTGGGTTTTCGTAGGCGAACAGCGAGACCAGCAACGCCCCCGGCACAGGGTTTACGCCAAGCCCTTGCAGGAAGGTTTGGCGCGCATCGGCGGACTGCTGGAACGCGTCACGCCGCGCCAGCAGCGAGCCCTCGCGCAGCAAGCCACCGGTTCTTTCGGTAAACCCCGGGAAGAAAAACACCTTGCGCAGGCCGTTGGCCTGCGGTGAAGGCAAGCCATGGCAACCCTCCACCCAATCCTCGGCGCTAAGGTACTCAAGGTTCAGCCACAGCGGCGGCAGCGGGCGGGCACGCATGGCTTCGACATAAGCCGCCGGTAGCTGGCAGGCGAACGCGCCGATCACCACATCGGCCGGCACCACCGGCAACCACTGCGCCGGCCAGTGGCGTACATCCACACCGTGCTGCCACTGCTGCGCAGCGGTGGCATCGGCACCGGGGCACATGGGCACGAAGGCGTTGAGGTCATCCACCCACAGGCGCACGGCCATGCCATGCTCGGCCACCAACTGCCGGGCCAGGCGCCAGGTCACGCCGATGTCGCCGTAGTTGTCGACGACGCTGCAGAAGATGTCCCAGGTGGCGTTCATGCGCCCCTCCCGTGCTGATGCAAAAACCGCGAATTCTGCGCATAAATTGTCGCCGACAAAAGCACCTGCGCGGAAAAATGCCCATGCGCATGCGACAATGCACCCCGACCACCTTGCCAGGAGGCTGCCATGCCCCGCCACCGTGAACTGAAAATCACCCTCAAGCCGTTGCAGTTGATCCTGTGCGTTGCCTTGGGCCTGTGGCTGGGCGCCGTGGCCATTGCCGTGAGCCTGTGGCTGGCCCAGCAATGGTGGCCACAGCAGGTACAACCTCTGGCCCAGGCTGCAGCACCCAACGCGTACCGCCCCGCCGCACCACCTGCGCCGGCTGCGGCCCAGGATACCCAGGCCGAAATGTTCGAGCGCTACAAGGACATCCTGCACAAGCAGGAACTGCAACAGGCCGCCGACGCCGCCCAGGGCAACCCGCGCAACCTGAACAGCCCCAAGTGCCAGTTCTGGCTGCAGCAGAACCGTACCGCGCCCACCGACAAAAGCCAGGCCAACGTGCTGGAGTTCTGTTACTGACCATGAACAAGCCCCACCTGCTGGCGCTGATCGTCGCCACCCTCGAGCACGACCTGGATGTGCTGACCCGCGCAGCGCAAACCGCCTACGAGGCCGCCACCGCCGAAGAGAACATTGCCGAGAACAAGTACGACACCCTGGGCCTGGAGGCCTCGTACCTGGCCACCGGCCAGGCCCGCCGCAGCGGGGAAATCCGCCAGGCGCTGTTGATTTACCAGCAACTGCTACTGCGTGACTACGACCCGGCGCGCGGGGTGCAGGTGAGCAACCTGGTGACGCTGGAGGATGAGCTTGGTGGGCAACGCCGGCTATTGCTCGGGCCAGAAGCCGCTGGGTTGAAAATTGGCGAGGGGGATGGGCTGGTGACAGTCATTACCCCACGCTCGCCGTTGGGGCAGCAGTTGATGGGCAAGAAGATCGATGACGAGGTGAATCTGGGCCAGCAGTTATTGTTCATTGTTGATGTTGCCTGACCCGGCCTCTTCGCGCCTGGCCTAACGCGGTCATTGCAGGAGCGCATCAACCCAGGAAAAGTGCTGCAACGTCAAAGGGCCTGCAAAGCATCGAACCGCCCCGCCAACCCCTGCTCGGCAAACTGCTCCACGACAAAATCGATGAACGCCCGGGTCTTGCCCGGCATCAGCTTGTGCTCGGCGAAATACAGGCTGATATGCCCATCATCCACGTACCAGTCCGGCAACACCCGCCGCAGCCGGCCTGCCTGAAGGTACGGCACGGCAAACGGCAAGCTCACCAGGGCAATACCCAGCCCTTGCTCGGCCACCGCGCAAGCCGCGTCCGAATCGCTCATGGTCATCGCCTGGCGCAATTGCAGTGGCTGCTGCGCCTGCCAGCGACTGGTCAGCGGCCATGAGCGCACCCGCCCGGTCTGCGGTGAACGAATCAGAATACCCTCATGGCGGTGCAGCACCTGCGGGTCGTCGATTGGCGCGTGCTGCTGCAGATAGGCCCGTGCCGCCACCAGCACCCGGTGCGCCGGGGTCAGCTTGCGCGCCACCACGCCTGGCGGCAGTTCGAAACCACCGCCAATCGCGGCATCGAAGCCTTGGCCAATCAGGTCGACCTGGCGGTTGTCGAAATGCCAATCCGGGGTAATCGCCGGGTAGCGGCGCAAGAATTCGCTCAGCAACGGCAGCACGTACAAACGCCCGAACACCGTGCCCATGCTCACCCGCAGCAACCCGGCCGGCTGGCCTTCGGCGCTGGCCAGGTTGGCCACGGCGTACTGGATAGTGCGGAAGCTGTCGCTGACCTCGCCAAGAAAACGCCGCCCTGCTTCAGTCAAGGTCAGCTTGCGGGTACTACGCTGGAACAACCGCACACCCAGACGCGCTTCCAATTGGGCAACATGCTTGCCCACAGCAGCCGGGGTAATGCTCAGGCGCCTGGCCGCCTCGGCAAAACTGCCGACTTCGGCACTGCGGATGAAGCATTCCAACGCGTTGAACGATTCCACGGCCATGATTAGCAACCCAAGGTTTACTCTGCTGATAGTGATTGCCATCTTATCAGCAGGTAATCAAGCGCCGATACTTTGCCCATCCAAGGCATTTCGGCCTGGCTTCCAGCAGGAGATCAGCATGTCCAAGCAACTTTCACTCGAAGGCAAAGTGGCCCTGGTTCAGGGCGGTTCCCGCGGTATTGGTGCGGCCATCGTACGGCGCCTGGCCCGCGAAGGCGCGCACGTGGCCTTCACCTATGTCAGCTCTGCCGGCCCGGCAGAAGAACTGGCCCGCGAAATCAGCGAAAACGGTGGCAAAGCCCTGGCCCTGCGGGCCGACAGCGCCGATGCAGCGGCCGTGCAACTGGCAGTGGATGACGCCGTGAAGGCCTTCGGCAGGCTGGATATCCTGGTCAACAACGCCGGCGTGCTGGCGGTGGCCCCGCTGGCCGAATTCGACCTGGCCGACTTCGACCGCATGCTGGCGGTGAACGTACGCAGTGTGTTCGTCGCCAGCCAGGCCGCCGCACGCTACATGGGCCAGGGTGGGCGCATCATCAACATTGGCAGCACCAATGCCGAGCGCATGCCGTTTGCCGGCGGTGCGCCGTACGCCATGAGCAAGTCTGCGCTGGTTGGCCTGACCCGCGGCATGGCGCGTGACCTCGGGCCGCAGGGCATTACCGTGAACAACGTACAACCGGGGCCAGTGGACACCGACATGAACCCGGCCAGCGGCGAGTTTGCCGAGAGCCTGATCCCGTTGATGGCGATCGGCCGGTATGGCGAGCCAGAGGAAATTGCCAGCTTCGTGGCTTACCTGGCGGGGCCTGAAGCCGGGTACATCACCGGGGCCAGCCTGACGGTGGACGGTGGGTTCGCAGCCTGATTGAAGGTTTGCCTGTTCCGGCGAGAAAACCGGAACAGGTTCAACCATTCCCAGCACCCAGACGCTGTTCCATCACCTCCAGAAAAGCCCGAGCAGCAGGCGTCGGGCTGCAGGACCACACGGCATACAGGTGCCGCACCGGCGCATCCACCACCCGCGCCAGCGCCACACCTTCAAAGCCCTGGGCCACCCGCTCCGGCACCAAACCCACCGCCATGCCCCGCTGCACGAACTTCTCCACCAGGCGCACATGACCGATCTCGAACTGCACCCGACGCTGCAACCCCGCCGCCTGAAACGCCTCATCGGTCTGCCGTCGCGCTCCGGTGCCTTCAGGGAAGTCCACCAGCACTTCGCCCGCCAGGTCAGCCAGCGCCAGCTGCCCCCTGCCCGCCAGCCGATGCCGCAACGGCAACAACGCCACCAGTTCCTCCCTGGCCAGCAAACGGTGCTGCACGCCCTGCACCACCTCGCCCTGCCACAGGCCTATGAAGCCCACGTCCAGGCGCCGCTCGAGCACATCGGCGATCAGCAATTCACTCTTGGCCGTCAGCCAGCGTACATCCACGTCCGGGTAACGGTCGTGGAACACCGCCAACAGGTCGACCAGGTCCAGCGCGGTGAGCGAGCTGATTTCGCCAATCGCCAACCGCCCGCGTACCTGGCCGCAGGCCGCCGCCACGTCATCGGCAATGCGCCCAGCCGCTTCCACCGCCGGTCGGGCACTGAGCACAAAGGCCTCACCTGCCGGCGTCAGGCGTACCCGCCGCGAACTACGCTCGAACAGGCTCACGCCCAGCTGTGCCTCCAGCCGCGCCACCTGATGGCTGAGGGCCGACTGCACCACATGGCAACGCTCGGCCGCGCGGGTAAAACTGCCTGTGTCGGCCACGGCAAGGGCGTATTCGAGCTGCTTGAGGTTCATCGATCTATCTGCTTTCAAGATTGATAAGTTGAAAACTATACATTGGTGTCATGACACACACTTCCTGATAATCATCCCAACACTACCGCCCGCCACGAGAACCGCATGCACACCCCCACTCTCAGCCGCGCCCTGATCCTGCTGATGGCTACTGCCACCGGCCTGGCCGTGGCCAGCAACTACTACGCCCAACCGCTGCTGCACAGCATCGCCCAGCAGTTTGGCTTGAGCACCGCCAGCGCCGGCAGCATCGTGATTGCCGCGCAGCTCAGCTATGGCGCCGGCCTGTTGCTGCTGGCACCGCTGGGCGACCTGTTCGAGCAGCGCCGGCTGATCACCGTGATGACCGTTATTTCCACCCTGGGCCTGGTCATCAGCGCCTGTGCGCCAAGCCTGCCCTGGCTGATCCTTGGCACAGCGCTGACCGGGCTGTTCTCGGTGGTGGCGCAGATCCTCGTGCCGATGGCCGCGACCCTGAGCGAGCCGCATCAGCGAGGGCGCGCGGTCGGCACGCTGATGAGCGGCCTGCTGCTGGGCATTCTGCTGGCGCGTACCGCTGCCGGCTTCATGGCCGAGTTGGGCGGCTGGCGCAGCATCTACGTGCTGGCCGCCGTGCTGATGGCGATCACCGCCGTGGCGCTGTACCGCAGCCTGCCGCAACACCACAGCCATGCCGGGCTGAAGTACCCGGCGCTGATCGGCTCGGTGTTCCGCCTGTTTCTTGAAGAGCCGGTACTGCGCCTGCGCTCGTTGCTCGGCCTGCTGTCGTTCAGCCTGTTCGCGCTGTTCTGGACACCGCTGGCATTTTTGCTGGCTAAAGGCCCCTACCATTATTCGGATGCGGTTATCGGCCTGTTCGGCCTGGCCGGCGCAGCGGGTGCGTTGTCGGCCAATTGGGCCGGGCGCCTGGCCGACCGTGGCAAGGGCTCGCTGGGCACCACCGTCGGCCTGGTGGTGTTGCTGCTGGCGTGGCTGCCGCTGGGCTTCGCCGAGCAGTCGTTGCTGGCCTTGCTGCTGGGCGTGCTGATGCTCGACCTGGCGGTGCAACTGGTGCACGTGAGCAACCAGAATGCGGTGATCGCCCTGCGGCCCGAAGCGCGCACGCGGCTCAATGCCGGGTACATCACCTGCTACTTCATTGGCGGGGCACTGGGGTCGTTGCTGGGTACACAGTTGTTCCAGCGCCAAGGCTGGATGGGCATTGTGGTCGCAGGGTTGGTCATTGGCGGGCTGGCGTTGTTGGCGTGGGGGCTGGCCGAGCGCAAGCGCAAGAAAACCCTGCCACTGGCATGAAACGTTTCAATCAACCATGGCGACAAAGCACCGCACGACCCTCCGTCGCATGGCCGTTGACTTGCCTGCCTGGGCAGCGCTCAGTAGGCGCTGGAAAATGCCCTTTCCCTGACAGGACGACTTTATGACAAGACTCACGGTGCAATCCGGCGATTTCTTGCAAGGTGAAGGCGAGTATCGCAACGGATCGCTCACACTCAAGACTCCGCGCAGCCCCTCCCCCGGCGAGCGGATTTCCCTGGCCCGCATCAGCGACTTGCGGCTGGCCAGCCTGGAACCGAGCCGCAGCCTGGGCAGCGCCTTGGGCTGGGGCGTGGCCGGCGCCCTGGTGGCAGGGCCAGTGGGGCTGCTGGCCGGGCTGTGGCTGGGTGGCAAGGAAGAGGAAGCGACCTTCCTGGCCACCTTCAAGGATGGGCGAAAGCTCTTGGCCATCACCGATGGCAAGACCTGGTCGAAAATCGATGACAACTGGCGGCAGCACAAGCGGCCGACCGGTACAGGTTGAATTTCGCGGGGCCCCGATCGTTCTCTGTTGAAGGCGGCTGTTAAGATGCCGCCTTTTTCATGGTCGGAGCCCCCGCATGCCCTCGCGTCACCCCCGCCTGCCCCTGAGCCTGCTCAGCCTGGGCCTGGCCCTGCAGTGCCAAAATGTGCTTGCCGAAGACAGCGTGGTGCTGGCCCCACTGCAGGTCTCCGACACCTACGCCAATGACGGCTACCAGGCACGCCAGGCCGCTGTGAGCGGCTTCCAGCCTGCGCCGTTGCTCGATACACCGGCCTCTGTCAGCGTGTTCAGCCAGCCACTGCTGGAAGACCGCCAGGTGCGCATGCTCAGCGAGGTGCTGCAAAGCGACGCCTCGGTCGGCGAAAGCTATGCGCCCATCGGCTACTACGAGAACTTCAATGTACGCGGCTTCGAACTGAATGCCGCCAGCAGCTATCGCATCAATGGCCAGACCATCGCTGGCGAGCAGAACGTGGCCCTGGAGAACAAGCAACAGGTGGAGCTGCTCAAGGGCCTGTCCGGGCTGCAGAGCGGCGTTTCAGAACCGGGCGGCCTGATCAACTATGTGACCAAGCGCGCCGAAGAGGTACGCAGCCTTACGGTGTCGACCAACGAACAAGGCGAACGCTACCTGGCCACCGACCTGGGCGGTTGGTTCGGCAGCGAAAAGCAGTTCGGCCTGCGCGCCAACCTGGCCCACGAAGATATCCGCTCCTACGTCGACCACGCCGACGGCAAGCGCGACTTCGCTTCGTTGGCATTCGACTGGCAGATCAACCCAGATGCCACCCTGCAGCTGGATGCCGAGTACCAGCACCGCGAACAACGCTCGGTGCCGGGTTACCAACTGCTCGGCGGCACTGAAGTGCCCCATGGCATCGACCCGGATGATCGCTTGGCCTACCAGCACTGGGCAAAGCCTGTGCAAAGCGACTCGCTGAACCTTGCCGGGCGCTTCGAGTACCGTTTCGACGAGGCCTGGACCGGCACCTTGAGCGCCTCGCGCAGCAAGGTGGTGATCGACGACTACAGCGCGTTTGCCTGGGGCTCGAGCGAAGGCGCGTTTTTCGGCAGTAATGGTGACTATGACATCTACGACTTCCGCAGCCCCGACGACACCCGCCGCACCGACGAGGCGCAGGCCATGCTCAACGGGCGGTTCGATGCGCTAGGTGTGGGGCATGAGTTGACCATGGGTGCCAGCGCGCAGCGGCGCACACTGGATCAGCGGCCCAGCTATATGGAATGGGTAGGCACAGGCAACATCCATACCGGTGCGCCCGCCTTTGACCCCTCCGACAATCCCATCAAGTCTAGCGAGCGCCGCCTCGATAGCCGCCAGTACGGCCTGTTCATCAGCGACCGGATCAGCTTCAACGAACAATGGCAGACCGTGCTGGGCGCCCGAGAAGTGCGCCTGGATGAAAAGACCTGGGACGAAAACGGCCTTGCCGGGCGCCACACCCGTCAATACGAGCTGCTGCCCAGCGCCGCGATCATCTTCAAACCGCAGCCCAATACCACGGTATATGCCAGCTACGCCAAAGGCCTGTCAGCGGGCGGTACTGCCCCCTGGTTCGCCGAGAACACGTTCGAGATCCTTGCGCCGACAACCTCCCACCAGCTGGAACTGGGCCTCAAGCACGACTGGCAGGGCCTGAGTTTCAGTGCCGCGCTGTTCCAGATCCGCCAGGCTTACCAGTACGCGCGCCCTGACGGTGCCGGCCACTTCACTTACGTGCAGCAAGGCCAGCAAAAAAACACCGGCCTGGAACTGGGCGCCAGCGGCTGGGTGACCTCGAACTTGCAGTTGCAGGCCAGCGCAGCCGCCATTCGCGCACGGGTGCAGAACAGCGGTACCGAGGCTTATGAAGGGCACCAGGCGATCAACGTGCCAAAATTCCGAGCAGCGATGCACGCGGAATATTCGCTGCCGGTTCCGGGGCTGGCGCTGTTGGGCGGGGCGCGGTACAGCGCCAGCAAGTACGCGAGCCAGGCGGGGAATGTGGAGGTTGGCGGGTATACCGTGTTCGATCTCGGCAGCCGCTACCGTACCCGTATTGGTGGGTATGACACGGTGCTGCGGTTGACCGTGGATAACCTGTTCGACAAGCGCTATTGGCACGATGTGGGGGATTATCTGGGGGATAACTACCTGTTCCAGGGCGCGCCACGTACCGCCCGGCTTTCGGCTTCGGTCAGTTTCTAAGCTTTTGGGGCTGCTTTGCGGCCCACTCTGAAATTGACGCGATCCCTGTGGGAGCGGCCTTGTGTCGCGATGGGCTGCGCAGCAGCCCTAATGGCCCTGAAAACAAAAAGCCCCCGAGCTTTTCAGCGCGGGGGCTCTTCGTAGAATGTGGCGGTGAAGAAGGGATTTGAACCCTTGATACGATTTCTCGTATACACACTTTCCAGGCGTGCTCCTTCGACCACTCGGACACTTCACCGTTTCTCTTCAAGCCGTGCGGCCCGTCGAGGTGCGCTAATTTAGTGAAAGACATTCCCTTTGGCAAGCACTTTTTTCAAATTTTTCATGTATTTGCATTTGAGGCGCGGTGAACGCTGACCGACCAGTCAGCCTTGCTGCTTTACCTGGCCTCTGGCGCTGGGTAACGTCGTCGCCACGCCAACAAAAGGACTCTGCCATGAGCGAGCTGATTACCTACCACGCCGAAGACGGCATCGCCACCCTGACCCTCAACAACGGCAAGGTCAACGCCATCTCGCCGGACGTCATCACTGCCTTCAACGCAGCGCTGGACCGCGCCACCGAAGAGCGTGCGGTGGTGATCATCACCGGGCAGCCGGGCATTCTGTCAGGCGGTTACGACCTCAAGGTGATGACCAGCGGGCCGAAAGAGGCCATCGGCCTGGTCACTGCCGGCTCCACCCTGGCCCGCCGCTTGCTGTCGCACCCGTTCCCAGTCGTGGTCGCCTGCCCAGGCAATGCCGTGGCCAAAGGTGCCTTCCTGCTGCTGTCAGCCGACTACCGCATTGGCGTGGAAGGCCCGTACAAGGTGTGCCTGAACGAAGTGCAGATCGGCATGACCATGCACCATGCTGGCATTGAACTGGCTCGCGACCGCCTGCGCCGCTCGGCCTTCCACCGCTCGGTGATCAATGCCGAAGTGTTTGACCCACAGGGTGCGGTGGATGCCGGCTTCCTCGACAAGGTCGTGCCGGCCGAGCAGTTGCAGGACGCGGCGTTGGCCGCCGCGCGGGAACTGAAGAAGCTGAACATGCTGGCGCACAAGAACACCAAGCTGAAAGTGCGCAAAGGGCTGCTGGAGGCGCTGGACAAGGCAATCGAGCTGGACCAGCACCATATGGGCTGACCGCACCGGCCCCTTTCGCGGGTAAACCCGCGAAAGGGGCATACGCCAAGGTTTGCCCCAGCCAGTGCACATCCGTACACTCCCCGGCGACTGTCTGGTGTGAGCCGTACCATGCTTTATTCATTGCGCATGCTTTTGCTGGCGCTGCATTTTCTTGCCGTTGGCGCCGTGGGCCTGCTCATTGGCCTGTGCCGCCCGTTCAACCCCGACAACAGCCGCCTGTTCGCCCACCTCTACAGCTTGCCGGCCACCTGGCTGATGCGCATCAAGGTCAAGGCTGAGGTCGGCCCGCTGTGGGACCAACCGCCCGGCTGTGTGATCGTTGCCAACCACCAGTCCAACTTCGACCTGTTCGTACTGGGCCAGGTGGTGCCGCAACGCACCGTGGCCATCGGCAAGAAAAGCCTGGGCTGGATCCCGCTGTTCGGCCAGCTGTTCTGGCTGGGCGGCAACGTGCTGATAGACCGCAAGAATGCCTACCAGGCACGCAAGGCCATGCAGAAAACCACCCGTGTTCTGCAGAACGACACCTCGATCTGGATTTTCCCCGAAGGCACCCGCAATGCCGGTGAGCGTTTGCTGGCGTTCAAGAAAGGCGCGTTTCACATGGCCATCGAGGCCGGTGTGCCGATCGTGCCGGTATGCGTCAGCCGCTATGCCGGGCGCCTGAGCCTGAACAGCTGGCACCCACGCACGGTGATCGTGCGCTCGCTGCCACCGATTGCCACGGCGGGCATGACCCTGCAGGACCTGCCGCAACTGATCGAGCAGTGTCGGGGGCAGATGCAGCAGTGCATTGACCGCATGGAAAACGAGCTGGCCTGATCCGGGTTGCTCTTGAGCCGGGTACAGACCAAGCTGTACCCGTGTTCAACCGGAATAAGCGGACAACCATGGGGCGAGTCGTGGCATCGGCGGTGTACAGCGCCGGCAGAAAGGTCACCAACATCAGCATCGACGAAGGCAGCGAGTGGGCCCGCAAGCCGGGGCATTTCGTGTGGATCGGCCTGGAAGAGCCCAACGCCGAGGAACTGGCCAACTTGCAGTGCCAGTTCAACCTGCACGAACTGGCCATCGAAGATGCCCTGGAAAAGCACAGCCGGCCCAAGCTTGAAACCTTCGGCGACGCGCTGTTCATCGTCACCTATTCGCCAGTGCGCCACGAGGGCAAGCTGGAGTTCATCGAAACCCATATCTTCGCTGGCAACGGCTATATCATCACCTGCCGCAACGGCCACTCCAAATCCTACGCCATGGTTCGCCAGCGCTGCGAGGCGCGGCCATTGCTGCTGGAGCATGGCGAAGACTTCGTGCTGTATGCCCTGCTCGACTTCGTGACCGAGAACTACCAGCCGGTCAGCGAGGCCATTCATGGCGAGATCGAAGAGCTGGAGCAAAGCGTGCTGGGTGGTTCGCTGCAAGAGGATGACATCCGTCGCCTGCACAGCCTGCGCCGCGATATCCTGCGCCTGCGCCGCTACGTGGCACCGATGGTGGAAGTGAGCGAAGAACTGCAGCGGCTGAACTTCCCATTCATCGACAAGAACATGCGCCCGTACTTCCGTGATGTGCAGATCCATGTGACGCGGCAGATGGAGGACCTGGCCGGCATCCGCGACATCGCCAGCCAGACCATCGAGATCGGCATGCTGCTGGAGTCGTCACGGCAGAGCATCGTGCAGCGCAAGTTCGCAGCCTGGGCGGCGATCCTGGCGTTCCCCACGGCCATTGCCGGGGTTTACGGAATGAACTTCCAGAATATGCCGGAGCTGAGCTGGCACTATGGGTACTTTGCGGTGCTAGGGGTGATAGCGGCGGGGTGCACAGGGTTGTATGCCAGTTTCAAGAAGTCGGGCTGGCTTTGAAATTGTCGGGGCCGCGTCGCGGCCCCTTTGCCATCATGCAGCGGTATCTTTGCTCGCCGGCTGCTGGATAAAGCGCAGCATCCACTCCCCCACCAGGTCGCCCTGGTGCTCGGTGGCCAGGCTGGCCACAGCCTTGTGGTACACCTCGTCACCCAGGTAGTCCTGGCGCGCATCGAGCAGCGCGCGGGAGTAGTCATGCACGAACTCCGGGTGGCCCTGGAAGCACAGCACCTGGTCGCGAATGTGGTACGCCGCGTTCGGGCAGAAATCGCTGGAGGCAATCACCGTCGCGCCTTCCGGCAGCTCGGTCACCTGGTCCTGGTGGCTGATCAGCAAGGTCAGCTCCGACACCTCCGGGTCCATCCACGGCGCATGCGCCGCCAGCGAGTAGCGATGGATGCCCACGCCCCAGCCTTTCTCGGCCCGCTCGGCCTTGCCACCCAGGGTCAAGGCCAGCAATTGATGGCCAAAACACACACCCAGCAGCTTCTCACCGCGCTCGTACAACTTGAGCAGGTAGGCCTTGAGGGTTTGGATCCACGGGTCGGTTCCGAACGAATCGGCTTTGCTGCCCGTCACAAGGTAGGCATCGAACACTTCGTTGTCGGCGGGGTAGTCGCCGTTCATCACGTTATACACACGGAATTCGGCGGCGATCGGCTGACGCGAGAAGAGCTGCTCGAACATCCTGCCGTAGCCCTGATACTGCGCGGTCAACTCCGGTCGCAGGACATCGGTTTCAAGGATGCAGACGCGTAACGACATAGGGGTAGTCCTGAACGACATGGGTGGGAATCTGCTGTAGAGACTGACGCGAAAGGCACGTACAAGCAAGTAGGCTGCACTGACGAACGGTCACATTTCGTCGGTGCGCCGCTGGCACTTGCGCCACCGTCTAGCCAGAGCATGCCAGCCAGCTGGCACATGGCCTCATAGCAAAACGAAATCATTGAATCTGGCCATTAGAACAAAGGGTTCTCAAACATGGATGACGCACACCCTACTGTTGGTTGTATATCCACGTTCAAGAGGCAAGCAGTTCAGGCGCCACACAACGCTACTGCGATCGACCCGAAACGCGACAAGGAAGCCAACGGGTATTCAGGAATAACAACAAGAAGGCGGTCCGCCATGTTCAGACAATCGAAACTTCGCCAAGCTGGGCTTATTCTCTTCGCCACGACTTTGCTGCTGATCCTGCCGAACCTCACACGTTTGTTCGGCTGAGTGCAGCGGTGGCGGCAATGGCCAGCGCACAGGTAACCTGCTGACCTCGATGGTCGGAGATTGCCCATGCGCCACTGCCTTGCCCTGTTAGCGTTGCTCCTGAGCCTGCCACTGTCGGCGGCGCAACTGCACCTTGAACTGGGCGTCACTACGCGCCAGTGGAGCAGCGCCGAACTGCTTGACCACCCGCAAGCCCGGGATATCAGTATCGAGCAGGACGTTTCCTACAAACGCCCCATGCGCTACCGGGCAGTGCCGCTGGCCACACTGTTGGAGGGCGTGAACGCCAGCGATCACCTGCAGGCCGTGGCGCTGGATGGGTTTGCCGCCGAGATGCCCGCCGCACCACTGCTGCAGCAAGGGCCGGCACAGGCCTGGCTGGCCGTGGAAGACCCCGGCAAGCCGTGGCCGCCACTGGGCCAGGGCAAGCCAAGCGCGGGGCCGTTCTACCTGGTGTGGACTGCACCGGAGGCCAGCGGCATCCGGCCGGAACAGTGGCCGTTTCAGGTGTCCACTCTGCGCAAACTGGCCCCGGTGGAACAGCGTTTTCCCGCATTGCTGCCCGACCCGAAGCTGCCAGCCGACAACCCTGTGCGTCAGGGCTTTGCGTTGTTTCAGCAGAACTGCCTGGCATGCCACCGGCTGAACGGCGCGGGGGACGCGCAGGTGGGGCCGGATTTGAATGTGCCGCACAACCCGACCGAGTATTTTCAACCCGCCTATCTACGCAAGTTGATACGTGACCCGCAGAGCCTGCGACGGTGGCCGCAGGCGAAAATGCCTGGGTTTGCCGAGAGTGTTTTGAGCGAGCAGGAGTTGGATGCGCTGTTGGCCTATTTGGGGCATATGGCTGGGCGCAGGCCCTGAAGGCGGTGCGTGCTTCTTCGCAGGCAAGCCCGCGAAGAAGGCAACACAATACGTTCAGGCAATGGGCCGCTCTTGCTTGACGCCCCAACCTTCCACCTCTCCCCCATAAGGTGTCACCAGCTGCTCGAATGCCTCTTCGAAGTCACCGATCCCACCATGGGTGGCGTACATGACCTTGCTCAGTTCCAGGTGCCAGGCACCGTCACCCAGTTCCTTCACCTGGGCATTGAGCGATTCCCCGCGAAACTGCCCAGCCGCACGGCGGGCCCCTGTTTCATCCGGGAAAACGGCGTAGAACTCGATGGGGTGGACCTGGGTGAAGTCGAAACCGCCTGCTTTCATCTGGCGCAGGACGTTGCTGCTGATATCGTCGTTCTGGCTGCTCATGAATCGTCCTCCTGAATAAAGCAATGGATAGACTTTCCGTGCACTACGCACCTGCCGGCAGCGGCCGGGCAGTTCGAGCTGATGCAAGACGCGAATTGATGCAGTGCCCACCCACAGATCAGGCAAGCACCTTCCACCAGCGTAGTGCCTGCAAGAGCACCACGCAAACGTGTGGCTCAGAGCGCTTCGTGGATGCTGGTGATGGTCACGCCGCTATGCTCCTTGAGCCAGCGGGCGGTCGGGGAAATGGTGCGGTCCTGGAAGTCGTTGAGGTCCAGCTCGTCCATCACCGGAAACAGGTGCGAACGAATGGCCCGCGCGGCGTCCTCTTCGCTGGGACAGTGCTCGGCCCGCAGCGTCATGGTGGACGGTTCGCCTTTCTGATCGGCAAAGATGACTTCCCACTCTTTCATTGAACGCGCCCTCTCAATTCAAGAACACCAGTTGGGTGATGCCTGAATAAGTGACCTTGGGGCTGAAGGAATGTTCAGTCCGCTTTAACCGCGAATGGGCCGCATAGCGGCCCGGTTTACGGCCTTACTTAGGTGTGCCGTGCACGACACCGGCGGTGTTATCCAGCAGGCTCTTGGTCGCGGTCTGGATATACGCTTCCAGCTTCTTGAGCATTTCCGGCTGGTCTGGGCTTTCGATCAACTCGGCCTTGAACTCGCTGCCCAGCTGGTAGCGGTACATGCGCGGGGACATGTCCTTGGACTCGATCAGGATGCGGTCGCCCTGCACCAGGCCGACGATCTGTTCGCTGCCAGACGGTTTGATCATGCCAACGCCCTGGTCGCCCTCAGGCAGGTTGAGCAGGTCACGGCCCCAGCACTGATGACGGGTCTGGCCGCCCAGGCGGCCCATGATGGTCGGCACAATGTCGACCTGGGTACCCACCGTGTGGTTGACCGCACCAAACTTCTCCTGAATGCCCGGGGCAATCAGCAGCAGCGGTACGTTGAACCGGCCAAGGTCCAGCTCGGTGACCTGCTGGTGGTTGCCAAAGCCATGGTCGCCGACGATGACGAACAGGGTGTCCTTGAAGTAAGGCTCTTTACGCGCCTTCTCGAAGAACTGGCCCAGCGCCCAGTCCGAATAGCGCATGGCGGTCAAGTGCTCGTCCAGGCGGCCCTGGCCAGTCACCTTCTCTACCGGCAGGTCTTTGGGCAGCGCATAGGGCGTGTGGTTGGACAGCGTCTGCAGCAGCGCGTAGATCGGCTTCTTGCCGTCGTGCTTGGCCAGCTCCTCGTTGCCGCGGTCGAACATGTCCTGGTCAGACACACCCCAGGTCGGGTCGGAGAACACCGGGTTCACGAAGTCGTTACGGCCGATGAAGGTGGTCATGCCCTGGTTACCGAAGAAACCGGACTGGTTGTCCCAGGCAAAGTCGCCGTTGTAGACGTACACGTCGTCGTAATCACGGGCGCTGAGCAAGGCCGGCAGGCCAGACAGCTTGTGGCCGCCTTCCGGGGTCTGCATCAGGTATTCGAAACCTGGCAGGTTGGGGAAGCAGGCCATGGTGGCGAACATGCCCTGGTGGGTATGGGTGCCATTGGAGAAGAAACGGTCGAACAGCAGGCCCTCTTTGGCCAGCTTGTCGAAGTACGGGGTAATGTTGTTGGGGCTGCCCAGCGCGCCTACCGAGTGGCCGGCGAAGCTTTCCATCAGGATCACCACCACATTCTTGATCGGCAGGGTGCGCTCAGCCGGCGGCACGAAGTCGCGGCGGATGGCTGCCTCGTCGGCATCGACCAAGGTGTCGTTGGCGGTCAGCAGCTGCTCGCGCACGCTTTGCGTGGCCAGGTTCTGCTCCAGCACCGGCTTCCAGATATTGGCGCGGTCCTCGCCGAAGCGGCTCTTGGCAGCGTCGATCAGGGTCAGGGTGCCGTTCAGGCCCAGCTGGTTGACGAAGTTGGAGTCGGTGGTGAAGGCATCCCCCCAGCGCATCGGTGGGCCCTGGCGCAGGGTGCCACGGGCAGCGACCACGGCCACCAGCAAAATCACCATGAACACCGCCACACGCTTGTACCACGGCGCCACGCGCTGCAGGCCATCGCCACGGGTCGCGCGGTCGATACCTTTGAACAGCAGGCTCAGCAGCCAAGTGCCGAAGGCCCAGGCCAGCAGGTAGCGCACCACCGGGAAACCGTACCAGAGCATGCTCATGACGGTTTTCGGGTCTTCCTTGATGTACTGGAACACCAGGCCGTTCAGGCGCTGGTGGAACTCGCGGTAGAAGTCCATTTCCATCAGGCCGAGGAACATCACCACGCTCGAGGCGAGGGTCAGCCAGAAACGGAACACGCCGCGCCGCGCCATGGCCCAAGGGCTGAGGATGGCCAGCAGCAGCGGAATGCTGATGTACACCACCACCCGCAGGTCGAAGCGCAAGCCGTTGACGAAGCCTTCGGCGACGGTCGAATAAGGGGTCTCGCCGATCATGTCGCTGTTGTAGACCAGCAGCGCCAGGCGCACGAGGCTGAGCATCAGCATGATCACCAGGCCGCTGAGCAGCGTGTAGGCCAGGTGGGATTTCAGGGTCGGCGAAAGCGACGTTCGCGCGCCCTGTTGCTTCAAGGCGTCCGTGTTAGCCATGAATGGGAAGGTCCTAGGATTGCGGTTTGCGAAGAGGCGGTGGCGCTAGACCAACGCAGCATTGTGCGGGTGCGGATTCTGTTTAAACCAATGTGAAAATTTTGTCACGGCCCCATTACCGCTTATGTCTGTTTCACCGCACCCGCAGCGAGCAACTCACATGGCTCAGATCCGCACATTCCCCCGCGGCCCGGCAATCGCCCAGATCACCAGCCCTACCACCGGCAGCAGGGCAATGAGCAGTATCCACAACACCTTGATGCCCACCTCGCTGCCACTCTTGATCACATTGAGGATGGCCCAGATGTCCAGCGCCAGAATGATCAGCCCGATCAGGCTGTTGAATGTAGACCCCATGCCTAAACTCCTGTCCAGAGGCTTTGCTGCACAGCATAGTCAGCTATCGCGCCAATAGAAGGGAATCCTTGGCGATTGGCGCAGGTCCCTGAGTAGACTGCCAGTATTCATTGATTCGAGGTTCGCATGCCCCCCGCCCATAGCCAAAGCGCCGCTCCATCCTCACTGCTGCACGCCTGGCGCCAGCAGGTTACCAGTACCCCTTGGCTCAGCGCCGGCCTGGGGCTGAGCCTGCTGGCCGTGTGCGTGCTGCTGGCCGCCAGCTTCTGGAACGCAGTGAACGGCGACCATGCCGACAACCTGCACCTGGCCGTACTGGGCGGGCTGTCCGGTTTTGGCGCCACCGCGCTGGGCGCGGTGCTGGCGGTGGTGCTGCGCGATGTCAGCGCGCGTACCCAGGACGTGATGCTGGGCTTTGCCGCCGGCATGATGCTGGCCGCCAGCTCGTTTTCGTTGATTCTGCCGGGCCTGGACGCTGCCCGCGAGATCACCGGCAACGGCCCGGCTGCGGCGTTTACCGTCGTGTTGGGCATGGGCCTGGGGGTGCTGCTGATGCTGGGCCTGGACCGTTTCACCCCACATGAACACGAAAGCACCGGCCCGTGCGGCCCCGAAGCCGAGCGCATCAGCCGAGTCTGGTTGTTCGTGCTGGCGATTACCCTGCATAACCTGCCTGAAGGCATGGCGATTGGCGTGAGCTTTGCCAACGGCGATATGAACATCGGCCTGCCGCTGACCAGCGCCATTGCCATCCAGGACATCCCCGAGGGGCTGGCCGTGGCGTTGGCCTTGCGTGCCACGGGCCTGTCGAACCTGAAGGCCGCGCTGGTGGCGATAGGGTCGGGGCTGATGGAGCCGCTGGGGGCGGTGATCGGGCTGGGGATCTCGACCGGCTTTGCCCTCGCCTACCCCATCAGCATGGGGCTGGCGGCGGGGGCCATGATCTTTGTGGTAAGCCACGAGGTGATTCCCGAAACCCACCGCAACGGGCACCAGACAGCAGCGACCCTGGGGTTGATGGGTGGGTTTGCGGTGATGATGTTCCTGGATACCGCATTAGGCTGAGGCTAAACACCGGCCTGTAGGAGCGGCCTTGCGTCGCGATGGGGCGCGAAGCGGCCCCAGCATTTTCAGCTTCGCCGCATAAAATGCCGGGGCCGCTTCGCGGCCCTTTCGCGACACAAGGCCGCTCCTACAAGGAACCGCGCCAGGCTTTAGATGTGTACGGCGACTTTCAGGGCTTCCAAGGCCGGCTCGACCTTGATGCCCAGCTCTGCTCCCAGCTTCAGCACCCGCGCCAGGTCGTTCTGCCCCACCATCACCATCTGCAGTTCGTCGTCCAGCAGTTGGCTGAAGTTCAGCAGCACATAACCACCGGCCTCCTTGTTCAGCGCGCCCATCTGCACCTGGATGCGATTGAGCGCGGTCAGTGGCTCGGTACGGGCCAGCTGCTTGGGCTTGAGGGTAAACGGCACGCTGTTGTCGAACGAATCGCTGATCTGCTGGAACAGGTCCTGATAGCTGTCGGCCTGGAACACCACGGTGTCCGGCAGGCTGCCCAGCACCACCCATTCGCCCAGCGGGATCGGGAAGCTGTCGTCGTAATTGATATCAGGGTTGGCGGCCAGGAAGGCGACAGGGTCGGCGTAGGCCTCGGCGGCCTCGGCGGCGATGCGCTCGATGTCTGCCTCGCGCATGCAGCCGGCGCCAATGAGGCTGATGAATTCGAGCAACTGAGTTTTCATGAAAGGGGGCCTGCGACGGGTGAAAAGTCGCCAAGGATAGCCGCAAATGCCCCCAGGCGGTTAGCCGGCCAGCGCTTGCAGGCGTGCGGCGGCGTCCACCGCGCCCATGGTCTGGGCCGCCATCAGCGCCGTGGCGCCGCGTGCATCCTGGCGCGCCGGGTCGGCGCCCTGGGCCAACAAGTAGTCGATGATTTCGCTGCGGTTGAACATGGCTGCCAACATCAGCGCAGTACGCCCATCCTGCGCGGCGGCATCCACTGGCACACCGTGCTCAAGCAACAGGCGAATCATCGCCAGATCCCCCTTGAACGCTGCACCGGCAATAGGCAGTTGGCCGTTGTCGTTGGCAATCAATGGGTCGGCACCTTGCGCCAGCAACACGCGCACCGCGTCATGCTGGCCATGGTAACTGGCCAGCATCAGCAGGGTGTCGCCCTTGTGGTTGCGCAGGTTGGGCGGCAGGCCACTGGCAAGCAGGCGCCCGAGCATGTCGGCGTCGCCCTGACGGGCACGTTCGAACACCTGCTCGGCGAATGCAGCGGCTTCGTCATCGTTCATGGTGGCGGGTGCGGTTTGGCTGGACATCGGGAACCTCCTGGCATATTTGATTGCCCAAGTTTTCGTCAGGCATGCCATTGCGGTCAAAGGTTCAGATTCTATAGGGCCGATAGGCAAATCCCGACCCGTGCAAAATGCACTGTGCAAAATGCACGACCATGCAGCCTGCACGATGCCGCTTCCGTAAATAACCCGTAAGAGCCTGTATTTACTGGGCTTTTCGCTAATCAGCGTTCTGGCACGGTCACTGCAACCATCAACTCACGTCTGCCCTACAACAGCCAGGAGTTGATATGGACCTCATCCAGCAAAAGTTCGTTTCGGTATTTTCGGCCTATCAGGTGAATACCCAAGCCCGCCCCGATGGCGGTGTGCTGCTTACCCTGCGTGCGGCGGATGGCAAGGTTACCCGCCGGGTGCTGACCTATGGGCAACTGCACAGTGCCGAACAGCTGTCCTGGGCGATCAGTGCCATCCGTCGCGACTTGGCCGAGCAGGCCAGTGAGTTGCCGGTGATTACCATGCTGCAGAGCCAACAGCGGTTTGCCTTGCCGACCTACCGTTGAATTTGAAACTGCCTGACATGGCCTCTTCGCGGGCTTGCCCGCAAAGAGGTCGGTAGGGCCACTACAGTTCGTCAATCCCCAAAAACGCCCGTGCAGCCACATCCCCGGTGAACCGCGCCTGCACGCCCTGCTCGCTGCCGTACAAGCGCAACGCCAGGCAAAACGGCGTGTCGCCCAGCTCAACCCAGCGGCGCGTCCCCGCCGGTATCACAAGCTGGTCACCTTTCTCGCACAGCACCGAATACACCCAGCCGCCCAACCGCAGGCCCACCTGCGCACGCCCTCCGACCACGGCAAACACCTCGTCGGCGTCATGCACATGCTCATCGCGCACATCGACCTGTACCGGGTCCTCACCGTCACGGTTCAACAGCACGAACGCCTTGCTGCCATGCCCCGT
This sequence comes from Pseudomonas sp. LFS074, assembly GCF_047978165.1. Classification (NCBI taxonomy): domain Bacteria; kingdom Pseudomonadati; phylum Pseudomonadota; class Gammaproteobacteria; order Pseudomonadales; family Pseudomonadaceae; genus Pseudomonas; species Pseudomonas sp. LFS074. The sequence continues at coordinate 1,516,983 of NZ_JBFPFV010000001.1, read as the reverse complement.
CATCAACTGGTCCAGGTATACACGGCAAGCGCCCAGCACCTCATCCTGGGCCGTACCGGGGCGCACCCGCAGGCCATGCTCGGCATGGGCAAAGCGCACTCCGTGCTCGGCCAATGTGGCAGCGATGTCATCGTGGTGAGTCAGCACCTTGTTCGGCAGTGCCGGGCTGTCGGGGTGGAAAACGCTGAGAATACTCATCAGGGGCGGGTCCTGGTCGATTGCGAACGAAGGGCAATGATAACGGCTGCGGCCAAGGCTGCGGCACTGGCCATACCAAAGGTGAAGGTGGGGCCCAACAGCTTCCAGCTGTAGCCTGAGTACAACGCCCCCAACGCACCGCCGGTACCCGACAGCGCCGCGTACAGCGCCTGGCCCTGACCCTGCTGACGGGCGCCGAAGCTGGCCTGCACAAAGGCAATGCTGGCGGCATGGAAGCAGCCGAAAGTGGCCGCATGCAGCAACTGGGCGAATATCAGCACGGCCGGCTCACCTGCCAGATTGCCCAGCAACAACCAGCGTATGGCCGCCAGCAGGAAGCTGGCCAGCAACACCCGCTGCACGCTGAAACGGGCGAACAGGCGGCTCATGACCATGAACATCAGCACCTCGGCCACTACCCCCAGCGCCCACAACAGGCCAATGGCACCGCGCGTGTAGCCCAGGTGCTCCAGGTGCAGGGTAAGGAACGTGTAATACGGCCCGTGGCTGAGCTGCATCAACGCCACGCAGGCGTAGAACGCCATCACCCCCGGGGCGCGCAACTGCTGCAGGAAGCCACCCGCGCCGCTGCGCTCGCCCTGCTCCAGCGGCTGGGCATTGGGTACCCACAGGCTGGCGGCGACGATGCCAGCCATGATCGTGACCAGCGCCACCGGGTAGATATCCAGGCTCAGCCATTCGAACAAGCGGCCCAGGCCAACTACCGTGAGAATGAAGCCAATCGAGCCCCACAGGCGCACCTGGCTGTAGCGCGACGTTTGCCCGTGCAGGTGGGCCAGGGTGATGACTTCGAACTGCGGCAGCACCGCATGCCAGAAGAACGCGTGCAGGGCCATCACCAGTGCCAGCCAGGCGTAGCTTTTGCCGAAGAAGATCAGGGCGAAGGTGGCCAGTGTCGACAACGCGCCCAACCGCACGATCAACAACCGCTGGCCGGTACGGTCGCCCAGCCAGCCCCACAGGTTGGGGGCGATGCAGCGCATCAGCATGGGGATGGCCACCAGCTCGCCGATGCGTGCCGGGGAAAAACCCAGGTGGTCGAAGTACAGCGCCAGGAAGGGGGCGGTGGAGCCTAGCAGGGCGAAGTAGAACAGGTAGAAGCTGGACAAGCGCCAGTAGGGGATGGGCTGCATGAGATAGCCTTGTGGCGACCTGCATCGGCCTCTTCGCGGCGGTTAGACGCCGCGAGGAGGCCGGCACGGGTGGATCAGAGCTGGCCCAGCACCGGGGTATTCACCTTCACATCGGCATTTTGCGCGCGGTGACGCAGCAGGTGGTCCATCAGCGCGATGGCCATCATCGCCTCGGCGATCGGCGTGGCACGGATGCCCACGCACGGGTCGTGGCGGCCTTTGGTGATGACGTCCACCGGGTTGCCGTCGATATCGATCGAGCGGCCTGGGGTGGTGATGCTGGAAGTGGGTTTCAACGCCAGGTGGGCAACGATCGGCTGGCCCGAGGAGATGCCACCCAGGATGCCGCCAGCGTTGTTGCTGAGGAAGCCTTGCGGGGTCAGCTCGTCACGGTGTTCGGTGCCGCGCTGGGCAACGCTGGCGAAACCGGCGCCGATTTCCACACCTTTGACCGCGTTGATGCTCATCAGTGCATGGGCCAGTTCCGCGTCCAGGCGGTCGAAGATCGGCTCACCCAGGCCAGGCATGACACCTTCGGCGACCACGGTGATCTTGGCGCCCACCGAGTCCTGGTCACGGCGCAACTGGTCCATGTAGGCCTCAAGCTCTGGCACTTTGTCCGGGTCGGGGCTGAAGAAGGCGTTCTGCTCCACCGATTCCCAGGTTTTGAACGGGATTTCGATCGGGCCCAGCTGGCTCATGTAGCCGCGCACGGTGATGCCCTGGCTGGCCAGGTACTTCTTGGCGATAGCACCGGCCGCCACGCGCATGGCGGTTTCACGGGCCGAGCTGCGGCCACCGCCACGGTAGTCGCGAACGCCGTACTTGTGATGGTAGGTGTAGTCGGCGTGGGCCGGGCGGAACAGGTCCTTGATGGCCGAGTAGTCCTTGGACTTCTGGTCGGTGTTGCGGATCAGCAGGCCGATCGAGCAGCCGGTGGTGCGGCCTTCGAACACGCCGGAGAGGATTTCCACCTCGTCGGCTTCCTGGCGCTGGGTGGTGTGACGGCTGGTGCCGGGCTTGCGCCGGTCGAGGTCGTGCTGCAGGTCGGCGAGGGAAATTTCCAGGCCTGGTGGGCATCCATCGACAATGGCGACCAACGCCGGACCATGGCTCTCGCCAGCGGTGGTGACAGTGAACAGCTTGCCGTAGGTATTGCCGGACATGGACGCTCCGCGAGATCTGCCTGAAATGGACGAAAAGCAGGCAGTATACAGATGGATGGGTTGTCTGTGCTGGCCTTCGAACCTTCCCGCAAACATTGGGTCAAAGCACCATCTCCCCATGTAGTACCGCATGATGCCGCGCCTCGTCGCTTTCCTCTTCCTGCTGTGCACCGGCCTGGCCCAGGCCGCCGCACCCACCGTACTGCAACGCCCGATCGACCTGGACACCGGCCAAGGCGTGTTGCACGGCAGCCTGCTGCTGCCACAACAGGCCACGCCGCCGCCGGTGGTACTGATCATTGCCGGCTCCGGCCCCACCGACCGTGACGGCAACAACCCGGCCTCGGGCAGGGTCGACAACCTCAAGCGCCTGGCCCTGCTGTTGGCCAACGAGCACATCGCCAGCGTGCGCTACGACAAGCGCGGCGTGGCCGCCAGCCAGCCGGCCACACCTGACGAGCGTGACCTCAGCGTGGAGCGCTATGTAGCCGATGTGGTCGCCTGGAGCCACAAGCTCAAAGCCGACCCGCGCTTCGGCCCGCTGATCCTCATCGGCCACAGCGAAGGGGCACTGATCGCCAGCCTGGCCGCCGAACAGGCCGGTGCCAGCGCGGTGATCACCCTGGCCGGCAGCGGCCGGCCTATGGCCGACGTATTGCGCGAGCAACTGGCCCTGCGCCTGCCCCCGGCGCAACTGGCCGGTGGCAGCGCCCTGCTCGACCGCTTGCAGGCCGGGCAAACCAGCCTCGAAGTGCCGGCACCCTTGCGCCAGGTGTTTCGCCCCAGCGTGCAGCCGTACCTGATCTCGCTGTTCCAGCAAAACCCGGCAGCCGCCTTTGCCCGCCTGCCCATGCCCGCGCTGATCGTGCAGGGGCGCAACGATGTGCAGGTGGACGTGGCAGACGCCCAACGGCTGAAGGCGGCCAAGCCGGACGCGCAGCTGGTGCTGATCGACGGCATGAACCACATGCTGCGCATCAGCCCCAAAAGCATGAGCCAGCAGCGCGACAGCTACCTCAACCCCGAACTGCCGCTGGCGCGCGAGCTGGGTGAGCGAATTGTGACGTTCATCCAGCATTTGCCTTCGGCGTGAGGCAATGGGGCTCAGGTCTCGGGCAAGCCTGCCGATACAGCAGGCATAGCCGAGGACAAGCCCTGATGACCATCGCCCCCGCCGCCGTAGAGCCGGCCGAAGCCCCCCAGGAAAGCCCCGCCCTGCCCTGGGCCGAGCTTGCCGCCGAACACTTCCAGCTGCTGCGCCTGGCCGCACTGCCCACCGACCGCAGCACCGGCGCCCGGCCGCTGCGCTTTGTGCAGTTCGGCTATGCCGAGCGCCATGACAAGGCGCACAGCCTGCTGCGCATGGAAATCCAACTGCCCGGCCAGAAGGTGCACAAAGAGCAGAACCGCCTGGACATCCGTGTCGACCATGCCGAGCGCCTGGTGCGCATTGGCAATGAGCATGGCCTGCAACTGGAGCCCGTGAACCGTGGCATCGGCCGCTTCATGCTGGCCCAGGCGGCGCAGTGGCTGCAGCGCAAATGGTCGCACTACCAGGTAGTGGGCATGGCGTTGCCAAGCAAGGATGCGCTGAACGAAGACTCCCGCCTGCGCCGTGACAACTGCCTGCGCGGGGTAGGTATCGAGGTGGAATACGAGGACAGCCAGCACCTGAAGGGCCGTACCGTGGACATGACCGTCGGCCAGCTGAAGGCCGCCTGGAGCAACGAGCGCCTGCAGCGGGTTGACATTCTGGATGCTGCCAACCTGTTGCAGCAGGCGGACCAGCAGTTGCAGGAAAAAGAAGCGCAACTGCGCGAGCGCGATGAGCGGGTGGCCAAGTACCACCGCGAAGACAGCGGTTTGCGCTTCACCATTACCTGCCTGGTGGCGTTTGCGGTGTTTCAGGCAGGGTTGTTGATCTGGATTGCCACCCGCTGAGGCCGCTTCAGCCGGTGGGGATTGGGGCCGCTTTGCGGCCCATCGCGACACAAGGCCGCTCCTACAGGGGCAGCGTAACCTTGGGGGAAACGCGTCTGCCTGTAGGAGCGGCCTTGTGTCGCGATGGGCTGCAAAGCAGCCCCAAATGGGTCAGACCCGGGCCTTGAACAATTCCTGATGCTGGCGGCACTGCTCAGCCGTCAGCATGAACACCCCATGCCCGCCGCGCTCGAACTCCAGCCAGGCAAAGTCCACTTCAGGGTACAACGCCTCGACATGCACCTGGCTGTTGCCCACTTCGACAATCAGCAAACCTTTGTCGGTCAGGTGGTCGGCCGCTTCGGCCAGCATCCGCCGTACCAGGTCCAGGCCGTCGTTGCCGCAGGCCAGGCCCAGCTCGGGCTCGTGGTGGTACTCGGCCGGCATGTCGTCGAAGTCTTCGGCATCGACATACGGCGGGTTGGACAGGATCAGGTCGAAACGCTGCCCCGGCAAACCGCCAAAGCCATCGCCCTGCACGGTATACACGCGGGTGTCCAGGCCATGGCGCTCGATATTCTGGTTGGCCACTTCAAGGGCCTGGAACGACAAGTCGGCCAGCACCACCTCGGCCTCGGGGAACACCTCCGCGGCGACGATGCCGATGCAGCCCGAGCCCGTGCACAGGTCGAGAATGCGTGCCGGCTCGCTGGCCAGCCACGGCTCGAAACGTTTTTCGATCAGCTCGCCAATCGGCGAACGCGGCACCAGCACCCGCTCGTCGACGATGAACGACATGCCGCAGAACCAGGCCTCGCCCAGCAGGTAGGCGGCCGGCACGCGTTCTTCGATACGGCGTTTGAGCAGGTGCTGCAGGCGTACCCGCTCGTCGTCCTCGAGCATGCAATCCAGGTAGCTGTCGGCCACCTCCCATGGCAGGTGCACCGCACCGAGCACCAGCAGGCGGGCCTCGTCCCAGGCGTTGTCGGCACCGTGGCCGAAGAACAGGTCGTGCTCGTGGAAGCGGCTCACCGCCCAGCGGATGTAGTCGCGCAACGTGCGCAGACGGGATGTGATCACGGGGTACTCCTATTTCAGACCGGACAAAAGTCTAACAGTCCCACCCGCACATTTGTTCGTTTGCCTTGCCCAAAGGCTAGCCACAGGCCAGTAACCATGCCGCTTGCGTTGTCAACCATTCCCATTGGCGTCAAGGCAGGGGACAATAGGTATACAAAAGCCCTTCCAAGGAGCCCTTGATGTCCGTTCCAACCACGATGTTCCGCCTCACTGGCCGCGACTACCCGCCGGCCAAGCTGAGCCACGCCAGCCTGATCATCATCGATGCGCAAAAGGAGTACCTCAGCGGTCCCCTGCAGCTGTCGGGCATGGACGAGGCCGTGGCCAACATCGCCAGGTTGCTCGACGCCGCGCGTAAAAGCGGCCGTCCGATCATCCATGTTCGCCACCTGGGCACTGTCGGTGGCCGCTTCGATCCACAGGGGCCGGCCGGCCAGTTCATTCCGGGGCTCGAGCCACTGGAAGGCGAAATCGTCATCGAAAAACGCATGCCCAACGCATTCAAGAACACCCAACTGCACGAAACGCTGCAGGCGCTGGGCCACCTGGACCTGATCGTCTGTGGTTTCATGAGCCACTCCAGCGTCAGCACTACCGTTCGCCGCGCCAAGGACTATGGTTACCGGTGCACCCTGGTGGAAGACGCCTCGGCCACCCGCGACCTGGCCTTCAAGGACGGGGTGATCCCGGCCGCACAGATTCACCAGTGCGAAATGGCCGTGATGGCCGACAACTTCGCTTGCGTGGCACCCACCGCCAGCCTGATCTGAACCACTGGCAAGACCGCCCGGCAGCCGGGCGGAACCCGATGGGCGGCAGCAGGTCGAATTCCGGATATCCACAGAGGAGAGCGGAATGAAGCTTAAAGGCAGTTTCGACGCCAAGCGCCTGCGCACGCGCGAGCCGCGTAACTGGGGCGCCCGCCTGGCGGCCGGCCTGTCGGCGCTGCTGGCGACCCTGGGCGTGCTGCTGGCCATGGCCGGCTTTGCCGGCCTGCTGGGCAACTACCCCGCCCTGCAGGAACTCAATGCCAACAAACCGCTGTCCAGCATCCTTACCGGGGCTGGGTTGCTGCTGCTATGGCTGGGCGTGCGCTTCTGGCGGCGCAGCCGTATCCGTTTGCGCCGCGGGCGGGAATTGAACCTGTCGCCGCACCTGATGAAAAAACACGACTGACAGCTATGCTGCGGTCGCGCCCCTTGTGGGAGCGGCCAATCAGACCCGACATGGCTGCACAGGGCCCCACAGTCGCGTAAACTACGCCGCCTACGTGGAGGCATCATGCAAGACGACGATTTTTCCCTGTTCAAGGCCGAAGTGCGTGGCGTAAAGCAAATCCGCCACGACCGCGCCGAAGTCGGCAAGCCCAAGGCCGACCGCCAGAAACTGGCTGGCCTGCGCCAGGCGGCGACCGTGCGCAGTGACAAGGCCCTGGTCATCGACGGCATGTCCGACCTGTTCGTCATCGACGTAGGCGCCGAAGACGAACTGATGTGGCGCCGCGACGGCGTGCAGGAAGGCCAGCTGCGCAAGCTCAAGCTGGGGCAGATCCCGTTCGAGGGCAGCCTCGACCTGCACGGCATGACCGTGGAAAAGGCCCGCGAAACCCTGTGGGACTTCATCGCCGAAGCCACCAAACTGGAAGTGCGCTGCGTGCGGGTGACCCACGGCAAGGCCGCACGCCTGGATGGCAAGCGCCCGATGATCAAAAGCCACGTCAACACCTGGCTGCGCCAGCACCCGCAGGTGCTCGGTTTTGCCTCCTGCAGCGCCCGCCATGGCGGCACTGGCGCGGTGTATGTGATGCTCAAGCGAACCATGCTCGAAGGCCGCGACGAGTAACGCCGCGCTTGCAGCGCCGCCCTCACCGCCGTACCCTTCGTTTTTGCGATTTTTTCCCACAGGTAGATCCATGTCCCTGGAACAGAACTACACCGAGATCCTCAGCCAGATTGGCGAGGACGTCTCCCGTGAGGGCCTGCTCGACACGCCCAAGCGGGCTGCAAAGGCGATGAAGTACCTTTGCCGCGGTTATGAGCAAACACTGGAAGAGGTCACCAACAACGCGCTGTTCAGCTCTGATAACAGCGAAATGGTGCTGGTCCGGGACATCGAGCTGTATTCGATGTGCGAACACCACATGCTGCCGTTCATCGGCAAGGCACACGTGGCCTACCTGCCCAAGGGCAAGGTCCTTGGCCTGTCGAAGGTGGCGCGCATCGTCGACATGTACGCCCGCCGCCTGCAGATCCAGGAAAACCTCAGCCGCCAGATCGCCGAAGCCGTGCAGCAGGTTACCGGTGCCGCCGGTGTGGCCGTCGTGGTCGAAGCCAAGCACATGTGCATGATGATGCGCGGTGTCGAGAAGCAGAATTCGACCATGATCACCTCGGTGATGCTGGGTGAATTCCGCGAAAACGCCGCCACCCGCAGCGAGTTCCTCAGCCTGATCAAGTGATTGGCTGCTGACCCCGAGCCGACCCCTGCGGGTCGGCTTTTGCATTTCAGGAGTTGCCCATGATCGTCAAAGCCCTGCGGGTTGGCCTCGGCCAGCTTATCGTCTTCGGTGACTGGATCAGCCGCCCGGCCAAGCGCAAGCGTGACGCCGCCGCCCAGGCCCGCGTCGAGCAAGCGGCCAAGGGCCTGGCGCTGTACCAGTTCCATGCCTGCCCGTTCTGCGTCAAGACCCGCCGCACCCTGCATCGCCTGAACGTACCGGTAGCGCTGTGCGACGCCAAGAACGACCCGGTGCACCGCCAGGCCCTGCAGGAAGGTGGCGGCCGGGTGAAAGTGCCTTGCCTGCGCATTGAAGAAGCCGGCAAGGTGACCTGGATGTACGAGTCCAAGGCCATCATTGCCTACCTGGATGAGCGGTTTGCTTCGGTCTGACAGGTCGTAGCTTTCGTGTATCGGCCTCTTCGCGGGCAAACCCGCGAAGAGGCCGATACAAGCTGAAGATCATCCCACCATCGGCACATGCCGTGGGTGGCTGCTGACCCGCTCCAGCCAGGCCCTTACCGCCGGGTAATCGGCCAGGTCGAAACCGCCCTGCTGCGCCACATGGGTGTAGGCATACAACGCCACATCGGCAATCGAGTATTGCTCACCCACCAGGTACGGCGTCATCTGCAGCTGCCGCTCCATCACCTTCAGCGCCTTGTAGCCGCCCTTGTGCAGCTTGCGGTACTCCTCCAGGCGCTCGTCCGGCAGCCCCAGGTAAAACTGGATGAACCGCGCCACGGCGATGTACGGCTCATGGCTGTACTGCTCGAAGAACTGCCACTGCAACACCTGCGTGCGCAGGCGCGGCTCGCTGGGCAGGAACTCGCTGCCATCGGCCAGGAAGTTGAGAATGGCGTTGGACTCCCACAGGTAGCTGCCGTCCTCCAGCTCCAGTACCGGCACCTTGCCGTTGGGGTTCATCGCCAAAAACTCGGGCGTTTCGGTCTCGCCCTTGAGGATGTCCACCGGGTGCCATTCATACGGCCGACCCAGCAAGCTCAACATCAGCTTGACCTTGTAGCAGTTGCCCGACTGGTAGTCGCCATAGACCTTGTACATCGCCCCTCCACTGCCAAGCAGTTTTGCAATTGCGCCCAATAGTTGGTGACTGTACGGCTAAATGCAATGGCCGCTGTATGGCAAGGATCAACCTTGCGCGCTGTAGTCTGAAAAAACTGCTTACACCTTTACAAGGATTTTGTTCATGACCGATGCCACCTCCGCACGCCTGCGGCCCCTGGCAGACACCTCTCCGTCGGCTGTGGTTGCAGGCTTCATTGCCATGCTCACCGGCTACACCAGTTCGCTGGTACTGATGTTCCAGGCCGGCCAGGCGGCCGGGCTGACCACTGCGCAGATTTCGTCATGGATCTGGGCGCTGTCCATTGGCATGGCGGTGTGCAGCATCGGCCTATCGCTGCGCTATCGCACCCCCGTCACCGTGGCCTGGTCCACCCCAGGCGCTGCCTTGCTGATCACCAGCCTGGGCGGGGTCAGCTATGGCGAAGCCATTGGCGCCTATATCACCTGTGCCGTACTGGTCCTCATCTGTGGCCTGACCGGCAGCTTCGAGCGCCTGGTCAAACGCATTCCGGCCTCGCTGGCCTCGGCACTGCTGGCGGGCATCCTGTTCAAGATCGGCAGCGAAATCTTCGTCGCCGCCCAGCACCGCACGTTGCTGGTGCTGGGCATGTTCTTCAGCTACCTGCTGGTCAAGCGCCTGTCGCCACGCTACTGCGTACTGGCCGCGCTGTTGGTGGGCACGGCATTGTCCGGCGCGCTGGGCCTGCTGGACTTCAGCGGCTTCCACCTGGAAGTGGCCAAACCAGTATGGACCACACCCAGCTTCTCGTTGGCGGCAACCATCAGTATCGGCATTCCACTGTTCGTAGTGGCCATGACCTCGCAGAACATGCCCGGCGTGGCCGTGCTGCGTGCCGACGGCTACCAGGTGCCCGCCTCGCCGCTGATTTCGGCCACCGGCTTTGCCTCGCTGCTGCTGGCGCCATTCGGCTCGCATGGGGTCAACCTGGCGGCGATCAGCGCAGCGATCTGCACCGGGCCGCATGCCCATGAAGACCCGAGTAAACGCTACACCGCGGCGGTGTGGTGCGGGATTTTCTACGGCATTGCCGGGGTGTTCGGGGCGACCTTGGCGGCATTGTTTGCGGCATTGCCTAAGGAGCTGGTGCTGTCGATTGCCGCACTGGCGCTGTTTGGTTCGATCATGAACGGGCTGACCGTGGCCATGAGCGAGGCGCGCGAGCGTGAGGCGGCGGTGATTACCTTCATGGTCACGGCTTCGGGGTTGACCCTGTTCTCGATAGGCTCGGCATTCTGGGGGATTGTGGCGGGGGTGCTGACCTTGATGATCCTGAATCCGCGCAGGGGATGACGGTAGAGAGGCGCTGGGGTTGAGATTGAGCGCCGCCCGCGCGGCGCTCGATCTCAAAACCCACAAAGCACTTTGAACCTGGCACCTGGCACCTGGCACCTGGCACCTGGCACCTAAAGCCTGAAATGCTCCACCATCCCTTTCAAATCAGCCCCCAACTGCGCCAGCTCCACACTCGACCGGGCATTGTCCCGCATCGCCAACGCCGCCTGATCCGCACTACCGCGAATCTGCGTGACGCTACGGCTTATCTCCTCCGCCACCGAGCTCTGCTGCTCGGCCGCCGCGGCGATCTGCTGGTTCATCTGCTGAATCAATGACACCGCCGCGGCAATGCTGCCCAGCGCACTTTCCGTCTGCAGCGCATCGGCCACCGCCAGGCGCACCAGCTCGGCACTGCCACGGATCTGCGCCACCGATTGCTGGGCATTACCGCGCAGGCTGGCGACCAGTGTCTCGATCTGCTCGGTGGATTGCCGGGTACGCCGCGCCAACGCGCGCACCTCATCGGCCACCACGGCAAAACCACGCCCTTGCTCACCGGCGCGAGCTGCCTCGATGGCGGCATTGAGCGCCAACAGGTTGGTTTGCTCGGCCACGCTCTTGATCACTTCCAGCACGTCGCCGATGGTGTGAATTTCGGCACTGAGGCTGTCGATGCCAGCGCTGGCGGTTTCCGCCGCCGCCGCCAACTGCTCGATGCGCTGCATGCTCTGGCGCACCACCTGCTGGCCGGTGTCGACTTTCTCGTCCGCTGCCTGGGCCGCTTGCGCCGCCTCTTCGGCATTGCGTGCCACATCGTGCACGGTGGCGGTCATCTGCTGCATGGCGGTGGCGACCTGCTCGGTTTCTTCCTTCTGGCTGCCCACCTCGCGATTGGTCTGCTCGGTCACCGCCGACAACGCCTGGGCGTTGCCAGCCAATTGTTCGATGCCCTGCTGCAGGCCGCTGACAATACCCGAAAGCCCCGCCGCCATCTGCTGCATGGCCTGCATCAGTTGCCCCACCTCGTCCCGGCGCGGCGCCTGGGCGTCCAAGCCCAGCTCACCCGCAGCGATACGCTGGGCGCGGGCGATGACATGCTGGAGAGGGCCGACGACCGCACGGGTAATCATCCAGGCCGCCAATACACCGACGATCAAGGCCAGCACCGTGGCCAGGCCGATGGCAACGGCATTACGCTGCAGCTCGCCCTGCAGAGCCTGCTCCTGCCCCAGATAGGCCTGGTCGACTTGCCCGGTCACTTGCTCGGCACTGGTTTGCAACTGCGCCTTTAGCCCCTGCTCGCGGGCCAACTGGTCGGTGTATTCGTTGAGTTTTTCCGAGAAGCTGCCAATGTGCCCGGCCACTTCGCCAAGCACACTCTGGTAACCGGCATCGCCAACCGCACCCTGTAGTTGGCTGACCAGGCTGGCGGCCTCCACCGTCTGGGCAATTCGCTCCTGGCTCACGCCCTCTTCGCCCTTACGGCTTTTTTCCAGGCGCACCCGCGCTTCGTCCATGGCCTGCAGCATCAGCCGCGACACCTGTGCCACTTGCCCAGCTTGCTCAAGGAACTCGCCACCCTGCTGGCCCTGGGACTGCTTGAGCGTGTACACACCGTCATCGGCCAGGCCGGCCTGCAGCACATCGAGGTTGTTGGCCACGCTGGACACCGACCAACTGGCCATGTCCAGCGCCAGCTCCTTGGCCTGCACGGCCTCGACAAAGGCCTCGAATGCCTGGCCATAGGCAGCAAGATCGGTTTGCGCCGCCGCCAGCGCCGGCAGGCCGCGGGCACGTTCGACCAGGCCCTGCAGGCCGCTGCGCAAGGCCTCGGCCTGCTGCAGGTCGGAGCGCAGGGCAAACGCCTGCTCGTGCTGGCGCAAGCGCAACAGGTCGGTATTGAACTGGGCCAGCTGACGCAAGCTGTCGAAGCGCTGGCCGACGCCATGCAACGCGGCGATGCCGATGGCCGCCACCGCCAGCGTCAACAGCAGCACCAGGGCAAAGCCCAGGCCGAGTTTGCGGGCCATGCCCAAGTTGGCCAGCACACCGTGCTTGCTCGCGCCCATCGCCGACTCCCCTTCTGCTTGCGAGGTTATCCGAAGGCCAAGGGTGGCAACGTTGCCAGCCGATGAACAAGGGCCTGGCGTCAGAATAGTGTCAAATAGCTATGAGCGTGTCGTTATCAGCTTGCCAGAGGTCGCCCTGGGTGCTGGTATTCGCGGGCTTGCCCGCTGTCACACGAAGCGCATCCGACCTCAGGGCAGCCCTGTACCTGTGGGAGCGGGCGCGCCCGCGAAGAAGGCCACGCGCTATCCGCTCAGATCGCCGTAGCCCCACCATCGACCGTCAGGCAATGCCCGGTGGTAAACGCCGCACCGTCGCTACACAGGTACAGCACCGCACTGGCGATTTCCTCGACCTTGCCAATGCGCCCCACCGGGTGCATGGCGGCGGCGAACTCGGCCTTGCGCGGGTCGGCCTCGTAGGCACGGCGGAACATGTCAGTGTCGATCACCGCCGGGCACACGGCGTTCACGCGGATGCCCTTCTTGGCGTACTCGATGGCCGCCGACTTGGTCAGGCCAATCACCGCATGCTTGCTGGCGCTGTAGATGCTCATCTTCGGCGCCGCCCCCAGCCCCGCCACCGAGGCCGTGTTGACGATGACCCCACCGCCCTGGGCCAGCAGCAAAGGCAGCTGGTACTTCATGCACAACCACACGCCCTTCACGTTCACACCCATGATGGCATCGAACTCTGCCTCGCTGCCTTCCGCCAGACGGTGTTGCTCGATCTCGACCCCAGCGTTGTTGTAGGCATAGTCCAGCCGACCGCAGGTGGCGATCAGGCGCTCGTGCAGCTGGCGCACCTCGGTGTCGCGGGTAACGTCGCAGGCAATGAACAGCGCTTCGCCACCCGCCGCGTGGATCAGCGCCACAGTGGCTTCGCCGCCGACCGGGTCAAGGTCGGCCACCACCACCTTCAGGCCCTCGCGGGCGAAAGCCAGGGCGGTTGCCCGGCCAATACCGGCGGCAGCGCCAGTCACCAGGGCTACCTGGCCAGAAAAGGTCATGCTCATCGCGTGCTCCTGTGGGGGGTTAGGTGGGGTTCAGAGCATAGCCAGCCACCGCTCGGCCGGGCAGCATCATCACACCAACGGTTGGGCTACCATGCCTGTCAGTGATGTTAACGACCTGCCTAAATCAACAAGGTAGATTGAACACCTCACTCCCTCCACTGCCCACAAGGACCCGCCATGACCCAGACCAACCGCCGCTTCCTGCTTGCCAAACGCCCGGTCGGCGCCGTGCGCCGTGACGACTTCAGCTTCGAGACCGTGCCCGTCGAACAACCCGGCGAAGGCCAGGTGCTGGTGCGTAACCTGTACCTGTCGCTGGACCCCGCCATGCGCGGCTGGATGAACGAAGGCAAGTCCTACATCCCGCCCGTGGCCCTGGGCCAGGTAATGCGTGCGCTGGGTGTGGGCGAAGTGGTCGCCTCCAACCACTCGGCATTCAAACCAGGCGACCACGTCAGCGGCGCGCTTGGGGTGCAGGACTATTTCACCGGCGAGCCCCAGGGCCTGCACAAGATCGACCCCAACCTGGCCCCCCTGCCCCGCTACCTGTCGGCGCTGGGCATGACCGGCATGACGGCCTACTTCGCCCTGCTGGATGTTGGCCAGCCCAAGGCCGGCGATACCGTGGTCATCTCCGGCGCGGCCGGTGCGGTGGGCAGCATTGTCGGGCAAATTGCCAAGGTCAAAGGGTGCCGCGTGGTCGGCATTGCCGGCGGCGCCGAGAAGTGCCGGTACCTGCTGGACGAGCTGGGCTTTGACGGGGTGATCGACTACAAAGCCGAAGACGTACTGGCTGGCCTGAAGCGCGAATGCCCCAAAGGCGTGGACGTGTACTTCGACAACGTCGGCGGCGAGATCCTCGATGCCGTGCTGACGCGCATCAACTTCAAGGCCCGCATCGTGATTTGCGGCGCGATCAGCCAGTACAACAACAAGGAAGCGGTGAAGGGGCCAGCCAACTACCTGGCGCTACTGGTGAACCGTGCGCGTATGGAAGGGTTTGTGGTGATGGACTACAGCAAGGACTACGGCAAGGCCGCGCTGGAGATTGCCGGGTGGCTGGCCAGTGGGCAGGTGAAGAGCAAGGAAGATGTGGTGGAGGGGTTGGAGACCTTCCCCGAGACGTTGCTGAAGCTGTTCAGTGGGGAGAACTTTGGCAAGTTGGTGCTGAAAGTCTAACCCTCAAAAGCCTGCGCCGCCCCTCCTTTAGGAGCGGCGCCCCATTGAAGTCGGGCCTCAGCCCGTGTTGTGGCACTTTCACCGCTTGCAGTTTCCCCCTTCCACCGTACATTCAGGCATCTACAAGAACCCATTGCGCAAGGTAGCGACAAGGTGGGCAACCAATGCAGCAACGCTTGAATGCCGGACTCGACCTTTGCAGGATCGCCGCCTGCTTCATGGTGATAATCCTTCACATCGCATCAGCCGGGGCACTGCAACTGGATGACAACTGGATGTCCTCCAACATCTACAACTCCTTGGTCAGGTCTTGCGTCCCCCTGTTCCTGATGCTGTCTGGCGCCCTGCTGTTGAACCGAACAGAGGGTGCAATCACGTTCTACCAGAAGCGCTTTGTGCGCATACTGCCGCCGCTGCTGTTCTGGTCGGTGTTCTATGCGCTGTGGCGCACGACCCTGGGCACCGGGCACGGCAGCTTGTGGCAAGCGGCAGTGGCCATGCTCCACGGCCCTGTCTACTACCACCTCTGGTACCTGTACGCGATCATCGGCATTTATTTGTTCATGCCCTACATGGCCAAGGTCTACCAGCATTGCGGGGCACAGGAGAAGCGAGTGTTCCTGGGCCTGTGGCTAGTGATCAGTTGCCTGCTGCCCACCGCCGCACAGTTCAACCCTACATTGGCCAACGTGGTCCATACCTATGAGCTGTTTACGTTCATGGGGTTTGCCGGCTATGCATTCCTGGGCGCCTATGTTTACGAACAAATTCGGCTGCACGGCCCGGGCAACGCCTGGGTAAACCTTGCCGGCTTCGCCACCAGCGGCGCCCTGACCGCCGCCGCCACGCATGCCGTGTCCATGCAGCACGGCGAGCCCAACCAGGTTTTCTATTCCTACGTATCTCCGTTGGTGGTGCTGGCCGCCATCTGCGCCTTTCGCCTGCTGCTTGCGCTGGGCGGGCACCTTGTACAGCACAGTAAGCTGCTGGCCGAGCTGTCGGGTTGTACGTTGGGGCTGTACTGCTTGCACGTGTTCATCATGAACAGGGCCAGCATCTTCTATGGCCCGCTGATCGAGGGGCATTCGCTGGCGTGGTTGATACCGTTGCTGGCAGTGGCTGTTTTCGTGCTGACTTTGGTACCGATCTACTTGCTCAGGCTGTTCAAGCCGGTGCGCGCAGTGATCTGATTCCAGCTACCGAAGATGGGTGAAAAACCTGCACACACAGCCTGCAGAAACAAAAAAGGCCAGCACGCTCGTGCTGGCCTTCTTCCACAATCGCAGGCTACTTACGCGCGAATCTCCGCCACCACTGCCGCCAGCGCTTGCGCTGGGTCGGCTGCCTGGCTGATCGGCCGGCCGATCACCAGGTAATCCGAACCCGCATCCAGTGCCTGGCGCGGAGTGAGGATACGGCGCTGGTCATCCTGCGCGCTACCCGCCGGGCGAATGCCCGGGGTCACCAGTTGCAGCGACGGGTGCGCCGCCTTCAGCGCGGGGGCCTCAAGCGCCGAGCACACCAAACCGTCCATGCCGGCCTTTTGTGCCAGTGCCGCCAGGCGCAGCACCTGCTCCTGCGGGTCGACGTCCAGGCCAATGCCAGCCAGGTCTTCGCGTTCCATGCTGGTCAGCACGGTCACGCCAATCAGCAACGGCTGCGGGCCGCTGCGCTTGGCCAGCTCTTCGCGGCAGGCAGCCATCATGCGCAGGCCACCGGAGCAATGCACGTTGACCATCCACACACCCATCTCGGCGGCGGCCTTTACCGCCATGGCGGTGGTGTTGGGGATGTCGTGGAACTTCAGGTCGAGGAACACTTCGAAGCCCTTGTCGCACAGGGTTTCGACAATGCCCGAAGCGCTGCTGGTAAACAGCTCCTTGCCAACCTTTACCCGGCACAGCGCAGGGTCAAGCTGGTCAGCCAGCTTCAGGGCGGCCTCACGGGTAGGGAAATCCAGGGCGACGATCAGGGGCGTCTGGCAGGCGGACATGGCAGGGTCTCTTGGCAAGTCGAAAACGGCGCGCATTGTAAACGAAGTGACGCAAGCTTTGGGGCCCGCGGGTCACGGAATTGGCCCGGCAGTGGCTGGCTTCTATAATTGAACCAATGGAACGGGCAAATGCTCAAAATTCGTACAAGCGCTGCCCACTAGCCGCTATAGGAGAACGACAATGCCCTGGTATGCCTGGCTGATCCTCATCATAGCCCTCGGCTCCATCGTCGGTGGGTTGATGATGCTGCGCGACACGGCAAAAAAATTGCCACTGACCGAAGACCAACTGCGCAAGGTGCATGAGCGCAATGCCGAGGCAGATGCCAAGGACGCGCAGGACCGTTAAAAGGGTTAAACAATGGGTTTGAGACGCCGTGGCTTCAGGCAACTTTTTGACGCTCGGCAAAACACTTAAGGAATCTCCGAACAAGCCTTCAGTTATGCGAGAATCCCCGCAACACCTGATCCGAGCCGCCCATGAGCCAGATGAGCTTTTCCGACTTTGAGTACGCCGGCAAGCGCAAGCAAACCCGCCGAGAGCGCTTCCTCGCCGAAATGGATCAGGTGGTGCCCTGGGCAGGCCTGCTGGAGCTGATCGAACCGTTCTACCCCAAGGCCGGCGGCGGTAGAAAACCCTATCCTCTGGAAACCATGCTGCGCATCCATCTGTTGCAGAACTGGTTCTCCCTGAGCGACCCGGCCATGGAAGAAGCGCTCTACGAAATCACGCCCATGCGCCAGTTCGCACGCCTGACGCTGAGCGCGCCAATCCCCGAAGACACCACGATCATGAACTTCCGGCACTTGCTGGAGAAGCATCAGCTCGCACCGGCAATCCTTGCGGTCATCAATGGTTATCTGCAGGAAAAAGGCCTGTCGCTGCGCCAAGGCACCATCGTCGATGCCACCATTATTCATGCCCCCAGCTCGACCAAAAATAAAGAAGGCAAGCGTGATCCCGAGATGCACCAGACCAAGAAAGGCGGTCAGTATTTCTTCGGGATGAAGGCGCACATCGGTGCCGATGTCGAGTCCGGCCTGGTGCATCACGTCCATGGCACCGCTGCCAATGTGGCCGATGTCACGCAGGTGGCTGAACTGCTGCATGGCGAAGAAAACGCCGTGTATGCAGATGCCGGTTACACCGGTGTCGAAAGGCGCGAAGAGCATGAAAATCGGGGGGTGATCTGGCAGATTGCAGCGCGTCGCAGCACCTATTCCAAGCTGAACCAGCGCAGCGTACTGTACAAAGCCAAGCGCAAGATCGAGTTCTGCAAGGCTCAGACACGGGCCAAGGTCGAGCATCCGTTTCGCGTGATCAAGCGGCAGTTTGGTTACGTGAAAGTACGTTTTCGTGGGCTGATGAAAAACACGGCTCAGTTGACCACGCTGTTCGCCCTGGCAAACCTGTGGAGGGTTCGAAAACAGCTCATGGGTATGGGTGAGGTTCGCGTTTAACACGGAGAACCGGTCGAAAAAGCTCTCCGTACATGATTTTTCGGTCACTTTTCGTCCAATGACGCTGTAGGTGCCTGGAAAATTGCAACTTGCCGCGGCTGCACGACAAGTTGATCGGAGCATCCTTAATTAACCTATTGTATTGTCTCGTTTTTTATTTTTATAAACGCCCCCCCCTTTTCCAAACAAAGCCGCACCCACAAGCGATTGCATCTCTCTTGTGGGCGCGGCCTCGCGCCGCGATGGGCTGCAAACCAGCCCCAAAAAAGCAATTAGCAGCCCCAAGCCAGCTGGCTGCCTGCCCGTCCCTTACTCCACCATCACCTTGTCACGATTCCGCTCCAGCAGGGCATTGCCTATCCCCTTGATCTCCAGCAGTTCATCCACCGAAGCAAACGGCCCATGGGCCTCGCGGTAGGCCACGATGGCTTCGGCCTTGGCCTTTCCTATCCCGTTCAACTCCTTCTGCAAAGTCAGCGCATCGGCCTTGTTCAGGTCCAGCCGAGGCGCTTGCTGGGCCTGCGCCTGAGCCACCACGGGTACCGCTTCGGGCGCCGACGGGGCGCTGGCCGGTGCTGCGCTAAGGGAGAACGACAGGCTGGCGAACAGTGGCAGCAGCAGGTACGACAGAACGTTGTTACGCATGGAAGAACACTCCTTGGGTTGGTCGATTTTCAGCAGCCGCTTTCCTTCGGCTGCGCAACTAACCCTAGCGGCCCTGCCATTTTGCGAACAACAACTAGGCCCGTTTAATCGTTACGGGATCAGACATTGAAAAAACCAACTTCGGCCATCCAAAAATGATGGCGTTACGCCATGTTTCAAGTTAACTTCATGAAAAAGAGGCAATGGCAAAACGCCGCCAGGTAAATTCCCGTTTAACCTCGGCTTCATTCAGACCAAACGCCGTTGCTTTTCCTACAAGCCTTGCCGGACAAGGCCCCCGCCCGTTCGTCGTATACGTTAGTGATATTGACTTTGTTGGCATGATGTCTGAATAACATCAAACAATCGTTTTTATTGATGACTTATACGCAAATAGGATCCAATCCATCGATAATCCATAGGAAAATTCCTCGGATCACGGAAAAATACGTGCCAGATGGGATGTCATAATGATGACGAAATGATAAATTTGCGGACTTAGGACAACCGCTTCGCTTGAAGGATCCGAGCAGAATGAATTTTTTTTCACCTCCCCCACTGACCTTGCCCGATTTCCATCGTGCGGCGTCAGCAGGCCACCCCCGGCCGACCTGAGCAACACCCCAGATCCTTGCCCGTAGCACCTGTTCCATCCGCCTTTACTCACACACAGAAGACCGTCGCCGTGTCCCTCAAGACCCTCATCGTATTTGGCACCCGCCCAGAAGCCATCAAAATGGCACCGCTGGCCCTCAACCTTGCCCAGGACGACCGTTTCGAGTCGCGCGTCTGCGTCACCGGCCAACACCGCCAGATGCTTGACCAGGTACTGGAGCTGTTCGAGATCAAGCCCGACTACGACTTGAACATCATGAAGCCCGGCCAGGACCTGACCGACGTGACCACTGCCATCCTGCAGGGTCTGAAACCTGTGCTGGCCGAGTTCAAGCCCGATGTGGTGCTGGTGCACGGCGACACCGCTACAACCCTGGCCACCAGCCTGGCCGCTTACTATCAGCAGATTCCGATCGCCCACGTGGAAGCGGGCCTGCGCACCGGCAACCTGTATTCGCCATGGCCGGAAGAAGGCAATCGCCGCCTGACCGGTGCCTTGGCCGCGCTGCATTTCGCGCCCACCTCCACCTCGCAGGACAACCTGCTGCGTGAAGGCACCGATGCCGCGACCATCTACACCACCGGCAACACAGTGATCGATGCACTGCTGGAAGTCGTTCGCAAGCTGGAAAGCCCAGCACTGAAAAACCAGTTCGAAGCCCAGTTCAGCTTCCTGAACCCAGAACGCCGCATGGTGCTGGTCACCGGCCACCGCCGCGAGAACTTCGGTGATGGCTTCGAACGCATCTGCCAGGCGCTGGTGCAAACCGCGCGTCAATTCCCTGACGTGGACATCGTCTACCCCGTGCACCTCAACCCGAACGTGCGCGAACCGGTGAACCGCCTGCTGGCCGACGTCAACAACATCCACCTGATCGAGCCGCTGGACTATCTGCCGTTCGTTTATCTGATGACCCGCTCGTACCTGATCCTCACCGACTCCGGCGGTATCCAGGAAGAAGCCCCAGCGCTGGGCAAGCCGGTACTGGTCATGCGTGACACCACCGAGCGCCCAGAAGCCGTGGCCGCCGGCACCGTCAAGCTGGTGGGGACCGACGTGGAATCGATTACCGAAAATCTGGCGAAACTGCTCACCGACGACGCGACCTACCGCGAGATGAGCATCGCCCACAACCCTTACGGCGATGGAAAAGCGTGCGCGCGAATCCTCGACGCACTCTCCGCATTCTCTAACTCCAAGGACGCAGCATGAGCTTCAACAAGATTTCCGTCGTAGGCCTGGGCTATATCGGCCTGCCAACCGCCGCCGTTTTCGCAGCCCGCAAGAAGCACGTTATCGGTATCGATGTTAACCAGCACGCAGTCGACACCATCAACCGTGGCGAAATCCACATCGTCGAGCCCGAGCTGGACATGGTGGTACACGCTGCCGTGACCGAAGGTTACCTGCGCGCCTCCACTGTTCCAGAAGCCGCCGACGCCTTCCTGATCGCCGTACCGACCCCGTTCATGGACGATCACCAGCCGGACCTGAGCTACATCGAGTCCGCCAGCAAGGCCATCGCGCCTGTGCTGAAAAAGGGTGACCTGGTGATCCTGGAGTCCACCTCCCCGGTCGGCGCCACCGAACAGATGGCCTTCTGGCTGGCCCAGGCCCGCCCAGACTTGAGCTTCCCGCAAACCCACGGTGAAGACTCCGACGTGCGCATCGCCCACTGCCCCGAGCGCGTACTGCCAGGCCACGTGCTGCGCGAGTTGGTAGAAAACGACCGCATCATCGGCGGTATGACCAAGAAATGCTCCGAAGCGGCTGTACGCCTGTACCGCACCTTCGTCGAAGGCGAATGCATCGTCACCAACGCCCGCACTGCCGAAATGTGCAAGCTGACCGAAAACAGCTTCCGTGACGTGAACATTGCCTTCGCCAACGAACTGTCGATCATCTGCGACAAGCTGAACATCGACGTGTGGGAGCTGATTCGCCTGGCCAACCACCACCCACGCGTAAACATTCTGCAGCCTGGCCCAGGTGTTGGCGGCCACTGCATCGCCGTGGACCCATGGTTCATCGTCAGCCAGACCCCTGAGCAGGCTCGCCTGATCCGCACCGCCCGCGTGGTCAACGACAGCAAGCCTGAGTGGGTGATCGACAAGGTCAAGATGGCCCTGGCCAACTTCCTGATCAAGAACCCGGGCAAGTCGGCCCATCAAGTGAAAATCGCCTGCTACGGCCTGGCCTTCAAGGCCGACATCGATGACCTGCGCGAAAGCCCGGCCCTGAGCATTGCCGAGCGCCTGGGCAACGAGCTGGAAGCCACACTGCAACTGGTCGAGCCGAACATCGAAGCCCTGCCGCAGCGCCTGTCGCGCCACGAGCACGTTGATTTCGTTTACGCCCAGGACAGTGCAGATATTCACGTTCTGCTGGTCAAGCATCGTGAGTTCAAAGAAACCTTCAACGTTCGTGACGCTGCATTCGTAATCGATGCTGCCGGCGTTACTCAAAACTGAAGTCTTTGCTCCGATGGAACATTTTGATCCCGCCCTCACGCTTTACCGGTTAACCCGGCGAGCCGTGGTGGCTGGTCAAAATGTTCAAGCATCTGTGTTTACGCAATGTGGCAGATCCCGTTCCTCATTGCGGATTGTTTCTGCCACATCGATGCAGGTGTCGCGATCATGAAAAAAATAGCCATGATCGTATGGAATGAGTTTCTGAATGATGCCCGTGTGCTCAAAGAGGCTCAGACCCTTCAAAAAGCAGGTTACCAGGTTCGGGTGTTCGCACTGCACAAACCTGGTGTTACCCAGCCATATGAAACCTTGGTTGACGGTATTCAAGTACTGCGCGTAAGACCTGACCTGCTCTCGATCTGGCCGGCAAGAAAGCAGCGCCCGCTGGAGACAGCTGCCAAGGCGGGCCCGCAACGAGAATCTCGCACTTCTGCACTCATGTTGTTGCTCCGCGCTTGCGCACGAGGCTGGGCGCATCTGAAGTTCTTCGCCTATGTCGTTAAGTATCGGCCTGACGCGGTACATGCTCACGATGTGAATACGCTGCCCACGGGTTGGCTAGCAGCCATTGCAAGCCGTGCAGCGCTGGTTTATGACGCCCATGAAATAAGCACCAGCCGAGAAGGCTACAAAGGCATCCGGCGGGTAGTTGGCGTTATCGAGAAGCATCTGATGCCCCGTGCAGCGGGAGTCATCACAACCACTGAAGCTCGCTCCAAGTTCTTCGCCAGAGCGTATGGTGTTCCACGCCCTACGATTCTTCAGAACCGACCACGTTACCTGTCGAGTTCCCGCACTAACCGAATTCGTGATGAATTGGGCCTGGAAAAGCAATGGCCCATCGTCCTCTATCAAGGTGGCCTACAGCAAGGCCGCGGCTTACACAAGCTTGTGCATGCTGCAGCCCTTGTTCCTAACGCCTACTTCGTCTTCGTCGGCGGCGGCCGCTTGACACAATCGCTGATCAACCTAAGCCAGTCGCTGGGTGTGAGTGATCGTGTGCATTTCATTCCAACTGTCAAATTGGCTGAGCTGCCTGAATACACTGCTTCCGCAGACATTGGTGTTCAGCCCATTGAAAACACTTGCTTCAACCACTTCACTACAGACTCAAACAAGCTGTTTGAGTATTTGATAGCCGGCCTTCCCATTGTCGCGACCAACTTGCCTGAGATTAGAAAGGTTGTTGAGAAACATGAGGTCGGTTTGCTTCTGAACGGAAAGGATATCCAAGCACTCGCAACCGCAGTGAAAACCTTGGTTGATAACCCAGACATGCGAAAAGTCATGGCGGGCAACTCGGATCGTGCGGCATTGGAACTTAACTGGGAAGAACAGGAAAATAAATTGGTTGAACTGTACAACCAGTTACTTCGTAGAAGCGTTGGGGTCCGCTCATGAGCCCTAGAATCCTGATTCTCAGTTTCTATTACACGCCTGACCTCTCCGCAGGAGCATTTCGTGCAGAAGCACTGGTGAAGTCGCTTCAGCATGAGCTTGGGGACAATGCTCAGATCGACGTGATTACGACACGCCCGAATCGCTATCATAATTATATAAAAGATGCACCAAAACTTGAGCAAAGTGGATCTCTCAGCATCCGAAGAATCGACCTTCCCAGCCATCAAAGCGGGATAATTGATCAAGCGATTGCATTCGCTGCGTATGCCAAAGCGGTCCTCTCATCGTTGAAGCATCAAAAATATGATTTAGTTGTAGCTACCTCTTCCAGACTAATGACTGCCTCACTTGGAGCCTTAGTAGCGAAACGAGTTCGAGCAAGCCTATACCTCGATATTCGCGATATTTTTGTTGACACTTTACCCGAGCTGTTCCCGTATCGACTTGGCAAGTTAGCCGCGACTATTTTTTCGCCAATCGAACGTTGGACAATTCGCCAAGCAAGTCGTGTAAACCTGATTTCACCAGGATTTCTACCGTACTTTTCACGGCGATATCCGGAGCTTGAGTTTGCACAGTACACCAATGGTGTTGACGAATTATTTTTGCGAATGAGGCCCTCGGAACCTCGTTCGATGAGTACTGATGAGAAGGCGAAGCTACGTATAGTCTATGCCGGAAATCTCGGTATCGGTCAAGGCTTGCATATCATCATACCTAAATTGGCTAAGCGATTAGAAGATCGCGTTGAGTTTCATTTGATTGGCGCGGGCGGGGCTTCAGATCGACTGTTTCGGGAACTACAGTTGCATGGTGTTTCCAACGTTTTGATTAGCCCGCCAATGAAGCGCGACAAATTACTTAAGGCTTACGAATCGGCAGATGTACTGTTTCTACACCTGAACGACTTGAAGGCGTTTCGAAAAGTACTGCCATCTAAGCTCTTCGAATACGCAGCAACAGGTAAGCCTATCTGGGCCGGGCTGACTGGCTATGCGCGTCGATTCGCCAACCACCGTATAAACAATATTGCTGTTTTCTCACCCGGCAATATAGAAAGTGCTATCGAGGCTCTTGAGAAACTAATTTTGGAGCCCGTTTGTCGAAAAGACTTTGTCGCCGAATACTCCAGGTCGTTCATCAAGCAAAAAATGGCTCAAGACATATACCAGACCCTCCCTGCAAAACGCAAAAATGATTCTGCACCGGAGAGCACGAACACGCTTGCGAATACTGAAACATGACTCAAATTATCATGGAAGATTATATAGAGCACATAAAAATTTAATAACCTGATTAGCGCCAAGCAATCAGGTACATTTCAAAACAGTTAACACTTATCAATATTTCAGTTCTAAGTTTTACGGGGAAGGCACATGAAAAAATGGGGGCGTCGATGGCTAAAGAAAATGGCGCAAAGTCTAGGTATCTACGAGTCTTTGGTGAAAAACCGAAAGGTAGCCATTCGCATTGGAGTGGAGAAGAATGAGCCACTTCCAACTGTCGAAGTAGTTGAAAGCAATCGCATCACCTTGACTGCCTCCCCTCAGTGGAACAGTGCCGCTGTCAAACCAGGTGATACCGTTTCCGTTCGTGTTGCAGTGACATATGAAAATACTGCCGATCTCAACCGTAAAGCGCTGCTGCTGGTTAAGCTGCTGGATCTTGATGGCGAAGAGATTATCGAGCTAGGCGGCAAGCTTGCACGCTCGACAAAGCTGAACTCGTATTATAAATACCTGCCTTGCACCCTTGGTAAAGTAGTAACGCTTCACGAATTTAAAGTACCTGATGGTGGCGTCAACCTTGAAATTGGATTCTGCACGTTCAACGCAGCTCCTAACGATGCCATTCATATTGATCAGATTGAAATAATCTCGCGGCAACTCAAGGAGGAGCTGATTCAACTGATCCCTCCTTCTGCTGAGGTTCAGGCGATCAGCATCTTGGGCTGGCCAGAATACCCAGAGAACGGCAAACCATATGTAATCGGTGTCATGGATGAATTCACAACCGGCTGCTTCGAGCAAGAAGTCAATCTGATTCAACCACGGCCAGATAACTGGTATGCCCTGGCTGAAAAGTACAAGCCGGCCGCGTTCTTTATCGAGAGCGCTTGGAAAGGTAACCAGGGTAGCTGGCAGTTCCGAGTTGCAGAATACTCCAACAAGCCTGGCCCAGAAATCGCGTTAATGTCCCAATACGCTAGAGAACGTGGAATCCCCATGGTCTTTTGGAATAAAGAAGACCCCGTTCACCATGACAAGTTCATGTGCAGCGCGAAATTAGCCGATCATATCTTCAGTACGGATGCTAATACCCGCCCTTCGTATCGCAAGAAAACGGGCAATTCGAATGTTCATGCCCTTCCCTTCGCTGCGCAGCCAAAACTGCACAAGCCTGCTCCTCTGGAAGGACGTCTTCAGCGTGCCTGTTTTGCAGGTAGCTGGTATGGCAATCGACATGCGAAACGTGGCCGTGCAATGCGCTGGTTGCTCCAAGCCGGCAACAAACACGGCCTGGACATCTACGATCGTAACTTTGGAACCGGACTTTTTTCATTCCCCGAAGAATATCAGGCCGGCATCAAAGGCAGCCTTCCGTACAAAGAGCTTTGTGCCGAGTACAGCAGGTATCGGCTGTTCCTCAATGTAAACTCCGTAACTGATTCGCCTACGATGTTTTCACGTAGGGTATTCGAGCTCATGGCGTGCGGTACTCCTGTAGTCAGCACCTACGCTAAAGGTATTGAGGAACTCTTCGAGTCGGACGCTGTATGGATGGTGAGCAGTGAGCAGGAAGCTGAAGAAGCTATCCATACACTGCTGACAGATGACAAAGAATGGCGCAGACGTAGCTTGCTTGGTATCAGAGAAGTATTCAGCAATCATACCTATGCACACCGAATCAACCAAGTATTCACGAGCGTTGGCATGCCGCCCGTGAGCAACGTCAACCCCAATATTTTGTTGGTTGCGAAAGCTTACGATGAGATTGATGTACACAGCTTGGTAAAACTGTGTGACCAGCAAATTTATCGTGAATTCTCGATGATTATTGAGTGTCATGGCGGACCGGACCTCCTCGGATTACCAAGACCAAACGGAGTAGAACTGGTTCCACCAGGATATTTCGCTAGCGCTTCGTTCGAGAAAAAAGCACTGGAATACAGCGCTCTTGGCTGGTTGAACCCGCTGGCTGGCTATGGACGTTATTACCTGCGCGACCTGGCAAATGCGATGAGCTATCAGCCAGATGCTAAAGGCTGGGCCAAGTCGCTCAATCGGGACACATTTGATTTCAATCATGAAGCCCAATTGGACGGTGCACTTTGGGACCCTAAGGCTTTCTTGGAAAGCTGGCGTTTTGCCGAAGCAGGCACGCTAATCACTGCACCACAGCTATATTGTGCCGACAGCAGAGAGTTTTACAGAGCCATGAGTAATCAGAAGGTATCGGGGTTTAAATGATGACCATTAACAAGCGTGTACTTGTCTGCGCCGCCCCCGACTTGAACTTCATTGACGGCTCTTCAATCTGGGCTCAAACCATTACTCTGGCGCTAGCGAGCACCCAATGCGCCGTCGTAGACTTTGTAGCAAAGAGCAAACCAGAGCGACACGAGCTTTTTCAACCCTTAATTGATCACCCAAACGTTAACATTATCGATGGCACGCACTCGCGTTATTGGAAGGGTTCGTCTAAGCGGCGCCTTGACCTCACTCAAATGGCGGAGCTTGCTGTAAAGCTCTCACTTGAGGAAAAATATGACGTTTGCTTGGTACGCGGCCTTGAAATCGCAACTAACCTTCTGAAGCACCCCGAGATTTTCAGTCGAACATGGGTTTATTTGACCGATATCCCGCAGGATGTTGAGCATTACTCGTCCGAGCAGCGTGACCTCATGCGCAAAATTGCGGCGGGCTGCGCTAAGGTACTTTGTCAAACTCAGGGTTTTGCGGCCTTATGGAAAGCGCTTGCCCCTGGTCTTGATGACAGCAAGATTGATATCTACACGCCTGTCATCAATGACTTTAAAGTGCCATCGAAGCCGCTTTCCGAGCGAAATCGTATTGCGATATACGCGGGAAAATTCAAAAGCCAGTGGAAAACACTGGAAATGGCTGAAAGCTGGCCAAAAGTTCACAACCTCGTCAACGGCAGCCAATTTATTGTTATTGGAGATAAAATCCATAACGACGCCAAGGCGAAGGAATATAGTGCACGAATGAAACATGCACTGGAAAACACTGCGGCCCTTAACTGGCTTGGCGCCAAAAGTCGCGAAGGTGTATTTGATGAGTTAAAGCTAGCGAAGGTCGGGCTTTCATGGCGCGATGAAAGCATGAACGACACCGTAGAGTACTCTACGAAGATTCTTGAATATGGCGCCGCTGGTTGTGCCGCCATTCTGAACCGAAATTCTTTGCACGAGCAACTGCTCGGTAAAGACTATCCTCTATTTGCCAACAGCATCGAAGAGTTCGAATCGGCGCTGGAGGTCGCGTTGCTGGATGACGAGAAATCGCAGCTGGCTGCTGAACGTCTTCAATCACTAGCAAGCCGGCATACATTCTCGGCCCGGGTGAAAATGATTCATGAGTGGCTAATGACCAGCCAAGCGATTATCGCCGACAAGCCACCCAGCACAAAGAAGCTCAAAGTTTTGGTAGCCGGACACGACCTGAAATTTTTTGGCACCTTGCAGCAAAAGCTCCAAGAGTCTGGATCTTTTGAATTTACCGTGGACCAGTGGAAGGGTCACGATCTTCATGACAAACAGGCCAGTCTGAAATTACTTAAAGACGTAGATATCATATTCTGTGAGTGGTGTCTTGGGAATTTGAAGTGGTTCTCAAACAACAAACTTCCACATCAAAAGCTAGTAGCGCGATTCCATGCTCAAGAATCGAAGCTTCCATATGTAGCAGAAGCTAACTGGAAAAACATTGACCATATTGCTTTCGTAAGCGAGAGCATTCGCACTATTGGACTAAGTGCCCTCAAAGGATTTCCAATTGAGAAAACCAGTGTTATCCCAAATATTTTGGATGACTCTAAGTTTACCGCCAAGAAAAAAACAGGTGATGCAGCATTTACGCTTGGCATGATCGGTGTAGCGCCAAAGAGCAAAAGATTGGACCGAGCAATCGACCTTCTGGAAGTCCTTCTAGAGCAGGATTCACGCTATTGCCTCCGCATCAAAGGAAAGCATCCTCTTGATTATGGGTGGCTTTTGAAGCGCAACGAAGAGCGTAACTATTACTCTGCCCTATTCCAAAAAATTAACAGCAACGCAAAACTCAGACATAAAGTCATTTTTGATCCTCCTGGAGATAATGTGAATGACTGGCTGACGATGGTTGGATATGTACTTTCCCCGTCTGATGCGGAATCCTTCCATATGGCAGTAGGCGAGGGAATGCTTAGCGGCGCAGTTCCAGTTATTTGGAACTGGAACGGTGCTTCTCAAATATGGCCTAAAGAGAACATCATCAACTCATTAGATGACGCAATAAAATTGATTGTATCCGAACGAAACAACATCGGCACAATCAAGCACGAGATGTTATTGAGGAACTATTCGCCAGAATTGGTATCCAATCAATGGAAAAATATTCTTCAATAATTCAATGAGCTGAGTTAATGCTTATCAAACGTCCATCCGATCTGACTTGTCTAGCTAAAAAAAGCGCGATCGATTTTATTAAAAAAAATCTTACGACCAATAATCGTAACGATCTAAAAACACTAGAGTCCTGCGCAAAAAATAACGTAGTGGAGCTGCGCGGGTTCGCGCGCGAGACTATTAATCTGCGTAATTTTGACTGGAATGAGTTCGGAAAAGATCGTAGTTGGTGGTGGCAAATTCAAGCGTTGCCATTCTTAACTTGGTTCATTTCAAGCTATGATCTTCAGACACCCGAAGAACGAGAAACTTACTATAGTTACTGCCTTGATTGCCTGAACAACTGGCAAACGAATAGCATGTCCAATAAAGCTTCTCCACTCGCTTGGCACGATCATGCCGCTGCGTTTCGGGTGCGTAATATCGTGAATTGGGCGATATTCACTTCGCATGCAGGTCTCATCCCCTCAGACGAAAGTGCTAGAAAAAATATTCTGAATCTGATTGAGAAGCATCTGAAGTGGCTGGCAGAGAGCAGTAACTACTCCAAGCATACAAATCATGGATTTGATCAGTCCCTGATAATGTATACGATCGCAATGTATTTCGGAGAAAATTATCCAAAATATATAGAACTTGGTCAACGACGCTTGATTGATGAGCTTGACTTCGCCTTCACCGAGCAAGGTGTGCATAAAGAAAATAGTCCAGGCTATCAAAAATTTATGCTGTCTCGACTTAATAATCTTTTATCGCTCAGCGACCTAGGCGACAAAAAAATCTCAACGCGCGCGGAAGAATTTACCGACAAAGCAACGGCATTTCTAAAAGCGATTACTATGCCCAACGATTTACTTCCAATGATTGGAGATACTCGTTGGGATGATAGAAGCAAAAGCGAGGTCCTTTCTGAGCATCTAATCATTCACGATTATTCGGCCTCTGGATACCTGATTGCCAAAGGCAAAGACTCCACGTCTAAAGACTTCTATCTCGTCTTCAAAAACTGCCATGATTCAAACTATCATCGCCATGATGATGATCTCTCGATTATATTCTACTATGATGGAAAACTTGTATTTGGAGACGGCGGGCTTTTGAGCCACAACGAAAAGGATGAGAAGAGGATCTTTGTAAGATCCCCACTCGCGCACTGCCTACCAATATTGCCATTTAAAGCTGAACGTGATCGCTCAAAATTAGTGTCCACCCCAACACTAAGAATCGATGAATCGGGACGATTCTATGGCACCAGCCATATGTTCGGGAAAAAAGTCGAGCGCTCAATTGATATTTCGAACATTCGATCTGGACAGATAGTAATTACAGACTCGAGCTCTACGGGTGTACCAATCAACTCAAACTTTCTAATTCCAGAAAAATCCAGCATGCGATTCAAAAACAGCTCGGTTACATTGAGCTTCGATAGCTTTGAAGTCCGCTTGGACACAGGTGAAAAGCACCTAGAGGCATCCACGTGTCTTGGATGGAATGCACACGCCCCTGAGTTCAGCGCCATTATCTCTAAACATCTCGGCATAACGGAAGATGTTAGTCGCCTATGGATTTCTACAGGGGAAGAAAATATTATAACTGTAAATTTTAGATAATTAAAAACAGCCTTTAAAGCCAACCTCACTACTAAACAGCGTAAACATCATGAAAAAACATATTGTACCAGCCCTTCTCGTTGCTCTCTTTGTTGCCGGCTGCGGAGAAACCAAAGCTCCCGAATCTACCCAGCATCAGGACACTAAAACAAAGCAGTCTTTGGTAAGTGGACCCGACAGCAAACAAACCCTGACGCTTGCAGACGGTACCGTATTGAACTTCAATGGCAAGCTCATTCGTGAGACTGTTTCGAAAAAGGAAGAAGGTGATTTTCAACGGTATATTTTCGAGCTGCCGCAAGAGTCTATGGCTGTTGAAGGTGAAATCTTCGCCGCTCTCGCCAAGTCCGGTTACGCTCGGATCGTAAAAAATAGCGATAAAGACGTGTACTCCGTGCATTACAAGAAAAAAGGACAAGCCCCTATTGGCGCGACCTACACAAATGTTGAAAAAAGCACTCAGTTGATGCTGCTGTGGAAAATCTAAGGTAAATCTGGTTCTAGCAAGGTCGTGCATCAAGCTCGGCCTTGCCATCAAACTTACACGCGTCCAGGAGCTGAGTGTCTGATATGTTTTCATTTTATGCAGACGCAAAAAATTTTATTTTCTGGCTTAAATCTGTAGGCCTGAAACTTACACGGATCGTTCCACTTCAGACCCTGATTGTGGTTACTGCGACACTTGTATCCCAAGCATCTTTGCTTATTTCATATTTTCTACCACTAAAAGTAATAATAATAATAGGCTCAGGTAGAACGCCGAACTACTTCCCATCTTACTTGCAAAGTATCGATCACAAAAATTTGGTCATAGCGCTAAGTATTGCGACTGTACTTTTTTACGGCCTCTATGCATTGGCGGAAAATGTTATCGTAAAATTTTCCGAGCGTGGCGCACTACAGTTAATTCAAAAAAGCCAAAAGATTGTTTTATTTAACAACCAAGATGAACTTGCCGCCCAAGCGTATCAACGTTACTCTCGCAGCCTAGCAGCAGGAATATTTATTTCCGCTGCAAGCACAGGCCTTTTAATTATCAATCCGTATCTCTTTGCCACTTTAGCGATCTATGGCATAATTTTCACAACTATAATATCTATCATTTATAAAAAAATTGAAATTTTCAATTCCATCAGCAATACAAGCAAGCTGTCAAATCTTGCCGCTTCGCTCGGCTTTCTGCTAACTTTCTTCTATATCGTTGGAGAGTACCTTACCTTAGGAAACTCCAGTGCCTTGATCGCAATTGTTTCAATTCTAATAGTTAGACAAACGCTACAGCGCCTTAGCAATTTAATAGTAGACCTTAACTATCTGCACCTAAATCGCATACAGGTGAATGCACTGTTCTTCCATGGGCACGCACTAACTTCTCCTGACCAAGTTAAAGACCAAGATTTTTGGAAAGCCTTGGAGCTATCGGAAAGAAATACTTGGATTCAAAGCGCACTAAATGAAGTCACTGACGACTCTATTAATGTACTATCATCCAAATGGTTTCAGGTAGCCACTACTGACACAGCGGCCTTCGAGGTCACTGTCCGTTCAGAGAAAAATAGCGATGATAGAGTATATCTTGTTAAACTATTTAATAAATCAAGACGCGATTTGGCACTACAAGAGGCTACCATCTTAGCCGCATGCAGGGATCTTAAACTCCCAACCTTGGAATTTTCTGGCACTACGATGGTACAGGGCTTTCATTGCGTAATTTTTCTTATGGATGGCGAGACCCAAATTACGTTCCGGGAAGTTAAAGCAAAAAAACTAGAGTTGTTTGGAAGTCTGCTTGCTATTGAGCCCCCTGCGTCACTTGCTTCTCGCTTCTTACGTTCGAAGCCTTTGCTCTGGGGCCGTTTGAATGATGCAATGATTGACAGGATCGCTGTAGCGGCCAGTGATGATTCCACACGCGAGAATATCAAGGCATTCAAGTCTGAGCTGCCTGCGATCAAGGCCACCTTACAAAAACTGCCTTTACAGTTTGTGAATACAGATATTACGCCCGACACAGTAAGAATTGACCGCAGTGGCCATGCAAAGCTAAGCCAATGGGGAAGGTGGACGCTAGAACCTATTGGTGCATGCTGGCCCGTAACGGAAAGTGAACTTAAATGTATTTCGCCCTGGATAAAGAAATCCAGGGCAGTTCGAAAGTCACTAGCCAATGTCGATAACAAAGAGATTTTACTGGCTGCCTTTGTACACTCATTTGAACGTTGCGTAGCACGTCAACAGTTTTTGGCAGCGAACGAATTGGTACCGGAAATATTAAGAATTAATTGCGAAATCCAAGCCCTGACGCCTTCACTGGCTTGAGCTAGCAAATTTGGCAGAAAGAGACTTCCTCTTTCTGCCAATGCTGCTCAGAAATTAATACCTGAAAAATTGAATGAAAACTTACGCTCAGATTTGATTGGCGCTTTGTATGCCACACGCAATGTCTGCGCTAGATTATGTCTATCGCTGCCAATGTAATGAATCGTGGTAACAACCCATTCGCCATCAAACTCTTCCGGCTTTATTACTCCCAGAACGGAATAGTCTCTGTACAACCATACCCCGCCGCCTTCAAACCGAATATGAATATCTGGTGCAAGCACAAAACCATGCTCACTTTCTGACTTCTCAGTTGCAGAAATGTAATCAGAAACCCGTAGAGAATTATTAGTTAACTCGAACCGTCGACTAACCTTTAAACCCGGCATGCGCTGCTGTTGTCCGGCGAGGACAAAGCCTTCATCTGTTTCATGCCACTCAGTAAACTTAGATTCACCGTTAGTTTTGCCGCGATTTGAATACTGAACATTATCTACAGATACTGTACTATGGTGATCAGCATTTCTCAGCGCGTTAGTCGTCTCTTTATCTACTTGATCCGAATAGCCTGGATCATCGAAAATCATTTGCCCATCGAGTTCAAGACAGAACGATAAATCATCATCCTGTTTGTGGTTCGCTGAATGCCAGGCGCAAACGGAAACAAAATGGATACGGCGCCTTGAGTCGGACTGTTTCACATAGGAAAAAAATCCATTCTCACAGAACAGTCTATTATTTGGAAGCCCAAGAGAAACAACATTTTCTTCAGAGGGGACTATTTCAGGGCACAACTTCCGAATACTCGCATTCGGACGCCTGAAGGAGTCGCCAACTGGAATATACTCTCCGTTAGTCCGAGTGAAGAAATTTAGCAACTTCTTTGTCGCACCTAACAAATCTATGTTGCCAAAGTCAGTTTCAAGGTTGTCAAATTTCGATGCTGCCTTTAGAAATTTATTGGCAACAGGATAATTATACTCTTGATACGATATAGAGTGCTCCTGAGTCAAGCCACTGGAATCAAATATACTCTGGAGTGACTTAAGCCCCCTACTGACAACGTACTGCACTACACCCTTATCGGGATGGCCAACAGTCGAAATTGCATTAAGAAGCGAGATATCGGCCATGACCCCATGATTATGTCCGCTTCTATATACCTTCTCCGACAAGAGCGTTGCCATGTCTATACGCAATATTTCTTCACAGCATTCTGATACTACACGATCCTCTACCGCTAAGAATTCATTTCTAAGTCGCAATATTTCATCAATACGTATGGATGTTGTATGATCACCAATGCGAGTACCAACCATATCGTTGGCTTTCTTTTTCTTACAGTGGAAATCATGAAAACTTACGATGACAGCTCGCTTAGTTTCCAAGGGTACGGTTTTAATCAGCCATCGTAGACTCAGGAAATTGTGCCGCCAGTTAAGCACTTTGAATGGGTCCATAGCCCAATCTATGGGCTCGATCAATTGGACATTATCAAACTTTCCATATTTAAGTAAATACACAGATCCATCCACACTGTTG
Source organism: Pseudomonas sp. LFS074 (assembly GCF_047978165.1). NCBI lineage: Bacteria > Pseudomonadati > Pseudomonadota > Gammaproteobacteria > Pseudomonadales > Pseudomonadaceae > Pseudomonas > Pseudomonas sp. LFS074. The sequence continues at coordinate 1,482,632 of NZ_JBFPFV010000001.1, read as the reverse complement.
CCCACTAATTTTTCCTCGACGAATTCGCAAGCTGAAAACAAACCATGCAAATTAGAATTTTAACTTATGCGGAGCTCAGATGAAACTCCGCACGCAGCAATTTAGCGAGACTCGAATCTTGCATCCGCCCAGCTACTTGATTTAAACCAATCCAACTTAAGTCACCTGCAGTCGTGTCGTGACCATATTGCGCTGGAAATACTTATTATGCAAATTTTTGCCAATTCGGATGAATGGCTTTTCCACAAAATTATAGATTATTGTAGCCACAAAGATAGTGATTACAGTTGCCAAAAGCATCCTTGAGAACCCTAATGTATCGCTCCAAATAGGCGGATTGTACTTCAATAGAATCTTAATAATCAGGAAGTGCGATATGTACATGGAATAGGAAATGTCACCCAGGAAACTCAGTATACTGCTCTTAAAGATTTCGACATTAGCTTTTTCTAGAACAACAACACCCGAGACGAGAACTATGGCTCTAATCCCATATCCCTGCGGACCAAATCCGGGCTTATAATTCGCGGCAAACATAACCACAAATAGTCCGAGACAGGCCCAAAAATAAGCTAATGCGGGCGCCCGAGGTATAACAATGCTCTTATTCATATAGAAACTGGCAAACATCATACCAACCACAAACTCAAGCAAGTAGGTTGAAGACAGCATCTTGAGAATCCCAGCCCACTGAGATGTCGTTGGTAAATCTAAAGTCTTGGCAGCACTGAGTTCCACAGAGCCATTAAAAATCAGGTTGAGCGAGACAATGCTTGTAACCAGTATCGCAGAAGCCAGTAGCGCCCGATGTTTATGACTGATTGAAATAGCCAAGCAAAAAACGGCGTAAAACAAAATTTCATACGTCAGCGTCCAAGGTGGCCCCATGAGATTGAAGCCAAATGTGGGTGCGGGCATATTATAATCTTTATTAAGGGGTACAACTGACTTCAGTAGCTCTACGGCAGGTTGATTACTATAGATTGTGAGGCAGCCGACCACCCAGCATATAATTAAGGCCGGGTAAACTCTAAACACCCTTCTTGTCAAGAACGAGCCAGGTCTATTCGCCTCTTTGCTAGCAGATGCAACCATGATAATAAAACCGCTTATCATGAAGAATATATCAACACCTGACGCGCCCGACTGCAATAGGTTTCTACCCAAGTTTGCATCAGCATAGACATTGTTCAACAATCCACGAAAGTGAAAAAGTACAACAATGAGCGCGGCGATGCCTCGCATGTAATGAATTCCAAGAAGCACTCATTTCTCCCCAAGTTTAAATCGCACCGAATTTTCCAGCGCCAAATTTCTATTGCCCATAAGGACGACAGCATCCATGCCTTGCAGATAAGAACCAAAGCTTTATGCGGCACATGAACGAATTGTATATCTAAAGCTTTCGGGAACCAAGCACATGTAAAAATGTCGCATGATGTCGACTCAATAAGAATGGCTGCGCTCTTCAATTTAACAGACCCATCCGGAAACCCTGCATACCGAGCTTCACGCGGTCCTCATTGGTTTTCGGCTCATTTCAGTCTGTACCTCCCCGCAGAAGTCCATTTGGCGCCCTTCGAGGTCTGAGATTTTGTAGAGTCTCCGTCATCAGCGGAAGGAATTCTTTGATGGCAACGCGTTACGAATTCTCGGATGAGGACAGGACTGTGGTTCCCAATCTATTCAGCGAAACCAACGGGCGGGGGGGGGCGCAGCCCGAAAGATCGCCTTATGCTCGATGGCGTGCTCCGGGTGCTCTGTACTTTGCTCAGTTGCCGCGTGGCGAGATATGCCAGAACGCTTTGGCCCGTCGTCAACGGTCTATCACCGGTTCCGAGGCAGGCAAAAAACACAGGATATTCAATCAGATACTTAGACGCTTGTACCAGCGATGGGATGAGCAAGGCGTGATCGGTTGACAAATGTGGATATTCGACTCAATCGCCGTACCTGCTACCAAAGCCTCATCTGGCACTGGGAATAAAAGGGGCCTGACGGTCATGCTTTAGACCCCAGTCACGGTTGTATAACAATCAGAATCCACATGCTTTACCACAACAACGCGACACCGTTGCGCTTCCTTTTTTCTGGCGGTCAAGCCAGAGACATCAGCTACGCTCATCCACTGTTGGACGAAGTCAGTACTCCATTGAGCCAATGGTGGCCGCTCGCACAAACACAGTAAATGGCTTTTTCCCAGCAACGGCTACGCAGCTATTGCGACCTATTTCGAATGCAACACGTCAGGCCGCTGCCTTCAATGAAGCGCAAAACCAAGTATGCCTACCACGACCGTTTATTTGACCCACGTGCAGACAGCACAACATCCTCGAATACATGTACGGCTGGCAGAACGAGACCCGCCCGATAGTTATCCGCTGGAACAAGCTCACGAGAAGCTATTCCGCTATGATCTCGCTGGCTTGTTCCATGCGGTGTTGGTGACATCTCTTTAGCTTTCAGCAATCAAGCATCTAGAACAAAACAGGGGCACCGTCAGCGGATCGCTGTGTGCTCTCAGCATGGACTTCTCAGGAGAATAGTTGGGCCAATCCATAAGCAACCCGACTTATCAATAAACCCTATCCCCCACCAACCGCTTCAAATACTGCCCATACCCATTCTTGGCCAACGGCTCAGCCAGCTTCAACAGCTGCTCCGCCCCAATCCACCCCTGCCGGTACGAAACCTCCTCCGGACAAGCCACCTTCAACCCCTGCCGCCGCTCAATCGTGGCGATGTACCCGCTAGCCTCCAGCAGCGAGTCATGCGTCCCGGTATCCAGCCAGGCATACCCGCGCCCCATGATCTCCACGGACAGCCGGTTCTGCTCCAGGTACACCCGGTTCAGGTCGGTAATCTCCAGCTCGCCTCGAGGAGAAGGCTTGATGCCCTTGGCGATTTCGACCACGTCCTTGTCGTAGAAGTACAAGCCGGTTACGGCATAGCTGGACTTCGGCTTGGCGGGCTTTTCTTCCAGGCTGATTGCCTTGCCCTTGTCATCGAACTCGACCACACCGTAACGCTCGGGGTCGTGCACGTGGTAGGCGAACACGCTGGCGCCTTCGCCGCGGTCCATGGCGTTGCGCAGCAACTGCTGGAAGTCATGGCCGTAATAGATGTTGTCGCCCAGCACCAGCGCCGACAAATCGTTGCCAATGAAGTCTTCACCAATCAGAAACGCTTGCGCCAGGCCGTCTGGCGAGGCTTGCACGGCGTAGCTGATGTTGATACCCCACTGGTGGCCGTCGCCCAGCAGTTGCTCGAAGCGAGGTGTGTCTTGTGGGGTGGAGATGATCAGGATGTCCTGAATGCCCGCCAGCATCAACGTGGTCAGCGGGTAGTAGATCATCGGTTTGTCGTACACCGGCAGCAGTTGCTTGGAAATTGCCAGGGTCGCGGGGTGCAGGCGGGTACCCGACCCGCCCGCCAGAATGATGCCTTTACGCTTCATAGTGGTCATTTCTCGTGTATTTCCGTGAGCATGCGGGCCACTCCCTGGCGCCAGTCTGGCAGGTTCAGGGCAAAAGCCTTCTGCAGTTTGTGGGTATCAAGACGTGAATTGGCCGGTCGCTTGGCCGGGGTCGGGTAGGCGTCGGTCGTCAAAGGGTTGACCTGTTCGGCGTGGGTTTTCAACGCCACGCCTTGTGCCGCCGCCTGCTCGAGCACGAAGCGGGCATAACCGCACCAGGTGGTTTCGCCGCCAGCCGCCAGGTGGTACAGGCCGGCCAGGGCCGGGTTGCGACGGGTGGCGGTGATGGCGTGGGCGGTGATGTCGGCGATCAGTTCGGCGCCAGTCGGGGCGCCGTGCTGGTCGTCGATCACGCCCAGGCTGTCACGTTCGCCGGCCAGGCGCAGCATGGTTTTGGCGAAGTTGTTGCCGCGGGCGGCATACACCCAGCAGGTGCGGAAGATCAGGTGCTGGCAACCGGCAGCCTGGATGGCTCGTTCGCCTGCCAGCTTGCTTTCGCCATAGGTATTCAGCGGGCCAACTGCGTCGTCTTCGCGCCAGGGCTGGGTGCCCTGCCCAGGGAACACGTAGTCGGTGGAATAGTGCACCAGCAGTGCGCCGCAGTCGGCGGCAGCACGGGCCAGCACGCCGACGGCTTCGGCGTTTACCTTGAAAGCTTGCTCGCGGTCGCTTTCGGCCTTGTCGACGGCGGTATAGGCGGCGGCGTTGACGATGACATCTGGGGCGTAGGCGCGCACGGTTTCGGCCAGGCCTGGCAGGTTGGCCAGGTCGCCGCAGTGCGCCTGGCTGCGGCTGTTCAGCGCCAGCACCTGGCCCAGCGGGGCCAGGCTGCGTTGCAGCTCCCAACCTACCTGGCCGTCCTTGCCCAGTAGCAGAAGTTTCATGCCGAGCGCCCTGCGTAGTTCTTCTCTACCCAGTCGCGGTAGCTGCCGGACTGTACGTTCTGCACCCACTCCTGGTTGTCGAGGTACCAGGCCACGGTCTTGCGAATGCCGGTTTCGAAGGTTTCAGCGGGTTTCCAGCCCAGCTCGCGCTCCAGCTTGCGGGCATCGATGGCGTAGCGGCGGTCATGGCCGGGGCGGTCGGTCACGTAGGTAATCTGTTCGGCGTAGGGCTTACCGTCGCCGCGTGGGCGCAGTTCGTCCAGCAGTGCGCATACGCGGTTGACGATTTCCAGGTTGGGCTTTTCGTTCCAGCCGCCAACGTTGTACACCTCACCGGTGGTACCGGCTTCCAGTACGCGGCGAATGGCGCTGCAGTGGTCTTTGACGTACAGCCAGTCGCGAATCTGCTGACCGTCGCCATACACCGGCAGTGGCTTGCCGGCCAGGGCGTTGACGATCATCAGCGGAATGAGTTTTTCCGGGAAGTGGTACGGGCCGTAGTTGTTCGAGCAGTTGGTGGTCAGTACCGGCAGGCCGTAGGTGTGGTGATACGAGCGCACCAGGTGGTCGCTGGCGGCCTTGCTGGCGGAATACGGGCTGTTTGGCTGGTACTGGTGGGTCTCGGTGAAGGCCGGTTCGTCGGCGGCCAGCGAGCCGTACACTTCGTCGGTGGATACATGCAGGAAGCGGAACGCCTGGCGTGCCTGGTCATTCAAGCCACCCCAATGGGCGCGGACGGCTTCCAGCAGGCGGAAGGTACCAACGATGTTGGTTTCGATGAAGTCTTCGGGGCCGTGGATAGAGCGGTCGACGTGGGACTCGGCAGCAAAGTTGACGATCGCGCGCGGCTGGTGCTCCTGCAGCAGGCGGGCTACCAGCTCAGAGTCGCCGATGTCGCCGTGCACGAAGATATGGCGCTTGTCACCCTGCAGGCTGCTCAGGGTTTGCAGGTTGCCTGCGTAGGTGAGTTTGTCGAGGTTGACCACAGGCTCATCGCTACCCGCCAGCCAGTCGAGCACGAAGTTCGCGCCAATGAAACCCGCACCACCAGTTACCAGAATAGTCATCGTTCAGTTTTTCCCATTTCCCGCTGTCAAACTTCACTGCGTTTGAAGTTCATATGGGCGTTGCTTTGCAGGCAACACCTGTTCTGTTTGTTTGTGCCGCGCTCAGGGCTCCAGACGCCGACGCTGGTACAGCCAATCGACAATTTCCCCGCCGGGCACATAGCCGCTCACGGTGTCGCGCAACAGCTGGCGCACGGTGGCGAAGTCATCGACCGAAGAGGCGGCCCGCAGCGCCTCCAGGCGCTGCTTCAGCACATCCCAGGGCAGGTAGTCTTCGTTGGCGCTCATGATCATGGGGTGGCGCGTGGCAATCACGTTGTCGCCGATCAGCAACTCTTCGTAAAGCTTCTCACCCGGGCGCAAGCCCGTGAAGTTGATGGCGATATCGCCCAGCGGGTTGCGCTCGGAGCGAATGCTGAAGCCGGACAGGTGAATCATTTTTTCCGCCAGCTCCACAATCTTTACCGGCTCGCCCATGTCCAGCACGAACACATCCCCACCCTGCCCCATGGAGCCGGCCTGAATCACCAGTTGCGCGGCCTCGGGAATAGTCATGAAGTAGCGGGTGATTTTTGGGTGGGTCACGGTCAGCGGCCCGCCAGCCTTGATCTGCTTGTGGAAGAGCGGGATGACCGAGCCCGACGAGCCCAGTACGTTGCCGAAACGCACCATGGTGAAGCGGGTTTTGTTCACCTGCGACACGTTGCCGGTGTCGCCCATCAACACGGGTGCCAGCTCGCGGCTAAGGGCCTGCAAAACCATTTCGGCCAGGCGCTTGGTGCTGCCCATCACATTGGTGGGGCGCACGGCCTTGTCGGTGGAAATCAACACGAAGTTGGCAACACCGGCCTGCAGCGCGGCCTGGGCGGTGTACAGGGTGCCGAACACGTTGTTCGACAGGCCTTCGGCAATGTTGTGCTCGACAATGGGCACATGCTTGTAGGCGGCGGCGTGGTACACCGTATCCACTTGCCAGGCACGCATCACGTCCAGCATCTTGGCCTGGTCACGTACCGAGCCGAGGATCGGGATCAACTGCACGGCCAGCCCTTCGCGAACGATGCGCTGTTCCAGCTCGCCGGCAATGGTGTACAGGTTGAATTCACTGTGCTCGAACAACAGCAAGGTACGCGGGGTTTGCCCGAGAATCTGGCGGCACAGTTCGGAGCCGATCGAGCCACCGGCGCCGGTCACCATCACCGTCTGGTCGATGATGCAGTGCTGCAACAGGTCGCCTTGCGCAGGCACCGCGTCGCGGCCCAACAGGTCGGCGATGTCCACTTCCTGGATGTCGTCCACCTTCACCCGGCCGCTGGCCAGGTCCATGAAGCCGGGCACACTGCGCACGTGCAGCGGGTAGCCTTCCAGCAGGTTGAGGATTTCACGGCGACGGCTGCGGCTGACCGAGGGCAACGCCAGCAGGATTTCTTCGGCAGCAGTGTCGTCGATCATGCGTTGCAGCTGTTCTGGCTGATACACCTGCAGGCCGGCGATCACCCGGTCGGTGATGCTGGCGTCGTCGTCGATGAACGCCACCGGGCGCATGGCCTTGCCCATGCGCAGGGCCGCCACCAACTGGTTGCCTGCAGAGCCCGCACCGTATACAGCTACCCGTGGCAGGCCGTCATCACGGTTGGCGAAGGGCACGTGCTGCACGGCGGTGGCGAACCAGTCACCGAGGAAGTACTGGCGCATGGCCAGGCGCAGGCCGCCGACCATGATCAGGCTCAGCCACCAGTAGTTGAAGGTGATCGAGCGTGGCACCACGTTCTGGTGGTTGCTGGCCCAATAGATGATGAAGCCCAGGATCAGCGCCGACAGGGTCACGGCCTTGATGATGGCGATCAGTGCATCATTGCCGAAATAGCGCATCACCGCCCGGTACAGGCCAAAGCGGATGAACAACGGAATCGAGATGATCGGCGCGGTGATGAACAACCAGGTGTGATCACGAACAGGGTTGGCCAGGTCGTCGATACCCAGGCGCACGACAAACGCCATCCACAGCGCGAACCAGACCAGAACCACATCCGTCGCTACCTGAATCAGCCGTTTGTGACGTCGAGGTAGTCCAAGCAGTCTTGAGCGCAGCTTATCCATAAAACCTCTTAGGGCTTTCCAAAGTGACATGTCTACTGTCTTCGTCCTATCACTTTAGCTAGTGTTCGAGTTCACCGGCGCGCCAGCGCACGGCCAGATATGCCAATGGCAGGTAGGCGATGATCACGCCCCACACGCCGTCCAGGCCCAGTAACAGCACACACAGGGCTACCGGCAGTAGCCAGAACAGGTTGATCACTGCCACCGCCAGGGTGACCGGTAGGTGTTTGCCATAGTGCCGCGAGGCAAACTGGTAAGCGTGGCTGCGGTGTGCTTCGTACACCTTGTCACCGCGCAACAGGCGGCGGATCAGGGTGAAAGTGGCATCCACGACGAACACCCCCAGCAGGATCAACCAGCACCAGAACAACTGCGGCGAAGCCCATGCGGCCTGCAGCGACAGGCCCGCCAGCACGATGCCGAGGAAGCCGCTGCCGGCGTCGCCCATGAAGATCTTGGCTGGCGGGAAATTCCAGAAAAGGAAGCCCAGCGTGGCCGCAGCCAGCAACAGCGGCAGCGCCATCAACTGCGGCACACCGGCCAAGGCCGACAGCAGCACCATGCCCAGGCAGGCGGTGACCGCTTCGACGCTGGCAATACCATCAATGCCGTCCATGAAGTTATACAGGTTAAGCATCCACACGGTGTAGAACGCCGCCAGAATGAAGCCGAACCACTGCAGGTCGAGGGTAAAGCCGAACACCTGCAATGGCGCCAGGCCACCCAACCAATACAGCATCCACGCGGCTGCAGCGAAGTGGCCGAGCAAGCGCCAGCGGGCCGCGATGTGCCCGTGGTCGTCCATGAAGCCGATGACCGCGATCAACGCCCCTGCCCCACCAATGGCAACCAGCGCCGCCAGCGGCACGGCACCGACCAGGCCCAGCACCGGCAAGCAAGCCAGAAAGCTCAGCACAATGGCCACACCGCCTCCCCTTGGCGTAGGCACGGTGTGCGAACTGCGCGCGTTGGGCACGTCGATGATCTGCTTGTTCAGGGCGTAGCGCCGCAGTGCTGCGGTCAACAGCAGGGATGCACCTGCGACCAGGGGGATAAGCCACCATGCCGTCATTTGTCTTGCTCTTTCAAAAAGTTGAGTGCCGTGGCCCGCAATGCCTGGTCCACGTCCAGCGGGGGCTGCCAGCCCAGCAATTCACGGGTTTTGCCACTGTCTACCTGCAACGAACCGCACAAACGCTGGGCCAGGGCGCCCTTGCCGGCCAAGGTCGCCGCCCCCTTCAACCAGGCAGCGGGAACGGGCAGCAACCTGGCGGGCTTGCCCAGTGCCTGGCCAAGCCGTTGCAGCAACTCGGTGGTGGACAGGTCGTGGCCATCGCTGGCCATGAACGTCTGGTTGGCCGCTGCCGGGTGATCGATACAGGTAAGCAGCAGGTCCACCAGGTTATCCAACGCCACCAGGCTGCGCTTGTTGTGAATGGCGCCGAATGGCAGCGGCACGCCTTTGCTCAGCCAGTTCATCATGCTGCGGAAATTGGCTTTTACGCCTGGGCCATACACCAGAACCGGGCGCACGATTACCACTTCCAGCCCGGTTTGCGCTGCCAGTTGGCGCAGGCCATCTTCGGCTTCACGCTTGGAAATACCGTAGGGGTCTGATGGCGCAGGGGCTTCGTCGGCCGAAAAAGGCTGGCGGCCGTCGGTGGTTTCACCGTTCACCTTCACCGAGCTGACAAAAATGAAGCGCCGCACGCCGGCCTGGGCAGCTGCCCGGGCCAGGCTCAAGGTGCCTTCAACGTTTACCCGACGGAACTCGGCCAATGGGTCGGTTGCGGTTTCCCGCATCACATGCACGCGCGAGGCCAGGTGAATCACGGTGTCCACTTGCTCGAAATGGCCGGATGCCACATCCACCGCCGCGAGTTCCCTGAAGGGCTGGTAGTCGACACCGGCCAGCCGCTGGCCGGGCAGCTTGCGCACCAACGCCCGCGGCGCCCAGCGGGCGTCGCGGGCTAGCCGCTGCAGCAGCACCGTGCCGACGAAACCACTGCCGCCTGTGACCAGAATGCCTTGCTCGACCATCAACGATTACCCAGCAGGCGGATGAACACACTGCGGTACTGCTCCGCCACCACCGACCAGCGATAACGGCGGTTGGCAATTTCATGCAGGCGCGTCGACAGGTTTGCACGCGCCTCGGCATCGCCCAGCAGCGCCTGCACATGGTTGCGCAGCGAGGCGCTGTCGGCAAAGTACAGGGCCTGGTCTTCGGTGGTGGCGCGGTTGAACGACACATCAAAGGCCACCACCGGAAGGCCCAACCACATGGCTTCCACCAGCGAAGGGTTGGTACCGCCGGCGCTGTGGCCATGCAGGTACACCGTGGCATTGCTGCGCAGCGGGCTCAATTGCTCCACATCGTAGATCGGGTCCAGCAGGTGAATGTTGCTCACCCCTTCATACTGCTTGCGCAGTTGCACCCCGTATTCGCTGTGGTTCCAGTTGCCGATAATCGCCAACGGCATGCCAGACCCGGCAAAGGCCTCGAGAATGACATGGATGTTGTTCTCCGGCTCGATGCGGCACACCGTGAAGGCGTAAGGTGCAGCAAGGAACGGGTACGCTTGACGGGCTTGCACGCTCGGCTCGCCGGCTCGGGCCTGGTCACCACCGTAGGCAATCAATTCGCTGGGCTTGTTGTATTCGGCGGTCACGTATTCCTGCAACACCTTGTTGTCGGTGATGACAGCGTGAGCAAAGCGCACCGCCACTGCTTCGGAAAGTTTCAGGAACCAGCGGGCGAAGTTGGACCACTTGGCGCGCTTCCATTCATAGCCGTCGATGTTCACCACGATCGGCTTGCGCGTCAGTAGACGCATGAATGGCAAGGCGATGCAGCCGGAAACCCCCAGGATCAGCATCAGGTCATGCTTGCGGTACGCGTGCAGCATGCTCAGCACGTCGTACGGAATGCTTTGCACGCCATTGGCCTTGAGGTTCAGGTAAACCAGACGGGCACGTTCAAAAAACTTCGGGCGCTGGGGGTAATGCGGTGCGCTGCAATACACGGTGAGTTCACAGTCACTGGGCAGGTTGCGCACCAATTGTTCGGTCAATGTTTCCCAACCACCGTATTGAGCGGGCAAACCTACCGTACCAATCACTGCAATCTTATAGGTCATCAAACACCATCACGATATTTTTCTGGAAGTTGGCGGTGGAAAACTCACTCGCTTTCATGCGTGCGTGCTCGGACAATGCCTGGCACGCCTGTGGGTCCTGCGACAGGCGCGCAACCGTGCGCAGCAACTGTTGGTGGTGCTTCGAATCGATCTGGTAACCCTCTACCCCATCGCTGACCAGTTCGACCGGGCCGCCTACCGGGGGCACGATGGTGGGAATGCCGAATGCCATGGCCTCGAGAATGGTCAGGCCAAAGGTTTCCACCCAGCCATCCACATGGGACAGGTTCAGCACCAGGCTGGCCTCGCGGTAAAACTTCGCAACATCTGCGCTGGCCGGGCTGAGCACCAGGTTTGCCGGCAGCGCCTTGCCTGCGAAGTAGCTATCCACTTCCTGCGGGCTGGCGTTGAGTACCAGGGTAAATTTCAGCAGCGGGTCGCCAGCCAGCGCTGTGGCCAGGGCGACAAACTCGTCCACCCCTTTGTAACCCTTCAACGACGCCAGCATCAGCACATTGAAACGGCCGGCATGCAAGTGTTGGTACGGCGTGGCCATCGCCTGCTGTTGAAAGCCCTCGGCCAGGCCGTTATACACAGTCACTGCTGGCACCCCGGCCACACCCTCTTGCACCTGCAGGTACTTCGACACGTAGACCACCTTGCTGGCACAGCCGGCTATCACCCGGCGCAAGAACGCCTTCAACAGCGCTGGCCGAATGGAGGTTTCGTGCACGTGGTACACCACCTTGGCACCGCGCAAGCGTGCAGCCAGGGCGGCGCCAAAGGGCAGCATGGTGTTGATCAACACCACGTGCCCTGGTTGCACGCGGCGCAGCATGCTGAAGAACAACGCCACCTGAGAGCCGGCATAGGCCAGCAAGGTCAGCCAGCGGTTGTCGAAACGCTTGTATGCAAACTTGCAGGTGCGAACCTGCAATTCGTCGAGCACGCCGTGGCCACTGCTGCCTACATGCAGCGTGCAATCGGCGCCACTTTGCTGAAGTGCGGTAATAGTCTGGTTCAGAACCCGGGGGCTACCACTGTAGTCATTCAGTAGATGGACAAAGTGCAACGTTTTCATGCCGCCCCTTCTTCAGCAACCCGCGCCTTGATGAACTTGGCCGGCACACCGCCATAAATCGAGTTCTTGCGGTAAACACCCGCAGCTACCACCGCCCCTGCAGCAAACACGCAACCGTCTTCGATCACCGCGCCATCAAGCACGGTTACCTTGGCACCGAGCCAGCAGTTGCGGCCAATCCTGATGCCCTGGCGGGTTACGCCTTGCAGGCGGATGGGTTGCAGCGGGTCTTCGAAGTTGTGGTTTTCCGAGTGAAAGCTGACAAAGTTGCCGATGATGGTATCGCTGCCAATCTCGATGCCGCCGGCGCAACCCAGGAAGCAACCGGCACCCAGGCCGACGTTGTCGCCAATCACCAGGCCCTTGCCGATGTTGGCCAGGCTGCCGGTGCATTCGATGATGATGTGCTTGTTCAGTGACACGGCGGTGCCGAAGCGTATGCCGTCATTGGACAACGCATCCACAAAGCAGCCTTGATCGATCACCAGCCCGGGGCCGTAGTCGATCTTGCTTACTTCCTTCAGGGTTACCCCCGAGCCGATGAACGCCAACCGCCGCCGGCGCAGGCGAATCACCCCGCGACAGGCCATCAGCAGCTTGCTCACGATCAGCCCAAGCAGGTAGCCCGACGAGATCCGCCGGTCGATTACCATTGGGCGCTTCTTGACCAGCAACACCAGTTTTTCGAGCAAGGCATGCATCATTTCACGGCCCTCACCTGGGTAAACAAGGCTTTGACGAAGGCCGGGCTGCGGTAGGCAACCGCCTTGCGGATAGCGGCGTAGACCAGATACAGGTCAAGCAGGCCGCGCTGCAGCAGGCTGTGGGAATGAAAGCTGATGCGCAAACCGTGAATCATTTCTTCAAAGCGGAACAACGCGCGCTCAGGGGTATCGGCGCTGTGCTCGGACAGGTCGTGGGCAATTTCCACATCCAGTACGCAGGCCTTGGAGTAATAGCCTTCGTAGCGGATGAAAAAGTCGGTGTCGGTGGCATAGAAGCGCAGCCGCTCGTCGTAGAACGGTTTCATGCGCTGGAAGCACTGGCGAGTGAAAATCAGCCCGCTGTTGATGCCAAGCAGGTTTTTCGAGGCCACCAGGCCGGGGGCCACATCGGGGGTAAGGCGGCCCATGAACAGCCAGCGCTGGCCGGGGCTCACCAGTTGCCCATGGCTGACCAAGCGGGGCATGAACACGCCTACCTGATCGCCGTCTGGCGCACTGCGCACCTGGCCGATCTGCGCCAGGCAGCTGGACAGGCGAACGTCCGAATAGTTGGTATCGTCGTCCGAGATCATGAAAAGCTCGACGCCAGCAGCGAACGCCTCTGCGGCGACCTGGTTGTAGATCACCGACAAGCGTTGATTGTGCGCCTCGTACCAACGCACACCCGGGCACGGCTGCGCCACGCCAGGCGAGTTGTTCCAGACGTACAGTTGCAGGTCGATACCCTCTTCATGCAGCAATGCCTGCTGTGCAAGCAGCGACTGCAGGGCAATCGAGTCCTGGCTAGTTTTCCGATACAGAACGATCAGTACTGCCAAGCTCAACTTTTGTTCTTCTGTTTTCACCAATGATCACCATCACCACGATCGCGAATATGTAAAGGACCACGCTGTTCGTATAGGACTGGAAAAAGAACGAGCTCAGGAAGAACGGGTAGCTGGCAATCACGAAGTTGCCCAAGCCGTTTTTCCACGCGCTGGCATGCGGCCTGTCCCGAACGATGATCGTCACCAGCTTGTGATACCAAAGAATCAACCCCGCCATGATCAGCGCCCCGACCCATCCGCAGGTGGCCAGCAGGTTGAGCCAGAACGAGTCGAACCAGTACGGCTGGCCTGGCCCTACCGAGCCGAAGCCATAGCCCATCGGGTGCGCATTCAGCACCTGGTACATATGCAACCACTGGCGCTCACGGTCCAGTGCGGACAAATCCTGGGTGTAGCCCATCGACAGGTAGGCGAAGATCGCCATGGTCAAGCCAAAGAACTGCAGGTAACCCAGCAGCGAAATCAGCCAGGCCGTACGCAGCACCCTGGTCACCACCAGCATCGCGCAGATACACACCAGGCCGATCATGGCCGTACGCACCGAACCAATTGCGATCAACACACACAGCAGCAAAAACGCAGCGCTCAATAGCAGACGCCGGGTAAGCGACCAATCGCGCCCGCTGAGCAACACAGCCAGCGTCATGGCGGCGGTGTTCAGGATGACAGCGGAAAACTCCAGCGTGCCGGTGAAAAAACCGGAAATCCGCGGCAGCCCGTCACGCATCGAGTTATAGGGCTGTAGCTCGTAGCCTTTGGCGCTTAGCAACGGCCAGTACCAGAACTGCTCGACCGAGGCGATGGTCAGGTACTGGTACAGTGCATACAGGCCGGTGAGTACGCTCATGGCCAACACCGACCAGTACACATGGCGCAGCTTTTTCTCGGTCGACACCGCCTGCGCCCAGATGGCCACAGCCATGCCGACAAACACCGGCACGGCCAGTGCACGGAACATACGCACCGATCCCGCACTTAAGTCGCCAAACAGCAGGTACAGGAAGGCGAAGAACAGCACAATCAGCAACGACCGGCCGACTTCGAGGTTAACCATGCCACGCGCAGTGATGCTGGCCAGGGCACGCAGTAAGAGCCACATGACCAGCAACAGGCTGATCATTTCACGCCAGCCGGCAAAGGCGCTGCCCAGCCCCAATGTCAGGACGATGTAATCGCTCAAGAAAAGCAGGCAGAACAGCACGCCGATAAAGATCTTGATCACACTCACCCTCGCGCTCTAGCAAACCTGGCCAGCCGCAACAGCGTGACCTTGATCAGGATCTTGATGCGCGGCACCCAGGCGTAGGAAAGCAGCGTTCGCAACGCCAGGTTTGTGTCCATACGGCACAGGGCGTCGAAAACATCCGCAGGGATCATGCTAGTGACCTTACCTGTCGGTTTCATGAAATCGAGATTGCCCGACCACGGCAGCATGGCCGTCAGCTGGTTTTCGCTGTATTCACCCCGTTCGATGCAGGCCAGGTAGCGCGCTTTCACCGCTTCCACCGAGTTCACCTGTTGCACGGCTTCGACCACCGCTGCGCTGGGCTGCGGTTGCTCGATGCTGGCCAGCAACTGGTCGACGCTGGCCACCTTCAGGCTGTCTGCAGGGGAATAGCCCTGAATCGGCGCAACCAGCCCAACACAACGCCGGCCCTTGAGCAATTGCTCGGCGAACGCCGTACCGCCAGGTATCGGGTAGCTGTCCAGGTAGAAGTCGGCTTTTTCCGCAAAGGCCAGGTAGTCCTTGTACGGCAGGTGGCGGCGAATGAAAAAACGTCTGGGGTAACGCAGTTTCACTGTCCACCACCAAGTGTTGGTCAGTGGGTTGGCACCAATGATCCAGCACTCGGCGCTCGGGAACCTGTCAAGAATGGCCTTAATCGATGGGCGCATGTCCAGCCCGCCATGGGGCTTGTACTTGGCGGCAGAGGCTGCGCTGAACACCTTGATCCGCTCATGCGCAGGCACAGCGTCCGGCACCTTTGCTCCGCTGGTTTCAATCGGGATCGCCAGGAAGCTCTTTTGGCAGGTGAGGTGCTTATTCTTGTCCAGGTGATGCCCGTAGGCGCTGATCTCGAAGTACACATCGGCCACCGAAGCACCAAAGCTGAACACATGGTCCGCGTGGTTGACAAAATACACCGTCACCGCAGCGCCACGCTGCTGTTTCAGCAGGCCACAAGCAACGGTGGTGATTATGTCGTCCGGATGGATATGCAGCACCACCTTGTCGTATTGGGCTAGGGTGTCGACAATGGATTGCAGCCGGGCGCACGGGTCATCGCCATGCGCCACTTCGATATGGGCAAAATAGCCGGCCAGCCGTTCGAGCACCTGGGGTTTAGCGCTGCGTGCAACCAGCAGGTCCACAGGCTCTTGGTGCATGTGCGCCAGGCGCTCCATCAGTCGGGTGTGCCCGCCTTGCAGGTAGGGCTCGCTGACCACATGCAGGCAACCCCGCGATTTGCCGCTGGCAGCCGGTACCGTGACCTGGCTGGCGCACTGGGCGACCAGGTGGCGCTCCAGTGTTGCAGCATCATAGATACCCAGATCCACCGCCCACAGCAGTGCGCCATAAACCTGCGCCTGTATCAGGGCTTGGTCAGGTTCGCCGTCAAGAATGCGTCCGTGTAACTGTTCGATGACGTCCTTCATCATTACTCAGCTCCGCGCCGTATTCCCAACAATGGTGTGCAAACGGCGGAACACCGCAAGATACATGACTATTCCGTACAGCAGGTAGTTAACAGCGTAGGCAAGGGTAACCTTTTCATATCCCCACAACTGGGTTAAATAAACCGTCAATGCGTACAGCGAGAGCGTCGAAAGAATCTCTGTCACCAGATACAACCGAGTAAGCGCCTTGCCTAGCATCAGGTAGGCCATCAACCAACTCACTACCTTCAAGCTGTCTCCGACCATCTGCCATGCGAACAGTTCACGCATGGGCAGAAAGGACTCAGAGAACAGCACGTGAATGATGAAATCCCTGAGCAGATATATGACCAGGCCAGCGGAGACAGTCAAAGGCAGGATCAGCTTATACCCCTGTATGATTTCCCTACGCAGCTCACCTGCATCAGAAAGCTCGGAAAGCCTTGGCAGGTAATAGACGGCCAGTGTTGTGGTGATCAGCATGAGGTAGGCCGTGCTCAGACGCCACATGGCCTCCCAATAACCTGCATGATCCCACCCGAATTCCGTGCCCAGATAGTCACGGATGAACACATGGCACACGGGTATCGAGCACGCTGTCACCACAGCCATCAAGGCAAACTTGCCAAGCCTGGACAGCGACTGCTTGTCCAGCTCCCCGATGAAGTCGGTGATGCGGAACCATTGCGTTCGCATGCAAATGACAAGTGTGGCCATAAAGCTCAATGACTGGTAGACCGCCAGCGAAACCAACGCTCCGTACAGCCCCAGCTTTACTGTCAACGCACAGGTCACTGCCAGCGATATCAGGCTGCCAAGAATGTTGGCGAGTACATAGCGCTGCACATCCTTCTTGCCGTTCAGGATGCCGAGCAGCAGTGAGTTGAACGCAAAGAACACCAAGGTGCAGGCAAACCACACCAGTACAGGTGCAAGCGTTTCGTCATTGAAAAACCAGCCTGCCAAAGGTGCCTGCAAAACCACAATCAGCACGGCCAGCACCGCCGAGATCAGCAGTGACAGCGTGCCGGCGGTACGCCAGATCTTGCGTTGCTCAACCGGTTCATCCGCAAACTCCGCCGTGTACTTGGTAACGCCGGTGCTGACAGCACCACTGGCCAGAGTGGTGAACATAGTCACGGCATTTTGCAGCTGCCCGATAGCAGCGTATCCCGCTGGCCCTACATAAAGGGCCAGCACTTTGTTAAGCCCCAGCAATGTCGCCATCTTTACAAAAACAGCAATAGCATTCAGCAAACTGGTCTTGATCAACGTCATTAATTAATGCCCGGATACAGTAAAGCTGTTGCAGGCATCAATGACCGTCTGGATATCCGCTTCGCTCATGGTAGGGTCTACAGGCAGGCTGATTACCTTGTCATGAATCCTTTCCGTAAGCGGCAGATTCAAACCATGGTACTGGCTGTAGGCCTGCTGCTTGTGAGGAGGGATCGGATAGTGGACCAGTGTCTGCACGCCCTGCTCTCGCAGGTGCTGCTGCAGCTCGCTCCTGTATGCCGTACGGGCAACATACAGATGCCAGACATGCCCTTCGGCAGATGCAACCTGCGGCTGGGCAATATGCGGATTGTGAATACCAGCACGATAACGCGCAGCGATATGCCGACGCCTGGCGATCTCGTCGTCAAGATGCTTGAGCTTCACGTCCAGCATTGCAGCCTGGATTTCATCCAGCCGACTGTTCACACCTACGTACAAGTTCTTGTATTTTTCGTGGGAGCCGTAGTTTCTGAGAGCCCTCAGCACTTCCGCCAATTCGGGGTCCGAGGTCGTGATAGCCCCTGCATCGCCCAGCGCTCCCAGATTCTTACCTGGATAGAAGCTGAAACCCGAGGCATCTCCCCAACTCCCCGCACGCTTGCCATCAATGGAGGCACCGTGTGCCTGGGCCGAGTCTTCGAGCACGAGCAATCCGTACTCGGTGGAAATTTCGTTGATTGCTTTCATATCAGCAATCTGCCCATACAAGTGAACAGGCAAGATGACACGCGTTCTGTCGGTGATCGCCCGGCGAATGAGGGATTCGTCGATATTGAACGTTGCAGCATCTGGTTCGACAAACACAGGCTCCAACCCACTGGCAGTAATTGCCAGAATGCTGGCAATGTAGGTGTTGGCCGGGACGATAACCTCATCCCCCTGCTTGATTCGCCCAAGTTGTTTCCAGGCAGTCAGGGTCAGCGTCAGTGCATCAAGGCCGTTTGCTACGCCAATACAATAGGCAGTACCGCAATAAGCGGAAAAGTTGCTTTCAAAGCGCGCCAGTGCGTTACCGCCGATGTACCAGCCAGAATCGATGACATCGGCACATGCCTGCAGCAACTCTTCACGATATTGTTTATTAACGGCCTTGAGATTCAGAAAATCAACCATGCTCTAGCTCCCTTATTATTTTTGCAGGATTACCCACTACCACGCAGTAGTCGGGTACATCCTTGGTCACGACGGCACCAGCACCTACCATGGCATGACGCCCAATTGTGACGCCCGGGAGCAATGTCGCATTGGCCCCGATGCTGCACCCCTCTTTCAGCACCGTAACTTCATAAGCTTCGGGGTAGCACTTGGAGCGCGGTACCCTGTCATTGGTGAATGTAGCATTAGGGCCTATAAAGACATTGTCCTCTATCACCAGCCCTTCCCAGAGAAACACACCACTTTTTACAGTGACATTATCCCCCAACACCACGTCGCCCTCGATCAGGGTATGGGCGCAAATATTGCAGTTGCTGCCAATCTTTGCCCCCTTGAGGATGACCGCGTATTGCCAGATTCTGGTTTTTTCCCCGATGGCATCGGTTTGCACATCGGCCAACGCATGAATACTAGTCATGTGCGACCAACCTCTTGAAGTCGTCATAACCGCGAATATAATCGCGCTCGTCGTAAGTCTCACTGGCAATGACCATCAGCACGCAATCCTCGCTGAAGTCATGCATTTCCCGCCAGACCATGTTCTTGATGAGCAAGGCTTTGTGTGGCGCATCAAGCAAATGATCAACTCGACCGCTCCCGTCATCCAATGTCATACGGCAACTGCCGGCTAAGCAGATGATCAGTTGCTGGAGATCTCGATGAGCGTGAAACCCCCGGCTGACACCTGGTCTTGTACCAAAAATGTAATAAACGCGGCGGATCGCAAATGGAATGTTCAGCGCTTTCTCTATGCTGATCAGGCTGCCGCGGTCGTCACCGATAATTGGAAGCTCCAGGTCCTCTGTCTGCCCCCTAAGAATCAGGGGCGGCAGATCTGCCTCGCCAAGCGTAGGTGCTACTGCATCCTTGTCACTGATCAACAACCCTTCCACTTGCGGCCATTCGATCGCCAGATCTGGGTCATTCCAGGCAATACTGCGCTCATGCTCTTTGGAGTACACATTGGTAGTCCGGTACTGGAAAACAGTGTCATCCTCCAACGCAATAAAACCGTGGGCAAATCCTTCTGGCACCCACATCATCTTGCGGTTGGCTGCGGACAGCTCCATTCCTACCCACTGGCCGAAGGTAGCTGAACCTTCGCGAATATCCACAGCTACATCGAATACTGCCCCCTGAACCACACTCACCAACTTACCCTGGGCAAACGGATAAAGCTGATAGTGCAGCCCGCGCATAACTCCCTTTTTGGACAGCGAGCAATTTTCCTGAACAAAAGAGGGTGGAAGGGTTATGCCTTGCACACTAAGCAACGCATGGAATTTTGGCTCACTGTAAGACTCATAGAACCAACCCCTGTCGTCCTCGTAAACAGTGGGCTCAAACACTACAACGTCCGAAATATTTGTTTCTATGAGCTTCACGCAACCAGCCTCTTTTTAAAATTCACTAATACAGTTCAACATATCCTGCCTCGGGCAGGCCTGATATCTGGAAACTCAGGCACGCTTGAGGCGGCGCATCCTTTCAGCAGAAACCAGATGAGTAAACGAAGCCAGCAGGACGCCAAGCACCAGCCCCGCGAACGCGCCCCCCATAACAATCAGAAGCTTGCGTAGCCGGACTGGGCTATCTGGGACTTCAATGGCTCCATCCTGTTGAAACACCTCAATAACAGCAGCATTCAGCGTCAGGTTGCGATAAAAATCGAGCTTCTCCTGAACCTCACGTAAATCGGCGACGAAAGGGTCATCGGACTCCCTTGCACGAAGGTTCGCAAGCTCGGCCTCCAGCGCCTGACTGCCCCGCATATAAGTCAATGCACCCTGCATGCTGCCAGACACTTCAGCGTTTAACCCATTGGCAATGATGGGTGGCTTGCTCAGGCTAACTGCCCTGGCAACTTTCAGTGCCTCTTCCAAACGAACAATCTGGTCTTCACGTTGCCTGTGTGCCGCGTCCCTCGCACTCCGAACCTGTTGCTCCAGGTTTTTTACCAGCACTTTCACTTCCGTATCAGCATCTTCCACCAGCGTTTTTTTTGCGCGGTCGCTGGCCATTTCCGAAAACCGCGTTACCCACTTCACGCTCATGTCAGGGTCGTCGCTCAACGCCCTGACTAGAATGCGCCCGGCACTGTCTCCTGCCACAGGGTCTACAGTCAATACCTTGCCAAACTGATCATAAAGTGCATCCTGAGAACCTTGGCGAGCAGCCTCAGGAAGATTAGGCAAATAGACGGTACGGAAAAACTGGCGCCGCAGTGATTCGGACTGCAGGGAACGGAGGTAGATCTCGTAAACGTCCTTAGGCGTGAATATCTCGAGACCGCTGGCCTCGGTACGCCCGTAATTAAGCTGTGCAATGTCATTTTTTGTGGGAGGAAGGATAAAAGACTTTGCTTCGTACAAAGGCGTCTTGAGCGAAACATATACAAACGCAGCTACGGTAACTAAAGCGATACTCGACAAGATAAGCAGCTTGCGGTTCCACAGCACATCCCAGAGCTCGAGGACATCAAGGTCATCATTTCCGACTTCACGGCTACGTTCATTTCGCATTTATTCTGTTTTTCCTCAGATCCGATCACTTGCATGATTCCTGTGCTAGCAAGGCTAAGCCTTGGCTCCGACAGATCCGTCATCAGGATCTGCCGAACCTCAGCGTAGCGGCAATTTGCTACTCCACCGCAAACCGCACGAAACGGCTTACAGCTTTAGCACTAATCCGACCTAAGAGGAAGACACCGCCTACAAAGTTCCACCGCAGCTCCGCGAACCGACGGCCTGCGACCCGCGACCTGCTAAGAGGCAACCATGACGTCGACCTCTATTCCGTCCTGAACACTGCGCCTGACGAGCGCCTGGGCCAAGACCATCTTCGCCCGCGCCTCTCCATGAACCAGGACAATTTTCCGGGACGCATGAGTACCGTCAAACGCGAAACTCACCAAACCCTCCTGATCCGCATGGCCACTGTACCCCGGTAAAGTTACTATTTTTGCGCGCACCTCATACATCCGCCCATCCAGATCAACCTGCACAAACCCTTCCGCCCCTTCGCTAGCCTGTATCACCGCCCCCGGCGTACCCTTGGCCTGATAGCCCACAAACATCACCTCATGCCGCGGATCTGCCAGCATGGCCTTGAGGTAATTGACGATACGCCCACCCGAGCACATGCCATTGCCGGCAATCACAATCGCCGGGCGACCGGTACTCTTGAGGTAGTTGACCACCTGCTGGTGGCGAGCATGGGTATCCACGCTGATCAGCTGACTGAAGCCGAGCGGATCACGCCCTTCAGCAACACGCGCCCTGGCCTCGTCATTCCAGTATTCGTGCAGCTCCCGGTAAACGCTGGTGATGCGCTGAGCCAGAGGCGAGTCGAGGATGATGGGCAACTGGGACCAGTCGATCGGCTCACCCTCAGGGGCTGGACCGGCTGCGCCCAGTAGTGCCTTGCGGTGCAGGATATCTTCCAGCTCAAACAGCACTTCTTGAGTGCGACCAAGACTGAATGCAGGGATCAGAATAGTGCCCTTGTCGGCGAGGGCGCGATCAATGGCATCTTCCAGCCGCCGCCTACGGTCGTCGACATGCGAATGCAGGCGGTCGCCATAGGTACTTTCCAGTACGAGCACATCAGCACGCTCTGGTGGCTGAACCGGACGCAGCAAGGGGTTGCCACACGCACCCAGGTCGCCGGAGAACACATAACGGCTGTTGGATTGCCCATGCTGCATGTCGCACTCGACATAAGCCGAGCCCAACAGATGGCCTGCGCGCTGCAAGCGAATGCGGCAGCCAAGGCCGGGATGCTCAACCAACGTGTGCCACTGCTCGAACGGCAGCGGCACAATAAGGTCACGAATAAAATCGATATACCGCGCCACCTGCGCAGGCTCACTGCTGATGGTCAGTTTGTAGGCATCTTCCAGCACCAACGGCAGCAGCCGGGCTGAGGGCTCGCTACACAGGATGGGGCCGCGATAGCCGGCGGCAAGCAGCGCCGGGATTCGACCAACGTGGTCGAGATGTACGTGGGTGATAACCAGAGCCCGGATACCCTGAATGTCGAAGCCGAGCGCCGCGCTTTCCGCACCCGGCGCCGCTTCGCTTCCCTGCTCCAGGCCGCAGTCGATCAACAGGCTGGTTGACGGATCGACGTGCAACTGGTGGCAAGACCCGGTGACGCCGCGGGTACCACCGTGATGGGAAAGGCTGGGATATTCCATGCTGCGCACACTCGCCTGGGCCGAAAATGAAGTGCGCTATTACTCCATGTCAACCGATGTATGCATAGGTGAAAGTTTCCTAAGCAGGTGTAGGAAATTTCCTTAATTTCCGCTTAGTGCCGCCTGTCGCGCAGAGGCCCTGATTTTGCGCTTGCTGCGCTGCACACCATAAGCCCCCAGCAATGGCCCTACCGCCAGACCAATGACCAAAGCTGCCAGTACCAGTACGGCTACCGGCATGGCCGGCGCGGCCCAACCGAACAGAACCAACGACACGGCCTGCTGGTTCTCCAGCACGAAGAACAGCACCACAGCCGCCAACAGCAGCACGAATACCGCCGCCAGGGCGCGCTTGAGGTTACGCATCAGATTCCTCCTTGGTTGATCAGGCTTCAGCCTCGTCTTCTTCATTGACCCGATCACGCAGCTCTTTGCCGGGCTTGAAGTGCGGCACGAATTTACCTTCGAGGCTGACCGACTGGCCGGTTTTTGGGTTGCGACCCACACGAGGTGCGCGATAGTGCAGCGAGAAGCTGCCAAAACCGCGAATTTCGATGCGATCGCCAGTGGCCAGGCATTGTGACATCTGCTCAAGCATGGTCTTGATGGCCAGCTCCACGTCCTTGGACGAGAGCAGCCCCTGATGGGTGACAATACGTTCGATCAGCTCCGACTTCGTCATATTTTTCCCTTCGTTATCAAGCAGCTAGATCATTGCTTAACCAGTTTGTAGCACGCCGGGAAGGTTTTGAACAGGGTGGTTCTTGACTTAATAAAAAAATTCAAGATTGAAGTTTTACAAGAATGGTCTAGCAGAAGGGGCTCACCATGACCCAACTCAGCGCGGGCATGCCAGCCACCCCCGCGCGCACCCTCACGCCAATTGCCGTCGAGGCCATTCATTCGAAAAGCGCCTTCTCATCAGCAATGCTGGCTTTTCCACCAGCTGCCACGACACATACCCTGCCAACCAAGAAGCCGGCACTGCGGCCAACATTAGCCAATACGGCCCGGCCCACGGCATCGCTCCCGCCAAAATCTGCTGGATCGGAAATGCATACAGATAGATCCCGTAGGAATAGTCCTGCACCAAAGAAGGCAGCCTCAATTGCGGGCAATACGCAAAATACAATGTCGCGTAAATAGTCAGGGTGGCGAAGGTAAATACCTCAAAGCGCCCACCCTTGCTCAATAAGAACAATCCAGCGCATAAGAGCAAAAGCCAGCCGGCATGCGGAATCATCGCCCTGCACGAATAGAACGCCGAGCCCGCCAGGAAACACACCACCAGCTTGAACGGGTAGTCTGCATAGGCAGGATGCAGGGTGTGCAACCCCAGCGAGACCAGCAGCGCCATCAGCGTCAGCCCCGATGCCGGCCAACGGAAAAACCTGGCCACAAGCACCAACGCCCCGAGAACCAAGTACATGCGCATTTCAAGCGGTATGGTCCACAAACTGCCATTGACCGAAACCCCTTGGAAGCGCGGGGTAAACGTCACTCCAGGCAGCACGAACTGGGCATCCTTGAAAATCAGCAGTGGGCTATAGAAGTACTTGTATACCTGGCCTTGCGAGAAATACTCGGCAAGCGGCAGCGAGGTAATCACAGGCCCCAGTACGAAAGCCATGAGGAACAAACACACCAACAGACCGGGCAGAATCCTGAGTGCACGCGCCAGGTAGAAATCCTTGACGCTGTTCCTCTCACCACTGGCAGCGATCAAAAATCCGCTGACCATGAAGAACACTTCTACACCTAGGCTGTGCACCGGCACCGGCATCCCCAACTGCATCCCCGGATCAGTGCAGCTCAGGCACTCCAGGTAAGAGAGCGCGAAGGAATGCCCAACCACCACCGCAGTTGCCGCCAGCAACCTGATGATCAGGAAATTGTTATCACGCCCACGACCTTTCATAACGTCGCCAAACATCAACATAACCGACCTGCCCCTCCGATTAGAGCCATTTTCGGCACAAAAAAAGGGCGACCCGAGGGTCGCCCTTTTTACCGATCAAACAGAACTCAGTTCTGCTTGGCCATTGCTTCGCGCAGCAGCGCAGCCATGGTGGTGTCGGCAGCCGCTTCCGGAGCGTTTTTCAGGCTCTGGATGGCTTCGCGCTCTTCAGCGTCGTCTTTCGATTTGATCGACAGGCTGATAACGCGGGACTTGCGGTCAACGCTGATGATCTTGGCTTCGATCTCTTCGCCTTCCTTCAGAACGTTACGCGCGTCTTCAACGCGGTCACGGCTGATTTCGGAAGCTTTCAGAGTAGCTTCGATGTCGTCGGCCAGGGTGACGATGGCGCCTTTGGCGTCAACTTCTTTCACGATGCCCTTGACGATAGCGCCCTTGTCATTGACAGCAACGAAGTTGGAGAACGGATCGTCTTCCAACTGCTTGATGCCCAGGGAGATGCGCTCGCGCTCTGGGTCGACCGACAGGATGACGGTTTCCAGCTCGTCGCCCTTCTTGAAACGACGTACGGCTTCTTCGCCGGTTTCGTTCCAGGAGATGTCGGACAGGTGAACCAGACCGTCGATGCCGCCGTCCAGACCGATGAAGATACCGAAGTCGGTGATCGACTTGATGGTACCGGTGATCTTGTCACCCTTGTTGAACTGGCCGGAGAAGTCTTCCCATGGGTTGGACTTGCACTGCTTGATGCCCAGGGAGATACGACGACGCTCTTCGTCGATGTCCAGAACCATGACTTCCACTTCGTCGCCAACCTGAACGACTTTCGACGGGTGGATGTTCTTGTTGGTCCAGTCCATTTCGGAAACGTGTACCAGACCTTCAACGCCTTCTTCCAGCTCAGCGAAGCAGCCGTAGTCGGTCAGGTTGGTAACGCGAGCTTGTACGCGAGTACCTTCTGGGTAACGGGCAGTGATAGCTACCCACGGATCTTCGCCCATCTGCTTCAGACCCAGCGATACGCGGTTGCGCTCGCGGTCGAACTTCAGAACGCGTACGTCGACTTCGTCGCCAACGTTAACGATTTCCGATGGGTGCTTGATGCGCTTCCAAGCCATGTCGGTGATGTGCAGCAGGCCGTCGATACCGCCCAGGTCCACGAATGCGCCGTAGTCGGTGAGGTTCTTGACGATACCCTTGACTTGCTGGCCTTCCTGCAGGGTTTCCAGCAGGGCTTCGCGCTCGGCGCTGTTCTCGGCTTCCAGCACGCTGCGACGCGAAACAACAACGTTGTTGCGCTTCTGGTCCAGCTTGATGACCTTGAATTCCAGCTCTTTGCCTTCCAGGTGGGTGGTGTCGCGCACTGGGCGGACATCAACCAGGGAGCCCGGCAGGAACGCACGGATGCCGTTAACGTCGACAGTGAAGCCGCCTTTAACCTTACCGTTGATAACGCCCTTGACCACTTCTTCGGCGGCGAAAGCTGCTTCCAGAACAATCCAGCACTCGGCGCGCTTGGCTTTTTCACGGGACAGTTTGGTTTCGCCAAAGCCGTCTTCGACCGCGTCCAGCGCAACGTGCACTTCGTCACCGACCTTGATGGTCAGCTCGCCAGCTTCGTTGTAGAACTGCTCGAGCGGGATGACGCCCTCGGACTTCAGGCCAGCGTGTACGGTAACCCAGTCGCCGTCGATGTCGACAACGATACCGGTGATGATCGCACCCGGCTGAAGATTGAGGGTTTTCAGGCTTTCTTCAAAGAGTTCTGCAAAGCTTTCGCTCATTTTAATTCCTGTAGATTCGGGCGAAACAAACGCCCATAACCACATTCCAGACAATGTGGGTTCGTTTTAAGTAAAGGAAAGCCGGCAGGACGTTGACTGGTGCCCCTGCCTGCTTTCCTGGCTATCAGGCGAGATCGCGCTGGGCGATTTCACTTCTGATACGTTGCAACACCTGCTCGATGGACAACTCGGTAGAGTCCAACTGAATGGCATCGGCCGCTGGCTTCAGCGGGGCCACTGCACGTTGGGTGTCGCGCTCATCACGCGCACGAATCTCATCCAGCAGACTCGACAGACTAACATCTTCACCCTTGCCCTTCAACTGCAGGTAACGGCGACGTGCGCGCTCCTCCGCACTGGCGGTGAGGAAGACCTTCAATGGCGCGTCCGGAAACACCACGGTACCCATGTCGCGGCCGTCGGCGATAAGCCCCGGCACGTCGCGGAATTCACGCTGGCGCACCAACAGTGCATCACGCACGGCCGGCAGCGAGGCCACCATCGACGCACCCGCGCCGACGGTTTCGGTACGGATGACGTTGCTGACGTCCTCACCCTCGAGGATGATTTGTTGCAGCTTACCGGGCTCGGCGGCGATGAACTGCACATCCAGATGGGCGGCAAGCTTGGTCAGCAACTCTTCGTTGGTCAGGTCGACGCCGTGGTTGCTGGCATTGAATGCCAGCAACCGGTAAAGCGCGCCAGAATCCAGCAGCTTCCAGCCCAGCTCTCGGGCCAGCAGGCCGGCGACCGTGCCCTTGCCCGAGCCGCTCGGCCCGTCGATGGTGATGACCGGTGCCAGCAAATTCACGACTTGCCCTCTTCCGCCACGCGGATGCCCACTTCGGCGCACAGTGCCAGGAAGTTGGGGAACGAGGTGGCGACGTTGGCGCAGTCGTGGATGCGGATCGGCGCACTGGCGCGCAGCGAGGCCACGCTGAAGGCCATGGCGATGCGGTGGTCACCATGCCCGTGTACTTCGCCGCCGCCCAACTGGCCGCCGTCGATGATGATGCCGTCCGGGGTCGGCTCGCACTTGATTCCCAGCGTGATCAGGCCGTCAGCCATGACCTGGATGCGGTCGGACTCCTTCACCCGCAGCTCTTCGGCGCCACGTAGCACTGTGCGCCCTTCAGCGCATGCAGCCGCGACGAACAGCACCGGGAATTCGTCGATGGCCAGCGGCACCAACGCTTCTGGAATATCGATACCTTTGAGCTGGGCACCGCGCACACGCAGGTCGGCCACTGGCTCGCCGCCGACTTCACGCTGGTTTTCCAGGGTGATGTCGCCACCCATCAGGCGCAGAATGTCGATTACGCCGGTACGGGTCGGGTTGATGCCAACGTGCTCCAGCACCAACTCGGAGCCTTCGGCGATAGAAGCTGCCACCAGGAAGAACGCCGCCGAGGAAATGTCGGCCGGCACTTCGATGCGGGTAGCGGTCAGTTTGCCGCCGGACTGCAGCGAAGCGACTGGGCCGTTGCTTTCGACCGAATAGCCGAAACCACGCAGCATGCGCTCGGTGTGGTCACGGGTAGGCGCAGGCTCGGTGACAGTGGTCTTGCCTTCGGCGTACAGGCCAGCCAGCAGCAGGCAGGATTTTACCTGGGCGCTGGCCATCGGCAGCGTGTAGGTCAGCCCCTTGAGCTTGTGGCCACCACGGATGGTCAGCGGCGGGCGGCCTTCCGGACCGGTCTCGACCACGGCACCCATTTCGCGCAGCGGGTTGGCCACACGGTTCATCGGGCGCTTGGACAGCGAGGCGTCGCCCGTCATGGTCACGTCGAACGACTGACCGGCCAACAGGCCCGACAGCAGGCGCATCGAAGTACCGGAGTTACCCACATACAGCGGGCCAGGCGGCGGCTTGAGGCCATGCAGGCCGACACCATGAATGGTCACTCGACCATGGTTGGGGCCTTCGATGACCACACCCATGTCACGGAATGCCTGCAGGGTCGCCAGCGCGTCTTCACCCTCGAGGAAGCCTTCGACCTCGGTAGTGCCTTCGGCCAGCGAGCCGAGCATGATCGAGCGGTGGGAAATCGACTTGTCGCCCGGTACGCGAATCCGCCCGTTCAGGCGGCCACCCGGTTGGGCCAGGAAAATCAGATCGTTGGCGTTCATAGCGTCCACATAGGCCCGGCGGGCCAGGATTTTACTGAAATGCTCGCGGGCAACCCGAGCGCGGGTGAATACACCCAGCAGTTGGTGCCCGTCCCCTTCAGCGATCGCGTCGCGCAAGGCGTCGAGATCGCTGCGATATGTATCAAGCGTGCGCAGGACAGCGTCGCGGTTGGCGAGGAAGATGTCGTGCCACATGGTCGGGTCGCTGCCGGCGATTCTTGTGAAATCGCGGAAGCCTCCCGCAGCGTACCGGAAGATCTCGAGGTTTTCATTGCGCTTGGCCAGCGAATCGACCAAGCCAAAGGCCAGCAGGTGCGGCAGATGACTGGTGGCGGCCAGCACTTCATCATGGCGCTCGACCGACATGTGCTCCACGTCGGCATCCAGCGCACGCCACAGGCGGTCGACCAAGGCCAGCGCCGCCGGGTCGGTTTCGACCAGCGGCGTGAGAATCACCTTGTGCCGACGGAACAGGGTGGCGTTTGAGGCCTCTACCCCGCTTTGCTCGGAGCCGGCGATGGGATGGCCTGGAACGAAGCGTGGCAGGCGCTGCCCGAAAACGGCGCGCGCCTCACGAACGACGTTGCCCTTGGCACTGCCGACGTCGGTGATGATCGCATCACCCAGGTCGAGCCGGGCCAAGCGGGCCAGGACTTTCTCCATGGCCAGGATTGGCACGGCCAGCTGGATGACATCGGCACCGACACAGGCAGCAGCCAGGTCTTCTTCGCAGCGGTCGACCACGCCCAGGGCCACGGCCTGCTTGCGCGAAGGGGCATCCAGGTCGACCCCGACCACTTCCCGGCACAGGCCGCTTTCACGCAGGCCCTTGGCGAACGAGCCTCCGATCAGGCCGAGGCCGACCACGACCAAGCGGTTGATGATTGGCGCGGGTTTGGTTTTTGCTGCATTTACCACTGATGCGAACCCTGTTCTGAAATCTGGACAGCCTGTGAGACCGCAGGGGGCTGCTTTGCAGCCCATCGCGACACAAGGCCGCTCCTACAAGGGACTGCGTACTCCTGTAGGAGCGGCCTTGTGTCGCGATGGGCCGCGCAGCGGCCCCGGCAACCTTGAATCAAAGCACCGCCTTTGGATAAGAGCCCAGCACCTTCAGCGCCACAGCCTCCTGGCTGATCTGCTCGAGCACCGCCTTGATCAGCGGGTCGCGGTGGTGGCCAACGAAGTCGATGAAGAACACGTAGGTCCACTTGCCGCTGCGCGACGGGCGGGTCTCGATACGGGTCAGGTCGATGCCGTTCTGGTGGAACGGCACCAGCAACTCGTGCAGGGCACCTGGCTTGTTGCTCATCGACACGATGATCGAGGTCTTGTCGTCACCGGTCGGTGGCACTTCCTGGCTACCAATCATCAGGAAGCGCGTGGAGTTGTCCGGGCGGTCTTCGATTTTCTCGGCCAGGCGGGTCAAACCGTACAGGTTGGCCGCCATGTCGCCGGCGATCGCCGCCGAGTTCCACTCGCCCTTGACCCGTTTGGCCGCTTCGGCGTTGCTCGACACGGCCACGCGCTCAACGTTCGGGTAATGCGCGTCCAGCCACTTGCGGCACTGGGCCAGCGACTGGGCGTGGGAATAGATGCGGGTGATGCTGTCGGTCTTGGTGTTCTCGCCCACCAGCAGGTGGTGGTGGATACGCAGCTCGACTTCGCCGCAAATCACCATGTCATGCTCGAGGAAGCTGTCCAGGGTGTGGCTGACCGCACCTTCGGTGGAGTTTTCCACCGGCACCACGCCGAAGTTGACGGCACCGGCCGCCACTTCACGGAATACTTCGTCGATGGCCGCCATTGGCCGGCTGACCACCGCGTGGCCGAAGTGTTTCATGGCCGCGGCTTGGGTGAACGTACCCTCGGGGCCGAGGTAGGCGACTTTCAGCGGCTCTTCCAGGGCCAGGCACGACGACATGATTTCGCGGAACAGCCGCGCCATCTCTTCGTTGCCCAGCGGGCCCTTGTTGCGCTCCATCACGCGCTTGAGCACCGCAGCCTCACGCTCGGGACGGTAGAACACCGGCTTCTCGCCTTCTTTCAGCGAGGCGGTCTTGACCCGGGCCACTTCTTCGGCGCAACGGGCGCGGTCGCTGATCAGCTCGAGGATTTTCTCGTCGAGGCTGTCGATGCGTACGCGCAGCGCCTTGAGCTCCTGTTCGGACATCAGCCGTGCTCCTTCTCGAATTCAGCCATGTAGCCCACCAGCGCGTCCACCGCCTCCAGGCCCAGGGCGTTGTAGATGGAGGCGCGCATGCCGCCAACCGAACGGTGGCCCTTGAGATTGAGCAGGCCACGGGCGTCGGCGCCGGCGAGGAAGGCCTTGTCCAGGCGCTCATCAGCCAGGCGGAACGGCACGTTCATCCACGAACGAGCATTGACGCTGATCGGGTTGGTGTAGAAATCGCTGTTGTCGATGAAGCCATACAGACGCTCTTTCTTGGCGCGGTTGCGCTGCTCCATGGCGTCGACGCCACCCTGCTCTTTCAACCACTCGAAGACCAGGCCCGAGAGGTACCAGGAGTAGGTGGCCGGGGTGTTGTACATCGAACCGTTGTCGGCCGACACCTTGTAGTCGAGCATGGTCGGGCAGCTGCTGCGGGCGCGGCCCAGCAGGTCTTCACGGACGATCACCACCACCAGGCCGCTTGGGCCGATGTTCTTCTGCGCGCCGGCGTAGATCAGGCCGTACTGCGACACATCGATCGGACGCGAGAGGATGTCGGACGACATGTCGACGACCAGCGGCACGTCACCGGTTTCCGGCACCCAGTCAAACTGCAGGCCGCCAATGGTCTCGTTGGACGCATAGTGCACGTAGGCCGCGCTCTTGGTCAGGCTCCACTCGTTCTGACCTGGGATGGCCAGGTAATCGTATGGCTTGGCGCTGGCGGCGACATTGACGTTGCCAAAGCGGCGCGCTTCCTCGATGGCCTTCTTCGACCAGATACCGGTTTCGATGTAGTCGGCGGTACCGTTTTCCGGCAGCAGGTTCAGCGGGATTTCAGCGAACTGCTGGCTGGCACCACCCTGCAGGAACAACACCTTGTAGTTGGAGGGGACGGACAGCAGGTCACGCAGGTCCTGCTCGGCCTTTTCGGCGATGGCCACGTAATCGTCGCTGCGATGGCTCATTTCCATCACCGACAAGCCCTTGCCACGCCAGTCCAGCATCTCGGCCTGGGCGCGCTGCAGGACAGCGTCAGGAAGCGCGGCAGGGCCTGCGCAGAAGTTAAAGGCTCGTTTGCTCACATCCACTCTCGCTCTGCCAAATAGAACAAATTCGTTGTTGCCTGCTGCAATCAGTCAAACGGGGCGACCTTGGTCGCCCCGCTCGGGTTTACGCTTGCTTACTCTTGCGGGGCCTCTTCGGCGCCAGCAGCTTCTTCGTTGTCTGGCGCTTCAGCCTCGACACCCTCCTCGTCCGCCTCGACCACATCATCGAGTTCGTCCTCGGACGGCTCCTGGATACGCTCCAGGCCCACCAGCGTCTCATCAGCCGCCAGCTTGATCAGCGTAACGCCCTGGGTGTTACGGCTCAGGCTGGATACCTCGCCAACCCGGGTGCGCACCAGCGTACCCTGGTCGGAGATCAACATGATCTCCTCGCCTTCCTGCACCTGGATAGCACCGATCAGCAGACCGTTGCGCCCCTTGGTACCCATGGCGATCACACCCTGGCCACCACGGCCGCGACGCGGGAACTTGGACAGCGGGGTGCGCTTGCCGAAGCCACGCTCGGACGCGGTGAGGATCTGCGAGCCCGACTCGGGGATCAGCATGGAAATGATGCGCTGACCTTTACCCAGTTTCATGCCGCGCACACCACGCGCGTTACGGCCCATTTCACGCACTACGCTCTCGGCGAAGCGGATGACCTTGCCGGCGTCGGAGAACATCATGACTTCTTTGGCGCCGTCGGTGATGGCCGCTGCAATCAAGGTATCGCCTTCCTTGAGCTTCAAGGCGATCAGGCCGTTGGAGCGCGGACGGGCGAACTGCACCAGCGGGGTCTTCTTGACGGTGCCGGAGGCGGTAGCCATGAAGATGTACGCGCCGGTCGGCTCCGCCACCCACTCCGGAGTGTCGCCGTCTTCTTCGTCGACTTCCTCGGCCTCTACCAGCTCACCTTCGAGCACGGTGTCATCCGCTTCTTCCAGCTCTTCGTCGAGGTCGGCGTTCTGCTGCAGCGCTTCGAGGTCGATCTGCAGCATGGCGGTGATGCGCTCACCCTCCTCCAGCGGCAGCAGGTTGACCAGCGGGCGACCACGGGCAGCACGGGACGCTTCGGGGATTTCGTAGGTCTTCTTCCAGTACACCTTGCCCTTGCTGGAGAACAGCAACAGGGTGGCGTGGCTGTTGGCGACCAGCAGGTGCTCGATGTAGTCCTCGTCCTTCACGCCAGTCGCCGACTTGCCTTTGCCGCCACGGCGCTGGGCCTGGTAAGCGGACAATGGCTGGGTCTTGGCATAACCACCGTGAGAGATGGTGACCACGCGCTCTTCTTCCGGGATCATGTCGCCGTAGTTGAGGTCGTGGCTGGCATTGAGGATTTCGGTACGACGGGCATCGCCGTATTCGGCGCGAATGGCCTCCAGCTCTTCGCGGATCACTTCCATCAGGCGCTCGGCGCTGCTGAGGATGCGGATCAGTTCGCCGATCTGCTCGAGGATTTCCTGGTACTCGGCCAGCAGCTTCTCGTGCTCCAGGCCGGTCAGGCGGTGCAGGCGCAGGTCGAGAATGGCCTGAGCCTGCTCAGGCGACAGGAAGTACTTGCCATCATGCAGCCCGTACTGTTCCGGCAGGTCCTCTGGGCGGCAGGAGTCGGCGCCAGCGCGCTCAACCATGACCTGCACGGCGCTGGATTCCCACGGCGTGGAAACCAGGGCTTCCTTGGCTTCGGACGGGGTCGGCGAGGCCTTGATCAGGGCAATGACCGGGTCGATGTTGGACAGCGCGACCGCCTGGCCTTCAAGGATGTGGCCACGTTCACGGGCCTTGCGCAGCTCGAACACGGTACGGCGGGTCACCACTTCACGGCGGTGACGGACGAACGCTTCGAGCAGGTCCTTGAGGTTGAGCAGGCGCGGACGGCCATCGACCAATGCCACCACGTTGATGCCGAACACGCTCTGCAGCTGGGTTTGCTGATAGAGGTTGTTGAGCACCACCTCCGGCACCTCGCCGCGACGCAGCTCGATGACGATGCGCATGCCGTCCTTGTCGGACTCGTCGCGCAGCTCGGTAATGCCTTCGATCTTCTTCTCTTTGACCAGCTCGGCGATCTTTTCGATCAGGCGTGCCTTGTTCAGCTGGTACGGCAGCTCGGTGATGACGATCTGCTGGCGGCCGCCTACCTTGTCGATGTCTTCGATCTCGGAGCGGGCACGCATGTAGATGCGGCCCCGGCCGGTGCGATAGGCCTCGATGATGCCCTGGCGACCGTTGATGATGCCGGCAGTCGGGAAGTCTGGCCCAGGAATGAACTGCATCAGTTCATCAATGGTGACGTCCGGGTTGTCGATCAGCGCCAGGCAGCCGTCGATGACCTCGCCAAGGTTGTGCGGCGGAATGTTGGTCGCCATGCCCACGGCGATACCGCTGGAGCCGTTGACCAGCAGGTTGGGAATACGGGTCGGCATGACCGCCGGAATCTGCTCGGTGCCGTCGTAGTTGGGCACCCAGTCGACGGTTTCCTTGTGCAGGTCGGCCAGCAGCTCGTGGGCCAGCTTGGTCATGCGCACTTCGGTGTATCGCATAGCCGCGGCGTTGTCGCCGTCCACCGAACCGAAGTTGCCCTGACCGTCGACCAGCAGGTAGCGCAGCGAGAACGGCTGGGCCATACGCACGATGGTGTCGTAGACCGCGGTGTCGCCGTGCGGGTGGTACTTACCGATCACGTCACCGACCACACGGGCGGATTTCTTGTACGGCTTGTTCCAGTCGTTGCCCAGTTCGCTCATCGCATAGAGAACGCGACGATGCACGGGCTTCAAGCCGTCACGCGCATCGGGCAGCGCTCGCCCGACAATCACGCTCATCGCGTAGTCGAGGTAAGACTGTCTCAGTTCGTCTTCGATATTGACCGGGAGGATTTCTTTGGCCAGTTCGCCCATGAGAAGCCTGATTCCTTTTTCTGGTGAAACTTCGCAGCTCCATCAAGGGCCGAACGAAGCTCGCCGCCGCAGCGCATATGGGTGCGACGACTTACGACAAATCAATGAGTTGTGCCATGGATCTGCGCAATGAAGGCCGCCGTGATGGGCGGTCCTGGAAACTGCCGGATGTTATCACAAAGGCGGGGGCGGTGGGGAGATGTGGCAGGTGGTCTCAGGTGGGTTTGAATCTTGAATTTTCATTGCCTGTACCGGCCTCTTCGCGGCGGTACAGGCAATACAGGCATCAGTGCAACCGCTTACGGCAAATCAGCTGGGCCAGCTTGGCAGTATCCGGGCGCTCGACGATGCCGCGCTCGGTCACGATCACATCGATCAGGTCGGCCGGGGTCACGTCGAATACCGGGTTGAACACCTCGACATCCGGCACCGCCGGGGCACCGCCAAAGTCCAGCCACTCGTCGGCGTCACGCTCCTCCAACGGGATATCCTCGCCCGTGGCCAGGTTCAGGTCGATGCTGGTGCTCGGCGCTACCACCATGAACCGCACACCATGATGCATGGCGCTGACCGCCAGCTGATAGGTGCCGATCTTGCTGGCCACGTCGCCGTTGGCGGCAATGCAGTCCGCCCCCACCACCACCCAGGTGATGCCTTTGGTCTTCATCAGGTGGGCCAGCGCCGAATCGGCGCACAGGGTCACCGGGATGCCTTCGTTGGCCAGCTCCCAGGCGGTCAGGCGCGAGCCTTGCAACCAGGGACGGGTCTCGCCGGCATAGACCCGCTCGACCATGCCCTCCAGGTAACCGGCGCGAATAACCCCCAGTGCGGTACCAAAGCCGCCGCTGGCCAGGGCGCCGGCGTTGCCGTAGGTGAGCAAGGCCTGGGCATTGCCCTGATGGCGACGGATCAGCTCGATACCTTGCTGGGACATGGTCAGGTTGGCTTCACGGTCGCTTTCATGGATAGCCACGGCTTCGGCTTCCAGCGCGGCGAGCACGTCTTCGTCCGCTCGCAGGCGCAGCAGGCGCTCGCGCATGCGGTTCAGCGCCCAGAACAGGTTGGCAGCAGTGGGGCGCGCTTCGGCCAGGGTGAGAAAGTCTTCTTCCAGGTCCATCTCCCAATCGCCACCCTGGGCCAGCCGCTCTTCAAGGGCCAGCACCAGGCCGTAGGCGGCGGCAATGCCGATGGCCGAAGCCCCGCGCACCACCATGTCGCGGATCGCCGCAGCCACCTGCGCAACATTGTCGCAGGCCAGCCAGCGCTCTTGCGACGGCAGCAGACGCTGGTCGAGCAGGTGCAAGGCGCCGCCCTGCCAGCGGATCGCGGTCACCTTCTCCGCCGCCAAAAGTCGCTCGCGCATCACCTCTCCCTGTCGTTCGGATATCAAAAGCCGGCGATTATAGCGACCCTTGGGGCTGAGCGCTCGGGTATACTCCGGCGCAATTTTGCGAAGTTTCAGAGGACTGTTCAATGAGCAACGTCGACCGCGCCGAAATCGCCAAGTTCGAAGCGCTGGCCCACCGCTGGTGGGACCGCGAAAGCGAGTTCAAGCCGCTGCACGAAATCAACCCGCTGCGCGTCAACTGGATCGACGAGCGGGCCAGCCTGGCCGGCAAGAAAGTGCTGGACGTAGGCTGTGGCGGCGGCATCCTCAGCGAAGCCATGGCCCTGCGCGGCGCCACGGTCACCGGTATCGACATGGGCGAGGCACCGCTGGCAGTGGCCCAACTGCATCAGCTGGAGTCGGGCGTGCAGGTGGAATACCGGCAGATCACCGCCGAAGCGCTGGCCGAGGAAATGCCTGAACAGTTCGACGTGGTCACCTGCCTTGAAATGCTCGAGCACGTGCCCGACCCGTCTTCGGTGATTCGCGCCTGCTACCGCATGGTCAAGCCTGGCGGCCAGGTGTTCTTCTCCACCATCAACCGCAACCCCAAGGCCTACCTGCTGGCCATCGTCGGCGCCGAATACATTCTGAAAATGCTGCCGCGCGGCACCCATGACTTCAAGAAGTTCATCCGCCCGTCCGAGCTGGGTGCCTGGAGCCGCGATGCCGGCCTGCAGGTAAAGGACATCATCGGCCTCACCTACAACCCGCTGACCAAGCACTACAAGCTCAACAGCGACGTCGACGTCAACTACATGATCCAGACCCTGCGCGAGGAATAAGCATGCGTTTGCGAGCAGTACTCTTCGACATGGACGGCACCTTGCTCGACACGGCGCCGGACTTCATCGCCATTTGCCAGGCCATGCTCGCCGAGCGCGGCCTGCCGGCCGTTGACGACAACCTGATCCGCGGCGTGATCTCTGGCGGCGCGCGCGCCATGGTTGCCGCCACGTTTGCCATGGACCCGGAAACCGAAGGCTTCGAGGCCCTGCGCCTGGAGTTCCTCGAGCGCTACCAACGCGACTGCGCGGTACACAGCAAACTGTTCGATGGCATGGCCGAGCTGCTGGCCGACATCGAAAAAGGCAACCTGCTGTGGGGCGTGGTCACCAACAAGCCGGTACGCTTCGCCGAGCCGATCATGCAGCAACTGGGCCTGGCCGAACGCTCGGCACTGCTGATCTGCCCGGACCACGTGAAAAACAGCAAACCCGACCCCGAACCGCTGATCCTGGCCTGCAAAACCTTGAACCTGGACCCGGCCAGCGTGCTGTTCGTCGGCGACGACCTGCGCGACATCGAGTCTGGCCGCGACGCTGGCACCCGCACGGCGGCGGTGCGCTACGGCTATATTCATCCAGAGGACAACCCGAACAACTGGGGCGCCGACGTGGTGGTGGACCACCCGCTGGAGCTGCGCAAAGTGATCGACAGCGCGCTGTGCGGCTGCTGAACTAGAG
This sequence comes from Pseudomonas sp. LFS074, assembly GCF_047978165.1. Taxonomy (NCBI): domain Bacteria; kingdom Pseudomonadati; phylum Pseudomonadota; class Gammaproteobacteria; order Pseudomonadales; family Pseudomonadaceae; genus Pseudomonas; species Pseudomonas sp. LFS074. Next base: position 1,445,234 of record NZ_JBFPFV010000001.1, on the reverse strand, counting down.
ACAGGGAATACACAATGTTCGACTACACCGCCCGCCCCGACCTGCTGCAAGGCCGGGTCATTCTGGTGACCGGCGCCGGCCGTGGCATTGGTGCTGCTGCTGCCAAGGCCTATGCCGCACTGGGTGCCACCGTGCTGCTGCTGGGCAAGACCGAGGCCAACCTGAACGAGGTCTACGACCAGATCGAAGCCGCCGGGCACCCACAGCCGGTGGTCATCCCGTTCAACCTGGAAACCGCCCTGCCCCACCAGTACGACGAGCTGGCGGTCATGATCGAAGACCAGTTCGGCCGCCTCGACGGCCTGCTGAACAATGCCTCGATCATCGGCCCGCGCACGCCGCTGGAGCAGCTGTCGGGCGACAACTTCATGCGTGTGATGCACATCAACGTCGATGCCACCTTCATGCTCACCAGCACCTTGCTGCCACTGCTGAAGCTGTCGGAAGACGCCTCGGTGGTGTTCACCAGCAGCAGCGTCGGGCGCAAGGGCCGGGCTTACTGGGGCGCCTACGGCGTGTCGAAGTTCGCCACCGAGGGCCTGATGCAGACCCTGGCCGACGAACTGGAAGGCGTGGCGCCGGTGCGCTCCAACAGCATCAACCCGGGCGCCACGCGTACGGCGATGCGGGCTCAGGCTTACCCCAGCGAGAACCCGCAGAACAACCCGCTGCCGGAAGAGATCATGCCGGTGTATCTGTACCTGATGGGGCCGGACAGCAAAGCAGTCAACGGGCAAGCGCTCAACGCCCAGTAAGGCTTGAGACTGCCGGGGCTGCTGTGCAGCCCATCGCGACGCAAGGCCGCTCCTACAAGGGTACGCGATCTCTTGTAGGAGCGGCCTTGCGTCGCGATGGGCCGCGCAGCGGCCCCAAGGCCCTAACCCGCCGCCAACGCCGGGCGCATACGCCCCTGCTGGCGCCCTTCCAGCTGCATGCACCGTTCCAGGAACAGGTACATGCAGTCGTAACTCTTGCAAATCGCCCTGCGCAACTCGGTACGCAGCCCCAGCGTCGGGTTCTCACCGGCCAAGGTACAGATGATCTCCAGCGCCTCCCACGGGTGCGCATCGTCATACTGGGCGTGCATCTTCAGCCACTTCATCGCCCGCTTGCGCTGGTCTTCCGGGAAGCCTTGCGCGTAAGTATCGGTCGAGCACACCACCGCCGACCACTCGCCGGTCGCGCCTTCGATGGCATAGTTGGTCGCCGCCATGGAAATGGCCAGGTTCTCGGTGGCACACACCCGCCAGCACCAGTCGTTCAGGCCGTTCAGCTCGGGCGGCACTTCCTGCGCCTGCAATTCGTGCAGGTGCACGCCGTGCGCCTGGCACCAGTTCACCCAGTAGTCGGCATGGTTCAACTCGACGCGAATGTTGCGCATCAGCCAACGCCGGGCCATGTCCTCGCCCTGGTGCCGGCCGTAGCGGGTCTTGGTCAGGTTATGCGCCATGTACAGCGAAAACTGCTCCACCACCGGCCAGCCACCGATCAAGTACTGGCGGATGGTCGATTGTTTCAGCTGGCCATCGCGCAGACGCGCATAGAACTCATGCTCCACCACCCGACGCTTGCTCTCGCGGCAGTCTTCAATCAGTTGCTGGGCCCATTGGGGGTAACTGGCGGGGTCCATCAAAGGCCCGATACGTACGAATGCATCAATCACTTTCAGCTCCTTGATCCTTGTGATTTCTAGCTAGCGAAACGTGCCAGGTGCCCGCTGCAACAGAGGCCGGGCGGCGATCCGTTGGCGCTGCAGACTGTCACAGGTGAACACCTGGGGGCGTTCGATCAGGTAGCCCTGGGCGTAATCCACGCCAATTTCCTGCAAGGCCTGCTCGATCAAGGGTGTTTCGACGAACTCGGCAATGGTGCGCTTACCCATCACATGGCCGATATGGTTGATGACCTCGACCATGGCCCGGTTGACCGGGTCGTCGAGCATGTCCTTGACGAAACTGCCGTCAATCTTCAGGTAATCCACGGGCAAATGCTTGAGATAGGCGAACGAGGACATGCCAGCGCAGAAATCATCGAGCGAAAAGCGGCAACCCAGCCCCTTCAACTCGTTGATGAAACGGATGGCGCTGCCCAGGTTGGCGATGGCACTGGTTTCGGTAATTTCAAAGCAGATCATTCGCGGCGGGATGGCGTACTCGACGAACAACCGCTGCAGGTATTCGAGAAACTTGTCGTCGCCGATGCTCGACCCCGACAGGTTGATCGCACAGATCGACAACGGCCCTTCGCGCCCTTCGTCCAGGCACTGGCGTATGACCAGAAACACATTGCGCACCACCCAACGGTCAAGCGCGGTCATCAGGCCGTAGCGTTCGGCCGCCGGGATAAAGCTGCTGGGCAGGATGGTACGGCCGCTTTCGTCGTGCAGGCGCAGCAGAATCTCGATGTGCCCCGGGCCTTCGAAGCTTTTCAGCGGGGCGATTTCCTGGGCATACAGGCAGAAGCGGTTTTCTTCCAAAGCCACATGCAAGCGCTGGATCCAGGCCATTTCGCCGAAGCGCATGGACAGTTCGCTGTCATCGGCATGGTACACCTGCACACGGTTGCGCCCCTTCTCCTTGGCCATGTAGCACGCCATGTCGGCAGCGCGCAGCGAAGCCTCCAGCGTGCCCGGGGCCTGGGCCATGTGCACCAGCCCGATGCTGACCGTGGTGACGAACGGCCGCCCTTTCCACACGAAGTGCAGGCTCTGCACCATCTGGCGCAATTGCTCGGCGATGCGCTCGGCCTGATCGGGCGGGCAGTTTTCCAGCAACACGCCAAATTCGTCGCCACCCAGCCGCGCCAAGGTATCGCCTTCGCGCAGGCCGGACTGCAGTACGGCGCAAATGTGCCGCAACAGCTCATCGCCAGCCGCATGGCCGCAAGTGTCGTTGACCAGCTTGAACTGGTCGAGGTCGAGGAACATCAGCGAGTGCCGCCCGGCCTGGCGCGCCAGGCCGTTGAGCGCCTGCTCCAGGCGGTATTCGAACTCGCGGCGGTTGGCCAGCCCAGTCAGCGCATCGTGGGTGGCCTGCCAGGACAGGTTGGCGATGTACTGCCGCTCCTGGGTCATGTCGTGCAGCACCAGTACGATACCGCTGACCTGGCCGTCACTGACGATAGGCGAACCGACCAGGTTGATTGACACGGTGCTGCCGTCCAGCCGCTGAATCAACCTGGCGTGTTCCGCGCCGCCCTTGAGACTGCCACTGAGCACCTGCTCGACCAGGCTGCGACCCTCCTCCTCGGCCTGTTCGTCAACCAGGCTGAACATTGCCGACAGCGGCAGGCCCAGCGCCTGGCTGGCTTGCCAGTGAGTCAATTGCTCGGCGGCCGGGTTCATGTAGCCGATACTGCCCTCCACATCGGTGGTGATCACCGCATCACCGATGGCTTGCAACGTGATCTGCGCCCGCTCTTTTTCTTCCTGCAGGGCGCTGGCAAATGCCTGGCGCTGAGCCAGCAGCTTGCTGGATCGGCGCCAGGCAATGGTAATCAGCACCATTGCCGTCAGCAGGTTAGTGATCAGCAGCACCCGCAGCAACATGCGCGAGCCTTCGCCCAAGGCATCTCTGAACGCTTTGGCCGCAGGCGTGACCCCTTCGTTGATGGTGACGATACGCGCCTTCCAGTCGCTGACCGTGCCGGCATCAACCGGGCCACTGCTCAAGCGCTGGCGCATCTCGCCAGCCAGCACATCCAGCTTGGCCAGGTAATCGTCGCCGACATCCCAGTAGTCGATGGCCGTCTGCATGTAGCTGACGTTGCGGAAATTGCGGTAGAACCAGATGATCCGCTCGACATCGTCAGGGTGGTTGCCCCCTTGCAGCACTGCCTGGCGCGCGGCCTCCAGATCAGGGTTGGGACGGTCGAGCACCTCGCGCAACTGATGGTCGCCCTGAGGTACGGTAATGGCCTGGCGATAACGCTGGTAGGTGCTGTCGTCGCGTGTTTCAGCGTACAGGTTGAGGTAGTAGATGGCGTCTTTCTGCGCCTTGGACCACAGGCTTTCGCCCGCGACATACGCGCGCACGGCCGAGAGCGTATAAAGGCTGAGGCTGCCCAACGCCACCTGGAGGACCACAACGGCGATGAAGGGCCAGGTGATACCGAGCAACTTTGGCGCTTCTAGAGTGCGATGTCCCTTCATGGAGTCCCTGTCACAGAGCAGATAAGGCGCAAATCAACCCAGACAAGCACAGCGTAGGCCATTTGCCATCGTTGTGGAGGGGATTTTTATGACAGGGAATCGGGGGATTTGTACATCCTGAAATTCAGCTCTGCTGCAGGTGCCCATACAGCTTGGCATACAACCCGCCTTCGGCAATCAGCTGCTGGTGGTCGCCATCTTCAGCCACATGCCCACTATCGAACACCAGTACTCGATCAGCCTGCTTCACCGCCGAAAGCCGGTGGGCGATGATCAGCGTGGTGCGGCCGCTGAGGAAGCGCGCCAGGGCCTGATGCAGGTTGTACTCGGTGGCGGCATCCAGGGCCGATGTGGCCTCGTCGAGGATAACCACCTTGGGCTCGGCCAGCACCATGCGGGCAATCGCCAGGCGCTGCCGCTGGCCGCCAGACAAGCGCACCCCAGAACGCCCCAGCACACTGTCCAGGCCCTGGGGCAAGGCAGCGATGGTGGCATCCAGTTGAGCAATGTGCAGCGCCTGCCAGCAGGCATCGTCACTGCAATCACGGCCCATGGTCAGGTTGGCACGCACGCTGTCGTTGAACAGTGACGGGTGCTGCAACACCACCGCGACGTTCTCGCGCAGGGTTTCAAGGCCGATTTCCTGCAAGCTGGCCCCGCCGAAGCGGATGGTTCCGGCCTGGGCGCTGTAAAGGCCCAACAGCAGTTGCACCAGGGTGCTCTTGCCGCCGCCGCTGGCACCGACAATCGCCACCTTCTCGCCTGGGGCAATCGACAGGTCGAGATGCTCCAGCACCGGCTCGTCGGCATAGGCAAAGCGCAGGTCGCGCACTTCGATACCCACGGTCTGGCGACCGGCGAACGGGTCGCTGGCGGCGGGGTACTGCGGCTCGTCGTCACGCGCCAGTAGCTCGTTGAGGCGGCTCAGCGCACCACCGGCGGCGTAATAGGCATATTGCAGGTTGAGCAGTTGCTCCACCGGGCCGATCATGAACCACAGGTAGCTGAACACCGCCAGCATCTGGCCGATCGACAAGTCTGAAAACAACACGGTAAGCATCGCCGCGGCGCGGAAGATGTCGATGCCGAACTGGAACAGCAGGCCACTGGCACGGCCACTGGCGTCGCTTTTCCATTGAGAGTCCACGGCGTAGTCGCGCACCTCACGGGCACGCAAGCCCAACCGGCCAAGGAAATAGCCCTGGCGGTTGCCCGCGCGGATTTCCTGGATGGCATCGAGGGTTTCCGCCAGTGCCTGGGTAAAGCGCGCGGTGCTGTCGTTTTCGAGCTTTTTCAGGTGTTTTACCCGCTTGCCCAACTGCACGGTGAAGTAGATCACCAGCGGGTTGAACAGCAAGATCAGCAAGGCCAGTTGCCAGTGCATCCAGATCAGGATGGCTGCCGTGCCGGTCAGGGTCAGCATGGCCACCAGGAAGCGGCTGAGGGTTTCGCCGACGAACTTGTCGAGGGTGTCCAGGTCGGTGACCAGGTGGGTGGTCACCGTGCCGCTGCCCAGGCTTTCGTATTCCTTCAGCGAAATACGCTTGAGCCGCTCGATCAGGCGAATGCGCAGGCGGTAGACGATATCCTTGGCCAAGCCGGCGAACAGCTTGGCCTGAATCACGTTGAACGCCAGCGCAGCCAGGCGCAGGCACAGGGTGAGTGCCAGCATCAGGCCAATGTAGCCGGCGGCCACCTGCCAGCTGGACGGCAGCAGGTGGTTCATCCACTTCAACGCGGCATCACCATGGCCGAGCAGCACCTCATCCACCAGCAACGGCAGCAGCAGCGGAATGGGCACACTGCAGCATGCCGCCAGCACAGCGATGAGGTTGGCAGACCAGAGGTTTTTCTTGTGATGCAGGGCCAGGCGGCGGATTTCCGCCCAGCTCAGTCGATCGGCCGCACTGTATGGCTTGCCCGGCACCGGGTCGGGTGACCCAGGCACATCAAGCACAGGCAGCCTGCTGCAGCCAACGGCCGAGCAAGGGTTGCAGGCGCTCCAGCGGCTGATAGCCGTTGGTCAGCAAGGCCAGTTGGCCGTTGCGCTCGGCCAACAGGGTCGGGAAGCCGGCGATACCCAGGTCCTGCGCCCAGGCGAAGTCGGCCGCTGTGGCAGCACGGGTGTCGGCACGGGCGAAGGTTTCGGCGAACACGGCACGGTCGAAGCCGGCCTGTTCAGCCAGCTCGACCAGCTGTGGCGCGGTGGTCACATCCATGCCTTGCTCGTAGAACGCACGCTGGATCAGCGCCAGCAGCGGCCAGACGCGCTCGGCGTCCAGCTCACGGGCTGTGACCAGAGCACGGCAGGCCGGCTCGGTGTCGTAGACGAAGCCGTCGGGCATGGCACCCTCGAAGCGGAACGGCTGGCCGGTAGCCTCAGCCACCGCCTGCCAGTGTTCGAGGATGTACTTGCGGGTGGAGCTGTCCAAGGCGCTGCCGCCGGTACGCAGCCCACCCGGCACCAGACGGGTGGCAACGCCTGCCTCACGCGCCTGGGCGATCAGGGCCGCGGCCACTGGCGCGAAACCCCAGCACCAGGAGCACATCGGGTCCATCACATAGATCAGGCGTGCAGACATGCATCAGGCCTCGGCTTTGTAGTTGTAACCGATCGGGTGCGGCAGGTTGCGGGCCTTGGCCAGCTCGATCTGCTTCTGCCGGTCGATGGCACTGCGCCGGGTCTTTTCGCTCAGGGTGTCCCAGCAATGCGGGCAGCTGACACCTGGCGAATAGTGCTCGGACGCACGCTCCTGTGCATTGATCGGGTGGCGGCAGGCGTGGCACTGGTCGTACTCGCCTTCGCTCAGGTCATGGCGCACCGTGACGCGGTTGTCGAAGACGAAGCAGTCGCCGTCCCACAGGCTTTCTTCCTGAGGCACTTCCTCGAAGTATTTCAGGATGCCGCCCTTAAGATGATAGACCGCATCAAAGCCTTCACCGAGCATGTAGCTGGAGGCTTTTTCACAGCGGATGCCACCGGTGCAGAACATGGCCACTTTCTTGTGCTTGCTCGGGTCGAAGTTGGCCTTGATGTACTCCGGGAATTCACGGAAGGTTTCGGTCTTCGGGTCGATGGCGCCCTTGAAAGTACCGATGGCCACTTCGTAGTCGTTACGGGTGTCGATCAGCAGCACTTCCGGGTCGCTGATCAAGGCGTTCCAGTCCTTGGGCTCGACATAGGTGCCGACTGCCTGGTTGGGGTCTACGCCCGGCACGCCGAGGGTGACGATTTCTTTCTTGAGCTTGACCTTGGTGCGGTAGAAGGGCTGTTCGTCGCAGTACGACTCTTTATGGTCGACATCGACCAGGCGCGGATCGTTGCGCAGCCAGGCCAGCAGGCCGTCGATGCCTTCGCGGGTGGCCGACACGGTGCCGTTGATGCCCTCGTGGGCCAGCAGCAGGGTGCCTTTGACGTTGTTGTCGAGCATGGCTTGCAGCAGCGGCTCGCGCAGCTCGATGTAGTCTTCCAGGGTGACGAACTTGTACAGCGCCGCGACGACGATGGCTTGGGACATGAAGCAGATTCTCCAGGTGGTTGCCCTCGTAAGGGGCGGACCGGATTGACAAATAAAAACGCGCCGACAAGCGGCGCGTTGCGAATTCTACCAGAACGACAAAAAGGTTTCAGTGCCCGCCGCCCGCACACACCGGCGAGGCCGGTGCAACGCCGACCTTGGCCCACTCTTCGGCGGTGTAGGTGTGGATAGCCAGGGCGTGGATCTCACCCATCAGCTCACCCATGGTGGCATAGACCTTCTGGTGGCGCTTGACGCTGTTCAACCCGGCAAACTGCTCGCTGACGATCACTGCTTTGTAGTGGGTCTCCTGACCACGACTGTGCATGTGGCTTTCGTTGAGCACTTGCAGGTGTTGCGGCGCCAGCGTGGCCAGCTGCTGTTCGATACGCTGTTGCATGGTCATTGCGGCGTACTCACTTCTTCGCAGGGGCGGCGGCCTTGCCTGCGTTCGGGTCCAGTTCCTTGGTCATGTCTTCCAGCAGCTTGTTCACCACCGGCACTGCTGGTTCCAGGCTCTGTTGGGTCAGCTGCGCCGACTGCTGGGTAACCTTGGGCATTTCACGCAGCACTTTCTTGCCCAGTGGCGATTCATAGAACTTGACCAGGTCCTTGAGCTCCTGCTCGGTGAAGGTCTGGGTGTACAGGTCGACCATCTTCGGCTTCAGCTTGTTCCAGCCGATGGCGTTGTCCAGTGCCGCGTTGGCCTTGGCCTGGTAGCTTTCCAGTACCGGCTGTTTGGCGGCCGGGGCCTTGGTCTGGGCGAAACGCTGGGCGAACATTTGCTGTACTTGCATGTACACCGGGGTGCCCAGCTTGTCGGCGTTGGCCAGGGTCAGGAATTTCTCGGCAGCAGCGTTGTGGCTGGCGGTGGCAGCGAGTACCTGGCCGCTGGCGCAAACCAGGGCAACGGCGGCACAAAGGACACGGAGACGGGTCATTGCATTTCCTTCAAAGAGACGGAGGCGGGTACCTCAGAGTAGAGCATTCTGCGCCGTGGTGGCGATGTGCTCAAGTGGCACGACGAGCGACGGAACCGCTCGGTCGAATCAGGGCCTAAACTGCGATTTCGAACTACACAGGAGTGAGTACAGAATGAGCCGTATCGAGACAGACAGCCTGGGCCCGGTCGAAGTTCCGGAGGACGCCTACTGGGGTGCGCAGACCCAGCGTTCGCTGATCAACTTCGCCATTGGCAAGGAACGCATGCCCCTCGCGGTGCTGCACGCCCTGGCACTGATCAAGAAGGCCGCGGCGCGCGTCAACGACCGCAATGGCGACTTGCCGGCCGACATCGCCCGGTTGATCGAACAGGCCGCCGATGAAGTGCTGGATGGCAAGCACGATGACCAGTTCCCGCTCGTCGTCTGGCAAACGGGCAGCGGCACCCAGAGCAACATGAACGTCAACGAGGTTATTGCCGGGCGCGCCAACGAGCTGGCCGGCAAAGGCCGTGGCGGCAAGGCGCCAGTACACCCCAACGACCACGTCAACCGCTCGCAAAGCTCCAACGACTGCTTCCCCACGGCCATGCACATTGCTGCTGCGCAGGCAGTGCATGAACAGCTGCTGCCAGCGATCGCCGAGCTGTCGTCAGGGCTGGCCGAGTTGTCGGCGCGCCACAACAAGCTGGTGAAAACCGGCCGCACGCACATGATGGACGCCACACCGATCACCTTCGGCCAGGAGGTTTCGGCCTTCGTCGCGCAACTCGACTACGCCCAGCGCGCCATCCGCGCCACCCTGCCGGCGGTGTGTGAACTGGCCCAGGGCGGTACCGCCGTGGGTACCGGGCTCAACGCCCCGCATGGTTTTGCCGAAGCCATCGCTGCCGAGTTGGCGGCGGAGTCCGGGCTGCCATTCGTCACCGCGCCCAACAAGTTTGCCGCCCTCGCTGGCCACGAACCGCTGACCAGCCTGGCCGGGGCCCTGAAGACCCTGGCTGTAGCCCTGATGAAAATCGCCAACGACCTGCGCCTGCTGGGCTCTGGCCCGCGCGCGGGACTGGCCGAGGTGCGCCTGCCGGCCAACGAGCCGGGCAGTTCGATCATGCCGGGCAAGGTCAACCCGACCCAGTGCGAGGCACTGTCGATGCTGGCCTGCCAGGTGCTGGGCAATGACGCGGCGATTGGTTTTGCCGCCAGCCAGGGGCATTTGCAGTTGAACGTATTCAAGCCGGTAATCATTCATAACCTGCTGCAATCGGTCGAATTGCTGGCCGATGGTTGCCGCAATTTCCAGCTGCATTGCGTGGCGGGTATCGAACCGGATGCCCAGCAGATGGCTGCGCACCTGGAACGCGGGTTGATGCTGGTGACCGCGCTCAACCCGCACATTGGCTATGACAAGGCAGCGGAAATTGCCAAGAAGGCTTACAGCGAAGGCAAGACCTTGAGGGAGGCGGCATTGGAGTTGAAGTATCTGACCAATGAGCAGTTCGACCAGTGGGTGCGGCCAGAGAACATGCTGGCCCCAGGGGGGCATGGCTAACTCGGCCAGCCGCTCATTACCCGGGCATTGTGGGAGCGCGTAGGCTTAATGAACCTGGGCCAATCGCGCTTTGCGGGCCCGCCACCCGGCCACCAGCGATGGCCCCAGCGCCACCACCGCCGAGCCGAACACCACGGTTACCGCTCCCACATAGCCCAGGGCATTGATGTCCTCGGCATGTACGTACGCTGGCCAAATCACCGCCGCCAGCGCCACCGCGACAAAGGTCACCAGCGGCGTCAGCGCCAGGGTGGCACTCACTCGCGACGCCTCCCAGTGCGCCAGCGCTTCGGCAAACGCGCCATAGGCCACCAGGGTATTCAGGCAACAGGCCAGCAGCAGCCAACCTTGCACTGGGGTCAGTTGCAGCGCTTCCAGCGGGTGCACCCAAGGCGTGAGCAGCGCGGCGCAACTGAGGTAGATCACCATCATTACCTGTTGCGAATGCCATACGGTCAGCAATTGCTTCTGGCTCAGGGCGTAGAACACCCAGATGCTGGTGGCCAGCAGGATAGTCAGCACCCCGGTGGTGTAGGTGCCCAGCGACGTCAGCAGTTCTTCCAGGCGCTGGTTGAAAAACAGCCCAAAACCCGCCAGCAGAATCAGCAGGCCCACGCCCTGCCCCAGGCTGAAGCGCTCGCGGAACACGAATACGCTGGCCACCAGTAACAGCACCGGGCCGATTTGCACCACCAGTTGCGCGGTGCCGGGGCTGAGCAGCTTGAGACCGATCAGGTACAGCACGTAGTTACCCATCAAGCCAAGCACGGCCAGCACCACCAGGCCTTTGCCCTTGGGCGTAAGTTTGCGCACGGACGGCAAGCGCCGCTGAGCCGCCAGCCAGGCGAACAGCAGGCCGCCGGAGACCGACAAGCGATACCAGGTGACGGTGATCGGGTCGACCACTTGCAGCACCTGCTTGAGCTTGATCGGCAAGATACCCCAGAGCAGCGCCGTCAGAAGCGCCAGGAACAGCCCATAGCCCCAGCGGCCGGAAGTGGTGTGCATAAAATCCTCGATCAAACCCGTGGTGGGGGTGATTGGATTCTACGGACTTGGAGGGCCGTGGCGGGAAAGCGTGCCGAGAAAAGAATTCATCAGGTCATTCTTCGGCGGCATGGCTTGGTAAATGTGATGCCTGTTCTGGCCTCTTCGCGGGTAAACACGCGAAGAGGCCAGAACAGGCAACCAGGAACTTCGATTATTTCTTGTCCTTGGCAAACGCCGCTTCCAGCGCCTGGTTGATGGTGCGCAACACCTTCACCCGCGCCCAGCGCTTGTCATTGGCCTCCACCAGCGTCCACGGTGCAATCTCGCTGCTGGTGCGGTCGACCATGTCGCCCACTGCCTGGGTGTACTCGCCCCACTTGTCACGGTTGCGCCAGTCCTCCTCGGTGATCTTGTAGCGTTTGAATGGGATCTGCTCGCGCTCTTCGAAGCGCTCCAGCTGGGTTTGCTGGTCAATCGCCAGCCAGAACTTGACCACCACCACGCCGGCGTTCACCAACTGCTCTTCAAAGTCGTTGATCTCGCTGTACGCGCGCATCCAGTCGGCCGGGCTGCAAAAGCCTTCCACCCGCTCCACCAGCACCCGGCCATACCAGGAACGGTCGAAGATGGTGAACTTGCCACGCGCCGGTATATGCCGCCAGAACCGCCAAAGGTACGGCTGGGCGCGCTCTTCTTCGGTGGGTGCGGCAATCGGCACGATGCGGTACTGGCGCGGGTCCAGCGCAGCCGCCACGCGGCGGATGGCACCGCCCTTGCCGGCGGCGTCGTTGCCTTCGAACACCGCCACCAGCGCATGCCGGCGCATATGCTTGTCACGCAGCAGGCCTGCCAGGCGGGCCTGTTCGGTGACCAGCTGTTCCTGGTAGTCGGCCTTGTCCAGGCGCAAGGTCATGTCCAGGGCGCCAAGCAGGCTGCGGTCGTCGATGCTGCGGCCAAGCGGGGCCACGTTGCCCTGGTGCTTGCCCTTGGGGTTGTTGGCCAGGGCGGCTTGCAGGCTTTCCAGCAGGATGCGCCCCACCGCCAGGCTGCGATAATTCGGGTCGACCCCTTCGACGATATGCCACGGGGCATAGTCGCGGCTGGTGCGGCGCAGCACGCGCTCGCCAAAGCGCACGAACCGGTCGTAGGTTTCTGACTGCTGCCAGTCCAGCGGGCTGATCTTCCAGCTGTGCAGCGGGTCGTCCTTGAGCGATTTCAGCCGTGCCTTCATCTGCTTCTTGGACAGGTGGAACCAGAACTTGATGATCAGCGCACCTTCGTCACACAGCATCTGCTCCAGGCGCTCGGCGCCCATGATGGCCTGATCGAGCACGGCGTCCTTGAACACCCCATGCACCCGCCCCTGCAGCATCTGGCTGTACCAGTTGCCGAAGAACACGCCCATCCGCCCCTTCGGTGGCAAGGCCCGCCAGTAACGCCAGGCGGGTGGCCGGGCCAGTTCCTCGTCGGTCTGCTGGTCGAACGTGAGCACATCGATCATGCGCGGGTCCATCCACTCGTTGAGCAGTTTTACCGTCTCACCCTTGCCGGCGCCTTCGATGCCGTTGATCAGCACGATCACCGGGAAACGCGCCTGCTGCTTGAGTTCGTACTGGGCTTCGAGCAGGGCCTCGCGCAAAGCGGGCACCTCGGCGTCGTAAGCCTCCTTGTCGATGCTGTGGCCGATTTCGGCAGATTCGAACATGCACTGGCTCCTTCAATGGATAACCAAGACTAGCGGATTTCATTTCTGCCTGTACTGGCCTGTTCGAGAATGAACGCGCTCCCACAGCTGACCCGGATGACATAAAATCTCGCCATCCGCTGCAACCGAGCCAACCATGTCCACCCTCCTCCAGCACGCCCAGATCGACTGGGACGACCAGGGCCGCCCCCACTCGCGGCAATACGACGACGTCTATTTCGCGGTCAACGAAGGCATTGAAGAAACCAAGCACGTGTTCCTCGGCCAGACCCGCCTGGCCGAGCGCTTTGCCAACCTGGCGCCGCATACCTGCGGGGTGATCGGCGAAACCGGTTTTGGCACCGGGATGAATTTTTTCTGCGCCTGGCAGCTGTTCGACCAGCACGCTCACCGCGACGCGCGCCTGCACTTCGTCAGCGTCGAAAAGTACCCCCTTGGCCACGCTGACATGGCCCGCGCCGTAAGCCTGTGGCCTGAGCTAGCTGCCTATACCGAGCCGCTGCTGGAGCAATACGTGGCGGTACACCCAGGTTTTCAGCAGTTCACCTTCGCCAATGGCCGGGTCACCCTCACGCTGTTGATCGGCGATGTGCTGGAACAGCTGCCGCAACTCGATGCACAGATCGATGTGTGGTTCCTCGATGGCTTCGCCCCTGCCAAGAACCCCGACATGTGGACCCCAGAGCTGTTCGCGCAGCTGGCGCGGCTATCGCACCCGGGCACAGTGCTGGGCACGTTCACCACCACCGGCTGGGTACGCCGCAGCCTGGTCGAAGCTGGCTTCGCCATGAAGAAGGTGCCAGGCATCGGCAAGAAGTGGGAGGTGATGAGCGGCGCCTACGTCGGCCCCGTCCCCGGCCCCAAAGCCCCCTGGTACGCACGCCCAGCGGTTGCACAAGGGCCGCGCGAAGCGCTGGTGATCGGTGCCGGGCTCGCCGGCAGCACAACCGCTGCCAGCCTGGCCCGGCGTGGCTGGCAGGTCACTGTGCTGGAGCGCCACGAAGCCCCGGCCCAGGAAGCTTCGGGCAACCCGCAAGGGGTGTTGTACCTCAAGCTGTCTGCCCATGGCACCGCGCTGTCGCAGATGATTCTGTCCGGGTTCGGCTACACGCGGCGCCAGCTCCAGCGCTTGCAACGTGGCCAGGACTGGGATGCCTGCGGCGTGCTGCAGTTGGCCTTCGACGCCAAGGAGGCCGAACGCCAGGGCAAACTGGCCGCCGCCTTCGACCACGACTTGCTGCACGCGCTGGAGCGCGCCGAGGCCGAAGCCATCGCCGGGGTGGCCTTGCCAGCCGGTGGGTTGTTCTACCCCGAAGGGGGTTGGGTGCACCCGCCGGCGCTGTGCCAGCAGCAGTTGCAGCACCCAGGTATTCGCCTGCTGACCCACCAGGACGTCATCGAGCTGCGCAACATTGGTCAACACTGGCAAGCCTGGGCTGGCGATCGCCTGCTGGCCAGCGCACCGGTGGTGGTCCTGGCCGGCGCTGCCGATGTGCGCCGTTTCGAGCCTTGCGCGCAGTTGCCGCTCAAGCGCATCCGTGGGCAGATCACCCGCTTGCCGGCCACCGCCAGCAGCCGGGCGCTGCGTACCGTGGTGTGCGCGGAAGGCTATGTGGCACCACCGCGCGGGGATGAACATACCCTGGGCGCGAGTTTTGATTTCCACAGCGAAGACCTTGCGCCGACGGTGGCCGAACACCAGGGCAACCTGGCGCTGCTGGACGAGATTTCCGTCGACCTGGCGCAGCGGCTGGGCGTGGCTGAACTGGACGCTGAACAGTTGCAGGGGCGTGCAGCGTTCCGTTGCACCAGCCCGGATTACCTGCCAATCGTCGGGCCGCTGGCCGACAGCCAGGCGTTTGCCGAGGCCTATGCGGTGCTGGGCCGGGATGCGCGGCAGGTGCCGGATGTGGCCTGCCCATGGCTGGGCGGGTTGTACGTGAACAGTGGGCATGGCTCGCGCGGGTTGATCACAGCGCCGTTGAGTGGCGAGCTGGTGGCGGCCTGGGTGTGCGGGGAACCGTTGCCGTTGCCCCGCGCGGTGGCAGAAGCTTGTCATCCGAACCGGTTCGCCTTGCGTAGGTTGATTCGGGGCAAGTGATAGCTCTCGGGGCGTAGTGCGCCCCCAGGACTCAACGTCATATAACAGATTGTTCTAAAACTCTCGCAAAGTACACAGGTCAGTTCCTGAAGGTGCCCTAATCCGGGGCACCACCTCCCCAACGGAAAAACCGGTAAGGACTTATGTGCGGATTAGCAGGAGAGTTGCGTTTCACCCCTATCGACCAAGCCCCTCGCCCAGCCGACCTGGCTGCGGTAGAGCGCATCACCCATCACCTGGCGCCACGCGGCCCGGATGCGTGGGGCTTCCATAGCCAAGGCCCGATTGCCCTTGGCCACCGGCGCCTGAAAATCATGGACTTGTCCGATGGCTCGGCGCAGCCGATGGTCGACAACACCCTGGGCTTGTCACTGGCTTTCAACGGTGCCATCTACAACTTCCCCGAACTGCGCCAGGAACTGCAAGACCTGGGCTACAGCTTCTGGTCCGACGGCGATACCGAGGTGCTGCTCAAGGGCTACCACGCCTGGGGCGCGGCACTGCTGCCCAAGCTCAACGGCATGTTTGCCCTGGCCATCTGGGAGCGCGATAACCAGCGCCTGTTCCTGGCCCGCGACCGCCTCGGCGTGAAGCCCTTGTACCTGTCGCGCAACGGCGAGCGCCTGCGCTTTGCCTCTACCCTGCCGGCGCTGCTCAAGGGCGGCGACATCGACCCGATGCTCGACCCGGTGGCGCTCAACCACTACCTGAACTTCCACGCCGTGGTGCCAGCACCGCGCACCCTGCTGGCCAACGTGCAAAAGCTGGAACCCGGCACCTGGATGCGCATTGACCGGCATGGCGAAGTAGAGCGCCAGACCTGGTGGCAACTGCAATACGGCGCCAACCCGGACGAGCGCGATCTCGACCTGGAAGGCTGGACCACCCGCGTGCTCGACGCCACCCGTGACGCCGTGGCCATTCGCCAACGGGCTGCCGTCGACGTGGGTGTGTTGCTGTCCGGCGGGGTCGATTCCAGCCTGCTGGTGGGCCTGTTGCGCGAAGTGGGCGTGGACGACCTGTCGACCTTCTCCATCGGCTTCGAGGACGCCGGCGGCGAGCGCGGCGACGAGTTCCAGTATTCCGACCTGATCGCCAAGCACTACGGCACCCGCCATCACCAACTGCGCATTGCCGAACACGAAATCATCGACCAGTTGCCGGCCGCGTTCCGCGCCATGAGCGAGCCGATGGTCAGCCACGACTGCATCGCCTTCTACCTGCTGTCGCGGGAAGTGGCCAAGCACTGCAAAGGCGTGCAGAGCGGCCAGGGCGCGGACGAACTGTTCGCCGGTTACCACTGGTACCCGCAGGTGGCCGGCGCCGAGGATGCCTTTGCCGCCTACCGCGACGCCTTCTTCGACCGCAGCCATGCCGAGTACCGCGATACCGTACAGGCCCCTTGGCTGTTGGAAACCGACGCCGCCGGTGACTTCGTGCGCGAGCACTTCGCCCGCCCCGGCGCACGGGACGCGGTGGACAAGGCCTTGCGCCTGGACAGCACGGTGATGCTGGTCGACGACCCGGTCAAACGGGTGGACAACATGACCATGGCCTGGGGCCTCGAAGCACGCACGCCATTCCTCGACTACCGCCTGGTGGAACTGTCGGCACGCATCCCGGCGCGCTTCAAGCTGCCCGACGGCGGCAAGCAGGTGCTCAAGCAGGCAGCACGGCGGGTGATCCCGCACGAGGTAATCGACCGCAAAAAGGGCTACTTCCCGGTGCCGGGCCTGAAACACCTGGAAGGTGCCACCCTGGGCTGGGTGCGTGAGCTGCTGACCGACCCCAGCCAGGACCGTGGGCTGTTCAACCCGGCCATGCTCGACCGCCTGCTGAGCAACCCCCATGGCCAGCTGACACCGCTGCGCGGCTCCAAGCTGTGGCAGCTGGCGGCGCTGAACCTGTGGCTGAGCGAACAAGGAATCTGACCGATGAAAGCCCATTCACTACCTGGCCGCTGACGCTGCCGGTCTGATAAGATCCAGTTCTACACCCAGTCTGATAGCCTGTCGGGCGTTACTGACGCCCAGTTTCACGACCACATTCTTGATGTGAAACTTCACGGTACTCACAGAAATGCCCGTAATAGCGGCAATCTCAGCATAGGTTTTGCCCATACTCGCCCAGTACAACACCTCATTTTCACGCGAGGAAAATATCGTTTTGTCCGCGCTCTGATTTAACGCCGGGGCTCGCTCGCCTTCGGTACCGGCCAGGCGGTACATCTGCTCGTTAAAATCAATCAGCAGCATCTGCATCGTGCCCTGTTCGGCAGCAAGGCGTTGCTCCAGCGCAGTCTGATCGTTGCCTTTAATGATCACGGACAACAGAGCAAGGTTGTTCATGTGGTCATGCAGGACATAGGTAAAGCCGTTAACGATGTTGTATTGCTTGGATAAAGAGAAAATTTTGGTGAACCGCAGGTCGGACATCAGCGTAATATTCTCATCCCAGGCAAACGGCGAGGTGCGTTTAAAGGCCGTGAGAATAACCGGATCGGTCAGCTGAAAGTTGTTAGCGCGGTATAACCTAATCCATTCGTCAGGATAACTGGAAATAATCAGAACATTTGAAGGATTTTTTTTGCTCACAACAGTGTAAGCGTAATCCGGACTACCCAGCGGAGATAACTTTCTCTGTATGTAAGTCTGAAGCGTATCCGTTATTGTTTGATTTTCAAGGAAAAAAGAAAACATTCAGGCTCCATGCTGCTTCTTTTACTTAACGTGGACTTAACCTGCACTATAGTACAGGCAAGATGATACTTAAGAGTAACTTACAATGAATCATTCAGAGGTTACAATGGCTTCAGTTGTTTAGCGGTAAAAAAAAACCTGACCTGTACGGCCAGGTCGCTAAAACAGCCAACACTAGGGAAAACGTCCGGCCAGACGTCACAAAATATAAAGTGATGCTGGCCGGGACACTCATAGTAACATCTTTGAAACATTTGTACAAACATTCACGGTTACTCAATCTGCAGGAAATCGCTTACGGGCAGCGCCTGCTGCGCGGCCAGGCGCCGTCCTATGAGCGCCTGCAGGCGCGCCTGGCCGGCGACGGCAGCCAGCCCCACGACCAGCCGCGAGCCGTGCACTGCGGCTGGGGCCGGCTGCTGATCGGCCACACCTACCCCGACCCGGTTTCGCTGGCCGAGGACTTGCTCGACGAATGCCCCGGCGAGCGCGATATCGCCCTGTACGTGGCCGCGCCCCAGCAATTGCTGGCCCAGGCCCCACAGCAGTTGTTCCTGGACCCGTCCGACACCTTGCGCCTGTGGTTCACCGACTACCGCCCGGCGCAGCGGGTGTTCCGCGGCTTCCGCGTGCGCCGGGCGCAGAACCCCGCCGACTGGCAGGCGATCAACACCCTGTACCAGGCACGCAGCATGCTGCCGGTGGACGCCGAACTACTGACCCCTCGGCACCTGGGCGGCCCGGTGTACTGGCTGGCCGAAGACGAAGACAGCGGCGCTGTGATCGGCAGCGTCATGGGCCTGAACCACGCCAAGGCGTTCGATGACCCTGAGCATGGCAGCAGCCTGTGGTGCCTGGCCGTGGACCCGCACTGCACCCGCCCAGGCGTGGGTGAGGTGCTGGTGCGCCACCTGATCGAGCACTTCATGAGCCGGGGCCTGGCCTACCTCGACCTGTCGGTGCTGCACGACAACCGCCAGGCCAAGCGCCTGTACCAGAAGCTGGGCTTTCGCAACCTGCCCACCTTTGCGGTCAAGCGCAAAAATGGCATCAACGAGCAGTTGTTCCTCGGGCCCGGGCCGCAAGCCGACCTTAACCCCTATGCCCGCATCATCGTCGACGAGGCGTTGCGCCGGGGCATCGAAGTACAGGTGGATGACGCCGCTGGCGGCCTGTTCACGCTGAGCCTGGGTGGGCGGCGCATTCGCTGCCGTGAATCGCTCAGCGACCTGACCAGTGCCGTGACCATGACCCTGTGCCAAGACAAGCGCCTGACCCAGCACGCCCTGCACAACGCTGGGCTGCAGGTGCCGGCGCAGCAACTGGCGGGCAATGCCGACGACAACCTGGCGTTTCTCGACGAGCATGGCGCAGTCGTGGTCAAGCCGGTCGACGGTGAGCAAGGCCAGGGCGTGGCGGTGAACCTGACCTGCATCGACGACATCACCCGCGCCGTGGCGCACGCCCGCCAGTTCGACAGCCGCGTGTTGCTGGAAAGCTTCCATGCCGGCTTCGACCTGCGCATCGTGGTGATCGGCTACGAAGTGGTGGCCGCCGCCATCCGTCACCCGGCGCAGGTGCTGGGCGATGGCAAGCACAGTGTGCGCCAGTTGATCGAGGCCCAGAGCCGCCGGCGCCAGGCCGCCACCAGTGGCGAAAGCCGCATCCCGCTGGACGACGAAACCGAGCGCACCTTGCGCGCGGCGGGCTTGGGCTATGACGACGTGCTGCCTGCCGGCCAGCGTCTGGCCGTGCGGCGCACCGCCAATCTGCACACCGGCGGCACCCTGGAAGACGTCACCGAGCGCCTGCACCCGGTACTGGCCGACGCTGCTGTGCGCGCTGCTCGGGCGCTGGAAATTCCGGTGGTGGGGCTGGACTTCATGGTGCGTGACGCCGGGCAGCCGGAGTACGTGATCATCGAGGCCAACGAACGTGCCGGCCTGGCCAACCATGAACCGCAGCCAACGGCCGAGCGCTTTATCGACTTGCTGTTTCCGCATAGCCGACCTTTGGCCTGACAACTGCTCGGCGTTTTGTAGGAGCGGCCTTGTGTCGCGAAAGGGCCGCAAAGCGGCCCCAGCAATCTAAGCAGCGAAGCTGAAATCCTGGGGGCGCTTCGCACCCCTTTCGCGACACAAGGCCGCTCCTACAAAGACCGCGCCACAGCCTGGAATATCAACCCGACCGGAGGCCTGGACATGTCCGAACGACTCCCCGAACCCGATCTCGACTACCTCAAACGTGTGCTCCTGGAAATGCTCGCCATCCCCAGCCCCACCGGGTTCACCGATACCATCGTGCGCTACGTTGCCGAACGCCTGGACGAACTGGGCATCCCCTTCGAGCTGACCCGCCGTGGCACCATCCGCGCCACCCTCAAGGGCCGGCAAACTTCACCCGACCGGGCCGTGTCCGCCCACCTCGACACCATCGGCGCCAGTGTGCGCCAGCTGCAGGACAACGGCCGCCTGGCCCTGGCGCCAGTGGGTTGCTGGTCCAGCCGCTTCGCCGAAGGCAGTCGCGTCAGCGTGTTCACCGATACCGGGGTGTTCCGCGGCAGCGTTCTGCCGCTGATGGCCAGCGGGCATGCCTTCAACACCGCCATCGACCAGATGCCTATCAGCTGGGATCATGTGGAAGTACGCCTGGACGCCTACTGCGCCACCCGCGCCGACTGCGAGGCACTGGGCGTGAGCATCGGTGACTTCGTGGCCTTCGACCCTTTGCCCGAGTTCACCGAAAGCGGCCACATCAGCGCCCGCCATCTGGACGACAAGGCTGGCGTAGCCGCATTGCTGGCAGCATTGAAGGCCGTGGTGGAAAGCGGCCGGCAACCTTTGATCGATTGCCACCCGCTGTTCACCATCACCGAAGAAACCGGCTCAGGGGCAGCCGGTGCCCTGCCTTGGGACGTCAGCGAGTTCGTCGGCATCGACATCGCCCCGGTGGCGCCCGGGCAGGCGTCCAGCGAGCATGCCGTGAGCGTGGCCATGCAGGACTCGTCGGGGCCTTACGACTACCACCTGTCCCGGCACCTGCTGAAACTGGCCGGCGACCACGACTTGCCCGTGCGGCGTGACCTGTTCCGCTATTACTTCAGCGACGCCCATTCGGCCGTGACGGCGGGGCACGATATTCGCACTGCGCTGGTGGCGTTTGGCTGCGATGCCACCCATGGGTACGAGCGTACCCATATCGACAGCCTGGCAGCGCTGAGCCGGTTGTTGTCGGCGTACCTGTTGAGCCCACCGGTGTTCGCCAGCGATTCGCAACCGGCCAATGCGTCGCTTGAACGCTTCAGCCATCAGCTGGAGCATGATGCGCAGATGGAGAGCGATACGCGGGTGCCGACGGTGGATAGCCTGGTTGGCAATAAAGGCTGAAGGCCCTGGGGCTGTTATGCAGCCCCAAAACTCGAATGTTTCGCGTAGCATGGCCACACCTACTTCAGACACCACCCACCATGCTGATCCCCTACGAGCAACTGCAAGCCGAAACCCTGACCCGCCTGATCGAGGACTTCGTCACCCGCGACGGCACCGACAACGGCGACGACACCCCGCTGGAAACCCGTGTGCTGCGGGTGCGCCAGGCCCTGGCCAAAGGCCAGGCGTTCATCCTGTTCGACCCGGAAAGCCAGCAGTGCCAGTTGCTGGCCAAGCACGATGTGCCCCGTGAGCTGCTCGACTAGCAGCTCTTGCCTTGTTTGGCCTCCTGGATGCGCTTGTATACCTCGGCCCGATGCACCGGGACCTCGCGCGGCGCATCCACGCCAAAGCGCACCACCCCCTCACGGGTTTCCACCACCCTGATGCGAATATCATCGCCAATCACGATGGTCTCACCCACTTCGCGTCCTATTACCAGCATGGTCCGGTCCTCCACCGAAAGGGAAAACCGGAGCCTGCCGTGTCGGCATTCCCCTACTCAATAGCTCTGCAGTGAATCAGAAGAACCCTACTCCGCCAGGTAAAATCTCCTACAGATTATTCATCGCGCCTGGGCCTTGGTGCGCATTTTCACCGCCATTTCCGCCATCTCGTCATACAGCCGCTCGGGGGCCTGGCGCTTCAATTGCCAGGCTTGGCGCCCTGCTTCGTGGGGCAGTATCAGAAACTCACCCGCGGCGACCTGCTGATGGATGTAATCGGCAATGTCCGCCGCGCTGATCGGCGAGCCTTCCAACAGCTTGCCAACCTGCGCCTTCATCGCCGGGTTCGGCCCACGGAACGAGTCCAGCAGGTTGGTCTGGAAGAACGACGGGCACACCACATGCACGGCCACTTCCAGCTGGCGCAGCTCCACCAGCAGGCTCTCTGAGAGTGCCAGCACGCCGGCCTTGGCTACGTTGTAGTTGCTCATGCCCGGGCCCTGCATCAACGCGGCCATCGAGGCGACGTTGATGATGCGCCCCTTGCTGCGCTCCAGCAGCGGCAGGAACGCCTTGCAGCCCTTGACCACGCCCATCAGGTTGACCGCGATCTGCCAGTCCCAGTCCTCAAGAGACAGCTCGGCGAAGAATCCGCCCGAAGCGACCCCGGCGTTGTTGACGATCACGTCGATGCCGCCGAACTGCTCGGTGCAGGCCTGGGCCAGTGCGGTGAGCTGGCTGTAGTCGCGTACGTCGCAACGCTGGACAAACCCTTCGCCGCCGGCTTCGCGCACCCGCTCCAGGGTTCCGCGCAGGCCGCTTTCGTTGACATCGGCCAGCGCCAGGCGCCAGCCCTCGCGCGCCCAGCGCAGGGCGATCTCGCGACCGAGGCCGGACCCGGCGCCGGTGATCATGATGCGGTTTTGCATGGTGGCTGGCCTTGTTTCAAGTGGTTGTGCCACGAGTCTAATCAAGGCCGAGTAGGCAGGCAGGGTTCATCAGGGTAGTGAATGGCCGGGCATGACCATGCGGTCAGTCCCGGCCCAGCCAGCGACAGGGCCAGTGCAGGCAGCACACAGATGGAATCTTTCATAAGCGGCACCGGTCCGAACATACAAGAGGCCAGCAGTCCGAGGCCCTTGACCCTCAACCACGCAAGGATTCTGTCATGACCACGATTCTGATCATCATCCTGATCCTCCTGCTGATTGGTGGCTTACCGGTCTTCCCGCACTCGCGCAGTTGGGGTTATGGCCCGTCGGGCATCGTTGGTGTGGTGCTGGTGATTCTGCTGGTGTTGTTGTTGCTTGGCATGATTTGACGCCACACCTGGCGCAGGACCAAAACGACAACGCCCCGATTGACGGGGCGTTGTGTTCAAGCAAGAAGCGTTTTTTTAGTGGGACACCGCCCCACTGGCACCCAGGCCCGTCTGCGAACGCACGAACTGCGGGTAGAACAGCGCACGCTCGTCATCAGCAGCCTTGGACTTGTCGGTGACCGAGAAGAACCAGATGCTGACGAAGGCAATGGCCATCGAGAACAGCGCCGGGTACTCGTACGGGTAGATTGGCTTCTCGTGGCCAAGGATCTGCACCCAGATGGTCGGGCCGAGGATCATCAGCGTCACCGCACTCACCAGGCCCAGCCAGCCGCCGATCATGGCGCCGCGGGTGGTCAGTTTCTTCCAGTACATCGAAAGCAACAGTACCGGGAAGTTGCAGCTGGCGGCGATGGAGAAGGCCAGGCCTACCATGAAGGCGATGTTCTGCTTCTCGAACAGGATGCCCAGGCCGATCGCCAGCACGCCCAGCGCGACGGTGGTGATCTTCGACACGCGGATCTCGTCCTTGTCGTTGGCCTTGCCCTTGCGCCAGACGCTGGCGTACAGGTCATGGGACACCGCCGAGGCACCGGCCAGGGTCAGGCCGGCAACCACCGCCAGGATGGTGGCGAAAGCCACCGCCGAGATGAAGCCGAGGAACACGCTGCCACCTACCGCATTGGCCAGGTGCACCGCTGCCATGTTGTTGCCACCCAACAGTGCGCCGGCGGCGTCTTTGAAGTCCGGGTTGGTGCTGACCAGCAGGATCGCGCCAAAGCCGATGATGAAGGTGAGGATGTAGAAGTAGCCGATGAAGCCGGTGGCGTACAGCACGCTCTTGCGCGCTTCCTTGGCATCGCTGACGGTGAAGAAGCGCATCAGGATATGCGGCAGGCCAGCGGTACCGAACATCAGAGCCAGGCCCAGCGAGAACGCCGAGATCGGGTCTTTGACCAGGCCGCCGGGGCTCATGATCGCCTCGCCCTTGGCATGCACCTTGATGGCTTCGGAGAACAGCGTGTTGAAGTCGAAGCCCACGTGCTTCATCACCATCAGCGCCATGAAGCTGGCACCGGACAGCAACAGCACAGCTTTGATGATCTGTACCCAGGTGGTGGCCAGCATGCCGCCGAACAGCACGTACAGGCACATCAGGATACCGACCAGGATGACCGCCACGTGGTAGTCCAGGCCGAACAGCAGCTCGATCAGCTTGCCGGCACCCACCATTTGCGCGATCAGGTAGAAGGCCACCACCACCAGCGAACCGGAGGCCGACAGGGTGCGGATTTCCTTCTGCCCGAGGCGGTACGAGGCCACGTCGGCAAAGGTGTACTTGCCCAGGTTGCGCAGGCGTTCGGCAATCAGGAAGAGGATGATTGGCCAGCCGACCAGGAAACCGATCGAGTAGATCAAGCCGTCGTAGCCAGAGGTGAACACCAACGCGGAAATACCCAGGAACGAGGCCGCCGACATGTAGTCGCCAGCAATCGCCAGGCCGTTCTGGAAGCCGGTGATCTTGCCGCCGGCCGCGTAGTAGTCCGCTGCCGACTTGTTGCGTTTGGAGGCCCAGTAAGTGATGCCGAGGGTGAAGGCGACGAAGGCCACGAACATGGCGATGGCGGAAACGTTCAGCGGTTGTTTCTGCACCTCGCCGGTCAGGGCATCGGCGGCCCACACGGCGGGTGCGAAGGCTCCGCAGGCCAGTACGGCCAGGGCTTTGGCGTGGCGAATCATTGTTGCGCCTCCTTCAGGATTTCCTTGTTCAGCTCATCGAATTCGCCGTTGGCGCGGCGTACGTAGATGGCGGTCAGGACGAATGCCGAAACGATCAGGCCGACGCCCAGGGGAATGCCCCAGGTAATCGACGACTCAGGGCTGAGCTTGGCGCCCAGTATGTGAGGACCGTAGGCGATCAGGAGGATGAAGGCGCAGTACAGGCCGAGCATGATCGCCGAGAGCACCCAGGCGAACCGTTCGCGTTTGGTAACCAGCTCCTTGAAACGGGGGCTGTTTTGTATCGAGAGGTAAATGCTGTCGTTCATTGTTTTTGTCCTAGCAGCACAGATAGGGGATGGAACCCACGCCCTTACTTTATGCGGCTGTTGAACGCCAACCAGACGACCTTAGTCTTAGATGCAACGGTGTTTTACCGATTGCGTAACAAAGTGGCGGCCCTTTCGCGGGTAAACCCGCTCCCACAGGGATCACACAGGCGTTGAAACCTGCGCAGTACCTGTGGGAGCGGGTTTACCCGCGAAGAAGCAAAATTGGCAGTAACGGGTTGTTACTTGCCAGTCCACTCCTTCACACGATCAGGGTGCTTGGCCACCCAATCCTTGGCCGCGGCTTCAGGCTTGGCACCTTCCTGAATCGCCAGCATCACCTCGCCAATCTCGTCCTTGGACTGCCAGTTGAACTTCTTCAGGAACTCCGCCACTTCCGGAGCCTTGGTCGCCAGTTCCTTGCTGCCGATGCTGTTCACGGTTTCCGCCGCGCCATACACACCTTTCGGGTCTTCGAGGAACTTCAGCTTCCACTTGGCGAACATCCAGTGCGGAACCCAACCGGTCACCGCAATCGACTGCTGCTTGGCGTAGGCACGGCCCAGTTCCGCAGTCATCGCGGCGCCCGAGCTGGCCTGCAGCTTGTAGCCGGTCAGGTCGTAGTCCTTGATCGCCTGGTCGGTTTTCAGCATCACACCGGAGCCTGCGTCAATGCCGACGATCTTCTGCTTGAAGCTGCTATCGGTCTTGAGGTCGGCGATGCTCACCGCCTTGACGTACTCGGGGACGATCAGGCCGATCTTGGCATCCTTGAAGTTCGGGCCGTAGTCGACCACGTTGTCCTTGTTCTTGGTCCAGTACTCGCCATGGGTCACCGGCAGCCAGGCCGACAACATGGCATCGAGTTTACCGGTTGCCACGCCCTGCCACATGATCCCCGTGGCCACGGCCTGCAACTTCACGTCGTAGCCGAGCTTTTGCTTGATCACTTCGGCGGCCACGTTGGTGGTCGCCACGCTGTCGGCCCAACCATCCACGTAACCTATGCTTACTTCTTTAGCCATTGCCTGTGCAGCGCTCATGGCCATTACCAGGGCGGTGCCCACACCCAGGAAACGTCGCATTTTTTTCAAAGTCGCCATCAAAGCATCCCCTCGTCAGGTCTTGGAGATTGCATCATCTTCCTGCAACACAGGTCGACCTGATCCAGCTGCGACCTGCACCCGCCCCATATGCGACAGCACTGTGCCATTAGCGCCATCGGCCTACGCCGGCCTGCGCGATCCTTGCATGCCAAAGCATTGGCGCCGGGCTACTATCTACCCTTTTGCGCCTGACGATGGACCGCCCGATGCCCAGTTCTGCCCGCCTGCTGTTGCCGTTGTACCTGCTTGCCTGCCTGTTGGCCCTGCTTGGGCTTGGAGGGCTCTGGTACGGGCTGGGTAAGCCGGTACACCTGGCCGATGCGGCCAGCCCGACGCACAAGCTGCAGTGCGCCTCGTACACGCCGTTCGACAAAGACCAGTCACCCTACGACCAGCCATTACAGCTGCGCCCGGCACGGATGGACGCCGACCTTGCTTTGCTGGCTGAGCGATTCCAGTGCATCCGCACCTATTCCATGAGCGGCCTTGAGGCAATCCCGGCGCTGGCACGCAAGCATGGCCTGAAGGTGATGTTGGGCGCCTGGGTCAACGCTCACCCGGCCGACACCGACAAGGAAATCGACCTGCTGATCGCCACCGCCAACGCCAACCCGGATGTGGTCAGCGCGGTGATCGTCGGCAACGAGACACTGCTGCGCAAAGAGGTGACCGGTGCACACCTGGCCAAGCTGATCGCCCGAGTGAAGCAACAGGTCAAAGTGCCGGTGACCTACGCCGATGTCTGGGATTTCTGGCTGCAGCACCCGCAGGTGGCACCGGCGGTGGACTTCCTGACCATCCACCTGCTGCCCTACTGGGAGGACGAACCGCGCGGCATCGACGATGCCTTGGCCCACGTTGCCGACGTGCGCCGGGTGTTCGGCACGCGCTTCGCGCCCAAGGACATCCTGATCGGCGAAACCGGCTGGCCCAGCGAAGGCCGCCAGCGCGAGACCGCTGTGCCCAGCCGAGCCAACGAGGCGCGCTTCATTCGCGGCTTTGTGGCCATGGCCGAAAGCAACGGCTGGCGCTACAACCTGATCGAAGCCTTCGACCAGCCGTGGAAGCGTGCCAACGAAGGTGCTGTAGGCGGTTACTGGGGGCTTTACGATGCCGACCGGCAGGACAAGGGCGTGCTCGAAGGGCCGGTGAGCAACCTGCATTACTGGCCACAGTGGTTGCTGGCGAGTGCGGTGTTGATGTTGGTCATGTTGATGCTCGCCGGGCGCCCCGCGACTGTGCAGGCGGCAGTGTTGCTGCCACTGCTGGCGGCGTTTGGCGCGGTTTGCCTGGGGCTGTGGGGCGAGTTGATGCGCACCCATGCACGCTTTGTCGGGGAGTGGGTGTGGGCGGTGGCACTGGCCGGGCTGAACCTGCTGGTATTGGCCCATGCGCTGCTGGCCTTGGCGCAACGGGCCGGCTGGCGCGAACGTTTATTCGCCTGGCTGCAGGCGCGGGCCGGCTGGCTGTTGCTGGCGGCGGGTTTTGCCGCAGCGGTGAGCATGCTGGCGATGGTGTTCGACCCGCGCTACCGCAGCTTCCCCAGCGCTGCGCTGGCGTTGCCGGCGCTGGTGTATGTGCTGTGGCCGGTAAGGGCGCGGCGGGCGGAGGTGGCGCTGCTGGCGTTCATCGTCGGCGCCGGGGTGGCGCCGCAGCTGTTCGTGGAAGGGCTGGAGAACCAGCAGGCCTTGATCTGGGCGGTAGTGAGTGTGCTGATGACAGCAGCGTTGTGGCGGAGCTTGCGAATGACTCGAAAAGCCTGAAAACACAGGTAACTGTAGGAGCGGCCTTGTGTCGCGATGGGCCGCAAAGCGGCCCCAGAATTCGAGAAGCAGCACAGATTGCCGGGGCCGCTGCGCGGCCCATCGCGACGCAAGGCCGCTCCTACACAGACCGCGTCGCCTTGGCTTTTCTTACAAGCCGCAGCCCCGCTAGCACCAGCGCAAACACGGCAATGCTGGCGGTGTACAACACCAGCGCAGGCACCGCGAACACCAATGCCACCACCGCCAGCCACCAGCCGGCGCGGCCGGAAACCACCTGTGCCAGCAGCGCCAACGCCAACCCACTCCAGGCCAACACCTGATGATGAATACCCAAGCCCAGCAGCGCGCGTACTTCACACTGCCAATACGCCGCAGGCGACGTGCACAGCCCTACCCACTGGCCATCCTCCATCAGCCCATAGCGCACGCCGTAACTGGCCGCGAGCCACAACCCCAGAAGCAGTACCAGCAGCGCAGCCGGCAGCGAACGAGACATCCAGTTCTCCAATAGCGGTAATCGAATTCATCCATGATCGCTTAAGCCCGGTTGTAAGGCAAAATCACAAACCTGCAGCTATGTTGCAGATAACCAGCACACCAAAGGCCACCGCGCCAGGCAACTTTGCCTGCGTTGATGTGGTCCTAGCCTGCACACTGCTCGACCTTGCGTTCTTTTGGGGGATTACATGCTTCGATCTTTGCGCCTCGCTGCCTTGCTCGGCAGCCTGCTTATGGCTGTGGCCGCTTCAGCGCGGGATATCGACGCCGCGAGCTACGGCTACCCCTTGACCAACCCGTTCGAAGCCACCATCGCCACCACGCCGCCGGACCAGCGCCCGACCCTGCCCAGCGACGACGAAATCAACCAGTCCGACTACAGCCTCAACCTGCGCCCGGAGCGCGAGTTCACTCTGCCCGACAACTTCTGGGCGGTGAAAAAGCTCAAGTACCGCCTGGCCCGCCAGGATCACGAGGCACCACTGATTTTCATCATTGCTGGCACCGGTGCGCCCTACAGCAGCAGCATCAACGAGTACCTGAAGAAGCTGTTCTACCAGGCTGGTTTCCACGTGGTGCAGCTGTCGTCACCCACCAGCTACGACTTCATGAGCGCCGCCTCGCGCTTTGCCACCCCCGGCGTCAGCCAGGAAGACGCCGAAGACATGTACCGGGTCATGCAGGCCGTGCGCGCCCAGCACCCACGCCTGCCAATCAGCGAGTTCTACCTCACCGGCTACAGCCTGGGCGCGCTCGACGCCGCCTTCGTCAGCCACCTGGACGAAACCCGCCGCAGCTTCAACTTCAAGCGCGTGCTGCTGCTGAACCCGCCGGTCAACCTGTACACCTCGATCAACAACCTGGACAAACTGGTGCAAACGCAGGTCAAGGGCATCGACCGCAGCACCACGTTCTATGAGCTGATGCTGCAAAAACTCACTCGCTACTTCCAGGACAAGGGCTACATCGACCTGAACGACGCCCTGCTGTATGACTTCCAGCAGTCGCGCCAGCACCTGTCCAACGAGCAGATGGCCATGCTGATCGGCACCTCGTTCCGTTTCTCGGCGGCCGACATTGCCTTCACCTCCGACCTGATCAACCGCCGTGGCCTGATCATTCCGCCGAAGTTCCCGATCACCGAAGGCAGCAGCCTCACGCCGTTCTTCAAACGCGCCTTGCAGTGCGACTTCGACTGCTACATGACCGAGCAGGTGATCCCCATGTGGCGTGCGCGCACCGATGGCAACAGCATCCTGCAACTGGTGAACCAGGTCAGCCTGTATGCCCTGGAAGACTACCTGCGCAGCAGCGACAAGATCGCCGTGATGCACAACGCCGACGACGTCATCCTCGGCCCGGGCGACATCGGCTTCCTGCGCCAGGTGTTCGGTGACCGCCTGACCCTTTACCCCCACGGCGGCCACTGCGGCAACCTCAATTACCGCGTCAACAGTGACGCCATGCTGGAGTTCTTCCGTGGTTAACAAACTCCTCTTCGCCACTGCCCTGCTGGCCGCCGGCCCAGCCCTGGCCGCCGAAACCGCCCCTCGGGCCAGCGTGATCGAGGCCGACCCGCAAGTGACCGCCGCACCACTGGCGCCCGAAGCCGACGGTTTTCTCGACCCGCTGCGCGAACTGAAATTCAACCCGGGGCTGGACCAGCGCGAGTTCGAGCGCTCCACCCTGGAAGCGTTGAACGTGTACGACCCGCTGGAGTCGATCAACCGGCGCGTCTACCACTTCAACTACCGGCTGGACCAATGGGTACTGCTGCCGCTGGTGAGTGGTTACCAGTACGTCACCCCGCGCTTCGTGCGTACCGGGGTGAGCAACTTCTTCAACAACCTGGGCGATGTGCCGAACCTGTTCAACAGTGTGCTGCAGCTCAAGGTCAAGCGCTCGGCAGAGATCACTGCCCGGCTGATGTTCAATACCATCATTGGTGTGGGCGGGCTATGGGACCCGGCGACCAGCATGGGCCTACCACGCCAGAGCGAAGACTTTGGCCAGACCCTGGGCTTCTACGGTGTGCCAGACGGGCCCTACCTGATGCTGCCGGTGCTGGGGCCATCGAACCTGCGCGATACCACCGGGCTGGTGGTGGACTATGCGGGCGAGCAGGCCATCAACTACCTGAACGTGCCCGAAACCAGCACCGACCACCCGGAAATTTTTGCCCTGCAGGTGGTGGATAAGCGCTACACCACCAAGTTCCGCTATGGCCAGCTGAACTCGCCGTTCGAGTATGAAAAGGTGCGGTATGTGTATACCCAGGCGCGCAAGTTGCAGATAGCCGAGTAACCTGTGCCGGCCCATTCGCGGCGGTTCGCCGCCTCGATGAACCCGCGAATGGGCCGTAACTGACAACGTCAAATCCCCAGGAACTGACACAACTCCCGCTTCTTGGCCAAAGCATCCCGTCGCCCCAACTCGATCAGTTCACTGCAATAACTCGCCTCGAACAGCAGATAGCTCAACACCCCCGCTCCACTGGTCCGCGTAGCCCCCGGCCCGCGCAGGAACAAGCGCAACGCCGCCGGCAGCTCACGCCGGTGCCGGGCGGCGATTTCGTCCAGCGGCTGGCTGGGCGCCACGACCAGCACCTCGACCGGCGCCAGCCCCAGGCGCCGGGCATCCAAGTGCGCTGGCAGCAAGCGGCTCAGGTGGTTGAGCCGCTGCAGCAACTCGATGTCGTCTTCCAGGCTGTCGATGAACGTGCTGTTGAGCATGTGCCCACCGATCTGCGCCAGGCTCGGCTGCTGGCCACTGAACACGCGCTGAGTGGGCAACGGCGGTGCCGGCCGCTGCGGGTTGCCGCTGACCCCGACCACCAGCACCCGGCTGGCGCCCAGGTGCAGGGCCGGGCTGATCGGCGCCGACTGGCGCACCGCACCGTCACCGTAATATTCGTCGCCCAACTGCACCGGGGCAAACAGCAGCGGAATGGCCGCGCTGGCCAGCAGGTGGTCGATGGTCAACGGCGTGGGCACGCCGATGCGGCGATGGCGCAGCCAGGCTTCGATGGTGCCGCGCCCTTGGTAGAAGGTGACCGCCTGGCCGGACTCGTAGCCGAAGGCGGTGACGGCCACGGCGCGCAACTGCTCGGCCGCCAGAGAATGGCCGATACCATCCATGTTCAAGTGTGCCTCCAGCAGGCTGCGCAGTGGGCTGCTGTCCAGCAGCGCCACCGGCGCCTGGCCACCCAGGCCCAGCAGGCTATGGCCAACGAAACGGCTGGCTTGGCGAACGACTCCGGGCCAGTCACTGCGTATGACCAGATGGCTGCGAAAGTTCTGCCAGAAGGCAGTAAGCCGTTGCACGGCCTCGTTGAAATGAGTGGCGCCGCTGGCCAGGGTAACGGCGTTGATGGCACCGGCAGAGGTACCGACAATGACCGGGAACGGATTATGTGCGCCGGCAGGCAGCAACTCGGCAATGCCGGCAAGGACGCCAACCTGATAGGCGGCGCGGGCGCCGCCGCCAGAAAGGATAAGACCGGTTACCGGGGGTGGGGCCATGAAGTCCTTCCTGGATCAGCTATTTTTCAGCGCTTTTTCTTCTCATACAGCCGTGGTGCACCCTCGGGCCGTGACTTGAACCGGCGGTGCGCCCACAGGTACTGCTCCGGACACTCGCGCAACACACCCTCGACCCACTGGTTGATACGCAGGCAGTCGGCCTCTTCGCTTTCGCCTGGGAAATCCGCCAGTGGCGGGTGGATTACCAGACGATAGCCGCTGCCATCCTCCAGGCGCTTCTGGGTGAACGGAATAACCTGCGCCTTGCCCAGCCGGGCGAACTTGGTGGTGGCGGTTACCGTGGCTGCGGGGATGCCGAACAGCGGCACGAAAATGCTCTGTTTGGCGCCGTAGTCCTGGTCGGGTGCGTACCAGATCGCCCGGCCCGAACGCAGCAGCTTGAGCATGCCACGCACGTCTTCGCGCTCCACTGCCAGCGAGTCAAGGTTATGCCGCTCACGGCCGCTGCGCTGGATGAAATCGAACAACGCGTTGCCATGCTCGCGGTACATGCCGTCGATGGTGTGCTGCTGGCCCAGCAGCGCGGCGCCGATTTCCAGGGTGGTGAAGTGCACCGCCATGAGGATGGCGCCCTGCCCCGCCTGCTGGGCGGCCTGCAGATGCTCCAGCCCCTCGATATGGGCCAGGCGCGCGAGCCTGGCCTTGGGCCACCACCAGCTCATGGCCATTTCGAAGAAGGCGATGCCGGTAGAGGCGAAGTTGGCCTTGAGCAAACGCTGCCGTTCGTCGACCGACAGTTCCGGGAAGCACAGCTCCAGGTTGCGCGCGGCGATGCGCCGACGCTCACCGGCGAAGCGGTACATCACGGCACCCAGTGCGGCACCGATTTTCAACAGCACCCGGTACGGCAACTGGACCACCAGCCACAGCAGGCCCAGGCCCAGCCACAGGCCCCAGAACTTGGGGTGAAGGTAATAGGGACGAAAACGCGGGCGTTCCATTGAAGCATCCGGAAAGACAAAGGCCGCGCATTCTACAACGGATCAGCGCATGTTGCGGGCAACCGGTGTTCTCGTTATAAGTCAGGGCACTTTTTTCGCAGCAAGCCGTCTATGCAGACCATGAGCCCAAACCACACACCCGACACCGCCTCCGTGTTCCAGCTCAAGGGCAGCATGCTCGCCATTACAGTACTGGAACTGGCGCGCAATGACCTTGAAGCCCTTGACCGCCAGTTGGCGGCCAAAGTCGCCCAGGCACCGAACTTCTTCAGCAACACGCCGCTGGTGCTGGCGCTGGACAAGCTGCCGGCCGACGAAGGGGCAATCGACCTGCCCGGCTTGATGCGCATCTGCCGCCACCATGGCCTGCGTACCCTGGCCATCCGCGCCAACCGCATCGAGGACATCGCCGCCGCCATCGCCATCGACCTGCCGGTGCTGCCACCGTCCGGCGCGCGCGAACGGCCGCTGGAGCCCGAGCCCGAGGTGGTCAAAAAGCCCGAACCCGCCCCGACGCCACCACCGGCCCCCGAACCCGAAGTGCGCCCGACCCGCATCATTACTGCGCCAGTACGCGGCGGCCAGCAGATCTATGCTCAGGGTGGCGACCTGATCGTTACCGCCTCGGTCAGCCCGGGTGCGGAACTTCTGGCCGATGGCAACATCCATGTGTACGGCGCCATGCGTGGCCGCGCCCTGGCCGGCATCAAAGGCAATACCAAGGCGCGGATCTTCTGCCAGCAGATGACCGCCGAAATGGTTTCAATCGCCGGCCAGTACAAAGTCTGCGAAGACCTGCGCCGCGACCCGCTGTGGGGTACCGGCGTGCAAGTCAGCCTGTCTGGTGACGTGTTGAACATCACCCGTCTTTAACGGATACTTGCCAGCATTTTTAGAGCAACTTTTTTACCGTTGCCGTCATTTACGCTATTTCAGTTATTTGCAGGGACTTGTGTCCCGACTATTTTAGGGGTGAAACACCTTGGCCAAGATTCTCGTGGTTACTTCCGGCAAGGGGGGTGTGGGCAAGACCACCACCAGCGCCGCCATTGGTACCGGCCTCGCACTGCGCGGCCACAAGACCGTCATCGTCGACTTCGACGTGGGCCTGCGTAACCTCGACCTGATCATGGGCTGCGAACGCCGCGTGGTGTACGACTTCGTCAACGTGGTCAACGGCGAAGCCAACCTGCAGCAAGCCCTGATCAAGGACAAGCGCCTCGAGAACCTGTACGTGCTGGCCGCCAGCCAGACCCGTGACAAGGACGCGCTGACCCAGGAAGGCGTGGAAAAGGTATTGATGGAGCTGAAGGAAACCTTCGACTACGTCATCTGCGACTCGCCGGCCGGTATCGAGAAAGGCGCGCACCTGGCCATGTACTTCGCCGACGAAGCCATCGTGGTCACCAACCCCGAAGTGTCCTCGGTACGTGACTCTGACCGCATGCTGGGCATTCTGTCGAGCAAGTCGCGCCGCTCCGAGAACGGCGAAGAGCCAATCAAGGAACACCTGCTGATCACCCGCTACCACCCAGAGCGCGTGGAAAAGGGCGAAATGCTGAGCATCGCCGACGTCGAAGAAATCCTGGCGATCAAGCTCAAGGGCGTGATTCCCGAGTCCCAGGCAGTGCTGAAGGCCTCCAACCAGGGTATCCCGGTCATCCTCGACGACCAGAGCGATGCCGGCCAGGCCTATAGCGATACCGTCGACCGTCTGCTGGGCAAAGAAAAGCCCCTGCGGTTCATCGAAGTGCCGAAGCAAGGATTCTTCGCGCGACTGTTTGGAGGCAAGTAAACCATGAACCTTTTTGACTTCTTTCGTGGCAGACAGAAACAGACCAGCGCGTCGGTAGCGAAAGAGCGTCTACAGATCATCGTGGCGCACGAGCGCGGCCAACGCAGCGAGCCGGACTACCTGCCGGCGCTGCAGAAAGAACTGCTGGAGGTGATCCGCAAGTATGTGAACATCGGCAACGATGACGTGCATATCGAGCTGGAAAACCAGGGCAGCTGCTCGATTCTGGAGCTGAACATCACCCTGCCGGATCGCTGATCAGGCTAAAAGCTGGGGCTGCGTTGCAGCCTTTCGCGACACAAGGCCGCTCCCACAAGGGTTATGCACTCCCCTGTGGGAGCGGCCTTGTGTCGCGAAAGGGCCGCAAAGCGGCCCCAGCGTTTTCTGCTACTTTCGTGAGAACTGCAATGCCGCTGTCGAATGTCCAGATCCTCTTCGAAGACGCCGCCATCCTGGTGATCAACAAGCCGACCCTGCTGCTGTCGGTGCCCGGCCGCGCCGAGGACAACAAGGACTGCCTGATCACCCGCCTGCAGGAAAACGGCTACCCCGACGCACTGATCGTGCACCGTCTGGACTGGGAAACCTCCGGCATCATCCTGCTGGCCCGCGATGCCGACAGCCACCGCGAGCTGTCGCGCCAGTTCCACGACCGCGAAACCGAAAAATCCTACACCGCCCTGTGCTGGGGCCAACCCGCGCTGGACAGCGGCAGTATCGACCTGCCGCTGCGCTACGACCCGCCAACCAAGCCACGGCATGTGGTGGACCACGAGCAGGGCAAGCATGCCCTGACGTTCTGGCGCATCGTCGAGCGCTGCGGCGACTACTGCCGTGTGGAGCTGACGCCGATTACCGGGCGTTCGCACCAGCTGCGCGTGCACATGCTGTCCATCGGCCACCCGCTGCTGGGTGACCGGCTGTATGCCAACCCCGAAGCGCTGGCGGCCCATGAACGGTTGTGCCTGCATGCGTCGATGCTGAGCTTTACCCACCCGGTCTCGGGGGAGCGGTTGAAGTTCGAGTGCCCTGCACCCTTCTGATTTTTGGCTGGCTGTTCCGGCCTCTTCGCGGGCTTGCCCGCGAAGAGGCAGACACAAATTGTCGACATTCTGCGCTAAACTCGCGCCACTGCTGTCTGGAGTGAGCTATGCGCGACGCACTGAATACTGGCCTTATCGACTTCCTCAAGGCCTCCCCCACGCCCTTCCACGCCACCGCCAGCCTGGCCCAGCGCCTCGAGGCTGCCGGCTACCAGCGCCTGGACGAACGCGACAGCTGGGCCACCGTGCCTGGCGGCCGTTATTACGTCACCCGTAACGACTCTTCGATCATCGCCATCAAGTTGGGCAAGCAGGCCCCACTGTTGAACGGCATCCGCATGGTCGGCGCCCACACCGACAGCCCGTGCCTGCGGGTCAAGCCACAGCCCGAACTGCAGCGCCAGGGCTTCCTGCAACTGGGCGTGGAAGTGTATGGCGGTGCCTTGCTGGCGCCGTGGTTCGACCGCGACCTGTCGCTGGCCGGACGCGTCACCTACCGCCGTGACGGCAAAGTCGAAAGCCAGCTGATCGACTTCAAGCTGCCGATCGCGATCATCCCCAACCTGGCCATTCACCTGAACCGCACCGCCAATGAAGGCTGGGCGATCAACCCACAGAACGAGCTGCCGCCCATCCTGGCCCAGGTCGCCGGTGACGAACGTATCGACTTCCGCGCCCTGCTCACCGAGCAACTGGCCCGCGAGCACGAGCTGATCGCCGACGTGGTCCTGGACTACGAGCTGAGCTTCTACGACACCCAGGACGCCGCGTTGATTGGCCTGCACGGCGACTTCATCGCTGGCGCCCGCCTGGACAACCTGCTGTCGTGCTATGCCGGCCTGCAGGCCCTCTTGGCCGCTGACAGCGACGAAACCTGCGTGCTGGTGTGCAACGACCACGAAGAAGTCGGCAGTTGCTCGGCCTGCGGTGCCGACGGCCCGATGCTGGAGCAGACCCTGCAGCGCCTGCTGCCCGATGGCGACTCCTACGTGCGCACCGTCCAGCGCTCGCTGATGGTGTCGGCCGACAATGCCCATGGTGTGCACCCCAACTACGCCGACAAGCACGACGGTAACCACGGGCCCAAGCTCAATGCCGGCCCAGTGATCAAGGTGAACAACAACCAGCGTTACGCCACCAACAGCGAAACCGCCGGCTTCTTCCGCCACCTGTGCATGGCCGAGGAAGTACCGGTGCAAAGCTTCGTGGTGCGCAGCGACATGGGCTGCGGCTCGACCATCGGGCCGATTACCGCCAGCCACCTGGGCGTGCGCACGGTGGATATCGGTTTGCCTACCTTTGCCATGCATTCCATTCGCGAGCTGTGTGGCAGCCACGACCTGGCGCACCTGGTGAAGGTACTGACCGCCTTCTACCGTAGCCGCGAATTGCCTTGATGCAGGCAGGTGCAAGCAGGCCCGGGCCTGCTTACACCTGCTCAAGGTCAATCCCGCCTCGCTTGCCAAGCGCTATGCTTGTTACATGGCCCCACTGCATAAGGATTGCTGTCCATGTCCCCGTTCCTGTCCCTGTTCGTGCCGGTGTTCCTGTTCCTGCTGCTGCTGACCATCGGCTTCAGCATGCGCGAGCGCAATATCGGTGTGCTCATGATGTGGATCGGCACTTTGGGGATCTTCGGCCTCACCTGCTGGAA
Organism: Pseudomonas sp. LFS074; assembly: GCF_047978165.1. NCBI lineage: Bacteria > Pseudomonadati > Pseudomonadota > Gammaproteobacteria > Pseudomonadales > Pseudomonadaceae > Pseudomonas > Pseudomonas sp. LFS074. The sequence goes on along the minus strand of NZ_JBFPFV010000001.1, from coordinate 1,407,993 downwards.
GATCCTCGAGAAACTGCCGACATAAACCTCTACACTCGGTCAATCGTTTGACCTGAGGTAGATTTGCCAGTGCCTGCCCTCCTGCGTTACCTGTTCCTGCTGCTAGTGCTGTTCATCACCCCGGTACAGGCGGCGGGCCTGCCCGGCCTGCTGGGCGGCAGTGCGCCCGCGCAACCGGAGGCCACCGAGCCGCTGGGCAAGTCGCTGGACGAGGTGATCAAAAACCTTGAAAACGATCAGCAACGGGCCAAGCTGCTGGCCGACCTGAAAAAGCTGCGCGACGCCACGAAGCAATCGCAACCCAGCGTCGAGCAAGGCGTGCTCGGCCTGATCGGCGGCGCCCTGCATGACTTTGAGAAACAGTTCAGCGGCGATGCCAGCCCGTTCCACCGCTGGGCCGCGGAAATCGAACAAGCCCAGGCCGAGCTGAGCGAGCTGATGGTGCCGGTGCACCAGTGGCCTGCGATCCTGTTCGGCTTTGCTGCAGTGATTGCCGTGTGGAGCGTGCTGGCCTACGCCTTCAACTGGGTCGGTCACCGGGTACGCCTGCGCTTTGGCCTGAGTGAAGAACTGCCACAGCACCCGCGCACCTGGGACCTGGTGCGCTTCGCCCTGCGCAAGCTCGGCCCCTGGCTGGTGGCGCTGGTGTTCACCGTGTACCTGAGCTTCGTGCTGCCACCGTCGCTGGGCAAATCGCTGGCGATGGTGTTGGCCTACGCGCTGGTGGTCGGTACCTGCTTCTCGGCCATCTGTGTCATCGCCTTCTCGCTGCTGGACGGCCCACACCGCCACCGCGCCCTGCACATCCTGCGGCACAAGGCGTTCCGCCCACTGTGGCTGATCGGCAGTTTCGCCGCCTTTGGCGAGGCAATGAGCGACCCACGCATGCTGGTGGCCCTCGGTACCCACCTGGCCCACGCCCTGGCCACCCTGGCCAACGTGGTTGCAGCACTGTGCACCGGGCTGTTCATCCTGCGCTTTCGCCGCCCGATCGCCCACCTGATCCGCAACCAGCCATTGTCGCGGCGCCTGACCCGCCGCACCCTCAGCGACACCATCGAGATCCTCGGCAGCTTCTGGTTCATCCCAGCGCTGATCCTGGTGGCCATTTCGCTGTTCGCCACCTTCGTCTCCGCCGGTGACACCAGCACCGCCCTGCGCCAGTCGCTGATGTGCACGGTGCTGGTGGTGGTGTGCATGGTGCTCAACGGCCTGGTTCGCCGCCACGCCGCCAACCCCAAACGCGCCAACAAACGCCAGGCGGTGTACACAGAGCGCCTGCGCAACTTCGGCTATTTGCTGGTGCACCTGTTCATCTGGCTGGTGTTCATCGAACTGGGCCTGCGCGTGTGGGGCGTGTCGATGATCAGCTTCGCCGAAGGCGACGGCCACGACATCAGCCTGCGCCTGCTGGGCCTGGCGGGCACGCTGATCGTCGCCTGGCTGGTGTGGATCCTGGCCGACACCGCCGTACACCATGCCCTGGTGCGCTCGCGCCGGGGGCTGGCCAATGCCCGCGCGCAAACCATGATGCCGCTGATCCGCAACGTGATGTTCGTGATCATCTTCATCATTGCGGTGATCGTCGCCCTGGCCAACATGGGCATGAACGTCACACCGCTGCTGGCCGGTGCCGGTGTCATCGGCCTGGCCATCGGTTTTGGTGCGCAGTCGCTGGTGGCCGACCTGATCACCGGTCTGTTCATCATCATCGAAGACTCGCTGGCCATCGACGACTACGTGGATGTCGGCGGGCACCTGGGCACGGTGGAGGGGCTGACCATTCGTACCGTGCGCCTGCGCGATATCGACGGCATCGTGCATACCATCCCGTTCAGCGAAATCAAGAGCATCAAGAACTACTCGCGGGAGTTCGGCTACGCGATCTTCCGCGTGGCCATCCCGCACAGCATGAACATCGACCAGGCGATCACGCTGATTCGGGAAGTGGGGCAAAAACTGCGCAATGACCCGCTGATGCGCCGCAACATCTGGTCGCCGCTGGAGCTGCAGGGGGTGGAGAGCTTCGAGTCGGGTTCGGCAATCTTGCGGGCACGCTTCAAGACCGCACCGATCAAGCAATGGGAAGTGTCGCGGGCGTTCAACCTGGCGCTCAAGCGGCAGCTGGATGAGGCGGGGCTGGATCTGGCGACGCCGCGGCTGTCGGTGCAGGTGGTGACGGCCGGTGGAGGAACAGTCGCAGACTCCGGTTCCTCCAGTTAGGGCGTCCTAGCCAGCCAGGGCGCGGATGCGGATGGCATCATGCCGCCAGTACTCCAGGTCACAGTCGATCAGGTGCCCATGCTGGTCGCTGTTGACCCGAGTGATGTGCAACCCCGGGCTACCCACCGACACCTTCAACGCCCCCGCCGCCTCCACCGGCAACGCCGTCGGCAAAATTTCAAAGCACACCTGCCCATACTCGATGCCATACACTCGCCCATAAATCTCCGTCAGCGACTGCGCCAGATCCTGTTCGAGAATCTCCGGGAAATACCGGGGGTTGAGGTAGTGCTCGGCATACAGCACCGCCCGCCCGTCAATCCGCCGCAAGCGGCAGATAAGCACCACGCTGGACAACGCCGGCAACTGCAAGCGCGCGCAGATGGCCGCCGAAGCCGGCTGCAGCCGCGCCGACAGCAGTTCGGTACTGGCCACCCGACCCTGCTCGCGCACCATGGCATGGAAGTGACTGCGCTCGATCAGGTCGTAGGTCAACCGCTCGGGCGCGACAAACCAGCCGCGGCGCTCTTCGCGGTAGATCAAGCCCTGGGCCTCCAGCTGGGCTAGCGCCTCGCGCAGGGTGATACGCGTGGTGTCGAACACCTCGCTGAGCCGGCGCTCGGCCGGCAGCTTGCCGCCCGGCGCCAACAGGCCGTGCTCGATCTGCTCCTGCAGGGCATGGCAGATGGCTGTTACCGCTCGCGGTGGCATCGGCTGCATCAAGGGTTACCTATCTGGACTATTCCAGCCCCAGAACAGGGCATTTGGAGAATAGTGCAAGCCTAGGCAGGGCTGATGAACATCCTGTGACAAGGTTGCGCCCAGAGCACTGCCAGAATCGGGCCAGCCCAGCAAAACCGGGGCTGCGCCATGGTCTACGCTGTATTGCCAGGAGCCCTCGGCCACCTGCGCGGGCCCTTCCCTACATCAAACTGTCACGCAAGCGGCCTACCTTGGCTCAAGGTTTGCTGACCTAGACCAAAGGTTCCAGGCAACGGTTTCACTCATAACAACGATCGGTAAAAGGCACCCACCCAAGGAGCTACGGATGAAAAAGTTGTTCATGGCGTCACTGCTCGGCTCTGCCATCGCGTTCTGCACCTCGGCCATGGCCGCGGACCTCAAGGCCCTGGAAGATGCCGCCCGCAAGGAAGGCACGGTCAACAGCGTGGGCATGCCCGATGCCTGGGCCAACTGGAAAGGCACCTGGGAAGACCTGGCCAGCAAGTACGGCCTCAAGCACAGCGACACCGACATGAGTTCGGCGCAGGAGATCGCCAAGTTCGAAGCCGAGAAGGACAACGCCAGCGCCGACATCGGCGACGTGGGTGCCGCCTTCGGCCCGATCGCAGTGACCAAGGGCGTCAGCCAGCCCTACAAGCCAAGCACCTGGGACCAGGTGCCGGAGTGGGCCAAGGACAAGGACGGCCACTGGGCACTGGCCTATACCGGCACCATCGCCTTCATCATCAACAAAGACCTGGTCAAGGAAGGCGAACGCCCGACGTCCTGGCATGACCTGGAAAAAGGCAAGTACAAGGTCGCCATCGGCGACGTCGGCACCGCCGCCCAGGCCGCCAACGGCGTGCTGGCCGCGGCCATTGCCTACAAAGGCGACGAGAGCAACGTGGCGCCGGGCCTGCAGCTGTTCACCAAGCTGGCCCAGCAGAAGCGCCTGTCGCTGGCCAACCCGACTATCCAGACGTTGGAAAAGGGCGAAGTGGAAGTTGGCGTGGTGTGGGACTTCAACGGCCTGAGCTACCGTGAACAGATCGACCCCAAACGTTTTGAGGTGCTGATCCCGTCGGACGGTTCGGTGATTTCCGGCTATACCACGGTCATCAACAAGTACGCCAAGCACCCCAATGCGGCCAAGCTGACCCGCGAGTACATCTTCAGCGACGCCGGGCAGATCAACCTGGCCAAGGGGCATGCGCGGCCGATCCGTGCCGAGCACCTGAAGCTGCCAGCGGATGTGCAAGCCAAGTTGCTGCCTAACGAGCAGTACGGTGCTGCCCAGCCGATCAAGAACGCCGAAGCCTGGGAAGCCACCTCGAAGAAACTGCCGCAGATGTGGCAGGAGCAAGTGATCATCGAAATGGAGTAAGGCAGGACCATCCTGGGGCTGCTGCGCAGCCCATCGCGACGCAAGGCCGCTCCTACAGGGCCCGCGTCGCCCCAGAGGTTTTCGCTGTCCCTGTGGGAGCGGCCTTGTATCGCGAATGGAGGGCGAAGCCCTCCCCGGTTCCTTTGCGGAGTATTGAATGAGCCACAACGTCATCCTGGTCCTGCTGGACGGCCTCAACTACCAGGTCGCTCACCACGCCATGGGCCACCTGCACGCTTACGTCGAGGCCGACCGCGCCGCGCTATACCGGGTGGAATGCGAGCTGCCGTCGCTGTCGCGGCCGCTGTACGAATGCATCCTCACCGGCGTGCCGCCGATCGACAGCGGCATCGTGCACAACAACATCAACCGCCTGTCCAACCAGCGCAGCGTGTTCCACTACGCCCGCGAGGCCAACCTGGGCACCGCAGCCGCGGCCTATCACTGGATGAGCGAACTGTACAACCGCTCGCCCTTCGACCCGCAGCGCGACCGCCACACCCATGCGCCCAAGCTGCCGATCCAGCACGGGCTGTTCTACTGGGACGACCGTTACCCCAACTCGCACCTGCTGGCCGACGGCGAGTACCTGCGCCGCCGTCACGCCCCCAACTTCCTGCTGGTGCACCCGATGAGCGTTGACGACATCGGCCACCGTCACGGCCTGGACAGCAGCCAGTACCGCAACGCTGCGCGCAGCGTGGATATTTTGCTGGCCGACTACCTGCCGGGTTGGCTCGAAGAGGGCTATCAGGTATTGGTTACCGCCGACCATGGCATGAACAACGACCGCTCGCACAACGGCCTGCTGGCCGAGGAGCGCGAAGTGCCGCTGTTCGTGTTTGGCGACGCCTTCAGCCTGGACCCGGCCGCCAAACCGCTGCAGACCGAGCTGTGCGGCACCATCTGCGAGCTGCTGGGCGCCGCGCACGACAAAACGGTTTGCCGGGAGTTGCTGAAGTGAATGGCGGCGCCCGTGGCCGCTACCTGGCCCTGCTCTGCCTGCTGCCGTTCGCCGTGTTCTTCGTCATCTTCCAGGTCGCCCCGCTGGCCTGGGTGGCGACCAACAGCCTGCAATCGGACGCCGGCTGGGGCATCGACAACTTCAGCAAGGTATTCGCCTCGAAGTTTTACCTGCAGGCATTGCAACGCAGCCTGGAAATCAGCTTCTGGTCGAGCCTGTTCGGCATCGTCATCGCCACCCTCGGCGCCTATTCACTGCGCCGGGTGGACTCGAAGCTGCGCGACTTCGTCAGTGCCTTCGCCAACATGACCAGCAACTTTGCCGGGGTGCCGCTGGCCTTCGCCTTCATCATCCTGCTGGGTTTCAACGGCGCACTGACCCTGCTGCTGAAGCAGGTCGGCCTGCTGGAAGACTTCAGCATCTATTCCAAGAGCGGGCTGATCCTGGTGTACACCTACTTCCAGATCCCGCTGGGCGTATTGCTGCTGTACCCCGCCTTCGACGCGCTGCGTGAAGACTGGCGCGAGTCGGCCGCACTGCTGGGCGCCAACCACTGGCAGTACTGGCGGCACATCGGCCTGCCGGTGCTGACCCCGGCACTGCTGGGCACGTTCGTCATCCTGCTGGCCAACGCCCTCGGTGCCTACGCCACCGTGTACGCACTGACCACGGGTAATTTCAACGTACTGCCGATCCGTATCGCCGGCCTGGTGGCCGGCGACATCAGCCTCGACCCGAACCTGGCCAGCGCCCTGGCCATGGTGCTGGTGGGGCTGATGACGCTGGTCACGGTGGTGCATCAATGGCTGCTGAAGAGGAGCTACCATGCGCGCTGACGCCCTTTCCGGCGGCTGGTACCATCGCGTGGTGGTGTACCTGCTGTTCCTGATCCTGCTGCTGCCATTGGCCGGCACCCTGCTCTACTCGCTGGCCACCAGTTGGTCGGCCAGCCTGCTGCCCAGTGGCCTGACCCTGAAATGGTATGCGGCATTGTGGAGCGAGCCGCGCTTTCTGGCAGCCTTCGGCCAGTCACTGCTGGTGTGCGTGGGCGCGCTGTTGCTGTCGGTGGTGCTGATATTGCCGCTGCTGTTCGTGGTGCACTACCACTTCCCCAAACTCGACGCACTGATGAACATCCTCATCCTGCTGCCCTTCGCGGTACCGCCGGTGGTGTCGTCGGTGGGGTTGCTGCAACTGTACGGCAGCGGGCCGATGGCCATGGTCGGCACACCGTGGATCCTGATCGGCTGCTACTTCACCATCGCGCTGCCGTTCATGTACCGGGCCATTACCAACAACCTGCAGGCCATCAACCTGCGCGACCTGATGGACGCCGCGCAGTTGCTCGGCGCCAGCACCTGGCAGGCAGCACTGCTGGTGGTGCTGCCCAACCTGCGCAAGGGCTTGATGGTGGCGTTGCTGCTGTCGTTCTCGTTCCTGTTCGGCGAATTCGTATTCGCCAACCTGCTGGTCGGCACCCGCTACGAGACCCTGCAGGTGTACCTGAACAACATGCGCAACAGCAGCGGCCACTTCAACAGCGCACTGGTGATCTCCTACTTCGCCTTCGTGCTGATACTGACCTGGGTCGCCAACCGCCTGAACAAGGACAAGACCTGACATGAGCTTCGTCAGCGTACAGAAACTGCAGAAGAGCTACGCCGGCAGCCCGGTATTCGAGAACATCGACTGCCACATCGAACGCGGCGAGTTCGTCACCTTGCTGGGCCCGTCCGGCTGCGGCAAATCCACCCTGCTGCGCTGCATCGCCGGGCTGACCCCGGTGGACAGCGGGCAGATCCTCCTCGACGGCCACGACATCGTGCCGCTAAGCCCGCAAAAACGTGGCATCGGCATGGTGTTCCAAAGCTACGCACTGTTCCCCAACATGACCGTGGAGCAGAACGTCGCCTTTGGCCTGCGCATGCAGAAAGTCAAAGCCGACGAAAGCCAGCTGCGAGTGCGCGAGGCCCTGGAGCTGGTTGAGCTGGGCACATTCGCCGGGCGCTACCCGCACCAGTTGTCTGGCGGCCAGTGCCAACGCGTGGCCCTGGCCCGCTCGCTGGTCACCCGCCCGCGCCTGCTGCTGCTCGACGAGCCGCTGTCGGCACTGGATGCGCGTATCCGCAAGCACCTGCGCGAGCAGATTCGCGCCATCCAGCGCGAGCTGGGGCTGACCACCATCTTCGTCACCCACGACCAGGAAGAGGCGCTGACCCTGTCCGACCGCATCTTCCTGATGAACCAGGGCCGCATCGTCCAGAGTGGTGATGCCGAAACTCTGTACACAGCGCCTGTGGACCTGTTTGCCGCCGGCTTCATCGGCAACTACAACCTGCTCGACGCCGACAGCGCCAGCCGCCTGCTGCAGCGCCCGGTGGCCAGCCGCCTGGCGATCCGCCCGGAGTCGATCACCCTGGGCGTGAACGGCGAACTAGACGCAGAAGTGCGTAGCCACAGCCTGCTGGGCAACGTGATTCGCTACCGCGTAAAGGTGCGCGAAGTGGAGCTGGTGGTCGATGTGCTCAACCGCTCGCCGGCAGACCTGCACGCGGACGGAAAACGGGTAAGCTTGTCGATCGACCCCACGGCGCTGCGGGAAGTGGCCTAAGGAGACTCAACACAATGGCACTGGCAATTTTCGATCTGGACGAAACCCTTATCCACGGCGACTGCGCGTCGCTGTGGAGCGAGCAGATGGCCCGGCTGGGCTGGGTCGACGGCAAGGATTTCCTGCGCCGCGACCATGAACTGATGGAAGCCTACGGCAAGGGCCACCTGCAGATGGAGGACTACATGGCCTTCAGCCTGGAGCCGATTGCCGGGCGTACCCTGGAAGAAGTCGAGCACCTGGTGGAGCCGTGGGTGGAAGACGTGATCGAACCGATCATCTATGGCGACGCCTGCCGCTGCATTGCCGAACACCGCAAGCGTGGCGATCGCATTCTGATCATTTCTGCTTCGGGGACGCACCTGGTGGGGCCGATTGCGGCGCGGCTGGGGGTGGACGAGTACCTGGCAATCGAGCTGGAGGCGGTGAACGGGGTGTATACCGGCAAGACCCACGGGGTGCTGACCTACCGCGAGGGCAAGATCACCCGGCTGCTGGAGTGGTTGGATCAGGAGCAGGAAAATCTGGAGGGGGCGAGTTTCTATTCCGACTCACGCAATGACCTGCCGTTGTTACTGAAGGTGGACCATCCGCATGTGGTGAACCCCGATGCGGTATTGCGTGAACATGCCCAGACCAATGGCTGGCCGATCCTGAGCTGGACCTGAAAGTACTTCATTGCCTGTTCTGGCCTCTTCGCGGGTGAACCCGCTTCCACGAAAGGGTGCGATCCCTGTGGGAGCGGGGTACCCGCGAAGGGGCCAGGCCTGCTTACACCAGGCTCGCGTCGATCACCATCACCAGCTTTCCTGACACCTGATTGGTCTCAAGCTCGGCATACGCCGCCTGGGCAAACTCCACCGGGTAGGTATCGACCAGCTGCGGCGACAAGCGCCCTTCGGCAAACAGCGGCCACACCTGCTGCTGCAACTCACTCAGCAGTTCGGCCTTGAAGCCGTCATCACGGTTACGCAGCGTGGAGCCGGTAATCTCCAGGCGCTTGCCCAGCACCTGCGCCAGGTCCAGCTCGAACTTGCGCCCGCCCATCAGGCCGATGATCACCCAGCGCCCGTCACGGGCCAGCAGCTTCAGGTTGAGCTCACCGTAGCTGGCGCCCACCGGGTCGAGAATCACGTCGAACGGGCCAAAACCTTCCAGCGCGTCCAGGTTCTCGTTACGTACCACACCACCCGCGGCACCCAGCGCTTGGCAATAAGCCAGGCGGTCCTGCGAACCGACGCTGACCCACACCGGGCTGCCAAACGCCTTGCACAGCTGGATGGCGGCCGAGCCAACGCCACTGGCACCGGCGTGCACCAACACCTTCTCGCCAGCCTTCACAGCACCGAGCTGGAAGATGTTCAGCCAGGCGGTGGCATACACCTCCGGCAACGCCGCTGCTTCCTGCAGGCTCAGGCCTTCGGGCACCGGCAGTACGTGACGGGCATCGACCACCACTTCCTCGGCCATCGCGCCGCTGGCCAGCAGCGCGCAAACGCGGTCGCCCACCCGCCAATCGGCACCCGCACCTACCTCTTCAACCACCCCGGCACACTCCAGGCCCATGTACGGGCTGGCCCCTGGTGGTGGCGGGTACAAACCTTTCATCTGCAGCAGATCAGCGCGGTTCAGCCCCGCTGCGGCCACGCGAATGCGCACTTGGCCCGCGTCACAGGCCGGGCGTTCGGCCTCGACCCACTCCACATGTCCGTCAACGCCTTGCAATGCCTTCACAGTGCCTCCATAGTTGAATCATGACTGGGCCTGGGGAACGCACACCCCAGGCTTTTTGCAGTATTTGCCCGGTTCCATGGAACCGGCAACGGAAAAGACGGCCTACTATGCGTGATCAATTGCCTCCACGTCGAATCAGCATGAAGCATTTCCTCCCAAGCACCGCCCTCGCTGTCATGATCGGCCTGGGCAGCCTCACGCTCGGCGGCAATGCGGCGGCCGCCAACAAGTGGGACAGCCTGCAACCGGACCGCGACGAGATCGTCGCCAGCCTCAACGTGGTGGAATTGCTCAAGCGCCACCACTACAGCAAGCCCCCCCTGGACGATGCCCGCTCGGTCATCATCTACGACAGCTACATCAAGCTGCTGGACCCGGCGCGCAGCTACTTCACCGCTGCCGACATCGCCGAGTTCGACAAGTGGAAAACGCAATTCGACGATTTCCTCAAGAGCGGTAACCTGGACCCAGGCTTCACCATCTACAAACGCTACCTCGACCGCGTCAAGCAACGCCTGGACTTCGCCCTGGCCGAGCTGAACAAAGGCGTGGACAAGATCGACTTCACCACCAAGGAAACCTTGCTGATCGACCGCAAGGACGCACCGTGGATGAAGGACCAGGCCGAGCTCGACGACCTGTGGCGCAAGCGCGTGAAAGACGAAGTGCTGCGCCAGAAAATCGCCGGCAAGGAACCCAAGCAGATCCAGGAAACCCTGACCAAGCGCTACAAGAACCAGCTGGCGCGCCTGGACCAGACCCGTGCCGAGGATATCTTCCAGGCCTACATCAACACCTTCGCCCAGTCCTACGACCCGCACACCAACTACCTGTCGCCGGACAACGCCGAAAACTTCGACATCAACATGAGCCTGTCGCTCGAAGGCATCGGCGCGGTGCTGCAAAGCGACAACGACCAGGTCAAGATTGTGCGCCTGGTGCCGGCAGGCCCGGCCGCCAAGACCAAGCAAGTGGCCCCGGCCGACAAGATCATCGGCGTGGCCCAGGGCAACAAGGAAATGGTCGACGTGGTCGGCTGGCGCCTGGACGAAGTGGTCAAGCTGATCCGCGGCCCGAAAGGTTCGGTGGTGCGCCTGGAAATCATCCCGGCCAGCAACGCACCTAGCGACCAGACCAGCAAGATCGTGTCGATCACCCGTGAAGCGGTGAAGCTTGAAGAGCAGGCAGCGAAAAAGTCGGTACTCAAGCTCAAGCAGGACGGGCGTGACTACAAGCTGGGCATCATCGAGATCCCGGCCTTCTACCTGGACTTCAAGGCCTACCGTGCAGGTGACCCGGAGTACAAGAGCACCACGCGTGACGTGAAAAAACTGCTCACCGAACTGCAGAAGGAAAAAGTCGACGGCGTGGTCATCGACCTGCGCAACAACGGCGGCGGCTCGTTGCAGGAAGCCACTGAGCTGACCAGCCTGTTCATCGAGAAAGGCCCAACCGTGCTGGTGCGCAACAGCGATGGCCGCGTCGACGTGCTGGAAGACGAAAACCCAGGTGCCTTCTACAAAGGCCCGCTGGCGCTGCTGGTGAACCGGCTGTCGGCCTCGGCTTCGGAGATCTTCGCCGGCGCCATGCAGGACTACCACCGCGCACTGATCATCGGTGGCCAGACCTTCGGCAAAGGCACCGTGCAGACCATCCAGCCACTCAACCATGGCGAACTGAAGCTGACCCTGGCCAAGTTCTACCGGGTTTCTGGGCAAAGCACCCAGCACCAAGGCGTGCTGCCGGACATCGACTACCCGTCGATCATCGACACCAAGGAAATCGGCGAGAGCGCGCTGCCCGAAGCCATGCCGTGGGACACCATTCGCCCGGCGATCAGGCCGGCGTCCGACCCGTTCAAGCCGTTCCTGGCCCAGCTCAAGGCGCAGCATGAAGCACGCAGTGACAAGGATGCCGAGTTCACCTACATCCGCGACCGGCTGGCCCTGACCCAGAAGCTGATGAATGAAAAAACCGTCAGCCTCAACGAACAGGAACGCCGTGCACGCCATGATGAAATCGAGGCCAAGCAACTGGCGCTGGAAAACGTCCGCCGCAAGGCCAAGGGTGAAGAGCCGCTGAAAGAGCTGAAGAAAGAGGATGAAGACGCGCTGCCGGCCGAAGATGAAAACACCAAGCCGGAAGACGACGCCTACCTGTCGGAAACCGGTCGCATCCTGATCGACTACCTCAGCGCCAGCACCAAGGTGGCCAAGAAGTAAGGCAACGCGGCAATGATGGCAAATTAATGTGACCTGTCATCAAACAGTCATCGCGCTGTCGTGAAATACGAGGGCCGGGCATGCAGATGCCCGGCCCTTTCATTTTCAGGATTACGTCATGACCGTTGCCGAACAGCTCGATGCCTTGAGTGCCATCCTGGCTCAACGCAGTATCCACAGCTTGTTCCAGCCGATCATGTGCCTGAGCGAGCAACGGGTGTTCGGCCATGAAGCGCTGACCCGTGGCCCTTCCAACAGCCCGCTGCACGCGCCGCTGAACCTGTTTACCATCGCCCGCCAGGCCGGCCGCCTGACCGAGCTGGAGGCCGCCTGCCGGGAGAGTGCCTGCCGACGCTTCAGTGAGCAGCAACTGCAAGGCAAACTGTTTCTCAACATCTCGCCCGAATCGCTGCTGGAGCCACACTACCCCTCCGGCCTGACCCTTAAACTGCTCGAACAGGTCGGGCTGCCCCCCAGCCGGGTCGTGATCGAGTTGACCGAACACACCCCCACCGACGACTTCCAGCTGCTGTCCAATGCCCTGCACCATTACCGCGATATGGGCTTTTCGATCGCCATCGACGACCTGGGGGCGGGCTATTCGAGCTTGCGCCTGTGGTCGGAGCTGCGCCCCGAATACGTGAAGATCGACCGGCATTTCATCGACGGTATCCACCGCGACCCGCTCAAACGCGAGTTCGTCGGCTCAATCTTGCAGATCGCCCGGGCGTCAAAGGCGCAGGTGATTGCCGAAGGCATCGAGCTGGCGGAGGAACTGGCGGTGCTGAGGGAGATGGGGGTAGACCTGGTGCAGGGTTACCTGCTGGGACGGCCGCAGGAGCTGGGGGTGCGGGAACTACCGGCGCTGACGAGCCTGCCGCCGGCCGAGCAACCGACAGTGCGCTTGAATGCCACGATCGGGCAATTGCTGGAGCTGCTTGGACGGCATCAGCACCTGAATGTACTGGAGGTGGTGGATGCGGACGGCAGGGCCTGCGGATTGATCCACAGGGATGCACTGCTTGTTACGGCCTCTTAACAGACCGATTCACCCGTGAAGAAGCCTGATCAGGCAGACTCGGGGTAGCTGTACTCGAACACCCGGACCACCTCGGAGGCATGCCAAGAAGCGGCCTCCATACCATCGACCGGCCCGGTAAACCGCCCCAGCCGCTCGACACACTCAAAAAAGCCAGTACGCGGCAAACGGCTGGCGCCCTGGCTGATCACCAGCGAACTGCGCAAGGGCTGCTCGGCACGGGCATCCAACACGGCCAGGTATTCCAGCGCGGCGGTCAGCGTCTGCATGGCCGGGCTGGGTAGTTGCAAGCGCTCGATCAACGCTCGGTACGTCAGCAGGTGACGTTGTCGACGGGCCAGGTCAAGCTCGCCCAGCAGGTTATCCCAGTGCTGACGGCTGATCCTGACCTGGCTCATGATGGCTCGCTCCAGCCAGCCACCCCAAGATGCCAGGCCAAGGCGCGGCGGATGGCAGCATCCGGTTGGCGCTCGCCCGATTCGATCATGGCCAGATACGCCGGGCTCACCCCGACATTGCGCGCCAGTTGCTCAGGGGCAATGCCCTTGGCCTGGCGAATCTGGGCGACTTCGCTGAAGGCCGGTAATGGCGCACTGGCTGCCCCCACCTGCGCTTCACTGACAACCGCCTCGGCAGGTGCCTGCCCCGCAGCCTTGAGCAAGGCCTGGTATTGCTCCCAGGGAACGACTGCGTACTCGGGCTGACCGTCCCGGCTGATGACCTGAATACCCATTACAAACCCCTTTAAAAAGGATTACAGCATGTAATCCGTAGGCATAACCCTTATGCCAATTATATTACCAACTCTGGGGTCTGTGCAGTTGAGGTGCAGTGAAGGCTCAGGCCGCTCTTAGTGCGTATTGCGTTCCAGCCGCAGCGCCTGCGGGGTGGCTGGCAGGCGCTCGACCACGCGCAGCCGTTCGGGCGCCTGGCTATCGCGCCAGGCTTTGAAGCGCGCCAGCTCGTCGGACACGGTTTTCAGCACCCAGCCCAGCACCGCGATGTCATCAAGAAAACCCACCCCCAGCAGCCAGTCGGGGATGGCATCGATGGGGCTGACGAAATACAGCAGGCCAGCCACGATGGTGACCAGCGCCCCAGGGCTGATGGCGCGGTACTCGCCGCGCCACCAGGCCAGGCACAGCGACTGTAACAGCTTCACATCTTCACGCAGCTGGCCGAGGCGCGGGCCTTTGCGCGCCACCGCGAACAGCAAGGCCGGCAAGCGGCCGCGGCTGAGCAGGCGCTCGGCCAATGGCAGAAAGCGGGCGAAATTCCAGGGTGCGCTCATGGAGCCTCCGAGAGGAAAAGGTTATCCACATTTATTGTGGATAACCTTGTGAACAGGGCGATATTTCTGACCTCCGGTGCCTGCCAGGCAAGGGTCCCGGTCAGATCGGGCGTTTTTTACACAGTCGTTTCACACCGGGGCTGGCTAAGCCGCAAACGATTTGCGTCAGAAACGTCCTACATCTTTACGCTTCATCTCCTCGGACAGTATCAGCTGTTGCAGGTTCGTCCAATCGGCACAAACGAAAACGCCCCGTCAGTGCGGGGCGTTTGCGACTACCAGCCAATGTTACTTGGCAGGTGCTTCCGTAGGCGCTTCGGCCGGGGCCTCACCTTCAGGCTCGGCACCTTGCAGCTGGGCCGGGTCCTTGATGGCGATCAGTTCCAGGTCGAACACCAGTACCGAGTTGGCAGGGATCAACGGGCTCGGGCTTTGTGCGCCGTAGGCCAGTTCAGCCGGAATGAACAGCTTGTATTTCTCGCCAACGTGCATCAGCTGCAGGCCTTCGACCCAACCTGGGATCACGCCGCTGACCGGCAGGTCGATCGGGCTGCCACGCTCTACGGAGCTGTCGAATACCTTGCCATCGATCAGCTTGCCTTCGTAGTGGACAGTGACCACGTCAGTCGGCTTAGGCTGCGGGCCGTCGGCCTTCTTGACCACTTCGTACTGCAGGCCCGAAGCGGTGGTGACCACGCCTGGCTTCTTGGCGTTTTCTTCGAGGAATTTCTTGCCGGCGGAGGCGGCTTCTTCGCTGGCCTTGGCCAGGCGCTCTTCGGCGCGCTTCTGCAATGCGGTGAACGCTTCTACCAGCTCTTCATCCTTGATGCGCTGCTCTTTCTTGCTGACGGCGTCTTCGATGCCGAGGGCGACTGCTTTGGAATCAAGGTCTTCCATGCCTTCCTGAGCCAGGCTCTTGCCCATGTTCAGGCCGATACCGTAGGAGGCTTTCTGCGCCGGAGTCTTCAGCTCGGGGCTGCTGGCCTGTTGGTCACAGCCAGCCAGTACCAGGCCTACCAGGGCAACCGCAGCCGCCAAACGATGCTGTTTCATGCTATTTCCTTGTTCATGCGCCATAAGGGCAATCAGGGTAAAGCCGCGAGCTTAGCAGGCGGCCATGACCAATGGCTACCGGCATAGGAGCGGGTTTTAGTAAGGAAGTTCAGTTGTTAAACGCTTATTAATGTGAGCGTTTGCAGCCATTGGCCAGTATTGACCCGTTGTGCCGTTTTTGCGCGGTCCAACCAGGGATTTATTTCGCTGGATTCTGAAAAGCCTGCAATCAGGGGTATTGACCCTCGCGATACTCCCCTGCCACCTCACGCAGTACCTCGCACACCCATTGCCCCGGCAAGCTTTGCGGCAGGGCGGCGTTACGGCAGATGCCGACCGAACCGCCCGGCTCGCGCACGCCCAGGTCGAGCTCGACCAACTCGCCATGGCGCAGGTCCAGCAAGACCGCGTCGCGGGGCGCCACCCACAGTCCATCACTGCCCAGCAGGTAACGCCGGCTCAGGGCCAGCGACAAGGTTTCCAGGCGCTGCGCCGGCATCTGGATACCGCATTGCACAAACAGGCTGTCGGCATGCTGGCGGATGGTGGTGCCCGCCGGTGGCAGCACCAACGGGTAACGCCCCACCTGGGCTCGCTCCACCGGCGCGCTGGCCAGCAGCGGGTGACCGGGGCGTACCACCAGGCTCATCGATTCGCTGTACAGGTGCTCGAACGACAGGCCCTGGATCTGCGGGCTGTCGGTCATGCGCCCGACCACAAGCTCCAGTTCGCCCAGGTGCAGTTGGCCGAGCAGCTGAGCACTGACCCCGGTGACCACACTGATCACCAGCGCGTCATGGCGCTGGTGCAGGCGGCACAACACCTCGGGCATGAGCAGGCCCTCGACCGTGGACAGCACGCCTATACGCACCTGTGACGGCGCCCGCGCTTCGCCACGCAAACTGCTGACACCATCGCGCAGGGCCTGCACGCTGGGCCCGGCATAACGCATGAAGCGCGTCCCGGCGGGGGTCAGCTCGACACCCTGACGGCTGCGCGCGAACAAGCGCGCCTCCAACAGGTCTTCAAGTTCCTTGAGGGTTTTGGAGATGGCCGGCTGGCTGATCGCAAGCACGTCGGCAGCCCTGGCCAGGCTGCCCTGCCGGGCAATCTCCAGGAAGCACAGCAGGTGGCGGTATTTAATGCGGGTATCGAGGTTCATGCGGCAAGCTTAACGCATCGCCGCAAGCAGCAGCTGAACATCAGGCCACCGCCAACTCCACCGCCTCGCCATTGAATCGCACCGACCACACCCGAAGCTGTTGCCCGGCATCCTCCAGGCACTCGCCGCTCTGCAGGCTGAAATGCTGCTTGTACAACGGCGCCGCCACCACCAACTCACCCTGCACACTGCCTACCAACCCACGGCCGATGATGTTGGCGCCGGAACGCGGGTCGCGGTTGTCCACGGCATACAGCGGCTGGGCCTGCCCCGGCAGGTAGAACAGCGCCACCTGGGTGCCATCCAGCCACACGACCACCCCGGACTCGGCTACCAGGTCTTGCACCCGGCACACCACCTGCCAGGTCGCTTGGGTTTTCACAGCAGCATTGGACAGGTTCATCAGACAGCCTCCTCGACAGTTGGAATCAGGTGCAGCGGCGCAGCAGGCCGGCGTTGTTCGCGTTCGCGCACGAAGTGCATGTCCGGGTCGGCACGCCGGTCATTGACGAAGGTGCGGAAGCGCTTGAGCTTCTCCGGGTCGTTGAGGGCGTTGGCCCATTCGCATTCGTACTGGTCGACCACATGCTGCATCTGCGCTTCCAGCTCGCTGGCCAAGCCCAGGCTGTCGTCGATGATCACCTGCTTCAGGTAGTCCAGCCCACCGTCCAGGCTCTCGCGCCAAACCGAGGTGCGCTGCAGCTTGTCGGCGGTACGGATGTAGAACATCAGCACGCGGTCGATCAGGCGTACCAGGGTTTCGTCGTCCAGGTCGGTGGCGAACAGTTCAGCATGCCGTGGGCGCATGCCGCCGTTGCCGCACACGTACAGATTCCAGCCCTTGTCAGTGGCGATCACGCCGATGTCCTTGCTCTGCGCCTCGGCACATTCGCGGGTGCAGCCGGACACGGCGAACTTGAGCTTGTGCGGGCTGCGCAGGCCTTTGTAGCGGTCCTCCAGGCGCAGGGCCATGCCGACACTGTCCTGCACGCCGTAACGGCACCAGGTGCTGCCCACGCACGATTTCACCGTGCGGGTCGATTTGCCGTAGGCGTGGCCGGTTTCGAAGCCGGCTTCGATCAGCTCGCCCCAGATCAGCGGAAGTTCATGCAACTGGGCACCGAACAGGTCGATGCGCTGGCCGCCGGTGATTTTGGTGTACAAATCGTACTTCTTGGCCACCTGGCCAATGACGATGAGCTTGTCGGGGGTAATTTCCCCCCCCGGTATGCGCGGCACCACCGAGTAGGTGCCGTTTTTCTGCATGTTGGCCATGAAGGTGTCGTTGGTGTCCTGCAGCGGCACCAGCGCCGGGTCCATGATCGGCTGGTTCCAGCACGAGGCGAGAATATTGCCCACCGCCGGCTTGCAGATGTCACAGCCAACGTGGCCTTTGCCGTGGCGTTCGAGCAGTTCGCCGAAGGTGCGAATACCCTCAACCCGCACCAGCCCGTAGAGTTCCTGACGGGTGTAGGCGAAGTGCTCGCACAGGCTCTTGTCCACCGCCACGCCGCGGGCGGTCAATTCATGCTCGAACACCTGCTTGAGCAGGGCCGCGCAACCACCGCAACCACTGGCAGCCTTGGTGCAGCCCTTGACCGCCGCAAGATCGCTGCAACCGCTGTCGATGGCCGCGCACACCGCGCCCTTGCTGACGTTGTGGCAGGAGCAGATGGTCGCGCGGTCGGGCAATGCGTCAGCGCCCAAGGCCGGTGCGCCACCGCCTTGCGGCAAGATCAGCGCTGCCGGGTCGGCCGGCAAGGCAATGCCGTTCTGGGCGTATTGCAGCAGGGTGTCGTAATAGCTGTTGTCGCCCACCAGCACCGCGCCGAGCACATGCTTGCCGCTGGCGTCCACCACCAGCCGGCGGTAGGCGCTGTTGGCCTCGTCGATGAAGCGGTAGCTGCGCGCGCCAGGGGTGGCGCCGTGGGCATCACCGATCGAGCCGACATCCACACCCAACAACTTGAGCTTGGTCGACATGTCGGCGCCGGTGAACGCGACCGCCGCCTCCCCCATCAGCAACGCCGCCAGGTTGCGGGCCATGCCGTAGCCTGGGGCAACCAGGCCGAAAACGCTGCCGTTCCACGAGGCGCACTCTCCAATG
The DNA here is from genome assembly GCF_047978165.1 of Pseudomonas sp. LFS074. Taxonomy (NCBI): domain Bacteria; kingdom Pseudomonadati; phylum Pseudomonadota; class Gammaproteobacteria; order Pseudomonadales; family Pseudomonadaceae; genus Pseudomonas; species Pseudomonas sp. LFS074. Next base: position 1,389,480 of record NZ_JBFPFV010000001.1, on the reverse strand, counting down.
GCAAAGATGCGTGGGTCGCTGCTGCGGCAGTGATTGTCGATCACCACACCGCCGCGCGCGGCGATCTCCAGGCCGCAGGCTCTGCCCAAGGCATCCTGTGGGCGGATACCAGCGGAGAACACGACCAGGTCGGTTTCCAGGTGCTCGCCGCCGTCGAAGTTCATGCGATAGCGGTAGCTTTCACCGTCGTTGATCGACTGGGTGGCACGTGACAGGTGCACCCCCACGCCCAGCGCCTCGATCTGCGCTTTAAGCGCGGCACCGCCCTCACCGTCCAACTGCACCGGCATAAGCCGTGGAGCGAATTCAACGACGTGGGCCTCCAGGCCCAGCGACTTGAGGGCGTTGGCGGCTTCCAGGCCAAGCAGGCCGCCACCGACCACCACGCCACGACGCGCACCGGCTGCGGCAGCGCGAATGCCATCAAGGTCGTCCAGGGTGCGGTACACCAGCCGGGCATTGCCGCTGGAGCCTTCGATCGGCGGTACGAAGGGGTAGGAACCGGTGGCCAGCACCAGTTGCTCGTAGCCGTATCGGCCCTCGGCGGTGACCACCTCGCAGCGCTCGCGGTCGATCTCCAGCACAGCCTCACCCAGGTGCAGGTGCACGCCGTTGGCGTTGTAGAAATCGTGCTCGCACAGGGCCAGGGTTTCGGCACAACTGCCACCGAAGTATTCGGACAGGTGCACGCGGTCGTAGGCGCGTTGGCGCTCTTCGCCGAACACCCGCACCTCGAAGCGCTGCAGGGCGCCACGGCTGACCAGTTGTTCGACGCAATGGTGGCCGACCATGCCGTTGCCGACGATGACCAGTCGCTCTCGTTGCCCGCTGCTCACTGTTGCCTTCATAAGCCGATCCTCGATCAAAAAAAAGGCGCCTGGAGCCGAAGCTCCAGGCGCCTTTGCCTGTATTCATCACGGTAGGGGCCCGGGTTGATCGCCGTTGATCAGCGGGGCTTGTTGTATTGGAGATAAAGCAGGGACTGTGCCAATTGCTTTATCTGTGCCGGTCTCTTCGCGGGTAAACCCGCGCCCACAGGGATCTCCAAAGGTCGGCAGACTTGTACGGTACCTGTAGGAGCGGGTTCACCCGCGAAGAGGCCGGCACAGGTATGCACATTCACAGTGCACAACAGCCCATCCCGGTGCGCTCAGTACACATCGCGCCTATACCGCTTGGCCTTGTTCAATGTTTCGACATAGGCATCCGCATCCACTTTCCCGTGCACGGCAATGACTTCACGTAACGCCGCATCCACATCCTTGGCCATGCGCTGGGCATCCCCGCAGACATAAAAATACGCGCCTGCCTCCAGCCATTGCCATACCTGTGCTCCCTGCTCTCGCAGGCGTTGCTGTACATAGATCTTCTCGGCCTGGTCGCGGGAAAACGCTGTATCCAGCCGTAGATGACCACCTGCCTGCCAGGCCTGCAATTGTTCCCGGTAATAGAAGTCGGTTGCCGCGTACTGCTCGCCAAAGAACAGCCAGTTACCGCCTTTCGCCCCCCGCGCCTCCCGTTCTTCGAGGAAGGCGCGAAACGGCGCAATACCAGTGCCAGGGCCAACCATGATTACCGGCACATTGTCGTCCTCGGGCAGGCGAAAGTGCTTCGACACCTGCGGGAAAATTGCCACCTTGAGTGCCTGCGCACGGTCAGCAAGGAAGCTTGAACACACGCCTTTACGTTTGCCATAACGCACCGTGGAAACCGTCAGGTGCACCTGCTCCGGGTGCGCCAGCGGGCTGGAGCTGATCGAGTAGAGCCGCGGCTGCAACGGCTTGAGCAGCTCCAGCCAGTGGGCCAGTGGCAACTGCTGGGGGAAGGCGCGCAGCACATCGGTCAACTGCCGGCCCCACAACCAGTCCTGCAGCTCGGCCTTGCACGCGGGCTGCAGCAGGCGCTGCAGGTCGGGCGCATTGCCTGCAAATGCTTGCAGCTGTTGAGGGCTTACCTTGGCAATTTCCAGATGCGCCTGCAGGGCTTCGGCCAGTGGCATGGCAGGCTGGCCTTTCAACTCGACCAAGGCCTGGCCATCAAGCTGCGTCAGTGCCAGCAGCTCGTCGACCAGAGCCGGGCAATTGCGCGGCCACACGCCCAAGGCGTCACCGGCGGCGTAGGTGAATCCGCTACCGCTCAGGTCGAAGACCAGCTGGCGGGTTTCCTTGCTGGCACCGGGGCCATTGAGCAGGCGATTTTCCCGCAAGGTGGCAGCCCAGGGTTGTTGCTTGCTGTAGGCCGCCACGGGTGCGGGGTCGCTGGCCGGTAGTGGCGCCGTGGCACTGCCCAGCTCGGCTAGCAATGCCTCGAGCCAGCCCGCAAAGGCTTCGTCAAAATCCGGCTCGCAGTCCACCCGTTGCAGCAGGCGCCGCCCTCCCAGCTCGGCCAGACGCAGGTCGAGCTTGCGGCCAAAGCCACAGAACTGATCGTAACTGGAGTCGCCCAGGGCCAGCACGGCATAGGGCAGCTCGGCGCAGTGGGCGCCCCCCTCGCCCTGCAGTGCCTGCCAGAATGCCGCCGCGCTGTCGGGTGCATCGCCATCGCCAAAGGTACTGGCAATCAACACCACACTGGCAGCGCCCTGCAGCTGGCTTGGGCTGACCGCCTCCATGCAGCGCAGTTGCACACTCAGGCCGGCACCGCGCAGGCGCTCGGCACAGCGTTCGGCCAGCAGCTCGCCGTTGCCGGTCTGCGAGGCCCACAGCACCTGATGCAGTGGCACTGTCAGCGCCGCTGGGGGCGCAGTGGCGGGCTGGGCGAACAGCCCGGCCAGCAAACCGTCGACGAACAGCCGCCGGTTGGCAGCCAGCGGCGCACTGGCCGGCAGGGCGGGCACGCCCTCGGCGCGGGCTTGGTCCAGGCCCAGCAGGAAACCTTGCAGGTAATGGCGCTCTTCTTCGGCCAGCACCGGGGTCGGCAGGGTGTCCAGGCCAAGCAGACGGGACAGGGTGGCGGTCGGCATGCGAGCAGGCTCCGAAGTGGCAGTGTTCAGGTCAAGGGCATCGATGCGCTCACTTGCGACCCGCTCCAGGGCCACGGCGCAATGTTTGAAGGCAGGCTGCAGTGACAACGGGTCGACCGCATCGCAGGTCACGGCATTGATTGCCAACTGCTCGCCGATCAGGTCGTTCCAGTGAAACGGCGCGAAGCAGTTGCCCGGCATGACCCGGTCGCTGATACGCGCCGGTAGCACGGCTTGACCACGTCGCGAGCGAATGGCCACCTGGTCCTTTTCTGCCACTCCCAACCGGGCAGCATCTTCGGGGTGGATTTCGACAAAGGGACCAGGCTCCAACTTGTTCAGCGCCGGCACCTTGCCGGTCTTGGTGAGGGTGTGCCATTGGTGCTGCACGCGGCCGGTATTCAGCACCATGGGGTAGTCGTCATTCGGCAACTCCGGCGCCGGCAGCCAAGGCCGAGCGAAGAAGCGCGCCTTGCCGCTGGCGGTCGGGAAGGCCAGGGCCGGCCGCTGCCCCTGGGCATCGAGCAACAGCGCCTGGCTGCTGCCGTCGTTGAGGTAGCGCAGTGGGCTTCGCGCCTGTTCACGGCCCGGCGCACAGGGCCACTGGCGCGGTTGCGTACGCAGTTCGGCATAGCCGATGCCGCGCAGATCGTAGCCGGTCAGCGGGTTGTGGAAGCGGCGAATTTCCTCGTACACCGCTTCGGCATCGGGGTAGTCGAATGCGTCGGCATAGCCCATGGCACAGGCCACACGGGCAATGATCTGCCAGTCGGGCAGGCTTTGCCCTGGCGGCTGGACGGCGCGCGGCATCAGCGTCAGGTTGCGTTCGCTATTGATCATCACACCCTCGCCTTCGGCCCACAGCGCGGCCGGCAGCAAGATGTCGGCGTAGCGGTTGGTTTCGGTGTCGAGGAATGCATCCTGGGTAATCACCAGTTCGGCCTCGCGCAGCCCGTCGATTACTTGCTGGCGGTTGGCGACACTGGCCACTGGGTTGCTGCAGATGATCCAGCAGGCTTTCACTTCTCCGGCCTTCATCTGCTCGAACAGCGCCACCGTGCCCTCACCGCCTTCGCTGCGCAGGCTGCCCGGCGCCAGCTGCCACTGCTGCTCGACAAAGGCGCGGTCCGTTGCCACCAACGCCGAGCGCTGGCCTGGCAAGCCAGGCCCCATGTAGCCCATCTCGCGGCCGCCCATGGCATTGGGCTGGCCGGTCAGCGAGAACGGGCCGCTACCGGGGCGGCAGATGGCGCCCGTGGCCAGGTGCAGGTTGCAGATGGCGTTGCTGTGCCAGGTGCCGTGGATGCTCTGGTTAAGGCCCATGGTCCAGCAGCTCATCCAGTTGCTGGCGCTGCCGATCCAATCGGCGGCCTGGATGATATCGGCCTCCGCCAGCCCGGTGATGGCGGCTACGCGCTCGGGGGTATAGTCGTCGAGGAAGGGTGGCAGTTCGTCCCAGCCTTCGGTGTGGCGGGCGATGAAGTCGGGGTTGGTGTGGCCGTTGCGCTGCAGCAAGTGCAAAAAGCCGTTGAGCAAGGCCATGTCGCTGCCTGGGCGTACTTGCAGGAACAGGTCAGCCTTGTCGGCGGTAGCGCTGCGCCGGGGGTCGACGACGATCAGCCTGGCCCCGGCCTTGACCCGGTCGAGCAGGCGCAGGAACAGAATGGGGTGGCAGTCGGCCATGTTGGCGCCGATCACCAGGAATACGTCGGCGTGCTCGAAGTCCTGGTAGCTGCCGGGTGGGCCATCGGCGCCCAGCGACAGCTTGTAGCCGCTGCCGGCGCTGGCCATGCACAGGCGCGAGTTGGACTCGATATGGCGGGTGCGGATAAAGCCTTTAGCCAGCTTGTTGGCCAAGTACTGGGCCTCCAGCGACATTTGCCCGGACACGTACAGCGCGACGGCGTCAGCGCCGTGCTGGTCGATGATGCCGCGCAGGCGCATGGCAGTGTCGGTGATGGCCTGGTCCATGCTGGTGCGCACCGGCGGCTGGCTACGTTGCTGGCGCACATAGGCGTCAGCCATGCGCCCGGCGGCGCTCAGCGGCAGGTGTGCGGTGAGGCCTTTGGTGCACAGGCGGCCGAAGTTGCTGGGGTGCTGCTTGTCGCCACTGATCTTGCCGACCTTGCCATCGGCAACGCTCATGACGATGCCGCAGCCAACGCCGCAGTAGGGGCAGACGCTGCGCACTTCGCTGTTGGCCATGGGCGGGCTCCTGTGGGGAACGCAAAAAGGCGCCGGCTGCTCCGGCTTGCGCAAGCAAGCGGGGCAACACGGCGCCTTTGTCGTGAGGTTGTGTGGGCTGTCGACGTTGACCGCCCTGGATGGGAGGTAAGTCAGCAATTAATGGGCCAGCCGCCTCACGCTCCCACAAAGGCCGTGCTGTGGCCTATCTTGCGCACCATGCGGTGGCAACTTCACAGCCCCAGGCGCTATGCTGGGGCACATTCCAGCATGAGCAACTGCCCTCCCCCTATGTCTCAGGTGATCATCAAGACCCCCGCCCAACTCGACCTGATGCGCCGCGCCGGCCAACTGCTGGCCCAGGTGTTCGCCGACCTCGACAGCTTCATCCGCCCCGGTGTCACCACCATGCAGATCAACGATCGCGCCGAGGCATTCATCGTCAATACACTCAAGGCGCGGCCAGCGAGCAAAGGCCAGTATGGCTTCCCCTACTCGCTCAATACCTCGGTGGACCATGTGGTGTGCCACGGCATACCCAAAGTCGATGAAGTGCTCAAGGAAGGCTCGATCATCAACGTCGACATCACCCTGGAACAGGGCGGCTACATTGCCGACTCTTCGAAGATGTATGGCATCGGAGCGATCAGCGATGAAGCCCGGCGGTTGGTCGACACTACCTACGACGCATTGTGGAAAGGCATCGAGCAGGTGCGCCCTGGGGCGACGCTGGGTGATATCGGCCATGCCGTGCAGGCCCATGCCGAGGCTGCGGGCTACAGCGTGGTACGCGAGTATTGCGGGCACGGCATTGGCCAGCAGATGCATGAGGGGCCCGAGGTGCTGCACATTGGCCAGCGCGGCATGGGCATGAAGCTGAAGCCGGGCATGGTGTTTACCATCGAGCCGATGATCAACCAGGGTAAGCGTGGCACGCGAGAAATGAAGGACGGCTGGACGGTGATTACCCGTGACCACAGCCTGTCGGCGCAATGGGAGCACACCGTGGCAGTGACCGAGCAAGGGTTCGAGGTGCTGACGCTGCGGGAGGAAGAGCGCTGACGCTGAAACTGCAGGCACAAAAAAAGCGACCCTAAGGTCGCTTTCTTTGTTACTTCCGGGTGTTCAGTGGGCCCTGGAAGTGGAATATGGCGCAGCGGACGGGACTCGAACCCGCGACCCCCGGCGTGACAGGCCGGTATTCTAACCGACTGAACTACCGCTGCGCTATACATCGAGTGGTGGGTGATGACGGGATCGAACCGCCGACCCTCTGCTTGTAAGGCAGATGCTCTCCCGGCTGAGCTAATCACCCATGTCTCTCGGTGTGGCGCGCATTCTACGGGCGACTTTGCGCTCTGGCAAGCACTTATCGAAGTTTTTTCAAACTTGGATCAAACAGCAAAATACAGGCACAAAAAAAGCGACCCTAAGGTCGCTTTCTTTGTTACTTCCGGGTGTTCAGTGGGCCCTGGAAGTGGAATATGGCGCAGCGGACGGGACTCGAACCCGCGACCCCCGGCGTGACAGGCCGGTATTCTAACCGACTGAACTACCGCTGCGCTATACATCGAGTGGTGGGTGATGACGGGATCGAACCGCCGACCCTCTGCTTGTAAGGCAGATGCTCTCCCGGCTGAGCTAATCACCCTTCGTCTCGGTGTGGCGCGCATTCTACGGACGGCCCCATACCCTGGCAAGCACTTTTTAAACTTTTTTCAAAAAAAACCTCATGCCTTTCAAAGACCTAGCGTTGGCGTGCGTTTCTTTCCCGCATTAGTCACTGCTGGCCCTGTGACAGGGCTGGCCTCAGATCAGCGCACGGAGAATAATGCCCGCCTTATGCATTAAGGAGAGATTGCCCCTCATGTGGTTCAAGAACCTGCTGACCTACCGCCTGACCCAGGAAGTTCCGTTCGAGCCTGAAGCGTTGGAAGCCGCCCTGGCCAGCAAGCCGGCCCGCCCATGCGCCAGCCAGGAGCTGACCACCTACGGTTTCGTCGCGCCGTTCGGCAAAGGCGAAGACGCTCCCCTGGTGCATGTCAGCGGCGAGTACCTGCTGATTGCCGCACGCAAGGAAGAACGCATCCTGCCTAGCAGCGTGGTCAACGACGCGGTCAAGGAAAAGGTCGAAGAGATCGAGACCGAGCAAATGCGCAAGGTCTATAAAAAGGAACGCGACCAGATCAAGGACGAGATCATCCAGGCCTTCCTGCCGCGCGCGTTCATCCGCCGCTCGATGATCTTCGCCGCCATCGCCCCGCGCCTGGGCGTGATTCTGGTCAACTCGGCCAGCGCCAAGCGTGCCGAAGACCTGTTGTCGACCCTGCGTGAAGTGATGGGCTCGCTGCCGGTGCGCCCTGCCACGGTAAAAGTTGCACCGGTTGCCACCATGACCGACTGGGTCAAGTCGCAGCAAGCCGCCGAAGGCTTCCATGTGCTGGACGAATGCGAGCTGCGCGACACGGCCGAAGACGGCGGTATCGTGCGCTGCAAGCGCCAGGACCTGACGGGCGAGGAAATCCAGCTGCACCTGAGCACTGGCAAGGTAGTGACCCAGCTGGCCCTGGCCTGGCAGGACAAGCTGTCGTTCATTCTCGACGACAAGATGGTCATCAAGCGCCTGAAGTTCGAAGAGCTGCTGCAAGAGCAAGCCGAGCAGGACGGTGGCGATGAAGCTGCGCAGCAGTTCGATGCCAGCTTCCAGCTGATGATGATGACCTTTGCCGAGTTCCTGCCGGTGCTGTTCGAGGCACTGGGTGGAGAAGAGATTCCGCAAGGGGTCTGATGTTCTCTTGAAGGACCGGTGCTGGCCTGGAAGTGATTTTTTGCCTGCACCGGCCTCTTCGCGGGTAAACCCGCGAAAGGGCCAATAAAATCCACACAGCTATAAAAAGAAAAGGAATTGCCCATGCGTGCCCTCGCCGCCTTAAGCCGCTTCGTCGGCAATACCTTCGCCCTGTGGGTGCTGGTTTTCGCCGTGCTGGCTTTCCTGCAACCGCAATGGTTCATCGCCCTCAAGGTGGCCATTGTGCCGCTGCTGGGGCTGGTGATGTTCGGCATGGGCCTTACCCTCAAGCTCGACGACTTCGCCGCCCTCGCCCGCCAGCCTTGGCGGGTGATGTTGGGCGTGGTCGCGCACTTCGTGATCATGCCCGGCATGGCCTGGCTGCTGTGCCAGCTGTTCCACCTGCCGCCGGAAATTGCCGTGGGCGTGATCCTGGTTGGTTGCTGCCCAAGCGGCACGGCATCGAACGTGATGGTCTGGCTGTCGCGTGGCGACCTGGCGCTGGCCGTGGCGATCGCTGCGGTCACCACCCTGCTGGCACCGCTACTGACCCCGGCGCTGATTTGGTTCCTGGCATCGGCCTGGTTGCCGGTGTCCTTCATGGACATGTTCTGGTCGATCCTGCAGCTTGTCATGCTGCCGATCGTGCTCGGCGTGCTGGCCCAGCGCTTGCTCGGTGCCCGCGTGCAGGCGGCGGTGCAGGTGCTGCCACTGGTGTCGGTGGTGAGTATCGTGATGATCGTGTGTGCGGTGGTGGCGGCCAGCCAGGCGAAAATCGCCGAGTCGGGGTTGCTGATCATGGCGGTGGTGATGCTGCACAACAGCTTCGGCTATTTGCTGGGGTACCTGACCGGCAAGCTGTGCAAGCTGCCGCTGGCCCAGCGCAAGTCACTGGCACTGGAGGTGGGCATGCAGAACTCCGGGCTTGGCGCGGCACTGGCAGCAGCGCACTTCTCGCCACTGGCGGCGGTGCCGAGCGCCTTGTTCAGTGTTTGGCACAATATTTCCGGGGCGCTATTGTCCACCTGGTTCCGGCGGATGAATGAGCCGGCGGTGGAAACCGAAGCAGTGGAACCCGCCCGCACAGGCTTGCCCTGAAACCTTCAGGTGTGCACCATAGTGGCCACTGTGAGGACGACCTCACGACGCACCGCGTGACCATTCCGGGGACGGCCCCATCATTCAAACGATGGAGACACACTCATGTCCTGGATCATCCTGTTCTTTGCCGGCCTGTTCGAGGTCGGCTGGGCCGTCGGCCTGAAATACACCGACGGCTTCAGCAAGCCGATTCCCACCGTACTTACCGTCGGCGCCATGGTCATCAGCCTTGGCCTGCTGGGCCTGGCCATGAAGGAGCTGCCACTGGGCACCGCCTATGCCATCTGGACTGGCGTCGGTGCCGTGGGCACGGTGATCGCTGGCATCATCCTGTTCGGCGAATCGATGGCCCTGGTACGGCTGGTCAGCGTGGCACTGATCGTCTGCGGCCTGGTCGGCCTTAAAGTCAGCGCCAGCTAACCCCCTCCCCTAGCGCAGGTTACCGCGCAAACGGCTGACCTGCTCGCGCAACAACTCTGGCTGCGCCGCCTCCACTGGGATGGCGGCGCCTGCCACAATGGTCACCCGCGACCACAGGCGCTTGAAAAAGCCCTTGGCCGGGTCGCGGCTGAAGAAGCTGCCCCACAGCCCCTGCAAGGCCAGCGGAATCACCGGCACCGGCGTTTCTTCGAGGATGCGGTTGACGCCGCCCTTGAACACATCGATTTCGCCATCACCGGTCAACTTGCCTTCCGGGAAGATGCACACCAGCTCCCCCTCGGCCAGGTACTGGGCAATTCGCGCGAAGGCGCGCTCGTAGGTCGCCAGGTCTTCGTTACGCCCGGCTATCGGGATGGCGCCAGCGGTGCGGAACACGAAGTTGAGCACCGGCAGGTTGTAGATCTTGTAGTACATGACAAAGCGGATCGGCCGGCGGATAGCCCCACCCAGCAGCAGCGCATCGACGAATGAAACGTGGTTGCACACCAGCAACGCCGCGCCTTCGTCAGGGATGCGTTCAAGGTCGCGATGCTGCACGCGATACATCGAATGGCTGAGCAACCAGATCAGGAAGCGCATGGTGAACTCGGGCACGATCCTGAAGATGTAGGCGTTGACCGCGATGTTGAGCAGCGACACCACCAGGAACAGCTGCGGGATGGTAAAGCCTGCCAGCCCCAGCAGGCCAATGGTGAGCACCGCCGACACCACCATGAACAAGGCATTGAGGATGTTGTTGGCCGCGATCACCCGGGCCCGCTGGTCTTCGGCCGTGCGGGCCTGGATCAACGCATACAACGGCACGATGTAAAAGCCGCCGAATACCCCCAGACCGACGATCGACAACAAGATCCACCAGGCCTGGCTCATGCCCAGCAGCGCCAGCCAGTCGTGCGGCGCCGCCGCAGCCGGAACATCACCGGAATGCCACCACCACAGCAAGCCGAACAGGGTCAGGCCGAACGAGCCGAACGGCACCAGGCCAATCTCCACCTTGCGCCCGCTAAGGCGCTCGCACAGCAATGAGCCCAGGGCGATACCCACCGAGAACAGCGTCAGCACCAGGGTCACCACCGTGCCGTCACCGTGCAGCCAGTCCTTGGCGTAGGCCGGGATCTGCGTAAGGTAGATGGCGCCGACGAACCAGAACCACGAGTTGCCGACGATCGAGCGCGACACCGCTGGCGGCTGGCCCAGGCCCATGCGCAGAATCGCCCAGGACTGCTTGAAGATGTTCCAGTCCAGTGTCATCTGCGGCGATGCGGCGGCAGCCCGGGGGATCCAGCGGCTGGCCAGGTAGCCGAGCACCGCCGTGCCGACCACGCCACCGGCCACCACCGAGGCGTAGCTGTCGGCCGACATCATCACCCCGGCACCGATGGTGCCAGCGAGGATGGCGAGGAAGGTGCCGGTTTCCACCAGCCCATTGCCGCCAACCAACTCTTCCTCACGCAGGGCCTGCGGCAGGATTGAATACTTCACCGGGCCAAACAGTGCCGAATGGGTGCCCATGCCGAACAGCGCCACCAGCATCAACGCCAGGTGGTTGGTGATAAAGCCCAGCGCACCCACTGCCATGATCGCGATTTCGGCCAGTTTGATCGCGCGGATCAACGCGTCCTTGGCGAACTTTTCACCGAACTGCCCGCCCAGTGCCGAGAACAGGAAAAACGGCAGGATGAACAGCAAGGCGCACAGGTTGACCCAGATCGACCGGTCGCCGTCGCCCAGGCTGAGCCTGAACAGGATCGCCAGAATCAGCGACTGCTTGAACAGGTTGTCGTTGAAGGCACCCAGCGACTGGGTGATGAAAAACGGCAGGAAACGCCGCTTGCCGAGCAAGGTGAATTGCGAGGAGTGACTCATCGTCCATGGTCCTGAGGGCTTTTCAATTGGAGGCGCGCCGGGCACGCCAGGCCACAAATCTGCATGGGAAATGCGTTGACTGGCAAGCCGAGCCTTCAGAACAGGTACTGCATCACTCGAAACCGAACAACGCCTGCGCGGTATCCAACAACAAGGCCCGGCGCAACTGCGCCGAACAGCCCAGGGCGTCGAACTGCTCGACAGCGGTGCCGAAACTCACTGCCGATTCATGCTGGGTATGCGGCCAGTCACTGCCCCACATCAACCGCTGCGCCCCGTAATGGGCTTCCAGCGCGCATAGCGTCTGACGGGCGAATGAAAGGTTCTCCTCGGGCGAACCTTCCAGCCGATAGATGCCAGACACCTTCACCCAGACCTTGCCCCGTCCGCCCAGGGTCAGCAGCTCGGCGAACCCCGGCTGGCCGAGGCCACGGCGGGCATCGGGCCGGCCAAAATGGTCGATCACGATGTCCAGCCCATAGGGTTCGAGGGCCCGCACCAACGCCGGTATGTCGGCCACTTGCCGATGCAGCTCCAGGTGCCAGCCCTGCTCGCCAATGCGCTCCAACATAGGCCGCCATTCGGCGCCGGTCAGGTCAGGCAAGGCCTGCCCCATGAGGTTCAAGCGCACACCCCTCACGCCCAACCTTGCCATTTCGTCCAGGCTCGCCCGTTCGACATTTCGCTCCAGCATCACCACCCCGCGCAATTGCCCCGGCACGGTCTGCAAGGCACTGAGCAGGTAACGATTGTCGGTACCGAGGAAGCTGGGCTGAACCAGCACGCCATGGCTGAAACCATGGGCCAGCAACTGGCCCAGGTAGTCGCCCAGCGGCGCATCGTAGCTGGGCGCGTAACGCCGCACGCTGGCCAGGTTCAACCCACGGCTGAATACGTGGGCGTGGCTGTCGATGGCAGTCAGGTGTAAAGCAGGAGCGTCGGGCATGGTTCTCATACAAACAAGGTCAGGTTACTTGGCAGCAGCACCGGCCATTTCCGGCGCGGGTGCAGATTCAAGGTTACGGCCACGGGTTTCCGGCAGGCACAGGGCAGCGATCACCGCCACGCCATAGGCAATGCCAGCATCGATGCCAATGGCACTGCCCAGCGACATCGACTCACTCATGTGGCCGACCAGGAACGGGAATACCGCCGACAGCACGCGGCCAAAGTTGTAGCAAAAGCCCACCCCGGCCCCGCGCACATCAGCTGGGTACAGTTCATTGAAGAACGCGCCCAGGCTGGCCGGGATGCCGGCAGCGAAGAAGCCCAGCGGGAAGCCGAGGAACAGCATCTGGGTATTGGTCAGCGGGAAGAACACATAGGCCTGCACGGTCAGCACGCAGCACAGCGCGAACAGCAGGATGTTCTTGCGGCGCCCAATGCGGTCGATCAGCAGGCCACTGACCACGCAGCCGCACCAGAAGGCCAGGATGATCACCGCCAGGTAACCGCCGGAGTTCAGCACTGAAAGGTTGCGTTCGGTTTTGAGGAAGGTCGGCAACCAGGTCATCACCGCGTGGTAGCCACCGTGAGCACCCAGGCCGAGCAAGCCGCCCAGCAGGGTCACGCGCAGCAGTTCCGGGCGGAAGATGCCAGCCATCGACTGCAGGAAGCGGGTGGGGATGGCGTTTTCTTTCTGCAGGCGCTGGAAGCTGTCCGGCTCGGGCACATTGCGGCGTACCCAGATGATCAGCAGTGACGGCAGCAGGCCGACGAAGAACATGACCCGCCAGGCGAATTCCTGCGGCACCAGCGAGTAGATCAACGTGAACAGCGCCACCGCCAGGCCCCAACCCACGGCCCAGGCGCTCTGTACCGTGCCCATGACCTTGCCACGATATTTCGGGTTGATGGTTTCGGCCATCAACACCGCGCCGGCCGCCCATTCGCCACCGATGCCGAAGCCTTGCATGGCCTTGACGAACAGCAGCGGGTAAAAGCCGGTGACGAATGCCGAGAGGAAAGTGAAGAAGGAGAACCAGAGAATCATCCATTGCAGGGTTCGCACACGGCCGTAACGGTCGGACAGCGTGCCGCCCAGCCAGCCACCGATTGCCGAGGTCACCAGGGTCAGGCCACTGATCAGGCCGGCATCGCCCTTGCTCAGGGAGAACGCAGCGATCAACGCAGGGATAGCCAGGCCGAACATCTGCACTTCAAGCGCATCGAGCGACCAACCGCCGAAGCAGGCCCAGAACGTCTTGCGTTCCCGTGAAGTGATCTGGCGATACCAACTGAACATGATTGTTATCCTTTTAGTGTGTTGCGGGCAGGCGAAGCCACTGCGCCGTGGCAAAGCGGCGCAGACGGGTAACGGGGGTGAAGCGGCCGGCTTAGCGGATGTCGATGCGGTAGCGGAAGTGCTGCGCATGGCCGCGCGAGCGGCGCCATTCCAGCGGCTGGCCGGCGTAGTCACGGGCCAGGCGCTCGATCACCACCACCGGGCTGTCGACTGGTAGTTGCAATAGGCGGCCATGCACCGCGTCGACCGCTTCGGCAGTCAGGGTCTCTTCGGCGTAGGCGACTACCTGGCCGCACAGTTCTTCGTAGATCGGGTACAGCAGCGGGCCCTTGCTGTTCAACTCCACATCCAGCAACGGCTGGAAGGTCTGGCGCGGCAGCCAGATTTCCTCCGCCAGCACGGGCTGGGCGCCAAGCAGACGGGTACGAACGATGCGGATCACATCGGTTTCGAGCGCCAGGCCCAGGGCCTCAGCCACCGCCGATGGCGCCGCCAGCGGCTCGATGGACAGGATGCGGCTTTCTGGCACCACGCGCTCGCCATTGGCGGCCTCGAAGCGAAAGAAGCGAAACAGCGAAGACTGGAACTGTGGGCGGCGGATAAAAGTGCCGCGGCCCTGCTGGCGTTCCAGCACGCCTTCGGCCACCAGCACATCGACGGCCTTGCGCACGGTGCCGACCGACATATCGAATTCGGAAGCCAAGGCTGCTTCGGTCGGGATCGCTTCGCCGGGGCGCCAGCGGTTGTTGGCGATCTGCTCGACCATGTGGTCGCGCAGTTGTTGGTAGCGGGGCAGTCGAGCATCACCGGTCAATGGGTGCATGGGTCTCGCTCTCGTCTTGTTATATAAACATATATATGAATTTTTCGTGAGTATTCCCCGTGGCATACGGGTTGTCAATCCTCCGCCTGTCGCCAGGCACCGCGCCTGGCTTATGCTTGTGCCTGGGAACACCAGAACAACAAGGACGTGGCAATGCTCGCCGCCATCAAACGCTACCCGCACACCGTACGCCTGCTGCTGCTCACCACCTTCAGCCTAACCGTCGCCCGCGCCCTCACCCTGCCCTACCTGGTGGTGTACCTGGCCGACAACTTTCAGCTGCCGATCAGCCAGATCGGCCTGCTGATCGGCGGCGCGCTGATCATTGCCTCGCTGCTGAGCCTGTATGGCGGCCATCTGGTCGACACCTTGCGCAACCACACGCTGGTCAGCGCCAGCACACTGCTGTTCGCCCTGGCCTTCATCGGCGCGGTCGCCAGCCGTTCGGCGCTGTTGTTCTTCTTGTGCCTGGTGCTGATCAACCTGGCCCTGGCAGTGGTCGACATCGCCGCCAAGGCGGGCTTCTGCGCGTTGCTGCCGGTGGAGGAGCGGGCCGAGGTGTTCGCCATCAAGTACACCCTCAGCAACGTCGGCTACGCCGCCGGCCCGCTGTTGGGCGTGGCCATGCTGGAGCTGAACGACCATATGCCGTTCATCGCCTCTGCCGTGCTTGGCCTGGTCATGTGCGTGGCTTACTGGCGCCTTGGCGACCGCAGCCTGCAGGCCAGCGCACCCGAAAAGCCTGCGGCCGGCTTCGGCCAGGTGGCGCTGGGGCTGGCGCGTGATCGCCGGCTGGTGTGCTTCACCCTGGGCGGGGTGCTCAGCGCGGTGGTGTTCGGCCAGTTCACCGCCTACCTGTCCCAGTACCTGGTGGTAACCAGCAGCCCGGCCGAAGCGGCGCGCCTGGTCGGCTACCTGGTGACCACCAACGCGGTGACGGTGATTGCCCTGCAGTACCTGATTGGGCGCCGCATCAGCCGCCAGCGCCTGATGCCCTGGCTGCTGGCCGGCATGGGCCTGTTCATTGCCGGGCTGCTGGGTTTCGCGCTGGCCGGCTCGGTACTGGCCTGGTGCCTGGCGATGCTGGTGTTCACCCTGGGCGAGATCATCGTGATCCCGGCCGAGTACATGTTCATCGACCTGATCGCACCGGAACACTTGCGCGGGGTGTATTACGGTGCGCAGAACCTGTCCAACCTGGGGGCGGCGCTGGGGCCGGTGATGGTGGGGTTCGCCCTGGTGCATCTGTGGCCGGGGGCGATCTTCTACCTGCTGGTGTTGTCGGTGATACTGGCGGGCGTGTTTTATGGGATGGGCACCCGAAAAGATTGATGTTTTGTTTCAGATCAATCACGCGCAAGCTCAGGCCTACAACCATCGTCTGCGCTGACGAAGCGGCACCTGCGTGCCAGACTGATTGATCGGGACCGCGTTACCTTTTTTGCTTCGGAGTCTTCATGTCGTTGTCCAGCGGGCTGATCGCCGTGGTCGCCCTGGCCTATATGGCCATCATGTTCGCCATCGCCTTCTATGGCGACCGCCGCAGCACGCCGTTGCCGCCGAAGCTGCGTGCCTGGGTGTACAGCCTGTCGCTGGCCGTGTACTGCACCAGCTGGACCTTCTTCGGCGCCGTCGGCCAGGCCGCCGAACAGCTCTGGGCGTTCCTGCCCATCTACCTGGGTCCGGTGCTGCTGCTGATCTTCGCGCCTTGGGTGCTGCAGAAGATGGTGCTGATCAGCAAACAGCAGAACATCACCTCGATCGCCGACTTCATCGCCGCGCGCTATGGCAAGTCGCAGACACTGGCGGTGGTGGTGGCGCTGATCTGCCTGATCGGCGTGCTGCCGTACATCGCCTTGCAGCTCAAGGGCATCGTGCTGGGCGTGAACCTGCTGATCGGCGCCAACGCTGATGCAACCGGTACCCGCGTGCAGGACACCGCGCTGGTGGTGTCGCTGGTGCTGGCACTGTTCGCCATCGTGTTCGGCACCCGCAGCCTGGACGTGACCGAACACCACCGTGGCATGGTCCTGGCGATTGCCTTCGAATCGCTGATCAAGCTGCTGGCCTTCCTCGCCGTCGGTATCTTCGTGGTCTTCAACCTGTATGACGGTTTCGACGACCTGTTCAGCCAGGCCCGCCAGTCGATCCACCTGCAGGACTATTGGCAGGAGACCATCAACTGGCCGTCGATGGTGGTGCAAACCGCCGTGGCGATGATGGCGATCATCTGCCTGCCACGGCAATTCCATGTGACCGTGGTGGAGAACATCGAACCCCAGGACATGCGCCTGGCGCGCTGGGTCTTCCCAATGTACCTGGCACTGGCCGCGCTGTTCGTGGTGCCGATTGCCCTGGCCGGGCAGATGCTGCTGCCAGGCACGGTGATTTCCGACTCGTTCGTCATCAGCCTGCCACTGGCCGAGGCGCACCCAAGCCTGGCCCTGCTGGCGTTCATCGGCGGCGCCTCGGCGGCCACCGGCATGGTCATCGTCGAGGCCGTGGCGTTATCGACCATGGTGTCCAACGACATGCTGCTGCCCTGGCTGCTGCGGCGCAACAACGCCGAGCGGCCGTTCGAAGCGTTCCGCCACTGGATGCTTTCGGTACGCCGGGTGACCATCGTGGTGATCCTGCTGCTGGCCTATGTCAGCTATCGCCTGCTGGGCTCTACCGCCAGCCTGGCGACCATCGGCCAGATCGCCTTTGCCGCCGTGACTCAGCTCACCCCAGCCATGCTCGGCGCGCTGTACTGGAAGCAGGCCAACCGCCGTGGCGTGTTCGCCGGCCTGGCCGCTGGCATTTTCCTGTGGTTCTACACCTTGGTGCTGCCAATCGCCGCGCACAGCCTGGGCTGGTCGCTGCAGCTGTTCCCAGGGTTGGCGTGGCTGCACGGCAACCCGCTGAACCTGCCGATCAGCCCGCTGACCCAGGGCGTGGTGCTGTCACTGGCGGGCAACTTCACCCTGTTCGCCTGGGTGTCGGTGCTGTCGCGCACGCGGGTTTCCGAACACTGGCAGGCCGGCCGCTTCATCGGCCAGCAAACCAGCGCCCGGCCCAGCAGCAAGCCGCTGCTGGCGGTGCAGATCGACGACTTGCTGACCCTGGCCTCGCGCTTTGTCGGTGAGGAGCGCGCGCGGCAGAGCTTCATCCGTTTCGCCTACCGCCAGGGCAAGGGCTTCAACCCCAACCAGAACGCCGACGGTGACTGGATCGAGCACACCGAACGGTTGCTGGCCGGGGTGCTCGGCACCTCGTCGACCCGCGCTGTGGTCAAGGCCGCCATCGAAGGCCGCGACATGCAACTGGAAGACGTGGTGCGCATCGCCGACGAAGCCAGCGAGGTGCTGCAGTTCAACCGCGCCTTGCTGCAAGGCGCCATCGAGAACATCAACCAGGGCATCAGCGTGGTCGACCAGAACCTGCATCTGGTGGCCTGGAACCGTCGCTATCTGGAGCTGTTCAACTACCCCGACGGGCTGATCAGCGTCGGCCGGCCTATTGCCGACATCATCCGCTACAACGCCGAACGTGGCCTGTGCGGTCCGGGCGAGGCCCAGGTGCATGTGGCGCGTCGTCTGCACTGGATGCGCCAGGGCCGCGCGCACTCCTCCGAGCGGCTGTTCCCCAATGGCCGCGTGATCGAACTGATCGGCAACCCGATGCCCGGCGGCGGCTTTGTCATGAGTTTCACCGACATCACCCCGTTCCGCGAGGCCGAACAGGCCCTGCGCGATGCCAACGAAGGCCTTGAGCAACGGGTGGCGGAGCGCACCCACGAGCTGTCACAACTGAACCAGGCACTGTCCGAAGCCAAGAGCCAGGCCGAAGCGGTAAGCAAGTCCAAGACCCGCTTCCTGGCGGCGGTCAGCCATGACCTGATGCAGCCACTGAACGCCGCCAGGCTGTTCTCCGCCGCCTTGTCGCAGCAGGCCGAGGGCATGAATGAAGAAGCCCAGCAACTGGTGCAGCACATGGACAGCTCGCTGCGCTCGGCCGAAGAGCTGATCAGCGACCTGCTGGACATCTCACGCCTGGAGAATGGCAAGATCACCCCGGATGCCAAGCCGTTCGCCCTCAACGAACTGTTCGACACCTTGGGGGCCGAATTCAAATTGCTGGCGGCGGAAAAAGGCCTGGAGTTCCGCCTGCGCGGCAGCCGCCTGCGGGTGGACAGCGACATGAAACTGCTGCGCCGGGTGCTGCAGAACTTCCTCACCAATGCCCTGCGCTACGGCAAGAGCCCAATCCTGCTGGGCGCGCGCCGACAGGGCGAGCGCCTGTGGCTGGAGGTATGGGACCGCGGCCCGGGCATTGCCGACGACAAGCTGCAGGTGATCTTCCAGGAGTTCAAGCGCCTGGACAGCCACCAGACCCGCGCCGAGAAGGGCCTGGGCCTGGGCCTGGCGATCGCCGACGGCCTGTGCCGGGTGCTGGGGCACCCGCTGGAAGTGCGCTCATGGCCGGGCAAGGGCACGGTGTTCCGCGTCAGCGTGCCGATTGCCCGCCAGGCCGCCCCGGTGCCAAGTGCCCCGGTGGAGCAACAAGGCGGCCAGCCACTGGCCGGGCTGCAAGTGCTGTGCGTGGACAACGAAGACAGCATCCTGATTGGCATGAACAGCCTGCTCAGCCGGTGGGGTTGCCAGGTATGGACCGCGCGTAACCAAGCTGAATGCGAAGCCCTGCTGGCCAAAGGCATGCGCCCGCACCTGGCGCTGGTGGACTACCACCTGGATGACGGTGAAACCGGCACCGGGCTGATGGGCTGGCTACGGGCGCGCCTGGGTGAACCGGTGCCCGGTGTGGTGATCAGTGCCGACGGCAGCAAGGAAACCATCGCCCTGGTGCATGCATCGGGCCTGGATTACCTGGCCAAGCCGGTGAAGCCAGCAGCCCTGCGCGCCATGCTCAATCGCCATCTGAGCCTGGTTCAGTAACCGCCTCGTCAGGCAGTGCCTCGTCGGACAGCGCCCGCTCCAGCAGGTCTGCCGGCAGGCTCTTGCTGGCCCGGGCGCCCAGCAACTTCAGCTGTTCGCTGCGGCTGACCAGGTTGCCACGCCCTTCGCACAGTTTATTGCGGGCGGCGGCATAGGCCTTGTCCACCTGCTGCAGGCGGTTGCCCAATTCGTCCAGGTCCTGGATGAACAGCACGAACTTGTCGTACAGCCAACCGGCGCGCTCGGCGATCTCGCGGGCGTTCTGGCCCTGGCGTTCCTGCTTCCACAAGCTGTCGATCACCCGCAGGGTGGCGAGCAACGTGGTGGGGCTGACGATCACGATCTGCCGGTCGAAGGCTTCCTGGAACAAGTTCGGCTCGGCCTGCAGGGCTGCCGAGAAGGCCGCCTCGATGGGTACGAACAGCAGCACGAAATCCAGGCTGTGCAGGCCTTCGAGGCGGTTGTAGTCCTTGCTCGACAACCCTTTGACGTGGCTGCGCAGCGACTGCACGTGCTGTTTGAGCGCGGCCTCGTCATTGCCGGCAACGAACTGCTGGTACGCGGTAAGGCTGACCTTGGCGTCCACCACCACCTGCTTGTCGCCAGGCAGCATGATCAGCACATCGGGCTGGAAGCGCTCGCCATCGGCGCTCTTGAGGCTGACCTGGGTCTGGTATTCACGGCCTTTTTCCAGGCCAGCATGCTCCAGCACCCGCTCGAGGATCAGCTCGCCCCAGTTACCCTGGGTTTTCTGGCCCTTCAGGGCTTGCGTGAGGTTGGTGGCTTCGTCGGAGAGGCGCAAGTTGAGCTGTTGCAGTCGTTCCAGCTCCTTGCCCAGCGAGAAGCGCTCGCGGGCTTCTTGCTGGTAGCTTTCCTCCACGCGTTTTTCGAAGGACTGGATACGCTCCTTGAGCGGGTCGAGCAACTGCCCGAGGTGCTGCTGGCTGGTCTGGGCGAAGCGCTGCTCGCGCTCGTCGAAAATTTTGGTGGCCATGTCGGCGAACTGGGCGCGCAGCGTGTCACGGGCCTCCTGCAGGTCTTCCAGACGCTGCTGGTGGCTTTCCTGCTGCTCACGCAGTTCGGCCTCAAGGCGGGCGGTTTGCGCTTCCAGCCGGCGCAGTTCGGCTTCACGGTTGGCACGTTCAAGGTGCCAGGCGTGAGCTGCGTCACGGGCGTTGTCGCGGTCTATCTGCAGCAGCTCAAGCTCGCGGCCCTGGGCGGCCAGCTGGGTCTGCTTGACGGTGTTCGCTTCGCTGAGGTCGCTGACTTCGTCGCGGCTGGCGTCCAATTGCGCCTGCAAGCCGGCCTGAGCCAGTTGGGCGGCGTTCAGACGCTCTTCGAGCAAAGCCTGCTCACCTTGCCGCGCGCCCTGGCGGCGCTGCACCTGCATGACCCACCCCAGGCAGGGTAAAGCGCCTGCCACCAAGCCCAGCAGAATGCTGGCCAGATCCACTGTCATGCTTACCCCGAAAGATCCTGGACGATTGATGCGCAGCTTATCAGCCTGAGCACTGTGTTGCCTGTGCGGGCCTGTTCGGGGTCAGCACACCTCAGCCAGGAAACCACTGCCGCAACAGCCGCCGCGCTTCCTGCGACCCCTGCCCTGCCGCAAGCTCCAGCCAATAGCGCGCCTGCTCAGGCTCGTTATGCTGGCACTGCCGCGCGTACTCCAATTGCGCCCGCCGATCCCCTGCACGGGCGGCCTGGCGCAGCAGCTCATGGCCAATGCGCCGGTCGCGGGCGTTGCCACAATCGCGGCACAGCATCTGCCCCAAGCGGCTTTGCGCCACCACCACGCCCTGGCGCGCTGGCTGCTTCAACAGGCGCCCGGCCAGATGCTTGACCTGGGGCTTGTCGCCCAGGCGCGGGCTGTCGAGCAGCCACAAGGCCACTTTCAGGGAAAAGCGTTTGGCGGGAGGCGCAGGTGTCGATGCAGCGGGGCTGGCGAGGTGTTTACCGCGGAACTTCATGAGCAACAGGTTTGGCAACTCGAAAGGCGCGCCACTCTACTCTTTTTTTTTCACCCTGACCTGTCGATTTCTGGAGGATTGAAAAAAAATTTCAATGATCTTTTCTTGACGTTTTCAGGAGGGTGACCACCCGGTCTGTCGGGGCATGTCGATTGTCGGACAGTTCCTTCTATTGCTGGCACGCCCGTGCTAGAGCAAGCGCCCGGGACAATCCACAGTTCCTGTGGATAACTCGGTGGACAACCCTCTCCTATTCCCCGCAAACCCCCGTAAATTGGGGGCTTTGCTCAAACTGACGATTTTTTCACCAGCTAAAAATAGTGTTTTTTTTCATTGACTTAACCATGCAGTCAAGTCATTGGCGAGGTTCTCGAAGCCTGTTGCCAGGCTGTTACAGAGGATGCCCCGAATGTGAACAAGTGCACCATAACCCTCCAATTGAGTGCACGAAAAGGGCACATCGGCCCGCATACGGGCCATTTGCCCCCTCTTCACAGCAGCGAGAATTCGCGCCATACTGCGCGGCTCACCTGAACAAACGTAGTGCTTGCTATACCTGTGCACTTGCGGTAAGGTGCGCCTCGTTAGTACCAAGCTGAAAGTCAATTCTGGCCACAAGCGTCCTTGCAGAACCGCTCCCCCCAAGAGCGACCCTGCTGAAACCAGGACCGGCCCATTCAATGATTCTGTCGCCAGCCTTGCGCTGTTCAAGCACGAATCACATGACAGATTGATCAGGATCCCACCCCGACGGCCTAGAACCTTGGCCCCGGCGTGCTGCCTGCCTTCCGAAGTACCTACCAGTCAGCCCAAGCGCCCACATTTGATTGCGCCCCCTCTGGCTGCCCTGTTCCAGTCAGGTTCGTTCGTCCCTTAATAAAGGCGTCACTGGAACGTTTCTATCATGCACGGATCATATCCCCCGTGTTTAAAGCAGGAACCTCCAACAATATGCAAACTCATCATCAAATTCAGGCTGCCATTGGCACCCTCTCCCAGGCCTTCTCGCCGTTGAAGTGCCTTATCGTTGCCCCACGCAAGGGCAGCTTCAGCTTTACCCTGGTAGACGAACACGGCGTTGCCTGCCACACCGAGCGCCTGTACCCCGAACAGTACAGCCGCAATGAACCGCTGCAGGCAGTGATCGCCCGGACTCGCCAGTCGCTCACCGCGTGAGCGGCGAATACCGCGTCATTCAAGCGCTGAATCATCGAGTCGCAAGCCTGCCTGAACGTTCTTGGCGTAATTGCCTTAGGGCATATAGCGTGGAACGTCAGGCAGCAATCGATTTAAAAACAGCTCTTTACACCACGATTATCACACTACACTTCAACTCGAGCGGTGCTTGCCGCTTCCGGCGGGCCTGATCATTCACCAGCTGCCAAGCTCCAGCGCCCGTCCGGCCCTTACCTGCTCGAGGGCATCATGGGTATCGCGGCGAATGAATTGTGTCTGTATGTGATCCGACCCACCCTGGTCTACCTGAACCGTCACTGCGCCAGCGCCGAAGCCTTGCTGCTGGGCATCGCCGCCAGCCAGTCGGCACTCGGCTCAGCCTTGCATGACCGGCGCGGCCACGGCCTCTACCGTATTGGCGAACATCGTCACCAGGCGCTCTGGGACGATTATCTAGCCCGTGACCCCGACCTCGCCAGCCTGATCCGCGGCCTGGCCAGCCAACACGCCTTCCTGGGTGGCCCGCACTTGGAGCTCACCGTCAACCTGCGCTATTCCACTGCGATTGCCTGGATGCTCATCGAAGAGCAGGCCACCCCACTCCCTGCCGCTGACGACTTGCTTGCACTGGCGCGGATCTGGCGCCAAATTTTCAACCCTCAAGGCCGCCTGCGCGACTTCACCCATGCCTGGCATGCCTGCATAGATCAGAAATTGCCACAGGCATCTTGAGACACGTCCTACAACTGAACCGGAAAAAAGGGAATTTTGGTCGGATTGTCCTACAAAACCGCTCTAACTCCTGCGATTGAGCCTATAGCGCGGCGCGTGATTTGTTGGTAGCTTTTCGCCCCGGAGATCCCAAGGAGTTTTCTAATAATGAAAAAAGTAATGCTCAAAACCTCCCTCGGCGTTGCCGTTGCTCTTGCATCCAGCCAACTGCTCGCCAGCGGCTTTGCGCTCAACGAACAGAGCATCAGCAGCATGGGGACAGGTTTCGCGGGACGTTCTTCTTCTGCCGATGATGCCAGCACCGTGTTTGGCAACCCTGCAGGCATGTCCCGCCTCAAACGCGAACAATTCACCGTGGGCGGCGCTGCCGTCATCGCCAAGTCCGATATCTCGGGCCCGGGCAGCAACCTCGGGGGGGAAACCGATGGTGACATGGTGCCTTTCGTTGGCGTACCCATGGGTTACTACGTCAAGCCAATCGATGACCACTGGAGCGTCGGCTTCGGTGTCTATGTACCCTTCGGCCTGGTAACCGACTACGGCAGCGATGATGCCGCACGTTACTGGGGCAAGAAGAGCCACGTCGAGGTAGTCACCTTCCAGCCGACCGTCAGCTACGCCTTCAACGACAAGGTATCTATCGGTTTCGGTCCTACCATCAACCGCATCAAGGGTGAGCTGGGCTCGAGCCTGATCAACCCGTTCACCCCAGGCCGCAACGACGGCGAAGTAAAGATCAAGGGTGACGATACCGCCGTTGGCTACAACATCGGCGTTCTGGTACAGGCCACCGACCGTACCCGCGTCGGCCTGACCTATCACTCGATGGTGGACTACAAGCTCGAGGGCAAGACCCGCGTCAGCACCCCGCTGATCGGGCCATTCAACGGCAACAAGTTCGACGCCAGCTTGAAGATCAAAACGCCTGAGTCCGTCGACCTCTCGGTTACCCATGAGCTGGACGACCAGTGGACCCTGTACGCAGGTAGCACCTGGACGCGCTGGAGCCGCCTGAAAGACATCACCGTGCAGAACGATGTCCCCGCACCGCTGGCAGGCTCGGCGTTCCAGACCATTACCGAGGAACAGAACTGGCATGACACCTGGGCTCACGCCATTGGTGCATCGTACAAGGTCAACAAGGAGTGGGTGCTGCGCACCGGCTTCACCGTCGACCAGTCGCCAACCAACAACCACGACCGCTCGCCACGCATCCCGACTGGCGACCGTAAAGTGTTCAGCGTGGGTGCTGGCTGGAGCCCGAGCGACGACATGACCATCGACGTTGCCTACTCCTACCTGTGGGAGGAGGACACCAAGGTCAACCAGGTCAGCGCGACCAAGGGCAGCTACCAGGCCAAGTACGAGAACAGCGCTCACGGTATCGGTGCATCCCTCACCTACCGCTTCTGATTCGTACGCGTCACATGAAAAACCGCCCTCGTGGCGGTTTTTTCATGCCTGCACCTGACAGCGAGCCCCCAGACAGTCGCGCAGGTAGTCCATGAACACCCGCACTTTGGTGGTCATGGCAAAGCGGTCGGCCAGGCACAGGTAGATATCCATCGGCTCGGTCTGGGCATAGGCCTGGCCGCTGTCGCTGAATTCGAAAAGCGGTACGAGCGCACCGGAGGCAAGATGAGGCCGGACAATGAACTCGGCCAGGCGGGCGATGCCACCATCATGCAGTGCCATTTGGGTCAGGGCATCGATATCGTCACTGATCAATACGCTGCCGAACTCCGCGTCAAAACGCAGCCCGTCGCGCACGAAGCCCCAGCGCAGAAACCGCCCATCCACCGGGTAGCGAAACACCAGACACCGGTGAGTGAGCAATGACTCGGGCGTAGCGGGTACACCTGCGCTGTGCAGGTATCCGGGTGAGGCACAGCAAATGAACGGGATGCGGGCAATGTGCCGGGCCAGCAGTTGGTCTTCCAGTTGCGGGGCAATGCGCAGGCTTACGTCGATGTCTTCACGGGCATGGTTTACCCGGCGATCAGTCGTTATCAACTCTATCGAAAGTAGGGGATATCGGGCACTGAATGCGGGTATCAGCGGCGCCAGCACGTGTCGGCCAAAGGCGGACGTCGAGGCGATGCACAGCCGCCCCTGGGGCTCGCTGTCTGGGGTTGTAACCGCCTGTTCGGCCAAGGCCAGGTCACGGTCGATGTGCTTCACGCGCTCGTAATACTGGGTGCCTGCAGGCGTCAAGGCCATGCTGCGTGTGGTGCGGCTGAGCAGGCGTACCCGCAGGTGGCCTTCGAGTCGCGCCAGGTTCTGGCTGACGGCTGCCGGGCTAAGGCCGAGATTACGCGCACCAGCGGCGATGCTGCCAGCCTCGACCACCTTGATGAAACAGCGGATGGCGTTGAGCAGGTCCATGAAACGCTCTTTGATTCGTAAGAATTTCTTTATAAAGAACTCAATAGCGCGGGTCTACAGTTACGTGCCGGAGCATTGCTAACCTGCGCCTCCATTCAACTTTCAGGAGTTCGCATGAGCAACCTGTCCCAGTCGCGCAGCCGACGCAAATTGCACCCGGTCGCCACGCCCTATGTTTTCGCGTTCTACATGTCATCGATCATGGCGCTGTTGATGTGCTTCGTGATCACCGCGGCTAATGCCGGGGTGACACCGGAGTATCTGGGCAATGTGCTCAAGGCTTATCAGTTGGCGATGCCAGTAGCGTTTTTGTGTGTGCTGGTGGTCAGGCCGGTGGTGGTGCGATTGGTGGCGATAACGGTGCACGCACAGTAACCCACCCAACCACGGCCCGGCTCTTGATCTTGATCTTCGCGACTTCAGGAGGCCGAACGCAGGCCTTGCGGAGGGAGGTGACGGGCATGGATGCCCGTCAAGCGCTGGGCCGGATGAGGGGAGCGCAGCGTTTTTTGGTGGGCCTGCCCCGTGACAACAGACGCCAAGAAGCGATACCTACATCGCTATCTTGGAGGTTGTCATGTACCCAACCACCACGCACTTCAGCTACGGCTGTGAAGCGATGGCCTTTTCGATGGCTGCACGGAACGCAGGATCATCCGGTTTGGTCAGGCTGGAGAAGTTACCAATCACCTTCCCCTTACGATCGACAACATACTTGTAGAAATTCCACTTCGGCGCACTGCTCTGGCTGGCCAGCTCCGCAAACAGCGGTATCGCATCCTTGCCCCGCACAGCTTGCGTCTTGGTCATGGTGAAGGTAACGCCATAGTTGGCATAGCAAACCTTGGCGGTCTTTTCGCTATCGGCGTCTTCCTGCTTGAAGTCATTGGACGGCACGCCCAGCATTTCCAGGCCCTGCCCGTGATATTCCTTGTACGTCGCCTCAAGCCCCTCGAATTGCGGGGCAAAACCGCAATAGCTGGCGGTGTTCACCACCACCAGCGGCTTGCCGGCAAAGCGCTCGCACAGCTCGACCTGCCCCTTGCCGCGCAACTCTGGCAGGCTACCCTGCAACAATGCCGGGCAATCGGCAGCCCAGCTTGATGTGCTGGCAAGCAGGGCCAGCACCGGCACCGTCAACCAATGTGCACGCATGACTCGTTTCTCCCGCATGACAATCCTTGAGCTTGCAGGGTAGCGCCTAACAAACACTCATGCCCAGTTGCATCAGCGCCATCCCACCTTGATGCCAGCCCCACCACACCAGTGCCAGCAGCAGCAGGGCGGCGATGGCCAGCAGCCCACGGGCCAGGTAGCGGTTCATGCGGCCTGGGCCTGCAGGCGGGCGACCGGGCGTTCGCGCACCGGCCAGTTGAGGGCTGCGGCCAGCAGGCTGAGCAGGATGGAAATCTGCCAAACCAGGTCGTAGCTGCTGGTGCGGTCATACACCACCCCACCCAACCAGCCGCCCAAGAACGCACCTAACTGGTGGAACAAGAACACGATACCGCCGAGCATGGACAGGTTACGCACCCCGAATACCGTGGCCACGGTGCCATTGGTCAGCGGCACCGTGGACAGCCACAACAGGCCCATGGCGATGCCGAACAGGTAAGCACTGAACTCGCTTACCGGCGCCCACAGGAATAGCACGATCACCACCGCTCGCAGCAGGTACAGCCCGGTCAGCAGGCGCGGCTTGGACATGCGCCCGCCCAACCAGCCAGCAGTGAAGGTTCCGACGATATTGAACAGGCCAACCAACGCCAGCACCGTGGTACCGGTGGTCGCAGCCAGGTGCTGATCAACCAGGTAGGCCGGCAGGTGCACCCCGATGAACACCACCTGGAAGCCGCAAACGAAGAAGCCCAGTGCCAGCAACCAGAACCCAGGATGGGAACATGCTTCGCGCAGCGCCTGGCCCAGGGTCTGCTCGGCACCATGGCTGGGCAACGGGCGGTCGCGCAGCAGGCCGACGAAGGGCACGATAAACGCCACCATCAGGCCCAGCACCAGCAAGGCTGCGGACCACCCCAGCCACTGGATCAGGCCGAGGGTGCCCGGCAGCATGGCGAACTGGCCAAACGAACCGGCGGCGCTGGCAATGCCCATGGCCATGCTGCGCTTCTCTGCCGGTACGGCACGCCCGACCACGCCGAGGATGACCGAAAACGATGTGCCAGACAGGCCGATGCCAATCAGCAAGCCGGCACTGAGCGACAACGACCAGGCGGAGTCGGCCATGCCCATGAAGACCAAGCCGATGGCGTAGAGAATGCCACCGATGATCACCACCCGCGCTGCGCCCATACGGTCGGCCAAGGCACCGGCGAATGGTTGCGCCAGCCCCCAGACCAGGTTCTGCAAGGCAATGGCAAAGGCGAACACCTCCCGCCCCCAACCAAAATCGGCGCTCATCGGCGCCAGGAACAAACCAAAGCCGTGCCGCACACCCAGGGACAGCGCCAGGATCAAGGCCGCCCCCACCAATACCCACCCGCTGGTTCGCCACACCGAAGTCATTGTCGTTTTCTCCAGCACATCGCAAGGTTTTTGCGGGTATATACCCGCTTATAGTCGTATCAATTCACGCCAGTTGGTCCAGCAAACGCACCAGTTCATCCCGCGGCCCTTCGCCCAACCGCTCCACCAGCTTGATCTGGGCTTGTTCCCAGGCCGGATACGCAGCACGCAGCAGCTGCGTACCGGCCTCGGTCAACAGCACCACACGGTTACGCTGGTCGTCGCCATCAGCCAGGGCCACCAGCCCTTCCGCCTCCAGCACCCGCAGGTTGCGGCCTAGGGTACTGCGCTCCAGGCCCATGGCCTCGGCCAAGGTGGTGATACTGGGGCGGTCGAGCCGTTGCAGGTGTCTCAGCAAGGAAAACTGCGCAACATTGACCCCGAAGCCGGAGAGGGCCTCGTCGTAATGCCGGCTCACCCCACGGGCGGCACGACGCAGATGGGTACAGATGCATTCACTGGTCAGCATGGATACGTGTATATACCCGCACCTTAGATGTTGCAAGAAATTTCATATCTGCGTAGGCCTGAAAAGACTTCAGAGGCCCAAGGCCAACCCCAGCACCACCGCCAATTCGAGTAACTCGAGCAGCGCGCCGGCAGTATCCCCAGTGGCCCCACCCAGCCGTCGGTACATCAGATGTCGCAGCCAGGCAAACACCGCCACCGCCAGCAGCACTACCCATCCGCCCAAGAGCAGGCAGAAAAGCGCACAACACAGCAACACCCACCCGGCAGCACGCCGGGGCAGATGTTCGGCCAGCGCCTGCCCCAACCCACCGGGGCGCACATACGGCGTGCAAAGGAACAACCCCAACATTGCCGTTCGCCCGATCAACGGCGCCAGCAGCAATTGCGCCCCGACACCCTGCTCGACCAGCACCCATAAGGCGCAAAACTTCAACAACAGCACCAGCACCAGGGTGACCACGGCAATCGGCCCGCTGCGCGGGTCCTTCATGATCTGCAGGGTGCGTTCACGGTCGCCGAAGCCACCCAACCAGGCGTCTGCGCTGTCCGCCAGGCCATCCAGGTGCAAGGCGCCACTGAGCAGCACCCACGCTGTCAGCAGCAACGCCGCATGCAGCGGCGCCGGTGTACCTTGCAGCAGATGGCTGGCCAACCACAACAGCAGCCCGAACAATAGCCCGACCAGCGGGTAGTACAGCAGCGAACGCCCCACCTCACGCGCTGCCGGCATGCCCGGCAAGCTCACCGGCAGGCTGCTGAGAAACTGCAAGGCGATCAAGAAAGGCAGCATCTCAGCGGGCCTCGACCAACTGCCCGTCAACACCCGGCACCAGGCGCATCAACGCGCCATGCCCGACTTCGACCTGCAGCAATTGTTCCCTCGGCAAACCCCGGGCACGCGCCAGCAACAACCGCATTACCCCGCCATGGGTGACCAACAGCACGCGCTTGCCGGCATGTTGAAGGTGCAAACGCTCGACAGCTGCCAGCACCCGTTCGGCAAACGCCTCGACCGGCTCGCCGTTGGGCGGTGTGAAGGCGTAAGGGTCCGCCCAGAACCGCCCAAGCGCGTCGGCCTGGTGCTCCATGATCTGCGCGGCGCTACGCCCCTCCCAATCGCCGAAATGCAGCTCTTGCAGGGCAGGCTCACGCTGCACCGGCACGTTCAACCGCGCGCCCAGCTCATCGGCGAACCGCGCACAGCGCTGCAGCGGCGAGCTGACCAAAACCTGCCACGGGCCGGCCTCGGCCACGGCACTGCGCATTTGCGCCCACCCCTTGTCGGTCAGGGCATCGTCAAGGCTGCCGCGCAGGCCGCCCTGTTCCGTTTCACCATGGCGCAGCAGGTCGAGGATCATGCCGGGCGGTCCGCCACCGCGGCCTCGGCAAAGGTCGCCATTTGCCCATGCAGCGCACAGGCCAGGCGCAGCAGCGGCACCGCCAGGGCAGCACCACTGCCCTCGCCCAGGCGCAGGCCCAGGGCCAGCAACGGCTCGGCCTGCAGCGCAGCCAGCAAGGCCTTGTGCCCAGGCTCGGCACCCTGGTGGGCGAACAGCAGCCAGGCCCGGCACTGCGGGTTAAGATGCACTGCCACCAACGCGGCGACACTGCAGATGAAACCATCCACCAGCACCGCAACACCCGCCTGCGCGCAGCCGATGTAGGCGCCAGCCAACGCCGCTATCTCGAATCCGCCAACACAGCCCAGCGCCTGCAACGGGTTTTCAGCACGCAGGCCGTGCAGGCGCAGCGCCCGCTCGATGACCTCGGCCTTGTGCCGCACGCCGGCATTGTCCAGCCCAGTGCCTGGGCCGCTCAGCTGTGCCGCCGGGCAGCTCAGCAGGACGCTGGCCAGGGCTGCGGCGGCCGTGGTGTTGCCGATGCCCATCTCGCCACCGATGAACAGCTGAGCACCCTGTTCAGCGGCGCGCAGGGCGCTGTCGCGGCCGGCCTGCAAGGCTGCTTGCAACTGGTTCTCGGTCATCGCGGGCTGGCAGGCAAAGTTGGCGGTGCCGGCGCCCAGGCGCAGATGGCGCACACCGGGCAGCTCCAACTGCGCGTCGATGGTGCCCAGGTCGACCACTTCCAGGCTGGCTTGCAGTTGCCGCGCCAGTACACTGATCGCCGCACCGCCGCCGACGAAGTTACGCAGCATCTGCCCGGTCACCGCCTGCGGGTAGGCCGAGATGCCTTCTTCGACCACCCCGTGGTCGCCGGCAAAAATGGTAATTGCGACCTGATCCAGGATCGGCCGCTCACACCCTTGCAGGCCTGCCAACTGGATAGCCAAGCCCTCCAGCTGGCCGAGTGAGCCGGCAGGTTTGGTCAGTTGCTGCTGACGGGCGTGGGCCTGGTCCATGGCATCGTTGTCGAGGGGATGGCAGGCGTCACGCCACCAGGCTTGGGTCATAGTGCAGGTCCTTTGAGCATTAGGGGCAGGCCGGCCACCGTCAGCACCACGCGCTGACAGCGTTCGGCCACGGCTTGGTGCAGCCAGCCGGCCAGGTCGACATAGCGCCGGGTCAGCTCGCCCATGGGCACGACGCCCAGGCCGGTTTCGTTACTGACCAGGACAAGGGTGCCAGGCAACTGCTCCAGGCAGGCCAGCAGGGCATCACGCTCCTCGGCCAGGCGCTGGTCGTCTTCCAGCATCAGCAGGTTGGTCAACCACAGGGTCAGGCAATCCACCAGCAGGCATCGCCCTTCGGCCGCTTCGGCGCGCAGCACCGCGGCCAAGGCCAGGGGTTCTTCGATCAGCCCCCAGTCATCGGGGCGGCGCTGGCGATGCAGCAACACGCGTTCGTTCATTTCACCATCCAGCGGTTGGCTGGTGGCGATGTAGGTCACTGGCAGGCCACTGGCGCTGGCCAGCTGTTCGGCCAGCCGGCTCTTGCCGGACCGGGCGCCGCCGAGGATCAGGTTGCGCATGTCAGGCCACCCCGCACAGTTGGCGCAGCAGCGCGGTGTCCAGGTGCTTTTCCACCAGGTCGGCCAGGCGCTCGATGTCGCGTTCGCGCAACGCTTCGTAGTCGATCGCCTGCACATCCTCCAGCCCGGCCCAGCGCAGCAGCGCGGCACACGACTGGCTGCCTTCGAACAAACCGTGCAGGTAGGTGGCGAGGATCTGGCCATCCGCGCTGACAGCGCCATCACAGCGGCCATCGGCCAGTTGCACGGCAGGTCGCTCAAGGGCTGGACCCGAGGTGACCCCGGCATGAATTTCATAACCGGCAACCGCTGCAGCTTCAAGGTTCAGTGTGCCGGCAACGTTGCGCAGTTGCTTCTCGGCTTCAAGCACCGTGGCATAGTCAAGCAAGCCGAGCCCCTGGCTTGAGCCGGCGGCCCCTTCCAGCCCCAGTGGGTCATGCACTTGGCGCCCGAGCATCTGCAAGCCACCGCAGATACCGATCAGCTTGCCACCATAGCGCAGGTGCCGCTCGATGGCCTTGTCCCAACCGCGCTCGCGCAGCTGTGCCAGGTCACCGCGCACACTCTTGGAGCCCGGCAGGATGATCAGGTCGGCAGCCGGAATCGGCTGGCCTGGGCCGATGAACTGCAGGTCTACCTGCGGGTGCAGGCGCAGCGGGTCGAAGTCGGTGTGGTTGCTGATGCGCGGCAGTACCGGCACGATCACCTTGAGTACACGCGCGAGCTTGGCGCCCTGGCGCACATCGATACCGTCTTCGGCTTCCAGATGCAGGTCGGTGACGTAGGGCAGTACGCCCAGTACCGGCTTGCCGGTGCGTTGCTCCAGCCAGTCCAGCCCCGGTTGCAGCAAGGCGATATCGCCACGGAAGCGGTTGATCACAAAACCTTTGACCCGCGCCTGCTCACTGGGCGACAGCAATTCCAGCGTGCCCACAAGATGGGCGAACACACCGCCACGGTTGATGTCGGCGACCAGGATCACCGGGCAGTCCACCGCTTCGGCAAAACCCATGTTGGCGATGTCGCCGGCACGCAAGTTGATCTCTGCCGGCGAGCCTGCGCCCTCGACCATGACCACCGGGTACGCGGCGCTCAGGCGCTGGTGCGATGCCAGCACTGCCTGCATGGCCGTGGCCTTGTAGTCGTGGTAGGCCACTGCATTCATGCTGGTGACTGCGCGGCCATGAATGATCACCTGGGCACCGGTATCGCTATTGGGCTTGAGCAATACAGGGTTCATGTCGGTATGGGGTGCCAGCCGGCAAGCCTGAGCTTGCACTGCTTGAGCACGGCCGATTTCACCGCCATCGGCGGTCACTGCGCTATTGAGCGCCATGTTCTGCGGCTTGAAGGGCACCACACCGACACCCTGGCGCAGCAGCCAGCGGCACAGCGCGGTCACCAGCGTGCTCTTGCCGGCATCGGAGGTGGTGCCTTGCACCATGAGAGTGGTCATGCCGTTTCCTTTTGATAAGCCGCCAGGGCCTGGGCCAGGCGCTGTTCGTCCGCCGCGCAAGCCGGCAGCCCCAGGCGCACCGCCGCTGGTTGTTCGAACAGGCGCACCAGAATGCCGCGACGGGCGAGAAAGTCGTGCAGTTGTGCCGCATGCTCGCTGCGCACGTACTGGAACAGGTCGCAGCCACCGCTGGGCACCAGGCCGGCACTGCACAATATTGCCGCAAGCCGCTGGCTGGCGGCAGCACAGCGCTCGGTCTGCTGGCGCTGGGCGGCTTGGTCAGCCAGGCTAGCCTGGGCCAGCACCCGGGTCGGGCCGTTGACGGTCCACGGGCCGAGCAACTCGGCCAGGCGTAGCAGCAGGCTGTGCTCAGCCACGACAAAGCCCAGGCGCACCCCGGCCAGGCCGAAGAACTTGCCGAACGAGCGCAGCACGATCAGGCCCGGCCGTTCGGCGCAATCCACCACGCTGTCTGCCGGGGTGTTGTCCATGAAGGCTTCGTCGACCAGCAGCCAGCCACCACGAGCAGCCAGGCGAGCATGCCAAGCCAGCAGGCGTTCGCGCGATACCCGGCGGCCGGTCGGGTTGTTGGGGTTGACCAACACCAGCACATCGAGGCTGTCGAGCGTCGCCTCGACCTGCGCTTCATCCAGCTCAAGCAGTTGGTGGCCCGCCCGTTGCCAGGCATACGGGTGCTCGGCATAGCACGGCGTCAGCACGCCTACCCGGCCCGCTGTGCGCAGCAGCGGCAAGGCCTGGATCGCGGCCTGCGAGCCGGCTACCGGCAGCAGCTGGCGGGTGCCGTAAAACGCGCGCGCGGCGTCTTCCAGGCCGTCCTCGGTCTCCGGCAGGCGGGCCCAGGCATCGACGGGAATCGACGGAATCGGGAACGGCCAGGGCGCAATGCCACTGGACAAGTCGAGCCACTGCTCACGGGCGATACCGTATTGCCGCACCGCGCGCAGCAGGCGACCACCGTGTTCAAGCATTGATATAAGCCCCCAGGCAGATCACCAGCAGCCACAGCCACACACCGCGCTGCACCAGGCCCCAGCCGCGTTCGATGGCGTCGGCATCGGCCATCGGCCCCTCGCCCAGGCGTGGGCGCTCATGCAGCTCGCCGTGGTACACCGCCGGGCCACCCAACTCCACGCCCAACGCACCGGCACCGGCAGCCATCACCGGGCCGGCATTGGGGCTGTCCCACAGCGGGCCTTGCTTGCGCCAGCAGGCCAGGGCCAGGCGGGTCTTGCCCAGTAGCGCGTAGGTCAGCGCCACCAGCCTTGCGGGTACATAGTTGAGCACATCGTCGATGCGCGCCGCGCACCAGCCAAAACGTTCGAAGCGTTCATTGCGGTAGCCCCACATGGCATCCAGCGTATTGCTCAAGCGGTACAGCACCACACCCGGCGCACCCGCCACCACAAACCAGAACAACGCGGCGAACACCGCGTCGCTGCCGTTCTCCAGCACTGACTCGGTGGCTGCTCGAGCTACCGCCGGCTCGTCCAGTTCGCGGGTTTCGCGGCTGACCAGGTAACCGACCCGGCGCCTCGCCTCTTCCAGGTCGCCCTGGCGCAAGGCGTTGGCCACCGGCAGTACATGCTCGCCCAGGCTGCGCAGCCCCACGGCGCAATACAGCGCCAGCACGTCCACCAGCCAGCCGATGTACGGCAGCCACGACAGCACCAGTGCCACCAACGTCAGCGGCACCACCGCCAGAAACCAAGCACTTACGCCGTGGCTGCGCCAGCCACGTCCGCCGGCATTCAGGCGACGCTCAAGGTTACTGGCCATATTGCCGAAGGCCACCAAAGGGTGGCGCCGCTGCGGTTCGCCCAGCAAGGCGTCCAGGGCAACCCCAGCCACGGTCAGCAAGGCCACGCTCATTGACGCTCTCCCCATTGGTTTTCGTAAAGCATTTCACTCAAGGGCCGCTCTTGGGCCCAGTTTTCCTGCACCAGCATGGGCACCGGGTAGAACTCGGTGACCGGCCCCAGGCACAACACCGCAACGGGCTTGGCCCCGGCCGGCATGCCCAGCAACGCTGCCAGCGCAAGCGGGTCGAACAGCGACACCCAGCCCATCCCCAGTCCTTCGCCACGCGCAGCCAGCCATAGGTTCTGGATGGCACAGGCCAGCGAGGCCAGGTCCATTTCCGGCAGGGTACGGCGGCCGAAAATGTGCGGCTCGCGGTTGTCCATCAAGGCTGCCACCAGCAGCTCGGCACAGTCGTTGATGCCTTCTACCTTCAGTTTCATGAAGTCATCGGCTCGCTCGCCCAATGCCTCAGCCGTGCGTACACGCTCCGCTTCTACCAAGGCCTGGATGCGGCTGCGCAGGTCTCGCTGGGTAATCCGGATGAAGCGCCACGGCTGCATGAGCCCGACACTGGGCGCCTGGTGCGCGGCGGCAAGCAAGCGGGCAAGCAGCTCCGGCGCCACCTGGCCACCGGCAAAATGGCGCATGTCGCGGCGCTCACCGATGGCCCGGTAGATCGCGGCGCGTTCAGCGTCGCTGTAAGCGTGTTCGCTCATGGCCGCAACAGCGCCGCCGCCGCATCGGGGTTGGACGGGAAGTAGAAGTGCACGTAGGAAGCGGTCAACCGACCCAGGCGATACACCGCTTCGTTGCCCCGCCCGCCGTTGGGGCTCAGGCCACGAGCGATCGGTTCCAGCGCAGTGCTGGTCAGCGAGTGGTGATAGGTGTGCCCGCGCAAGGTACCCTCCGGCAGTTCCACCGCCTGCAGCGCCAGGGCCGCCAGGCGCTTCTGCATGGTCGCCTCACCCGGCAGCAGCCCCAGCAGCTCGGCACGTTCGCCTGCCACGTCAGTCAGGGCATCGAGCAGGTACAGCATGCCGCCGCACTCGGCCAGCAACGGCTTGCCCTGCGCATGATGGGCGCGAATCGCTGCGCACATCGGTGCGTTTGCGGCCAATGCGTGGTGATGCAGTTCGGGGTAGCCGCCCGGCAGGTACAGGCTGTCTACCGGTGGCAGCTCGCGGTCGTGCAGCGGCGAGAAAAACGCCAGCTGTGCGCCAAGGTTGCGCAGCAGGTCGAGGTTGGCGCCATAGGTGAAGGCAAACGCCTCGTCCCGCGCCACACCAATGCGTACACCTGCCAACGAGGTAGAGCAGGCCTGCGGTTCGGGCTCGGCAAAGGTTACCGGCGGCGGCAAAGCCGCGTCGCAACTGGCGCCCAGCGCCTCGGCAGCAGCATCCAGGCGGGCCTCCAGATCATTCAGCTCGCTGGCCTGCACCAGCCCCAGGTGGCGGCTAGGCAGCTCGATGCCACGCTCGCGGGACAAGCCGCCATACCAGCGCAACCCTTGGGTCAGGCTGCCTTCCAGCAGTTGCGCATGGCGCAGGCTGCCCACCCGGTTGGCCAGCACGCCGGCGAACGGCAGGTCGGCCTGATAGCGCGCCAGGCCCAGAGCCAGGGCGCCGAATGTCTGAGCCATGGCCGTGCCGTCGATCACCGCCAGCACCGGTACGCCGAAATGGCGGGCCAGGTCGGCGCTGGACGGGGTGCCGTCGAACAGCCCCATCACCCCTTCGATCAGGATCAGGTCGGCCTCGCCGGCAGCGTCCCACAACAGGCGACGGCTTTCATCTGCACCGATCATCCACAGGTCCAGCTGGTACACCGGCGCGCCACTGGCCCGCTCGAGAATCATCGGGTCCAGAAAGTCGGGCCCGCACTTGAACACCCGCACCTTACGCCCGAGGTTACGGTGCAAGCGTGCCAGAGCAGCAGTGACAGTGGTCTTGCCCTGGCCAGAGGCTGGTGCCGCGATCAGCACGGCGGGGCAGTGGCGCGATCGACTCACAGCTCGACGCCCTTCTGTGCGCGGATACCGGCCTGGAAAGCGTGCTTGAGCATGCCCATCTCGGTCACGGTGTCGGCCAGTTCGATCATTTCATCCTTGGCCGCACGGCCAGTGACGATCACATGCTGCATCGGCGGGCGGGCCTGAATGT
This sequence comes from Pseudomonas sp. LFS074, assembly GCF_047978165.1. Classification (NCBI taxonomy): domain Bacteria; kingdom Pseudomonadati; phylum Pseudomonadota; class Gammaproteobacteria; order Pseudomonadales; family Pseudomonadaceae; genus Pseudomonas; species Pseudomonas sp. LFS074. The sequence goes on along the minus strand of NZ_JBFPFV010000001.1, from coordinate 1,352,512 downwards.
CGGACAGCACCTGGTCCAGGTCGAGATAGCCATGCTTGAGGGCGATGTTGAGCTCATCCAGTACCACGAACTGCACACTTGGGTCTTGCAGCAACTGGCGCGACACCGCCCAGGCGGCTTCAGCGGCAGCAATGTCGCGCTGGCGGTCCTGGGTTTCCCAGGTAAAGCCTTCGCCCATGACGTGGTAGCGCACTTGCTCGGGGAAGCGGCGGAAGAACAGTTCTTCGCCGGTGCTGTTGCGGCCTTTGATGAACTGCACCACACCGCACTGCATGCCATGGCCCAGGGCGCGTGCGAGCATGCCGAAGGCCGAGCTGCTCTTGCCTTTGCCGTTGCCGGTCAGCACCAGCAGCAGGCCGCATTCGTTGGGGGAATTGGCGATGCGTTCGTCGATGACCGCCTTCTTGCGCTGCATGCGCGCCAGGTGGCGTTCGTCGCGTTCGGTGGATTCGCTCATGGGGTTCTCCGCTGGCTGGCACCACGGCAACGCGCGGCGGCAGGTAATAGGCAGGCAAACGGAGAACGCGCAGGGGCCATGGCAGGGCGCCACGGTGCACCGCGCATCACCCTCCGTGATGCCGTTGGCAGTAACAGGCCGGTCTCCGGGCTTGTGAGTGGGCGTTAGGCCCTGGCCTGCGCGCCTTCCCGGATGCTGGCATCCAGTGGCCTTGCGCGGCCTTCTGCTCACTTACCGTTGCGGGGGCAGCGCCGGATTCGCGCCATGCAGGCGCCCACCGGCTTCCCAGTTTCACCCTGCCCAGTCGAAGCTGGCAGGGCACCTGAAACACGCGCGAAGGTTAGAGGGTTGCACCGGGAGCGTCAATCGAAGCGGGTGTTGCAGCTATTTATGCTCTTGATCTTTATCTTGATCTTCGCGACTTCAGGAGGCTGAACGCTGAAGTCGCAATCTGCGTCGCCTGGACTATCGCGCGCTTTGAAGCAAAAGCCGAAGCAAGAGCAAGACCAAGGGACGGAACCCTGCGCGCCCTCGCGCCCTCTCAATCCCATAGGCCTGCTTCAGAGGACGCTGCCCATGAACCGCCTGTTGCCTTGGTTAGTCGCCGCCAGCCTGGCAGGCTGCGGCGAAACGGCCCTGTTGAACGTAAGCGAGGGCAGCGGGCCAACACCCGAGTTGCCTGCCCCCGTCACGACATTGATCCCCACCGTGAACATCGCCCCCGCAGTCGGCTGGCCAAAGGGCGGCAAGCCCACCGCAGCACCAGGCACTCAGGTCACCGCTTTCGCCAGCGGCCTCGACCACCCACGCTGGCTCTACTTGCTGCCCAACGGCGATGTGCTGGTAGCCGAAACCAACGCGCCCCCAAAGCCCGAAGATGGCAAGGGTATTCGCGGCTGGGCCATGGGCAAGGCGATGAAGCGCGCCGGTGCGACCGCCCCCAGCGCCAACCGCATCACCCTGCTGCGCGATGCAGACCATGATGGTGTGGCAGAAATCCGCACCCCGTTCATCGAGGGGCTCAACTCCCCCTTCGGCATGACGCTGGTAGGCAAGAATCTATATGTTGCCGACACCGACAGGCTGCTGCGCTTTCACTATGAACCAGGCGCCATGCAGATCACCGAAAAGGGTTACCTGGTTACCGAGTTGCCCGGCGGGCCGCTGAACCATCACTGGACCAAGAATGTAATCGCTAGCCCCAACGGCCAAAAGCTTTATGTGACGGTTGGCTCGAACAGCAATGTGGGTGAAAACGGCCTGGACAAAGAACAGTCGCGTGCCGCGATCTGGGAAGTGGACCCGGCAAGCGGCAATCATCGGCTGTTCGCCACCGGCCTGCGCAACCCCAACGGAATGGCCTGGGAGCCTCGCAGCGGCGCCTTGTGGACGGCGGTCAACGAACGGGACGAAATCGGCAGCGATCTGGTGCCGGACTACATCACATCCGTCAAAGAAGGTGGTTTCTATGGCTGGCCCTACAGCTACTACGGGCAACACGTAGACGAGCGAGTGCAGCCACAGGCCCCGCAGAAGGTAGCCCAGGCACTGACACCGGATTATGCCGTCGGCCCGCACACCGCATCGCTAGGGCTGGCATTCATAGAGCCTGGCGTACTGCCAGCACCCTTTGAACAAGGCGCACTGATAGGCCAGCATGGTTCGTGGAACCGCAAACCACACAGTGGCTACAAGGTGATATTCGTGCCATTCGACCACTCAGGCAAACCTGCAGCCCCCCCCATCGACCTGCTGACCGGGTTTCTGGATAGAGAGGACAATGCGATGGGGCGACCGGTGGGCGTGATCAATGATGGCCGCAGTGGTGTACTGGTGGCCGACGATGTCGGCAATGTAGTCTGGCGAGTAAGCATGACCGCCAGGGCCCGATTGAACCAGGGCACTGCTGCTCAAACCAGGCCAAACAGCAGTCCCGAATGACAAACCCGATATCAGGCTGGGAAAAAACGTTGCGCCAGCGCAGGCGTACGGAACTGCGCCCGATAAGCGGCCACATCGAACAGTAGCCCCGTACGCAAGTCATACACCGGGCCGGAAACAGGCTTGCCGGTTTGGGCCAACGTCACCTTGATAAAGCGATAATGCTCACCATACACCTGCTCCAGGCCCTCGATGCGCAAGTAGTTACCCGGTAGCATCAGTGATTCACCCTCCTGCCAGAAGATAGAAAACGCGCTGATCGGTGTTGCCCCCCTATATCGCCCAGCCACCAGCTCGAACACCACCGAACTGTCGTCGAACAGCCCAGGCAAACTGCCCGGCGCCCCGGCGAAGGGCAAGCAGGCGAACTCGGTAACCTTGTACGGGTTTTCGGTGAACGAAGTCAGGTCGGTATTGACCAGCACATCACCCACCCGCAAATGGCCGTTTCGATAGAACTCGCCACCGGTACCACGCGAGCGGTGCCCACCGCGATACAACGTGACCTCGTTGCTCTTGGGTAGCCGCCCCAGGCTATCGGCCAGATCATTGATATAACTGTCTTCATCGCCGTACTGGTACCGTCCGGTGCGCATGACATCGTTCACGGTGGACTCGTTGCTGGTGTACCACTCGACCAGCGAATTGAAGTACTCATGGCCGTAGCGGTAGGAATAGCGAGGCAAGCCATCAACCTTGACGCAATCCAGCCCACGCTCGTCCAGGTCTGGTGCCCGCCCATTAGGCAGCTCGGCGACAGGCCACTTCTCCAGCAATGCTTTCTGGCGCTGTAGAGACTGCTCGGCCAGCCGCGTGCTCGACGCGTCATCAATGGCTGTGTAGGTATCCCAGAACGGCGAGGGAACACTTGGCATGCCTTCCACCGCCGGAGGGCTGCCGCCCAGCAACCGAGGAGGCCCCAGCAGCTCCCACTCACCCGCCGCGTTCAAGCGCACGGGCCTAAGCGGGACGAAGGCATAGGGATTGTTTACGGGCACCACTAACCAGACGGCCAGTTCATGACTGTATCGCACCCGGTAAGTGAGACCATTCAATGTAATCCAGCACTTGCCATCGTCAGTCATGCGAACACCACGCAGGCGTCCACTCGCGCCCAACTCACCACTCACCAGCGCGTTGGTCTCCTCGCCCTCCACTAAGCGTGTGGCACTGCTATCGGCTTGCCAGACCTCTAGCTCGACACCAACTTCATGGGGTGGTGCCTGGCGCAAAACACTCCCCAGACTTGGCTGTGTCGTTACATCCAACAAGTTGAAACTTGCGAACACGCTGTCGAGCACTGCAGAACGCAGTGCACTCATGCGCGATTGCGCGTCTGTCGCGTTAAGGGCTTCATCAATATCCAGGGCGACCTTCGCCACACCCGCCCCGAGCAACATCAGGGATATCGGCCACCCCAAAGGAACGAAGCCGCCGAAGACGCCGATGAATGCTGACAGATAACCGCTGAGCATTGCCTTGCGCAAACTTGTGTTATCACGCATCAGTTGCGCATTACGGCGCATCTCGTCGAGCGCCTGCTCTATGATGCAGGTGAAGAAGTTGCCATTGAGCGGACGCTCGAACAGCTTGAGCGCGATCAACGCCGCCTCATCCGAACGGCTGTCAGCGATGCCTTTTAGGTGCACCTTGATCAACTGCTGCCTGGCGGCATCGTGCCGGTTGCCATGCCCTTGCGCGATAAAGCTGTCCAATGCCTGCGGCGTTTGCCATCGCGTCACAAGCCAGCGGACCATTTCCAGCTCGGAATCGAATGCCCTGAGCGCCTCAGCGTGCCAAGGCAAGTACGCCAATACCCTTCCACCCTGTGCGTGGAAGGTGAACAGGCAGCCCCTGTCTCCCTCGCCAAACACGTAGCGAACGACCGTGAGCGGAGGCTCGTCATTGTCCTGACGCAACTTCTGCAGGGTGGGCAGCTCTACGCCCGAAAGCGTCTCGCTTACCATGGCGCACAGATGTCGCCAGTCCGACTGCGAGATCCGCTGGCAAGTCAGCGCAAGCCTTCCTTCACCCAGCAGGTTGACTTTGGCCAGTACTCGAAAACTCTTCTCGTGAGCCGCCCAAAAACGCTCGACCTCTCCGCGGTAGAGTGATGCGAAATCCAGTGCCCACAAGTCCTGCTGCACCGCGCTACCCAGCATGCGGACTTCATTACGCTCGTCGTAAAAAGCCGCGTGAGGCCCCTGCCAATAGAAGCCGCCGCGCAGGTCCAGCTCATCTACAGCATCCTGAAAGTAGTCATCGAACCGCTCTACTACCAGCTCGGTAAGCACCAGCGACTTCTGTGGCGGCCCTCTGTGCTGCCACCCCGTGAAACTGCGGCTGCTGGAACTCTCGGTATTGAACTGGTGCCACCAGACGAACCGCGGATCCACACGCTTGCCAGTGTGTTTGAACACAATCTGCTCTGCGTGCCTGCTCGCTAGCAGGTAGGGATCAGGGTAAGCGTGCAGCACTTCATCGACCAGCCGGATCAAGGGGATCACGGCATCAGCCAATTCAAGGCTATGACGGGTTTGTTCTTCGATCTTGCTCATGACCCACTCCAGATGACACCCAAAGAAGGCATCATCGTCTTGCCATGGCATGAATCAGCGGTAGGTGTGCACTGCCACGAAGCGTGACGCGGTGGCCAGACCTGCAAGGCTGGACAAAACCTGCGCTGCAGGAACCGCGCTCAGCGGCTCCTGCAACGCCACACCCCAAGCGCTGTCAGGGGTTCTGTGCGAGGTGCCCTTGCGGGATCACACGCTTGGCCTGCAGGTAGGCTTTGGCCCAGTAGCTGTTGGACAGGTAGTCCAGGCGCACGGTACCGCCGGTGGAAGGGGCATGCACGAAGCGCCCTTCCCCAACATAAATGCCGGCATGGCTGACCTGCGAGCCACCACTGGTGGCGAAGAACACCAGATCACCGGACTGCAGCGACTTGGCGTCAACCGTCGGCGCGCGCATGACGATCATTTCTCGCGTGGAACGCGGCAGGCTGATGCCGGCAGCATCACGGTACACATATTTGATCAGGCCGCTGCAGTCGAAACCGGAATCCGGTGTATTGCCACCCCAACGATAAGGCGTACCCACCAGCCCAATGGCGCGAATCAACACGTCATCGGCAATCGGCGAAGGGTTGGGTTGGCTGTAGGTGACCTGCGGCTGTACCACAGGGGCCGGCGCAGGCGCACGGCTGGAGCAGGCAGCGAGTAATGCCGCCAGGGAGAGAAATGCGAAGCGCGCCATCTTTACCATGGCCAGAACATCCTGTCTGAGACCGCTGCGCCGCAGCCGAAAAGAGTTGAGAATTTAGATTAGACGCTTTCTGTAAATGCGCACGGCGGCGAGCTTTTTTCAAAGCATCGCCGCCGCGGCAGGGTACATCATTTTGCCATCAGTTGCGCGCGATGTTGGTCGGCGCCATGGCCAAGGCTCGCTTGGCTTCGATGAAGGTCTTGCTCCAGTAGCGGTCACCGAGGCTGTCGATGCGCACACCGCCGCTGCGGCGGCTGCTGGAGTGGATGAACTGGTTGTCACCCAAGTAGATGCCAGCATGGCTTACGCGACCGCGGCCATTGGTGCTGAAGAACAGCAGGTCACCTGGCTTGAGCTTGTTGCGGGCCACTTTCGGGGCATCGACGTTGATCATTTCACGCGTGGAGCGCGGCAGGGTCATGCCCGCCTCTTCGCGGAACAGGTAGCCGATGAAGCCACTGCAGTCGAAGCCGGACTTTTCCGAGGTACCACCGAAGCGGTAGCGGGTGCCGATCAGCGACATGCCGCGCTCGAGAATGCTGTCAGCCAGCACTGGCAGCTGGTAAGGCTTGCTGCTGGAGAACGACTCCAGGTCATCTTCAGTGGCCAGCTCCTCCGGCTCGCCGAATACCGACGAGGACGAGGCTTTGGCCTTGATTGCCGATTGTGCGGCGATCGGGGTGTGATCCTGAGGCTCTGAATGAGACGCTGGGCCTTGGGCCGCGCAGCCAAAAAGCAGGGTCACGAGTGCGAGTGGCACGAGGGGTGCGAAGCGCTTCAGCATGGGCACGACCGTGTCTGTAATCCTTTAGAAGGGTGAAACTATGCCCTCTATCATGGCCATTTGCAAATTTTATCGAAAAAGATGTGACTTTTTTGTTTTGCCGCTCTGGCCCAGCGTTTTCAAGGGGTTACCAGCCCAGGGTTTCTTTCAGGAATGGGATGGTGAGCTTGCGTTGCGCCTGCAGCGAAGCCTGGTCGAGGCGTTCGAGCAGGTCGAACAGCGCACTCATGCTGCGCGCACCGCGGGTGAGGATGAAGTGACCGACTTCGTCGGTGAGGTGCAGACCACGGCGCGAAGCACGCAGTTGCAGGGCCCGCAGCTTGTCTTCGTCGGACAGGCCACGCATCTGGAATACCAGGGCCAGGGTCAGCCGCGACTTCAGGTCCGGCAGCTTCACCGGCAGTTCACGCGGTGATGCCGAGGCAGCCAGCAGCAAGCGCCGGCCACTGTCGCGCAGGCGGTTGAACAGGTGGAACATGGCTTCTTCCCAGTCAGCCTTGCCGGCGATCACGTGCAGATCGTCGATGCACACCAGTTCGTATTGGGCCAGGTAGTCGAGCAAACCTACGCCACGATCGAGCAGTTGCGCCAGTGGCAGGTAGACAGCGGGTTCGCCCCGTTGCTGGAAGCGATGAGTGGCGGCCTGCAACAGGTGGGAACGGCCAACACCCTGCTTGCCCCACAGGTAGATAAGGCTCTCGGTCCAGCCGGCGTCGGCTTCGCATAGCCGCTCGACGTAACCCAATGCCGCAGCATTGGCGCCCGGATAGTAGTTGATGAAGGTGGCGTCATCGCGCAGGCGCACACCCAGGGGCAACTGGATCGGTGGTTTCATGCTCGCGGGCGGTCTACAGGACCGCAGGGGGCCTTTGGTGAACAATGTGCAAAGTCTATACCTGCAACGCGGGGCGCACAATCTCGGCTGCAGATAGCGCAAGCAAAATCAACAAGTTGCACTACTTTCAACCGTTGCAGAGGCTGCCATGTACCGGGCGGGCAGCACGGCAGCCCCACCGTTACAAGTCAGGATCGATATCTCCCGCGTACATGTCCGACTCCTTGTACAGGTCATGCATATGCCGCAGCAACACCATGATCACCGCCGCCACCGGCAAGGCCAGCAGCACCCCGGTAAAGCCGAACAGCTCACCACCGGCCAGGATGGCGAAGATAACGGCTACCGGGTGCAGGCCAATGCGGTCCCCCACCAGTAGCGGGGTCAGCACCATGCCCTCCAGCGCCTGCCCGACCATGAACACCGCAACGATGCCCAGCATCGGGTACAGGTCGCCGCCGAACTGGAACAGGCCAGCCACCAGCGCGGCACCAATGCCAATGATGAAGCCCATGTACGGCACGATGGCAGCAAGGCCGGCGAGCATGCCGATCAGTAGGCCCAGTTCGAGCCCCACCAGCATAAGCCCGGCCGAATAGATGATGCCCAGGGCCAGCATTACCATCAGTTGCCCGCGCACGAATGCCCCCAGCACTTCATGACACTCGCCCGCCAGGCCCATCACTTGCGGCTCACGCTGGCGCGGCAGCAGGCCGCGCAGCTTGCCCATCATCAGGTCCCAATCGCGCAGCAGATAGAAGCCCACTACCGGGATCAGCACCATATTGGCCAGCCAGGCCATCAACGCCAGGCTCGAAGCGGTCGCGTGGGACAACAACATGCCAACGATATCGGTGGTCTGGCCCATGTGCGCACCGATGGCGGCCTTGATCTTGTCGAACTTCCAGAAGCCATCGGCCAGGCCCAGACGGCTCTGCGCCCAAGGCAGCGCCACCTGTTCGAGCCAGTCGAGCATCTGCGGCGCCAACTCGTACAGACGCACCAACTGCTTGGCAAGCATCGGCACCAGCACCAGCAGCAAGGCCAGCAGCACCAGGGTGAACAGGCCGAACACCACCACCACGCCCCAAGTGCGCGACAGGCCCAGGCGTTCGAGGCGATCGACCAGAGGGTCGGCCAGGTAGGCCAGCAGAATGCCGACCAGGAACGGGGTAAGAATATTGTGCAGGCTATAAAGCAGCACAGCGATAAGCAGGGCGGCACCCAGCCAGATCCAGCGACGCATGTCGGTCACGGTGTGCTCCCCTTACCAGCGAAAACGCAGGCCGTCGAACGGCTTGGGCGCAGGCTGCGCGGGCGCGGGCTGCCCGGCGACGGCATCGGCGGCTGGCGCTGGCGTAGCAGGCACTACCGGCGCCTGCTCTGCCGGCATTTCCTGCAGCTTGGCCAGGCCAAGCTGGGCGCGCAGCTGCTCACGATTGCCAGTCACCCCGTAGGTCAGGGTAGTGCCTTCGGCCATTTGCAAACGAGGGCCATACGGCTCCAGTACACGGGCCAGCTCGGCGTAGCGATGCAGGTTCATGCCCTGCACTTGCACTTGCATTTGGCTGCTGGCGCCCGGCCGGGTGACGTAGCGCGGCGCCAGGCGGCTGCTTACCGCCAGCATCACCGCATCGGCAAGAGCTGCCTGGTCCGCGCCCTCGGCACTCCCCTGCTCACGCTGGTCGCCCAGCCACAGCCGCCACTTAGCCTGCCACTTGCCGTCGGCCTCCTGGGCATGTACCGCCAGCAATGCATCGGCGCCATAGCGTTCTGAGGCTTCGCGCAGCGGCGCCGGATCGCTGCCTTCGATCTGCTTGGCATTGGCGACCAGTTGCTCCTGCAGGTCGCCCAGCGGCAAGCGCAACGGCAGGCCACGGTGCTGGGCGGCGCGACGCAGGGGCTGGGCAGTCGCCTGGCCATCACCGACCAGGTTGCTGCCTTCGACGCTGTCGTTCAGCCACCACCCCAGGATCGAGGGCCGGTTACTGCCCCACAGGGCCAGGCCAGCCTTGCGCAAAGCACGCTCGGTGCTGCCGGGGTCGAACTCGACCACCACCGACTCGGGCGGGCCGGCTTCGCTGCCCACTTGATTGATGATTTGCTGTGGGTCCTTACGCAGCTCGGCCAATGCCGGGCTTTGTACGGCCTTTGGATCGCCGGTCAGGCGTAGCACCAGCGTGTCGAGGGCGTTGACGGTGGCTGCTGTACGGGCTTCGGCACCCTGCCCGGTCACCGGCTCGCGTACCTGATAAAGGCCTGAGACATTTTCAGCCACGGCTGTGGCCGAGATCAGCGCCAGGCAACCGGCTGCCAGAATATTGAACAAACGCATGGAGGATTCCTGTCCAGTCGAGCATGAAGCTCGCTACTTGCAGCTTATACACATGCAACCGCATCAACCACCCTCGGCCCTTTTTCAACAATTTACCGCCCTGCCCGTCGGCCTGAGGATGGCCGCTGCCCGGCAACCCTGATAAAATCGCGCGCCTTCACAGACCACTGACGTTTCAGGCAGCCGCCGCTTACCCGCCGGCCTTGGCCGTCATGGTCGTTTTTAAGAATCCCTCCCTCCTAAAGGCCTGGATCAATGAGCAAGCAACCCTCCCTGAGCTACAAGGACGCCGGTGTAGACATCGACGCCGGCGAAGCACTGGTCGAACGCATCAAGGGCGTGGCAAAACGCACCGCACGCCCTGAAGTCATGGGTGGCCTGGGTGGCTTCGGCGCCCTTTGCGAGATCCCGGCTGGCTACAAGCAGCCGGTGCTGGTCTCCGGCACCGACGGCGTCGGCACCAAGCTGCGCCTGGCATTGAACCTGAACAAGCACGACAGCATTGGCCAGGACCTGGTCGCCATGTGCGTCAACGACCTGGTGGTATGCGGCGCCGAGCCGCTGTTCTTCCTGGACTACTACGCCACTGGCAAGCTGAACGTTGACGTGGCTGCCACCGTGGTCACCGGCATTGGCGCCGGTTGCGAACTGGCCGGCTGCTCGCTGGTCGGTGGTGAAACCGCCGAAATGCCTGGCATGTACGAAGGCGAAGACTACGACCTGGCCGGTTTCTGCGTCGGCGTGGTGGAAAAGGCCGAAATCATCGATGGCTCCAAGGTTGCCACTGGCGACGCACTGATCGCTCTGCCGTCCTCGGGCCCGCACTCCAACGGCTACTCGCTGATCCGCAAGATCCTCGAAGTGTCGGCTACCGACATCGAAAACACCCAGCTGGACGGCAAGCCGCTGACCGACCTGCTGATGGCGCCGACCCGCATCTACGTCAAGCCGCTGCTGCAACTGATCAAGAACACTGGCGCAGTCAAGGCCATGGCCCACATCACCGGTGGCGGCCTGTTGGACAACATCCCGCGCGTGCTGCCGAAAAACGCCCAGGCCGTGGTTGACGTGGCCAGCTGGCAGCGCCCTGCGGTATTCGACTTCCTGCAGGAAAAAGGCAACGTCGACGAGCACGAAATGCACCGTGTGCTGAACTGCGGCGTGGGCATGGTCATCTGCGTCGCCCAGGACCAGGTCGAAGCGGCCCTGAACGAACTGCGCGCCGCCGGTGAACAGCCATGGGTGATCGGCCACATCGCCGAAGCCGCCGAAGGCGCCGCCCAGGTCGAGCTGCAGAACCTCAAGGCACACTGATGCCGAGCAAGACCTGCAATGTAGTGGTACTGCTGTCGGGCTCCGGCAGCAACCTGCAAGCCCTGATCGACAGCTGCCAAGGCCAGGACAGCCCGGTGCGCATCCGTGCGGTGGTTTCCAACCGCGCCGATGCCTACGGCCTGCAACGCGCCACGGCAGCGGGCATCGAAGGTGCCGTGCTTGACCACACCCAGTTCGACGGCCGTGAAGCTTTCGATGCCGCCTTGATGGCGCGCATCGACGGCTTTGCGCCGGACCTGGTGGTGCTGGCCGGCTTCATGCGCATCCTCAGCGGCGGCTTCGTGCGCCACTATCAGGGCCGCCTGCTCAACATCCACCCGTCGTTGCTGCCCAAGTACAAGGGCCTGCATACCCACCGCCGGGCGCTGGAAGCAGGCGACGCCGAGCATGGCTGCAGCGTACACTTCGTGACTGAGGAACTCGATGGCGGCCCACTGGTCGTACAGGCTGTGGTACCGGTGGCGTCTGACGACACCGTCGAAAGCCTGGCCCAACGGGTACACCGTCAGGAACACCTGATCTACCCGCTGGCGGTGCGCTGGTTCGCTGAAGGGCGCTTGCGTCTTGGCGAACAGGGCGCATTACTGGACGGCCAGCCACTGGCGGCCAGCGGTCACTTGATTCGATCCTAGGAGAATTTATGCGTCGCGCCCTGCTCTTGGCTCTCGCCGTGCTCGCCCTGCCCCTCCAGGCAGCTGATCTGAAGCCCTTCTCGGCCAGCTACACCGCCGACTGGAAGCAGCTGCCCATGAGCGGTACCGCCGAGCGCAGCCTGGTCAAAAATGCCAACGGTACCTGGGACCTTAATTTCAAGGCCTCCATGATGATCGCCAGCCTGACCGAGCAAAGCACCCTGCGCCTGGAAAACGACACCCTACTGCCGCAGAAGTATCACTTCGAGCGCGGCGGCCTGGGCAAGGCCAAGAAGGTCGACCTGAACTTCGACTGGAGCGCCAAGAAGGTCACCGGCAGCGACCGTGGCGATGCCGTGAGCCTGCCGCTGAACCGCGGCGTGCTGGACAAGTCGTCCTACCAGCTGGCCCTGCAGCATGACGTGGCCGCCGGCAAGAAGAGCATGACTTACCAGGTGGTTGACGGTGACGAGATCGACACCTACGACTTCCGCGTGCTGGGCACCGAAAAGGTCACAACCAAGACCGGCCAGGTCGATGCGGTCAAGGTCGAGCGTGTGCGTGATCCAAGCCAGAGCAAGCGCATCACCGAGCTGTGGTTCGCCAAGAACTGGGACTACCTGCTGGTGCAACTGCGCCAGGTAGAAACCGATGGCAAGGAATATGTGATCGTGCTGCAAGATGGCACGGTGGATGGCAAGTCGGTGAAGGGTAACTGAGCCAGCGCCGCCTGCTGTACCCGAAGCCCCGCCCAGTGCGGGGCTTTTTCATGCCCGGCCGAAAGCAACCCTTGTGGGAGCGCTCTGGCTTTCATGAAACTTGTTTCATGCCCGTTTTATTTACTTAGCCTGCTAACAAACTCTATAAAGAGGGTGTGCGACACACTGTCGCAGCCATCTGAAGAAGTGGAGTTTACCGATGACTGTCCAAGTAACCGAACGCGACGAATCGAAAATGTCCCACGAAGGCCTGGCCGCTGGCGTGCGGATCTGGGATGTGCACCAACAAGGCCAGCTGGTGGGCATGTTCCATAATGAGCATGAAGCACACCAATACCGTGTAGAGCTGGAAGACCTGGAAAACCAGCGCACCACGCAATGACCCAGTCTTCAAATGGAAAACCCCGCCAAGGCGGGGTTTTTCGTTTTTACCACATCAGATCATCAGGGATCTTGTAGGCCGCGTACGGGTCATCTTCGTCCGCTTCCTCGACATGGGTATTGAGCAACAGGATACGGCTTGGGTCGCGCTCCTGGATTTTCACCGCCGCCTCACGAGGAATGATCTCGTAACCGCCGGCATGGGCGACCACGGCAAGCGCGCCGTTGCTCAGCTTGGTTCGCATCAAGGCGTTGACCGCAATACGCTTGACCTTCTTGTCGTCGACGAAGTTGTAGTAGTCCTCAGTGTTCAGCTTGGGCAGGCGGGTGGCTTCGATCAGTTGCTTGACCTGCGCGGCACGGGCCTTCTGCTCGGCCTTTTCCTGCTGCTGGCGATTCAGCTCCTGGTCGCGCTTGACCTTTTCGGCCATGGCTTCCTTGGCTATGCGCTGCTGGCTGTCGTCGACTTCGACCTGGCCTTTGTGCTCCATGCGCTTCTGTTTCTTTTCAGCTTTGTTGGTCTGCGAGACCTGTTTCTGGTTGACCAGACCGGCTTTGAGCAATTGGTCGCGAAGGGAAAGGCTCATGAATGTTCACTCACTTATGCAACAGCTCAGCCGCAGCTGGGCAGGTTCTTTTCCTGACGTTTGGCCTCACCCCAAAGGGCGTCCAGCTCGTCAAGGTTACAATCTTCAATGGGGCGGCCACTGTCGCGCAATGCCTGTTCGATAAAACGGAAGCGTCGCTCGAACTTGCGATTGGCGCGGCGCAGGGCGTTTTCCGGGTCGTGCTTGAGGTGGCGAGCCAGGTTGACCGCGGCGAACAGCAAGTCACCCACTTCATCTTCCAGGGCATCGGCATCGCCATCAGCCATGGCCTGCAGCACCTCATCCAGCTCTTCACGGACTTTGTCCAGCACCGGCAATGCCGCCGGCCAATCGAAACCGACCGTGGCCGCGCGTTTTTGCAGTTTGGCTGCCCGCGACAGCGCCGGCAAGGCTGCCGGCACGTCGTCGAGCAGCGACAGCTGTTCGGGCTGGGCTTTTTCCGCGCGCTCTTCGGCCTTGATTTCTTCCCAACGCGACTTGACCTGGGCCTCGCTCAAGCTGGGGGTATCCACCGGCGCGTACAGCTCGCCGGTGGGGAATACATGCGGGTGGCGGCGGATGAGCTTGCGGGTGATGCTGTCGACCACGCCCGCGAACTCAAAACGCCCCTCCTCCCGGGCCAGCTGGCTGTAATAGACCACCTGGAACAGCAAGTCGCCCAGCTCACCTTGCAGGTGCTCGAAATCGCCCCGCTCGATGGTGTCAGCGACCTCGTAGGCTTCTTCGATGGTGTGCGGGACAATACTCGCGTAGTTCTGCTTCAGGTCCCATGGGCAGCCGTACTGCGGGTCGCGCAGACGGGCCATGAGGTGCAGCAGGTCTTCGAGGGTGTAGGTCATGTAAACAGGTCCTTCGGCGGTGGCTTCTTCGCGGGCGAACCCGCGAAGCAGGCGACGCAGTCTCAAGGGGTACGATTACGCCGCGTCTCGATGATGTTCGGCAGCTGCGAGATCCGCCCCAGCAGGCGACCCAGCGCGTCCAGGCCTGGAATCTCGATGGTCAGCGACATCAGCGCGGTGTTGTCTTCCTTGTTCGAGCGGGTGTTCACCGCCAATACGTTGATCTTTTCGTTCAACAGCACCTGCGACACGTCGCGCAGCAGGCCCGGGCGGTCGTAGGCACGGATGACGATGTCGACCGGGTAGGTCTGCACCGGGATCGGCCCCCAGCTCACTTGGATCATGCGCTCCGGCTCCTTGCCTGCCAGTTGCAGCACCGAGGCGCAGTCCTGGCGGTGAATGCTCACGCCACGGCCCTGGGTGATGTAGCCGACGATGGCATCGCCCGGCAGCGGCTGGCAGCAACCAGCCATCTGCGTCAGCAGGTTGCCGACACCCTGGATCTGGATGTCGCCACGCTTGCCGGTACGAGGCCCGGTTGGCTTGCGCGGCACCAGCTCGATCTGCTCGATGCGCTCGGGCTCCAGCAACTGCTGGGCGGCATTGACCAGGTGCGCCAGGCGCAGGTCGCCAGCACCGAGCGAGGCGAACATGTCCTCGGCGGTCTTGACGTTGGTCTTCTCGGCCAGGCGTTCGAAGTCCACTTGCGGCAGGCCCAGGCGGCTGAGCTCGCGCTCGAGCAAGGTCTTGCCGGCAGCGACGTTCTGGTCGCGCGCCTGCAGCTTGAACCAGTGGACGATCTTGGCCCGCGCTCGCGAGGTGGTGACGTAGCCCAGGTTGGAGTTCAACCAGTCACGGCTGGGGTTGCCATGCTTGCTGGTGATGATCTCCACCTGCTCGCCGGTTTGCAGGCTGTAGTTCAGCGGCACGATACGGCCGTTGATCTTCGCGCCCCGGCAGTTGTGGCCGATCTCGGTATGCACGCGGTAGGCGAAGTCCAGTGGCGTGGCGCCCTTGGGCAGGTCGATGGCGTGGCCGTCAGGGGTGAACACATAGACCCGGTCGGGCTCGATGTCGACCCGCAACTGCTCGGCCAGGCCACCGATGTCGCCCAGCTCTTCATGCCATTCCAGCACCTGACGCAGCCAGGAGATCTTCTCTTCATAGTGGTTGGAGCTGGGCTTGACGTCGGTGCCCTTGTAGCGCCAGTGGGCGCACACCCCAAGCTCGGCTTCTTCGTGCATGCCGTGGGTACGGATCTGCACCTCCAGCACCTTGCCCTCGGGGCCGATTACCGCTGTGTGCAGCGAGCGGTAGCCGTTCTCCTTGGGGTTGGCGATGTAGTCGTCGAACTCCTTGGGAATGTGCCGCCACAAGGTATGCACGATACCCAACGCGGTGTAGCAGTCGCGAATTTCCGGCACCAGCACACGCACTGCACGCACGTCGTAGATCTGGCTGAATTCCAGGCCTTTGCGCTGCATCTTGCGCCAGATCGAATAGATATGTTTCGCCCGGCCGCTGATGTCGGCGTTCACACCGGTGGCCAGCAGCTCGTTCTGCAGTTGGTTCATCACGTCGCTGATGAAGCGCTCGCGGTCCAACCGGCGCTCGTGCAACAGCTTGGCGATCTGTTTGTACTGGTCGGGTTCGAGGTAGCGGAAGGACAGGTCTTCCAGCTCCCACTTGATGTGGCCGATACCCAGGCGGTGCGCAAGCGGTGCATAGATGTCGAACACCTCACGCGCGACGCGCAGGCGTTTTTCGTCGTCGGCGGCCTTGACCGCACGGATTGCGCAGGTGCGTTCGGCCAGCTTGATCAATGCCACCCGCACGTCGTCGACCATGGCCACGAGCATCTTGCGCAGGTTCTCGACCTGCGCCTGCGAGCCCAGTACCAGCGACTGGCGTGGGCTGAGGCTGGCACTGATAGCGGCCATGCGCAGCACGCCGTCGATCAGCTTGGACACGACCGGGCCAAAACGCTGGCTGACTTCGGCCAGGGTAACTTTGCCCTCGCGCACCGAGCGGTAGATGACCGCTGCCACCAGGGAATCCTGGTCGAGCTTGAGATCGGCGAGAATTTCGGCGATTTCCAGGCCCGCCTGGAAGCTCGACGTACCGTCCGCCCAGGAATGCTTGGCCGGGTTGCCCTTTTTCTCTACTTCATGAGCAAACTCGCAGGCTTCTTTCAGCGCTGCGCGATCCAGTGCCGAATCGACGCTTACCACATGGTCCAACCATGCTTCGAGATTGATACTGCCGTCAGTGTTGACCGGCTGGTGCACTCTCACCTGTACCATCTTTGTTATACCTTTCCATACAGCGCACCACGCGGGTGCGCTGGCGATCACCGTGCGGCCGCCATTCCATGGCAACCGCACCAAGGGGCCAGTCAGCTAGCCCGCTTCGAATAACGCCATGGCCTCGACATGCGCCGTCTGAGGAAACATGTCGAGAATCCCGGCCCTTTTTAACCGGTACCCCTGACCGACCAGCACCTGGGCGTCTCGCGCCAGCGTGGCCGGGTTGCACGATACATAGACCAGCCTGCTGGCCTTGAGGCGGGCGATGCCTTGCACCACCTCGAAAGCACCGTCGCGCGGTGGATCCAAGAGTACCGCAGAAAAGCCCTCGGCGGCCCATCCGGTGCCTGCCAAAGGCTGCGATAAATCGGCCTGAAAAAACCGTGCGTTATGCACATTGTTGTTCCGGGCATTGGCTGCTGCCCGATCGACCATGGCCTGCACACCTTCTACTGCCACCACCTCGCGCGCCTGGCGGGCCAGCGGCAGGGCGAAGTTGCCCAGGCCACAGAACAGGTCCAGCACGCGCTCGTCGGCCTGTGGTGCGAGCCAGGCCAAGGCCTGCTCGATCATGGCCGTGTTGACCTGGGCATTCACTTGCACGAAGTCGCCAGGGCGCCAGGCCAGTTCCAGCTGCCAGGGCGCCAGGGCAAAGCCCAGTTGCGCGGCCGGGTCCACGGGTGCCGGCTCACCTTCGCCTTGCAACCACAGCTGGGCATTGGCCTGCTCGCAGAACGCCTGCAGCCTGGCCAGGTCCTCGGCCGGTAGCGGCGCCACGTGGCGCACCAGCACCGCCTCGGCAGTGCCGCTGAATAGCTCCACATGGCCTAGCGCCTGCGGTTTGTTCAACGAGCGCAGCACCGTCGGCAAGTGCCGCAGAATCGACTGCAAGGGCTGTACCAGCACAGCGCAATCATCGATGGCAATGATGTCCTGGCTGGCTTCGGCACGGAAGCCTACCTCCAGTTGACGCGCCTTGATGTCCCAGCGTACGGCCACGCGAGCCCGGCGCCGGTAGCCGAATTCCGGCCCGCTCAAGGGGGCGGCCCATTCCTCGGGCTGCACGCCGGCTACCCGCTGCAGTTGCTCAGCCAGGGTGCGCTGCTTGAGCGCCAGCTGCGCTTGGTGCGGCAGATGCTGCAGGTTGCAGCCACCACAGCGGTCGTAGTAGCGGCACGGCGCCTCACGGCGCTCGGGGCTTGCCTGCAGCAAACGCTCGAGGCGGGCCTCGACCACTTTGCCACGGGCATTGAGCACGCGCGCCTCCACGGCCTCGCCGGCCAGGGCACCACTGACGAACCAAGTGCGCCCTTCGTGGAACGCGATGCCACGGCCGTCACCGGCCAGGCGCTCGATGTCCAGGCGTTGTTTCTTGCCTACGGGAATCTGGGCGCTGCGGTTGCCGCCGGTCGGCTGGAAGCGCAGGCCACTGTTGGTTTTTTTCTTGGACATTTAGCTCGGGTCAAACAGGCCGGTGGACAGGTAACGGTCGCCACGGTCGCAGATGATCGCGACCATCACGGCATTTTCCACTTCGCGGGACAGGCGCAGCATGGCAGCGACCGCACCACCGGAGGACACACCGCAGAAAATGCCCTCTTCACGGGCAAGGCGACGGGTGGTGTCTTCGGCTTCCTGCTGCGACATGTCGACCACACGGTCGACGCGGGTGGCGTCGAAGATCTTTGGCAGGTATTCCTCGGGCCAGCGGCGGATACCTGGAATGGCCGAGCCTTCCATCGGTTGCAGGCCGATGATCTGCACCGCCGGGTTTTGCTCCTTGAGGTACTGCGAGCAGCCCATGATGGTGCCGGTGGTGCCCATGGAGCTGACGAAATGGGTAATGCTGCCCTGGGTCTGCTGCCAGATCTCGGGCCCGGTGCTGTTGTAGTGGGCAATTGGGTTGTCGCCGTTGGCGAACTGATCGAGCACCAGGCCACGACCTTCGGCCTGCAGCTTCTCGGCCAGGTCGCGGGCGCCTTCCATGCCCTCCTCCTTGGTCACCAGGATCAGCTCGGCGCCATAGGCGGTCATGGCGGCCTTGCGCTCGGCAGTGGAGTTGTCGGGCATGATCAGGATCATCTTGTAGCCCTTGATCGCCGCCGCCATCGCCAGGGCGATGCCGGTGTTACCGGATGTGGCTTCGATCAGGGTGTCGCCAGGCTTGATCTGCCCACGCAGTTCGGCGCGGGTGATCATCGACAGCGCCGGGCGGTCCTTCACCGAGCCGGCAGGATTGTTACCTTCGAGCTTGAGCAGGAGGGTGTTGCTGGTTTCACCAGCAATGCGCTGCAGGCGAACCAGGGGCGTATTGCCGACGCAATCGGCGATGGTTGGGTACTGCAAGGTCATGGCGTATTTCACAATCCGGACGGCAGGGGCGCCTATCATACCGGCAAACCCTCCGTGGCCATATCACGCAATCTGTGGTGCATATAGCTACAAGCTATAAGCTATAAGCTGCGACCTGTGCCAGCCTTTTCGCGGGTAAACCCGCGCCCACAGGGATTGGGCTGCCTTCAGGTGAAATGTGGTACCCGCGAAGAGGCCGATACATGTGACGGCAAACGCATCCACAGCCGCAACCCATGCTTGCCATTCTGCGCCCACAAGGTCCCACCCTGGCGCTGGATGGCGCTGCGGGCAATGCTCAGCCCCAGGCCAAAACCACCATCCCCCGGTCGCGAGCCATCCAGCCGCGAGAACGGCGCGAAGATCCTCTCCAGGTCTTCTTCGGCCACCCCGCCGCCCTCATCCTCCAGCCACAACCACCAATAGCTACCCTCACGCTGCCCGCCCAACCGCACGACACCCTCGGCCGGTGAATGGCGGATGGCATTGCGCAGCATGTTCTCCAGCGCCTGGGCCAGGTGGTTGAGGTTGCCCTGCACCCAGCAGTCGGCCGGCACTTCGCAGCGCAAGCGGGCAGGCGACCAGCCGCTTTCATAGCAGGCATTCTCAGCCAGCAGCTCCCAAAGCGCGTGCACTTCGATCGGTTCCAGGTTCATCGGCGCACGTTCGGCGTCCTGCCAGGCCAACTGCAGGGTGCCCTCCACCAGCTGCTGCATGCAGTCCACCTCACGGGTCAGGCGCTCACGCAGGCGTTGCAGGTCGGTTTCGCCGTCGCAAGCGACCCGCAACCGGCTCAGCGGCGTGCGCATTTCGTGGGACAAGTCGCGCAGCAACTGCTGCTGCATGGCCACCGTGCCCTGTAGCCGCTCGGCCATCTGGTCGAAGGCACGGGCCAGCTCGCCCAGCTCGTCGTGCCGGGCGATGGTGCGCGAGTCCAGGCGTGCCGACAGCTGATCGGCGCGCCAGGCATTGGCCTGCTCGCGCAGCTGGTTCAGCGGCACGATCAACATCCGGTACAGGCCCACGCACAGCAACAAGGTGAACAGACCGGGGATGATGCCGTTGGTGACAATGCGCCACAGCAAGCGGTACTGGTCCGGGTTGAACCGCTGTGGCAGCTCGATCACCAGCATGCCCTGCTCCGGCGCCCCCGGGAAGGGTATGCGCACCCACGGCTGGTCGACGCTGCGCCGGCTCATCGGCCAGTCGACACCGCGCAGGCGGGTCAGCCGCTGCATGATCTGCGGGTTGAGGGTAGCGCTGTCGAGCGGCCGCAGGTTGATGTCGAGCACGCCCACCCAGCCCCGTTCACGCTGATGCATCGCCGCCACCCACTGGTCCAGCCCCGCCCGCCCACCGCTGCGCCAGGCCTGTTCAGCCTCGCCGGCGTAGCCCCGCAATGCCTGCCGGGCCGGCTCCGATAGGAAGGCATTCTGGGTTTCCATGTGCCGGCCCCAGGTGTAACTGAGGCCGATCATCAGCAGGCAGAAACCCACCAGCAAAATGGCGAGTTTCCAGAACAGCGAGTGGCGATCCAGCATGGCTCACTCCGCCTCGCCGGCGCTGAGCACATAACCCTTGCCCCACACGGTGCGTATCTGTCGTTCGTGGTAGCCGATACCCTTGAGCTTGCGACGGATCTGGCTGACGTGCATGTCCAGGCTGCGGTCATGCCGCGAATAGCCGCGCTGCAACACCTGCTGGTACAGAAACGGTTTGCTCAGGACCTCTTCGAGGTTGCGGTTAAGGATGTCCAACAACCGGAACTCGCTGGGGGTCAAGCCTGCCAGATGGCCATCCAGGCGCACATCGCATAGCTCCTCATCGAACTCCAGCTCACCGCAGCCAGCCTGCTCCAATGGAGCTTGATAGCGCCGCTCAAGGGCCACGCGGCGCAGAATCGCCTCGATGCGCACCTGCAACTCGGCCATGCTGAACGGCTTGGGCAGGTAATCGTCGGCCCCTCGCTGAAAGCCGCTGATACGGTCGGCCTCGGCCCCCAGCGCCGACATCAGGATCACCGGTGTGGCGCTACGCTTGCGCAATTGCGCCAGGGCATCCAGGCCATTGAGCCCCGGCAGCAGGATGTCCATGAGCACCACATCGAAGATTTGGCGACCCGCTGTTTCCAAACCCTCCAGGCCATTACGGCACCAGGTGACCTGAAAACCACCCCGTTGCAGCTCTTCGTGCAGATAGGCACCCAGGACCGGGTCGTCCTCGATGGCGAGGATATTGGAGTTGTGAATAGCTACAGGATTCATTGGCAACTGCCATGCATTCTCAATTGTGCAATTATTGAGCATCCACCGCCTGCCAGGCAACCGCCCTGCGACCAATGCCCCGGCAATGCTGCAAATCAGCTATTGAAAGAGGTGCAATGGTGCGGCAGGCGGAGTAACTTCGCGGCTTGACCGTCACCACCTGACGGCTACCAGGCACATCACAGGAGGCGAGTGTGCTCGATCGTTTGGGAATTCGCAGCCGGGTACTGCTGCTGGCACTGCTGCCGGCCGGCTTGATGGCCCTGGTGCTGGGCAGTTACTTCACCTGGCTGCAACAGAACGACCTGCGCACCCAGTTGCTGCAGCGCGGCAAGATGATCGCCGAACAACTGGCGCCACTGGCAGCACCTGCCATGGCCCGGCTTGCGCCTGCGCAACTGGAACGCATTGCCGCACAAACCCTGGAGCAGGCCGATGTGCGCGCCGTCGCCTTCCTGGCCCCGGACCGCACGCGCCTGGCCCACGCCGGCCCGAGCATGCTCAACCTGCCACCCAGCGGCGGGACCGGCACGCAACTGCTGCAGCGCAGTGGCAATGACGCCACCCGCTACCTGATGCCGGTGTTCGGCCACCACCGCGACCTGGCCACCGATGCCGTGCCGGCCGAAGCCGAGCGCCTGCTGGGCTGGGTAGAGATCGAGCTGTCGCACGACGGCACGCTGCTGCGCGGCTACCGCAACCTGTTCACCAGCCTGTTGCTGATCTTCGCCTGCCTGGTCCTCAGCGGCCTGCTGGCGCTGCGCATGAGCCGCACCATCAACGACCCCATCGAACGCATCAAGCACGCGGTCAACCAGCTCAAGGACGGCCACCTCGAAGAACGCCTGCCGGCCATGGGCAGCCATGAGCTGGACGAGCTGGCTCGCGGTATCAACCGCATGGCCGAAACCCTGCAAAACGCCCACGAAGAACTGCAGCACAGCATCGATCAGGCCACCGAGGACGTGCGCCAGAACCTGGAAACCATCGAAATCCAGAACATCGAGCTTGATATGGCGCGCAAGGAAGCCCTTGAAGCCAGCCGTATCAAGTCAGAATTCCTGGCCAACATGAGCCACGAGATCCGTACCCCGCTCAACGGCATCCTCGGCTTCACCCACTTGCTGCAAAAAAGCGAGATGACGCCGCGCCAGCTGGACTACTTGAGCACCATCGAGAAGTCCGCCGACAACCTGCAGGGGATCATCAACGAGATCCTCGACTTCTCCAAGATCGAGGCCGGCAAGCTGGTGCTCGACAGCATTCCGTTCAACCTGCGCGACCTGATCCAGGACACCCTGACCATCCTTGCCCCGGCCGCCCACGCCAAGCAGTTGGAATTGCTCAGCCTGATCTACCGCGACACGCCGTCCTCGCTGATCGGCGACCCGTTGCGGCTCAAGCAGATCCTCACCAACCTGGTCAGCAACGCCATCAAGTTCACCCGCGAAGGCACGATCGTGGTGCGCGCCATGCTCGACGACGAGCACGAAGACCACGCGCAACTGCGCATCAGTGTGCAGGACACCGGCATCGGCCTGTCGCCGCAGGATGTGCGCACACTGTTCCAGGCCTTCAGCCAGGCCGACAACTCGCTGGCCCGGCAGCCGGGTGGCACTGGCCTGGGGCTGGTGATTTCCAAGCGCCTGATCGAGCAGATGGGCGGCGAAATCGGTGTCGACAGCACTCCGGGTGAAGGTTCGCAGTTCTGGATCAGCCTCAACCTGCCCAAGGCTCACGACGATGTCGAGGAGCTTCCGCTGCAGCCACTACTGGGCCGCCGCGCAGCCATTGTCGATGGCCACGAACTGGCGCGCCAGGCGCTGGAGCACCAGCTGGAAGACTGCGGCCTCAGCGTGAGCCTGTTCGCCTCCTACGACCAATTGCTGCATGGGGTGCAGGCCGCCAGCCAAGCCGGCCTGCCGTTCGAGTTCGCCGTGCTCGGGGCCAACCTGGGCAACCTGTCGCCCGAGCAACTGGGCCACTATCACCAGCAGCTTGAGCGTTACCATTGCCAATGCGTGGTGCTGTGCCCGACCACCGAGCAGGCGCTGTACCACCCGTACCTGCCCAACGGCCATGGCCAGTTGCTGTCCAAGCCCACCTGCACCCGCAAGCTGCGGCGCCTATTGCTGGAGCTGGTGCAGCCGCGTCGACCGCTGGCCGAGGTGAACAACGTCAACGGCCAGCGCCAGCCGAAAATACTCTGCGTCGACGACAATGCCGCCAACCTGCTGCTGGTGCAGACCCTGCTCGAAGACCTGGGTGCTGAGGTGCTGGCCGTCGACAATGGTTATGCTGCGGTACAGGCCGTGCAGGATGAGCCGTTCGACCTGGTGCTGATGGACGTGCAGATGCCTGGCATGGACGGCCGCGCCTGCACCGAACAGATCCGCCTGTGGGAAAACACCCAAAGCGGCAACCCGCTGCCGATCGTCGCCCTCACGGCCCATGCCATGGCCAACGAAAAGCGCGCGTTGCTGCACGGCGGCATGGATGACTACCTGACCAAACCGATCAGCGAACGGCAACTGGCCCAGGTGGTGATGAAATGGACCGGCCTGAGCCTCGGTGCACCGCACCAGGCGCAGGCCGAGTTGCCGGCCAACGGCGATGAACTGAAGGTGCTCGACCCGGAAGAGGGCCTGCGCCTGGCCGCTGGCAAGGCAGACCTGGCGGCCGACATGCTGAGCATGCTGCTGGCCTCGCTGGATGCCGACCGCGAAGCCATACGCGCTGCCCGCGAGGCCAATGACCGCGAAGGGCTGATCGAGCAGGTGCACCGTCTGAACGGCGCCTCGCGCTATTGCGGCGTGCCGCAGTTGCGGGCAGCGTGCCAGCGCAGCGAGACGTTGTTGAAGCAGGACAATCCGCAGGCGCAGCAGGCCCTGGATGAACTGGACAGTGCGATCGGCCGGCTGGCTGCGCAGGCGCGGCTGAGCGCCTGAGTGCCTGGCTTGATACAGGCAACCACCACCCCAAGACATGCACCACAAAGGAAACCCCACCATGCGCGCCCTGTTGTTCAGCAGCCAGCACTACGACCAAGAAAGCTTCACCGAGGCTGCCAACGGCACGTCGCTGGAGCTGCATTTCCAGCCCGCCCGCCTGACCCTGGACACCGCCGCACTGGCCGATGGTTTTGAGGTGGTGTGCGCCTTCATCAATGACGAACTCGACGCCACGGTGCTGCAGCGCCTGGCCGCAGGTGGCACACGGCTGATCGCCCTGCGCTCGGCCGGCTACAACCACGTAGACCTGGCTGCCGCCCAGCGCCTGGGCCTGGCCGTGGTACGCGTGCCGGCCTACTCGCCACACGCCGTGGCCGAGCACGCCGTGGCGCTGATCCTGGCGCTCAACCGGCGCCTGCACAGAGCCTACAACCGTACCCGCGAAGGTGACTTCACCCTGCACGGGCTAACCGGCTTCGACCTGCACGGCAAAACCGTGGGCGTGGTCGGCACCGGCCAGATCGGCGCCGCCTTCGCCCGCATCATGGCAGGGTTCGGTTGCCAATTGCTGGCCTACGACCCCTACCCCAACCCAGAGCTGCTGGCCCTTGGCGCGCGTTACCTGCCCCTGCCCGAGCTGCTGCGCGAAGCCCGCATCATCAGCCTGCACTGCCCGCTGACCGAACACACCCGCCACCTGATCAATGCGCAAAGCCTGGCCCAGTTGCAGCCCGGCGCCATGCTGGTCAACACCGGTCGCGGCGCGCTGGTCGATACCCCTGCGCTGATTGACGCGCTGAAAAGCGGCCAGCTTGGCTACCTGGGCCTGGACGTCTACGAAGAAGAAGCCCAGCTGTTCTTCGAGGACCGCTCCGACCTGCCACTGCAGGACGATGTGCTGGCCCGCCTGCTGACCTTCCCCAACGTGATCATCACCGCCCACCAGGCCTTCCTCACCCGCGAGGCGCTGGATGCCATTGCCCAGACCACGCTGGACAACATCAACCGCTGGGCGGCAGGCAATCCACAGAATCTGGTGATGGGTTAGTGCTAGGATACGCGGCATTTCTGGAGGACCCATGGTCGAGCACGATTTCCGCTACACCCTTTTCAACCCGCAACACACCCTGATCGAGTGCCGTGCCTTGGTGCCGGGCCGCTACCAGGTCACTGGCAACGGCGGCTCGATGCACAAAGGCGACACCCTGCTGGTCACCCTGAAGGGCAGCAAGGACTTGTCCATGCGCCTGACCGTGGAGAGCGTACGCCACCTGATCAACCCACGCGGCCAATGGGTTGCCGTGGCTACTGGCCCGGTGTTCAACGAGCTGGAAATCCTCACCTGGCAGGTCGAGTGCGACAACTGCGACGCCGTGCTGGACTTCGAGTTCGCGGTAGATGCCAAACTGGGCAAGAAAGCCCGCCAGCCTGCCGCCAGCGCGCGCATTGCCGAGCTGGGCTGGGTCAGCCGTGGCGAAAAACACCTGTGCCCCCATTGCCAGGAGAGCGCCGCGTGAAAAACCTGCTGACCGGCGCGCTGATTGCCACCGGCCTGCTCGGCTGCGCCGCCGAACCGTCCAAGCTGCAGCAGGAGCGCAGCTATGTGTTGGAGTGGATTGGCGAACGACCACTGATGGACTACAGCCACCTGACCCTGACCCTGGCCAGCGACGGCCGTGCCTACGGCAACGGCGGCTGCAACCACTGGTTTGCACCGTACACGCTCGATGGCGAGCACCTGAGCTTCGGCAAGGTCGGCAAGACCCGCAAGCTGTGCG
This sequence comes from Pseudomonas sp. LFS074, assembly GCF_047978165.1. Classification (NCBI taxonomy): domain Bacteria; kingdom Pseudomonadati; phylum Pseudomonadota; class Gammaproteobacteria; order Pseudomonadales; family Pseudomonadaceae; genus Pseudomonas; species Pseudomonas sp. LFS074. The sequence goes on along the minus strand of NZ_JBFPFV010000001.1, from coordinate 1,326,728 downwards.
CACCGGCGCTGATGGAGCAAGAAAAGCGCTTCCTGCAGGCGCTGGAAACGGTAGAGCGTTGGGACGTATCGCCGGTGGAGCAGATGCGCTTCTGGCCGGCCGAGGGCAAGCCGCTGCGCTTCTGGCCTGAAGAAGGCTGATAATCAATGGGGCCGCTTTGCGGCCCCAACTGCATCAGGCGCCTTTCAGCGCCTTGATCTTGGCTTGCAGCCCTTCCAGCGTCTGCTCGCCCAGCAACTGCTCACGCACCTTGCCCTTGTCATCGATGATGTAGGTCACCGGCAGCGCCTCGCTGCGCGGCAGGTCATAGCGCTCGGCCGGGTCCTGGGCCAGCACGGTGAAACCGATACCCAGGGTTTCAGCGGCCTGCTTCAAGTCCTGCCCCTGCAAACCATCGAAGTTCACCCCCACCACCTTGATGCCATCAGCCGCCCACTGCTTGGCCGCTGCGTTCAGTTCCGGGATCTCGGTACGGCACGGCCCGCACCATTCAGCCCAGTAATTGAGCACCAGCCAGTGCCCTTCGATCTGTTCGGCCTTAACCGTATTACCGTGTTGGTCCACGCCATAATCGGCACCGCAACCACCGAGCAACAGGCTCGCGGTGATGGCCAGTACTGCTGCCAGACGCCTTGCCATGGGTCAATCCTTCTCGAGTTTTAAAGCAAATTGGTCAGTCGCTGCGGTTAGAATAGCCGCCACACCCAGCTGGATGCGACCCGACATGACTGACCTCACGCTCTATCATAACCCGCGCTGCTCGAAATCCCGCGGCGCGCTGGAACTGCTCGAAGCCCGCGGCCTGGCACCGACCATCGTGCGCTACCTCGAAACCCCGCCCGACGCAGCCACCCTCAAGGCCCTGCTCGGCAAGCTGGGCATCGCCCCACGCCAATTGCTGCGTACCGGCGAGGACGAATACAAAGCGCTCAACCTGGCCGACCCGGCACTGACCGACGCGCAACTGATCGAAGCCATGGCCCAGCACCCCAAGCTGATCGAACGGCCGATTCTGGTCGCCGGTGACAAGGCCGTGGTCGGTCGCCCACCGGAAAAAGTGCTGGAGATCCTGCCGTGAGCGTGCCCTACATCCTGGTGCTGTATTACAGCCGCCATGGTTCCACCAGCGAAATGGCCCGGCACATCGCTCGCGGCATCGAGCTGGCCGGCATGGAGGCACGCTTGCGCACGGTGCCGGCGATTTCCACCGAATGCGAAGCGGTGGCCCCGGATATCCCAACCAGTGGCGCGCTGTACGCCACCCTCGACGACCTGCGCCATTGCGCCGGCCTGGTACTGGGCAGCCCGACCCGCTTCGGCAACATGGCGGCGCCGCTGAAGTACTTCCTGGATGGCACCAGCAGCCTGTGGCTGGGCGGTGAGCTGGTCGGCAAGCCAGCGGGCGTGTTCACCTCCACCGCCAGCCTGCACGGCGGCCAGGAAACCACCCTGCTGTCGATGATGCTGCCACTGATGCACCACGGCATGCTGGTAATGGGGCTGCCCTACAGCGAGTCGGCGCTGCTCGAAACCCGTGGCGGCGGCACCCCTTACGGCGCCAGCCACCACGCCGGTGCCGATGGCAAACGTGAACTCGACCAACACGAGATTGCCCTGTGCCGCGCCTTGGGCCAACGCCTGGCGACCACGGCCAAGGCCCTGGAGGCCGCGCGTGGCTAAAAAGCCCAAGGTGTTGCCGCCGCTGGAATGGCTGGCACCTCGCCTGCGCCTGACGCGGGCGTTGAGCCTGGCGTTCTTCTTCGGCCTGATCGCCCTGCTGGTGGTGAACAACCTGTGGTTCGCCAACCTGCATGGTGCGCGGGTCGAGGTGATCCTGGCGATCGAACTGGTGCCGTTGCTGTTGCTGCTGCCAGGCATGCTGACAGGCAGCGCCCGGGCACATGCCTGGACCTGCTTCGTGGTGAATATCTATTTCATCAAGGGCGTGCTGGCGGCATTCGACCCGGCGCGAGCGGTATTTGGCTGGGTTGAAGTGCTGGTGAGCCTGGGGCTGTTCATTGCCGGGCTGCTCTATGTGCGCTGGAAGTTCCAGCATGAGCGGCGCCTGGCGGGCGAAGGCAGTTAGACGCTTCGCGGGCTTGCCCGCGAAGAAACCAACACACCCGTCAATGGTTGACGGTATGCGCCAGCATCACCGACAACTGGCACAGCGGCCGACCGCTCTCTGCGTGCCACTGGTTGAATGCCTGCTGCACCAAGGCCAGGTCACGCTGGCTGGTCGGTTGCTTGTCTATCACCTTCTGCGCGATCAACGCCGCCGCCATGTCATCGGTAGGGATGAAGGTGTCCTTGCCAACCATGCGCAGAAAACGCGGCGCCGACAACCCGCCCAACTGGTTGCCATGCTTGGCCAGGTACTTCCACAAGCCGACGATATCGGTCACCGGCCAGTCGGCGATGAACGCGCCGAAACTGCCCTTTTCCTTGGCCACGTCGAGAATCATCTGCGCATTGCGCGGCACGCTCTTGAGCTTGCCCAGGTGGCGGATGATGCGCTCGTCATGCATCAGCCGCTCCAGGTGCTCGGCGCCCATCAGCACTACCTTTTCCGGGTCGAAGCCGAAGAACACCTGCTCGAACGCCGGCCACTTGGCATCTACCAGGCTGTGCTTGAGCCCGGCGCGGAACACGCGCAAAGCCAGGGTCGACAGGTAGCGGTCGTCACTGATGTCGCGCAATTGCGCCGGGGTGCGCGGCTGCGGCAGAAAGGCCTCCAAGGCCTGGGCCGAGCCAAAGCGGTTCAGGCAGTACTCGTGCAGCCACTGGTAATCGCGCATAGGCTCAGATGTTCAGCACATCGAGAAAACGCGGGGTGGCGTTTTCGTCGATCTTCAGGCTGGTGAAATCGAACAGGTTGCGGTCGGCCAGTTGCGATGGCGCCACGTTCTGCAGCGCCCGGAAGATACTCTCGGTACGGCCCGGGTGCTTGCGCTCCCACTCCACCAGCATGTCCTTGACCACCTGGCGCTGCAGGTTTTCCTGCGAGCCGCACAGGTTGCACGGGATGATCGGGAATTCCTTCATGTCCGAGTAAGCCTGGATGTCCTTCTCGCTGCAGTAGGCCAGCGGCCGGATCACCACGTTGCGGCCGTCGTCGGCGCGCAGCTTCGGCGGCATGCCCTTGAGCGCGCCGTTGAAGAACATGTTGAGGAAGAAGGTTTCGACGATGTCGTCGCGGTGGTGCCCCAACGCCATCTTGGTCGCGCCGATTTCGTCGGCGAAGGTGTACAGGGTGCCACGGCGCAGGCGCGAACACAGCGAGCAGGTGGTCTTGCCCTCGGGCACCAGCTCCTTGACTACCGAGTAGGTATCCTTCTCGACGATGTGGTACTCGACGCCCAGCTCCTTGAGGTAGGCCGGCAGCACATGCTCGGGGAAGCCCGGCTGCTTCTGGTCCATGTTCACCGCGACGATCTCGAACTTGATCGGCGCCACCTTCTGCAGGTGCAACAGAACGTCGAGCATGGTGTAGCTGTCCTTGCCGCCGGACAGGCAGACCATGACCTTGTCGCCATCCTCGATCATGTTGTAGTCGGTGATGGCTTCGCCGGCGAGACGACGCAGGCGTTTTTGCAGTTTGTTCTGGTTGACCGAGAGGGTGCCCATAGCGCTTGGATCCGCGAGGTGTGACAAAAGCCGGCTATTTTACGCACAAACGCGGCATCGCTGTAGGCATTCCGATAAAGACTTCAATGTAATCAACAGCACGCCTTACAGCGCAATTTGCTCTAAAAAGCACGGTTTGTGCCGGTAACCGCTTCCTATACTGCGACATAAGGCCACATTACCGCTTGCATCGGTGTTCGGGCCTCGGGCCGCTTGCGCTCCATCTGGGGGGCGTTTGGCAACATTGAGAGGAGTGATCGGCATGATTCATCACGTTGTGGGGCTGTTTACCCATCCCGATCAGGAATGGCGGGAAATTCGTGGCGAAGAAGAAACCATCAGCCACATGTACCTGACGCACACCCTGATCCTGGCGGCAATCCCTGCCATTTCAGCCTTTATTGGCACAACCCAGGTGGGCTGGGTGATCGGCGACCGGCCGGCAGTGATGCTGACCATGGAAAGCGCCATCTGGATGAGCATCATGTCGTACCTGGCCATGCTCGCCGGGGTGGCGGTAATGGGCGCGTTCATCCATTGGATGGCTCGCACCTACGACGCCAACCCTTCCATGGCTCAGTGCATCGCCTTTGCCACCTACACTGCCACCCCCTTGTTCATCGGTGGCCTCGCGGCACTGTACCCGCACCTGTGGCTGGGCATGCTGATCGGCACTGCCGCCATCTGCTACACGGTGTATTTGCTGTATGTCGGCTTGCCGACGTTCATGAACATACCGTCCGACGAAGGCTTCCTGTTCTCCAGCTCGGTGCTGGCGGTGGGCCTTGTGGTATTGGTGGCGATCATGGCCGCCACGGTGATTATCTGGGGACTGGGCGTGGGGCCCGTCTACACCAACTAGAACAGACTCAACCAACACTGGGGCATCAACCAGGGGCCGCCGCAAGGCGGCCTCTGGCTGTGCGCTGACCGGTGGCTCGGCAGGCCGCCGATGCTTGCGGCATAATGCCCGGTCAGGAGAACCGCCCCACCATGCCCGAGCTGCTCAAAGAACGCGTCGAAACCTGTTACCAGCAAGCCGAAACCTTTTTCAAACGCCCCTTCCCGCGCCCGGAAGTCAGCTTCAAGCTGCGCGGGCAGAAAGCAGGTGTCGCCCACCTGCACGAAAACCTGCTGCGCTTCAACCTGCAGCTCTACCGTGAAAACCAGGAAGACTTCCTGCGCCAGACCGTGGCCCATGAAGTGGCGCATCTGGTGGCCCACCAACTGTTCGGCGATAGCATCCAGGCCCATGGCGAGGAGTGGCAACTGATCATGCGTGGGGTGTACGAGCTGCCACCCAACCGTTGCCACAACTATGAGGTGCAACGGCGCGCGACGACCCGCTACATCTACCGTTGCCCGTGCCCGCAGGGTGATTTCCCGTTTACCGCGCAGCGGCACAAGCTGGTGCGCCAGGGGCGGCGCTACCTGTGCAAGCGGTGCCGGGCGATTCTGGTGTACAGCGGCGAGACGCGCGTCGAATAGGCACACCGACCGCCCCACAAACAGCGCATTTCTCAGAAGCAATAAAAAAGGCGACCCCAGGGTCGCCTTCTTGTACCAGCCTGCGCCTTACTTCTCGACGAAGGCTCGTTCGATCAGGTAATCACCCGGCTCGCGCATGCGGGCAGAGACTTTCAGGCCGAAGCTGTCCAGCACTTCGCTGGTCTCGTCGAGCATGCTCGGGCTGCCGCAGATCATCGCGCGGTCGTCCTGCGGATTGATCGGTGGCAGGCCGATGTCACTGAACAGCTTGCCGCTGCGCATCAGGTCGGTCAGGCGGCCCTGGTTTTCGAACGGCTCGCGGGTCACGGTCGGGTAGTAGATCAGCTTTTCGCGGACCGACTCACCGAAGAACTCGTTCTGCGGCAGGTGCTCGGTGATGAACTCGCGGTAGGCCACTTCGTTCACGTAGCGCACGCCGTGCACCAGGATGACTTTTTCGAAGCGCTCGTAGGTTTCCGGGTCCTGGATGACGCTCATGAACGGCGCCAGGCCAGTACCGGTGCTCAGCAGGTACAGGTGCTTGCCTGGGTTCAGGTCGTCGAGCACCAGGGTACCGGTAGGCTTCTTGCTGATGATGATCTCATCGCCTTCCTTCAAGTGCTGCAACTGCGAGGTCAGCGGGCCGTCCGGCACCTTGATGCTGAAGAATTCCAGGTGCTCTTCCCAGTTTGGCGAGGCGATGGAATAGGCACGCATGAGCGGGCGGCCGCTTTCCTGCTGCAGGCCGATCATCACGAACTGACCGTTCTCGAAGCGCAGCCCCGGGTCGCGGGTGCACTTGAAGCTGAACAGGGTGTCGTTCCAGTGGTGCACACTGAGGACACGTTCGTGGTTCATGTTGCTCATCGATGGGGCTCCTGAAGAAAAACGCGGCGCGCAAAACGCGCAGTTGCGCGATAGTTTAGGGGCAGCGACAATATCTGTTAACTGGATTATCAAGATATGTGTTATCGGTTATATCGATATGCGATTCACACTTCGTCAACTGCAAGTCTTCGTCGCCGTCGCTCAGCACCAAAGCGTCTCTCGGGCCGCTAGCCTGCTGTCGCTGTCGCAGTCGGCCGCCAGCACCTCCATCACCGAACTGGAGCGGCAATCGAGCTGCCAACTGTTCGACCGTGCCGGCAAACGCCTGGCCCTCAATGCCCTGGGCCATCAACTGCTGCCACAAGCGGTGGCCCTGCTCGACCAGGCCAAGGAAATCGAAGACCTGCTCAACGGCAAGTCCGGTTTCGGTTCGCTGGCGGTCGGCGCCACGCTGACCATCGGCAACTACCTGGCCACCCTGCTGATTGGCAGCTTCATGCAGACCCACCCGGAAAGCCAGGTAAAGCTGCACGTACAGAACACTGTGCATATCGTGCAACAGGTAGCGCACTACGAAATTGATCTAGGTCTAATCGAAGGCGACTGCAACCACCCGGACCTGGAAGTGCAGCCGTGGGTCGAGGACGAACTGGTGGTGTTCTGCGCGCCGCAGCATCCGCTGGCCAAGCTGGGCCGTGCCGATATAGACAACCTTTCGCAAGAGGCGTGGATCCTGCGCGAGCAAGGCTCAGGCACACGCCTGACCTTCGATCAGGCCATGCGCCATCACCGCGCCAACCTCAATATCCGCCTGGAGTTGGAGCACACCGAAGCGATCAAGCGCGCAGTGGAGTCGGGCCTGGGTATCGGTTGCATTTCACGCCTGGCCCTGCGTGACGCCTTCCGCCGTGGCAGCCTGGTACCCGTGGAAACCCCGGAACTGGACCTGATGCGCCAGTTCTACTTCATCTGGCACAAACAGAAATACCAGACGTCGGCCATGCGTGAGTTTCTCGAGCTATGCCGCAACTTCACTGCGGGCTTTACCCGCAGTGACGAAATTGTGTTGCCGCCAATCGCTTAAAGCAGGATCACGCCCCACACCAGCGCCACCATGGTCAGTGCCACCAGTTGTGCGGCGCTGCCCATGTCCTTGGCATTTTTCGACAGTGGGTGGCGCTCCAGCGAAATGCGGTCGATGGCCGCCTCTACCGCCGAATTGAACAGCTCGACGATCAGCCCCAGCAGGCACACCGCGATCATGATTGCCCGCTCGGCACGGCTGACCGGCAGCCAGAAGGCTATCGGGATCAGCAGCACGTTGAGCAGCACCAGCTGGCGGAATGCGGCCTCGCCCTTGAAGGCGGCGCGCAGGCCGTCCAGCGAGTAGCCGGCGGCGTTGAAGATGCGTTTGAGGCCGGTCTGGCCTTTGAATGGCGATGTCATGTGAGTCACTTCACAACAGAAAGGCCAGCAGACTAGACCGGCTCGGGTCAAAAAAGCGTGAAGCCACGCGCAGTCAGTTGCTGGCAACCGATTCAAGTTGTTGCAGCAGCAGCGCGGCCTGGGTCCGGGTACGCACGCCCAGCTTGCGGAAGATCGCGGTAACGTGGGCCTTGATGGTCGCTTCCGACACGCTCAGCTCATAGGCGATCTGCTTGTTCAGCAGGCCTTCGCAGACCATGGTCAGTACGCGGAACTGCTGCGGCGTGAGGCTGGCCAAGCCCTCGCTGGCGGCCTTGGCCTCGGCCGAGACATCCACCTTCTCGAACGCCTGCGGCGGCCACCAGACCTCGCCATCGAGCACCTTGCGCACCGCATCCTGGATCACTTCCAGGGGGCTGGATTTGGGAATGAAACCACTGGCGCCAAACTCGCGGGACTTGACCACCACGGCGGCCTCTTCCTGCGCCGAAACCATAACCACGGGGATCTGCGGGTATTGCCCACGCAACAGCACCAGCCCGGAAAAACCGTAGGCACCCGGCATGTTCAAGTCCAGCAGCACCAGGTCCCAGTCGGCTTTTTCGCTCAGGCGGGTTTCCAGTTCGGCAATGCTCGCGACTTCGACCAGGCGTACATCCGGGCCCAGGCCAAGGGTAACGGCCTGGCGCAGGGCGCCACGGAACAGTGGGTGGTCATCGGCAATCAGGATTTCGTAAGTGGCCATCGATCTAAGGATCCTGTTCTGTGCCAGGCGCTTGGGGGTAAAGGAGGCGCCCGGCGGGGAATCGGCGCCAAGGATGCCGAGCACGGTCAAGGGTGGTCAAGCCAATCGCCCTGCCGTCTCGCCCACCCTGGCTGCCAGCTCCGTCATTATGAACCAAAGCAGGGGTTGTGCCCCTTGGACTATAGGAAGGTATGCAAACGTTGGTGGGTGTCGTCCTGCTCGTCCAGCGGCAGGCGCTGCTTGCCGCTCAGGTAATGCAGGCTGAACACATCCAGGTACGCATCCAGCGCCTGGGAGGCCTGGCTGTCGCCGGCCAGGTCCAGGCACATGGCCGCGACTTCCGCCGTGCAGAAATGATCGTCGCGCTTGGAGCGACGCAAGCGGTAGCGCGACATCTGTTCGGCCTGCAGGCTCAGCACCGGAAAACGGTCCAGGTACGGGCTTTTGCGGAACATCTTGCGTGCTTCGGTCCAGGTGGCATCCAACAGGATGAACAGCGGGCGCTTGCCAGGCTCGCGCACCACCTCGCTGACCACCCGCTCCTGAGCAACGAACTCGCCCGGGAAAACGATATAGGGCTGCCAGCGCGGGTCGTCGAGCAAGGCCAGCAGGCGCTCGTCAACCGAGGTGCGCAACCAGCCGAAGGCCGCGGTGTCTTCGATCAGGTCGGCAATCAGCCAGCCGGTGTTGGTGGGCTTCAGCGGCTCGGTGTCATGCATCAGCAGGCATACACCGGCGTCAGCCTTCACCCGGGGCTTCCAGGCACACAGGCAATGGGTAGCGATGACCCGGCAATCCGGGCAACGCTCTGCTCGCGAGCCACGGGCGATGAAAGGCTTGTTGCTGCGGGCCAGGCGTTCGGCGCGCAGGCGCGCTACCGCATGGCTCATGCCGGCAGGCCTCTGGACAGGTTGGAAATGGGCACAAGGATGACTCGGAGAAAACAAGGGTGCCAGTCTACCAGAACAGGGGGCAATTGCTGTGCAGGCGGCAAGGTGGCCCTTATAATCGGGGTTTTATCGCGCCCGGTAGTCACCACCGCGCGATTTCACGGAACGCCGTCGACCCGCGCATGTCAAAGCGCCAGTCATCGAACCAGGAGAGATTCATGCTGCGCCTTATCGCCCCCGCCCTGAGCTTGTTGCTCGCCCTGCCTCTGGCAGCCCAGGCGGCTTCCAAGCAGGATTACGACCTGAACAAGATGCTGGAGAAGGTTGCCAAAGAGAGCAGCGTCGGCACCCCGCGTGCGATCAACGAGGACATCCTCGATCAGGGTTACACCGTTGAAGGCAAGGCGCTGGTCAACCACCTGAGCGTGCGCCAGAGCCACGCTGAACGCATGCAGGCCAACCCTGCACAGGTGCGTAGCCAACTGGGCGACAGCGTCTGCCGCAATAGCGGTTTTCGCAACCTGATGTCCAAGGGCGCGGTGATGGTCTACCGTTTCACGGTTTACAAGACCAACCAGCCAATCATGGACCAGGCCTTCGACAGTGCCAGTTGCGTTGCCGGCAACAAGAAGAAGTAAAGGCAGCCCTCCCAGCTATACCTTCTCGTCCTCGCGGGCACTCCAGTGCCCTTCGGCGGCGTCGGCGCGCATCTCGGCCAATAACGCCTGCAAATAGCGCGACTGACACTCCAGCCCCGCCAACCTGCGGCGGCACTCGGCCTCAAGGCTCAGGTGATGCACCTGGGCCGCGTTCTCCAGCTGCTGAAAGAGCTGCCGGTCCACCTCGATGATCAAGCGATGCATACCGCCACCTCCTGCATCGATACGTTTCGCCCTACCAGTTAACCAAACCCATGCGGCCGGTGGCCGCATGCCGACGGGCGGCGGTGGCAAACAGCCCGGCACAATCGGTCGCGAGGGTCTAGATTGAGGTCAGAGGTATTGGTGCAGAAGGAGACGTTGCATGCCTTACCAATCGAATGAACTGCTGTTCAGCCACTTCCGTGACAACAACATCGACTTGAACCACATCGACGCACAACTGCAACTGGTTGCACCCGACAGCCCCAACCTGCCGCTGTACCGCGACATGATGCTGACCATCCTGCGCATGGCCCACGACGACAGCGACCGCTGGAACGCCAAGATTACCCTGCAGGCCCTGCGCGAGCTGGACCACTCGTTCCGCACCCTGCAGCGCTACAAAGGCCGACGCAAGGTGACCGTGTTCGGTTCGGCGCGCACCCCGCTGGAACACCCCATGTACGCCCTGGCCCGCGAGCTGGGTGCCACCCTGGCGCGCTCCGACTTGATGGTCATCACCGGCGCCGGCGGCGGTATCATGGCCGCCGCTCACGAGGGTGCCGGCAGTGCCCACAGCCTGGGCTTCAATATCACCCTGCCCTTCGAACAACATGCCAACCCCACGGTGGATGGCACCGACAAACTGCTGCCGTTCCATTTCTTCTTCATCCGCAAACTGTTCTTCGTCAAGGAAGCCGACGCTTTGGTATTGTGCCCCGGCGGCTTCGGCACCCTTGATGAAGCGCTGGAGGTCCTGACCCTGATCCAGACTGGCAAGAGCCCGCTGGTACCGGTGGTACTGCTGGACTCGCCAGGCGGTAGCTTCTGGCGCGACTGCCTGGACTTCATCAGCCGCCAGTTGGAAGAAAACCGCTACATCCTGCCCAGCGATCTGAAGCTGGTGCGCCTGGTGCACAGTGCCGACGAGGCAGTGGAGGAAATCAACCAGTTCTACAGCAACTACCATTCCAGCCGCTGGCTCAAGAGCCAGTTCGTTATCCGCATGCATCACCCGCTCAGCGAGGCCGCGCTGTATGACATCCAAGAAGGCTTTGCCGACTTGCGCCTGAGTGGCAAATATCACCAGCAAGCTGATAGCAGTGCCGAGCATGAAGTAGGCAATTTCAATCACCTGACCCGCCTGTCATTCGCCTTCAATGGCCGCGACCAGGGCAGGCTGCGCGAGTTGGTGGATTTCATCAACTTGCCCGAGAACTGGGCCAAGCCGCAACCCATGCATACCACGCAGCGGGCCAGGGAGGCGTTGAAGGTCAGTTCATAGGTGTTTGCTGCAGGGGGGCCGCAAAGCGGCCTCAGCCTTTCAGCAATGCTCAGTAATCGTCGAGATCACGCCCACTGAGCAGGCGGCCGATCATGTCCATGGGGAACCCACGGTATGCCAAAAACCGGGTCTGCTGGGCACGACTGCGCGGGTCTTGCGGGCGCTGCCCGGCAAACTTGCGCTGCCATACGTCATGCATACGCTCGCGCCAATCCACTTCGCTCTCGCGCAATGCCTGCTCGATATCAGCACGCGCCAAGCCACGCTGCCCCAGCTCCTCACGAATACGCGAAGGACCGTAGCCAGAGCCTGAACGATAGCGGATGAAGCTTTCGAGGTAACGGGCTTCACTCAGCAGCCCTTCTTCGGCGAGCCGGTCGAGCTCAGGCTCTATCAACTCGTCCGAAGCGCCGCGCTGACGCAACTTGCGCGTCAGCTCGACGCGACCGTGCTCACGTCGCGCGAGCAGGTCCATGGCTGTCCGCCGGATGGCGACGGGGGTGTCGAGTACGGCGGACATATTGGCTATCTACCGCGCAATCAATAACCGGCTTCGGCGTCAGCCACATCGTCGGCACTGGCATCAACGGCGGCAGCCTTGCCGGCTTCAGCGGCAGCACCGGCTTTCAACAGCTTTTCACGGATCTGCTTCTCGATCTCGGCACCAATAGCCGGGTTTTCCGCCAGATACTTGGCAGCGTTGGCTTTACCTTGACCGATCTTGTTGCCCTGGTAGGCGTACCAGGCACCGGATTTCTCGACCAGGCCCTGAGACACACCCAGGTCAATGATCTCGCCGTTACGGTAGATACCTTTGCCGTAAAGAATCTGGAACTCGGCCTGACGGAACGGAGGCGATACCTTGTTCTTGACGATCTTGACGCGGGTTTCGCTACCGACCACTTCGTCGCCTTCCTTGACCGCGCCGGTACGACGGATATCCAGACGCACCGAGGCGTAGAACTTCAGGGCGTTACCACCGGTGGTGGTTTCCGGGCTGCCGAACATCACGCCAATCTTCATACGGATCTGGTTGATGAAGATGACCAGGCAGTTAGCGTTCTTGATGTTACCAGTGATCTTGCGCAGCGCCTGGGACATCAGGCGAGCCTGCAGGCCGACGTGCATGTCACCCATCTCGCCTTCGATCTCGGCCTTCGGCACCAACGCGGCCACGGAGTCGACGATGATCACGTCAACGGCGTTGGAGCGCACCAGCATGTCGGTGATTTCCAGGGCCTGTTCGCCAGTGTCCGGCTGCGAAACCAGCAGGTCGTCGACGTTGACGCCCAGCTTGCCGGCGTACTCAGGGTCGAGGGCGTGTTCGGCGTCGACGAAGGCGCAGGTGGCACCGTTTTTCTGAGCTTCGGCGATGACCGATAGGGTCAGCGTGGTCTTGCCCGACGATTCCGGGCCGTAGATCTCGACGATACGGCCTTTTGGCAGGCCGCCGATGCCAAGGGCGATGTCCAGGCCCAGCGAGCCGGTGGAGATGGCCGGAATGCCTTGACGCTCCTGGTCACCCATGCGCATGACCGCGCCTTTACCGAATTGACGTTCGATCTGACCCAGGGCCGCAGCCAAGGCGCGCTTCTTGTTGTCGTCCATTGAAATCCTCACGTGTTCGACTTGGCCCTGACGGCCGGAATACCTGTATAAGTAGCCAGTATTATTCCACAGGCCGGCGCCCGCGCAAACCCCTGTCGTCGATTTACTCGGCACCAAGCTGTAACAAGCCGTCTAACGCGGCGATCACCGTCTGTCGGCGCACCGCTTCGCGGTCACCGTCAAACTGGCGGCGCTCGCTGAACACCCGGTTGCCATCGCCCCAGGCCAGCCACACGGTACCTACCGGTTTGGCTGGCGAGCCGCCGTCGGGCCCGGCCACCCCGCTCACCGCCACGGCAAAGCGCGCCCCGCTGGCAACCTGGGCCCCGCGGACCATGGCTTCGACGACTTCCTGGCTGACCGCGCCTACCTGGCCGAAGAACACCTCGGGCACACTCAGCAGACGGGTTTTCTGGGCGTTGGAGTAGGTCACGTAGCCAACCTCGAACCAGGCCGAGCTGCCAGGTACGCGGGTAATGGCTTCGGCAATGCCACCGCCAGTGCAGGATTCGGCGGTGGTCACCTGCGCATTGAAACGGCGCAGGTGTTCACCCAGGCGGGTAGCAAGCGTGGTGATCGGGTCCATGTCGGGGCTCCTTGTAAACGGCCCTCTACCCTATCACCCCGCGTCGGGCCCTGGCTCAGGAAACCTACAGGCTGTCCCGGGCAATTTCGCTGAACGCACGCTCGTCGCGCCGACCGAGGCGCGGCAGCCCTTCAGGCCACTCCTCGCGCCAGTCGAAGCCGTCCAGCTTGCGCATGTCTTCGATTGCCGAACGCCACCAGATCACTTTGCACGCGCGCTGATAGTCATCATTACTCATCACGCTGCCGTACAGCAGCTTGCGGCCGATGCCCCGCAGCTCGCGCGGCACCCGCTTCAGGCTCCACTTCACCGACAACCGCGCCAGCCACGAAGGCACAGGACGATACGCCGGCACCTTGAGGGCCAGGCTTGGCATCTGCGGATGGAAGCCCTCGCCGTGCTTGGCGAAGAAGATTTCCAGGATGGCATGCACGTACTGTTTCATCGCGAAGTAGTGGCTGATCACCCCACGCGCTTCGTTGACCTGCGCCCCGTGCAATTCGAAGGAAAAGGCGATCTGTTCGATGGTGTGCAGGTCACCGGTGTAGGGCGTCCAGGCATCGATGCGGGGGATGGCGCGCTCGGCAATGCCGACATTGCAGCGGGTGAAACCCATGACGCCGCTGTTGCAGAGCCGCAAATCATCGGCCGGCGCATTTCCAGCCTCGGCCAGCCCGGCGCTGAAGCGAAGGTAGTCACTGCTGCGCGACGCCTCGGCCCAGCTCGTCTCCACTTCATCGACCAGGAACTGGCCGGCATCGACCTGGCTGAACAGCTTCAACGGCGATTGCAGGAACACCGTATCGGTATCGATGAACACGGTCTTGTCCGCCCACTGCCCGGCCTGAGCAATGGCGCAGGCCTTGCGCCGGTGGGTGTAGCCGCCGTCGCCGGTCCAGGCCTGCAAGGTCTGCTCGTCCAGCGTGATCACTTCCACCGGCCAGCCAGCAAAAGCCTGTGGCTGATCGGTAAGTACACGGATCACTGGCAGCTCAGCCGGTTTGCAACGCGCCATGGCGGTGAGGATGCTGAGTTTGGCCTCCAGCTGATAGATCCGGCGCTCGCCATAAAGGAGGTAGATCAGCTGTTGCTTTACATAGGGAACTGGGCTGGACACATTCATCGTACGGGTCACGGCTAGAGGCGTTTGTCGAGGGCCGCGCATTCTAGAGGTTAACGCCGCACGGCTCCACCTTTGCCGCCAGGCTGCGCGAACATGCCCCAATGCCTGCGCCTGCATCTCGCTGAAAAAGCCTGTACCATTGCCGGTTTACCCTTGCCAACCAGATCACCCGCTGTAAGGCCCTGAATGTCAGATCTTTCCGCACACACACCGATGATGCAGCAGTACTGGAAGCTGAAAAACCAGCACCCAGACCAGCTGATGTTCTACCGCATGGGCGACTTCTACGAAATCTTCTACGAAGATGCGAAAAAAGCCGCGAAACTGCTGGATATCACCTTGACCGCCCGCGGTCAGTCGGCCGGCCAGTCCATTCCCATGTGCGGGATCCCGTTCCATTCGCTCGAAGGCTACCTGGCCAAGCTGGTCAAGCTGGGCGAATCGGTGGTGATCTGTGAGCAGATTGGCGACCCAGCCACCAGCAAGGGCCCGGTGGAGCGCCAGGTGGTGCGCATCATCACCCCTGGCACGGTCAGTGACGAGGCCCTGCTCGACGAGCGCCGCGACAACCTGATTGCCGCGCTGCTCGGCGACGAGCGCCTGTTCGGCCTGGCCGTACTGGACATCACCAGCGGCAACTTCAGCGTGCAGGAGATCAAGGGCTGGGAAAACCTGCTGGCCGAGCTCGAGCGGCTGAACCCGGTCGAGCTGTTGATCCCGGACGACTGGCCGCGCGATTTGCCTGCGGAGAAACGCCCTGGCGCCCGCCGCCGCGCACCGTGGGACTTCGACCGCGACTCGGCGCGCAAGGCCCTGTGCCAGCAATTCGCGACCAAAGACCTCAAAGGCTTCGGCTGCGACAAGCTGACCCTGGCCATCGGTGCCGCCGGCTGCCTGCTGACCTACGCCAAGGAAACCCAGCGCACCGCCCTGCCCCACCTGCGCAGCCTGCGCCACGAGCGCCTGGACGACACGGTCATCCTCGATGGCGCCAGCCGCCGCAACCTGGAGCTGGACATCAACCTGGCCGGCGGGCGCGACAACACCCTTCAGTCGGTGATCGACCGCTGCCAGACCGCCATGGCCAGCCGCCTGCTGAGCCGCTGGCTGAACCGCCCGCTGCGCGACCTCAAGGTACTGCAGGCACGCCAGGATTCGATCCGCTGCCTGCTCGACAGCTATCGCTTCGAGAAGCTGCAGCCGCAGTTGAAGGAAATTGGCGATATCGAGCGGATCCTCGCTCGCATCGGCCTGCGCAATGCCCGCCCGCGCGACCTGGCGCGCCTGCGTGATGCCTTGGGCGCATTGCCCGAGCTGCAGAACGCCATGACCGAGCTCGAGGCACCGCACCTTGCGCGCCTGGCAGCCATCACCGGCACCTACCCGGAACTGGCCAGCCTGCTGGAGCGGGCGATCATCGACAACCCGCCGGCGGTGATCCGCGACGGCGGCGTGCTCAAGGCCGGCTATGACAATGAGCTGGACGACCTGCTGGCGATCAGCGAAAACGCCGGCCAGTTCCTGATCGACCTGGAAGCCCGGGAAAAGGCTCGCACAGGCCTTGCCAACCTCAAGGTCGGCTACAACCGCGTGCACGGCTACTTCATCGAGCTACCGACCAAGCAGGCCGAGCAGGCCCCAGGCGACTACATTCGCCGGCAGACGCTCAAGGGCGCCGAGCGCTTCATCACCCCGGAGCTGAAGGCATTCGAGGACAAGGCACTGTCGGCCAAGAGCCGCGCCCTGGCCCGCGAAAAAATGCTGTACGACGCCCTGCTGGAAACCCTCATCAGCCACCTGGCGCCGCTGCAGGACAGCGCCGCTGCCCTGGCCGAACTGGATGTACTCAGCAACCTGGCCGAACGTGCACTGAACCTTGACCTGAACTGCCCGCGCTTCGTCGACGAGCCGTGCCTGCGCATCGTGCAAGGCCGCCACCCGGTGGTGGAGCAGGTATTGACCACGCCGTTCGTGGCCAACGACCTGGGCCTGGACAACAGCACACGCATGCTGATCATCACTGGCCCGAACATGGGCGGTAAGTCCACCTACATGCGCCAGACCGCCTTGATCGTGCTGCTGGCACACATTGGCAGCTTCGTGCCGGCGGCCAGCTGCGAGCTGTCGCTGGTCGACCGCATTTTCACCCGCATCGGTTCCAGCGATGACCTGGCCGGCGGGCGCTCGACGTTCATGGTCGAGATGAGCGAAACCGCCAACATTCTGCATAACGCCACCGACCGCAGCCTGGTGCTGATGGACGAAGTCGGCCGCGGCACCAGCACCTTCGACGGCTTGTCGCTGGCCTGGGCCGCCGCCGAGCGCCTGGCCCAGCTGCGTGCCTACACGCTGTTTGCCACGCACTACTTCGAACTGACCGTGCTGCCGGAGAGCGAGCCGCTGGTGGCCAACGTGCACCTGAACGCCACCGAGCACAACGAACGCATCGTTTTCCTGCACCACGTGCTGCCTGGCCCTGCCAGCCAGAGTTACGGCCTGGCCGTGGCGCAACTGGCCGGCGTACCGACAGTGGTCATCCAGCGTGCCCGCGAACACCTGGGGCGCCTGGAAACCACCAGCCTGCCGCACGAGCAGCCCCCGGCCGCAAAAGCCAAGGATGCGCCGCAGGTACCGCACCAAAGCGACCTGTTCGCCAGCCTGCCACACCCGGCCATCGAGAAGCTGGGCAAGCTGCAGCTGGACGACATGACCCCGCGTCAAGCTATCGAAATGCTATATCAACTAAAGAACCTGTT
The DNA here is from genome assembly GCF_047978165.1 of Pseudomonas sp. LFS074. Taxonomy (NCBI): domain Bacteria; kingdom Pseudomonadati; phylum Pseudomonadota; class Gammaproteobacteria; order Pseudomonadales; family Pseudomonadaceae; genus Pseudomonas; species Pseudomonas sp. LFS074. The sequence goes on along the minus strand of NZ_JBFPFV010000001.1, from coordinate 1,309,507 downwards.
ATAACGGCGCCCACTACAAGCTGATAGAATCCGCCGCGGTTTGCTGGTGCTGCAGGTTATTAGCCTGGCCTGCAGCCACATACCTGTAAACCGCGCGGCCCTGAGAGGAAGGGCCGCCGCCGTCGCCTGAGGAGAGAATTAGAAATGACCTTCGTCGTCACCGACAACTGCATCAAATGCAAATACACCGACTGCGTGGAAGTCTGTCCGGTGGACTGCTTCTACGAAGGCCCGAACTTCCTGGTCATCCACCCGGACGAGTGCATCGACTGCGCCCTGTGCGAACCGGAGTGCCCAGCGCAAGCCATCTTCTCGGAAGACGAAATCCCTGCAGGGATGGAGAACTTCATCGAGCTGAACGCCGAACTGGCGGAAGTCTGGCCGAACATCACCGAGCGTAAGGATGCCTTGCCTGACGCCGAAGAGTGGGATGGCAAGACTGGCAAGATTGCCGACCTGGAGCGCTGATAACGCCCAGATGCGAAAAAGGCCCCTCGGGGCCTTTTTTGTTTTCTGCGGGCAAAAAAAGGGGCGGTTTGACCCGCCCACATTTTTTCCGTAGTCCCTGCTTGTCCCAAACATCATCCTGATGAAATCGCTTCTTGCGACGTCCTTGGCCTTCGTCCTGAAAGCCTGTGCATGTCCCTGTGCACAGTTCGAATACTAGCGGGTTGAGCCGGACGGGCAAGCGCGAACCCTCACAAGGTATTGCCGGGGACATATTCCCTCACAGCAAAATAAGCCATTGTTTTCAATGAGTTGGAAAAATACAGAGGCTGAAAACGACAATGATTTACTGAGACTTGCATAGATAGCTTACAAAACAAGTAAGAAAAGGCTTACATGGAATGTTACTGGGGTAGCGCAATACACATTGGATATCTGTTATGCCCAGGTTTTGAGGCAGCTTTGCAGCCCTGCAATCTCGGATGGGGATAACTCTTTTAGCCACACACAAAAACGCCCCGAGGTCATCGGGGCGCTTTGTGTTACGAGCCTTCGCTACTGGAACAACGACTCGCTGGACAAGCCGTTCTTCTCCAGGATCTCGCGCAAGCGCTTAAGCCCCTCTACCTGAATCTGCCGCACCCGCTCCCGGGTCAGGCCGATCTCCAGGCCAACATCTTCAAGGGTACTGCTCTCATGCCCGCGTAGGCCAAAGCGCCGCACCACCACTTCACGCTGCTTGTCGGTCAACTCACCCAGCCACTGATCGATGCTCTGCGACAGGTCATCATCCTGCAGCAGCTCGCACGGGTCGGTCGGGCGGTCGTCGGTCAAGGTGTCGAGCAGGGTCTTGTCCGAGTCCGGGCCAAGCGGCACATCCACCGAAGACACCCGCTCGTTCAAGCCAAGCATGCGCTTGACCTCGGCGACCGGCTTCTCCAGCAACGTGGCGATTTCTTCTGGCGAGGGTTCGTGGTCGAGTTTCTGGGTCAGCTCGCGTGCAGCGCGCAGGTAGACGTTCAGTTCCTTGACCACATGGATCGGTAGGCGGATGGTGCGGGTCTGGTTCATGATCGCCCGTTCGATGGTCTGGCGAATCCACCAGGTCGCATAGGTCGAGAACCGGAAACCACGCTCTGGGTCGAACTTCTCGACCGCACGGATCAGCCCCAGGTTGCCCTCCTCGATCAGGTCGAGCAGCGACAGGCCACGGTTCACGTAACGACGGGCAATTTTTACAACCAGGCGCAGGTTGCTTTCGATCATGCGCTTGCGGCCGGCAGGATCGCCCTTTTGCGACAAGCGCGCAAAGTGCACTTCTTCTTCCGGCGACAGCAGCGGCGAGAAACCAATCTCGTTGAGATACAGCTGGGTGGCATCGAGCGCCCGGCTGTAATCGATGTACTTGTGTTGCTTGAGCGAAGAGCCCGACTTGGCCCTCGTCCGAACCGAAGATACAGCAGGTTCGTCTGACACCACATCCGTTTCCAAAACGATACCCGTCTCCATCAGGAGGACGTCATCGTCGATGTCAAACTCCGGCACTTCTTTACTGAGAGCCATTGTTATAGTCCTTTGCTGAGTTCGAACTCAGACTCGAGCGGCACCTTTATCCCTGGCAGCGCTTGAGCCTGTCCCCTCTACATCACAGGAACAGGCCGGGTACAACGATCAACGGCGTGGCAGGAACTGGAGCGGATCGACGGGTTTGCCCTGGCGGCGAATCTCAAAATGCAGCTTCACCCGATCTGTGCCCGTAGACCCCATTTCAGCAATCGACTGCCCTGCCTTGACCTGCTGCCCCTCCCGAACCAACAGCCTGCGGTTATGGCCGTAGGCACTGACGTAGGTATCGCTGTGTTTGATGATGATCAGCTCGCCGTAGCCCCTCAAACCACTCCCGGCGTAAACCACCGCACCATCAGACGCAGCAAAAACAGGCTGTCCCAAATCACCGGCGATATCAATGCCTTTATTCAAACTACCGTTTGAAGCAAATTTTCCAATCAACACGCCGTTGGCAGGCCAGGTCCAGCCGCCTACCGCGCGCTCCGCAGCCGGCACGGTGGCAACCACTGGCGCACTGGTGGAAGGGGCCGGAGTAGCTGGTTTGCTGGTGCTGGCCGGCGCCGTGGCGGGGCTGCCCACAGGCCGCCGCGTGACCGTGGTGCGGCTCGACGAGGAAGGGTTGGATACCACCGTGGTACTGCTGCTAGAACCGCTGCTGAAACGAATCGCTTGGCCCGGGCGGATGGTGTAAGGCGCCGGGATACCGTTGCGTGCGGCCAGCTCCTTGTAGTCCCAGCCATAACGGAAGGCGATGGAGAACAGGGTGTCGCCAGGCTTGACGATGTATTGCCCGGAAGTCACCGCCGGGCGCTTGGGCACGCTGTTGTTGCGGTCGACCACCCGCGCGCTGTTGCTGCTGGTGCTCGAGCAACCCACCAGTAGCGTGCCCATGGCCAATGCAATCACCAGAAGCTTGAAACCTGACCCGTCCTTGCGCTGCCGAATGACTGTGTGACCCACCCGCGCTCCCCTCATGGTGCCGAAAACGATATGAAGACAAGAAATGCAATATTGTTGCAATTATAACCAAGCCAGCCGGTATTGGCAGACTGGAGCAATAGGCTGTTGCAAAGCCCCGGTGTACGCTGGCGCTTCGCCCCGCCAGATAGACAGGGCGAAGCGGCAAGAATTCGCTGCAGGCCCAAAAATACCGCGTGGTGCCTACCCAAACAGCCAATGCAAGCTGGGCTCAGGCCAACGGACCATTGAGCAGCGGCACGAAACGCACAGCCCCCAGCACGCGACGGGAGAACCCATGCTCCTCGCGCACGATCAGCATCAGTTGCTGCGCTTCGCCGGCCGGCCCCACCGGGATGACCATGCGGCCTCCAGGTGCCAGCTGGTCGAGCAATGCCTGCGGCACTTCCGGCGCCACGGCAGTGACGATGATGCCGTTGTACGGCGCCAATGCCGGCCATCCCTCGCAACCATCGCCCCAGCGGAACACCACGTTGCGCAGGTTCAGCTCCACCAGGCGTTCTTTGGCCCGATCCTGCAATACCTTGATGCGCTCCACCGAGAATACCCGCTCGACCAGCTGGGCCAGGATCGCCGTCTGGTAACCCGAGCCGGTGCCGATTTCCAGCACCTTGTCCAGCGGCCCGGCTTCGAGCAGCAGCTCGCTCATGTGGGCAACCATGAACGGTTGCGAGATGGTCTGGTTGTGGCCGATCGGCAACGCGGTGTCTTCATAGGCGCGATGTGCCAGCGCCTCGTCGACGAACAGGTGGCGCGGGGTACGACGGATCACGTCGAGCACCTTGGTATTCGACACACCCTCTTCGCACAGGCGCTGGATCAGCCGCTCCCGGGTACGCTGGGAGGTCATGCCGATACCACGCCGCAGCATATCGTCCTCGCGCATCAGAGCAGGCCCTCCAGCCAACCGTCGAGCTGCTCGAAGGCATCATTGAAGGTGCGATCGAGTTGCAGCGGGGTGATCGATACGTAGCCCTGCATGACCGCGTGGAAGTCGGTGCCCGGCCCCCCATCCTCGGCATCACCGGCCACGGCAATCCAGTAGCCTTCCTTGCCGCGCGGGTTGACCACCTTGGTCGGCGCCGCCGCCCGCGCCCGATGACCGAGGCGGGTGAGCTGGATGCCACGGATGTGCTCCAGCGGCAAGTTGGGGATATTGACGTTGAGTACGGTGCGGGGCGGCAGCGCCAGGCGCGACTGTGCCTCGACCAATCGACGGGCGATATAGGCAGCGGTCGGCAGGTTGTCCGGCTGGCGCGACAACAGCGAGAACGCCAGCGAGGTACCGCCGAGGAAACGGCCTTCCAACGCCGCAGCGACCGTACCCGAATACAGCACGTCGTCGCCCAGGTTGGCACCGAGGTTGATCCCCGACACGACCATGTCTGGCGCCTGTGGCAACAACCCATTGAGGCCCAGGTGCACACAGTCGGTTGGCGTGCCGTTGAGGCTGATGAAGCCGTTGGCCAGGGTCTGCGGGTGCAGTGGCCGGTCCAGCGTCAGCGAACTGCTGGCGCCGCTCTTGTCTTGATCCGGGGCGATCACCGCGCACTCGGCGTAATCCGCCAGCGCAGCGTGCAACGCGGCGATGCCGGGTGCGGTAACACCGTCGTCGTTCGAAATCAGAATACGCATGGGCTGTCCGTCTGCCCTGCCGACACCAGATCCACGACTTCACGCACCACCACGGTGGCGAAGCATCCGGCCGGCAGGACGAATTCCAGTTGCAGGATATCAGGCTCGGGATAATGCCACGTCAGGCCGCCAATAGGGAGCCGCAGAATTCGCCGTTCGTGATCCATGCCCGCCTGGGCCAACCACTGGCAAAGTGCCGGCTGCCGTGCGCCAACGGCGTTTTCCAGCTGGGCAGTGGCTGCGCCAGCAGGCGAGGCGCCCTCGCCCCACATAGGGCCAGTCGGGTGCAGATCGAGAATCGCCAGGCGCGGGTCGGCACATTCCGCCTCACCGGCCGGGAAGAAACTACGGCTGTCAGTGAACGCCAGCAGGTCGCCGACCTGGGCGCGAGCCCAGCTGCCGTCAGCGACACGCGCAGCCAGCAGTTGATTGAACAGGAAGCTGCGCCCAGCCGAAAGCAGCCGCGAACGCACGTTGCGCTGCTCAGGCAAAGCCTTGCGGGCAGCCCACTCGAGGGCGTCATGCACGTTACCACCGCCGTGGCCGAAGCGCTGGGTGCCAAAATAGTTGGGCACACCGTTCTGCTTCAGCTGTTCCAGGCGCGTGTCCAGCGCCTGGTGATCGGCTGCCAGAGCCGTCAGGCGCAGGGTAAAACCGTTGGCCGAATGCGCGCCGCGCTGGAGCTTGCGCAGGTGGCGCACCTGCTTGAGCACACGCAGGCTGGCATCCTCGGCCCGCGACAGGTCCGGGTCGGCCTTGCCCGGCAGGTGCAGGCTGAACCACTGGCGGGTCAGCGCCTGGCGGTCCTTCAGGCCGGCATAGCTGATGCTGCGCACGGGCACGCCTGCGGCACGGGCCAGGCGGCGGGCGGCCTCTTCAGTGTTCAGGTCACGCTTCTCGACCCACAGCCACAGGTGCTCGCCCTGCCCCGACAGGGGGATATCCAGCACTTCGTCGACCTGGAAATCCTCGGCCACCGCCTTGAGTACGGCGGTGCCCAACGGTTCGCCCGATGCGCGCGGGCCCAGCAGTTCCAGTTCGGTCATGCTGGCAGCAGCAGGGCGACCGAATGCACGGCAATCCCCTCCTCGCGGCCGGTGAAGCCCAGCTTTTCAGTCGTGGTGGCCTTGACGTTGACCTGGTCGAGCTCGACCTGCAGGTCTTCGGCGATCAGCTGGCGCATGGTCTCGATGTGCGGGGCCATCTTCGGCGCCTGCGCGACGATGGTGGCGTCGACATTGCCGACCTTCCAGCCCTTGGCCCTGACGATGCCGACCACATGGCGCAGCAGCGCTCGGCTGTCGGCCCCCTTGAACTGCGGGTCTGTGTCGGGGAAGTGCTTGCCGATGTCGCCCAGCGCCGCGGCGCCCAGCAAGGCATCGCTCAGGGCGTGCAGCAGCACGTCGCCGTCGGAATGGGCCAGCAGGCCGTATTTGTGGGGGATACGCACCCCGCCCAAGGTAATGAAATCACCGTCGCAGAAACGGTGCACATCGTAGCCATGGCCAATACGCATAGAAAAACGCCCTGAATGAGTCAGGGCGTGATTCTACCTGCTTTGCAGCGGGTTTGGCGGCTTTTGGCCCAGGGTGCTACACCCGCCCCAGTGCCACCGCATGATGGCGCAGGTGCTCCTCGATGAAGCTGGCAATGAAGTAGTAGCTATGGTCATAGCCCGGCTGCAGGCGCAGGGTCAGTGCATGGCCCCCTTTGCGTGCGGCCTGCTCCAGCGCTTCGGGCTTGAGCTGTTTCTCGAGAAAGTCGTCACGGTCGCCCTGGTCAACCAGCAACGGCGGGCACTCGCCGGCAGGGGTTTCGGCCAGCAACACGCTGGCATCCCACTCGCGCCAGCGCGCCCGATCTTCACCCAGGTAGCGGCTGAAAGCTTTCTCGCCCCACGGGCAATCCATCGGGTTGCTGATGGGGGAAAACGCCGACACCGAACGGTAGCGCCCTGGGTTGCGCAAGGCGCACACCAGCGCGCCATGCCCGCCCATGGAGTGGCCGCTGATGCTGCGCTCGCCCGACGCCGGGAAGTGCGCTTCGATCAGGGCTGGCAACTCCTGTACCACATAGTCATGCATGCGGTAATGCTGGGCCCAGGGCTGCTGGGTGGCGTTGAGGTAGAAGCCGGCCCCAAGGCCGAAGTCCCACGCGCCATCCGGGTCGCCCGGCACCTGCTCGCCACGCGGGCTGGTGTCGGGGGCGACGATGATCAGCCCAAGCTCGGCGGCCAGGCGCTGAGCGCCGGCCTTCTGCATGAAGTTCTCGTCGGTACAGGTGAGGCCACTGAGCCAGTACAACACCGGCAGCTTCTCACCCTGTTCGGCCTGCGGCGGCAGGTACACGGCGAACACCATGTCGCAACCCAGCACCTTGGAGTGATGCCGGTAACGCTTGTGCCAGCCGCCGAAGCTCTTCTGGCAGGAGATGTTATCCAGGCTCATGGCGTACCTCAGAAGTGGATCACGCTACGGATGCTCTTACCTTCATGCATCAGGTCGAAGGCCTTGTTGATGTCTTCCAGGCCCATGGTGTGGGTGATGAAGGTGTCCAGCGGGATTTCGCCCTTCTCGGACATTTCCACGTAGCTTGGCAGCTCGCTGCGGCCTCGCACGCCGCCGAACGCCGAACCGCGCCATACCCGGCCGGTAACCAGCTGGAACGGACGGGTGGCGATTTCCTGGCCGGCACCCGCCACACCAATGATCACCGACTCGCCCCAGCCCTTGTGGCAGCATTCCAGGGCCGCGCGCATCAGTTGCACGTTGCCGATGCACTCGAAGGAGAAGTCCACGCCACCGTCGGTGAGGTCGACAATCACTTCCTGGATCGGGCGGTCGTAGTCTTTCGGGTTGACGCAGTCGGTGGCACCCAGTTGACGGGCGATTTCGAACTTGGCCGGGTTGATGTCGATGGCGATGATACGCGAGGCCTTGGCCTTGACCGCACCGATCACCGCCGACAGGCCGATACCGCCGAGGCCGAAGATGGCCACGGTGTCACCCGGCTTGACCTTGGCGGTGTTGAGCACCGCGCCGATACCGGTGGTGACGCCACAGCCCAGCAGGCAGACCTTTTCCAGGGGGGCTTCCTTCTGGATTTTGGCTACGGAGATTTCCGGCAGCACGGTGTACTCGGAGAAGGTCGACGTGCCCATGTAGTGGAACAGCTGCTGGCCCTTGTACGAGAAACGCGTGGTGCCGTCCGGCATCAGGCCTTTGCCCTGGGTGGCACGAATGGCCTGACACAGGTTGGTCTTGCCCGAGAGGCAGAACTTGCACTTGCCGCATTCCGGGGTATACAGCGGGATCACGTGATCACCGACAGCTACCGAGGTCACGCCCTCGCCTACCGCTTCGACGATCGCGCCGCCTTCGTGGCCGAGAATCGACGGGAAGATACCCTCCGGGTCCGCCCCGGACAGGGTGTAGGCGTCGGTATGGCAAACACCGCTGGCGACCACGCGCAGCAGCACTTCACCGGCCTTGGGCATGGCCACGTCGACTTCGACGATTTCCAGGGGTTTCTTGGCCTCGAAGGCTACGGCAGCACGGGACTTGATCATCAAAGGTCTCCAGACAGAGGGTCGATTCAGACTTGCAGTGTAATTCAGCCGCTTTTGATGAATAATCCGGGCAAAGACAAAACATTATTGCCATACAGGGATAATCAATGAGCAGCCGCTGGGAAGGCATCGACGAATTCGTCGCCGTAGCCGAATCAGGCCAGTTCACCGCGGCCGCTGAACGGCTGGGAGTATCTTCGTCACATATCAGCCGGCAGATCGCTCGCCTGGAGGAGCGCCTGCAGACGCGCCTGCTGTACCGCAGCACCCGCCGGGTAACCCTGAGCGAGGCCGGGCAGACCTTTCTGCAGCATTGCCAGCGCCTGCAGGATGGCCGCGAGGAAGCCCTGCGCGCCATGGGCGACCTGGCCAGCGAGCCCAAGGGTTTGCTGCGCATGACCTGCGCGGTAGCCTATGGCGAGCGCTTCATCGTGCCACTGGTAACGCGGTTCATGGCGCTGTATCCGCAACTGCGGGTGGATGTGGAACTAAGCAACCATACCCTCGACCTGCTGCATGAAGGCATGGACCTGGCCATCCGCCTGGGCAGGCTGGCCGACTCTCGGCTGGTGGCCACCCGCCTGGCACCCAGGCGCATGTACCTGTGCGCCTCGCCGGCCTATCTCGAGCGCTATGGCCGACCACACAGCCTTTCGGAGCTGGCGCGGCACAATTGCCTGGTGGGCAGTTCGGATTTGTGGGCGCTGCAGCAGGATGGCCGTGAAATCAGCCAGCGGGTGCAGGGCAATTGGCGCTGCAACAGTGGGCAGGCGGTGCTGGATGCGGCGTTGCAAGGGATAGGGTTGTGCCAACTGCCGGATTATTACGTGCTGGAACACCTGAACAACGGTGCGCTGGTGTCACTGCTAGAGGCGCACCAGCCACCAAATACAGCGGTATGGGCGCTATATCCGCAGCAGCGGCACCTTTCGCCGAAGGTACGGCGGTTGGTGGATTACCTGAAGGAAGGGTTGGCGGGGTTGCCGGAATATCGTCTCGGCTGAAGGAGTGCGCTGCTTGTACTGGCCCTTTCGCGGGCATGCCCGCGAAGAAGCCAGCACTGGTCCAAAGCCTTAGCGACGCCCTGCCCAACGCTGGCGCAACCACTCCAGGTCTTCCGGCCGGGTCACCTTGATGTTGTCACTTCGCCCTTCAACCAGCCGCGGCGCTTGACCGGACCACTCGATGGCCGAAGCCTCATCGGTCACCACGACATCCGACACCAGGCACTCGGCCAACGCACGGTGCAACGCACCCAGGCGGAACATCTGCGGCGTATACGCCTGCCAGATGGTGCTGCGGTCCACGGTAGCGCTCACCCGGCCATTGCCATCGGCACGCTTGAGGGTATCGCGCGCCGGCACCGCCAGCAGGCCACCCACCGGGTCGTCTGCCAATTCCGACAACAGCTTGTCCAGGTCGCTGCGCGCCAGGTTTGGCCGCGCGGCATCGTGCACCAGTACCCAATCGCTGTCCGAGGCCCCTTGGGCATGCAGCACCAGCAAGGCGTTGAGCACCGAGTCAGCGCGCTCACGCCCACCTGCCGCGCGCTGGATGCGCGGGTCGCTGGCGTAGCGCAGGCCAGGCCAATACGGGTCGTCATCGGCAATGCTGACTACCACCCCTGCAAGCGCCGGGTGGCCAAGAAAACAATCGAGGCTGTGCTCGAGAAGGGTCTGCCCAGCCAGCTCCAGGTATTGCTTGGGGCGGTCGGCAGCCATGCGGGCACCAACGCCCGCAGCAGGAATCACGGCCCAGAAGGCCGGCAAGGTATTGATCATTTCTGTGGCAACTGGAAGAGGGTTTCGCCCTCTTTGACCATCCCCAATTCATGGCGAGCCCGTTCTTCAACGGTCTCCATGCCTTTTTTCAGCTCCAGCACTTCGGCATCGAGCACGCGGTTACGCTCAAGCAAGCGCTCGTTTTCGGCATGCTGGTCGGCAATCTGCTGCTTCAGCTCGGTCACTTGCGCCAGGCTGCCGTTACCCACCCACAGGCGGTACTGCAGGCCACCCAGCAGCAGGAGCAGAACGAGGAACACCCAATAGGGACTGCGCATCACGTTATCCAGGTTAAAAAGGCTGCCGCATACTTTTTTACGGGGCCTCGAATAGCACGAAGCCTGGCCGAGGCCAGGCTTCGTTGACAGAAACCCGTTGGAACGTAGTTAAGTTCAGTACGAACGTTCCTACCGCTCCGGCTGCTGCCTTTTTACCATCTCTTGCTTAGCCGCGAAACTCGGCACGACCACGGTAAACCGCTTTGGCGCCCAGTTGCTCTTCGATGCGCAGCAGCTGGTTGTACTTGGAAACGCGGTCGGAACGGCACAGCGAACCGGTCTTGATCTGACCCGCGGCAGTACCCACGGCCAGGTCGGCAATGGTCGAGTCTTCGGTTTCACCGGAACGGTGCGAGATCACTGCAGTGTAGCCAGCAGCCTTGGCCATCTGGATCGCTTCCAGGGTTTCGGTCAGCGAGCCGATCTGGTTGAACTTGATCAGGATCGAGTTACCGATGCCCTTCTCGATGCCTTCCTTGAGGATCTTGGTGTTGGTCACGAACAGGTCGTCACCGACCAGCTGGACTTTTTCACCGATCTTGTCGGTGAGGATTTTCCAGCCAGCCCAGTCGGACTCGTCCAGGCCGTCTTCGATCGAGATGATCGGGAAGCGCTCGGTCAGGCCTTTCAGGTACTCGGCGAAGCCTTCGGCGTCGAACGACTTGCCTTCGCCGGACAGGTTGTACTTGCCGTCTTCGTAGAATTCGGAAGCCGCGCAGTCCAGGGCCAGGGTCACGTCGGTGCCCAGCTTGTAGCCGGCTTTTTCGACCGCTTCGGCGATGGCGCCCAGGGCGTCTTCGTTGGAAGCCAGGTTAGGCGCGAAACCACCTTCATCACCTACGGCGGTGTTCAGGCCACGGGCCTTGAGCACGGCTTTGAGGTGGTGGAAGATTTCGGTACCCATGCGCAGGCCGTCGGAGAAGGTCTTGGCGCCAACCGGCTGAACCATGAACTCCTGGATGTCGACGTTGTTGTCGGCGTGCTCGCCACCGTTGATGATGTTCATCATCGGCACCGGCATCGAGTACTGGCCAGGAGTGCCGTTCAGGTTGGCGATGTGCGCGTACAGCGGCAGGTCCTGGTCCTGGGCGGCAGCTTTGGCGGCAGCCAGGGAAACAGCCAGGATGGCGTTGGCGCCCAGCTTGGCCTTGTTCTCGGTACCGTCCAGTTCGATCATGGCGCGGTCCAGGGCCTTCTGGTCGGAAGGGTCCTTGCCCAGCAGCAGCTCACGGATCGGGCCGTTGATGTTGGCGACGGCCTTCAGCACGCCCTTGCCCAGGTAACGGCTCTTGTCGCCATCACGCAGCTCCAGCGCTTCGCGCGAGCCGGTGGAAGCACCGGACGGCGCGCAAGCGCTGCCGATGATGCCGTTGTCGAGCAGTACATCGGCTTCCACGGTGGGGTTGCCACGCGAATCGAGAACTTCACGACCTTTGATGTCGACGATTTTTGCCATTGTTGTAAGCACTCCAGAATTTGACGAAAACAACTTAGCTTAGGAAATTCTTGCCGTTCACCGGGCGGACTTGCTTTGGGCAGGCCAGGTGAAGGGAGCCCCTGACCGACTGGTCAGGGGTGGATCGGGCGGTACTTTACCCGAGAAATGAGCTTTACGCGGTTTCTACCGTCGGAAAACTTTTCACCAGGTCGTCCAATTGCTTGAGCTGGGCCAGGAACGGCTCCAGTTTGTCCAGGCGCAGGGCGCATGGGCCATCGCACTTGGCGTTGTCCGGGTCGGGGTGGGCCTCGAGGAACAGCCCGGCCAGGCCCTGACTCATGCCGGCCTTGGCCAGGTCGGTGACCTGGGCACGGCGGCCACCCGCCGAATCGCTGCGGCCACCCGGCATTTGCAGGGCGTGGGTCACGTCGAAGAACACCGGGTACTCGAACTGCTTCATGATGCCGAAGCCGAGCATGTCCACCACCAGGTTGTTGTAGCCGAAGCTCGAACCACGCTCGCAGAGGATCAACTGGTCATTACCGGCCTCTTCGCACTTGGCCAGGATGTGTTTCATTTCCTGGGGGGCGAGGAACTGGGCCTTCTTGATGTTGATCACCGCGCCGGTCTTGGCCATGGCCACCACCAGGTCAGTCTGCCGCGACAGGAAAGCCGGCAACTGGATGATGTCGCACACCTTGGCGACGGGCTCGGCCTGGTAAGGCTCGTGTACGTCGGTAATCACCGGCACGTTGAAGGTGCGCTTGATCTCTTCGAAGATCTTCAGCCCTTCTTCCATGCCTGGGCCACGGTAGGACGTCACCGACGAACGGTTGGCCTTGTCGAAGCTGGCCTTGAACACATACGGGATACCGAGCTTTTCGGTAACCCGCACATACTCTTCGCAGACCTTCATTGCCAGGTCACGGGATTCCAGGACGTTCATGCCGCCGAACAGGACGAACGGCTTGTCGTTGGCGATCTCGATGTTACCGACGCGAATGATCTTCTGGGTCATTGATCAGGCCTTGTTCTTCTGAGCCAGAGCTGCCTTGACGAAACCACTGAACAGCGGGTGGCCGTCACGTGGGGTCGAAGTGAATTCTGGGTGGAACTGGCAAGCGACGAACCATGGGTGGTCCTTGGACTCGACCACTTCCACCAGCGCGCCGTCTTCGGAACGACCGGAAACCACCAGGCCTGCGTCGACCAGCTGCGGCAGCAGGTTGTTGTTCACTTCGTAGCGGTGACGGTGACGCTCGGTGATCACGTCCTTGCCGTAGCAGTCGTGCACCTTGGAACCGGCAGCCAGCTGGCAGTCCTGAGCACCCAGGCGCATGGTACCGCCCAGGTCGGAAGCCTCGTCGCGGGTCTCGACGGCACCGGTGGCATCGGCCCACTCGGTGATCAGGCCGACCACAGGGTGGCCGCTGTTACGGTCGAATTCGGTGGAGTTGGCGTCTTTCCAACCCATCACGTTACGGGCGAATTCGATCACCGCCACTTGCATGCCCAGGCAGATACCCAGGTACGGCACCTTGTTCTCACGGGCGTATTGCACCGCGGTAATCTTGCCTTCCACGCCGCGCAGGCCGAAACCGCCAGGCACCAGGATGGCATCGGCGCCTTCGAGCAGGCTGGTGCCCTGGTTCTCGATGTCTTCCGAGTCGATGTAGCGCAGGTTGACCTTGGTGCGGTTGGTGATGCCGGCGTGGCTCATTGCCTCGATCAGCGACTTGTACGCATCCAGCAGTTCCATGTACTTGCCGACCATGGCAATGGTCACTTCGTGCTCTGGGTTGAGCTTGGCATCGACCACTTTGTCCCACTCGGACAGGTCGGCGCCATTGCACTGCAGGCCGAAGCGCTCGACGACGAAGTCGTCCAGGCCCTGTGCGTGCAGTACGCCCGGGATCTTGTAGATGGTGTCGACGTCTTCCAGCGAAATCACCGCACGCTCTTCAACGTTGGTGAACAGCGCGATCTTGCGACGCGACGAGGCATCGACCGGGTGGTCGGAGCGGCAGATCAGCACATCAGGCTGCAGGCCGATGGAGCGCAGCTCCTTGACCGAGTGCTGGGTCGGCTTGGTCTTGGTTTCGCCAGCGGTGGCGATGTACGGGACCAGGGTCAGGTGCATCAGCATGGCGCGCTTGGAACCCACTTCGACGCGCAGCTGGCGAATGGCCTCGAGGAACGGCTGCGACTCGATGTCACCCACGGTACCGCCGATTTCCACCAGGGCCACGTCGGCATCGCCGGCGCCCTTGATGATGCGACGCTTGATTTCGTCGGTGATGTGCGGGATGACCTGGATGGTCGCGCCCAGGTAATCACCACGGCGCTCCTTGCGCAGCACGTGCTCGTAGATACGGCCGGTGGTGAAGTTGTTGTTCTGGGTCATGGTGGTGCGGATGAACCGCTCGTAGTGGCCCAGGTCGAGGTCGGTCTCGGCGCCATCGTGGGTGACGAACACTTCACCATGCTGGAACGGGCTCATGGTGCCCGGATCGACGTTGATGTACGGATCCAGCTTGAGCATGGTGACCTTCAGGCCCCGCGCTTCCAGGATGGCCGCCAGGGAAGCCGAGGCAATGCCTTTCCCCAATGAAGAAACAACACCGCCCGTGACGAATATGTAGCGCGTCATGAAAAACCCTAGAAGTCTGCGTTAAGGCGGCCAGCGCCGCCGGAGAAAGCGAAGGAAGGCCGAAGCCCCCGATCACCTGCGTCAATCACAGTGCATCTCGAAAAACTGCCGCGTCTGTACAGACCAGGGGTATCCCCGGCATGGAGCTCGCTCGTCATTTCCAGAATCAGCCCAGCAAAAAACTGCTTGGTAATCGGCAACCCCTGTGTTTTCGCGGAACCCACAGAAGTTGTATCAAGAAGGGAGGGTAGTCTACCGGAATGTACCCTTCAGCTCAAACCTTGCGCGTTCGTCGGTAACTGCCAATGCAGCTGGCAATCCGCCTGCACCTGCCTGGGCAAGTTGGCCACTGCCAGCAGGCGTTCGCCCCGATACAGCAGCGGCAGGCGCGAACGCAGGAAATGCGGCACTTGCTGCTCGTTGAGCAGGCGCTTGAGGTCGCGCCGTCCACGGCCGGGGATCTCCAGCATTTCACCACCCAGGCGGTAGGCGATGCGCAACCCATCGAGCTGGCCTGCGCCAACAAGACGCACACTACCATTGCCCGGCAACAGCAACGGCTCGTCAGGATCAGCCCAGGCCAGCTGGCCGATGGGTGTCTTCAGCCAATCGCCACTCAACCACCAGACGCGCCCTTGGCTACGCAGCAACCGCCCATCGGCAAGCGACCAGACTGGCTGGGCATCGGCGCCGGCATCGCGCAGGTCTGCCCAGCCAGCCCAATGCCGCGTGTCGGGCAAACGGGTGCGCTGGCTCAGCCAATATTGCAAGGCATTGCGTTGACGGGACGGCGAAAGCGTCGCCAGGGCAGCCAGGCCGAGCGATGGTAGCGCCGACCACGCGGCGGGTGCCCCCTCCTGCGCGCGCGCCAGGTCGGCCTGGGCCAGCTCGTCCAGCAGGCCCAGGGCCTCACCCAAGTGCTCTGCAGCGCGGGCGAGGTTCTGACTGGCTTGTGGCCAACGTTGTTGCAAGCGCGGGAACACCTCGCCGCGCAGGTAGTTGCGGGCGAAATGTGTGTCAGTGTTCGACGGGTCTTCGATCCAGGCCAGCCGGTGGGCGCTGGCGTAGTCCTGCAACTGTTGCCGGGCACACCCCAGCAACGGCCTGGCCAGGCTGCCCTGCCCTAGCGCCCGCTGCCCCGGCATTGCCGCAAGGCCACGCAGACCGGCGCCGCGCAGCAGGCGGAACAGCAGGGTTTCAGCCTGGTCGTCGCGGTGCTGGCCGGTGAACAGGATGTCGCCAGGGCCGAGCGTTTGCTTGAAAGCGGCATAGCGGGCGTCGCGAGCGGCCTGTTCGACACTCGCGCCAGGGCTGACCTGGACGTGGATGACCTGGAGTTCGATGCCGAGATTGTCGCAGATGGCTTGGCAATGGGCAGGCCAGGCGTCAGCGGCGGTTTGCAGGCCGTGATGGACATGAATGGCGCGCAACGGGGGGGACGCGTGGTTGCGGGCGTAGTCAGCCAGCAGGTGCAGGAGGACGGTGGAGTCGAGGCCGCCGGAGTAGGCGATGTACCAGTTGGGGGCATTGAGCCAGGGGTTGAGGTTGATCATCTAGCCCTCGCTCGATTCAACAAATCATTCGCGGGCACGCCCGCTCCCACAAGTATGCCGCTAGCCCCGAGGGTAGAGCATTACCTGTGCAAGCGGGCGTGCCCGCGAACACCGGCAAAGCCGGTGCCCGTCATCTCGCTATCAGAGGCCGTAGCTCATCAGGCGCTCGTAACGGCGTGCCAGCAGCGCGTCGTTGTCGAACTTGCCGAGCATGTCCAGTTGCTGCACCAGGTCGGCACGGATGGCTTCCGACATCTTGGCCGGGTCACGGTGGGCGCCGCCCAGCGGCTCCTGGATGACCTTGTCGACAATGTTCAAGCTCTTCAGGCGCTCGGCAGTGATGCCCATTGCCTCGGCGGCGTCAGCGGCTTTGTCGGCAGTCTTCCACAGGATCGAAGCGCAGCCTTCCGGCGAGATCACCGAGTAGGTGGAGTACTGCAGCATGTTCAGTTGGTCGCACACGCCGATGGCCAGTGCACCGCCAGAACCACCCTCACCGATCACGGTGGCGATGATCGGGGTTTTCAGGCGCGCCATCACGCGCAGGTTCCAGGCGATTGCCTCGCTCTGGTTGCGCTCCTCGGCGTCGATGCCTGGGTATGCACCTGGGGTGTCGATGAAGGTCAGGATCGGCATTTTGAAGCGCTCGGCCATCTCCATCAGGCGGCAAGCCTTGCGGTAGCCTTCCGGGCGCGGCATGCCGAAGTTGCGACGCACCTTCTCGCGTACTTCGCGGCCCTTCTGATGACCAATGACCATGACTGGCTTGCCGTCCAGGCGGGCGGTGCCGCCTACGATGGCAGCGTCATCGGAGAAGTGGCGGTCACCGTGCAGCTCTTCGAACTCGGTGAAGATGTGCTCCAGGTAGTCCAGGGTATAAGGACGACGTGGGTGACGGGCCAGGCGGGCGATCTGCCAGCTGGTCAGGTTGCCGAAGATGCTTTCGGTCAGGGTGTTGCTCTTGTCTTGCAGACGGGCAATTTCATCGCTGATGTTCAGCGAGTTGTCGTTACCTACCAGGCGCAGGCCTTCGATCTTGGCTTGCAGGTCGGCAATCGGCTGTTCGAAATCGAGAAAATTCGGGTTCATAGTCATCCGTCTTGGGTCTACGGCCAGGCGGCCGGCCGGTTGATCCGTTTGGCGCCATACCTTAAGGGATCAGGCGCATTCAGGTCGAGATTAAATGTTTTGTCGGTTCAACGATATTGCAGGAAGACGTTCTCACGCCCGAACTGGTCACGCAGCGCCTGAATCAGCCCGTCGGCCGGGTCGATCGCCCACTGCTCGCCGAACTGCAACATGGCCTTGGCGTCGCTGCCGGTGTACTCCAGGGTGATCGGGCAAGCACCGCGATGGCGGGTGATCAGCTCACCCAGCCACTTCAGCCGGTCGCCCTTCAGGGCATCGTGCGCCACTTTCAGGCGCAGGCTCTCGGCCAGCTTGGTGCGTGCGTCTTCCATGGTCATGACCTGCTTAACCCGCAGGCGCAGGCCGCCGGAGAAGTCGTCGTTGCTGACCTCGCCTTCGACCACCACCATGGCATCGGCCTGCAGCAAGGACTGTGCCGCGATGTAGGCATCTGCGAACAGGGAAGCCTCTATGCGCCCGGAGCGGTCATCCAGGGTAACGAAGCCCATCTTGTCGCCCTTTTTGTTCTTCATCACCCGCAAGGCGATGATCATGCCGGCGATGGTCTGGGTTTCGCGCGACGGCTTGAGGTCGATGATGCGCTGGCGGGCGAAGCGGCGGATCTCGGTCTCGTACTCGTCGATCGGGTGACCGGTCAGGTACAGGCCAAGGGTGTCTTTTTCGCCCTTCAAGCGCTCCTTGAGGGTCAGCTCGCGGACCTTGCGGTGGTTGGCATAGACGTCGACTTGCGCCTCGTCGAACATGCTGCCGAACAGATCGACGTGACCGCTGTCAGCGGTGTGGGCCGCTTGCTCGGCAGCCTTGATGGCCTCACCCAGCGCCGAGAGCAAGGTCGCACGGTTGATGTCGATGTTGGCCTGGTAGGCCTTTATCTCGTCATGGAAGTGCGGGCCCAGCCGGTCCAGCGCGCCGCTGCGCACCAGCGCATCGAGGGTACGCTTGTTCACCCGTTTGAGATCGATGCGGTCACAGAAGTCGAACAGGTCCTTGAACGGGCCGCCCTGGGCACGGGCCTCGACGATTGCTTCCACCGGCCCTTCGCCGACGCCCTTGATGGCACCCAGGCCGTAGACGATACGGCCGTCGTTGTTGACGGTGAACTTGAAGTCGGAGAAGTTCACATCTGGCGCGTCCAGACGCAACTTCATGCTGCGAACTTCTTCTACCAGCACCACCACCTTGTCGGTGTTGTGCATATCCGCCGACAGTACCGCAGCCATGAATGGCGCCGGGTAGTGGGTTTTCAGCCAGGCGGTCTGGTAAGACACCAGGCCATAGGCTGCGGAGTGAGATTTGTTGAAACCGTAACCGGCGAACTTTTCTACCAGGTCGAAGATGTTACCAGCCAGGTCCGCATCGATATTGTTGGCCACGCAACCTTCGATGAAACCACCGCGCTGCTTGGCCATTTCCTCGGGCTTTTTCTTACCCATCGCCCGGCGCAGCATGTCGGCGCCGCCCAGGGTATAGCCTGCCATCACCTGGGCGATCTGCATCACCTGTTCCTGGTACAGGATGATGCCGTAGGTGGGCGCCAGTACCGGCTTGAGGCCTTCGTACTGGTAGTCCGCATGTGGGTAGGCCAGCTCGGCGCGGCCGTGCTTGCGGTTGATGAAGTCGTCCACCATGCCCGATTGCAGCGGGCCGGGGCGGAACAGTGCCACCAGTGCGATGAGGTCTTCCAGGCAGTCGGGCTTGAGCTTCTTGATCAGCTCCTTCATGCCCCGCGATTCAAGCTGGAACACGGCCGTGGTTTCGGCCTTCTGCAACAGCTCGTAGGTCTTGCGGTCATCCAGCGGGATGAAGTCGATGTTCAAGTCGGGCAGGTTGTTCTTGGCCTGCTCGCGGTTGATGATCTCCATCGCCCACTTGATGATGGTCAGGGTACGCAGGCCGAGGAAGTCGAACTTCACCAGGCCGGCGGCCTCGACGTCATCCTTGTCGAACTGGGTGACCAGGCCACCGCCTTCTTCATCACAAGCGATCGGCGAAAAATCGGTAAGCTTGGTCGGCGCGATAACCACACCACCGGCGTGCTTGCCGGTACCCCGGGTCACACCTTCCAGCTTCAGGGCCATGTCCCAGATTTCGCGGCCGTCTTCGTCGCTTTTGAGGAAGTCGCGCAGGATTTCTTCCTGCTCGTAGGCCTTCTCCAGGGTCATGCCCACTTCGAACGGGATCATCTTCGACAGGCGATCGGCCAGGCCGTAGGACTTGCCCTGCACCCGCGCCACGTCACGCACCACCGCCTTGGCGGCCATGGTACCGAAGGTGATGATCTGGCTTACCGCGTTACGGCCGTAGGCCTCGGCCACGTAGTCGATGACCCGGTCGCGGCCGTCCATGCAGAAGTCGACGTCGAAGTCGGGCATGGAAACACGTTCAGGGTTCAGGAAGCGCTCGAACAGCAGGTCATAGGCCAGCGGGTCAAGGTCGGTGATCTTCAGTACGTAGGCCACCAGCGAGCCGGCACCCGACCCCCGCCCCGGGCCGACCGGCACATCGTTGTTCTTGGCCCACTTGATGAAGTCCATGACGATCAGGAAGTAACCGGGGAAGCCCATCTGGATGATGATATCCAGCTCGAACTTCAGGCGGTCGAGGTAAACCTGGCGCTTCTCTTCGTAATTGGGCGTGGTGTCTTTCGGCCACAGCACCGCCAGGCGCTCTTCAAGGCCCTCGTAGGACACATGCCGCAGGTAATCGTCGATGCCCATGCCGTTGGGCGTCGGGAAGTCAGGCAGGAAGTATTTGCCCAACTGCACCTGGATGTTGCAGCGCTTGGCGATTTCGACCGTGTTGGCGATGGCGTCGGGCAGGTCGCTGAACAACTCGGCCATTTCCTCGGCCGACTTCAGGTACTGCTGGTCGCTGTAGCCACGCGGGCGGCGTGGGTCGTCGAGGGTCCAGCCTTCGCCGATGCATACACGGGTTTCGTGGGCGTCGAAGTCCGACTGCTTGATGAAACGCACGTCGTTGGTGGCCACCAGCGGCGCGCCAAACTTGTCGGCCAGGGCTACCGCAGCGTGCACGTATTCTTCGTCGCGGGCGCGATTGGTGCGCTGTACTTCTACATAGAAGCGCTCGGGGAACATGCCCATCCAGTCTTGCAGCAGGGCTTGGGCTTCATCGTCTCGACCATTGAGCAAGGCCATGCCGATGTCGCCTTCCTTGCCCGCAGACAGGGCAATCAGGCCTTCGCTGGCGGGGGCGATCCATTCACGCTGGAGGATGACCAGGCCGTTTCGCTGGCCGTCGGTCCAGCCCCGCGAGATCAATTCGGTGAGGTTGCGATAGCCCTGGGGGTTCATGGCCAGGAAGCAAATGCGCGACAGCGGGGCTTCCGGGTCGGCACCGGCCAGCCACAGGTCGGCACCGCAGATCGGTTTGATGCCGGCGCCCATGGCCGTTTTGTAGAACTTCACCAGCGAGCACATGTTGCTCTGGTCGGTGATCGCCACCGCTGGCATGTTCATCCCGGCCAGCGCCTTGGCCAGCGGTTTGATCCGCACCAGACCGTCGACCAGCGAGAATTCGGAGTGGACGCGCAGGTGAACGAAGGGAACCGACATGGAAGATCCTGTAGCAGTGCTTAACGACAAGGGCGGGATTGTAGCTTAAATGGGGAGGGGATTTGGGGCTGCGTCGCAGCCCTCCGCGGGCACCCCCGCTCCCACCGAGAGATTGCTGCCATCAGCAGCGACGCCGCACCTGCGGCAGCGGGCAAGCCCGCGAAGCGGCCCTGGCAGGTCAGATCAGGGAATCGGTGACGCCTTCACGCGCTTCCCACGCCGCCCGCACCGGGGCAAACGAACGCCGATGAATGGGCGTAGGCCCCAGGCGCGCGAGCGCCTCAAGGTGCACGGGAGTCGGGTAACCCTTGTGCCCGCCGATGCCATACCCTGGGTAGATCAGTTCGAATGCGCTCATTTCCCGATCACGGGTTACTTTGGCCAGGATCGATGCCGCCGCAATGGCCGGCACCTGGCTATCGCCCTTGACCACAGGCGACGCCGGCACGGCCAGCTTCGGGCAGCGGTTGCCATCGATCAAGGCCAGCTTGGGGGTAATGTGCAGGCCTTCCACCGCACGTTGCATGGCCAGCATGGTGGCTTGCAGGATATTCAGGCGGTCGATTTCCTCGACCTCGGCGCGGGCGATGCAGAAGCTCAGGGCCTTTTCGCAGATCTCGTCGAACAGCGCCTCGCGTTTGGCCTCAGTGAGTTTCTTCGAATCGTTCAGGCCAAGAATCGGTCGCGCAGGGTCGAGGATCACTGCCGCCGTAACCACTGCGCCGCACAGCGGGCCACGGCCCACTTCGTCAACGCCGGCAACCAGGTCTTCGACCAGGTTGAAGTCCAGTCCAATTTGCATGTCAGCGGTCCTTGAGCAGGGCCAGTACCGCCTCGGCCGCCTGGTTGGAGGCGTCACGGCGCAGGGTGCGGTGAATTTCGTCGAAACGTTCGGTCTGTTGGCTACCATCGCGCACCAGCGGCGCAAGGGTGTTGGCCAACGCTTGGCTGGTGGCTTGGTCCTGCAGCAGCTCGGGCACCAGCTCGCGCTGGGCCAGCAGGTTCGGCAACGACACGTAGGGGCTTTTCACCAGGCGCTTGAGAATCCAGTAGGTCAACGGTGCCAGGCGGTACGCCACCACCATCGGCCGCTTGTACAGCAGCGCTTCGAGGGTCGCGGTGCCCGAAGCGATCAACACCGCGTCACAGGCCGCCAGGGCTTGGTGCGACTGGCCATCGAGCAAGGTCAGCGGCAGCTGGCGCCCTTCAAGCATGTGCTCGACCTGGGCACGCCGCGCAGCGTTGGCACAGGGCAGCACAAAGCGCACACCCGGCACCTGCTGACACAGGTGCTCGGCTGCATCGAGGAATAACGCGCCCAAGCGCCCTACTTCACCACCCCGGCTACCGGGCATCAGCGCCACTATCGGCCCTTCGCCCAGGCCCAGTGCGGCACGCGCGACCGAGCGGTCAGCTTCAAGCGGGATGGTGTCGGCCAGCGGGTGGCCGACAAAGCGCACCGGTACACCTTGCTCTTCGTAGAAGCGCGCCTCAAACGGCAACAGCGTCAGCATCAGGTCGCAACCTTCGCGAATCTTCAGCACACGCTTCTGCCGCCAGGCCCACACTGATGGGCTGACGTAGTGCACGGTCTTGATGCCGGCCTGACGCAGTTTCAGTTCGATATTGAGGGTGAAGTCCGGGGCGTCGATACCGATGAAAACGTCGGGTTTTTCGTCGATCAACGTCTGGATCAATAGCTTGCGGCGCTTGAGCAGCTCGCGCAGGCGCCCCAGTACTTCGACCAGGCCCATGACGGCCAGGCGCTCCATGGGGAAATAGGATTGCAGGCCTTCGGCTTCCATCAAAGGGCCGCCGACGCCGATAAAACGTACATCAGGGTGACGTGCCTTGAGGGCACGCATCAAGCCTGAACCCAGAATATCGCCGCTGGCCTCACCGGCGACCAGCGCTACGCAAAGCTGGGCCATATCAGCGTGTAATACCGCGGGCGGAGCTCACGATCGACTGACGGAACAGCTCGACCTCAGGATGTTGCGCGGCCGGCTCGGCCAGTTCCTTGAGCGCGTCTTCGACGGTCAGGCCCTGACGGTAGACAATCTTGTAGCAACGACGCAGCACGTGGATCACCTCGTCGCTGAAACCACGGCGGCGCATGCCCTCGAAGTTCATGCTGCGGGCTTCGGCCGGGCTGCCGAACACGGTCACGAAAGCCGGAACATCCTTGCCAATCGCCGTACCCATGCCGGAAAACGCGTGGGCGCCAATGTGGCAGTACTGGTGAACCAGGGTGTAGCCGGACAGGATCGCCCAGTCACCCACATGCACATGACCGGCCAGCGCCGTGTTGTTGACCAGGATGCAGTGGTTGCCGATGACGCTGTCGTGGCCAATGTGGGCGTAGGCCATGATCAGGTTGTGGTCACCCACGGTGGTCTCCGCGCGGTCCTGAACAGTACCACGGTGGATGGTCACCCCTTCGCGGATCACATTGTGATCGCCAATCACCAGGCGCGTCGGCTCCCCCTTGTACTTGAGGTCCGGGGTGTCTTCACCGATCGAGGAAAACTGAAAGATACGGTTGTGCTTGCCAATACGGGTCGGCCCCTTGAGCACAACATGCGGGCCGATAACGGTGCCCTCCCCGATTTCTACATCAGGGCCAACGATCGACCAAGGGCCGACCTCGACCCCATCGGCCAGCTTGGCCGACGGATCGATAATGGCCCGAGGATCAATCGAATTCATAGGGAGCGTTCCGCGCAGGTGATTTCTGCCGAGCAAACCGGTTTGCCATCGACCAGGGCGCGGCATTCGAACTTCCAGATCATGCTTTTGCGGCTGAGGAACTTGGCTTCCAGCACCAGCTGGTCACCCGGCAGTACCGGCTGACGGAAACGCAGTTTGTCGGAACCGACGAAATAGTACAGGGTGCCATCGGCCGGCTTGGCATCGAGCATCTTGAAACCAAGGATGCCGGCCGCCTGGGCCATGGCTTCGATGATCAGGACGCCCGGCATGATCGGGTGCGCCGGGAAGTGGCCATTGAAAAACGGCTCGTTGATGCTGACATTCTTGTAGGCACGAATGCTCTGGGCCTCGAAGTCCAGATCCGTCACACGATCCACCAGCAGGAACGGGTAGCGGTGAGGCAGGTATTCGCGAATCTCGTTGATGTCCATCATTTCGGGGGGGAAGCCTGTAATAAGAATAGGGAGCGCAGGTGCTGACCACACGCTCCTTTTGCAATCCAAAGAGGAGCCAGCTAGCGACTGTTCACTCTTGCTCAGGGAATGGTATCAGCCTTCTGATGTCGGCAGGCCACCTGAGGTCACGGTATCGACGCGTTTTTCCAGCTGCTGAAGACGTTTGGCCATGTCATCCAGCTGGCGGATACGCGCAGCGCTCTTGCGCCAGTCAGCCAGAGGCTGCATGGCTGTGCCGGATGAATAGGAACCGGGTTCGGTGATCGAACGGGTTACCATTGTCATCCCGGAAACAAATACGTTATCGCAAATATCGATGTGCCCCACCAGGCCCACGCCGCCGGCCAGCATGCAATGCTTGCCGATGCGTGTACTGCCGGAGATGCCTACGCAAGCGGCCATAGCCGTGTGGTCACCGATCTGCACGTTGTGGGCGATCTGGATCTGGTTGTCGAGCTTGACCCCGTCCCCGATCCGCGTGTCGGACAGCGCACCACGGTCAACGGCAGTATTGACGCCGATTTCCACGTCATCACCAATGGTGACGCCACCAATCTGGGCAATCTTGCGCCAGATGCCCTTCTCATTGGCAAAACCGAAGCCTTCGCCGCCGATCACAGCACCCGACTGGATGACCACACGCTTGCCGATGGTGACGTCGTGATACAACGTAACCCGCGGCGCCAGCCAGCCGCCCTCACCTACAACGCAACGCGCACCGACGAAGCAATGTGCGCCGATGCTGACATCAGCCTCGATACGTGCACCACTTTCGATGACCGCGAACGGCCCGATGCTGGCGCTGGCGTCTACCTGCGCGTCCTCAGCCACCACGGCGCTGGGATGGATTCCCGCCACAGCCTTGGGTTTAGGGTCGAACAGGTGGGAAATACGCGCATACGCCTGGTAGGGGTCGGCCACGATCAGGGCATTGCCAGCGAAACTCTCGGCATCCGCGGCCTTGAGCAATACCGCACCCGCCTGGCAGTTATCCAGGTACTTGCGGTACTGCGGGTTGGCGAGGAAGCTCAACTGACCGGGGCCAGCCTCTTGCAAGGTGGCCAGCCCGGTAATCTGCAGCGCCTCGGGCCCCTTGAGGGTGGCACCGAGGGCCTCGGCCAGTTGGCCTAGCGTCATGGTCACACTCATATCAACGGGCTTGGTTCATGCGCTCGATGACCTGGCGGGTGATGTCGTACTGAGGTTTGACATCGATGACCGCACCACGCTCGAGAACGAGGTCGAAACCGCCTTTCTTGATCACTTCCTCGACGGCGCCATCCAGCTTCGGCTTCAGCTGCTTGAGCATATCGCGGTCAGCGACGGCCTTGGCTTCGTTCAGCTCCTTGGACTGGAACTGGAAGTCGCGGGCCTTTTGCTTGAACTCGAGCTCCAGGCGCTCACGCTCCTGCTGCTGCATCTTGTCACCGCCCTTGATCAGGCGGTCCTGGATGCCCTTGGCGCTGCTTTCCAGGCTTTTCAGCTTGGTCAGTTGCGGGCCGAACTTCTTCTCGGCATCGACCGCGTACTTCTTGGCGGCATCCGACTCGAGCAGGGCCATCTGATAGTTCAGCACGGCTACCTTCATTTCGGCGAAAGCCGGGGTGGCGACCAGCGCCGCGGCCACTACGGCCAGTTGAGCCAATTTACGCACGATGCACTCCTGGATAAACCGTTGTCATTAAGCAGGGGCCGACCTTAGAAGGTCTGGCCCAGAGAGAATTGGAACACCTGGGTATCGGCATCGTCCGGCTTCTTGACCGGCATTGCCAGGCTGAAGCTCAGCGGGCCCAGTGCGGTAATCCAGGTGACACCCAGGCCGACCGAACTGGCCATGCCCGAGAAGCCGACCTTCTCGCAATCAGGTTTGTTGCCGCAATTGGTGTCGAACACGTTACCCACGTCCCAGAACACGGACGTGCGCAGCGAACGCTGATCCTTGACGAACGGCAGCGGGAACAGCAATTCGACGCCACCTTGAACCAGCACGTTGCCACCGAACGGCAGCGGATCCTGGTCCGGGTCACGGATGGTACCGGGTTTGCCGTTAGGATCATCCGCGCCACGGCTCGGGGTACTGCGCGGGCCCAGGCTGCTGTCCTTGAAGCCACGGACAGAGTTGAAGCCACCTGCGAAGTAGTTCTCGTAGAACGGCAGGCCCGATGTACTGCCATAACCATCACCATAGCCCAGTTCGGTGTGCAGGCGCAGGGTGTAGTCGTTGCTGATCGGCTGAAACAGCTGCCCACGGTAGTCGAGCTTGAAGAACGACAGGTCGCTGCCCGGAATGGTGGATTCCAGGGTCAGGCTTTGCGAGTGACCACGGGTGGCCAGCACGCCTTTGTTCAAGGTCGATTCGGACCAACCGATCGAAGCCTTGAAGTTCAGGAAGTTGTCGCCTTCCTGGTCGAGGAAATCGAAGATCTCGTCAACGGTGTACTTACCGGTCTTGATCTTGTCCTGCTGCACGCTCAGGCCGTAGGTCAGGCGCGAGGTTTCGCTGATCGGGTAGCCCAGGCTCACGCCGGCACCGTAGCTGTCGACCGCATAGCTGGCCACGTCGACGTCGAGGTCGTCGTAGTCGGTGCTGCGGTAGAAGGCGTTGTAGCCCAGGCTGACGCCATCGGCAGTGAAGTAGGGATCAACGAAGCCGAAGTTGTAGCGGGTCTGGTATTCCGAACGGGTCAGGCCGACGGATACTTTGTTACCGGTACCGAGGAAGTTGCTCTGGCTGATCGAACCACCGAGGATCAGGCCGGCGCTCTGGGCGAAACCGACGCTGGCGGTGATCGAGCCGGAGGCCTGCTCTTCGACGCTGTAGTTGACGTCGACCTGGTCGTCGGTGCCCGGCACCGGTGGGGTCTCTACGTTGACTTCCTTGAAGAAGCCCAGGCGCTCCAGACGGGTCTTGGACTGGTCGATCAGGTAGGTCGACGCCCACCCGCCTTCCATCTGGCGCATTTCGCGGCGCAGCACTTCGTCTTCGGTCTTGGTGTTGCCGCGGTAGTTGATGCGGTTGACGTAGGCACGCTTGCCCGGGTCGACCACGAACATGATGTCGACCGTGTGGTCCTGGTCGTTCGGCTGTGGCACGCCGTTGACGTTGGCGAAGGTGTAGCCTTCGTTACCCAGGCGGCGGGTGATCAGCTCGGAGGTGGTGGTCATCACCTTGCGCGAGAATACCTGGCCTGGCTGCACCAGCAGCAGCGACTTGACCTGGTCTTCCGGCACCTTGAGGTCACCGGACAGCTTCACGTCGCGAACGGTGTACTTCTCGCCTTCGTTGATGTTGACGGTGATGTAGACGTGCTTCTTGTCCGGCGTGATGGACACCTGGGTGGAGGCGATGTCCATGTTGATGTAGCCGCGGTCCAGGTAGTAGGAACGCAGGCGCTCCAGGTCACCGGAGAGTTTTTCACGGGCGTACTTGTCATCGTTCTTGAAGAACGACAGCCAGTTGGTGGTCTTCAGCTCGAACAGCTGCCCCAGGGTTTCATCATCGAACACGTTGTTGCCAACGATGTTGATGTGCTGGATGGCGGCGACGGTGCCTTCGTTGATCTTGATCTTCAGCGCCACACGGTTGCGCGGCTGCGGCACCACTTCGGCGTCGACCTCGGCCGAGTAGCGGCCCTGGGCCACGTACTGGCGCTGCAGCTCGTTACGCACACCTTCGAGGGTGGCACGCTGGAAGATTTCGCCCTCGGCCAGGCCCGATTGCTTCAGGCCCTTCATCAGGTCTTCGGTGCTGATCGCCTTGTTGCCTTCGATCTCGATGCTCGACACCGACGGGCGCTCGACCACGTTGATGATCAGCACATTGCCATCGCGGTTCAACTGGATGTCCTGGAAGAACCCGGTCTTGAACAGGGAACGGGTCGAGTCCACCAAGCGGCGGTCATCGGCCTGGTCGCCGACGTTCAGCGGCAGGGCACCGAACACACTGCCGGCGGAAACCCGCTGCAGGCCGTTGACGCGAATATCGGAGATGGTGAAGGACTCGGCGTGAACTTCAGCGATCATCAGTGCGGACATGACCGCAGTTAGCAGCAGACGTTTCATGAAGTCCTTTTATTCCAACTGGCAATAAACAACCTACCGCCACAAAACGGCAGGTTCGCAATTGAGCGAAGCTTTTATAGTCGACCCAGATCGTTGATCAGGGCGAGCAACATCACCCCTATGACCAAACTGATACCGATCTGGACCCCCCAACCTTGCACCCGATCGGATAGCGGACGACCGCGCGCCCACTCGACCAGGTAAAACAGCAAATGCCCCCCATCCAGTACTGGAATGGGCAGCAGGTTAAGAACCCCCAGGCTTATGCTCAGGTAGGCCAGGAAATTCAGGAAATCCCCCACGCCGGACTGGGCTGAAGCGCCCGCCACTTTAGCAATGGTTATCGGTCCACTCAAGTTTTTTACCGAGAGCTCCCCGAACAGCATTTTCTTCAGCGATTCAAGGGTCAGGACGCTCATGTTCCAGGTGCGCGACAAGCCCTCACCCACCGCATCCAGCGGGCCGTAGCTGACTTCGCGGAGCATGTTGGCAGGCCATTCGCCACCTTTTACCCCGGCACCCAGATAGCCACCAACTGCCTTGCCCTCGCCCTTGCGGGCCAGGGTCACCGGCAGCTCCAGGGCCGCACCGTCGCGCTCCACACGCACCACTACTTTGGCATCTGGGCGGGCGCGAACACTGTCGACTACTTGCTGCCATTCAGTGACGGCCTGGCCATCGACAGCCAGCAACTTGTCACCGGTTTTCAGGCCCGCAGCGGCTGCCGGCCCCTTCGGATCGATCTCGGCAAGCACTGGCGTGATCGCCGGGCGCCAAGGGTGCAGCCCCAGAGACTGGATCGGGTCCGGCTCGTCAGCGCCCTTGAGCCAGCTGTCCAGCTTGACCTGCAGTTGGCGCTCAGCGCTGGCGCCCTCTTCAAGCACGCCAACCTGCAACGTACCGCTCTCACCCAGGCGACGAACCAGTTGCAGATTGACCGCTGACCAACCGTTGGTCGCTTTGCCATCGATAGAAACGATTTCCTGACCTGCGGTCAGACCGGCCGATGCTGCCAGGCTGCCACTATCGACCGCACCGATTACCGGACGGACCTGCTGGGTACCCAGCATCGCCAGCACCCAGAAAAACAGGATAGCCAGCAGAAAGTTGGCAATCGGGCCTGCCGCGACGATCGCGATACGCTGGCGTACCGACTTGCGATTGAACGATTGCCCAGCCAGCGCTGGCGGCACATCGCCTTCGCGCTCGTCGAGCATCTTGACGTAGCCCCCCAACGGGATAGCCGCAACCACGAACTCGGTGCCGTGGCGGTCATGCCAACGCAGCAGCGGCGTGCCGAAGCCCACCGAAAAACGCAACACCTTGACGCCACAGCGGCGCGCCACCCAGAAGTGGCCGAATTCGTGGAAAGTGACCAGCACCCCCAAGGCCACAAGGGTGCCGATAATCATGTAGAGCGCTGTCATGTCCATCTCCGAATGATGTTCAGCGGGCCGGTGTCACGCCCAGCCCCCTCACGAACCGTGGCGAGCCTGCATCAGCGACCGTGACGCCTCAGCCACTCACGGGAAAGCTCCCGGGCACGCTGATCGGCGGCAAACACCGCGTCCAGCGACGGCAGCGGCACGACGGGCTCCTGGTCGAGTACCTGTTCGATCATACCCGCGATCTCCGGGAAGCGGATACGCCGCTCAAGAAATGCCTCGACCGCCACTTCGTTGGCCGCATTGAGCACGGCGGGCGCGCTATTGCCGGCCTCGGCAGCCTGCCGCGCCAGGCGCAGGCAAGGGAAGCGTTGTTCGTCGGGCGCCTGGAAATCCAGACGGGCGATGGCGAACAGGTCCAGCGGCGCGACCCCGGAGTCGATCCGTTCAGGCCAGGCCAAGGCATTGGCGATCGGTGTGCGCATGTCCGGGTTGCCCAGTTGCGCGAGCACCGACCCGTCCACATAGTCGACCAGCGAGTGGATCACGCTCTGCGGGTGCACCACCACCTCGACCTTGGCCGGCGCAGCATCGAACAGCCAGCAGGCTTCGATCAGTTCGAGCCCCTTGTTCATCATGCTGGCCGAATCCACGGAAATCTTGCGCCCCATGGACCAGTTAGGGTGCGCGCAGGCTTGTTCCGGGGTCACGTCCAACAACGCCTCGACCGGCGTCTCGCGGAACGGACCACCGGAAGCGGTCAGCAGGATCCGGCGCACACCAACGGCACTCAAGCCTCGGGCGTAGTCGCCAGGCATGCACTGAAAGATCGCGTTGTGCTCACTGTCGATCGGCAGCAACACGGCGCCACTGCGCCGCACTGCCTCCATGAACAGCGCGCCCGACATCACCAGCGCTTCCTTGTTGGCCAGCAATACCTTCTTGCCAGCCTCGACAGCCGCCAGCGTAGGGCGCAGGCCGGCGGCACCGACAATGGCCGCCATCACTGCATCCACTTCCGCTGCCGACGCCACCTGGCACAGCCCGGCCTCGCCTTCCAGCACCTCGGTGGCGCAGCCGGCTGCAGCCAGGCTTGCGCGCAGCCTTGCGGCTGCCTCGGCGCTCGGCACCACGGCGAACGCCGGGCGATGACGCACGCACAGCGCCAACAGCTCGTCGACGCGCGAATAGCCACTGAGGGCAAACGCCTGATAGCGATCAGGGTGCCGCGCGATCACATCCAGCGTGCTCAGGCCGATGGAGCCAGTGGCCCCGAGCACGGTAATACGCTGCGGGCGACTCACATCACACCCCATTCGGCAGCCCACAACAGCACCGCAAAAATCGGGATTGCCGCAGTCAGGCTGTCGATGCGATCAAGCACGCCACCGTGGCCGGGCAGCAGGTTGCTGCTGTCCTTGATGCCGGAGCGGCGCTTGAACATGCTTTCGGTCAGGTCACCGACTACCGAGGCCATGACCAGCAGCGCGGCGCCCAGCAGGCCGAGCAGGACCTGACCAAAGCTCCAGTCGCGGCTGATGCCGACACCCAGGGTAATCAGCAGGCTGACCGCCAGACCACCGTACACGCCCTCCCAGCTCTTGCCCGGGCTGACTTGCGGGGCCAGCTTGCGCTTGCCGAACGCCCGCCCAGAGAAGTACGCGCCAATGTCGGCAGCCCACACCAGCACCATGACCGACAGGATCAACCCGTTGCCCAGCGGCCAGTGCTTGAGCAGCACCAGCCCCTGCCAGGCGGGCAGCAGCACCAGCAGGCCGATCAGCAGCCGGCAGGCAGCACTGGCCCACAGCTCGCTGCTGCGCGGATAGGTCAGCACCAGCCAGGTTGCCAGCCCCCACCAGATCACCGCGGCGCCCAGCACCCAGGGCGCCAGCTCTGGAAGGATGTACAGCAGCATCAGCGCCCCGGCGACCACCGCGGCATAGGCAATACGCAGCGGCTGGGCCATCAGCCCGGCAAGGCGCGCCCACTCCCAGGCACCGAGGGTCACCACGAAGCCGATGAACAGGGCGAAATCGCCACCGTTGAGCAGGAAGAAACCGCCCAGCGCGATCGGCAGCAGGATCAGCGCAGTAATGATGCGTTGTTTAAGCATTAAGCACGAGCTCCAGCCTCGACCTGCTCGCTGGTCTTACCAAAGCGGCGCTGGCGCGAAGCGAAATCGGCCAGGGCATTGCGCATGGCCTCGTGTTTGAAGTCCGGCCAGTACAGGTCGGAGAAATACAACTCGGCATAGGCCAGCTGCCACAGCAGGAAATTACTGATGCGGTGCTCGCCACCGGTGCGGATGCACAAGTCCGGCAATGGCAGCTCGCCGGTTGCCAGGCAGGCCTGCAAAAGGCCCGGGGTGATGTCTTCCGGGCGCAGGTGCCCAGCTTGCACTTCCCGCGCCAGCCGCTGGGCGGCCTGGGCG
This sequence comes from Pseudomonas sp. LFS074, assembly GCF_047978165.1. Taxonomy (NCBI): domain Bacteria; kingdom Pseudomonadati; phylum Pseudomonadota; class Gammaproteobacteria; order Pseudomonadales; family Pseudomonadaceae; genus Pseudomonas; species Pseudomonas sp. LFS074. Next base: position 1,277,841 of record NZ_JBFPFV010000001.1, on the reverse strand, counting down.
ATGTCCCACTGGCCACCGTAGTTGGCTGCAATCTGCAGGATGAAGCGATTGTTACCGGCGGTCACTGCCTCGGCTTCGCGCATGGCAGCCTGCAGCTCAGGGTGGAAACGCGAACGGTCACCGATGATGCGCAGGCTGATGTTGTTTTCATTGAGGCGCTTGGCCTCACGGCGCAGGGCCGAGAAAAACAACTCCATCAGCGCACCCACTTCTTCGGCGGGGCGCTGCCAGTTTTCGCTGGAGAAGGCGAACAGGGTCAGCACCTCGACCCCGGACTTGGCACAGACTTCGATGACCGCGCGAACGGCGTCGACACCCGCCTTGTGCCCGGCAACGCCGGGCAGCAGGCGTTTCTTCGCCCAGCGGTTGTTGCCATCCATGATGATCGCGACATGACGCGGCACCGAGGACGGCACCGCTGGCTTGGTCTTTTCCATTAAAAAACCCCGGCCTTAAACGGCCATCAGGTCCTTTTCCTTGGCTTTGAAGGCAGCATCGACTTCGGCAACGAACTTGTCGGTCAGCTTCTGGATCTCATCAGCGGCGCGACGTTCTTCGTCTTCACTGATTTCCTTGTCCTTGGTCAGCTTCTTCAGGTCAGCCAGGGCGTCGCGGCGCACGTTGCGCACAGCTACCTTGGCGTCCTCGGCCACACCGCTGGCCTGCTTGGTGTAGCCCTTGCGGGTTTCCTCGGTCAGGGCCGGCATCGGCACACGAATGGTGGTACCGGCGCTGGATGGGTTCAGGCCCAGGTCGGAGGTAAGGATGGCCTTCTCGATGGCAGCGCTGAGGTTCTTGTCGTGAGCGACGATCTTCAGGGTGCGAGCATCTTCGACGGTGATCGCGGCAACCTGGTTCAGCGGCATTTCGCTGCCCCAGGCAGTGACCTTGACGGTATCCAGGATGCTTGGGTGCGCGCGACCAGTGCGGATTGCCGCCAGGTTGCGGCCCAGGGCCTCGAGGGACTTGGTCATGCGCTCCTGCGCGTCTTTCTTGATGTCGTTGATCATGCTTGGCCTTCCTCGATCAGAGTACCTTCAGCGCCACCCACCACGATGTTCAGCAGGGCGCCAGGCTTGTTCATGTTGAATACCCGCAATGGCATCCCGTGGTCGCGACACAGAACGATTGCAGTCAGGTCCATCACACCCAGCTTGCGATCCAGGACCTCGTCGTAGGTCAGGTGATCGAACTTCTCGGCGTGCGGGTCCTTGAATGGATCGGCAGTGTACACACCATCGACCTTGGTCGCCTTCAGCACCACATCGGCATCGATTTCGATGGCACGCAGGCAGGCTGCGGAGTCGGTGGTGAAGAACGGGTTGCCAGTACCGGCGGAGAAAATTACCACATCCCCGGAGTTGAGGTGGCGAATAGCTTTGCGACGATCGTAATGATCGGTGACACCGACCATGGAAATGGCCGACATGACCAGGGCCGGGATGTTCGAGCGCTCCAGCGCGTCGCGCATGGCCAGGCCGTTCATCACGGTGGCCAGCATGCCCATGTGGTCACCGGTGACACGGTCCATGCCGGCTGCGCTGAGCGCGGCACCGCGGAACAGGTTGCCACCGCCGATCACCAGGCCGACCTGGACACCGATCCCTACCAACTGGCCAACTTCAAGGGCCATACGATCCAGCACTTTCGGGTCGATCCCGAAGTCTTCCGAGCCCATCAGGGCCTCGCCGCTAAGTTTGAGCAAAATGCGTTTATAGCGAGGTTGGCGACCACTCACCTGCTGAGCCATTGCGAGTCTCTCCTGCGGCGTACTTTTAGAAAATTCATGCGGGCTGTTTGCAGCCTGCTAACTGTAGCGTGGCACCGTTTTGGCGCCAGCGGCGGCGGGCCTTATAAACCCTTTGCCGTTTTGACAAAGAGGCTGCGCGCGTGAGCGGGCAGCCTCTTTGGGGCGACAGACGAGGCTGTCTTACTGCTTGGCAGCAGCTACCTGAGCGGCAACTTCAGCAGCGAAGTCGTCGACTGGCTTCTCGATGCCTTCGCCTACTTTGAAGTAGGTGAAGGAAACGATTTCAGCACCGGCTTTCTTGGCCAGTTCACCAACCTTGACTTCTGGGTTCATGACGAAGGCTTGCTCTTTCAGCGAGGCTTCGGCCTTGAACTTGGTGATACGGCCGTTGATCATGTTTTCAACGATGTTTTCCGGCTTGCCGGCGATCTTGTCGGCGTTCAGCTGCAGGAAGACACCCTTCTCGCGCTCGATGGCCTCGGCGGAGATTTCCGACGAATCCAGGAACTCAGGGTTCGACGCTGCAACGTGCATGGCGATGTTTTTCGCCAGCTCTACGTCACCGCCTTTCAGAACGACGACAGCGCCGATCTTGTTGCCGTGCAGGTAGGCACCGACAACGTCACCTTCAACGCGCACCAGGCGACGGATGTTGACGTTCTCGCCGCACTTGGCAACCAGGGCTTCACGAGCAGCTTCACGCGAGGCGATCAGCGGAGCAGCATCGGTCAGCTTCTGGGCGAAGGCTTCTTCGAGGCTTTCGGCAACGAAGTTCTTGAAGTCGTCTTGCAGGGCCAGGAAGTCGGTCTGCGAGTTCACTTCCAGCAGGACGGCGGATTTACCGTCGGTCTTGACGGCGATAGCGCCTTCAGCAGCGACGTTGCCAGCCTTTTTGGCGGCCTTGATGGCGCCCGAGGCACGCATGTCGTCAATGGCTTTTTCGATGTCGCCGCCGGCCTTTTCCAGGGCCTTTTTGCAATCCATCATGCCTTCGCCGGTACGCTCGCGCAGTTCTTTTACCAGCGCTGCAGTAATTGCTGCCATTTCAAAATCCTCTTGGAAAGTTTTTCAACCATTCCACCCGTTGATCACGGGCGTTCAATTCTGCTAATCCGCTGTTTTCATTTCAGCACGCCCATGATGCGGGGCCGATGCTGACAGCAGGATTTCAAGGTGGCAAAAAGGGGGCAGAGCCCCCTTTTTGCGTGCCAAGTAGACGCTAGCGCCTATTACTCAGCAGCAGGTGCAGCCGCTTCTTCAACATAGACTTCGGTGCCGCCAGCAACGTTGTTGCGGCCGCGGATGATGGCGTCAGCCATCGAAGTCATGTACAGCTCGATGGCGCGGATGGCGTCGTCGTTGCCTGGGATGATGTAGTCAACACCTTCCGGGCTGCTGTTGGTATCGACAACGCCGATAACCGGGATGCCCAGCTTGTTTGCTTCGGTGATAGCAATGCGCTCGTGATCAACGTCGATCACGAACAGGGCATCAGGCAGACCGCCCATGTCCTTGATACCACCCAGGCTGCGGTCCAGCTTTTCCAGATCGCGCGAACGCATCAGGGCTTCTTTCTTGGTCAGCTTGGCAAAGGTGCCGTCTTCGGCCTGGGTTTCCAGGTCGCGCAGACGCTTGATCGAAGCGCGGATGGTTTTGTAGTTGGTCAGCATGCCGCCCAACCAGCGGTGATCAACGTATGGCGAACCAGCGCGAGCAGCTTGCTCGGCGACGATCTTGCCGGCGGAACGCTTGGTGCCGACGAACATGATCTTGTTCTTGCCCTGAGCCAGACGCTCTACGAACGCCAGAGCGTCGTTGAACATTGGCAGGGTTTTTTCCAGGTTGATGATGTGGATCTTGTTACGCGCGCCGAAAATGTACTTGCCCATTTTCGGGTTCCAGTAACGGGTCTGGTGGCCGAAGTGCACACCGGCCTTCAGCATATCGCGCATATTGACTTGGGACATGATAGTTCCTTGATAAGTCGGGTTGGGCCTCCACGCGTCCCAATGACCAACCCGCAAATTCGAGAATCCGGGGCACCCAGGTCATCGTGTCGACACGTGTGTGGGTTTAAGCTGACGGGGTCGTCCCCGAAAGCGGCGCATGTTATACCACAGACCGCGAGCGAACGAAACCCGGATGAGGTCGCGTCCGTCAGCGGTTTTTGCAGCGCCCCGTCAAACAGGCCAAAATGCCTCCTGTAGAGAGCAGCATGGCCGCCTTTATCCCGACAGAATGCCGCCCTGCTCTGCTAGAATCCGGCCTTTCCCGTTTGTTCGCGCCGCATGCGGCGCTGTAGAGAGCCTGTAATGACCGTCAACATCAAGACCGCAGAAGACATCGAGAAGATGCGCATCGCCGGCCGCCTGGCCGCCGACGTGCTGGAAATGATCGAGGAACACGTCAAGCCCGGTGTTACCACCGAAGAGCTCGACCGCCTGTGCCATGACTATATCGTCAACGTCCAGCAGGCCATCCCGGCGCCGCTCAACTACAAGGGCTACCCGAAGTCGATCTGCACCTCGATCAACCATGTGGTCTGCCATGGCATCCCCAACGACAAACCGCTCAAGGACGGTGACACGCTGAACATCGACGTCACCGTGATCAAGGACGGCTACCACGGCGATACCAGCCGCATGTTCCACGTCGGTAACGTGCCGGTATGGGCCGAGCGCCTGTCCAAGGTTACCCAGGAGTGCATGTACAAGGCCATCGAGCTGGTCAAGCCGGGCTGCCGCCTGGGCGATATCGGCGAAGTGATCCAGAAGCACGCGGAAAAGAACGGCTTCTCCGTGGTGCGCGAGTTCTGCGGCCACGGCATCGGCAAGGTGTTCCACGAAGAGCCGCAGATCCTGCACTACGGCCGCGCCGGCACCGGCATGGAGCTTAAAGAAGGCATGACCTTCACCATCGAGCCGATGATCAACCAGGGCAAGGCCGACACCAAGGTGCTGGGCGACGGCTGGACTGCCATTACCAAGGATCGCAAGCTTTCAGCCCAGTGGGAACACACCCTGGTGGTGACCGCGACCGGCTACGAGATTTTCACCCTGCGCAAGGACGACACCATCCCGCGCACTTCGGCCTGACCTCGCCCCCCACAGGCCACCCCACGACAGGAATGTGACGCGATGCCCCAGGTGGATCCCGAGCTGTTCGACCGTGGCCAGTTCCAGGCGGAACTGGCCCTCAAGGCGAGCCCTATCGCCGCCTTCAAGAAAGCCATCCGTCTGGCCGGCGAGGTGCTCGACAAGCGTTTTCGTGCTGGTAGCGAAATCCGCCCACTGATCGAAGCCCGCGCCTGGCTCGTCGACAACATCCTGCAACAGGCGTGGAACCAGTTCGACTGGGGCGACCAAAGCGGCATCGCCTTGGTCGCGGTAGGCGGTTACGGGCGCGGTGAGCTGCACCCGCACTCGGACATCGACCTGCTGATACTGCTGGGCGCTGCCGAGCACGAGCAGTACCGCGACGCTATCGAACGCTTCCTTACCTTGCTGTGGGACATCGGCCTGGAAGTGGGCCAAAGCGTGCGCACCGTCGACGAATGCGCCGAACAGGCCCGCGCGGACCTGACGGTCATCACCAACCTGATGGAAAGCCGCACCATCTGCGGCCCAGAGGCCCTGCGCCAGCGCATGCTGGAGGTGACCAGCACCGCGCACATGTGGCCGAGCAAGGAGTTCTTCCTGGCCAAGCGCGCCGAGCTCAAGGCCCGCCACCACAAGTACAACGATACCGAGTACAACCTGGAACCCAACGTCAAAGGGTCGCCAGGTGGCCTGCGCGACATCCAGACGGTGCTGTGGGTGGCCCGCCGCCAATACGGCACCCTGAACCTGCATGCGCTGGCCGGCGAGGGTTTCTTGCTGGAAAGCGAGAATGAACTGCTGGCCTCGTCCCAGGACTTTTTGTGGAAGGTGCGCTACGCCCTGCACATGCTTGCCGGACGCGCCGAAGACCGCTTGCTGTTCGACCACCAGCGCAGCCTGGCCACACTGCTGGGCTACGGCGACGACAACCCCAAGCGGGCGATCGAGCAGTTCATGCAGCAGTATTACCGGGTGGTGATGAGCATCAGCCAGCTGTGCGACCTGATCGTCCAGCACTTCGAAGAGGTCATCCTCGCCGACGAGGAAAGTGGCAGCACCCAGCCGCTCAATGCGCGCTTCCGCCTGCATGACGGCTATATAGAAGCGGCCAACCCGAACGTGTTCAAGCGCACGCCGTTCGCCATGCTGGAAATTTTCGTGCTCATGGCCCAGCGCCCGGAAATCAAGGGCGTACGTGCCGATACCGTGCGCCTGCTGCGCGAGCACCGGCACCTGATCGACGACACGTTCCGCACCGATATCCGCAACACCAGCCTGTTCATCGAGCTGTTCAAGTGCGAAATCGGCATTCACCGCAACCTGCGGCGGATGAACCGCTACGGCATCCTTGGCCGCTACCTGCCGGAGTTTGGCTTGATCGTCGGGCAGATGCAGCATGACCTGTTCCACATCTACACAGTCGATGCGCACACCCTCAACCTCATCAAGCACCTGCGCAAGCTGCAATACACGCCGGTATCCGAAAAATTTCCGCTGGCCAGCAAGCTCATGGGGCGCCTGCCCAAGCCCGAGCTGATCTACCTGGCCGGCCTGTACCACGACATCGGCAAGGGCCGCCAGGGCGACCACTCGGAAATCGGCGCGGTGGACGCGCAAAAATTCTGCGAGCGCCACCAGTTGCCGGCCTGGGACAGCCGCCTGATCGTCTGGCTGGTGCAAAACCACCTGGTGATGTCGACCACTGCCCAGCGCAAGGACTTGTCCGACCCGCAGGTGATCAATGACTTTGCCCTGCACGTGGGCGACGAGACCCGCCTCGATTACCTGTACGTGCTGACCGTGGCCGATATCAACGCCACCAACCCCAGCCTGTGGAACTCATGGCGGGCCAGCCTGCTGCGCCAGTTGTACACCGAGACCAAGCGCGCCCTGCGTCGCGGCCTGGAAAACCCGCTGGACCGCGAAGAGCAGATTCGCCAGACCCAGTCATCAGCGCTGGATATCCTGGTGCGCGAGGGCACCGACCCAGACGACGTGGAACAATTGTGGTCGCAGCTGGGTGACGACTACTTCCTCAAGCACAACGCCGCCGATGTGGCCTGGCACACGGATGCAATTCTCCAGCAACCGGCCGATGGTGGGCCGCTGGTACTGATCAAGGAAACCACCCAGCGCGAGTTCGAAGGCGGCACGCAGATCTTCATCTACGCCCCCGACCAGCACGATTTCTTCGCCGTGACGGTGGCGGCCATGTCGCAGCTGAACCTGAACATCCACGATGCGCGCATCATCACGTCGAGCAGCCAGTTCACCCTCGACACCTACATCGTGCTGGACAACGACGGTGGCTCGATCGGCGACAACCCGCAGCGGGTAAAGCAGATTCGCGACGGCCTGACCGAAGCGCTGCGCAACCCCGAGGACTACCCGACCATCATCCAGCGCCGAGTGCCGCGCCAGCTCAAGCACTTCGATTTCCCACCGCAGGTGACCATCCTCAACGATGCCCAGCGGCCAGTGACCATCCTCGAAATTACTGCACCCGACCGCCCTGGTCTGCTGGCCCGGCTGGGGCGGATTTTCCTGGAGTTCGACCTGTCGTTGCAGAACGCCAAAATCGCCACCCTCGGTGAGCGGGTGGAAGACGTGTTCTTCATCACCGATGCCGACAACCAGCCGCTGTCGGACCCGCAGCTGTGCAGCCGCCTGCAGGAAGCCATCGTGCAGCAGCTACAGGCCGGCCAAGGTAGCGACACCAGCCCGACCCGCGTGACTTTTTAACGATTAGACGATTGACGAGACCTTGCGCAGATGAACCATGCCTTGACCCAGCTTCAGCCTTACCCGTTCGAAAAGCTCCGCGCCCTGCTGGGCAGCGTGAAGCCTGCGGCGGACAAACGCGCCATCGCCCTGTCGATCGGTGAGCCGAAGCACGAATCGCCGGCGTTCGTCGCCCAGGCCATGGCCGACAACCTCGACAAGCTGGCGGTATACCCCAGCACCCTCGGCTTGCCGGCCCTGCGCCAGGCTATCGGCCAGTGGTGCGAACGGCGCTTTGGCGTACCGGCCGGCTGGCTGGATGCCGACCGCCACATCCTGCCGGTAAACGGCACCCGTGAAGCCCTGTTCGCCTTCACCCAGGCCGTGGTCAACCGTGCCGATGACGGCCTGGTCATCAGCCCCAACCCGTTCTACCAGATCTACGAAGGCGCAGCACTGCTGGCCGGTGCCACCCCGCACTACCTGCCGTGCCTGGAAAGCAACGGCTTCAACCCCGACTTCGACGCCGTCCCGGCCGAGGTATGGAAGCGCTGCCAGGTCCTGTTCCTGTGCTCGCCAGGCAACCCCACCGGCGCGCTGGTGCCGATGGACACCCTGAAAAAGCTGATTGCACTGGCCGATGAGCACGACTTCGTGATTGCGGCCGACGAATGCTACAGCGAGCTGTACTTCGATGAGGACGCACCGCCACCGGGCCTGCTGACCGCCTGCGCCGAACTGGGCCGCAGTGACTTCAAGCGCTGCGTGGTGTTCCACAGCCTGTCCAAGCGCTCCAACCTGCCGGGCCTGCGCTCGGGCTTCGTCGCTGGCGATGCCGAGATCATCAAGCCGTTCCTGCTGTACCGGACCTACCACGGCTGTGCCATGCCCGTGCAGACCCAACTGGCCAGCGTCGCCGCCTGGCAGGACGAGGCACATGTGCGCGCCAACCGCGACCAGTACCGAGCCAAGTACGATGCCGTGCTGGATATCCTGCAACCGGTGCTCGACGTACAACGCCCGGACGGCAGCTTCTACCTGTGGGCCAAGGTGCCGGGCAACGACGATGCCGCCTTCACCCGTGACCTGTTCGAAGCCGAACACGTGACCGTGGTGCCAGGTTCGTACCTGTCCCGCGAAGTCGACGGCGTGAACCCCGGTAGCGGGCGTGTGCGCATGGCCCTGGTTGCCCCCCTGGCCGAGTGCATCGAGGCGGCGGAGCGTATTCGCGCGTTCTTGCAAAAGCGCTGAGCCGTCCTGAAAACCTTGCCGACCGGCAGGGCAGATCGACGCCGTCGAATTGCCCTACCGGCCAGGCTGAATACGCCAATATCGCCCCAATCACCCCGACCTTAAGGTTAAGCCTCCTCCACCGCAGACGAGGCAACACCCATGACCCGGATCAGCAGCGATATATGTCAGGATGCCAAAAGCTGGCTCCTCGAAATGGACGACAACGGCGACGGCAAGGTTTCGCTGGAAGAATTCAAGAACCGCTTCGACAACTTGCACAGTAGCGATGAGAGGGATGCCATCCTGGCACTGATGGATGTGAACGGCGACGGTTTCATAGAGGTGGGCGAAACCCTGCTGCGCCTCGATGGCTCCCCTGCCTGCAAGTAAGCCAGGCAACGCCCGTGCTCTCGGTGAGCGCGGGCAATCCTCGCCATTTCGACGCCCTACCTGACTTGCCCAAGGTTCGCTTCACTCATGTCCAGCTCCCCCAGGACCTGGCGCACCACTTCATCACCGACCAGGTGCTGGCGATGCAGGTTGTATAGCTCCAACCGCTGCGCCCTCAGTGCACGCAAGCGCAAATGCCGCTCCAGCAGGTCCATCTGCTCGGCCAGCGCCTTGGCTTCGGCGCTGTCGTTGTAGCTGTCCAGCTCATCCCGGTATTCTGCCATCAACCGCGCTTTCAGTTCGGTCGCCAAGGTCGCCTGCGCGGCGTCCTGCGGCGCATTGCTGTCGATCACCTCCTCTGCCTCCAGGGCATGGATCGCCGCTTCGGCCGTGCGCCGCCAGGCTTCCTGCACTTCCTGGCGCAGGCGCTCGTCCGGGCTCTTGGTCACCCCGCGCAGCAACAACGGCAACGCGATACAGGCACTGATCAACGACAGCAGGATCACCCCGGCGGCAATGAAGATCAACAAGTCACGTTCCGGGAAGGCCTTGCCCGCCCCCATCAGCAACGGCACCGACATCACACCTGCCAAGGTCACCGCACCCCGCACCCCGCCCAGGGTCAGCAGCCAGCAGGAGCGCGCTGTAGGCATCAGCACCAGCGCCGGTTTGCCACGCCAGCGACGCACCACGCCGATCGAGCGCCAGATGCTCTGCACCCAGATGTAACGCAGCAGGATAAGCGCGGCAAAGATCGCCACCACATCCAGGCAGCGGTAGGCCAGGGTCGGCCAGACGGTGGGTTCGTGGCTGACCACCGCCTTGATGATGTCCGGCAACTGCAGGCCCAACAGCAGGAAGATCAGGCCGTTGAAGGCGAACTCCAGCAGCGACCAGACGCTGCGGTTGAGCAGGCGGGTGCTGGTTTGCCGTGGCAGCAGGTCGAGCCAGCTCTGCATCATGCCCGCCGCCACCGCCGAAAGGATGCCCGACACGCCAAGACGCTCGGCCAGCACATAGGCAGCAAATGGCAACAGCAGCATGAACACCACATGCGTGGCTGGGTCGTCCCAGCCGCGAGCGATCATCCAGGCGCGCAGGCGGCCGACCAGCCAGCTCAAGCCCACACCCACCGCCAGACCGCCAAGCGCGACCAGGACAAAACTGAAGCTTGCATCGGTCAGCGAGAACACCCCGGTAATCGCCGCTGCCAAGGCAAACTTGAAGGTCACCAGGCCCGACGCATCGTTCATCAGGGCTTCGCCCTGCAGCATGTGCATCAGCGGCGTGGGCAGGCGGTCTTGGGCAATGGCCGAAACCGCCACGGCGTCGGTTGGCGAAAGTACCGCTGCCAGGGCGAAGGCCACTGGCAACGGGATGCTCGGCAGCAGCCAGTGAATGAAGTATCCAGCCCCAACCACGGTGAAAAGGACCAGCCCGACGGCCAGCGCCACCACGGGCCCGCGAATGCGCCACAGCTCCCGCTTGGGGATGCGCCAGCCGTCGGCAAACAGCAGCGGCGGCAAGAACAGGAACAGGAACAGTTCGGGGTCAAGGGCCACATGCAGGCCCAGTGTCGGCAAGGCCAGCAAGGCACCGGCGGCGATCTGCACCAGCGGCAAGGGCAGCGGAATCATGCGGCCGACCAGCTTCGACAGGCTGACCAGCGTCAGCAGGATGAGGACGGTGTAGGCGGACTGCATCCGGGAGAGCTTCCTTTGTGAACCAGAAACGATAGCAGGGCGAAACATCGCCATTGAAACAATATGTTAGCGGCGACCGACGGTTTGGGGCCGCTGCACGATAGTCGCAGGTGGCAGGTGAATATGTAACATGATGATACTTCTTCGTCTGTGAGATCGAGCGCCGCACGGCCGGCACCCAATCGCCGACCCACTGCAAGACTCAAGGCGAGCACACCCGTGGCGCTCACAGTTTGGTTCCCGCATAATCCCGCGACTGACATCGAAAAACGGAGAGATTGGGGCAACCTGCACCCCCAATGTACACAATGACCTACACGCTCTACGGCATAAAAGCCTGTGACACCATGAAAAAGGCGCGTACCTGGCTCGAAGACAAGGCCATCGCCTACGAATTCCACGATTACAAGACCCAAGGCATCGACCGTGACAGCCTGAACCGCTGGTGCGACGAACACGGCTGGGAAGTCATCCTCAACCGTGCCGGCACCACATTCCGCAAGCTGGACGACGCCAGCAAGGCAGACCTCGACCAGGCCAAGGCCGTCGAGCTGATGCTGGCCCAGCCGTCGATGATCAAACGCCCGGTGCTGGACCTTGGCGCGCGTACCCTGGTCGGCTTCAAGCCCGACCTGTACGCCGCTGCCCTGGCCTGAGCCCCTACCCTATTTCGCACGAGGTAATCACATGTCCAATACCCTGTTCAGCCTGGCCTTCGGTGTCGGCTCCCAGAACCGCCAGGGCGCCTGGCTGGAAGTGTTCTACGCACAACCTTTGCTTAACCCGAGCGCCGAACTGGTTGCTGCGGTAGCCCCTGTTCTCGGTTACGAAGGTGGCAACCAGGCCATCGCCTTCAGCAACGGCCAGGCCGCCCAACTGGCCGAAGCCCTGAAAGGCGTTGATGCTGCCCAGGCCGCCCTGCTGACCCGCCTGGCCGAGAGCCACAAGCCGCTGGTCGCCACCCTGCTGGCCGAAGACGCTGCCCTGACCTCCACCCCAGAGGCCTACCTCAAGCTGCACCTGCTGTCGCACCGCCTGGTCAAGCCACACGGCGTCAGCCTGGCCGGTATCTTCCCGCTGCTGCCGAACGTGGCCTGGACCAACCAGGGCGCGGTCGATCTGGCCGAACTGGCCGAGCTGCAACTGGAAGCGCGCCTTAAGGGCGAGCTGCTGGAAGTGTTCTCGGTGGACAAGTTCCCGAAAATGACCGACTACGTGGTCCCGGCCGGCGTGCGTATCGCCGACACCGCCCGTGTGCGCCTGGGCGCCTACATCGGCGAAGGCACCACCATCATGCACGAAGGCTTCGTCAACTTTAACGCGGGCACCGAAGGCCCAGGCATGATCGAAGGCCGCGTGTCCGCTGGCGTATTCGTCGGCAAAGGTTCGGACCTGGGCGGCGGTTGCTCGACCATGGGCACCCTGTCCGGTGGCGGCAACATCGTCATCAAGGTCGGCGAAGGCTGCCTGATCGGCGCCAACGCCGGTATCGGCATTCCGCTGGGCGACCGCAACACCGTCGAAGCCGGCCTGTACATCACCGCCGGCACCAAGGTGAACCTGCTGGACGAGAACAACGAGTTGGTGAAAGTGGTCAAGGCCCGCGACCTGGCTGGCCAGACCGACCTGCTGTTCCGCCGCAACTCGCTGAACGGCGCCGTAGAGTGCAAGACTCACAAGTCGGCCATCGAGCTGAACGAAGCACTGCACGCCCACAACTGAGAACCTTGTCGGGTTTGAAGTGTTAAGATCGGGTCTGGCGCCAACGCGCCAGACCCGATTTTCATTCCAGGCCCCGCGAACATGTTCCAGCCCTCCCCCTGGCGTGCCGACTTTCCCGCCATCGCCGCCCTGCAACGGCAGCACCAGACCTACCTGGACAGCGCCGCCACCAGCCAGAAGCCGCAAGCCCTGCTCGATGCCCTGAGCCATTACTACGGCCATGGCGCAGCCAACGTGCACCGTGCCCAGCACTTGCCCGGTGCGCTGGCGACCCAGGCCTTCGAAACCAGCCGCGACAAGGTCGCCGCCTGGCTCAATGCCGCAGACTCACGGCAAGTGGTGTTCACCCACGGCGCCACCTCGGCACTGAACCTGCTGGCATACGGCCTGGAACACCGCCTCGAAGCCGGGGACGAAATTGCCGTCAGTGCCCTGGAGCACCATGCCAACCTGCTGCCCTGGCAACAGCTGGCGCACCGGCGCGACCTGCGCCTGGTGGTACTGCCGCTGGACGCTCATGGTTGCATCGACCTGAACCAGGCACTGCAACTGATCGGCCCGCGCACCCGCGTGCTGGCAGTCAGCCAGCTGTCCAACGTACTGGGTACCTGGCAACCGCTACCGGCGCTGTTGGCCCATGCCCGCGCCCAAGGCGCGCTGACCGTGGTCGATGGTGCCCAGGGCGTGGTGCACGGCCGCCATGACGTGCAGCAACTGGGGTGCGACTTCTATGTGTTTTCCAGCCACAAGCTGTACGGCCCGGACGGCGTCGGCGTGCTTTATGGCCACAGCCAAGCGCTGGGGCTGCTGCGCCACTGGCAGTTCGGTGGCGAGATGGTGCAACTTGCCGAGTACCACAGCGCCAGCTTCCGCCCGGCACCGCTGGGGTTCGAGGCAGGTACGCCGCCCATAGCCGGGGTGATCGGCCTTGGCGCAACCCTGGGCTACCTGGCCAGCCTCGATGCCCAAGCGGTCGCGGCCCACGAAACCAGCCTGCACCAGCACCTGCTGCGCGGCCTGGCTGACCGCGAAGGCGTGCGCATACTCGGTACGCCACAGGCGGCCCTGGCCAGCTTCGTCATCGAGGGCGTGCACAATGCCGATATTGCCCACTTGCTCACCGAGCAAGGCATTGCCGTGCGCGCCGGTCACCACTGTGCCATGCCGCTGCTGAAAGGCTTGGGCCTGGAAGGCGCAATTCGGGTGTCGCTGGGCTTGTACAACGACAGCGATGACTTGCAGCGCTTTTTCACGGCGCTGGATCAGGGCCTGGAGCTGCTGCGATGAACATGCCGGAGCAGGCACGCCAGGCGCTGGACGCTTTTGAACAGGGCAAGGGCTGGGAGCAGCGCGCGCGGCTGCTGATGCAATGGGGCGAGCGACTGGAACCGCTGGCCGAGACTGAAAAGACCGAAGCCAACCGGGTGCATGGCTGCGAAAGCCTGGTCTGGCTGGTGGCCGAGCAGGTCGACGGCTTGTGGCGGTTCAAGGCCAGTAGCGATGCACGCCTGTTGCGCGGGCTGCTGGCGTTGATGCTGGTGAGGGTGCAGGGGTTGGCCAGTGACGAGTTGGCCATGCTCGATCTGCGCGCGTGGTTTACACAGCTGGGGCTTGAGCGCCAACTGTCGCCGTCGCGCAGCAATGGGCTGCATGCGGTGCTGCAGCGGATGGCGGAGTTGGCGTCCAACCGCTAAATCCAGGGCAACGCTGCTCCCTGTAGGAGCGGCCTTGTGTCGCGATGGGGCGCGCAGCGGCCCCCACATTTTCAGCTTCGCCGCCAAAATTGCTGGGGCCGCTTTGCGGCCCTTTCGCGACACAAGGCCGCTCCTACAAAGACCGAGTAGGCCTGAGAATGGTTACTCAGGTTTGATACGCTCCGAAGGGCGCCGCGCACCGGCCACCAGCTTCTCGATCGCCTTGCTGGCTGCCACCATGCCAAAGGTCGCGGTCACCATCATCACCGCGCCAAAGCCACCCGCGCAGTCCAGCCTTACGCCCTCACCCACGAAGCTTTTCTGCAGGCAAACGCTGCCATCGCCCTTGGGGTAACGCAGCTGTTCGCTGGAGAACACGCACGGTACGCCATAGTTGCGGCTGACATTGCGCGAGAAGTTGTAGTCGCGGCGCAGGATTGAGCGCACCCGCGAAGCGAGCGGGTCGTTGAAGGTCTTGTTCAGGTCGGCGATCTGGATCTGCGTCGGGTCGATTTGCCCACCCGCACCACCGGTGGTGACAATCGCGATCTTGCGCCGCCGGCACCAGGCGATCAGCGCCGCCTTGGCCATCACGCTGTCGATGCAGTCGATCACGCAATCCAGCTGCTCATGGATGTACTCGACCATGGTCTCGCGGGTGACGAAGTCAGCCACCGCATGCACCTTGCACGCCGGGTTGATCGCTCGCAGGCGTTCGGCCATGACCTCAACCTTGGGCCGCCCCACCTGGCCTTCCAGGGCATGGGCCTGGCGGTTGGTGTTGCTGACGCAGACATCGTCCAGGTCGAACAGGGTGATTTCGCCCACGCCACTGCGGGCCAACGCTTCGGCCACCCAGGAGCCCACTCCGCCAATACCGACCACCGCCACATGGGCCTGGCCCAGGCGTTGCAGCCCCTGGTCGCCGTACAGCCGGGCAACGCCGGCGAAGCGTGGATCTTCTGTGCTCATGTTCATACCCCAAAAAACCGGCGCGCATTATATGCCAGCGGGCCCATCGCCTGCATCGTTAGGAAAGAGACTACCAACCCTGCTTTAATGTCCTATCACTTCGACACAAATGGACGACAATGTCTTCACGTAAATTCGGCCTGAACCTGGTTGTGGTGCTGGCCATCGCCGCGCTGTTCACCGGGTTCTGGGCACTGATCAACCGCCCGGTTTCCGCCCCCGCCTGGCCAGAGCAGATCTCTGGCTTTTCGTATTCGCCATTCCGCCTGGGTGAAAGCCCGCAGAAGGGCCAGTACCCTACTGACGACGAGATGCGCCAGGACCTGGAGCAGTTGAGCAAACTGACCGACAGCATCCGTATCTACACCGTGGAAGGCACCCAGGCCGACATCCCGCGCCTGGCCGAGGAGTTCGGCCTGCGGGTGACGCTGGGCATCTGGATCAGCCCGGACCTGGAACGCAACGAACGCGAAATCGCCACCGCCATCGAGCTGGCCAACACCTCGCGCAGTGTGGTGCGGGTAGTGGTCGGTAACGAGGCGCTATTCCGCGAAGAAGTCACCCCGGAAAACCTGATCAAATACCTGGATCGGGTACGTGCGGCCGTAAAAGTGCCGGTGACCACCAGTGAGCAATGGCACATCTGGAAGGAACACCCAGAACTGGCCAAGCACGTCGACCTGATTGCCGCGCATATCCTGCCCTATTGGGAGTTCGTGCCGATGAAGGACTCGGTCGAGTTCGTCCTCGACCGCGCCCGTGAGCTGAAGCACCAGTTCCCGCGCAAACCCCTGCTGCTGTCGGAAGTCGGCTGGCCAAGCAACGGCCGCATGCGCGGGGGTGCCGATGCCACCCAGGCCGACCAGGCCATCTACCTGCGCACCCTGGTCAACACCCTCAACCGCCGTGGCTACAACTACTTTGTCATCGAAGCCTACGACCAGCCGTGGAAAGCCAGCGACGAAGGCTCGGTAGGCGCCTACTGGGGCGTGTACAACGCCGAGCGCCAGCAGAAGTTCAACTTCGACGGCCCGGTGGTGGCGATCCCGCAGTGGCGTGCTCTGGCGGTGGCCTCGGTGGTGCTGGCGATGATCGCCCTGATGGTGCTGTTCATCGACGGCTCGGCCCTGCGCCAGCGTGGCCGGACCTTCCTCACGTTCATCACCTTCCTGTGCGGGTCGGTGCTGGTGTGGATCGCCTACGACTACAGCCAGCAGTACAGCACCTGGTTCAGCCTGACCGTGGGCGTGCTGCTGGCCCTCGGTGCGCTGGGCGTGTTCATCGTGCTGCTCACCGAAGCCCACGAACTGGCCGAGGCCGTCTGGATACACAAGCGCCGCCGCGAGTTCCTGCCGGTGCAGGCCGACAGTGCCTACCGGCCCAAGGTGTCGGTGCATGTGCCGTGCTACAACGAACCGCCAGAAATGGTGAAACAAACCCTCGACGCCCTGGCTGCCCTGGACTACCCCGATTACGAAGTGCTGGTGATCGACAACAACACCAAGGACCCAGCCGTGTGGGAGCCGCTCAAGGCCCACTGCGAGAAGCTCGGCGAGCGCTTCAAGTTCTTCCACGTCGCGCCCCTGGCCGGTTTCAAGGGTGGCGCGCTGAACTACTTGATCCCGCACACGGCCAAGGACGCCGAAGTGATCGCGGTCATCGACTCGGACTACTGCGTCGACCGCAACTGGCTCAAGCACATGGTGCCGCACTTCGCCGACCCGAAAATTGCCGTGGTGCAGTCGCCGCAGGACTACCGCGACCAGCACGAAAGCGCCTTCAAGAAGTTGTGCTACAGCGAATACAAGGGCTTCTTCCACATTGGCATGGTCACCCGCAACGACCGTGATGCGATCATCCAGCACGGCACCATGACCATGACCCGGCGCAGCGTGCTGCAAGAGCTGGGCTGGGCCGAGTGGTGCATCTGCGAGGACGCCGAACTGGGCCTGCGGGTATTCGAGAAGGGCCTGTCGGCCGCCTATGCCCACAACAGCTACGGCAAAGGCCTGATGCCCGACACCTTCATCGACTTCAAGAAGCAGCGCTTCCGCTGGGCCTACGGCGCCATCCAGATCATCAAGCACCACGCCGGCGCCCTGCTGCGCGGCAAGGGCAGTGAGCTGACCCGTGGCCAACGCTATCACTTCCTGGCCGGCTGGCTGCCATGGATCGCCGATGGCATGAACATCTTCTTCACCGTCGGTGCGTTGCTGTGGTCGGCGGCGATGATCATCGTGCCGCACCGGGTCGACCCGCCACTGATGATCTTCGCCATCCCGCCACTGGCGCTGTTCTTCTTCAAGGTCGGCAAAATCATCTTCCTCTACCGCCGTGCGGTGGGGGTGAACCTGAAGGATGCCTTTGCGGCGGCGCTGGCGGGGCTGGCGCTGTCACATACCATCGCCAAGGCGGTGCTGTACGGGTTCTTCACCAGCAGCATGCCGTTCTTCCGCACGCCAAAGAATGCCGACAGCCACGGGTTGCTGGTGGCGATTTCCGAAGCGCGTGAAGAGCTGTTCATCATGTTGCTGCTGTGGGGGGCGGCGCTAGGCATCTACCTGGTGCAGGGGCTGCCGAGCTCGGACATGCGCTTCTGGGTGGCGATGCTGCTGGTACAGTCGTTGCCTTATCTGGCGGCGCTGGTGATGGCGTTCCTGTCATCGCTGCCCAAGCCTGCACCCCAGGTACATCCCGCGCACACTTGACCTGGACTGCCGGCCACCTGCAGCTCATCCTCACAGATAGATGAGCTCCAGCGTGGCCGCCCCATCGATGAGCGTCTCGTCACGCAGGTCGAGCTGGCGCATAGGCGCAACATACAGCTCGACCATCAGCATAGCGTCGAGCTGCCTGATCAAGGTAGGCCCGGCAGCAGTGCGTTCGCTGGCCGCGAACCCGTGCAGGCGATTGTCGGTGTGAAGGAACGCTGTTCGTGGGGTTGGCTCCCAGCCAGCACCACCTTGAGAGGAATACAGGGGTTGCAATGCAAGCCCATCGCCTACCACCGCACCGTCGAACCGCAACGACCACGCCAGGCTGTCGCTGGCCTTTTTACCCGCGCCAAACAAGACAGAACGTGCAAGGCCTTGCACATGGGCGAACGTTCCTGACTGGCGGTTGTCAATCGCGCGAAGGGCAAACCGAGTGGGGCTGTCACAAGTCACCGCGGCGGACAAAGACCGTCGCAAGGTACTGGTTTTACTGGCAGACAACTCCCCGGTCGCGATCACGCCAAAATCCACGAGGCCGTCATTGCCCAGATGCAATTTACACGCTGCGGGTACAACATTGGCTTGCAGTGCCAGGCTCACGGCAGCATCGTCGACAGCCATCATGCCACTTGCCTGCAGCTCGGCCGTGCTCGACAGATCCGACGTTGCGTCGAGCCATGCATCAACGGTCAGGCGAGCCGTGAAGGTTGTGCCTTGAAGGGGTACATTGGCCTCTAGTGGCGCGAGCTGCATTGCTGGCAACCAGTGAACCTTGTCGCCCTTCATCTGCCAGGGGCTGCGCGCGCTTGCTGCTCCCAAGGCCACCGGACGGCCATCGAGCCGCGCATCAGAAAGCAGCAGTGAATACTGCCCTCGCTCAGCAAAACCGAAAACATCGCCATTGATGCCATCAGCCAGATAGCTGAGGACCATATCGGTATCTCTGGAACACTGGACTGTCATCTGCAGGTGCCGCTCTCCCAGTAGGTAGCGATTGCCTTGTTTCTGCAACTGGGTCTTGTTGACCTTGCCGTAATCGATCTGGGGCTGGCCGAGCGTAATCTGACAACCCTGTGCGGCCGCAGCACAGCTCATGCCCATCAACAGCAAGGCCAGGCACAGCTGTCTGCACACGCATTCAGATCGCATGGCAGCGTGCGGTGGTCGTTTCATAATATTGCTCCGGGTCCGGGCTGTCGCTGAGGGTGAACTCAAGGGCACAACCAGAGCCGTCTGGCGAGGTCACGTGGTAGCGCTCTTCCTCTTGGAAGTCATGCAGGAATATCAAGCCTCCGGCCTGCACCATGGTCACGAAGCTTCCGTTGGCATCCACTACCATGGAACTGTCCGCCAAGGGCGGCCCGTCGCCCTGCAAAGTCTGCAACAGCACGCGCCTGGTCCGCTCGACGATGAAACTCAATTGGGAAACCGCGCCTCGACCTGCCCGTACGATGCCAAGGCTGTTGGCCAGATCGACACTGCGCGGCAGGCTTCGGGGCTGCACCTGCACTCGATTGTCTGCGTAGGGGGTAATCCGTGAGGCAATGGCTCGGCCTTGGCGATCGGTCCATACGGGGCCGCTGGGCGTATCGACCTTCACCCCGTGAAGATCACCCACTTCGATGAGCGCGAAAGTATCCTGAATGGAATAAGGTGCTAGCGTGATGCCCTGTGCATGCCCAAGGGCCCCACCGCGCAGGTTGGCTGCCAGGGTTCGTGCAGAATCGCCAGTCTTTGAGTAATCCAGCTGCACCTGGCTGAAGGGGGCCAGCCAGGAAACCCCCACACTGGGTAGCAGCGCCGGATCATGGCTATCGTGACTGCCACTCAGGCGATAACCTAACGTATCGCTGACCTGTTCTCGCAGGTTGAATGAAGAACGGTAGTGGTCACCTGAAGCTCGGGTCGAGGCACCAAGACGACGATTGGTGCCCAATGGCACGCTAGCGCTCATGTAAAGAAGACGCCCTCGATCATCTGCTCCTCTGAGGCTCCATTCCACACCAGCATTCAATGACACCTGCCCCAACGTCGCTCCCCAGCGCAGGTTTGCCTGGCTGCTGGTCTGGCCATTACGCGTGCGCGATTGGCCGCCCCCGACACTGAAGTTGCCCAGCCCAGTGCCCTGCCATGACAGGCCGACGCTGAAAAAATCGCGCAAGCCCTCCAAGCGACCTGACGGCTCAAGCGCCTGCTGGAGGTCCTGATAACTTTGGCTCTGCAGCCCATAGGTCAAGCCCGCTCCCCATCCGCCGGCAAACTGCTGGTTCAGGGTCATCTGGCTTTGCATCCCCCTCTCCTGATGCAACGGCTGCGAGTAGCCCAGCGACCATTGCATCTGAGCCTGCGTCCACGGCTGAGCACCGAGCGCGAACCCGGTAGCCTGATAGCTGTCGGTCGCAATTAGCCCTCCCCCCACTTCCAAGCCATCAAGCACACTCCCGCTCCACCCGGCGCTAAGCACCCAAGGTGACGCGGCGCGACTGTGGCGAAGTTGACCAATGCCGAACTGGTATCCTCCTGACAACCCCGCCGCCATCGGCGAGGCAGGCAAGGTCAGGCGACGCTCCTCACCGTCCGCTTCATGGATAACCATTTCCAGTTCAGCAAAGGCATCGACTGGCGCAGGGCTATCAATGGAAAACGGGCCTGGCGGCACGACGGTGGCATACACCAGGCGGTTGCGCTGGTAGATCTCCACCCTCGCTTGGGACTTGGCGATGCCTTGAACCACGCGACGTTGTTGTAGATGGCCCAACGCCTGCTCGGAAAACAGCTGAAAACCGTCAACCGAAACGCCGCTCAGCACGGGGTTACCCATCTGGATCTGACCGACCTGCAGGACAGTCGCCTGATCGGCGAACGTTCGCTGGGCGTAGGCTTCCAGTGCGTTGAGCCGACTTGCCTGTTGCCCCAGACTGGCAATCTGACGGCTGCGCACGATCCAGTCCCCCAGGTTCAAACCCGGCTCGGTAAGGGCAGTCCAGGATCTGCTGCTGCCGTCCTTGAAACGCGTATCGAGCATCGACACGTCGTAGTTGAACATTGCAGCGAACCCACCTGAGTCATAAGCCGAAAGGTCATCACCTGCGGCGGCCGGGCGCAGGGCTTGCGCAGGCACCACCATGGTCACACTGGCGGACTGAGGGTCTGCCTGTATCTGACTCTGTGGGTAGCTTGACAGCAAGTCGATGCAGGAGCCCTGGCTTTCGCTCGCCGCAGCCGTCGGCAACCGAATCCCACCCGCCTCGAGCAGGCCAGTGTCAATGCACAAGCTGCCGTCGTTCAGAAAGCGTGCCTGTACCGTTCCTGATCGTGAGCCGTTTATAGTCAGGCTCACGATGTGATTGCCTGGGGTGAAGCGCGGCATGTCACGAAAGTAGGCCGCAAGCTCCTCACTCAAACCCCGTTGACGCAGGAGTTCGAGATCGAATGTCAGGCCATCGCTGGCTCTGCACTCAAGAAATAGAAAGGCCCAAGGGAGCGCCATCAGACATTGCCAGTTCGCTGTTCGGCTGCTCTTGGCCCGCCCATTCAATTGCCGCCCCTGAGTAACGGCGCTTCAAATTCATCGACGGCAAAGCCGTACACTGTGGCCGGGAACAGCCTGACACTTTGCGGGGCCTGTGGGGCTGGCGATTCCAGGCGAACCTCAAGCGACTCGCCAGGCAAAATGTAGGCGCGTGGCAAGTAGCCTTGCGCATTCGCAGGCATCAACCTCACTTCCTGCGCCAGCCTAACCACATAGGGCGTCGGGTTATCAACCTGTAAACCTTGCGTGCCGTAGCGCCACTGCAAGCCCTCCCAGGGCGAGCGGTTGGGGGCCAGGCCCTTGGGGTGAATGATGACCGGCAGGTTCTGCCTTACACTGACCCCCACCCTGGCAATACGCTTACCGGCCACTTCCTGCTGTGGCACGCCTTCGAATACAACCCGCTTCAACCGCTGGGTGTGCAGAGGCGCGGTTGCACGCAGCATGAACCTCACCTGCTGCTGCTCGCCGGCCTCGACACGCCAGGCGGGCTGGGTGAGGAACAACAGGGGCTCCTCATCCTCCGGCAGGTTCTGCAGGGTTACCAGTAACAGCGCTGGGGCTGGATCATCATTTCGCACCGTGATCGTTGCCTCGCCTTCGGCTTCATTGACGATCACCACGGAAGTTTCCGGGACCATGCCGGCGGCCTGGGCGCCGCTGATCGACAGCAGCATGCAGCCAGCACTCAACAGCAATTGCTTCAATTTGCTCATGCTCGACTCGATACAAGACAGGCTCGCTGCCCGAAAGGCAGCGAGCGAGGGAAGGGACCGAGCCCGCGCTTGCCATCGTAGCGACAAGCGCGCGCTCGGTGCGCCCTTAGAGGTAGGACACCTCGATGGTCGAAGCACCATCGATGGTGATGTCGTCGGTGACCGTCAGGTTCTTGAGCGCGGAGATGCTCATGTCGACCTGCAGGTCAGCGGTCAACTGCTTGATGGCAGTAGGTATCTGCGCGTCTACCGCAAAGCCGTGAAAGTGGCCCTCCTTACCGTTGTACAGGCTGAAATTAATTGAGTTGCTGTCCGGCGCCCAGGATTTGCCGCTGTCGGCCGTAATCAGACGAGTCACTGAACTGTTCCCGTCGACGACAACAGAGCTTCCAATCCCTTGCAGGAAATAAGCCCCAATACGCTGATCGAGATCATTGGTACCCAGGCCGAACGTAACGTTGGAAGGCAACATATTGCTGTCTGCCCGACCATCAACGCCCCGCAAGGCGAACCGAGTTGGCGCACCACAGTTCACGGCAAGCTGCTGGGGCTGCGATTTGAACCGGGTCACGCGATCCTCTCTGAGCTCGGCAGCCGTGATGACACCAAAGTCGAACGTTCCGCCTCCGCTGAGCGACGGCGTGCATGCACTTGGCTTGATCACTCCGCTGACGATGACATCTGTAGTATTGGCGAACACGGCTGTACTGCATCCCAGTGCCATACCCATGGCAATCCACTGCTTGATATTCATAGCGCTCTTCTACCTTTCGATACGAGTTGGTTGACCCTCTAGGGGCCGATGCAACCTACCCCCACCCGCACTGCGTATTCAGCGTGAAATACCTCCCCTCAAGGCAAGCGTTCTGTTGCGATCAATCGACACCACACGCTTCACACATAGGTTTTGCTTTAAACTACCGCTCCTTGCCTGCCTTGCCCTGCTTTCGGAGATTTACCATGACGGCGCCTGCCGAGCTCTCGCCTACCCTTCAACTGGCCTGCGACCTGATCCGCCGTCCCTCGGTCACCCCCGTCGACGCCGACTGCCAGGCGCAGATGATGAACCGCCTGGGCGCCGTGGGCTTCGAGCTGGAACCAATGCGCATTGAAGACGTCGACAACTTCTGGGCCACCCACGGCAGCCAGGACGGCCCGGTTCTGTGTTTCGCCGGCCACACCGACGTAGTGCCCACCGGCCCGGTGCAGCAATGGCAGCATGAACCGTTCGAAGCACTGATCGACGCCGACGGCATGCTCTGCGGCCGAGGCGCCGCCGACATGAAGGGCAGCCTGGCATCCATGGTGATCGCCAGCGAGCGCTTCGTGCAGGACTACCCCAACCACCGCGGCAAGGTCGCGTTCCTGATCACCAGCGACGAAGAAGGCCCGGCCCACCACGGCACCAAGGCAGTGGTCGAGCGCCTGAAAGCGCGTAACGAGCGCCTGGACTGGTGCATTGTCGGCGAACCGTCCAGCACTACCCTGCTGGGTGATGTGGTGAAAAACGGCCGCCGTGGCTCGCTGGGCGCCAAACTGACCGTGCGCGGCAAGCAGGGCCATGTGGCTTACCCGCACCTGGCACGCAACCCGATCCACCTCGCCGCCCCGGCGCTGGCAGAACTGGCCGCCGAGCACTGGGATGAAGGCAACGCATTCTTCCCACCCACCAGCTTCCAGATCTCCAACCTCAATTCCGGTACCGGCGCTACCAACGTGGTCCCGGGCGAGCTGACCGCGCTGTTCAACTTCCGCTTCTCCACCGAGTCCACCGTCGAAGGCCTGCAGGCGCGGGTGTCGGCGATTCTCGACAAGCATGAACTGGACTGGTCGATCGACTGGGCACTGTCGGGCCTGCCATTCCTCACCGAACCGGGCGAACTGCTCGACGCGGTAGCGTCCAGCATCAAGGGCGTCACCGGGCGCGACACTCAGCCGTCCACCAGCGGTGGCACTTCCGATGGTCGCTTCATCGCCACCATGGGTACCCAGGTGGTCGAACTGGGCCCGGTCAATGCCACCATTCACCAGGTGGACGAGCGGATCCTGGCCAGCGACCTCGACCTGCTGACCGAGATCTACTACCAGACCCTGGTCCGGTTGCTCGCCTGATGCTCGCCTGCCCTCTTTGCCAGGCGCCCCTGGCGCAAGTCGACAACGGTGTGGCGTGCCCGGCAGGCCACCGCTTCGACCGCGCCCGCCAGGGTTACCTGAACCTGCTGCCGGTGCAGCACAAGAACAGCCGCGACCCAGGTGACAACCAGGCTATGGTCGAGGCCCGCCGCGACTTCCTCGACGGTGGCCACTACGCGCCGGTCGCCCGTCGCCTGGCCGAGCTGGCTGCCGAGCGTCAACCTGGCGCCTGGCTGGACATTGGCTGCGGCGAGGGTTACTACACCGCGCAGCTCGCCCAGGCCCTGCCGGCCGCCGACGGTTATGCACTGGACATTTCCCGCGAAGCGGTCAAGCGTGCCTGCCGCCGTGCACCGGAAGTCACCTGGATGGTCGCCAGCATGGCCCGTGTGCCGCTGGCCGACGCCAGCTGCCAGTTCATCGCCAGTGTGTTCAGCCCGCTGGACTGGGCCGAGGCCAAGCGCCTGCTCAGCCCTGGCGGTGGGCTGATGCGGGTCGGACCGACCAGCGGCCACCTGATGGAACTGCGCGAAGTGCTCTACGATGAAGTGCGCCCTTACGCCGACGACAAACACCTGGCCTTGATCCCTGAAGGCATGGCCCATGCCCACAGCGAAACCCTCGAGTTCCGCCTGAGCCTGGCTGCGCCCAAGGCCCGCGCCGACCTGCTGGCCATGACCCCGCACGGCTGGCGCGCCAGCGCCGAAAAACGTGCCCGGGTGATCGACCAGCCCGAGCCGTTCGAAGTTACGGTTTCCATGCGTTATGACTATTTCGTGCGCCAAGACTGAGCACACCCGGAGCCCTTTATGCGCCAACCTGATATCGAGATCTACCTGAAGGACGCCGACGTCGACCACAAGCAGATTGCCGAGTGGCTCACCCAGGCAATCGGCCCGTGCAGCGAATGGCAGCAGAAAGGCCATACCTTCAAATGTCGGGCCGGTAACATTCCGGTCACCTGGTTACCCAAGGCTGTAGGGAAATGGAACAGCCTTTACTTGGAAAGCGACCAGACGCCGTGGGCTGATGACGTGGCCTGCGCCCACGCCGCATTCGCCGCACTCGGTGTGGAAGTACGCTGCGCGCCGGGTGGCTGGGTCGAGGAAGACGGGGAAGAAGATGCCGACCGCTGGGTCCGCATCAGTGCCGATGGTGAAGAGGAAATCACCTGGCGTACCAGCTGAAACAGGTTGCTTCAGGCTGCAAGTTACACGGTCAACTTGCAGCTTGAGGCCTACCGCAAAAGGCTCAGAGGCCCACTACGTCTTCGGCTTGCAGGCCTTTCTGGCCCTGCACGCAGGCGTATTCCACCCGCTGCCCTTCGACCAGGGTACGATGCCCCTCACCGCGGATCGCCCGATAGTGGACGAATACATCCGCACCACCTTCGCGCTGAATGAAGCCATAACCCTTGGCATCGTTGAACCACTTTACATTCCCAGTCTCACGAGACGACATCTGAACTACTCCGGTTTTTTATTGTGAAGATCGCCTTGCAGGCATGAGGCGACCTGCCCCGTGCCAACGCCGCTTGCTGAAATATCCTGCAAGTGGCAGGCCGAGTATATGACACAGAACAAAAAAAATTGATGACGGTCCCGCAGTTGGCCGATTTTTGCTGAACTTACGCCGATACGGCAGACTAAATAGCTGGATACTCACCTGAAAATCACACCCAGGGCACACACCCCATGACCCGTTCCCCCCTGCACCGCCTGATCTTCGGCGGCCTGCGTCGCCTGTTGTACCTGTGGGTGCGCTCCGAGACCATCAACCAGTCTTCCATGACCCTCAACCTCGACCGCAGCCGGCCAGTGTTCTATGCCCTGCCCTCGCCGTCGCTCACCGACCTGGCCGTGCTCGACCACGAATGCACCAAGGCGGGGCTGCCGCGCCCGGTGCTGCCGGTAGCCGTCGGCCCACTGCAAGAGCCGGCCGCGTTCTTCTACCTGACCCCCGACCCGGACTGGCTCGGGCGCCAGGACAAAAGTGGTGCCCCGCCTACGCTTGAGCGCCTGGTGGCGGCGGTCAGCCAGCATGCCGAAGAAGATGCGCAGATCATTCCAGTCAGCGTGTTCTGGGGGCAGACCCCGGCCAGCGAATCCAGCCCATGGAAGCTGCTGTTCGCCGACAGCTGGGCGGTGACCGGGCGCCTGCGCCGGCTGCTGACCGTACTGATTCTGGGGCGCAAGACTCGGGTGCAGTTCTCCGCGCCGATCCACCTGCGTGAACTGGTGCAGCACAACAAAGGCCACGCGCGCACCGTGCGCATGGCCCAGCGCCTGATGCGCGTGCATTTTCGCAACCTCAAGACTGCCGTCATCGGCCCGGACATCTCGCACCGGCGCAACCTGGTCAAGGGGTTGGTTCACGCGCCACTGGTGCGCCAGGCCATCGCCGACGAGGCCCAGCGAGAAAACCTGCCGCTTGCCAAGGCCGAAGCCCAGGCACTGCGCTACGGCAACGAAATCGCCTCGGACTACACCTACACCGTCATACGCTTTCTCGAAGTGGTACTCAGCTGGTTCTGGAACAAGATCTACGACGGCATCAAGGTCAACCACATCGAACAGGTTCAGGGCATAGCCCCCGGCCACGAAGTGATCTACGTGCCGTGCCACCGCAGCCACATCGATTACCTGCTGCTGTCGTACCTGCTGTTCCGCAACGGCCTCACCCCGCCGCACGTGGCTGCGGGCATCAACCTCAACATGCCAGTGGTGGGCAACCTGCTGCGCCGCGGTGGCGCGTTCTTCATGCGCCGCACCTTCAAGGGCAACCCGCTTTACACGGCGGTGTTCAACGAGTACCTGCACACCCTGTACACCAAGGGCTTCCCGGTCGAGTACTTCGTCGAAGGCGGCCGCTCGCGTACCGGGCGCATGCTGCAGCCGCGCACCGGGATGCTGGCCATTACCCTGCGCAGCTTCCTGCGTTCGTCACGTACGCCAATCGTGTTCGTGCCGGTGTACATCGGCTACGAGCGCGTGCTCGAAGGCCGCACCTACCTGGGCGAACTGCGCGGCGCCAGCAAGAAGAAAGAATCGGTGCTCGACATCTTCAAGGTGTTCGGTGCACTCAAGCAGCGCTTTGGCCAGGTCTACGTCAACTTCGGCGAACCGATCCGCCTGGCCGGTTTCCTCGACCAGCAGCAGCCCGGCTGGCGCGAACAGGATCACGGCCCGCAGTACCGCCCGGATTGGCTCAACGCCACCACCACCCGCCTGGGTGAAACCGTGGCCCGTCACCTCAACGAGGCGGCCGCCATCAACCCGGTCAACCTGGTGGCCCTGGCTTTGCTGTCCACCAGCCGCCTGGCCCTGGACGAGCGCGCCCTGACCCGCGTGCTCGACCTGTACCTGGCCCTGCTGCGCCAGGTGCCCTACTCGCCGCACACCACCTTGCCCGATGGCGACGGCCAGGCGCTGATCGAACACGTGCGCAGCATGAACCTGGTGGCTGAGCAGAAGGACGCCCTGGGCCGCATCCTCTTCCTGGATGAAGGCAATGCGGTACTGATGACCTATTACCGCAACAACGTGCTGCACATCTTCGCCCTGCCGGCGCTGCTGGCCAGCTTCTTCCTCAGCAGCTCGCGCATGAGCCGCGAACTGCTGGGCCAGTATGTGCACGCGCTTTACCCCTACCTGCAGGCCGAGCTGTTCCTGCGCTGGGCGCCGGAGCAGCTGGACGAGGTCATCGACCAATGGCTGGCCGCGCTGGTCGAGCAAGGCCTGCTACGCCAGGAGAACGACGTGTACGTACGCCCGGCGCCAAGCTCGCGGCAGTTCGTGCTACTAACCCTGCTCGCCCGCACTATCACCCAGACCCTGCAGCGCTTCTACATGGCCACTTCGCTGCTGATCAACAGCGGGCAGAACAGCCTCAGCGCCGAAGCGCTGGAAGACCTGTGCGTGATGATGGCCCAGCGCCTGTCGATTTTGCATGGCTTGAACGCCCCGGAATTCTTCGACAAGACGCTGTTCCGCCACTTCATCCAGACCCTGCTGCAGCAAGGCGTGCTGCACACCGACACACAAGGCAAGCTGGGGTATCACGACAAGCTCGGCGAGCTGGCCGAGGGCGTGGCCAAGCGTGTGCTGTCGGCCGAATTGCGCCTGTCGATCCGCCAGGTGGCCCTGCACCGTGACGACGGGCTGGAATCTTCGACCATCTGAGGCTTTATCCGTCGGGAAAATCCGCTACAGTCCCTGGGGTTGGCCACAAGCCAACGCCAAGGACTTCGGAGATACCATGAAAAAGCTCTTTATGCTGTGTTGCGCATCCCTGCTCGCAGCCTGTTCCAGCCAAACCCCATCCAACCAGGCCAGCCTGGACGGTGAAGTCTTCTACCTGCAGCGTATCGCCCTGCCACCTGCCGCCACCCTGAGCGTGGAACTGCAGGACGTGTCGCTGATGGACGCACCCGCCGTAACCCTGGCCCGCCAGGCCGGCCCGGTCAAAGGCAACGTACCGTTGCCGTTCCACCTCACCTACGACCCGGCCCAGGTCAAACCTGGCCACCGCTACGCGGTAAGCGCGCGCATCGAGCTGGATGGAAAGCTGCTGTTCATCAATACCGAACACCATGGTGTCGCGCTCGACGGCAGTGACCCACAATCGGTACGTATCAAAGTCGACCCGATTCGCTGATACCCGTATTCATCCGTTTACAAGGAAAGCTTCATGATCCGCACTTCCCTGCGCTTCACTACCCTGTGCGCCGGCCTGCTGCTGTCGGCCAGCGCCCTGGCCTTGTCGCTGGGCGACCTGAGCCAGAAAGACGCCACTGGCGGCCTGAAAGATACCCTGACCCAAGGCGCACAGCTCGCCGTCAAGCAGTTGAGCACCCCAGGTGGCTTCAGCAACAACCCCGACGTGCGCATCGAATTGCCTGGCAACCTGGGCAAAGCGGCCAAGGCCATGAAGATGTTCGGCAAAGGTGAACAGGTCGATGCCCTTGAAGCCAGCATGAACAAGGCCGCCGAAGCCGCCGTGCCGCAGGCCCAGGCGATTTTGGTGGATGCCGTGAAGAACATGAGCGTGACCGATGCCAAGGGCATTCTCAGCGGTGGTGACGACTCGGCCACCCAGTACCTGAACAAGAGCAGCCGCGAGCAGATCCGCGCCAAGTTCCTGCCAATCGTCAAGCAGGCGACCGACAAGGTCGGCCTGGCCCAGCAGTACAACAACTTTGCCGGGCAGGCGGTGGCACTGGGCGTGGTCGACGCCAAGAGCGCCAGCATTGAGAACTACGTGACCGAAAAGGCGCTGGATGGCCTGTTCGAGATGATTGGCAAGCAGGAGCAGAGCATTCGCCAGAACCCGGCGCAGGCGGCTACCAGCCTGGCCAAGAAGGTCTTCGGCGCCCTGTGACGGCCCAGGGGGAGGGCTATGCCCTCCCCCGCGCCTTCAGCCCTTTTTCACCCTGAACCACGCCGCATACAACGCCGGCAGGAACAACAGCGTCAGCACCGTGGCCACGATCAAACCGCCCATGATCGCCACCGCCATCGGCCCGTAGAACACACTGCGCGACAACGGGATCATCGCCAGCACCGCCGCCAACGCGGTCAGCACGATTGGCCGGAAGCGCCGCACCGTGGCCTCGATGATCGCCTGCCAACGCTCCATCCCCGCCGCGATGTCCTGCTCGATCTGGTCCACCAGGATCACCGAGTTGCGCATGATCATCCCCGCCAGGGCAATGGTGCCGAGCATGGCGACAAAGCCGAACGGCTGGCGGAACACCAGCAGGAACAGGGTCACGCCAATCAGCCCCAGCGGCGCGGTGAGGAACACCATCACCGTGCGCGAGAAGCTGCGCAACTGGATCATCAGCAGGCTTAGCACCACCACCACGAACAACGGCATGCCGGCGTTCACCGACTTCTGCCCACGCTCGGCGTCTTCAACCGTGCCACCCACTTCCAGCAGGTAACCATCGGGCAGCTTGGCACGGATGTCCTGCAGGGTCGGCAGAATCTGTTTCACCAGTGTGGCCGGCTGCTCCTTGTCGTAGATATCGGCGCGCACGGTCACCGTCGGCAAGCGGTTGCGGTGCCAGATAATGCCTTCTTCAAAGCCGTACTGCAGGGTCGCTACCTGCGACAGGGCCACGCTCTGGCCGTTGTCGGTGGGCAGCGCCAGGCTGCCGAGGTTGCCCAGTTCGCTGCGTTCCTGCAGGGTGCCGCGCAGCAGGATCTCGATCAGCTCATTGTCCTCGCGGTACTGACTGACCGTGCTGCCGATCAGCGAACTCTGCAGGAAGCTCGCCAGGTGCGCGGTACTCACGCCCAGGGCGCGGGCACGGTCCTGGTCGATTTCAAGGAACACGGCCTTGCTCGGCTCCTCCCAATCCAGATGCACGTTCACCACATGCGGGTTCTCACGCACCTTGTCAGCCACTTCCCTGGCCAAGGCACGGGCCTTCTCGATGTGTTCGCCGGTGACCCGGAACTGCACTGGGTAGCCCACGGGTGGGCCGTTTTCCAGGCGCGTGACCCGGGCACGCAAGTCTGGGAACTGCTGGTCCACGGTGTCGATCAGCCAGCTGCGCAGGCGCTCGCGGTCTTCCATCGACTTGGCCAGCACCACGAACTGGGCAAAGCTGGCTGCCGGCAGTTGCTGGTCCAGCGGCAGGTAGAAGCGCGGTGAACCGGTGCCCACATAGGCCACATAATTGTCGATGCCGTCCTGCTGCTTGAGCAGCGCCTCCAACTGCTTGACCCGCTCTGCGGTATTGGCCAGCGAAGCGCCTTCGGCCAGCTTCAGGTCAACCATCAACTCCGGGCGCCCGGATGCCGGGAAAAACTGCTGGGGCACAAAGCGGAACAGCACGATGCTGCCGACAAAGGCGGCAACGGTCAGCAGAATCACCGTCTTGCGCCGCCGTACACACCACTCCACCACCCGCCGCACACGCTGGTAGAACGGCGTGGCGTAAGGGTCTGGCGCGTGGCCGTCCTTGCCGTGGCGCGCGGCATGCAGCTTGGCCAGGTCTGGCAGCAGGCGCTCGCCCAGGTACGGCACGAACACCACGGCCGCCACCCACGAGGCCAGCAACGCAATAGTGACCACCTGGAAGATCGACCGGGTGTATTCGCCGGTGCTGGAGGCCGCCGTGGCAATCGGCAGAAAACCTGCCGCCGTGATCAGGGTGCCGGTGAGCATCGGGAAGGCCGTGCTGGTCCAGGCATAACTGGCCGCTTTAAGGCGGTCGTAGCCCTGCTCCATCTTGATCGCCATCATCTCCACGGCAATGATCGCATCGTCCACCAGCAGGCCCAGGGCCAGCACCAGCGCACCGAGGGAGATCTTGTGCAGGCCGATGCCAAAGTAATGCATGGCGGCAAAGGTCATGGCCAGCACCAGCGGGATGGCCAGCGCCACCACCAGGCCGGTGCGCAGGCCCAGCGAGAAGAAACTCACCAGCAGCACGATGACCAGCGCCTCGGCCAACACCTGGACGAACTCCCCCACGCCGGCCTTCACCGCCGCCGGCTGGTCCGAGACCTTGCGCAGCTCCATACCGGCCGGCAGGTTGTGCGCCAGGCGTTCGAACTCACCTTCCAGGGCCTTGCCCAGTACCAGGATATCGCCGCCGTCTTTCATCGACACCGCCAGGCCAATGGCATCCTCGCCCATGAAGCGCATGCGCGGCGCGGGCGGGTCGTTGAAGCCACGGTGCACCTCGGCCACATCGCCGATGCGGAAGGTGCGGTCACCCACGCGAATAGGGAACTGGCGGATCTGCTCGACGCTGTCGAATCGCCCGCTCACGCGCAGCTGCAGGCGCTCGCTGGGCGTCTCGAAGAAGCCGGCGGTGCTCACCGCGTTCTGCTCTTGCAACGCCTTCTGCACGGCTTCCAGCGGCACGCCCAAGGTGGCCAGCTTGAGGTTGGACAGCTCGATCCAGACTTTCTCGTCCTGCAGGCCGATCAGCTCGACCTTGCCCACGTCCTTGACCCGTTGCAGCTGGATCTGGATACGGTCGGCGTAGTCCTTGAGCACCGCATAGTCGAAGCCCTCGCCAGTCAACGCATAGATATTGCCGAAGGTGGTGCCGAATTCATCGTTGAAGAACGGGCCCTGGATTTCCGGCGGCAAGGTGTGGCGGATGTCCGCGACCTTCTTGCGGATCTGGTACCACAGCTCGGGGATGTCCTTGGAATGCAACGAGTCGCGGGCCATGAAGGTGACCTGCGATTCGCCGGGGCGGGAGAACGAGACAATCTTCTCGTACTCGCCGGTTTCCATCAGCTTCTTCTCAATACGCTCGGTCACCTGGCGCGACACTTCTTCGGCGGTGGCGCCGGGCCACAGGGTGCGAATGACCATGGCCTTGAAGGTGAACGGCGGATCCTCGCTCTGGCCGAGCTTGGTGTAGGACATGGCGCCAATGGCCGCCAGCAAAATCATCAGGAACAGGACGATCTGGCGGTTGCGCAGCGCCCAGGCAGAAAGGTTGAAACCCATCGGGACTTACTCCTTGGCCGTCAGGTTCACTACACGGTTGCTGCGGTCCACAGGCCGTACCGCCTGGCCCTCGCGCAGTACATGGCCACCGGCGGCAACCACCCAGTCGCCGGGGGCAAGGCCCTCGAGCACCGGTACGCTGTCGCTGCCGTAGGCGCCCAAGCGCACCACTGCCCGCTCCAGGCGGCTGTCCTTGTTCACCCGCCACACGTAGGCCTGGCCGTTTTCCGCCGTCACAGCCGACAGCGGTACCGCCAGCGGGATCTGGCCTTCATGGGCAATGAACACCCGGGCGCTCTGGCCCAGCTCGGCCGGTGTGGCCGCCGTGGCAAAGGCGATACGCGCCGCGAAGGTGCGCGAACGCGGGTCGGCAGCCGGTGACAGCTCGCGGATGCGCCCCTGGAAACGCTCCTGCGGGTGCGACCACAGCTCCACGCTTACCGGTTGGCCCACGGCAAAGCGGGCGAACTGCTGCTCCGGCAGGCCGATGGCCACTTCCCGCTCGCCATCGGCGGCGAGGGTGAACACGGTCTGCCCGGCGGCGACCACCTGGCCCACTTCAACCTGGCGCTTGGCAATCACCCCGGCCTGTGGCGCACGCAGCACGGCGTACTCGGCCTGGTTGCCGGCCACGTCGAACTCGGCCTTGGCCTGCTTCAAGCGGGCAAGGCCTGCACGGTAGAGGTTTTCGGCATTGTCGTACTGCGAGTGGCTGACCATCTGCCGCTCCAGCAGCTTCTGGTAGCGGTCGCGCTCGGCACGCACCAGCGACAGGTTGGCCTCGGCGGCCGCCATCTGGGCGCGGTTGGCTTCCAATTGCAAGCGCACGTCTTGCGGGTCCAGTTCGGCCAGCGGCTGGTCGGCCTTGACCCGCTGGCCCTCTTCGACCAAGCGCTTGCTGACCTTGCCGCCAATGCGGAAAGCCAGCTCCGGCTCGAAGCGCGCACGCACTTCACCGGGGTAACTGTCGGCAGCGGCTGCGGCCGGCTGCGGCTGCACCACCAGCGCCGGGCGGGGCGCGGCAGGTGGGGCGGCTTCCTGGCCGCACGCCGCCAGAAACAGCACGGCGGCGGCGGGCAAGGCGATGGACAAGGCATGGCGCAACATGATGAATCCTTTCGCGGTGGGCACTTCGAATATTTGTACTGGCGGGTATATTAAGTCAGCCGAGCGATGGCGTGAAGCCAGCGTTACAAAGAAATCCTGGCGCTTTTCCAACCGCTACCCGCTGTTGTTCGGCCCACAGCCAATCAACAACTTGCCCTGTCCCGCCACAGCCCGCAAACTGCGAAACACGCCGCAAACCCCGGCCCCCGTGCGTTTCAGCGCTCGGCACGACCTGTGCAATCACCGGGTACATACCCCTCCTTCATGTACCTGGAGTATTCCGATGACTGCCCTCGAACAACACCTGCCCGTCCCCGCCAACGGCACCGACTACGCCACGCTTGCCGCACGCTTCAGGCCCATCTTCACCCGCATTGCCGATAGCAGCGTGGAGCGCGAGCGCAACCGTACCTTGCCCCATGCACCTATCCAGTGGCTGAAGGAGGCCGGCTTTGGCGCCGTGCGCGTGCCGATCGAGCATGGCGGTGGCGGGGCATCCTTGCCGCAGTTGTTCCAGTTGCTGATCGAGCTGGCCGAAGCCGACTCCAACGTGCCCCAGGCCCTGCGCGGCCATTTCGCCTTCGTCGAAGACCGCCTCAATGCCCACGCCAGCGCACCGCAGGATGTCTGGTTCCAGCGTTTTGTCGCCGGTGACCTGGTGGGTTGTGCCTGGACCGAGATCGGCGCAGTGAAGATTGGCGATGTCATCACCCGCGTTTCGCGCCTGGGTGAGCAGTGGGTAGTCAACGGCACCAAGTACTACAGCACTGGCAGCCTGTTCTCCGACTGGATCGACCTGTTCGCCCGGCGCGAGGACACCGGCGCCGATGTAATCGCTGCCATCCGCACTCAGCAGCCCGGTATCCGCCAGAACGATGATTGGGACGGCTTCGGCCAGCGCACCACCGGCAGCGGTACTTCGGTGTTTGAAAATGCCGTGGTCGAGGAAGAGAACATCATCGATTTCGCCACCCGTTTCAAATACCAGACCGCGTTCTACCAACTGGTGCTGCTGGCGGTGATCACCGGCTCCGGGCGTGCAGCCGTGCGCGACTTCGGCCAGGAAACCAGCAAGCGCACACGGGTATTCAGCCATGGCAACGGTGCTGCCGTCAGCCAGGACCCACAGGTGCTGCAAGTGATCGGCAAGGCCTCGGGCCAGGTGTATGCCGCCGAAGCTGCGACCCTGCGTGCCGCCGAGGCCATCCAGCAGGCCTACCTGGCACGCTTCGCCAATGATTCGGCCGCTGAGCAGCAGGCCAATGTGGTTGCCGAGCTGGAATCGGCCCAGGCGCAAGTGGCCACCATCGATCTGGTACTGCGCGCCACCAGCGACCTGTTCAATGCCTTGGGCGCTTCCACCACCAGCACCAGCCGCCAGCTCGACCGCCACTGGCGCAACGCCCGCACGGCGGCTTCACACAACCCGGTGATCTACAAGGAGCGGATTATCGGCGACTGGCAGGTGAACGGTACCGAACCACCGTATGTATGGCAGATTGGTGGGGGTGCCAAGCAGTCCTGAGTCATCGACTGGGGCTGCTGCGCAGCCCCGGGTATTTCAGACAGGTTCGGCTTGACGGGCAAGGTCGCGGTAGCCAGCGGCCGGGTGGCTGGCCGGCAGCCGTGGGCCGTCGCCGAACAGTTTCTCGCGCAGGGTGCCGGGGCGGTACTCGGTCTTGTAGGCGCCACGTTGCTGCAGCTCGGGCACCAGCAGCTCGACCACATCGCGGAAGGTTTCGTGGGCCAGGGCATAGGTCAGGTTGAAGCCATCGACATCGGTTTCTTCGACCCAGGCCTGCAGTTCATCCGCCACAGTTTGCGCACTGCCGACGATCAGCGGGCCAAAGCCGCCAATGCCGACCCAGTCGGCCAGTTCCTGCACCGTCCACTGCTTGTTCGGGTCGGCGGTGGAAAACGCCTCCACAGCCGATTGGATGGCATTGGTGTGGATATGCTCCAGCACCTGATCGGGCTGGTACTCGCTGAAGTCGATGCCGGTCCAGCCTGAAATCAGCGCCAGGGCGCCTTCGTAGCTGGCGTAGCTTTTCAACTCCTGCCATTTGGCTTGGGCCTTGGCGTCGGTTTCGTCGACTATCACCGTCTGCATGTTGAAGATCAGCACCTTGCGCGGATCGCGCCCTGCCTCGGCGGCCCGGCGACGAATGTCGGCCACGGTCTTTTTCAGGATGACCTTGGAGGGCGCGGCGACGAACACGCACTCGGCGTGGCCCGCGGCGAAGTTTTTACCACGGCTGGACGCCCCTGCCTGATACAGCACGGGAGTGCGTTGCGGGGACGGTTCGCACAGGTGTATGCCCGGAACCTGGAAGTGCTTGCCCTGATGACGGATCTCGTGGACTTTGCGCGGGTCGGTGAACAGGCCGGTCTCGCGGTCGCGCACCACCGCACCGTCCTCCCAGCTGCCCTCGAACAGCTTGTACAGCACCTCCAGGTACTCGTCGGCGTAGTCGTAGCGAGCATCATGGTCGCTCAGCGCCTTCTGTCCCAGGTTGCGTGCACCGCTGTCGAGGTAAGACGTGACGATGTTCCAGCCGATGCGGCCCTTGGTCAGGTGATCCAGGGTCGATAACCGACGGGCGAACGGGTACGGGTGCTCGAAGGTGAGCGAGGCGGTCAGGCCGAAACCAAGGTGCTCGGTCACCAGTGCCATCGGGGTGATCAGGGCCAAGGGGTCGTTCACCGGCACCTGGGCCGCCTGACGGATGGCCGCGTCGCCATTGCCGCCCAGCACATCGTAGATGCCGATCACGTCGGCGATGAACACACCGTCGAACTTGCCGCGTTCCAGCAGCTTGGCCAGGTCGGTCCAGTAGTCCAGGTCCTTGTATTGCCAAGCGCGGTCCTTGGGGTGGCGCCACAGGCCGGGCGACTGATGGCCGACACAGTTCATCTCGAAGGCGTTCAAACGAATTTCACGTGGCATGGGGACTCCTGTTCAATAGGCTCGGCACCCTTGTCAGGCACCCTTGATGCTCTATCAACACGATTCATGCCAACAAAATAATGCTTATAAATCAGTAATTTATTTAAAAACACAACAACCTGGTGCCTGAACGACGACATCACTGTCGATCAACTGTCGGCTGGCGGACAGCAGGCAATGTGACCGGGTTTTAGCCGGATCGCGCTTGACCCGTTAAGATGGTGATTCTTCAACCAGATGCAGACCACAATGTCCAACGACGCACCCATCGGCCCGGGCCGGCCCAAGGACCTGGCCAAGCGCGAGGCGATTCTCGAAGCGGCCAAGACGCTGTTCCTCAGCCTTGGCTACGCCAACACCAGCATGGATGCGGTCGCTGCGGCGGCAGGTGTTTCAAAACTTACCGTGTACAGCCACTTCACCGACAAGCAGACCCTGTTCTGCTCGGCGGTCATGGCCACCTGCCAGATCCAGCTGCCAGACCTGCTGTTCGAGTACCCCGAGGGGGCACCGGTGGACGAAGTGCTGCTGACCATTGCCCGTGGCTTCCAGGCGCTGATCAGCAGTGACGAGGCGGTCAAGCTCAGCCGCCTGATCATGGCCCAGGGCAGCCTGGACCCGAGTTTTGGCGAGTACTTCTACGAAGCCGGACCCAAGCGTGTGCTGGCCGGGATGGAAGCGCTGCTGCGCGGCGCACATGAGCGCGGGCTGCTGCGCGTCGACAACCCGTTGCGAGCGGCGGAGCACTTTTTCTGCCTGGTCAAGGGTGCCCCGGATTACCGCTTGCTACTGGGGTGCGCAGCACCACTGGAAGGGGATGAAGCCGAGGCGCATGTGCGCGAGGTGGTAGGGGTGTTCTTGCGGGCATTCAAACCCTGAGGCAGCAGGCTGACTGTACTGAGCCTATCGCTGGCAAGCCGGCCCCCACAGGTAGAACGTAAAGCTGTCAGGCGATGCAATCACTGTAGGAGCGGCCTTGTGTCGCGAAAGGGCCGCAAAGCGGCCCCGGCAATTTTCGCGTGAGCGCCAAAATCCTGGGGCTGCGTTGCAGCCCTTTCGCGACACAAGGCCGCTCCTACAACGACCGCGCTTGCCGGTCAGATTTCAGGAATCAGGCTTTCAGCGCTTTCTTCGGGTAAATGTCATACCGGCTCGACTTGCCTTCCAGGCTATGGCTGGGCTTCGGCCCGTCGATGATCGGCGCCTTGCGCGGGCGCTTCACCACCACCCGGTGGCTGGCCAGCGCCAAGGCTGCTTCGAGCAGGGCCGGGGCATCCAGGTCATCACCCACCAACGGCCGGAATACGCGCATTTCTTTTTTCACCAGCGCACTCTTGTCCCGGTGCGGGAACATCGGGTCGAGGTAGATCACCTGTGGTGGCTCGCCTTCCCAGGCGCGCATGCGCTCGATGGCGTTGCCGGTCAGCAGGCGCATGCGCCCGACGATCGCCCCCACTTCTTCATCCGCGCGAGCCCGTGCCAGGCCATCCTCCAGCAGCGCGGCAATCAGCGGCTGGCGTTCGATCAGGGTCATCTGGCAGTCCAGGCTGGCCAGTACGAACGCGTCCTTGCCCAGCCCCGCCGTGGCGTCCAGCACTTGTGGCCGCACGCCTTGGGCAATGCCCACGGCCTTGGCGATCATTTGCCCGTTGCCACCGCCAAACTGGCGCCGGTGCGCGGCCTGGCCTTCAACGAAGTCCACCCGCACCGGCCCAGGCGCCTGGGGCCCCAACTGTTGAATCTGCAAGCCATCAGCGCCAACCTGCACGGCGAAATCAGCGGCCTCGTCGTGCAGCGGCAGCTCCAGGCGCTCAGCCCACGCAGCGGCTTGCGCCGCAAATTCAGCCGACAACGCCTCGACCCGGATACCTGTGCCCTGCTCTTCCATCACATACACCTGAAAATTGAACCCCGCCATTAATGTATCGGCCGTCACAGCCGATACAGGCAATATCCCGCTATTCTGCCAGAGCACAACGCGCGCGACTGCCATGTCAGATACTCTTCCCATCGGCTTGACCTATTTGTCGCCAGTCGGCAACTACAGTCAGCACAACACCCAGGCACTCGGGGGCGTCAGCCACCTGTGGCAGGATTTTTTTGCCCGGGCCATGGCCGAGCAACAGGAAGAGCCGGTAGACAGCGTCAGCCAGTCGTTCGCGCAATACGACCAGCACAGCGGCGAACCCGTCGGCGGTGCGCGTGCGCTGGCCATGATCGACGCCCAGCGCGCCTGCCCGGTGCAAGACACCGTGGTGGCACCACCCGAACCGCTGTTCCTGCCCAAGGCAGAGCTTGAAGCCAAGTTGCTGCCACCGGCCCCCGAGCCGTTCAGCGCCATCGAGCTGATCGAGCAGCAACGCCAGCTGGACATCAACAACAGCTGGCTGCGCCCCGTCGTGATGAACCAGGGCCAACCGCTTGCCGAGCCCGGCCCAGGCCCTGCTCCGCGCTCGCTGTTCCTGCCCATCGCCGAGTTCGAGACCAACCTGCTGGACCCAGCACCCGAGCCGTTCGACCATGCCACCCTGGCCAAGCAGCAGAACGACCTGGAGTTCGACATGCACTGGGCGCGCCCGGTGGTGCTGAACAATGTGCGCGTTCACGCCTGAGGCTAACGGCAGATCTGCCAGCGCCCCATGTCCATGTGATAGTGATTACGGTGCGCGGCGTTGTAGTCCGGGCCAAGCACCGTGCTGAAACTCTTGCAAGCCGCCTGCTGCACCTGACGCAAGAACTCCGCCCTCTGCCCACCCGCCTGCCAGTCACGCGCCAGCACGATGCGCTGACCGTCCTGCAAGCGGAAACCGCTTATATCCAGCGCATTGGCCGTCGCGTGCTGGCTCAAGCGGCCTTGCTTGCGGTGGTAGACATTGCGGCAGGCAAAGCTGCCCAGGTGATCGACTTGCGCCACGGGTTGGCCCAGTAACCGCTGCGCCACCGGTTGCAACCCATGCTTCTCGAACAGCGCATAGGCCACCGCCAACGGGCAACTGGCCAGGAAGCTGCTGCTGAGCCGCGCCTGGCCGCCGTCAATGCGCCAGATATTTTGCAGCGGGCAGTCGGCCGAAGCCTGACTGTCAGCTTGTGCCCGGTAGCGCAGTTGGCTGGTTTCAAGCGCTTGACGGCACAACGCCGGGTCATCGCGCAAGCGCGAAAGCTTGTACGGCGTCAGCAGGTTGGGCGGCTGGCGCACGTCCAGCGGCGCCCACGGGTTCCATGCGCCAGGCAGGCGCCAGCCGAGGTGCCAGGCCAGGCCCGCCAATAGCAGCAGGCCGGCCAACAGCGCCAGCACTGCCCTCATCAGCGGCGAAACAGGTCGTTGAGCTGAGCGAACGGCAGTGCCTGCTCACCATAGCCGAACGTGCCCTCATCACGAATTTCCAGCGCGGCCCGGTGCAAGGCCCCGAGTGCAGCACGGGCCAGCGACGAACCAACACTGATACGGCGCACCCCCAGGTCCTGCAACTGGTTCACGCTCAGCGGCACGCCCGCCATGCCCATCAGCACATTCACCGGGCGCGGTGCGACGGCTTGCACCACCGCGCGCACTTCTTCCACCGTGCGCAGGCCGGGGGCGTACAGCACATCGGCGCCGGCCTCGGCATAGGCTTGCAGACGCAGGATGGTGTCGTCCAGGTCCATGCGGCCGTGCAGCAGGTTTTCTGCCCTGGCGCACAAGGTGAACGGGAATGGCAGGCTACGCGCCGCCTGCACAGCGGCGCGCACACGCTCCACGGCCAACCCTAAATCGTAGATGGGCGCATCACTGCGGCCACTGGCATCTTCGATGGAGCCACCGACCAGGCCGACTTCGGCAGCACGCAGGATGGTCTGGGCACAGGTTTCAGGCAAGTCGCCAAAGCCGTTCTCCAGATCGGCGGCCACCGGCAACGCGGTGGCATCGACGATCTCGCCGGCATTGTCCAGGGTATCGTCCAGGCTCAAGGCGCCTTCGGCGTCTGGCCGACCCAGGCTGAAGGCCAGGCCCGCACTGGTGGTGGCCAGCGCTTCGAACCCCAGGCTGGCGAGCAACTTGGCAGAGCCGGCATCCCACGGGTTGGGGATGACGAACGCGCCTTCGCGCGCGTGTAGCGCCTTGAAAGCTTCGGCTCTCAGGGTTTGCACGTCCATGGTTCAACCTCCGGCAGTCAGGGAAAGGTCAGAGTAGCCCCAGTTGTTCGACCTCGGGCGCGCGGGGCAATTCCGGCAAAGGTGCAAGGCCCGGCAGGCGTGCCATCAGCCGCTGGTGAAAGCGCTGAGCCAAGGCGGCTGCCAAGCGGTTGTCCGATGTGTGCAGGAAGATGTACGGGTTGCGGCCCTCCTCGATCCAGCCAGCAACCTTGTCTACCCAGGGCGTAAGGAAGGTTTCGTTGGCCTGCAGTTCGGGATGGCCAATGAAGCGCACCTGCGGATGCTGGCTGAAGGCGGCCGGCCGTGGCGGCACCTTGGGCTTCTTGGACTGCGCATGCAGCACGGCAGGGTCGCGGGAGGTGCAACTGAACAGCGCACGCGGGTCAAGGCAGATACGTTCGACGCCACGTTCGTGCAGCAAGCGGTTGAGCAGCCGCTCTTCCTCCCCCTTGGCGAAAAAGGCCTGGTTGCGCACTTCCACCGCCACTGGCACGGCAATTTCATCGAGGAAGTGGCATAGCTCGCCCAGGCGTGCAGGGCCGAACTGAGCCGGAAGCTGCAGCCAGTAGGGCGATACGCGCTGGCCCAGCGGGGCCATCAGCCGGGTGAAATCGAAGGCAGGCTCAAGCTGATCGCGCAGGTCGCCCTCGTGGCTGACGTCCCTTGGAAACTTGGCGGTAAAGCGAAAGTGCGCGGGCATCACCTGCGCCCAGCGGGCAATGGTGCCGGGGGCGGGGCGTGCGTAGAAGGTGGTGTTGCCTTCGACGGCGTTGAACACCTGGCTGTAGAAGCCAAGCATTTCATTGCTGCTGGCGTCGGCGGGGTACAGGTAGTCGCGCCAGGCGTTTTCGCTCCATGACGGGCAACCGAGAAAGTAAGGCAGTGGGGATGGACTCATCCACTAAATGTACAGGTCGAGCCCCAGTACTTCCATGTCCCAGTCGTTAAAACCGGCGGTGCTCAGGTAGCTGGCCAGCGCGGTGGCAGTGCGGCGGTCACGGGCGCGGGGGAAGACCATGTCCTGCTGGCGGGCTGGCAGGCCACCGCTGCGGCGGCGGGCGGTGGCTTCCTGCGGGGCGGTTTCGGCCTCCTCGACCACCTCGGCATCGTCGATGGCCTCGTCACGCACCGCTGCCTTGCGCGGGGCGCGCTTGACCGGATAGGACTGCGAGGAGAAACCGTCGATACGCATGGCATGAGCACTCAGGACCAATGATGGCAATTTAGCAGCATCAGAGTTCCGTCGCTAATGCTTGAGTGATAACTGGACCACAGATCGCACAAAAGGTTTTAGCGTGATCGGCGATAACCGACGAACAGCACTCAGTGCTTCTTGGGCGTAGCTACATTATCGCGCAGATACACCGGTTGCGCCTGCTCGGCGACGATTGCCTCGCCACGTGCCCAGGCAAAGGTCGCCAGGCTGAGCACGTCCAGGGCATTGGGCAACGCGCCAGGGTTGCTGGCCGCCACCTGCACCGCCAGCCGCTCTGCGTAGCCCCACCCGGTGCCGGCACCGAACCACTCGCCATTGCTGCCCGCCGGCAGAGCCACCTGCTCAGGCGGCAATACCGCCTCACGGCCGACCAGGCGCATTTCGCCCGCCGTAGCCTGGTAGCAGCCCCAGTACACTTCATCCATGCGCGCATCAATGGCAGCCGCCACCTGCTGCACGCCCTGCTCGCGCAACGCACCCTGGGCCAGTGCGGCCAGGTTGGACACCGGCAGCACCGGGCGCTCGAGGGCAAAGGCCAGGCCCTGGACCACGCCGATGGCGATGCGCACACCGGTGAACGCACCTGGGCCACGGCCGAAGGCAATGGCATCCAACGCATTCAATGCCACGCCAGATTCGGCCAGCAGTTGCTTGATCATCGGCAGCAGCTTCTGGGCATGCATGCGCGGGATCACCTCGTAATGGCTGGTTACCTTGCCGTCATGCAGCAGCGCGACGGAACAGGCTTCGGTGGCGGTATCCAGGGCCAGCAGGGTGGTCATCGAACGGGTATCCAGGTGCGAATGAAAAGAGCGGCAGTATAAACGACAACGGCCCGCAAGCGGGCCGTTGTCGATGTGCGTCAATCCAGGATCAGCTCAGGGCTGCCAGGACCTTGGCAGTGATGGCGTCGACCGAACCGACACCTTCGATGTGGCTGTACTTCGGCTTGCCAGCATTGGCGGCCGACAGCTTCTGGTAGAAGTCCACCAGCGGCTTGGTCTGGGTGTGGTAGACCGACAGGCGATGGCGAACGGTTTCTTCCTTGTCGTCGTCGCGCTGGATCAGGTCTTCGCCAGTGACGTCGTCCTTGCCTTCCACTTTCGGCGGGTTGTACTGAATGTGGTAGGTGCGGCCCGAGGCCAGGTGCACACGGCGGCCAGCCATGCGGCCGACGATTTCTTCGTCATCCACGGCAATTTCGACCACGGCGTCGATGTCGACACCAGCAGCCACCATGGCTTCGGCTTGCGGGATGGTGCGTGGGAAGCCATCGAACAGGCAGCCGTTGGCGCAATCAGGCTGGGCGATGCGCTCCTTGACCAGGCTGATGATCAACTCGTCGGAAACCAGCTGGCCGGCATCCATGACTTTCTTCAGTTCCAGGCCCAGCGGGGTGCCGGCCTTGACGGCGGCACGCAGCATGTCACCGGTGGAGATCTGAGGGATACCGAACTTTTCGGTGATGAACTTTGCCTGAGTACCTTTACCGGCCCCGGGAGCTCCCAGCAGAATTACGCGCATCTCGTGCTCCTCAAATTTTTTTATGAAATTCAATGGATTCGGCAACCAGGGCCAAGTCCGGAAAATCGGGTATGACCATAAATCGGTCAGAAGGCTGCTCAAGATACACAGCGCTCGGCAGCCAGACAAGCGTCCCAAAGTTGCAGGAATGCGCCACTTGCGGCTCAGCAGACTGGCGGTTGCGCCCGGCGCAACCACCCTCCCCGTCCTTGTGCCGGGCCTGCTCGGCACTCGCCAGGCATGGCCCGGGCATGCCCTCAGCCGGTGTTGCGCAACCCGGCGGCAATACCCGCCACGGTCACCAGCAAGGCCTGCTCCAACGGGCTGTCCAGAGCGGCTTCGCGGCTGCGCGAGCGAGCCAGCAACTCGGCCTGCAGGCGGTGCAGTGGGTCCAGGTAGGTATTGCGCAGGCTGATGAATTCCAGCGTCTCGGGGCTGTGCGCCAGTAGCACCGGCTGCCCGGTCAGGCCCAGCACCACCTGGCACGACTGCGACAATAGGTCGCGCAGGTGCGCACCTAAAGGAAGCAAGTGCGGTTGCACTAGACGTTCGTCGTAGGCCTCGGCAATTTGCGCATCGGCCTTGGCCAGCACCATTTCCAACATATCGATGCGGGTGCGGAAGAACGGCCACTGCTCGCGCATCTGCGCCAGCAACTCACCCTGGCCACGGGCCAAGGCGTTGCTCAGTGCGGTCTCCCAGCCCAGCCAGGCCGGCAACATCAGCCGGGTCTGGGTCCAGCCGAAGATCCATGGGATGGCCCGCAGGCTTTCGATGCCCCCGGCGCGGCGCTTGGCCGGGCGGCTGCCCAGCGGCAGGCGCCCCAGCTCCTGTTCTGGCGTCGACTGGCGGAAGTACTCGACGAAATCGGGGTTCTCCCGCACCACGCTGCGGTAAGCCTTCACACCATCGGCGGCCAACTGGTCCATCAACTCGCGCCAAGCCGGCTGCGGTGGCGGAGGTGGCAGTAGTGTGGCTTCGAGTACGGCCGCCAGGTACAGGTTGAGGTTTTGTTCGGCGATACCCGGCAAGCCGAACTTGAAACGGATCATTTCGCCCTGCTCGGTAGTGCGAAAACGCCCCGCCACCGAACCCGGTGGCTGCGACAGAATCGCC
The DNA here is from genome assembly GCF_047978165.1 of Pseudomonas sp. LFS074. Lineage (NCBI taxonomy): Bacteria > Pseudomonadati > Pseudomonadota > Gammaproteobacteria > Pseudomonadales > Pseudomonadaceae > Pseudomonas > Pseudomonas sp. LFS074. The sequence goes on along the minus strand of NZ_JBFPFV010000001.1, from coordinate 1,232,938 downwards.
GCATGCGCCGGGCCACCGCCGCGCCCAACGGTGCCGCCACGGCCGTGGAACAGCAGCAGCTCGACCTGATGCTCGGCGCAGATTCGCACCAGGTTTTCCTGGGCACGGTACTGTGCCCAGGCAGCGGCGGTGGTGCCAGCGTCCTTGGCCGAGTCCGAGTAACCGATCATCACTTCCTGCGGGCCACGCAGGCCGGCGCGATAGCCCGGCAGGCCGAGCAGGCGCTGCATCACCGGGCCGGCGTTGTCGAGGTCGGCCAGGGTTTCGAACAGCGGCACCACGCGCATGGGGCGAGTCAGGCCAGCTTCCTTGAGCAGCAGTTGCACGGCCAGCACATCCGAGGCGGCACCCGCCATGGAGATGACATACGAGCCCAGCGAGGCAGCCGGCGCGGCGGCGACTTCTCTGCAAGTGGCCAGCACTTCGGCGGTATCCGCCTGCGGTTTGAAATGCGCAGGTAACAGCGGCCGGCGGTTTTTCAGCTCGGCCTGGAGGAACCCGATTCGCTGCTCTTCGTCCCAATCGGCATAACGCCCCAGGCCCAGGTAATCGGTGATCTCGGTCAGCGCATCACGGTGGCGGGCAGCGTCCTGGCGCACGTCCAGGCGGCCCAGGAACAGGCCGAAGGTAACGGCGCGGCGCAGGCAGTCGAGCAGCGGCCCCTCGGCGATCACACCCATGCCGCAATCATGCAGCGACTGGTAGCACAGCTCCAGCGGCGCGATCAGGTCGCGGTTATCCACCAGCACCTCGGCACCGGCCGGCTGGTTGCTGGCCAGGGCCGAGTGCGCCCAGGCTCGTGTCGCCCGCAAGCGGTCGCGCAGTTGCTTGAGCACGGCGCGGTAAGGCTCGGCACTGTCGCCGACCCGTTCGCGCAGGGCGTCGTTGGCCTGCTGCATCGACAGCTCCGCAGCCAATGCATCGATGTTGCGCAAGAACAGGTCGGCGGCCATCCAGCGCGCCAACAGCAGCACTTCGCGGGTGACGGCAGCGGTCACGTTGGGGTTGCCATCACGGTCACCGCCCATCCACGAGGCAAAGCGGATTGGCGCGGCCTCCAGCGGCAGGCGCAGGCCAGTGGCCTCCAGCAGGGCCTTGTCGACCTTGCGCAGATGGCTGGGGATGGCGTGCCACAGCGAATGCTCGATCACTGCGAAGCCCCACTTGGCTTCGTCTACCGGCGTGGGGCGGGTGCGGCGGATTTCTTCGGTGTGCCAGGCTTCGGCGATCAGCCGGCGCAGGCGTTCGCGAACCTGCTGGCGCTCGGCCGGGCTCAGGTCGCGGTGGTCCTGCGCGGCCAGTTGACCTGCAATGGCGTCGTATTTCTGGATCAGCGTGCGGCGGGCTACCTCGGTGGGGTGAGCGGTGAGCACCAATTGGATGTCGAGCTTGGCCAGTTGTCGGGCCAAGGCATCGTTGCTGTGGCCAGCCTGCTTCAGACGCGCCAGCAACTCAGGCAACACCCGCGCTTCGAAAGGCTCGGGCTGATCGGCGTCGCGGCGGCGGATCAACTGGTACTGTTCGGCCATGTTGGCCAGGTTGAGGAACTGGTTGAAGGCCCTGGCCACAGGCAACAGGTCGTCTTCGGCAAGGTCCGCCAGGGTCGAGCTCAGTTGCTCACCGGGGCCACGGCGGTCGGCCTTGGCACTGTGGCGAATGTCCTCGATCTTCTGCAGGAACGCATCACCGTGCTGCTGGCGAATGGTTTCGCCAAGCAGTTCACCCAACACATGGACATCTTCACGCAAACGCACATCGATATCGGTCATTGGCCCTCTCTTTGGCGCGGCTCTGGCGCACTCCTGTACACAGCTCTGTCAAAGAGTGCCCCTTGCCGCGCAGCCATGGCAAGCCGTGATCGGTCAAAGCAAACTAAAGTGAAAGCACAGCACTCCCATGCCATGCAGCCTTAGCAGGCGTAACCAGAGGTCATCATGAAAATCCGTGAACTCGCCCAGCACTGGGAACAGAATGCCGCTGGCACGCTCAGTCGCACAGGGCATGTCTTGCATCTGGACCTGGAGTCCGAGGCGCGCCTGGCCGCGCTGATCGACATGTACCCCAAGCGCACCGCCGAAGAACTGCTCGGCGAACTGGTCGCCGCCGCCCTCGAAGAACTTGAAGCCAGCTTCCCCTATGTGCAGGGCCGGCAGGTCATCGCCACCGATGAAGAAGGCGACCCGCTGTACGAGGATGTCGGCCCTACTCCACGCTTTCTCACCCTGTCGCGCCAGCACCTGCACAGCTTGAGCAACACTGCCGTCGATAACGAAAAATAGCCTGCCCTCCATGTTCCGGGCCCCTGAAAGGCCCGGAATACCGCCCTCGGCCGAGAAAGTTCCAGCAAATCCTCGCTGACCAATCAGTCAGAAAAAAATCCGCTCGCAGCGCATTTTTTTCTGAACCATTCGAAAAACGGTCGAGTCGGAGCCAATAGCCATCACGCTAAAACCCTGCACACTGCCCTCGTGCACCGTTGAGCTGAAGCGCGCGGTTTTGTCAGGGATTGAGCGATGGACTGCTACGGACATCGTCGTTATCAGGAGTGATCCAATGGAGCTGACCATCATGAAGACCCGCACCCGCAAACTGTCATCCACTCATGTGCGCGGGTTCAAGCTGGCCGCGCTGGCCCTCGGCAGTAGCCTGGTCCTGGCCGGCTGTGCGGGCAACCCACCCACCGAGCAGTATGCCGTTACCCAGTCTGCTGTGAACTCCGCCGTCAGTGCTGGCGGTACCGAGTTTGCCGCCGTGGAAATGAAAGCGGCCCAGGACAAGTTCAAGCAGGCCGAGATCGCCATGCATGACAAGAAGTACGACGAGGCCAAGCGCCTGGCCCAACAGGCCGAGTGGGACGCACGCCTCGCCGAACGCAAGGCCCAGGCGGCCAAGGCCCAGAAGGCCGTGCAGGATGCCCGCCAGGGCATTCAGGACGTACGTGAGGAAGGCCTGCGCAGCGCTCAGTGAGCCCTGCCCCGCCAACCTTAGCCTTCGCACACGATCAAAGGATGAACACTATGCGCAAACACGTCATGATTCCCGCCCTGCTGGCCCTGAGCGTCGGTCTCGCTGCCTGCTCGCACGACCCGAATGCCAACCTGGAAGCGGCCCGCACCAATTTCTCCTCGCTGCAGAGCGACCCGCAATCGAGCAAGGTCGCGGCCCTGGAGACCAAGGACGCCCAGGACTGGCTGAACAAGGCCGACAAGGCCTACATGGACCGTGAAGACCAGAAGCAGGTCGACCAGCTCGCCTACCTGACCAACCAACGTATTGAAGTGGCGAAACAGACCATTGCCCTGCGCACCGCCGAAGGCGAGCTGAAAAATGCCTCGGCCCAGCGTGCCCAGGCCAAGCTGGATGCCCGCGACGCGCAGATCGCCAAGCTGCAGGACAGCCTCAATGCCAAGCAGACCGACCGCGGTACGCTGGTGACCTTCGGCGACGTGCTGTTCGACTTCAACAAAGCCGAACTCAAGAGCAACGCCTACCCGAACATCACCAAGCTGGCCCAGTTCCTCCAGGAAAACCCGGAGCGCAAGGTGATTGTCGAGGGCTACACCGACAGTGTCGGCTCGGCCAACTACAACCAGAGCCTGTCCGAACGCCGCGCAGGCTCCGTGCGCATGGCACTGGTGCGCGCCGGCGTGGACCCTGCACGCATCGTGTCCCAGGGTTATGGCAAGGAGTACCCGGTAGCGGACAACGGCAGCAACTCGGGGCGGGCGCAAAACCGTCGGGTGGAGGTGACCATCTCCAACGACAACCAGCCGGTGGCACCGCGTACGGTGAGTCAGGCCCAGCAGTAAGACTGGCCAGCTGAAATGACAAGCCCCGCGATCGACGCGGGGCTTTCTTTTGCCTGTTCCGACCTCTCGCGGGCACGCCCGCTACGGGGCCGATACAGGCAACATCACTGCACCTGCTGTGGGGTTTCCTCGCCCATGCAACGCACGGCGCGCTTGCGGTTGTCCACCAGCACGCCGGTCAGGCCTTTTTGCTGGGTGTCGAACAGCACCAGCACGCCGTCCACACACTGGGCCACCTGCGCCGCCGGGTCCAGCGACACCTTGTAGTCTTCGCCGGGGATGGTCTTGAGCATGGTGAAGTCCTGCAGCAACAGGGCATCCTCGGGTTTGGCGAAATGCAGGTAACCGTAGTACCACAAAGCCCCCACCGTCACGATGATGCTACCGATGCCGGTCAGGATCAGCGGGATGGCGTTGCGTTCTTCACTCATTGCTTGTTCTTCTCGTCAGGGAAATTGGGCACTTCGGCAAGCCGCCGCAGGCCGTTGAAATGGCTGGGATCATCAAGGAAACGCAGCATCACCTGGCGCCAGGTCGGGTCAGCGAAGGTCTGTACATGGCCGCCTCGGGTCAGTTGCAGCACCCTTGGTGCTGGTGCGTGCTGGTACAGGCGAATGCCGTTGTCCATCGGCACCAGGTTGTCGTCGATGCTGTGGAAGAACAGTTTGGGCGGGCTGCTCAGCTGCTCGATCGAACGGATCGCGCTGTCGCCGTCCGGCACCAGCCACGACAGCGGCACCTGCAGCGGCCAAGTCATCCACGAGGTGCTGAGGGCATAGCGCCCCACCTCGCGGTAACTGGCCGGCACGCCATCGAACACCAGCGCGCTGAAGCGCTGGCGCTGCTCAGGGTGGGCCGCCAGATAATGAATGGCCATGGCGCCACCCAGGCTCTGCCCCAGCAGCACCAGTGGCTTGCCCTTTACCTCGGGTGCCTGGTCCAGCCAAACCATGGCGGCGGCAATGTCCTGGTACACGTCCGGCAGGCTCGGCTGGCCCTGGGACAAGCCGTAGCCGCGATAATCGATCATCAACACCTGGTAACCCTGCTCCGGCAGCCAGTAGCTCCCCCCCAGGTGTCCAGGCAGGTTGCCGCCGTTTCCATGCAGGTGCAGCACCGTGCCTTTGACATCGACCCCGGCCTTGGCCGGCAGCCACCAGCCGTGCAGGCGCAGGCCATCAGCAGTGTTCAGGGTGACATCGCGATACGCCAGCTTGGCCCGCTCAGGGGTGAAGGCCTGGCCACGCTCGGGGTAGAACAGCAGGCTGCTGCAGCCGCCAAGCCCCAGCAGAACCAAGCCCAGGGCCAGCAGGCGGCAGCACTCAGAGAATGTTCGCGTAGTCGGCTTCAATACGATCCAGGCTCAGGTGGTTGAGGAAGTTGGAGAAGCACATCCAGGCCGACAGCGCGTTAAGGTCGCGGAACTGTTCGGGCAGGTACTTGGGTGGCTCGACCAAACCCTCCTCGACCAGCTGACGCAGGGTGCGCATGTCTTCCAGGGTGGTCTTGCCACAGAACAGCAACGGGATCTGTTCGAGCTTGCCCTTCTTCACGGCCAACTGAATGTAGTTGTAAACCATGATGAAGCCCTTGAGATAGGACAAGTCCTTGGTGAATGGCAGGCCATTGGGCACCGAGCCGCGGAACACCCGGCTGGCGTTGCTGTAGCTCTGCGCCATCTCGAAGCCCTGCTCGCGGAAGAAGTTGAACACCTGGAGGAAATCGGCGCCCTCCTCGACCATGTGGATCGCGCGGGTGCGGTTGGTGAGCTTGCGCAAGCGGCTGGGGTAGGACGCAAAGGCGATCACTTCCATGAGGATGGCCAGGCCTTCCTGGGTCACCGTCGACGAGGGCGGGCCCTTGGCCAGAAAGGTACAGATAGGCTGGTTCTGGCCATTCAGTGTGGTGCCCACGTGCACCAGCCCTTCGTGCACCTCCAGGGCGCGCACGTCGCGGACGTTGAACATGGCGTCGGCGCGCACCTTGATGTAGTCGGCACCGGCCGCAGCATCGGCGACGATGCCGTCAGACTCGAATACGCGAATGGTTTCCTCGGCCTCGCCGAACACCTTGTTCAGCCGGCGCTGGAGAATGTCCACGGCCTCCTTGGCCGTCAGATTCTTGGGTTCGTCCTTGAGGTCGCCACGGCCGTCAATGTTGTTCAGGTAGTCTGAGAACATCATGCCGAGGTCGGCCAGGGTCGGGTCACCGGCGTGGAAGGCATCCGAGGCCGCGCCGTACAGCTCCTGGGAGATCAACCCGAAGTCCTCGGTGCCGCGCGCTTCGAGCATGCGCACGACCATGCGGTACTCGCGGCACATGCGCTTCATTCAGAACATATCGATGAGCCCCGCCGAGACCGCCTTGACGACCGCCTGCACCTTGTTGGTCGCGCCAAGCTTCACGAGGACGTTGTTGACGTGAAAAGTCACCGTCCGCTCCGCGATGCCGAGGATCTGACCGATCTCGCATGCCGTCTTGCCTTCGGCGGTCCAGCACAGCACTTCGCGTTCCCGCGCCGTCAGCACGACGCTTGCCGCTGGCGCGAGCTTCGGCACCATGAAGCCGCTCATCAGCGAATGTGACAGGTTCGCGAGCCAGTGGGTCTGCAGCGTGAGCATGTCGATTTCGGCAGGCGTGAGGCGATCCGCATGGCGCGCGATGCTCAGCAGGCCGAACGCGCCGCGCGCGGCCCAGCTCGACTGCGCGATGCCGACCGACAACCCGGCCTCGCGCGCATCTTCCCACAACGGGCATGGCGCGACCTCGTCGACGTCCGGCCAGACGATCATGTTGGTGGTGAGCGCACCGTCGCGGACCGTCGAATCGATCTTGATGTAGTCCTGCGCCTGATAGTGCGCCATCCAGCCGTCCGGATAGGTGTCGAAGATCGCGACGGCCGATTTCGACACGGGCAGCGGCACCCGGATTCCGTAACAGCAGTATTCGAAGCCCAGGCGCTTCGAATACGCGGCGATCCGCTGGAAGAGCTGCTGCTCGTTCTCCGCGGCGCTGAATTGATGGTAGGCGTCCTGCCAGCGCAGCTCCATGATCTGGCCAACCGGGTTGAACTGGCCGAGCTGGCGAATGATGTCGCGCTCGATGCCCTGAAACTCGGCCTTGACCGCGCTGGAGTCGAACGACAGCGGGCGCGACTGGTAGTAGGCGCGGTCAACCGCCGGCGGCTCCTTGCCCTTGGCCTTGAGGAAGCCCTGGCGAATGTTGTCGTCCCACTTCACCGCGTCCAGGACCCGGATCGGGGTCTGCGCCGCGACGATGCGGTCGGACAGGGCGCGGATGGTTTGCTGGTATTCGTCCACCGGGGACTCCTTTCTAGTACAAGAAACCTGCCCGCGAGGAAGCCAACACGGTCATTTGCCGGAGCGCTGGAACCGCGCCACCTCGACGAACAGGTCGGAGTTGGCCGGGTCGTCCAGATACGCCAGCACCCGCGCCGACGGGCTGTCGATCAACACGCCATCGCCGTTGTCTTCTGGCACCTCGGTGCTACGCCCGGTCAGTTCTTTCTTGTCCACCGCCTGCTGCACCTGCTCGACATCCAGGTTGTAGACCACCAGTTCCTTGCCATCGACGATGTCGAAACCGCCAATCAGGAAGTTGCCACCCAGGCGCTTGGGCACACCAGCCGACAGGTACCAGCGGTTGCCGTGGCGCGACACAGTGAACACGTATTCTTCAGGGGCCTTGCCCTTGGCCGTGGCCACTGCCTTGTAGGCATCGCCACCGCTGCGGCTGATGGTCAGCTTCAGCGGCTCGCCCCAGGCGTCCTTGCTGCTCCACTTGCCGAGCAGGGCCTTGGGCGCCGCCTGGTTGCTGGGCAATGGCTCATGGAAGGTCACCAGACAACCGCCCAGCAGCAGGAATGACAGAGTCAACAACACCACACGCCAGGCTTTCATCAGGTTCTCCTTGAAAAGTCGATCTCGGCTCAGGCCGATGCCAGCACAAGCTGCAGGTATCGGGTAAGCATAGCGAGCATCTGCCCATCGGCTTGCGCATTCGCATCCTTGAGCAGGCCCTGATATTCCATCTGCTCGATAATCGCCGTCAACATCTGGGCGTCCTGTTCCGGTTGCCGCGAACCCACTACCTGCAGCAATTGCCGGGTGCCGTGCAACAGGATCTGCTCATGGGCGCACACCAGCTCGGCCAGGCGCGGGCAAAGCAGCGCCTCCTGGCGGAAGGCCTGCTCGGCCATCAGGAAGTCACGGCGGTTCAGCAGTTGCCGCTGCACATAGTCAGCGGTCATGCGCGCCACTTCGTCGGCCAACCGCGCCCGTGCCTGCTGGCTGCCATCGCCCTGGGCCAGCAACTGGCGCAACACCACCTCGGTGTTGGCCCACAGCTTGGCCATGTAGGCCGCGCTCCGCTCGACGTACTGGGCGAAGGTATCGGTGAGCAGGTCCTCGATGTCCTTGAAGTAGTAGGTGGTGGCCGACAATGGCACACCAGCCTCGGCGGCCACTGCGCGGTGGCGCACGCCGCGTACACCATCGCGCACGACGATGCGCATGGCGGCGTCGAGGATCAGCTGGCGACGCTGTTCGCTGCCTTGGCGGGCAGTCTTGCGCCCTTGGTATTGCACGCTTTCGGCGACGGCGGTGGCAATGCCGGCGGCGCCCTGGTCAGGCATGGCGGGTGTCACGGGTATACCTCATTGGACAACGTTTCATCAGTGCCGGCCTCTTTGCGGGCGTGCCCGCAAAGAGGCCAGTACAAACAACATAAAGCTTCAGGCAAGAAAAAGCCGCCTCGAAAGGCGGCTCGTTCAAATCACTCAGGCCTGCGGACGCATGTGCGGGAACAGGATCACGTCGCGGATCGACGGCGAGTTGGTCAGCAGCATCACCAGGCGGTCGATGCCGATACCCTCACCGGCGGTCGGCGGCATGCCGTACTCCAGTGCACGCACGAAGTCGGCGTCGTAGTGCATGGCTTCGTCGTCACCGGCGTCCTTCTCGGCCACCTGGGCCAGGAAGCGCTCGGCCTGGTCTTCGGCATCGTTGAGCTCGGAGTAGGCGTTGGCGATTTCACGGCCACCGATGAACAGCTCGAAGCGGTCGGTAACGGCTGGGTTGTCGTCGTTGCGACGGGCCAGCGGCGACACTTCGAACGGGTACTCGGTAATGAAGTGCGGCTGCTCCAGCTTGTGCTCAACCAGTTCTTCGAAAATCATCACCTGCAGCTTGCCCAGGCCTTCGTGGCCCAGCACCTTGGCACCGGCCTTCTTGGCGATGTCGCGGGCGCGGTCGACGTCCTGCAGGTCGGCAGCGGTCAGCTCGGGGTTGTACTTGAGGATCGAGTCGAACACCGACAGGCGCACGAACGGCTCGCCAAAGTGGAACACCTTGTCACCGTACGGCACGTCGGTGCTGCCCAGTACCAGCTGCGCCAGCTCACGGAACAGTTCCTCGGTGAGGTCCATGTTGTCGCGGTAGTCAGCGTAGGCCTGGTAGAACTCGAGCATGGTGAATTCAGGGTTGTGACGAGTCGAAACGCCTTCGTTACGGAAGTTGCGGTTGATCTCGAACACCTTTTCAAAGCCACCCACCACCAGGCGCTTGAGGTACAGCTCCGGCGCGATGCGCAGGAACATGGCCATGTCCAGGGCGTTGTGGTGAGTTTCGAACGGCTTGGCCGCCGCGCCGCCTGGAATGGTCTGCAGCATCGGCGTTTCGACTTCGAGGAAGTCACGCTCGATGAGGAACTTGCGGATGTGCGAGATCACCTGCGAACGCACACGGAAGGTGTGGCGGGTTTCTTCGTTGACCATCAGGTCGACGTAACGCTGACGGTAGCGCTGCTCGGTGTCGGTCAGGCCGTGGTGCTTGTCGGGCAGCGGGCGCAGCGACTTGGTCAACAGGCGCACATTGGTCATTTCGACGTACAGGTCGCCCTTGCCGGAACGGGCCAGGGTGCCTTCGGCACTGATGATGTCGCCCAGGTCCCAAGTCTTGACCGCAGCCAGGGTTTCTTCGGGCAGGGTTTTGCGGTTGACGTAGACCTGGATACGGCCAGTCATGTCCTGGATAACCATGAACGAGCCACGGTTGAGCATGATACGGCCGGCAACCTTGACCGGGATCGCGGCTGCTTCCAGCTCTTCCTTGGTCTTGTCCGCGTACTGTTTCTGCAGGTCGTTGCAGTAGCTGTCGCGACGGAAGTCGTTGGGGAAGGCGTTGCCCTTGGCGCGCTCGGCGGCAAGTTTTTCCTTGCGCAGGGCGATCAGGGCATTTTCTTCCTGTTGCAGGTCTTGCGATTCGGTCTTGAGGTCGCTCATGTCGTCATTCTTTCCATCAGGTATTCGTTGCCCTTTTCGGGCAGGGCACGCGATACCGGCGGGCAGCCAGGTATCGCGGCAGTGGAGTGCGGCTTACAGCCCTTGCTTGAGGCTTGCTTCCAGGTACTGGTCGAGGTCGCCGTCCAGCACTTTCTGGCAGTCGCTGCGCTCTACGCCTGTGCGCAGGTCTTTGATGCGCGAGTCATCCAGTACGTAGGAACGGATCTGGTGGCCCCAGCCGATGTCCGACTTGCTGTCTTCCAGCGCCTGCGATGCGGCGTTGCGCTTCTGCATTTCCAGCTCGTACAACTTGGCCCGCAGCATTTTCATGGCGGTGTCTTTGTTGGCGTGCTGGGAGCGTTCGTTCTGGCACGCCACCACGGTGTTGGTCGGTACGTGGGTGATACGTACGGCCGAGTCGGTGGTGTTCACGTGCTGACCACCGGCACCGGAGGAGCGGTAGGTGTCAATGCGCAGGTCGGACGGGTTGATCTCGATCTCGACCTTGTCGTCGATTTCGGGCGACACGAACACTGCCGAGAACGAGGTGTGGCGACGGGCACCGGAGTCGAACGGGCTCTTGCGCACCAGGCGGTGCACACCGATTTCGGTACGCAGCCAGCCGAAGGCGTACTCGCCCTTGATGTGCACGGTGGCGCCCTTGATGCCGGCGACTTCACCTTCGGAAAGCTCGATGATGGTGGCGTCGAAACCGCGCTTGTCAGCCCAGCGCAGGTACATGCGCAGCAGGATGTTGGCCCAGTCCTGCGCTTCGGTACCACCAGAGCCGGCCTGGATGTCCAGGTAGGCGTTGTTCATGTCCATCTCGCCGCTGAACATGCGACGGAACTCAAGCTTGGCCAGGTTTTCTTCCAGCTCTTCCAGCTCGGCCACGACGTCGCCGACGGCGTTTTCGTCATTTTCCTCGACGGCCATGTCGAGCAGGTCCTGGCAGTCACCCAGGCCGTTGGACAATTTGTCCAGGGTCTCGACCACCTGCGCCAGCATGGCACGCTCGCGGCCCAGGGCCTGGGCGTACTCGGGCTTGTTCCAGACGTTGGGGTCTTCCAGCTCGCGGTTGACTTCGATCAGGCGGTCATGCTTGTGATCGTAGTCAAAGATACCCCCGAATGGACTGGGAACGCTCGGTGAGGTCCTTGATGGTGTTCAGGATCGGTTGGATTTCCATGGGCTGGCTACTCGCACGAATTCGGTGAAAAGCCTGCGAGTATAACCGAGTCCGCTGCATGGCGGCAGACCCGCCGGGCGGTAGTCTGTTCAGAAAGCTGCACCGCGCCTACACGGTCCGCGCAATCCTGCTCAGGCGATGCCAACCTGATTACGCCCGCTGTTCTTGGCTTGGTACAGGCCTTTGTCCGCTGCCGAGATCAGCTGCCGGCAATGGCTGCCGACGGCCGGGGTCTGGGTAGCCAGGCCAATGCTCACGGTCAGGAACGATTCGGCCACCGGCGCAGTATGCGGGATGCCCAGGCCAAGCACGGTTTGACGCAGCTTTTCGGCCACCAGGCGTGCCCCGCCTGGCGAGGTGTTGGGCAGCACCAGGGCGAACTCTTCACCGCCATAGCGCGCCGGCAGGTCGGTCGGCCGCGAGCACGAGCCACGAATGGCTTCGGCCACCTGGCGCAAGGCCTCGTCGCCGGCCAGGTGGCCGAAGCTGTCGTTATAGGCCTTGAAGTAGTCCACGTCGATCATCAGCAACGACAGCTGCTGCTGTTCACGCATCGCCCGGCGCCATTCCAGCTCCAGGTACTCGTCGAAATGGCGGCGGTTGGACAGCCCGGTCAGGCCATCGGAGTTCATCAGCCGCTGCAGCATCAGGTTGGAATCGAGCAGTTGCTGCTGGCTGACGCGCAAGGCGCGGTAGGCCTCGTCGCGCTGCAGCAGCGTCAGGTAGGAGCGCGAGTGGTAGCGGATACGCGCCACCAGTTCGATGGTGTCCGGCAGCTTGACCAGGTAATCGTTAGCCCCGGCGGCAAACGCCGCGCTCTTGACCAGTGGGTCTTCCTTGGTCGACAGGACAATGATCGGAATGTCCTGGGTCGCCGGGTTGTTGCGGTACTCGCGCACCAGGGTCAAACCGTCCAGGCCAGGCATGATCAGGTCCTGGAGAATGACCGTAGGCTTGATGCGCATGGCCTGGAGCACCGCCTGGTGCGGGTCGGCACAGAAGTGGAAGTCGATGTTGTCCTCATTGGCCAGACCACGCCGCACCGCTTCGCCGATCATTGCCTGATCGTCGACCAACAGCACCATCGCCGAGTTCTCGTTGGTGGTCGCGAAACCTTCGATCGGTAAGTCATTCATACCTGTTCACCCGATCACTACCGGCCTTGCGGCGTGATTCAATACGTTTCGTCATTTTGCGAAAAAGTCCGTCAAGCGCCCGGCTATGCGTTCCAGCGGGCGAATTTCCACTGCGGCATCAATGGCCGCAGCAGCTTTGGGCATGCCGTACACCGCGCTGCTGGCCTGGTCCTGGGCAATGGTCAAAAAGCCCTGCTGACGCATCAGCTTCAGGCCTTGGGCACCGTCACGGCCCATGCCGGTGAGCAGCACGCCCACGGCATCACCATTCCAGTAACGTGCCACACTCTCGAAGAACACATCGATCGAGGGCCGGTAGATTTCATTGACAGGCTCGGCAGTGTAGGCCAGTTGGCCGTTCTGTAGCAGGCGAATGTGGTGGTTGGTCCCCGCCAGCAACACCTGCCCTGGCTGCGGCGGTTCACCTTCACGGGCCAGGCGCACCGGCAGGCCGGCTGCGCTGCTGAGCCATTCGGCCATGCCTGCGGCAAACACCTGGTCCACATGCTGGACCAGCACGACGGCCGCCGGAAACGCTGCCGGCAAGCTCTTGAGCAACACTTCGAGCGCCGCCGGGCCGCCCGCCGACGAGCCAATTGCCACCAGCCCGCGACGCTGCGAAGCCTCGCGCAGCGGAGCGGCTACCGGCCTTGCGGCTGGGGCACGCTGCTGACCGACCAGCCAGCCGATATTGAGGATTTTGCGCAGCAGGGGGGCCGCCGCTTCGCGGGCATCGCCAGCACCCAACGCCGGGGTGTCGACCACATCGAGAGCGCCATGGCCCATCGCCTCGAACACCCGGTGCACGTTTTGCTTGCGGTCGACCGTGACGATGACGATGGCGCACGGGGTTTCGGCCATGATCCGCCGGGTCGCCTCGACACCGTCCATCACCGGCATGATCAGGTCCATGAGAATCAGGTCGGGCAGTTGTTCGCAGCAGCGCTGCACCGCCTCGGCACCATTGCTGGCCACCCACACCACCTGGTGCGCGGGCTCGAAGGCCACTGCCCGGCGTAACGCCTCCACGGCCATGGGCATGTCATTGACGATGGCGATCTTCATCCCTGAGCACCTCCGATCAGCTCGACTACAGCATCCAGCAACGCATCGTCGTGGAAACTGGCTTTCGCCAAATAGTAGTCCGCGCCAGCATCCAGACCACGCCGTCGGTCTTCCTCACGGTCTTTGTAGGACACCACCATCACCGGCAACGACTGCAGCCGCTGGTCGCGACGCACCAGGGTGACCAGCTCGATGCCGTCCATGCGCGGCATGTCGATGTCGGTGATCAGCAAATCGAAGTCCTCACCGCGCAGGGCGTTCCAGCCGTCCATGCCATCGACTGCCACTGCCACGTCGTAGCCACGGTTACCCAACAGCTTGCGCTGCAGTTCGCGCACGGTCAGCGAATCGTCGACCACCAGGATGCGCTTGCGGGCCACCCCACGGGCACCGCTGCTGCCGCGCTCGATGCGCTCCAGGCTACCGGTGCTGAGCAGTTTTTCCACCGACCGCAGCAAGTCTTCGACATCGACGATCAGCACCACCGAGCCATCATCGAGCAAGGCACCGGAGGAAATGTCCTGTACCTTGCCCAGCCGTGGGTCGAGGGGCATCACCACCAGCACCCGTTCGCCCACCAGCCGCTCCACGGCCACGCCGTACAGCTGCTCGCGCTCACGGATCACCACCACCCGCAGGCTGGCTTCGTCGCTTTGCCCGGCCGGGCGGTTGAGCAACTGGCTGGCGGCCACCAGGCCAATATGCCGGCCTTCGTGCCAGAAGTGCTGACGCCCTTCGATCTGCACGATCTGTTCGGCGGTCACTTCCAGCGTGCGTTCGATATGGGCCAGCGGGAAAGCGTAAGCCTCACCGCCCACCTCGACCACCAGGCTGCGCACCACCGACAGGGTCAGTGGCACCTGCAGATGGAAGCGACACCCCTGCCCCGCCACCTGAGTCAGCTCGATCGAGCCGCGCAGCTCGCGGATCATGTGCTGCACCGCATCCAGCCCCACGCCGCGCCCGGACACTTCGGTAACCTTGTCGCGCAGGCTGAAACCGGGCAGGAACAGGAACGTCAGCAGCTCCGCTTCACTCATCCGCGCCACCGTGTCGGCCGGCGACAGGGCACGCTCGACGATGTTGCTGCGCAAGCGCTCCAGGTCGATGCCGGCGCCATCGTCGATCAGCTCCAGGCTGAGCATGCCGGCCTGGTGCGACGCCCTCAGGCGGATCTCCCCCTCGTCCGGCTTGGCCGCCAGCAGGCGCCGCTCGGGCAGTTCGATGCCGTGGTCGACGGCATTGCGCAACAAGTGGGTCAGCGGTGCTTCGAGTTTTTCCAGCACATCGCGGTCGACCTGGGTTTTCTCCCCTTCCACCACCAAGCGCACCGGTTTGCCCAGCGAGCGGCCCAGGTCACGGACCATGCGGCTCTGCCCAGTCAGCACGTCGGCAAACGGCCGCATTCGGCAAGCCAGAGCCGTGTCATACAGTAATTGTGCACGCTGGCTGGCCTGCCAGCCGAATTCGTCCAGGTCCGCAGCCTGTTGCTGCAGGATCTGCTGGGTTTCCGCCAGCAGGCGCTGGGTTTGCGCCAGGGCTTCGAGCACCTCGCTGCGCTGGCCACTGTCTTCCAGCTGCATACGCAAGCCATCGAGCGCCTGCATGCCTTGGCCGTGCATGCGTTTGAGGCGCTGCAGGGTGGCCAGGTAAGGCTTGAGCCGCTGGGTTTCCACCAGCGACTTGCTGGACAGGTCGAGCAGGCTATTGAGGCGGTCGGCGGTAACACGCAGTACCCGCTCGGCACCTTCCCCGGCGCGCTTGCCGGCCTTGCGCCGCAGGGCCGGCTGGGGCTCGGGCTCTGGTTCCGGCGGTTCGGCTGGCACCACCAACGGGGCCGACGTCGGGGTTGCCGGGGGTGGCTCCGGCAGCACGGGTGCCACCAACGGCGCCGCAGGAATGGCAGCAGCGCCTGGGTCAAGCAGGTTGGCCATTTGCGCAAGAAACACCGGCAAGGTCGCCTGCGCGCCGGCATCGCCTGGCGTGGCGATGCGCATCAGCAGGTCGGTGCCTTGCAAGAGTGCATCGATATGCTCGGCGGTCAGCCGCAGACGGCCTTCCTGGGCCGCTACCAGGCAATCCTCCATGACATGGGCGACACTGACGCCCGCATCCACCCCGACGATGCGCGCGGCCCCCTTGAGCGAGTGGGCGGCGCGCATGCAGGCCTCGAGCTGGTCGGCCTGGGTGGGATTGCGCTCCAATGCCATCAGGCCGGCACTGAGCACCTGGGTCTGCGCCTCGGCCTCTAGGCTGAACAGTTCGAGCAACGATGCGTCGCGCATTTGCTCTGGGGTCATGACAAGCTCCGCTGCACGGCAGACAGTAAGTGTTGATCGTCCAGCACCCGCACACTGCGGCCGCGCCACTGCAGGACTGCGGCGGTGAAGCGTGTGGCGTCCTGGCCGCTGCCAAGCAACAGTGGGTCGAGCCGGTGAATACCGTCGATTTCCTCGACGGCCATCACCACCGGCCCACCTTCGGCGGCCAGAATCAGCATGCGTGGCATCGCCCGGCCGCCACGCTGCTCGGCGGTACCGGCTTGCACACCCAGCAAGTCAGCCAGTGACAGGCACGGCACCAACGCACCGCGCACATTGGCAACCCCCTGCAGCAGCCGCGAGCGCTGATGCGGCAGCGAATGCACCGCCTGCAACGGGGCGATCTCGGCCAGGCAGGCGGTAGCCAGCGCCAGCCACTCTTCGCCCAGGCGGAACAGCAGCATGGAGCGGCCGGTGTTTTCTTCGACCGGCTGCGCTACTGCAGCCTGGTGGTCCTGCATCAGCGCATAGCGGTCGAGCAAACGCGTGGCCGCGGCGGCATACACCTCGCAATTGCGGCAATGAACATGCTGCTCCAGCAGCGGGCACTGCTTGTCGCCATGCACGCCAATGCGGTTCCAGCAGTCGTCGATGTGCGCGTCATCCTCGGCCAGCAACTGCATCGCGGATTCACTGTTCATCGTTCAGACTCCCGGCCAGCCCGCGCCGCCCGTTCCTGCAGGCGCCGGGCACCGGCCAGGTCACCCTGGGCCGCCAGCAAGGCCGCCAGGTGCACCAGCGCCTCGGGGTGCTGTGGTTCCAGGTACAGGGCCTTGCGGTAGTGGGTCAGCGCCTGCTGCGCATCGCCTTCGGTATCACTGAGCAGCCCCAGCCAGTAGTACACCTGCGCCGACGGCGGGTACTGGCCCAGGTAGCGCTGGCACTCGCCCCGGGCCTGCTCGCTGGCACCGGCATTGGCCAGGCGGGCAATGCTGGCCAGCAACTCACTGGCCCCCTCGTGCTTGTGCTCGCGGGCCGGCGCCGGCCTGGCCGCCACAGGCAACACTCGCAGCGGCGGTGGCAACGGCGCGCTGGGCGGTGGATACCCCGCTGTGGGCAACGTCGCCAACGTTCGCTTCACCGGTTGGGCGGGTACCACGTCCATCGGGGCGCTGTCGCCTTCCTGACGCACATAGGCAAACGACTGGGGGATCCCCAGCGGACGCATGCCCAGGCGTGCCAGCAAGCTGCCCTCGGCCGGGCCGATGAACAGCACACCCTGCAGATGCAGCAGGCGTTTGAGCACCTCGAACACACGCTGCTGGGTCGGCACGTCGAAATAAATCAACAGGTTGCGACAGAACACGAAGTCATACAGGCCATCGCGGCTGGCCAACGCCGGGTCAAGCACGTTGCCCACCTGCAGGCTGACTTGCTGGCGTACCCGTTCATGCAGGCGATGGCCTTCGTCGAGGGCATCGAAGTAGCGCTCACGAAAGCCCAGTTCGCTGCCACGAAAGGCATTGCGCCCATACACGGCCAGCCTTGCCTTGGCTACCGAACTGGGGCTGATGTCCATAGCATCAATCAGCAATGCCCCTGGCGCGATGCCAGCGTCGAGCAAGGCCATGGCCAGCGAATACGGCTCCTCGCCGGTCGAGCACGGCAGGCTGAGCAGGCGCAATGGGCGTGCACCCGCCAGCTGGGCCAGGCGTTTATGGGCCAGGCTGGCCAGCGCAGTGAAGGATTCGGGGTAACGGAAAAACCAGGTTTCCGGGACGATCACCGCTTCGATCAGCGCCTGTTGCTCATCCGCCGACTGCTGCAGGCGCAGCCAGTAATCGTCCAGGTCCATCGCGCCTGCAGCCACGCAGCGCTGGCGCAGTGCGCGCTCGACCATGGGCGCGCCCACCGACTCCACGTCCAGGCCAATGCGCTCGCGCAAGAAGCGGAAGAAACGCTGTTCGTTCATGTAGGCATCCCTGTCGGGTCTTGCGTGTACAGCAATTCGTGCACAGCGTCGGGCAGCAGGTCATTGACTTCGATGCGCTGCAGCATGCCCTGGGCATCCTGGCGCACCGGGCCCAGATAAGGCGCATCGCCGGTGTCCACCCCATAGGGCTGAAACTCGTCGGGTTGGCAACGCAGGGTTTCGGTGGCCTGCTCCAGAATCAAACCAAGCTGCAGGCTGCCACGGTAGTGCACCAACACCAGGCGGGTGCTGGTGCGCTGCGCCGCTGGCTGGCCAAAGCTCAGCGCGGCAAGGTCGATCACCGGCACCAGCTGGCCACGATGAGCGAGGATACCGGCGACCCAGGCAGGTGCCTGGGCAATCGGCTTGAGCGGCTGACGCGGCAACACCTCGATCACCTCGTGCACGCTCAGGGCAAAACGCTGCGCCCTGATGCGAAACTGCAGGTACAACGCCCCCTTGGCGTTTTTCGCCCGCGCGGGGCGCGGTTGCAAGTCGTTCATCGCGGTCAGACTTTGAAGCGCGACACGCCGCCACGCAGGCCCGCGGCCACCTGGCTTAGCTCATCGATGGCAAAACTGGCCTGGCGCAGCGACTCGACGGTCTGGGTGCTGGCATCGCTGAGCTGGGCCAGCGCCTGGTTGATCTGCTCGGCACCGGTGGCCTGGGCCTGCATGCCTTCGTTGACCATCAGCACGCGCGGTGCCAGGGCCTGCACCTGGTGGATGATCTGGCTGAGCTGCTCGCCCACCTGTTGTACTTCGAACATGCCGCGGCGCACTTCTTCGGAGAACTTGTCCATGCCCATGACCCCAGCCGACACGGCCGACTGGATCTCGCGCACCATCTGCTCGATGTCGTAGGTGGCGACGGCGGTCTGGTCGGCCAGGCGGCGCACTTCGGTGGCGACCACGGCAAAGCCGCGACCATATTCGCCGGCCTTTTCTGCCTCGATGGCGGCGTTGAGCGACAGCAGGTTGGTCTGGTCGGCAACCTTGACGATGGTGACCACCATCTGGGTGATGTTGCTGGCTTTCTCGTTGAGGATGCCAAGCTTGGCGTTGACCAGATCGGCTGCGCCCATCACCTGGTGCATGGTCTCTTCCATGCGCGCCAGGCCCTGCTGCCCGGAGCCTGCCAGGCTGGAAGCCTGGTCAGCGGCGGTCGTCACTTCGGTCATGGTGCGCACCAGGTCGCGCGAAGTGGCGGCGATTTCTCGCGAGGTGGCGCCGATTTCGGTGGTGGTGGCGGCCGTTTCGGTGGCGGTGGCCTGCTGTTGCTTGGACGTGGCGGCAATTTCGGTAACCGAGGTGGTCACCTGCACCGACGAACGTTGCGCCTGGGCTACCAGGTTGGCCAGTGCTTCGGCCATCTCGTTGAAACCGCTTTCGATGGCACCGAACTCGTCCTTGCGGTCCAGGCTCAGGCGCATGCTCAGGTCGCCCGAGCGCAGCTTGTCGAGGGCATGCACGATACGTTGCATGGGCGCGGTGATGGCGCGCATCAGCAGCAAGCCGCAGATGCCAGCGGCAACGATTGCCAGCAGCAGCGAAACGACCATGCTGCCCTTGGCCGTGCTCACGGCGCTGACGATCTCGTTGGTGGCGGCGTCGGCTGATGCCCGGTTGTTCTCGATCACTTCATTCAAGTGCTTGCGCCCATCTACCCAGGCCGGGGTCAGCACTTCGATGATCAGCCGTTCGGCTTCGGCGTAGTTGTGCTGGCGGTAAGTATCCAGCACCTGGTTGACGATCTTCAGGTAGCCCTCTTCCAACTGCACGAAGTTGTCGAAGCGGGTTTGATCATCCTTGTCCTGGATGGTGGCCTGGTAGCTGGCCATGTGTTGCTTGAGCCGGTCTTCGAAGCTTTTGAACAGCTCCATGTCGGCCGAAGTGATTTCACGGTGGTTGGACAGGCCCACCAGTTGCTGGCTGGTGACGTAGCTATCGACCCAGGCGCTGCGGATCATCGAGCTGTAGTAGACCCCGGGAATGCTGTCGGTCCCTACCGCCTCTTCGGCGGTTTCGATGGTCACCAACCGCGAATAGGCGGCCACGATCATCAGCAGCATGATGGCGATGATCACGGCGAAACTTGCCAGGATCCGTTGGCGCAAGGTCCAGTTTTTCACATTCAGCCCTCAGGAATTCACAACGAGCGGGAAAAATCGCCGAAGTATAGCCTAGAGGCCTTACGGTTTTGCGGGTGAAGTGAAGGGTAAACAGGCAGCAGTGCTGATGGACACGCCATTTGGGCAAAGGCAATTGGGGCCGCTGCGCGGCCCCGATCACTAACCTGCGGCAAGCCGCGCCTGGCTATCCAGCGCCTGGCGCAAGCCTGGGTCCAGGCGCAACTGACGGGCCAGCTCGTCCAGGTAGGCCCGCTCCATGAAGTTTTCCTCGTCGACCATCATCACGCTGGCCAGGTACATCTCGGCAGCCATCTCCGGCGTTTGCGCGGCGCGGGCCACTTCAGCCGGGTCCAGCGGCTTGTTCAACTCGGCATGCAGCCAGTGCTGCAATTCGCGGTCGCTGTCCAGGCGGGTGAACTCGCCCTCGATCAACGCCCGCTCGCGCTCGTCGATATGGCCATCGGACTTGGCCGCTGCCACCAGCGCCCTCAGCACCGCCTGGCTGTGCTGCTCGACCTGGGCCGGCGGCAGGCGGTCGACGGTTTGCGGCTCGCTTGCAGCTACCCGCTGATTGGCCTGCCAGTTGCCGTAAGCTTTGTAGGCCAACACGCCCAGCGCGGCCAAGCCACCGTAAGTCAGAGCCTTGCCGCCGTACTTGCGCGCCTTCTTGTTCCCCAGCAACAAGCCCAGCGCCCCCCCACCCAACAGGCCGCCGCCTGCTCCAGACAACAGCCCGCCAAGCCCGCCTGACGCGCCGCCAGGCTTGTTGGCGCCGCCTTGTTTTTCAAGCAATTGCTGGCCGGACTTGAGGAGCTGATCAAGCAAACCCCGAGTATTCATGCGCGTGTCTCCACGTAAGAAGATTCAAGCGCCAGAGTAAGGCTTGGCGCAGCACACGCCATGCAGGGATTTGCTTCCGGATGTTGCGTTAGCTGGCAAAAAGCCAACTAGACTCGATATCGCCAATACCTCGCACCCGCGCACTACGCTTATAACGATTGCTTCACCGCTTGCTTGATGACTGCCCCGAACAAGATCGCCAAGAAGAGGGAACACCATGTCAGTGCACAAGACCGCATTGCTCGGCGCCATGACTGGCGCCGTGCTGGCCAGCGCCAGCCTGCAGGCCGCCGAACCGCCCAAGGCCCTGGGGGCCGGTGAGGGGCGCCTGGACATCGTCGCCTGGCCCGGCTACATCGAGCGCGGTGAAAGCGACAAGGCCTACGACTGGGTGACCGGTTTCGAGAAGGAAACCGGCTGCAAGGTCAGCGTGAAAACCGCCGCCACCTCGGACGAAATGGTCAGCCTGATGACCAAGGGCGGCTATGACCTGGTGACCGCCTCGGGCGACGCCTCGCTGCGGCTGATCGTCGGCAAGCGCGTACAGCCGATCAACACCGCCTTGATCCCCAACTGGAAAAACATCGACCCACGCCTGCAGAACGGCGGCTGGTACGTGGTCGACAAGCAAGTGTATGGCACCCCGTATCAATGGGGGCCGAACGTGCTGCTGTACAACACCAATACCTTCAAGCAGGCGCCAACCAGCTGGAGCGTTGTGTTCCAGCCGCAGGAGCTGCCTGACGGCAAACCGAACAAGGGGCGCGTGCAAGCCTATGACGGGCCGATCTACATCGCCGACGCCGCCCTGTACTTGAAGTCGGCCAAGCCCGAACTGGGTATCAAGGACCCGTACGAACTGAACGAGGAGCAATACAAGGCCGTGCTGGAACTGCTGCGCCAGCAGCAACCGCTGATCCACCGCTACTGGCATGACGCCACGGTGCAGATGAGCGACGTGAAGAACGAAGGCGTGGTCGCCTCCAGTTCATGGGGCTACATGGTCAATGGCCTGAAGGCCGAGAACCAGCCAGTGGCCTCGACCATTCCCAAGGAGGGTGCGACCGGCTGGGCCGACACCACCATGCTGCACGCCGAGGCCAAGCACCCCAACTGCGCCTACAAGTGGATGGACTGGTCGCTGCAGCCGAAGGTGCAGGGCGACGTGGCGGCCTGGTTCGGCTCGTTGCCGGCGGTGCCGGCTGCCTGTACAGGCAGCCAATTGCTGGGCGCCGAGGGCTGCAAGACCAATGGCTTCGACAATTTCGACAAGATTGCCTTCTGGAAAACCCCACAGGCCCAGGGCGGCAAGTTCGTGCCGTATAGCCGCTGGACCCAGGACTACATTGCAATCATGGGTGGGCGCTGAGGTTGCCTGAATGCCTGATCCTGCCTTTTCGCGGGTTTACCCGCGCAAAGGCAGGATCAGGAGCAAGCCCATTGCCCGGAGCCCACGCATGCCCCTAGCCGTCCAGTTCACCCAGGTTTCCCGCACCTTCGGCGAGGTCAAGGCCGTCGACCAGGTCAGCATCGATATCATCGATGGCGAGTTCTTCTCCATGCTTGGCCCTTCCGGCTCGGGCAAGACCACTTGCCTGCGCCTGATCGCCGGCTTCGAACAACCCTCCAGCGGTTCAATCCGCATCCACGGGGTGGAGGCCGCTGGCATGCCGCCCTACCAACGTGACGTCAACACCGTGTTCCAGGACTACGCACTGTTCCCGCACATGAACGTGTTGGACAACATCGCCTATGGCCTGAAGGTAAAGGGCGTGGCCAAGGCCGAACGCCATAGTCGCGCCGAAGAAGCCCTGGCCATGGTGGCCCTGGCCGGCTACGGCACGCGCAAACCAGCGCAACTGTCTGGCGGCCAGCGCCAGCGTGTGGCCCTGGCCCGTGCACTGGTCAACCGGCCGCGCGTGCTGCTGCTGGACGAGCCGCTGGGCGCACTGGACCTGAAGTTGCGCGAACAGATGCAAGGGGAGCTGAAAAAGCTGCAACGCCAGCTGGGCATCACCTTCATCTTCGTCACCCACGACCAGACCGAAGCGCTGTCGATGTCCGACCGGGTCGCGGTGTTCAACCGTGGCCGCATCGAACAGGTCGACACCCCGCGCAATCTGTACATGAAGCCCGCCACCACCTTCGTCGCCGAATTCGTCGGCACCTCCAACGTGGTACGTGGCGAGCTGGCCATGCAGCTCAACGGCAGCCCGGCCCCCTTCTCCATCCGTCCCGAGCACATCCGCCTGGGCGACCTTGTGGTCACCAGCCACGAAGTGCAGGTAAGCGGCCTGTTGCGCGATATCCAGTACCAGGGCAGCGCCACCCGCTACGAGCTGCAATTGGACAACGGCCAACTGCTGGCGGTAAGCCAGGCCAACGACCGCTGGCAGGCACAGGCACAGGCCTGGCAGACCGGGCAGCGGCTGCAGGCGCACTGGCCCCGCGAGGCAATGACGGTGCTGCAGGAAACCGAGGGCCGCTGACATGAGCACACTGCGCGGCCTGTCCAACCTGCTGTACCGGCGCCCCAACCTGTACCTGGCACTGCTATTGATACCGCCGCTGACCTGGTTCGGCGCAATCTACCTGGGCTCGCTGCTGAACCTGCTGTGGCAGGGTTTCTATACCTTCGACGATTTCACCATGGCGGTGACCCCGGACCTGACCCTGGGCAACTTCGCCGCGCTGTTCAACCCGTCGAACTTCGACATCATCCTGCGCACCCTGGGCATGGCAGTGGCGGTGTCGCTGGCCAGTGCGGTGCTGGCCTTCCCCATCGCCTACTACATGGCGCGCTATACCAGCGGCAAGACCAAGGCATTTTTCTACATCGCGGTGATGATGCCGATGTGGGCCAGCTATATCGTCAAAACCTATGCCTGGACCCTGCTGTTGGCCAAGGGCGGCGTGGCCCAGTGGTTCGTCCAGTTGTTGCACCTGGATGCCCTGCTGCAGGCGGTGTTGGCGGTGCCGGGCGTGGGCGGCAGCACGCTGTCGACCTCGCACCTGGGGCGCTTTCTGGTGTTCGTGTACATCTGGCTGCCGTTCATGATCCTGCCCATCCAGGCCTCGCTGGAGCGCTTGCCACCGTCGCTGCTGCAAGCTTCGGCCGACCTCGGCGCACGGCCGGGGCAAACGTTCGTGCAGGTGATCCTGCCGTTATCTATCCCCGGCATCGCCGCCGGCTCGATCTTTACCTTCTCGCTCACCCTGGGCGACTTCATCGTGCCGCAACTGGTCGGCCCACCCGGTTACTTCATCGGCAGCATGGTCTATGCCCAGCAGGGGGCGATTGGCAACATGCCGATGGCTGCCGCGTTCACCTTGGTGCCCATCGTGCTAATCGCGGTGTACCTGTCCATCGTCAAGCGCCTGGGGGCCTTCGATGCACTCTGAAAAAGCATCACCGGGGCTGCGCCTGGCGGCCTGGGGCGGGTTGCTGTTCCTGCACTTCCCGATCCTGATCATCTTTCTGTACGCCTTCAACACCGAAGACGCGGCGTTCAGCTTCCCGCCCAAGGGCTTCACCCTGAAGTGGATTGGCGTGGCCTTCGCCCGGCCCGATGTGCTGGAGGCAATCAAGCTGTCACTGCAGGTGGCCTGCCTCGCCACGCTGATCGCGCTGGTACTGGGCACACTAGCCTCGGCTGCGCTGTACCGGCGCAGCTTTTTCGGCAAGGAGAGCATTTCGCTGATGCTGATCCTGCCCATCGCCCTGCCCGGCATCATCACCGGCATCGCCCTGCTCTCGGCGTTCAAGACCTTGGGGATCGAGCCTGGTGTGTTCACCATCGTGGTCGGCCACGCCACGTTCTGCGTGGTGATCGTCTACAACAACGTGATCGCCCGCCTGCGGCGCACCTCGCAGAGCCTGATCGAAGCGTCGATGGACCTGGGCGCCGATGGCTGGCAGACCTTCCGCTACATCATTCACACCGCCATCGACAGCGGTACACCCTGCAGCCATTCCGGGTGGTAGCGCAACAGCATCTCCAGGCCGCGCTCCTGGTAGGCCGGGAAGCTGATCGCGACCAGCGTCTCGCCCTTGACCTTCTGCGGCGGGCCGAGGCGCTGGAGGATCACGCCGTTGCGAACGAAATAGCGCTCCATGGCCGTGGTGGTCACCGCCACCACCGAACTGGCCCCCAGGTACCAGCCGCATTGCAGGCTGGACCAGAATATCTTCATCGCCAGCTGCGGATCGTCCGCCGCGCTGGCGGCGTAGCGCGAAAGCTCCCAGACCGACGGATCGCTCGGCGGGGTTTCGCTGCACAGGTAGGCGAAGACGTCCTTGAGCAGGTAGGCGTCGGTCGTCGGCAGCAGGCGGGCGCAACCGCAGATGCCCTGGCGGCCCATGGCGACGATGTAGCGGGTTTGCGGATGGTCGAACTGGTCGAATTCCTGGTCGCGGACCCTGGAGGTGGAGACCACGTCCCAGCCCAGCTTCTCGATGAAGACTTGATGCCGGTAGCGTCCCAGCTCGGCGATCATGGCGGCGGAAAGCCCTTCCAGCGATTCAGAGAGCAATTCGATCATCCTGCCCAACCTCGGTTCGGCGCTGCTGGCCGGCGGCATGCTGGCCTTTGCCCTGTCGTTCGATGAAATCATCGTCACCACCTTCACCGCCGGCCACGAACGCACGCTGCCGATCTGGCTGCTCAACCAACTCAGCCGCCCGCGTGACGTACCGGTGACCAACGTGGTCGCCATGCTGGTGATGCTGGTGACCATGCTGCCAATCCTTGGCGCCTATTACCTGACCCGTGGCGGCGAAAGCGTCGCGGGCAGTGGCAAATGACCCTGGAGGAGTCCCCGATGCAAACGCAGATGCTGATCAATGGCCAACTGGTCGCGGGCCAAGGCCCCGCCTGGACCGTGCTCGACCCGGCGCAGGGCACCGCCCTGGCGCAGATCAACGAAGCCACCGAGGCCCAGGTGGACAGCGCCGTGCGCGCCGCCGACCAGGCTTTCGACAGCTGGTCGCAAACCAGCCCCAAAGACCGCTCGCAAACCTTGCTGGCGCTGGCGGACGCCATCGAAGCCCACGGCGATGAACTGGCCCGGCTGGAATCTCAGAACTGCGGCAAGCCCCTGAGCGCCGCGCTGAACGACGAAATCCCGGCGATTGCCGATGTGTTCCGCTACTTCGCCGGTGCGGCGCGTTGCCTGGGCGGCTTGGCGGCCGGCGAATACCTGCCAGGCCACACCTCGATGATCCGTCGCGACCCGCTGGGTGTGGTGGCCTCGATTGCCCCGTGGAACTACCCATTGATGATGCTGGCCTGGAAGATCGCCCCGGCCCTGGCAGCCGGCAATACCGTGGTGATCAAACCCTCCGAAATGACCCCGCTGACGGCCCTGCGCCTGGGCGAGCTGGCCCAGGACCTGCTGCCACCGGGTGTACTGAACATTCTGTTTGGCCGCGGCCAGACCGTCGGCAACCCGCTGGTCAACCATCCAAAGGTGCGCATGGTGTCGCTGACCGGCTCGATCCCCACGGGTGCACACATCATCAGTGCCACCGCCGACAGTGTGAAGCGCATGCACATGGAGCTGGGCGGCAAGGCCCCTGTACTGGTGTTCGACGACGCCGACATCGACGCCGCTATCGATGGCATCCGCACCTTCGGCTTCTACAACGCCGGCCAGGACTGCACCGCTGCCTGCCGCCTGTATGTGCAGGACGGCATCTACGAACGCTTCGTCGAGCGCCTGGGTGAAGCCGTCGCCAGCCTCAAGCCCGGCCTGCAGGAGGCCGAGGACACCGAGCTGGGGCCGCTGATCAGTGCCCAGCACCGCGACAAGGTCGCAGGCTTGGTGCAGCGGGCCATCGCCCAGCCGCACATTCGCCTGGTAACCGGTGGCAAGGCGATTGACGGCGACGGCTTCTTCTTCGAGCCGACCGTGCTGGCGGATGCCCAGCAGGACGACGAGATCGTGCGCAACGAAGTGTTCGGCCCAGTGGTATCGGTCACCCGCTTTACCGATGAAGCGCAGGCGCTGGAATGGGCCAACGACTCCAACTACGGCCTGGCCTCATCGGTATGGACCCGCGACACAGGCCGCGCCCACCGCCTGGCGGCGCGCTTGCAGTACGGCTGCACTTGGGTGAATACCCACTTCATGCTGGTCAGTGAAATGCCCCATGGCGGGCAGAAGCACTCAGGGTATGGGAAGGACATGTCGATGTATGGGCTTGAGGATTACACCTGCGTGCGGCATGTGATGATCAAGCACTAGCCCGCTGAACATACGCGGTTGTTGTAGGTGCGCGCATGCGTTCCTACAACAACCGCGTAAAGGCCTGGATCAGTCCCGCAGATCCGACTCGTGAATCGGGTTGGCCCGGCTGGTCGCGCGCTGGTACTGCGCAGGCCAGGTCGCCTTGTTGCCGCCCAGGTCGTCATCGGCATGCAACGGCCAGTACGGGTCGCGCAGCAGTTCACGGGCGAGGAAGATGATATCGGCCTGGCCGGTGCGCAAAATATGCTCGGCCTGGGCCGGTTCGGTGATCATGCCCACGGTGCCGGTGGCGATTTCCGATTCCTTGCGCACGCGCTCGGCGAAGCGGGTCTGATAGCCAGGGCCAGTGGGGATTTCGGCGTTTACCGAGGTCCCGCCAGAGGACACATCGATCAGGTCTACGCCCAACCCTCGCAGACGTCGGGCCAGTTCAACGGTTTCATCGGGGTTCCAGCCATCTTCGACCCAATCGGTTGCCGATACCCGCACGAACAATGGCAACTCGGCCGGCCAGACCTTGCGCACGGCCTCCACCACTTGCAAGGTCAGGCGGATGCGGTTTTCGAAGCAGCTGCCGTACTCGTCGCTGCGTTGGTTACTCAGCGGCGAGAGGAACTGGTGCAACAGGTAGCCATGGGCAGCATGAATTTCCACCACCTTGAAACCGGCCTTCAAGGCGCGCTCAGTCGAGGCAACGAAGGCGTCGATAACACCCTGGATCTCGTTCTCGGTCAGCTCGCGTGGCGCTGTGTGCTGCGGGTCGAAGGCGATCTTCGAAGGGCCCACCGGCTGCCACCCGCCGTCTTCGAGCTTCACACTACCCTGCTTGCCCAGCCATGGGCGATAGGTGCTGGCCTTGCGCCCGGCGTGTGCCAGCTGGATACCGGGCACGGCGCCTTGGGCGGTGATGAAGCGAGTGATGCGTTGCAACGGGGCGATCTGCGTGTCGTCCCACAGGCCGAGGTCTTCGGCGGTGATGCGGCCATCGGCGGTGACCGCCACGGCTTCGGTGATCACCAGGCCCGCACCACCGACGGCGCGGCTGCCTAAATGGACAAGGTGCCAATCGTTGGCCAGGCCATCGATAGCGGAATACTGGCACATCGGCGAGACGGCGATGCGGTTGGGCAGGGTCAGCTGACGCAGGGTGTAAGGCTCAAGCAGCAGGCTCATGAGGGCACCTCCCAAGGACTCCAATGGTGATCCGGCCCGGACACTCAATTGCACGTCCCTGGCCCAGGTCCGGTCATAACTTCAGACTAGACCAGAATGGGTGGGGGGGATGTTCCGTGGGATTTTGGGGTGGCTGGCGGTCGGTCAAAGGCAGATTTTAGCGGGCCCATACCTGATAGGAATTTCAGATGTTCCCTACGACTCAGATCTGGTGTATGTGATCGAGACGTACAACCGGGAAGCAGTGGAAGGCATTGTGTTCTTCTCACTGCTTGGTTTGGCCTCGTTTGTCGCAGCAGGCGTAATGCACTGGCAAAACCGGCAGCGGAAAAAACAATCCGAGATCAGTCAATAGCCGTTGCACCTGACACCGGGGGCGGGTTTACCCGTGAAGAATGTGACGCGGTGAATGGCACCGGCTTTGCCGGTGTTCGCGGGTAAACCCGCTCCCACAGGTACTGCGCAAGCCCTGAACCAGCCGCCGGCCCTCTGGGAGCGTTGGGCTCAGCGTGGCTCCATGTGGGCAATCATCAACTGCACACTTTCATTGCCACGAAACTCGTTCACATCCAGCTTGTACGCCAGTTCGACCCAGCGCACGGTCGGGTTCGGCCACACTTCGCGGTCAACGCCGAAGGCGATGCCATCCAGTCGCACCGAACCACACTCGCTCTTGAGCACCACCTTCAGGTGCCGCTCGCCCACCACGCGCTGCTCCACCAGTTGGAACACGCCGTGAAACAGCGGCTCGGGGAAATGCTGGCCCCACGGCCCGGCATGGCGCAAGGCCTTGGCCAGGTCGAGGTGGAATTCCTCCACGGCCAGGCTGCCATCAGACAACAGCCGGCCTGTCAGGTCTTCCTCGCGCAGCTGGCGCCGCACTTCTTCGTCGAACGCCTCGGCAAACGCCTGGAAATTGCCTTCAGACAACGACAACCCCGCCGCCATGGCGTGGCCGCCGAATTTGCTGATCAGTTGCGGGTGGCGGGCCGCTACGGCATCCAGCGCGTCGCGGATATGGAACCCTGGTACCGAACGCGCCGAGCCTTTCAGCATGCCTTCGCCGGCATCGGCAAAGGCAATGGTTGGACGGTGATAACGCTCTTTAAGGCGCGACGCCAAAATACCGATTACACCCTGGTGCCAGTCGGCATCGAACAAACACAGACCATACGGCATCGACTCGACCGGCAGGTCCTTGAGCTGGGCCAGGGCTTCGCGTTGCATCCCCTGCTCGATGGACTTGCGGTCCTGGTTCAGGTCGTCTAGCTGCTGGGCCATGTCCTGGGCCAGTGCCGCGTCTTCGCACAGCAGGCATTCAATGCCCAGGCTCATGTCGTCCAGGCGACCGGCGGCGTTCAGCCGTGGGCCGAGGATGAAACCCAGGTCAGTCGAGGTGATACGCCGGTGATCGCGGCGGGCCACTTCGAGAATCGCCTTCAGCCCTGGCCGGGCACGACCGGCGCGGATGCGCTCGAGGCCCTGGTGCACCAGGATGCGGTTGTTGGCATCCAGCGGCACCACGTCGGCAACGCTGCCCAACGCGACCAGGTCGAGCAGTTCGCCTATGTTCGGCTGTGCTTGCGTCTCGTAACGGCCCAGGCTGCGCAGTCGCGCGCGCAGGGCCATCAGCACGTAGAAGATCACCCCTACCCCGGCCAACGACTTGCTGGGGAACGTACAGCCCGGCTGATTGGGGTTGATGATGGCGTCTGCGTCGGGCAACTGCTGGCCTGGCAGGTGATGGTCGGTGACCAGCACCTTGAGCCCAGCGGCCTTGGCCGCCGCCACACCCTCGACGCTGGAAATGCCATTGTCCACGGTAATCAGCAGTTGCGGCTGGCGTTGCAGCGCCACTTCGACGATTTCCGGGGTCAGGCCATAGCCATACTCGAAGCGGTTGGGTACCAGGTAATCGACATGGGCCGCACCCAGTAGGCGCAGGCCCAGCACCCCTACGGTGCTTGCGGTGGCACCGTCGGCATCGAAATCGCCAACAATGAGGATACGCTGGCGCTGGTCGAGCGCCTCGACCAGCAGGTCGACACCGGCCTCGATGCCCTTTAGCTGCTGGTACGGCAGCAGGCGCGCCAGGCTTTTGTCCAGCTCGGCCTCGCTCTGCACGCCGCGCGCGGCGTACAGACGGGTGAGCAAAGGTGGCAGATTACCCAGAAATGGCAGGGTCGGCGGCAGAGGGCGAGGTTCGATGCGCATGGGTTGCTTCAGCCACGCTCACCAAGCAGCCACTGCAGTTGTACCTCATGCTGGCCACGGTCGTCGGTGACGAATACCGTGCCTTCGCTGATCATCACGTCCCACTTGATGCTGCGCGGCATGTCGGTCGCCAAGGTTTCCAGCACCTCTTGCGGTACAGCGGCAATGCTCAGGTTCTTCAGGTTCTTGACCGCGCTCACCACTTTGCCCTCCCACACCCGCAGGCTGCCGTAGGCCAGCAGGCTGGTGCGTTCGGTACGGCGCGAGCACCAGGTCAGGCGGTCGGCGTCTGGCTGGCCCACTTCGATCCAATGCAACACGCGATCGTCCAGGCTCTTTTCCCAAAGCGCCGGCTCATCGACATCCGACAGGCCACGGCCAAACGACAAGTTCTCGTTGTACCAGAGCGCATACGCCAACAGACGAACCGCCATACGCTCTTCGGTTTCCGAAGGGTGGCGAGCGATGGTCTGCTTGACGCTTTCGTAGACGTTGCGGTCAAGGTCGGTGAGATTCAATTCGAACTTGTAGGTGGTGGACGGCTGGGCCATGGTCGACGGGCTTCGTGCAAAAGAAAAGTGGCACAGTCTACCCCATCCGCACCTTCCATGCGCCGCAGCAGTACCCGGCGAAACCGACGTGTGATAAAACCACGGCACTGCCCAACTGCCACGGATGCCCCATGTCGACGCCCAGCAAACCCCTCGCCGGCCTTAAAGTTGTCGAACTCGGCACCTTGATCGCCGGGCCGTTCGCCTCGCGTATCTGTGCCGAATTCGGCGCCGAGGTGGTCAAGGTCGAATCGCCCGATGGCGGCGACCCGTTGCGCAAGTGGCGCAAGCTGTACGAGGGCACGTCGCTATGGTGGTTCGTGCAGGCCCGCAACAAACAGTCGCTCACCCTCAACCTCAAGCACCCCGAGGGGCGCGAGATTCTCAAGCGCCTGCTGGCCGAGGCCGACATCCTGATCGAAAACTTTCGCCCAGGCGTGCTGGAAAAGCTTGGCCTGGGCTGGGATGTACTGCATGCGCTGAACCCGCGCCTGGTAATGGTGCGCCTGTCAGGCTTTGGCCAAACCGGGCCGATGAAAGACCAGCCGGGCTTCGGCGCGGTGGGCGAGTCGATGGGCGGCCTGCGCTACATCACCGGTTTCGACGACCGCCCGCCGGTGCGCACGGGCATTTCCATCGGTGATTCGATTGCCGCCCTGTGGGGGGTGATCGGCGCACTAATGGCGTTGCGCCACCGGGAAGTCAATGGCGGCCAGGGCCAGGTGGTGGACGTGGCGCTGTACGAAGCGATCTTTGCCATGATGGAAAGCATGGTCCCGGAATTCGATGTGTTCGGTTTTATCCGCGAACGCACCGGCAACATCATGCCAGGCATTACGCCCTCCTCCATCCACACCAGCGCCGACGGCAAGCATGTGCAGATCGGCGCCAACGGCGATGCGATCTTCAAGCGCTTCATGCAAGCGATCGGCCGCGACGACCTGGCCGACGACCCGACCCTGGCCAGCAACGACGGCCGCGACCTGCGTCGTGACGAGTTGTACGGGGTGATCGATCGCTGGGCCAACAGCCTGCCGCTGGAGCAATTGATGCAGGTGCTTACCACCGCCGAAGTACCGGCCAGCCGTATCTATTCAGCCGAAGACATGTTCAACGACCCGCAGTACCTGGCACGCGAGATGTTCCTGCAGGCCAAGCTGCCGGATGGCAAGCCATTTCGCATGCCCGGCATTGTGCCCAAGTTGTCGGAGACCCCCGGTTCCAGCGAATGGGTCGGCCCGGCCCTTGGCGAGCACACCGAGGCACTGCTCGCCAGCCTGGGCTATGACGCGGCGGCCATCGCCAGCCTGCGCGTAGCAGGCACGGTCTGACTCTGGCGCTGCCCGGTTTCATGCGCGCGGCCCGCTGCCTACGTCACCTGGTCCTGCTGTGCGGGCTATTGCCCGCACTGCTGCTACAGCCTGTCAGTGCCAAGGAACACATCTTCTGGCTGGTGCGCGACCTGCCGCCGTTCACCATTTTCGAAGGCCCGGAAAAAGGCCAGGGGGTGATCGACCAGTTGTTGCCACTGCTGATCGGGCAGATGCCCGAGTACGACCACACCATTTTGCGGGTCAACCGCGCCCGCGGCCTTCAGATGCTGCAAGACCGCAACAGCTTCACCTGCGACCCGACCCTGCTATGGACCCCGGAACGGGCCGAATACGTGCGTTTTTCCATGCCGTCGCTGGGTGTGGTCAGCGGCGGGCTGGTGCTGCGCAAGGAAAACCAGGCGCTGATGGCGCCCTACCTCGACGGCCAGCAGGTAGACCTGCATGGTTTGCTGAGCAACAACGCGCTGAAGCTGGGGATTGTTGCAGAACGCAGTTACGGCACGCAGATCGACGCCATTCTGCGTCAGTTGCCCGACACCGCGCTCAGCCGCCATTATGGCAACGACGCCACTGCCAACCTGCTGCAGATGCAACAACTGGGGCGTTTGCGCCTGGTGCTCGGCTACTGGCCTGAGGTGCGCTATCTCATCCAGCAACAAGGTGGTTCACTGGCTGATTACCAGTTTCATCCTGTGCAGGGGGTAGAACGCTATCAGTTTCTGCATGTGGGTTGCTCGGACAACCCTCTGGGGCGCGAAGCGATTGCGCATATCGATCAGCTGTTACCCAGGCTGCGCCAGGATGTATTGCCGGCGCTGTATGCGCGCTGGCTGGACCCTGCGTTGCAGGAAGACTACCTGGAAGAGAGCAAGCGTTTCTTCGAAGCGCAGTAGTTGCAGCCCATCGCGCCAAAAAAAGCCGCGCCTACAGGCGACTGCGCAGAACCCAAAAAGAAACCCCGGACGCTGGGGAAGACGCCCGGGGCCAAGCGAAAGTCCTTGGAGACTTCCCGTGACAGCCCTGCCAGCGCCGGAGCAAAGCGCTGGCCGGCTGCCCCTACTGTGTCTGATAAGCCACTCAGGCAAAGGTTCCCTGGGGTTGCTGACGCTGCTGCAATGCGGCAATCACACACGGCTGCAAACGCCCTTCTGCTATTTGCAAGTCACGGTGCAAGCCATCCACCAAATCGATCAGCAGGCGTTGCTCCTGCAACTGTCGCTCGCTGACCATGCGCCGCAAGGTAATACCGGCAAGGTGGTCATGAACGGTCAATTGGCGATTGCCACTGGCATCGGCGCTGCCGAGGTGTGCCTGATAGGGGGCTAGGGCGTCGTTGAGCAGGCTGCAGATTCTTTCCATCCGGATCACTCGCTGCGTGGTGGGATCTAAAGGAACTGACCAACAGGCACAGCAGAAAGTTCGTCACACTGCGGCTGTCTCAGTGAGCATGCGGGGCCGACATGACAGCTTTACTACACCGCCCTGGGCGCACCTGCAGTGTTTGCAGGGCGTGCTGCAGGCCCGGCATCGACAGCGGCCAGGGCAGCTCGGCGAGCACCCACAGGCCGCGTTTTCTGGCCTCTTGGGCAAGGTTTTGACGATTGGGCGCGGGCTGGCCGACGAACAGCAATGCGCGCGCATTGTGTTGCTGGGCGAGCAAGGCAAGACCGGCCCGCGTTGGCATGGCGTGGTCGAGGATCAGCAAATCGGGGCGATGCTCAGCGCTGAGGCAGGCATCCAGGTCACCGGTGCTCGCGCTGATGCGCACGTTGAAGACACCCTGGCTATTGAGCGCCTGGTGCAGCAGGATCTGGTGGGATGGGCGTGCCTGGTGGATCAACACGTAGGTCTGGTGCATGAGCCGCTCCGGATGGGAGGACCGGCTAATCTAGGCGTTGCGCCCAGCAGGCTGAATAGGGTTTTTCAGAGGCGATCGTGGGAAAAGTCCGAGAAGCTGGGGCCGCGTAGCGGCCCCCCAAACCCACTCAGTTACAGCGGCTTGCCGCGGTTGCCGTGCTGGCTGACAAAGCCCTGTACAGCTTTCAGGTCATTGGCCAGCACCGTGCAACGCTCTTCACGGCTGAACAGGTCGCTGAGGTGCGCCGGCAGTTCCAGCGCCTTGCCCACACCGGCCTTCTCCACCGCTTCCGGGAACTTGACCGGGTGCGCGGTGCCCAGCACCACCATCGGCGTATCCAGGCTACGGCGGCACTCGCGGGCAGCCTTGACGCCGATCGCGGTATGCGGGTCGAGCACTTCACCGGTGGCGGCGAATACTTCGGCAATGGTCTCGCAGGTTTGCTCGTCGCTCACAGCCAGCGAGTCGAACAGCTTGCGCGCTTCGGTCCAGCGGTCTTGCTCGACGCTGAAGCCGCCACCTTGCTTGAAGTTGGCCATCAGCTCGGCAATCGCCCCCCCGTTGCGGCCGTGCAGGTCGAACAGCAGGCGCTCGAAGTTGGACGAGACCATGATGTCCATCGACGGCGACAAGGTCGCGTGCAGGGTGTCCTTGACGTACTGGTTGCCGCTCATGAAGCGGTGCAGGATGTCGTTGCGGTTGGTGGCGACGATCAGCTGGCTGACCGGCAGGCCCATGTTGCGCGCCAGGTAGCCGGCGAAAATGTCGCCGAAGTTGCCAGTCGGTACCGAGAACGCCACCGAGCGCGCCGGGCCGCCCAACTGCAGCGCTGCGTGGAAGTAGTAGACGATCTGGGCCATGATCCGCGCCCAGTTGATCGAGTTGACGGCTACCAGGCGGGTGCCCTTGAGGAACGACTGGTCGGCGAAGCTGGCCTTGACCATTTCCTGGCAGTCGTCGAAGTTGCCTTCGATGGCGATGTTGTGGATGTTGTCGCCGAAGATGGTGGTCATCTGCCGACGCTGCACTTCCGACACGCGCTGGTGCGGGTGCAGGATGAAGATGTCGACGTTGTCGCAACGGCGGCAGCCTTCGATGGCGGCAGAACCGGTGTCACCACTGGTGGCGCCGACGATCACCACGCGCTCGTTGCGCTTGGCCAGCACGTGGTCGAGCAGACGGCCGAGCAACTGCAGGGCAAAGTCCTTGAACGCCAGGGTCGGGCCGTGGAACAGCTCCAGCACCCATTCGTTGCTGTTCAGCTGGCGCAGCGGTGCGACCGCCGCGTGGGCGAACTCGCCGTAGGTTTCTTCGAGGATCTTCTTGAAGTCGGCGTCGGCGATGCTGCCTTCGACGAACGGGCGCATCACTCGGAAAGCCAGCTCGTGGTACGGCAGACCGGCCCACGAGGCGATTTCTTCCTGGGTGAAGCGTGGCAGGTTTTCCGGCACGTACAAGCCGCCGTCACTGGCCAGGCCAGCCAGCAGCACGTCTTCGAAATTCAGGGCCGGTGCCTGGCCGCGGGTACTGATATAGCGCATGGGTGCAAACCTTCGATGCTGGGGCCGGGGCCGCGCTGGCGGCCCGACGGCACTAATTTTGTTAGTTGAGCTGTTCGACGCGAATGCGCACAACCTTGCCGACCACGTCCTGCAGGGCTTCCAGGGCGATGATGGCATCGTTGATACGCTGCTCGACCACACCATGGGTCAGCAGGATCATCGGCACCAGGCCGTCCTGCTCCTCGGCTTCCTTCTGCATGATCGACTCGATGTTGATGCCACGCTCCGAGAGAATGCTGGCCACCTGGGCCAGTACGCCCGGGTGATCCTTGGCCTGAATGCGCAGGTAGTAGGCGCTTTCGCAGGCTTCAATCGGCAGGATCGGGTGGGCCGACAACGAGTCTGGCTGGAAGGCCAGGTGCGGCACGCGGTTTTCCGGGTCGGAGGTCATGGCACGGACCACGTCGACCAGGTCGCCGACCACCGACGAAGCGGTGGGCTCCATACCAGCGCCCGCGCCGTAGTACAGGGTAGACCCGGCCGCGTCACCGTTGACCATGACGGCGTTCATCACGCCGTTGACGTTGGCGATCAGGCGGTCGGCTGGGATCAGCGTCGGGTGCACGCGCAGCTCGATACCTTCGGCGGTGCGACGGGCAACACCCAGGTGCTTGATGCGGTAGCCCAGGGCCTCGGCGTAGTTCACGTCCGCCGTGGTCAGCTGGGTGATGCCTTCGGTGTAGGCCTTGTCGAATTGCAGCGGAATGCCGAACGCGATGGACGCCAGGATGGTCAGCTTGTGCGCGGCGTCGATGCCTTCGACGTCGAACGTCGGGTCGGCTTCGGCGTAACCCAGCGCCTGCGCTTCGGCGAGCACGTCCGGGAAGGCGCGGCCCTTCTCACGCATTTCGGTGAGGATGAAGTTGCCGGTGCCGTTGATGATGCCGGCCAGCCAGTTGATGCGGTTGGCCGACAGGCCTTCGCGGATAGCCTTGATGACCGGGATGCCACCGGCCACAGCCGCTTCGAAGGCGACAATGACGCCCTTCTCGCGGGCTTTAGCGAAAATTTCGTTGCCGTGCACGGCAATCAGCGCCTTGTTGGCGGTGACCACGTGCTTGCCGTTTTCGATGGCCTTGAGCACCAGGTCGCGGGCGATGGTATAGCCACCGATCAGCTCGATGACAATGTCGATCTCCGGGTTGCTCGCAACTTCGAACACGTCAGCGGTAATGGGGGTACCGGTAATCTGGCAGTTCGGGTTCTGCGAGCGCATGGCGATCTGTGCCACTTCAATACCGCGCCCGGCACGGCGGGCAATCTCCTCGGCGTTGCGCTGAAGTACATTGAAGGTTCCGCCACCGACGGTCCCCAACCCACAGATGCCTACTTTGACCGGTTTCACTGTGAACTCCCCATTGAACGGTCGACACGCTTGCCGACCGTGAAACATGCCGTCACCCCATGACGACGGCGTACTTGATTGAATTACTTGGCAAGTGCCAGCTTGGCAACTTGCGGTGCCGGCTGGTAGCCCGGAATGACCTGGCCGCTTTCAAGGACGATGGCCGGCGTGCCATTGACACCGATCGACTGGCCCAGCTGGAACTGCTTGCTGACAGGATTGGTGCACTTGGCGGCCTTGATTTCTTCACCTTCGACCATTTTGTCCATCGCCCCACGGCGGTCGCTGGAGCACCACACCGCCTGCAACTGCTGGTCACCCGGCGAGCCGAGGCCCTGACGCGGGAACGCGACATAGCGCACTTCGATACCGCGACGGTTCAGCTCGGGCACTTCGGCATGCAGCTTGTGGCAGTACGGGCAGGTGGTGTCGGTGAACACGGTGATATGCGACTTGGTCTCGCCCTTGGCAGGATAAACCACCATCTCGGCGGCTGGAATGCCGTTGATGAGCTTGGCGATGCCTTGACGTTCGGTCTTCTCGGTGAGGTTGACCGGCTTGCCGTCCTGGATCTGGAACAGGTAACCCTGCATCACGAACTGGCCGTCGGCGCTGGCGTAGAGCACGCGACCGCCCTGCAGCTTGACTTCATACAGGCCGTTGAGGGGGCTGCTGGCCACGCTTTCCACGGGCACTTCCAGCTCTAGGTTCTGCAACGATTTACGGATGGCCTGCTCGGCACCGGCGTTGCTATCGGTTGCCGCAGCGACGGCAAAGGTACTGGCCAGCGCCAAAGCGGCGGCGGCGAAAAACTGGGTCACGCGCATGGGAACTCCTGAAGGCGGACAGGGGCCGGAGGGCGCCACCTGCGGAAAATACGCGGTGACCGTGCGGCCCTTGGTGCAAACCGCCCAAGCCTACCACATCACGCTGCCGGTGAAGGGGCTGGCAAGGACCGGCCGGCGGAACATGAAAAACATTCATCCACGCGGGTGGTGCTGGGCGTGCAACTGCTGCAGGCGGGCCTTGGCGACGTGGGTATAGATCTGCGTGGTCGACAGGTCGCTGTGGCCCAGCAGCATCTGCACCACACGCAAGTCGGCACCGTGGTTGAGCAGGTGGGTGGCGAAGGCATGCCGCAAGGTGTGCGGCGACAGCGGCTTGTCGATGCCAGCAACCCGGGCATGATGCTTGATGCGGTGCCAGAAGGTCTGGCGAGTCATCTGCTCGCCTCTCAGGCTGGGGAACAGCACGTCGCTGGGGCGGCCGTTGAGCAGTTCGGCGCGGCCATCGCGCTGGTAGCGTTCCAGCCACACCACCGCCTCTTCACCCATGGGCACCAGGCGCTCCTTGCTGCCCTTGCCCATTACCCGCAGCACACCCTGGCGCAGGTTGACCTGGTCGAGGGTCAGGCTGACCAGCTCGGTGACGCGCAGGCCGCAGGCATAGAGCACTTCGAGCATGGCACGGTCGCGCTGGCCGATGGCTTCGCCCAGGTCCGGTGCCTGCAGCAGGGCTTCGACATCGGCTTCGGAGAGTGACTTGGGCAGTGGTTTGCCCAGTTGTGGCATGTCGACCTGCAAGGTCGGGTCGATGGCCACCAGCCTTTCCCGCAGCAGGTAGCGGAAAAAACCACGCAGGCCGGACAGGAAGCGCGCCGTGGAGCGCGGCTTGTAGCCTTGGTCGAGGCGCCAGGCCAGGTGATCGAGGATAAGCTCGCGGCCGGCATCCGGCAGCGACACTGCCTGCTCCTGCAGCCAGCCATTGAACAAGGCCAGGTCACTGCGGTAGGACACTCGGGTGTTGTCGGACAGGCCTTTTTCAAGCCACAGGGCGTCGAGAAACTGGTCTATCAGGGGGTGATCGAGGGCGGGCATGAAGACTCGGTGGCAAACGGCGAATTGACGCTTAGTCTTTCATAACACTGCAGGCATAGGGAGCCCGTATGAGCGAACAGCAGATTCTTCTCAGCGTCGGCGGTATCGGTGCCGCCGCGCTTGCCTGCCAATGGCTGGCCTGGCGCCTGAAACTGCCGGCGATTCTGTTTCTGCTGCTGGCCGGGATCATCGCCGGCCCGGCACTGGGCTGGCTCGATCCCGAAGCACTGTTCGGCCCGTTGCTGATGCCGCTGGTGTCGCTGGCAGTGGCACTGATCCTGTTCGAAGGCAGCCTGACCCTGCACCTGTCGCAGTGGCGCGAGATCGGCAGCGTGGTGCATCGCCTGGTCACCGTGGGTGCCCTGCTCACCTGGCTGGTGATCGCCCTGGCGACCCACTGGCTACTCGGGTTCGACTGGCCGCTGTCGATTCTGTTCGGCACCCTGACCCTAGTGACCGGGCCCACGGTGATCGTACCCATGCTTCGCGTGGTGCGGCCAAAGTCGACGATCGCCAACATCCTGCGCTGGGAGGGGATCATGATCGACCCCATCGGCGCGCTACTCGCCGTGGTGGTGTACAGCTTCATCATCGCCAGCGCCGATGGCAACGGGCTGAGCCAGAGCCTGACCACTTTTGCCGGGGTGATTTTTTGCGGCACAGCCTTGGGCGCGGCCGGCGGGTGGCTGCTGGGGCAGATCATGCGCGAGCAGTGGCTACCGGAGTACCTGCACAACCTCGCATCGCTGGCGGCGGTACTGGGCATTTTCATCGCCGCCAACCAGATCATGCATGAATCCGGGCTGCTGGCGGTGACTGTGATGGGCATGTGGCTGGCCAACATGCGCGGGGTCGATGTGCGACAAATCCTGCACTTCAAGGAAAACCTCAGCGTACTGCTGATTTCCGGCCTGTTCATCCTGCTCGCCGCGCGCCTTGACCTGCATGCCCTGCTAGGCCTCGGCCCTGCGGTGCTGGCCTTGTTGCTGGTGATCCAGCTGGTGGCACGCCCGCTCAACGTGTGGCTGTCCACGCTGGGCTCGACACTCAGCTGGCGCGAGCGCGCACTGCTGGCCTGGATTGCGCCCCGCGGCATCGTCGCAGCCGCTGTTTCCGCTATCTTTGCCATCCGCCTGCACCAGGCCGGCCACCAGGACGCCCTGCTGCTGGTGCCGCTGACCTTCGCGGTGATCATCGGCACGGTGGTACTGCAAAGCGCCACGGCCAGGCCGCTGGCACGCCTGCTCAAGGTCGCCGAACCAGCACCCAGCGGGTTTCTCATCGTCGGTGCCAACGAACCAGCCCGCGCCATCGCCAAAGCCCTGCAGCAGCTGGGCTGCCGGGTGTTGCTGACGGACTCCAGCTGGGAAAACATCCGCGCTGCGCGCATGGACGGTCTTCCGACCTATTTTGGCAACCCCGCCTCGCAGCATGCCGATGCCCACCTGGACCTGGTCGGCCTCGGGCACTTGCTGGGCCTTTCTCCCGCTGGCGAAATCAATGCCCTGGCCTGCGCAAGGTTTCGCCATGATTTCGGGCACGGGCGGCTGTTCGTGCTGGCCAGCGGCCTGGAGAAACAACGTAGCGACAAGCACCGGGCGGCCGAGGAGCATCGTGGCCATCTGCTGGGGGCCAACCCGATGACCTACCTGCAACTGGCCAACCGCCTGCATCAAGGCGCCGAGTTGTACAGCACCAACCTCACCGAAGGCTTTGGCTGGGATGCCTACCAGGCACTGCATGGCGAACGTGCACTCCTGCTGTTCGCCCGCGATGGCCATGGCTGGGTGCATGTAGCCAGCCCCGACAACCCGCTGCAGCCGCAACCGGGCTGGACCCTGGTGGCGTTGATCGAGCCAGCGCCAGAACCCTGATCTTCAGGCGCTTGGCAGCACGGGCACCGGGCGCTTGTCCTCGTCGATGGCGACGAAGCTGAACACCCCATGGATCGCCCGCTCACGGCCGTCCAGGTACATGTTCTCGACAAACACATCCACCTGCACCTGCAAGCTGGTATTGCCGACCTTGATCACCGTCCCCACCAGCTCGACGATCGAGCCCGCCGGGATCGGGTGCTTGAAGTCGATGCGGTCGGTAGAAACGGTCACCAGCGGCAGGCGGCAGAAGCGCGTGGCGGCGATGAACGACACTTCGTCCATCCAGGCCAGTGCGGTGCCGCCGAACAGGGTGTTGTGGTGGTTGGTGGTGTTGGGGAACACCGCCTTGGTCACGCGGGTCACCGACAGCTCGGTGCGGCGCTGGATTTCCTGGTCTCGGGTAGTCATGGCAATCACATCTTCGGGGTTTCAAAACGCAAAAAAGCAGCCCGAAGGCTGCTTTTTTCTCGCTAGGCGGCCTCGGCCACCGGGCAAACTGTACTCAGGACAGTTTTTCCTTGATGCGAGCGGCTTTGCCGGACAGGTCGCGCAGGTAGTACAGCTTGGCTTTACGCACGTCACCACGACGTTTCACGGCCAGGCTGTCGATTTGCGGGCTGTAGGTCTGGAAGGTACGCTCTACGCCAACGCCGCTGGAGATCTTGCGCACGGTGAAGGCGCTGTTCAGACCGCGGTTACGCTTGGCGATAACGACGCCTTCGAACGCCTGCAGACGGGAACGCTCACCTTCCTTCACTTTAACCTGAACGACAACGGTGTCGCCTGGTGCGAAGGTCGGGATTTCCTTGCTCATCTGCTCGGCTTCGAGCTGCTGGATGATCTTGTTGGTCATGCTGTGCTCCTAAGATGGATACGTGATCCACCATCGATACGTTTAACTATCGTCCCGCTCGCGGAGATATTCCTCGAGCAGCTTCTTCTCTTCTCCAGAAAGCGAGCGACTTTCCAGAAGATCGGCGCGTCGTTCGAAGGTCCTACCAAGGGACTGCTTCATCCTCCAACGCCGGATATGTGCATGGTTGCCACTTAGCAACACGTCGGGAACACGCTGATCCGCATACACCTCAGGTCGGGTGTAGTGCGGGCAATCGAGCAGACCGTCGGTGAAGGAATCTTCTTCCGCCGAGTCCACATGCCCTAAAGCTCCGGGCAGCAGCCGCGTAACCGCATCGATCAGTACCATGGCCGGCAGCTCGCCACCGGAAAGCACATAGTCGCCAATCGACCACTCCTCATCGACATGAGCCTCGATAAAGCGCTCGTCGATGCCTTCATAACGACCGGCGATCAGGATCAACGATTCCTGTTCGGCCAGGCCTTTGACCGCCTGCTGAGTCAGCTTGCGGCCTTGTGGCGAAAGGTAGATCACCTTTGCCGCAGCTCCGGTCGCTTGCCTGGCGCTAACCAGGGCATCTTCCAGAGGCTTGATTTTCATCACCATGCCCGGACCACCGCCAAACGGCCGATCATCTACCGTGTGGTGACGATCT
The DNA here is from genome assembly GCF_047978165.1 of Pseudomonas sp. LFS074. Lineage (NCBI taxonomy): Bacteria > Pseudomonadati > Pseudomonadota > Gammaproteobacteria > Pseudomonadales > Pseudomonadaceae > Pseudomonas > Pseudomonas sp. LFS074. The sequence continues at coordinate 1,190,683 of NZ_JBFPFV010000001.1, read as the reverse complement.
GTGGTGTAGTCCCGCGGGTTCCAGCAAGTTACCTGAAGCAACCCCTGTTTCACCGCGCGGCTGGTAATGCCGTACTCCGTGATGGCCGAGAACATCTCGGGGAACAACGTGATGACGTCTACGCGAAGGTTACCCATCGTTTAGAAGTCCGCGTCCCACTCAACCCGCATCACGCCTGCTTCCAGGTCGATTGCCAGCACGCATTGCGCCGTATAGGGCAACAGACGCTCGCGATCATCCAGGCTGCCTGCGCAGGGTTTGACCACCATTACATCGTTCGCACCGGTCTCCAACAGGTGATCGACCTTGCCGAACAGGTGTTCGTCCTGGTTGATGACCTTCAGACCGACCAACTGGTACCAGTAGTACTCGTCGGCAGCCAGGTTGGGCAAAAGGCTCCGCGCAATGCAGATTTCGTAACCGCTCAGAAGACGGGCTTCATCGCGATCTTCGAGGCCTTTGAGCTTCACGACCAGGCCCTTTTGGGAGCCACGACCGCTGACCAGCTCGACCTGCTTTACCTTGCCTTCGTGCCGAAGCGTCCAGCGCGGATAATCCAACAGGTTTTCAATCGGATCGGTAAAGGAATACACCTTCACCTCGCCGCGAACGCCGTGAACCGAAAAAATCTTGCCAACGACGATCAGGTCGTCAGCCTTTTCTGGCGTCGCGTTCATACTGTTCAGGCAGCGGCCTTGGCAGCTTCCTTCAGCAGCTGAGCAACACGCTCAGACGGCTGTGCACCCTGGCTCAGCCAGTAGGTGACGCGCTCTTGGTTGACCGACAGTTTAACTTCGGCGCCAGCAGCGATCGGGTTGAAGAAACCTACGCGCTCAACGAAACGGCCATCACGGGCGTTACGCGAGTTGGTCACGGTCAGGTGGTAGAATGGGCGCTTTTTCGAGCCGCCACGGGCCAGACGGATGGTTACCATGTGAACATCGTTCCTATAGTCGGTGCTGCAGTTGATACAGCAGCTGGTACTGCAAATCTGAATGCCAAATAGGCACACGGGTGCCCAAAAGGCCGCATATTCTCGGGGAATACACGGACATTTGCAAATGACTTTTTCGGCAAGGCCATGCCCTACCGTCCAGATTTGCCGGTTGTGCCGCGAAATCCGCGGCCGTTACCCCACTACAGCGGGGGTTCTGGGCGCCAGCCCGACGAAAGGCAGGCACCCGGAATAAGTTACAGCTTCGGCATACCGCCGCCTGGCAGCATCCCGCCCAGGCCGCGCATCATCTTGGCCATGCCGCCTTTGGCAGAGAATTTTTTCATCATCTTCTGCATCTGCTTGTGCTGCTTGATCAAGCGGCCGATGTCCTGCACCTGGGTACCGGAACCCAGGGCGATACGGCGCTTGCGCGAACCGCTGATCAGGTCAGGGTCACGGCGCTCGGCCGGGGTCATGGAGTTGATGATCGCTTCCATCTGTTTGAACTGCTTCTCGGCGGCGCCCTGGGCGTTGCCCATCTGCGACAGGTTGACCCCGCCGATGCTCGGCAGCTTGTCCATCAGGCCACCGAGGCCGCCCATGTTCTTCATTTGTTGCAGCTGGTCGCGGAAGTCTTCGAGGTCAAAGCCCTTGCCCTTCTTCAGCTTCTTGGCCAGCTTGTCGGCCTTGGCCTTGTCGATGGTCTGCTCGGCCTGCTCGATCAGGCTGAGCACGTCACCCATGCCGAGAATGCGCGAAGCGACGCGATCGGGGTGGAACGGCTCGAGAGCCTCGGTCTTCTCACCCATACCGATGAACTTGATCGGCTTGCCGGTGATGGCACGCACCGACAGCGCAGCACCACCACGGGCGTCACCGTCGACCTTGGTCAGTACCACACCGGTCAGCGGCAGCGCCTCGCCAAAGGCCTTGGCGGTGTTGGCGGCGTCCTGGCCGGTCATGGCGTCGACCACGAACAGCGTCTCGATTGGCTTGACCGCGGCGTGCAGCGCCTTGATCTCGTCCATCATGTCGGCGTCGATGTGCAAACGGCCGGCGGTGTCGACGATGACCACGTCGATGAACTTCAGCTTGGCTTCACGGATGGCCGCTTCGGCAATGGCCACCGGCTTCTGGCTGATATCGGACGGGAAGAAGGTGACACCGATGTCGTTGGCCAGGGTTTCCAGCTGTTTGATCGCCGCCGGGCGATAAACGTCGGCGGACACCACCATCACGCTCTTTTTCTTGCGCTCTTTAAGGAAGCGCGCCAGCTTGCCGGCGGTGGTGGTCTTACCGGCGCCTTGCAGGCCGGCCATCAGCACCACGGCAGGCGGGGCGGCGTTCAGTGCGAGGTCTTCGTTGGCCGCGCCCATCAGGCTTTCCAGCTCGGCCTGGACGATCTTCACGAATGCCTGGCCCGGGGTCAGGCTACGCGAGACTTCGGTGCCGACCGCACGTTCCTTGACGCTGTTGACGAAATCCTTGACCACCGGCAGGGCAACGTCGGCCTCGAGCAGGGCCATGCGCACTTCGCGCAGCGTGTCCTTGATGTTGTCTTCGGTCAGCTTGGCCTTGCCGGTGACATGGCGCAGCGTCTGTGACAGGCGGTCGGTCAGGTTTTCGAACATGGTGATCCTTTCAGGCCCAGTAAAAGCCGAGGTTTGTCAGGCGCCCAGGGGAAATACACACCCGCCGGGCACAGCAAGGCGGCGATTATAGCGAAGTGCGGCGGCGGCGCACACCTTGGGAGATATTCGGTGGCTTTACCCGCGAATGCCGCGACGCGGCCTACCAGTCTTCCTAGAGCAGCGGAATCTATGCCAAACTCCGTCTCTTTAAGGCTCGCCAACCAGGACTTATGGTCTCCTCTCCCAGCCTCATCCCCAACCTGATCGCTGCCGGCCTATATATAGCTGCGGCCATCTACCAGGGCTCGTACCTGGCCCAGGGCCGCAAGGCCGACAAGCGCCTGCTTGGCCTGCTGGGCGCCGTCGCGGTGCTGGCCCAGGCCGGCGCGCTGTTCTTCCAGTTGATCACCCCGCTGGGCCTGAGCCTGGACTTCTTCAGCGCCGCCAGCCTGATCGCCGTGGCCGTCATCACCCTGACCCTGCTGGCCTGCCTGCGCATACCGGTAGAAAACCTGCTGTTGTTGCTGTTCCCGCTGGGCGCGGTGACAGCGTTGCTGGCGCAGTTCGCACCACCCGGCACGGTGCCACTGATAAACGAAGAACCGGGCATTCTCGCCCATATCCTGTTGTCGATCCTGGCCTATGGGCTGTTCACCATCGCGGTTTTCCAGTCACTGCTGTTGCTGCTGCAGGACCGCCAGTTGAAGAACAAGCACCCGTCCGGGCTTATCCGCAACTTCCCACCGCTGCAAACCATGGAAAGCCTGCTGTTCGGCTTTCTCTGGGCCGGCTGGTGCCTGCTGTCGCTTTCGTTGATCTCCGGCTGGCTGTTCCTCGACAACCTGTTCGCCCAGCACCTGGTGCACAAGACGTTGCTGGCCTGTGTCGCCTGGGTGGTGTTCAGCGTGCTGCTGTGGGGCCGTACCCGCCTGGGCTGGCGGGGCCACAAGGCCATCCGCTGGACGCTGGCCGGTTTCTGCCTGCTGATGCTGGCCTATTTCGGCAGCAAGCTGGTTCGCGAATTCATCTTGCATATCTGACGGCCGCCCATGGACACCCTGCCGTACGCACCGCTATTCGGCACACTGGCACTGGCCCTGTTGTGGTCAGCACTGTTCACCGCCGTGGATGCCGCCCGCTTGCAACTCAATGGCACGCAACGCGCTGGCGAAGATGGCCAGCCCATGCTGCCAGCCCAGGCCCTGGTGCTGTGTGCCAGCCTGGGCAAACTGCTGGTACTGGGCCTGGCCTGCCTGGTGGGCCAGCGCTACAGTGGCGAGCACGGCTTCTGGCTGGCCGGTCTGGCCGCCACCCTCAGCTTGCTGGTGTTCGCCGAATACCTGCCGCGGCGCCTGGCCCGGCGCAACCCGCAGGCGTTCGTCAGCCTGGGCACCAGCCTGCTGAAAGTCCCCCTCGCCCTGCTGCAGCCGCTGGCCTACCTGCTGGACGGCTTCGCCAAGCTGCTGCTGCGCCCGTTCCGCGTACAGCCCACAGCCGTGGCCTTGCATGCTCAGGAATCGGATGACTTCGACGACGACGAGGAACACGAACCACCTCGCCACGGCCTGCTCGACGGCCTGCAGTCGCTGGACAAGGTCACCGTCAACGACATCCTGGTGCCACGTAACGAAGTGGACGGCATCAACCTCGACGAGCCGATCGGGCGCATCATCGAGCAGTTGATCGTCAGCCGCCACACCCGCCTGCCGGTCTACCACAACGACATCAACCAAGTCGAAGCCATCCTCAACACCAAGCTGATCAGCCACCTGCTGCCCAAGGCCGAGCTGACCCTGGATGCGCTGCACAGCGCCTGCTACGAACCCTATTTCGTACCCGAAAGCACGCCCCTGCAAATGCAACTGCTGAACTTCCACAAACAACAACGCCGCTTGGGCGTGGTGGTGGACGAGTACGGCGAGGTACTGGGCATCGTCACCCTGGAAGACATCCTCGAAGAGATCGTCGGCGAGTTCGAGGACGAGCAAAGCCTGGAAAACCCTCACGTGCACCCGCAGCCCGATGGCACCTTCGTCATCGACGGCACGGCTTCGTTACGTGAAATCAACCGCACCTTGGGCTGGCACCTGCCCTGCGACGGTGGGCCGAAAACCCTCAACGGGCTGGTTACCGAAGCGCTGGAAAGCATCCCGGAGAGCGCTGTTTGCCTGAAGATCGGCCGCTATCGCCTGGAAATCCTCGAAACAGAGGACAATTGTGCCAGCAAGGTACTGGTGTGGACCGTGACCCGATAGCTATACTCGGGTCACGCTTACCCAGCCCCGCCGTCACGCCTGCTACCCGCACCCGGCGCTCCACGGCCAGTCCGCTCCACTGACACGCCCCGCGGTCCTGCTTCAACACCCCGAACAGTGCCCGCCCCGCCCCTATCCCCCTTGGGCTATCGTCAGTCGGGCGCGCACAACAACAAAACGCTCCGGCGCCCGCGCAACCGTGCCTGCCCTTTGCATTGCACGCCGACGCTGGCCAAGCCCATGGAGCCGGACCAGACTGTTAGGGACCTACTTAATGACAAGCAGCACCTATGCCCAAGCGCCTGCCGCGCCGGTCAACTCGCCTGCGCGGGTCGCCACCGCCAGCTTCATCGGCACCGCTATCGAGTTCTACGATTTCTACGTCTACGCCACTGCCGCAGCCCTGGTGATCGGCCCGGTGTTCTTCCCGTCCGAGTCGGGCACCGCGCAAATGCTGGCTGCCTTCCTCACCTTCGGTATCGCCTTCCTCGCCCGCCCGCTGGGCTCGGCGTTGTTCGGTCACTTTGGCGACCGCATTGGCCGCAAGTCGACGCTGGTCGCTTCGCTGCTGCTGATGGGCGTTTGCACCACGGCCATCGGCGTACTGCCGGGCTACGACAGCATTGGCATGTGGGCACCGATCATCCTTTGCCTGCTGCGTTTTGGCCAAGGCCTGGGCCTGGGCGGGGAATGGGGCGGCGCGGCCCTGCTGGCTACCGAGAATGCCCCTGAAGGCAAGCGGGCCTGGTTCGGCATGTTCCCGCAGCTAGGCCCTTCGATCGGCTTCTTGGCTGCCAACGGGCTGTTCCTGACCCTGGCCTTGGTGCTCAGTGACGAGCAGTTCCGTGAGTGGGGCTGGCGTATTCCGTTCCTGCTCAGCGCCGCGCTGGTGCTGGTGGGCCTGTATGTACGCCTGAAGCTCGAAGAAAGCCCAGTGTTCGCCAAGGCCGTTGCCCGCCATGAGCGGGTGAAAATGCCGGTGGTCGACCTGTTCTCCAAATACTGGCTGCCAACCTTGCTGGGCGCTGCGGCCATGGTGGTGTGCTACGCGCTGTTCTACATTTCCACGGTGTTCTCGCTGAGCTATGGCGTGACCACGCTGGGCTACAGCCGCGAGACGTTCCTTGGCCTGCTGTGCTTCGCAGTGGTGTTCATGGCCCTGGCCACACCGTTGTCGGCGTGGCTCAGCGACCGCTACGGGCGCAAGCCGGTGCTGATCGTGGGCGGCCTGCTGGCGATCGCTTCGGGCTTTACCATGGAACCACTGCTGACGTCGGGGTCGACCACGGGCGTGGCGCTGTTCCTGGCCATCGAGCTGTTCCTGATGGGCGTGACCTTCGCACCGATGGGGGCACTGCTGCCTGAACTGTTCCCGACTCATGTGCGTTATACCGGGGCTTCGGCGGCGTATAACCTGGGCGGCATCGTCGGCGCCTCGGCGGCACCGTTCTTTGCCCAGAAGCTGGTGAGCATGGGCGGCTTGAGTTGGGTGGGGGGTTATGTGTCGGCAGCGGCGGTGATCAGCCTGATTGCTGTGCTGTGCCTGAAAGAGACTCGCAATACCGAACTGTAAGCAATTGGGGCCGCGTTGCGGCCCCAGTCGAATCAGAACTCTACCTTGACCGCCTGCGAAGCGCGGGTCGCCTTGGCCCGCGCCAGCTCCACCGACTCGTCACGCGCCAGGCACACGCCCATACGGCGGGTACCATTGATTTCCGGCTTGCCAAACAAGCGAATGGCGGTATCGGGCTCGCTCAGCGCCGCCCCCAGGTTGGCGAAGCTGGTCTGCTGCGACTGCCCTTCCGGCAAGATCACTGCCGAGGCCGACGGACCAAACTGACGCACCACTGGAATCGGCAGGCCAAGAATGGCGCGGGCATGCAGGGCGAATTGCGACAGGTCCTGGGAAATCAGGGTTACCAGCCCGGTGTCATGCGGGCGCGGCGACACTTCGCTGAACCACACCTGGTCACCCTTCACGAACAGCTCTACGCCAAACAGGCCGCGACCACCCAAGGCATCGGTGACCGCCTTGGCCACGCGCTGCGACTCAGCCAGCGCCTTGGGGCTCATGGCCTGTGGCTGCCAGGATTCCTGATAGTCGCCCTTCTCCTGACGGTGGCCGACAGGTTCGAGGAAGGTGGTGCCCCCCACGTGGCGCACGGTCAGCAGGGTGATCTCGTATTCGAAGTCGATGAAGCCCTCGACGATCACCCGGCCTTTGCCAGCGCGGCCGCCTTCCTGGGCGTAGTCCCACGACTTCTGCAGGTCGGCATCGCTGCGCAGCAGGCTCTGGCCCTTACCCGACGAGCTCATCACCGGCTTGACCACGCACGGGTAGCCCACGTCGGCAACGGCCTTGGCGTAGTCCTCGAAGGTGTCGGCGAAGTGGTACGGCGAGGTTGGCAGGTCCAGCTCTTCGGCAGCCAGGCGGCGGATGCCTTCGCGGTTCATGGTCAGTTGGGTGGCACGCGCGGTCGGTACTACGTTGAAGCCTTCGTTTTCCAGCTCGACCAGGGTGGCGGTGGCGATGGCTTCGATTTCCGGAACGATGTAGTGCGGTTTCTCGGCCTCGATCACCGCGCGCAGGGCAACGCCATCGAGCATGTTGACCACATGGCTGCGGTGCGCCACCTGCATGGCCGGGGCATTGGCGTAACGGTCGACGGCGATTACTTCGACGCCCAGGCGCTGCAGCTCGATCACCACTTCCTTGCCCAGCTCGCCACAGCCGCAGAGCAGTACACGGGTCGCGGTGGGCGACAATGGGGTTCCGATACGGGTCATTTCAGGTCCTCGAAGGCATCCGGGGCCGCACCAGGCTTGGTGTGGCCCGCTGAAAAAGGACCGCTATTCTACACCATCAACCCGCGACGGCAGCCCGCCGGGCGCGAAATGCCATGGCCAGCCACACGGCGGTGACACCGGCGAACTTCGAGGCCATGGCCGTGCCGACCACCGCCGGGGTCAAGGCCCCGATCATGCCGAAGAAGATGAAGGTGTCCACCGGAATACTCAGCGCCGAGCTCAGCCACAGGCGATCGCGCAGCGGCCGACGGGTGATGCTGAACACCAGCCAGTCGATCAGCTCGGAGATGAAGAACGCAGTGGCACTGGCCAGCGCGATGGCCGGCTCGGAAGTGACATACGACAGCACCAGCGCCACCAGCATGGCGACCAGGGCACCGTGACCGAAGCGGGTCTGCACCATGTCGCGCAGGATGAATACCAGGCCGCCCCAGGCAGACCAGATGATGTCCAGGTGCGGGGCACTGGAGAAGGCGTAGTTGATCAGCACTACGCTGCTGATATAGGCAATCAGATAGAACATGGCGGGTCATCTGTGGGCAAGCCCTACAGAGTACCGCTAGCCCCCTCGACAGGCAACGCCGCGCCTAGAGGACGAGCCCGGCTTGTACTGCGCGCTCATGGCACAACTTCAGCACCGCCCGGCGCTCGTCATTGTCCATCCGCCCCCAGCGGCCGATTTCGGCCACGGTACGCTGGCACCCGGTGCAGATATCCTGCTCATCCAGCGCGCAAATGCTGACGCACGGCGAGGCCACCGGCCGCTCTACCCTTTCACTCATCATCAACCACCAACTCACGTGCATAACGCTGGGCATTGTGCACGTAATGCGCGGCGCTGGCTTCCAGCATGCGCTTCTGCTGCTCGGTCAATTCGCGCACGACCTTGCCCGGCGAGCCCATCACCAGCGAACCGTCTGGAATTTCCTTGCCCTCGGGGATCAGTGCATTGGCGCCGATGATGCAGTGCTTGCCAATGCGCGCACCATTAAGGATGACGGCATTGATACCCACCAGGCTGTAGTCGCCTACCGTGCAGCCATGCAACATGGCGTTGTGACCAACGGTCACCCCCTTGCCCAAGGTCAGCGGTGAGCCCATGTCGGTGTGCATTACCGTGCCATCTTGCACGTTGCTGCCCTCGCCGATGTCGATCAGCTCGTTATCGCCGCGCAGCACCGCGCCGAACCACACGCTGGCATCGGCTTGCAGGCGCACGTTGCCAATCAGCGTGGCATTGGGGGCAGCCCAACTGGTGGGGTGGGTTTCGACGCGCAGGTTACCCAGGCGGTATTTCATGAACGCTCCTCAGGCTGCAACGCAGACGACGGGGTAGGCCCCGTTCAGTTTTTGATGTAACGCTCAGGGGGCTGGTGCAAGCTGATGCCGGCATCGAACAGCACGTTGACCAGCTCGACGATCATGATCGCCGACAACCCCCAGATCTTGTATTCACCGTAGCGATAGCTTGGCACATACCAGCTACGTCCCTGGTAATCGATACGGTGGGTATGGTCACGCGGGTCCTGCCGGAAGAACTCCAGCGGTACGGTGAATACTGCCGCGATTTCGGCGTCGTTGGCGCGGTATTCGACGAAGTCGGGGATAAGCCCGACGAATGGTGTCACTTTCAGGCCATGCAGTGAAATAAGCGGGCTGAGCGGGCCGATCACCTCTACCAGGCCAGGCGGCAGGCCGATCTCTTCCTCGGCTTCACGCAGGGCGGTAAATACCAGGTCTGGGTCTTCCGGGTCACGCCGACCACCGGGAAAGGCGACTTCACCGCCGTGGGTAGACAGCCCCTTGGCGCGCAGGGTCAATACCAGTTCGGGCGCTTCGCTGCGGGTAATGGGCAAGAGAACCGCCGCTTCGGGAAACCGTCGGTCGGTTTCCAGTGATGCGGGGTGATGGTTGCTCATTCGGCGAAGTAGCTCGTCCAGCATTGCGCACGCTCATGTCCAAGGCCTGTCTTGCATGATGCACGAAAGCCGCGAAGCACCCAAGCCCCAGCGCTTGCGGCGGCACGGTGGCCGCGCCAAGATAGCCGTGAACATAAGGATCTACACATGAAATTCTGCAGCGCGTGCGGCCAACCGGTCACTCAACAGATCCCCCAGGGCGACAGCCGCCTGCGGTATGTCTGCGAGTCTTGCCAGACCATCCACTACCAAAACCCCAATATCGTTGCCGGTGTATTGCCGACCTGGGGCAGCCAGGTGCTGCTGTGCCGGCGCGCCATCGAGCCGCGTCGGGGCTTCTGGACCCTGCCCGCCGGTTTCATGGAAAACGGCGAAACCCTCGACCAGGCCGCCCGTCGCGAAACCGTCGAGGAAGCCTGCGCCAGGGTCGGGCCAACGTCGCTGTATCAACTGTTCGATTTGCCGCACATCAACCAGGTGCATGTGTTCTTCCGCGCCGAATTGACGGACCTGGACTTCGCCGTCGGTGTCGAAAGCCTGGAGGTGCGCTTGTTCGAAGAACATGAGATACCGTGGGGCGAGCTGGCTTTCCGCACCGTCACGCGCACACTAGAATGCTACTATCGCGACCGCCTCGGGCAGCATTACCCCATAGGTCATGAATACCTGCCGCCGATGAGCGTCACGACCACCACCTCTACATAGAAGAAGCCTTCAGGGATACCGTTACATGCGCTGGTTGCTTGCCCTTTTCTGCCTTTGCGTTACCTCGGTGTCCCAAGCGGCCTTCACCGAGACCATCATCCGCAAGCCCGTGCCGGCAGCGCAAACGCCCTCGCCTTCGCAGCAGGCCATGCAGCCGTTGATCGACAAGGTGCTGGTAATCAAGTCCGAGCGCCGCCTGCAGTTGATCAGCCGTGGCGAGCCGCTGAAAACCTACCGTATCTCGCTTGGCAAGCAGCCCAAGGGCGCCAAGGAGCGCGAGGGCGACAAGAAAACCCCCGAGGGTTTGTACTGGCTGGACTGGCGCAAGCAGAGCGACCGCTTCAACCTGGCCATGCACATCAACTACCCGAACATCAGCGATGCCGCCCGCGCTACCCGTGAAGGGGTGAGTGCCGGCAGCATGATCATGATCCATGGCACGCCGATCAACGATGAATACCCGGAATGGTACTTCCATACCCTGGACTGGACCGATGGCTGCATTGCCATGCGTAACCGCGACATGCAGGAAGTATGGGAACTGGTACGCGATGGGACGCTGATCGAGATCCGGCCCTGATATAGGGCCTTCCAGCAAAGGTTGTAGGAATCTTCCCGCGACTTTGCGAGAACTTGCCTGACAAGCGCTTAGGCAGGGTACTGCATCCAGGCGAATGACTTAATTCTTAGCATCCACGCAGACGAGTACGAAAACCGTACATCATTTGCGGGGTGCTTCAATGCCGTGCCTGATTCACCGCATCGCCCGTTGGCTGCCAGCCTTTTGCCTGTCAGGCGTGCTGTCCATCACCCAGGCGCTGGCCGACGACCCAGCCAGCCAGCAGTTGCGCGACCAACAGCATGGGCTGCGACAGCTGGAGCAACAGCAGCGTCTTGAGCGCTGGCAGCGTATACCCGCCCCAACCGCCCCCAGCGACACCACTGCCGCCCTCCCGCACCACGCTCGCTGCTGGGCCGTCGATGGCGTGCGCGTGGCCGGCAACCAGCAGCTTTCGAACCCAGCGCTGGCGCCAACCATCCGTGCCCTCACCCCTGCCTGCATGGGCATCGCCGACATCAACCGGCTACTGAAAGCCATCACCCTGCGCTACGTGCAGGCCGGCTACCCGACCAGCCGGCCTTACCTGCGGCAACTGCCAGAAGACGGTGCACCGTTGGATATCGTCATTGTCGAAGGCTTTGTCGAGTCCATTGAACTGGCAGGCCCCGACCTACCCTTGTCCCTCGCCAATGCATTCCCCGGCCTGCTTGGGCAGCCCCTGTACCTGCCGGACCTTGAGCAAGGCCTGGACCAACTCAACCGCCTGCGCGCCTACGAGCTGGGTGCCGCTCTGCTGCCCGGCGAACTGCAGGGCGGTACCCGCGTTGTCGTGCAGCCACACAAAGTGGCTTCACGCTGGCACCTGGACAGCCGCTTCGACAACCGTGGCAGCGAATTGACCGGCCGCCACCGCATCAACCTCGGCATTGGCCTGGACAGCCCTTTGGGCATCAATGACGACCTGCGCCTGTCGATGACCACAACGGTGCTCGAAGCGCCTGGGCAAAGCCAGGGTGTGTCGCTGTACTACAGCATCCCCTACGGCGCCTGGACCGTTGCGCTCAGCGCCAGCCAGCTACGCTACCGGGCGCCACTTCCCCACAGCGACAAGGCGGCCGACGGCAGCAGCAGTTACCAGGGCCTGAGTGTCGAGCGGGTGTTGTGGCGCAACCAGCAAGGCATGCTCAGCGCCAGCATCCGCCTGGACCGCAAGCAACTGATCAACCGCAGCGCTGGCGCGGTCATCGTCCAGCAGAGCCCGACACTGGCCTCGGTAGAGGCCGGTATCAACCTGTTGTGGCTCGAAGAGGGCTTGTGGAATGGCTACTTCGGGGTTGCTCAAGGCATCGACGCCCTGGGCGCTGACCGCTCGCCGCTGGGTGCGCAACGCCTGCGCCCGAACTTTCGCAAGTACCGCGCCAACCTGCTGCATTTGCGTCAGGGCCCGGCCCCTGCCCCGTGGCGCTGGCAGAGCGAGCTGGGTGTGCAGTACAGCCATGACCCCTTGCCTGCCGTCGAACAGTTGCTGGTCAGTGACGACTCGGCTGTGCGCGGCTTTCGCCAGCGCACCTACTCCGGCGCCAGCAGCGCGGTTTGGCGCAACACGCTCAGCCAACCGCTGCCCCTGACCTGGGCCTATCCCATCGAGGTACGCCCCTACATCGGCCTGGACCTGGGCTGGGCCCGCACGGCCGAAGGCAAACCGTCACAGCGCCTGGCCGGGGCCGCCGCTGGGCTGGAACTGAGCCTGCCCGGCAGTCGCCTGCGCCTGGACTATCAACGCGCCTTGTACACCAGCGACCTGCCCCGCCCACTGCTGGAGCCCGGCTTCTGGGTAATGGACTGGACCCTGAACATCTGATTCACCCACAACAAAGAGAACGAGAAAATGCAAACACTCTCGCAGTTACCACCTATCCGCCCAAATATCTTGCGCTGGTCCATCTTCCTCACGTTGCTGGGCCCCAGCGCCGCTCTGGCCCAGAACGGCCTGGATGCAACAGCCGGCCCGGCAGGCACCCCGATCATCCACAACGGCCATGGGGTACCGGTCATCGACATCGTGCCGCCCAACGCCAGCGGGCTGTCGCACAACCAGTTCATCGACTACAACGTTGGCACCCCTGGCTTGGTGTTGAACAACGCCACCGAGGCCGGGCGGTCGCAGCTGGCCGGTGCCCTGGCGGCCAACCCGCAGTTTCAGGGCCAGGCCGCCTCGACCATCCTCAACGAAGTGGTCAGCCGCAACGCCTCCTTGATCGAAGGGCCACAGGAAATCTTCGGGCGCCCGGCCGACTACATCCTGGCCAACCCCAATGGCATCACCCTCAATGGCGGCAGCTTCATCAACACCACCCGTGCTGGCTTCGTGGTGGGAACCCCGGCTTTCGAAGAGCAGCAGCTCAAATACCTGGACACACTCACGGCCAGCAGCACCCTCCAGGTACTGGAAAATGGCCAGAGCAATGCCAGTGGCGCGCTCGAGCTGATTGCACCGCGCGTGGACAGCAAAGGCCTGCTCACGGCCGGCGAAGCGCTCAACATCACGGTTGGTCGCAACCGTGTGGACAGTCGCAGTGGCGACGTTGTGGAACACCTGCCCAGCCCCTCTTCGAGCATTGATGCCAGCCTGTTCGGTGCAATGCGCGCTGGGCGTATCCGTGTGGTGAGCACTGCCGAAGGCGCGGGAGTGCGCATGGGGGCATCACAGGTCATGGGCACCGAGGGCGTCGACATCCAATCGGCAGGCGGTTTGCATATCAGCGGCAACGTCGACAACCCCACCGAGCTACGTAGCGAGCGCGGTACACTGAAACTCACCGCTGCCGATGACCTGATACTTGATGCGGTCAACGGCCAGGCCGCAAGCATCGAAGCCCGCGCCGGCAAGAAGCTCACACTGGACGCCCAGACCCGCAAGCACATCGAGCACAACAACGACAGCTGGAACAAGAAGTTCTTGTTCATCACCCGCGAAACCTACAGCCGCAAAACCACCACCACTCACCAACAGCAGCAGGGCAGTCAATTGCAGGGCAGCGACAGCGTGCTGTTGCAGTCTGGCGAGGACATGCGCCTGGCTGCAGCAAAGGTGGACGCAGGCAACGAGCTGATCGTCGACAGTGGCGCCGGCCTGGACATCGTGGCCGGCATCGATAGCCAGCGCACTGAAGAGCAGGTGCGCCACCGCAAGGATTTATGGCGCGGTGACAGCGATACCGACCAGCTCAAGGAAACCGCAAAGGGCAGTACGCTCGGCGCCAAGCACATGGCGATCAAGGCAAGCGGCAAGCTCGATGTGCAAGGCAGCAGCCTGCACAGCCGCGGCGATTTGGCCATCCAGGCAAAACAGGCAGACATCGGCACCACCACATTGCAGGAACGCGGAACCAAACGCGACTATCGCGGCGACCTGGTATCGGGCACCTTCTTTGGTGATCGCCAAGGCAAGGACACCGAGGGCAAGGCCGTTGCAGGCAGCACGGTCGCCAGCGAGGGCAAGCTCACCGTGGCTGCCGAGCAGGTCGCTATCACCGGCAGCAGCGTGCACGGCAAGCAGGACGCCGTGCTCTACAGCGAAAAAGGTTCGCTGGCCATCGAGGCAGACCACGCCAGCAGCACCTCCACCAACCGCTCCAGCGACAGCAAACTGTTCGGCCTGATTGGCAGCGAACACGAAGGTACAGACCGCAAACAGCAGGTGCTGGTCAGCGACGTCAGCTCGGCCAGCAACCTGCGCCTGGCCAGTGCCGAAGAATTGCGCATTCAGGGCGCCAAGGTCGAAGCGGGCAAACACCTGCAAGTGGAGGCCAAAGGCGACCTGCTGATTGGCAGTGCACAATCGGTCGATGAACGCGAAACCCGCGACCAGCAACGCGGCTTCACGGCCAGCGCCAGGCAAACCCAGGAAGCCGAGGATGGCAAGCCAGAATCCCGCCAGTACGCGGCTGGCGTGGCATATGAGGTCGCCAACAGCACCAGCAAGCAGCGCACCACCCACCAGGTTGCCAGTGAGCTTAAGGGCGCCTCGGTGGGCATGAACAGTGGCGCGCACCTGCAGGTCAAGGGCAGCAAGGTCCAGGCCACTGCCGGCGACCTCGACGTACAGGCTCAGGAAGTGACGCTGGGTGCGGCCCGTAATGAGCGTGACGCGACCACCACTACCACCCATAGCGGTGGCGGGTTGACGGTAACCGGCGGCATCGACCGCTTGGGCAGTTTGTTCGAAGGCCATCACAACCGTGAGGTGCAGACCGAGCGCGAGAGCAAGGTGCAGCGCAGCGCGTTGCAGGCCAGCGGCGATCTGAAATTGCGCAGTGATGCACTGCTCACCGAGACCGCGCACGTCGAGGCCGGCAACTCCCTGCAGGTGACCGCCGAACGCATCGATAACCGCGCGCTGCAGGATACCCAGGAACATGAGCAAAGCCGTGACAACTGGTCTGCCAGCCTGGGCGCCAGTGTCGAGTACCGCGACCTTACCCGCCCCATCGAACGCCTGGTGCTGGGTGAGGAAGCCGCACGCTTCCAGCAAGCCTCGCCCGAAGATGCCATGGCGCCACCCAGCATCGGTGCCGACATGACCGTCGAACACCTCAAGCGCCTGGAAAACCAGCGTCGCAGCTTGGCTCGGGTGAGCGAGTTTTCCGGGGCCAAGGTCGAGGTCAAGGCCGACACCCTCGCAGACCAGGGAACAGCTTGGCAGGCCAACGCCGGCGCGCTGCAGATCGAGGCGCAGCAGCACCAGATGCACGCGGCCGAGAACACCCAGGAAGTGACCGTGCAACGCCTGGCCTATGGCGGCGACGTGCGCCTGGACACCAGCACCGGCGAGGACCTGAACGTACGCGCCGCTGGCCAGGGAGGGTCGCTGGAAAGCAAGGATATCGCCTGCACCGCCGTGCCCGGCAGCCTGTACGGGCAACAGGGTATCCAGGTACAGCTGGGCAGCGATGGCCGCTACGAAGGGGCCCGCATCGATGGCGGCGAAGGTAGCGTGGTCATGCACAGTGCTGGCTCTCTAACCTTGTCACAGGCGACCGACCAGGCCGAACAACAGTCACGCCAGCTCGATGGCAATGCCTGGGCCAAAGTTGGCAACCGTCCGGGCAGCACCGGCGTCAATGGCCGTGGCTATCTCGACCACAGTCAAACGCTGAGCACGCAGAGCACGGCTCAAGTGGCACAAGTCGACGCCAAGGGCGAGGTGCGACTGACCAGCGGTGCCGACCTGCTGCTCGAAGGTACCCGCATTGGCAGCCGCGAGGCCAAGGTTGGCGACATCCTGGTGCAGAGCGGCGGCCAACTGCGGGTCAAGGCCGCCAGCAATACCCAGCAAGCCACAGGCGCCAAGCTGGGCGGCGGCCTGGAGCTGGCGGTCAAGGCAGGCACGACCAAGGGGGGAGCATTGGGTGGCCACTTCAGCCACGGCAAACAGGAAGAAAATGCACACCAGGCGATTGATGCCCAGTTTGCCAGCAACGGCGCACTGACCCTGAGCAGCAACGCCCGCGAGGATATCGCCCTGCACCTGCAAGGCCTTCAGGCCTCGACCGAACGAATGACCCTCGACGCTTCGAACGGCGGCATGCTGGTGGAAGCCTCTTCCAACCAGGAGCGACGCGACAACCTCGACATCACCGCCGGCGCCGGTTTCGACATGGCCAAGGGCGCGCTGGATACCCGCGGCCTGCATGGCCGCCTCAAGGTAGAGTTCGACAAGCGCGACAACCTCACCTGGAATGCCAATGACCTGCGCGCCGAGCGCATCGACCTGCAAAGCCGCGGCGATACCCGCATCGAAGGCGCCACCCTGGTAGCGGGGCATATTGGTGGCGTGATCGACGGTGACCTGCGTATCGCCAGCCGCAAGGACCGCGTCGACACCCTGAGCGTCAAAGGGGATGCCAGGCTGAGCCAGGAGAAAAACCCGCAGGGCTATGTCAACGCGGCCACTTCGGTGGCCGGGCCTCTGGGGGGCAAGGTCGAGAAAAAAGCCGGCTCCGCCTTGAGCAAGGCAGACCCAGGGCTCTCGCCGACCCTAAGCCTCGACGTTTCGCACGTGCAGCGTGACAGCGTGGCCCATCAGGCCACGCTCAAAGGCAGCGATGGTATCGACCTGCAGGTGGGTGGCAACGCTCATCTGGTGGGGGCACGTTTGCAGTCGGCCAGGGGCGCCGTGGGGCTCGACGCCGACTCGATCACTCAAGAAACGCTGAGCGGTAATGACTATCGCCGGGACGTATCGATCGATGCGTCCAACTCACCGGTGGACCTGGGCACGGCAATCGCCGATATGGCCAAGGGCAAAGGGGCAGCGGATGGCGAGAATGCGCTGGACCTTGGGTTGTTGAGAACCAGTGGGCATAGCCGCAGCGAGCAATGGGCTTCGAGTGTGCAGGGCAAGAAGCAATAGCCACAAGCGCGACCCAACGCAAGGTTGCTTCCGCATCGACAGTGTCGCCATGCAGTAGCAACCTTGTCGCCTACCAGCGAAGGTCTCGCTGCCCCACCAGTGCCTGTGGCCCAAGCCATTGGGCGCCCCGCAACAATGGGGTCAACGCCGCCTCTGGCTGCAGCTCGAACAGCACCTGTGCCCGGCCCCCGGGCAGGTCGGCATCCACGCTCAATTGATGCTGCCCCGGCTGCGCCAACTGCCCGCGCAGGTGCCAGCCGCTGCGGCAATCCATTTCCAGCCAACCCTGCCCCAAGCCCAGCGACCATGGCTCGCTCAGGGCAAGATCAGCCACTGTCAGCCGGCCTTCGCTGGCTTGACACTCGCTGCCCGCCCCCTGCATACGCAGCGTGCCCTGCCACTGCCCGGCCAACCGATAATCCATGTGTACAGTTGCCTGGGGGCCCATGGCTGCTGCTTCCAGCCGCCAACGCCACGGCCAACCTTCGCCGCGCAGGTGCCAGCCTTGGCCCTGCAAGCCCAACTGTGCGCTTGCCTGCAGGCGCCAAGGCTGTACTGTCCAGCGCAACGGCCCGAGTGGCCCCAACTGCTGCGCCTGGCCTTGCCACAGGCTGCCACTGACATCACGCGCGGGCAGGCCAAGCCCGCGCGCCAACCAATCGGCAGGCAGTTCCACGAGCAATGTCAGTGCGAAAACCAAACACATCCACACCACGCTGCCGCGCCTCATGGCTGCACCACCACGTCGAACTGCAACCCCTTGCCATGCTGCTCCAGCCCCCATTGCAAGGTCTGAACGCCTTCTGCACGCAAGCTCTGCAACCACCCTTGCAGCGCTTGCTCATCGGCCACCTCGCCGCGCAACTGCCAGGCGTTGCCTTGGGCATCGACGTCGGCCAGCTCGATCTGCCGCGCATGGGCCGACTGGCGCAACCGCTCCAGGCTCAACCCCGGCCCGCCGTGCAGGCCGGCGGCCTGTTCGGCCAGCCCGCGCCACAGGCTGAGCTCGCGCCACTGCTCGACGCCTGCGCGCAGGGCCAGGAAGGCCAGCAACAGGGCAATCAATGCCCAGGCAAACGTCAAGCGATGACGCTGCAGCCAGTCCCGGTTCATGAGGCCGCTCCCAGGTCGAAGATCACTTGGTCGCCTTGAATCTGCACCGTGGCGCCAGCGGCAGCGGCCATGTCGCTCCATGGCGGCGTACTGCCCTCGCCTGCCAGACTCAGGTGCCAGCGTTGTCCATCGAAACGCACCGCCTGCAGGCGCCAACCGGGGTTTTCACGCATCCAGGCCTGCAAACGTACTTGCAGGTCGTCCAGCTGACGGGTGCGCAGTTGCTGTTGCAGCGCACGCTCGCGCAGGCCCTTGAGTGCCTGTGCGGCATGCCGGGGGCTGGCTTGCTCGCCAGTCACGGCAATGACCTGGCTGCGCCAGAGTTGCGCCTGGCGCCATTGCTGGCTCAACCAAAGCCCCGCCCAAACCGCTGCCAGCACCAGGCAAGCCGCAAGCAGCCGCTGTTGCTGGCGGGACGGCACCGGCAAAGCGCGCGCCTTGCGGTCGCGATCGAACAGGCCAGGCAGTGAGTCGAGCGATGCAAACGCAGTTGGCCAGTTACCGCTCAGCGATGTCTTGTGCAACTCGTCCCACGGGTGCGACGGCGCGTTACCCAAGGCATCTGGCCAAGCCAGCCAGTGTTCCTGCCCGTCTTCGCTCAGCCCTTTGTACAAGGACATGCCGGGGGTGCGTTGCCATAACCAGGCGCCCCCTGCCTCGGGCAATGGCAGTAACTGCAACTCGGCCCAGCAACGCTCCACCTGCAAACCCCATTCAGCACATTGCCCGCGCCAGTCGTCCAATTGCTGACGCGCCACGACCAACAGGCGAAGGTGCCCGGGCTCACGGGCCAGGCAGGCACAGGCCACCTCATCCGTGGCCTGTAGCAGGCGGTCTTCGAGCAGCAACGGCCATTCTTCGCGCTTGAGGCCGGGCGGGGCCGGCACGCGGAAATGGCTGCAGGCCTCGGCAGGCAGGACCAACGCAATACGCGCCTGCAGGTTTGCCGGCGGCTCACCCTGCCCATCACATTGCACGATACCGCCCTTGACCAGTGCCCACTGCCAGACCCCGCCCGGCCGCAGCAATAGCCATGGCTGGGCCGACGGCCGCCGCCATTCACGTTTCATGAGCGCCCCCATGGGAGGGCGAAGGTGCAGACATAAGGGGCTCCATCACGCTGCAGTTCCAGGCGCACACCACGGCCGGGGTGCGCCGGTTGATCGGAAGGCCAGGCCAGCCAGCGGCCGCCCTGGTAGTACAGAACATTCATTGCACTGACCCGGTCGAGCCGTTCACGCTGTATCCATCGAGGGGCAGCGGCGGCGTAAAGGTCGGCCGAACTTTCCAGCAGCAGGCGCTGCTCACGGGCCTCGAAGCGCAGGCGCTGGCGTTGCAGGCGCGATCCGCCTTCGGCTGCGGGTAGGCCGGTGCTGGCGACCCACAGCAACTGGTGGCTGGCGGGCTGCCAGTCCAGCCAGCGGCTGGCCAGGGGTAGGCGCTGGTCGTAGACCCGGCGCAGTACCGGGCTGTCGAACCGCCGCTCCAGGGCCAGGCAGAACTCCAGCACCGAGCTTTCCTGCGTGGTCACCAGCAGGCGTTCGCGCACCTTGAGCCAGCCATTGACCAAGGCGGCGAGCATGATGCCAAGCAAGGCGGTCAGGGCCAGGGCGACCATCAGTTCGATCAGGGTCAGGCCCGCCTGGTAGCGTTTCATGGGCGCTCCAGAAACACGGTGTACTGGCCCAACGGCAGGCGCTGGTCGCGGTCGGCGAAAAGCCGCAGTTCACCACGGCGTAAGTCGCGCACCCCGGTACGGCGCAGTTGCAGTTGCCAATGACATGGCAAGCCGCCCTGGCTCAGCTCGCCATTCACCTGATTGGCAGCAGGCCAATACTGTTCGACGGCAAAGCGGGTTTGCAGCTCGCGCGCGCACAGCAGGCCAAGGCGGTGCTGCTGCAGGTTTTCCTGCACCGCCAGGCGCTGGCGCAGAACCTGGCTGGTGATGACGGCCAGCACGGCAGCAATCGCCAAGGCCACGGTCACTTCCAGCAAGGTGAAGCCGCACTGACGCGGCTTCATGGCGCCACCTGCAAACGACCATCGCGGTCCCACGCCCAGCGCTGGCCGCCATCAGCCCAGCGCCAACGCACGCTGCCCGGCTGAGCCCAGCCATGGGGGGTGAACATCAGGCGGGGCTGTGGGCTGACGGGCCAGTCCGGGTGCAGGCCCTTGGGCCAGTCGCCGAGCGCGACCGCTTCAACCACCCAGGCATTGCCCTCGCGCCGGACGAACTCCGGGCGCTGGCCATTCCAGCGCAGCCCGCGCAATTGCCCGGCATGCCTGGCCAGCGCGGCCTGGCTGCGGGTCTCAGCCACCAGCCGTTGCAGAGCCTGCTCGACACCGACCTGGCCACTGCCGAACCCGGCTACTGCCAGCCCGGTCATCAGCCCGGCGATGGCCAACACCACCAGCAACTCGATCAGGCTGAAACCCCGCTGACCACGCACCGGTTACAGCGCCCAGTTGCCCAGGTCGGCGTCCTGACCTTCGCCGCCCGGTTGGCCATCGGCGCCCAGCGAGTACACATCGACCCGGCCATGCTCGCCCGGCATACGGTACTGGTAAGGGGTGCCCCACGGGTCTTGCGGCAGGCGGCGTACATAGCCGTCACTGCGCCAGGCCCGTGGCAGCGGCTCCTGGGCCGGCTTTTTCACCAGCGCGGCCAGGCCCTGTTCACTGCTGGGAAAGCGCAGGTTGTCCAGCCGATACATGTCCAGCGCTTGCTCCAGGGTAGCCAGGTCGGCCATCACCTTCTGCTTCATGGCCTTGTCCTGGTTGCCCAGCACGCTGGGGGCAACCACGGCAATCAGCAGGCCGATGATGAAGATCACCACCATGATCTCCATGAGGGTAAAACCGCGTTGGCGATTACGTCGATGCTGCATGGCAATACTCCTTGTCGTCACAGTTGCAGGCCCTGGTTGAGTTGCATGATCGGCAGCAGCACCGCCAGCACGATGAACAGCACCACGGCGCCCATCACCAGAATCATCAGGGGTTCGAACAGCGCCATGGCGGTATCCACCTGGCGGGCAAAGCCGCGCTCCTGGTCGTCGGCCACACGCTCGAGCATGTCGGCCAGGGTGCCGCTGGCCTCGCCGCTGCCGACCATGTTCACCAGCAGCGGCGGGAATTGCTGGCAGGCATCCAGCGCACGGTGCAGGCTGGTGCCGCCCTGCACTTGCTGGCGTACCTGCTCCATGGCCAGGCGGATACGCCGGTTGCCGATGGTGTCGGTGGCCACGTGCAAGGCTTCGAGCAGGGCCACGCCGCTGCCACTGAGAATCGCCAGGCTGCGTGCCAGGCGTGCGCTTTCCAGCACCTGCACCAGGCCGCCGATGCGCGGCAGGCGCAACAGCAGTTGGTCGCGGCGCAGACACCAATGCGGCTTGCGCAGCAACCAGCCACCCAGCACGGCGAGCATCAGCGCCAGCCCTACCATCCACGGCCCTGCCAGCACCAAGCCCTGGCTCAGGCCAATCAGCAACGAGGTGATCAGTGGCAGGCTCTGCCCGGCATGGGCAAATTGTTCGGTGAGTTTGGGCACGACGAATGTCATCAGGCCGATGACCACGGCAAGCGACACCCCCATCAGTACCGTGGGGTAGATCAGCGCAGTGCGGGCCTTGTGCTGCTGCCGTTGCACCTGTTCCAAATGATCGGCCAAGCGGGTCAGCACCTGGGCCAGGCGCCCGGAACGTTCGCCAGCCTCGACCAGCGCGCAGTACAGGCCAGTGAAAGGTGCGCCCTGCCGGGCCAGGCTGCGAGCCAGGCCCAGGCCTTCGGCAAGCGAGCCGCGCAGGGCCACCAGCACACTGTGCAAGGCGGGCTGGCGCAGTTGCCGTTCCAGGGTGGCCAGGGCATCGACCAAGGGGATGCCGGCCCCGATCAAGGTGGCCAGTTGACGGGTCAATTCACACAGCTGGGCGCGGCTAAGCCGCTGGCGCCGGGGTCGCTGGACACCGGCTTCGTGGCGCTGCAACTGGCGGGCAAACAGGCCCTGCTCGCGCAACAGCTGGCGGGCGTGGCGCTCATTGTCAGCCTGCAGGCTGGCCTTGTGCGATTTGCCCGCGAGGTCCACGGCCTGGTAGCGATAGGTCGGCATGCCTTAGCCCTGCACCGCGCGCAGCACTTCGGCCAGGCTGGTCTCGCCACGGGCCAGGCACTCGCTGGCCATCGCCACCAGGCTTTGCCGGCGCTCACCGAGGTAGGCCTGCATGGCCAGTTCGCTGGCGCCGTCATACAACAGGCCGATCAGCCCGGCGTCCAGTTCGATGAATTCGTACAGGCCCAGGCGGCCGATGTATCCGCTGCCCTGGCACTGCTCGCAGCCGACCGCGTGGTAACTGCTGCCCAGTGCAGCCAGCTCTGGCCACAGGTCACGCTCGGCCGGTTGCAATGGGTGCGCCACGGCACAACTGCACAAGCGCCGCACCAGGCGCTGGGCCAGTACACCGCGCAGACACGAGGCAATCAGGAACGGCTCGATACCCATGTCACGTAGCCGGGTCACCGCGCCCACGGCACTGTTGGTGTGCAGGGTAGAGAGCACCAGATGGCCGGTGAGGCTGGCCTGCACGGCGATCTGTGCGGTCTCCTGGTCGCGGATTTCGCCGAGCATGATCACGTCCGGGTCCTGACGCAGGATGGCGCGCAGGCCACTGGCGAACGTCAGCCCGGCACGCGGGTTGATGGCGGTCTGGCCAATGCCTGCGATGGCATACTCCACCGGGTCCTCAACGGTGAGGATGTTGCGGCTGCCGTCGTTGAGGCTGTTGAGGCTGGCGTACAGGGTGGTGGTCTTGCCCGAACCGGTTGGCCCAGTGGACAACACGATACCGTTGGGCCGCGCCAGGCAGCTGCGCAGGCCCTGCAACACCGCCGCCGGCATGCCCAGGTTTTCCAGCGCCAACAGGCTGGCCTGCTTGTCGAGTACCCGCATCACCACCCGCTCGCCATGGATGCCGGGCAAGGTCGAGACCCGCACGTCCACTTCGCGTCCCGCCGCGCGCAAAGTGATGCGCCCATCCTGGGGCTGGCGTTTTTCTGCGATGTCCAGGCGGGCCATGACCTTGATCCGTGACACCAGCATCGCCGACAACGCTCGCGGCGGGCGCAGCACTTCGCGCAGGTGGCCATCGACCCTCAGGCGCACCACCAGGCTTTGTTCGAACGTCTCGATATGAATGTCCGAGGCACGCAGGCGCAGCGCCTGGCCGAACAGGCCGTTGATCAAGCGGATTACCGGGGCTTCGTCGTCGCTTTCCAGCAAGTCTTCGATGCGCGGCATCTCGCTCATCAGGCTGTCCAGGTCGACCTGGTCGCCAATCCCTTCGATCAGCGCTGCAGTGGCCGCATCGCCGGCCTGGTACAGCTGGCCCAAGCGCTCATCGAATACTGCGGGCTCCAGGTATTCAAGCGCGCAGGGTTGGCCATGCACGCGCAACAGCTCCTGCAACTGCGCGCTGTCGGCGTCGGGCCTTAGCCACAACTGCCAACCCTGCTCCGTCGCAGCCATGGCCACCCCGCTCAGCCGTGCCTGGCGATAGGGCAGCATCACCAGTCACCGCCTTCCAGGCGCGCGCGGCTGGAGGGAAATACCTGCAACAGTGGCGTGCCCTGTGCAAGGTCTGGCAATTGCAGCGGTGTGGTCTGCTGCAAGGTGCGGTATTTGTCTTCGCTGAGCCCCGCCAGGCTGGGCCCATCGCGCAGGATGCGCGGGCGGATGAACACCATCAGGTTCTGCTTGGTGTTCTTGCTGGCATCGGAGCGGAACAACCGGCCCAGATAAGGGATGTCGCCAAGCAGCGGCACACGCTGGTTGCTGGTGCTCAATTCGTCGCTGATCAGGCCGCCGAGAATCACCAGGCCGTTGTCCTCGACCATGACCTTGGTCTTGATCTCGCGCTTGTTGGTGATCACGTCACTGGCCGCGCTGGAGTCGGCAATCGACGACACTTCCTGGACGATGTCCAGGCGCACGCTGTTGTCGATGTTGATCTGCGGCTTGATGCGCAGCTTCACCCCGACTTCCTTGCGTTCGATGGTCTGGTACGGGTTGGCGTTGTTCTGCGTCACCGAGCCGGTGACGAAAGGCACTTCCTGGCCGACCAGGATCGACGCTTCGGCGTTGTCCAGGGTCAGCAAGGTGGGCGTGGACAGCAGGTTGAAGCCGCTTTTGCCCTTCAGCGCGTTGACCAGCATGGCGAAGTTGAAGCCGCCGCCGAAATGGCCGATGCCCGCCGTGGCACCCGCCGTGGTGGACAGCAAGTCGCCGAGGGCCTCGTTGTCACCACTGGCGGCGGCCCCGGCGATGTTGGCGATATTCACGCCATTGCTGCCGAAGTTGACGATACCGGCACCGAACTTTTCGTCGGCGAACAGCCATTGCACACCCAGCTCCTGAGCGCTGCTGTCCGATACCTCGGCGATGATCGCCTCGACCACCACCTGGGCGCGACGAATGTCCAGTTGCTCGACAATGGCACGATACGCCGCCAGCTCGCTGTCGGGGCCGACCATGACCACGGCGTTAGTGCCCTCTTCGT
This sequence comes from Pseudomonas sp. LFS074, assembly GCF_047978165.1. NCBI lineage: Bacteria > Pseudomonadati > Pseudomonadota > Gammaproteobacteria > Pseudomonadales > Pseudomonadaceae > Pseudomonas > Pseudomonas sp. LFS074. Next base: position 1,165,787 of record NZ_JBFPFV010000001.1, on the reverse strand, counting down.
ACTCCAAGCGGATACTTGGGCCTGCGGAGGCGGCCATCACCGGCCTGTCCTTGCTTTCTCCTTCTCCGGGCGCTTCAGCTGGCACCGCACCTTCCTGGCTGAGCCCGCGCAGCACCTTGACCACTTCACCGGCATTGGCATGGCGCAGGTAGATCACCTGGGTACTGCCGCTGCCTTGTGCCTCCTCTGGGCGGTCGAGCTGGCGCAGCAGGCTGGCGATGCGTTCCAGGTTGCTGCGCCAGTCGGTCACCACCAGCTGATGCGCCGCCGGATACGGTGTAATCACCCCAACCCGTGGGTCGATCAGCGGCTTGAGAATGCCCAGGACTTGTTCACTGGCGGCGTTACGCACGTTGAATACCCGAGTGGCCACGCTGTCGCTGCCCTCGCCCTGCTGCCCGCCCGCCTCCACCGGCACCGGTTCCAGGCGTGCGGCCTGGTCGGGGACGATCTTCACGCTGCCGTTGGGCAGGTCGACGGTGGCATAACCCTGGGCGCGCAGTTGGGCCAGGAAGATGTCATAGATGGCATCGGCGTCGTGCAGGTCGACGGTGCGCACGGTGACCTTGCCCTTGACCCTGGGGTCGACGATGAAGGTGGTGCCGGTGATGCGCGACACACTGTCGATGAACTCGCCAAGCTCGGTATCGACGAAGTTCACTTCGTACATCGGCGTGCCGTTGTCATCGAACACCGGTTCTTCAGCGCAGGCCATGGACAAGGCCACGCTCAGCGCGGCCGCCACGCAGTATCTAACAGGCATCGTTCATCCTTGCCGCTTGAAGCCGGTCACGGCAGGGCGTGGCGGCCAGGGCAGGCGTTCGCGCCGCCCCTGGTTGTTGAAAATCAGGCCATCGCTGTCGATGTCCTGCAGCACGATCCCAGGTGCCAGGCGCTGGCCACGGGCTAGAGTGCGTACTTGCTCGCCGTAGCGCAGCACCACCACACTGGATGCCAATGGCTGCGCCTTGAGGCCGCCGAGGTATTGCAGTGGCAAGCGAGTAAGGGCAATGGCACCGTCGTCGATGGGCGCTTGCCAGTGGCCAACCATCAGCCCGGGCAGCGGGCTGTCGACCGCCGCAGGCGCCGTGGCGGGTTGCGGCTGACGGCTCAGTTGCAGCACACACTGTGCAGCGAGCCAGCCGGCCAAGGTCAGGCCAGCGCCCGTGAACACGCGCGAGGCGAGGGTCACGAGGCCAACTGCCGTGGATGCCAGCCCGGGTGCCCCTGCACGTAACGCACTTCGGGCAGTTGCAGCGGCACCAGTTGCCAGTCGGCACCTTGCCGGGCCAGCCAGGCTTCGACCCGCTGCCACAGGGGCTCGCCGGCTTGACTGTCGAATTGCAGGCCAAAGGTGCGGCACAGGCCCTGCACGGGCTCCAGGCCAGTGATGCGCTTGCCTTGCGGGCTGTAGCTGACGCGCCAGGCCTGGCCCTGCCAGCGCGGCAGGTCCTGGCTGTTGTCCAGCAGCAGCGGGTCGCCGAACAATTGTTCTGCAGCGTTCTCCAGCACTTGCTCGACCTGCCGAGCCGGCGCTTCGACCACCGGCGCCGGGTAACCGCCGGTAAGGCTGATCAAGTGTTCGCGGGTGATGGACGCTCCCGCCGGCAGCGGGTAGTCATAACGCAGGCCCGGCAACAGCACGGGCATGCTGCTGTCGTCAGCCAGGGCTTGATGCAGCAGGCGGTCCCAGCTGCCGCCTCGGGTATCGCGGCGCCACAAGGCCTGGGGTGCGCGGGCCAACGGCTGATCGAGCCAGGCCGCGTGGCCGGCACGTTGCTGGCGTAGTTGTGCCTGAAACTGCGCGACGCGCAGCTGCGCGGCAGGCGCCAGTTGTTGTTCAAAGGCCGGGAAGAAGCGCCCGTCGAACTGCCACAGCCCGGCCACACGTTGGCAGCGCAGGCGGAACGCACCGCTGCCCCGGCAGCCGGCGAACAACACCGGCACGCGGCGGCCGCTGGCCTGGGTTACTTCGACCGGCGCCGGCCACAAGTCCTGGCCACGGGCGCACAGCAGCACATCGATTTGCGGCAACCGTTCAGCCAGCCACAGGCCGGGGCCTGTGCCCACATCGGCCATGGCCACCACCAGGTCCGCCTCGCGCCGGGCCTGCTCGAATACCGGCTGCAGTGACTGGTACCACTGTTTGAGCGAAGCTTTCTGGTCCTGGGCATAAGGGTCGGTCACGCCAACCACCGCAATGCGCGCACCGCCGCGCTCGAAGACGTGCAAGGCTTCCAGGCCGAATGCCTGGCGTTGCGCGTCTGCCAGCCCGGCAGCCAAGGTAAGGGGGCTTGCCTGGCGATAGAGCCCTGGGCTGCGTTGTGGCCACAGTACCCGCTCGTCGCTGCTGACCCGCGCTTCGACGCCCAGCAGTTGGCTGCCTTGCACTCCACTTTCGCCCTGGGTCAGGTAAGCCAGGCCACTGCCATTCCAGCCTTGGCCGTTTTCCAGGGTGAGGCTGTTGCCGGCACCGGCCTCGCCGCGCAGCTGCTCCAGCAACGCCGCCAGCACCGCATAGCCGCCCAACTGGGCAGCCCCAGCCTGATTCGCATCGAGCAGCGGCGCCAGTTGCGGGTAGGCGATGCTGGCGCTGCTGCCTGTCATCCATGGCGCGCGGCCCAGGTGGCTGACCGGTCCCAGCCGGGTAGCCGGCACCACGGCCAGGCCAGGTTGGCGGGCATCGAGGGTATCGGCTACATAGAGCAAGTCGAGGTGGGCGTTACCGCCCTGCTGCCCTGGGAAGGCAGTGCAGGCGCCGAGCAGCGGTGCCAAGGCACCGATACCCATCCAGCCGATCACTTCGCGCCTGTGCACACTGCTCGCCATCGCACCCGCCATCCTTTTCCGCGTTCATTCAGGGCCCCGGATGTTGCGGCGTTGGCATTACAGTTTGATGGCAGAAATCCGACAGACATTCCAAATTGATCTGTCAGAAGCTTTTCTAAGAGCGAGTCGTTTTAAAAACCCCTTAACATTTCTGCCAATGAATCATCATATTTTCCCCCTAAAGTCGCGGGTTCTTCTAACTCAGCCAATATAAGGACACCCTGATGAGTCGAGATACCGGCGACAACCTGAACCGGAACCAAAGCGGCAACCTGCCGATGGCCAACGTCATGGACGCCTACCTGAGCCGTCGCAGCGTGATGCGCGGTAGCCTGGGCGCCGCCATCGCAATGATCGCCGGTACCGGCCTGACAGGCTGCTTCGACGGTGGCGGCTCCGATCACGATGACCCCGTCACCGAGCCACCGGTGACCGAGCCGCCAGTCACCGAACCGGAAGTACCGAAACTGGCGTTGGGCTTCCAGTCCATCCCAGGTTCGCGCACCGACGCCTGTGTCGTCGCCGCTGGCTATAGCGCCTACGTGCTGGCGCCCTGGGGTACGCCGCTGAACAGCAACGGCAACCCGTGGAAGTCCGACGGCAGCAACACCTCGACCGACCAGGCCAACGCCATGGGCATGCACCATGACGGCATGCACTTCTTCCCCATCAACGGCAGCTCGGAAGACGGCCTGCTGGCGATCAACTTCGAATACATCGACACCGCGGCCCTGCACCCGGCCGGCCCGACCACCGATGTGAACGGCAAGCGCCCGGCCGAAGAAGTGCGCAAGGAAATCAACGCCCACGGTGCCGGCGTGGTACGCCTGCAGAAAATCAACGGCCGTTGGCAGGTGGTCGACAACGACCCGCTGAACCGCCGCTTCACCACTGCCTCGCGCATGGAAATCACCGGGCCGCTGCGCGGCACCGACCACGTCAAGACCAAGTACTCCACCGCCGGCACTCACTGCCGTGGCACCAACAACAACTGCGGCAACGGCTATACCCCGTGGGGCACCTACCTGACCTGCGAAGAGAACTGGCCGGGCATCTTCGTCAACAAAGGCACCCGCCCCGAGGACCAGCGCCGTATTGGCGTGGGCACCTCCAGTGGCCAGTACAAGTGGGAAAGCGCTGCCGGTGACAGCACCGAGGTGGCCGACGAATTCGCCCGCTTCGACGTGACCATCAAGGGCGCCAGCGCCAGCGACGACTACCGCAACGAAGCCAGCACCTACGGCTACATCGTCGAGATCGACCCCTACAACAGCAGTACCCTGGCCACCAAGCGTACCGCGCTGGGCCGTTTCCGCCACGAGGGCTGCGCCCCAGGCCTTCCCGTCGCGGGCAAGCCGCTGGTGTGGTACATGGGTGACGACTCGAACAACGAGTACCTGTACAAGTGGGTGTCCACCGCCGTGTGGGACGCCGCCGACGCCAACCCGGCCGACCGCCTGGCCACCGGCGCCAAGTACCTCGACCAGGGCAAGCTCTACGTGGCCCGCTTCAATGCCGATGGCACCGGCGTATGGCTGCTGCTGGACGTGGGCACCGCCACCAAGGCCGGCAGCACCCTGGGTGCACTGTATGGTGACCTGCCAGGCATCATCCTCAACACCCGTGGTGCCGGCGATGCCGTGGGCGCAACGCCGATGGACCGCCCGGAATGGACCACGGTCAACCCACTGAACGGCGACGTGTACCTGACCCTGACCAACAACAGCGCACGCACCCCGGAAAAGGTCGATGCAGCCAACCCACGTGGCCCGAACCGTCACGGCCACATCATTCGCTGGCACGACAGTGACGACCAGCTGAGCTTTACCTGGGACATCTTCGTGTTCGGCGCCAACGCTGCCGGCACTGCCGACATCAATCGTTCCGGCCTGACCGAGCTCAACCAGTTCGCCAGCCCCGACGGCATGAGTTTCGATAGCCGTGGCATTCTGTGGTTCGAAACCGACAACGGCGAAACCACCTTGACCGACTACACCAACGACCAACTGCTGGCGGTGATCCCCACCGACCTGGTGGATGCCAGCGGCAAGCAGGTACCGGTGAACGCACAGAACCAGGTGGCCCTGCGCCGCTTCTTTGTCGGGCCGAATGATTGCGAGGTGACCGGGATTTCCTTTACCCCGGACAACAAGACCTTGTTCGTCAACATTCAGCATCCGGGGAACTGGCCTTATACCGACAAGGCCACCGATGCTACGCCGGCTGGGGCGACTGTAAGGCCACGGGCTTCGACGGTGGTGATTCAGCGCAATGATGGCGGGGAGATCGGCACCGCCTGATCGATCTGGGGCCGCTCTGCGGCCCCAGTACTCTCAAGCTTTACCAGGCCATGGGCTCCCGGCTACGCACCCGCACCTGCTGTGCTGGCACCCGCGCATGCCATTGCACCACCCCAAGCGCCTCTACCTGAAACTCGCTGCGCATCATCCTGCCCTCCTCTTCGAACGACAGCTGCAACAGGAAGTACCCACTGTTGAGCAGCAAGCCTTCACTCAGTCGTTCGAACGTCTCGTCATCCACCGCCCCCAGCGCCTGGCGCAACGCGGCCGCATCCGCATACCCCGACGCCGGTCGCCCGGTGATGATGCGGCTGAGCAAAGAGCGCGAATAGCGCCCTTCGTACAGCGCTTCCAGCAACGGTAGGTGCTCCAGCCCCAGCGCATTGGCATTCAGGCGCCAGCCGGTGACCTGGGGCAAGGCGCACAGCATCGGATAACGAGCCTGGCGAGCGGCATCCGGCTCCAGCAACAGGTTCAGCTCGCTGGTGTCGAGCATCGGCTGATTGGCCGCCAGCCGTGCGGGTTGCTGACGCAGGTACTGGGCACTCTCGGCGCCCTGCAGACGGGTATCACTGTCGGCGTCGAGCCAGTCGGCCAGTGCATCGACCAGGCGCTCGGCAGCCATGTCGTCGCCCAGCAGATAACGCAATTGGTGCTCGGCACGTTCGCCATCGGCACCCAGCAACGCATTGACGTTGAAGCATGTGTGCTGGTCGTGCACCCGCAATTGCGCCTGGCCCGTGCCAAAATCGTAGTTCAGTGGCTGCCCGCGCAAGGCTTGCCAGAACAATGGGCTAAGCCGCCAGGCGGGGTCCCGCAGAGCCTGCTCGGCATAGGCAAGGCCCGCCTGCTCCATGGCGCGCACCTGCACCCGCTGCTGCAACAGACGCACCTCATCCACCTGGCGCCGACCATCTTCCACCAACCAAGCCATGCCCGCCGCCAGCATCGCCAGCACCACCATCACCATCAACAGGGCCGCCCCCTGCTGTTGCCTGCCACCCATCCGTGCGTGCCTCGCTCGCGAAGTAAAAACGCCAGTCAACACGCCGCTTGTTGCAGGTAGATGGCAATGCCCGTTCGTCATGCGCATGTCATCTAGGCGATGCAGGATTGCCCTTCCTTTTCATGGCCTTACAGGAGTGGTCGCAATGGGTGGCATTGGAATCTGGCAACTGGTGATCGTACTGCTGATCGTATTTCTGCTGTTTGGGACCAAGCGCCTCAAGGGCCTGGGCAGCGATGTGGGCGAGGCGATCCAGGGTTTTCGCAAGTCCATGGGCGGTGACAATGACGCCAGCACACCCGGCCAGGCGCAGATGCAGCAACAGGCCCCGCTGACCGGCCAGGCCACGCAGCAACCGCAAGCGGACCGTCAGGCCTGATGTTCGAGGTAGGCTTCAGCGAGTTGCTGCTGGTCGGCGTCGTCGCCCTGCTGGTGCTGGGCCCGGAGCGCCTGCCAGTGGCGGCACGCACCCTTGGGCGTGGCCTGGGCCAGGCGCGCCGGGCCATGCACGCCTTGCGTACGCAGGTGGAGCGCGAAATCGAGCTGCCCCACCTCGACAGCGCACCCTTGCAGCGCCTGGAACAGGAGATCCGTCAGGGCATCAGCCTGAATACAGAGCCGGCCAATGATGCGGCTACAGTCACGCTACCCAAGGAAAACGCCTCATGAGCAGTGCCATGGACCCGACGGCCAGCATGCCGTTGATTGAACACCTGCGCGACCTGCGCAAACGCCTGGTGCGTTGTCTGGGGTTGGTGGCATTGGTGTTCGCCGGCCTGTTCCCCTTCGCCCAAACGCTGTACACGCTCATCTCCGAGCCGCTTCGGCGCTTTTTGCCGGAAGGCGCGAGCATGATCGCCACCAGCGTCACCTCGCCTTTTCTGACGCCGTTCAAGCTGACCGCGATGTGCGCACTGTTCGTGGCCATGCCGCTGCTGCTGCACCAGGCCTGGGGCTTTCTGGCACCGGGGTTGTACCGCCGTGAACGGCGCATTGCCCTGCCGCTGCTGGTGTCGAGCATCGTGCTGTTCTATGCCGGCATGGCGTTCGCGTTCTTCCTGGTGTTTCCGATGATGTTCGGCTTTTTTGCCAGCGTGACACCGGACGGTGTGGCGATGATGACTGACATCAGCCAGTACCTGGACTTTATCCTGGCGCTGTTTTTGGCATTCGGGCTGGCATTCGAGATCCCGGTGGCGACCTTCATCGTGGTCTGGGTGGGGTTGGCCGATGTGGCCACATTGCGGCGCAGCAGGCCCTACGTGATCGTCGGGTGCTTTGTGGTGGGGATGATCCTGACTCCGCCGGATGTGTTTTCGCAGACGATGCTAGCGGTGCCGATGTGGATACTGTTCGAGGTGGGATTGCTGGCTTGTGCCTGGTTGAAGCGGCCTGAGCCCGGCAAGGAGATTGTGGCCGGCTTATAGAGCCCTTTCGCGGGCTTGCCCGCGAAGGCCTTGATGCAGTCTAGAACTGGGCGAGCTGCCAGACTTCGTAGGCTGGCGTCTCGTAGGGGTGGTTCTGCTTCAGGGCAGCGACGACCTGGGCTACCAGACCGTCAGCCACCACAAGCTCCACCTTCCACTCTTCCACCACCTCGACCTGGCCGGTTTGCCCGAGGAACGGCTGGCTGCCGTCCAACGGGCGGAACTGGCCCTGGCCCAGGGTTTGCCAGGCGCAGTGGTCATAGTCACCGATGCGCCCGCCACCAGCAGCGAACACAGCGGCCTTGACCACTTCGACGTGGCTGGCGGGGACGAAGAAGGCGAGCTTGTACACGCCTTAGTTCACCCACACCCGCGCGTTGCGGAACATACGCATCAGCGCAGCATCTTCCTGCCACTCGTCTGGGCGCCAGGAGTTCTGCACGGCGCGGAATACGCGCTCCGGGTGCGGCATCATGATGGTCACACGGCCATCGCGGCTGGTCAGGCCGGTGATACCACGCGGCGAGCCGTTCGGGTTGGCCGGGTAGGCTTCGGTGACCTTGCCGTGGTTGTCGACGTAGCGCAGGGCCACGCAACCGGACAGATCGGCTTCCAGCAATGCCGCTTCGTTGGCGAATTCGGCATGGCCTTCACCGTGGGCGATGGCGATCGGCATGCGCGAACCGGCCATGCCCTGCAGGAAGATCGAGTTGGACTTCTGCACCTCGACCATGGCCACGCGTGCCTCGAACTGCTCCGAGCGGTTACGCACGAAATGCGGCCAGTACTCGGTGCCCGGGATCAGCTCGTGCAGGTTGGACATCATCTGGCAACCGTTGCACACGCCCAGGGCGAAGCTGTCGGTACGCTCGAAGAAGGCCTGGAAGGCATCACGGGCACGGGCGTTGAACAGCGCCGACTTGGCCCAGCCTTCACCCGCGCCCAGCACGTCGCCGTAGGAGAAGCCACCGCAGGCGACCAGGCCCTTGAAGGCCTCGAAGTCGACACGGCCAGCGAGGATGTCGCTCATGTGCACGTCGATGGCAGCGAAGCCTGCGCGGTCGAAGGCAGCGGCCATCTCGACCTGGCCGTTGACGCCCTGCTCGCGCAGGATGGCCACTTGCGGGCGCACGCCCTTCTTGATGTACGGTGCGGCGATGTCATCGTTGACGTCGAAGCCCAGCTTGACCGACAGGCCCGGGTTGTCTTCCTCGAGCAGCAGGTCGAATTCCTGGTCGGCGCAGTCGGCGTTGTCGCGCAGGCGCTGGATTTGGTAGCTGGTCTCGGCCCACTGGCGCTGCAGCATGCGACGGTCATCGTCGAACAGCACCTCACCGTTCAGGCTGATGGACACTTCACCGTTGTTGACCGGCTTGCCGATCACTGCCACGCAACCTTCACCCAGGCCGGCTGCGCTGAACTGTGCCAGCACGTCCGGGGTGGCATCCTGGCGAACCTGGATGACCGCACCCAGCTCTTCGTTGAAGAGGATGGCTGGCACGTCGCCTTTGCTGTCGGTCAGCGGGTCGAGCTGCAGGTCGAGGCCGCAGTGGCCGGCGAAGGCCATTTCCAGCACGGTGGTGAGCAGGCCGCCGTCGGAGCGGTCGTGGTAGGCCAGCAGATGGCCGTCGGCGTTCAGGCCCTGGATCACGGCGAAGAAGGCCTTGAGGTCTTCGGCGTCGTCGACGTCCGGTGCCTGGGCCGCGATCTTGCCGTAGGTCTGGGCCAGGATCGAGGCGCCCATGCGGTTCTTGCCACGGCCCAGGTCGATCAGGATCAGGTCGGTCTCGCCCTTGTCCATGCGCAGTTGCGGGGTGAGGGTCTTGCGGATGTCGGTGACCGGGGCGAAGCCGGTGATGATCAGCGACATTGGCGAGGTGACGCTCTTCTCCACGCCCTCCTCGCTCCACTTGGTCTTCATCGACATCGAGTCTTTGCCGACCGGAATGGTAATGCCCAGTTCCGGGCACAGCTCCATGCCGACGGCCTTGACGGTGTCGTACAGGCGGGCGTCTTCACCTGGGTGGCCAGCGGCGGACATCCAGTTGGCCGACAGCTTGATGTCAGACAGCTTCTCGATACGCGAAGCGGCCAGGTTGGTGATGGTCTCGCCGATGGCCATGCGGCCGGAAGCCGGGGCATCCAGCAGCGCCAGCGGGGTACGCTCGCCCATGGCCATGGCTTCACCGGTGTACACATCGAAGCTGGTGGCGGTGACGGCGCAGTCGGCTACCGGAACCTGCCACGGGCCGACCATCTGGTCGCGGGCAACCAGGCCAGTGATGGTGCGGTCGCCGATGGTGATCAGGAAGCTCTTGCTGGCCACGGCCGGGTGGTTCAGCACGCGCTGCACGGCGTTGTCCAGGTCCAACTTGCTCGGGTCGAAGTCATCGCCCAGCTCGGCTTCGCGGGTAACCGAACGGTGCATGCGCGGTGGCTTGCCCAGCAGCACGTCCAGCGGCATGTCCACCGGGGTGTTGCCGAAGTGGCTGTCGCTCACGGTCAGGTGCGGCTCTTCAGTCGCTTCGCCGACCACGGCAAACGGGCAACGCTCACGCTCGCAGATGGCCTGGAAACGCTCGAAGTCGACCGCGCTGACAGCCAGCACGTAACGCTCTTGCGATTCGTTGCTCCAGATTTCGTGCGGGGCCATGCCCGGCTCGTCGTTGGGCACGTTGCGCAGCTCGAAGCGGCCGCCACGGCCACCGTCGTTGACCAGCTCCGGGAAGGCGTTGGAGATACCCCCCGCGCCCACGTCGTGGATGAAGGCGATCGGGTTGTCGTCGCCCAGCTGCCAGCAGCGGTCGATAACTTCCTGGCAGCGGCGCTCCATTTCCGGGTTTTCGCGCTGTACCGAAGCGAAGTCCAGGTCAGCCGAGCTGGCACCGGTAGCCACCGACGAAGCCGCGCCGCCGCCCAGGCCGATCAGCATGGCCGGGCCGCCGAGCACGATCAGTTTGGCGCCGACGGTGATCTCGCCCTTCTGCACGTGGTCTTCACGGATGTTGCCCATGCCACCGGCGAGCATGATTGGCTTGTGGTAACCGCGCACCTCTTCACCGTGCGGGGTGTTGATGGCCTGCTCGAAGGTACGGAAGTAACCGGTCAGGGCCGGGCGACCGAATTCGTTGTTGAACGCCGCGCCACCCAGAGGGCCTTCGATCATGATGTCGAGGGCGTCGACGATACGCTCAGGCTTGCCGTAGGCCTGCTCCCAAGGCTGTTCGAAGCCTGGGATGCGCAGGTTGGACACGGTGAAGCCGGTCAGGCCCGCTTTGGGCTTGGCGCCACGGCCGGTTGCACCTTCGTCGCGGATTTCACCGCCGGAGCCAGTCGATGCACCGGAGAACGGGGCGATGGCGGTCGGGTGGTTGTGGGTTTCCACCTTCATCAGGATGTGCACCGGCTCCTGCACCGCGCCGTACTGGCGGGTTTCAGGGTTCGGGAAGAAACGGCCAGCCACGTTACCGACGATGACCGAGGCGTTGTCCTTGTATGCGGACAGCACGCCTTCGTTGTGCATCTGGTAGGTGTTCTTGATCATGCCGAACAGGCTTTTTTCCTGAGCCTGGCCGTCGATGTCCCAACTGGCGTTGAAGATCTTGTGGCGGCAGTGCTCGGAGTTGGCCTGGGCGAACATCATCAGTTCGATGTCGTTCGGGTTGCGCTTGAGCCCCTGGAAGGCAGCGACCAGGTAGTCGATCTCGTCTTCGGCCAGGGCCAGGCCCAGGTCGATGTTGGCCTGGGCCAGGGCGTCACGGCCACCGGCCAGGATGTCCACCGAGGTCATCGGCTTGGGCTGGGCGTGGCTGAACAGGTCGGCCGCCTGCTCCAGCTGAGCCAGCACACGCTGGGTCATGCGGTCGTGCAGTTCGGCGGCGATCAGTGCAGCGTCAGCGTCGCTCAGGGTGCCGGCAACGTAGTAGGCGATGCCGCGCTCCAGGCGCTGGATCGACTGCAGGCCGCAGTTGTGGGCGATGTCGCTGGCCTTGCTGGCCCACGGCGAAATGGTGCCCAGGCGCGGCACGACCAGGAACAGGCGGCCGGTCGGCTCCTGTACCGGCACGCTCGGGCCGTACTTGAGCAGACGGCCCAGCACCTGCTGCTGGTCGGCGGTCAGCTCGCCGTCAACATCGGCGAAGTGGGCGAATTCGGCATACAAACCAGTAACAGCGGGGACTTTCTGGCTCAGTTGCTCGAGTAATTTACCGTGGCGAAAGGCAGAAAGGGCAGGAGCGCCGCGCAGGATCAACATCGTCGGGACAGCCTCAGGAAGGGGTGTGCTTAGAGGCCGTGCATTCTAGCCTAATTCGATGGCTTTCGGCACCTGCTCTAAGCCACGGCTGCCGGGCGGCGGAACCGGACTTTCGGGTCAAAAAAAAGCAGTACGCATGCAATCAATGCGGGAACAGCACATAACGCGCTACCAGACAACCTAACCGTTGTCGAGATATGGTTGGGCCAGTCCTTTGCGTATACTGCAACCTATGTTCGCCCACACTGCTTTGCGCCAGCGTTGCGCCAAATGGCTTTTCGCAACCGGACTCTTTCTGCTGCTCGGTGCCTGCGTTGAAAAACCCAGCACCCTCGAGCGCGTGAAGGAGGATGGCGTGCTGCGCGTGATCACCCGCAACAGCCCGGCCACCTACTTCCAGGACCGCAACGGCGAAACCGGCTTCGAATACGAGCTAGTCCAGCATTTCGCCGAAGATCTCGGCGTAAAGCTGCAGATCGAGACCGCCGACAACCTCGACGAGCTGTACGACGCCCTAGGCAAACCCTCTGGCCCGGTACTGGCCGCAGCCGGCCTGGTCAGCAGCGAGCGGCGCAAGGCCCAGGTGAAATACTCGCACCCGTACCTGGAAGTGACGCCACAGGTCATCTACCGCAACGGCCGCCCACGCCCGACCAACGCCAAGGGTCTGGTCGGCAAGAAAATCATGGTGCTCAAGGGCAGCAGCCATGCCGACCTGCTGGCTGAGCTGAAAAAGCAGAACCCTGGCCTGGAATATGAAGAGTCCGACGCCGTCGAGGTGGTCGACCTGCTGCGCATGGTCGATGAAGGGCAGATCGACCTGACCCTGGTCGACTCCAACGAACTGGCGATGAACCAGGTGTACTTCCCTAACGTGCGAGTCGCCTTCGACGTGGGTGATACCCGCGACCAGCGCTGGGCCGTGGCGGCAGGCGAAGACAACAGCCTGCTCAACGAGATCAACGAGTTTCTCGACAAGGCGCAAAAGAACGGCACGCTGCAGCGCCTGAAAGACCGCTACTACGGCCATGTCGATGTATTGGGCTATGTCGGTGCCTACACCTTCGCCCAGCACCTGCAACAACGCCTGCCCAAGTACGAAAAACACTTCAAGAGCTACGCCAAGGTCGAGCAGGTCGACTGGCGCCTGCTGGCCGCGATCGGCTACCAGGAGTCGATGTGGCAGCCGGAAGTCACCTCCAAAACCGGCGTGCGCGGCCTGATGATGCTGACCCAACGCACCGCCCAGGCGATGGGTGTGTCCAACCGACTGGACCCCAAGCAGAGCATTCAGGGCGGCGCCAAGTATTTCATGAAGATCAAGGAAGAGCTCGACGACAGCATTCAGGAGCCGGACCGCACCTGGTTCGCCCTGGCGGCCTATAACGTGGGTACCGGCCATCTGGAAGACGCCCGGACCCTGGCCAAGCGCGAAAAGCTCAACCCGAACAAGTGGCTGGACGTCAAGAAGATGCTGCCACGCCTGTCACAGAAGCAGTGGTACCGGCAGACCAAGTACGGTTATGCCCGTGGCGGCGAGCCGGTGCACTTCGTGGCCAACATCCGTCGTTACTACGACATCCTTACCTGGGTGACCCAACCGCAGCTCGAAGGCCAGGTGGCCGAGGGCAACCTGCATGTGCCTGGGGTGAACAAGGACAAGCCGGCGGATCAGTCGCCGCCGATGTAAGCCAATACAGGTCAGCCTTTGGCCCGGCGGGCCTTGAAGAACTCGCTGAGGATCTGCCCGCACGCCTCCGCCAGCACTCCACCCTCCACCATCACCCGGTGGTTCAGAAACCCTTGGCCGAAGAACTGCCCCTGGCTCTGTACGATCCCCGCCTTGGGCTCCAGCGCGCCAAACACCACCCGCATCACCCGCGAATGCACGATCAGCCCTGCACACATGCTGCACGGCTCCAGGGTCACGTACAGGGTGCTGCCGGGCAGCCGGTAGTTGCTGGCCGCTTTCGCCGCTGCGCGGATGGCCACCATTTCAGCATGCGCACTCGGGTCGCTGTCGATGATCGGCCGGTTGAAGCCCTGGCCAATCACCTGCCCATGCTGCACCAATACCGCACCCACCGGCACCTCGCCCAACGCCGCGCCCTCGGCAGCCAGCGCCAGGGCCAGGCGCATGAACTCCTGATCGCGGCTGCGATCGATGATCTGCGGACGCATCAGACCACCGCGATCGCGGCCATCAGGCCGGTTTCCATGTGGTCGATGACGTGGCAATGGAACATCCAGGTACCTGGGTTATCCGCCACCAGTGCAACCTGGGCGCGCTCGTTCTTGCCCAGCAGGTAGGTGTCGGTAAACCACGGCTCCTTGATGTCGTGGCGATTGGAGCCGATCACCTTGAAGCTCATGCCATGCAGGTGGATCGGGTGCTGGTACTGGGTCATGTTCTTCAGCTCGAAAATGTAGCTCTTGCCCTTCTGCAACGTGGCGATGGGGCGGTCGGCGCAGGTCTTGTCGGTGATGTCCCAGGCCTGGCCGTTGATCTGCCACATGCTGGACGGTTTGTCGGGGTCAGGGGTAACCGTGACGCTCGCCGCCCACTCGAAATTGAAGTTGAGCTTTTCGGCATTCTCCAGGTCTGGCTCGGCGATCGGGTTGGGTGGCAGCGCTGGCGGCCAGTCGCTTGGCGCGTCATTGCTGGCCACTGAACGCAGGGTGCCCAGGCGCACGAAACCGTCGCGCAGGGAGATTTCCTCACCCGCTTGGGGAATGCGGATAGCCAGGCAGATACGCATGCCGGGGCCAAGCCAGTAGTCGTCTTCCAATGGCCGTGGGGTCACTGGGTTGCCGTCCAGGGCATAGATTTTCGCTTCGCAGTTGCCCTTGAGATTGAGGCGGTAGGTCCAGGTGTTGTCCAGGTTCAGCAGACGCACCCGCACCACCTGGCCGGCTGGCAGCTCGGTGACCGAGTCGGCCTGGCCATTGATGGTGATCAAGCGCCCGGCGGTGCCGTTGCGCGCGGCCTCACGCGGGATGCTGAAGGGCAGCCAGGCGCCTTGCTCGTCTACATGCCAGTTCTTCAGGCTCAGCGTGCGCTCATGAAGGAAGCCAGTCGGTTCGCGCTCTTCGACGATCAGCGGCCCAACCAGGCCACGGCCCAGCTCTTCGGAGCTGCTGACATGCGGGTGATACCAGTAGCTGCCGGCGTCTGGTACGCGGAACTTGTAATCGAAATACTCGCCCGGCTTGACTGGCAGTTGCGAGACATACGGCACGCCGTCCATTTCCAGCGGCAGGCGGATGCCGTGCCAATGGATGGTGGTCTCGACCGGCAGGTGGTTGATGAAGCGTACCCGCAACCAGGTGCCCTGGCGCACGCGCAGCTCGGTACCCGGTGCCGACGGGCCGAATGCCCAGGCCTCGGTCTTGAAGCCCGGCACCAATTCGACGTCCAGGGGCGCTGCAATCAGCTCATAATCGTGGCCGGCGTTGTCATCTTCGACCTTGCCCAGCCAGTAACGCGCCGCGCCACCGGCGCCCAGGCCAACCACAACCAGGCCAGTGAGGCCCTTGAGCATTTGTCGACGGGTGAAGGACATCGGTGCGGGTACCTCGTGTTCTGCGCAATCAAGCTGCCAGCATTGGCTGGCGATGAAGGGCGAATACGATACACCTGCAAATGGGAAAGATTAAGTGAAGTCTTGTATCGGCCTGTGCTGGCCCCTTCACGGTTTTACCCGCGAAGGGGCCAGCACAGGAAACAGATACGACAAGGGCGCCTTACGGCGCCCTTGTGGCTCAACTTATTCCCACTCGATAGTGGCAGGCGGCTTGCTCGACACGTCGTAAGTAACGCGCGAGATACCGTCGATTTCGTTGATGATACGGCCGCTGACGGTTTCCAGCAGCTCGTACGGCAGGTGCGCCCAACGCGCGGTCATGAAGTCCACGGTCTCGACGGCACGCAGGGCCACGACCCAGGCGTAGCGACGGCCGTCGCCAACGACGCCAACCGACTTGACCGGCTGGAACACCACGAACGCCTGGCTGGTCTTGTGGTACCAATCGGCCTTGCGCAGTTCTTCGATGAAGATGTGGTCGGCGCGACGCAGGATGTCGGCGTATTCCTTCTTCACTTCACCGAGGATACGCACGCCCAGGCCCGGGCCTGGGAACGGGTGGCGGTAGACCATGTCGTACGGCAGGCCCAGCTCCAGGCCGATCTTGCGCACTTCGTCCTTGAACAGTTCACGCAGCGGCTCGACCAGCTTGAGGTTCATTTCCTCTGGCAGGCCACCCACGTTGTGGTGCGACTTGATCACATGGGCCTTGCCGCTCTTGGCACCCGCCGACTCGATCACGTCCGGGTAGATGGTGCCTTGGGCGAGGAACTGGATGTTTTCCAGCTTGCTGGCTTCGGCATCGAAGATGTCGATGAAGGTGCGGCCGATGATCTTGCGCTTCTTCTCTGGGTCGGCTTCGCCTTCCAGGTTGTCGAGGAACTGCTTTTCAGCATCGGCACGGATCACCTTGACGCCCATGTTCTCTTTGAACATGGCCATCACCTGGTCACCTTCGTGCAGGCGCAGCAGGCCGTTGTCGACGAATACGCAGGTCAGCTGGTCGCCGATGGCACGGTGCAGCAGCGCGGCAACCACCGAGCTGTCAACACCGCCGGACAGGCCCAGCAGGACGTTGGCCGAACCTACTTGTGCACGCACCTGGGCGATGGCGTCTTCGACGATGTTGGACGCGGTCCACAGGGCTTCACAGCCGCAGATGTCCTGCACGAAGCGGGACAGGATGCGACCGCCCTGCTTGGTGTGGGTCACTTCCGGGTGGAATTGCACGCCGTAGTAGCCGCGGGCATCGTCGTACATGCCGGCGATCGGGCAGCTTGGGGTGCTGGCCAGGATGTTGAAGTTGCCCGGCATCTGGGTGACCTTGTCGCCGTGGCTCATCCACACGTCCAGGCCCAGCACGCCGTCGTCGTCAACGTGGTCTTCGATGCCGTCGAGCAGGCGGCTCTTGCCGACCACGTCCACGCGGGCATAACCGAACTCACGCAGGTCGGAACCTTCGACCTT
Organism: Pseudomonas sp. LFS074; assembly: GCF_047978165.1. NCBI lineage: Bacteria > Pseudomonadati > Pseudomonadota > Gammaproteobacteria > Pseudomonadales > Pseudomonadaceae > Pseudomonas > Pseudomonas sp. LFS074. Next base: position 1,148,919 of record NZ_JBFPFV010000001.1, on the reverse strand, counting down.
GCCGCCCATTTGCTCGGCCATGGTCTGCATGCCGTAGCAGATGCCCAGCACGGGTACGTTCAGGTCGAACACGGCCTGCGGCGCGCGCGGGCTGTTGGCTTCGTGAACCGACTCGGGGCCGCCGGCGAGGATGATGCCGCGCGGGTTGAATTCGCGGATCGCTTCATCGTCCATGTCGAACGGGTGCAGTTCGCAGTACACGCCGATTTCGCGCACGCGGCGGGCGATCAGCTGGGTGTACTGGGAACCGAAATCGAGGATCAGGATGCGGTGAGCGTGAATGTCGAGGGCCATGACTCAATCTCGTCAGTGGAAATCGGAAACGACGCGGGGCTGTCGTGACAGCCCCGCTTTAGGTTGTAGCTGGAAGCCTCAGCCTACGCGGTAGTTAGGGGCTTCTTTGGTGATCTGCACGTCATGCACGTGCGACTCGGCCATGCCGGCACCGGTGATGCGCACGAATTCCGGCTTGGTGCGCATCTCTTCGATGGTTGCGCTGCCGGTGTAGCCCATGGACGAACGCAGGCCGCCCATCAGCTGGTGGATGATCGCGGCCAGGGCGCCTTTGTAAGGAACACGGCCTTCGATCCCCTCAGGAACAAGCTTCTCGGCGCCGGCCGAGGAGTCCTGGAAGTAACGGTCGGACGAGCCTTGCGCCTGTGCCATGGCACCCAGCGAGCCCATGCCGCGGTAGGCCTTGTAGGAACGGCCCTGGAACAGTTCGACTTCGCCTGGGGCCTCTTCGGTACCGGCGAACATCGAACCCATCATCACGCAGGAAGCACCGGCAACGATGGCCTTGGACAGGTCACCGGAGAAGCGGATGCCGCCGTCGGCGATCAATGGTACGCCAGTGCCTTCCAGTGCGGCTGCGACGTTGGCGATGGCGCTGATTTGCGGCACGCCGACACCGGCAACGATACGGGTGGTGCAGATGGAGCCCGGGCCGATACCGACCTTGACGGCATCAGCGCCCGCTTCGGCCAGGGCCTTGGCAGCAGCGCCAGTGGCGATGTTGCCGCCGATCACCTGCACTTGCGGGTAGGTTTCTTTCACCCAGCGCACGCGGTCGATCACGCCTTTGGAGTGGCCGTGGGCGGTGTCGACCACCACCACGTCAACGCCTGCGGCTACCAGGGCAGCAACACGCTCGCCGGTGTCCTTGCCGGTGCCGACGGCGGCGCCGACACGCAGGCGACCTTGGTCGTCCTTGCTGGCCAGCGGGTAGGCCTTGGCCTTTTCGATGTCCTTGACGGTCATCATGCCTTTGAGGTTGAACTTGTCGTCAACGATCAGGACTTTTTCCAGGCGGTGCTTGTGCAGCAGCTCACGGACTTCGTTCTTGTCGGCGCCTTCGCGGACAGTGACCAGACGCTCTTTGGGCGTCATCACGTCGCGGACCTTGGCGTCCAGGCGGGTTTCGAAGCGTACGTCACGGGAGGTGACGATGCCGACCAGGTCGCCATTCGCCAGTACCGGAACGCCGGAGATGTTGTTCAGGCGGGTCAGGTCGAACAGGTCGCGCACGGTGGCGTCGGCCTCGATGGTGATCGGGTCCTTGACCACGCCAGCCTCGAACTTCTTGACCTTGCGTACTTCGCCGGCCTGCTGTTCGATGGTCATGTTCTTGTGGATGATGCCGATGCCGCCTTCCTGGGCCATGGCAATGGCCAGACGCGCTTCGGTCACGGTATCCATGGCGGCGGAAACCAGCGGAATGTTCAGCTCGATGCCACGGGTCAAACGGGTCTTGAGACTGACTTCATTAGGCAGTACCTCGGAATAGCCAGGTACAAGGAGGATATCGTCGAAGGTCAGGGCTTCTTGGCTGATACGCAGCATCGCGGGGGCTCCCGGGCGGGAAAAATGGAAGCGCGCCATTATACTCATGCACGGCGCGCCGCTCAATGCAAAATAAGGGCCTTCGGTCAGCCTTGTGGCAGTTTTACCTGTACCACGGCCACCGGCTGGTCGAGCCAGTCGGCGAAGCTGTCGAGAAAGGCCTGGGTGAACCCGGCCTCGCCCCAGTTGTTGAAGATGAACCCCAGGTTGGAAAAGGCACATGGCTGCAGGTAAATGAAGCCATTGATGTCATCTTCGAAGCCGCACAGCGGGCACGTGAAGTTATCGCTCACTCCCGGCATCCACTCTTCCAGGCTTTCGAACAGCGGCTCGCCCACCTCGCGCCGGCACTCCGGGCAACCGGCTTCTTCGAGGAAGCCCTCGGTGGGGGTATAGATGCAGCGCTTGAGCATCACTTCCAGGCCGTTGGCCTGCGCGCCGAAAGGCAGTTTTTCCGGGTGCAGGGCCACCTTGCGCGCCCCTGCCGCCAGGGCATGGCCCATGCGGTTGCCGGTGCGGCCACAGGTGGTCAGCTGTTCCTCGACCACCTTTTCGCGCACCAGCCAACGCAGGATGGCGCGGGCACGGGCTTCGTGCACCGGGACGGTAGACAGTTTGGGAACGATGATGCTCTGGGTGTTCATGAACGGGTCAAGCCTGAAAGACTGCGGTAATGGCGCAATTCTACCGCTCAGGCGCTCAGGTAGCGACCGATCAACGCCAGGCCGCTGGCTAGCACCAACCAGGTGACCAGGCGCACGAAAGCTTCACGGGACAGCCGGTTGGTCAACCTGCGCCCCACCCAGAGCCCGACGAACATCACTGGCAGCAAGCAGGCGGCGAGCAGCAGCAGGCTTTGGTCAGCATAAACGCCGGCAATCAGGAACAGCGTCAGGCGCACTACCGTGCTGCAACTGATGAGCGCGCTTTGAGTGGCACGCACCTGCTCTTTGACTTCCAGCCGCGCGCTCAGGTAAAGGGCGTAAAGAAACCCACCGCTACCGAACAAGGCCCCGAACAACCCGCCTGCCGTCCCCATCGGCACCGCCCACAAGCCCGACAGACTGGCCGGCCGCACTTTGACTGCCAGCCCGTACAGCGCATAGGCGGTCACGAACACCCCCATCAACAGCAGCAAGAGGTCGGACTTCAACTGCAGCAGGAACACCACGCCCAACGTGCAACCCAGGGCCATGAACGGCAGCAGCCGCAGCAACTCGCCGCGCACTACATCCCGGCGCGACGGCAGCAGGTTGCCGAAGGCGGCGACAAAGTCCAGCAACACCAGCAGCGGGATGATGCGAGACAAAGGCATGAAGTGGATCAACACCGGGCCGGCCACCAGCGCGGTGCCAAAGCCGGCGATACCGAAGACGATGTAGGCAACGCCGACACCCAGCAGAATGGGTAGCCAATCAAGGCCGGAAAACGACAATTGAGCAAGCATGGCGGCAGTTCCTGGGAAGACAGGCAAAGGTTAGCCAGCGATGAGTCATGCCGACTAATATGCCTTTATCGCCACAGCCATCTCGAAAAGGCATGACATGACGTCGATCCGCCAGTTGCGTTACTTCGTGGAAATCGCCGAATGCGGCAGCTTCAGCGGTGCCGCCGAGCGGTTGTACATCGCCCAGTCGGCATTGAGCCGGCAGATCACGGCGTTGGAACAGCAACTGGGCACGCCGCTGTTCGAGCGCACCGCGCGCCTGCCACGCCTGACACTGGCCGGGCAGGCATTTCTGGAGCGGGCCCGCCGCTTGCTGGCCGACCTGGCACAGGCCGAGCGGGTTACCCGCGACATCGGCGACGGGCTGAAAGGCAGCCTGCGCCTGAACCATTCCAGCACCGTACCGGTGACAGGCCCGTTGCTGGGTCGCCTGGGCAACTACCTGAAGGACAACCCCGGGGTTTCACTGGAGATTGCACAGCAATCGTCGGAGGCACAGCTGGAAGATATTGCTGGCGGGCGGTTGGATATCGGCCTGCTGCGTTTGCCGGTGCTGCGCCAGCATGAAGGTGTGGTGCTGCATGAACTGTTCCGCGAGCCCTTGCTGCTGGCGGTCGCCGCTGGGCATCCCTTGGCCAACGCCCAGCAAGTTCAGTTGGAGCGACTGCGGGAAGAACGCTTCATTTCCATCCCGCACCGAGATCGCGGCGGCTTGAGCTATCTGTCGGCCTCGTTGTGCATGGACGCTGGCTTCTTCCCGCAGGCGGCGCAGGTGTTGTCACGCAAGACGACGCAGTTGCAGCTGATTCAAGCGGGGTTTGGGGTGGCGCTGTTGCCAGCGTGCATGCGCGAAATCGCGCCGGCGTCGGTCAGCTTCGTGGCGCTGGAGGGTGACTGCCAGAGCACAGTGGCGCTGGCCTGTCGACGCGATGCGGGGCAGATGGTGCGGCAGTTCGTAACGACGATGCAGGCTTGAAGCTGCGACCGCGACAGGTCCGACCACAGATGCGGTGACAGGGCCGGGACAGACAACCGGGGCTGATGTCCTTTATGATGCCTGCCATGATCAAAGACCCCTTCGAACGACTCGGCCTGGACCGCGAGGTCCTTACCGTCAGCCAACTCAATGGCCGCGCCCGCGTGCTGCTGGAAGACGTGTTCCGCAGCGTCTGGGTGGAAGGCGAAATCTCCAACCTCGCCCGCCCGGCGTCCGGCCACATGTACTTCACCCTCAAGGACAGTGGCGCCCAGGTGCGTTGTGCGTTGTTCCGACAGAACGCCACACGGGTGCGCCAGGCCCTGCGCGACGGCCTGGCGGTGCGGGTGCGCGGCAAGGTTTCGCTGTTCGAGGGGCGTGGCGACTACCAGCTGATTCTCGACACCGTCGAGCCGGCCGGCGATGGTGCCTTGCGGCTGGCCTTCGAGGCGCTGAAGGAAAAGCTCGGTGCCGAGGGGCTGTTCAACACCGAACGCAAGAAGCCGCTGCCAGCCCACCCGCAACGCATCGGCATCATCACCTCGCCCACGGGCGCTGTGATCCGCGACATCATCAGCGTGTTCGGCCGCCGCGCCCCGCAGGTGGAACTGAACTTGGTTCCTACGGCAGTACAAGGCCGCGAAGCCATCGCGCAGATCGTGCGCGCCATTCGCCTGGCCGACAGCCTTGGCTTCGATGCACTGATCCTGGCCCGTGGTGGCGGCTCGCTGGAGGACCTGTGGTGCTTCAACGAAGAAGCCGTGGCGCGTGCCGTGGCCGCCTGCGTCACCCCGATAGTCAGCGCCGTGGGCCATGAAACCGACGTATCGATCAGCGACTTCGTCGCCGACATGCGCGCGCCCACCCCGTCTGCCGCCGCCGAGCTGCTGGCCCCCGACAACAGCGGCCTGCAGCAACGCCTGGATGGCCTGCAGCGGCGCCTGCTGCTGCGCATGCAGAACCGCCTGACCCACGACCGCCTGCGCCTGGAGTCACTGACCCGGCGCCTGCGCCACCCAGGCGAGCGCTTGCGTCAGCAGGCACAGCGCCTGGACGACCTGGACATGCGCCTGCGTCGCGCCTTCATGCTCAACCTCAACCAGCGCCGCGAACGCCTGGCGCGCCTGGACACCCGCCTGGCCGCGCAGCACCCGGGGCGTAACCTGAAGCTGTTGAAACAACGCCTGGACAGCCTGGCCGAGCGCCTGCCACGGGCCATGCGCGATGTGTTGAAAGACCGTCGCCAACGCTTCCAGGCCCAACTGCAAACCCTGCAGGTGGTCAGCCCGCTGGCCACCCTCGCCCGCGGCTACAGCATCCTGCTGGACGACCAGGGCCAGGCCATTCGCAGCGCCGAACAAACCCGCAATGGCCAGCGCCTCACCGCCCGCCTGAACGAAGGCGAGCTGCTGGTGCGGGTCGAAGACAACCACCAGACCCCGGTCACCCTCTCACTACTGGACTGACACATGCCCCGCCTGTTCGCGCCCCTGCTTGCCCTTTCCCTGCTGCTGCTGGCTGGCGGCGCCCAGGCCAGCTACATCACCCGCACCCTGAACAAACCGGTCCCGGGCGGCGTGGCAGTGGTCGACCTGGGCCCCGCCGCCAGCGCGCCCAGTGCCCGTTTCGACGGCAAGCCAGTGCTGGTGGTGAAGGAACAGGACAACTGGCTGGCCATCGTCGGCATCCCGCTGACCCAGAAGCCCGGCACCGCAATGCTGAACCAAGGCGGGCGCTCCCTGCCTTTCAGCGTCGGCAGTAAAAAGTACCCTGAGCAGCGCATTACCCTGAAGAACACCCGCCAGGTCAACCCGAACCCGGCCGACCTCAAGCGCATCGACCGCGAGCTGGCCGAGCAGATCAAGGCCTACCGCAGCTTCAGCCCGAGCCTGCCGAGTAACCTGATCCTCGACAAGCCGGTCAACGGCCCGCTGTCGAGCAAGTTCGGCGTGCGCCGTTTCTTCAACGGTGAAGAACGCAACCCGCATGCCGGGCTGGACTTCGCGGTGCCTGCGGGCACGCCGATCAAGACCCCGGCCAATGGCAAGGTGATCCTGGTGGGGGATTACTTCTTCAATGGCCGCACGGTATTCGTCGACCATGGGCAGGGCTTTATCAGCATGTTCTGCCACATGTCGAAGATCGACGTGCAGGTGGGGCAGCAACTGCGCCGGGGCGAGGTGGTCGGGCGCGTAGGTTCGACCGGGCGGGCAACCGGGCCGCACATGCACTGGAACGTCAGCCTGAATGATGCGCGGGTGGACCCGGCGATTTTCATTGGCGCGTTCCAACCCTGAGACCTGTGCCAGCCCTATCGCGGGTTTACCCGCGATAGGGCTCACACGGCCTGCAGCAAAACCTCTGTGTTGCGCCTTCGAAAAATACTACGCAAGCATCCAGAAGCACCTAACAAAATCCAGCTATAAAATCTCGCCGAGCAGCTTTTTTTAAGCATTTCTCTCAATTTTCCCCGAACACTTGCCATCCCCCACCCCACTGGTTAAGTTTGAAGGCATGAAAACCTTCAGCACCCTCATCCTGCTCCGACAACATCGCAGCCTCTGCCTGGTCAGCGCCCGACTACCAGGCTGAATCGCGTCGCCTCGCCTCCTCATCTCGTTATTGCTCGGCAGGCCCGATCTCGGCCGCACACAAAAGGATTGCTTCCATGACCATGCTCAAAGACCCTTCGAAGAAGTACCGCGCTTTCCCGACCATCGACCTGCCTGACCGCACCTGGCCGTCGAAGACCATCACCGAAGCACCTATCTGGTGCAGCTCCGACCTGCGTGATGGCAACCAGTCGCTGATCGAGCCGATGGATTCGGAGAAGAAACTGCGCTTCTGGAAGACCTTGGTGCAGGTGGGCGTGAAGGAAATCGAAGCCTCGTTCCCGTCTGCCTCGCAGACCGATTTCGACTTCGTGCGCACCCTGATCCAGGACGGCCACATCCCGGACGACACCACCATCCAGGTGCTCACCCAGGCCCGTGAAGACCTGATCGCCCGCACCTTCGAGTCGCTGCGCGGTGCCAAGAAAGCCATCGTCCACCTGTACAACGCCACCAGCCCGTCGTTCCGCCGCATCGTCTTCAATCAGGACAAGCAAGGCGTGAAGGACATCGCGGTGAACGCGGCCAAGCTGTTCGTCAAATACGCTGCCCAGCAGCCGGAAACCCACTGGACCTTCCAGTACTCGCCAGAAACCTTCAGCGCCACCGAAATGGAATTCGCCAAGGAAGTCTGCGACGCGGTCATCGAGGTGTGGAACCCAACACCTGAACACAAGATCATCCTCAACCTGCCGGCCACCGTGGAAGTGTCCACGCCAAACATCTACGCCGACCAGATCGAGTGGTTCTGCCGCAACGTCAGCCGCCGCGACAGCGTGATCATCAGCCTGCACTGCCACAACGACCGTGGCACCGGCATCGCAGCCACCGAGCTGGGCCTGATGGCCGGTGCCGACCGCGCCGAAGGCTGCCTGTTCGGCAACGGCGAGCGTACCGGTAACGTCGACCTGGTGACCTTGGCACTGAACCTCTACACCCAGGGCATCGACCCGCAGCTGGACTTCTCCGACATCGACGGCGTGCGCAAGGTGGTCGAAGAGTGCAATCAGCTGCCAGTGCACCCTCGCCACCCGTATGTTGGCGACCTGGTCCACACCGCGTTCTCCGGCTCGCACCAGGATGCCATCCGCAAGGGCTTCGCCAAGCAGCAGGAAGGCGAACGGTGGGAAGTGCCGTACCTGCCGATCGACCCGGCCGACATCGGCCGCAGCTACGAGGCGGTGATTCGCGTCAACAGCCAGTCGGGCAAAGGCGGCATCACCTACCTGCTCGAACAGGAATATGGCATCAGCCTGCCGCGCCGCATGCAAATCGAGTTCAGCCAAGTGGTGCAAGGTGAAACCGACCGCCTTGGCCTGGAAATGACCGCCCAGCAAATCTACAGCCTGCTGCACAAGGAATACCTCCAGGCCAACGCGCCATACGCATTGGTCAGCCATCGCCTGCAGGAAGAAAACGGCCACAGCGCCGTGGAAGTGGAAGTGGCCGGTGAAGGCGAAACCACCCTGCACTGGCGCGGCAAGGGCAATGGCGCCCTGGAAGCACTGGTGGCTGGCTTGCCGATTGCCGTGGAGATCATGGACTACAACGAGCACGCCATTGGTGCGGGCACCAATGCCAAGGCAGCGGCCTACATTGAACTGCGCGTGGCCGGTGGCCGCCCGGTACATGGCGTAGGCATCGATGAAAACATCACCACCGCCAGCTTCAAGGCACTGTTCAGCGCGCTGAACCGCTCGCTGAGCCAGCAGGAGGCCAAGGCGGCCTGAGCCCTACGGCAAGCATGAGAAAGCCCGCATCGTTTGATGCGGGCTTTTTTATTGCCTGTGCCCGCGATAGGGCCAGCACAGGCACTGCAAAAAAACCGGACAAAAAAAGGGGCGCCGACCAAGCGCCCCATAAGCCGTAAAGCACACAACAAATTCAGTTGGCGTCCAGCAGCGCCATCGCCTCCGCACTGCACGCCTCAATCCGCGCCCAGTCGCCGTTCTTGATCCAGCTGCTGTCGAGCATCCAGGTGCCACCCACGCACATCACATTGGGCAGTGCCATGTAGTTGCGCACATTGGCCGGGTTCACGCCGCCCGTGGGGCAGAAGCGAATATCACCGAACGGGCCGCCAAAGGCCTTGATTGCCGCCACACCGCCGCTGATTTCCGCCGGGAACAACTTGAAGCGACGGTAGCCCAGGGCGTAACCCATCATGATTTCGGATGGCGTGCTGATGCCTGGCAGCAGCGGAATTTCACTGTCCACGCCCGCTTGCAGAATGTCCTGGGTAATGCCCGGTGTAACGACGAACTGCGCGCCGGCAGCCTCGACGGCGGCGAACATACTGCGATCAAGCACGGTGCCGGCGCCTACGCACAACTCCGGGCGCTGTTCACGCAGCACCTGGATGGCCTTCAGGCCATGCTGCGAGCGCAGGGTCACTTCCAGGGTACGGATGCCGCCAGCGGCCAGGGCATCAGCCAGCGGCAGGATGTCTTCCTCACGGGCGATGGTGATGACCGGCAGGATGCGCGCCTTTTCGCAAATGGCGTCGATCCGCGCGGCTTTATCAGCCATCGAGAGCTTGGGCTGTGGGCGTTCGAGGGTGGTCATGACTGTGGATCCTTGGCTCATGGGCACCAGTAGATGTCCAGGGGGTCGTGAAGAAAAGCGCGAATCGGCATTTCAGTAAGGTCGTTGCCAGCCAGCGCGGCGCGCAGGGTAGCGAGTTTGCCCTGGCCTTGCACGGACAGCGCGATAAAGCCAGCACTGGCCAGCAGCGAGCGGGTCATCGACAGGCGCTGGTGCGGCACGCTCGGCGCCAGCAAGGGCAGGCAGCGGCGCGGGCTGGCCAAGTCCAGGCCTGCCTCCAGGTTGGGGCTGGCCGGAAACAGCGAGGCGGTATGGCCATCGTCACCCATGCCCAGCACCAGCACGTCGATTGGCGGTAGCGCGACCAAGCCCTGGTCGGCCTTGAGCGCAGCGGCATCGAGGTTTTCCGCCTGCTGGTACAGGCCAACGAAGCGGGCCTTGGCCGCCGCGCCCTTCAACAGGTGGCGGGCCAACAGGCCAGCATTGCTGTCAGCATGCTCCACCGGTACCCAGCGCTCGTCGGCCAGGCTGACGGTGACCTTGGCCCAGTCCAGGTTTTCGCTGGCCAGGTTCTCCAGGAACGGCACCGGGCTGCGGCCACCGGACAGCACCACGCAGGCTTGGCCCTTGGCGGCAATGGCCGCGCGCAGCCGTTCGGCCACGTCGTGCGCCAGGGTTGCAGCCAGTGCCTTGGCGTCCGCCAGGCTATGTGCCTTCACGGCCGCTGGCAGTTTCAGTTCAGATATCCCCATACCACGCCCTCCCATCGCGTGTGATCAGTGCAATCGAGCTCATCGGCCCCCAGGAGCCCGCAGCGTAAGGCTTGGGCGCATCGCCCGCATTACGCCAGCCGGCGATCAACTGGTCGCACCATTTCCAGGCATACTCGATTTCGTCCTTGCGCACGAACAGGTTCTGGTTGCCGCGCATCACTTCGAGCAAAAGCCGCTCGTAGGCATCCGGAATTCTTGCGCTGCGCCAGGTGTCGGAAAAATTCAATTGCAAAGGGCCACTGCGCAGTTGCATGCCCTTGTCCAGGCCTTGCTCCTTGGTCATCACCCGTAAAGAAATGCCTTCGTCCGGTTGCAGGCGGATGATCAGCTTGTTACCGATCTGCAAACGCTGCTCCGGGGCGAAGATGTAGTGCGGCGTTTCCTTGAAGTGGATGACGATCTGCGACAGCTTCTGCGGCATGCGCTTGCCGGTACGCAGGTAGAACGGCACACCCGACCAGCGCCAGTTGCGGATGTCGGCGCGCAGGGCAACGAACGTTTCGGTGTCGCTCTGGGCGTTGGCGTTGTCTTCTTCCAGGTAACCAGGCACCGGTTTGCCTTCGCTGTAGCCGGCAATGTACTGGCCGCGCACCACACGGGTGCTCAGGCCGTCGCCGGTGATCGGTGCCAGGGCCTTGAGCACTTTCACCTTTTCGTCGCGAATGGCATCGGCGGACAGCTCGCTGGGCGGGTCCATGGCGATCAGGCACAGCAGCTGCAGCAGGTGGTTCTGAATCATGTCGCGCAGCTGGCCGGCCTTGTCGAAATAACCCCAACGGCCTTCGATACCGACCTTTTCCGCGACGGTTATCTCCACGTGGGAGATGGAATTCTGGTTCCACTGGGTTTCGAACAGGCTGTTGGCGAAGCGCAGGGCAATGAGGTTTTGCACGGTCTCTTTGCCCAGGTAATGGTCGATGCGGTAGACCCGGTTTTCAGGGAAGAAGCGCGCCACGGCATCGTTGACCCGGCGCGACGACTCAAGGTCGTGGCCGATGGGCTTTTCCAGTACCACGCGCGTGCGCGGGGCCAACCCGACCTTGTCGAGGTTTTCGCAAATGGCCCCGTACACCACTGCCGCGGTGGCGAAGTAAGCGATCAACGGCTGCTCGCCGGGCAGTTGCTCGGCCAGGGCCTGGTAGCCCTCGGGCTGAAGGAAGTCCAGGTGCTGATAGCTCAGCCGGGCAAGGAAGCGCCCCAGCGAAGCAGGCTCGATATCGGCTTCGGGCACATGCCGGCGCAAGTGCGCCTCGATGGTGTCCAGATGCACCTGCGCACTGCCGGCCTCGCGGGCCAAGGCCAGCAGGCGGGTGTCCGGATGCAGCAAGTTGGCCCGGTCGAGCTGGTAGAGCGCAGGAAACAGCTTGCGCAATGCCAGGTCGCCGAGGGCGCCAAACAGGGCAAAGGTGCAAGGTTCGACACTGATCGCAGCCATGATGTTGGTTCTTTCCTAAAGTTGGTCTAGGAATACCGCTTTCACATACGGTTTTCAAGGGATAATGTAGTAAAAACCACAACATTACACACAAGTGTTACAGACAAGTGGTACGCCAACCGCACCGACAGTACGATAGACGACCGTGCAAAAAGCCTGCTGCTTGCGCAGCCGGCTGTCTTCCCGACCCAAGGACACACCCATGGACCGCGTGCGAAACCTCCTGGAACAGATCCAGGGACGCCTCGACGAGCTGAACAAGGCCGAACGCAAAGTCGCCGAAGTCATCTTGCTCAACCCGCAACAAGCCACTCGTTTCAGCATCGCTGCTCTGGCCCAGGCGGCCAAGGTCAGCGAACCGACCGTCAACCGCTTCTGCCGCTCGTTTGGCGTCAGCGGCTACCCGGAACTCAAGCTGCAACTGGCGCAGAGCCTGGCCAGCGGCGCCGCCTATGTCAGCCGCGCGGTAGAAGCCGACGATGACCCGGCAGCCTACACCCAGAAGATCTTCGCCAGTGCCATCGCCTCGCTCGACGGCGCTTGCCAGCAACTGGACCCGCAGCAGGTCAGCCGTGCGGTGGACATGATGATCCAGGCCCGACAGATCCACTTCTTCGGCCTAGGCGCCTCGGCCCCGGTGGCCCTGGATGCGCAGCACAAGTTCTTCCGCTTCAACCTGGCGGTGTCAGCCCATGCCGACGTGCTGATGCAGCGCATGCTGGCCTCGGTGGCGCACACCGGCGACCTGTTCGTGATCATTTCCTACACCGGGCGCACCCGCGAACTGGTCGAAGTGGCGCGCCTGGCACGCGAAAACGGCGCCTCGGTGCTGGGCCTGACCGCCGCAGGCTCGCCACTGGCCAATGCCTGCAGCCTGAGCCTGCACATCCCACTGCCGGAAGACACCGACATCTACATGCCGATGACCTCGCGGATCATCCAGCTGACCGTGCTCGATGTGCTGGCCACCGGCATGACCCTGCGCCGCGGCGTGGACTTCCAGCCGCACCTGCGCAAGATCAAGGAAAGCCTCAACGCCAGCCGCTACCCGATCGAGGACGACGAACTCAACTGAGCCGGTGCGCCTGCAAGCGCAAGTGCGCACGCTGGCCCGGCGCCAGGCTCAGGCCCTCGCCGCTGCCGCTGGCGGCCTCGACACAAACGAAACGCTGGCTCTCGCGCCCACTCACGCCCATCAGCGGGCGGTTGCCGGGGTGCCAGACCACGGTGTCGTCGCTGTCACCCGTGTCGATGCACAGCTCGCGCTGCCACGCCGGGTCCTGCAGCTGCACCCGAGGCGTGCTCGGGTAGACCTTCTGGCAGCCGCCCTTGAGCTTCAGCGCACCCTCCTCACGGCAGGCCTGGCGGTTGAGGCGGTCGTAGCCTTCGATATCCTCTAGCCCAGACAGCGCTATCTCGGACACGTCACTGATGCGCCAATAGGCCAGCAGCGCATGGCTCAACTGGCACGGTTCGCTGTCTTGATGCTCGGTGCTCAGGCTCAGTTCCATGCGGCTGCCCAGGCGAGCATGCAGGTCGACCTGCCAGTCGCACAGGTCCAGCCGCCATTTCAGGCTCACGCCATCCTCGTCCTCGCGGCTGTCCACCAGCTTCCAATCCAGCAGGCGTGCCCAACCGTGGGCCGGCCACAGGTCTTCGCTGGGGTGGCGGCCATACCACGGCCAGCACACCGGCACCCCACCCCGAATCGCCCCTACCTGCGGCCACTGCTCGGCGCACCACAGCCACGGCCGCTCACCGGCCGGTTGAAAGTGCAGCAACTGCGCACCCTGGCGGCTGAATACCGCCTGGCAACGGGGATGATCGATGATCAGCACATCGCGCTGCTGGTAACGCTCCCACTCGAATGTCGGCCTTGGCCGCTGCGAGGAAAAGAAGCGATGGAGCGGATGTTCGGGCATGGTTCAGAGCTCTTGTTGTTTGAGATAGCGCTGTCTCGGCCTATTCCCGACAACCACTGCAGGCCAGTGGGTGCCGGGAACCGAAAATGGATTGGCGTAAATTTACAACAAATGCCCTCAGAATGACGACTGAATCTTCAAACCTGCGACCAGCGCGTTGTCCACCTGGTCTACCCCGCCGGGGCTTTTGATGTACTGCAGGTTGGGCCGCACGGTGAGCCAGTTGGTGACGTGGAAGCCGTAATAGAGCTCGGCGTTGTACTCGGTGCGTTGCAGCGGCACGAAGCCTGGGTTGTCGTAATCGTTGATGCCACTCTGGGCGTTCAGCAGTTCAGCGCGCTTTTTCACGTCGTCATTTACATGAATACGCGCCACGCCAAAGCCGATGTCATCCTTGGGCCGGGCGTCGAAGGCGCCTTTGTAGACCAGCCCCACCTGCTGGTAGTTGTCGACCACGTTGGTGGCCTTGTCGTGCACGGTGAAGTTGGCGAACAGGCTCAGGCCACGGTTGACGTCGCCACCGTGAGCGGTGACTTGCTGCTGCGCCACCACCCACCAGCCGTGCTTGCTGGAATGCGACTTGAAGGCCTCGCCGCTGAGCGCCTGCGGGTTGCCGTTGACGTCGTCAAACACATCGTCGGCCTTGGCCGTGCTGTAGTAGTAGCCCAGGCGGTACTCACCAGGCAGGCCGTTGACCTTGGGTGACCACACCGCTTCCACCGGCAAGATCGCCCCCTTGGTACCACTGCCGCTGAGCTTGAAGCCGTTGCCGGTTTCCAGGTTGGAAGGGTTCTGCTCGAAAGCGCCGACCTGCACGAAGAATTCCGGGGTGATGTTGTATTTCACCCGCAGCGCCCACTGGCTGACCGGCCAGTTGTACCAGATGCCGCCGACCCAGTTGCCCACCTGCGAGCCACAGAAGGCCAGGTTCTGGAAATCGCAAGGGAAGCTGTTGAAGTCCTCGCCCTCGCCGAAGCGGCCGAATTTGACGTCCAGTGCGCCGTCGAAGTACTTCTGCTTGACCCACATCTGCGTCAAGCGCCAAGTCTGACCACGGCCCCACACCTCCTGCACCGAGCTGAACTGCCCAGCGCGTGGGTCGCTGATGCGGTCATTGGACAGGTTGCGGCCGCTGCGCTCGGTGATCGCCAGCTTGAACTCGGCATCGTGCCAGCCAAGTATTTTCTGCAAGTCCAGGTGCGCGCCGAGGGCGAACTGGTCGCTGTAGCGGGCGGTCTTGTCGTCGTTGTAGCCGCCGTGCAGGTTGCCGGCTACCTCGCCGACATAGTCGAGGGTGAAGTCGTAGCCCTTTTCCAGCAGCTCGGTACGGGTGCCGCCCCAGTCGCCAGTCATCCATTTCGACTCACTGGAAAAAGCCTCGGCAGCCTGCACGCCGCCGCTGCCGACAACGGCGAGCAAGGCCAGCGAGCCCAATGTGCTGATGCGTTTGCGCTGTTCCATCCCTTTGCGTCCTCTTTTTTCTTATTGATGGTGTAGACGATTCAACGGCCTTTGAAGTGAGCCACGTTGTCCTTTGCGGTTGCCCCAGTGCTGGCCAGGTGCACGCGTTCGCCGCTTTCGGCGTCGAACAGCAGCACCCGAGCCGGGTCGAATTGCAGGTTCAGGGTGTCACCCACCCGGCACGCCACATCCGGCGCCAGGCGGCAGCACACCTTGGTCTGGTTGAGGGTGACGAACACCAGCAGGTCCGGCCCGGTGGGCTCGGTAACCTGCACCTCGGCGCGAATGCCCGGCAGGCCATTGCCCTCTGCGGTGCCCAGGGCGATCTGCTCAGGGCGGATACCCAGAATGATCTCGCGACCGTCCAGCTCGTCGGCAGCCAACCCCAACGGCAGCTCGCAACGTGCCTGGCCACTGTCGAGCAGCGCCAGCACGCGGCCATCCTGCTTGGCCAGGCGCACCGGTATGAAGTTCATTGGCGGCGAACCAATGAAGCTGGCGACGAACTGGTTGGCCGGGTCGTTGTAGATCTGCTGCGGGGTACCGAACTGCTGGATGATGCCGTCCTTCATCACCGCCACCTTGTCGCCCAGGGTCATGGCCTCGATCTGGTCATGGGTGACGTAGACGGTCGTGGTCTTCAGGCGCTGGTGCATCAGCTTCATTTCGGTGCGCATCTCGACCCGCAGCTTGGCGTCGAGGTTGGACAAAGGTTCATCGAACAGGTAGATCTTCGGCCGCCGCGCCAGCGCCCGCCCCATGGCCACACGCTGTTGCTGGCCACCGGACAACTGCGCCGGCTTGCGCGCCAGCAGGTGCTCGATCTGCAGCAGCTTGGCCACCCGCGCCACTTCCTCGTCGATGGCGGCCTGGGGCAGCTTGCGGATTTTCAGACCAAACTCGATGTTCTCGCGCACGCTCATGGTCGGGTACAGCGCATAGGACTGGAACACCATGGCGATGTCGCGGTCCTTGGGGCTCATGCCACTGACGTCCTGCTCGTCGATGAGGATCGCGCCACCGGTGATCTGCTCAAGGCCGGCGATGCAGTTCATCAAGGTGGACTTGCCGCAGCCCGAAGGGCCGACCAGGATCAGGAATTCGCCGTCCCTGATCGACAGCTGGATGTCCTTGAGGGTGTCCGGCAGGCCGCTGCCGTAAGTCTTGTTCACATTGCGAAGTTCGAGCGTTGCCATGGCTTACCCCTTGACCGCGCCGGCTGTCAGCCCGCGCACGAAATATTTGCCTGCCACCACGTAGACCAGCAGGGTTGGCAGGCCGGCGATCATCGCTGCCGCCATGTCCACGTTGTATTCCTTGGCCCCGGTGCTGGTGTTGACCAGGTTGTTCAGGGCCACGGTGATCGGTTGCGAGTCGCCACTGGAGAACACCACGCCGAACAGGAAGTCGTTCCAGATCTGGGTGAACTGCCAGATCAAGCAAACCATGATGATCGGCGTCGACATGGGCAGGATGATGCGGCGGAAGATGGTGAAGAACCCAGCACCGTCCAAGCGCGCGGCCTTGACCAGCGCATCGGGAATGCTCACGTAGAAGTTGCGAAAGAACAGCGTGGTGAAGGCCAGGCCGTAGACCACGTGCACCAACACCAGGCCGCTGGTGGTGCTGGCCAGGCCGAGCTTGCCGAGGGTGAACGAGGCGGGCAGCAGCACGGTCTGGAACGGCAGGAAGCAGCCGAACAGCAGCAGGCCGAAAAACAGCTGCGAGCCACGAAAACGCCACATCGACAGCACATAGCCGTTCAGCGCACCGATGATGGTGGAGATCAGCACCGCTGGCACGGTGATCATGATCGAATTCCAGAAGTAACCGCTGACCGTGCCCCAGGCCTTGACCCAGCCAATGCCGGTAATCACCGCGGGCCAACTCAGCAGGTTGCCGGTACTGATGTCTTCGGGGGTCTTGAAGCTGGTCAGCAGCATCACCACCAGCGGCACCAGGTACAGCACCACAGCGATCAGCAACACCGCGTGTATGGCAATGCGGCTCAGGCTGAGCGCTGGTTTGTCGACAGGGCTATGCATGGCGTTTGCTCCGCAGCTCCGAATACAGGTAAGGCACGAGGATCGCCAGGATCGCCCCGAGCATCAGGATGGCGCTGGCCGACCCCATGCCCATCTGGCCGCGGCTGAAGGTGAACGAGTACATGAACATCGCCGGCAGGTCGGACGAGTAACCCGGGCCACCGGCCGTCATTGCCGCCACCAAGTCGAAACTCTTGATGGCAATGTGCGAAAGGATCATCAGTGCACTGAAAAACACCGGGCGCAGGCTAGGCAGCACCACGGTCCAGTAGATGCGCGGCAGGCTGGCGCCATCCATTTGCGCTGCGCGGATGATCGACGGGTCGACCCCGCGCAGGCCGGCAAGGAACATCGCCATTATGAAGCCCGAGGCCTGCCACACGGCCGCAATCACCAGGCAGTACACCACCCGGTCAGGGTCGATCAGCCAGTCCAGGCGAAAGCCCTCCCAGCCCCAGTCGCGCAGTAGCTTGTCCAGGCCCATGCCGGGGTTGAGCAACCACTTCCAGGCGGTGCCAGTCACGATCATGGACAGTGCCATGGGGTACAGGTAAAGGGTGCGGATAAAACCCTCGCGGCGTATGCGCTGGTCCAGCAGCACCGCCAGCAGCACGCCGATAACCAAGCTGATGGCAATGAACAGGCCGCCAAACACCAGCAGGTTCTTGCTTGCCACCCACCAGCGGTCGTTGTCGAACAGCCGGGCGTATTGCGCAAGGCCTGCCCATTTGTAGGTGGGCAGGAAGGTCGAGGTGGTGAAGGACAGCACGAACGTCCAGAGGATGTAGCCGTAGAAGCCCACCAGGACGATGAACATGCTGGGCGCCAGCACCAGCTTGGGCAGCCAGCGCTGAAGCGCGTCCAGGGGCGAGGCCCGCAGTTGGGCGGTAGTTGTTGTCATGGTTCACCTCAAAGGCGCCGCACTCCCTGTAGGAGCGGCCTTGCGTCGCGATAGGGCTGCGCAGCAGCCCCAAAAGACTCACGGCCAACACCTACCTGGAAGATCGAGTGCGCAGTTTTGGGGCTGCTGTGCAGCCCTATCGCGACGCAAGGCCGCTCCTACAAAGGGAGATGGCGTCGCGTTACCGGGCAGCCTTGATCGCCGCCGCCAGCTTCTTCGCCGCATCGGCCGGATCGGCCTTGGGATCGTTGATGTAGTTGGTCACTACATCGAAGAACGCACCCTGCACGGCCAGCGTGGTGGCCATGTTGTGCGCCATGCTCGGCTGCAGGCCGCCATTCTTGGCATCGGCCAGGAAGTCACTGGCAGAGCGCTGCGCGCAAGCATCGAAGCCATACTTGGCCATGTCGGCCAGCATGTCGTTGCGCACCGGGATCGACCCTTTGTTGGTGCTGAAGACTTTCTGGAAGTCCTCACCCATCACCTTGCGGGCAATGTCCTGCTGGCCGGCAGAAGTGCCTGCGTTGTTCTGCTTGAACACCACCAGCGAATCGATGTTGTAGAGGAAGGCCTTGTCGGTACCCGGGAACGGCACGCACTGGTAGTCCTTGCCGGCGGTCTTCTTCGCCAAGGTCCATTCGCTCTTGGCCCAGTCGCCCATGATCTGCATGCCGGCCTTGCCGTTGATGACCTTGGCCGCCTCCAGGTTCCAGTCCTGGCCTTTGCCATCCGGGTCCATGTAGTTGGCGACCTTTTTCAGCTCGGCCAGCGCCTTGACCATGTCCGGGCCGGTCAGGGCCGCATTGTCGAGGTCGACCATGGCCTTTTTGTAACCCTGCGCGCCCATCACCGAGAGCACCACGCTTTCAAACACGGTGCTGTCCTGCCACGGTTGGCCGCCATGGGCGAGCGGGATGAAGCCAGCGGCCTTGAGCTTGTCGGCAGCGGCATAGAATTCATCGAGCGTGGCCGGCGCCTTGTCGATGCCGGCCTTCTTGAAGACTTCTGGGTTGATCCAGAGCCAGTTGGTACGGTGGATGTTTACCGGTACGGCAACATAGTCACCGTCATACTTCACGTTGTCAGCGACCTTCTTGTCGAGCAAGGTGTCCCACTGCTCTTGCTTGGCCACATCCTTGAGCACTTCGCCGTCGAGCAAACCGGTGGCCGCCCAGTCCTGGATATCTGGCCCTTTGATTTGTGCGACACCCGGCGGGTTGCCCGCTACGGCGCGGCTCTTGAGCACGGTCATGGCCGTGGCGCCGCCACCGCCGGCGACAGCGCCATCCTTCCACGTGAAGCCGTCTTTCTCGACCTGGGCCTTGAGCACATCGACGGCCGCCTTTTCACCACCGGAGGTCCACCAGTGCACCACCTCGACACTGCCTTTGGGTTCGGCAGCCTGGGCACTGAGCGGGAGTAAGGAAGCCAGGGAGATTGCGGCAGCGAGACGGAGCGTGGAATTCATCGAAACACCTTTCTTGTTGTTATGCCGTGCAAGTCGATCGCTTGCGTTGCATGGAGTCTAAACAGCACGCCCGCCGCGCCGGGTAACGAAGCGATGCATGAATGTCATCGTTTGGTTACATTGCCGGTACAGGTAACGCAGCGTTTCACTCCACGCCCCGTGGCAGGTACAACGTCACCCGCAACCCACCCTCTCGCAGATTCAGCAAACTCACCTCGCCCCCATGGCTGTGGGCGATATTGCGTGCAATCCCCAACCCCAGCCCATAGCCCTGCTGCTGCCCTGCCAGCCGGAAATGCGGCTCGAACACCTGCTCCAGCTGCTGCTGCGGTACGCCCGGCCCCTGGTCGTCCACCTGCAGCACAAAGCCCTCGGCACTGTCGATGATGCGCAGCCGCGCCCGCTCGCCATACTTGATGGCGTTGTCGATCAGGTTGCCGATGCAGCGTCGCAACGCCAGCGGCTTGCCTGGGTAAGGCGCCAGCGCCCGGCCGTCGACCGTGATACGGCCATCACGCAGATACGGCTCTGCCAGAATCTCCAGCACCTGATTGAGGTCGACCGGCTCTATGTTCTCGTGGATATCGGTGTCCTTAACGCACTGCAAGGCGCCTTTGACCAGCAGCTCCAGTTCGTCCAGGTCCTGGCTGAACTTGGCCTGCAGGCGCTCGTCCTCCAGCAGTTCGACACGCAGGCGCAGGCGGGTGATCGGCGTGCGCAAGTCATGGGAGATGGCGCTGAACAGCTGGCTGCGTTCGGTCAGGTAGCGGCTGATGCGCTCACGCATGCTGTTGAATGCCCGGCTAACCTCGACCACTTCGCTACCCCCGCCTTCCGCCACCGGCGCCACATCGGCGCCCAGCGACATCTCCCGTGCGGCCCGCGCCAGGCGCTTGAGCGGCCAGCTCTGCCAGTGCACCAGCAGGCCGATGAACAACAACAGCAAGGCCGTGGTGAGTACGATGAAACCGATCTGCTGCCGTGGCAGGCGCTCGGCCTCCAGGCTGGTATAGGGTTCAGGCAGCAGCGAAGCGATGTACAGCCACTCACCCTCGCCCAGGCGAATCTGCGTCACCAGCACCGGCGGGTTGAGCGGCTCCAGGGTCAACGAGTAATGCGCCCAAGAACGTGGCAGCTCGTCTAGCTTAAGGCCGCTGTTGAAGATACGCAGGTCGTCGGGGGCGACGAACTCCACGGAAATGTCCATCTGCGACCCTAGGCGCTCGTGCAGCACCTGCTGGAACACATCGATCACCGCCTGCTTACGTGGGGTAATGGGCAATACCGGCATGTCCAGCGGCTTGGCGTTGAGCGACACGAAAAAGCGCGTGCCACCCATGCTGCGCAACTGGTCGAGCACCATCGGCCGATAGGCCACCGGCAGCGAGCGGAAGTAACTGACACTGGCGCTCATCGAGTGGGCCAGGCTGCTGGCACTGGCGCGCAGGCCCTGCAACTGGCTGGCCCGCAGTTGGGCAACCCAGATGATGCTCGACAGGCCCTGGGCCAGCAGCACAACCAACAAGGTCAGCAGCAGCATACGCCCCAGCAATGAGCGCGGCAGCAGGCGCCAGCGCCGCTCAGGGCGCACTGCAGACATGCGCCGCCAACAGGTAGCCACTGCCGCGTACCGTGCGGATCAGCCGGGGTGGCTTGTCGGTATCACGCAGACGCTGGCGCAAGCGGCTGACCGCCATGTCGACGATGCGGTCCAGCGGCATCGGCTCGCGACCACGGGTGGCGTTGCCGATGGTGTCGCGGTCGAGAATCTGCTGCGGATGGTCGAGAAACAGCTTGAGCAGGGCAAAGTCGGCGCCAGAAAGAATCACCTCTTCACCGTCGTGATGGAACAGGCGGTGGCTGACCGTGTCCAGGCGCCAGTCATCGAAGGCCAGCACCGCACTGCCCGGCGCCGCCTGGCCGAATTCGGCGCGACGCAGCAGGGCCTTGATTCGCGCTTGCAGTTCACGGGGGCTGAACGGTTTGCCCAGGTAGTCGTCGGCGCCCAGTTCCAGGCCAATGACCCGGTCGGCCTCGTCGGAGCTGGCGGTGAGCATGATGATCGGCACGCGCGCCTGGCGCGGGTGCTGGCGTACCCAGCGGCACAGGCTGAAGCCGTCTTCGTCGGGCAGCATGACATCGAGGATGACCAGGTCGCAGGGCGTGCTTTCCAGCGCACGGCGAAAGCCTTTGCCGTCGGCTTCGGCATGCACCTGAAAGCCGGAGCGACTCAGGTAGGTTTGCAGCAGTTCGCGGATTTCCTGGTCGTCGTCGACCATCAGGATCGATTTGCCGGCAGTGCTCAAGGTGGTCCTTCCTCTTGTTGTTTGCAGATCTTTTGCCTGCTGTTGGGTGTTGCCTTCTGGGGCTGCTTTGCAGCCCATCGCGACACAAGGCCGCTCCTACACACTGCGCGATCCCTGTAGGAGCGGCCTTGCGTCGCGATGGGCCGCGCAGCGGCCCCCTTACGCCTAGCTATGACCCAAAGCCTGCTGCAAGGCCACCCCGGCTCCCAGCAACCCGGAAAACTCGGCCGTCACCAGCCACACCGGCACGCCAGCAAAATAACCACTCATACAACCCTTGTCGGCAAAACTGGCGGCAAACCCGCTACGCAGGAACAACTCGGCGAAGCGCGGAATCACGCCGCCGACGATATAGACCCCACCTCGCGCGCCCAGCGTCAGCACATTGTTACCCGCCACGCGCCCAAGAAACCGGCAGAACTGCTCGACCACCGCCAGCGCTCGAGGCTCGCCGCCCAGTGCGGCATCGGTGACCTGCGCCGGGGTCTTGTGCCTGGGGGTGTCGCCGTCCAGTGCGCAGATCGCCTGGTACAACCGCACCAGGCCACCCCCACTAAGCACGGTCTCGGCGCTGACATGGCCAATCTGCCCATGGATGTGTTGGTGGATCGCCGCTTCGCGGGCATTGCCCACCGGCAGGTCAACATGCCCGCCTTCACCTGGCAGGGCTTGCCAGTGCTGCTCACCAAGGCGCAGCAGCGAGCCCACACCCAGGCCTGTCCCTGGCCCGATCACCAGCGCCGGCCGCGAAGGGTCGGCCTGGCCGGGGCACACTTCGCGGAACTCCTCTTCGCGCAGGCGAGTCATGCCCAGCGCCATGGCAGTGAAATCGTTGATCAGCAACAGCTGATCGACCTGCAAGGTCTTGCAGAAGGCGGTGCGGCTCAGACGCCAATGGTTGTTGGTGAAGCGGAATTCATCGCCATCAACCGGCCCAGCTACCGCCAGGCATACCGCCGCCAATCCACCGCGGGCGATGCCCTGGCCTTCGAGGTAAGCCTCGATGGCCTGCTCCGGGCTGGTGTAGTCTGCAGTGGCGAAAACCTTCACATCATGTAGCTGGTTGTCACGCCACAACGCAAAACGGGCATTGGTGCCGCCGATGTCGCCAACCAGCAGGTCTTTCATTTGAGGTTCTCCAGGGCCGAAGTGAACGCACTCGCGCCCTGCTCTGCCGGGCTGAACGCCATGCGCATGAAGCCGAACAGCTCGCGCCCGCAACCCAGGTCATTGCCCTGGGGCGCCGGCGGCAGATCGCGGCTGGCCAACTCTTCGGCCGAGACCATGACCCGCAAGGTACCTTCGACACCATCGACCCGCACGATATCACCATCGCGCACACGCGCCAGCGGGCCGCCGTCGTAAGCCTCGGGGCAAACGTGGATAGCCGCCGGGATCTTGCCCGAGGCACCCGACATACGCCCGTCTGTAACCAGCGCTACCTTGTAGCCACGGTCCTGCAGCACACCGAGGAATGGCGTTAGCTTGTGCAGCTCTGGCATGCCGTTGCAACGTGGCCCCTGGAAGCGCACCACGGCGACAAAGTCACGCTCAAGCTCACCGGCCTTGAACGCATCGGCCAGCGACTGCTGGTCCTGGAACACCCGCGCCGGGGCCTCGACCACCTGATGTTCGGCGGCGACGGCGGACACTTTCATCACGCCACGGCCCAGGTTGCCCTCCATCACCCGCAGGCCGCCTTCGGCGGAGAACGGCCGCGCCACCGGGCGCAGGATGCTCTCGTCCAGGCTCTGCTGCGGCCCTTCGCGCCACACCAGCTTGCCGTTGTCGAGGAACGGTTCCTGGGTGTAGCGACGCAAGCCGTGGCCGGCCACGGTATTGACATCCTCGTGCAGCAGCCCGGCGTCGAGCAGCTCGCGGATCAGGAAGGCCATGCCACCAGCCGCCTGGAAGTGGTTGATGTCGGCCTTGCCGTTGGGGTAGACGTGCGACAGGGTCGGCACCACTTCGGAAAGGTCGGCCATGTCCTGCCAGGTCAGCTGGATACCCGCAGCCTGGGCAATCGCTGGAATGTGCAGGGTGTGGTTGGTCGAGCCGCCGGTAGCGTGCAGGGCGACGATGGAGTTGACCAACGCTTTTTCGTCGACGATTTCACCCAGCGGCATGAAGCTGCCACTGGCCTTGGTCATGCGTGTCACCTGCTGCGCAGCCTCGGCGGTGAGTGCGTCGCGCAGCGGTGTGTACGGGTTGACGAACGAAGCGCCCGGCAGGTGCAGGCCCATTACCTCCATCACTAGTTGGTTGGTATTGGCGGTGCCGTAGAAGGTGCAGGTGCCTGGGCTGTGGTAGGAATTCATCTCCGACTCCAGCAGTTCCTCACGGCTGGCCTTGCCTTCGGCATAGCGCTGGCGCACGTCGGCCTTCTGCTTGTTGGAAATGCCGGACACCATTGGCCCACCCGGTACGAAAATGGTCGGCAAGTGGCCGAAACGCAGCGCGCCCATCATCAGGCCAGGAACGATCTTGTCGCATATGCCCAGCATCAGCGCGGCGTCGAACATGTTGTGCGACAGCGCGACAGCCGTGGACATGGCGATCACTTCGCGGCTGGCGATGGCCAGTTCCATGCCCGGCTCGCCTTGGGTCACACCGTCGCACATGGCCGGCACGCCACCTGCGAACTGGCCGACCGAGCCGACCTCACGCAGGGCCTGCTTGATTTGCTCGGGGAAATGCAGGTACGGCTGGTGGGCGGACAACATGTCGTTGTAGGCCGAGACGATAGCCACGTTGGCCGCGTTCATCAGGCGCAGCGTGTGCTTGTCTTCGCTGCCGCAACCGGCCACGCCGTGGGCGAAGTTGGCGCACTGCAGGCTGGCACGCATGGGGCCTTCACTGGCCGCGCCGCGAATCAGCTGCAGGTAACGTTCGCGGGTGGCACGGCTGCGTTCGACCAGCCGCTGGGTGACCTCAAGGATGCGCGGATGCATGTACTGGACTCCAGGCTAATTGTAAGGGCGGTTTACCGGGCATTTCCCCTCCAAACGATTGCGGCCTAGGCTCAAGGTGAGGAGCCCGCTGCATCGGTGGAGGCACGTCGCCCAACCACTCGTTGTATGTTTAAACAAAATACTGCCACTAAAAAGGCTTGTTTTCTATCGGCCAGTGAATAATCTTGTAATTCCAACAACAAAACCGTTTCAGTGAAGCTCCTTTGTGCCACAGGTTTCACTCGGACTGCCAGAGGTACTGCCATGACCCTTCGCATCGCCATCAATGGATTCGGCCGCATCGGGCGCAACGTCCTGCGCGCACTGTATACCCAAGGCTACCGCCAGGACCTGCAGGTCGTCGCCATCAACGACCTGGGCGACAGCGCCATGAATGCCCACCTGCTCAAGTACGACAGTGTGCACGGCACCTTCGACGCCAGTGTCGAGGCCGACCACGAGAGCCTGACGGTCAATGGTGACCGTATCGCGGTCAGTGCCATCCGCAACCCGGGCGAGCTGCCCTGGAAGGCCGAGGCGATCGACGTGGTGTTCGAGTGCACCGGGCTATTCACCGACCGCGCCAAGGCCGCTGCACACCTGGCCGCCGGGGCGGGCAAGGTGATTGTCTCGGCACCCGCCAAGGGTGCCGATGCCACCGTGGTGTACGGGGTCAACCACGACATCCTGCGGGCCTCGCACCAGGTCATTTCCAATGCCTCCTGCACCACCAACTGCCTGGCGCCGATCGCCCAGGTGCTGCACCGCGAGTTCGGCATCGAACAAGGCCTGATGACCACCATTCACGCCTACACCAATGACCAGGTGCTGACCGACATGTACCACAGCGACCCATATCGCGCGCGTTCGGCCACCCAGTCGATGATCCCGAGCAAGACTGGCGCCGCCGAGGCCGTCGGCCTGGTGCTGCCAGAGCTGGCCGGCAAGTTGACCGGCATGGCGGTGCGGGTACCGGTCATCAACGTGTCGCTGGTGGACCTCACCGTCAACCTCAAGCGCGAGGCCACCGCCGAGCAGGTCAACCAGCTGTTCCTTGAAGCCAGCAAGCATTCCAAGGTATTGGGCTACAACGCCTTGCCATTGGTTTCCTGCGATTTCAACCACAACCCGCTGTCGTCCATTTTCGATGCCAACCATACCCGGGCCAATGGGCGCATGCTCAAGGTGCTGGCCTGGTATGACAACGAGTGGGGGTTCAGCAACCGGATGCTGGATAACTGCTTGGCGTTGTGCAGCGCCCGCTAAGATTTGACACACGCCCTGTAGGAGCGGCCTTGTGTCGCGATGGGCCGCAAAGCGGCCCCGACAATTGGTGCTGGAGCCGAGACTTCGGGGCTGCTGCGCAGCCCATCGCGACACAAGGCCGCTCCTACAAGGGACCGCGCAGCGACGGAGCTCTCACAATCTTTACCTTTTCCTAACATTTCACCACTTGACCTACGACACAGATGATAAGCATTATCATTAACCTTTCGTCGACCAGGTTTCCCCGTGAGTCAGTCCCGGTTCAACTCCG
This sequence comes from Pseudomonas sp. LFS074, assembly GCF_047978165.1. NCBI lineage: Bacteria > Pseudomonadati > Pseudomonadota > Gammaproteobacteria > Pseudomonadales > Pseudomonadaceae > Pseudomonas > Pseudomonas sp. LFS074. The sequence continues at coordinate 1,122,699 of NZ_JBFPFV010000001.1, read as the reverse complement.
TCTTCCTCGTCCAGCGCCTTACCCTGCTGCGTACCCTGCAGCGCATGGTCGGCAACCCCAGCACGGCCGAAGACCTGCTGCAGGAAACCTACCTGCGGGTATCCCGCGCCCTGGGCGAGCGGCCCATCGAGCACATCGAGCCGTTCGTGTTCCAGACCGCGCGCAACCTGGCGCTGGACCACCTGCGCGCACGCCGGGTGCAGGCGCGCATGCTGGTCGACGATGTGCCCGACGAAGTGCTGCACAGCGTGGCCGCCCCCGCCACCAGCAGCGAGGATGCCGCCCATGCCGAGCAGTTGCTCAAGCACCTGAGCATCAGCCTCAATCAGCTAAGCGAGCGCCAGCAACGCATTTTCATCCTCAGCCGCCTGCATGGCGCCACCTACCTGGAAATTGCCGAACAACTGAGTGTTTCGCCCAGCACGGTACAAAAGGAATTGAAACTGATCATGGCGATCTGCATGGGTGTTGCCGAGCGCCTCAAGTGAGCTGAGCGCAGGCGAACGGCAACGCAAAGCCCTTGCCACACCCCGCCTTAGCCTTGATCATTCGCAAAAACCATTCAAGGATTCACCGTGACCGACAGCCCTGCCCCTCGCCCGTCACCTGCCGGGCCCAGTGCCCGTGCTCGTGCCATGGACGAGGCGCTGGACTGGCTGGTACGCCTGCAATGCGCAGATGCCGCAGACACCCAGGCCTTTGAAGCCTGGCTGAGCGCCGCGCCGGAGAACGCCGAGGCCTATGTCGAGGCAGAGGCATTGTGGAACGGTACGCCGTTGCACCAGGCGGCCACGCAGATGCACCAGCAGCAACGCCGCTCATGGCGTGGGCGCCTGCGCAGCCACTGGAAACCCCTGGCCACCGCCGCGGTGCTGCTGGTGGGGCTGTTCACCGTCGGTAACCTGCCCATGCGCCTGCAGGCGGATCACCTGACCGTGGTGGGCGAGCGCCAGCGCCTGCAACTGGACGACGGCGCAAAAGTGCTGCTCAACACCAATTCGGCCTTTGCCAACGACCGTCGGGACGGCCGCCAGGTCGCCCGCCTGTTACAAGGCGAGGCGTACTTCCAGGTACCGGAGGGCGCGCTGTTGCCGCTGGAGGTGCAGGCAGGGCCTGTGCGCGCCCAGGTGCGCGACACCGATTTTGCCGTGCGCTACCTCGACGGCGAGGCCCAGGTGCGGGTGCAACGCGGCGATGTCGACCTGCAAGGCGCACGTGACCAGCGTATCCGCCTGAGTGCCGGCGACAGCATCAGCGTCGGCCCGCAAGGCTTTGGCCAGCGCCAGCGCCCCGACATGCAAAAGGACCTGGCCTGGATCGATGGCCGCCTGGTGTTCGAGAACTGCCCTTTGAGCCAGGTGCTGGCCGAAGTGCGGCGTTACTACCCAGGCTGGATCATCAACCGCAATGCACAGCTGGAAGACGTTGCCGTCACCGGAAACTACCGCCTCGACCAGCCGCTGGAAACCCTGCGCGCGCTGGCCCACATCACCTCGGCACAGCTGCATGAGTACCCGGCGCTGGTCATTCTGAACTGACCCTGAAATTATTTTTACGCGGTCGTGCTACCCCGCTCGTCTCGTTATAGCCAATGCAACTGATTCTTGTTTGAAAACGAGAACAGTCATCACCTATAACAGTCCGCGCGTCTGGGAGCGCTTCCGATGTCCACTGGTCCTACCCGCTCGTCCACCCTTCCCCGCCGTACAGGGCAACTGTCCCTATTGACCCTGGCCCTGCTTGCCAGCGGTGCCTGCAGCCTCCCGGCGCTGGCCGCCGAGCCGGCCCAGGCCAGCAGCCCGCGCATGGGCGACTATCGCTTCAGCATCGGCCAGCAGCCCCTGGTGTCGGCGATCAACGCCTTCAGCCAGGTCACCGGCTGGCAGGTCGGCTTCAGCGCCGAGCTGGCCGACGGCGTGGCCTCGCCTGGGGTACAGGGTTCGCTGCCGCCAGATGCCGCACTCAAGCGCCTGCTGCATGGAACGGGCCTGAGCTTTCGCAAGATCAGCAACGGCAACGTGGTTCTTGAGCGCCAGACCGTCGGTAACGTGATCGCTTTGCAGCAGGTGACCGTCAGCGCCACCCGCAGCGCCCAGGACGTCAGCCAGGTGCCGAGCACGGTCAGCGTGCAGACCCGCGAGCAACTGGACCGGCAAAACGTCAACAACATCCAGGACCTGGTGCGTTACGAGCCGGGTGTGTCGGTGGCAGGTACCGGCCAACGCAGCGGCCTGAACGGCTACAACATCCGAGGTATCGACGGCGAGCGGATCCTCACCCAGGTTGACGGCGTGTCGATCCCGGACAGCTTCTTCTATGGCCCCTATGCCCAGACCCAACGCAACTACGTCGACCCAGAAATCGTCAAGCGCGTGGAAATCCTCCGCGGCCCGGCCTCGGTGCTGTACGGCAGCAACGCCATCGGCGGCGCGGTCAGCTACTTCACCCTCGACCCGGACGACATCATCAAGCCTGGCAAAGACGTGGGTGCACGCCTGAAAACCGGTTACAGCTCGGCTGACGAAAGCTGGCTGACCTCCGCCACCGTCGCCGGCCGCGAGGGTGATTTCGATGGCCTGCTGCACCTGAGCCAGCGCAACGGCCACGAGACTGAAACCCACGGCAGCCACAGCGGTGCCGGCCTGTCGCGCACCGAAGCCAATCCAATGGATGTGCGCACCACCAACGTGCTGGCCAAGCTGGGCTGGAACTACGCCGATGACGCGCGCCTGGGCTTCACCTACGAACGCTACAAGGATGACCGCGACCAGAACATCCTCAGCGCGGTGGGCGGGCCGTTCATTCCGGGCTTTGGCGGCATGGGCTACTACAAGGCGCGCAATGGCAACGACACCATCACCCGCGAGCGCTTTGGCATCAACCATGAGTTCGGCCTGGATTCGCTGGTCGCCGACCACGTCAAGTGGAGCCTGAACTACCAGATCGCCAAGACCGACCAGCACACCGAAGAAGTCTACGCACCGCCTGGCCGCCAGGTGCTGCGTACCCGCGACACCACCTACAAGGACCGCCAGTGGGTGTTCGACGCCCAGCTGGACAAGGCCTTCAGCATCGGCGCCACCGACCATCTGCTGACCTATGGCACCACGATCAAGCACGAGAAAATCACCGGGTCCCGCAGCGGCACCGGCACCTGCCTGACCGTGGGCTCCGGTTGCTCCGCCGCTGGCGCCGAACGCCCGGCAGACGGCCAGGTTCTGGTCAGCGACTTCCCGGACCCGACCGTAAACACCTACAGCCTGTTCGTGCAGGATGAAATCCGCTGGAACAACTGGACCTTCATGCCCGGTGCGCGCTACGACTACACGCGCATGGAACCCAAGTTCACCGACGAATTCCTGCGCGGCCTGGAGTCCACCGGCACGGCACCCACCTCCCAGGACGACTCGGACAAGAAGTGGCACCGTGTGTCGCCCAAGCTCGGCGTGACCTACGCCTTCAACGACAACTACACCTGGTATGGCCAGTACGCCGAAGGCTTCCGCACCCCGACCGCCAAGGCCATGTACGGAAAATTCGTCAACCTTGAGGAAGGTTACCGCGTAGAAGGCAACCCCGGCCTGGAACCGGAAAAGAGCAAAAGCTACGAAACCGGCCTGCGTGGCAACTTCGACGCGGGTAACTTCGACGTGGCGGTGTTCTACAACAAGTACCGCGACTTCATCGACGAAGACGCCGTGCAAAGCGCCAACCTGGAACAGACCTTCCAGGCCAACAACATCAAGCACGCCACCATCAAGGGTGCCGAGGTCAAGGGCCGCCTGAACCTGGACCACTTCGGCGCACCGCAGGGCCTCTATACCCAGGGCTCGATTGCCTACACCTATGGTCGTAACGATGACACCGGTGAACCGCTGAACAGCGTCAACCCGCTGAAGGGCGTATTCGGCCTGGGTTACGAGCAGCAGAACTACGGCGGCCTGCTGAGCTGGACACTGGTCAAGCGCAAGACCCGTGTCGACGACTCCAGCTTCTACTCCCCCGACGGTTCGAGCTCGAAGTTCCGCACCCCGGGCTACGGCGTGCTGGACCTGACCGGCTTCTACAAGGTTACCGACGACGTGACCATCAACGCCGGCCTGTACAACCTCACCGACAAGAAATACTGGCAGTGGGATTCGGTACGCAGCTACGACGGCCAGGGTGAGGCAGCTGTGACCCAGCCAGCCAACATCGACCGCTTGACCATGCCAGGGCGCAACTTCGGTATCAATGTGGTTTGGGATATCTGATCCCTCACGCCTGTACCGGCCTCTTCGCGGGTAAACCCGCGAAGAGGCCGGTACAGGCAACACAAATACTGGCTTTTTTTACTGTCACGCCCCCGCTGTTTCGTCTTGTATCTAGACGCCCCTTTTTCCAAGGACTGCCCCATGACCGAACGCCCAGCCCTGCGCTCCCAGCGCCTGAACCAGATCACCCACGCCCCGCACGCCGAGCTGGATGCCCTGGTCAAATCCCACGCGCCCTTCGACAGCCGCGAAAGCTTCGCCCGTTTTGTCGTTGCCCAGTACCTGTTCCAATCCGAGCTGCAGGCGCTGTACAACGACCCACAACTGATCGCCATCGTCCCCGACCTGGCCGAGCGCTGCCGCGCAGACCAGGCCCGTCTCGACCTCGCTGACCTCGACACCGAAGTGCCGGCCGCCGTGCCAGGTGCCGTGGGCAACCCAAGCCTGGGCGAGGCAATGGGCTGGATCTTCGTCTCCGAAGGCTCCAAACTGGGCGCTGCGTTTCTGATCAAGCGTGCCGTGGCCCTGGAACTGTCCGACAGCTTCGGTGCCCGCCACTTGGGCGAGCCAGCCGGTGGCCGTGCCGAAGGCTGGAAGCAGTTCACCCGCATCCTTGATGGGCTGGAACTCTCGGCCGAAGAGGAAGCCGCTGCCGAGCGCGGCGCGGTTGCCGCTTTCGAGCGTTTCACCGAGCTGCTCAAGCACGCCTATGCCGCGGATGCCGCGCTGGTTTGATACGCCGTAGCCGGCCACCCCTCCGGTGGCCGAACCGTTTTATGCAGTGAGAACATGACCCAACCAGCCCGCTCGAAACTCGCCCGCCTGTTGTATGGAATCCTGGCTTACGTGAGCCTCGGGGTGGGCCTGGTCGCCATCGTGATTCCCGGCTTGCCGACCACCGAGTTCATCCTGCTGGCCGCCTGGGCCGCCACGCGCAGCTCACCGCGCCTTTCGGCCTGGCTGGAGAACCACCGGTTGTTCGGGCCGATCCTGTACAACTGGCGCAACGGCAAGGTGATCCAGCGCCGGGCCAAGGTCAGCGCGACCCTCAGCATGCTGCTGTGCGCCGGGCTGATGCTGACCTTCCTTGAACACCACTGGCCAGTGTTCCTGGCTATCGCCGGCATGACCCTGGGCAACCTGTGGATCTGGTCGCGCCCGGAGCACGCCTGCCCCGCCCCATCACAAGCTCAGCAGCCCTGAATACAAGGCGTAGGCCGCCAGCGCAGCGCCCACCAGCACAGCGGCGAAAATCAGCTTTTCCCAGCTAGTGAACAGGGTCTGGCCTTGCTCATGCTTGGCCCTGGCGAACAGGATCACACCTGGGGCGTACAGCAGCGCCGACAGCAACAGGTACTTGAGCCCGCCCGCATACAGCAGCCACACGGCATACAGCAAGGCAACCAGCGCCACCAGCAAGTCCTTGCGCCGCAACCCCGGCTGCCCGGCATAGGTTTCTGCGCGCACCGCCAGCAGCACGGCATAGGCCGCCGACCACAGGTAGGGCACCAGGATCATCGACGAGGCCAGGTAGATGAGGCTGGTGTACGTACCGGCCGAGAACAGCGTAATCAGCAGGAACCCCTGGATCATGCAGTTGGTCAGCCAAAGGGCGTTGGCTGGCACATGGTTGGCGTTTTCCTTGGCTAGAAAGCGCGGCATGGTCTTGTCCCGCGCCGTGGCAAACAGGATCTCGGCACACAGCAGCGCCCACGAAAGCAAGGCGCCGAGCAGCGAGACCGCCAAGCCAAGGCTGATCAGCAAGGCGCCCCAGGGGCCGACAATATGCTCCAGCACCGAGGCCAGCGAGGGGTTCTGCAGCCCGGCCAACTCCGGCTGGGTCATCACCCCCAGCGACAACACGTTGACCAGCACCAGCAGCGCCAGTACACCGAGAAAGCCGATGACCGTGGCCTTACCCACGTCAGAACGACGCTCGGCGCGCCCGGAATACACGCTGGCGCCCTCGATGCCGATGAATACGAACACGGTCACCAGCATCATGTTGCGCACCTGCTCCAGCACGCTGCCGAACTGCGGGTTGCTGAGGCCCCAGATATCCCGGGTGAAGATATCGGCGCGGAAGGCGAATGCCGCGATCACTACAAAGATCAACAGCGGCACCACCTTGGCTACCGTGGTCACCTGGTTGATGAACGCGGCTTCCTTGATGCCTCGCAGCACCAGGAAATGCACAGACCACAGCAACAGCGAGGCGCAGCCGATGGCAATGGGCGTGTTGCCTTCACCGAAAACGGGAAAGTAGAAGCCCAGGGTGCTGAACAGCAGTACGAAATAACCAACGTTACCCAGCCAGGCACTGATCCAGTAGCCCCAGGCCGAGGAAAAGCCCATGTACTCGCCGAAACCGGCCTTGGCATAAGCGTACACCCCTGAGTCCAGCTCGGGCTTGCGGTTGGCCAAGGTCTGGAACACGAAGGCCAGGGCCAGCATGCCAACCGCGGTGATCCCCCAGCCGATCAACACAGCCCCCACATCGGCGCGCGCGGCCATGTTCTGCGGCAGCGAGAAGATCCCGCCACCGATCATCGAGCCGACCACCAGCGCGATCAGCGCGCCCAGGCGCAGCTTCTGTCCCGGTTCGCTCATGAGCCTCCCTTTTTTCAAGCCCTGTCATGCATTTGTAACCGCTTTGCGGGCCATATAAATGTTGTTACTTATACTGTAGACGCGGGTTAAACCTATAGCACTAATAACTGCTTTGTCTATGCAGCCCTTCTCTCAAAATTAGCAGCAGTACGGCAACTAGAAAAGAAACTGATAAAACTCAAAATTCTTGTGAAAAATTTGCGAAAGCGGCAAAAGCGGCTAGTTTCAAGCTTCGCAGGCTGAACAGAGCGTTTGCTCTAGAAGGACATGGAGGTGCCAGCGCGCAAGGCCTGCAGCTTAAGCTGTCGGCACTCTCCAGGAGCACCCGTGAAGGAAATTTCCTACCTTCACATCGCCTTAAACTGACGCAAGTCAGGTTACGGCAAAGGCGTCGGATCTATTCTGTCGTCAACTTTCTCCTGGCAGGAGTTGTTAAATGTCTGATTCATCCGGAAAACTAAAGCTTGGTGCGTTAGTTGCACTTGTCGTCGGTTCGATGATTGGTGGCGGGATCTTCTCGCTGCCGCAAAACATGGCCGCCAGCGCAGGGGTTGGCGCGGTGTTGATCGGTTGGGGCATCACCGCGGTCGGCATGCTGACCCTGGCGTTCGTGTTCCAGACCTTGGCCAACCGCAAGCCTGATCTGGATGGCGGGGTATATGCCTACGCCAAGGCCGGTTTTGGCGACTACATGGGCTTCTCCTCAGCCTGGGGCTACTGGATCAGTGCCTGGCTGGGCAACGTCGGCTACTTCGTGCTGTTGTTCAGCACCTTGGGCTACTTCTTCCCAATCTTCGGTGAAGGCAACACGCCGGCCGCCATCATTGGCGCGTCGATCCTGTTGTGGGCCGTGCACTTCCTGGTATTGCGCGGTATCAAGGAGGCAGCGTTCATCAACCTGGTCACCACCGTGGCCAAAGTGGTGCCGCTGGTGCTGTTCGCCCTGATCTGCCTGTTCGCCTTCAGGCTCGATATCTTCACCGCCGACATCTGGGCCGTAGGCACACCAGAGCTTGGCAGCGTGATGAACCAGGTGCGCAACATGATGCTGGTCACCGTGTGGGTGTTCATCGGCATCGAGGGCGCGAGCATTTTCTCGTCCCGGGCGGAAAAACGCTCTGACGTGGGTAAGGCCACGGTCATCGGCTTCGTTACCGTGCTGCTGTTCCTGGTGCTGGTCAACGTGCTGTCGCTGGGCATCATGACCCAACCAGAGCTGGCCAAGCTGCAGAACCCGTCGATGGCCGCCGTGCTGGAACATGTGGTCGGCCACTGGGGCGCGGTGCTGATCAGCGTCGGCCTGATCATCTCGCTGCTGGGGGCCCTGCTGTCGTGGGTGCTGCTGTGCGCCGAGATCATGTTCGCCGCCGCCAAGGACCACACCATGCCGGAGTTCCTGCGCCGCGAGAACGCCAACCAGGTACCGGCCAACGCCCTGTGGCTGACCAACGCCATGGTGCAGATCTTCCTGGTGATCACGCTGTTCTCCAACAGCACCTACCTGTCGCTGATCTACCTCGCCACCTCGATGATCCTGGTGCCCTACCTGTGGTCGGCGGCCTACGCCTTCCTGCTGGCACTGCGCAGCGAAACCTACGAACAGGCCCTGGCCGAGCGCAAGAAAGACCTGATCATCGGCGGTATCGCCTTGTTGTACGCCGTCTGGCTGCTGTACGCCGGCGGTGTGAAATACCTGCTGCTCTCGGCCCTGCTCTACGCACCTGGCGCCATCCTGTTCGCCAAGGCCAAGCGTGAGGTAGGCCAACCTGTCTTCACCAACGTGGAAAAACTGATCTTCGCAGCCGTGGTCGTCGGCGCCCTGGTGGCAGCCTTTGGCCTGTACGACGGCTTCCTGACCCTTTGACCCACGTCTTCGTTCAATTGGAGGAATGAAACCATGTCCGCTGAAAAACAGAAGTACGGTGTCCACTCCGAAGCCGGCAAACTGCGCAAAGTGATGGTTTGCGCCCCGGGCTTGGCGCACAAGCGCCTGACGCCGAGCAACTGCGACGAACTGCTGTTCGACGATGTGATCTGGGTCGACCAGGCCAAGCGTGACCATTTCGACTTCGTCACCAAGATGCGCGAGCGTGGCGTGGATGTGCTGGAAATGCACAACCTGCTGACCGACATCGTGCAGAACAAAGAGGCCCTGAAGTGGATCCTCGACCGCAAGATCACCCCCGACACCGTCGGCGTGGGGCTGACCAACGAAGTGCGCAGCTGGCTCGAAGGCCTTGACCCGCGTCACCTGGCCGAATTCCTGATCGGTGGTGTGGCGGGCCAGGACCTGCCACAGAGCGAAGGCGCCGATGTGGTCAAGATGTACAACGACTACCTGGGCCACTCCAGCTTCATCCTGCCGCCACTGCCCAACACCCAGTTCACCCGCGACACCACCTGCTGGATCTACGGCGGCGTCACGCTGAACCCGATGTACTGGCCGGCGCGCCGCCAGGAAACCCTGCTGACCACCGCCATCTACAAGTTCCACAAGGAATTCACCGGCGCTGACTTCCAGGTGTGGTACGGCGACCCGGACAAGGACCACGGCAATGCCACCCTCGAAGGCGGTGACGTGATGCCGATCGGCAATGGCATCGTGCTCATCGGCATGGGCGAGCGCACCTCGCGCCAGGCCATTGGCCAACTGGCGCAGAACCTGTTCGCCAAGGGCGCCGTCAAGGAAGTGATCGTTGCCGGCCTGCCGAAGTCCCGCGCCGCCATGCACCTGGACACCGTGTTCAGCTTCTGCGACCGCGACCTGGTCACGGTCTTCCCGGAAGTGGTGAAAGAGATCGTGCCATTCATCATCCGCCCGGACGAAAGCAAGCCTTACGGCATGGATGTGCGCCGTATCAACAAGTCGTTCATCGAAGTGGTCGGCGAGCAGCTTGGCCTCAAGGGTGGCCTGCGCGTGGTCGAGACCGGCGGCAACAGCTTCGCCGCCGAGCGCGAACAGTGGGATGACGGCAACAACGTGGTGGCCATCGAGCCCGGCGTGGTCATCGGCTACGACCGCAACACCTACACCAACACCCTGCTGCGCAAGGCCGGCATCGAGGTCATCACCATCAGCGCCGGCGAACTGGGCCGGGGCCGGGGCGGCGGCCACTGCATGACCTGCCCGATTGTGCGCGACCCGATCGACTACTAACGACCATTACGCCCGGCCGCACCCACAAAGTGGCGGCCGGGACATCACCGGACTCAAGGAGAAACTGTCATGGCGTTCAACATTCACAACCGCAACCTGCTCAGCCTGGAACACCACACCACGCGCGAGTTGCGCTACCTGCTTGACCTGTCCCGCGACCTCAAGCGCGCCAAGTACACCGGCACCGAACAGCAGCACCTGAAGGGCAACAACATTGCCCTGATCTTCGAAAAAACCTCCACCCGTACCCGCTGCGCGTTCGAAGTGGCCGCCTATGACCAGGGCGCCAACGTTACCTATATCGACCCCAACTCTTCGCAGATCGGTCACAAGGAGAGCATGAAGGACACTGCCCGTGTGCTCGGGCGCATGTACGACGCCATCGAATACCGTGGCTTCAAGCAGGAAATCGTCGAAGAGCTGGCCAAGTTCGCCGGCGTACCGGTGTTCAACGGCTTGACCGACGAATATCACCCGACGCAGATGATCGCCGACGTGCTGACCATGCGCGAACACAGCGACAAGCCGCTGCACGACATCAGCTACGCCTACCTGGGCGACGCCCGCAACAACATGGGCAACTCGCTGCTGTTGATTGGCGCCAAGCTTGGCATGGATGTGCGCATCGCCGCGCCCAAGGCGCTGTGGCCACACGACGACCTGGTCGAACGCTGCAAGAAGTACGCTGAAGAAAGCGGCGCGCGCATCACCCTCACCGAAGATCCGAAAGCCGCGGTCAAGGGTGTGGACTTCGTGCATACCGACGTGTGGGTATCGATGGGTGAGCCGATCGAGGCCTGGGGTGAGCGCATCAAGCAGCTCAAGCCTTATCAGGTGAATGCCGAACTGATGAAGTCCACCGGCAACCCACGGACCAAGTTCATGCACTGCCTGCCGGCGTTCCACAACTCCGAAACCAAAGTCGGCAAGCAGATCGCCGAACAGTACCCAGACCTGGCCAACGGTATCGAAGTGACCGACGACGTGTTCGAGTCACCCGCCTGCATCGCCTTCGAGCAGGCGGAAAACCGCATGCACACGATCAAGGCGATCCTGGTTTCGACCCTGGCTGACCTCTGACGGCGTACCTCGCCCTCCTTGTGGGGGGCGAGGTGTACCCCTCTTCTGCAAATGCAAAGGACATTCCCCATGCGTATCGTTGTTGCATTGGGCGGCAACGCCCTGCTGCGTCGCGGCGAGCCCATGACCGCTGACAACCAGCGCGCCAATATCCGCACCGCCACCGAACAGATCGCCAAGATTCACCCCGGTAACGAGCTGGTCATCGCCCACGGCAACGGCCCGCAAGTCGGCCTGCTGTCGCTGCAGGCCCTTTCCTACAAGCCGGACGAAGCCTACCCACTGGACGTGCTGGGTGCCGAAACCGAAGGCATGATCGGCTACATGATCGAACAGGAACTGGGCAACCTGCTGGCCTTCGAGGTGCCGTTCGCCACCTTGCTGACTCAGGTGGAAGTGGACGCCAACGACCCAGCGTTCAAGGACCCGACCAAGTTCATCGGCCCGGTCTACAGCAAGGAAGAAGCCGAGCGCCTGGCCAAGGAAAAGGGCTGGGTAGTCAAGGCCGACGGCGACAAGTACCGCCGCGTGGTGGCCAGCCCGAAACCCAAGCGCATCTTCGAAATTCGCCCGATCAAGTGGCTGCTGGAAAAGAGCAGTATCGTGATTTGCGCCGGCGGTGGCGGCATCCCCACCATGTACGATGAAAACCGCAAGCTCAAAGGCATCGAGGCGGTGATCGACAAAGACCTGTGCTCGGCGCTGCTGGCCGAACAATTGGAAGCCGACCTTCTGATAATCGCCACCGACGTCGATGCAGCCTACATTGACTGGGGCAAGCCAACGCAGAAAGCCATTGCCCAGGCCCACCCGGACGAACTCGAACGCTTGGGCTTCGCTGCCGGCTCCATGGGGCCGAAGGTTCAAGCAGCCAGTGATTTCGCCCGCAATACCGGCAAGGTCGCCGTGATCAGCTCGCTGGAAAACATCGAGGACATCGTCAAGGGCACCGCCGGCACTCGGGTTTCTACCGAGAAGCCTGGGATCAGCTACCGTTGAATGCAGTCGGCGGGCTCACGGGGCCCGCCATTTTCGACCTTCCAAAGGAGCTAACCATGGCCCAGTACCACCCCGGTCATGTACACATCGAGCGCACTGCGCTGAACAATGCCGACCACAGCTACGACCTGAACATCGAGTACGAGGCCGTGTCGGACCCCAGGGAAGGCAGAGGCATTCAATTCCACATGCATGGCAGCATCGAAGGCAAACCGGTGGAAGAAAAGTTCTTCCTCCCCAAGGACCAGGTACTGCCCAGTTTCCTCATGCTGCTGACCCGCAAGGCCCAGTCGTACCTGGCGCCGCCAAAGAAGTTCGAGACCCTGAGTTCGCCACACAAGCTCTATGACTATATGTTCGCGGACATCCGCGAAAAGCTCGATGTGAAATCGGGCGACCCGATCAAACCTGAACATCTCGAGTGATTTCAGCATTTTGCGGCTGCTTTGCAGCCCAAGGCCGCTCCCACAACTGAATGCGTAAACGTTGTGGGAGTGGCCTAGTGTCGCGATAGGGCCGCAAAGCGGCCCCGGCGATGTTAAGGCATACTACCGCCCTCCCCGGCCACCACCTTTCGCCTCCCCATGCGCATCCACGTCAGCTTCATCGACCGCGTCGGCATCACCCAGGAAGTCCTCGCCCTGCTCGGTGCCCGCAACCTCAACCTGGACGCCGTGGAGATGGTCCCGCCGAACGTCTACATCGACGCCCCCACCCTCAGCCCCGCCGTGCTCGAAGAACTGCATGACGCGCTGTTCGAAGTACACGGCGTGCAGTCGGTGGACGTGGTCGACATCCTCCCCGGCCAGCGTCGCCACCTGCAACTCGATGCCCTGCTAGCGGCCATGAGCGACCCGGTGCTGGCGGTGGACAGCGCAGGCCTGGTGTTGCTGGCCAACCCGGCGCTGATCGAACTGTGCGGCCGTGAATCCGCCGGGCGCTCGGTGGATGAACTGTTTGGCGACCCTGCACTGCTGCAGGCCCTGCTGGACAACAACTTCCACCTGCCCATGCGCGAAATGCAGTTGAACGGCCAGAGCCTGCTGCTGGACGCCATGCCGATCACCAACGCCGGTGGCCTGCTGACGCTGTACCCACCTTCGCGCATGGGCGAACGCCTGTCGGCCCTGCACCACGACCACGCCGAAGGCTTCGATGCCTTGCTTGGCGAGTCGCCGGTCATACGCACCCTGAAGGCCCGCGCCCTGCGCGTGGCAGCGCTTGATGCGCCACTGCTGGTACATGGTGAAACCGGCACGGGTAAAGAGCTGGTCGCCCGCGCCTGCCATGCCATCAGCAGCCGCCATGCGGCACCGTTCCTGGCACTGAATTGCGCCGCGCTGCCCGAGAGCCTGGCCGAGAGCGAGTTGTTCGGTTACGCCCCCGGCGCCTTCACCGGCGCGCAACGCGGTGGCAAGCCCGGGCTGATGGAGTTGGCCAATCAGGGCACGGTGTTCCTTGATGAAATTGGCGAAATGTCACCGTACCTGCAGGCCAAGCTGCTGCGCTTTCTCAGCGACGGCAGCTTCCGCCGGGTGGGCGGTGACCGCGAGGTGAAGGTGGATGTGCGCATCATCAGCGCCACCCACCGCGACCTGGAGCGCATGGTTGCCGAAGGTAGCTTCCGCGAAGACCTGTTCTACCGCCTGAACGTGCTCAACCTGCAGGTGCCGCCACTGCGCGACCGTGGCCAGGACATCCTGATGCTGGCGCACTTCTTCATGCAGCAGGCTTGCACGCAGATCCAGCGCCCAGCCTGCCGGCTGACTCCGGCCACCCATTCGGCACTGCTGGCCAACCCTTGGCCGGGCAATGTGCGTCAGTTGCAGAACGTGATTTTCCGCGCGGCGGCCATCTGCGAGAGCAACCTGGTGGACATCGGCGACCTGGACATTGCGGGGACCTCGGTGGCACGCGGGCAAGAGGGTGAAGTGGCCAGCCTGGAACAGGCCGTGGGAGATTTCGAACGCGAACTGTTGCAGCGCCTGTATGCCAGTTACCCATCGACGCGGCAACTGGCCGGGCGCTTGCAAACTTCGCATACCGCCATCGCCCAGCGCTTGCGCAAATATGGAATACCCGGCAAACCCTGATAGTTATCGTCAAAACTGGCGGATGGTTCAGACTTTTCCTAACCGCGCAGCCGCAATTGACGGGAGTGCTCGCCGTAGAATGGTGACGTTGTAATTTCGCTTGTCACCCTGAACGAAGAGTACCCTGATGATTTAACTCGATTTTTACGGGACACTTGTAGCCGCCTCTTTAGTATTGCTACTGGGGCGTAGTTTGGTCGCACGAATTGGTTTCCTGCGTACTTACAATATCCCGGAGCCTGTTGCAGGCGGCCTGGTCGTTGCCTTGTCACTCTTGGCCTTGCGCAGTTTCGATGTACACGTCCAGTTTGATACCTCGCTGCAAACGCCGTTGATGTTGGCATTCTTCGCCACCATCGGCTTGAGTGCAGACTTCGCCAGCCTGAAAAAGGGCGGGCGCGTGGTGGCGGTGTTTTTGCTGGTGGTCACAGGCTTGCTGCTGGTTCAGAACGCCATGGGCATCGGCCTGGCAACAGCATTGGGGCTCGATCCGCTGATGGGCTTGCTGACCGGTTCTATCAGTTTGTCGGGGGGCCACGGTACAGGCGCTGCCTGGGGCGCAACCTTCACCGAGAGATTTGGCCTGGCTTCGGCATCCGAACTGGCAATGGCCTCTGCCACCTTCGGCCTGGTGCTGGGCGGTTTGATTGGTGGTCCCGTCGCCAGGATGTTGATCAAGCGCGTCAAGGCACCCGGTATCGAAGAAGAAGTTCCGCAGTTACCAAAGGGTTTCGAACACCCGCATAAAGAGCGCCTGATTACGCCATTTACATTTATCGAGACCCTCGCACTTATTGCCGTCAGCTTGCTGGCCGGCACACTACTTAATAGCGCATTGAAAGGCACAACATTTGAACTACCGACCTTCGTCTGCGTACTCTTCGTGGGGGTAGTGTTGCGCAACGGGCTTTCAGCAATCGGCTTTTACCGTGTATTCGAGCGGGAAGTGTCAGTAATGGGCAACGTGAGTTTGTCCCTGTTCCTGGCCATTGCCTTGATGTCGCTCAAATTGTGGGACCTGGCAGCCCTGGCCTTACCCTTCTTCATCTTGTTGGCCGTGCAGACACTGGTCATGGCGCTATTCGCGATCTTCGTGACCTTCAGGGTGATGGGGCGCAACTACGATGCGGCAGTCCTGGCCGCAGGGCACTGCGGCTTCGGCTTGGGTGCGACGCCGACGGCCATCGCCAACATGCAGGCGGTGACCCAGCGCTACGGCGCCTCCCAGATTGCCTTTCTGGTGGTACCGATGGTGGGCGCGTTCTTCATCGACATCATCAATGTCGTCGTGATCAAGTTGTACCTGGCATTGCTCCTCCTTATCGGAGGATGAACCCGGCTCTCAAGGCTGTATCGATTTCAGTACGCCGGATTGAAATCGATACACAACCATTCAGATGCGTCTGCACAAGGGTTTGATCACAAAACCCTTTCTCTCCCCTCGCCAACTGTAGCGTTATCGTTCCACAAAAATGTCAAACGCATTGCAGAAACAATATAAGCATATGATTTATAACGATTTTTTGTGATTGGCCGCGATATTGCTTAGGGAATCGCAACCCAAGAGCGCGGAGCCACCGCGCCCAACGCCCTGCTTCCCGAGGATTCCCCATGAGCGAGTTGCGTTTCACTGAAGATCACGAATGGCTGCGCGTCGAAGCCGATGGCAGCGTCACCGTGGGTATCACCGCCTACGCCCAGAACGCCCTTGGCGATGTGGTTTTCGTGCAACTGCCCGAGTTGCAGCAGTACGAGAAAGGCAGCGAAGCGTCCACCGTTGAATCGGTAAAGGCCGCCAGCGGCGTGTACATGCCGCTGAGCGGCGAAGTGGTCGCGGTCAACGACCAGCTCGAAAACAGCCCAGAGCTGGTCAACGAAGACCCGATGGGCGAAGGCTGGTTCTTCCGCTTCAACCCGGCCGACATGAGCGAAGTCAGCGCACTGCTCGACCAGGACGCCTACGACCGCCTGATCAAAGCCAACGACGACGCTTGAGGAACTGCGCCATGACCATCAACCTCGGCACCGCCAACGAATTCATCGCCCGCCACATCGGCCCGCGCGCCGTTGACGAACAGGCCATGCTCGCCGCCCTGGGCTTCGACTCGCTGGACGCCATGACTGCCGCAGTCATCCCTGACAGCATCAAGGGCACCAGCGTGCTTGGCTCGCACGACGGCCAGAGCGAAGCCGACGCGCTCGCCGCGCTCAAGGCCATCGCCGGCAAGAACCAGCTGTTCAAAAGTTACATCGGCCAGGGCTACTACAACACCCACACTCCGGCGCCGATCCTGCGCAACCTGCTGGAAAACCCAGCCTGGTACACCGCCTACACCCCGTACCAGCCAGAAATTTCCCAGGGCCGCCTGGAAGCGCTGCTGAACTTCCAGACCTTGATCAGCGACCTGACCGGCCTGCCGATCGCCAATGCCTCGCTGCTCGACGAAGCCACTGCCGCCGCAGAGGCCATGACCTTCTGCAAGCGCCTGTCGAAGAACAAGGCCAGCCACACCTTCTTCGCCTCCGTGCACTGCCACCCGCAAACCCTGGACGTGCTGCGCACCCGCGCCGAGCCGCTGGGTATCGAGGTCGTGGTCGGCGACGAGCGCGAGCTGGGCGATGTCAGCGCCTTCTTCGGCGCCCTGCTGCAGTACCCAGCCAGCAACGGTGAAGTGTTCGACTACCGTGAAGTGGTACAGCGCTTCCACGCCGCCAACGCCTTGGTCGCCGTCGCTGCCGACCTGCTGGCGCTGACGCTGCTGACCCCTCCGGGCGAGTTCGACGCCGACGTGGCCATCGGCAGCGCCCAGCGTTTTGGCGTACCCCTGGGCTTCGGTGGCCCGCACGCGGCCTACTTCGCCACCCGCGACGCGTTCAAGCGCGACATGCCGGGCCGCCTGGTCGGCGTATCGATCGACCGCTTCGGCAAAACCGCCCTGCGCCTGGCCATGCAAACCCGCGAGCAGCACATCCGCCGCGAAAAGGCCACCAGCAACATCTGCACCGCACAGGTACTGCTGGCCAACATCGCCAGCATGTTTGCCGTGTACCACGGCCCGGCCGGCCTCAAGCGCATTGCCGAGCGTACCCATGCGCTGACCGCGATCCTGGCCGCCGGCCTGAAGGCCCTGGGCGTACCGGTAGTGGGCACCAGCGCCTTTGACACCCTGACCCTGGCCACCGGTACCGCCACCACCAGCTTGCATGACAAGGCACGCGCCCAGGGCATCAACCTGCGCCAGATCGACGCCGCCCACCTGGGCCTGTCGCTGGACGAAACCAGCAGCCAGGCTGACGTCGAGTCGCTGTGGCAGCTGTTCGCTGGTGACCAGGCACAACCTGACTTCGTCGCCCTGGCCGCCAGCACCGGTTCGCTGCTGCCCACCGCCCTGCTGCGCCAGTCGGCCATCCTCGAACACCCCGTGTTCAACCGCTACCACAGCGAAACCGAGTTGATGCGCTACCTGCGCCGCCTGGCCGACAAGGACCTGGCGCTGGACCGCAGCATGATCCCGCTGGGCTCGTGCACCATGAAGCTGAACTCCGCCAGCGAAATGATCCCGGTCACCTGGGCCGAGTTCGGCAACCTGCACCCGTTCGCCCCGGCCGAGCAGAGCCAAGGCTACCTGCAGATGACCACCGAACTGGAGGCCATGCTGTGTGCCGCCACCGGTTATGACGCAGTATCGCTGCAGCCCAACGCCGGCTCGCAGGGCGAATACGCAGGCCTGTTGGCCATCCGCGCCTATCACCGCAGCCGCGGCGAAAGCCACCGCGACATCTGCCTGATCCCATCGTCGGCCCACGGCACCAACCCGGCCACCGCACACATGGCGGGCATGCGCGTCGTAGTCACCGCTTGTGACGCCCGCGGCAACGTCGATGTCGAGGACCTGCGCGCCAAGGCCATCGAACACCGCGAGCGCCTGGCCGCGATCATGATTACCTACCCGTCGACCCACGGTGTGTTCGAGGAAGCGATCGGCGAAATCTGCGCAATCATTCACGACAACGGTGGCCAGGTGTATATCGACGGCGCCAACATGAACGCCATGGTCGGCCTGTGCGCCCCTGGCAAGTTCGGTGGCGACGTTTCCCACCTGAACCTGCACAAGACCTTCTGCATCCCGCACGGTGGCGGCGGCCCGGGCGTCGGCCCGATTGGCGTCAAGTCGCACCTGGCGCCGTTCCTGCCTGGTCACGCGAAACTGGAAAACACCGAAGGTGCGGTGTGCGCCGCACCGTTCGGCAGCGCCAGCATCCTGCCGATCACCTGGATGTACATCCGCATGATGGGCGGTGCCGGCCTCAAGCGTGCCTCGCAGATGGCGATCCTCAATGCCAACTACATCGCCCGCAGCCTGGAAGAGCACTATCCTGTTCTGTATACCGGCGGTAATGGCCTGGTGGCTCACGAGTGCATCCTCGACCTGCGCCCGCTGAAGGACACCAGCGGCATCAGCGTCGACGACGTGGCCAAGCGCCTGATCGACTTCGGCTTCCATGCCCCGACCATGTCCTTCCCGGTGGCAGGCACGCTGATGATCGAACCGACCGAAAGCGAGTCCAAGGAAGAACTCGACCGTTTCTGCAACGCGATGATCCAGATCCGCGAAGAAATTCGCGCGGTCGAGAACGGTAGCCTGGACAAGGACGACAACCCGCTGAAAAACGCCCCGCACACGGCGGCCGAGCTGGTTGGCGAATGGGCCCATGGCTACAGCCGCGAACAGGCGGTGTACCCGCTGCCGAGCCTGGTGGAAGGCAAATACTGGCCGCCAGTCGGCCGGGTCGACAACGTGTTCGGCGACCGTAACCTGGTATGCGCCTGCCCGTCGATCGAGAGCTATCAGGACGCCTGATAGCTTTCGGGCCCGTTCCCTGAGTTGAGGTGTGGGCCTCTGTGGGAGCGGGTTTACCCGCGAATGCGATGGTGGCTTTACCGCCGCATTCGCGGGTAAACCCGCTCCCACAGGGTTCACCGTCCGTCCTGAAACCCTGGCAGGAGGTCACCATGTCATTGAGTGTCTTCGACCTGTTCAAGATCGGCATCGGCCCCTCCAGTTCACACACAGTCGGCCCGATGCGTGCCGCTGCGCGCTTTGCCGAAGGGCTGCGCCGTGACGGCCTGCTTGCCAGCACCGCCAGCGTCAGGGCCGAGCTGTATGGCTCACTGGGCGCCACCGGCAAGGGCCATGGCAGTGACAAGGCCGTGCTGCTGGGCCTTGAAGGCGAACACCCAGACATTATCGACACCGACAGCATCCCGGCTCGGCTGCAGGCCATCCGCGACAGCGGCCGCATCAACCTGCTGGGCGAGCACAGCATTGCGTTCATCGAAAAGCAGCACCTGGCGATGATCCGCAAGCCGCTGGACTACCACCCCAATGGCATGATCTTCCGCGCGTTCGACGAGGCCGGCCTGCAAATCCGCAGCCGCGAGTACTACTCGGTGGGCGGCGGTTTCGTGGTGGATGAGGACGCCGCCGGCCATGACCGCATCGTCGAGGACAGCACTGTGCTGGCCTACCCCTTCAAGACGGCCAAGGAACTGCTAGGCCATTGCTCTGCAATGCAACTGTCAGTCAGCCAAGTGATGTTGGCCAACGAGGCCGCCTGGCGCCCAGAGGCAGAAACCCGCGCCGGGCTGCTGCGCATCTGGCAGGTGATGCAGGATTGCGTCGAAGCCGGTTGCCAGCACGAAGGTATCTTGCCAGGAGGGCTCAAGGTAAAACGCCGGGCACCAGCCCTGTACCGCCAACTGAGCCGCCACCCGGAGGCCAGCCTGCGTGACGCCCTGTCGGTGCTTGACTGGGTCAATCTCTACGCTTTGGCGGTGAACGAGGAAAACGCCTATGGCGGGCGTGTGGTTACCGCCCCCACCAACGGTGCGGCGGGCATCGTCCCGGCGGTACTGCACTACTACATGCGTTTCGTGCCGGGTGCCAGCGAGGACGGGGTGGTGCGCTTTCTGCTCACCGCTGCGGCCATCGGCATCCTGTACAAGGAAAACGCCTCCATCTCCGGCGCCGAAGTGGGCTGCCAGGGAGAAGTCGGCGTCGCCTGTTCGATGGCCGCCGGGGCGTTGTGCGAAGTGATGGGCGGCAGCGTGCAGCAGGTGGAGAACGCCGCCGAAATCGGCATGGAACACAACCTGGGCCTGACCTGCGACCCGATCGGAGGCCTCGTGCAGGTGCCCTGCATCGAACGCAATGCCATGGGTTCGGTGAAAGCCATCAACGCGGTGCGCATGGCCTTGCGCGGGGACGGCCAGCACTTCGTGTCCCTCGACAAGGTCATCCGCACCATGCGCCAGACTGGCGCCGACATGAAAAGCAAATACAAAGAGACCGCCCGAGGCGGCCTGGCCGTCAACATCATCGAATGTTGACCCGACAACAACAGCAAGGAGTCACCGATGTCCGAAACACTGCTCAAGACCCCACTGCATGCCCTGCACCTGGAATTGGGGGCGCGCATGGTGCCGTTCGCCGGCTACGACATGCCAGTGCAGTACCCGCTGGGCGTGCTCAAGGAACACCTGCACACCCGCGAGCAGGCCGGCCTGTTCGATGTCTCGCACATGGGCCAGATCATCCTGCGCGGCGCCGATGCCGCCAAGGCCTTGGAAAGCCTGGTGCCAGTGGACATCATCGACCTGCCGGTGGGCATGCAACGCTATGCCATGTTCACCAATGAACAAGGCGGTATCCTTGACGACCTGATGGTGGCCAACCTGGGCGACGACACCCTGTTCCTGGTGGTGAACGCCGCTTGCAAGGACCAGGACCTGGCCCACCTGCAAACGCACATCGGCGGCCGTTGCGAGGTGCAGCCATTGTTCGAGCAGCGTGCCCTGCTCGCCCTGCAAGGGCCGGCAGCGGTCAAGGTGCTTGAGCGCCTGGCCCCGGAAGTGGCCGGCATGACCTTCATGCAGTTCCGCCCGGTGAAACTGCTGGGTGAAGACTGCTTCGTCAGCCGCTCGGGCTACACCGGCGAAGACGGCTACGAGATTTCGGTACCGGTCCAAGGCGCCGAAGCTTTGGCCCGCCGCCTGCTGGCCGAGCCGGAAGTACAACCTATCGGCCTGGGCGCGCGCGACTCGCTGCGCCTGGAAGCCGGCCTGTGCCTGTATGGCCATGACATGAATACCGAGACCACTCCGATCGAAGCCAGTCTGCTGTGGGCGATTTCCAAAGTGCGCCGTGCCGAGGGTGCGCGTGCTGCAGGGTTCCCTGGCGCCGAGGCAATCTTCGCCCACCAGCGCGAGGGAGTGGCGCGCAAACGTGTCGGGCTGTTGCCACAAGAACGTACCCCAGTACGTGAAGGGGCGGACATTGTCGATGCAAACGATAAACCGGTAGGTAAAGTGTGCAGCGGTGGCTTTGGCCCGACACTCGGCGCCCCTGTTGCAATGGGTTATATCGAGAGTGAACATGCTGCACTCGACACCCCCCTGTTTGCCGTAGTACGCGGCAAGAAGGTTGCCTTGAAAGTCAGCAAAATGCCTTTCGTGGCACAACGTTACTACCGTGGTTGAAACGGTTCTGTGAAGGTTGTGGGCAGGTTCGACATATTCGTTTTCGAACCTTCCCAATAACTTTTGAACATGGCGCCAGGCCAGGCGCCACGCCGTTTCCGACAAAGCGGTCGGTTATCGGCAGACGGTCATTTTTCCATACGACCAAGGGCTTGTTTTTCGCTCGGGAGTTGGCGTAGAGTCACTGCACTGTGTTTGCATGGGTCGCAACAGTTCGTGACCTGGGCCAGTAGCCGAGATTTGCTACAACCCGTTCGACGTCTCTTACTTTCCTGCAACCCAGCCCAGTAATCTTTCGCTTACAAACAAGTGCGAAAGTAACTGTCATCAAAATTCAAGCTTCATAGGAAATAAGACAATGGCTGAGCGTCAGAACGGTACCGTCAAGTGGTTTAACGACGAGAAAGGTTACGGTTTCATCACCCCAGAAAGCGGTGCTGATCTGTTCGTGCACTTCCGTGCTATCGAAGGCAACGGTTTCAAAAGCCTGAAAGAAGGCCAGAAGGTTACCTTCGTAGCCGTCCAGGGCCAGAAAGGCCTGCAGGCCGACCAGGTTCAGGTCGTCGCATAAGCGAATACCAGACACCCAAAAGCCCCTGCCAAGTGCAGGGGCTTTTTTTTGCCCGTAGAATAGCGGCTTCGTCTTCTGGAGCCGTCCTGCATGTCCAAGCCTCTGCTCACACCCCAGGGTGATTTTCCGCCGGTCGGCCTGGGCCGGCGCCTGGCGGCGATGTTCTATGACTTTCTGCTGTGTACGGCACTGCTGATCGTAACCGCTGGTGCCTACAAGATGATCCAGATGTCGATTATCGGCGAGGCGCGTATGCGCGAGCTGACCGAGGCCGGCGCACTGGATGGCGACCCTCTGCTGTCAACGGTGTTGCTGTTCGCCCTGTTCGGCTTCTTTGCCAAGTTCTGGACCCACGGTGGGCAGACCCTGGGCATGCAGGTGTGGGGTGTGCGGGTGCAGAACGCCGATGGCTCGGCCATCAGCCTGTGGCAGGCGCTGTTGCGCTTTGTGGTATCGATCGCCTCATGGCTGTGCCTGGGGCTGGGTTTTTTCTGGGTGCTGATCGACAAGCGCAAGCGCGGTTGGCATGACATCTACTCGGAAAGCCAACTGGTGCGGGTGCCGAAGCAGAAGAAATGACCCAGAACGGGCCTACGAAAAAGCCGACCCTAGGGTCGGCTTTTTATGCAGCTCAGGCCATCAACCCGCTCGGCGCAACAACCACACACCCGCCAGCGCACAGATGCCTGCCGGGATCACCACCGCCAGCAGCGGCGGGAAGCCGAACACCTGGCTCGAAGGCCCCAGCAGGTCCTGGCCGATGCGGAACACGAAGCCCACCAGTACACCGGTGAACACGCGCTGGCCAAGCGTCACCGAACGCAGCGGGCCAAAGATGAACGAGATCGCCATCAGCACCAGTGCCGCCGTCACCATCGGCTGCAGCACCTTGGTCCAGAACGCCAGCCAATAACGGGCGTTGTTCAGGCCCTGGTCGGACAAGTAGTGGATGTAGTCCCACAGCCCGGTGATCGACAGCGACTCCGGCGCCAGAATCACGGTATTGAGCAGTTCTGGCGTAAGCGAAACGTCCCAGCGCTCCTGCGGCGCGTTGACCACTTCGGTGTGGTCGCCACGGAAGTAGGTGGTGCGCACGTCAGCCAGCAGCCAGTGGTCGTCCTGGTACTGCGCGCGGCGGGCGAAGCTCGAGGTGACGATCTTGCGCTCGTTGTCGAAGCGGTAGCGGGTTACACCCAGCAGCAGGCCGTTGGGCTGCACGGCGTTGATGTGCACGTATTCCTCGCCCTGGCGGTGCCACATGCCGCGTTTGGAGCTTTGCGCTTCACCGCCACCCTGGGCCAGGGAACGGTCGGCCTGGGCCTTGTTCTCGGTCACCGGTGCCACGTACTCGCCAATCAGCAGGCCAACCAGCATCAGCACCAGCATCGGCTTCATCACCGCCCAGACGATACGGCCGATGGAAACACCCGCCGCACGCATGATGGTCAGTTCGCTGCTGCTGGCCAGGCTGCCCAGGCCGATCAGGCAGCCGATCAATGCCGCCATCGGCAGCATTTCGTACAGCCGCCGTGGTGCGGTAAGCAGGACGAAGTTGCCCGCTTCCATCACCGTGTAGGTGTCACTCAGGTCGCTCATCTCATCGATGAAGGCGAACAGCGAGGCCAGGCCGAGGATGATCCCCAGCACAGCCAGAATGGCCATCAGCACGCTCTGGCCGATGTAGCGGTCGAGCTTAGCCATGGGCCACCTCCGCACGGCGAGCGGCGCGTTTGAGGCGCAGAGGCTCCCAGTACATCAGACCAAGGCCGATCAGCAGGAACAGGCCGTGGACCCACCACATGCCCAGGGCGATCGGCAGTTTGCCCTTCTCGAGGGCGCCGCGTACGGAAATCAGCATTGTCAGGTAGGCCATGTACAGAAGAATTGCTGGCAACAGCTTGAGGAAGCGGCCTTGTCGCGGGTTGACCCGTGACAGCGGCACCGCCAGCAAGGTAACGACAAACACCAGGATCGGCAGCGATATCCGCCATTGCAGTTCGGCGCGCTCACGCAGGCCTTTCTTGCCAATCAGCTCGGAGGTAGGGATAGCTTCGCGCTCGGTTACCTCCTCGGCGACTTCCGGCTTGGGCAGCAGCACGCCGTAAGTGTCGTACTTGATAGCACGGTAGTCGGCCTGGCCCGGGTTGCCGTCGTAGCGGTAGCCGTTCTCCAGGACCAGGTAGCGGTTGCCGTCGGCCTGGATCTCCTGGTGGCCTTTCTCGGCGACCAGCACCGACGGGGCACGGTCCTTGGTCTTGTCCTGGTTGAAGCGCTTCTCGGAGATGAACACCCCAGCCAGGTTGATGCGGTCATCCGACAGTTGCTCGGTGTAGGTTACCCGCGAGCCATCACGTAATGTCTGGAAGCGGCCCGGCACCAGAGTGTCGAACTCGGTCAGGGCATCCTGCTGGCTGATGATCTGCTGCACCTGGGCTACGCCCAGCGGTGCCAGGCTCAGGCTCAGCCAGGCCACCAGCAGGGCGACCAGGGCAGCCGGCGCCATGGTCAGGCCCAGCAAGCGCTGCTGGCTCATGCCCGTGGCCGACAGTACGGTCATCTCGCTTTCCAGGTACAGGCGCCCGTAAGCCAGGAGAATGCCGAGGAACAGCCCCAGCGGCAGGATCAGCTGCAGGAAGCCCGGCAGGCGGAAGCCCATGATCAGGAACAGCACACCCGGATCGAGCACGCCTTGGGCAGCCTGGGCCAGGTACTTGATGAAGCGCCCGCTCATGATGATCACCAGCAGCACAGCGCTGACGGCGCTCAAGGTCACCAGGACCTCGCGGGACAGATAACGAAAGACGATCAAACCAGACACTCCTGGGTTGTCAGGGCGGACTGCCATGCAATGGCGCCAAACAATGACTTAGTACATCCAAGACCAATGCCGGTTCGCCAAAGGCGAACCTCCATGTAAAGTGCGCGCATTATCCTGTGATTGGCCGCCCCTGTCACTTGGCCGCGCATGAAGGTGCACAACGGGGTTGTCAGCACGCTTGCCGCAGGCTCAAACTGGCAGCTTTTCTGCTGGTGCGCGACGACGCGGCCAGGCCCGTCCAGAGCGCTGGAACGCACAGCGCCATACGTATCGATCATTCGGGGACCCTGACATGGAACTGGTTGTAAAAAGCGTAGCTGCTGCATCCGTAAAAACCGCCACGCTGGTCATTCCGGTAGGTGAAAATCGCAAGCTCGGCGCTGTTGCCAAGGCAGTCGACCAGGCCAGCGAAGGCGCCATCAGCGCCGTGCTCAAGCGCGGCGACCTGGCCGGCAAGCCGGGGCAGACCTTGCTGCTGCAGAACCTCGCGGGCCTGAAGGCCGAGCGCGTGCTGCTGGTTGGCAGTGGCAAGGAAGAAGCCCTGGGTGATCGCGCCTGGCGCAAACTGGTTGCCAGTGTCGCTGGCGTACTCAAGGGCCTGAACGGCGCTGATGCCGTACTGGCTCTGGACGATATCGCTGTCAGCAACCGCGACGCCCACTACGGCAAGTACCGCCTGCTGGCTGAAACCCTGCTCGACGGCGAGTATGTGTTCGATCGTTTCAAAAGCCAGAAGGCCGAGCCACGCGCCCTGAAAAAGGTCACCCTGCTGGCCGACAAGGCCGGCCAGGCCGAAGTCGAGCGCGCGGTCAAGCACGCCAGCGCCATCGCCACCGGCATGGCCTTCACCCGCGACCTCGGTAACCTGCCGCCCAACCTTTGCCACCCAAGCTTCCTGGCCGAACAGGCCAAGGACCTGGGCAAGGCGCACAAAGGCCTCAAGGTTGAAGTGCTGGACGAGAAAAAGATCAAGGACCTGGGCATGGGCGCTTTCTACGCCGTGGGCCAGGGCAGCGACCAGCCGCCACGCCTGATCGTGCTCAATTATCAGGGCGGCAAGAAGGCCGACAAGCCGTTCGTGCTGGTCGGTAAAGGCATTACCTTCGACACCGGCGGTATCAGCCTCAAGCCAGGCGCCGGCATGGACGAAATGAAATACGACATGTGCGGCGCCGCCAGCGTGTTCGGCACCCTGCGTGCCGTGCTCGAGCTGCAACTGCCGATCAACCTGGTGTGCCTGCTGGCCTGCGCCGAGAACATGCCAAGTGGCGGCGCCACCCGCCCGGGTGACATCGTCACCACCATGAGCGGCCAGACCGTGGAAATTCTCAACACCGACGCCGAAGGCCGCCTGGTGCTGTGCGATACCCTGACCTACGCCGAACGCTTCAAGCCACAGGCGGTGATCGACATCGCCACCCTGACCGGCGCCTGCATCGTTGCCCTGGGCAGCCACACCTCCGGCCTGATGGGCAACAATGACGACCTGGTCGGCCAGTTGCTCGATGCCGGAAAGCGCGCCGACGACCGTGCCTGGCAGCTGCCGCTGTTCGACGAATACCAGGAGCAGTTGGACAGCCCGTTCGCCGACATGGGCAACATCGGCGGGCCGAAGGCCGGTACCATCACCGCTGGCTGCTTCCTGTCGCGCTTCGCCAAGGCCTACAACTGGGCGCACATGGACATCGCCGGCACCGCCTGGGTAAGCGGCGGCAAGGACAAGGGCGCCACTGGCCGCCCGGTCCCCCTGCTGACCCAGTACCTGCTGGACCGCGCTGGCGCCTGACGCCGTGAAGCCGGTGGTGCCCTGCGCCACCGGCCGGCGAGACCAACCATGAGCAAAGTCGACTTCTACATCTTGCCCACCGACTCGCTGTCGGCGCGGCTCGATTTCGCCTGCAAACTGTGCGAAAAAGCCTGGCGCCTCGGCCACCGTGTTTATCTGCACTGCCAGGATACTGAACAGCGCAGCGAGCTGGACCAGCGCTTATGGCGTTTCAAGGGCGAGGCGTTCGTGCCCCACGACCTGGCCGAAGTGCATGCCGATGCTGACGTGGCCCTGGGCCTGGCTGACAACGCAGGCGAGCACCACGACCTGCTGATCAACCTGGGCGCCAGCGTGCCGGGTTTTGTCGGCCAGTTCGAGCGGGTAGCCGAAATCGTCGTCGAAGAGCCTGGTATCCGCCAATCAGCCCGTGAGCGATTCCGTTTCTACCGTGAACAGGGCTATGCTCTGCAAGACCACCGCTTACAGCGACTTTGACGACGATGGACAAGCCCTCCCCTTTGCCCGACTCCGCCCACCTGCTCGATGACCTTGAGTCGATCCGCCAGCTGCTTGGCGACGCCGACCTGCAACCGCCGCTGCTGACCGAGACGGTAGAGCAGATCCCGTTGCTGCTGGAAGAGCCTGCCGGCAAACCTGCCCCTGTTGCCAAACCGGTAGCTGTAGAACCCGAGGAAGACCCGCAGACCCGCCGCCAGGACACCCTGCTGCACCTGGAAAGCGAGCTGCGGGCGGCTGCGCAGTTGATCATGCAGGACGTGATCAACGACTTTACCCCGCACATCGAGAACGAGATCAAGCGCCGGCTGGATGCGCGGATCGAGCGGTTGATCAAGCGTTCGGAGTGACCTTCGCGACACAAGGCCGCTGCCACAGGAGGAAGGCGTTCATCTGTGGCAGCAGCCTTGTGTCGCGAAAGGGCTGCAAAGCAGCCCCCGGCCTGTCGCCTAAACCCTGTGCCTTCGTTATACTTTTCGGCTTTCCCGAATAAATGCACAGGGTCCCGCCGCGCATGGATAAGACCTACCAGCCGCACGCTATTGAAACTTCCTGGTACAACACCTGGGAGTCCGAGAACTATTTCGCCCCGCAAGGTGCAGGCGAGTCCTACACCATCATGATCCCGCCGCCGAACGTCACCGGCAGCCTGCACATGGGCCACGGGTTCAACAACGCGATCATGGACGCCCTGATCCGTTTCCGTCGCATGCAAGGCCGCGACACCCTGTGGCAGCCAGGCACCGACCACGCCGGTATCGCCACGCAGATGCTGGTCGAGCGCCAGCTCGAAGCCAAAGGCCAGAACCGTCATGACCTGGGCCGCGAAAAGTTCCTGGAAAAGGTCTGGGAGTGGAAGGATCAGTCCGGTGGCAACATCAGCCGCCAGATCCGTCGCCTGGGCTCGTCGGTAGACTGGAGCCGCGAGCGCTTCACCATGGACGACGGCCTCTCCGAAGCCGTTAAAGAAGCGTTCGTGCGCCTGCATGAAGACGGCCTTATCTACCGCGGCAAGCGCCTGGTCAACTGGGACACCAAGCTGCACACGGCCATCTCCGACCTCGAAGTGGAAAACCACGACGAGAAAGGCCACCTGTGGAACCTGCGCTACCCGCTGGCCGACGGCGCCAAGACCGCCGAAGGCCAGGATTACCTGGTCGTTGCCACCACGCGTCCAGAAACCCTGCTGGGTGACGCCGCCGTGGCCGTCAACCCGAACGACGAACGTTACCAGGCACTGATCGGCAAGTTCGTTGAACTGCCACTGGTCGGTCGCCGCATTCCGATCATCGCCGACGACTACTGCGACCCAGAATTCGGTACCGGTTGCGTGAAGATCACCCCGGCCCACGACTTCAACGACTACGAAGTCGGCAAGCGCCACAACCTGCCGCTGCTGAACATCTTCGACAAGAACGCCTTCGTGCTGGCCAGCGCCCAGGCCTTCAACCTCGACGGCAGCGTCAACGAGCAGGTCGACACCCGACTGCCGGCCCAGTACGCCAACCTCGACCGCTTTGTCGCGCGCAAGCAGATCGTCGCCGACCTGGACGCCCAGGGCCTGCTGGTCAGCATCGACGACCACGCGCTGAAAGTGCCGAAAGGCGACCGCTCCGGCACTGTCATCGAGCCGTGGCTGACCGACCAGTGGTACGTTTCCACCAAGCCGCTGGCAGAACCCGCCATCGCCGCTGTGGAAGATGGCCGCATCCAGTTCGTGCCCAAGCAGTACGAGAACATGTACTTCTCCTGGATGCGCGATATCCAGGACTGGTGCATCAGCCGCCAGCTGTGGTGGGGCCACCGCATTCCGGCGTGGTACGACGAGGCCGGCCAGGTCTATGTCGGCCGCGACGAGGCTGAAGTGCGCACCAAGCATAACCTGGGCGCCGACGTGGTCCTGCGCCAGGACGACGACGTGCTCGACACCTGGTTCAGCTCGGGCCTGTGGACCTTCTCCACCCTGGGCTGGCCGGAACAGACCGAATTCCTCAAGAAGTTCCACTCCACCGACGTGTTGGTGACTGGCTTCGACATCATCTTCTTCTGGGTTGCGCGCATGATCATGCTGACCATGCACCTGATCAAGAACGAAGACGGCACCCCGCAGGTACCGTTCAAGACCGTGTACGTGCACGGCCTGGTACGTGACGGCCAGGGCCAGAAGATGTCCAAGTCCAAAGGCAACGTCCTGGACCCGCTGGACATCGTCGACGGCATCACCCTCGATGCCCTGCTGGAAAAACGCACCAGCGGCATGATGCAGCCCAAGCTTGCCGAAAAAATCGCCAAGCAGACCAAGGCCGAGTTCCCTGAAGGTATCGCCAGCTACGGCACCGACGCCCTGCGCTTCACCTTCTGCTCGCTGGCCTCCACTGGCCGCGACATCAAGTTCGACATGGGCCGCGTCGAAGGCTACCGCAACTTCTGCAACAAGATCTGGAACGCTGCCCGCTACGTGCTGGACAAGGGCGAAGACTGCGGTCAGAACGGCGAAGCCTACGAACTGTCGCTGGCCGACCGCTGGATCATCTCGCAACTGCAGCGCACCGAAGCCGAAGTGACCCGCCAGCTGGAGCAGTTCCGCTTCGACCTGGCCAGCCAGGCGTTGTACGAGTTCATCTGGAACCAGTACTGCGACTGGTACCTGGAGCTGTCCAAGCCGGTACTGTGGGACGAAAACGCCCCGGTCGAGCGCGCCCGTGGCACCCGCCGCACCCTGGTGCGCGTGCTGGAAGTAGCGCTGCGCCTGGCGCACCCGTTCATGCCGTTCATCACCGAAGAAATCTGGCAGCGCATCGCGCCGCTGGCTGGCATCGATGGCAAGACCATCATGCTGCAGCCGTGGCCAGTGGCCAATGAAGCGCGCATCGACGCCGCTGCAGAAGGCGACATCGAGTGGCTGAAAGAGCTGATGGTCGGCCTGCGCAACATCCGCGCCGAGATGAACATCGGCCCCGGCAAGCCGCTGCCGCTGTTCCTGAAGAACGCCAACGCCGACGACCAGCGCCGCCTGCAGGAAAACGAAGCGCTGCTGAAGAAGCTGGCCAAGGTCGAGTCGTTCACCGTCCTCGGCGATGCCGACGAAGCGCCGCTGTCGGCCACCGCACTGGTGGGCGATCTGCAGGTGCTGGTGCCGATGGCAGGCCTGATCGACAAAGACGCCGAGTTGGCTCGCCTGAACAAGGAAATCCAGCGTCTGCAAGGTGAAGTCCAGCGCGTGGGCGGCAAGCTGTCCAACGCCGCCTTCGTCGACAAGGCGCCGCCTGCGGTGATCGAGAAGGAGCGCGCCAAGCTGGCCGAGTCCGAGCAGGCCCTGGCCAACTTCACCGAGCAACATGCGCGGATTGCAGCGCTGTAACAATCTGATAGACCGCAGGGGCCGCGTTGCGGCCCTTTCGCGACACAAGGCCGCTCCTACAGGGACGGCGCCGGTTTGAAGGGCGCCGCTATCCTGTAGGAGCGGCCTTGTGTCGCGAAAGGGCTGCAAAGCAGCCCCACGGCCTGCAACACCGGATCCGACCATGACAGAAAAACCCACCCTGCACCCGCGCAACCGCCACCAGGGCCGCTACGACTTCCCCAGCCTGATCAAGGCCCACCCTGACCTGGCCCGCTTCACCATCACCAACCCCCACGGCAAACCCAGCATCGACTTCGCCAACCCCGAAGCCGTGCGGGTGTTCAACCGCGCCCTGCTCAAGGCCCAATACGGCATCCAGCACTGGGACATCCCCGCCGACTACCTGTGCCCGCCCATTCCAGGTCGCGCCGACTACATCCACGTGGCCGCCGACCTGTTGGCCGACGACAATGCGGGTGAGGTCCCCAAGGGCGCCCAGGTACGTGCGCTGGACATTGGCGTAGGTGCCAATTGCATCTACCCGCTGTTGGGCCACAGTGACTACCGCTGGCGCTTCCTCGGCTCGGACATCGACCCGGTGGCACTGGCCTCGGCCAAGGCCATCGTCCAGGCCAATGGCCTGGGCAAGGCCATCATCCTGCGCCAGCAGGCCAACCGTGCACACATCCTCAGCGGCCTGCTGCAAGAGGGCGAACGCTTCGACCTGACCCTGTGCAACCCGCCCTTCCATGCCTCACGCGACGAAGCCACCCGCGGCAGCCAGCGCAAGTGGAAAAACCTGGGCAAGCAGGACCCCAAGCGCAAACTGCCCGTGCTCAACTTCGGAGGCCAGAACAATGAACTGTGGTGCGAAGGCGGCGAAATCCGCTTTGTCAGCCAACTGGTTGGCGAAAGCGTGCAATATGCCGAGCGGGTGCTGTGGTTCACCAGCCTGGTGTCCAAGGCCAGCAACCTGCCAGGTATCGAGGCGGCGCTGAAAAAGGCGGGCGCCAAGGCCGTGCGCATCATCGAGATGGGCCAAGGGCAGAAACAGAGCCGCATGGTCGCCTGGAGCTTCCATGACGCCGCTGCGCGCCTGGCCTGGCACGCCCAGCGTAAATCACAGGCATGAAAAAACCGCGCCCGGGCAAGCCGGGCGCGGTTTCGTCAACGCTTCAACAATTACTTGTTGATGGCGTCGGTCAGCACTTTGGCTGGAACGAACTTGACGACTTTCTTGGCAGCGATTTCGATGGCAGCGCCAGTCGAAGGGTTGCGGCCGGTACGGGCAGGACGCTCGGAGACTTTCAGCTTGCCAATGCCTGGCAGAGTGATTTCAGCGCCGTTTTCCAGTTGGTCGGCAACGATCTGGCCCAGTTGCTCCAGAGCGTTCTTGGCGGTGGCTTTTGGCGCGGCGATCGATTCGGCGATGTCGGCAATCAGTTGGTCTTTGGTCAATGCCATGGTGGTGTTCCTTCCCTATCAAATTCG
This sequence comes from Pseudomonas sp. LFS074, assembly GCF_047978165.1. Classification (NCBI taxonomy): domain Bacteria; kingdom Pseudomonadati; phylum Pseudomonadota; class Gammaproteobacteria; order Pseudomonadales; family Pseudomonadaceae; genus Pseudomonas; species Pseudomonas sp. LFS074. The sequence goes on along the minus strand of NZ_JBFPFV010000001.1, from coordinate 1,090,460 downwards.
ATGGTTATGCAGCGAACTACGACGTTATCGGGCCAGCCCCTTTTAGTGGAGGGCCGCGCCAATCGCGTATGTAGATACGTAAATCGGCGTTTGGTTCGACACGACGAAAGCACGCTGCCAGCAATGCGCCACACGAGGGGCGCAAGACCGCGCAAAACTACCACAGGAATGGATAAATATCCGCTGCACGCTTCGATTTAATGCAGGTTTTTCGGGGGTTTTAGCTTAATTCGTACAAAATTGAACAAAAAACGAACAACCGACATATCTGCCAACATACGGCCACTGCATCACCTTGCGTGTAGGGTAAACTTGGCGACTTTTGCAGCTCGCCGAGAATTCCATGCCAATTCGTCATTGCATCGTTCACCTGATCGACAAAAAGCCCGATGGCAGCCCCGCCGTGCTGCATGCTCGCGACTCTGAACTGGCGGCCTCCGATGCCATCGAAAACCTGCTGGCCGACCTCAATGACAGCTATAACGCCAAGCAAGGCAAGGCCTGGGGGTTTTTCCACGGCGAATCGGGGGCCTACCCGCTGAGCGGCTGGCTCAAACAGTACCTGGATGAGGAAAAGGACTTCACCGCCTTCAGCCGCGTCGCTGTCGAGCACCTGCAGAAGCTGATGGAAGAGTCCAACCTGTCCACCGGCGGGCACATCCTGTTTGCCCACTACCAGCAAGGCATGACCGAGTACCTGGCAATCGCCCTGCTGCACCACAGCGAAGGCGTGGCGGTGAACGCCGAGCTGGACGTCACCCCGTCACGTCACCTCGACCTTGGCCAGCTGCACCTGGCGGCGCGCATCAACCTGTCGGAGTGGAAGAACAACCAGAACTCCAAGCAGTACATTTCGTTCATCAAGGGCAAGAACGGCAAGAAGGTCTCGGATTACTTCCGCGATTTCATCGGCTGCCAGGAAGGCGTTGATGGCCCGGGCGAAACCCGCACCCTGCTCAAGGCCTTCAGCGACTTTGTCGAAAGCGAAGACCTGCCGGAAGAATCCGCCCGCGAAAAGACCCAGACCCTGGTCGAGTACGCCACCACCCAGACCAAGCTGGGCGAACCGGTGACGCTGGAGGAACTGTCCAGCCTGATCGACGAGGACCGGCCCAAAGCGTTCTACGACCATATCCGCAACAAGGACTACGGCCTGTCGCCGGAAATCCCCGCGGACAAACGCACACTGAACCAGTTCCGCCGCTTCACCGGGCGCGCCGAAGGCCTGTCGATCAGCTTCGAGGCGCACTTGCTGGGTGACAAGGTTGAATATGACGAAGCTGCGGGCACCCTGATCATCAAGGGGCTGCCGACGACGTTGGTCGATCAGCTGAAGCGCCGCAAGGACTGATTCCCCCAACGCCTTTGAAGGAGGCCACCAGTGCCTCCTTCGCCGACTTGCGCAGCCGCTTCACCAACCGTTCCTGGCGCAACGCTTCGCCTTTATCCGGCCACTGCTCCACATACACCAGCGCCTGGGCCGGGCTGGTCTTGAAGTAGCGGGCGCCCTGCCCCTTCTGATGTGCCACGAAGCGCCGTTGCGGATCATCGCTGATGCCGCAATACAACGAGCCATTGGCCGCCCGTACCAGGTAGACAAACCAGGGTTTACCAACCACAGGTTCGACGACTTCACTCACCTTGGGCCTGCTGGAAGGCGCGCAAACCCTTGAATGCTTGCAGGCGGACCTTGTTCTGCAACAGCGGCGACCAACCCAGCAACATGCCGGGCACCCCAAGCGCCTGCCGCGACCAGCGCCACAGGTCGAACGTGTCGTCATGCTGGCAGATCAGCCCATCGCGAATGACAAAGCGCGCCTGGATGTCATTGACCACGACACGGCCGGTCTGGCTGAACAGGTAGGTTGCCACCCAGTGCGCAGCACCCGTGCGCTCATCAGCGCGGACGCTGTCGAACGTCAGGGTGAAGTTTTTGGCGCGGCTGGTGAGCATCCGCCACATATCGCCCGCGTCCTTGCCGCGCAGGGTCCCGAACACCGGGTCGCTGAAAACGATATCGTCGCTGTAGCAGGCCAGCATGGCCTCGGCATCCAGGCGCTGGAAGGCCTGGTAGAAGCGGGTGATCAGGTCGCGGTTGGCGTCGCTCATGGGGGCTGGTCCGTCCTCGGGTCGAAAGCAGCACGATAATCCGCCCCGAAGGCTTATACCAGTGCCGGCACTCAGACCTTCTCGCTTGTCACCTGTACATGCAACGCCCGCCCGGCACCCAGCCCGAACACGATGGCGCCAGTACCCAGCACCGCGAAAATCCACCCCACTGCCGCCCAGCCCCCGGTCATGTCATGCACCAACCCCACCGCAAATGGCCCCATTGACGCCAGGGTGTAACCGACCCCCTGGGCCATGCTCGACAGGTTTGCCGCAACGTGCGCGTCCTTCGAGCGCAGCACGATCAAGGTCAGCGCCAGGGCAAAAGTACCGCCCTGCCCCAGACCAAGCACCACGGCCCAGCCCCACAGCCCGGAGATCGGTGCATACAGGCAACCGAACAACCCCGCCAGGGTGATCAACATGACCACCACGATAGCCAGCCGTTGGTCCTTGCCACGGGTGGCCAACCAAGGTGCTGTGAGCGAGCTGATCAACTGCACGATCACCGAGCCCGACAGCACCAGCCCCGCCTCGGTCGGGCTTAGGCCGCGGCCGATCAGGATCGACGGCAACCAGCCAAAGACGATGTAGGCCAACGACGACTGCAGCCCCATGTACAGGGTCACCTGCCAGGCCAGCGGGTCGCGCCACAGGCCACGCACGCGATAGGCAACCTTGTGCAGGCCATGCCCGTGCCGGGCCTGAGGCAGCCACACCAGCATGGCCAGCAAGGCCGGCAGCCCCCAGAAGCCCAGCCCCAGCGCCCAACTACCGTCGAAATGCTGGGCCAAGGGTACGGTGGCCCCCGCCGCCATGGCCGCGCCCAGGCACAAAGCCATGGTGTACACACCGGTCAGCGTGCCAGCGTGCTGCGGGAAATCGCGCTTGACGATACCCGGCAGCAACACGCCGATAATGCCGATGCTGGCACCCGCCATCAGGCTACCGAGAAACACCCCGGTGACGCCAAATGTGCTTCGCACCCCGATACCCAGCGCCAGGGTAACCAGAATGCCGACGATCACCCGCTCGCTGCCAAAGCGCCGTGCCAGCGCAGGCGCCAGCGGCGCGAACAGGCCCAGGCACAGCACCGGCAAGGTGGTCAGCAAGCCTGCCTGCGAGGCATTGAGCCCCAGGCCCTCGGACACCTGGCCCAGCACCGGCGCCATGCTCGACAGCGCCGGGCGCAAGTTCAACGCCACCAGCACCAGGCCCAGCAACAAAAACCAGGGCCGCCTCAGCAGCACGGGCTGCTGCTGCACCTGCTCGTCGTCAGCTTCAGCGTCGATCAGCAGCTCATCGAGCTCGCGCTCCTTTGGCGGGGTATTGCGTGTGATTGATTCAGCCATGGCCTTCTCGGAGTCAGGATTCGATGAGGGTACGGCTCAGGCGCTTGGCCCGCTCCGCGTCGCGTTGCTCGATGGCGTCGAGGATCTGCCCATGCAGGTCGAACGTGGCCTGGCAGCGTGGCACGGTCGCCATGTTGCGCTGCAGCGCGGCAGCCACCACCCCGGAAAAGTAACGATACAGCTCGCTTAACGCCGGGTTGTGGGCGGCATCGACCAGCCGTTGGTGAAACACCAGATCACACGTCACATAGGCATCGACATCCCCGTGAAAGTGCCCGGCACTGCCTGCCAGGGCATCACGTAGCGCCTGCAGGTCGGCGTCGGTACGTCGCAAGGCCGCCAGGCCGATAGCCTCGGTTTCGAGGATATGGCGGGTTTCACGGGCCTGCTCGGGGGTGCAGCGCGACATTGCCTGCACCGCCTGCAGCGGGTCCTGGGCCGTGCGCAGGTAGCTGCCATCACCCTGGCGGATTTCTACCAGGCCACTGAAAGCCAGCACGCGCATGGCCTCACGGACGGTGTTACGGCTGATGCCCAGCTGCAGGGCCAGTTCCGGTTCGGTCGGCAGGCGCTGGCCGACCTGCCAGTCGCCCAAAACGATGCGTTCGCGCATACGTTCAACCGCCAGTTCCACCAAGGAACGCTTGGTCAATTCTGTACTCATGCCACTCAACCAATCATCCGATGAATTTGCGCAGCTTACTGGATAGCGGGCAACGCCGTAAACCACCTGTCATTTCTGCCAGTTGTGGGCATAGGCCTTTGTTGCAACGCTCACAACGTACTCTCAAGGTATACGTTGATGCGACGCGTGAACCTGTTGTTACTGCTGCTCCTGGCCCTGCTGCCGGGCTGCGAGCCGGCCCGGCATCCAAGCCAGCCCAAAGCCTTGTTCATTGGCCTTGGCGGCGTGCAATTGCAGCAGTACCTGCAACTGGGCGACGCCACCAACTTGGCGCAACGGCTTTACTACGGCAAGGCCTACGCCGGTGGCATCAATGGCACGGCCAGCGAACAACCGACCTTGAGCGGTCCCGGCTGGGTCACCTTGCTGACCGGCGTGTGGAGCAACAAACATGGCGTTGACTCAAACGCCGACTCACAGCGGGTAAACCCGGCCTTTCCCAGCCTGTTCAAGCGGTTACGCCAGGCTTTCCCTAACGCTTACCTTGCCAGCATCGTCAACTGGCCCCCCATCAACACGGCATTTCTGCTGGAAGACGCGCACGGCGCCGACGTGCGCGAAAGTGGTTTGACGGATGCACAGGTGACCGAACGTACGTTGCAGATCCTCGGCAATACACCTGCCGACTTCACCTTCATTCAACTGGACGAACCTGACCAAGTCGGCCACAACGAGGGTTACGGCCAGCGCTACCTGCAGGCATTGCGCAAGGTGGACATCGAGATCGGGCATTTACTGGACAAGGTGGACCAGCGGCGCCGCATGTTCCCGCAGGAAGACTGGCTGGTTATCGTCAGCACCGACCACGGCCGGGATTATTGGGGAAAAGGCCACGGCAGCGTTTCAGAGCAGGAGAAGAGCATCTTCATCGCCAGCAGCAAGCCGCTGAATCAGGAACTGACCGAACTGAGCATTCCCGCAGAAATGCCTGGCCCCAACAACCTGTATGGGCTACCTGCGCAAACCTCGGTAGCGCCCACGGTGTTGCGCCACATGGGCCTCAAGCTGCAGCCGGAGTGGCTACTGGACGGCACACCTTTGCTGGGCAACACCGGCGTACGCAAGGTGCGGGCCGATGAGAACACAGGGCGGCTGCGCTGGAACAGCAACGCCGATGGCTACCTGACGATCATCAAGAACGGGCAAGTGGTTGCCCAGGTAGCAGCCAGCGACGGGCAATGGACTGATCCGGAGGGCATGGGAAAGCAGAACGATTATGTGCTGGTGCTCGATGGTACACCGGCGGCGGTGCGCAACCGGCCGGCGGCCAAGGCGTTCGTCACCCCAGGCCGCCCCGCGAAGGCTGCGGATACAGTCAGCTCAACGCGTCCAGCAGCGCCTGGTTCATCTCCGGTGTACCGATGGTGATACGCAGGAACTGGGCGATGCGTGGCTGTTTGAAGTGGCGCACGATCACGCCCTGCTCGCGCAGCCGTGCCGCCAGCTCGCCGGCATCCTGCTGCGGGTGGCGGGCGAAGATGAAGTTGGCCGCTGATGGCAACACCTCGAAGCCCTTGGCCTGCAGCTCGCCGACCAACACTTCGCGGCTTTCGATCACCTTGCGGCAGGTTTGCTCGAAGTACTCGCGATCCTCGAACGCCACCGCCGCGCCGACGATGGCCGCACGGTCCAACGGGTAGGAGTTGAAGCTGTTCTTGATTCGCTCCAGCGCCTCGATCAGGTCGGGGTGCCCAACCGCCAGGCCAACGCGCAAGCCTGCCAGCGAACGCGACTTCGACAGCGTCTGGGTCACCAACAGATTATCGTAGCGGTCCACCAGGCTGATGGCCGTTTCACCACCGAAATCAATGTAGGCCTCATCCACCACCACCACCGAATCACGGTTGGCCAGCAGCAATTGCTCCACCGCTTGCAGCGGCATCAAGCAGCCGGTCGGCGCGTTGGGGTTGGGGAAGATGATGCCTGCATTGGGCTTGTTGTAATCCTCGATGCGGATCTGGAACTGCTCGTCCAGCGCCACCTGTTCGAAGGCGATACCGTACAGGCCACAGTACACCGGGTAGAAGCTGTAGCTGATATCGGGGAACAGCAGCGGTGCATCGTGCTGGAACAGACCGTGGAAGATGTGCGCCAGCACCTCGTCCGAGCCGTTGCCGACAAACACTTGCGCCGGTGTCACGCCGTAGTACTCGGCCACCGCTTGTTTGAGGCGATCACCGTTCGGGTCCGGGTACAAGCGCAGGTTGTCGTTCAACTCGCCACGCATGGCCTCCAGCGCCTTGGGCGACGGGCCATAGGGGTTTTCGTTGGTGTTCAGCTTGACCAGGCGGGCCAGCTTGGGTTGCTCGCCCGGCACGTAAGGCACCAGGTCCTTGACGAAGGGGCTCCAGAATCGACTCATGCTCAGTTCCCCTTGTCTTGGGTCAGGATACGGTATTCGGCGCTACGGGCGTGGGCGGTCAGCGACTCGCCACGGGCCAGGACCGAGGCGGTGTGGCCCAATTCGGATGCACCCTGCTCGGAGCAGAAGATGATCGACGAACGCTTCTGGAAGTCATACACCCCCAGCGGCGACGAGAAGCGCGCGGTGCCGGAGGTGGGCAGCACGTGGTTGGGGCCGGCGCAGTAGTCGCCCAGCGCTTCGCTGGTGTGGCGGCCCATGAAGATCGCGCCAGCGTGGCGAATGTGCGGCAGCCAGGCCTGCGGGTCGGCCACCGACAACTCCAGGTGCTCCGGGGCGATGCGGTTGGCCACATCCATGGCCTGCTGCATGTCACGCACCTGGATCAGCGCGCCACGGCCATTGATCGACTTCTCGATGATCTCGGCACGCTCCATGGTCGGCATCAGCTTGTCGATGCTGGCGGCAACGCGGTCGAGGAAGGCGGCATCCGGGCTAACCAGAATGGCCTGGGCGTCTTCGTCGTGTTCGGCCTGGGAGAACAGGTCCATGGCGATCCAGTCCGGGTCGGTCTGGCCGTCGCAGACCACGAGGATTTCTGACGGGCCGGCGATCATGTCGATGCCTACCTGGCCGAACACGTGGCGCTTGGCGGTGGCAACGTAGATGTTGCCAGGGCCGACGATCTTGTCGACCTGCGGCACGCTTTCGGTACCGTAGGCCAGCGCAGCGACAGCCTGAGCCCCCCCGACGGTGAACACACGGTCGACACCGGCGATGCACGCGGCGGCCAGCACCAGTTCGTTGACCTCACCACGCGGGGTCGGCACTACCATCACCACTTCGGCCACGCCGGCAACCTTGGCCGGGATGGCGTTCATCAGCACCGACGACGGGTACGACGCCTTGCCGCCTGGCACGTACAGGCCAGCACGGTCCAGTGGGGTGACTTTCTGGCCGAGCACGGTGCCGTCGGCTTCGGTGTACTGCCAGGAGTCCTGCTTCTGCCGTTCGTGGTACATGCGCACACGGTTGGCGGCCTTTTCCAGGGCTTCGCGCTGGATAGGGGTAATGCGGGTCAGCGCCAGTTCCAGGCGTTCGCGGTTGAGGATCAGGTCTTCAATCGACTTCGCATCGACACCATCGAAACGCTGGGTGAATTCCACCAGCGCGGCATCGCCACGCTCACGCACGGCCTTGATGATGTCGAGCACGCGCTGGTTGACCGCGTCATCAGACACACTTTCCCAGCTCAGCAGATGATCCAGATGTCGGGCGAAATCCGGATCAGCAGCGTTGAGACGGGCAATTGCAGTGGACACGGTCATGGCGAGGGCCTCGATTATTAGCGAATGCTCAGGCGCCCTAGGCTACCAGTCCATCCGCGCGGGCACCTGAGAAAAATGGCTATGACGCGGATAGACGGGCGCGACAGCGAAGGCCGCGCTCAGGAATCAGCCGCGGTGTCGCGATTCGACCGCTTGGCGCAGCGTGTCGATCAAGTTCTGGATGCGGGCGTGCTGCATCTTCATGGAGGCTTTGTTGACCACCAGGCGCGAGCTGATCGTGGCGATCAGTTCCTGGGGCTCCAGGCCGTTGGCACGCAGGGTGTTGCCGGTGTCGACCACGTCGATGATCTTGTCGGCAAGGTTGATCAGCGGTGCCAGCTCCATCGAGCCATACAGCTTGATGATGTCGACCTGGCGGCCTTGTTCGGCGTAGTAGCGCTTGGCTACGTTGACGAACTTGGTGGCCACACGCAGGCGGCCCTTGGGCTCGGGTGCGCCGACCACGCCAGCGGTCATCAGCTTGCACTGGGCAATCTGCAGGTCCAGGGGCTCGTACAGGCCCTGGCCGCCGTACTCCATCAGCACGTCCTTGCCGGCCACACCCAGGTCGGCAGCACCATGCTCGACATAGGTCGGCACATCGGTGGCACGCACGATCAGCAGGCGCACGTCGTCCTGCGTGGTGGGGATGATCAGTTTGCGGCTCTTGTCCGGGTTCTCGGTCGGCACGATACCGGCCTCGGCCAGCAACGGCAGGGTATCGTCGAGAATACGGCCTTTGGAAAGCGCGATGGTCAACATTGGAACGTCGGTCCTTAAGCGGCTGCTGCCGGCCAGGTCATCGACCTGGCCGCATTCAATTCGAAAGGTGCGTCCTTGCACCAGCGGGCTATTTAGCCCGGTACGCGGCGGATTTTTGCGCCGAGCATCTGCAGTTTCTCTTCGATACACTCGTAACCACGGTCGATGTGGTAGATGCGATCGATCAACGTATCGCCTTCGGCAACCAGCGCCGACAATACCAGGCTGGCGGAAGCTCGCAGGTCGGTGGCCATGACCGGCGCGCCTTTCAGCGCCTTGACGCCGGTGACGATGGCAGTGTTGCCTTCGACCTGGATCTGCGCGCCCATGCGGTGCATTTCGTAAACGTGCATGAAGCGGTTTTCGAAGATGGTCTCGATCACCGCGCCAGTGCCTTCGGCAATGGCGTTCAGCGAGATGAACTGCGCCTGCATGTCGGTCGGGAACGCCGGGTACGGGGCCGTACGCAGGTTGACGGCTTTGGGCCGCTTGCCGTGCATGTCCAGCTCGATCCAGTCTTCGCCAGTGTTGATGTCAGCGCCGGCTTCCTTGAGTTTTTCCAGTACGGCTTCAAGGATGGTCGGGTCGGTGTCCTTGACCTTGACGCGGCCACCGGTCACGGCGGCGGCGACCAGGTAGGTACCGGTTTCGATACGGTCCGGCATCACACGGTAGTTGGCCGAGTGCAGGCGCTCGACGCCATCGATGGTGATGGTATCGGTGCCAGCGCCCTGGACGTTGCCGCCCATGGCGTTGATGAAGTTGGCCAGGTCAACCACTTCAGGCTCGCGCGCGGCGTTCTGCAGCACGCTGCGGCCCTTGGCCAGGGCTGCGGCCATCATGATGTTCTCGGTACCGGTCACGCTCACGGTGTCGAAGAAGAAGTGCGCGCCACGCAGGCCACCTTCAGGTGCCTTGGCCTTGATGTAGCCGCCTTCTACTTCGATCTTCGCACCCATGGCCTCAAGGCCGCGGATGTGCAGGTCGACCGGGCGCGAACCAATGGCGCAGCCGCCAGGCAAGGCCACTTCGGCTTCGCCGAATCGGGCAACCATCGGGCCCAGCACCAGGATCGAGGCGCGCATGGTCTTGACCAGTTCGTAAGGCGCAACCAGGGTCTTGATGGTACGTGGGTCGATCTCCACCGACAGCTTTTCGTCGATCACAGGCTCGATGCCCATGCGCCCGAACAGCTCGATCATGGTGGTGATGTCGTGCAGGTGTGGCAGGTTGCCCACGGTGACCGGGCCATCGGCCAGCAGGGTCGCCGCCAGAATCGGCAGGGCTGCGTTTTTCGCGCCCGAAATGCGGATCTCGCCGTCAAGACGAGCGCCGCCAGTAATAATCAGTTTGTCCATTGGAATCTCGCCGCCAAGTTGGCTCAGGTGCGCTCAGCCCAGGCTGCGCTGCTGAAAAATTTCATGGTTACCGCATGGATGCTGCCATTGGCGATCCACGGATTCAGGTGAGCATAGATCGCCTGCTGGCGTTTGACCGGGCTCAGGCCAGCCAACTCGTCGCTGATCACGTTCAACTGGAAGTTGCAGCCTTCGCCTTCAACTTCGACCCGGGAACCCGGCAATTTCTCTTCAAGGAAGCTTTTAACTTCTACGGCCTGCATGCTCAACCTCAATCGGCGCCCGATGCGCACGGGTCGGCCATCATACAAAAAAGCCCCTCGCCTGCGAAGCCCAACGAAGGCTTCGCTGACCGAGGGGCCATCATCCGCGCCGGGCCATCAGGTTGCCAGCACTTCATCAAGGTCGTAGACCCCGGCAATTTCCCGCATGTCGTCGGGCATGCCACGTACCTCGCACGCCTTGCCGGTGGCCTGCGCGTCGCGAATGTACGCAAGCAATAGCGACAAGCCGACACTCGACGACTTCTCGACAGCCGAGCAATCAAGCACCAGACGTGGCTCGCGAGAACCGTCGATCAGCGCCTTGCCCTGCTTGCGCAAGGCCGGGCCGCTGCGGTAGTCCAGCACACCCGCCAGGCGCAGTACGCCCGGCTCGGCCATGCTCACACCGGCCTCACTCATTGGACGGTCTTCTCTGGCGAGTTGTCGGCCGCCTGCTTGGCCTTGGCCACTTCGCCGGCCCAGCCATCGATGGTCTTGTCCAGGTCGTTGCCGTTGCGCTGCATGGCATCGGCGAACTGATCGCGGAACAGTTTGCCAATATTGATGCCATTGACGATCACGTTACGCACCTTCCACTCACCGCCGATGTTTTCCAGGGTGTACTGCACCGGGTACACGGCACCGTTGTTGCCGGTCACCTTCATGCCGACACTGGCGCGCTTGCCGTCATCGGCCTTGGCCGGATCGACAACGATACCCTGGTTGTTGTATTCGAGCAGGGCATTGCCATAGAACTGCATCAGGCTGCGCTTGAAGTTTTCCTGGAAGCGCTGCATCTGCTCCGGGGTAGCCTTGCGCGAGTACTTGACGGTCATGATGCTGCGGGAAATACCGTCTGCGTCCACCACCGGCCCAAGAATGCGGTTCAGCGATTCATAGAAGGCGTTGGGGTTGGACTTGTACTGCTCCTTGTTGGCCTTGAGGTCGCCGAGCAGTTCATTGGTGGTGCCCTGGACCACATCGTGCGGTGTCTGCGCAGCCATGGTCAGCAAGGGGAAGGCCGCCAGCAGGACCAGCAAGCCACGTCGCAGGATCGAAATCATGGAAACTCCTTAATTAGCCGGTTGCGCTTCTTTCGGTTCCTTGCCAACAGAGTTGAGCAGGAACTTGCCAATCAGATCTTCCAGCACCAGTGCCGACTGGGTGTCATGGATGGTCGCGCCCTCCTTGAGCACCTGGTCTTCACCGCCCACGCTGATGCCGATGTACTTCTCGCCAAGCAGACCTGCGGTCAGGATCGAGGCAGTGGAGTCGGTCGGCAGGTTGTCCACCGACTTGTCCAGTTGCAGCGTCACCCGACCGGTGTAGGAATCACGGTCCAGATCGATGGCGGTGACCTTGCCGATGGTCACACCGGCCATTGTCACTTTAGCTCTGACCGTCAAACCGGCGATATTGTCGAAGTAGGCATAAACTTTATAGGTATCGCTGCTCGGGCTGGCCGACAGCCCGCTGACTCGCAGGGCCAGCAGCAGCAGCGCCAGGATCCCGGCCAGGAGGAACAGGCCGACACCGATTTCCAGGGTGCGGTTTTGCATCAGAAATCTCCAAACATCAAGGCGGTCAGAATAAAGTCCAGACCCAGCACTGCCAACGAGGCATAGACCACGGTCTTGGTGGTGGCACGGCTGATCCCTTCTGAGGTGGGCTCACAGTCGTACCCCTGGAAAACGGCGATCCAGGTTGTGACGAAAGCGAACACCAGGCTCTTGACCAGCCCGTTGAGCACGTCGTCAGTGAATGAAACACTGTTCTGCATGTTGGCCCAGAACGAGCCCTCGTAGACGCCCAGCCAGTCCACCGCCACCCACGAGCCACCCCAGATACCGACCACGCTGAAGATCAGCGCCAGCAGCGGCAGCGAGATGAAACCGGCCCACAAACGTGGCGCAACGATGTACTTGAGCGGGTCGACGCCAATCATTTCCAGGCTCGACAACTGCTCGGTGGACTTCATGTTGCCGATTTCGGCGGTCAACGCGGAACCGGCACGGCCCGCGAACAGCAGCGCCGTCACCACCGGGCCAAGCTCACGCAGCAGGGTCAGGGCAACCATTTGCCCTACCGCCTGTTCCGAGCCGTATTTGGTCAGGATGCTGTAACCCTGCAGCGCCAGCACCATGCCGATGAATACCCCGGACACGACAACGATCGCCAGCGACAGCACACCCACCGAGTACAGCTGCTTGGTCAGCAGTTGGAAGCCGCCGCCAATGCCGCCGCGACCGACCAGCGCATGGAACAGGAACAGGCACGAACGCCCGAGCACGGCCAGCACGTCGATTGCCGAACGGCCCAGCAGACGGACACGTTCGAGTAAGGATTTTCTGCGCATCAACGCGCCCCCAGCAGGTCGGCGCGGTAGTCAGGCGCGGGAAAGTGGAAGGGTACCGGGCCGTCCGGGTCGCCTTTCATGAATTGGCGAATCCGTGGGTTGTCCGAGCCCATCAGCTCATCAGGCGTGCCCTGGCCCAGCACCTGGCCATCACCTACCACGTAGATGTAATCGGCAATGCTGGCGGTTTCTGCCAGGTCATGGGAAACCACGATGCTGGTGATGCCCAGGGCGTCGTTGAGCAGGCGGATCAGGCGCACAAGTACCCCCATGGCGATCGGGTCCTGGCCGACGAACGGTTCGTCGTACATGAGGATCTGCGGGTCCAGGGCAATCGCCCGAGCCAGCGCCACTCGGCGCTTCATGCCACCGGACAGCTCGTCGGGCATCAGGTCGATGGCGCCGCGCAGGCCCACGGCCTGCAGCTTCATCAACACGATGTCACGGATCATTTCATCCGACAGCTGGGTATGCACGCGCAGCGGGAACGCGACGTTCTCGAACACGTCGAGGTCGGTGAACAGCGCGCCGCTCTGGAACAGCACACCCATCTGCTTGCGGGCGTCGAACAGGTCGCTGCGCGACAGCGTCGGCAGGTTCTGGCCGGCCACCCATACCTCACCGCTGGAAGGGCGCAGCTGCGCACCCATCAGGCGGAGCAACGTGGTCTTGCCGCAACCCGATGGTCCCATGATGCCGGTGACCTTGCCGCGCGGGATGCGGATGTCGACGTTGCTGAAAATGCTGCGCGAACCGCGTTTGAAGGTAACCCCCTTCAACTCGACCGCGTAGGCGCTATCCACACTCATCTAGACTCCTTGCTAGTGCAGCCTCGTCCTAATGGACGCCGGCCTCCATCAGGAAGGCACACGCACCCCTGGCAGGCCGAATAGCGGCGAACTATAGCACCGCTGACAGCGCCGCCCCAAGGCCAGGCAAGCAGTCGTTCAGCCCCGAGACAGGCTTTGATGACATTCGCTACAGCAATCGAAGGGGTGAGGGTTTTCTTCATTGCGCGTATAATCGCGGCCTTTTCATCAGGCACTGCTTTTTCGACATGAGCCAATCCAGCGAGCTGATCCAATCCGCCCAACGCACCCTGCGCCTGGAACTCGAGGCCGTAGAGGCCCTGCTGGCGCGCATCGACGACAATTTCGTCAAGGCCTGCGAACTCATCCTGGCCAGCAAGGGCCGGGTTGTCGTGGTCGGCATGGGCAAGTCCGGGCACATCGGCAACAAGATCGCCGCAACCCTCGCCAGCACCGGCACCCCGGCGTTTTTCGTACATCCGGCCGAAGCCAGCCATGGCGACATGGGCATGATCACCCGCGATGATGTCATCCTTGCCCTGTCGAATTCCGGCAGCACTGCCGAAATCGTCACCCTGCTGCCGCTGATCAAACGCCTGGGCATCAAACTTATCAGCCTGACCGGCAACCCGGACTCGCCGCTGGCACAGGCCGCCGAGGTCAACCTCGACGCCCGTGTCGAGCAAGAAGCCTGCCCGCTCAACCTGGCGCCCACCTCCTCCACCACGGCATCGCTGGTACTGGGTGACGCGCTGGCCATCGCCCTGCTCGAGGCCCGCGGCTTCACCGCCGAGGACTTCGCCTTCTCGCACCCAGGCGGTGCGCTGGGCCGCCGCCTGCTGCTGAAGGTCGAGAACGTCATGCACAGCGGCGATGAGCTGCCTCAGGTACCTCGCGGCACCCTGCTCAAGGATGCGCTGCTTGAAATGTCCCGCAAAGGTTTGGGCATGACCGTGATCGTCGAGCCCGATGGCAAGCTGGCCGGGATCTTCACCGACGGCGACCTGCGCCGCAGCCTGGACCGCAACATCGATGTGCACACCACCCTGATCGACCAGGTCATGACCGTTCATGGCAAGACCGCGCGGGCCGAAATGCTCGCCGCCGAAGCCCTGAAGATCATGGAAGACCACAAGATCGGCGCCCTGGTGGTGGTGGACCGCGAGGACCGCCCGACCGGCGCCCTGAACATGCACGACCTGCTGCGCGCCGGCGTAATGTAAAGGAGCGATGGAATGAACCAGGACCTCATGCAACGCGGCAAGAGCATCAAGCTCGCGGTATTCGACGTGGACGGCGTGCTCACCGACGGGCGCCTGTACTTCCTCGAGGACGGCAGCGAATTCAAGACCTTCAACACGCTCGATGGCCAGGGCATCAAGATGCTCATGGCCTCGGGGGTGACCACCGCCATCATCAGCGGGCGCAAGACCCCGGTGGTCGAGCGTCGCGCCAAGAACCTCGGTATCCCGCACCTGTATCAGGGGCGCGAGGATAAATTGGTGGTGCTTGACGGCCTGCTCGCCGAACTGGGCCTAAGCTATGATCAAGTGGCCTACCTGGGGGATGACCTGCCCGACCTGCCGGTGATTCGCCGGGTGGCACTGGGCATGGCTGTAGCCAACGCCGCACCGTTCGTACGCCAGCACGCTCATGGCGTGACCCAGGCACGCGGTGGCGAAGGCGCGGCCCGTGAATTCTGCGAACTGATCATGCAGGCCCAGGGCACCCTGGACGCTGCCAACGCCAACTACCTGTAAGGCTGCCCATGTTCAGCAAGAAAGCCCGAAACATTGTGCTGCTCGGGGCGATCGCCGCCCTGCTGGTAGCCATTGGCTACTGGAATGTCAGCCCGGAAAGCTTCCTCGACAAGCCGGTGGCCCAAGTCGACGAAAGCGCCATCGACTATTACGCGATCAACGCCCACAGCGTGCAGTTCCTGCCCGACGGCAAGCTGCAGTACGAAATGACCGCCGACAAGGTCGAGCACCTCAAGGCCAGCGAAATTACCCTGCTGACCACGCCGGACCTGCACATGTACCGCGGCACCGAATACCCGTGGCACGTACAAAGCACCCGCGCCGAGGTCAACCCGGACGGTACCGAGGTCGAGCTGATCGACAAGGTACGGGTTGCCCGCACCGACGAAAAGCAGCGTGAAACCATCATTACCAGCTCACGCATGACCGTGTTCCCGCAGAAGCAATATGCGCAGACCGAGCAAGCCGTTAGAATCGACGGCGCCGGTGGCACAACTACGGGCAAAGGAATGAAAGCGTATTTGAAAGAAGGCAAGATGGACTTGCTCTCTAACGTAAGAGGACAGTATGAGGCTCGTTAAAACCCTCCCCCTTTTGCTCAGCCTGAGCGCAGCACTGGGAAGCGCGAGCGCCCTCGCCCTGCCGAATGACCGTGACCAGCCTATCCGCATCCAGGCCGATAACGCCCACCTGGATGACAAGCAAGGCGTGGCCACCTACACCGGCGACGTGATCATCACCCAGGGTTCGATGATGATCAAAGGCAACACCGTGACCATCACCCGTTCCGCCTCCGGCGATATCGACGTGGTGACCTCGGTGGGCAACCTGGCCTACTTCGAGCAGCAGCAGAGCGCAGCCAAGCCGGACAAGATGAAGGGCTGGGGCGTGACCATCCAGTACCAGTCGCAGAAGGACCTGGTGATCCTCACCGACCGCGCCAAGGTCGAGAACGAAGGCAACACCACCGAAGGCGAGAAGATCGTCTACAACACCCAGACCCAGGTGGCGACCGCCGGTCGCGGTGGCAACGTGACTACACCGCGTCAGCGTATCGACATGGTGATCCAGCCCAAGAAGAAGGCCGAGTAAATGGCAACCCTCAAAGCCCAGCACCTGGCCAAGAGCTACAAGGGCCGGCAGGTGGTACGTGATGTCAGCCTGTCGATCGACAGCGGCCAGATCGTCGGCCTGCTCGGCCCTAACGGCGCCGGCAAGACCACCTGCTTCTACATGATCGTCGGGCTGGTCCAGGCCGAACAGGGCCGGGTACTGATCGACAACCTCGATGTCAGCCATCAGCCCATGCATGGCCGTGCGCGCGCCGGTATCGGCTACCTGCCGCAGGAAGCTTCGATCTTCCGCAAGCTGTCGGTGGCCGACAACATCATGGCCATCCTCGAAACCCGCAAGGACCTGGACCGCGAAGGCCGCCGCAAGGAGCTGGAAAGCCTGCTGCAGGAGTTCCACATCAGCCACATCCGCGACAACCTCGGCATGAGCCTGTCCGGCGGTGAACGCCGCCGCGTCGAAATTGCCCGCGCCCTGGCGACCGCACCCAAGTTCATCCTGCTGGACGAACCGTTCGCAGGTGTCGACCCGATCTCGGTCGGCGACATCAAGCAGATCATCCACCACCTCAAGGCCAAAGGTATCGGTGTACTGATCACCGACCACAACGTGCGTGAGACCCTGGATATCTGCGAAACCGCCTACATCGTCAACGATGGCCGGTTGATTGCCGAAGGCGACGCCGAAACCATCCTTGCCAACGATCTGGTCAAAGAGGTTTACCTGGGCCACGAGTTCCGCCTCTGACCCGAGGCGCGCCTGGAGTACCGGCAAATAGCCCCAAAACTACGGGTAAAGTTGTTACGGTACTCTAGGCAAACGCTACAATTTAAGGCATAAAACTTGCTTGATCTGGCGCCTCGGCGCCCTCGTGTAGTGGATGGCGCATGCGCGCCGGCGAACAAGGTATTAAGCCCCAGCCATGAAACCATCGCTCGTCCTAAAAATGGGCCAGCAACTGACGATGACACCGCAGTTGCAACAGGCCATCCGTCTGCTCCAGCTTTCCACCCTGGACCTCCAACAGGAAATCCAGGAAGCGCTGGAGTCGAACCCGATGCTCGAACGTCAGGAAGACGGCGACGACTTCGACAACAGCGACCCGATGGCGGACAACGCCGAAAACAAGCCGGCCGCCGAAGCCCAGGACAATAGCTTCCAGGAAAGCACTGTCAGTGCCGACAGCCTGGAAGACGGTGAGTGGAGCGAGCGCATCCCCAACGAGCTTCCGGTCGATACCGCCTGGGAAGACATCTACCAGACCAGCGCCAGCAGCCTGCCGAGCAACGATGACGACGAGTGGGACTTCACCACCCGCACATCGGCCGGCGAGAGCCTGCAAAGCCACCTGCTGTGGCAGCTGAACCTGGCGCCGATGTCCGATACCGACCGCCTGATCGCCGTCACCCTGATCGACAGCATCAACGGCCAGGGGTATCTGGAAGACACCCTCGAGGAAATCTGCGCAGGTTTCGACCCTGAGCTGGATATCGAGCTGGACGAAGTCGAAGCGGTACTGCACCGCATCCAGCAGTTCGAGCCAGCTGGCGTGGGCGCACGTAACCTGGGCGAATGCCTGCTGCTGCAACTGCGCCAGCTGCCCGCCAGCACCCCGTGGATGACCGAAGCCAAGCGCCTGGTCACCGATTTCATCGACCTGCTCGGCAGCCGCGACTACAGCCAGTTGATGCGGCGCATGAAAATCAAGGAAGACGAGCTGCGCCAGGTCATCGAGCTGGTGCAAAGCCTCAACCCGCGCCCCGGTTCGCAGATCGAATCCAGCGAGCCCGAGTACGTAGTGCCTGACGTCATCGTGCGCAAGGACAGCGAGCGCTGGCTGGTGGAGCTGAACCAGGAAGCCATCCCACGCCTGCGCGTCAACCCACAGTACGCGGGCTTCGTACGCCGTGCCGACACCAGCGCCGACAACACCTTCATGCGCAACCAGCTGCAAGAAGCGCGCTGGTTCATCAAGAGCCTGCAAAGCCGCAATGAAACACTGATGAAGGTTGCCACGCAGATCGTCGAGCACCAGCGCGGCTTCCTCGACCACGGCGATGAAGCAATGAAGCCGTTGGTGTTGCACGACATCGCCGAAGCGGTGGGCATGCACGAGTCGACCATTTCGCGGGTTACCACGCAAAAGTACATGCACACACCGCGTGGCATCTACGAACTGAAATACTTTTTCTCCAGCCACGTCAGCACCTCCGAAGGCGGAGAATGCTCGTCCACGGCGATCCGCGCGATCATCAAAAAACTGGTTGCAGCGGAAAATCAGAAAAAGCCATTGAGTGACAGCAAGATCGCTGGTTTACTGGAGGCACAAGGCATCCAGGTAGCCCGTCGCACCGTCGCCAAGTACCGCGAGTCCCTCGGCATCGCACCGTCGAGCGAGCGCAAGCGACTGATGTAGCCCCTGAGATGTGCCACAGCGTTTGTGGGGCAGGTGCAAGACCTGCTTCTTTATGCACGGGCAACAAAGGAGAAGCTGTATGCAAGTCAATATCAGTGGACAGCATGTAGAAGTCACCCAGCCACTTCGCGATTATGTGCTTGAAAAGCTCGCTCGCGTGGAAAGTCACTTCGACAAGATCACCAACGTGCAGGTCATCATGAAAGTCGAGAAGCTGCAGCAGAAGGTCGAAGCGACCCTGCAGATTCCCGGCGGCGAAGTGGTAGCCAACGCCGAACACGAAGATATGTATGCAGCGATCGACGCCTTGGCCGACAAGCTCGACCGCCAACTGAAAAAACACAAGGAAAAACAGCAAAGCCTGCTGCAAGGTGCAGCTGCCCGCTGATCCCCCTCATCCATGATCCGACTTGAAACCATCCTGACCCCCGGCCGTTCCCTTGTGAACGTGCCGGGCGGCAGCAAGAAGCGCGCCCTGGAAAAGGTCGCCACCGTCATCGCCGATCAAGTGCCAGAACTGGAGATGCAGGACGTCTTCGAAAAACTGGTCGCCCGGGAAAAACTCGGTTCTACCGGTTTCGGCAATGGCATCGCCATTCCGCACTGCCGGCTTGAAGGATGTTCCGCTCCTGTCAGCGCCCTGCTGCACCTTGAAGCACCTATCGATTACGACGCCATCGATGGCGCGCCGGTGGACCTGATGTTCGTCCTCTTGGTGCCCGAAGCCGCTACCGATGCGCATCTGGAACTGCTGCGTCAGATCGCCAGCATGCTCGATCGCAAGGAGGTCCGTGATCGCCTGCGTGCGGCCACCAGCAGTGAGGCCCTGTTCCAGGTTGTCCTGGACGTACAGAACGAGCACTGAACATGCGCCTGATCATTGTCAGCGGCCGGTCCGGCTCCGGCAAGAGCACTGCCCTCGATGTCCTGGAAGACAACGGTTTCTACTGCATCGACAACCTGCCGGCCGGGCTGCTGCCGCAGTTGGCGGAAGACGCACTGATCAACACCGAACTGCTGCAACCGAAGGTTGCCGTGTCGATCGACGCACGCAACCTGCCCAGCCACCTGACGCGCTTCCCCGAATTGCTCGAAGAAGCCCGCGCGCGGAACATCCAGTGCGACGTGCTGTTCCTGGATGCCGACGAAGATATGCTGCTCAAGCGCTTCTCGGAAACCCGCCGCCGCCACCCGCTGACCAACGCCAACCGCTCGCTCGCGGAAGCAATCCGCGTGGAAAGCGATTTGCTGGGGCCGATCGCCGACCTGGCCGACCTGAAAATCGACACCACCAACCTGAACCTGTATCAGCTGCGTGACTCGATCAAGCTGCGCCTGCTCAACCAACCCGAGCCTGGCACTGCGTTCCTGGTCGAGTCGTTCGGCTTCAAGCGCGGCATGCCGGTCGACGCCGACCTGGTGTTCGATGTGCGCTGCCTGCCCAACCCCTACTGGAAGCCCGAGCTGCGAGAGCACTCGGGCCTCGACCAGCCAGTGATCGACTACCTGGCTGCCCAGCCGGATGTCGAAGACATGTACAACGACATTTCGGGCTATCTGCTCAAGTGGTTGCCCCGCTTCGCCGCCAGCAACCGCGCTTATGTCACCATTGCCATCGGCTGCACCGGCGGCCATCACCGTTCGGTGTACATCACCGAGCGCCTTGGCCAACACCTGCAGCAAACCCTGAAAAACGTCCAGGTCCGCCACCGCGACCTCTAGCCCAAGGATCCGCCCCACGATGCCCGCCCGCGAAATCACCATCATCAACAAGTTGGGCCTGCATGCCCGGGCGGCAGCCAAGTTCGTCGGCGTGGCCGGCCGCTTCCCCTGCCAGGTACGGGTTGGACGTGCGCCGGACAAGCTGGTGGATGGCAAGAGCATAATGGCGGTGATGATGCTGGCAGCGGGCAAAGGCACCCAGGTGCACCTGCATACCGAGGGTGAGCAAGACAGCGATGCCATGGACGCGCTGGTCGAACTGATCAACAACTTCTTCGACGAAGGCGAATAAAGCCGGCACACTCCTTGTTGGAGTGCGCGCCAACCTGATGATGAATCAGGACATCGCGGTATCCATCACCATCATCAGACAGAAGCCGATACACAACCCCAGGCTAGCCAGCCGATGGTGGCCATTGCTGCGCGACTCCGGGATGATTTCCTGGGTGACCACTAGCAGCATCGCCCCCGCCGCACAGGCCAAACCCAGCGGCAGCAGGAGTTCGGCAACATTCACCAGCCAGGCACAGATCACTGCGGCCACCGGTTCGACCAGCCCTGACGCAGCGCCTATCAGGAAAGCTTTGAAACGCGGCATGCCCGCCCCGGCCAGCACCAGCGCAATCACCAGCCCCTCAGGCACATCCTGCAACGCAATGCCCATGGCCAGGCTGTCGGCGTCGGCCATGCCGCCACCGGCCGACACTCCAATCGCCATGCCTTCAGGGATGTTGTGCGCAATGATGGCAATGACAAACAGCCAGATACGTGCAGCAATCACCGGCTGATTGTCGGGGCCAACCAGCGCTTCTGGCGAGGCGCCAGACACCTTGAGGTCGACCAGAAACAGGCACAGCGCACCGAACAACAAGCCGAAGCTGATCAGGCCACCCGCGCCCCAAGGGCTGAACCCGATGGACTGGGCGGCATCCAACCCCGGAATGATCAGGGAAAACGCGGTGGCTGCCAGCATCACACCGGCGCCGAAACCCAGCAGCGTGTCGGCCAGCGCCACTGGCATGTTGCGAATGACCAGTACCGGTACTGCGCCCAGTGCAGTGCCCAGCGCACATAGCGCACCGCCCTCAAGGGCGCGAAGCATGCGCGGCTCCAGGTCCAGCCAGGCGAGGCCACGCGCTACCAGCAGCGCGGTGCCAGCCAGCAACAGCAAGGTCCCAAGCGCCAGGCGGAACAGGCGCACACTGCTGACAGACATCACCTCAGAGCGCATACCGGTTCGACTCACTTCAGGGCTTCGAGGTAACGGCGCTCCACTTGCGCCCAGTCAATGACGTTGTAGAAGGCGCCGATGTATTCCGGACGACGGTTCTGGTACTTGAGGTAATACGCGTGCTCCCACACGTCCAGGCCGAGGATTGGCGTATTGCCGTGCATCAACGGGCTGTCTTGGTTGCCACTGCTCTCTACCACCAGGGTTTTCTGCGGTGTCACGCTTAGCCAGGCCCAGCCGCTGCCGAAGCGCGTCAGCGCAGCCTTGGTGAAAGCCTCCTTGAAAGCCTCGAAGCCGCCCAGTTGCGCGGTGACAGCTTGCGCCAGCTGGCCCACAGGCTCACCGCCACCCTGTGGCGACATGACGGTCCAGAACAGGCTGTGGTTGGCGTGGCCGCCGCCGTGGTTGGTCACTGCGCCACGCAGGTTTTCCGGAAGTTGCTTGACGGCGCCAACCAGCTTCTCAACCGGCCATTCGGCCCACTCGGTACCTTCGATAGCGGCGTTGAGACCATTCACGTAGGTCTGATGATGCTTGGTGTGGTGGATTTCCATGGTCTGGGCGTCGATGTGCGGCTCCAGCGCGTCATAGGCGTATGGCAATGCAGGCAGGGTATGTGGCATGTCAGTGAATTCCGTAGGCATGGGTTCTGGGTGCCAGGTCCCGCTGGGCAGCGAGCTCGCTGGCCCCGGCGCTGTGGCGACTTAGCAGGCGCTCGGTACGCGGGTACTGGCCGTACTCGGCGATGAAACTCAGCAGTTCGGTGTAGGTGCGCCCGCTGTGGCGCAAGGCCGCATCACGCAGCGCCTGCGGCAGGCGCGTCTCCTGGCTGGCCTGCAGCAGCCGCTGGTGAGCGGCGCACAAGTAGTCGGCGCTTTCCTGCGGCTGGTTCAGGCGCAGGTGCAAGTCGGCCAGGTTATGGTGGGCGATGACGAAAGCGGCCACCGCTTCGTCGACGTCATGCCAGCGCTCGAACAGCACCTGGGCCAGCGCCAGGGCTTGCAGGTAGTGTTCCCGGGCGTCGACCAGCTCGCCTTGATCGAACAGGCGGTTGGCGGTTTCCGTGGTGCGTTTCCAGTGCTGCATGGCAAATCTCCTTGGCGGTGACGCAGGGTCAGATTCCGCCGGCGGTGAGTTTTTCCGGGTCCAGCAGTGCTTCGAGCTGGTCACGCGACAAATCGGTGTGCTCCAGCGCCACATCGATGATCGGGCGACCTTGCTTGTACGCGGTCTTGGCGATTTCGGCGGCCTTGAGGTAGCCGATGATCGGGTTCAGCGCAGTGACCAGGATCGGGTTGCGCGCCAGGGCTTCCTTGAGCTTGCCCTCGTTGACCTTGAAGGTGGCGATGGCCTTGTCGGCCAGCAAGCGGCTGACGTTGGCCATCAGCTCGATGCTTTCCAGCAGGTTGCGGGCGATCACCGGCAGCATCACGTTCAGCTCGAAGTTACCGGACTGCCCCGCGATGGCGATGGTGGCGTCGTTGCCGATCACCTGGGCGGCGACCATGGCAGTGGCCTCCGGGATCACCGGGTTGACCTTGCCCGGCATGATCGAAGAGCCAGGCTGCAGGCCTTGCAGCTCGATTTCGCCCAGGCCGGCCAGCGGGCCGGAGTTCATCCAGCGCAGGTCGTTGGCAATTTTCATCAGTGCCACAGCGGTAGTCTTGAGCTGGCCAGACAGGGCCACGGCGGTATCCTGCGAACCGATCAGGGCAAACAGGTTTTGCCCTGGGGTGAACTCGACTTGGGTCAGGCCACTGAGTTGGCGGGCAAACACGCCAGCGAACCGGGGGTGGGCATTGATGCCGGTACCCACGGCGGTGCCGCCCTGGGCCAGCGCCTGCAGGCTCGGCAAGGTGGCTTCGAGGTGTGCCTTGGCGCCGTTGATCTGTGCCGCCCAGCCATCCAGCACCTGGCTCATGCGCACCGGCATGGCGTCCATCAGGTGGGTGCGGCCCGTTTTCACATACTGATGCACTTGCGCCGACTTGGCCTCGATCACCTGTACCAGGTGCGCCAAGGCTGGCAGCAACTGTTCGTGCAGGGCCAGCGCGGCACTGACGTGGATAGTGGTCGGGATGATGTCATTGCTGCTCTGGCCACAGTTGACGTGATCATTGGCATTGACTGCCTCACCCAGTACGCGGCTGGCCAAGGTCGCGATCACTTCGTTGGCGTTCATGTTCGAGCTGGTGCCGGAGCCGGTCTGGAACACATCGACCGGGAAATGCTGGATGAAGTCTTCGGCCAACAGTTGCTCGACAGCCTTGACGATGGCTTGGCCCTGCGCGGCGGACAGTTGTTCCAGCTCGATGTTGGCCTTGGCCGCGGCTGCCTTGGCCAGCAGCAGAGCACGAATGAACTGGGCCGGCATGCGCTGGCCGCTGATCGGGAAGTTGTCGACCGCGCGTTGGGTCTGGGCGCCGTACAGGGCCTGGGCAGGCACCTGCAGTTCACCCATGCTGTCACGCTCGATACGGGTATCACTCATCATAAAATCCTTGCATCAGTTCATCGGGAGAAATCGACGGCAGCAGGCGGCAATTGGCCAACTGCAGGGCGTAGGGTTGCCAGCGCTGGTTCTGCTCCTGGCGGTCGAGGTTGCGCAGGTCCAGCAGCGGTCGCCAGGCCTGGTCCAGGCACTGGCAGCGCCAATGCCAGGGCAGCATGCGGTCGCAGGCGGTATCCAGCAGCAGGCGGAAGGAGGTCAGTGCCACCGTCCATGACGAGGTTTGCGTACAGCACACCAGGTAGCGGCCTTCGGCCAGGTAATGCTCGATCAGCCGTGGCTCGTCAGGCTCGAGCGCACAGCGAATGCGCCGGCTGAGCCAGCGCCAGTTTTCCAGGTAGGGCAGTTCGCGGAGGACGGGTTTCATGAACATCATCGCCGGGTGACTGGATAATGATATTCATTATTAAGTGATAAATAGAATCACTTCAAGTATCCGTTAGTGAAAGAAAAACCCGGCACGATGGCCGGGTCTTCGATTTCACTGCATGTTTCTGGCGGCAATTAGCTACCCGCGACGGTCATCCGCTCGATCAGCACCGACCCGGTATGGATATTGCTGCGCGTTTCAAGATCGTTACCGATCGCGACAATTTGCTGGAACATGTCTTTCATATTGCCGGCGATGGTCACTTCTTGAACCGCGTGCTGGATCTCGCCATTTTCGACCCAGAAGCCAGCTGCACCACGGGAATAATCCCCCGTCACCATGTTCAGCCCATGCCCCATCAGCTCGGTCACCAGCAGGCCGCGGCCCATACGGCGAATCAACGCGGCCTGGTCTTCGACGCCGTGGGTGACGAACAGGTTGTGCACACCACCGGAGTTGGCCGTGCTTGGCAAGCCCAGCTTGCGCCCGGAATAGGTGCCCAGCAGGTACGACACCAGCTCGCCTTTGTCGACGAACGGCTTGGCGTAGGTGGCCAGGCCATCACCGTCGAACGCGGCGCTACCCAACGCGCGCGGAATGTGCGGGCGCTCGTCGAGGGTAAGCCAGGAAGGGAACAGGCGCTGGCCAATGGTACCTTCGAGGAAGGACGACTTGCGGTACAGGTTGCCGCCGGAAATAGCCGACAGGAAGCTGCCGAACAGGCCACCGGCCAGTTCGGCCGAAAACAGCACCGGCACCTCGCAAGTGGGAACCGGCCGGGCACCCAGTCGGCTGGCAGCACGCTGTGCAGCGCGAACGCCAATGCTGCGCGGGTCGGCCAGCAAGTTGCCCCGACGGTTCACGTCGTACCAGTAGTCACGCTGCATCTGCCCTTCGCCTTCGGCGATCATCACGCAGCTCAGGCTGTGCCGGGTCGAGGCGTACCCACCGATGAAGCCATGGCTGTTGCCATACACGCGGCAGCCCTGGTGGGTATTGAGGGTGGTGCCATCGGCGTTGAGGATGCGCGGGTCGGCATCAAACGCCGCCGCCTCGCAGGCCAGGGCCATTTCGATGGCCTTTTCGGGTTCGATATCCCAATCGTGGTACAGGTCCAGATCAGGAATTTCACGGGCCATCAGCGCCGCGTCGGCCAAGCCCGAACATTCGTCTTCGGAAGTATGCTTGGCAATGGCCAGGGCAGCGGCAACGGTTTCGCGGATCGCGTCCGGGCCACTGGCCGAAGTGCTGGCCGAGCCTTTGCGCTGGCCAACATAAAGGGTGATACCAAAGCCCTGGTCGCGGTTGAATTCGACCGTCTCGACTTCACGCTGGCGTACCGTGGTGGACAAGCCCTGCTCCAGCGAAACTGCCACTTCGCAGGCACTGGCCCCTTGGCGGCGCGCCTCGGCGATGATCGCCTCGACCTGCTCCTGCAATGCTGGCAGGTCTTTCGGACCTACGCTCTGGACTGCACTCATGGTTCTCTCCACTCAAATTCTGCGTACGGCTTGGGGTCATTCTACGACCGGGCCGGACAAGCGGCCCCCGACTGGTTATCATGGCGACGATTTCTAGCGGACTGCCACCATGGTTGATTCAAACAACGACGCCTTCGACGGCGAAAAAAGCAAAACCCAGATCAAGCGCGAACTGCATGAGCTGGTCGAACTCGGTGAGCGCCTTACCACGCTCAAAGCCGATACCCTGGCCCGCCTGCCGTTGACCGACGAGCTGCGCAAGGCCCTGGCCGAGGCCAGCAAGCACACCGCTCATGGTGCCCGTAAACGCCACATGTCGTTTGTCGGCAAGCTCATGCGCGTGCAGGACCTCGATGCCATCCACGCCCTGCTCGAGCAGATGGACAGCTCGAGCCGCCAGTACAACGAGCGTTTCCACAGCCTGGAGCGCTGGCGCGACCGGCTGATCGACGGCAACGACGAGGACCTCGAGCGCTTCGTCAACGAGTACCCCGACACCGACCGCCAGCAGCTGCGCTCACTGGTGCGCCATGCCCAGCACGAAAAGGCCCGGAACAAGCCGCCAGCCGCCGCGCGCAAGGTATTCAAGTACATCCGCGACCTCGACGAGTTGCAGCGCGGGTTGCGCTGACATACGGGACCGATGTGGCAGCGAGCATGCCCGCTGCCACATCGGTCCCCGCAGCCATCACGCCCCGGTACCGCCCACGGTAATCGCATCCAGCTTCAAAGTCGGCTGCCCGACCCCCACTGGCACCGACTGCCCGTCCTTGCCGCATGTCCCTACCCCGCTGTCCAGCGCCAGGTCGTTACCGACCATCGACACACGGCTCATCGCCTCCGGCCCATTGCCGATCAGGGTCGCGCCCTTCACCGGGGCGGTAATCTTGCCGTCTTCGATCAGGTAGGCCTCACTGGTCGAGAACACGAACTTGCCGCTGGTGATGTCCACCTGGCCACCACCGAGGTTGGCGCAGTAGATACCCTTCTTCACCGACGCAATGATTTCCTGCGGGTCGCTTTCGCCGGCTCGCATGTAGGTGTTGGTCATGCGTGGCATCGGCAGGTGCGCATAGGATTCACGGCGGCCGTTGCCGGTCACCGCCATGCCCATCAGACGCGCGTTCAGCTTGTCCTGCATGTAGCCCTTGAGTACGCCGTTCTCGATCAGCGTGGTGCATTCGGTCGGGGTGCCTTCGTCATCCACGCTCAGCGATCCACGGCGGCCTTCCAGGGTGCCATCGTCCACGATGGTGCACAGGCTCGACGCCACTTTCTCGCCGATGCGGCCACTGAATGCCGAACTCCCCTTGCGGTTGAAGTCGCCCTCCAGGCCATGGCCGACCGCCTCGTGCAACAGCACGCCCGACCAGCCCGAACCCAACACCACCGGCAAGGTACCGGCCGGCGCCGGGATGGCCTCCAGGTTCACCAAGGCCTGGCGCAGCGCCTCGCGGGCATACCCCATCACCCGCTCTTCGGTGAAGAAACGGTAATCGGTACGCCCGCCACCGCCCTGCCCACCGCGCTCGCGACGGCCGTTCTGCTCGACGATGACGCTGACGTTGAAGCGCACCAGGGGGCGCACGTCGGCGGCCAGGCTGCCATCGGCCGCCGCGATCAGGATGCGCTCCCAGACTCCGGCCATGCTCACGCTGACTTGCTGAATGCGGGGGTCCAAGGCGCGGGTAGCGGCATCGACACGCTTGAGCAGCTCGACCTTTTCGGCACGGCTGAGCACGTCCAGCGGGTTGTCCGCGGCATACAGGGCAGTCACCTCCTGGCTGCGGAAGGCCTGCACCGTGCCGTTCTGCCCAGCGCGGGAAATCGAACGGGCCGCACGGGCTGCCGAAGTCAGTGCTTCGAGGTTGATGGCATTGCTGTAGGCGAAACCGGTTTTTTCATCGGATTGGGCACGCACGCCCACGCCTTGGTCGAGGTTGAAACTGCCCTCTTTGACGATGCCGTCTTCCAGCGCCCAGGTTTCCGAGATCTGGCCCTGGAAATACAGGTCGGCGGCGTCGATGCCGGGGCCGGCCAACTCACCCAGTACGCTCTGCAGGCTGTCCAGGGTCAAGCCGCCTGGGGCCAGGAGCTGCTCACTGACGGTGGATAACATCTGGCTCATAGTCACTCCGAGGTGTGCGCAGGCCGCAACGCGCCCTGCGAAAAAAAGCGCCGGTGCGAAACCACCGGCATGCGCGCCCGAATGGACGCTTGTTCTTCAATGTCGCGCTCGGCAAGCAGTACCGCTTCGCCTTGCGCCTGTTCTGCGACGATGCGCCCCCAAGGGTCGACGATCGCCGCATGGCCATGGGTTTCCCGTGGGCCTGGGTGGGTGCCTCCCTGCGCCGCAGCCAGCAGGTAGCACTGGGTTTCGATGGCCCGGGCGCGCACCAGCACCTCCCAATGTGCCGCGCCGGTCACGGCGGTAAAAGCAGCCGGCGCAGTGATCAGCTCCGCGCCGGCAGCACGCAATGCGCTGTACAGTTCGGGGAAACGCAAGTCGTAGCACACGCTAAGCCCCAGCCGCCCGACGGGCGTGTCGGCCACCACCACTTGGTCGCCATGGGCGTAGTCGTCCGATTCACGGTAGCGGCCGCGATTATCGGCAACGTCCACGTCGAACAAGTGCAGCTTGTCATAACGCGCCACCACCTCGCCGTGTTCATCGATCAGCAGCGAGCAGGCATGGGCCTTGGACTCAGGCCGGCCGACCGGTGGCAAAGGCAAGGTACCGGCAACAATCCATAACTTGAGGTCGCGGGCGGTGCGTTTCAACCATGGCAGAATCGGCCCATCACCCAAGGCTTCGGCACGGCCAATGGCTGCGGCGTCCTTGCGGCCCATGGCGGCGAAGTTTTCCGGCAGTACCGCCAGCCGTGCGCCGCCCAACGCTGCCTGCTCCAGCAGGGCACCGGCACGCTGCAGGTTGGCCAGCACGTCATCCTGGCTGACCATCTGGATTACCGCTGCCTTCATGGGTACTCCTAGCGGGATTTCTCGAAAGGTTTCACAAATGTGATTCTAGGCTCTTTCCACGGGCCTTCGACACGGTAGTGAACGCTGGCAAAGCGCGACACACGATCACCGATCAGTCGATCGACCAGGAACAGCGCCCCGCCCACAGCGGGTGCGCCGACGATCAGCGCCGCCAGCGGCAGATTATTGGTCACCGGCAGGCTCACCTGCAGGTTGGCATCCACCCGGTCGCGCACCATGTCCAGCGTGCCATCCAGCTCGAAGTTGCTCGATGGGCCGGTCACGGTGATCGGTTCGCGGGTCACGTACACGCCGCTACTGGCTACCAGCAAACCCTTGACCCGGTCATAGGCCAGGCCCTTGTCGAACAGGTCGGAGAAGTCCAGACGCAGGCGCCGGCCAATCGAGTTGAAGTTGAGCAGGCCGAACACCCGCAGTGCCTGGGCGCTGCCTTCAACCTCGACGAATTGGCCCGTACGCAGCGCCGCATCCATGCTGCCCGAAAAACGCGTCAGGCTCACCGCGGCAGGCGAACCCGGCCAGCGGCCATCTACATCCAGGCGGAAGTCGCGGCTGGTCACGGTGGGAGCGAAGCCCCAGGCCTTGAGCACATCCGCCAGGTTCTTGCCGTCCAGACGCCCTTTGTACCAGCTGCTGGTTTTGCCGGTTTCACCTTCCCAGCCGCCACCGCCATCGATGCGCAAGCCTTTGAAGTCAAGGTCGATGTCGCTGGCGGTAACGCCACGCGCAGTCGGCCGCAGCTTGATCGAGGCGCTGCCGAACAGGTCGTCACCGCGGTAGAGCTTGTCGATGCTCAGGTCCAGCGCCGGCACCTTGCGCGGATCGAACGAGGCCAGCGGGTCCGGGCCTTCTTCAGCCTGCTGCTCTGCGGCGCTGGCGGCAGGCAGGCGCAAGGTCTGCATGCGCACGACCATTGGCGCGCCCTTGGCATCCGGTACGCGGGCGTTGCCGATGACTTCCTTGCTATCGAGGCGCAAATCCCAGGCCGGGCCGCCTCGAGCCAGCCGCACTACAGCCTGATTCAGGTCCATGCCGAAGGCTTTCAACTGGCCGATGCTCAGGTCGACGCTTTGCAGGTTCTGCCGCGCACTGCCACCGGGGTCGTCACCGGCCAGGCGGGCCGCCTGTTCTTGCCAGGGAGCCAGGTCCAGCGCCTCCAAACGCCCGCGCACCCTCAGGCCTTGGCTGGCAGGTAGCTGGGCGTCACCGGTACCCAACAGTAGCTCGCCACGGCCCTGTGCCAGCTTGTCGGCCGGTGCGGCATAGGCAAAACGTGCAAGGTCGGTATAGGAGGCATCGAAGCGCCGCTCCGGGCCTTGCAGGTTCATGCTGAAGCGGCTGTCGCGGGTATCCGCCGCTGCTTTGCCGAACGGCGCTGGCAGGTCGATCGCCAGGCCCTTGAGGCTGGAGGTGACGCTCAGGCTGTTTTCCCGGCTGCCCAGGCTTAGCTGCAACTGGTACGGCAGGTCGCCGGACGCCGGCAAGGACGGGGTGAACTGCAGCCAGTCGGTCAACGCTTTGAGCGATACCTGGCCATTGGCATTGATACGGGTCTGCATCTGCCCCGCTTGGCCTTCAGCGGAGATTTGCGCCGTCACTGGCTTGCCGAAGGCCTGCAAGCTGATGCCCTTGCCACTCAGGCCCTTGTCGAAGTCGAAGCTGAAGTCACCCTTCAGGCGGTTCAATTCCAGGCTCGGCGGGGCGACTTTCAGCCGCGCATCGCTGGTGGCGAAGTCCACCTGCACTTTCGGCCGCTGCCCATGGGCCAGCGGGATGTCGAGTTTGACCTTGCCCTTCAGTGGCCCCTCACCTTCCCAGCCGGCGAAAATCTCACCGGTGCCGATTGGTGCTTCCTTGAGGATTTTCAGGCCATCGCCCAGGCTGCCGTCGAAATCGCCATCCAGGTAAAGGTGGCTGTGCTGATCACCCTCGACATGCGGAATATCGACCTGTACATCGCTGACTTTGGTGTCGAGCAACACACCGCGCTGGGCCTTGATGCGCACGCCGCTGTCCTCGATGAACACATCGCCATCCACATGCTGCACCTGCGGCCAACCGGGCTGGAAATCCAGGGCCGCGTCATGCACCTTGAAGAACAGGCTGATACTGCGTGCCTCTGGCACCGCGCCATGATTCAACGACCCCTGGTACTGGAAGTAACCTTCATCCACCGCGCCTTTGACGATGGCGCTGCGCAGCCACTCGTCGAGCGCCGGGCTAAGCACTTCAGGCAGGTATTTGGCGGTATAGCGACCATCGCCCTCGGTCAGGCCGACGCGCAGGTCCATGTAATCCTCGCGGCCTTCCTCGAACAATAGGCGGATCAGGAAGTCACCGGCGATCTTGCCTTCTTCGCCCAGCACCTTGAGGTACGGCGCGATCAGGGTGAAACCGTCTTTGTCCAAGGCCCAGGTCAGCTGTGCATTGGCCTTCTGGTAGTGCCAGGGTTTGGCGAAGATCGGGTACAGATGCAGCATGAACGCATCGGTATCCAGGCGCAGCTCGCCGTGGCCCAGGTCACCACTGATGCTGCCACTGACGTTACCGGCGGCTGGCGCACTGTGATAAGCCTCAAAACCCACCTTCTCCAGGTTGGCGGCGAACTGCAAGCGCTGATCACCCTCGGCCTTGGGCCTGGCCTCGAGGCGCACATTGCGCAGCGCACCGGTCACCTTCAAGCCATTTACCACGTCCATGACGTTGTCTGGCAGCGGTGCCAAGGCATCGATCAACGGGGTCAGCGGCGTGAGGTCGAGACGATCAGCCTGTACCTGCCAGCTTTCATCGGCAGCACTCTGGCCAGGGCGCTGCTGCAACTGCAGGTGCGACTCCCAGCGACGCTTGCCGATGTCCATGGCCAACGAGTCGACCACCACATCGAAGCCCTGCTCGCGACGCTGGAACCAGGCGCCCAAGGCCAGGTTATCAAGCTTGGCGGCCTTTCGTCCGGCATAGGCGCCTTGTAGCTCAGGCGCATTGAGCCGTACTACGGCCTGCTGCAGCTGCCCTTTGCCCCAGTCGACCCAGAACTCACCACCTGCGCGCAGGGTGTCAGCTTGCCACTGTCCCAGCAGACTTGGCGGCAGCCAGTGCGACCAGTCACTTTGCGGCAGGCTCAGATAAGCTTCGACCTCGCCATCGCGCCAGGCCTTGGCCGACATACGGCTGTGCAGGGTGAGTGCCAGAGGCTGGCCGTCAGGCAAGGTCGCCCGCAGGTCCACCGCCTGGCGTGCTGGGCCGGCCTGCAGGCCAGCGCTCACATAAGTCAGGGTAAGCGGGTCGCGCTGCCAGGGGTGCAGGGTGACCTGGCTGTCGAATACATCGACGCGGCCTAGCTGGCGCAGGCGCTGCAACAGGTCGGCCGGGTCCAATGGCGCATCGTCCTTCTTGGGTAGGCCTTCGAGGTCCCAGACGCCCTGCTCGTTCTCACGCAGGATCAACTGCAAGCCGCCCAACTGGATGCGTGCCAGGCGCACTTCGCGGGCGGTGAGGCTGGCCCAGACGTCGGGCACCACCATCACGTCATCCAGGCGCAGCGCGGTGGCGCCTTCGCCCAATTGCAGGTCGCGCACCCGCAGCACCGGTGCCAGCCCGCTCCAACGGCCTTCCAAGGCACCCACATGTACAGGGAGGCCCAGCGCCTGCTCGGCCTTGCGCTCTACATCGGCGCGGTACTCGGCGACCAGCGGCACCAGTTCGCGGCCGAGGCTGACATACAGCGCCACCAAAACCGCCAACAGGGCGCATACGCCCAGCCCCCAGCGGGTCAGGGCGACAAGAACGCGGGTCAGACGTCCCATGGCCATGGCCCTCCAAGTCGTTTATCCATGATGGCCCGTAGTGCCGGTTTTGCCAGCCAGACCATCCAGCTGCGTGTTCGAGAAGACCTCAGAGCAGCACCACGTCGTATTGTTCCTGCGAATACATCGACTCGACCTGGAAGCGAATGGTTCGGCCGATGAAGGCTTCCAGTTCCGCCACGTTGCCCGATTCTTCATCCAGCAGGCGATCGACCACCTTCTGGTTGGCCAGCACACGGTAACCCTCGGCCTGATAGGCACGGGCCTCGCGCAGGATCTCGCGGAAGATTTCGTAACAGATGGTCTCGGGAGTCTTCAGCTTGCCGCGCCCCTGGCAGGCCAGGCACGGCTCGCACAGCACCTGCTCCAGGCTTTCCCGCGTACGCTTGCGGGTCATCTGCACCAGGCCCAGCTCGGTGATGCCGATGATGTTGGTCTTGGCGTGGTCGCGCTCCAGCTGCTTTTCCAGGGTACGCAGCACCTGACGCTGGTGCTCTTCGTCTTCCATGTCGATGAAGTCGATGATGATGATGCCGCCAATGTTGCGCAGGCGCAGTTGCCGGGCGATGGCGGTGGCGGCTTCGAGGTTGGTCTTGAAGATGGTTTCTTCGAGGTTGCGATGGCCCACGAACGCCCCGGTGTTGACGTCGATGGTGGTCATCGCTTCGGCCGGGTCGACCACCAGGTAGCCGCCGGACTTCAGCGGCACCTTGCGTTCCAGGGCACGCTGGATCTCGTC
The DNA here is from genome assembly GCF_047978165.1 of Pseudomonas sp. LFS074. Classification (NCBI taxonomy): domain Bacteria; kingdom Pseudomonadati; phylum Pseudomonadota; class Gammaproteobacteria; order Pseudomonadales; family Pseudomonadaceae; genus Pseudomonas; species Pseudomonas sp. LFS074. The sequence continues at coordinate 1,056,971 of NZ_JBFPFV010000001.1, read as the reverse complement.
TTCGACGCCGTACAGGTCAAAGATAGGCCGCTCGCCTGGGTAGTGTTCGAGGCGGTCGGCGATTTCCGGCATCAGCTCGCCGACGAACTGCGTGGTTTTCTGGAAGGTTTCCCGCGAGTCGATGCGGATCTTTTCGATCTTCGGGTTGACCAGGTCACGCAGGGTACGCAGGGCCAGGCCCAGGTCTTCGTAGATGACCGTGGGTGCGCCGCAGGTCTTGATCTGGGTGCCAATCTGCTCCCACAGGCGGCGCAGGTAGCGGATGTCCTGCAAGATTTCTTCGGCACGCGCGCCCTCGGCTGCGGTGCGCAGGATGAACCCTCCGGCATCCTTGATGTTCTCGCTGTCCATGCAATCGCTGACCACCTGCTTGAGGCGCTCGCGCTCGGCTTCGTCCTCGATTTTCAGCGAAATACCGACATGGCTGCTGCGCGGCATGTACACCAGGTAGCGCGACGGGATCGACAGCTGAGTGGTCAGGCGTGCACCCTTGGTGCCGATCGGGTCCTTGGTCACCTGCACCACAAGGGCCTGGCCTTCGTGTACCAGTGCGGTGATGTTCTCTACCGCCGAACCTTCGCGCTGGGAAATTTCCGAGGCATGGATGAACGCTGCGCGCTCCAGGCCGATGTCGACGAAGGCCGCCTGCATGCCCGGCAGCACGCGTACCACCTTGCCCTTGTAGATATTGCCGACGATGCCACGGCGCTGGGTGCGCTCGACGTGCACTTCCTGCAGCACCCCGTTTTCCACCACCGCCACACGTGACTCCATCGGCGTGATGTTGATCAGGATCTCTTCACTCATGGCAGGCTCTCGTCAAAGGTCTTTTGTAATGATGGATGGCGTATGCACTGCTGGCTACTACGGGTTTGTTACCTCTGGCGTATGCACGGGCGCTTGCCAGCAGGCGATGCCGAACTGGCCAAGCACGTCGGCCGTTTCACTGAGCGGCAAGCCAACCACCGCCGAGTAGCTGCCGGAAAGGTCGGTGACGAACACCGCGCCCAGGCCCTGGATGGCGTAGCCGCCAGCCTTGTCCGCTGGCTCGCCGCTGGCCCAGTAGCGCTGCGCTTCACCGGCGCTGATAGCGCGAAAACGTACTGTGCTGGTGACGCAAAAACTGTGCACGCGCTGGCCATCATCGAGGGCGACAGCGGTCAGCACCTGATGCTCACGGCCTGAAAGGTCTGCCAGCATGGCCAAGGCATCTTCGCGGTTTTCCGGCTTGCCGAGAATACGACCATCGAGCACCACGGCAGTGTCTGCGCCGAGCACTACAGCGGGGCCATCGACACTGGCCAGGCCGGCCGCAGCCTTGGCCCGAGCCAGGCGTTCGACGTAGGCCGGTGCGCTTTCGTTGGCTAGCGGGGTTTCATCGATGGGGGCGCTGATGACGCTGAACGGCACACCGATCTGGGTCAGCAGTTCACGACGACGGGGCGAGCCGGAGGCCAGGTATAGCGGGTTCATGCAGACATCTCCCTGTCAGTGGCGCGTCGCCGTCAATTGATATGCAAACGTCGGCGCAAATCGCGCAGGGCGAAACTGATCCACGGCCAGAGCAAGGCACTGATCACCGCCGACCAGACTAGCGCCAGGGTAGGCAGGCGATTGCCGGTCAGTGCGCTGAGCCATAGCTGAATCAGCTGGGCGATGCCGAAGATCACCAGGATGACCAGGCTTTGCTGCCACATGGGGAACATGCGCAGGCGTTGCTGCAGGGACAGCACCAGGAAGGTGATGAGGGTAAGGATCAGCGCGTTCTGCCCCAGCAGGGTGCCATACAGCACATCCTCGGCCAGGCCCAGCAAAAACGCGGTGGTCATGCCGACCTTGTTCGGCACGGCGAGGGTCCAGAACGACACCAGCAATGCCAGCCACATGGGCCGGAACACTTCCATGAACTGCGGCATGGGCGAAACGCTGAGCAGCAAGCCGATGGCGAACGTCAGCCAGATGACCCAGCCATTGTTGCGGCGTGATGCAGCCATCATTGCCTCCGGGTGTGAGCGGGTGCGGCCGGCGTGACAGGTGCAGCAGCTGGGGCTGCTGACTGCGCGGGCGGTGTAGCCGGCGCTGCCGGGGTGGCTGGCACGGCAGGTGCAGCCTGCTCGCCGGTAGCGGCCGGCTGGCCAGCAGGCGCGTTGCCCTTGCGGTCGGCCTCTTCCTGGGCAATGGCGGCATCGGTGGCACGCTGCTCCGGGCTACGCCGATCACTGAACACCAGCAGCATATAGCGGCTGCGGTTGAGCGCGGCGGTGGGGATGGCACGGACAATGGCAAATGGCTGGCCGGAGTCGTGGATCACTTCGTTGACCGTAGCCACCGGGTAACCGGCCGGGAAGCGCTGCCCCATGCCGGAACTGACCAGCAGGTCGCCTTCCTTGATGTCGGCGGTGTCGGCCACATGGCGCAACTCCAGGCGCTCCGGGTTGCCGGTGCCGCTGGCGATGGCACGCAGGCCGTTGCGGTTGACCTGCACCGGAATGCTGTGGGTGGTATCGGTCAGCAACAGCACCCGCGAGGTGTAGGGCATCAACTCGACCACTTGGCCCATCAGGCCACGGGCATCGAGCACTGGCTGGCCCAGGAACACACCATCACGCTCCCCCTTGTTGATCAGGATGCGGTGGGTGAACGGGTTGGGGTCCACACCGATGAGCTCGGCCACTTCGACCTTTTCGTTGACCAGGGCCGAGGAATTGAGCAGCTCGCGCAGCCGCACGTTCTGCTCGGTCAGGGCCGCCAGCTTCTGCAGGCGCCCCTGCAGCAGCAGGGCTTCGGTCTTGAGCTTCTCGTTTTCGGCTATCAGCTCGGTGCGGCTGCCGAACTGGCCGGCCACACCTTGCCAGGCACGCTGCGGCAAGTCGGTGATCCAGTACGATTCCATCAGCACCAGGCCCATCTGGCTGCGCACGGGCTTGAGCACGTCGAAGCGCGCGTCGACAACCATCAACGCGACCGACATCACCACCAGAACGAGCAGGCGAACGCCCAGCGAAGGGCCCTTGGAGAAAAGCGGTTTAATGGGCCGTTCCTCGTGGACGACTCAGGAGGTCATTGGACATGGGACAACGCACCAGCCTGGTTGCGGGTTGACGGATACGGCGCCCCAAACGGGCGCCAGCCCAGCACATACAGGTAGCACTGTGCGTACTACCTGTAAACCGGGCGCTCGTGAACAGCGAGTGGGATCACTCGCTGGAGAGCAAGTCCATCGCGTGCTTGTCCATCATCTCCAGGGCGCGACCGCCGCCACGGGCGACACAGGTCAGCGGGTCCTCGGCGACGATCACCGGCAGGCCGGTTTCCTGGGCCAGCAGTTTGTCGAGGTCACGCAGCAGCGCACCACCACCGGTCAGCACCAGACCACGCTCGGCGATGTCCGAAGCCAGCTCCGGCGGCGATTGCTCGAGGGCGCTCTTGACCGCTTGGACGATGGTCGCCAGCGACTCTTGCAGCGCTTCGAGCACTTCGTTGGAGTTCAGGGTGAAGGCACGCGGTACGCCTTCGGCCAGGTTGCGGCCGCGAACGTCGACTTCACGTACTTCGCCACCGGGGTAGGCCGTACCGATTTCCTGCTTGATACGCTCGGCGGTGGATTCGCCGATCAGGCTGCCGTAGTTGCGGCGCACGTAGGTGACGATGGCTTCGTCGAAGCGATCGCCGCCAACGCGCACGGATTCGGCATAGACCACGCCGTTCAGCGAGATCAGGGCGATTTCGGTGGTACCGCCACCGATATCGACGACCATCGATCCGCGAGCCTCTTCGACCGGCAGGCCGGCACCGATGGCAGCAGCCATCGGCTCTTCGATCAGGAACACTTCACGGGCACCGGCACCCAAAGCCGACTCGCGGATGGCGCGGCGCTCGACCTGGGTCGACTTGCACGGCACGCAGATCAGCACGCGTGGGCTTGGCTGCAGGAAGCTGTTCTCGTGAACCTTGTTGATAAAATATTGCAACATTTTTTCGCACACGCTGAAGTCGGCGATGACGCCGTCCTTCATCGGACGAATGGCAGCAATGTTGCCAGGCGTACGGCCCAGCATGCGTTTGGCTTCGGTACCGACGGCGACGACGCTTTTCTGGTTGCCATGGGTACGGATGGCAACAACCGAGGGCTCATTCAGGACGATACCGCGCTCACGCACGTAAATAAGGGTGTTGGCAGTACCCAGGTCGATGGAAAGATCGCTGGAAAACATGCCACGCAGTTTCTTGAACATGGGAAAGTGACCCTGGGGAAAGCGTGGGTAAAAAAGTGCGGCAAACTCTAACAATGGCAGGGATTTTGGGCAAGGAGCCAATATGTTAAATTGGCTGTTTTTCCGAGCACGCCAGCAGAATTTCGCGGCCGTTAGACCGCCAGAAAGCTGACATGTTCCTCACTACGGACCTAAATTCCGTTCTTTGTTTCCCTTGGAGATCCTCATGGCGCTTGAACGCTGCGACGTGGAAAAGATCGCCCATCTGGCCCGCCTGGGCCTCAATGATGGCGAACTGCCACGCATTACCGACGCCCTGAACAGCATTCTCGGCCTTGTAGACCAGATGCAAGCGGTCGACACCACTGGCATCGAGCCACTGGCCCACCCGCTGGAGGCCAGCCAGCGCCTGCGCCCTGACCAGGTCACCGAAAGCAACCAGCGCGACGCCTACCAGGCGATCGCACCGTCGACCGAAAGCGGTCTGTACCTGGTTCCCAAAGTCATCGAGTAAGGGATAGAACCTGCCATGCATCAATTTACCCTGGCCGAGATCGCCCGCGGACTCGCCGACAAATCGTTTTCTTCCGAAGAGCTGACCCGCGCGCTGCTGGCGCGCATCAAACAGCTCGACCCGCAGATCAACAGCTTCATCAGCGTCACCGAAGACCTGGCCCTGGGCCAGGCACGTGCCGCCGACGCCCGTCGCGCCGCTGGCGAAACCGGCGCGCTGCTGGGGGCGCCGATCGCCCACAAAGACCTGTTCTGCACCAACGGCGTACGCACCAGCTGCGGCTCGAAGATGCTCGACAACTTCAAGGCGCCGTATGACGCCACCGTGGTCGCCAAGCTGGCCGAAGCCGGCATGGTCACCCTGGGCAAGACCAACATGGACGAATTCGCCATGGGTTCGGCCAACGAATCCAGCCACTACGGCGCGGTGAAGAACCCGTGGAACCTCGAGCACGTACCCGGCGGCTCGTCCGGTGGCTCGGCCGCTGCAGTGGCCGCGCGCCTGCTGCCCGCCACCACCGGTACCGACACCGGCGGCTCGATCCGCCAGCCAGCTGCACTGACCAACCTCACCGGCCTCAAGCCGACGTACGGTCGTGTGTCGCGCTGGGGCATGATCGCCTACGCCTCCAGCCTCGACCAGGGCGGCCCGCTGGCCCGCACCGCCGAGGACTGCGCCCTGCTGCTGCAAGGCATGGCCGGTTTCGACGCCAAGGACTCCACCAGCATCGAAGAGCCAGTGCCGGACTACAGCGCCAACCTGAACGCTTCGCTGCAGGGCCTGCGCATCGGCCTGCCGAAAGAGTACTTTGGCGCAGGCCTCGACCCACGCATCGCCGAACTGGTCCAGGCCAGCGTCAAGGAGCTGGAAAAGCTCGGTGCGGTGGTCAAGGAAATCAGCCTGCCGAACATGCAGCACGCCATCCCGGCCTACTACGTGATCGCCCCGGCTGAAGCCTCTTCCAACCTGTCGCGCTTCGACGGCGTGCGCTTCGGCTACCGCTGCGAAGAGCCCAAAGACCTCACCGACCTGTACAAGCGTTCCCGCGGCGAAGGCTTCGGCGTTGAAGTACAGCGCCGCATCATGGTCGGCACCTACGCGCTGTCGGCGGGCTACTACGACGCCTACTACGTGAAGGCGCAGCAAATCCGCCGCCTGATCAAGAACGACTTCATGGCCGCCTTCAACGATGTCGACCTGATCCTCGGCCCGACCACGCCAAACCCGGCCTGGAAGCTCGGCGCCAAGAGCAGCGACCCGGTCGCCGCCTACCTGGAAGACGTCTACACCATCACCGCCAACCTGGCGGGCCTGCCGGGCCTGTCGATGCCCGCTGGCTTCGTCGACGGCCTGCCAGTCGGCGTGCAACTGCTGGCGCCGTACTTCCAGGAAGGCCGCTTGCTCAACGTCGCGCACCGCTACCAGCAAGTGACCGACTGGCACACCCGCGCCCCCAACGGCTTCTGAGGAATTCACACATGCAATGGGAAGTTGTGATCGGGCTGGAAATCCACACTCAGCTCGCCACCCAGTCGAAGATTTTCTCCGGCAGCGCCACCACCTTTGGCTCCGAGCCGAACACCCAGGCCAGCCTGGTTGACCTGGGCATGCCCGGTGTACTGCCGGTGCTGAACCAGGAAGCCGTGCGCATGGCGTGCATGTTCGGCCTGGCCATCGACGCCGAAATCGGCAAGCGCAACGTGTTCGCGCGCAAGAACTACTTCTACCCGGACCTGCCCAAGGGCTACCAGATCAGCCAGATGGACCTGCCGATCGTCGGCAAGGGCCACCTGGACATCGCCCTGGAAGACGGCACCATCAAGCGCATCGGCGTAACCCGTGCGCACCTGGAAGAAGACGCCGGCAAGAGCCTGCACGAAGACTTCAGCGGCTCCACCGGCATCGACTTGAACCGTGCCGGCACGCCACTGCTGGAAATCGTCTCCGAGCCTGACATGCGCAGCGCCAAGGAAGCCGTGGCTTACGTCAAGGCGATCCACGCGCTGGTACGTTACCTGGGCATCTGCGATGGCAACATGGCCGAAGGTTCGCTGCGTTGCGACTGCAACGTGTCGATCCGCCCGAAAGGCCAGACCGAGTTCGGCACCCGCTGCGAGATCAAGAACGTCAACTCGTTCCGCTTCATCGAGCGCGCGATCAACAGCGAAATCCAACGCCAGATCGACTTGATCGAAGACGGCGGCAAGGTGGTGCAGGAAACCCGCCTGTACGACCCGAACAAAGACGAAACCCGCTCCATGCGCAGCAAGGAGGAAGCCAACGACTATCGCTACTTCCCCGACCCGGACCTGCTGCCGGTGGTGATCGAGGACAGCTTCCTCGACACCATTCGCGCCGGCCTGCCAGAGCTGCCGCCACAGAAAGTCGAGCGTTTCCAGAGCCAGTACGGCCTGTCGGCATACGACGCCAACGTGTTGGCCTCCAGCCGCGAACAGGCAGATTACTTCGAAGAGGTAGTGAAGATCGGTGGCGACGCCAAGCTGGCGGCCAACTGGGTCATGGTCGAACTGGGCAGCCTGCTGAACAAGCTGGGTGTCGAAATCGACCAGGCGCCGGTCAGCGCCGCGCAACTGGGCGGCATGCTGCTGCGCATTCGCGACAACACCATCAGCGGCAAAATCGCCAAGACCGTGTTCGAGGCCATGGCCGCCGGTGAAGGCGATGCCGACAGCATCATCGACAGCAAGGGCCTGAAACAGGTTACCGACACCGGTGCGATCGACAAGATGCTCGACGAAATGCTGGCAGCCAATGCCGAGCAGGTCGAACAGTACCGCGCAGCCGATGAGGCCAAACGCGGCAAGATGTTCGGCTTCTTCGTCGGCCAGGCCATGAAAGCTTCCAAAGGCAAGGCCAACCCGGGGCAGGTGAACCAATTGCTCAAAGCCAAGCTCGAAGGGTGATTGTTTTACCCCCGTAATGCTGCGAGGGCTTTGCCCTCGTTCGCGGCAACAGCCGCTTCCAAAGCTACGGCGACGCGCCCAAGGGCTGCGCCGTAGCTTTGGAAGCGGCTGTTGCCGCGAATGGCCGCACTAGGAGAGCACCTGACTTGCTAAAACGATCCCTCGGCACACTGGCCCTCTTCTCCTTCCTGGCCGGCTGCGCCAGCCACGACATCGACCCACGCGGTTACGACCAGACGGGCACCGCTTCCTATTACGGCTCGCGCCACCACGGCAAACGCACCGCCAGCGGCGAACCATTCAACCAGCACGGCCTTACCGCCGCCCACCGCAGCCTGCCTTTCGGTACCCGCGTACTGGTCACCAACATGGCCAACCAGCGCAGCGTGGTGGTACGCATCAACGACCGAGGCCCGCACACCCGTGGCCGATTGATCGACTTGTCTCGCGCCGCAGCAGAAAAAATCGGCATGCTCCGTAGCGGAACAGCGCGCGTGCGAGTACAAGGGCTTAGCGACTGACGCGACAGGAGTCCGACCATTTTCGACCTGGCCACCCTTCCCACCTTTAGCCTGCTGCAACTGGGCATTGCCCTGCTGTTGCTGATCGGCGGCGCCGAGCTACTGGTGCGCGCCGCGTTGCGCCTGGCACAGCGCCTGCACGTGCGCCCACTGATCATCGGCCTGAGCCTGGTGGCGTTCGGCAGTACCGCGCCACAATTGACCGTGAGCCTGCAGGCTGCCTACCAGGGAGCACCCGATGTGGCGGTCGGCAGCGTGGTCGGCAGCAACATCTTCAACATCCTGGTCATTCTTGGCCTGGCCGCGCTGATCATCCCGCTGCGCGTGTCACGCCAACTGGTGCGCCTGGACATTCCGTTGATGATCATCGCCAGCGGGCTGGTGTACGCATTGTCCACCAACGGTCACCTGGGCCGAGTGGAAGGGGCACTGCTACTGCTGGGCCTGGCTGGTTACCTGGCAATGCTCTGGCACCAGTCCCGCCACTATGCACGCACTTACCCCGCCCCGGATGCTGCCAGGTCCAGCGCCGGGCGCTTCTGGTCAGGCACGCTGCTGCAGGTGTTGGTCGGCCTTGGCCTGCTGAGCCTGGCGGGCCACTTACTGCTGGAAGCCGCCGTCGAAGTGGCTACCGACCTGGGCCTGTCCGAGCGCATCATCGGCCTGACAGTCGTCGCCGTCTGCACCTCCCTGCCGGAGCTGGCCGCAGCGCTGATTGCCGCCCTGCGTGGCGAACGGGAGATTGCCGTGGGCACGGTCATCGGCAGCAACCTGTTCAACCTGCTGGCCGTGCTGGGCCTGACCGCGCTGATCGCCCCAGAACCGCTGTCGATCTCGCCCAACGCGCTGTCTTTCGACTTGCCTGTAATGCTCGGCGTTGCCCTATTGAGCCTGCCAGTGTTCTATTCCGGCTACCGCATCACCCGCGCCGAAGGCCTGGTGTTTCTTTGCCTGTACCTGGTCTATGGCCTGCATGTGGCAGCCTTTACCATGGGCATGCCGCTGGCCGGCCGCCTGGAACGATTGATGCTGTTCTATGTACTGCCGGTGCTCGCCATGGTGTTGCTGTACACCACCGTACGTGCCTGGCGCCGCCAACACTAAGGAAAACAACATGGCTGATAGCAACAAGACCGGCGAGCAAATTCGCCGTCAGGTAATGGGCGATGCATTCGTCGATCGCGCACTGGGCAATGCCACCGACTTCACCCAGCCGCTGCAGGACTTCGTCAATGAACATGCCTGGGGCAGTGTGTGGGCGCGTGACGGATTACCTCTGAAGACTCGCAGCCTGATTACCTTGGCCACGCTGACGGCACTGAAGTGCCCGCAGGAGCTCAAGGGGCATGTGCGCGGGGCGTTGAACAATGGCTGTACGGTCGAGGAAATCCGCGAGGCGTTGCTGCATTGTGCAGTGTATGCGGGCGTGCCGGCGGCGATTGATGCCTTCAGGGCCGCGCAGGAAGTGATCGACAGCTACCAAGGCTGACGCAGCCTTTTCCAGTACCAGCCTCTTCGCGGTCACGCCCGCGAAGAGGCTGGTACTGCCTTGCCTATTTGGCCTGGCGAGCCTTCTTCAGCTTGAAGGCCACCCACAGTACGGCAATCCAAGCCGGGATCAGCATCACCGAGATGCGAATCGGCGGGGTCAGGTACATCACCACCAATATCAGCACGATGAACGCCAGACACAGGTAGTTGGTCAGCGGGTGCCCCAGGCTTTTGTAGAAGGGGATGATGCCGGCAGCCAGCTTGGCCTTGCGGAATTTCAGATGAGTAATGCTGATGCTCGCCCAGTTGATCACCAGCGCCGACACCGCCAGCGCCATCAGCAAGCCAAAGGCCTCGCCCGGCATCAGGTAGTTGATCAGCACGCACAGGCCGGTCGCGAAGGCCGACACGCCCAGCGCGGTCAGCGGTACACCGCTGCGGCTTACCTTCAGCAGCTGGCGCGGCGCATCACCTTGGCTAGCCAGGCCGAACAGCATGCGGCTGTTGGCGTACACACAGCTGTTGTACACCGACAGCGCAGCCGTCAGCACCACGATATTGAGGATGGTCGCCACCAGGTCGCTGTCCAGCTCATGGAAGATCATCACGAACGGGCTACCGCCCTGCACTACCTTCTGCCACGGGTACAGCGACAACAGCACCGCCAGGGCACCGATGTAGAAGATCAGGATGCGGTACACCACTTGGTTGGTGGCTTTGGGGATGCTCTGGCGGGGGTTGTCGGCTTCGGCGGCGGTGATACCCACCAGCTCCAGGCCGCCGAACGAGAACATGATCACCGCCAAGGCCATCACCAAGCCGCTGACGCCGTTAGGGAAGAAGCCGCCGTACTGCCACAGGTTGGCCACGCTGGCATCCGGGCCGCCATGGCCGCTGCTCAACAGCCAGGCGCCAAAGCCGATCATGCTGACGATGGCCACCACCTTGACCAGGGCGAACCAGAACTCCATCTCGCCGTAGACCTTCACCTGGGTCAGGTTGATCAGGTTGATCGCCACGAAGAAGATCGCCGCGGTGGCCCAGGTAGGAAACTCCGGCCACCAGTACTGCACGTAGATGCCGACCGCCGTCAGTTCGGCCATGCCGACCAGCACGTACACCACCCAGTAATTCCACCCCGAAACGAAGCCGGCGAACTCGCTCCAGTACTGGTGGGCGAAGTGGCTGAAACTACCGGCGACCGGCTCTTCCACGACCATTTCGCCCAACTGGCGCATGATCAGAAAGGCCATCAGGCCGGCGATGGCATAGCCCAGCAGCACGGAGGGGCCGGCCAGCTGGATGGTCTGGGCGATGCCCAGAAACAACCCGGTACCGATGGCCCCGCCCAGCGCGATCAGCTGGATATGGCGATTCTTCAGCCCGCGCTGTAACCGCTCGGGCGTGCTCTGGTCTTGCATGAAGTGTCCTTTAGCTCAGTGAGGCAGTGCTGTTGCTGTTATTTGCAGTCAAGGATCTAGATCCATCCGCCCCACTGCAAGATGAAAATACCAATGTTGGTGGTGATTGCCGCCATTAGCGTGGTAATGACGATGATCGACGCCGCCAGCTCATGGTTACCATTGGCCGCCCGCGCCATCACGTAGCTGGCCGCAGCGGTCGGGCTGCCGATGTAGAGGAACAGGATGCCCAACTCCGCACCGCGAAAGCCACACAACCAAGCCCCCAGGGTACCGAGCAACGGCAAGCAGACCATCTTCACCAGGCTGGCATCGATGGCCAGCCGGCCACAGTCACGCAGCGCCGCCAGCGACAAGGTGCCACCGATGCAGATCAGCGCCAGCGGCAGGGTCATCTGCGCCAGGTAGTCGCCCGAGGTCAGCAGCCAGTTGGGCAACGGCACCTGGCCGTAAGCCATCGGGGTAGCCACCAGCACGCTGATGATCAACGGGTTGCTGAAAATGCTCTTGCAGATGCTCCATGGGTCGGACTTGAGGTCCGGGCTGTACACCGCCAGCACCACCGCCGACAGCGAGTTGTACATGAGGATGACCAGGCCCGCGAGCACCGCCCCCAGGGAAATACCATAGTCACCGTACAAACTGGCGGCCAGGGCCAAGCCGATCACGCCGTTGTTGCCGCGAAATGCGCCCTGGGTATAGATGCCCCGGTCGGCCAGCGGGCTGCGCCAGATGGCCAGGCCCCAGGCAATGGCGAAGCCGACCAGGGTGGCAGCGATGAAGTACAGCATGACACCGGGTTTGACTGCTGCGGCCAGGTCGGCGTGATAGATACCGAGGAACAGCAGCGCCGGCATGCACACGTTGAACACCAGCTGCGAGGCGACGCGGTTGAAGTTGTCGTCGATCAGGTGGATGCGTTTGAGCAGCACGCCCATGAACAGCATGGCGAAAACCGGTGCCGTGATGTTCAGCGTCTGGATAAGAAGGGCGAGCATGCGCAAGCGATCCTGGAGGGGGTTGCCATTAGGCGGCTAATAATACGCCAACGGCCGGAATTTGCGGGGATCGCGGGGTGTTATACATAAATTTCTGTCAGTGCCGGCTTCTTCGCGGATAAACCCGCGAAGAAGCCGGCCCTTTGAGCAAAGAATCAGCGCCGAACCGGCCGTTTCTGCAGCTTGCGCTGCAAGGTCCGCCGGTGCATGCCCAGCGCCCGCGCGGTGGCGGAGATATTGCCCTCGTGCTCGTTCAGAACGCGCTGGATGTGCTCCCACTGCAGGCGGTCGACCGACATCGGGTTTTCCGGCACCAGCGTATCCAGGTCGGTGTGCTCCGACAGCAGTGCTGCCAGCACATCATCGGCGTCAGCCGGCTTGCACAGGTAGTTGCAGGCACCGCGCTTGACCGCCTCCACCGCAGTGGCAATGCTCGAATAGCCGGTCAGGATCACCACGCGCATTTCTGGGTCCAGCTCAAGCAGCTTGGGCAGCAGCACCAGGCCCGAGTCGCCGTCCATCTTCAGGTCCAGCGTGGCGTAGTCCGGCAGGTCCTGCTGAGCCAGGATCAAGCCTTCCTCGGCAGAACTGGCAGTGCTCACGCGGAAACCGCGACGGCTCATGGCCCGGGCCATGACCCGGGTGAAGGTGGCATCGTCATCCACCAGCAGCAGGTGCGGCAGCTCTTCGCTTTCGACCTGGTTTTCTTCGCTCATCATTCATCTCCTCGCTTGCCATAGGGCAGGCGCAGTTCGGTCAGGGTGCCACCCTGTTCATGACTATAGAGTTTTACCGAACCGCCCGCACGGGTCACGCTGGCCTTGCTCAAGAACAGGCCCAGGCCGAAGCCTTTGCCCTTGGTGGTAATGAAGGGTTTGCCGATGGCTTCGGCAATGGCCGGCGGCACGCCGGGGCCGTGGTCGCGGATGCTGATGACGATGTCCTGGGCGTCCCAGTCAAGGCGCACTTCCAGGTCATCGGGGCAGGCATCGGCAGCATTGTTCAACAGGTTCAGCAGCGCCTGGGTAAGGTCCGGTGGCGGTGTCAACCGAGGCACCTTGCCGTCGCGCAGACGCTGGAAGCGGTAACTGGCTTCCGGGCGCATCAGGTGCCAGCGGTTCAGCGCTTCGTCCAGCCATGCAGTCACATCCTGCTCGACGATCGCCAGGCGTCGGTTGGCTTCGGCAGCGCGCACCAGCTGTTGCAAGGTTTCCTTGCACAGCTTTACCTGGTCCTGGAGGATCTGCAGGTCCTCCTGCAACAGCGGGTCGGTATGGTCCTGGCGCATTTCGTTGATCAGCACGCTCATGGTCGCCAGCGGCGTACCCAGCTCATGGGCGGCACCGGCAGCCTGGGTGGCCACGGCCAGCAACTGCTCGTCGCGCAGGCTTTCTTCACGCCGTTCGGAACGCAGCTGCTCCTGGCGGCGCAGCTCTTCGGCCATGCGCGCGGCAAAGAAGGTGATCACGGCCGCCGCCAGGGCAATACTCAGCCACATGCCGTAGACCTGCATCTTGTCCCGCGCCATGGGCAAGCCTTCGAGCGGGTAGAACTGCACCAGCAGCAGGCTGTAGGCCGTCAGGGCGATGCCAGACAGGATCAGCGAATACAGCCACGGCAAGGTCACCGCAGCAATCGCCAGCGGCACCAGGTAATACGAAACGAACGGGTTGGTCGAACCGCCGGAGTAATACAGCAAGGCGCTGTGGATCAGCAGGTCACAAGCCAGCTGCAGGGCATACTCCATTTCGGTGACGGGCAGCGACAAGCGCAGGCGCAGGGCCGTGAAGGCACACAGCAGCGAAGACAAGGCCAAGGTGCCGGCCAGCGACAGCCAGGGCAACGGCAGCAGTTCGGTCCAGTAGGCAACGCCCACCGAGCCAGCCTGGGCAGCCAGGACCAGGACCCGAATGACGGTCAGGCGCCAGAGGTTCTGACGGGTAGCGGACAACGGTTGTACGGCAGCGAGCATGAGCTCTCCTGATGAGTGCTCCAGAAAATCGGCTGGAGTATACCGAAGCCTGGCGCCTAGCTGCAGCGATGCGGCAAAGCGCCACACTTTGTCACAGGTTGATGATGGCACTTTTGAACCCACTACACTGTTGCCGGTCTGATGGGCCATGCGTGGAATGGACAACCAGACGCCACGCCTTTTATTGCCAAGGAGTACCACATGCAAATCCCACGTCGCGGCACCGCCTTCATCCTGTCTTGCGGCCTGCTCGCCAGCCTGCCGGCGCTGGCGGCCGATGAACCGCGTTTCAACCAGGTATCGCTGCGTGCCGAAGTCAGCAAGGAAGTGGCGCGCGACCTGATGGTCGTGACCTTGTACAGCGAAGCGCAGAACAGCGACCCGGGCAAGCTCGCCAAGCAGATCACCGAAACCATGAACAAGGCCGTGCAGCAGTCGCGTCAGGTCAAGGACGTGAAGATCAGCCAGGGAAGCCGCAACAGCTACCCGGTATATGACAGCAAGGGCCAGAAGATCACCGGCTGGCGCGAGCGCGCCGAACTGCGCCTGGAAAGCGCCAACTTCCCGGCCTTGTCCCAGCTGACCGCCGACCTGCTGCAAGAGCTGAAAATGGGCGGCATGGACTTCTCCATCGCCCCGGCCACGCGCAAGGCCAGCGAAGATGCACTGCTCAAGGATGCGGTCGATGCCTTCAAGGCACGCGCGCAGCTGGCCACAGAAGCGCTGGGCGGCAAGGGCTACAAAGTGGTCAACCTGAACCTCAACAGCAGCGGCTACCCACGCCCGTACCTGCGTAGCGCACCGATGGCGATGAAGGCCATGGGGGCTGATGAAGCGGCACCAGCGCCGGATATCGAAGCAGGCACCAGTGAAGTGAGCATGAATGCCGATGGCCTGATCGAAGTGCAGATGCCTTAACGGGTTCACGAAACACCTGTGGGAGCGGCTGCGCTCGCTCTCCCAGGTATCGCGTCAAATTCAGATTTTCAGAAGCTTCCTACGCACCATTAAGGTGCCTCCTACATATACTCCCGCCTCGAAACATCCTGCAAAATGCCATCATTTTGCCCGCGCAAACGTTTAACTTCGCCGAAAGTTATACCGATGCGACATCCATGTACGGCCGTACCACTTTTCCGGCGCCAACTATCCTTCTTCCTGTTGCATTGGGAACACCCCCTGCATAAGTATCCGCAGGTCGGCTCACGAGGCCACCTCATCCAAAAAATGACAACAATGAGGCCACCATGCTCAAACACGCAGTCATTCCGTTCCTGCTTGGCGCAGGCTTGCTCACCGGTGCACCGTCGGCCTTGGCCGCGTCCAACCTGGTGTTCTGCTCCGAGGGCAGCCCGGCCGGTTTCGACCCGGGGCAGTACACCACCGGGACCGACTTCGACGCCTCGGCCGAGACCGTGTTCAACCGCCTGACCCAGTTCGAACGTGGTGGCACGGCCGTCATCCCGGGCCTGGCGACCAAATGGGAAGTGTCCGACGACGGCAAGACCTACACCTTCCACCTGCGCGAAGGGGTCAAGTTCCATACCACCGACTACTTCAAGCCCAGCCGCCCGTTCAACGCCGACGACGTGTTGTTCACCTTCAACCGCATGCTCGACAAGGAGCAACCGTTCCGCAAGGCCTACCCCACCGAGTTCCCGTACTTCACCGACATGGGCATGGACAAGAATATCGCCAAAGTGGAGAAGCTCGACGAGCACACGGTGAAGTTCACACTCAACGAAGTCGACGCCGCGTTCATCCAGAACCTGGCCATGAGCTTCGCCTCGATTCAGTCCGCCGAATACGCCGACCAGCTGCTCAAGGACGGCAAGGCCGCCGACATCAACCAGAAGCCTATCGGCACTGGCCCGTTCGTGTTCAGCAAGTACCAGAAGGACGCGCAGATCCGCTTCAAGGGCAACAAGGACTACTGGCAACCCGATGACGTGAAGATCGACAACCTGATCTTTGCCATCACCACCGATGCCTCGGTGCGCATGCAGAAGCTGAAAAAGAACGAGTGCCAGGTCACTTTGTTCCCCCGCCCGGCCGACATCGAGCCACTAAAGCAAGACCCCAAGCTAAAAATGCCTGACCAGGCCGGTTTCAACCTTGGCTACATCGCCTACAACGTGATGGACAAGATCAAGGGCAGCAACGACGCCAACCCCATGGCCCAGTTGAAAGTGCGCCAGGCGCTGGACATGGCCGTGGACAAGAAAAAGATCATCGAGTCGGTCTACCAAGGTGCCGGTCAGCTGGCAGTCAATGCCATGCCACCCACGCAATGGTCCTATGACACCAGCATCAAGGACGCCCCGTTCGACCCCGAAAAAGCCAAGCAACTGCTCAAGGAAGCTGGCATCAAGGAAGGCACCGAAATCACCCTGTGGGCCATGCCGGTGCAACGCCCGTACAACCCCAATGCCAAGCTGATGGCCGAAATGCTCCAGTCCGACTGGGCCAAGATCGGTATCAAGGCGAAGATCGTCAGCTACGAATGGGGCGAGTACATCAAACGCTCCAAAGGCGGCGAACAGGGCGCCATGCTGATTGGCTGGAGCGGTGACAACGGTGACCCGGACAACTGGCTGGGCACCCTCTACGGCTGCGATGCCGTGGATGGCAACAACTTCTCCAAGTGGTGCTACAAGCCCTACGACGACCTGATCAAGCAGGCCAAGGCCACTTCCGACCAGGCCAAGCGCACCGAGCTGTACCAGAAGGCGCAGCACATCCTCAAGGAGCAGGTACCGATCACACCGATCGCTCACTCCACCGTCTACCAGCCCATGAGCGCCAAAGTGAAGGATTACAAGATCAGCCCATTCGGACTGAACTCCTTCTACGGCGTCAGCGTGGACAAGTAGGCTGACCCGGGCACCCGCTGAGCGGCGGGTGCCCTTCCATCCTTGCCACCCTTTCATGTCGTCCTGCTGCTATCCGCCGCGGGAGCGGCGAACTGTTGCCGTCATTCGTACAACGAGGCGGCGCAAACAGACGAAAAAGGACTTGCCATGCGTCACGCTACCCGCCTTTCGACCCTATTGGCCCTGGGCCTGATCAGCCAGTCCCCGGCCCTGCTGGCCAACAACCTGGTGTTCTGCTCCGAGGGCAGCCCAGCCGGCTTCGACACCGCTCAGTACACCAGCGCCACCGACAACGACGCCGCCGAACCCATCTACAACCGGCTGGTCGAGTTCGAACGGGGTGGCACCGCCGTGCAGCCTGCCCTGGCAACTCGCTGGGAAGTGTCCGACGACGGCCTGCGCTACACCTTCCACCTGCGTGAAGGGGTGAAATTCCACAGCAACAAGGCCTTCAACCCAAGCCGCGAGCTCAACGCCGACGATGTGTTGTTCACCTTCAACCGCATGCTCGACAAGGGTCATCGGTTCCGCCAGGCCTACCCTACCGAGTTCCCCTATTTCATCAGCATGGGCCTGGACAAGAATATCGCTCGCATCGAGAAGGCCGGCCCGCTGACCGTGGTGTTCACCTTGAACACGGTCGATGCTGCGTTCATCCA
The DNA here is from genome assembly GCF_047978165.1 of Pseudomonas sp. LFS074. NCBI lineage: Bacteria > Pseudomonadati > Pseudomonadota > Gammaproteobacteria > Pseudomonadales > Pseudomonadaceae > Pseudomonas > Pseudomonas sp. LFS074. Next base: position 1,039,384 of record NZ_JBFPFV010000001.1, on the reverse strand, counting down.
GAACCTGGCCATGAGCTTCGCCTCCATCCTCTCCGCCGAGTACGCCGACCAGTTGCTGGCCAGCGGGCGCCCCAGCGACATCAACCAGCAGCCGATCGGTACCGGGCCGTTCGTGTTCCAGCGATACCAGAAGGATTCGCAGATCCGCTACAAGGGCAACAAGGACTATTGGGCACCGAATGAGGTGAAGATCGACAACCTGGTGTTCTCGATCAACGTCGACCCCTCGGTGCGCATCCAGAAGCTGCGCCGCAATGAGTGCCAGGTCACCCTGCACCCGCGCCCGGCCGACCTGCCGGCGCTCAAGGCCGACAGCACGTTGCAGGTGTTGCAGCAACCAGGCTTCAACCTCGGCTACATCGCCTACAACACCCAGCACCCACCATTCGACCGCCTGGAAGTGCGCCAGGCAATGGACATGGCGGTGAACAAGCAAGCCATCATCCAGGCGGTGTATCAGGACTCCGGCCAACTGGCGGTGAACGCCATGCCACCCACCCAGTGGTCCTATGACGAAAGCCTCAAGGACGCCCCCTACAACCCGGAAAAGGCCAGACAGCTGCTGCAGCAGGCCGGTGTCAAACCTGGCACCGAGGTCACCCTGTGGGCCATGCCGGTGCAGCGCCCATACAACCCCAACGCCAAGCTGATGGCCGAAATGCTTCAGGCCGACTGGAACAAGCTCGGCTTCAAGGTACGCATCGTCAGCTATGAATGGGGCGAATACCTCAAGCGCATGAAAAGCGGTGAGCACGACATCGCCCTGATCGGCTGGACCGGTGACAACGGCGACCCGGACAACTGGCTGGGCACCCTCTACAGCTGCGATGCCATCGGCAGCAACAACTATTCGCTGTGGTGCGACCCGCAGTACGACAGCCTGGTCAAGCAGGCCAAGCAGGTGACCGACCGTACGCAGCGCACCGCCCTGTACCAGCAGGCCCAGCAGCGGCTCAAGCAGCAGGTACCGATTACCCCGGTGGCGCATTCCACGGTGAACCAACCGCTCAGCGTCAAGGTTTCCGAATTCAAGGTCAGCCCGTTTGGGCGCAATGACTTTTCCGGTGTGAGTGTTGACTGATCTTTAGCCCTCAAGGGCCACTTCGCGGGTGAACCCGCTCCCACAGAGATCTTCACAAACCAGGCGTCTGCGCAGATCCCTGGGGGAGCGGTTTACCCGCGAAAAGGCCAGCACAGGCAGCACGCCCCCCCAACTCAGCCCGGCGATCCCGTGGCAACCCAGGCAACACCGCAACACCCACCCGGCCCACAAGGCCGGCAATAACTAGAAAACAATGGGAGCTTCAACCTTGAGAATATTCACCCTGACCGCACTGGCGTTATCCATCAGTGCCTTATCCACCGTGGCCCAGGCCGACCCGCAAAGCCAGGCCTACATCCCGCTCACCCTCAAAGGCAGCAGCGAGCAGGCGCAGGCCAGCGGCTTCATCGACGGCCAGAGCCTGTCTGGCAGCACCCGCAACTGGTACGCCCGCGAACGCGCCGCACGCGCCCCGCTGTGGAAGTACTACAAAAGCGACGGCACCCGCCACCCCACCCACAGCCGGGAAAACTGGGTACAAGGCAGCATCCTCAACTACAGCTCCGGCTTCACCCAAGGCACCGTGGGCATCGCCGTCGAGGCCGCTGGCTACAACGCCATCGCCCTGCAACAGAGCCGCGAAGCTGTCGCCGGCCCCAACAACCGCACCCTGACCCACAGCGATGGCGACCCCATTGGCCAGTGGAGCAAACTGGGCCTGGGCAACATCAAGGCACGGGTGTCCAACACTACCCTTACCCTCGGCCGCCAGTCGGTTGACACCCCGATGATCGCCTACATCGGCAACCGTGCCCTGCCGTCGAGCTTCCAGGGCGCGTTCCTGCACAGCGCCGAGTTCGATAACCTCAGCTTCGACCTGGGCACCTTCGACCGCGTCTCGCCACGTACCGAGCAGAGCCTCAGCAAGTTCCGCAGCGAATACAGCGCCACTGGCGTGGAAACCGACCGCGCCAGCACCGCCGGCATCAACTACCAGCCGTTCAAGAGCCTGAGCACCAGCCTGTACGCCACCAAGGTCGACGATTTCTGGAACCAGTACTACTTCGGCGCCAACCACGTGCTCGGCGACAGCGCAGTGCTCAGCCTGAGCACCGGCCTGAACTACTACAAGACCGTCGACGCCGGCAGTCAGAAAATGGGCAAGATCGACAACGACACCTACAGCCTGTCGTTCGACCTGACCCACCAGGCCCACACCCTCGGTGCCTCCTGGCAGCAGGTCAACGGTAACGAGTACTTCGACTACCTGCACGAAACCAACGGCATCTACCTGGCCAACTCACTGCTGTCGGACTTCAACGGCCCCAACGAAAAATCGCTGAAGATCTCCTACGTACTGAACATGGCGCCCTACGGCGTACCAGGCCTGAAGTTCAACCTGTACAACGCCCGCGGCTGGGGCATCGACGGCACTCACTATCGCGGTACAGCCTACGACGTGAATGGCCTGGATGGCGAAACCCACTACGAGTGGGGGATCGGCACCAGTTACGCGGTGCAGAGCGGGCCGCTGAAAGACACCAGCATCCGCGCCACCTACACCACCCACCGCGCCAGCAAGGCCCAGGGTGATGGCAGCCTGGATGAGTTCCGCGTGGTGACCACCATCCCATTCAACATTCTCTGACCGCCGGCGCCACGGCCCACTTCGCAGCGGGCCGTGGCGACTACGCTGGAATCAATGCAAGCAGGGAGCCTTCAACCCATGCAGAGAGCTTTCATGAAATCGCTACCGCTACGCCTGGCCCTGGCCGCCCTGGTGCTGGGCAGCACCACGCAACTGGCCGCCAAACCACTGGTGGTGTGTACCGAGGCCAGCCCGGAAGGGTTCGACGTTGTTCAGTACACCACGGCGGTCACTTTCGACGCATCGTCCGAAACCGTGTTCAACCGCCTGGTCGATTTCAAGCCCGGCACCACCGACATCCAGCCGGCACTGGCCGAACGCTGGGACATTTCGCCAGACGGCCTGACCTACACCTTCCACCTGCGTCACGGGGTGAAGTTCCACACCACCGACTACTTCAAGCCAACTCGCGAATTCAATGCCGACGATGTGCTGTGGAGCCTGAATCGCCAGCTTGACCCGAATCACCCATGGCATGACAAGACCAGCGTGGGCTATCCCTACTTTGAAAGCATGGCCTTCAAGGAACTGCTCAAGTCGGTGAGCAAGAGCGACGACAACACCGTGGTGATCACCCTCACCCGCCCGGAAGCCCCGTTCCTGCATGACATGGCAATGGGCTTCACCTCGATCTATTCCGCCGAGTACGGCGACAAGTTGCTCGAAGCTGGCAAAACGGCCGAGCTGAACAGCAAGCCGATCGGCACTGGGCCGTTCATCTTCCAGCGCTACAACAAGGATGCACAGGTCCGTTTCAAACCGAATCCCGAATACTTCCGCGGCAAACCACCCGCCGATGCCCTGGTCTTCGCCATCGCTACCGATAGCAACGTACGACTGCAAAAGCTACGCGCCAACGAATGCCAGGTCGCGCTCTACCCCAAACCGGATGATGTGCCGTCGATCAAGGCTGACCCCAAGCTCAAGGTGGCCGAGATCGAAGCGCTGGTCACCGGTTACATCGCCATGAATACCGAGCACCCATACCTGAGCGATGTGCGCGTGCGCAAAGCCATCAACATGGCCTTCGATCGCCAGACCCACGTCGATCAGCTGTTTGGCAAGGGCAACGCGCTGGTGGGCGTCAATCCATACCCGCCGACCATGATCGGTTACAACACCAGTAACAAGAACCCGCCGCGCGACCTCGACAAAGCACGCGCCCTGCTCAAGGAAGCTGGCGTTCCGGAAGGCACGGTGATCACGCTGTTCACCCGCAACGGTGGCGGCATGACCAACCCTAATCCGCGCCTGTCCGCCGAGATGTTACAGGCCGACCTGAAACAGATCGGGCTGAAGCTGGATGTCCGCGTGATGGAGTGGGCGGAAATGCTGCGCCGCGCCAAGAAGGGCGAAGCGGACCTGGTGTCCACCGGCTGGGCAGGCGACAACGGTGACCCGGATAACTTCCTTACCCCGCTGCTCAGCTGTGACGCGGCCAAAACCGGCGAGAACTACGCCCGCTGGTGCAACTCGAAATTCCAGGAACTGATTACCCGCGCCCGCGAGGTGATCGACAACGACGAACGTGCAAGGCTCTATAGCGAGGCATTGAAGGTGTACGATGACGACCAACCCTGGATCAGCATGGCCCATCCGAAGATGTTCACCGCCATGCGTGACAACGTTGAGGGCTACGTGATCAGCCCTCTGACCAACAACAACTTCGCCACCACCAAGGTGAAGTAGAACAACAACGACCGCCGGCAACCCACACGGGCACCGGCGGCACTGCCGTACCGGGCTGATCGCCCCACGGCCTGATGAGGTAACCCCGACAATGTTGAGTTTTATTGCCCGGCGCCTTGGCCTGCTGATACCGACCTTTTTCGGCATCACCTTGCTGACCTTCGCGCTCATACGCCTGATCCCCGGCGACCCGGTGGAAGTGATGATGGGCGAGCGCAGGGTCGACCCCGAAATGCATGCCCAGGCCATGGAGCGCCTGGGCCTGAACAAGCCACTGCCGGTCCAGTACCTGGACTACATCGGCAAGCTGGCCCAAGGTGACCTCGGCGAATCGCTGCGCACCCGCGAAAGTGTGTGGAACGAGTTTCTCACCCTGTTCCCAGCCACCCTGGAGCTGGCCTTCGCCGCTTTGCTATTCGCCGGCATTGTCGGCCTGCTGGCCGGGGTGATCGCCGCACTCAAGCGCGGTTCGCTGTTCGACCACGGTGTAATGGGCATTTCACTGGCCGGCTATTCGATGCCAATTTTCTGGTGGGGCCTTATCCTGATCATGTTCTTCTCGGTGAGCCTGGGCTGGACGCCGGTGTCCGGGCGCATCGACCTGCTCTACGACATCGAGCCGAAGACTGGCTTCATGCTGATCGATACCTTGCTCAGCGACGAAGAAGGTGCGTTCAAGGACGCGGTGATGCACCTGATTCTGCCGGCCATCGTGCTCGGCACCATCCCGCTGGCGGTGATCGCCCGCATGACCCGCTCGTCGATGCTCGAAGTGCTGCGCGAAGACTACATCCGTACCGCACGCGCCAAAGGCCTTTCGCCAGCCCGCGTGGTGTTCGTGCACGGCCTGCGCAACGCCCTGATCCCGGTGCTGACCGTATTCGGCCTGCAGGTCGGCACGCTGCTGGCCGGTGCGGTACTGACCGAAACCATCTTTTCCTGGCCGGGCATCGGCAAGTGGCTGATCGAAGCCATCGGTGCCCGTGACTACCCCGTGGTCCAGAACGGCATCCTGTTGATCGCCTGCCTGGTGATTCTGGTCAACTTCGTCGTAGACATCCTCTACGGCCTGGCCAACCCACGCATCCGTCATCAGCGCTGAGGCCCTTGCCATGACTAGCCCGATTGCAAAATCCGTGTCGCCGGCCAGCCCGGTGGACCAGAGCCTGCTCTACCCCTCGCCGTACAAAGAATTCTGGCAAGCCTTCGCGCGCAACAAGGGCGCGGTGATGGGCCTGGCCTTCATGTGCCTGGTGGTGTTCTGCGCCCTGTTCGCGCCGTGGGTCGCCCCGCATGACCCGAGCGAGCAGTACCGCGATTTCCTGCTGACCCCGCCGGTGTGGCTGGAAGGCGGCACCTGGCAGTTCATCCTCGGCACCGACGAACTTGGCCGCGACCTGCTTTCGCGGCTGATTCAGGGTGCACGGTTGTCGCTGCTGATCGGCCTGTCGTCGGTCGTGATGTCGCTGATCCCTGGCATTTTCCTCGGCCTGCTGGCCGGTTTCTTCCCGCAACTGCTCGGCCCATCGATCATGCGCCTGATGGATGTGATGCTGGCGTTGCCGTCGCTGCTGCTGGCGGTGGCCATCGTCGCTATCCTCGGCCCTGGCCTGATCAATACGGTGATCGCCATCGCCATCGTGTCCCTGCCCTCCTACGTGCGCCTGACCCGCGCCGCCGTGATGGGCGAGCTGAACCGCGACTACGTCACCGCCGCACGCCTGGCCGGTGCCAGCCTGCCACGGCTGATGTTCGTCACCGTGCTGCCCAACTGCATGGCGCCACTGATCGTGCAGGCCACCCTCAGTTTTTCCTCGGCCATCCTCGACGCCGCCGCGCTGGGCTTTCTTGGCCTCGGCGTACAACCGCCAACCCCCGAGTGGGGCACCATGCTGGCTTCGGCCCGAGACTACATCGAGCGTGCCTGGTGGGTGGTCAGCCTGCCCGGCCTGACCATTCTGCTCAGTGTGCTGGCAATCAACCTGATGGGCGACGGGCTGCGCGATGCGCTGGACCCTAAACTCAAGAACGCCGCCTGAGGAGAACGCCATGTCACTGTTGCAGATCAACAACCTCAACGTGCGCTTCGGCGACGCCAATGCGGTACCGGTCGTCGACGGCCTGGACCTGGCGGTGGAGGCCGGCGAAATCCTGGCCATCGTCGGCGAGTCCGGCTCGGGCAAATCGGTCACCATGATGGCCTTGATGGGCCTGATCGAAGCCCCTGGGCGTATTACCGCCGACGCCCTCACCTTCGATGGCACGGACATGCTCAAGCTCAGCGGCCGGCAACGACGCAAAGTGGTTGGCAAGGATATCGCCATGGTCTTCCAGGACCCGATGACCGCACTCAACCCCAGCTATACCGTGGGTTTCCAGATCGAAGAAGTGCTGCGCCAGCACCTGGGCCTGAAGGGCAAGGCCGCGCGCCAGCGTGCCCTCGAACTGTTGAAAAAAGTCGAGATCCCGGCTGCAGAAAGTCGCCTGGATGCTTACCCGCACCAACTGTCCGGCGGCATGAGCCAGCGTGTGGCGATAGCCATGGCGATTGCCGGCGAGCCCAAGCTGTTGATCGCCGACGAACCGACCACCGCGCTGGACGTGACCATCCAGGCGCAGATCATGGAGCTGCTGGTCAACCTGCAGAAAGAGCGCAACATGGCGCTCATCCTGATCACCCACGACCTTGCCGTGGTCGCCGAAACCGCCAGGCGGGTGTGCGTGATGTACGCCGGCCAAGCCGTGGAAGTGGGCCAGGTGCCGGAGCTGTTCGACGTGCCCGCCCACCCGTACAGCGAAGCCTTGCTGGCAGCAATCCCCGAGCACAGCATCGGCGCCGAACGCCTGGCCACCCTGCCTGGCATTGTCCCTGGGCGCTACGACCGCCCTGTCGGCTGCCTGCTGTCGCCGCGTTGCCCGTACGTGCAGGACACATGCCGGCGCCAGCGCCCGCCTCTCGACCCACAGGCCCATAGCCTGGTGCGTTGCTTCTACCCGCTGAACCAGGAGGTGGCGTAATGGCCGTCGTTCTATCCGCCCGGGAGCTTACCCGGCATTACGAAGTCTCCCGCGGGCTGTTCAAGGGCCACGCGCTGGTCCGTGCGCTGAATGGCGTGTCGTTCGAACTGGAGGCGGGCAAGACTCTGGCCGTGGTCGGCGAGTCCGGCTGTGGCAAGTCGACCCTGGCACGCGCCCTGACCTTGATCGAAGAGCCATCGTCCGGCTCACTGCAAATTGATGGCACCGAAGTGAAAGGCGCCAGCAAGGCTGAGCGCAAGCAACTGCGCCGCGATGTGCAGATGGTGTTCCAGAGCCCCTACGCCTCGCTCAACCCACGGCAAAAGATTGGTGACCAGCTGGCCGAGCCACTGTTGATCAACACCTCGCTGAGCAAAGCCGAGCGCCGCGACAAGGTGCAGAAGATGATGGAACAGGTTGGCCTGCGCCCCGAGCACTACCAGCGTTACCCGCACATGTTCTCTGGCGGCCAGCGCCAGCGTATCGCCCTGGCGCGGGCGATGATGCTGCAACCCAAGGTGCTGGTAGCGGACGAACCGACCTCGGCGCTGGACGTGTCGATCCAGGCGCAGGTGCTGAACCTGTTCATGGACTTGCAAAAAGAGTTCAACACCGCCTACGTGTTCATCTCGCATAACCTGGCGGTGGTACGGCATGTGGCAGACCAGGTACTGGTGATGTACCTGGGGCGGCCGGCGGAAATGGGGCCTAAAGAGGATATCTACGAGAAGCCGCTGCATCCCTATACCCAGGCGCTGCTGTCGGCGACACCGGCCATTCATCCCGACCCGCTGAAGCCGAAGATCCGCATTGTCGGGGAGCTGCCCAACCCGCTGAACCCGCCGGATGGGTGTGCATTTCACAAACGTTGCCCGTATGCGACGGAACGGTGTGCCAAAGAGGTGCCGGCGTTGCGGCAGGTGAGTACGCGGCAGGTGGCTTGTCACTATGCCGAGCAGTTCCTTTAGCCTTTAGATAGCTGGGGCCGCTTTGCGGCCCCAGGTTCTCAATGCATGAAGAACCAGATCAGAATGATCACCGGAATCGGCACCCCAATCATCCAAAGCAGTATCGAGCGCATGGCCTTTCTCCTTGTTCGATGGTGACAAGAAAGGTGCAGCCCTCATGCCAGCTGTATCAAAAAATTACATCCATATGAATCAACGGTTTACTCCAAAGGCCGCTTGAGCGAACCGTGCAATATGCAGGATCCACACCCTTGCACCTGGGTGTTCTGCAATGCACTATCTCCCAATGACCGCCACCGCCCTTCCTGACGGCCCCGAGCAAACCCCGCTCACCGCCGACACCGTGCTGCGCTACCACCTGTGCTGGAAGCACCGCGACCTCGACGGCGTCATCGCGCTGTACCACCCCGACATCCAGTACCACGACTTCTTCCAGAACCGCGTGCTCGGCTACCAGGCGCTGCGCGACTACGTACGCGCCTGCCTGCCCCACGAAGCCGGCGAAGACATCGTCCACAGCGACCGCATCCGCGTCGATGGCTGCACCGCGTTCATCCAGTACCAGGTCACAGTCCAGGGCGGCGACGGCCTGGTGGCGTTCCAGTCCAGCGAAGCCATCACCGTCAAAGACGGGCTGATCTGGCGGGTCAACGAATACGCCACGCTTGTTCGCCAGAACGGCAGCGGCCACGCCGGCAGCGGCCCACGCCCGGCCACCAGCCGCCTGGGCCTGTCACCCCGGCAGTTGTCGACCATGGCCCAGGACCTGGAGCACTACTTCCAGCGCCAGCGCCCCTACCTGGACCCGGAGCTGGACCTGCAGCAAGTGGCCGACGCCAGTGGCTATAGCCGCAACCAAATCTCCTACCTGCTGAACCAAGTGCTGGGGCAAAGCTTCTACCGCTACGTCAACCAGGCCCGCCTGCAGCACCTGATGGCCAGCCTCGACGACGACCGCGTCGAGGCGACGATCGACGAGCTGGCGTTCAGCGCCGGCTTCAACTCGCTGTCAGCGTTCTACAAGTGCTTCCGTGAACACACCGGGCTCACGCCCAAGGCCTACCTGAAGCAAATTTCCCTGCGTGCACGCACGTAAGACAGCCGCCTACCGACATCACTAGGATCGCCCACAGACCTCGATGGACGTGGAGCCGAACCCGATGCAACCCCTGCGCACACTAAGCCTGTGGATGGACCAGCTTGACGAGCCATTGTGCGCCCGCCCGGCCCTGCGCGAAGAGCTGACAGCGGATGTGTGCATCATTGGCGCCGGCTATACCGGTTTGTGGACCGCCTACTACCTCAAGCGCCAGGCGCCACAGCTGAACATCGCCGTGATAGACGCCAACATCGCCGGTTTTGGCGCCTCGGGGCGCAACGGTGGTTGGCTGATGGGTAACCTGCTGGGCGAAGACCGCCTGCTCGCCACCCTGTCGCCGCAACAGCGCCGTGCCAGCATCGACCTGCTGCACGGTATTCCCGATGAAGTGCACAGCGTGCTGCTACGCGAAGGCATCGATTGCGACTACCGCAAAGGTGGCGTGCTGTACTGCGCTGCGCGCTACCCGGAACAGGAGCGCAGCCTGCGCGCATACCTCGACGACTTGTATCGCCAGGGCATGACCGAGGACGACTACCGCTGGCTACGCCCCGAGCAACTGGACGCGCAGCTGCGGGTCAGTAATGCGTTTGGCGCCATCTACAGCCCGCACACCGCGACTATCCAGCCGGCCAAACTGGTGCGCGGCCTGGCTCGGGCAGTGGAGGCGCTGGGTGTACCGATCTACGAAAACACCCCGGCCATCGACTGGCAGCCGGGTGAGGTGCGTACGCCACTGGCACGGATTCGCTGCCAGTGGATGGTGCCCGCCGTGGAAGGCTACGCTGCCAGCCTGCCGCCGTTGGGCAAACATCAGCTGCCGGTACAGAGCCTGCTGGTGGCCACCGAGCCGCTGCCGGAGGCCACCTGGGCACAGATCGGCCTGAGCCAGGGGCAAGCGTTCAGCGAAAGCAGCCGCCAGGTCACCTACGGCCAGCGCACCGCCGACAACCGCCTGGTGTTCGGCGCCCGCGGAGGTTACCGCTTCGGTGGACGCCTGCGGGAAAACTTCAACCTCCACGAGCACGAAGTCGAGCTGCGTCGCTACTTGTTCGGCGAGCTGTTCCCACAGCTCAGGCACGTGCGCATCACTCACTCCTGGGGCGGCAATCTGGGCATGGCGCGGCGCTTCCGCCCGCACATGCTTTGCGACCGCCAACGCGGTATCGCCCTGGCTGGCGGTTACGGCGGCGAAGGCGTGGGCGCCACCAACCTGGGCGGGCGCACCCTGGCCGCGCTGATCCTCAACCAGCACAACGAACTGACCGCACAGCCCTGGGTACTCGACAACCGCCCGCTTTCCAGCCTGGCCAGCTGGCCGCCCGAGCCCTGCCGTTGGTTGGGCTACAACGCAATCATCCAAAGTTTCGTCCACGAGGACCGGACCCTCGCCAACCCCGCCAGCGCGCCGTGGAGGCGGCGCCTGGCCAGCTCGCTTGCGGACTTCATGGAAGGCTTCATGCACTGACTTCCCTTATCACCTGCACAGGATCCACCGGTCATGAGCATCACCCAGTTCAAGAACACCGCCAGCGCCGTGCTGGACAGTTCCAACCCCGTCGCGGTACCGCTCGGCGAGCCCATTGCAGTGGCCTCGGTCACCTGCGTGGAGCGCAGCGATGGCGTCGAAACCGGCATCTGGGAATGCACCCCCGGGCGCTGGCGGCGGCAGATCGTGCAGCAGGAGTTCTGCCATTTCATCAAGGGCCGCTGCACCTTCACCCCCGACGGTGGCGAGACCCTCTACATAGAAGCCGGAGACGCACTGATGCTACCGGCCAACAGCACCGGCATCTGGGACATCCAGGAGACCGTGCGCAAGACCTACGTACTAATTTTCTGATCCGCTGATCGCCTGCCTTCGATAACAACAGACAAAGCAAGGTAAACCCGACATGCGCACGCTCCTTCTCGCACCCCTGATGCTGGCCGCCAGCGTGGCCAGCGCCGCTGAAACGGTGAAGATCTACAACTGGTCCAGCTACGTCGCTCCCGATACGCTGAAAAACTTCCAGCTCGCCAGCGGCATCGTGCCGACGTACGACGTGTACGACAGCAACGAAACCCTCGACGGCAAGCTGATGACCGGCAACTCCGGCTACGACGTGGTGTTCCCTTCCAACCACTTCATGGCCCGGCAAATCCAGGGCAAGGCGCTGAAGCGCCTGGACAAGTCGCAGTTGCCCAACTGGAAAAACCTCAACCCGGTACTGCTCAAGGCGCTGGAAGTGAACGACCCGGGCAACCAATACGGCTTCCCGTACCTGTGGGGCAGCACCGGCATCGGCTACAACATCGACAAGGTCAAGGCTGTGCTCGGCGACAACGCGCCACTGGACTCGTGGGACCTGATCTTCAAGCCCGAATACATGAGCAAGCTGAAAAGCTGCGGCGTCGCCGTGTTGGACAACGGCCCCGAACTGCTGCCCATCGCCCTGCACTACCTGGGCCTGCCGCACCACAGCCAGAACCCGGCCGACTACGACAAGGCCAAGGCACTGTTGATGCAGGTGCGGCCATACATCAGCTACTTCCACTCATCGAAGTACACCGGCGACCTGGCCAACGGCGATATCTGCGTGGTGGTGGGTTTCTCAGGGGATGTGCTGCAGGCGAAAAACCGGGCTGAAGAGGCGAAGAACGGGGTGAAGGTGGGTTACTCGATACCCAAGGAAGGCGCGCCGATGTGGTTCGACATGGTGGCCATGCCGGCCGATGCACCGGATGAGAAGGCCGGGTATGCCTACATGAACTACCTGCTGCAGCCGGAAGTGATGGCCAACATCAGCAACCATGTGCAATACGCCAACGGCAACCTCAAGGCGGACGGGCTGGTGGACCCGGCGATGAAGGGTAATACGATGATTTACCCGAGCGACGAGGTGATGGGCAAGCTGTATGCGCTGGAGGCGATGCCGGCGAAGATCGACCGCATCAGGACGCGGATCTGGACCAGCATCAAAGCCGGAAATTGAAATGGGGCCGCTTCGCGGCCCCAACTCCAATACTCAATGATGCTCGCGGGTAGCGCGGAACTTGATGTCCGGCCAGCGCTCTTCCATCAGCGCCAGGTTGACCCGGGTCGGCGCCAGGTAGGTCAGGTGCCCGCCACCGTCGATGGCCAGGTTTTCCATGGCCTTGGTCTGGAATTCCTCGAGCTTCTTCTTGTCATCGCAGCTGATCCAGCGCGCCGACCATACGGTGATCGGCTCGTAGGCGCACTCGACCTTGTATTCTTCCTTCAGGCGGCTGGCGACCACGTCGAACTGCAGCACACCCACCGCACCGAGGATGATGTCGTTGCTGCGCTCCGGGAAGAACACCTGGGTCGCACCCTCTTCGGCCAACTGCTGCAGGCCCTGACGCAGTTGCTTGGATTTCAGCGGGTCCTTCAGGCGAACGCGGCGGAACAGCTCCGGAGCGAAGTGCGGGATACCGGTGAAGCCCAGCGCCTCGCCTTCGGTGAAGGTGTCGCCGATCTGGATGGTGCCGTGGTTGTGCAGGCCGATGATGTCACCGGCAAAGGCCTCTTCCAACTGCTCGCGCTCGGAGGAGAAGAAGGTCAGCGCATCGCCGATACGCAGGTCCTTGTTCAGGCGAACGTGGCGCATTTTCATGCCCTTCTCGTACTTGCCCGAGCAGATACGCATGAAGGCGATACGGTCGCGGTGTTTCGGGTCCATGTTTGCCTGGATCTTGAACACGAAACCGGTGAACTTCTCTTCCACAGGCTCCACGGTACGCTCGTGGGCAACACGGCCCAGCGGGCGCGGCGCCCAGTCGACTACCGCGTCGAGCACGTGGTCGACACCGAAGTTGCCCAATGCGGTACCGAAGAACACCGGGGTGAGCTGGCCGTTGATGAACTCGTCCTGGTTGAACTCGTGGCAGGCGCCCTGCACCAGCTCCAGTTGCTCGACGAACGAGTCGTACTGGTCGCCCAGGTGGGCGCGGGCTTCGTCCGAGTCCAGGTTCTGGATGATCTTGGCTTCGGTGCGCTCGTGGCCGTGGCCTGGGGTGTACACCACGATGTAGTCACCGGTCAGGTGATACACGCCCTTGAAATCGCGGTAGCAACCGATCGGCCAGGTAATTGGCGCGGCCTTGATCTTCAGAACGGCTTCGATCTCGTCGAGCAGCTCGATCGGGTCGCGAATGTCTCGGTCGAGTTTGTTGATGAAGCTGACGATTGGTGTGTCGCGCAGGCGGCACACGTCCATCAGGGCGATGGTACGCGGCTCTACACCTTTACCGCCGTCGAGCACCATCAGCGCCGAGTCCACCGCGGTCAGGGTGCGGTAGGTGTCTTCCGAGAAGTCTTCGTGGCCGGGGGTGTCGAGCAGGTTGATCATGTGCTCGCGGTACGGGAACTGCATCACCGAGGTGGTGATGGAGATGCCGCGCTGCTTCTCCATTTCCATCCAGTCGGAGGTGGCGTGGCGGTCGGACTTGCGCGACTTCACGGTACCGGCGACGGCAATGGCCTTGCCCATCAGCAACAGCTTCTCGGTGATGGTGGTCTTACCAGCGTCGGGGTGGGAAATAATTGCGAAAGTGCGGCGCTTCGCGACTTCGGCGGCCTGGTTGGTCATGGGAAATCGCCTGACTGGGGGATTCAAAAAGGGGCGATATCATACCTGAAGTTGGGCCCAGACCAAAACTTGCTGAACCAGTGACACCTGTCCCGGCCCTTTCGCGGGCACGCCCGCTCCCACAGGTTCTGCAAAAGGCTTGAGGACAATAGAGAGCCCTGTGGGAGCGGGCGTGCCCGCGAAGGGGCCGGGACAGGCACAACAAATTCAACAGGCAATCGCTTTATCACGACAGATGGCCGCAGCGCAGTTATTTCAACGCCTACAGTGCATTAAGCCGCTGTTTTTTCTCGCCAAAAAACCCACCACCCAGTGATTAACGCTGGCCAAATGCCGCCTCAGATGGGAACCTTTACGCCCACGGAGACGTCCACTCCCCTGCAACCCGCTTCGGTTGGGGACTGGTTTCATCAGCATTTTCGGGCCCGACGGGGTTCGGCTCATGGCCTGATCGCAGCCTTCGGCGTGCGTCACGCTGCTACTCGCGAACACACCAATCGCCGCCAGGACTGGCCGGCAAAAAAGAAGTGTGCTCGCCGACAACACAAGGAGTCCGCCTGTGGCTAAACGCTACGGTAAAGGGCTGTTGGGATGCGCCACCGTGCTCGTCATCCTGGCCCTGCTGATCCACTGGATCGGCATCGACACGATCGCGCGTTATCGCGACGATCTTGGGTTCTACCTGCAAGCGCACCTGATACTGGTGCTGGCTTCGATGGCGGCGGCGTTGGCCGTGGGCATCCCCGCCGGCATTGCGTTGAGTCGACCGCACCGGGTCGACAAAGCCGAGCGCTTCATGCAGTTTTTCAACGTTGGCAACACCATCCCCCCCTTGGCCGTTCTGGCCATCGCCCTGAGTATTCTGGGCATCGGCGCCGGGCCTGCGATCTTCGCACTGTTCCTCGCCTCCCTCCTGCCTATCGTGCGCAACACCTACGAGGGCCTGAAAAACGTCCCCGCCTCGCTCAAGGAAGCCGCCACCGGCATCGGCATGACCCCGCGCCAGCAACTGTGGCAGGTGGAACTGCCCAACGCGGTGCCGATCATCGTCGGTGGTGTACGCGTGGCCCTGGCGCTGAACGTGGGTACCGCACCGCTGGCGTTCCTGATTGGCGCCAACAGCCTGGGCAGCCTGATCTTCCCCGGCATCGCCCTGAACAACCAGCCGCAGCTGCTGCTGGGTGCCGCGTGCACCGCACTGCTGGCGTTGGTGCTGGATGCCGCGGTGAGTTTCTCCAGCAAGCGCTGGCTGGAACGTGGCCTGGCCCAATAAGGATAGGGAACGTTATGAAGAAGAGAATCGCCTTGCTGCTGGGCGCGGCCCTGCTGTTCGCAGGATTTGCCCAGGCGGCGGAAAAACCGCTGATCCGCATCGGCGCGCGGGTGTTCACCGAACAGACCGTGCTTGCCGAAATCACCGCGCAATACCTGCGCGCCAACGGCTTCGACGTACGCGTCACCACCGGCCTTGGCAGCAACATCGCGCGCCAGGCCCAGGAAACCGGCCAGCTCGACCTGATGTGGGAATACACCGGCGTGTCGCTGGTGTCGTACAACCACATCGATGAGCGCATGCCCAGTGCCGAAGCCACCTTCGCCAGGGTGAAGGCGCTGGATGCGAAAAAGGACCTGATCTGGCTGACCCCGTCGAAGTTCAGCAACACCTACGCGCTGGGCCTGCCCAAGCAAGTGGCTGACGCCTACCCGCAGGTCAACACCATCAGCGACCTCAACCAGGTGCTGCGCGACGAAAGCCAGCGTACCCACCTGGTGGCGCTGGACACCGAGTTCGCCAACCGCCCCGACGGCCTGGTCGGCCTGCGCGAGATGTACGGCCTGCCGCTGGACCGGCGCAATATCCGCCAGATGGACGGGGGCCTGGTGTACACCGCCATGCGCAACAACCAGGTGTTCGCCGGCCTGGTGTACACCACCGACGGCCGCCTTAACGCCTTCGACCTCAAGCTGCTGGAAGACGACAAGCACTACTTCCCTGACTACACCGCAGCACCCGTTGTGCGCAAAGCCGTGCTCGACGCCAACCCGCAGCTGGTCGCCCTGCTCAAGCCGCTGGCCGAGCAGTTGGACGACGAAACCATGCGCCAGCTCAACGCCAAGGTCGATGTCGAGCACCAGAACCCCACCGCCGTGGCCACCACTTTCCTGCGTGAGCACCCACTGAACAGCGAGGGCCAGCCATGAACCTGATCGATACCTTCAGCCACCTGGACTGGGCACAGGTGCTGCAACTGACCTGGCAGCACATCACCCTGGTGGGCATTGCCGTAAGCCTGGCAATCCTCGTGGGGGTTCCGCTGGGCATCCTGATGACCCGCTTCCCAACCCTCGCAGGCCCGCTGCAAGCCAGCGCCACGGTGCTGTTGACCATCCCTTCTATCGCCCTGTTCGGCTTGCTGTTGCCGTTCTACTCCAAGTTCGGCCAGGGCCTGGGGCCGTTGCCGGCGATTACTGCGGTGTTCCTGTATTCGCTGCTGCCAATCCTGCGCAACACCTACCTGGCCCTGACCAATGTCGAGCCCGGAATCCGTGAAGCCGCACGCGGCATCGGCATGACTTTCGGCCAGCGCCTGCGCATGGTCGAGCTGCCCATCGCCGTACCAGTGATTCTCGCCGGTGTGCGCACCGCCGTGGTGATGAACATTGGCGTCATGACCATTGCCGCCACCATCGGCGCCGGTGGCCTGGGCGTGCTCATCCTCACCTCCATCAGCCGCAGCGACATGTCGATGCTGCTGGTCGGCGCCGTGCTGGTCAGCCTGCTGGCCATCATCGCCGACCTGCTGCTGCAAACCCTGCAACGTGCCCTGACTCCAGAAGGACTGCGCTCATGATCGAACTGAAGAACCTCAGCAAAACCTTCAACGTCAACGGCAAGGACGTCAAAGCCGTCGACTCGGTAAGCCTTACGGTCAACGAAGGGGAAATCTGCGTGTTCCTCGGCCCTTCGGGCTGCGGCAAGAGCACCACGCTGAAAATGATCAACCGCCTGATCACACCGACCTCCGGCCAAGTGTTCATCAATGGCGAAGACACCACCGGGCTGGACGAAGTGACCTTGCGCCGGCACATCGGTTACGTGATCCAGCAGATCGGTTTGTTCCCCAACATGACCATCGAAGAGAACATCACCGTAGTGCCGCGCCTGCTTGGCTGGGACAAGCAAAAGTGCCATGAACGCGCCCGCGAGCTGATGCACATGATCAAGCTCGAACCTAAACAGTACCTGCAGCGCTACCCACGCGAACTTTCCGGTGGCCAGCAGCAGCGCATTGGCGTGATCCGCGCGCTGGCTGCCGAAGCACCGGTACTGTTGATGGACGAGCCGTTCGGCGCGGTCGACCCGATCAACCGCGAAATGATCCAGAACGAGTTCTTCGAAATGCAGCGGGCGCTGAACAAGACGGTGATCATGGTCAGCCACGACATCGACGAAGCGATCAAGCTGAGCGACAAGATTGCCATCTTCCGTGCCGGCAAGCTGTTGCAGCTGGACCACCCGGACACCCTGCTGGCCCACCCGGCCGATGAGTTCGTCAGCAACTTCGTTGGCCAGGACAGCACCCTCAAGCGCCTGCTGCTGGTGCGTGCCGAGGATGCCGCAGACAACGCGCCGTCGGTAAGCCCGGAAACGCCTGTAAACGATGCACTGGAACTGCTTGATGAACACGACCGCCGCTATGTGGTGGTGACCGATGCGCAGAACAAGGCGCTGGGCTATGTGCGCCGGCGCGACATGCACCGCCAGCAAGGCACCTGTGGCGACTTCCTACGGCCGTTCAATGCCACGGCATCGCACGATGAACATTTGCGCATCCTGCTGTCGCGCATGTACGAGTTCAACCGGGCGTGGTTGCCAGTGCTGGATGCCGAACAGGTGTTTTTGGGCGAGGTGACGCAGGAGTCGATTGCGGCCTACCTGAGTTCAGGAAGGTCGCGCGGGGCGAAGACTTCGATCGTGTCGCCGGCTGAAGCAGTGATTTCCTGAACCGGCCTCTTCGCGGGCAAGCCCGCTCCCACAGGGCTCGCGCTTACCCTAGGCTTTGCGCAATCCTGTGGGAGCGGGCTTGCCCGCGAATCAGGCGACGCGGTGTCAGAACCCTACACTGGCCTGCACATAGAAGGTCCGCGGCTCACCCACATAGATGCCGGCATTGTTGTCGCTGGAGCGGGTGAAGTACTGTTTGTCGAACAGGTTCTTCACCCCCGCCGCCAGCTTCAGGTTGGACATTTCTGGCCCGAACTCATACCCGCCACGGGCATGCCAGGTCACATAGCCCGGAATATCGCCATACTGCCCATCGGCACTCGGCTCGGTAATGTAGTCGCCATTGAAGCTGCCATCGGCATTGATCCCGGTGCCCGGCGCACGCTGCTTGGATTGGGCGTAGGCGTCCAGGTTCCAGGTCCAGCGGTTGACCGCGTAACGCACCCCGGCAGTAGCCACCTGGCGTGAATAGAACGGCAGGTCACGCCCCTTGAAGCCCGGAATATCCCCTTCATAGGTTGCACGGGTGTAGGTGTAGCCACCACTCACCGACAGCCCGTCCAGGCGCGGGTCCAGCCCGGCCAGGTCATAACGTACCGAGGCCTCGATACCCTGGTGCTTGGTGGCGCCGAGGTTGGTCCAACCCACATCGTTGCTGATGTACTGCAGCTCGTCATCGAAGTCGATGTAGAACGCGGTCAGCTCACCGGCAAAGCCGCCATCGTCATAGCGCGTGCCGATTTCGTAGGTCTTGGCCTTCTCCGGCTCCAGGCCATTGGCCGTGTTGTTGCCGCTACCGCCCTGGCCCAACTGGAAGTACTGCAGGCTGCCGAACGAAGTCTCGTAGTTGGCGAACACGTTCCACGCATCGGAGATGTGGTACATCACGCTCAGCGCCGGCAGCGGCTCGTTGCTGGTGATGCTGCGCTTCTTCTCCGGCACCGGGCGGTTGTTGGCATCCAGCACCGGGCGGTCGCGCCAATCGGTGTTGATGTGCTCGAACCGGACGCCAGGGGTGATGGTCCAGTTACCCACGTCGATCTTGTCGTCGATGTAGTAGGCACTGGCCTCGGTGCCGCCGCTGCGGTCCTGGAACACGTGGCCATCGGAAGTCGGGGTATACGTGGGCACGTTGTCGATCAGCGCCAGGCGCGTCGATTGCTCGCGCATCGCTTCCTTCAGGTAGCGATAGCCCACGCTGACTTCCTGAGTAGTCGGGCCAGCGAAGAAGATTCGCGAGACGCGGGGTTCGATGGCGAAGGTGTGGTAGTTGCGCGGGTACGACGACAGGGTCTTCATGTCCCGCGAGGCGATGGCGCTGCCGCGGAAGCTGTCGGTGTAGTAGGTCAGCACTTCGAACTGGGTGGCATCGTCGAGCTGGCGCTGCCACTTGAACGATACATCCTTGCGCCGGCCGGCAAAGTAGTCGTAGTCGCGCAGGGACTGGTACGGGTTGCTGTCGTACTGGGCCTGGGTCAAACCGCCGGGCATGTCGGCACGGCCATCGTAATAATGGAAGTTGAGCCAGAACTCGTCGACGTCGGTGGGCGCCCAGTGAGTCTTGAGGATGACGTCGTCGATGTCGTTGCCGTTGTTGCTTTCACGGTAACCGTTGCCGTTAACCCCGGTGTACAGCAGCGCCACGCCCATGCCGTTGTCCGCCGTGCCGCCGACGAAGGCCGACTCGGTGTGTTTCCAGCCGCCATGCTGGGAGGTTTCCAGGGTGGTAGACAACTCCGCCGAGGCTTTCTCGGGGATTGCCCGGGTCACGAAGTTGATCACCCCACCGACGTTTTGCGGGCCATAGCGCACCGAGCCGGCCCCCCGCACCACGTCGATGCTGTCGAGGTTGCCCGAGGAAATCGGCGCCATCGACAGCTGTGGCTGACCATACGGTGCGAAAGCAGCCGGGATGCCATCGATCAGTACCGTGGAGCGCGGCGACAGGCGCGAAGTAAGGCCACGCACACCCACGTTCAGCGACAGGTCGCTGCCGCCGGTGCCGTTGGAGTCCTGCACTTGCACGCCGGGGATACCGCGCAGCACGTCGCGCACGTTCATTGCGCCCTTCTCCACCATCGCCTCGCGGCGCACCACGGTGCGTGCGCCAGGGTGGTTCTGCACCACGCTTTGCTGGGCATCACCCAGCCAGTCACCGACCACTTTAATGTCGGTGGGTGCCAGCTCCAGGCTGCCGCTGCCCAGCTCAAGGGTGGTCGGCAGAGGCTTTATTACAACGGTGTCCTGGGACATCTCGAAGGTCAGCCCGCTGCCTTGCAGCAACTGTTGCAGCGCCTGCACCGGCGCCAGGTTGCCGGACACCGCAGGGGCCTGCTTGCCGGCGACCAGCTCGGGGCTGAAGAACAGCTGCAGGCTGGTCTGCTGACCGAGCTGGGTCAGCGCCGAGCCCAACGGCTGGGCCTGGATCTGGATGGTGTTGCCGGCCTCTGCGGCCTGGCTGTTGACGGCCACGGCACTGACCGCCAGGGCCAGCGCCAAGGCGCGCAAGCGTGGGAAGGGTTTGTTGTTGTTCACGTCGTCGAAACATCCTGGAGAGCGGAATAAACGCCAACCGCATGCAAATGGAAATGCTTGGCAGTTGCAGCTGGCGAGGAAGACGAACGAGCGAAAAAAAACCTGAATCTATTTCGCGATTATTTCGCTGGAGCCGTCTTCATGGGCCTTGATGGCCACGGGGAGGATGCTCGGCAAGGCCCGCAACAGGGCGTCGGTGTCATCGACATTGAAGGTGCTGGACAGGCGCAGTTGGGCGACTTTACCAGGGGCGACCCGTAATGGCTGGCTACGGTAGCGCGAGGCTTCGGCCACGACTTCGGCGAGGGTGGCGTTGTCGAACACCAGCTTGCCCTGGCGCCAGGCCGTCACAGTGGCGGCATTGACTGCGTAGGGTGCGGTGACCAGGCCTTGTGCATCGATATGCGAGCCCTGCCCTGCCGTGAGCTGCGCCAACGAGGCACCCTTGCCCTGCACACGCACTGAACCCTGCTCCACCGCCACACGGGTGCTGGCCGGGTCCAGGCGCACGTCAAAGCGGGTACCGGTTACCGTCACGCGGCCTTGAGCGGTGTCGATGACGAACGGCCTGTCACTGTCGTGGGCGACGCTGAACATGACCTCACCGGCATTCAGGCGAATATGCCGCTGGCCGGCACTGAAGTCGACCTGCACCTGTGTACTGCCATTGAGCTCCAGCTGCGAGCCATCCGGCAGTTCGACCTGACGACGCTCATTGAAAGCCGTCTGCAAGCTGCCCTGATGGTTCAGATGCTGATAGTGCCAACCGCCCCAACCCAGGCCCAGTGCCAATACCGCGACACTGGCGGCCAACGCCTGGCGCACGAACCGCCGACGTGGCAACTGCTGCACCGGGTCTGGTTGGCACAGCGCCTCCAGGCGCTGGCGTGGAATGAAAGCGGCGGCCTGCCACACGCGGTCGAGGTGTTCGTATTCTTCCCGGTGGCGCTCGTCGCTCGCCAGCCAGGCACGCAACTGTTTCTGCAGCCCGGCATCCCGAGGCGCATCCTGCACGCGGGCAAACCATGCGGCCGCCTGCTCGCGGACGGTATCGGTACCGTGCTGTTTCATCGAAAAGGTCTCCTGACTCATCATGCCGACACATCCAAGTGCTCACGCAAATGCCGGAGCGTGCGGATCATATACTTTTCGACCATGTTCTTGCTCAACCCCATGCGCTCGGCGATCTCGGCCTGGGTCAGGCCTTCGAGCTTCTGCCAGATGAACACCTGCCGGCAGTTGAGCGGCAACTCGGCCAATGCCCGCTCGACGCTGTCGGCCAGCTCCAGCGCATGCACGTAGGCCTCTGGGTCACCACTGCCGGTGCTGCCCTCGTCAAAGGCTTCCAGCGCCAGGGCCTGGCGGCGGTCTTCGCGGCGAAAACCATCCACGGCAATGTTGCGTGCGGTCTGGTGCAGGTAGGCGCGTGGCTGCTCGACCTGCTCGCGCGGGTTTTCCAGTACCCGGACAAAGGCATCATGGGTGAGGTCTTCGGCCTGCTGACGACAGCGCAGCTTGCGCGTCCAGGTGCCTATAAGCTCATGGTAATGGTCGAAGAAGCCTTTGTGTCCGGACACGGTCTGGGTCATCAGGGAGGCGGATAAGGGTGCGAATAGTAATGTTTCTCATCAAAACCAGCAAATCCGCCAGTCGGTAACAAAAAATTTATGGGCCATTTCCTGTACGTGGGTACCAGGAAAATGTGGCCATAAATATGAACACCTACGCCCCCTTCACGGGTAGACATGCAGGCACAGGAACAGCAAAAACCCTGTGGGAGCGGGTTTACCCGCGCGGGGGCCGACAGGGTCCATTCCACAATTTTTTACGCTTGAAACATCGTGGGGAACATCAGCCGGTCACACGAGTCGGTTATTCAAATGGCTGGTCGTCGATCCACGCCGATCACGCCCGGATTGCCTGTTGATTCTGCATTCTTCACGCCCTAAAGTGCGCGCCGAACGTCCATGCTGGAAACGATCCATCCGGCTCAAGTACTGAGTAGGCGAACCAAAGTGGGGATACGGAGGACGTTCAGTTTGCAGCCACTTAATCTTTCAGTTTGCCCATGGAGTCCCTGAGCATGTCGATCCAGGTCGAAGACTATTTCGCGCGTGACACCTTCCAGAAAATGAAGGCGTTCGCCGACAAGCAGGAAACCCCGTTCGTACTCATCGATACCCAGATGATCAGCCAGGCCTATGACGACCTGCGCGCCGGTTTCGAATTCGCCAAGGTCTACTACGCGGTCAAGGCCAACCCGGCCGTCGAGATCATCGACCTGCTCAAAGAGAAAGGTTCGAGCTTCGACATCGCCTCGATCTACGAACTGGACAAGGTGATGGACCGTGGCGTCAGCGCCGACCGCATCAGCTACGGCAACACCATCAAGAAGTCCAAGGACATCCGCTACTTCTACGAGAAGGGCGTGCGTCTGTACGCCACCGACTCCGAAGCCGACCTGCGCAACATTGCCAAGGCCGCACCGGGCTCGAAAGTGTACGTGCGTATCCTGACCGAAGGCTCCACCACTGCCGACTGGCCGCTGTCCCGCAAGTTCGGCTGCCAGACCGACATGGCAATGGACCTGCTGATCCTCGCCCGCGACCTGGGCCTGGTACCTTACGGCATTTCCTTCCACGTGGGCTCGCAGCAGCGTGACATCAGCGTGTGGGACGCCGCCATCGCCAAGGTCAAGGTGATCTTCGAGCGCCTGAAAGAAGAAGACGGCATCGAGCTGAAGCTGATCAACATGGGTGGCGGCTTCCCGGCCAACTACATCACCCGCACCAACAGCCTGGAAACCTACGCTGAAGAAATCATTCGCTTCCTCAAGGAAGACTTCGGTGACGAGCTGCCGGAAATCATCCTGGAGCCAGGCCGTTCGCTGATCGCCAACGCCGGCATCCTGGTCAGCGAAGTGGTGCTGGTGGCGCGCAAGTCGCGTACCGCCGTCGAGCGCTGGATCTACACCGACGTGGGCAAGTTCTCCGGCCTGATCGAAACCATGGACGAAGCCATCAAGTTCCCGATCTGGACCGAGAAAAAAGGCGAAGCTGAAGAAGTGGTCATCGCCGGCCCGACCTGCGACAGCGCCGACATCATGTACGAGAACTACAAGTACGGCCTGCCGTTGAACCTGGCCATCGGTGACCGCCTGTACTGGCTGTCGACCGGCGCCTACACCACCAGCTACAGCGCAGTGGAATTCAACGGTTTCCCGCCGCTGAAGGCTTACTACCTGTAATGCAAGACGGGGCCGCAAGGCCCCGTTTTCAATGCTCGCTCAGCGCCGAAACATTGAATAGCTGTCGAAGTACGGCACGTTCACCTCGCTGATACACATCTGCATGATCAGTTTGTTCGGCGCACCTGCGCTGACATAGTGATCCTCCCACGATTTACGATCACGAACCCCCAGCGGTACGCTACCAACTGCGGCAATCGTCACCCCTGAATACTCGGAAACCTCTGGGATCGCCAGCGCTTGGCCACTGACCCAAATGCGCCATAACAATGGCTTGGCGACTTTCGGGTAGTAACCCACGCAATTTCCGCTGCCCAGGTCCCAGGTATCACGATGGGACGCCCCCGCCTCCGACTCCACGGTGACAATCCTGTAGCCAGGCCTGTCGCCCTCGAAGTAACCAAACCAAAAGCGTTGCTGTGCCCGGACTGAATACGGTGATGCAACGGTGAGCCAGTTGTTACAACGCGAGGCAGGCATAGTTTTGAACTCGACAGAATCGAGAATGCCCTGGTAGCCAGGCGTAGTGGAAGTCAGCGTGGCAATGAAAGAACGTTCTTGAATGAATGACATGTCAGCCCCTCGGGAAATGGGCTTTCAGCATGATCATCACGCGCACCGAAGGTAATGTGGAACGGCTACCGGCGCCCACAGGTACCGGGCAGCCCTTCGGGCCGCGCCATCACGCCCCGCGCCGCTCGATCTCCTCGGCATACCGCGCCGCAAAAGCCATCAACACCGGCCCGGCGGCCTGCAAGGTTACCAACGCAGCGCGCAGGAAGTTCATGTTCCCTTCAACCCGCGCGTGTTCCAGCCACTGCCCAGCCTCGGCCAGTTGCCCACGCTCGACCAGCACCAGCGCCAGGCTGAACATCCCACGGAAATCCCCCGCCTCGGCCGAACGCCGATACCAGCGTACCGCCCGCGCCGGGCTGGGCGCCGTGGCAATGCCCTGCTCCAGGTAACGCCCATACAGGTTCATCGACTTGGCATGCCCCATTTGCGCAGCCTTCTCGTAGCACATCAGTGCCTGCCCCTGATTGGCCGGCACACCGCGCCCGGTCGCCAGTAGGTTGCCCAGGTTGTACAGGCCCCAGTCCAGCCCCGCGTCGGCGGCACGCGCATAGTGAACGGCCGCTTGCGACAAACTCACCTCGCCACCCCAGCCATGTTCCAGGCAACGCCCGAGCATGTTGTGCGCCATGGCACTGCCGCCCTGTGCGGCAATGCCAAACCAACGCCGGGCCACGGTTGCATCTTCTTCAATACCGCGGCCATCCAGCAGGATCTGCCCCAACAGCAACTGCGCCTCGACCGCGCCCTGCCCCGCCGCCGCCAAGATCGCCTGGGCGGCCTTGCCGGGGCTTTCTTCGAGCATGGCCTGCAAGCCGGCCACATCCACCACTTCTTCACGTCGCAACAGATAGGACACGGCTCAGACCTCAGCCCAGCGGCGCAGCAGGTTGTGGTAGGTGCCCGTCAGTTGCAGCAGCGAAGGATGGTCTGGCACATCGGCAGTCAGTTGCTGGATGGCGTTGTCCATCTCGAACAGCAGTGCCCGCTGGCTGTCCTCGCGCACCAGGCTCTGGGTCCAGAAGAATGCGGCATAGCGCTGCCCACGGGTCACCGGGTTGACCTTGTGCAGGCTGGTGCCGGGGTACAGCACCAGGTCACCGGCGGCCAGCTTGACCTGCTGCACGCCATAGGTGTCCTGAATCACCAGCTCACCGCCGTCGTAGCTGTCTGGGTCGCTGAGGAACAGCGTGGAAGACAGGTCGGTACGCACCCGCTCCGGGCTGCCCTTGGGCTGGCGCAGGGCGTTGTCGATGTGGAAACCGAAGTTGCCACCTTCGCGGTAGCAATTGATCAGCGGCGGGAACACCTTGTGCGGCAACGCTGCAGACATGAAGCGCGGGGTTTTCCACAAGCGGTCGATCAGCGCAGAGCCGATCTCCTTGGCCAGCGCGTGCCCTTCCGGCAACTGCAGGTTGTGTTTGGCCTTGGCCGACTGATAACCAGCCGTGACCTTGCCATCGGCCCAGTCGGCCTGCTCCAGCGCCTCGCGGATACGGGCCAGTTCATCAGCGTCGAACAGGCCTGGGATGTGAAGCAGCATGGCGGCAGCACCGTTAGGAAATGTAAAGGCGCCAATGATATTGATTCCCTTTTGCGCTGCACAAGCCCCGTTCGCCGCTTAAGACGTTTCAGCTGTATGAAACCGTAAGGGCAAATTGTAAAGATTGTAAATTCTTCACGAATGGTAACGACTCTCAATTGTTAGTCACAATTGCTTACATTAGTATCCGCCGCCTCAACACCTTGGGGAAGGTCCTAAGCAATGCGCCAGTACGTACCATCTGCAGTGAGTTCGCCACGCCTGATCGTGTCTGCCATCGGTGTCGCCCTTAGCGCCTCGTCGGTGTATGCCGCCGACCCGGCCGCCAGCAGCGCCATTACCCTCGATGCCACCAGCGTCAACGGCAAGGCTGAACAAGCCAGCACCGATTACAAGGTCGAGAAGGCCGCCTCGCAGAAGTACACCGCGCCGCTGGTGGACACCCCGCGCTCGGTCACCGTGATCCCGCAGCAAGTGATCAAGGACACCAATGCCCTGACCCTGCAGGACGCCTTGCGTACTGTGCCGGGCATCACCTTTGGTGCCGGCGAAGGCGGCAACCCGCAAGGTGACCGCCCGTTCATTCGCGGCTTCGACGCCCAAGGCGATACCTATCTGGATGGCGTGCGTGACACTGGCGCACAAACCCGCGAAATCTTTGCCATCGAATCGGTTGAAGTGGCCAAGGGCCCGAACTCGGCCATCGGTGGCCGCGGCGCGGCCGGCGGCACCATCAACCTGGTGAGCAAGCGTGCGCACCTGGGCAACTCGCTGGACGGCGCCTGGACCTGGGGCAGCGACCAGACCCAACGCTACACCTTCGACGGCAACTACCAATTCAGCGACACCGTTGCCGGCCGCCTGAACCTGATGACCCACGAAAGCAACGTCGCCGGCCGCGACAAGGTCAACTACGACCGCTGGGGTATCGCCCCATCGCTGGCCTTCGGCCTGGGCACCCCGACCCGCGTCAACCTCGACTACTACCACCTGGAAAGCGACGACCTGCCGGATTCGGGCATCCCGTACAGCATTCCGACCAATGGCAGCGGTGGACGCACCTCGGCGCACCCGAGCAAACCGGACGACGGCGGCGACAGCGATAACTTCTATGGCTTGACCGGTCGTGACTTCCGCAAGAGCCGCGTGGACATCGCCACCTTCGCCATCGAGCACGACCTGACCGACTCGCTGACCATCAAGAACACCCTGCGTCACGGCAACAGCATGCAGGACTACATCCTGACCCAGCCTGACGACAGCAAGGGCAACGTCAACAACGGTAGCGTCTGGCGCCGTGCCAACACCCGTGTCGGCAACACCGCCACCACCACCAACCAGACCGACCTGTTCGGCGAGTTCTACCTGGGCGGCCTGAAGAACAGCTTCTCCACCGGTATCGAACTGAGCCGTGAAGAGAGCAAGCGCTCCACCTACAACGTCGACACCAATACCCGTGGCTCGACCGCCACCACCTGTAACCCAAGCCTGATCGGCGCGAACAGCGGCTACAACTGCACCTCGCTGGGCAACCCGAACCCGGACGACCCATGGAACGGCGCGATCTCGCGCAACTACGCCGGCACCGATACCAAAGGCACTACGCGCGCCCTGTATGTGTTCGACACCCTGGAGCTAACGCCTGATTGGCTGCTGAACATGGGGCTGCGCTACGACCACTTCGACACCCAGTACCGTACTTATGACGCTGCTGGCGCGACCGTCGTGAACACCAAAGGAATCGCAGCCAAAGGTCGAGACAAGAGTGAATTCGTAACGGGCCAACTTGGCCTGGTCTGGAAGCCAGCCGAGAACGGTAGCATCTACGTTTCCTATGCCACCTCCGCGACACCTCCAGGCGCGATGCTTGGCGAAGGCATGGAAGGCAACCCGCCACCAAACAGCACTGACCGCAACGGCAACCTGTTGAGCAGCGACATGGAGCCGGAAGAAACCACCAACTACGAAATCGGCACCAAGTGGGACCTGCTCGACCAGCGCCTGTCGCTGACCGCCGCACTGTTCCGCACCGAGAAGGAAAACGCCCGCGTCCAGGTGGACACCACCACCTACGAAAACGTCGGCGAAACCCGCGTGCAAGGTATCGAACTGTCGGCCAGCGGCAAGATCACCGACAAATGGCAGGTATTCGCCGGTTACACCTACATGCAGGCTCGCCAGATCGACGGCGGCCCGCTGGGCAAGGCCAACGACGGCAACCAGCTGCCGAACACACCGAACAACAGCGCCAGCCTGTGGACGACCTACTCGATCACGCCGAAGCTGACCGTCGGTGGCGGTGCCTTCTACGTGGATGACGTGTACGGCAGCGTGGCCAACACCACCATGGTCGACAGCTACGTACGCTACGACGCCATGGCCGCCTACAAGCTGACCAAGAACGTCGACCTGCAGTTGAACGTGCAGAACCTGACCAACGAGGTGTACTACGACAAGGCCTTCTCCACCCACTTCGCCAACCAGGCGGCCGGGCGGACTGCACTGTTGACCACCAGCGTCCACTTCTGACGAAACACCCTCAAGCCCCGTTCATTCCTGTGAGCGGGGCTTTTGCGTATCAAGGCATAATGCACGCCGCGCAGTGTGCGGCAGTAAGACAAGGTGATCGATGTGGTGAAGAAGACGCTGTTCCAATTGCACTGGTTCTTTGGCATCACCGCAGGCCTGGTACTGGCCTTGATGGGCATTACCGGCGCCCTGTACTCGTTCCAGGAAGAACTGCTGCGTGCGTTCAATGCCGATGTGCTCAAGGTAGAAGTGCGCGCCGAAGGCGTGCTGCCACCGGCCGAACTGGTGCAGCGGGTCGAAGCCCAGCAACATGACAAAGTGTCGATGCTGTGGGTGGACGTGCGCGAAGGCAATGCCGCACGCATCTTCTTCATGCCACCACCGGGCGAACGCCGTGGCGAGCTGCGCTATGCCGACCCGTACACTGGCGAACTAAAAGGCGAAGTAGCCGGGCAAGGCTTCTTCAATCTCATGCTCAACCTGCACCGTTTCCTGGCCATGGGCGACACTGGCCGGCAGATCACCGGTGCCTGCACCCTGATGCTGGTGTTCTTCTGCCTGTCCGGCCTGTACCTGCGCTGGCCGCGCAAGGCGCTGGACTGGCGCACCTGGCTGACCTTCGACTGGGCCAAGAAAGGCCGTGCCTTCAACTGGGACCTGCACGCCGTGGCCGGCACCTGGTGCCTGCTGTTCTATCTGCTGTTCGCCCTGACCGGGCTGTTCTGGTCCTACGAATGGTACCGCGAAGGCCTGAACAAGCTGCTGGCCGACGCGCCAGCGGCCGGCCAGCAGCAGAAGCGCGGCGAAGGCCGTGGCCGCCACGGGCCGCAGAAAGTCGACAAGAATGCCCCGCCGCTGGTGGTCGACTACGACGCCATCTGGTCCAACCTCAAGGACGCCGCAGGCCCAGGCCTTGCCGCCTACAACCTGCGCCTGCCACCGGCTGGCGGCCAGCCGGCCAACCTGTTCTACCTGCTGGACAACGCCGATCACCCTCGCGCCTTCAACACCCTGGTGCTGGACCCGGCCACCGGCCAGGTGAAAAACCACGACCGCTACACCGACAAATCCTTCAAGGCCCAGCTGCTGCAAAGCGTCTACGCCCTGCACGTCGGTGAGTACTTTGGCCTGCCGGGGCGCATCATCGTCACCATCGCCAGCCTGACAATGCCGTTGTTCTTCGTCACCGGCTGGCTGCTGTACCTCGACCGTCGCCGCAAAAAGCGCCAGGTACGTGAGGCCCGTGGCAACGTCGCCAGTAGCAACGGCAGTGGCGATAGCTGGCTGATCGGTTTTGCCAGCCAAAGCGGCTTTGCCGAACAGCTGGCCTGGCAGAGTGCCGGGCAATTGCAAGCCGCCGGCCTGCCAGTGCAAGTGCGCGCCCTGGCCGAGTTGGGCGAAAACGACCTGCGCCAGGCCCGCCGTGCGCTGTTCGTGGTCAGCACGTTCGGCGATGGCGAAGCCCCCGACAGCGCCCGCGCCTTCGAGCGCAAGGTGCTCGGCCAGCCCTGGGTACTGAACGACCTCAGCTATGCCCTGCTCGCCCTCGGTGATCGCCAGTACCCGCACTTCTGCGGCTTTGCTCGACGCCTGCAGGCGTGGCTGGGTGAGCGCGGTGCCAGCAGCGCCTTCAGCCCGGTGGAAGTGGACAACGCCGACCAGGCTGCCCTGCAGCAGTGGCAGCAGGAACTGGCACAACTAACCGGTGCCCAGCCGGTAGCTGCATGGCAACCGCCGAGCTTTGGCAACTGGTCGCTGGTGCACCGCGAACTGCTCAACCCGGGCAGTCAGGGCCAACCGGTGTACCTGCTAGGCCTGCGCCCAGAGGCGCCTGCCAGCTGGGAAGCCGGTGACCTGGTGGAGATCCTGCCGCTCAATGGTCAGCCACGGATCGACGCGTTCCTCAAGGGCATGGCACTGGACGCCAACACCCAGGTGCAAGTGAATGGCCTGAGCGAAACACTGGCCCAAGCCCTGGCTGGCCGCCAGCTGCCAACACGCCGCGATCACCTGATCGGCTTGCAGCCGCAAGCGCTGATCGACGCACTGGTGCCAATCGGCAGCCGCGAATACTCCATTGCCTCGATCGCCAGTGATGGTGTGCTGGAGCTGATCGTGCGCCAGGAACGCCACGCCGACGGCCACCTGGGCCTGGGTTCCGGTTGGCTGACCGAGTACTTGCCGTTGAACGGCACATTGAGCCTGCGCCTGCGAAGGAACAGTGGCTTCCACCTGCCCGAAACCGCTGCCCCACTGATCCTGATCGGCAACGGCACAGGCATTGCCGGCCTGCGCAGCTTGATCCGGGCCCGGGCAAATGCAGGTGAGCAGCGCAACTGGCTGCTGTTTGGCGAGCGTAACCGAGCGCATGACCTGTTGTGTGGGGATGAACTGCAGGGCTGGCTGGACAGCGGCGACCTGGCACGGCTGGACCTGGCGTTTTCGCGGGATCAGGCCGAGAAGGTGTATGTGCAGGATGTGTTGCTGCAGCAGGCTGACGCGTTCAAACGCTGGGTCGCGGAGGGTGCCTGTGTGTATGTCTGCGGCAGCCTGCAAGGCATGGCTGCGGGGGTAGATGCGGCGCTCAACGGCATGCTTGGGGAAGCCGCTGTGCAGCAACTGATCGAGGATGGGCGGTATCGGCGGGATGTTTACTGATCAGACATTGATGGAAAGGCATCAGGCCCCTTGTGCTACAAGGGGCCTGACCTGCTGTCAGTGCAACTCGAAGGTATCGGCATCCAGGTTGGCCGGGAATTTGGCCCGGTACGCCGCCAGTTCCGCCGCACTCAACACAGCAGTAAATACCCCGTCCGCCTCGCCGGCGCTCAGCAGGCTCTCGCCCTGGAAGTCCAGCACCTGGCTGTCACCCGAATACGCAAAGCCTTTGCCATCCGTGCCCACCCGGTTCACCGCAGCCACATAACACAGGTTCTCGATACCCCGCGCCGGCAACAGGCGGTTCCAGTGCTGGCGGCGCGCTGCCGGCCAGTTGGCGGTGTACAGCAGCAGGTCGGTGTCCTGGGCATCGCGGCTCCACACCGGGAAGCGCAGGTCATAACAAATCAGCGGGCGAATCCGCCAGCCCTTTACCTCGAACTGCACCTGGCGCTCGCCTGGGGTGTAATGCTTGTGCTCACCGGCCATGCGGAACAGGTGGCGTTTGTCGTAATGCAGGATCTCGCCGTCCGGTCGCGCCCACAACAGACGGTTGCGGTGGCTACCATCGGCCGCCTGGATGATTACGCTGCCGGTAATCACCGCGCTGTATTTCTTCGCCTGGGCTTTCAGCCATTTGTAGGTCGGGCCGTTCTCCGGCTCGCACAAGCTTTCCGACTGCATCGAAAAGCCGGTGGTGAACATTTCCGGCAGGATCACCAGGTCCACTTCGCCCACCTGCTCCAGCAACTCCTCGAAGTGTGCATAGTTGGCCTCGCGGTCGTGCCAGGCCAGGGTGGTTTGCACCAGGGCGACTCTCAGGTTCGGCAGTGTGCTCAGATCGCGCATAGTCGTTCCGCTGCCTGACGCAGCGTCTCCTCTCGTTTGGCAAAGCACAGGCGCACCAGGCGTTGCTCGGGGATGGGTTGCTGGTAGAACACCGACACCGGGATGGTCGCCACGCCGTGCTCACGGGTCAGCCACAGCGACATGTCGACATCGTTCAGGTCCGGGCGGATCTGCGAATAATCCACCAGCTGGAAATAAGTGCCCGCCGTGCGGGCAAAGCTGAAGCGCGAGCCCTCCAGCAAACCGCAGAACAGGTCGCGCTTGGCCTGATAGAACGCCGGCAGTTCATCGATATGCTCGGGGTGCTCGGCCATGAAGTCGGCCAGCGCACACTGCAGCGGTGTCACCCCGCAGAAGTTGACGTACTGGTGCACCTTGCGCAGCTCTGCGCTCAGCGCGGGCGGAGCGATCACGTAGCCTGTCTTCCAGCCGGTAACGTGGTAGGTCTTGCCGAACGAGCTGACCACGAAGGCACGTTGGTACAGCTGCTCGTGGGCCAGCACGCTGGCATGGCGAACGCCGTCATAAACCAGGTGCTCGTACACTTCATCGCTGACCAGGTAAATATCGCGGTCGGCAACGAGCTTTGCCAGCTGGTCAAGGTCTTCGCGGGTGATCAAGGCACCGCTGGGGTTGTGCGGCGAGTTGAGGATGACCATGCGCGTGCGCGGGCTCAGCGCATCGCTGAACTTCTGCCAGTCGATACGGAAATTGCCGTCGCTCAGTTGCACATGCACACAGCGGCCACCGGCCAGCTCCACGGACGGCTCGTAGCTGTCGTAGCACGGGTCGAAGACAATCACCTCGTCACCGGCATGCACCACCGCCTGGATGGCACAAAAGATCGCCTCGGTGGCACCCGGGGTGATGGTCACTTCCTGGTCCGCATCCACCCTGGCGCCATACAGGCGCTCGACCTTGGCCGCCACCTGCTGGCGCAGGGCCGGCAAGCCGGTCATCGGCGAATACTGGTTATGCCCGGCGGCCACGTGCCGGCCTACCGCATCGAGCAGTGCCTGCGGGCCATTGAAATCGGGGAAGCCTTGGGACAGGTTGAGCGCGCCAGTCTGCACGGCGAGCTGGGACATGGTGGTGAAGATGGTCGTGCCGACATTCGGCAGTTTGCTGCGGATCATGGAGCCCTCTTTCCTGGGGTGTATCCGGCACGGGGTGGAGTCCGAGCATAGCGGATCGAGCGGTCAGGAAAAAGGTTGAAACAATAGGGGGATTGCGGTGGATCAAAAACGGGGCCGCATAGCGGCCCCGTTATCACTGCTAGCGCTTGTCGCGGCGCTTCTTCTCGGCCTTCTTGTGGTGCGACATCAAGCGGCGCTTCTTGTTGACCTGGCGGTCGGTGAGGGTGTTCTTCTTGCCCTCGAACGGGTTCTCACCGCCCTTGTACTCGATACGGATCGGCGTACCGACCAGTTTCAGTACGCGGCGGTAGGTGTTTTCCAGGTAACGCGAGTACGACTTGGGAATGCTCTCGGTCTGGTTGCCGTGGATCACGATCAGCGGCGGGTTGGCACCCCCGAGGTGGGCATAGCGCAGCTTGATGCGGCGGCCATTGACCAACGGCGGCTGGTGCTCGCTCACGGCATCTTCGAGGATCTGCGTCAGGCGGCTGGTCGGCCAACGGGTGACCGCCGACTTGAACGCGGCCTGCACCGACTTGTACAGGTTGCCTACACCTGTGCCATGCAAGGCGGAAATGAAGTGAATGTCGGCGAAGTCGACGAAGAACAGCCGGCGCTCCAGCTCGGTCTTCACGTAGGCACGCTCGCCCGGTTCCATGCCATCCCACTTGTTCAGGGCGATGACGATGGCGCGGCCGGCTTCCAGGGCGAAGCCCAGCAGGTTGAGGTCGTGGTCAACCACGCCTTCGCGGGCATCCATGACGAAGATGACCACGTTGGCGTCCTTGATCGCCTGCAGCGTCTTCACCACCGAGAACTTTTCGACTTCCTCGTGGATCTTGCCGCGCTTACGCACCCCGGCGGTGTCGATGAAGGTGTACTTCTCGCCATCGCGTTCGAACGGGATGTAGATACTGTCGCGGGTGGTGCCTGGCTCGTCGTAGACCACCACACGCTCTTCGCCGAGCATGCGGTTGACCAGGGTCGACTTACCAACGTTGGGGCGGCCGATGATGGCGATCTTGATGCCATCCTTTTCGCTTGGGCCAGGAATGCGCACGGCTTCCTCGCCTTCGGCGACTTCCTGGTCGAGGGCTTCGTCTTCGGCATCACGCGGCAGGTGGCCGAGCACGGCTTCCATCAGGGCATTGATACCACGGCCCTGGGAACCCGCCACCGGAATGGCGTTACCCATGCCCATTGGCGAGAATTCGGCGCGGGCAACGTCGGGGTCGATGTTGTCGATCTTGTTGGCAACCAGAATCGCCGACTTGTTCCGCTTGCGCAGGTGCTCGGCGATCATCTGGTCTGCTGCGGTCATGCCCGCACGGGCATCGACCAGAAACAGCACATAGTCGGCTTCTTCGATGGCCATGAGCGACTGCTCGGCCATTTTCTCGTCCATGCCCACTTCGTCACCGGTGATACCACCGGTGTCGATCAAAATGAAGGAACGACCCTGCCAGGTGGCGTCACCGTACTGGCGGTCACGGGTCAGGCCCGACAAGTCACCGACGATGGCATCGCGGGTTTTGGTCAGGCGGTTGAACATGGTGGATTTGCCGACGTTCGGGCGGCCCACCAGGGCTATTACGGGAACCATCGGCTCTCCACTCTCGAATTCTTGAAAATGCAAAGGCCGCTGCAAGGCAGCGGCCGGAGTACGGGCGGCGTTTCCTACGCCGCGGCTTGAAGCCCGCCAAGGCTCCAAGCATAGCTTCAGCGGACGGTCAGTGCCTCGAGCTTGCCGCTGTTGCCGAAGACGTAGATGGTGTCACCGACCACAAGTGGCCGGGCGCGCAGGCCATCGCTGTCGATACGCTCACGGCCGACGAAACGGCCATCGACCTGGCTCAGCAGGTGCAGGTAGCCTTCGAAGTCCCCTACAGCCACGTAGCTGGAGAACACTTCCGGTGCCGACAGCTGACGGCGGGCCATGGTGTCGTTGCTCCACAGGGCGCTGGAAGAGCGCTCGTCGACACTCTCGACAGTACCCGAGGCTTCGCTGACATAGACGTTGCCGTAACCCTGGGCGACACCCACATAGCTGGAGGCATCGCGCTGCCACAGCACGCGGCCGCTTTCCAGGTCCAGGCCCGCTACGCGGCCCTGGTAGGTGCTGACGTAGAGGGTTTCACCGGACAGCAGCAGGCCGCCGTCGATGTCGACCACACGGTCCAGCTCGGAACGGCCCTGCGGGATGGCCACGCGGCTTTCCCACACCGGCACGCCGTTGTTGATGTCCACCGCGACCACCTTGCCAGTGGACAGGCCGGCAATGGCCAGACGGTTGGTGGCGATCGGCGCACCGGTGCCACGCAGGGTCAGTACGGCCGGGGTGTTTTCGTAGATCCAGCGGCGGTCGCCAGTGGCGGCATCCAGGCCGATCAGGCGGTCGTCCTGGGTCTGTACCACCACCACATCACCG
Organism: Pseudomonas sp. LFS074; assembly: GCF_047978165.1. Classification (NCBI taxonomy): domain Bacteria; kingdom Pseudomonadati; phylum Pseudomonadota; class Gammaproteobacteria; order Pseudomonadales; family Pseudomonadaceae; genus Pseudomonas; species Pseudomonas sp. LFS074. The sequence goes on along the minus strand of NZ_JBFPFV010000001.1, from coordinate 1,003,824 downwards.
TTGTTGGCCGGTGGGGCCAGCACTTCGCTGGTCACGCGGGAGCGCCAGCGCTCTTCACCGGTGCTGGAGTCCAGGGCAATGACTTCACCCTTGAGGGTACCGAGCATGACCAGGCCGTAGCCCACGCCAACAGCGCCGGAAACCTGCAGCTCCAGGTCTTTCTTCCACACCACGTCACCGTTGATGCGATCAAGGGCAAAGACTTCGCCATTGACGTCGGAAGCGTAGATACGGTCGTTTTCGATGGCCGGTACCAAGGTGTTGTAGGTTTTACCCTGGCCGTCACCGATCGAACGGCTCCACTGCTTTTTCAGCACCACTTCCTCGGTGAACTTGGTCAGCTCGGCCGGGGGCAGTTCTTTCTTGCTGTTGCTGCTGCAACCTGCGGCCAGTACGGCCAGGGTCAGCACTGCTGCATGTTTCCAACCGATCACTTACGCGTCCCCTTTAGCCAGGTCATCCAGCTTCAATTGCAGGCCACCGACCGCCGCGTCATCGGACAGCGCAGCCTTGGCTTTTTCGTAAGCGCTGTGCGCGTCGTCGGCGCGACCCAGCTGTACCAGCAGGTCACCCTTCAACTCTTCACGGCTGGCCAGGAAGGCTTTGTCGGCGTCGCCGTCAAGCAGCTTCAGGGCGTCCTCGGCCTTGTTCTGGGCGGCCAGTACGCGAGCCAGACGCTGGCGCGAAATCTCGCCCAGGGTCACGTCGGCCGGCTTGTCCAGCACGCTTTTCAGCTCGGCGGCAGCGTCGTCGAGCTTGCCGGTCTCGACCGCTACCTTGGCCACGAACAGGCTGCCGTACTGGGCGTAGGCGGTGCCGCCGAACTCGCTCTTGAGCTTGCCGGACAGCTCCGCGACCTTGGTGGCGTCTGGCTGGCCAGTCGGCGTCAGGCTGGTTTCAAGCAAAGCCTGATACAGCTGCGAGGCACCTTGCGACTGGTTGTTCTGGTACTTGTGCCAGGTATTCCAGCCCAGCACCACCACGCCAGCCAGCAATGCGCCGGTCAGCAGCGGCTTGCCGTTGCGGTTCCACCAGTCCTTGACCCCTGCCAGGTCATCATCATCGGTACTCGACACCCCAATACTCCTTTTCGCCTATTCGCTTGTTGAACCGCGTTACGCCTGCGCGATCGCGGTTTCCAGGTGCTCTGCAAGAGCATCCCAGGCAATGTTCTGTTGTTCGCCCTGGCCACGCAGGGGCTTCAAGCCAATCTCTTGCTTGGCCAATTCGTCGTCGCCGAGGATCAGGGCAAACAGCGCGCCGCTCTTGTCGGCTTTCTTGAACTGGCTTTTGAAACTGCCACCGCCGGCGTTGACTGCCAGGCGCAGGCCCGGCAGGCGGTCGCGCAGGCCTTCGGAAAGGCGCAGGCCAGCCAGTTCCGCCTGCTCGCCGAAGGCGCACAGGTAAACGTCGATCTGGCGGCTGATGGACTCTGGCACCTTGCCCAGGGTTTCCAGCAGCAGGATCAGGCGCTCGATGCCCATGGCGAAACCAACACCCGTGGTTGGCTTGCCGCCCATCTGCTCGACCAGGCCATCGTAGCGGCCACCGGCACACACGGTGCCCTGGGCACCGAGCTTGTCGGTCACCCACTCGAACACGGTCTTGCTGTAGTAGTCCAGGCCACGCACCAGCTTGGTGTTGATCACGAACGGAATACCGGCGGCGTCCAGGCGGGCCTTGAGGCCTTCGAAGTGCACGCGGGATTCTTCGTCCAGGTAGTCTTCCAGCTTCGGAGCGCCAACCAGCACCGCCTGGGTGTTCTGGTCCTTGCTGTCGAGAATGCGCAGCGGGTTGCTCTTCAGGCGGCGCTGACTGTCTTCGTCCAACTGCTCCAGGCGCGCCGAGAGGAACTCGACCAACGCGTCACGGTAGCGTGCACGGGCTTCACTGGTGCCGAGGCTGTTGAGTTCGAGCTTGACCGCATCCTGGATACCCAGCAGGCCCCACAGGCGCCAGGTCAGCATGATCAGCTCGGCGTCGATGTCCGGGCCGTCCAGGTTGAACACTTCCACGCCAATCTGGTGAAACTGGCGGTAGCGGCCCTTCTGCGGGCGCTCATGGCGGAACATCTGCCCGATGTACCACAGCTTCTGCACCTGGCCGTTGCCGGTGATGCCATGTTCGAGCACAGCGCGCACGCAGGCCGCGGTGCCTTCAGGGCGCAGGGTCAGCGAATCGCCGTTGCGGTCCTCGAAGGTGTACATCTCCTTTTCGACGATGTCGGTCACTTCACCGATCGAGCGCTTGAACAGCTCGGTGAACTCGACGATCGGCGTGCGGATCTGGCTGTACCCGTAGGTGTCCAGCAGGCCGGCCACGGTGCCTTCGAAGTAGCGCCACAGTGGCGACTGTTCTGGCAGGATGTCGTTCATGCCACGGATGGCTTGCAGCGATTTGCTCACGAAAAGTCCTTACGAATTCTGTGTGTCAGCCACGGACGATCAGCGCCGCGTCGGCCTCGACCTTTTCGGCCGCTTTCTGGCGGATGAGTTTTTCCAGCTCATCGACCAGGTTGTCATTGGTCAGTTTCTGCGCAGGCTTGCCGTCGATGTAGATCAGGTTCGGCGTGCCGCCGGTCAAGCCTACATGGGCTTCCTTGGCTTCACCTGGGCCGTTGACCACGCAACCGATCACCGCCACGTCCAGCGGCACCAGCAAGTCTTCCAGGCGCCCTTCCAGCTCGTTCATGGTCTTGACCACATCGAAGTTCTGCCGCGAGCAGCTCGGGCAGGCGATGAAGTTGATGCCACGCGAACGCAGGTGCAGCGACTTGAGGATGTCGTAGCCGACTTTCACTTCTTCGACCGGGTCGGCCGCCAGCGAGATACGGATGGTATCGCCAATGCCTTCGGCCAGCAGCATACCGAGGCCGACGGCAGATTTCACCGTCCCCGAACGCAGGCCACCGGCTTCGGTGATGCCCAAGTGCAACGGCTGCACGATCTGCTTGGCCAGCAGCCGGTAGGCTTCGACGGCCATGAACACGTCGGAGGCCTTGACGCTGACCTTGAAGTCCTGGAAGTCCAGGCGGTCGAGGTGCTCGACGTGGCGTAGGGCCGACTCGACCAGCGCTGCCGGGGTTGGCTCGCCGTACTTCTTCTGCAGGTCTTTTTCCAGGGAACCGGCGTTGACCCCGATACGGATCGGGATACCACGGTCGCGGGCGGCATCGACCACAGCGCGCACACGGTCTTCACGGCCGATGTTGCCTGGGTTGATACGCAGGCAATCGACGCCCAGCTCGGCAACGCGCAGAGCGATCTTGTAGTCGAAATGGATGTCGGCGACCAGCGGCACGCTGACCAGCTGCTTGATCTTGCCGAAGGCTTCGGCGGCGTCCATGTCCGGTACCGAGACACGTACGATGTCCACGCCGGCATCGACCAGGCGCTGGATTTGCGCCACGGTGGCGGCTACATCGTTGGTATCGGTGTTGGTCATGCTCTGCACCGCGATGGGTGCGTCACCACCCACCGGCACATTGCCAACCCAAATTTTGCGGGATTCGCGACGTTTGATCGGAGATTCGCCGTGCATGACTTACTGTCCCAACTTCAGGCGAGCGGTCTCGCCACTGGTGAACGGGGCAACATCGACGGCCTGGCCGTTGTAGCTGACCTGGGCGCCACGGGCAAAGCCCAGACGCACCGCGAACGGCGGCTTGCCGGTCAGCTCGAGGTTGTCCCCCTTGCGCTTGATGGCGCTGAACAGCACCTTGCCGTTGCCGTCGCTGACCTGGGTCCAGCAATCGGCGGTGAACTGGATGGCAACCTTGGCACTGCCAGCCGGTATTGCGGCAGGCTCGGCGGCGACCACGGTAGACGCGGGCGCCGCAGGCGCAACAGCGGCAGGTGCTGGGGTAACCGGTGCTACCGGGGCAGGCGCAGCAGCAGGCGCGGGTTGCGCGGGTGCTTGCTGGCCCGCTGCCGGGGCCGGCACTGCGGCAGCGGCTGGGGCCGCGCTGGTCGGCGCCTGTTCAGCGGCCGCGGCAGGCTGCTCGGTTGCGCCCTGCTCCAGCGCCAACGGCGCGCTTTCGGCCTGCTGGCCGACGGAAACGGCCTGGTCTTCAGGCTCATCGAGCGGGTGAATCTGGGTGGTGCCGTCGGCGCTTTCGACTTCGACGTGCTCCAGGGCAATCTTGGCCAGGTCCTTGCCACGCAGGCTGCCCTGGTCCTGCCACCAAACAAAGCCGCCACCGACCACGGCCACCAGCAACAGCAGGCTGACGCCGCGCAGGATGTTATGCGACAGGCGCACCGGCTCTTCGATGCGGCCCAGCGAATGCACTTCGCTGCCCTTGGCGTGAGTACCGGTGTAGCGGTCGAAGGCCTCTACCAGGGCGGCCTGGTCGAGCTCCATCAACTTGGCATAGGCGCGAATATAGCCACGCGCGAAGGTATGCCCGGGCAGCTTGTCGAAGGCGCCGGTTTCCACGTGGTTCAACGAACTGACAGTGAGGTTGAGCTTGCGGGCCACCTCGGCTTGAGACCAGTCCCGTTTCTCACGGGCCAGGCGCAAAAGCTCACCGGGGTTCTGGCCAGGCGCTACTGCTACTTCGGGATGCGCGGCGTTCATCGTTGCTCCGACAGGTATTGCTGGTATTCCGGCGTACCGGGATAAAGTCGTTGTAATTGCTGGCCCAGTTCGGCCAGTGCGCCCTGCTCGTCGAACACTCTGGCAAGGCGGCTGCCCAGCAGCAGGCTACGGGCGTCGTGGTCGCTCAACTGGCTGAAACGATCGTAGTAGTCCCGGGCCTGCACATAATGCCTGTTTTCGTAGGACAACTCAGCCATTTCCAGCAACGCTTTCGGTTGCCGCTGGTTGAGTTGCAACGCTTTCAACAGATAGGCATGCGCCTGGTCGCGGCGCTCGAGCTTGAGGGCGGTCAGGCCCAGGTTCTCGTACACGCGTGAGCGCTCAGGATACAGGGTATCGGCACTGGCCAGGCGAAACATCTGCTCGGCCTCGGCAAATCGCCCCTGAGCATAAAGGAAACTGCCGTAATTGTTGCTAATTCGTGTGTCGCCGCTGCTGATCTGCAGGGCCTTGCGAAAGTGCGTTTCGGCCAGCGCCGGTTCGCCTTCGGCCTGAAACACCAGCGCCAGGGCAGCGTGCGCGTCGGCATCCCGCCCATCCAGCGCCAAGGCCTTGCCCAGTGGTGCCTTGGCCTGCTCGGTCAAACCCTGTTGCAAATAACCCAGGCCAAGCTGCACATAAGCTCGCCCCGCTTCCACCTTCCCCTGGCGACTGGCCAGGGGGTCGCCCACGCCACCCGACACGCAGCCGGCCAGCAGCGAAAGCGCAAGGATCGACAGCGCGGTGCGCAGGCTCATGGGCGAGGTCCCGGTCAGTGGCTGGCGGCGCTGTCTTGCAGCTCGACGTCTGCGGAAAGCTGGCGAACAGCGATATAGCGTTCACTGCGGCGGGTACGGTCGTTGACCTGGCCAACCAGCTGGCCGCAGGCAGCGTCGATGTCGTCGCCACGGGTGGTACGGGTGGTGACGTTGAAACCACCGTGGTGCAGCAGGTCCTGGAAGCGACGAATGGCGTTGTTGCTTGGCCGCTCGTAGCCCGAATGCGGGAACGGGTTGAACGGGATCAGGTTGATCTTGCACGGTACGTCGCGCAGCAACTCGATCATTTGCGCGGCATGCTCAGGCTGGTCATTGACGTCCTTGAGCAAGGTGTACTCGACGGTGAGCACGCGCTTGCCGCCCAAGGTAGACATGTAGCCCATGCACGATTCCAGCAGCATCTTCAGCGGGTACTTCTTGTTGATCGGAACCAGCTTGTTGCGCAGTTCGTCGTTCGGCGCGTGCAGCGAAAGGGCCAGCGACACGTCGATGTGCTTGGCCAGTTCGTCGATCATCGGTACCACGCCCGAGGTGGACAGCGTGACGCGACGCTTGGAAATGCCATAGCCAAGGTCATCCATCATGATTTTCATGGCGGCGATGACGTTGTCGAAGTTCAGCAAGGGCTCGCCCATGCCCATCATCACCACGTTGGTAATCGCGCGGTCGACTTTGGCAGGGACGGTCCCGAAGGATTTGTTGGCAAGCCACACCTGGCCGATCACTTCGGCGGCGGTGAGGTTGCTGTTGAAGCCTTGCTTGCCGGTGGAGCAGAAACTGCAGTCCAGGGCACAGCCGGCTTGCGACGATACGCACAGGGTACCGCGGTCGTCGGTAGGAATGTAGACGGTCTCGACGCAGCTGCCGGAGGCAACGCGGATCACCCATTTGCGGGTGCCGTCGGCGGAAATGTCTTCACTGACCACTTCCGGTGGGCGAATCTCGGCAACGGCCTCGAGCTTTTCGCGCAAGACCTTGCCTACGTTGGTCATGGCCGCAAAGTCGGACACGCCAAAATGGTGAATCCATTTCATCACCTGGCCGGCACGGAAGCGCTTCTCCCCGATAGAGTCGAAGAATTGTTCCATTTCCGGCTGGGTCAGGCCCAACAGGTTGATTTTGCCAGTAGATGTCGTCATGGATTCACCCTCACCCGTAAGCTTTCGCTTAGCGAGTGGTTACCTCGGTAGCAGCGAAGAAGTAAGCGATTTCGCGAGCAGCGGCAGCTTCGGAGTCCGAACCGTGAACGGCGTTGGCGTCGATCGACTCGGCGAAGTCAGCACGGATGGTGCCGGCAGCAGCTTCTTTAGGGTTGGTAGCGCCCATCAGCTCACGGTTCAGAGCGATGGCGTTTTCGCCTTCCAGAACCTGAACAACAACTGGACCGGAAGTCATGAAGGCAACCAGGTCACCGAAGAAGCCGCGAGCGCTGTGCTCAGCGTAGAAGCCTTCGGCTTCGGCTTTGGACAGTTGCTTGATTTTCGAGGCAACGATTTTCAGGCCAGCTTCTTCGAAGCGAGTGGTGATCTTGCCGATGACGTTTTTGGCAACAGCGTCAGGCTTGATGATCGAGAAAGTACGTTGAACAGCCATGGAAAACTCCAGAATATGAGTGTTACGAAAAATTAAACCCGCGAATTATACGCGGGTTCTGGGGGATTGCCTAACCTGCAAGTGACGCTTAGTCGGCTTCGTCGATCCAGGCAGCCTGGATGGCCTCGAGCACTTTCTCACCGCCGCGTGACGGATCGTCGCTGAATTCTGGCAATGCCAGCACCCAACGGTGCAGGTCTACGAAATTCACATAACGAGGATCGACCTCCGGCTTGCTTTCTGCAAGCTGGATTGCGATCTCAAGTACATCAACCCATTTCAGACTCATGTACAGATCCTCAGTGCGGTGCTTCGGCAGCGTGGTTGAGCGAATACTTGGGGATCTCGATGGTCAGGTCTTCGTCAGCGACGACCACCTGGCAGCCAAGGCGCGACTGCGCTTCCAGGCCCCAGGCCTTGTCCAGCATGTCCTCTTCCAGCTCGTCGGCTTCTTCAAGCGAGTCGAAACCCTTGCGTACGATGCAGTGGCAAGTGGTGCAGGCCTTGACACCGCCGCAGGCGCTTTCCATCTCGATGTGATGATCGTGGGCCAGTTCCAGGATGTTGGTCCCGGTCGGCACCTCCACGGTCAGCCCTTCCGGGCAAAACTTCTCATGCGGCAGGAATGTCACCAGCGGCATCGGTTACTCCTCGATCTCATTCAGGTTGCGCCCGGCCAGTGCGGCTTTGACCGTCGAATCAAGGCGACGGGCGGCAAAAGCATCGGTCACCTGCGACAGACGCTTGGTCTGTTGCTCGATGGCAGCGCCATCGGTGCCGGCCAGCAAATCACGTAGTTCTTGCATCTGGAATGCAATGGCGTCGCGCTCGTCACTGCTGAGCAGGCGTTCGCCATCGGCGTCCAGGGCGCCCTGTACCGCTTCGAGCAGGCGCTCGCCGTCCACCTGGTGCTCGCGCAACTGGCGGGCGTGCTTGTCGGAACCGGCATGCTCGAAGGAGTCTTTCAGCATGCGGGCGATTTCGCCGTCGGTCAGGCCATAGGACGGCTTGACCTGGATACTGGCTTCCACGCCCGAACCCAGCTCGCGGGCGGCGACACTGAGCAGGCCATCGGCGTCCACCTGGAAGGTAACGCGAATTTTTGCCGCGCCGGCCACCATGGCCGGAATACCACGCAGCTCGAAGCGGGCCAGCGAGCGGCAGTCGCTGATCAGCTCGCGCTCGCCCTGCAGCACATGGATCATCATGGCCGACTGGCCATCCTTGTACGTGGTGAACTCCTGGGCGCGGGCCACCGGAATGGTGGTGTTGCGCGGGATCACCTTCTCCATCAACCCGCCCATGGTTTCAAGGCCAAGCGACAACGGGATGACATCGAGCAGCAGCAGTTCACCACCTTCACGGCGGTTGCCAGCCAGGGTGTCGGCCTGGATGGCGGCGCCGATGGCCACCACCTGGTCGGGGTCGATCGACGTCAACGGGGTGCGCCCGAACAACGCGCCCACGGCTTCACGCACACGCGGGACGCGAGTCGAACCACCGACCATGACCACGGCGCTGACTTCTTCCAGCTCGACGCCACTGTCGCGCACGGCGCGGCGGCAAGCCTTGAGGCTGCGGGCAACCAGCGGTTCGATCATGGCTTCGAAGGCGGCGCGGCTCAGCTCGCCCTGCCAGGCGCCATGGCTGACACTGACCACATCGGTGTCAGTCAACGCTTCCTTGGCCGCGCAGGCGGTTTGCAACAATGCGCGCTGGGTAGCTGGGTCCAAGTCGGACGACAAGCCAGCCTGCTCGATGATCCAGCCGGCAATGGCGTGGTCGAAATCGTCGCCACCCAAGGCGGTATCACCACCGGTGGCAAGCACTTCGAAGACACCAGCGGTCAGGCGCAGGATGGAAATATCGAAGGTGCCGCCGCCCAGGTCATAGATGGCCACCACGCCTTCGGCGTTCTGGTCCAGGCCGTAGGCCACTGCAGCCGCAGTGGGCTCGTTGAGCAGGCGCAGCACGTTCAGCCCCGCCAGGCGCGCAGCGTCCTTGGTGGCCTGGCGCTGGGCGTCATCGAAATAGGCGGGCACGGTAATCACCGCACCTACCAGTTCGCCACCCAAGGTCGCTTCGGCGCGCTCGCGCAGCACCTTGAGGATATCGGCAGACACTTCCACCGGGCTTTTCGGCCCTTGGACAGTGTCGATGAACGGCATGTGCGACTCACCACCAACAAAGCGGTATGGCAGCTGCTCGCCCAGTTGCTTGACGTCGGCCAGGCCGCGCCCCATCAGGCGCTTGACCGACAGCACGGTGTTCAGCGGGTCGCTGGAAGCGGCATCACGCGCGGCCTGCCCCACTTCGTTGCGCCCTTCGAGGTAGCGCACCGCGGACGGCAGAATGACGTTACCCTGCGCGTCAGGCAGGGGCTCGCTACGACCGCTGCGCAATGCAGCGACCAGAGAGTTGGTGGTACCCAGGTCGATCCCCACCGCCAGGCGGCGCTGGTGCGGCTGAGGGCTTTGACCGGGTTCGGCAATCTGCAGTAGGGCCATGCTTATCTGAATACCTTAGGTGCCATCACGGGCAGCACCGGGTTAATCGTCGAGGCGCTCTTCCAGTTGGCGCACTTCTTGGGCGAGCTTGTCGAGGAACTGCATGCGGCGCATCAGGCGCTCGGCCTTGTCGCGCTCGCCTGGGGCATCCCAGCAGGCGGCAAAGTCCTCGTTCAGCGTGTCCTGGGCAACCTTCAGGCGCTTCTTGAACACACCGACACCATCAAGGTCGGCTTCGTCCTGCAGCTCTTCGAGCTCTTCACGCCACTGCATCTGCTGCAGCAGGAAGTCGGGGTCGTGGACCGTGACCTCCTGGGGCACTTCGTGGCCGCTGATGGCCAGCAGGTAGCGCGCGCGACGCGGCGCACTGCGCAGCGTCTGGTAGGCGTCGTTGAGGGCCGCGGATTTTTCCAGCGCTATACGTTGCTCTCGCTCGGAGGCGTCGGCAAAGCGGTCGGGATGGACTTCGCGGGCCAGCTCGCGATAGCGAGTGGCCAGCTTGTCGAGATCCAGGCGGAAGCTTGGCTGGAGGTCAAACAATGCGTAATGACAAGGAGTACCCACAGCCAGCCTCAAACGTTGAAGCTTTCGCCGCAGCCACACTCACCGCGCACGTTGGGGTTGTTGAACTTGAAGCCTTCGTTCAACCCTTCCTTGACGAAATCCAGCTCGGTGCCGTCGAGGTAGACCAGGCTCTTGGGATCGATGATCACCTTGACGCCGTGGTTTTCGAACACCTGGTCTTCGTCCGCCAGTTCGTCGACGAACTCCAGCACGTAGGCCAGGCCCGAGCAACCGGTGGTGCGCACGCCCAGGCGAATGCCCTCACCTTTGCCGCGCCCGTCGAGGGAGCGGCGAATGTGGTTGGCGGCGGCTTCTGTCATGCTGATAGCCATCAGAACTCCTTACCTCGCAGGCGACTTAGATCAAGCCTTTCTTCTGCTTGTAATCGCGCACGGCTGCCTTGATGGCATCCTCGGCGAGTACCGAGCAGTGGATCTTGACCGGCGGCAACGCCAGTTCTTCGGCCAGCTGGGTGTTCTTGATGGTTTCGGCTTCGTCCAGGGTCTTGCCCTTCATCCACTCGGTGGCGAGGGAGCTGGAAGCGATGGCCGAACCGCAGCCGTAGGTCTTGAACTTGGCGTCTTCGATAACGCCTTGCTCGTTGACCTTGATCTGCAGACGCATCACGTCACCGCACGCTGGGGCGCCGACCATGCCGGTACCGACATCCGGGTCCTCGGCATTCATCTTGCCGACGTTGCGTGGGTTTTCGTAGTGGTCGATGACCTTTTCACTGTATGCCATGGTGCAATTCCTTCCTCATCAGGGAGCCGCTCTTGCCGGCGACTGCTTAGTGGGCGGCCCACTCGATCTTGGAGATGTCAACGCCGTCTTTGTACATGTCCCACAGCGGCGACAGCTCACGCAGTTTGTTGACGGCCTCGCAGACTTTCTGCGCGGCGTAGTCGACTTCTTCTTCGGTGGTGAAACGGCCGAAGGAGAAGCGGATCGAGCTGTGCGCCAGCTCGTCGTTGCGGCCCAGAGCGCGCAGTACGTACGACGGCTCCAGCGATGCCGAGGTGCAGGCCGAACCGGACGATACGGCGATGTCCTTCAGCGACATCAGCAGCGATTCACCTTCGACGTAGTTGAAGCTCAGGTTCAGGTTGTGCGGAACACGGGCAGTCTGGCTGCCGTTGACGTACAGCTCTTCAAGGTCCGAGACCTGCTTGAAGAAGCGGTCGCTCAGGGCCTTGATGCGCGCGTTTTCCGCAACCATTTCCTGCTTGGCGATGGCGAACGCTTCGCCCATGCCGACGATCTGGTGGGTTGGCAGGGTGCCCGAACGCATGCCGCGCTCATGGCCGCCACCGTGAATGATGGCTTCCAGGCGTACACGCGGCTTGCGGCTGACGTACAGCGCACCGATGCCTTTAGGGCCGTAGACCTTGTGAGCCGAGAACGACATCAGGTCGACCTTGAGCTTTTGCAGGTCGATTTCGACCTTGCCGGCCGACTGGGCGGCGTCGACGTGGAACAGTACGCCGCGCGAGCGGGTCAGCTCACCGATGGCGGCGATGTCGTTGATCGAGCCAACTTCGTTGTTCACGTGCATCAGCGAGACCAGGATGGTGTCGTCGCGCAGCGCCGCCTCTACCATGGCCGGGGTGACGATGCCGTCTTCGCCTGGCTCAAGGTAGGTGACTTCGAAACCTTCACGCTCCAGCTGGCGAGCGGTATCCAGGACCGCCTTGTGCTCGATCTTGGAGGTGATGATGTGCTTGCCCTTGGTCTGATAGAAGTGCGCGACGCCTTTGAGTGCGAGGTTGTCGGACTCGGTAGCACCGCTGGTCCAGACGATTTCGCGCGGATCGGCATTGATCAGCTCGGCAACCTGGCGGCGACCGTTCTCGACCGCTTCTTCGGCTTTCCAGCCGAATACGTGGGAACGCGAAGCCGGGTTACCGAAGTTCCCGTCAACCAGCAGGCAGTCGGCCATCTTCTGGGCCACGCGTGGGTCGACCGGGGTGGTCGCGGAGTAATCAAGGTAGATCGGCAACTTCATTTGTCTCTCCTATCAGGCGGTGGCGTCGCTCGTCGTCCCAAAGGGATCAATCGACGGCGGACGTCTCAATCTTGTCCAACTGGGCGGTTCGGCCTGCGACACGACGCAGGTCCTGGCGCTGGGCGACTTCCTGCACCTCACGGCGCATGACGAGGTCGGCCAGGCTGATGCCGCTGAGGAATTCATGGATCTGCTGGCTGAGGTCGCACCACAAGTGGTGGGTCAGGCAGGTATCACCGGCATGGCAGTCCCCGAGACCCTGGCAGCGGGTAGCATCGACCGATTCGTTGACCGCATCGATGACCTGGGCCACCTGGATGGTTTCCATGCCTCGCGACAGCTGATAGCCACCGCCTGGACCGCGCACACTGGAAACCAGGCTGCTGCGGCGCAGCTTGGCGAACAGCTGCTCCAGATAAGAGAGGGAAATGCCCTGGCGCTCGGAAATGTCGGCCAAAGACACCGGCCCATGCTGCGCGTGCAACGCCAGGTCAAGCATGGCGGTCACGGCGTATCGGCCTTTGGTAGTCAGTCGCATGGCTATTGGGTACCACGGGAGTTTCGGGATGTGTGCGAGTATGCGATTCCCGAGCATTTAAGTCAACTATTAGACCTAGTGCTTTAGTCGGGTTTGGCATCGGGAGGCGGGCGCGATTGTAGCAGACGAGGGGCGTGAGCACACGCCCCGTATGTCACTATGATTTCAGTGCGGCGCAATCAATGCGACTGAGTGTCGCGCTTGGCCACCAGGGCGGCTTCGGTGAAGTCATCCTCCGGCAAGGCCGGCAGCTCCTTGGCACAGTAGTCACTGCCCATCTTGGTCAGGGCACCGCACATACCCTCCAACCGCTCGTCGACCGCCTGCAGATGATCGAGCATCTGGCCGATGGCACGCGCCACCGGGTCGGGCATGTCGCCGCTGACACCGTAGGCATCGAAGCCGATCTTCTCGGCCATGGCCTTGCGCTTGGCCTCGACTTCGGTGTCTTCGCTCTTGACGATGATTCGCCCAGGAATACCCACCGCCGTGGCCCCGGCCGGCACCGCCTTGGTCACCACGGCGTTGGAGCCGATCTTGGCCCCGGCACCGACGGTGAACGGCCCCAGCACCTTGGCCCCCGCCCCTACCACCACACCGTTTTCCAGGGTGGGGTGGCGCTTGCCTTTATTCCAGCTGGTACCGCCCAGCGTCACACCCTGGTAAAGGGTGACGTCATCGCCAATTTCGGCGGTTTCGCCAATGACGATGCCCATGCCGTGGTCAATGAAAAAGCGCCGACCGATGGTGGCGCCGGGATGGATCTCGATGCCGGTCAGCCAACGGCCAAAGTTCGACACCAGGCGGGCCAGCCATTTGAAATCACGCTTCCACAGGGCGTTGCCCAGCCGGTGCAGCCAGATGGCGTGCATGCCGGGGTAGCAGGTGAGCACCTCGAAGGCATTGCGCGCAGCCGGGTCACGGTGGAATACGCTTTGAATATCTTCACGCAGGCGTTCGAACATCTATCAGTCCTTCCGTTTATGCGGCTCGCCCCGGACCACTTTCTGGGTCTCGGTCAGGATGCCGCGCAAAATGCTCATTTCCGAACGCTCGACCGCCACCCGCCCATACAGCCGGCGCAGGCGCGGCATCAGGTGCTTGGGCTTTTCGGGGTCGAGGAAGCCGATGCCCACCAGGGTTTTCTCCAGGTGGTCGTAGAACAGCTCCATTTCGTCCATGGTCGCCAGCTCGGTGGCGTCAACCTTCTCGACTTTTTCGGGTGCTTCACCGGCAGCCAGCCAGGCCATGCGCACCTCGTAAGAGAGCACCTGCACAGCAGCGGCCAGGTTCAGCGAACTAAAGTCGGGGTTGGAGGGAATGTGCACGTGGAAGTGACATCGCTGCAGTTCTTCGTTGGTCAGGCCGGCGTGCTCACGCCCGAACACCAGGGCGATCTCCTCGCCGCCATTGGCATGCTCCACCGCCTTGGCCCCGCACTCGCGCGGGCCGATCAACGGCCAGGGAATGCTGCGCTCGCGGGCGCTGGTGCCCATCACCAGGTTGCAGCCGACCAGTGCCTGTTCGAGGCTGTCGACCACCAGGGCGTTATCCAGCACATCGTCGGCGCCCGATGCACGGGCGCTGGCATCCACGGCGGGGAATTCTTTCGGCTGCACCAGCACCAGACGCGACAAGCCCATGTTTTTCATGGCACGCGCAGCGCCGCCGATGTTGCCGGGGTGGCTGGTATTGACCAGAACAACACGAATATTTTGCAGCAAGGTGTTGTGCTCACAGATGCAGGAATCAAGGCCTTCGATCTTACAGAACCGACAGACGTAACGCTATGAAAGCAAATGTGACACTTCTGCCGCCAAAGTTTTCTGCTAGAATGATCGGCTTTCTTCTTTAACATCTCCAGGTGACCCGCCCATGCAGCCTATGCTGAATATCGCCCTGCGCGCCGCTCGCAGCGCCAGTGAACTGATTTTCCGCTCCATCGAACGCCTGGATAGCATCAAGGTGGACGAGAAAGAGGCTAAGGACTACGTTTCCGAGGTTGATCGTGCCGCCGAGCAGAAAATCGTCGACGCGCTGCGCAAGGCCTACCCGAACCACTCCATCCAGGGTGAAGAGACGGGCATGCACGCGGGCACCGGCGAAGAAGGCAAAGACTACCTGTGGATCATCGACCCACTGGACGGCACCACCAACTTCCTGCGCGGCATCCCCCACTTCGCCGTCAGCATCGCGTGCAAATACCGCGGTCGCCTTGAACACGCCGTGGTACTCGACCCAGTACGCCAGGAAGAATTCACCGCCAGCCGTGGCCGTGGCGCCCAACTCAACGGTCGTCGCCTGCGTGTCAGCTCGCGCACCAGCCTGGAAGGCGCCCTGCTCGGTACCGGTTTCCCGTTCCGTGACGGCCAGATGGCCGACATGGACAACTACCTGGGCATGTTCCGCGCCCTGACTGGCCAGACCGCCGGCATCCGCCGTGCAGGCTCCGCCAGCCTGGACCTGGCCTATGTGGCCGCTGGCCGCTTCGATGCCTTCTGGGAGTCGGGCCTGTCGGAATGGGACATGGCAGCTGGCGTACTGCTGATCCAGGAAGCCGGCGGCCTGGTGAGCGACTTCAACGGTGGCCACGACTTCCTCGACAAGGGCCACATCGTTGCAGGCAACATCAAGTGCTTCAAGGCCGTGCTGACCGCTATCCAGCCGCACCTGCCAGAAAGCATGAAGCGCTAACCGCAGATTGCCGAAACGCAAAAAGCACCCCTCGGGGTGCTTTTTTTGTGCCCGGCGCCCTCTCCCCCGGCTTTGCGCGATACTTGCGGGGGCAAACGGCGTACGGCTTACTGACCCGCTTCGCTCAGGATCAACTTGCCATTCTTGTCCAGCGGAATGGTCGAGCCCGGCTCACGGTCCATCTTCACCTTGCCTACCTGATCACCAATGGAGTAGGTGACGTTGTAGCCCACCACCTTCTCACTGATGTCGTTGACCGTGTTGCAGCGGGTTTGCGTGGTGGTGTAGGTGTCACGCTCCTGCATGCCCTCCTGCACCTTGTTACCGGCATAACCACCACCTACCGCACCAGCCACGGTGGCGATTTTCTTGCCGGTACCGCCACCAATCTGGTTACCCAGCAGGCCGCCGGCAATGGCACCCACCACGGTACCTGCAATCTGGTGCTGGTCCTTGACCGGCGCTTGGCGTGTGACGGCGACGTCCTTGCAGACCTCGCGCGGGGTTTTTACCTGCTGTTTGATCGGCTGCACGTCGGTAACCTGCGCATACTCAGGCCCCTTGTTGACCAAGCTGTAGGTCGCGACAGCACCTCCGGCAGTCACACCGACAGCACCCAGTACCGCACCCACCAGCATTGATTTGTTCACATGAACCTCCTGATCATACTTGCGGGTCCCACCCGCTTCTCCCAGCCTTGGAGCAAAAAAAAAGGCGCGAGTTCAATACTCGCGCCTTTCGGGCCGCCAAACGGCGTGGAACAGAAGCTTATGGACGCTCGTCCACGCCCTCTGCCTTGGTCGGCGGGATGAGGTCTTCGCT
Source organism: Pseudomonas sp. LFS074 (assembly GCF_047978165.1). Lineage (NCBI taxonomy): Bacteria > Pseudomonadati > Pseudomonadota > Gammaproteobacteria > Pseudomonadales > Pseudomonadaceae > Pseudomonas > Pseudomonas sp. LFS074. The sequence continues at coordinate 987,744 of NZ_JBFPFV010000001.1, read as the reverse complement.
GTTCAGGTTCAGCCAGATCAGTACCACGTTGGCGATGTAGATCGACGAGTAGGTACCGGCCATGACGCCGATGAACAAGGCCAGCGAGAAGCCGAACAGGTTGTCACCACCAAAGAACAGCAGCGCGGCAATGGCCAATAAGGTCGAAACCGAGGTAGCGATGGTACGCAGCAGGGTCTGGGTGGTGGAAACGTTGATGTTCTCGATCAGCGAGGCCTTGCGCATGACGCGGAAGTTCTCACGCACACGGTCGAACACGACGATGGTGTCGTTCAACGAGTAGCCGATGATCGCCAGCACCGCTGCCAGCACCGTCAGGTCGAAGGTGATCTGGAAGAACGACAGGATACCCAGGGTCACCACCACGTCATGGATCAGCGAGATGATCGCACCCACGGCGAACTTCCACTGGAAGCGGAAGGCCAGGTAGATAAGGATGCCGCCCAGGGCCAGGAGCATGCCCATGCCACCCTGGTCGCGCAGCTCTTCACCCACCTGCGGGCCGACGAACTCGACACGCTTGAGGGTTGCCGGGTTGTCGCCGCCAGCCTTCTGCAGCGCGGCAGCTACCTTGTTGCCCAGCTGTGGGTCATCGCCCGGCATACGCACCAGCAGGTCGGTGGTAGCGCCAAAGCTCTGCACCACCGCCTCGTGGAAGCCCGAATCGACCAGCTCGGCCCGCACCGCCTTGAGGTCGGCCGGGCGCTCGTAGGTCAGCTCGATCAGCGTACCACCGGTGAAGTCCAGGCCGAAGTTCAGGCCTTTCTGCCACCAGCTGAACAGCGCCAGCACGGTGAGGAGCACGGTAATGGCGAACGCGACATTGCGTACGCCCATGAAATTGATGGTTTTCATCGCAGCTCCCTCAAACCCACAGCTTCTTGATGTCACGCCCGCCGCAGGTCAGGTTGACCATTGCACGGGTCACCATGACGGCGGTGAACATCGAGGTGAAAATCCCGAGAGACATGGTGACCGCAAAGCCCTTGACCGGGCCGGTCCCCATGGCGAACAGGATGCCGCCGACCAGCAGGCTGGTCAGGTTGGCGTCGATGATCGCGGTGTAGGCGCGGTTGAAACCTTCGTGGATGGCGCGCTGCACCGACATGCCGGCTTTGAGCTCTTCGCGAATACGCGAGAAGATCAGCACGTTGGCGTCCACCGCCATACCCATGGTCAACACGATACCGGCGATACCCGGCAGGGTCAGGGTGGCACCCAGCAGCGACATCAGCGCCAGCAGCAGCACCATGTTGCCCGCCAGGGCGATGGTGGCGATCACGCCGAAGCCGCGGTAGATGGCGATGATGAACAGCGAGACGAACAACATGCCCCACAGCGACGCATCGATACCCTTGGTGATGTTGTCAGCACCCAGGCTTGGGCCAATGGTACGTTCTTCAGCGAAGTACATTGGCGCGGCCAGACCACCGGCACGCAGCAGCAGGGCCAGCTCCGACGATTCGCCCTGGCCGTTCAGGCCGGTGATGCGGAACTGGCTGCCCAGCGGCGACTGGATGGTCGCCAGGCTGATGATTTTCTTCTCTTCCACGAAGCTTTGTACGGCAACGTCCTTCTCGACGCCGTCGACGGTCTGCTTCACATAGCGAGTGACCGGCTTCTGCTCGATGAAGATCACCGCCATGCTGCGACCGACGTTGCTGCGGGTAGCGCGGCTCATCAGCTCGCCACCGTGGCCATCCAGGCGGATGTTCACTTGCGGGCGGCCGTGCTCGTCAAAGCTGGCCTGGGCGTCGGTAACCTGGTCACCGGTAATGATCAGGCCGCGCTCGACCGGGGCGGAACGGCCGCCTTCACGGAACTCGAACACTTCGGTAGTGGCCTTGGAAGCGCCCGGCTCGGCACCGAAGCGGAACTCCAGGTTGGCGGTTTTACCGAGGATACGCTTGGCTTCGGCAGTGTCCTGCACACCTGGCAGCTCGACCACGATGCGGTTGGCGCCCTGGCGCTGTACCAGCGGCTCGGCCACGCCCAGCTCGTTCACGCGGTTGCGCACGGTGGTAAGGTTCTGCTTGATCGAGTATTCGCGGATCTCGGCGACTTTCGCCTGGGTCAGCGCCAGACGCAGCACCGCAAGCTCGTTGCGCTCGGTGGTGGTCAGGTCGAAATCATTGAAATTCTTGCGGATCAGGACACGTGCCTGTTCGCGGGTAGCATCGTCAGCGAAGCCCAGCATGATGCCGCCATCCTGCTGAGGCAGGCTGCGGTAGCGGATGCGCTCTTTGCGCAGCAAGGTCTTGACCTCGCCTTCGTAGACTTTCATGCGGGCAGTCATGGCCTTGTCCATGTCCACTTCCAGCAGGAAGTGCACACCACCGGACAGGTCCAGGCCCAGCTTCATCGGGCTTGCACCCAGGTTGCGCAGCCATTGCGGGGTAGTCTGAGCCAGGTTGAGGGCCACGACGTAATCATCGCCCAGTGCCTTGCGCACGACATCTTTGGCTGGCAGTTGGTCTTCCTGATTGGTCAGGCGGATCAGCCCGCTGCCCTTCTCACCCAGGCTGGCGCCCTTGACGGTGATTTTGGCATCGACCAGCGCCTTGCTGACGCGATCGAGGTCGGCCTGGTTCACCTGCAGCGCCGAGCTGGCACCGCTGATCTGTACTGCCGGGTCATCCGGGTAAAGGTTGGGAGCGGAATAAATGAAACCGACCACCAGTACCAGCACGATCAGTGCATATTTCCACAGAGGGTATTTGTTCAGCATCACGCCGCCCGTTCAAGACGCGGGGCGCGTTGCGCGCCCCGACTGGAAAATAAAACCGGTAACTCAGATAGCCTTGAGCGTACCTTTTGGCAGGGTCGCAGCGATCGCGCCCTTCTGGAACTTCAGCTCGACGGTGTCGGACACTTCCAGTACCACGAAGTCATCGGAAACCTTGACGATCTTGCCGGCGATGCCGCCGTTGGTGACAACTTCGTCACCCTTCTGCAAGTTGCTCAGCAGGTTCTTCTGCTCTTTGGCGCGCTTGGCCTGTGGGCGCCAGATCATCAGGTAGAAGATGACCAGGAAACCGACCAGGAAGATCCACTCGAAGCCGGTACCGGCTGGGCCAGCGGCAGGTGCTGCAGCGTCCGCGTATGCGGCGGGGATGAAGAAGCTCATTGGGCACTCCTAATGTAATTTTCTAATAATGGATGCGGACAGTCAGTCCAAGGGCGGAACAGGAAGCCCGCGCTTGGCGTAGAAGGCGTCGACAAAGGCGGCCAATTTACCCTGTTGAATAGCCTCGCGTAAACCGGCCATCAAGCGCTGGTAATGGCGCAAGTTGTGGATGGTATTCAGCATGCTGCTCAGCATTTCGCCGCACTTGTCCAGGTGATGCAGATAGGCGCGCGAGAAGTTGGTGCAGGTGTAGCAGTCACAGGTCGGATCCAGCGGCGATTCATCATGGCGATGGAACGCATTGCGGATCTTGATCACCCCTGTATCGACGAACAGATGACCGTTGCGCGCGTTACGCGTCGGCATCACGCAGTCGAACATGTCGACGCCGCGGCGCACACCCTCAACGAGATCTTCCGGTTTGCCTACCCCCATAAGGTAACGAGGTTTGTCAGCAGGCATCTGGCCCGGCAGGTAGTCCAGCACCTTGATCATTTCGTGCTTGGGCTCGCCCACCGACAGGCCACCAATGGCCAGGCCATCGAAACCGATGTTTTCCAGGCCTTCGAGCGAGCGCATGCGCAGGTCCTGGTACATGCCGCCCTGAACGATGCCGAACAACGCCGCGGTGTTGTCGGCGTGAGCGTTCTTCGAACGCTGAGCCCAGCGCAGCGACAGCTCCATGGAGGTGCGCGCCACATCGTGCTCGGCCGGGTACGGGGTGCACTCGTCGAAGATCATCACCACGTCCGAGCCCAGGTCACGTTGCACCTGCATCGACTCTTCAGGGCCCATGAACACCTTCGAGCCATCGACCGGCGAGGCGAAGGTCACGCCCTCTTCCTTGATCTTGCGCATGGCACCCAGGCTGAACACCTGGAAGCCACCGGAATCGGTGAGGATCGGGCCTTTCCACTGCATGAAATCGTGCAGGCCGTTGTGCTTCTTGATCACCTCGGTACCTGGGCGCAGCCACAGGTGGAAGGTGTTGCCGAGGATCATCTCGGCACCAATGGCCTCGATATCGCGTGGCAGCATGCCCTTGACCGTGCCATAGGTGCCCACCGGCATGAACGCCGGGGTTTCCACGGTACCGCGTGGGAAGGTGATGCGACCACGACGGGCCTTGCCGTCGGTGGCCAGCAGTTCGAAGGACATTCGACAGGTGCGACTCATGCTTGATCCTCGGGGCCGCGTGGCGCCGGATTGCGGGTGATGAACATGGCATCACCGTAACTGAAGAAGCGGTACCCGTGCTCGACCGCCGCCGCGTAGGCGGCCATGGTCTCGGGGTAGCCGGCGAAGGCCGAGACCAGCATCAGCAGCGTGGACTCCGGCAGGTGGAAGTTGGTGACCAGGGCATCGACCACATGGAACGGCCGGCCCGGGTAGATGAAGATGTCGGTATCGCCACTGAAGGCCTTGAGCACGCCATCGCGCGCGGCGCTCTCCAGCGAGCGCACGCTGGTGGTGCCGACCGCAACCACTCGACCACCACGGGCCCGACAGGCCTCGATGGCATCGACCACATCCTGGCCCACTTCGAGCCATTCTTTATGCATGTGGTGGTCTTCGATCTTGTCGACCCGCACCGGCTGGAAGGTGCCGGCGCCCACGTGCAAGGTGACGAAGGCTCGCTCGACGCCCTTGGCGGCGATCTTTTCAAGCAGCGCCTCGTCGAAGTGCAGGCCTGCGGTAGGCGCGGCGACCGCACCGGCGCGCTGGGCGTACACGGTCTGGTAGCGTTCACGGTCGGCGCCCTCGTCGGGGCGGTCGATGTACGGCGGTAGCGGCATGTGGCCGACGCGGTCGAGCAGCGGCAGCACCTCTTCGGTGAAGCGCAGTTCGAACAGCGTATCGTGGCGCGCGACCATCTCGGCCTCGCCACCGCCATCGATGAGGATGACCGCGCCCACTTTCGGCGCCTTGCTGGCACGCACATGGGCCAGCACCCGGTGGCTGTCGAGCACGCGCTCGACCAGCACTTCCAGCTTGCCGCCGGAGGCTTTCTGGCCAAACAACCGCGCTGGGATCACCCGGGTATTGTTGAACACCATCAGGTCGCCGGGGCGCAGGTAGTCGAGCAGGTCGGGGAATTGCCGGTGCGAAAGCGCGCCGGTCGGCCCATCGAGCACCAGCAGACGGCTGCCATGGCGCTCGGCCAACGGGTGGCGGGCGATCAGGGAATCAGGGAGTTCGAAGGAGAAATCGGCGACGCGCATGATGATGTTCGGTTCGGCAGGGCCGGGAAGTTTAGCCCAATGTGTGAAAATTGACCATGAAAGCCGATTGACCGACCAGCGGCAGCTCTCTATACTGCGCGCCACTGCCCTGATGGCGGAATTGGTAGACGCGGCGGATTCAAAATCCGTTTTCGAAAGGAGTGGGAGTTCGAGTCTCCCTCGGGGCACCAAAATCCGGAAAAAACCGACCTTATGGTCGGTTTTTTTTCGCCTGCACTTTGTTGAACTGCTGCCTCAGCAAATCCCTGTAGGATCGGGCACGCCCACTCCCACAGCTCAATCGTGGCTGGCTTTAGAAATCCGCTCGCAGGGTCAAGGTGTAATTACGCGGATCTCCGTAGTAGTTGGCCGCATACAGCCAACCGACGCTGGAGAAGTACTTCTTGTCGAACAGGTTGTTGCCGTTCAACGAAACGCTGAGGTTCTTGTTGATCTGGTAGGCCACCCGAGCGTTCCAGATGGCGTACCCCGCCTGCTCGATCTTCCCTACCCCGTCCGTACCACCAAAGTTGCCGTGGTAGTTGCGGCTCTGGATGTTGGCGCCAGCACCCACGGTCCACGGGTCCAGTTCGCCAGGCAAGTTGTAATCCGCCCAAAACCGGAACAGGTGCTTGGGCGTATAGGTGTTGAAGGTGCCGCCGGCCTCCGACTCGCCATCGGCTGGGTCGTTGCGGTACTCGGTATGGGTGTAGGTGTAGCCAGCGAACAATTGCAAGCGGTCCAGCACTTCACCGCTGATTTCGGCATCGAAACCTTGGGTGCGCACCTTGCCACCCGCTACGTAGCAATTCTCGCCGCCATTATCGCCGCACAGAGTGGCCTGGGCGCGGTTTTCCTGGTCGACCTGGAACAGCGCGAAGCTGGTATTGACGCGGCCGTCGAACAGTTCGCCCTTCAGCCCCATCTCATAATTGGAGCCGACGATAGGTTTCAGCGGCGCGTTGTCCACGCTCAGCTCGGTCTGCGGCTTGAAGATATCGGCGTAGCTCAGATAAGCCGACCATTGCTCGTTCAGCGCATAGATCAGGCCACCATAGGGGGTGAACTCACCGCTTTCCCGCGAATGAGCCGGGGTTGGCGACACACCGTTGAACCGGTTTAGCTCATAGTCGTAGCTGTAGTTGCTGCTACGCCCGCCGAGCACCAACGTCAGCGGGTCGCTGAGTTTGTAGCGAGTCACCGCGTAAATGCCGCTCTGGCGGATATTGGCCTTGGAAGTACCGGGGTAGGTGTTGGTCCCTTCGGCACCCAATAGCTGATCCATGGTCGGGCGCTGTGGCGAAACCGGGTCGTAGATGTTCATCGGGCCCAGGTTGATGAAGCCGCCTTGCAGGTCGTCAGTCTGCAGATCGCTGGCATTGGCCCCCACCACCACTTCGTGCTCGCGGCCAAATGCACGCCACTTGCCGGTCAGGTTGATGTCGCCGCCCTTGTTGATGTTTTCGAAGTCGTACAGGTAGGCACGCGAACGCATGCCGTTACCGGTAGCCGGGTCTACAGCGCCGCGGCCAAAGCTGTAGAGGATGTAGTTGGTTTCGCGCATGTAGCTGCCAGAAGCTTTCAGGCGCCAGTCTTCGTTGAAATCGTGGGTAACATCGGCGAAGTAGGTGGTCTGTTTGTTATCCCACTTGTTCCAGTCGGCACCGGTGTAGGTGGACCGGCTGACGTTGACCGCACTGCCATCCTTGTTGCGCGGCAGGCCGCTGAAGAACGGCGTTGAGTGCAGGTCTTCCACGCTGGCGCCCGCCGCTACCGTGGTGCGGTCGCTGAGGTCGTATTCAAGGATGCCGTAGAGTACGTTCTTGCGGCTCTCGGCAGTGTCGTAGAAGTAGTTCTGGTCTTCATGGCCTGCCACCAGGCGGCCGCGTAGCGAGCCGTCGGCGTTGAGCGGGGCACTGCCGTCGATGGTCTGCCGGTAGGTGTCCCACGAACCGGCGCTGGCGGTTACCGACAACGAAGGCTCGGCTTTCGGCCGCTTGCGCACCAGGTTGATGGCCGCACCAGGGTTGCCGCTGCCCTGCAGCAGCCCGTTGGCGCCGCGCAAGATTTCGACACGGTCGTACAGCAAGGTGTCGGAGGTGAAGCTGCTGCCGATTGCATAGTAGCGGCGATCGAGCGGCACGCCGTCGTACTGAATGGTTTCCACCTCGAAACCACGGGAGTAGATGTACTTGCCGCCCGATGGGCTCTGCAGGGTGGTGATGCCAGTGGTCTTTTCCAGCACTTCATCCAGCGTGTCCAGGCGCTGGTCGTCCATGGCCTTGCGCGTGACCACGCTGACCGACTGCGGAACATCCTTGAGGCGGTGGGTGCCTTTGCCGATGGTGACGGCATTGGCGGTATAGCTGCCCGAGCCCTCGGTGGTTGCATTGTCCTGGATACCGTTGATATTCAGCGGCTCCAGGTTAAGCGCCTCGCCACCAGAAGCCGCGCTCAGCGGCAAGGGCTGCAGGCCATAGACGTTATTGCCGCGACGCACGGCTTGCAGGCCGGTGCCCGCCAACAAATGCTGGAAACCTTCCTCGATACCGTATTGCCCCTGCAACCCAGGGCTAGAAAGGCCACGGGTCAGCTCCGAGGTATATTGCAGGGTAAACCCTCCCTCACTGGCGAAGCGGGCAAGCACCTGGGCCAGGCTGCCAGAAGCGATGCTATAGGCTTGTGGCGCCTGGACGGATGCGGCCTGGGCGTGCACGCCAGCACCCAGCAAGGCGATGGCCAGCGCACTCAGGGCGAGCGCACGTCGATAACCAGGCACGCGAGCGTTGCCCATGCTGCGATCGGTCATGACGACCGCTGAAGAAGAGCGAATCATTGAGAAATTGTCCCTTTATGTGTGGCAGTTTCACAGGTAAGGACTGATGAGTTTCAAGATCGGGCCAATTCTCATTAACGTTTGTTCACGGTAACCCAGTAGCGGGTGCGGTAATCCACCTGAACCGGCAACGTGGCGGGCAGCGCAGCCAGGATGGCGTCGGTGTTTTCCAGCTGGAAAGCGCCGCTGATCAGTAGTTGCGCCACATCGGATTGGCAGCGCAGCCAACCTGGCCGATAACGCCCCAGCTCACCGAGGAACTCGCGCAGCGGCATCTCGTCGACCAGCAGTTGCCCACGAATCCATTGGCTGTCTTGTTCCCGCGCAGGGGTCACGGCCCCCTGCCCTGCTGCATCGAAAGTGACTTGCTGGCCGGCGTCGAGGGTTTGCCGTGGGCCATGGCTGGGCGTGACAAGCACCGCCCCTTGAAATACGGTCAGTTGGGTCGCCCCCTCGCGCTGGCGGACCAGGAAGCGCGTACCCAAGGCCTCCAGCAACCCCTGCTCGCTGGCAACCCTAAGTGGCCGATGCTGAGGGCTGCTGCTGTCGCGCCCGCTGTCTATCAGGATCTCACCACGACGCAGACTGATCAGGCGCTGATGCGCATCGAAATTCACATCCACCGCAGTATCGGTATTGAGGTCGAGCAATGTGCCGTCGGCCAGCGTCAGCTGTTTGTGCTGGCCCACGTCGGTTGCATAAGCGTTCTGCGGTGCAAGCTGGCGATAACCCACATAGCCAAGTGGCGCGACGATGGCCAACGCCAACAACTGTTTCATCACCTGGCGGCGCTCGCGGTTCAAGGTGCCCATGGCCAGTTGTGGCGGCAGCAGGCCCAGCTGCGCTTGCACCCGCAACGCTTTCTGCCAGGCCCGCTCATGCTCGGGCGCAGCCGAACGCCAGCGGTTGCAGGCAGCACGCTGGGCCGGGCTGACGGCGTCTTCGAGCATCAGCATGTGCCAATTGGCTGCTTGCCGAGCCACTTGCGCAGTGATTCGAGGCTGTTGGTTGGGCATCAGAAGTCTTCTTCGAACAGGATGCAGGCTTGCAGGGCGTTGGCCATGTGCCGCTTGACCGTGCGCTCGCCAATGCCCAGGCGGCGTGCCACCTCGATGTAGGTCAAGCCCTCCAACTGCACCAGCAGGAACACCGAGCGCACCACCGGTTTGAAGGTGTCGAGCAGTGCGTCCAGTTGCTGCAGGGTTTCGCGCATGGACCACTGCTCTTCGGCGGACAGCGCGAACAGCTCGGGAAGTTGCTCGAGCATCTCCAGGTAGGCGCGTTCCAGTGACTGACGGCGGAAATGGTCGTAGACCAACCGCCGGCTCACCGTTGCCAGGTAGGCGCGGGGGCGCTGCAGGCTCAGCTTGGCGCCGGCCTTCTGCTGGGCCTGAAGAATACGCAGGAAGGTATCTTGTGCCAGGTCGGCAGCTTGCGCCGAGCAGCCCAACCGGCGGTAGAGCCATTGCTTGAGCCATCCATTGTGCTCGACATAGACCTGACTCAGATCGTCGTTCATCACGGGTATCCCTCCGGGCGAGGACAGCACCTTAAATGATAACGATTATCAGATCAATTATTCATTGAATGCGCCTTCACAGCGGCCGCAGCGCCATCAGGATTTGACGCCGCACCAATGACTTCAGGGCTTGCAGCCATACCTGCAATCTATTGGTCGCACACAGGATTAGCTCTTAAGCTGTCATTCATCGGATATATGCCGAAAGTATTGTTAGAGTAATAGCACTTAGCCATAGTTGCGCTCCCATTTCTCCACCCCCGTGTGTCTCATGAAAACAATCGCGCCCTGCATGGCGGCAATGATGCTGCTCAGTGGGTGCAATGGAGTGCCAACGTCGTACGTTTCAGATCCTGTCTACAACCAGGCTTTCGTGGTCACCTCCGGTGCCCCACTGCCGATGTTGCTGATGGCCAGCGCCATCCAGTGGAACGAGGATTACGCAGTAACCGCCAAACACACCCCCTTCCTGCGCAACGTGGTCCACGAGGGCCTCGGCGATGTGGTGTTCTTCAAGCACAAGGCCAGCAGCGTGCCGCTGTGGCGGCAGTACGTGCCGGGGGAAGCGGTGACGGCGGTAGGTTTCAACAGTTTGATGATGCCGATGCAGGGCAAGGGCCATGCCCTGCCGTCGTTGGTTCGGCTGGAAGGTACACCGGGCAGCGTCTTCTACTCGGTGCATGACGGCCCGATCACCAAGGGCATGTCGGGCGGGCCGGTGTTCGCCGATGATGGCAAGGTGGTGGGCATCAACGTCGCCATCATTCCCACCCGCGAGATCGACGCCGGCAAGCGCCCAGACCTGGCCGGCAAGGCGCGCATCAGCGTATTCATGTCGTTCAACGAAATCGACAAGGAATGGCGGCGCTATCAGTACCTGCTGGCGCACAAGGCCAAGCCCCAGGCACCGGCTTCGGTCAAAGGCTACGTGGCGGTGGCGGCCAAACCTTGAGTTGAATATGCCGATGCAAAGCGGCTTATGATGCAAGGCTGATGACCTGTTCGTGGGCTTGCCCGCCAATAGGGCCTACCCGCCAGCGCACGAAGGACCTGCCATGCATCTGACCCACCGCCCTGTCCGGCCTGAGGACATCCCTGTCATCTGCGGCTTCCCGCAGAGCCCGGACGAACTGTTCTACATGTTCCCCAAAGCCACCTACCCACTCACTCCCGCACAGTTGAGCGACGCCGTCGCCCAACGCAGCGGCTCCACAGTGGTGGAAGGCAACGGCGCAATTCTGGCCTTTGCCAACTTCTACAAAGCCGAACATGGCGGCGTATGTGCATTGGGCAACGTGGTAGTGGCACCTGGCGCCCGTGGCCACGGTGTAGCACGCTACTTGGTGACCGCCATGGTCGATCTGGCTCGGGAGCAATTCGCAGCCCAAGAACTGTGGGTGTCCTGCTTCAACCACAACACAGCGGGCTTGCTGCTTTATCCACAACTGGGCTTTGTGCCGTGCGGCATCGAGCAGCGGCAAGCGTGGGACGGCACACGGGTGGCATTGGTGCAGATGAAACAAATATTCAGCTAGTAAGATACGTTTGCTCACACACCTCGACGAACAGCACCGAACCATGCCCCCGCCTCGACGTCCGATCCTGCATCCCCTGCGTTTCGAGGCCCTCCGCGTGAAAGACATCATCACTCGCAAGTACCGCCTGGTCGTGAAGACCATCGGCTACATCGGCTGGTCGCTGTTCTGGCTGTTGATCTGGGATGTGCTGGTCACCATCGATTTCATGCTGTTCTTCAACAGCAAGTTCACCCTGCCGCTGATCCCGTTGACCTTGCTGGGTTCAGCGCTGGTGGTGCTGGTGAGCTTTCGCAACAGCAGCGCCTACAACCGCTGGTGGGAAGCCCGCACGCTGTGGGGGGCGTTGGTGAACGGTTCGCGCAGCTTCGCCCGGCAGACATTGACCCTGATCGATGACCCGGATGAAGGCCCGAACCCGGTCAAAGCTACCCTGCTGCGCCGGCATATCGCTTATGTGAACTGCCTGGCGGCGCACTTGAAGGGCGAAAAATGCCCGGACGAACTGATGGCCTTCATACCGCCAGGGGAGTTCGAACGGCGCAACCGCTCGAACAACTTCGCCAACGACATCCTCGGCGGCTCGGCGGCCTTGCTGGCGCGTGAATACCAGGCCGGGCGGCTGGACAGCATCCGCCTGGCCCGGCTGGAATCGACCCTGGTGGACCTGTCCAATGCCCAGGGCGGCATGGAGCGGATTGCCAACACACCGCTGCCCTACCCCTATGTGTATTTCCCACGGCTTTTCATCACCCTGTTCTGCTTGATCGTGCCGGTAGGGCTCGTGGAGTCGCTGGGCTGGTTCACCCCCCTGGCGTCGACGGTAGTTGGCTTCATGCTGCTGGCTATCGAGCGGATCGGGACTGATTTGCAGAGCCCGTTCAGGTTCAGTGAGCACCAGATTCAGATGGACACCATTTGCGAAACGATCGAGCGCAACCTGGAGTCGATGCAGCGGGAGGCGCAGCATGGGGAGCTGGCTTAGGGCCCGGTTATTGGTCAGGCCCGCACGTAACGCTGGCGCAGCACATCGCTCAACGCGTCCACCAGCAACACCAGCACCAGCATCCCGATAATCACCGTACTGGCCTGGGCCTCCTGGAAAAGGCTCAAGGTGGTGTACAACATCTGCCCCAACCCACCGGCACCGACAAACCCCAGCACGCTGGCCATGCGGATGTTGTTTTCCCAGCGGTACAAGCTGTAGGCCAGCAACTGCGGCCACAGGTTGGGCAAGGTACCAAAGCAGAACGCCGCCACCTGGCTACCGCCCTGCAGGCGGATCGCCGCCGCAGGCTCCGGCGGCGCATTTTCCAAGGCCTCGGCAAACAAGCGCCCCAGCACACCAGCGGTGTGCAGCGCCAAAGCCAGGGTACCGGCATTGGGCCCAAGGCCGGCCGCCAATACCGTCAGCGCGGCCCACACCAGCTCTGGAATGGCGCGCAGAGCATTCAGCAGCAACCGCGCGGCGCCCTGCAACGGCCAACCGAAGCGGCCAGCCGCCGGCAGCGCCAGCAACATCCCCAATACCATCGCCAACAAGGTGCCCAGGCCAGACATGGCCAGTGTCTCCAGCGCCCCACGCCATACTGCCTTCAGGTGCCCGGCAGACAGGTCCGGGTGCAGAAAACGCCCGGCGTATTCGCCCATCTGCCCCAGCCCGCCGTTGCCGACCAGGGCTTGCAGGTCCAGCTCCAGGTAAGTGAACGAAGCCACCACCGACGCCACGATTGCAGCCAGCAGCAACAGGTTGATCACCCGGTTCATGCCAGCCTCCAGCGCAACAGGCGGCTCAGCAGGTCGGCCAGAATCACCAACAGCAGGAACGTCAGCAGCATGCTGGCTACCTCCGCACCCGCGAACATGCGCATCGACAGGTCGATCTGCTGCCCCAGGCCGCCAGCGCCGACAAAGCCCATCACCACCGAAGCCCGCACCGCGCATTCCCAGCGGTACACGGTGTACGACACAACTTCGGAAGCGGCATTGGGCAGGATGCCGTATAGAAACGCCGCCAGCCGGCCACTGCCCGCCTGCAACAACGCGTGGGCCGGACGCTGGTCCACCGATTCGAAAATCTCGGCGTAAACCTTGCCGAGCATGCCGCTATAGGTGATGGCGATCGCCAGAACACCCGCCGTCGGCCCCAGCCCCACGGCCCGTACGAACAACAGCGCCCAGACAATTTCCGGCACGCTACGCAGGAAAATCAACAACCCGCGCACCGGCAGGCGCAGCAGCCGCGACCACAACCCAGCGCGACCTCCACGAGAGGCGGCGCGCAACGACAAGGCGCGGCTGGCCAGCAGCCCTGTCGGGACTGCAAGCAGCAACGCCAACGCCATGCCAGCGGTGGCCACGGCCAGGGTCTGCAGCGTGGCTTCATACAACAGCGCGATAAAATCAGCATCATGTGCCGGCGGCCAGAAGGCGCTAGTGAAACTGGCGATCTGCTGACGGTTGTCCGCCTGCAACAGCACCCAAGGGTTCAGTTCGCTCAACTGGATACCCGGCCATAGCACCGCCACGGCCAGCAAGGCCAGCAGCAACCGTGGCAACGATGCCGGGTCGCGGGCGTCGGCCCTCAACATCTCGGGATCTGCACGGTCAGGGTAGGCCCCTGGGTTGGTGGCGAAGCCAGTTGTTCGTTGGCGTACAGTGCATCGAGCATGTGCTCGGTAACCGCTTGGGCCGGGCAGTCGAATACCACCTGACCTTCACGAATACCGATCACCCGCGGGAAATGCGCCAGCGCCAACTCGACGGCATGCAGGCTTGCCACCAGGGTCACGCCGTTAGCCTGGGCATGGCGATTGAGCAAGGCCAGGCTGTGATCGGCCAGCACCGGGTCCATGGCCGACACCGGCTCGTCGGTCAACAACACCTGCGGCCGCTGATACAACGCGCGGGCAATGCCCACCCGTTGCAACTGGCCACCCGACAATTGCCCACACTGCACGAACAGCTTGTCGGCCAGGCCCAGCTCGGCCAACACCTGGCGCGCACCCGGCACATCGCTGGGGTATAGCAGGTTAAGCAAACCGCGCAGCACACCCCACTGCCCCAGGCGGCCAGCCAACACCGCTGTCACCACCCGCTGACGCGGCGGCAAAGGCGGCGCCTGATGCACCAGGCCAACCCGCGCGCGCAGGCGCTGACGAGCCCTTGCCGACAACGCCCAAGGCTGCTCACCGAGCAGTTCCAGGCGCCCGCCGCTGGGCTGGATGGCCGTGGCCATCACATGCAGCAAGCTGGACTTGCCCGCCCCCGACGGCCCGATGATGGCGATGCGTTCACCCTGCCCGATGCGCAGGCTGATCGTTTCAAGCGCACGTACCTGGCCATGGCGCAGGCTGGCAGCGTGCAGATGGATTGCCACGTTCGAAGCGGTCACTTGAGCAGGCCGGCCTCGCGTGCGGCTTGTTCGGTGCCCACGTAGTTCTCAGGCTTGGTTTCGATGAAGCGGCTGGCGGCCTGCAGGTCGAGGATCGCCTTGTGCTCCGGGTTGGCCGGGTCAAGGCCAAGGAAGGCTTGCTTGATCTTCTCTTTCAACGCCGGGTCCATGTTGCCGCGCACGGTCCAGTTGTAGTCGAAGTAGGTCGGGGTGGTGGCGAACACTTTCACCTTGCTGGTATCGACCTTGCCTGCATCCACCAGCTTCTGCCACACACTGGCGTTGAGCACGCCACCATCGACCTTGCCAGCCTGTACCCAGGCCACGGTGGCGTCATGGGCGCCGGAATAGGCAACGCGGCTGAAGTACTCTTCAGGCTTGATGTTGTCTTGCTTGAGCATGAAGTAACGCGGCATCAGGCTGCCCGACGTGGACGAAATGGAACCAAAAGCAAACGACTTGCCCTTAAGGTCCGCCAGGCTTTTCACGTCGGGGTTGGCAGTGATGAACTTGGAGGTGAACTGCGCGTCCTGTTCACGCTGCACCAGCGGTGTGGCGGTTGGGTCCTTCAAGTGCACCTGGACGAACGTGAAGCCGCCCAGCCAGGCCAGGTCGAGGCGGTCCGCGGCCAGCGACTCGACCACCGCCGGGTAATCGGCCACCGGTACGAACTTCACGTCCATGCCCAACTGCTTGGCCAGGTATTCGCCCAAGGGCTTGAACTTGCGCTGCAGTTCGGTCGGTGCTTCGTCGGGGATGGCGCTGACCCGCAAGGTTTCAGCGGCCTGAACGACAACGGCGCAGCAAGACAACACAAGGCCGGCGGCGAGCGCCAGGGGGCGTTTGAGCATGGGTGTTCTCCGGTTCAATAACGGGACGATGCCAACAAATCCGCCGACAAGTCCGCCGACAGTGGGAATTATAAGAGGCAAAGGCCCAAAGGCCAGCTTTGCTACAATCGCGCAACAATTTGACCTGCTGAGGTACGTATGAGCGAGCCGATTCGCCTGACCCAGTACAGCCACGGTGCCGGCTGTGGCTGCAAGATCTCCCCCAAGGTGCTGGACGTGATCCTCGCCGAAAGCGGTGCCCAGGCCCTGGACCCGAACCTGTGGGTTGGCAACGCCTCGCGCGACGACGCGGCCGTGTACGCGCTGGACGACGAGCGCGGCGTGGTCTCGACCACCGACTTCTTCATGCCGATCGTCGATGACCCGTACGACTTCGGCCGCATCGCCGCCACCAACGCCATCAGCGACATCTACGCCATGGGCGGCGACCCGTTGATGGCCATCGCCATCCTTGGCTGGCCGGTCAACGTGCTGCCACCGGAAGTGGCGCGCGAAGTGATCCGCGGCGGCCGAGCGGTATGTGCCGAAGCCGGTATCCCGCTGGCCGGCGGCCACTCCATCGACGCCCCTGAGCCCATCTTCGGCCTGGCCGTCACCGGTGTGGTCAGCAAGCGCCATCTCAAGCGCAACGACACCGCCAGCGCCGGCTGCCAGCTGTACCTGACCAAACCGCTGGGCATCGGCATCCTCACCACCGCCGAGAAAAAGGCCAAGCTGCGCGCGCAGGACCAGGGCCTGGCCCGCGACTGGATGTGCACCCTCAACACCCCCGGCAGCCGCTTCGGCAAGCTCGACGGGGTCAAGGCCATGACCGACGTCACCGGTTTCGGCCTGCTCGGCCACCTGGTGGAACTGGCCGAAGGCAGTGGCCTCACCGCACACCTGGACTACACCGCCGTGCCGCGTCTACCCAGCGTCGAGCACTACCTGGCCGAAGGCTGCATCCCCGGCGGAACCCTGCGCAATTACGACAGTTACGGGCACAAGATCGGCGCCCTCAGCGACGAGCAGAAGCACCTGCTGTGCGACCCGCAAACCAGCGGTGGCCTGTTGGTGGCCGTTACCCCGAAGGGCGAAGCCGAGTTCCTTGCCGTGGCCGCCGAACTGGGCCTGCAGTTGTCGCCGATCGGCAAGCTGGTCGAGCGACAGAGCCACGCGGTCGAGGTGATCTGATGCGCCCCGACTGCACCGACTTCCGTCAGCTATTCCTCGACGACGTGCCGATGATGGACATGCGTGCCCCCGTCGAATTCGCCAAGGGCGCCTTCCCCGGTGTCGTCAACCTGCCGCTGATGAACGACCAGGAGCGGCAAAAGGTCGGCACCTGCTACAAACAGCAGGGCCAGGCCGCCGCCATCGCCCTTGGCCACCAGCTGGTCAGCGGCACCACCAAACAGGCACGCATGGACGCCTGGGTGGCGTTCACCCAGGCCAACCCGCAAGGTTACCTGTACTGTTTCCGTGGTGGCCTGCGATCGCAGATCGTGCAAGGTTGGCTACGCGATGAGGCGGGCATTCAGTACCCCCGTGTCAAAGGTGGCTACAAGGCCATGCGCACCTTCTTGCTGGAGACCACCCAACAGGCAGTGGCGCAATGCGATTTCGTATTGCTGGGCGGCCTGACGGGTACCGGCAAGACCGATGTATTGCACCAGTTGGACAACGTGCTCGACTTGGAAGGCCACGCCAACCATCGCGGTTCCAGCTTCGGCAAGCGCGCCACTGCGCAGCCGGCGCAGATCGATTTCGAAAACCAGCTGGCCATCGATGTACTGAAAAAACGCGCCCGCGGCTGCGAGCAGTTCGTGCTGGAAGATGAAGGCCGCATCGTCGGCAGTTGCACTGTGCCGCTGGAGTTGTACCAAGGCATGCAGCAATACCCGCTGGTGTGGCTTGAGGACAGCTTTGCCAACCGCGTTGAGCGCATCTTGCGCGACTACGTGGTCAACCTAAGTGCCGAGTTTATCGCCGTGCATGGCGAGGAAGATGGCCGCCGCTTGTTCGCCGAGCGCATGCTGCAAAGCATGGCCAACATCTACAAGCGCTTGGGTGGCGAACGTTATCAGCGGCTGTCGGAGATCCTGCGCCTGGCCTTGGAAGAACAGCAGCGCAGCGGTGCAGTGGACCTGCACCGGGGCTGGATCGAAGGTTTGCTGAACGAGTACTACGACCCGATGTATGCCTACCAGCGTGCGGCGAAGGCCGAGCGCATCGAGTTTGCCGGGGATGCAGTGGAAGTGCGCGAGTACCTGAAGGCACGGGCGCGGCGACAACCTCACCATTAACACCGGTAGAGCCGAACTCATCAACCGCGTCGCCTGCTTCGCGGGTAAACCCGCTCCCACAGGGACCGCGCTGCACTTGAGAACTGCACCCTACCTGTGGGAGCGGGTTTACCCGCGAAGAGGCCGGTGCAGGCCACCTCATTGCCCCGGGCTGAGCACCCGTTCCAGCTCCGCAGCCCGGTCGCGGGTCATGCTCATCACGCAGGTACCGCCTTCGAGCTGCGCCAGGGTCCCGCCACTGGCCTGCACATGGAACTGGCAATTGCCATCGCGGTAGGCCATCCACTTGCGTTGTACCTCCCGCAGGTTCTTCTGCTGCCCGGCCTCCAGCTTGCCCATCAATTGCTTGTACACCCGGTTCAGGCGCTGGTCCTGTACTTGCGTTTCAGCGTTGATGCACGCGCTCATGGCCACCGTGCTGGAAGCCTTGTCCATGCATTGCCCGTAGGCCGCCGTATAATCTTCTGCCACGGCCAGCGGCAGCACGCAGGCCAGTGCCAGGCCTGCCAGGTAATGCTTGATCATGCTAACCCTCCTTGTGGGAATCAAAGTGACTGCGGCTGTTCTGGCGGCATCAACACCTTGCCCGGCTCGAAGCGCAGCGACGGTATCTGCGTTGCCCAGTAGAGCGCAACGGCCAGCGCCGCAATCAACGCCACATCGAGCCAATTCCAGCCCGGCATGTCGTCGGCGCTGCGCGCCTTCCAGCAATGCCAGGCCTGGCCCAGGCAGAACACCCCCATTGCCGCCAGCCACAGGTAGAAACCGGCGCCAAAGCCGACCCGCTCATGAAACGCGTAGCTCTGGTTGTCCGGCAAGCGGTCAATTCCGAAACTACTGGCGGCCAGGTAGACAGCAGCCAGCCCTGCCAGCAAGGCCAGCCTGCGGAACCGTCGGTGGGCAAGAACCGCCAGGGCCAGCAGCGGGTTGGCGAACCATTGGTACAAACCGAAGGGCATGCCCCATGGCCCGTACAGCAGCATCTGCAAGGCCGGCATGTGGCGCTCGCCGCTCAGCAGCGCGCCATCGAAAAACAGGGCGAGCAGATACAGCAGCAGGCTGATGCTCAAGTAGAAAACGGGCAAGGGACATACCTGGGGAAGCGGGACAGGCTACGACCTTAACTCAGGCCCTGCCCCGCTTCCAAACCTTCAATAAGTGCCGCGCAGGGTCACCATGAAGTTGCGTGGCTCGCCATAGTAGTTGCCGTAGGTCGAGGTACCCACGGTTTCGTAGTACTTCTTGTCGAACAGGTTGTTGCCGTTGAGCGTGACGTTCCAATGGTCGTCGACACGGTATTCGACCAAGGCGTTCCAGATGGCGTAGCCGCTCTGGTCGAAATCGAAGGGCACATTCTGTTGCACCAGCTTGCCGCTGCTGTCGTAGCGGTTGACTTCACCAGTGGCGTAGGTAGCGCTTTGCACCTGCACACCTCCACCCACTTTGAAGTCGCTGAAGATGCCCGGTAGGCGGTAAGTGGTGTACAGCTTGAACAGGTGCTTGGGCATTACCGTGCTCAGCGGGGCGTCGGAGCTGCGGTTACGGTTGAGGTTGAAGGTGTAGCCACCCACCAGCATCCAGTCAGGCAACAGCTCGCCGGACAGCTCCATGTCGATGCCCTTGCTCACGACCTTGCCGTTGGGCACATAGCAGCAGCTACCGGAGAAGCCGGCGAAACTCGCCGGGAAGTTCGGGTCCTGGACCGCTTCGTTTTCGCGGGTGGTGTAGTACAGCGCCACGCTGGCATTGAGCGCACCATTGAACAACTCGCCCTTTAGGCCGGTCTCGTAGGTTTTTCCGGTCATAGGCTCAAGCGCCGTACCGGTTTCGGCGGGGCCGCTGATCTTGCTGGACTGCGGCCGGTAGATCTCCGAATAGCTGGCATAGGCCGACCATTGATCGTCCAGGTCGTACACCAGGCCACCGAACGGCGTGACCTTGGTGCCAATGCGCTGCTCGGGGCTGGTCCTGGACACATTAGTGGTCAAGGCATTGGTGTAGGTCTGCCAGAAGTGGAAGCGCTGGGCACGCGCCCCGACGATCAGGTGCAGCGGCTCGGCCAGCTGCAGGCGCAGGCTGCCATACAAACCATACTGGCGTTGCGAATTGGGGCTGTAGTCACGCTTGTAGTCACGCCCGTTGCCAGGGTCGTCGAACGCCGAGCTGTCGGGGTCGAACACGTTGGCCGGCGAGCCCGATGCAGCGTAGGGGGCGGTGCCCAGCCAACGGCTGTCGATCTTCTGGTAGTCGGCCCCGAAAACCACTTCGTGGTCCAGGCCAAAGGCCTGGAAGTGCCCGGACACGTTAGCGTCGTACAGGTGCTGCTCGTTCTCCTGGCGGGTCGACGTGCCGTACCAGGTCGCGCCGGTATTGGTCACCGGGTCCACCGCGTTCAGGGTGGTGGCGGTCTTGAACAGCCCGAGGTCCCAAGTGTTGGTGTAACTGAGATTGAGCTTCCAATCGTCGTTGAAGCGGTGGTCTACCTTGGCGAAGTACTCGCGCGCGGTGGCATCCAGGTAGGCCCAGTTCTTGGTCAGGCCAGTGTGCCGCGGCAGGTTCAGATCAGCACCGTTGCTATAGCGCGGCACCGCGCTGTTGCTGCCGGTTTCGTGGGACTTGTTGTAACGGGCGCCGAAGGTAAGCATGGTGTCGTCGGTAACGTCCGCCTCAAGCACGCCATACACCAGCGGCCGCTCGGTGGCGCGGTTGTCGGTGAAGTACTGTCGGTCGGTATTGGACATCACCAAGCGCCCACGTAGGCGGCCATCCCAGCCCAGCGGGCCGGACAGGTCGAACTCCTGGCGATAGTTGTCCCAACTGCCGGCCGACAGGGTCAGCTTGAGCTGGTTGTAGGCGGTGGGCCGCTTGCGCACCATGTTGATGATGCCGCCCGGGTCACCCGAGCCGCCATACAGTGCAGCGGTACCTCGCAGCACTTCGATGTGGTCGAACTCGGCCAACTCGAAGATGTTCGACGAGTAGAACGAGCCCATGGCGGTGCCCAACGCCTGCGGCGCAGCGCCGTCGATCTGCAGGTTCTGGATGCTGAAGCCGCGTGAAAGGAAGTCCTGGGTACGGAAGGTGGTGCTCTGGGTGACGATGCCCGGCGTTACTTTCATCGCCTGGTTGATGTCGGTCAGTTGCTGGTCTTCGATCAGTTGGCGGGTCACCGTCGACACCGATTGCGGCGTCTGGCGCAGGCTGGTGGGGCTCTTGGAGCCGACGCTGATCAAGCCTGGCGCATACGAGCCGGTGTTCTCGGTACTCTCGCCCATGCCCTGCCCGGCCACGGTGGTCACGCCCAGTTCCAGCGCGTCACCACTCACGGCCACCAGCGGCTCTGCCACCAGCCGGTAGCCGTTGTCGCTGCGTGCCACCCGGTAGCCGCTGCCAGCCAGCAGCACGGCAAAACCGCTGTCCACCGAATACAGGCCATGCAGGCCACTGCTTTGCAAACCGGCCAGCGCTTCGGGGGTGAAGGCCAGCGACACGGCGGCTTGCTGGGCATAGCTGCCAAGGGCCTCGGCCAGGTTGCCGGCAGGCACATCGAAGCTACGGCGGGCGGCCTCCTCGGCCACGGCCGGCAAGGCCGCAACGGAGAAGACCAGCCCGGCGCAGGACAGGCGCAAGGCCAGGGCTAGCGGGCTGAGGACGGGGTGGCCAGGAAATCGGCGCATGGTGGATCGGCTCCTTGTTCTTGATCGGTTGGCCTCTTGTTTGACGGGCCAGCGCACAGAAGCGGAACCACCTTGATCAATTTTCTCGCGGCGCTGGCTCGACCGTGGTCCACCAGCGACCAAAACCACCGATGCGAATCGGCAGCGCTTCGGCCAGCAGTCTCAGGGCGCGTTCGCTGTCATCCAGCGGCAGTACCGCCGATACCTTGATGGCCTGCATTGCCTGGCGGTCGAAGCGCAGCACGCCGCGCCTTTGCTGCGACAACGCGTCCAACACCTGATCGAGCGGCACGCCTTCGGCCACCAATTGGTGACGCTGCCAGGCTTGGTCCACACGTGCCGGATCGATAGCCGGCAGCGGGCCAAGCCCGTCGCGTGCCACCCAGGCCCGCTCACCGCGCCCCGCGACCAGTTGATCGCCGGACACGGCACTGCGCGCCTCGACACGGGATTCGAGCATGGTCAGCTCGCTGCGTTCGCGCCCTTGGCCGACCACGAAGCGAGTACCCAAGGCCTTGAAGCTGCCCTCGTCGGTTTGCACCACGAACGGCCGCGCCGGGTCATGGCTGACATCCACCAGTACCTGGCCGTGCAGCAGGCGGATACGCCGCTCGCCAGCACTGAACTCGACATCCACGGCGGAATTGCCCGCCAAAGTCAGTTGCGAGCCATCGCTCAGGGTTTGACTGTGCCACTCGGCCGGCGCGGTGTGCAGGTCGGCTAGCCAGTCTCGTGGCGACACACCGGCAAGCGGCAAGGTGCCCAGCAACGAACCCGCCAGCACCAGGCCGAGCAAGGTGCGCCGCGCCAGCGAACGTGGCGCCGAGGGCTGCATGCCGGCGCGTAACCCTGCGCCAACCGGCCCGCGTTGCTGGCGCAGGGCATGCATCTGGCTGATCACCCCTTGCATGCGCCGCAAGGTCGCACCGTGGCGCGGGTCGGCCTGCAGCCAGGCCTCGAACTCACGCGCCTCGGTGGCACCCAGTTCGCCCTCCCCCAGGCACAGGGCCCACTCGGCGGCCTCCTGCTCGATACGGGACGGGTTCACGGTGCGGCAATGTCCAGCGTGCGGTGGCAATGAATCAGGGCTTGGGCCAGGTACTTGCGCACCATACGCGGGGAAATCTGCAGGCGCTGCGCGATCTGTGGCTGGGTCAGCTCGTCCAGGTAGTAACCCACGAATGCTTCGCGTGCGTTTACATGCAGGCCTTCAAGCAGGAAGGCGATCTGTTCCAGCGCCTCGAGCGTGATGAGGATGTTTTCGGGGGGCTGATGCCCTTCCAGCAACTCGGCAGTCAGGGCCAGCTCGCTGAGGTAGGCCTCTTCGATCTGCCGCCGACGGGCCTGGTCAATCAGCAGGCGGCGCGCGGTGGTACTGAGGTAGGCGCGAGGCTCGCGCATGCCCAGCAGGGCATCGCGCGAGGCCAGGATACGCACGAAGGTGTCCTGGGCAAGGTCGGCTGCGCTGTGCGAGCAGCGCAGCTTGCGCCGTAACCAGCTGAACAGCCAGCCGTGGTGCTCGCTGTACAGCTGTTCGAGCGGGTACGGGCTCGGTGAGTCGGCTACGGGCATGGGGCACCGGGACACAAGTGAGAATTGTTCCCGAATAGTAGCTATTCGCCGTAAGACTATGCAACAGGTGGTTCGAGCAACAAGCCGTAGATACCCGAGTCGGACAGCTCGCCGGCCACGCACCAGCGCGCCCGCAGGGTGCCTTCGAGCACGAAGCCCTGGCGCTCCAGGGTGCGGGCCGAGCCCTGGTTGCGCGGGTCGATTTCGCCTTCAAGGCGGCGCATGTGCAGGGTGTGGGCAAGGTAGTCGATGAAGCAAGTCAATGCTTCGTCCATGTAGCCCCTGCCCTGCACCGCGCTGGCCAGGCAATAGCCGATTTCGCCACGGCGGGAGACGTCATCGATGTTGAACAGCTGGACCATGCCGATCAGCTCGCCGTTGTCACGGCGGTACATGCCGAGCTTGAGCTGGTCGCCATTGGCATAGGCTTCACGGTCTGCGGCCAGAGCGCTTTCGGCCTCGGCCAGGTCTTGCCAGGGGGCATGGTGCCAATAACGCATGACCTCGGGGTCGGCCATGATCGCCAGCCACTGCGCGGCATCGGCATGGCGCATGGGGCGCAATTGCAGGCGCGGGCTGTCGAGGCAGAGGTCACTGGGGAAACTGCGGGGTGGGGTCACGCCGGATCTCCTGTCCATTGCTGGGGAGATGACAGTTTAACTACATGCGGGGGTGGATGGGCATGGCTTGGGTCTTTTGGTGATGCAGAGATCGAGCGTCGCGCGGGCGGCGCTCGATTTCAAAATCCCCGCAAACGTTCCGACATGCACATGCCAGCCGTTACTGGCAACCTTGCAGTATCAGGCCACCTCAGCGCCATCATCCGGCCAATGCGGCTCGTTGGCCCCTGGCGGCGTGAGCGGTGGCAGCCCATACGCCGCCCGTGCATCGTCGCAGCTTGGGTTGTGCACCCCGCCTTCCCACGACGCCTCGAACTCACGGCAAGGGCTGGAACGGTTGGCATAAATGGTACAAGCCACTTCCTTGCCGATCTCGCCATCAAGGCTGACGCAGCGGCATGGCTTGGCATCGGTGCCGATCATGGCAACGCGGGTGGGGTTGATCTGCACCACCAGGTCATCCGGCACAACGCCCCCGGCAGACTGGCATTCGCCCCAGAAGAAGGACACACGAAAGTACCCGCAGCAGGCGCCGCAGTCAAGGCAAGGGTTATATTCAGACATGATGTCACGGAGGGAAGGTTGTTGTTATCGGGGCTGGCCCGCTGCGCCATTTTCAATCGAATCCGGGGCGGCTGGATAGAGGGCGCCTGCAAAAAAAATTGCCACTGATCCGGCCGCCCGTTTCATTTATCGCAGTGCCTTGTAGGTCGTGGTATCCCAACGCTGCAGGGCTAGGCCCTCGATCGGATCGTAGTCATCACCACACACCTTGCTGAAACCCGTGCGGGTCTCGCCGCAATGTACCAACCGGTCGTGCTTGTCACCCTCGGTCAGTACGGTGTACGACTTACTTCGCATGGCTTGGTACTGCCCCTCGGCAGCGGCCATGGCCTGGTGGTACGCCATCAGTTGCGTGTCGTTCAAGGCCAGCCGCTTGCCCAGCTGAACACCCCAACGGGTCAGGCAGACTTCGGCGAGATGGCGAACGATCAGCCCCGGTTCCTTGAGCACTTTGCCGTCGCTCGCACCATCGCCGGATGCATTACCCACCAGCGTGGCATGGCGCCCCGGCATCGGGTAAACGCAGATCCGCGTGCCACTGGCAATTGACGGGATCACGCAGGCAAACCCTTTGGACCGTTCATCCCGCGAGTAGAAGCCGACGTACTCTTTGACGTTATCAGCCAAAGTGACGCGCTCGGTTTGCACATTGCCGACCCCAGGCACCGGGTCGATGGCAAATATGTTCACCGGGATGGCGCGCAGTACAGGGTCTTGCGCCATGGCATTGGCCAGCATGTGGCAACTGATTCCTCCCCTGCTCCAGCCGACCAGGTTGACCTGGGTTGGAATGCGTGGTTTGCGGAACATGCTGATGATGCGCTCTTGCAGTTCCTGCGGGGTTGGGTGGCGCTCGCCGTAGTCGTAAGTGCGCCAGAACCAGGAGGCTGTGGAGGAAGGGTCCGGGATGGGTACGCCGGCGCTCTTCAGCCGCTCGTAATCCTCTTCGCTGAGTTTGGTGCGCTGCCAGCTGCTCTCCCCTTTGATCACCTGCAGCACATGGTTGACGTTTTCTTCCCAGCCGCGACCGAACAGCTGGCCCGTCCAGTTGAAGTAGCCGCCGGGCTCGACGAACAGGTTGTCATCCTGCAGGTTGCCGCTGCCAGGGCCGTCTACGGCGATCCAGTGGGCGAATTCGCGGCCCTGGTCGTTGCTGGCCAGGGTCGAGACCAGCTCGCCGTTCCAGAAGTTGGGGTTGGTATCGTCGAAGCGGTGGGAGCCGGTGCCGCAGAAATAGGCGGTGAAGACACTCATTCGTGGATCTCTGTGGTGAGAAATGAGTGCTGAAGATAGGTAGGCAGATCGATGGAATGCAGGCGGAAAGCTCTCACCTGAAGAAAGGGGGCCGCAAAGCGGCCCCCTGATAATTACTTGTTGGTCAGCCCGTCAGCCCGGAACATCTGCCGGATCCCGCGAATGGCCTGGCGAATACGGTCCTGGTTCTCGATCAGGGCGAAGCGCACATGGTCATCGCCATAGTCACCAAAGCCGATCCCCGGCGAGACGCAGACCTTGGCCTCGGCCAGCAGCTTCTTGGAAAACTCCAGCGAACCCAGGTGCGCGTATTGCTCGGGGATCTTCGCCCACACATACATCGATGCCTTGGGGTTCTCGACCATCCAGCCCAGCTCGTGCAGACCTTTCACCAACAGGTTGCGGCGCTGGCGGTACTGCTCGGCAATGTCGCGTACACACTGCTGGTCGCCCTCCAGCGCAGCGATGGCTGCCACCTGCAGCGGGGTGAAGGTGCCGTAGTCGTGGTAACTCTTGATCCGCGCCAGGGCGTTGACCAATTCGGGGTTGCCGACCATGAAGCCGATCCGCCAGCCTGCCATGTTGTAGCTCTTGGACAGGGTGAAGAATTCCACCGCAATGTCCTTGGCACCAGGCACCTGCATGATCGACGGGGCCTTCCAACCGTCGTAGACGATGTCGGCGTAAGCCAGGTCGTGTACCACCAGCACGTTGTACTGCTTGGCCAGGGCCACCACGCGCTCGAAGAAGTCCAGCTCCAC
Organism: Pseudomonas sp. LFS074; assembly: GCF_047978165.1. Lineage (NCBI taxonomy): Bacteria > Pseudomonadati > Pseudomonadota > Gammaproteobacteria > Pseudomonadales > Pseudomonadaceae > Pseudomonas > Pseudomonas sp. LFS074. The sequence goes on along the minus strand of NZ_JBFPFV010000001.1, from coordinate 961,527 downwards.
GCACTGGGCGGTGGGGTTGGACGGGAAACCGAGAATCATCATCTTCGGCTTGGGAATCGACTCGCGGATGGCCCGTTCGAGTTCGTTGAAGAAGTCCACACCCGGCACCAGTGGTACCGAACGCACCTGAGCGCCGGCAATGACCGCACCGTAGATGTGGATCGGGTAGCTGGGGTTGGGCACCAGCACCGTGTCGCCCTGGTCAAGGGTGGCCAGCATCAGGTGGGCCAGGCCTTCTTTGGAGCCAATGGTGACAATGGCTTCGCTTTCCGGGTCGATGTCGACCTCGTAGCGTTCCTTGTACCAGTTGGAAATGGCCCGACGCAGGCGCGGAATGCCACGAGAGGTGGAGTAGCCGTGGGTGTCTTCACGCTGGGCAACCTGCACCAGCTTCTCGACGATGTGCGGCGGGGTGGCGCCATCGGGGTTGCCCATGCTCAGGTCGATGATGTCCTCGCCACGGCGGCGGGCAGCCATCTTGAGTTCGGCAGTGATGTTGAAGACGTATGGGGGGAGACGATCGATGCGCGCAAAGCGGCGCGGCGAACCTGGGATGGCCATGGCTTCCTCTGAGTACGTAAGCGCCCGGAACCGTCCGAGCGACGCTGGCCGATGTGGCGGCCTGAATCAGAAGATAATGCCGAAACAGGATATCTGTAAAGGAAGATTTCCTGTTTATATATATTTTTTCAGACGTATTTTTTGAAAATACGAAATCTATGTTTCAGGACTGGCCTCTGGTTCATCCGCGAAGAGGCCGACACTGGAAAACACCCATAAAAAAACCCCGGCACATGGCCGGGGTTTTCGTGAAACAGGCAGCAGTATCAGCGTGCGTAAGTCATCAGCACGTCCGCAGCGGTCTGGCTGTCCACACCCATCATCACGCTCAGGGCAGTGACGGTGAGGATGGAGAAGCCGAATACCTTACGGGCCCACTTGCTGTCGTCCTCGGCCTTGTAGCCACCCCAAGCCATGTACAGCCAGTACAGGCCCATGGCAGCCGCCACGGCCAGGTAGCCGAGGCCGGCGTAACCGCCGAGGGTAAGCATCAAGGTGGCGAGCACGAAGGCCAGCACGTACAGCACGATCTGCTTCTTCGCCGCAAGAACACCGCGCGCCACCGGCAGAACCGGAATGTTGGCAGCACTGTAATCCTTGAAGCGGAAGATCGCGATGGCAAAGCTGTGCGGCATCTGCCACAGGCTGAACATCACCAGCAGGGTTACCGCAGCCAGGTCGAAGCTGTTGCTGACGGCGCAGTAGCCGATCACCGGAGGCATGGCACCGGACAGGCTGCCGACCAAGGTGCCGTGCACCGATTTACGCTTCAGCCACAGGCTGTAGAAACCGACGTAGACGATGAAGCCGATCAGCGCGCAGAACGCCGACAGCGGGTTGGCCTGAACATACAGCAAGCTGAAACCCGCCACCCCGAGCAGGGTGGCGTAGATCAGCGCGAGGGGCAGCGACATGCCGCCCTGCACCATGACGCGGTTCTTGGTGCGCTCCATCTTGTGGTCGATGTCACGGTCGATGCAGTTGTTGAACACGCATCCGGACGCGACCACCAGCGAAGTACCGATCACCACCGCCAGGAACAGGGCGAAGTCCACATGGCCCTTCGAGGCAAGGAAGAAACCGCCTGCCACGGAAAGCACGTTACCGAAAATGATCCCCGGTTTGGTGATTTGGATAAAGTGCTTAACGGACATGCAGTCTTACCTCACTTGGCCAACATTTCGAAGTGGATGCTGAACATGATCCACAGCGACAGGCCGACAAGCAGAGCGATCACCATGGTGGTGAACAGGAACGTCGATACGTTGTTGCGTTGCTCTTTCGAGCGGTCCATGTGCAGGAAGTAAACCAGGTGAACAACTACCTGGATCACGGCCATGGCAACGATGATCAGTACGGTCAGGTTCTTCGGCAGGCTGGCGGTCATGGCCAGGCCGAACGGGATCGCAGTCAGGATGATCGACAGTACGAAGCCGATCATGTACGACTTGACGCTGCCGTGGTTACCTTCGTGATGAGTGTCGTGTGCGTTAGCCATTACAGAACTCCCAGCAGGTAAACGACGGTGAATACGCAGATCCAGACCACGTCCAGGAAGTGCCAGAACAGGCTCAGGCAGCTCATGCGGGTCTTGGCGGTCGGCGTGATGCCGTGCTTGTTGATCTGGTACATCATGATTGCCATCCAGATCAGACCAGCAGTCACGTGCAGACCGTGGGTACCTACCAGGGCGAAGAAGCCCGACAGGAAGCCACTGCGCTGCGGGCCGAAGCCTTCGCTGATCAGGTGATGGAATTCATAGATTTCCATCGCGATGAAGCCTGCACCGAACAGGAAGGTCACAGCCAACCAGCCCAGTACACCCGCTTTCTTGCCATCGAACATCTTCAGCATGGCGAAGCCGAAGGTGATCGAGGACAGCAGCAGGAACAGCGTTTCAACAGCTACGAAATCGAGCTGGAAGATGTCATGACCCGACGGGCCGCCGGCAAAACTGCCGGACAGCACCGCGTAGGTGGCGAAGAGCGACGCAAACAGGATGCAGTCGGTCATCAGGTACAGCCAGAAGCCCAGTACGGTCATCTGGCCCGAGTCGTGGTGGTGGTCGTCATGCCCATGGTCGTGACCATGAGCAGCGCCGCCGTGCATTACTTGACTGGACATTGATTACACCCGCTCAAACGATTCGACACGTGCGCCGGCAGGCAGAGCACCTGCTTTGGCCAGCGCTTTCATACGCTCGCCTTCGATGCGCGCCACTTCTTCGGCCGGAACCATGTAGCCCTGGTCGTCACGGGCAGCGTGGCGAACGAAGACAGCGATGGTTGCAACCAGGCTTGCGCCAACCAGCCACCAGATGTGCCAGATGAAGGCAAAGCCGAAGACGGTCAGGAACAGGCCCATGAACAGACCCGTCGAGGTGTTGCTTGGCATGTGGATGGCGTCGAACTTGGTCGCCGGCTTGTAAGCCTTGCCGGTTTCCTTGGTTTCGTGCCATGCATCCAGGCCAACCTGCTCAGGCATGTGGGCGAAGTTGTAGAACGGAGGTGGCGACGAAGTCGACCATTCCAGGGTACGGCCGCCCCATGGGTCGCCGGTCACGTCCAGGTTCTGGTTGCGGTCGCGAACCGATACGTACAGCTGGATCAGCTGGCAAGCGATACCGAACAGGATCAGCACGGCGCCGACAACGGCTACGTACAGGTAGGGTTCCCACAGTGGGTTGTCGGAGTGGTTCAGACGACGGGTCATGCCCATGAAGCCCAGGGCGTACAGCGGCATGAACGCAACGTAGAAGCCCGACAGCCAGAACCAGAAGGCAGCTTTGCCCCACTTCTCGTTCAGGGTGAAGCCGAAGGCTTTCGGGAACCAGAAGGCGAAACCGGCGATGTAGCCGAATACCGCGCCACCGATGATCACGTTGTGGAAGTGCGCAATAACGAACAGGCTGTTGTGCAGAACGAAGTCAGCACCCGGAACGGCCAGCAGTACGCCGGTCATGCCACCGATGGAGAAGGTGACCATGAAGCCCAGGGTCCAGAGCATCGGTGCGGTGAAGCGCACACGGCCTTGGTACATGGTGAACAGCCAGTTGAACAGCTTCACACCGGTCGGGATGGAGATCAGCATCGTCGCCAGGCCGAAGAAGGTGTTGACGCTGGCGCCGGCACCCATGGTGAAGAAGTGGTGCAGCCATACCGCAAAGCCCAGGATGGCGATCGCGCCCGATGCGTAGATCATCGAGTGGTGGCCGAACAGGCGTTTGCCAGAGAACGTCGAAGTCACTTCCGAGAACACGCCGAAGGCCGGCAGGATCAGGATGTAAACCTCAGGGTGACCCCACGCCCAGAACAGGTTGACGTACATCATCGGGTTCCCACCAAGCTCGTTGGTGAAAATGTGGAAGTCCAGATAACGGTCAACAGTCAGCAGTGCGAGTGCAGCGGTCAGAATCGGGAACGAAGCGACGATCAGTACGTTGGCCCAGGTGCAGGTCCAGGTGAAGATCGGCATGTCCATCAGCTTCATGCCAGGTGCGCGCATCTTCATCACGGTGACGAGGAAGTTCACGCCGGTAAGCGTCGTACCCAATCCGGATAGCTGTAGCGCCCAGATGTAGTAGTCGACACCCACCCCAGGGCTGTACTGAATGCCCGCGAGCGGCGGATAGGCAACCCAGCCGGTCTTAGCGAATTCACCAACGCCCAGCGAGATGTTGACCAGCAGCACGCCTGCCAGCAGCAGGTAGAAGCTCAGGGAGTTCAGGAACGGGAAGGCAACGTCACGTGCACCGATCTGCAGAGGAACCGCCAGGTTCATCAGGCCGGTGAAGAACGGCATCGCCATGAAGATGATCATGATCACACCGTGAGCGGTGAAGATCTGGTCATAGTGTTCAGGCGGCAGGTAGCCTTCGGAGCCACCGGTTGCGGCAGCCAGCTGGGTACGCATCATGATGGCGTCGGCAAAGCCGCGCAGCAGCATGATCATCGCGACGATGATGTACATCACGCCGATCTTTTTGTGGTCGACAGTAGTCAGCCACTCGCTCCACAAGTAGGTCCACTTGCGGAAATAGGTGATAAGACCGACGACAGCGATACCGCCGAGCGCGATCATGGCAAGCGTCACCATGACTATCGGCTCGTGATAGGGTATCGCCTCCAGGCTTAGTTTACCGAACATCTCTTACTCCTCTGCACCGGCAGCTGGTTGCATACTCGATTCCACACCCTTGGTTGTGGCCAGATCTTTGCTGCCTGCTTCTTCGTGGCTACGGCCGCGGTTCATGCCTTCGTACTTGTCGACGATCAGCTGGAACTGCTCAGGCGAAGCCTCGCTATACAGCGCGACTGGGTTGTTTTCGCTTGGTTTGGCCAAGGCGTCGTATTCGGCCTTGTCCAGCTTCTTCGGCGACTGCTTGACCTCGGCGACCCACTTGTCGAAGTCTTCCTGAGAGGTGGCAGTAGCCTTGAATTTCATGCCGGTGAAGCCAGCACCGCTGTAGTTGGCGCTGATACCGTCGAACTCGCCGTTTTCGTTGGCGATCAGGTGCAGCTTGGTGGTCATGCCGGCCATGGCGTAGATCTGGCCACCCAGGCCCGGGATGAAGAACGAGTTCATCACGGCGTCGGAAGTGACGCGGAAGTTGACCGGGGTGTTAGCTGGGAAGACGATCTTGTTGACCGTGGCAATGCCCTGCTCCGGGTAGATGAACAGCCACTTCCAGTCCAGCGCGACCACGTCGATCTGCACCGGCTTCACATCGGAATCCAGTGGACGGTATGGGTCCAGCTTGTGGGTGGAGTGGTAGGTGACGTAACCCAGGGCGATGATGATCAGGATCGGGATGATCCACACCGCAGCCTCGATCTTGGTCGAGTGCGACCAGTCAGGGGTGTAGGTGGCTGCCTTGTTGGAAGCACGGTACTTCCAGGCGAACGCCAAGGTCATGATGATGACAGGGATTACCACCAGCAGCATCAGGCCGGTAGCGATCAGGATCAGGTTCTTTTGCTCAATGCCGACCTGGCCCTTCGGGTCGAGCAGGGTCCAGTTGCACCCACTGAGTAAAAGCATGCCTAAAAAGGGCAATATGCCAAACAGTCTGGGGTAACGCTTTTTACTCATCTCACGACCTCTAGATCAGCTTGCTTCAATGCAATTTGTGTTTTGGTAGCCAACACTTCGTCCTGCCAAGTGAGGCATTTCGCGCCCGTACTCGCTCCTGCCTGGGGTCCGACTGCAGGACCTTGGCTTCAAGCGGGTTAGCGGTGCTTATGGTTTCGTAGGCAACAGGCCTGTACTTCAGACCAAGTCCATTTGGTGCGGGAAAACGCGGAGGGGTGTCCGCCCGGTATCGCCGTTGGGCGAAACTTGACGAAGTCAGCAAAAAGGAGCGCTGGGGCTTCCTTCAATCCTGCGACTCGCAAGCAGTGCCGAACGGAAATTGGGGGCGATTGTAGATAGGTCGCCAACCCTTGACTATGACTTATTGAGCAACAGTCTTTTACAGAATACGTAACAATGCTGCTCAATAATTCAACTTCGCGACAGTTTGTCGCACCCCGCTTGCTAGGCCTCAAAGCCGCATTCTGCAAGGCCTAGAGGTTGATCTGGATCAAGCGGTGCGCAACTTTTCGCTCTTCTCATGCGGTGTAAAAGACCCCATGCAATTCGGGACTTTTGTCTAAGCCTGGCGTCGGTTGCGGTAGATCCCGAGCGGAACCAGCACAGCAGTCAGCACGAACGCCACAAGTGCCCATTGCGCCAGCGACAGGCCGAGGATCGGCGGGTACGGCGTGCTGCAGAAGCCATCGACCTGGAACGCCAGCGGCCACAGCTTGGCCAGTGGCAGGTCATCCACGATCGGCTGCAGGGTATCGATGCCGCAACTGACCATGGGGTTGGCGAGTATATACACATGGTTGCCGGCCGCAACGACTCCGCCAATGGCACTGAGCACCACCAGCGCTTCGAAGAAGCTCAAGCTGCGGCGCCCAGGCATCGCTGCGGCGATGAAGGCAAACACGGCAATGAACAGCAGCGCATAACGCTGCAGGATGCACAATGGGCAAGGTGCCTCGCCCAGCACCACTTGCATATAGAGAGCGCCGCCGATCAGCGAGAGGCAGATCAGGCCCAGCAGCACCAGAAAGCGCCGTTCCCGATTCAGGCGCGATGTTTGTTCGTTCATTACCGGTTCCTTCGATGGATAGTGGCAGCGTGGTCCGCCTGCCTGAGCGCAAGTCTACACGCTGGGCAAGGCCTGTGAGCGTGCCGAGGAAGCGGCGTGATAGCGCTGCGCAGGGCTATCCGGTGTGGCTGAGACCGGCCGCAACGACGTCGGTTCAACGCCGAGCGGCAAAAAAACGGCTGCCCGAGTGCCGCGCAGGGGCAAGCCCCTCGACACCCGGGAGTGAAGGATACCGTGATTAAAGGAGGATTAAAGATGAAAGCGCTGTGCCCGGTTTCATCTTTCCTTATATATAGGCAGGAAGGTGTAGTGCCGCAGGGATAACGATATTTGCCTGTACCGGCCTTTTCACGGGCTTGCCCGCGAAAGGGCCGGTACAGGTTTCACATCACTCCAAGGCAGCCGCCGGCCCGAAGAACTCATAACGGCTCTGCTGCTCCGGCACACCCAGGCCCTTCAGCTGGCGCTTGACCGCGGCCATGAAAGCCTTGGGCCCCAGGAAGTAGGCATCCACATCACGCTCCTGCGGCAGCCATTCGGCCAGCAGGTCTTCGCTCAGCAAGCCCACGGCATCGGCTGCAGCGCCACCTTCTGGCTCGGCATAGCAGTAGAAGCGCTTGAGTTGCGGATGACGCGCTGCCAGCCCATCGATCCAGTCACGGAAGGCATGCACCGCGCCGTTACGCGCACAGTGAATGAAATGCACCTCACGGCGGGTTTGCAACGCTGCCTGCAGCATCGCCAAGGTCGGAGTAATGCCTACGCCACCGCTGATCAGCACCAGCGGCTTGTCGCTGGCGGCCAGGGTAAAGTCACCCGCCGGCGGGAACAGCTGCAGGGTATCGCCCACCACCAGCTCATCGTGCAGGTAATTGGAGACCTTGCCACCCGCCTCGCGCTTGACGCTGATCCGGTACTCCTTGCCATCGCACAGCGCCGACAGGGAGTAGTTACGGCGCTGCTCGGCGCCGTCGATGTCCAGCTTCACGCCGATGTACTGGCCAGGCTCGGCCTTGAGTACCGGTTTGCCGTCCACCGGGGCAAAGTAGAACGAGACGATCTCGCTGCTTTCCTGCTCGCGGCGCACCAGGCGGAATTCGCGAGTACCGCGCCAGCCGCCTTCGGCCTCTTCCTTCTCTTTATAGAGGTTCTCTTCAGCACCAATCAGGATGTCGGCCAACTGGCCATAGGCCGCACCCCAGGCATCGATCACGGCAGGGGTGGCGATGTCCTTGCCAAGCACCTCCTCGATGGCGCGCAGCAGGCAGCTGCCGACGATCGGGTAGTGCTCCGGCAGAATCTGCAGGGCAACATGCTTGTTGATGATCTGCCCGACCAGGCCACCCAGTTGTTCCAACTGGTCGATATGGCGGGCATACATCAGCACGCCGTTGGCCAGCGCACGCGGCTGGTCACCGCTGGCCTGGTGGGCCTGGTTGAACAGCGGCCGTACCTCCGGGTACTCACTAAGCATCATCTTGTAAAAGTGAGTGGTCAGTGCTTCGCCGCCGCTTTCCAGCAGGGGTACAGTGGCTTTGATGATTGCACGTTGTTCGGCATTGAGCATTGCAACAACTCCTGAGCCTGTGGCTTCAAATGACTGTTCCTGCTACTACAGCAATCGTGCCAACTTTTATCGCCCGCAAAATCAGGGGTTTGACGCAGGTCATGTCAAAACGACCCACCCCAGCGTATAGTCATATCGACCTACAGGAGTCCATATGACCACAAAGCCGCTGCTGACCGCCCTGCTGCCTCTGGTAAGCGACCTGTCCCGTGATTTGCCCGACCAGGAACGCTACCGCCGCCTGCTGCAGGCCATGCGCAGCCTGCTACCGTGCGATGCTGCCGCACTGCTGCGCCTGGATGGTGAATGGCTGGTGCCGCTGGCAGTGGATGGGCTGAGCCCGGACACCTTGGGCCGGCGCTTCCGGGTCAGCGAGCACCCACGGTTCCAGATACTGCTCAGCCGCCCGGAACCCACCCGCTTTGCCAGCGACTCCGAACTGCCCGACCCTTACGACGGCCTGGTCAACGCCACCGATGCCGACCTTGAAGTGCACGACTGCATGGGCTGCCCGTTGATGGTCGATGAGCGCCCCTGGGGCCTGGTCACCCTTGACGCCCTCACCCCCGGGCAGTTCCAGAGCCTGGAGCTGGACGCCCTGCAGGCCTTCGCCAGCCTGGCTGCCGCCACCGTTACCGTGGCCGAGCGCATCGAGCACCTGGCCCTGCGCGCCGAAGACGAACACCACCGCGCCGAGATCTACCGCCAGGCCAGCGGCCAGGATAAAGAGCTGATTGGCCAAAGCCCCGCGCACAAACGCCTGGTAGAGGAAATTCGCCTGGTCGGTGGCAGTGACCTGACCGTGCTGATTACCGGCGAAACCGGCGTCGGCAAGGAGCTGGTGGCCCAGGCCCTGCACCAGGCCAGCAGCCGCGCCGACAAGCCGTTGATCAGCCTCAACTGCGCTGCCCTGCCCGACACCCTGGTGGAAAGCGAACTGTTCGGCCATGTGCGCGGTGCCTTCACCGGCGCGCATGGCGAGCGCCGTGGCAAGTTCGAACTGGCCAACGGCGGCACGCTGTTCCTCGATGAAGTGGGCGAACTGCCCCTGACGGTGCAGGCCAAGCTGTTGCGCGTGCTGCAAAGTGGCCAGTTGCAGCGCCTGGGCTCGGATCGCGAGCACCGGGTGGACGTGCGCCTGATCGCCGCTACCAACCGCGACCTGGCTGCCGAAGTGCGTAACGGCAACTTCCGCGCCGACTTCTATCACCGCCTCAGCGTGTACCCGTTGCACGTGCCGCCGTTGCGCGAACGTGGACGGGACGTGCTGCTATTGGCTGGCTATTTCCTCGAACAGAACCGTTCACGGTTGGGTCTGAACAGCCTGCGCCTGAGCAATGAGGCCCAGGCCGCACTCATCGCCTACGACTGGCCGGGCAATGTGCGCGAGCTGGAGCACCTGATCGGCCGCTCGGCACTCAAGGCGCTGGGCCAGCACCCCGACCGGCCACGCATCCTCACCCTCGAAGCCATCGATCTGGACCTGCGCGTATCGCCGGCAATGCCAGGTTCGCCGCCCTCCCCCGCGGCCCCGTCGCCAGCGGCCACCCTGCCTGAAGGCGGCCTGCGCGAAGCGGTCGATATCTACCAGCGCCAAGTGATCGAGGCCTGCTTGCAAAAGCATCAGGACAACTGGGCAGCAGCGGCGCGTGAGCTTGGCCTGGACCGCGCCAATTTAAGCCGATTGGCCCGCCGGTTGGGGCTTCGCTGAGACCTACTCACAAAAGGATTAACCCAGAAAGCCATCTGGTTGCTTCCACCCTGGCTGCTATATCTCCCTAACCACCCCATTCTCGACTGCCTGGTCGAGGCTGTGCGTAAAAAGCCCGGAAATGGCTCTGCTACGCAGGTTGTGGCCCGAACAGTCGGGCCGGGGGATCCGGATACCAGCAGGGAGCATCCATGGACAACATCGTCGTCGCCGATAAGCAATCCGAAGTCGCCACTCAGAGCGCCTGGGGCAACATCAATCTCAAAGGGCCAGGCGTCGTGCAGATGCCGGTATCGCCCGACAAGGTGGCCACCGTTACCCAGCGCGGGCAAGACTTGATCGTGACCCTGAAATCCGGTGAAAAGGTCACCATCGGCAACTTCTTCGCCGTGGACCAGGCCGGGGTTGGCAGCGACATCGTCTTCGTCGGCGAAGACGGCACCCTGTGGCACGCCCAGTATGACGCGGCAGCGTTCACCGGTTTCACCTTCGAGGACGTGGCTTCGCTGGACGAACTGGTTGCAGGGATCGGCACCGCCGGTAGCGCCATGTCGACCTTCGCGATTGCCGGGCTCAGCCTGCTCGGTGTCGGGGGTGTGGCGGCTGCGGCCAATCACAGCGGTGGCGGCAGCAGCGGTGGCTCGGACCCTGACACCACAGCACCGGCCACGCCCATCGACCTGCTGGTTTCGCCGGATGGCCTGCGCCTGACCGGCCGCGGCGAAGCGGGCACCACGGTGAACATCCGTGACGCCGCCGGCAACCTGATTGGCAGCGGCACCGTGGCAGCCGACGGCAGTTTCAATGTGGCGTTGAACCCGCCACAGATCAACAACGAAAACCTTGAAGTCACCCTGACCGATGGCGCGGGCAATGTCTCGGCGCCCGGCACTGTCACCGCCCCGGATGTGACGGCGCCGCTGGCACCGACCGACCTGGTCATCGACGCACAGGGCACCACCCTTACCGGGCGTGCCGAACCGAGCTCGACGGTTTCGGTACGGGGCACTGGCGGCGTGCTGCTGGGCACTGGGGTGGCCGGTGCGGACGGCCAGTTCAGCATAACCCTGCAACCGCCACAAACCGACGGCCAGGCCCTTGAAGTCAGCGCGGCAGACGCGGCCGGCAATACGTCGCCTGTGGCCAGCGTCACCGCACCCGACGTCGACAACCCTGACACCACCGCCCCCGACCAGCCGACCGATCTGGCCTTGGCCAATGGTGTAACCCTCACTGGACGTGGCGAGCCCGGCGCCACCGTGCAGGTGCGTGATGCGGCCGGCAACCTCATCGGCAGCGGCCTGGTGAATGCCGACGGTAGCTTCAGCCTTACGCTTTCGCCTGCCCAGGCCAACGGTGAAGCCTTGGATATCCGCCAGGTCGACGCCGTCGGCAACAGCTCGATACCGCTGGAATTCACCGCCCCCGACATCACCCCGCCCGATGCTGTCAGCAATATTTTGGTTGGCCCGGGTGGCGCGGCGCTCAGTGGGCGTGGCGAACCGGGTGCCACCGTCGAAGTGCGCGATGCCAACGGCACCGTGATCGGCACGGGCGTGGTCGGTGCCAACGGCACTTTCCTGATCGACCTGAATCCCGCCGCGCAGCCGGGTGAACACCTGAGCCTGGTGCAGACCGACCCAAGCGGCAACGAATCCGTGGCCCTGGAGTACGACGTTCCGCTGACCACCGCCCCTGATAGCCCGAGCAATCTGGCCATCGATGCCGACGGCACAACGCTCACCGGTACTGCGCCGGCTGGCAGCCGCGTGGAAGTGCATGATGCCAACGGCACCCTGATCGGCAGCGCCATCGCCAATGCCGATGGCAGTTTCAGCATCGAACTGAATCCGGCCCAAGCCAATGGCGAACTGCTGGACGTGGTCGCCATCGATGGCAGCGGCCTTTCGTCGCTGCCAGCGCAGGTCACCGCACCGGACATCACTGCGCCAGCTGCACCAACCGAACTGACAGTCAATGCCAACGGTACTGTGGTTACCGGCCGCGCCGAACCGGGCAGCACCGTGCGCATCCTCGCACCAGACGGAAGCGAGCTGGGCAGCGCCGTGGTCGGCCCGACTGGCGTGTTCAGCATCAACCTGACTCCGCCACAAGTAGACGGCGAAGTGCTGCAAGCGACCGCCACCGATGCCGCTGGTAACACCTCTGTGGCCAGTTCGGTCACCGCGCCGGACATCGATGGGGTCGATACCACGCCACCAGATGCCCCAACCAACCTGGTCATCGGCCTGGCCGGCAGCCAACTCAGTGGTCGCGGCGAAGCCGGGACCACCGTCCAGGTGCGAGACGCCGCAGGCAACATCATCGCGAACGGCACCGTCGGCCCGGATGGCACCTTTACCGTCACCCTGGACCCTGCCGTCATTGACGGCAGTAGCTTGCAGGTGACCCTCACCGATGCTGCTGGCAACGTGTCGCAGCCAGGCTCGGTCACCTCGGCCGACCTGCTGCCGCCCGCACAACCGACAGACCTGGCCCTGGCCGACGGCGTGACCTTCACCGGGCGCGGTGAGCCCGGCGCCACTGTGCAAGTGCGCGACGCTGCAGGTACGGTCATCGGCACAGGTATCGTCGGTGCCGACGGCCTGTTCAGCCTCACCCTGTCGCCTGCCCAAGCCAACGGCGAAGCGCTCGACGTGCGCCTGGTGGATGCTGCCGGCAACACCTCGGCCCCGCTGCAGTTCGATGCGCCGGACATCACCCCGCCCGAGGCCGTCAGCAACATTACTGTCGGTGCCAGCGGCCTGGCCCTGAGCGGCCGTGGCGAGCCGGGTGCCACCGTCGAAGTGCGCGATGCCAACGGCAACGTGATCGGCACGGGTGTGGTCGGTGCCAACGGCACCTTCCTGATCGACCTGAATCCCGCCGCGCAGCCGGGTGAACACCTGAGCCTGGTGCAGACCGACCCAAGCGGCAACGAATCCGTGGCCCTGGAGTACGACGTTCCGCTGACCACCGCCCCTGATAGCCCGAGCAACCTGGCCATCGATGCCGACGGCACAACGCTCACCGGTACCGCGCCGGCTGGCAGCCGCGTGGAAGTGCATGATGCCAACGGCACGCTGATCGGCAGCGCCATCGCCAATGCCGATGGCAGTTTCAGCATCGAACTGAATCCGGCCCAAGCTAATGGCGAACTGCTGGACGTGGTCGCTATCGATGACAGCGGGGTGTCCTCGCTGCCAACACAAGTCACTGCACCCGATATCACTGCGCCTGCGGCCCCGACCGAACTGGCCGTCAGTGCTGACGGTACGGTGCTCACCGGCCGTGCCGAACCCGGTAGCACGGTACGTATCTTGGCAGCCGATGGCACTGAACTAGGCACTGCCGTGGTCGGCCCGACCGGCGTGTTCAGCATCAACCTGACTCCGCCACAAGTAGACGGCGAAGTGCTGCAAGCGACCGCCACCGATGCCGCTGGTAACACCTCTGTGGCCAGTTCGGTCACCGCGCCGGACATCGACGGCGGTGATACCACGCCACCAGATGCCCCAACCAACCTGGTGATCGGCCTGGCCGGCAGTCAACTCAGTGGTCGCGGCGAAGCCGGGACCACCGTGCAGGTCCGCGATGCGGCAGGTAATCTACTGGCCACCGGCACTGTCGGCCCGGATGGCACGTTCGTGGTAGCCCTGAGCCCCGTGGTGAACGACGGCAGTACCCTGCAAGTCACCTTGACCGATGCTGCTGGTAACGTTTCCCAACCGGGCTCGGTCACCTCAGCCGACCTGCTGCCGCCCGCACAACCGACAGACTTGGCCCTGGCCGACGGCGTGACCTTCACCGGGCGCGGTGAGCCCGGCGCCACTGTGCAAGTGCGCGACGCTGCAGGTACGGTCATCGGCACAGGTATCGTCGGTGCCGACGGTCTGTTCAGCATTTCCCTGTCGCCTGCCCAAGCCAACGGCGAAGCGCTTGACGTGCGCCTGGTGGATGCTGCCGGCAACACCTCGGCCCCGCTGCAGTTCGATGCGCCGGACATCACCCCGCCTGCTGCGGTGAGCAACATTACCGTCGGTGCAGATGGCCTGGCACTGAGCGGCCGTGGCGAGCCAGGTGCCACTGTCGAAGTACGCGATGCCAACGGCACTCTGATCGGCACGGGTGTGGTCGGTGCCAACGGCACCTTCCTGATCGACCTCAACCCAGCCGCGCAGCCGGGTGAACACCTGAGCCTGGTGCAGACCGACCCGAGCGGCAACGCCTCCGTGGCGTTGGAGTACGACGTACCGCTGACCACCGCCCCCGATAGCCCGAGCAACCTGGCCATCGATGCCGACGGCACAACGCTCACCGGTACCGCGCCGGCTGGCAGCCGCGTCGAAGTGCACGATGCCAACGGCACGCTGATCGGCAGCGCCATCGCCAATGCCGATGGCAGTTTCAGCATCGAACTGAACCCGGCTCAAGCTAATGGCGAACTGCTGGACGTAGTCGCTATCGATGACAGCGGGGTGTCCTCGCTGCCAGCACAAGTCACTGCACCCGATATCACTGCACCTGCGGCCCCGACCGAACTGGCCGTCAGCGCTGACGGTACGGTGCTCACCGGCCGTGCCGAACCCGGTAGCACCGTACGTATCTTGGCAGCCGATGGCACTGAACTGGGCACCGCCGTGGTCGGCCCGACCGGCGCGTTCAGCATCAACCTGACCCCGCCACAAGTAGACGGCGAAGTGCTGCAAGCGACCGCCACCGATGCCGCTGGTAACACCTCTGTGGCCAGTTCGGTCACCGCGCCGGACATCGATGGGGTCGATACCACGCCACCAGATGCCCCAACCAACCTGGTCATCGGCCTGGCCGGCAGTCAACTCAGTGGTCGCGGCGAAGCCGGGACCACCGTGCAGGTCCGCGATGCGGCAGGTAATCTACTGGCCACCGGCACTGTCGGCCCGGATGGCACGTTCGTGGTAGCCCTGAGCCCCGTGGTGAACGACGGCAGTACCCTGCAAGTCACCTTGACCGATGCTGCTGGTAACGTTTCCCAACCGGGCTCGGTCACCTCAGCCGACCTGCTGCCGCCCGCACAACCGACAGACTTGGCCCTGGCCGACGGCGTGACCTTCACCGGGCGCGGTGAGCCCGGCGCCACTGTGCAAGTGCGCGACGCTGCAGGTACGGTCATCGGCACAGGTATCGTCGGTGCCGACGGTCTGTTCAGCATTTCCCTGTCGCCTGCCCAAGCCAACGGCGAAGCGCTCGACGTGCGCCTGGTGGATGCTGCCGGCAACACCTCGGCCCCGCTGCAGTTCGATGCCCCCGACATCACCCCGCCCGATGCTGTCAGCAATATTCTGGTTGGCCCGGGTGGCGCGGCGCTCAGTGGGCGTGGCGAACCGGGTGCCACCGTCGAAGTGCGCGATGCCAACGGCACCGTGATCGGCACGGGTGTGGTCGGTGCCAACGGCACCTTCCTGATCGACCTGAATCCCGCCGCGCAGCCGGGTGAACACCTGAGCCTGGTGCAGACCGACCCGAGCGGCAACGAATCCGTGGCCCTGGAGTACGACGTTCCGCTGACCACCGCCCCTGATAGCCCGAGCAATCTGGCCATCGATGCCGACGGCACAACGCTCACCGGTACCGCGCCGGCTGGCAGCCGTGTCGAAGTGCACGATGCCAACGGCACGCTGATCGGCAGCGCCATCGCCAATGCCGATGGCAGTTTCAGCATCGAACTGAATCCGGCCCAAGCCAATGGCGAACTGCTGGACGTGGTCGCTATCGATGACAGCGGGGTGTCCTCGCTGCCAGCACAAGTCACTGCACCCGATATCACTGCACCTGCGGCCCCGACCGAACTGGCCGTCAGCGCTGACGGTACGGTGCTCACCGGCCGTGCCGAACCCGGTAGCACCGTACGTATCTTGGCAGCCGATGGCACTGAACTGGGCACCGCCGTGGTCGGCCCGACCGGCGCGTTCAGCATCAACCTGACCCCGCCACAAGTAGACGGCGAAGTGCTGCAAGCCACGGCGACCGACGCGGCCGGCAATACATCGCCAACCAGCGTAGTCACAGCACCGGACATCGATGGGGTCGATACCACGCCACCAGCAGCCCCGACCGACCTGGTCATCGGCCTGGCCGGTAGCCGGCTGAACGGGCGCGGCGAGCCAGGCACCACCGTCGAGGTACGCGATGCCGCAGGTACTGTGCTGGCCACTGGCACCGTCGGCGCCGATGGCAGCTTCGTAATTACCCTGGCCCCTGCCGTAAATGACGGCAGCACCCTGCAAGTGACCCTGACCGATGCCGCCGGGAATGTTTCGCAACCGGGCTCGGTCACCTCGGCCGACCTGCTGCCGCCCGCACAACCGACAGACCTGGCCCTGGCCGACGGCGTGACCTTCACCGGTCGCGGTGAGCCGGGCGCCACTGTGCAAGTGCGCGACGCTGCAGGTACGGTCATCGGTACGGGTATCGTCGGTGCTGACGGCCTGTTCAGCCTCACCCTGTCGCCTGCTCAAGCCAACGGCGAAGCGCTCGACGTACGCCTGGTGGATGCCGCCGGCAACACCTCGGCCCCGCTGCAGTTCGATGCGCCGGACATCACCCCGCCCGATGCTGTCAGCAATATTCTGGTTGGCCCGGGTGGCGCGGCGCTCAGTGGGCGTGGCGAACCGGGTGCCACCGTCGAAGTACGCGATGCCAACGGCACCGTGATCGGCACGGGCGTGGTCGGTGCCAACGGCACTTTCCTGATCGACCTGAATCCTGCCGCGCAGCCGGGTGAACACCTGAGCCTGGTGCAGACCGACCCGAGCGGCAACGCCTCCGTGGCGTTGGAGTACGACGTACCGCTGACCACAGCCCCTGATAGCCCGAGCAACCTGGTCATCGATGCCGACGGCACAACGCTCACCGGTACTGCGCCGGCTGGCAGCCGCGTGGAAGTGCATGATGCCAACGGCACCCTGATCGGCAGCGCCATCGCCAATGCCGATGGCAGTTTCAGCATCGAACTGAATCCGGCCCAAGCCAATGGCGAACTGCTGGACGTGGTCGCCATCGATGGCAGCGGCCTTTCGTCGCTGCCAGCGCAGGTCACCGCACCGGACATCACTGCGCCAGCTGCACCAACCGAACTGACAGTCAATGCCAACGGTACTGTGGTTACCGGCCGCGCCGAACCGGGCAGCACCGTGCGCATCCTCGCACCAGACGGAAGCGAGCTGGGCAGCGCCGTGGTCGGCCCGACTGGCGTGTTCAGCATCAACCTGACCCCGCCACAAGTAGACGGCGAAGTGCTGCAAGCGACCGCCACCGATGCCGCTGGTAACACCTCTGTGGCCAGTTCGGTCACCGCGCCGGACATCGATGGGGTCGATACCACGCCACCAGATGCCCCAACCAACCTGGTCATCGGCCTGGCCGGCAGCCAACTCAGTGGTCGCGGCGAAGCCGGCACCACCGTGCAGGTCCGCGATGCCGCAGGTACTGTGCTGGCCACTGGCACCGTCGGCGCCGATGGCAGCTTCGTAATTACCCTGGCCCCTGCCGTAAATGACGGCAGCACCCTGCAAGTGACCCTGACCGATGCCGCCGGGAATGTTTCGCAACCGGGCTCGGTCACCTCGGCCGACCTGCTGCCGCCCGCACAACCGACAGACCTGGCCCTGGCCGACGGCGTGACCTTCACCGGTCGCGGTGAGCCCGGCGCCACTGTGCAAGTGCGCGATGCTGCAGGTACGGTCATCGGCACGGGTATCGTCGGTGCTGACGGCCTGTTCAGCCTCACCCTGTCGCCTGCTCAAGCCAACGGCGAAGCGCTCGACGTACGCCTGGTGGATGCCGCCGGCAACACCTCGGCCCCGCTGCAATTCGATGCGCCGGACATCACCCCGCCAGCGATCGTCAGCAATATCGTGGTCGGCGGTGACGGCCTGGCCCTGAGTGGTCGCGGCGAAGCCGGCGCCACCGTGGAGGTGCGCGATGCCAATGGCACCTTGCTCGGCAGCGGCGTGGTCACGGCCAATGGCACCTTCCTCGTCGACCTTTCACCCGCCGTGCAGCCAGGCGAGCAACTGAGCCTGGTACAGACCGACCCAAGCGGCAATGCCTCTGCGCCACTGCAGTTCGAAGTGCCGGTCACCACTGCACCTGCCAGCCCCACCGACCTGGTGTTCGCCGAGGACGGCAGCAGTATCAGCGGTACGGCACCTGCCGGCAGCCGTGTGGAAGTGCATGATGCCAACGGCACGCTGATTGGCAGTGTGATAGCGGGCCCCGATGGCAGCTTCACCGTCACCCTCGCCCCAGCCCAGGCCAATGGCGAACTGCTGGATGTGCTGGCCATCGATGGCAACGGCGCTGCGTCGCTGCCGGTGCAAGTCACCGCGCCAGACATCACCCCACCGGTTACCCCGAGCGAACTGGTGATCAATGCCGACGGCAGCGTGGTCACTGGCCGCGCCGAGCCGGGCAGCACCGTACGCGTGCTGGCCGCCGACGGCACCACCGTGCTGGGTAGCGTGGTCGTTGGCGCTACCGGCAGCTTCAGCATCACCCTCGACCCGCCACAGGTAAACGGCGAGGTGCTGCAAGTCACTGCTACCGATGCGGCGGGCAATGCTTCCACCGCTGGCAGCCTTACCGCGCCAGATATCGACGGCGGCGACACCACCCCACCGGATGCCCCGACCAACCTGGTGATCAACGCTGCCGGCAACCAGCTGAGCGGTCGTGGCGAAGCCGGTGCCAGCGTTCAGGTGCGCGATGGCGCTGGCACCGTAGTGGCCACGGGCACGGTCAACCCGGATGGCACTTTCGCCATCACGTTGAGCCCAGCCATCACCGACGGCAGTACCCTGCAAGTCACCCTGACCGACGCTGCCGGTAACGTCTCGCAACCCGGCGCTGTCGCCGCGCCAGACCTGCAGGCCCCGGCGCAGCCAACCGAGTTGGCCCTGGCCGATGGTGTCACCTTCACCGGCCGTGGCGAGCCCGGCGCCACCGTGCAGGTGCGCAATGCCGCCGGCAGCCTGATCGGCACTGGCCTGGTCAACGAGGACGGCACTTTCACCGTCACCTTGTTCCCGGCCCAGGCCAATGGTGAAGCACTGGACATTCGCGTGGTGGACGCCGCTGGCAACAGCTCGACGCCGCTGGCGTTCACCGCACCGGACATTACCCCGCCAGCCGCCGTCAGCAATATCGTGGTCGGCGCCGATGGCCTGGTGCTCAGTGGCCGTGGCGAGGCCGGTGCCACCGTACAAGTACGTGACGCCAACGGCACTGTCATCGGTACCGCCACCGTTGGTGCCAACGGCACCTTCCTGATCGACCTCGACCCCGCCGCGCAGCCGGGCGCTCAATTGAGCCTGGTGCAGACCGATGCCAGCGGCAACGCCTCCGTGGCCCTGCAATATGAAGTGCCGGTAACCACCGCGCCAGCCAGCCCAGGCGACCTGGTTGTGGCTGCGAACGGCAGCAGCATCACCGGTACAGCGCCGGTGGGCAGCCGGGTGGAAGTACACGATGCCAACGGCACGCTGGTCGGCAGTGTGGTGGTGGGTGCTGGTGGCACCTTCACCGTCATCCTCAACCCGGCACAGGCCAACGGCGAGCTGCTGGATGTGGTGGCCATCGACGGCAGCGGCGCTTCGTCGCTGCCTGTGCAAGTCACCGCGCCAGACATCACCCCACCGGTTACCCCGAGCGAACTGGTGATCAGTGCCAACGGCAGCATGGTCACCGGCCGCGCCGAAGTGGGCAGCACCGTGCGCGTGCTGGCCGCCGATGGCACCACTGTGCTGGGTAGCGTGGTGGTGGGCGTCACCGGCAGTTTCAGTATCACCCTCGACCCACCACAGGTGAATGGTGAAGAGCTGCAAGTCACCGCCACCGACGCAGCCGGCAATGCCTCCACCGCCGGCAACATCACCGCGCCGGACATCGACGGTGGCGATACCACGCCACCAGATGCCGCCACCAACCTGGTAGTCGGGCTGGCCGGCGCCCAGCTCAATGGCCGTGGCGAGGCCGGTGCCAGCGTGCAAGTGCGCGATGCCCAGGGCACTGTACTGGCCAGCGGCACGGTTAACCCCGACGGCACCTTCCAGATCACCCTCAACCCACCGGTGAAGGATGGCAGCACCCTGCAAGTGGTGCTGACCGACGCCGCTGGCAATGCCTCCACACCGGCTACGGTGGTTACCCCAGACCTGCAGGCCCCGGCCCAGCCGACCGGCCTGGCCTTGGCCGACGGTGTGACCCTGAGCGGCAGCGGCGAGCCAGGCGCGACCGTGCAGGTACGCGATGCCTCGGGCAACCTGCTCGGTACCGGCCTGGTCAACGAGAATGGCAGCTTCAGCGTCACCCTGTCGCCGGCCCAAGCCAATGGCGAAGTGCTCGACGTCCGCCTGGTCGATGCCGCTGGCAACGTTTCTTCCCCACTGCAGTTCGACGCCCCGGACATCACCGCGCCCGCCGTGGTCAGCAACATCGTGGTCGGTGCCGACGGCCTGACCCTGAGTGGTCGCGGCGAAGCCGGTGCCAGCGTGGAGATACGCGATGCCAATGGCACGCTGATCGGTAGCGGCACCGTGACTGCGAACGGCACCTTCCTGATTGGCCTCGACCCGGCAGCGCTGCCGGGTGAACGCCTGAGCCTGGTGCAGACCGACCCGAGCGGCAACGCTTCCCAGGCCCTGACCTACGACGTGCCACTGGTGGTCACGCCGACCAGCCCAAGTGAACTGGTGGTGGCCGCTGACGGCGGCAGCATCAGCGGCGCTGCCCCGGCTGGCAGCCGCGTGGAAGTGCACGACGCCAACGGCACGCTGGTTGGCAGCATCGTGGTCGGTGCCGAGGGCACCTTCACCGTGGTGCTCACGCCGGCCCAGGCCAATGGCGAGTTGCTGGACGTCGTGGCCATCGACAACAACGGCACCTCGTCGCTGCCGGTGCAGGTCACCGCACCCGACATCACGCCACCTGTAGCGCCGAGCGACCTGGCAATCAATGGCGACGGTACCGTCGTCAGCGGCCGCGCAGAAGCCGGCAGCACCGTGCGTGTGTTGGCCGCCGATGGCACTACTGTGCTGGGCAGCGTCGTGGTGGGGGCCAGTGGCGCCTTCAACATCGGCCTCACACCGCCACAAGTGGCGGGCGAACAATTGCAAGTGACCGCCACCGACACCGCAGGCAATGCCTCCACGGCCGGCACAGTCACCGCACCGATCGTGGACAATGGCGGCGACACCACGCCACCGGCGCCGGCCACCGACTTGGCCATCAGCAACGATGGCCGCACGGTCTCCGGCCGTGGCGAAGTGGGTGCCACTGTAGAAGTGCGCAACGATCAGGGCCAAGTGCTGGCAAGCGGCACCGTTCAGCCCGATGGCAGCTTCAACGTGCAACTGCCAAGCCCGGTGGTGGATGGCTCGGCCCTGCAGGTGACCCTGACCGATGCCGCCGGCAACGTCTCCACGCCCAGCCCGCTGACAGCGCCAGACCAGGTGGCACCACTGCAACCGACCGGCCTGGTGCTGACCAATGGCGACAGCCTCGCCGGCATTGCCGAAGGGGGCGCAAGGGTGGAGGTGAAAGATGCCTCGGGCAACCTGATCGGCAGCGTCATCGTCGCACCGGATGGCAGTTTCAGCCTGACCCTCGACCCGCCACAGGCCAATGGCGAAACCCTGTCCATCACCGTGACCGACGCAGCAGGCAACACCTCGGTGCCGCTGAGCTACGTGGCCCCGGACATTACCGCACCGACGATCGTCACCGAGGTGGTGGCAGGTGATGGCAGCCTAACCGTGTCTGGCCGTGGCGAACCCGGTGCCACGGTGGAGGTACGGGATACGCAGGGCGCCGCCCTTGGTAGCGGGATTGTCGGGCCAAACGGTACCTTCGTGGTCGATCTGGATGTACCACTGACCGCAGGCCAAACCATCGTCCTGGTGCAAACCGATGCCGCCGGCAATATCTCGGTGGGTGTCAGTGTGATCGTTACCGATACACCGCGGCCCGAAAGCCCGAGCGACGTGGTGGTGGCCGCTGATGGCTCCAGCGTTTCCGGTACCGCACCGGCAGGTACGCAGGTGCAGGTGCGTGACGCGCAGGGCAATGTGCTGGGCAGCGTCCAGGCCGGCCCGGATGGCAGTTTCACCATCGGCCTGACCCCAGCCCAGGCCAACGGCGAGGCTCTTGCTGTCGTGGCGGTCGATGGCGCTGGCAACAGCTCGCTGCCTACCCCGATCACCGCCCCCGACATCACCCCGCCCAATGAGGCCAGCGAACTGCAACTGAGCGCCGATGGCGGCCTGCTCACCGGCCGTGGCGAACCGGGCACCACCGTGCAGGTCATCAGCGCCGACGGTACCGTGCTGGGCAACGCCCAGGTCGGTGCCGATGGCGTGATCAGCGTGGTCCTGACCCCGCCGCAGACCGACGGCCAGGAGCTGGACGTGGTACTGCGCGACGCTGCCGGCAACAGCTCGACCGCCACCATCGTCGCGCCCGACACCGATGGCCCGCTGCAACCCTCGGGGCTGGCCATCGATACCGCTGGCCTTCACCTCACCGGCCAAGGTCAAAGCGGTTCCATCGTCACCGTGCGCGACGCCAACGGCAACGTGCTCGGCACCGCCACCGTGGGCGGCGACGGCCGCTTCGACGTCACCCTCAATGCAGCACAGCGCAATGGCGAAAGCCTGACCGTCGAAGCCACCGACACCCAGGGCAATAGCGCCGGGCCGGTGAACTTCACCGCACCGGACTCAACCCCACCGCAAGTAGTCACCAGCCCTGCCATCGACGGCACCGGCACCACGGTCACCGGCAACGGCGAACCGGGCGCCACCGTTACCGTGCGCGGGCCAGATGGCAGCGTACTGGGCAGCACGCTGGTCGGCGCTGGCGGCGCGTTCGAAATCACCCTCGACACGCCGCAGACCAACGGCCAGGCACTGACCGTGGAGCAACGCGACGCCGCTGGCAACCTTTCGGCGGCAGTCGACTTGGCGGCACCGGATACCCAGGCACCCGATATACCTACCGGCCTGATCCTGGCTAGCGACGGCAGCAGCCTGAGCGGCAGCGGCGAGCCAGGTGCGCAGGTGACCGTAACCGGCACTGGCGGCGCAGTACTGGGCACCGCAACGGTCCAGCCCGATGGCACCTTCCAGGTCACAATCGACCCGCCTCAGCTCAACGGCCAGACGCTGTCTGTCACCCAAGCGGACAATACGGGCAACGGCTCACTCGCGGGCACCGTGACCGCGCCTGACCTCGAGGCGCCACTGCCGGCGCAAGGCCTGGGCCTTGACCCTACCGGCACGCAGCTCAGCGGCCAAGGCGAGGCTGGCAGCACCGTAGAGGTACGCAACGCTGCAGGCGATTTGCTGGGTACCATCCAGGTGGGTGCAGGCGGCACATTCGAAGTGCCGCTTAGTCCCGCCCAGACCAACGGCGAAGTATTGTCCGTGGTGCTGATCGATGGCGGCGGCAATGCCTCGCCCTCGGCCAGTTTCACCGCTGACGACAGCACGGCGCCAAACGCGCCGGCCGGGCTCACCATCACCCCAGGCGGCAGTGCCATCCAGGGTACCGGTGAAGCAGGCGCCACGGTTGAAGTGCGGCTTACCGATGGCACGCTGGTAGGCACCATCGTGGTACCCGTAGGCGGAAGCTTCACAGTGCCACTGTCGCCCGCCCAGCTGGACGGCCAGGCCCTCAACGTGACCCTGACCGATGTGGCTGGCAATGTATCGCAGCCCGGCCAGATCAATGCACCGGACATCACGCCACCGGCACTGCCCACCGACGTGGCCGTCAGCGGCGATGGCACGGCTGTCACTGGCAACGCACCTGGCGCCACCTCGGTGACCGTGAACGATGGGGCCGGCAATGTGGTCACCGTCGCGGTCAACCCGGACGGCAGTTTCAGCGTGCCGCTGAATACCCCGCAAAACAATGGCCAGACCGTGACCGTGGTGGTGACCGACGCAGCCGGTAACAGCTCGGCGCCGGTCCCTGTCACCGCCCCTGACACAACCAACCCGGAACCTGCGACCGGCCTCACCGTGAGCCCGGACGGCAGCACGGTCGGCGGCACCGCCGAGCCTGGCAGCACAGTGGAAATCCGCAACCCGGATGACACCGTGCGCGGTACGGCAACCGTGGGGCCGGACGGCACCTTCGTGGTAGAGGTCGACCCACCGCTGACGACAGGCGAAACGGTCGATGTGGTCGTGATCGACCCTACCGGCAACCAATCGCCCGAAGTATCGCTGGCTGGCCCGGCCGGTACCGAAGCGGCCACGCCGTCGGCCCTCTCCATCAGCGCCGACGGCTTCCTGCTGACCGGCCAGGGCACGGTCGGCTCGCTGATAACCGTGACCTCCGGGGGCGTCACCCTGGGCACCGCCACGGTCGGCAGCGACGGCACCTTCCGAGTGTTCTTCCAGAATGCCCAGCTCAATGCCCAGACCTTGCAAGTCAGTGCCAAGGTTACCGTCGATGGCCTGCCTTCGGTGCCAGCCATCATCGTGGCCAATGACACCACGGCACCGAACGCACCGACCCAGGTAAACCTCAACGCCACCGGCAGCACGCTGACCGGTCAGGGCGAAGTGGGCGCAACCGTGCGCGTGACAGACGCGCAAGGCACTTTGCTGGGGACTACCACCGTCGGCAGCAACGGCCTGTTCAGCATCAGTTTCTCGCCAGCTGTGGCCAATGGACAGAACCTGATCGTCACCCAGGCCGACGCCGCCGGCAACGTTTCGCTTGCAGCCACCCTGCAGGCACCCGACCTGCAGGCACCGCTTGCAGCCAGCAACCTGAGCCTCAACAGTGCGGCCACCGTGCTCAGCGGGCAGGGCGAAGCCGGTGCCAGCGTTACCGTACGCGATGCCAGTGGCGCGATCCTGGCCACCGGCACGGTCAACCAGAGCGGCCAGTTCCAGGTCACCCTGCCCAGCGCGCAGGTCACCGGCAGCCCGCTGCAAGTCACCCTCAGCGATGCTGCGGGCAACGTGTCCGGCCCGGCCAGCCTGGCCACGCCAGACCGCACGCCACCCACGGCCATCAGTAACCCGCTGTTGAGCCAGGACGGCCGGCAGCTGTCCGGCAGCGGTGAAGTGGGCGCTACCGTGCAGGTACGCAACGCCGCCGGCACCGTGCTCGGAACCGCCACGGTGGGCGCCGACGGTCGCTTCACGGTGACCTTCGACACCCCGCAAACCAGCGGCCAGCCCATCGGCGTTACGCAAGTGGATGCCGCCGGCAACACTTCGCCAGCGATCAACGTGCCAACCCCGGACCTCACCCCGCCAGCGCCGCTGACCAACGTGGCGCTGAACAACAACGGCCTGACCCTGACTGGCCTGGGCGAAGCCGGCGCCACGGTCACCGTTCGCGGCCCGGACGGCACCATCATCGGCACCGGCCTGGTGGCAGCCAATGGCAGCTTTACCCTTACCCTCAACAGCGCCCAGCTCAACGCCCAGCACCTGAGCGTCACCCAGACCGACGCGGGCAACAACACCTCCACCCCCGTGGCCGTCACCGCGCCGGACTTCACCCCACCTGCGGCGCCGACAGCCCTGGCCCTGTCCGGTACCGGGCTGCAACTGACCGGTAACGCCGAGGCCGGCAGCACCGTGACCGTGCGCGATGCCAGCGGCAATGTGCTGGGCACTGCGTTAGCCAGCAGCAACGGCACTTTCCAGGTCACCCTGAACAGCGCCCAGACCAATGGCCAGACCCTGCAAGTGACCGCCACTGACGCCGCCGGCAACGTGTCGACGGCCGCGCCTTACACCGCCGCCGATACCACGCCACCAGCAGCCGTGACCAACCTGGCGGTCTCCGCCAATGGCGTCACCCTGACAGGCAACGGCGAGGCAGGCGCAACGGTTACCGTACGGGCACCGGACGGTACCGTGCTGGGCAACGCCACGGTCGCGGCGGACGGTCACTTCAGCGTGACCTTGTCGCCGGCCGCGATCACGGGTGAAAGCCTCAGCGTGGTTCAAACCGATGCTGCACAGAACGTTTCCCCTGCGCAAAGCGTCACCGCGCCGGGCGTGCTGGCACCGGCCACACCGGACAACCTGGTACTGGCGGCCGACGGCCTGTCGGTGACCGGCACCGCCGCAGCGGGTAGCACGGTCAAGGTGTATGGCCCCAATGGCGTACTGCTGGGCAGCAGCCCGGTCGCCAACGACGGCACCTTCACTGTCAACCTGGGCAGTGCCCAGGCCAATGGCGAAGTGTTGCAAGTGAACGCCACCGGCAGTGACGGCGCAGTTTCGCTGCCGGCTACCTTGCAGGCGCCGGACACCACGGCGCCGCAACCACTGACCAACCTGGTGCTGTCCAACGACGGCCTGGTGCTCAGTGGCCACGGTGAGGCAGGCGCGACCGTTACCGTGATTGGCGAAGGCGGTATCGACCTGGGTACCGCCCTGGTCGACGCCAACGGCAACTTCAGCGTCAACCTGAGTGCTGCGCAGATCAACGGCGAACAGCTCAGCGCCAGCCAAGCCGATGTGGCCGGCAACGAGTCCAATAGCGTCAGCCTGACAGCCCCTGACCGCGTCGCGCCGGATGCTGCTGGCAACCTGGCTTTTGCCGGGGGTGGCAGCCTGCTCAATGGCACCGGCGAAGCGGGTGCGGCTGTGCGTGTTATCGCCGCCGATGGCACGGTGCTGGGCAATGCCACGGTGCGACCCGATGGTACCTTCCAGGTCAACTTCACCTCGCCTCAAGCCAACGGCCAACAGGTGCAAGTGGTGCTGACGGACGCCGCTGGCAACCAGTCTGCCGCCAGCGCCATTACCGCCCCCGATACCACACCACCAACAGCACCCAGCGAACTGGCCGTTTCCGGTGATGGCGTCACCCTCACCGGGCGCGGCGAAGCTGGCGCGCTGGTAACCGTGACCAACCCGGCAGGCGAGGCCATTGGCAGTGCCACCGTCGATGCCAGCGGCCACTTCACCATCACGCTGAACCCTGCGCTGGGCAACGCCGAGCTGCTCAGCTTCACCCAGGCCGATGCGGCCGGCAACGTGTCGCCAGTGGCCACCCTGCAGACCCCGGACTTCACCCCACCGGCGCCGCTCACCCAAGTGGTGATCAATGCCGACGGCAGCGTGGTCAGCGGCCTGGGCGAAGCCGGTGCGACGGTGATCGTCAGCAACGCCGCGGGGGTCGTACTGGGCACGGGCACCGTGCTTGCCGACGGCAGCTTCCACGTCGAACTGTCTCCTGCACAAATCAACAATCAGACACTGTCGGTGCTGCAGGCCGACCCACCTGGCAACGTCAGCCTGCCGGTCAATGTGCAGGCGCCGGACCTTACGCCGCCTACCGCGGCAACCGAGCTGCGGCTCAATGCAGCGGGCGATGAACTGGTTGGTGTCGGCGAAGTGGGCGCCACGGTGCGCGTGTACGTCGGCACTACGCAGATCGGTACCGCCGTGGTGGCAGCCAATGGCACCTTCGTGGTCGAGCTGACGACAGCGCAGCTCAATGGCCAGGTTCTGCAAGTGACCCTGACCGATGCCGCCGGCAACGTCTCGCCAATCAGTTCGGTCACGGCGGTTGACACCACGCCACCGGCCACCGTGATTGCGTCCATCAACGACGGCGGCACACAAGTGGTGGGTACCGCTGAAGCCGGCACCCGCGTCACCGTGATCAACAACAATGGCGACCTGCTCGGCCAGGTGACGGTCGACCCGGACGGCACCTTCGTCCTTGACCTGAACCGCCCGCAAATCAACGGCGAGACACTGACCATCATCGCCCAGGACGCCACCGGCAACCCGTCGGCGCCACTGACAGTGACTGCGCCAGACCTGACGCCACCCGTGCAGCCGACCAACCTGCTGCTCAACCCTGCAGGTACGTCGATGACGGGTACGGCCGAAGCCGGCACCACCATCACGGTACGTGGCCCGAACAACAACATCGTAGGCACGGTGGAAGTCGGTGAAAACGGCCAGTTCACGGTGCCGATCAGCCCGGCGCAGAACAACGGCCAGCTGCTGACGGTGGTATCCACGGACGATGCCGGCAATGCTTCGGTGGCTGTCCCCTACCAGACCAATGACACCTCGCCACCCGACGTGGTAACCAACCTGGCGATCAACAACGCCTATAACGTGCTGACTGGCAAGGGCGAAGCCAATGCCACAGTTACCGTCAGTTTCGGCGGCGTCGTGATTGGGACGGGAGTGGTGGATGCCGCTGGCAACTTCCAAGTAGCGCTTTCGCCAACACCGGGCTCAGCCGCAACCCTGACAGTGACACAGTCCGACGGTATCAACACGTCTGCGGTCGCATCGTATGTCACCCCGCTGATCCCGCCACCGGAGCCACCTACCAACGTGATACTGGGCGGCAACGGCCTGACCTTGACGGGCAGTGCAACTACCGGCGCAAGCATTCGCGTCTACGATGCCGCAGGCAACCTGATCGGCTCAGGCGTGGCTAACCTCGGCGGCACCTTCACCTTGACGCTGAATGCGGCACAGCTCAATGGCCAACACATCTCGGTGACGGCAGTATCGCTGCTGGGCGGCGAATCGCAGCCGGTCTTCCTGCAAGCGACTGACATTACACCACCGGCCAATCCGCTGGTGACCGGCTTGTCCATCAATGGCCTGGTGCTGACCGGCACGGGTGAAGCCGGTGCCACGGTGACAGTGCGCGACGCCAGCAACAACGTGCTCGGCACCGCGCTGGTGAATGGCGGAGGCGTGTTCACCGTCAACCTGAACGCCGCGCAACTCAACGGCCAGGTACTGGGCGTGAGCCAGGCTGACGCCGCGGGCAATGTGTCCGGCAGTACCAGCTACACCGCCGCCGACCTGCAGCCACCTGCCGCGCCGAACAACGTCACCATCAACGGCGCGGGTACCGTACTCACCGGTAACGGCGAAGCAGGCGCGATCGTCACGGTCCAAGGCCCGAGCGGTCAGGTCGGTACTGGCGTGGTCCTCGCCAATGGCACCTTCAGCATTACGCTGACGTCGCCACAGAACGACGGGCAATTGCTGGTAGTGCGCCAGTCGGACGCTGCGGGCAATTTGTCGGCCAGCACCAGCTTGACCGCACCGGACACCACCCCGCCCGCCGCCCCGCTGGCCACCATCAACGCCAACGGCACCGCGGTCAGTGGTTCTGGCCAGATCGGCAGCACGGTCACCGTGCGCAACAGCGCCGGCACCGTGCTGGGAACCGCGACGGTGGGCAGCAACGGCCTGTTCGTGGTCAGCCTGACGGCGGCGCAGATCGACAACCAGGCGCTGAGCGTCACCCTCACCGACAGCGCCGGCAACGTGTCCACCAGCACGGGGCTGACCGCACCGGACCTGACCCCGCCTGCGGCTGCCGGCAACCTGCTGTTCAGTGCCGACGGCAGTACCCTCACCGGTACTGGCGAAGTGGGTGCCACCGTGACCGTACGCAGCGCCAGCGGTACCGTGCTGCAAACCGCAACGGTGCAGGCCAACGGTACCTTCAGCGTGACCCTGAGCCCGCCTCAGGACAACGGCCAGGTCGTCTCGGTGACCCTCAGCGACCCGCGCGGCAACGTGTCGGGCAACGTCAACGTCACCGCGCCGGATGTGGATGCCAACGCGCCGGTCATCGCCAGCGACAACCTGGCCACGGCCACGGTCAACCTGGCACCGGTCACCGCCACCAAGACCTACACCGACAGCTTCACCACGCTGCTGTCTGGCTTCACCAAGACCTACACCTGGACGGTGGCGGCCGGTACCACGGCCGACCCGACCCTGACACTGACCACCAACAGCGTGCTGGCCCTGCTCAACAACTCCAGCTTCACCCTGCAGGTGAAAGACGCCAGCGGCGCCTGGGTGACCATCGCCACCGGCAACACCCAGGGGTTGCTCGACCTGATCGTGCTGCCGCTTGGCCTGCAGGTGGATATCGGCGTGCTGCAAGCCGGTGACTACCGCCTGACAGTCGGCAGTGGCGGCATTGGCCTGGTCACCAACGTCACCACCTCGCTGGACATCACCTCCACTAGCCTGACCCAGTTCACCGGCACCGGCACTGCCACCTCGGGCAACGTCATCACCGATGTGGGCACCGACGGCGCCGTGGACGCCCGTGGCCCGGACAGCGCCGCCGTGCTGCAAGTGTTGAAAAACGGCAGCTACGTCTCGGCCGGTACGTCCACCACGGTGCAGGGCCTGTATGGCACCCTGGTGATCAGTGCCGACGGCAGCTACACCTACACGCCGAACGGCAGCCCGAACAGCGTCGGCAAGGTAGACGTGTTCAGCTACCAACTGGTGCACCCGAACGGCCTGTCCGATACCGCCAACCTGTACGTGCGTATCGACAGCCCGCAGGCCAACGAGGTGTGGAGCAACATCAACTACGCAGCGCCCGCCACGGTGGTCGACGCGGTCAACGATGTCGGCTTCAGCCACCTCACCCTGGCCAACCGGGTGGACACCAGCAGCAGTACGCTGGGTTCGCTGAGCCTGCCCTTGGTTGGTTCGCGCCAGGCGACCTACACCACCACGGTGGCCGCCGATACCACCGCAAACCTACAGGTGGTGGTCAACTCCACCAACCTGTTGAGCTTGCTCAACGGCACCACCATCGAACTGCTCAAGCTCAACCCGGCCACCGGTCAGTACGTGCTGGTGCAGTCGGTGCCGGGTGGTTCGCTGATCAGCCTGCTGGGTGGCGGCGCCGGCTATACCTTCCAGAACCAGGGGGCCGGCACCTACCACGTACGTGTCACCGCCGGCGGCATCGGCCTGCTCAGCTCCATCACCACCAGCCTGAACGCCACCACCACGCACCTGACCGAGTTCGTGGTCAGTGGTGCAACGGCAGCTACCGGTAACCTGCTGACTGACGACAACGTAGGTTCGGCACTGACCGTGCTGAGCGTGCTGACAGCGGCCAACACCTACACCATCCCGGGCTACAACGGGGTGAGCGTTGCCGGCACCTATGGCACCTTGCTGGTGCATGCCGACGGCAGTTACACCTACACCCTCAACGCGGGGCTCACCTCGGCGGCGGTCGGCCAGCATGACACCTTCACCTACGAGCTGACCCACCCCAACGGCACCACCGACACCGCAACGCTGACCATCAACCTGGACAATGCCGCCGGCCTGGTCACGACTACATCGCTGCTGGCCGACAGCGGTGACGAAGCCGTGGCGCTGGCCAGCCTGGCAGCCGCCACCGATGTGATCGCCGGCACCGACGGCAACGACCACCTCGATGGCAGCCAGGGTGGCCACATCACCCTGCAGGGTGGTGCGGGTGACGACACGCTGGTGGTGGTCGACCAGAACTTCGCCAGCGTTGACGGCGGCACGGGGACCGACACCCTCCTGTGGGGCGGCGGTGATGCCAGCATCGACCTGGGCAATCTGGCCGGGCGGGTGCACGACATCGAAATCATCGACCTCAACGACACCAGCTCGGTGGCGCTGACCCTCAACCTGGCGGACGTGGTGGCAATCACCGAAACCGGCACCGACACCCTGGTCATCAAGGGGGACGACAAAGACTCGGTTCACATGACGGACAACTGGACGCTGGTCGGGAACCAAACCGTCGACGGCATCGACTATAACCAATACACGGCTCAGGAGGATCCAAGCCATCACCTGTGGGTACAGAACGGTATCCATGTGGTCTGAAGCCGCTGCAAACCCGCCGAGCCTATGCCCGGCGGCATGGACGACCAGCAGTAAGGGAACTATGTGAAGCGAAGCAGTCCGCTGTCACCGCTGTTGCTGGGAGCCTTCGGGCTCCTGGCCCTTGACTTCCACCCGGTTGCCCACGCAGCCGATGACATAGACCCCCAACTACGCCAGATCGGGCCATCGCTGTTACGCGATGCGCCCGAAGCGGTGCCCGCCCGCCCGCCCATCGGCATGGCCCCGGTCGCCAGCGGCGAGCGCCTGGGGTTGACCGATGCGGTGCTGCAGGCCGCACAGTGGCACCCAAGCATCGCCGAGGCCGTCGGCAACCTGTACAAGCAGGGCGAAGGCATCAACGTCGCCCGCGCCGGGTACTACCCGCAAATTTCCGGCGGTATCCGCACCGGTTATGACACCGGCTACGGCGGCGACCGCAACAGCCAGGCCTTGAACCTGTCGCTCAAGCAAATGCTCTATGACTTCGGCAAGGTCGACAGCGCCGTCAGCGCGGCCCAGGCCGCCGCCGCTCGCGCCCAGGCCAATATCCTGCTGGTGGTCGACGAACTGGCTCGCGACACCGCCTATGCCTGGATCGAAACCCGCCGCTACGAGCAACTGATGACCATCGCCCGCGACCAGGTTCGCGGGGTTGGCGACATTGCCGGCATGGCCCGCCAGCGCAGCGACATGGGCGCCAGCACCCGTTCCGACGTGGTGCAGGCCGAATCTCGTGTGGAAAGCGCCCGCGCCACGCTCGAGGAGTACCAGTCGCAGTACGAGCGCTGGCGCTCGACCCTGGCGGCGCTGATGGGGCGTGTTACCCCACCAGCTCTGACCGAGGATTCACCCGCCGAGCTGAACCAGGCCTGCAAGCGCCCCGCGCAGGGCGATGACCGCCTGCCTGCGGTGCTGATGGCCCTGGCCCAGCGCGCCCAAGGCCAGGCCGAGCTGGCCCAGGCCAAGGCGGAGGCCTACCCGACGGTGTCGTTGCAACCGCAGGTCAACCATTACCTGGACAACGACTACAACCGCGACAACTCACGCATGGACCGCACCCAGGCGGGCATCTACCTCAACGTCGAAGTGCCCATTTACCAGGGCGGTGCCATCAGTGCCCGCACCCGCGCTGCCGGCCATGCGCTGACCGCCGCCGATTCCGCCGAAGATGCAGCACGCCTGCAGGCGCGTCGGGGCCTGGCCGAGGCCATGGCGCAAACCTCCGGGCTGGGCCGCCGGCTGACGTCGCTGGAAGCGCGCCAGGTCAGCATCCAGGAAGCACGCATGCTTTACGGCCGCCAATACCTGGACCTGGGCACGCGGCCACTGCTCGACCTGCTCAACGCCGAGCAGGAGATCTACCAGTCACGCTTCGAACTTGCCGGCACCCGCTCCGACCTGCTGCGCCTGGATGTCGACTGCCTGTACAACACCGGCGCCCTGCGCACGGCCTTTGGCCTTGAGGGGCGCAACCTGCAAGGTGTGGAGATCCAGCCATGAGCGATCCGATCAATGTAACCCTGCCCAACCAGGCGCCTGCCCCAGCGGCCGAAGAAGCTCATCGGCCAGACCTTGGGCCGTGGCTGGAAGTGATGCTTCAGGTCGCACACCACTACCGCCTGGACGTGTCGCCCCAGCGCATTCGCCTGGCCGCCGTGGAGGATGCTCGCCCACTGGACGAAATCCTCCGGCACATGGCCCGCCAGGCCGGGCTGGCCCTGCGCTTCGTGCGCTTCGATGCCAAGGGCCTGCGGCAATGGCGCACGCCGCTGGTGCTGGAGCTGGACGATGGCCAGCTGGCAGTGGTCGAGTCGGTGACCGAAGAGGACGACGTGGCGGTGGTGTTCGCCGGCGACCAGGGCCTGACCTCGCGCCTGCCACGCGACACCCTCAAGGGCCGCATCAACCGCGTTGCCCTGCTGCGCCCGGCAAGGCCGCTGCGTGACGTGCGCACCGACGACTACACCGCGCCCTACGACCGCCACTGGTTCGCCCGCATCGTGCTGCGCGACCTACGCCCCTATGGCCAGGTGATGGTCGCCTCGCTGGTGGCCAACGTGCTGGCGCTGGCCGGGGTGCTGTTCTCGATGCAGGTGTACGACCGGGTGATCCCGGCCGAATCCCTGCCAACCCTTTACGTGCTGTTTGGTGGCGTGGTGCTGGCACTGGTGTTCGACTTCAGCATGCGCCTGCTGCGGCTGAAGGTGACCGACCTGCTCGGCAAACGCGCCGACTTGCGGGTAAGCGACCTGGTCTACGGGCATGCCCTGCGCCTGCGCAACTCGGTGCGGCCGAAATCCACTGGCTCGTTCATCTCGCAACTGCGCGAACTGGAGTCGATTCGCGATCTGATCACCTCAAGCACCGCCACGGCGCTGGCCGATCTGCCGTTCTTTCTGCTGTTCCTGTTGGTGTTCTGGCTGATCGGCGGCGTGCTGGTGTTCATCCCACTGGTCGCGTTGCTGGCCATGGTCCTGCCCGGGTTGCTCGCGCAACGGCGCCTGGCACGGCTTGCCAATGCCTCGATGCGCGAGTCGGCGCTGCGCAACGCCATGCTGGTAGAGAGCATCCAGGGCCTGGACGAGATCAAGGCACTGCAGGCAGAGGCACGCTTCGAGCGGCAGTGGAACCAGTACAACGCCGCTTGCGCGCACACCAACCTGCGCCTGCGCACCCTCACCAACGGCCTGGTGACCTGGACGCAGAACGTGCAGGGCGCGGTGTTCGCCGTGGTCATCGTGATCGGTGCACCCATGGTCATCGCCGGCGACCTCACGACCGGTAGCCTGGTGGCGGCGTCGATGCTGTCGTCGCGGATGATGGCCCCGCTGGCGCAACTGACCCATGTGCTGACCCGCTGGCAGCAAGCCAAGGTAGCCCTCCAGGGCCTGGACAAGCTGATGCAGTCGCCGGTCGACCACCCCGAAGGCGAAGCCCGCGTGCACCTGCCGGCCATCCGTGGCGAGTACCGCTTGCGCCAGGCCAACTTCCGCTACAGCGAAGAGTCCCCACCGGTACTGAACATCGGCCAGCTGGATATCCAGCCGGGCGAGCGCATTGCCGTGCTTGGGCGCAACGGTGCTGGCAAATCGACCTTGCTGCAAGCCTTGGGCGGGGCCATGGACCTGGTACAAGGCGAGATCAGCCTGGACGGCATCGCCATGGCCCACCTCGACCCTGCCGACCTACGCCGTGATGTGGGCCTGCTGCCGCAATACGCGCGGCTGTTCCACGGCACCCTGCGGGAAAACCTCACCCTTGGCGCCGGCCAGGCCAGCGACCAGGAACTGGTGGCCGCGCTGGCCACCACCGGCGCGCTGGACTTCGTCCGCCGTCTGCCCAAGGGCATGGACCACCTGATCCTCGAAGGCGGCCTGGGCTTGTCCGGCGGCCAACGCCAGGCCCTGGTGCTGTCGCGCCTGCTGGTGCGCCAGCCGCAGGTGCTGCTGCTGGACGAGCCGACCGCGTCGCTGGACGACATGACCGAGCGCAAGCTGCTGGATAACCTCGAACGCTTCTGCCAGGGCCGCACCCTGGTGATCGCCACCCACCGTCTGAGCGTGCTGCAACGGGTCGACCGCATTCTGGTGCTGGATGCCGGGCGCATCGTCATCGACGACGCGCGCGACGCCGCCCTGGCCAAACTGCAAGGAGCCCAGGCATGAGCAACCATGAACTTCCGGCCTCCTACCTGGACGGGCAGGACGATCAGGCGGTATTCCGCGCCGGCCGCATCATCACCCTTTGCGCGCTGATGCTGGCGGCGTTCCTGGCCTGGGCGGCCTGGTTCGAGGTGACCGAAGTGTCCACCGGTACCGGTAAGGTCATCCCCAGTTCGCGCGAGCAGGTGATCCAGTCATTCGAGGGCGGCATCGTCGCGCAGATGAGCGTGGCCGAAGGCGACCTGGTCGAGCGCGGCCAGGTGCTGGCCCAGCTCGACCCGACCAAAACCGCTTCCAGCGTTGGCGAAAGCGAAGCCAAGTACCGTGCCGCCAAGGCGAGCCAGGCCCGCCTGCAGGCAGAAGTGACCGGCAAACCGCTGACCTTCCCGGAAAGCCTGCGCGACTCTCCCGACCTGATCGATGCCGAAACCGCCCTGTACCAGACCCGACGCCGTGGCCTGGAACAGACCCTGGCTGGCATTCAGGACTCGCTGCAACTGGTGCGCAGCGAGCTGCAGATCACCGAGAACCTGGCGAAGATGGGCGCCTCCAGCCGGGTCGAGGTGATCCGCCTGAACCGCCAGCGTTCAGAGCTCGAGCTCAAGGCCAACGAAGCCCGCTCCGACTACCTGGTACGTGCCCGGGAAGAACTGGCCAAGGCCAGCGCCGAAGCGGACAGCCTGTCGGAAGTGATCCGCGGGCGCAGCGACTCGCTCACCCGCCTGACCCTGCGCTCGCCGGTGCGCGGCATCGTCAAGGACATCGAAGTCAATACCTTGGGCGGCGTGGTGCAACCGGGCGGCCAGGTAATGAAAATCGTGCCGATGGACGAGCGCCTGTTGATCGAAACCCGCATCGCCCCGCGTGACATCGCCTTCATCCACCCCGACCAGGCGGCCAAGGTCAAGATCAGTGCCTATGACTACTCGGTGTATGGCGGGCTGGATGGCAAGGTGGTGGGGATTTCGCCGGATACCCTGCAGGATGAGGTGAAGCCGGAGATCTACTACTACCGCGTGTTCATCCGCACCGAGCAGGACAGCTTGCAGAACAAGGCCGGCAAGCATTTCGCGATCGTGCCGGGGATGATTGCCACGGTGGATATCCGCACCGGTGAGAAGACCATCCTCGATTACCTGATCAAGCCGCTGAACCGGGCCAAGGAGGCCCTGCGCGAACGGTAGTGCATGCCTTGAGTTTTGTGTTGTTGGGGCGACCGAGCGCCGCCCCAACAACACAAAACTCAAGACAATCCCACCAACCCTAAAGCCCAACCCAAACAGGCCGATAACCGGTTATTCCCTGTTCCCCACCGAAGGTCACCATGGCCACGCAAAATGCCCGCGCGGACTCGCTGTCCCTGCTGCTGTTCACCCTGCGCAGCGGCAAGCTGATGGCAATCAACCTGCTCAAGGTCAGCGAGATCATTCCCTGCCCGTCTCTGACCAAGCTGCCCGAGTCGCACCCCCATGTGAAAGGTGTGGCAACCCTGCGCGGCCATTCGCTGTCGGTCATCGACCTGTCCCGCGCCATCGGTGAACAACCACTGGCCGACCCGCAGGGTGGCTGCCTGATCGTCACCGAGATCAGCCGCTCGCGCCAGGGCCTGCATGTGCAGGCGGTCAGCCGCATCGTGCATTGCCTGAGCACCGACATCAAACCGCCGCCCTATGCCTCGGGCAACCGCTCGTTCATCACCGGCGTGACCCGCGTCGACAACACCCTGGTGCAGGTGCTGGACATCGAGAAGGTCATTCACGCCATCGCCCCGCCCGTGGCGGAGCCTGCGCACGGCACCTTGAGCGAAGAAGACGCAAGCCTGCTGGCCGCCGCCAACATCCTGGTGGTGGACGACAGCCAGGTGGCCCTGCAGCAGTCGGTGCACACCCTTCGCAACCTGGGCATAGAGTGCCACACCGCACGCAGCGCCAAGGATGCCATCAACGTGCTGCTGGAGCTGCAGGGCACCGCGCAGGAGATCAACATCATCGTCTCCGATATCGAAATGAGCGAAATGGACGGCTACGCCTTCACCCGTACCCTGCGTGAAACACCCGACTTCCAGCACCTGTACGTGCTGCTGCACACCTCGCTGGACAGTGCCATGAGCAGCGAAAAGGCGACCCAGGCCGGGGCCAATGCCATCCTTACCAAGTTCTCTTCACCGGAACTGACCGATTGTCTGGTGGTGGCCGCGCGTACCGTGGTATTCGCCGAGCACTGATATATTCAGAGACAATCTCCCCGGCTTGCCGTCGGGGGTGAGTCGGGCATAATTTGCGCCCTTCGCAAGAAAATTGCCGGAATCACGTATGAAGTTTTTCAGCGCCATCCTGATCAGCTGTGCCCTCTTCAGCGGTATTGCCCAGGCCTCAAGCAGCCAGGCCTGGAACGAGCAGCGCCAGCAGATGCTAAAAGCCTGCTTGGCCGCCAGCCAGTTCAAGGACGCCCACGCCCGCGGCAAGCCCGCCGAGTTCGATGACCAGGTGGGCATGAGTGCCCTGCTCATTGAAGGCGTGTACCCGCAAAAGCACATGCAGAAGCGCACCGGCACCGAACTGTGCCTATACGACCGCCAGCACCAGCGTGCCTTCGTCAGCGAATGGAGCCCGGAAGCCAAGTGACCGACAGCTTGCGTTTCGGCTGTACCGGCTGCGGCAAATGCTGCACCGGGCACCATGTACCTTTGACCCTGGCCGAAGCGCGCCGCTGGGCGCAGGATGCAGGCCAGGTAATCGTGCTGATCGAGGCCTTCGTGACCGACGGCCCCGGTATGCCGCTGGAGCAGCGTGATCATGTGCTGCGCCGTTCCCATCCGGTGCAGTGCGGCGACGGCGAGGCACGCGTTTCGGTGACCTTTGCCGCATTCAACCCTGGGCGTTGCCGCAACCTCGACGACAACGACCTGTGCACCATCTATGACCAGCGCCCGCTGGTCTGTCGCATCTATCCGGTGGAAATCAACCCCCATATTCCGCTACGCCCGGACACCAAGGACTGCCCGCCGGAGGCCTGGCAACAGGGCCCGGAGCTGATCCATGGCACGCAGTTGGTCGACGCCGAGCTAAAGGCGCTGGTACAAGCCTCGCGCCAGGCCGACCGCGACGACATTGCCATCAAGGTGGCGGTGTGCCAGGCACTGGGCATGACGACCAGTGCGCTCAAGGGCAATGGGTTTACCGCGTACCTGCCAGACATGGGGGCGTTTGCCACGGCCCTGGCACAGGTGCAGGGAGATGACGCAGCGCAGTGGACCTTGCATGTGCAGGATGAAGCGCTGGCGGGGAGCTTGCAGGGGCTTGGTTTGCGCACGACCAACGAAACCCCGCTGTACTACGCCTTTATCGGTTTCTAGCCAAGACGCACGCCCCCCTTGTAGGAGCGGCCTTGTGTCGCGATCGGGCTGCGAAGCAGCCCCCGGATTTCAGCGTTACCCCATAGATTGCCGGGGCCGCTTCGCGGCCCGATCGCGACACAAGGCCGCTCCTACACGGAATCGTATTCTGCGGCAGGCGAAACTGACAGCGCTGTCAGCCAGCGGTCACGCTGCCGACCCGGTTGGGGGGCTATAAGATTGAATACCGACAACCGTTCCCTCCTACCTGGTCAAGGTGCCCGCACCGATGCGACGTCCGTCCCGCTCAGTCATCCTCGCCGCCTTGGCGCTTCTGGTCCTGGTGGTAGCGGGCATCTGGTTCGGCCAGCGCCAACCCGAACCGGCCGCCCGCGCACAAACCGCCATCCCTGTGCGCGTTGTCAGCGTTGCCCAGCAAGACGTGCCGCGCTATGCCAGCGCCATCGGCTCGGTGCTGTCGTTGCACAGCGTCGAGGTCAGGCCGCAAGTCGAGGGGATACTCACGCAAGTGCTGGTCAAGGAAGGTCAGTGGGTCAAGGAGGGCGACCTGCTCGCCACCCTCGATGATCGCAGCATCCGCGCCAGCCTCGACCAGGCCCGCGCCCAGCTCGGCCAAAGCCAGGCTCAGATCCAGGTGGCCGGCGTCGACCTCAAGCGCTACCGCCTGCTCAGCAGCGATGACGGCGTGTCCAAGCAGACCCTTGACCAGCAACAGGCGCTGGTCAACCAGTTGCAGGCCACGGTCAAGGGCAACCAGGCCGCCATCGCCAACGCCGAGGTGCAACTCTCCTACACGCAGATCCGCTCGCCGGTCACCGGGCGCGTCGGCATCCGCAACGTCGACCCTGGCAACCTGGTGCGCACCAGCGATACCCAAGGGCTGTTCAGCGTCACCCAGATCGACCCGATCGCCGTCGAATTCGCCCTGCCACAGCAAATGCTGCCAACCCTGCAGAGCCTGCTGAAGGCGCCAACCCCGGCGCTGGTGCAGGCCTATATGGACGCCGATGGCGAACGCAGCCTGCTCGGCGAAGGCCATCTGGCACTGATCGACAACCAGATTTCCGCCACCACCGGCACCGTGCGGGTAAAAGCCGAGTTCGACAACAAGGACGGCCGCCTGTGGCCAGGCCAGTTGGTCACCATTCGCCTGCGCACAGCTGTGGAAGAAAACGCCCTGGTGGTGCCGCCGCCCGTGGTGCAACGCGGCGTCGACGGGCACTTCGTCTACCGCCTGGACGGCGACAAGGTCACCAGCGTGCCGGTCAAGGTGCTGTACCAGGACAGCGGGTTGAACATCATAGCCGGGGTCAAGCCGGGCGAGCGCCTGGTGCTCGATGGCCAGTCGCGGCTCAAGCCGGGCTCACGGGTCGAGATCACCCATGACGCCCCCGTGCCGTCGGAAATGGCGGATCGCCGGAGCCAGCCATGAACACGCGCAACGGTGTTTCGGCCTGGTGCATCGACCATCCCATCGCCACCTTGCTGCTGACCTTCGCCCTGGTGCTGCTGGGAGCCATCGCCTTCCCGCGCCTGCCGGTGGCGCCACTGCCCGAGGCAGACTTCCCGACCATCCAGGTCACGGCCCAACTGCCCGGCGCCAGCCCGGAAACCATGGCCTCGTCGGTCGCCACGCCCCTGGAAGTGCAGTTCAGCGCCATCCCCGGCATGACCCAGATGACCAGCAGCAGTGCGCTGGGCTCGACCACCCTGATCTTGCAGTTCACCCTGGACAAGAACATCGACACTGCCGCCCAGGAAGTACAGGCAGCGATCAACACCGCCACTGCGCGCCTGCCGCAAGACCTGCCCAACCCGCCGACCTGGCGCAAGGTCAACCCAGCCGACAGCCCGGTGCTGGTAATGACGGTCAGTTCCGACCAAATGCCCGGCAACGAGCTCAGTGACTACGCCGAAACCCTGCTGGCCCGCCAACTGAGCCAGATCGAAGGGGTGGGCCTGATCAACATCACCGGCCAATTACGCCCGGCCATCCGCGTGCAGGCGCAGCCCGAAAAACTGGCCGCCATCGGCCTGACCCTGGCCGACCTGCGCCAGGCCATCCAGCAAACCAGCCTGAACCTGGCCAAGGGCGCGCTGTACGGCGAGCACAGCGTGTCGACCATCGCCGCCAACGACCAGCTGTTCCACCCCGAGGACTACGCGCAACTGATCGTCTCGTACCGCGACGGCGCCCCCGTGCACCTGAAGGACGTGGCCAAGGTGATCAACGGCGCCGAAAACGCCTATGTCAAAGCCTGGTCCGGCGACCAGCCGGGGCTGAACCTGGTGATCTTCCGCCAGCCTGGGGCCAACATCGTCGATACCGTGGACCGGGTACTGGCCGCCCTGCCCAAGCTGCAAGAGATGCTGCCGGCCTCGGTCGAGGTGTCGGTGCTGCAGGACCGCACCCAGACCATTCGCGCCTCGCTGCACGAAGTGGAGCTGACCCTGATGATCGCAGTGGCCCTGGTGATCGGGGTCATGGCGCTGTTCCTGCGCCAGTGGTCGGCGACAATGGTGGTGTCCAGCGTGCTCGGTGTATCGCTGATCGCCAGCTGCGCGCTGATGTACGTACTGGGTTTCAGCCTGAACAACCTCACCCTGGTGGCCATCGTCATCTCGGTGGGCTTCGTGGTGGATGATGCCATCGTGGTGGTGGAGAACATCCATCGCCACCTGGAGGCCGGCGACGACAGCCGCACGGCGGCGCTCAAGGGCGCTGGGGAAATCGGCTTTACCGTGGTGTCGATCAGTTTCTCGCTGATTGCCGCGTTCATCCCGCTGCTGTTCATGGGCGGTGTGGTCGGCAGGCTGTTCAAGGAATTCGCCCTCACTGCCACCGCCACCATTTTGATTTCGGTGGTGGTCTCGTTGACCTTGGCGCCAACCCTGTGCGCACTGTTCATGCGCCGCCCGCCCGGCGAGCACAAGGGTGGGTTTGGCGAGCGCCTGGTCAAGTGGTATGAAAAAGGCTTGAACCGGGCCCTCGCCCACCAGCGCCTGACCCTCGGTGTATTCGGTGTGACCCTGGCGCTGGCGGTGGCAGGTTACGTGGGCATCCCCAAGGGCTTCTTCCCCCTGCAGGACACCGGCTTCATCCTGGGCACCAGCGAAGCGGCGGCGGATGTGTCATACCCGTCGATGATCGAGAAGCACCAGGCACTGGCCAAAATCATCGGCGCAGACCCTGCGGTGCGTGCGTTCTCCCATTCGGTGGGCGTTACCGGCAGCAACCAGACCATCGCCAACGGCCGCTTCTGGATCGCCCTCAAGCCGCGCGGCGAACGCGATGTCTCGGCCAGCGAACTGATCGACCGGCTGCGGCCCAAGCTGGCCCAGGTACCGGGCATCGTGCTGTACATGCGCGCCGGTCAGGACATCAACCTCAGCTCCGGGCCCTCGCGCACCCAGTACCAGTATGTGCTCAAGAGCAACGATGGCGACGCGCTTAACCTGTGGACCCAGCGCCTGACCGAACGCCTGCGGGAAAACCCGGCGTTCCGCGACTTGTCCAATGACCTGCAGTTGGGCGCCAGTGTCACCCGCATCGATATCGACCGCCAGGCCGCAGCACGTTTCGGCCTGACCACCACCGACGTCGACCAGGCCCTGTACGACGCCTTCGGCCAGCGGCAGATCAGCGAATTCCAGACCGAGACCAACCAGTACAAGGTGATCCTGGAACTGGACGCGCGCCAGCGCGGCAAGGCCGAAAGCCTCAACTACTTCTACCTGCGCTCGCCGCTGACCAGCCAAATGGTGCCACTGTCGGCCGTGGCCCACGTGGCACCGCCCAGCACCGGGCCCCTGTCGATCAGCCACGATGGCCTGTTCCCAGCCGCCAACCTGTCGTTCAACCTGGCGCCAGGCGTGGCCTTGGGCGATGCGGTAAGCATCCTTGATCGCACCCAGCGCGAACTGGGCATGCCCGACTCGATCAGCGGCAACTTCCAGGGTGCGGCGCAGGCATTCCAGAGTTCGCTGTCGAGCCAGCCTTGGCTGATTCTGGCGGCACTGGTGGCGGTGTACATCATTCTCGGTGTGCTGTACGAAAGCTTCGTCCACCCGCTGACGATCATCTCCACCCTGCCCTCGGCCGGCCTGGGTGCGCTGATTTTGCTGTGGGCCATGGGCCAGGACTTCAGCATCATGGGGCTGATTGGAGTGGTGCTGCTGATCGGTATCGTCAAGAAAAACGGCATCCTGCTGATCGACTTCGCCCTCGAAGCGCAGCGCCATCACGGCCTGACACCTGAACAGGCGATTCACCAGGCGTGCCTGACGCGCTTCCGGCCGATCATCATGACCACCCTGGCAGCCTTGCTCGGCGCCGTGCCGCTGATGTTCGGTTTTGGTACTGGGGCCGAGCTGCGCCAACCGCTGGGCATTGCGGTGGTCGGCGGCCTGCTGGTGAGCCAGGCGCTGACGCTGTTCACCACCCCGGTCATATACTTGGCCCTGGAGCGCCTGTTCCACCGCCGCCAGGCTGCCCGAACGGCAGCGCCAAGTGCCAGTTAGGACAAGACCATGCGTGTGCTGATCATCGAAGACGAAGAAAAAACCGCCGACTACCTGCATCGCGGCCTGAGCGAACAGGGCTTTACCGTGGACCTGGCGCGGGACGGCATCGATGGCCTGCACCTGGCCCTGGAGGGTGACTACGCGGTAATCGTGCTGGATGTGATGCTGCCAGGCCTGGACGGTTATGGCGTGCTGCGCGCCTTGCGCGCTCGCAAGCAAACGCCGGTGATCATGCTGACCGCCCGCGAGCGTGTCGAAGACCGCATCCATGGGCTGCGTGAGGGCGCTGACGATTACCTGGGCAAGCCGTTCTCGTTCCTCGAACTGGTCGCCCGCCTGCAGGCCCTGACCCGGCGCAGCAGCAGCCACGAACCGCTGCAGGTGCAGGTGGCAGACCTGTGGATCGATCTGATGGCGCGCAAGGCCACTCGCGCCGGTCAACGCCTGGACCTGACGGCCAAGGAGTTCTCGTTATTGAGCGTGCTGGCCCGGCGGCAGGGTGAAATCCTGTCGAAGACGGCGATTGCCGAGCTGGTCTGGGACATCAACTTCGACAGCGATGCCAACGTCGTGGAAGTGGCGATCAAGCGCCTGCGCGCGAAACTCGACGGGCCTTTCGACAACAAGTTGCTGCACACCATCCGAGGCATGGGCTATGTCCTGGAAAACCGTGCGGGGTAACTCCATCGCGCTGCGCCTGTCGGCGTTGTTCATCCTGGTGGCGCTGGGTGTGTTCGTGCTGATCGGCTCGGCGCTGTACCGCCAGGTCGATCGCAGCCTCGACTTGCTGCCACAGGCGGAGCTGG
The DNA here is from genome assembly GCF_047978165.1 of Pseudomonas sp. LFS074. Lineage (NCBI taxonomy): Bacteria > Pseudomonadati > Pseudomonadota > Gammaproteobacteria > Pseudomonadales > Pseudomonadaceae > Pseudomonas > Pseudomonas sp. LFS074. The sequence continues at coordinate 917,489 of NZ_JBFPFV010000001.1, read as the reverse complement.
ATGCGCGCTTCAGCGTGCTCGAATCCACCCTCAACCGCTATGGCACACCCGACCACTGGGCCAAGATCAACAACAAGCTCAACCTACTTAGCGAAGAGGACAAGCGCATTCGCTTCTGGGTGGTCAGCAGCAACCCGGCCTATGAATACGGCCACCCCAGCGAGCTGGTGCGTGCCTTCGCCGAAGGGCCGCAAGGCATGCGCGACTTGCGTCTGCCTGACCGGCCCTACCCATACAAAGTACTGGTCAGCGAACTGCCGGCGCTGGGCGAGCGGCCGGCGTTGCGTTTTCTGATCGGCATTGACACCGAAACCTTCTGGCAGGCACAGCACAGCCTGCTGGTGGCGATTGTCGGGCTGGCCGTGCTTGGCGTGCTGCTGGCTTCAGTGCTGGGCTACTGGGTGGCGCGCATTGGCCTGCGGCCGCTGCTGGCGTTGTCCAACGAGGCCCAGGCACTGGCGCCACCTCGCCTGGACGGGCGCTTGCAGACCCACGCGCTGGCCCCGGAGCTGGCGCAGTTTGCCGGCGCCTTCAACGCTGCGCTCGACCGCGTCAGCCAGGCCTATTCGCGGCTGGAAGCGTTCAACGCCGACGTAGCCCACGAACTGCGTTCGCCGCTGACCAACCTGATCGGCCAGACCCAGGTGGCGCTGACCCGTGGCCGCAGCGCCGAGCACTACTTCGAAGTGCTGCAATCGAACCTGGAAGAGCTGGAGCGCCTGCGCAGCATCATCAACGACATGCTGTTCCTGGCCAGCGCCGATCAAGGCAGCAAGGCCACCGCCCTGACCCAGGCCTCGCTGGCCGAGGAAGTAGCGACCACCCTCGACTACCTGGATTACATCCTCGAAGACGCGCAGGTCAGCGTGAGCGTGACCGGCGACGCCCAGGCGCCGATTGAAAAAGCCCAGCTGCGCCGGGCGCTGATCAACCTGCTGAACAACGCCGTGCAGCACACCGCACCACACCAGGTGATCCAGGTGCAGATCGATGCCGGGCCGGAACAGGTCAGCATTGCCGTGAGTAACCCGGGGCCGGCAATTGATGATGAGCACCTGCCGTTACTGTTCGAACGTTTCTACCGGGTGGATGCTGCACGCAGCAACAGTGGTGGTGGCAACCATGGGTTGGGCTTGGCGATCGTCAAGGCGATCGCGCTGATGCATGGTGGGGAGGTGTTTGTACGCAGTGCAGCGGGGGCCAATACCTTCGGTATCCAGTTACCCACCCACAGGGACCGCGTCTAGGACGGTGGTTTGCGGCGAAAGTACTATTGCTTTCTCATGGATCGTTACCTTTTGCGCAACAGTGCTTATCGCACTTCGCTCTGTTTCAAGTGCATTGAAAGGGCTAACTTTACCCCCGTCCTCATTAGCACTTGCACCGCAAGAAGGTAGTTTCAAATGTCCAACAGTATGGGTATTGCCAGCGTCTTCGTCCTGTCTTCCCTGTTGTTGTCGCCCCTGGCCATGGCCGAAGAATCCCAGGCTTTCGTCGCCCGTAATGCTGAGTTCGCCGCTGTCCATCAAGAGGCCCGCGACGCGGTAGCCGCAAATAAGGCAGACGCCGCCAAAGACGCAAAACAGACAGCTTCCAAAGTTTCTGTCGATGCCAATGCCGACAGCTGATCACGCGCTGTCACTGCTCCCGTTTTCCCTTGGCTACGCCATGGGCACCACCGGTGCCGATATGTTAGCCTTTTAAAGCCGCTGCCAATCAGCGGCTTTTTTTATGTGCTTTAACTCTCAGCCCGGCTGTAACGTCACCCTATAAAAAAGACGCACATTCAAAAATAAAAACTGCCCCACCGTCAGACCAAAGGAGCTAGTACCGGTGCCTTCCGCGTTTCGTTTTACCCCGCTTTTCATTGCGTTGACTGCAACGATCCCTTTCGCCGCCCAGGCAGATGAAGACAAGGCTGATGGCTTCATCGAAGGGTCGTCCTTCAACCTGCATTTTCGTAATGCCTACTTCAACCGCGACAACCACAACGCTGGCGTGCGCGACACCCGCGAATGGGGCCAGGGCGCGGTTGCGCGCTTCGAGTCGGGTTACACCCCCGGTGTCATCGGCTTTGGCCTGGACGCCCATGCCATGTTGGGCCTGAAGCTCGACGGCGGTGGCGGCCATGCCGGCACCAGCATCCTGCCTGAGCACATCAAGGACGACGGCGAACTGGGGGCTGCCCCGCACTCGTTCTCCACGGCTGGCGCTGCAGTCAAGCTCAAGGCCTTCGACACCGAACTGAAAGCTGGTGACCTGTTCCTCACCAACCCGGTGATCGCCGGCGGCGAAACCCGCATGCTGCCGCAAACCTTCCGTGGTGTGAGCCTGACCAACACCAGCATCGACGGCCTGCTGCTCGAAGGCGGCCAGGTGAGCTTCACCCACCCCTACAACCAGAGCGGCCACCGCCGCATCGACACCTACTACGGGTCGCTGGACGAGCACGACAAGAGCAAGCACCTGAACTGGGCCGGCGCATCGTGGAGCGGTACCGAGAACATCACCGCCAACCTGTACGCCGCCGAGCTGAAGGACATCTGGAACCAGTACTACGCTGACTTCGACTACACCTACGTGGTCAACGACCTGGTCAGCCTGAACCCGGGCGTGCACTTCTACCACACCCAGGACACCGGCCAGGCCCTGCTGGGCAAGATCGACAACAACACCTACAGCGTGCACTTCACCGTGAACGCCGGGTTCCACAGCATCACCGCCGCCTACCAGCGCGTGAACGGCAACACGCCGTTCGACTACATCAACCTGGGCGACAGCGTGTACCTGGACAACTCGCGCATGTACTCGGACTTCAACGCGCCGAACGAGCGCTCGTGGAAGCTGCAGTACGACTATGACTTCGCCGGTGTCGGCGTGCCAGGCCTGACCACTTCGCTGTCGTACTCGCGCGGTGAAGCCGACCTGACCAAGGCCGCCCAGGACACCACGCATTACGACTACTACCGGGAAGATGGCAAGAACGCCATGCACTGGGAACGCGACCTGGACGTGAAGTACGTGTTCCAGGCGGGTGACCTGAAGGACCTGTCGGTACTGGTGCGCTACGCCACCCACCGTGGCAGCCAGGGTTATGCGTCGATCGACAGCAACAGCGACAACGACGAAGTACGCGTGATCGTGGATTACCCGCTTAACGTGTTCTGATCGCCGTTTGTAAACAATACATATGACTCTGTGGGAGCGGGTTCACCCGCGAACACCGGCGAAGCCGGTGCCAAGCACCGCGGTGGATTCTTCGCGGGTAAACCCGCTCCCACAGGGTTCGGCGTGAAGCCGAAATACAGCTCTGCGCGATTCCGTCGGACAAATCTTGTCCGACAATCTCTGCTTCCCTAGAATATTGCCGCCGCGAATGGCCCTGCCCACGCAGTAGCGAGCATGCCCACCCAATCCCCGCGTTTCCCAGTCTACAGGTCGCACCCCGAACTGATCCTCAACCTGGGCAGTTGCCTTGCCGTGCTCGCCATCGTGGCTATCGTCAGCTACCTGCTGGCCCGCGAGCGCGACAGCGTCGAGCTGTCGGCGGTGCGCGCGTCGAACAACATCGTCCAGCTGATCGAAAGCGACATCCTGCGCAACGCCGAACTGTACGACCAGTCGCTGCAAGGCCTGATCTGGGCCGTCGGGCGCAAGGAGCTGGCGCAAACTCCTGGCCCACTGCGCCAGCGCCTGCTGTTCAATGAAGCGTTCGTCGACCGCAAGCGCGGTGACGTGCTGTGGCTGGACAAACAAGGCAACGTCGTCGGCGATTCCACCAGCAGCGTGCCGCGCAAGGCCAACTTCGGCGACACCGGGGTGTTCAAGGCTCACCAGCACAATGCCAACCTCGGCCTGCTGGTAGGCCCGCCGTTCAAGGCCAAGCTCGGCGACCTGGACTGGTGCATCAGTTTCAGCCGGCGTATCTCCGGCCCCAATGGCGAGTTCGCCGGGTTGGCGGCGGGTGCGCTGCGCCTGTCGTACTTCAGTGAACTGTTCCAGCGCCTGGACATCGGGGATGACAGCAGCATCAACCTGTTCAATACCGACGGGCAGTTGCTCGCCCGCCAGCCCTCCCGCGTGCACGACCCGCTGATCGGCAGCAACTACGCCGAACGGCCCAACTTCAAGCGCATCCTCAGTGAACGCAGCGGCAGCTTCACCGCCCGCTCCGGCGGCAGCGGCAAACCGCGCATGTATACCTTCGCCCGTGTCGCGCAATTGCCCCTGATCGTGTTGGTGGTGCACTCGGCCGACGAGGTGTTTCAATCCTGGCGCCGCACCGCAATTCTGGTCAGCGTCGCCACCGGGGTGCTGTGCGTGGGCATTCTCTGGCTGACGCTGCTGCTGGGCCGTGAATTGCGCCGCCGCCACGAAGCCGAAGAAGGCCTGGCCACGCTGGCGGCCACTGACAGCCTGACGGGCCTGGCCAACCGCCGCCGACTGGATCAGGTGTTGCGCCAGGAATGGGCGCGCGCCCAACGTAACCGCAAGCCACTGGCGGTGCTGATGGTCGATGTGGACCATTTCAAGGCATTCAACCAACGCCATGGCCACGCCGGTGGCGACCACGCCCTGCGCGAAGTGGCCAAGACTATCGAGGCATGTATCCGTCGCCCGGCGGACCTGGCTGCGCGCTATGGAGGGGAGGAGTTTCAGGTGGTGCTGCCAGAAACCGACCTGGCCGGTGCGCAGCTGCTGGCTGAACGCATCCGTGCGAGCGTCGAGGCGCTGGCGCCGTTTGCCGATGATGCCCACGCGGTTACGGTGAGCATTGGCATCGGCCTGTCCGGCACCCAGCATGACCTGAGCAGGGTGCTGGGTGCCGCGGATGAAGCGCTCTACCGGGCCAAAGCCAAAGGCCGCAACCGGGTAGAGAGCCCGGCCGATTAGGAACGGGCGCGGGCGGAGTCGCGCAGGGCTTTGACCTGGTCATGGTTGCGCTGCACGCCTTGCAGCTGCTTTTCTACCAGGCTGTAGGTCGTGTCGCTGGCAGTGCGGCCCAGCTTCACCAGTTTTTCGCGGGCTTCCTTGTAGGCTTTGAGGGCGTGGTCTTCACCGCGCTCCACTTCGTTCAGCACCGCTTCTTCGTCCTTGCCAGTAACCATCGACTTGAGGTTGACCCAGCCGCGGTGCAGGTCGCCGCTGATGCTGGTGGAGGTTTCCGGGTCGCCGCCCAGGCGGCGCACTTCGCTCTGCAGTTCACCGGCCGCGTTGGCGCACTCGCTGGCACGCTGGACGAAGAACGCTTTCAGCTCGGCGTTCTTCACATCATCGGCCGAGGCCTTGAAGCCCTTCTCGCCATCCTTGCTGTACTCGATCAGGTCGTTGAGCACGTCAATCACGTCTTTGTTGGGGTTGCTCATGGTCGAACTCCTTGGCAGGTGATAGTCATCTACACAGGTGCAGCGTTCGTGCCATGCTGCAAGATAAAGAAAAACTCTTATTATTCAGATAGTTACAAAACAAATGACGCGAACTGGCAACGGCGTTCTGCATGATTGCCGCTTGGGGCTTCGTGCAGATTGCAGTATGGTCGGCGCTTTTGAACAACCAGGTGCGCCGTAGATGAAGCCGGAAACCCTCGAACTGCTGGTGACCCGCAGCATGCCGTTCGGCAAGTACCAAGGGCGAATCATTGCCGACCTGCCCGGGGACTACCTGGCGTGGTTCGCGCGCAAGGGTTTCCCGGCGGGAGAACTGGGTGGGTTACTGGCGTTGATGCATGAGATCGACCACAACGGGCTGGGTGATCTGTTGGTGCCGTTACGCAAGAAACATGGGCGCTGACAGGTCAAATCGGGCTTAGTGGGAGCGGCCTTGTGTCGCGAAAGGGCCGCAAAGCGGCCCCAGCAATCTATGCGGCGAAGCTGAAATCTGGGGCTGCCATGCAGCCCTTTCGCGACACAAGGCCGCTCCCACAGGACGGGGTCAGCTCAGGCACTTTTAACCGGCGCCACCGCCAGCTCCACCTGCTCGCTCTTCTTGATCACCGCATACACCACCGCCGTCAACAGGCTGCCCGCCACGATCGCCAGCAAGTACAGCAGCGCATGGTTGATCGCATTGGGGATCAACAGCACGAACAAGCCGCCATGCGGTGCCATCAGCTTGCAGCCAAAGTACATCGACAATGCACCGGTCAGCGCACCGCCGACGATACTGGCCGGGATCACCCGCAGCGGGTCCTTGGCGGCAAACGGGATAGCCCCCTCGGAGATAAAGCACAAGCCCAGCGCCAGTGCCGCCTTGCCCGCCTCACGCTCGCTCTGGGCGAACTTGCGCCGGGCCAGGAAGGTGGCAATACCCAGGCCGATCGGCGGCACCATGCCAGCGGCCATGGTCGCCGCCATCGGCGCGTAGCTCGACGAAGCCAACAGCCCCACCGAGAACGCATAGGCGGCCTTGTTGATCGGCCCGCCAAGGTCGACGCACATCATGCCGCCCAGCAACAGCCCCAGCAGAATGGCATTGGTGGTGCCCATGCTGTCGAGGAAGTGCGTAAGGCCTTCGAGCATCGCCGCTACCGGCTGGCCAACCACGTAGATCATCACCAGGCCGGTGAACAGGCTGGCCAGCAGCGGAATGATCAAGATCGGCTTGAGCGCTTCCAGGCTGCTCGGCAAGCGCGCCCAACGGGCAATTGCCTTGGCGCTGTAACCGGCAAGAAAACCCGCGACGATGCCACCGATGAAACCAGCCCCCAGGGTGCTGGCCAGCAAACCGCCGATCATGCCTGGGGCCAACCCCGGTCGGTCGGCAATGGACCAGGCGATGTAACCGGCCAGCAAAGGCACCATCAGCTTGAACGCAGCCTCGCCGCCAATCTGCATCAACGCCGCCGGCAAGGTGCCCGGCTGTTTGTAGGCCTCGATGCCGAACACGAACGACAGGGCAATCAGCAGGCCACCGGCCACCACCATCGGCAGCATGAACGACACGCCAGTGAGCAGGTGCTTGTATACCCCACTCTTCTCGCCTTTGGCTGCCGTGCTGGCCGCCGCAGCCTCTGCACTGTTTTCCACCTTGGCTTCGGCCAAGGCTTTGTCCAGCGTGGCGCGGGCCTGCTTGAGGGCGATGCCGGTGCCGCAGCGGTAAATACGCTTGCCGGCGAAACGCGCGGTGGGTACTTCGATGTCGGCGGCCAGCAACACCACGTCTGCTGCAGCGATGGCTTCGGCGGACAACGGGTTGCGCGCACCGACCGAGCCCTGGGTCTCGACGGTGAGCTGGTATCCCAGTTGCTGTGCGGCTTGCTGCAAAGCTTCTGCAGCCATGAAGGTGTGCGCAACGCCGGTCGGGCAGGCAGTGACGGCAACGATACGAGCAGCGCCGCTGCCAGCTGCGGCCGGGGTGTCTGGCAATGCGGTCAGCAGTTGGGCGTTGGCGGCCGCTTCGTCGAGGAAGCCCTCGCGATCAGCCAAGGCCTGGGACGGCGTACTCTTGTATAGGCGCTTGCCGACGAAGCGGGCCAGGTCCACCGGGCCGGTGCTGACCACCAGCACCCAGTCGGCCTCGGCGATCTGTGCCGCACTCAGTTGCCGCTCAGGGTGCTCGGCATCCAGCACTTCGACACTGGTGCTCCAACCACGTCGCTGGGCAGCGGCAGCCAGCAGGCGCGCGCTCAGCACACTCGATACCTGGCCGTTGGGGCAGGCGGTGACAATGGCAATGTTCATCGGCAACCCTCTTGTTGTTCTGTCAGTTGCACGGCGGCTTCCAGACATTCCAGTTGCTCGCGGTCACGGATGCCGAAGCCAACCTGGGTGACGGCCTGGGCGGCAATTGCAGTGGCACGAATCAAGGTCTGCGCGGGGGCCTCGCCCTGCAGCAGGCCATGAACCATGCCGGCCACCAGCGAATCCCCCGCCCCCACCGTGCTGGCGACCCGCACCTTGGGCGGGCAGGCATGCACGGCCAGATCGCGGCGGAACCAGCTGACGCCCTGCTCCCCTGCAGAGACCACCACGTGCTCAACGCCAGCGGCCAGCAGGCGCTCGGCGGCAGCGCGCTGCTGCGCCGGATTATCCACAGCCAGACCAAGCACCTCGCCCAGCTCCTCGGTATTGGGTTTCACCAGCCAGGGCGCAGCCTGCAGGCCAGCACGCAGGGCTTCACCGCTGCTATCCAGGGCCACCTTGAGGCCTTGCGCCTTCAGCTGTTCGAGCAACTGACGGAACCAGTCGGCACTGATCCCACGCGGCAGGCTGCCGGCCACCACCACCGCATCATGACCTGGGGCGACCTGCTGCAGCCTGCGCAGCAAGGCGCTGCGTGCCGCCTCATCGACCTCCGGGCCCTGGCCGTTGATATCGGTGACGCGGCCATCGGCCTCGACCAGCTTGATGTTGCTACGGGTTTCGCCCGGCACGCGGACAAAACAGTCGGCAAAGCCGCGCCAGGCGATCAACGCCTCGAAGGGCTGCAGGTTGTCCTGCCCGAGGAAACCGCCGACGGTCACGCTGTGCCCCAGGTCGGCCAGTACCTGGGCAACGTTCAGCCCCTTGCCCGCTGCGTGACTTTGCTGCGCTTGACTACGGTTGACCTGCCCAGGGCGCAGGGTGTCCAGGCCGACGGTGATATCCAGCGCCGGGTTCAGGGTAAGGGTGAGGATCTTGGCCATTCAGTAACGCTCCACCAGCGCGCGAACTGCCGCAGCGCTGTCCTGTTGCAAGGCTTCGCGCGCCAGGGCGCGGGCCGTCTGGTGATCGGCCTGGCGAACCAGTGCCTTGACTTCGGCGATGCTGCGCGCGGATACACTGAGCTCGTCCACGTCCAGGCCCAGCAGCACGGCGACCGCCTGCGGGTCGGCCGCCAGCTCGCCACACACGCCCACCCACTTGCCTTGGGCATGGGCGGCACGCACCGTCATGTCGATCAGGGTCAATACTGCCGGGTGCAGGCCGTCGGCCTGGGCCGAGAGGCTGGGGTGGCCACGGTCGATGGCCAAGGTGTACTGGGTCAGGTCATTGGTGCCGATGCTGAAGAAGTCCACTTCGCGCGCCAATTGCGCTGCCAGCAGGGCCGCCGAAGGCACCTCGACCATGATGCCCAGTTGCAGGTCGGCGACCGGGATTTCTGCACGCAGGCGCTCGACCATGGCCCGAGCCTCGCGCCATTCGTGCACCTGGCCAACCATCGGGAACATGATGCGCAGCGGTCGCTGGTCGGCGGCCCGTAGCAAGGCGCGCAACTGGTCTTCCATGATTTGCGGGCGCTGCAGCGTCAGGCGTACGCCACGTACACCAAGGAACGGGTTTTCCTCGGCGGCGATGGGCCAGTAAGGCAGCGGCTTGTCGCCACCGACATCGAGGGTGCGCACCACCAGTGGCCGCCCGCCCAGGCCATCAAGCACACGGCGGTACTCGGCCTCCTGGGTGGCCACGTCCGGCGCTTGAGGGTGGGCCATGAAAATCAGTTCGGTGCGCAGCAGGCCAACGCCTTCGGCGCCCTGCTCCACCACCTTGGCGATGCCGTTGCTGTCGCCAATGTTGGCGAACACCTCGACGGCATGACCATCACGGGTGACGGCTGGCTCGAAGCGGTTGGCCCAGGCAGCCTGCAGGCGCTGCTCACGCAGGTCGCGCTCGGCCAGCGCCTGTTGCAACTCATCCACTGGCGGCGCCACGCTGACCACTCCACGCTGGCCATCGAGCAGCAGCGGCGTGCCACTCTCCAGCAGCAGAATCGACGCACCTGCGCCGACCACCGCCGGAATGCCCAATGCACGGGCGACGATGGCACTGTGGGCCGTGGCACCGCCTTGGGCGGTGACGATGCCGGCAACCCGGTTCGGGTCCAGGCGGGCGACATCGGACGGGCCGACTTCAGTCATCACCAACACATAGGGTTGCTCGGGTTCAACCTGCGCCTGCACTCCACACAGCTGCGCCAGCACGCGGCGGCCAATGTCGCGCAGGTCGGCGGCGCGCTCGGCGAGCAGGGCATCGTGCAACGACTCCTGCTGACGGGCTGCGGCTTCGATCACGGCCATCCAGGCGGCCGCAGCGCTTTCGCCCTGGGCCAGGCGCTGTTCGATATCGTCGGTCAGGGCCGGGTCGGCAAGCATTTCCTGATGGGTGACGAAAATTTCGCCAATGGCCTTGTCGCTGCGCAGCACCAACGCCTGCAGTTCGCCGTTCACACTGGCGATGGCTGCGCGCAGCTTCTGCCGCTCCTGGGCGCAGGATTCGCCACGCAACGGATAGTCGAACTCACGCTCGACACAGACATGCGCCGGGCCACTGGCAATGCCGGGCGCTGCGCCCACACCCTGGATACGGCTGCCGGCGGCTGGGGCCTGCAGCACTTCGGGCGGGTGATCGGCCATGGGCGTGACGCTCTGCGGCAGCGGTTCAACCTCTTCGCCAAGGCCTTGTTCGATAGCGGCCAGCAGCACCGGCAAGGCATCGGCGGCGATGCCAGGCTCGGCGACCAGCTCCAGCACCTGACCCCGGCGGGCGCCCAGGCTCAGCAGCTTGCTCAGGCTCTTCAGCGACACCGCTGGCTGCGCGCTGTCGACCAGGCGCACACGGATTTCCCCTTCAAAGCCTTTGGCCAGCTGTGCCAGCACCTTGGCCGGGCGGGCATGCAGGCCATGAGGGTTGGCCAGCACAATACGCGCGCTGGGCCAATCCGCCGGCGCTTCGCCGCCCAGCACTTCCAGTACCGCGCGGCTGCTGGTGGCCTGGTAGAGCATCTGCCCACGGCCTTCAATCAGCACTTCGCACAGGCGCTCGAGCAAGGCTTGGTGAGCGGCGCCTAGGCTCGCCAGGCAGAACAAACCGTTGAGCGGTTGGTCGCGATAGCGCAACGGCTGCTGGGGGGTGATGAACGCCAGGCCCGGCTGACGTACCTGACGCTCGCTGTGCAGCCACCAAAGGCCCTCACCCAGCGGCAGCGGCTCGGCTTGCTGCAATACGGCGGCAAAGCCGCTGTCGACACAATCGGCACGTTGCAACAGGCGGGCACCGCGCCAGGCCAGTTCGTCGAAGTCTTCAGCCGGCAGGTTCAGGCCAACCAGCTGCGCATCCAGCGCCAGTGCCTGTGGTGCGCCCTGCAGCAGCTTGAGCAGCGCTTCGGCGGAACTGGCCCGGCGCAGCGCTTCGGCCAGGTCGGTCTCGCCCAGGGCGCGGGTGAGCAGCTGCAGCAGGCGCAGGTGTTCGTCGGAGCGAGCGGCGATACCGATGGCCAGGTAGACCATTTGCCCGTCACCCCAGTCCACACCCTCGGGGAACTGCAGCAAACGCACGCCGGTGGTATACACCAGATCACGGGTTTGCGGCGTGCCATGGGGGATGGCGATGCCCTGGCCAAGGAACGTCGAGCCCTGCACCTCGCGGGCTTGCAGCCCTTGCAGGTAACCCTCGGCGACCAGGCCGTCCCCGACCAGCCGGTCCGCCAGCAGGCTCAATGCCTCGGCCTTGTCGGCGGCCGTCTGGCCCATGGCTATCTGCTCCTTGGCGAGCTCGAGCATGACCTTCTCCTTTTGCAGTTCCCGTTCGGGTACTGGAGTATTGTTGTGAAATTCACATAAAGGGCCAGTTCCGCAGCCTTGCACGGATGGCAGCCGAGGCAGAAAATTCGGCAGCTGAAACGTTTAACCTGACCAGACGGCCACGTTACTCGATAATCTGCCCGGTAAAAAGCCCCATCCTGTCGGACAATTGCGACAATGGTCGTCTGCGCGTGATGCCCGTGCCGGGTCAAACTACCCGGTCCGGCCTTACAGCCAGCCCCGGTAATAACAAGGAAAATTCGGTGAAACTCAGCGATATCGCCCGTCTGGCCGGTGTGTCCGTGACCACTGCCAGCTACGTCATCAACGGCAAGGCTGAACAGCAGCGCATCAGCAACAGTACTGTCGAGCGGGTACGCGCGGTGGTCGAAGCCCACGGCTTCACCCCCAACCCGCAGGCTGCTGGGCTGCGCAGCCGGCATACCCGCACCCTGGGCTTCATTCTCCCGGATCTGGAGAACCCCAGCTACGCCCGCATTGCCAAGCAACTGGAGCAAGGCGCCCGCGCCCGCGGCTACCAGTTGCTGATCGCCAGCAGCGACGACCAGCCCGACAGCGAGCGCCAACTGCAGCAGCTGTTCCGTGCGCGCCGATGCGATGCATTGTTCGTTGCCAGCTGCCTGCCGCCAGAAGATGACAGCTACCGTGACTTGCAGGACAAAGGCCTGCCGGTGATCGCCATCGACCGCCGCCTGGACCCTGCGCACTTCTGCTCGGTGATCAGCGATGACCGCGATGCCAGCCGCCAACTGGCCGCCAGCCTGCTCAATTCGGCCCCACGCAGCATTGCCTTGATCGGCGCACGCCCCGAGCTGTCGGTCAGCCAGGCGCGCGCAGGCGGTTTCGACGAAGCCCTGCAAGGTTATGCCGGCGAAGTGCGCCGCTACCAGGGCGAAGCGTTCAGCCGCGAGTGCGGCCAACGCCTGATGCAGCAGCTGATCGAAGACCTGGGTGGCTTGCCGGATGCCCTGGTGACCACCTCCTATGTGCTGCTGCAAGGGGTGTTCGACACCCTGCAGGCACGCCCTGCCGATTCGCGTCAGCTGCAACTGGGCACCTTTGGCGACAACCAACTGCTCGACTTCCTGCCGCTACCGGTCAATGCCATGGCCCAGCAGCATGGCCTGATTGCCGCCACCGCGCTGGAACTGGCCCTGGCCGCAATTGAGGAAAAACGCTACGAACCCGGCGTGCATGCCGTTGGCCGCACCTTCAAGCAACGCATCACAGCGGCCTGAAAATGCGCCTGATCGACACCCACACTCACTTGGACTTCCCCGACTTCGACGCCGACCGCTCGCGCCTGCTGGCCAACGCGGCGGCACGCGGGGTGGAACGGATGGTGGTGCTGGGGGTTTATCAGGCAAATTTCCAACGGGTGTGGGACCTGGCCTGCGCCAATGAACGCCTGTTTGCGGCACTCGGCCTGCACCCGGTGTACCTCGACGAGCATCGCCCAGAGCACCTGACGCAATTACGCCAATGGCTGGAGCGCCTGCGCGGCGACCCGCGGCTATGCGCCGTGGGCGAGTTTGGCCTGGACTATTACCTTGAGGACCTGGACAAAACGCGCCAACAGGGCCTGTTCGAAGCGCAACTGCAAATGGCCTGCGACTTCGACCTGCCCGCGCTGTTGCATGTGCGCCGCAGCCATGCCCAGGTAATTGCCACGCTCAAGCGTTACAAACCGGTGCGGGCGGGGGTGATCCATGCGTTTGCCGGCAGTTACGAAGAAGCCCGTGAGTACATCAAGCTGGGCTTCCGCCTCGGGCTTGGCGGCGCCGGCACCTGGCCGCAGGCGCTGCGGCTGCGCAAGACGCTGGCGCGGCTGCCGCTGGAGAGCGTGGTGCTGGAGACCGATGCGCCGGATATGGCGCCGGTGATGCACCCAGGGATGCGCAACAGCCCGGAACACTTGCCGGACATTGCCGGGGCGCTGGCCCAGGTGATGGGCTTGGATGTAGAAGAGCTGGCGCAGGCCAGTAGCCGCAATGCCTGCGAGTTGTTTGGCTGGTGAAATCCAGGTGAGCGTGGTTTTTGTGGCGGCGGCCATGAATCAAACCAGCACGGTCCACAGCGCGAACCCGGCATACCACAACACCGCACAGCGCAGCAGCAGCTCCCACAGGCTGTCCAGCCGCCCCAGCCCACGCTGGCTGTCTTCTTCCTCTGGAATGTCATCGGCAATACGCCCGACCCGGGCCACCAGGTGCGCGGCGCTGATGTGCCAGTTGAGCACCTCGTGCAGCATTACCCGTGTCACGGCGAGGAAGTTGCCCACCAGGGCAAAGCTCAGCGCCAGCACCCGTACTGGCAGCCAGTCCATGATGTGCCGCAGCTGCTCGGCACGCGCCTTGAGCGTCGGCTGCTTGCTGTGTTCGCCACACAGTGCCAGCAGTCGATAAGCCAACGCCGCACCGGGGCCCAACACGAAATACCAGAAGATCACCGCGAAAAAGCCCTGGTACACCTGCCACAGCAGGTTGCCTTGTACCCGTACCAGCAGGCTGTGCGGCTCATCGGCCACCAGGCCCAGGTCACGCTCGGCCACATGCAGCGCCGCCTGGTCGTCGCCCCGCCGCCAGGCATCGCGGAACGGGCCCATCGAGGCCTTGGCATCGCCACGGCCCAGGCTGTAGATCAGCACCAGCAGGTGCACCGGCAAGGCCAGCAAGCCATAGGCCACTGGCTCCAGCACATGCAGCAGCAATACCAGCAGCGCGACCGGCGCCAAGACCAGAATGGCCAGCGTCCACCACGGGTGCACCTTACCGCTGCGCTCAAGGCGTACAAGTTCGCCAAGGAAGAACCCATCGCGCTGCACCTGATGGCGCAAAGCCGAGAACTTCTCGACCCACAGCGCCAGCAACAAAACCAGAAAACTCATGCCTCATCCTCATTGTGCTGCAGCGCCTGACGGTAGCGCGGCCAATCGAAGGCCGGGCCGGGGTCGGTCTTGCGCTGCGGGGCAATGTCGCTATGGCCCTGGATGCGGCTCAGGTCGATGGCCGGCCAAGCACCGCGGATGTGCCGGGTAAGTTGCTCCAGCACAGCGTACTGGGCATCGGTATAGGGCTGGTCGTCGGTACCCTCCAGTTCGATGCCGATGGAAAAGTCATTGCAGCCCTCGCGCCCGTCGAAGCTCGACACCCCCGCATGCCAGGCGCGGTCACGTAACGATACGAACTGGGTCACCGCACCGTCACGCTCGACGAACAGGTGCGCCGACACTGTCAGATGGTTGATGCTGGCAAAGTAGGGATGTTCATCGGGGTCCAGACAGTTCTGGAAGAACTGCTGCACCTTGCCGGTGCCGAAACAGGCCGGGGGCAAGCTGATGTTGTGGATCACCAGCAGGGAAATCGATTCGCCCTCTGGGCGCGCATTGAAGTTCGGCGAGGGGCAGTGGGTGATTCCGATTCCGTGGAACCAGCCAGTGGCACGGTCCAATTGCATGGGGCAGATCCTGAAAACGCCATGAACAAGACAACAGTATGCCCTGTGGCCAACACCGTGTGCATGTGAATGATTGTAATGCTGCCGCTACTGCACCAGCCCTTGCCGCAAGCCGTCGAGCACGGCCTCCAGTGCACGCTCGAACAGCAGCCCGTCATCCAGCACGCGCACTTCGCCCCGCTGCAGTGCCTGGGCCAGGCTGGTGCTGCTCCATTCGCGCACTTTCATGCCGGTGCGATTGGCGAACACCAGCCGGTCACTGCTGTTTATACGTGCCACCAGCTTGCAGCGCAGGGGTTCGTCTTCATCGAGCGCCTCGACCCAGGTGCCGATGCGCAGGCGCTGAGCCTGGTGTAACGCTGCAGCTTGCCCGTCGGCGATCTGCAGCGGCACACAGGCGGGCTCTTCGGCCATTGCCAGCACAATGTCTTCGGCCACCCGTACATCAGCCAGTGGTTGCCCATCGCCACTCGGCAGCACCTGGGCACCTGCGCAGGCGCGCAGGTGCAACTGCTCCAATTGCAGGAAGAACTCGCGGGTGGCCAGCGCGTCCAGGGCCACGCTGGCCAAGCCCCCACGCAGCGCCTTGAGCAGGCCCGGCACCTGCTGCAACAAGGCTTGTGGCTCATGGGGCGCAGTGATGCTGGCCAGCAGCGTGTCCATCGTCTGCAACGCGTCGCGCCATTCCTGGGAATTCTCGCCCTGTTTCAGCCAAGCCAGCAGCAACACCTGGCTCCAGGCCTGTACCAACATGTGTACCACCACCTGCGGCAATACTCGGCCGCGCAGGCGCTGGTTGAGCACATCTTGCACCTGTTGCCTGGCCTGCAGCGTCCGGGCTCGGCCTTCTTCGGCATCACGGGTGCGTTGTTCCAGCAACTCGTTGCGCCGCCGCTCGTCCTGGTTGAAAGCGAGGAAGTCGTCGAGCAGCTCGGTGAACAAGCCGACATCTTCGGCAAAATCATTGAGCAGGCGCTGGACGATTCGCTCTACCCGCAAGTGCAAGCTGTCACGCTGCCCTTCCCTGCCGTATTCCCAGCCAATCGCCGCACCGGCGACCTCGTTGAGCAGCCGGCGCGCCGGATGGCTCGCCCGGCTGAACAGCCCCTTGTCCAACAAGGCCACCTTGAGTAGCGGAATGTGCAAGCGGGCAATCAGCGCCCGCAGGCTGGCCGGCAGGTTGTCGTCGTTGTGGATGAAGGCGAACAGCATGCCAACCAGGTTGATCATGTCTTCGTCGGCCACGGCAAGGCGCCGGCGCGTGCCACTGCGCACGCTGACCCGCAACAACAGTTGCTCAAGCTGCTGGCCGAGCTCGAAATCATCGGCCTCGTGGGTGGCGGGCACGTAGTGCTGCAAATGCGATAGCAGCCGGAGCAGGTCGGCGCAGCTGATCGGCTGGGCGGCAGACACTGCCTGCAAGCGCGGGGCGAACTGCCCGCGCACCGGGGCCAGCAGCGCCTGCACCGAGGCAAAGAAAGCCTGCCCTGCCGCATCCGCGCCCACCGTCTGACCAAGGTTCGCGTGCCCCCTCCGTGCACGCATGCGCTGGTCTTCAGCCCGCCGCCGCGGTGCCGGCTGCAGTTCGGGCAGCACACCGGCGGCGGCCAGCAGTTGGTTGGCTTCGCCATAGATCACATCGGCATCGCGCAGCACATAGCGCTCGAACAGCTTGAGCAGCACCAGCTTGACCCGCAAACCAACCCCAAGGTTACGCCCGGCATCGAGGAAGTAACTGCATAATGCGGCAGGCCCCAACGGGTTGTGCGGCTCGTACAGCGGCCGGTCGAGCAGCGCCTGCAAACGCAAGCCCAACTGCTGCAAGGCAATGCCATCGCGTGACAACACCCGCGCCACCATGCCATCGATGGCGGCAGCCCGCTCCAGTTGGGCCTTGCTGCAAAGGTTGCCCGGCTCGACCTGCTGAGCCAGCAGGTCGATTTGGCCAATGCGCGCAAAGGTGTCGTAGAACGTATCGAGAAAACCACGTTCGATGCTTTTGCGCTTCAGGCGCAAGTCGCGCATGGCCTCGAAGTACAGGCTCTGGTCACAGCAGTCCAAGGCCTTGTCGGCCATTTCGAAAAGGGTGTCGTCGGCGTTGTCGAACAAGTCCTGCAAACCCTGACGCAACTGCAGAGCAGCCTTGTCGCGCACTTGCAGTAGCAAGACCGGAAGGCAAGGCAGAGGCGCACGCCCGCCTCGGTCGATGGCTGCCGCCAAGGGCACCACCTTGCCTTCTTTTTGCATCCTGGACTCCTTGCAGGGTGTCTTGCCCGGACGGGCCCATCATCGTCAAAGCTATGACGCCAAATACTGGTCGCTATTATCGATAAAATTTCGTACAGCTGCCAGCGCCGTTTTACAGGCTGTTCAGTGACCCTGTTTTGCACGGTCTGCTCACCACGCCCGACCAATGGTCATCATCAAGGCGGCTGTACACGCAAGCCCCCTGCCCTATAATCGCCGGCATCTAGCTTGTGGAGCCGAACATGCCGAACCTACGCCTTGCCGACCTGACCGCTGAAATTGAAGCCAACGTGCGCCGCGCATTGTTGGAGGACATCGGCAGTGGCGATATCACCGCGCAGTTGATCCCGGCCGAGCGCCTGGCCAAGGCCACCATCATCACCCGCGAGGATTGCGTAATCGCCGGCACCGCCTGGGTCGATGCCGTCTTCCGCCAGCTCGACCCGCGTGTTGCAGTGCACTGGCAGGTGGCCGACGGTGAACGGGCTACTGCCAATCAGCCACTGTTCCATCTGGAAGGCCCGGCCCGCTCGCTGCTCAGCGGTGAGCGCAGCGCGCTGAATTTCTTGCAGATGCTGTCGGGGGTCGCCACCCGTGCACGCTTCCTCGCCGACCTGGTGGCAGACACCCAGGTACGCCTGCTGGACACCCGCAAAACCCTGCCTGGCCTGCGCTTGGCGCAGAAGTACGCGGTGACCTGTGGCGGCTGCGACAACCATCGCATCGGCCTGTACGACGCCTTCCTGATCAAGGAAAACCATATTGCTGCCAGCGGCGGCGTAGCCCAAGCCGTGGCGGCGGCGCACCGCATCGCACCGGGCAAACCGGTGGAAATCGAGGTGGAGAGCCTGGAAGAACTGCGTGAGGCGCTGGCCGCTGGTGCAGACATCATCATGCTCGACGAGCTCAACCTGGACGAAATGCGCGAAGCGGTGCGTATCAACGCTGGCAAGGCCAAGCTGGAGGCCAGTGGCGGGGTAAACGAAACGACCTTGCGGGTGATTGCCGAGACTGGGGTGGACTACATCTCGATTGGCGCCATGACCAAGGATGTAAAGGCGGTAGACCTGTCGATGCGATTGAGCCTGTGAACTGAACGCAGGCAACAAAAAACCGGCCACTGAGCCGGTTTTTTGTTGCCTTGCTGGATCAGAACGAAGCGTTGGCCAACCCGTCCAGGTAACGCTCCACATCCAATGCCGCCATGCAGCCAGCGCCGGCCGAGGTAATGGCCTGACGGTAAACGTGGTCAGCCACGTCACCGGCGGCGAACACGCCCTCGACGTTGGTGGCGGTGGCATTGCCTTCACGGCCGCCATTGACTACCAGGTAGCCGTCCTTCAAGGTCAGCTGGCCTTCGAACAGCGAAGTGTTCGGGGTGTGTCCAATGGCGATGAATACGCCGTCGACCTTGATCTCGTCACTGCTGCCATCGTTGTTCTTCAGGCGCGCACCGGTCACGCCCATGTTGTCACCCAGCACTTCGTCCAGGGTGGCGTTGAGCTTGAGCTCGATCTTGCCTTCGGCCACGCGCGCGTTCAGCTTGTCGACCAGAATCTTCTCGGCGCGGAAGGTTTCGCGACGGTGTACCAAGGTCACCTTGCTGGCGATGTTGGCCAGGTACAGCGCCTCTTCCACGGCAGTGTTGCCACCGCCGACCACGGCGACCGGCTTGTTGCGGTAGAAGAAACCGTCGCAAGTAGCACAGGCCGAAACGCCTTTGCCCATGAAGGTTTCTTCCGACGGCAGGCCCAAGTAGCGAGCGCTGGCGCCAGTGGCGATGATCAGCGCGTCGCAGGTGTACTTGCCACTGTCACCCTGCAGGGTGAACGGCTTGTTGGCCAGGTCGACAGCATTGATGTGGTCGAAGACGATTTCGGTTTCGAAACGCTCGGCATGCTCTTGCATACGCTGCATCAGCGCCGGGCCGGTCAGGCCGTGGGGGTCGCCCGGCCAGTTGTCGACTTCGGTGGTGGTGGTCAGCTGGCCACCGGCCTGCATGCCGGTGATCAGCAGCGGCTTGAGGTTGGCACGGGCGGCATACACCGCAGCGCTATAACCGGCAGGGCCGGAACCGAGAATGATGACGCGCGAATGACGTACTTCAGACATGTCGAACTCCTGTCGAGCGGGCCGGTATCGGTGTACCGGCTGCGCCAGCTGGAAAATTAAAAAGGACCCACGCAGCACTTGGGGAAGGCTACAACGCGCAGGCCCAGAAAGCGGAAAGTTGAGCGCACTGTAGCGAGGTCGCAAAGATTAAGGAAATATCCTTCGACAATCCACCTCATAGGCATCGTCTATGCTGCGATTTCATCGATAGCCATGCCCCTGACGCTTTTGTTACAGCCCGTTTCCCGCCCGCTACCCGCCTTTCGTCGGCGCGGCAAACTCGGTAAGGTCAGCGCGTTTTCCTTCTGTGCGGAGTAACTAGATGCAAGCCCCTGTCCTCTCTGGCCCCCAGTACCTGCGTGAAGGCCTGAAACTGGTGCTGAGCCCCAACCTGCGGTTGTTCGTGCTGCTGCCGCTAACGGTCAACCTGCTGCTGTTCGGTGGCCTGATCTACTTCGCCGGCCACCAGTTCGGGCTGTGGCTCGATGCCTTGATGCCAACGCTGCCTGACTGGTTGAGCTTCCTCAGCTACATCCTTTGGCCGTTGTTCGTTGCCTTGCTGCTGCTGATGGTGTTTTTCACCTTCACCCTGGTGGCAAACATCATCGCCGCCCCATTCAATGGCTTCCTGGCGGAAAAGGTCGAGGTGGTGGTCCGTGGCGAAGACACCTTCCCAGCGTTCAGCTGGGGCGAACTGCTGGCCATGGTACCGCGCACCTTCAGCCGCGAAATGCGCAAGCTGGGGTACTTCCTGCCGCGGGCCATCGGCCTGTTCATCCTGTCGCTGATCCCGGTGGTCAACGTGGTGGCGGCGCCGCTGTGGCTCATCTTCGGTGTGTGGATGATGGCCATCCAGTACATCGACTACCCGGCGGACAACAACAAGATGAGCTGGCAGGACATGCTCGCCTGGCTGCGCCAGAAGCGCTGGCAAAGCCTGGGTTTTGGCGGCATCACCTACCTGGCGCTGATGATTCCGGGGGTGAACGTGCTGATGATGCCGGCGGCGGTGGCGGGGGCTACGTTGTTCTGGGTGCGCGAGCGCAACTGATCCCAGCGCCCGCCATACCCCTGCCGGGCTGGGGCGTCACTGCCCCAATCGGCTGGAGAACTGCCCCACCACATCCACCACTCGCTTCGCCCCATCCTGAATCTCGACAATCACGCTGCCCGTCTCGTCCGCCAGCGCCAGCCCCTGTTCGGCCTGGCGCTTGCTGGTGTCGATGATCGACACTGCCGCCTGCGCCAGTTGCTCGTTCTGCTGCACCACCCGAGCGATTTCCTCGGTGGCGGTGCTGGTGCGCGAGGCCAGTTGGCGCACTTCGTCGGCAACCACGGCAAAACCCCGCCCTTGCTCGCCCGCACGGGCCGCTTCGATGGCTGCGTTAAGCGCCAGCAGGTTGGTTTGCCCAGCAATGTCGCTGATGGTCTTGATGATCGAACCGATCACCCGCGACTGAGTATCAAGTGCCTGGATGCCCTCGGCCGCCTCTTGCATCGAGGCCTCCAGGCCACGCATCACGCTGACGGTCTGGGTGACTACCTCGGTGGCCTTGCGGGCACTGACATCGGTACCCAGGGAGGTGCTGTAGGCGACATCTGCCGCCTCGGCCACTGCCTGCTCCTGGTTGACCTGATCGGTAATCACCGTGGCGAACTTGACCACCTTGTACAGCACGTCGTGGGCATCGAAAATCGGGTTATACGAAGCCTCCAGCCAAATCACCCGGCCATGGGCATCAATGCGTTTGAAGCGCTCGGCAACGTATTCACCACGGCGCAGCTTGTCCCAGAAGGCCTGGTAGCCGGCCGAGTTGGCCTCCTCCGGCTCGCAGAATATGCGGTGGTGCTTACCGCGAATCTGCTCCAGACGATAACCGACGGTGGCGAGGAAACGGTCGTTGGCGGTGAGGATGGTGCCGTCGAGCTCGAACTCGATCACTGCGGTGGAGCGCATCAGCGCCTTGATCAGGCTTTCGTGCTCGCGCGAGGTCTCGATAGTACGGGTAAGGTCGCTGGAATGCAGGGTGAAGTACTTGATGCGCCCCTCGCTGTTCTTGACCGGCTGCAGGATCGAACGCAGCCAGGCCTCCTGCCCATTGCCGCGCAACAGACGGAACGCGCCGTTCAGGTGCTCGCCCCGGCTGATCGCGCTTTTCATGCGCTGGTAAAAGTCGAGGGTCTTCACATGAGCCGGGACGATGTCCTCGATATTGCGCCCAAGCAATTGTTCGGCACGGTAGAGCATCTCGCTCTCGAAGTTGCCGTTGACCATCTCGATCCGTCCTTGAGGGTCGAGCTGCAGTACCAGCATCTCGCTGTCGAGGCTACTCTTGACCTGTTCCATGGACATCAGGTCTTCGCGCAACTGCCGGATTTCTTGCTTGAGCTTGTTGTTGAACATCACCGCTCTCCTGGAGCGCATCACGTAGTCGAATGCATCTTCATCGGCTGCCGATGACACCTTCTTGAGTGCCGTGCGAGGAAATATTCATAAAGGCGAAAGCGTCAGCGGTCAGGCGTCATCTGTACGTCACATGGCAGTCACATTGGCGCAATCCTGCAGGCGGAAACTTTTTGTCATGAATACACCCGCCCTACGCATTACCCTGGTCAGTGAAACCTTCCCACCCGAGATTAACGGCGTGGCCAACACCCTTGGCCGCCTCAGTGAAGGCTTGCGTCAACGCGGCCATGAGGTCGAGGTGGTACGGCCGCGCCAGGCCGGCGAATCACCCGTGCAAAACGACCCGCACCTGATGCTGTGCCGTGGTTGGGCCCTGCCGGGGTATCCAGGTTTGCAGTGGGGCGAGGTATCGATGCACAAGCTGTTGCGGCGCTGGCGCCGGCAGCGCCCGGATGTGCTGTACATCGCCACCGAAGGGCCGCTAGGTCTCAGCGCCCTACGCGCAGCCAGGCGCCTGAGTATCGCGGTCGTCAGCGGCTTCCACACCAACTTCCCGCAGTACTCCGGCCAGTACGGTCTGGGCCTGCTGGCGCGCCTGCTCACCCACTATCTGCGCTGGTTCCATCGGCGCACGGCGATCACCTTGGTACCCAGTGTCAGCCAGCGCCTGGAGCTTGAACGCCGTGGGTTCGAGCGCCTGGAACTGTTGGCACGAGGTGTCGATGCCGGCCTGTTCAACCCGACCCGGCGCAACCAGGCGTTGCGTGAAAGCTGGGGGCTCGGCCCGGATGATATCGCCGTATTGCATGTCGGACGGCTGGCGGTGGAAAAGAACCTTGGCTTGCTGCGGCCTTGTCTCGAGGCATTGCAGAAAACTTATCCCCAGAAGCGCTTGCGTCTGATCATGGTCGGTGACGGCCCGCAGCGTGCCAGCCTCCAACAGCAGGTGCCAGATGCAGTGTTCTGTGGCGCCCAGCGCGGCGAGGTGCTGGCCGAGCACTATGCCAGCGGCGACCTGTTCCTTTTCCCCAGCTTGACCGAGACCTTTGGCAACGTGGTGCTCGAGGCCATGGCTTCGGGGTTGGCGGTGGTTGCTTATGACGAGGCGGCAGCTGCGCAGCATATTCGCCATGGACACAGTGGCGGGCTGGCCATGCCAGGGGATGAGGCCGCATTCATCGATGCCGCCTGCTGGCTGCTGGAAGAAGAGGAAACCTTGCGCCGGGTGCGCCTGAATGCGCGGCAGCATGCCAGCCGTCAGGGCTGGCCCGCGATTGTCGAGCAGTTCGAGGGGTATCTGCATTCAGCCCAGAACCCATCTGCTGCCGCACCTGCTTCAAGCTTGGGCCCCACGCGATCAGTGTAGGAGCGGCCTTGCCCCGCGAATGGGCCGTACAGCGGCCCCCGGATTTCAGCACTACCGCAACCATCGAGAGGCCGCGTTGCGGCCCTTTCGCGGCACAAGGCCGCGCCTACAGGAAGTGCGTAAAACTTCAGGCAAGTGCTTTTTCTATGGCCTGGACTACCGCCGGGTCATCCGGCGCCGTGCGCGGTGAAAAACGCGCCAGTACTCGCCCATCCTTGCCCACCAGAAACTTCTCGAAGTTCCAGGTGATGTCACCGGGGAACTCGGCCCCCTCACCCGCCAGCAGACGGTACAGCGAATGGCGCTGCGGGCCGTTGACCTCCAACTTGCCCCCCAGCGGGAAGCTCACCCCATAGTTGAGGCTGCAGAAGTCCTGGATTTCCTTTTCGCTACCCGGCTCCTGGCCGGCAAACTGGTTGCACGGCAGGCCAAGCACGTTGAAGCCCTTGTCCTTGTAAACCTGGTAGAGGTTTTCCAGGGCCTTGTATTGCGGCGTGAGACCACATTTGGAGGCAACGTTGACCACCAGCACCACTTGCCCCTTGAACGGTGCGAGCGGCAGCTCTCCGCCGTTCAGCGCGTCCAGTTTCAGGTCGTGAAATGCACTCATGATGAAATCCCCTCTCAGGTTCCCGGTTGCCGCGGGGGCGAATTGCGCCCACTAAAAAGGCGCTCGTCCAAACCGTCCACCTCCCGTAGGAAGGCAAATCGGCTTGCCCGAGCGCCTGGCGACTTTCTGAGCTTAGCGCAGAAAATCAGTGGTGATGGCCACCTTCACCGTGGATGTGGCGGTGAGCGATTTCTTCTTCGCTGGCGTCACGCACGTCGACAACCTTTACCTTGAAGGTCAGGCGCTGGCCGGCCAGTGGGTGGTTGCCGTCAACGGTGACGTCGTCGCCGTCGAGGTCGCGGATGGTGACGATCTGCATCTGGCCGTCCGGTGCCGAAGCGTGGAACTGCATGCCCACTTCCAGCTCGTCGACGCCTTCGAACAGGCTGCGGTTCAGGGTGCTGACCAGCTCGGCCAGGTATTCGCCGTAGGCGTCTTCCGGCTCGATGGTAACGTTCAGCTCGTCACCGGCCTGTTTACCTTCCAGGGCCTTTTCCAGGCCTGGGATGATGTTGCCGGCACCGTGCAGGTAGACCAGCGGCGCGCCACCGGCGGAGCTGTCGATGGTCTCCCCGGCGTCGTTGGTCAGGGTATAGTCGATGGAGACAGCCTTGTTGGCGGCGATCAGCATGGGGCAAGACCTTTTGCAAAAGAATGTAGAGCGGACAAGTGTAACCAAGCCATCGTCCGATTGCGAACGCACCGCGGACGAGCAACGGCCCATCAGTCGGATCACAGGCTTCCATCAGGACGAAGAAGGCCACTGGGTGGCCGAACTGTCCTGCGGCCACACCCAACACCTGCGCCACCAACCGCCGTGGCAGGCACGCCCCTGGGTGCTCGACCCGGCCCAGCGCGCGCAGCACATTGGCCAGCCTTTCGCGTGCGGCTGGTGCGCACAAGGGGCCGATAGCGCTACCCTTGGCCGTTAATTTCTTGCACCGCTTATTTCGAGAAGCACGCATGCAGACATTTTTCATTGCGCCGACCGACTTCGGTGTCGGCCTGACATCCATCAGCCTGGGCCTGGTGCGTACCCTGGAGCGCGCCGGCCTGAAGGTCGGTTTCTTCAAGCCGATCGCCCAACCCCACCCGGGTGACACCGGCCCCGAGCGCTCTACCGAACTGGTGGCTCGCACCCACGGTATCAAACCTCCGGTACCACTGAGCCTGGCCCAGGTCGAGCGCATGCTCGGCGATGGCCAGTTGGACGAGTTGCTGGAGGAAATCATCCGTCTCTACCAGCAAGCCTGTATCGGCAATGACGTGGTAGTGGTCGAGGGTATGGTGCCCACGCGCCACGCCAGCTACGCCGCGCGGGTCAACCTTCACCTGGCGAAAAGCCTGGATGCCGAGGTGATCCTGGTATCGGCACCGGAAAACGAAGTGCTCAGCGAACTGTCCGGCCGGGTCGAACTACAGGCCCAGCTGTTCGGCGGGCCGCGCGACCCGAAAGTGCTCGGGGTGATCCTCAACAAGGTTCGCACCGACGAGAGCATGGCCGACTTCGCCACCCGCCTGCGTGAACACTCGCCGTTGCTGCGCGGCAATGACTTCCGCCTGCTTGGCTGCATTCCCTACCAACCCGAGCTGAACGCCCCGCGTACCCGCGACGTGGCCGAGCTGCTCGGCGCCCAGGTGCTCAATGCCGGCGACTACGAGCAGCGGCGCATGAGCAAGATCATCATCTGCGCACGCACGGTCGCCAACACCGTGCCGCTGCTGACCTCGGGTACCCTGGTGGTCACGCCGGGCGACCGCGACGACATCATCCTCGCCGTCAGCCTGGCAGCAATCAATGGCGTGCCACTGGCCGGCCTGCTGCTGACCAGCGACAGCAAGCCCGACGCGCGCATCCTTGGCCTGTGCCGCGGCGCCCTGCAGGCCGGCCTGCCGATCCTGTCAGTCAGCACCGGCTCGTACGACACGGCCAACCAGCTCAACTCGCTGAACCGCGAGATTCCTGTGGATGACCGCGAGCGCGCCGAGTTCATCACCGACTTCGTCGCCAGCCACCTCGACGCAGCCTGGCTGCACCAACGCTGCGGCACCCCGCGTGAAATGCGCCTGTCGCCGGCAGTGTTCCGCTACCAGTTGATCCAGCGCGCGCAGCAGGCCAACAAGCGCATCGTTTTGCCAGAAGGTGCCGAGCCGCTGTTGGTGCAGGCCGCAGCCATCTGCCAGGCCCGTGGCATTGCCCGCTGCGTACTGCTGGCCAAGCCCGAAGATGTCGAGGCCGTGGCCCGCGCTCAAGGCATTGCCCTGCCGCCCGGCCTGGAAGTCCTCGACCCCGAGCTGATTCGCGGGCGCTACGTGGAGCCCATGGTGGCGCTGCGCAAGAGCAAGAACCTCAACGCACCGATGGCCGAGCAGCAACTGGAAGACCCGGTCGTGATCGGCACCATGATGCTGGCCCTGGACGAAGTGGACGGCCTGGTCTCGGGCCTGGTTCACTCCACCGCCAATACCATCCGCCCGGCGCTGCAGTTGATCAAGACCGCGCCAGGCTCAAGCCTGGTGTCGTCGGTGTTCTTCATGCTGTTCCCCGAGCAGGTACTGGTGTACGGCGACTGCGTGATGAACCCCCACCCCAGTGCTGCCGAACTGGCAGAGATCGCCCGCCAGAGCGCCGAATCGGCGCAGGCCTTCGGCATCGCGCCGCGGGTGGCGATGATCAGTTATTCAAGCGATTCGGCCAGCGATGAAGAAGTCGAGAAAGTGCGCGAAGCGACTCGCCTGGCGCAAGGTGCAGCAGAGGCGTTGCTGATCGATGGGCCTTTGCAGTATGACGCGGCAGCCAACCCGGCCATTGCTCGGGAGCTGGCACCAGGCAGCCCTGTGGCCGGGCGTGCCACGGTGTTCGTGTTCCCCGACCTGAATACCGGCAATACCACGCACAAGGCGGTGCAGCGTAGCACCGACGGGGTCAGCCTGGGGCCGATGTTGCAGGGTTTGCGCAAGCCAGTGAACGATTTGCCACGCGGGGCACAGGTTGACGATATCGTGCATACCATTGCCCTGACGGCGATTCAGGCCAGCGTGGTGCGCTAGCAAATCACTGGGGCCGCAAAGCGGCCCC
Source organism: Pseudomonas sp. LFS074 (assembly GCF_047978165.1). NCBI lineage: Bacteria > Pseudomonadati > Pseudomonadota > Gammaproteobacteria > Pseudomonadales > Pseudomonadaceae > Pseudomonas > Pseudomonas sp. LFS074. Next base: position 890,694 of record NZ_JBFPFV010000001.1, on the reverse strand, counting down.
AGGAATCAATCAGGGATACTGCTGAACCTGACCTTACTGCTGGTCATACTGCTGCCCCGGAATCGGCTTCAGGTTCACTTCCACGCGGCGGTTCTGCGCACGGCCATTGGCGTCGGCGTTGCTGGCGATCGGCTGGTCCGGGCCCATGCCACGTACCGAGATGCGCGAGGCATCCACACCCTGCGAGGTCAGGTAGGTGCTGACTGCCTGCGCGCGGCGCTGGGACAGGTCCATGTTGTGCTGGCGGCTGCCGGTGCTGTCGGTAAAGCCGACCACTTCGATGGTGTTCTGGTTGAACTGCTTGAACGAGCCCGCCAGGTTGTTCAGCGGCGAGTAGAAGCTTGGCGCGATGTTGGCCGAGTCGGTAGCGAAGGTGATGTTGCCCGGCATGATCAGTTTGATCTGGTCACCCTGGCGCTGCACTTCCACGCCAGTGTTGGCCATTTGCGCGCGCAGTTCGGCTTCTTGCTTGTCGGCGTAATAGCCATAACCGGCGGCGGCGGCACCCACTGCAGCAGCACCGATCAGCGCACCCTTGCCACGGTTGTTGTGGTCGATGGCGGCACCGGCGATGGCGCCGGCCAGCGCGCCCAGGCCGCCGTACTTGGCGGTCTTGCTCATCCCAGTGGAGCCCTGCGCCTGACCCTGGTTGTCGTAAGGATTCTGGCTGGCACAGCCAGTCATCAGGGCAGCGGCAGTTGCGACGATAATCAGACGACGCATGGTGAACATGGACAAGCTCCTACTAAAATTCGTAAATGCGGCAGATCTCAAACGGATCTATGCCAGCCTTGGATTGCATCGGCAACGAAAAATTCCATGAAAGTGCCTTCATGTGCCATCAGGCACGCACGAAGGGGTTTTCGCGCATCTCGTCGCCCAGACGGGTGTCAGGCCCGTGGCCGGTCACCACGATGGCCTCCTCGTCCAGCCGGTACAGCCGCTCCTTGATGGAGCGAACGATAGCCCGCTGGTCACCACCCCACAAATCGGTGCGGCCAATGCCACGGCGGAACAGGGTGTCGCCGGCAATCAGCAGTTTGGCGTCGGCGAACCAGAAGCTCATTGAGCCTGGCGTATGCCCTGGCGTGTGAAGGGCCACGCCGCAGCCGCAAGCCAGTTCTTCATCATCGCCCAGCCAGCGGTCTGGCGCCGGTACCGGCGTGTAAGGCACGCCGAACATCTGGCATTGCATCTCCAGGTTGTCCCACAGGGCCTGGTCGTCCTTGTGCAGGTGCAACGTGGCGCCCGTCAGCTCCTTGAGCTTGCCCGAGGCCAGGAAGTGATCGAAGTGCGCATGGGTGTGGATGATGCTTACCAGCGTGAGGCCGTGGGCTTGCAGGCGCGCGAGGATCTTGTCCGGGTCACCGCCCGGGTCGACGACGATGGCTTTCTTGGTCAATGGGTCGCCAATCAGCGTGCAGTTGCACTGCAAGGGGCCTACGGGAAAGGTTTCGCGGATGAGGGTGGTCGGGGCAGTCTTCATGAAGGGCCTGTCTTGGACGCTGCAGCGCCTGTGAGATCGAGCGCCGCCCGCGCGGCGCATCGCGAGCTGGCGCTCGCTCCTACGCTTGTTTCGGGCCAATTGTACCAGCGAGATTTGCGCGCGAACCCTCTGGTGCATGTCTTGATATTGTGCCGTACGAAAAAAAGCGGTCGCGCGCGTCTGTAACAGGCATAACTGGCCCGAAACAAGCGTAGGAGCGAGCACCAGCTCGCGATGCGCCGCGCGGGCGGCGCTCGATCTGAAGGGCGCTGAAAATCCAACGCCATGCTCTGCCGGCCTAAGGCAGGAACAACCTGAACAACCCACCCCCCAGCGCCCCGCCATTGGAGATCTCGATCCGCCCGCGCACCCCGCCGCTTTCATGCAGTGCCGCGATCCGCGCCGCGAAGTACAGGCCAAGGCCGGTGCTGCCGCTGGTCGAGTCGATGCCCTGGATGTACTCCTCCTGGCGCTCGAGCATGTGCTTGGGATAACCCGGGCCGTCATCGTTGACGCAGATAGCCAACTGGTTGTCGGCCTCTTCGATGGTAATCAGCAAGGCGTGCCCGGCAAAGCGGGTGGCGTTGGTGATGACGTTGGCGATTACCGAGGCCACCAGCTCACGGTCGAAGAAGCCAAGCGGGTTGTCGGTGTCGATGCGCCAGGTGGCGAGGATGTCGTTGTGCTTGAGCACTTCCTGGTGCGCCGCCAACTGCGCTTCAATGAAATCATCCAGTTCGTGGTAGTCCGGGCACACCGGCAACTGGTTGATGCCCAGTTTGTACAGCCCAAGCAGCTGTACCAGCATGCCGTTGAGGTGGCGAAACTCGTGCTCCATGATCCCCTGCTCGGCACCACCGCGCAGCTCTTCGGGCAAGCGCTCCACCCACTGGCTATGGGACTGGATCAGCGCTGACAGAGAGCTTTTGAGGTCGTGCACGGTGGAGGCGATCACCGTGGAAAAATCCAGCCCCTGATTGTCTTGATTCATGCGCCGAACACTCGGATGTGCAGTTTGCGGTAACGGTCATAGCGATTGTCGCTGGCAGGGATACCGGCGACGCTGGTCAAGGCGTCCTGGCATTCCTGCATGATCGCGGGCTGAGGGTTGTCACCGCCGATGCGCAGCAGCGCCTGGGCGGTGTTGAGGGCGATGCTGATGTTCTTCGGCTGCATACCCAGCGCTTTGCGGAACAGTTGCAACGCCTCGCCAAGCTGCCCTCCCTGGTAACTGCGTACACCCTGGCGATTGAGGGTGACCGCTTCGGTAATGGCGTTGAGCACGCTGGGGTCGTCCGTCAGCTTGCCCACTTTTTCCATGACCTTCGGGTCATCGCCATAACTTTCCACACAGCTCTTCAGCACGCCGATGGCGGCGGCTTCCTGCCCCATTGCCTGCAACTGCGCAGCAACGGTCAGGGCCGAATCGACCGAGAAGAACTGGTTCATCTTGTCCAGGCGCTGGATCGCCTGTTCGGTCAGCTTGCCGGCTGTTTCCGGGTCGCCCGCCTGCTGCAGGCTGGCAGCCTTCATCATCCGCGCACGCACTTGCAAGCCCTGGTCCTCGGGGTTTTCCTTGGCCACTTCGCTGAGCGTGGTGTTGATTTCGACACGGGTACGGGCATCCAGGCCGAAGCCTGCGTTCTTGCTCATCAGCGCCTGCACCAGGCCGAGGTTGTTTTCGGCATCCTTGTAGCGCGAGCTCTGGCCCTGATTCACCGCATGGCGGAACGCCTTCGATGCACTCTCGAAGTCTTCGTTTTCCAGCGCCAGCTTGCCCAGCGTCGATTGCCGACGCACAGACAGAGGCGATAAACGTACGGCTTCTTCAAGCAGGTTCTGCGCGCGTCGGGTATCACCCTGAGCCACCAGCACCTCGGCCATGCCATCGTAAAGGCCTGGCATGATCGGGAACGCCTTGAGCGCCTGCTCGTAGACACCTTGGGCCTGGGCGTTCTGGCCACGCTTGTGCATCAGTGCGCCCAACGCGGCGTACACCCACGGCTGCGGGCGGCTGGCCAGGATGGCCTTGAGGAACTTTTCAAGTTCCTCAAAACGGTTGAGGTTGCGCAGGGCATCGGCCCGGTAGCGCAAGCACAGCGGTGCCAGGCGCGGGTCCTTCTTGCACAACTCGGCACAAGCGGCCAGCACTTCAGCCGGGCGATTGCGGTCCAGCGCCTGCAGGATCGGTTTGAGCAGCGTCTTGCGCTGGAACAGTTTCTCGACGCGCTGCGCCAGGCCAACCCGGTTGAAGGGTTTGGTCAGGTAAGCATCGGGCTCGTGCTCGATGGCGCTGAGCACGATGGCCTGGCTACTCTCGGCAGTGACCATGATGAACACGCACTCATGGCTGATGTGCTTGTCGATGATCAGGTCTTCGAGCACCTGTTGGCCGTTCTTCTTGCCGTCACCCAGGTGGAAGTCCTGCAGGATGAAGTCATAGCGCTTCTGCGCGCACATGCGCAGCGCCTGCTCGCCGCTGTCAGCGGTGTCCACGTCGCGCACGCCCAACTCACGCAACATGGAACGGGTCGACGTGCGAAAGTCGGTAAAATCGTCGACGATCAGAAAGCTCTTTTGCCCGTACTGCAGCATCAACACGACCTGCCTTGGAATGATTGAAAAATCGCGCGAGGCGATGCCACCGATCGCTGTATCGGCAGCCGGTCGGGAAAGATGAGGGTAGAGCATTACCGGCCACAAACCATGGCCTCATGCCATCACTTTAACGAGCAATGACCTGCAGAGCCAGTATCACGCCAGCAACCCCAGCGTTTTTGCCTTTGCCACCGCCTGGGTGCGTCGCTCAACCCCCAACTTGCTGTTGATGTGGCTGGCGTGGGTCTTCACGGTGTGCAAGGAAATGAACAGCCGCTCGCTGATCTGCTGGTTGGAACAGCCCTGGGCAATCAGTTCGAGCACGGCCAGTTCGCGGCCGCTCAGCGCCTCGCCGGTGCCTGTGCTGGCGGAGGGCACTGGCGGCAGGTGCTTGAGCAGTTCGGCTTGAACCGGGCAAGCGGCCGCTGGCTGCAGTTGCTCATGAAGCCATTGCGGGTGCTTTTCCAGAATTGGCTGGAACGGTTGCAGCACACCGCCATGGGCTGCCTCCAGCAAACCTGGCAGCAACTGCGCGGCCTGCCCTTCCCTGCCTTCGTCCAGCAGTTGGGAAAGCCATTGGCAAAGGGCACTGACGGTGAGCATCATGCCGCCACTGGCCTGGCCACGCGCTACCAGGCTTGCCAGGCGTTGCACGGCATCCTCGCCACGCAACTGGATGCGCTCGAGCAAAGCCTGCTGCAACGCAATATGCAACGGCAGCAGCGGGTGGAACTCCGGTGCTGCTGCCGGTTGCTCGCCACCGTAGGTCTGGCCCAGACGCAGCAGCCAGGACTCGGCCAGATCGGTTCGCCCCTGGGCCAGCCACAGTTCGCATTTGACCAGGGTAATCATGGCCAGGTAATAGACCGGGGGCACATCCCAGATATGCATCAGGCGCTCGGCCTCGGCCAATTCGGCAAAGGCTTCGGCAAAGTGCCCTTCCCGGCCATCGAGCGTGGCAATCACGCAATGACCGATGAGCACACTGATGTCTCGGCACGCCCGCGCCTCGCCCAGCCCTGCACGCAAGCGTGCTCGGCCCTGGGCCGGCTGCAGGCGTGAGACCAGCAGGTAGCCTTCGTAAAGCGTCAGGCGCGCACGCACGGCATACAGCCGCTGCGCCGAAAGCCCCTGCAGGCGTTGCAGGCCCTGGCGCACTTCGTCCAGTGCGCGCAGCACCTCGCCACGGGCGTGCAGCACTCGCGCCCGGTCGTAATGGGCCAGGGCCTCGAACAACGGGTTGCCGACCCGTTGGGCCAGCTCCAGGGCTTCGCGGTTCCAGCCTCGGGCCCGCCAGAAGTCTCCATCGGCAATGGCCAGGTTGGACAGCGTCGACAAACACACCAGGCGTTGGCCATAACGCTTGCTCGGCAGGCTCTGTAGCGCCTCGCCGCAATAGGCCAGGGTGCGTTCGCGGTCGCCACGGCCACGGGCAATGACCCCACTCAGCGCCAGCCACTGGGCCAGCATCGACTTTTGCGCGGTTGCCGAAGGCGCGGGTAGAAAACGGCTGAGGTAGCCGGCCAGTTCCTCGGCTGCGTCCAGCTGGCAAGCCAGGCCCAACGCCCAGCTGTACAGCACGATCAACCGTGGCGTGCTGATCAGCAGGCTGTCGGGCAGGTCCATCTTCCAGCGCAGCAACATACCGACGTTCTGTTCGGCCAGCAGTTGCTCCTCGGACAGGCTCTGCACCAGGTCTGCGGCGACATCCAGGTGGCCGGCACGCAAGGCCTGCTCCACAGCTTCGTCCAGCAGGCCCTGGGTTTCGAACCAACGGCAGGCCCGTATGTGCAGGCCAGCTAGCGGCTCGCTGGCCTGGCGGCTGCGCAACAGGTCGGAGAACAAGTGGTGATAGCGGAACCAGTGGCCATGCTCGTCCAGCGGCACCAGGAACACCTGATGCGCCTGCAGGAAGCGCAGGATCGCGGCACTGTCGTGGCGGCCCCGCAGCGCATCACATAGCGGGGCGCAGAAACGCTCCTGGCAGGCGGTTTCGTACAAGAAGGCCTGCACGTCCACGGGCAGCATGTCGATGACTTCTTCGAGCAAGTAGTCGCGGATCAGGCCCTCGCCGCCATGCAGCGCCTGGGGCAAGGCTTGCTCGTCAGCGCTGTCGCTGGCCGCCAGCTGCCAGAAGCGCAACCCGGCCACCCAGCCGTCGCTGCGCTGAATAAGGTTGTCCAGGGCCTGACCGCGCAGGCCCGTGGGCTGGCGGCCAATCACTGCCAGCGCCTCATCCGCGGTGAGGCGCAGGTCCTGCTCGTTTAGCTCGACCAGCTGCCGTGACAGGCGCAGGCGCGCCAGGTGCCAGTCTGGCCGCTGGCGGCTGGTAACCAGCAACACAAGGCCGGGGGGCAGGTGATTGAGGAAGAACTGCAGGCAGCGGTCAAGCACCGGCCCCTGGGCCAGGTGATAGTCGTCCAGCACCAGCAGCAGCGGCGTATCGGCTTGCAGGTACAGCGCCAGCTCGTCGAGCAGGCCGTCGAGCCACTCTTCGAAGGCGAACGGCTGGTGGCGCTGGCGCATTTTCAGCAGCCCCATGGCCTGGCCGCCCAGTGCTGGGCAGTACTGCTGCAGGCCTTCGAGCAGGCGTTCAAGGAAGCGGCCAGGGTCGGCGTCGCGCTGGCTCAGGCCTAGCCACAAGCTGCGCCAGTGTTCGGGCAGCGCTTCGGAAAATTCGATGGCCAGGGAGCTTTTGCCGAAACCTGCCGGGGCATTGACCAGCAGCAGCCGCCCGCCCAGGCCGGCGTGCAGACGCTGACACAGACGCTGGCGCGGCACATGGCCGTCCGGCAACGGAGGCCGGAAGAAACGCCCGTCCAGCAGGCCCAGGGCCTGACTCGCGAATCCATGCGTACGGGACAGATCTGTCATGGCCGGCTCGTTCTGGTTGGAAGACTACGGCGGTATGGATGTTTGCGAGACTAGCGGGTAACGCGGCGCATTTGAAGATGATGGGCGCAATTGCCACGGAAAAGACTGCGACAAAAAGCAACATGGCTGATGGACAGAGGCCGTAGCGGGGGTGTGGGTGGGTATTCAGCAGATTTATTGCCTGTTCTGGCCTCTTCGCGGGCAGGACCGCGTAGAGGCCAGAACAGAAAAATAGAAACGCCCCGGCAAGCCGGGGCGTTCTGGGGATCACACGGAGTTAGTGGTGTTCAGCTTAGCGAATACCCGACTGGCGCAGCGCCGCTGGTTGGAAGTCGGCCTTGCTGGCACTGAAACCGAAGTCGTAGGCACGCTTCTCTTCGTTCTTCATGCCCAGGGCCAGATAACGACCGGACTGCAGGTCGTAGATGGCTTCCAGGGTGTACCACGGCACCTCGACGTTGTAATACGGCTGGGCGTGGGCCTCGGACACGCGCCACAGCTGGCCACGGCCGTCGTACTGGTCGATGACGGCAGCCTGCCAGGTGTCTTCATCGATGTAGAAGTCTCGCTTGGCATAGATGTGTCGCTGGCCCGGTTTGAGGGTTGCGACCACGTGCCACACGCGGCGCAGCTCGTAACGGGTCAGGTCCTGGTTGATGTGCCCGGCCTTGATGATGTCGGCATATTTCAGCTTGGGGTCATCGAGTTTGAAGGCGTTCGACGCGATGTACAGCTCCTTCTTGCCTTCCAGCTTCCAGTCATAGCGGTCAGGTGCACCGTTGAACATGTCCAGGTTGTCGGAGGTACGCAGGCCATCGGCAGCGGTACCCGGGCCGTCATAGGACACTTGCGGCGCCTGGCGCACGCGACGCTGGCCGGCGTTGTAGATCCACGCCTTGCGCGGCTCCTTCACCTGGTCGAGGGTTTCGTGCACCAGCAGCACGGTCCCAGCCAGGCGCGCGGGCGCGGTCACTTCCTGCTTGAAGTAGAACAGGATGTTGCCTGGGTTGTTCGGGTCGTAGTCCTTCATCTTGTCACGGAAGACGAACTGGTCGGAGAAGTACACCGGGTTGAACGAGCCGTTCTGCTGCGGCGTAGCTTGGGTGACCAGGCGGCTGACACTGCCGCCACGGTAGCGGGTGATGTGGTTCCAGATCACTTCCAGGCCGGTTTTCGGGATCGGGAACGGTACCGCCGTGCGGAAGTTGTTCAGGCCGTTGCCGCCCTCGACCAGGGTGGTCTTGGTGGCGTTTTCCTTGATGGCCGCGAACACATCGGCCGGGACGGTTGAACCTCGATGGGTTTTGAACACCGGGATCTTGAAGGTGTCCGGGTAGCGCTTGAGCATGGCCAGCTGGCCTGGCGAGAGCTTGTCCTTGTACTGGTCGGCGTTTTGCGCCGTGATGGTGAACAGCGGCTTGTCACTGCCGTACGGGTCGGACAGGAAGCCCTTGCCGTCGACGCTGCCCGCCGTTTTCGACAGCGGCTCCCACGCGCCGATGGAGCCGTCGGCATTGCCGGCCTTTTCCGCCCCCATTGGGGTCAGGGTGCTACCCAGCTTGGCCGCCTCGTCAGCGGATACCGCAGCCATGACACTGGTCGCCAGCAGGGACAGGCCCAGCACACCGGCTTGCAGCAGACTTCTGGTCTTGTTCATGTCGTGTCGTCCTGGATCTGAATGCTTAGAAGTTCACGCCGAAGCTGAGGGCGACGAAGTCGCGGTCATCCACGGTGCTGTACTTGCCGTCGAAGAAGTTGGTGTACGACAGGCTTGCCGTGTAGGTGTTCTGGTATTCGGCATCCAAGCCCAGGCTGACAGCCTTGCGGCCTTCCTCGAAGTTGGCGCCAGGGCCCGGCGAGTAGCCGGACACGTCATGCGACCAGGCCACGCTCGGTTTCAGGTTCACCCCAGCGAATACGTCGTTGTAATCCCAGATGACACGGGCGCGATAACCCCAGGACGTGCTGGTGGTGTAGCCATCGTTCTCGCATTTGCGGTTCAGGTTGGTGGTGGATGCACCGGCACCGGCGCCGGCGATGGTGCTGGCGTTGAGCGCCTGGCAGGTGTCCGCTCCGCCCGTGGACGGCAATGGGCCAGGGCCGAACACCGGGTCGCGGCCATAACGGGTATCGTGCGCATTCTCCAGGCCGCCGACGTGGGTGACGCCCAGTTCGCCCACCACGGTCATGCGGCTAGCGCCCATCACTTGGTCGAAGAAGTGCGTCAAGGTGGTCTGGAACTGGGTGATCTCTTTACGGCGATAGCCGTGCAGGTCCTGGCCCGGTGTACCCGCCAGCAGCGAAGCATTGGTCAGTGCGCCGCCCAGAGGACGAACACCGGCAAACAGGATATCGGTGGTGTTCAACTGTACCGGCGCGTTGGGCCGGTAGCTGATCTCACCGCTCCATGCCGTGCCGGTTGGCAAGGTGGTGGAGAAACTGAGGCCGTAGAGTCGAATATCTTCCGGGTACTCGACGAAGTACTGCGAATTACCCGCCACGATCAAGGGTGCCAAGGCTCGCAGCTGTGCCGGCAGGCCGGCGATACCGGAGAACACCGAAGCCGGGGCGCCGGTGGCGCTGAAGATTGGCGCACGGCTGTGGTAGTTCATGAAGTAGGCACCGAATTCGGTGTCCAATGGCTCGAACATGTAGCGCATGGCCACGCCGAACTGCCCGCTGTCACGCGCGTCGCGGTCAGCGCCACGGCGCACCATCACACCCTCTTCGTTGATGTTCACGCCCTGGGTAGCAAGGAATTGCTGGGCCGCGCCCGGCACCGTACGGCTGCTGTTCAGCACGCGCAGGTTGTCGGTACAGCCGTCGGCAATGATGTCCGGCTGCGAGAAGAAGGTGCCGCAGTTGTCGACGACCGTCTGGTCCCATTCAAGCTGGTAGAAGGCCTCAGCCGACAGGTTGTCGGTCAGGCTCTGGGAGATGTAGAACATGTTGACCGGGATCAGGCCTTCCTTGATCTCGGCCCCTGGGCGGCGAAACGCCGACACGTCGATGGGGTTGATCGAGTTGATGCCGCCGCCGATGAAGGTACTTTCACCCCAGCTCACCACCTGCTTGCCAAAGCGCACCGAACCGGGCTGATCGCCGATGGAGTAGTTGTGGTAGACGAAGGCGTCGAGCAGCTCGGCGCCGGACGACTTGGCGCCCTCCTTGCGGTTGGAGTCGCTGATGTCCTTGAACTCGCGGCCTTCGTCCTTCAGCTCGAAGTCGTACCAGTACTTGCCACGCACGAACACGCCGGTGTCGCCGTACTTGAGCTCCAGGTCATGGATGCCTTTGAATATCTTGGAGAAGGTTTCGCCCTTCTTGAAGTTCAGGTGGCCATCGTCGGATGTCTGCGACAGGCCCTTGCCGCCGTTGTTCACCCCGATCAGGTTCTTGTTGGGGTTGGCCGTCGACCAGCTGGCGCCGATGGAGAGCGACGAGTCGAACTGGCCTTCGATTTCACCCATGTTGAAGCTGACAGCGAAAGCAGGACTTGCGAGCGTGGAAGCAAGGCTGACGGCCAAGGGCAACTTGGCCCGGCGCCAGAACAGGTTTGCAGATTTCATCGACGCTACTCCATGTACTTTATTGTTATGGCAGTGAGTCCTTTCAAGAACGGCCCGAGCGACCGGTTTGCAGGTTTGCACCCGCGGCGACACGGCTTGCGCGTGTTGCCCTCCCCCATTCCTGAAAATCCCCTGGCCCCGACTATAGCCAGCAAGGCACAGGCGCTTGATCCCTCTAAAGTGTGATTTGCGCTCCATGCCGCCAACTCGCTGCTATTTGTCCCGATTGCGTGCTGGCAGTGCTCAAGGATGGCGCATTTTTGCCATTTGGCAAGGCGCCAGCCTCTCTAGCATGCGGGTCGCGTTCTGACGCACACGACCCGCAAAGCAGTTACAAGGTGGAAAGGAACGCGCTGTTGCTGGCCTGCCATTGGACGATGTCCTGGCGGATGCGTTTCTTGTCGAGCTTGCCGACGCTGGTCTTGGGAATTTCAGTAACAACGGCGATCTGGCTTGGAATCGCCCACTTGTTGATGTGACCTTGCTCGACAAACGGCTTGAGGTGCTCCTTCAGCGACTTGGCGTCGATGGCGTGGCCATCACGCACCACCAGCAGGGCAAACGGACGCTCACCCCATTGCGGGTCGGCCACCCCCACCACCGCCACTTCGCGCACCGCCGGGTGGCGGCTGACCAAGTCTTCCAGGTCGAGTGAGGAGACCCACTCGCCACCGGTCTTGATCACATCCTTGATGCGATCGCGGATGTCGATGTAACCCATACCGTCGAGGGTGGCGACATCGCCGGTGTGTAGCCAGCCACCCTGCCACAGCTCCTCGCTCTTTTCCGGTTCCTTGAAGTAACCCATGGTCAGCCACGGCGCACGCAACACCAGCTCGCCTTGTGTCTCACCGTCTGCTGGCAGGAAGTTACCGTCGCCATCGACGATGGCTGCCTCGACCAGTGGCACCGGCACACCGGCCTTGATGCGGTAGGTAACACGCTCATCCTCGCTGCCGGCCTGCAACTCATCGTTAAGGTGGGCGGCGGAGATCAGCGGGCAGGTTTCCGACATGCCATACGCAGCAGTCAGCTGGATGCCACGTGCCAGAGCGGCCTGATACAACGAGCGGTTGAGCGAGCTGCCGCCAATGATGATCTTCCAGCCGCCGAAATCCTGCCCTTGCGAAGCCGGGCAGTTGAGCAGCATCTGCAGGATGGTCGGCACGCAATGGGAGAAAGTGACCTTCTCCTCGCGCCAGAGCTTGACCAGCATGTCTGGCTCGTAGCGCCCAGGGTACACCTGCTTCATCCCGAGCATGGTGGCAGCGTAAGGGATGCCCCAGGCATGCACATGGAACATCGGAGTGATCGGCATGTACACGTCGTTACTGCCCAGCAGCCGCACGCTGTCGATACTGCCGGTGACCGAGGCCTCGGCCAGTGTGTGCAGCACCAGCTGACGATGACTGAAATACACACCCTTGGGGTTACCGGTGGTGCCGGTGGTGTAGAAGGTGGTGGCCACCGAGTTCTCGTCGAAGTCAGGGAAGTCGTAGCGCGGGCTGGCGGCGGCCAGCAGTTGCTCGTACTCGCCGACCAGGTCGGGCAAATCGGCGGTCTTGTCCGGGCCGTCGGTCAGCAACAGGGTCTTGTCGACGGTGGTCAACTGCCCGGCGATGGCCTGGTACAAGCCGACGAAGTCGCTATTGAGCAGCACCACGCGGTCTTCGGCGTGGTTCATGGTGTAGAGGATCTGCTCGGGCGACAGGCGCACGTTGATGGTGTGCACCACGGCGCCGATCATCGGAATGGCGAACATGCATTCCAGGTAACGGTGGCTGTCCCAGTCCATCACCGCGACGGTGTCACCGGCCTTTACCCCGGCCTCGGTCAGCACATTGGCCAGGCGTGCGATGCGCTCGTTGAGCTGTGGATAAGTGAGCCGCAACTGGTCGCGGTAGACGATTTCGCGGGTCTTTTCATAGCGGCAGCCAGACATCAGCAGGCGTTTGATCAGCAGTGGGTAGGCGTAGGCGCCCTCGGCGGGCTTGATGATGCGGGTCTGCAACATGGGTATCCCTTTTCTGAAAAGCGGGCCAGACAAATGTGGTAACCACTGTAGTTCGCCAATGTGACGGCTAAATCAGCCGAAGGAATGATTTGGCTACGCGGGGTATGAGTGGCATTGTCCGAGTGATGGATCATCCCTGCCCTGCCAACGGAGCCTTACTGATGCCCAGCCCGCGTCGCGCTGTGTTTCTCGACCACCAATCCCTAGATCTTGGTGACCTCGACCTTTCCCCGTTACGAAGCCAGTTCGATGAGCTCGAACTGTTCGATGCAACCCGCCCGGACCAGGTAAGCCAACGCCTGCAGGGCGCCGTCGCGGTGGTCAGCAACAAGGTCATGCTCGACGCCGCGACCCTGGCCGCCAACCCGCAGCTCAAGCTGATTCTGGTGGCCGCCACCGGCACCAACAATGTCGACTTGGCAGCAGCCCGCGCCCAAGGCATCACGGTGTGCAACTGCCAGGGCTACGGCACGCCGTCAGTCGCTCAGCATACCCTCGCCCTGTTGCTGGCCCTGGCGACGCGTCTGTGCGACTACAACCAGGCGGTTGCCGACGGCCAGTGGGCCAAGGCCAGCCAGTTCTGCCTGCTGGACTTCCCCATCGTCGAACTGGAAGGCAAAACCCTCGGCTTGCTCGGCCACGGCGAACTGGGCGGCGCGGTGGCACGGCTGGCCGAAGCCTTCGGCATGCGCGTGCTGAGCGGACAGATTCCCGGTCGCCCGGAGCGCGCCGACCGGTTGCCGCTTGACGAACTGCTGCCGCAAGTCGATGCGCTGACCCTGCACTGCCCGTTGAACGAGCATACCCGGCACATGCTCGGCGCTCGCGAACTGGGCCTGCTCAAGCGCAATGCACTGGTTGTCAACACTGCCCGTGGTGGCCTGATCGACGAACAGGCACTGGCCGACGCCCTGCGCAGTGGCCACCTGGGCGGCGCGGCCACCGACGTGCTGAGTGTGGAGCCGCCGGTCAATGGCAACCCATTGCTCCAACCCGACATCCCGCGCCTGATCATCACCCCGCACAGCGCCTGGGGCGCGGTGGAATCGCGCCAGCGCATCGTTGGCCAGCTCAGCGAAAACGCCCAGGCCTTCTTCGCTGGTCAGCCACGCCGCGTGGTCAGCTGAGCCCGGCGCCGGCCTCTGCTACACTGCGCCACTTTTTTCCAGGAGGCGTCGTCCATGGACCCGCGCAGTGAAGTGTTGCTCCGCCAGGCAGAGCTGTTCCAGGGGCCGCTGCTGATCGCTGGCGCCCCCGCCGACGACCTGCTCGGCCAGTTGCCCCAGGCCCAGGCCTGGACCTGGCATGCCGGCGATCAGGCCATGCTCGACAGCCGCTTTGCCGGCCGCAGCCACTATGCGGTCGAGCCGCCCGACCTGCCCTTCGACAGTGCCGTGCTGTTCCTGCCCAAGTCCCGCGAGCTGGCCGCCTACCTGCTCAACGCCCTGGCGTCGCGCCTGGCCGGCCGCGAGCTGTACCTGGTCGGCGAAAAACGCGGCGGCATCGAAGGGGCGGCCAAGCAGCTGCAGGCCTTTGGCAAGCCACGCAAGCTGGACAGCGCTCGCCATTGCCAACTGTGGCAAGTGACCATCGACCAGGCACCGCAGGCAAAACCGCTGGAAAGCCTGGCCGAGCGCTTCGAGCTGGCCCTGGAAGACGGCCCGCTGCAAGTGGTCAGCCTGCCGGGTGTATTCAGCCATGGTCGCCTCGATCGGGGTACCGCCCTGCTGCTCAAACACCTCGATGGCCTACCCGACGGCCACATGCTGGACTTTGGCTGTGGTGCCGGGGTGCTGGGTGCCACGCTCAAGCGCCGTTACCCACAAAGCCGGGTGACCATGCTGGATGTGGATGCCTTCGCCGTGGCCGCCAGCCGCCTGACGCTGGCCGCCAACGGCCTGGAAGGCGACGTGATCAGCGGAGATGGCATTGACGCAGCCCCCACCGAACTGAGCCTTATCCTGAGCAACCCGCCGTTCCACACCGGCGTACACACCAATTATCAAGCTTCGGAGAACTTGCTGAAAAAATCAGCCGTTCATCTGCGAAAAGGTGGCGAAATGCGCCTGGTGGCCAACAGCTTCCTGCGCTACCAGCCGCTGATCGAAGGGGCATTGGGCAACTGCCAGGTACGCGACGAGGCCGATGGTTTCCGCATCTATCAGGCAACGCACGGATAAAAACAGCGCTTGCCGAAAGCGTTTTGCCTAGGCAGAATCCGCACCGTCCTAGGGGAGTAGTCTCCCGCGAGCACCCAGCTCGCCCGGTACGCGTCAACATACTTGGTCCACAGACCATGGCGCGTGCGACCCGCCATGCCAGCCTGCATGGAGAGATCCGCATAGACGGATCCAGGGTTTGACAAGACCTATGACACGCACACCTTACCCGGGGCGGGGAGGCTGTACGTGTCATAGCCGTGTCGACCCGCCCCCGTAGGAATCCTGATGCTGGAATCTCTGCTGGTCCCCACCGCTATCGTTGCCCTCGCCGAAATCGGCGACAAGACGCAACTGCTCGCGCTCATTCTCGCGGCTCGCTTTCGCAAACCCTGGCCGATCATCGCCGGCATCATCGCCGCCACCTTGGCCAACCATGCGGCGGCCGGTGCCGTAGGGGCGTGGTTCGGCAGTTTCTTCAGCGACTCGGCACTGCACTGGATCCTGGCCGCGAGCTTTACCGCCACAGCGCTGTGGACCCTGGTACCGGACAAGATGGATGACGACGAGAACCCGGCACGCCGCTTCGGGCCGTTCCTGACCACGCTGATTGCGTTCTTCCTGGCCGAAATCGGTGACAAGACCCAGGTTGCCACGGTGATGCTGGCAGCACAGTACCCGCACCTGATCATGGTCATCCTCGGCACCACCCTGGGCATGCTGATTGCCAACGTGCCGGTGGTTCTGGCGGGTAACTTCGCGGCAGACAAACTGCCGTTGACGCTGATTCGTCGCCTGGCGGCCACGGCGTTCTTCGTCCTGGCGATCGTGGCCGTGTACTCGGCAATGAAGGCCAGTGGCTGGGTAGGTTAAGCAGGGAAGCGGGGCCGCAAAGCGGCCCCAGGGTTCACACAGTTACGGCTTGGCCGCGGCCTGATACAGCGGCATCACCTTCGGAATTGCCGCCTGCAGCGAAGCAATGCGGCTTTCCGACGCCGGGTGAGTGCTCATGAACTCAGGCGGTGCACCCTCGGAAGCCTTGCTCATCTTGTTCCACAAGGTGATCGCGGCATTCGGGTCATAACCGGCACGCGCCGACAGCTCCAGGCCAATCAGGTCGGCCTCGTTTTCGTTGGCCCGGCTGTTGGGCAAGGTCATGGCGTAGTTCACCACGGTGTCGGCCATGGCCATGCTGCTCTGGCCGAGGCCGAAGATGGCACCGGCACCCTGACGGGCCATTTCCACACCGTACGCCTTGGACATGGCCTCGCGGCTGTGCTCACGCAGGGCGTGGGCAATCTCGTGCCCTACCACTGCGGCAATTTCCGCATCGCTGAGCTTGAGCTGATCGATCAGGCCGGTATAGACGATAATCTTGCCGCCCGGGCCGCAGTTGGCGTTGAGTTCGTCGCTCTTGATCACGTTGACTTGCCAGTCCCACTGCGCGGCATCCGGGCGGAACTTGGGCGCCTGGGCGATCAGTCGGTTGGCAATGACCTGCACCCGCTTGGCATCGGCACTGGACTTGTCGAGCACACCCTTGCTCGAGGCCTCACCCAGGGTTTGCTGGTACGACTGGGCGTACATCTGGTTGACCTCATCGGTCGAGAGCATGCTGAACATGTACTGCTGACGCTCGACGCCAACAGCACCTCCGCTGGTGGTGTTCACCGCCTGGCAGCCGGCCAGCAGGATGCCAGCACTCAGCAGGCTGACGACAAAAGACTTACGCATGAAAACACTCCCTATCCACATGCGGCGTATCCTAGGCCGAGTCGCCATTGGCTGCCATAGCCACAGGGAAGATTTATCAAACCGGGGTGAGGCACTCCGGCGCATCCAGTTTCGGGTCATTGACGAAATTGGCCAAGGCCCGCTCACGCAACACCGCAGGCGGGCTGGCCAGCAGCTCGTGCAGGCGGGCAATTGGCGTATCCGGGTCAAGCCAGGCCGCCTGCCCGGCCTCATCCAGTATCAGCGGACGGCGCTGGTTCATGGCCGCCTGGGTCACCACCGCGCAGCTCAGCCACACCTGGTCCTGCACCGGGTAGGCTTCCCACACCGCCGCGAAGTACAGCGAGGCGCCCTCCCCCGGGGTCAACCAGTATGGGCGCTTACGCACGCTGCCCCGCCACTCGTAAAAGCCGTTGGCCGGCATCAGGCAGCGGCGCTGGCGAAATGCTTCACGAAACATCGGCTGCTCTGCCAGGGTTTCAGCGCGGGCGTGGGCCGGGGTGCGGGACAGGTCGGTGAGCCAGGCCGGGGTCAGCCCCCAGCGCGCCTTGACCAGTTGCTGCTGGCCGTCGAGCTGACGCTGGATCAGCACCGAAGCCCCGGGCGAGATATTCCATTGGGCCGGCTGACCGACGGGAAAGCCCGGCAGACTGGCAAGGGCCTGGGGCCAGCGAAACAGGGCGTAACGTCCACACATGGGCGAATTCAGAACCTAGCAGATCAAGGTACCGGGGAAACTCTCCGGTTCGTCGCCAACCAGTGGCTGGGCGTCATTGTACGCATCGATCAGTTGCCGTGCGTACTCGGCCTGCTCATCGGCCACCGCAAGCCCCAGCAGCCCTTGCAGCGGCAGCTCGCCCACACCGCCCATCAAGTCACGGCCCACCAGTTGCACGTCGACGCCCTCACTGGCCAGCATACCGACCAGCATTTCGGCTTCGAGCAGGTTTTCCGGTTCGTAGATCCGCCGCATCAGTCATTCTCACCAAAGACATCCAGCATCCACTCCTCGCCATGCACCTGCAGCACGAAACGGATAGGCTTGCAGCACACCTGGCAATCCTCGATGTACTCCTGATCGCCACCGGACAGGTCCACCGTGGTTTCGACTTCTTCGCCACAATAAGGGCAATCGTAGATCGCAGTTTCCAGCATCGCGGCCTCCGGGGTGACTTATGCGTATAATTGCCGGTCTGTTTACAGGGCCTATGTGCGTCCGAGCCGTTTTTCGGAGCCCGCCCCTACCTATTACCCTAGCCGTTTCCAACAAGAGAGCATGATGGGCGAATTCGATGCCATCCGACCGTACGACGACGCTGAGGTCCCTGCCGTTCTGGCACGCCTGCTCAGCGACCCGGCATTCCTCGATATCCTCACCCACTTCCGCTTCCCGCGTGCGGCTGGTGCTCTCGGCTGGTTGCTCAAGCCGTTGATTGCACGCCGCCTGCGCAAGGAATTCGCCGGCGTCACCTGCGTTTCCACCCTGCAGGACAAAGTCGAGTATTACGTCGACCAGACCATCGACCGCGCCACTGACGGCGTTACCTATTCCGGCGTGGAACAACTCAAGGCCGGCACCGCCTACCTGTTCCTGGCCAACCACCGCGACATCGTCATGGACCCGGCCTTCGTCAACTACGCGGTGTACCATGCCGGCCTGCCCACGCCACGCATCGCCATTGGCGACAACCTGCTGCAAAAGCCCTTTGTCAGCGACATGATGCGCCTGAACAAGAGCTTCATCGTGCACCGCTCGATCAGCGGCCGGCGTGAGAAGCTGGCGGCTTACCAGCTGCTTTCGGCCTATATCAACCACTCGATCCGTAACGATGCTACGTCGATCTGGATCGCCCAGGCAGAAGGCCGGGCCAAGGACGGTGACGACCGCACCGACTCGGCGATCCTCAAGATGTTCCACATGAGCCGCAAGGACGAGCCGTTCGGTGCGGTGATCCAGAGCCTGAACCTGACGCCGGTGTCGATCAGCTACGAATACGACCCGTGTGACCAGGCCAAGGCCCGCGAGCTGTACATCCGCGCCACCACCGGTACCTACAAGAAGGCGCCAGGCGAGGACGACAACAGCATCGCCAAGGGCATTACCGGCTACAAGGGCCGGGTGCACATCAACTTCGCCCCGCCAGTGACCGCATACCACGAAGACACCAAGCAGCTGGCGTCGGAAATCGACCGGCAGATTCTGGGTGGCTACCGGCTGTTCCCGGTGCATTACCTGGCGTATGCGATGTGGGATGCCAAGGATGAGGCGTTGCAGGTGCCGAGTGCCGAGAAGGTGTTCCCGACGGATGAGCTGGCAAAAGCCAAGGAAGAATGGCAGCGCCGTCTGGATGCCTGCCCTGAAGAGCAGCGGCCATACCTGGTGTTGCAGTATGCGACGCCGGTGCGTAACCAGTATCAGGTCAAGCAGCAGGCACCTGTGGCCTGAAGGATTGTCGGGGCTGCTTTGCAGCCCAATCGCGACACAAGGCCGCTCCTACAGGGGACCGCGATCTCCTGTAGGAGCGGCCTTGTGTCGCGATGGGCCGCAAAGCGGCCCCAATGGTTCTCAGACCCAGGTACTGAACCAGGACAGCAACAACGCCATCGCCAGGCACGAAAAACCGAGAATATAGAAGTACTTCGGCACCCGCAGGTCGAACGCGTCCACTACCCCTTCGTCCACAGCCATGTATTCGCGGGTCTCGGCCTCGCGTCGCCGTGCACTGTGCAGCAGCAAACCGCCTGGGCAGGTCAGCAGCAGCGCCAGCAGGTTGATCAACTTGGTGGGATGGGCGGCCAAAAACCCCCAGAGCACTTGCAAGGACATCACGCGACCTCGGTGTGAGCAGCGGCAAAGGCCCGCATTCTACCCAAGTCGATCTCCGGCGCCCGGTATGGGCGACAAAGTGTCATTAAATTTCATCTGTCATCCGCTCGTCATCTGAGCAGGCCACCCTGTCGGCCTTTCATGACCCGGAGCTTGTTCATGCTGCACGCCGAAAACCAGGACCGCCTCTACCTCGTTGCCCAGAGCGATGAACAACAGGCGTTGATCGATGGTTTTGCCATCAATGTGCAGGACCGCCAGTGGCTGGTCTACTGTGCGCTGGGCGGGCATATGCATGAAGACTTGCCCGAGGTGGATACCGGGACTGGTTTCAGCTTGCTGGATTTTCACATTGCAGCAGCTTGAGCCAGCAATAAAAAAACCCGCTGCCTGGCAGCGGGTTTCTTTTATGCGCCTAAACGCTTACTGGCCCAGCACCTGCCCAATGGTTGGGTCCTTGAACATGCGGGTCAAGGCATCGCTCAGCACGTCGCCCACCAGTTGGGTGTTGGTGTCCTGATTCGGCGCCATGCCGAAACGCTGGTCCAGCGAAGCACCGTAACGGCCGCTGTAGCTGCGACCGCCGTTACGTACGTCGGCACGGAAGGTGGCGCCGATGGTGGCCTCGGTCACGTACAGGTTGTCTTTCGGCGACTGATATTTCAGTTCGGCCAGGGTCACGGTCAGCTGTGGCGCGTTGTAGGCGTTCGCCGTCGGGGTGAAGCCGAGCAGGCGCACAGCGGCTTCGGCTTGAGCCTGCAGCTTGGGCACCACGTCGTTACCGCTGACGCTGATGGTGCTGGTTTCGGGGTACATGCCACCGCGAGTGCCCAGGGACTGCGATGGGCGGCCATCAACTACCCGGACCACCACTGGCTGGCCATGGCCGACCGGGGCGAGCTGGGCCTTGAGCGTGGGTTGCGGGTTGAGTTGTTGCGGGCTGTGGGCACAACCGACCAGGCTGAGGCTGGCCACGGCGATCAAACCGAACAACAGACGTTGCAACATGCGCGTTTCTCCAGAAAATGCGGCAAAGGCCCACAGTATACCTAGCCAGGCACAGACCAGTCATCGGCCAGCCTCGCTTGTCACAATCGTTTCATGGCCACGCCCTTATCCTTGCGCCAAGCCCTAACGCAAAGGACTCACTGCCATGGCCTCGCTCTGGACTCTGCTCTTCCAACGCCCGCGCCACAACGCCTACGCCCGCCTCGACGCCCAAGGCAAATGCCTGGCCTTCAAGCAATGCAGCCAGGCGCCAAGCGGCAGCGGCTGGGTCCAGGTCGGTGAAATTCAGCTGGCCTGGCTGGGCCGCGAGCTGCCCGCCGACGCCCGTGTTTGCGCGCGTGCAAGCCGCCGTTGGCATCAACGCCTCCTCGCGGCCTGACAAACGCTGCAATAAAAACCACGAATGGCGACATTTCTGCCCGCGACATCGCTATAATCTCCCCCCGATTATAAGGACGTCTCCTGATCGGGCCCCGCACTCGCCGATTGACCCCGGCAACTTCACCGCTTCGCCCACAGAGAGCCTTCCACTCAGGTCTTGCATCGGCTGTCGTGCCTGCTTTTCCGGCCCTTCACACTGCATGAACCTGCGGGTTGCCATCGCGCAGTCCCCTTTTGAGGTTCACGTCTCCAAAAGAGCGTGAAAAAACGGTTTTCACAACTTCACAAGAGTGTGGCGAGCAAATGAACAGTCTGGCATGTGCAAAAGCGGCAGATGTGTCCCGAACAGCCCTGAACAGGCGGCAAATGCGCTCATCCCGTATGAGTGTCTGAACCGTTCCATAACGCACGCACGACACCTTGACCATAAGTCGAATTGCCGCACCTGTGGCAAACGGCGTTCAATACACGAACCCGAAGACTGATTGGCGGTGTCCGCGGAAGTTGCAAGAACTGCGAAAAGTCGGACATGGCGACCCTGGCAAACCCAGGTCCTATGCTGTCAATTAGGTAGCTGTAGATTGTGGAGACGCGTTAAATGGCGCAGAACGAATCGGTTGATGTGGTACTGGTAGGCGCGGGCATCATGAGTGCCACCCTGGCCGTACTGCTCAAGGAGCTTGACCCGACCCTGAAGCTTGAGGTCGTCGAGGCGATGGACTCCGGAGCCGCGGAAAGCTCCAACCCCTGGAACAACGCAGGCACCGGCCACGCCGGCCTGTGCGAGCTGAACTACACGCCGCAGGCCGCCGATGGCAGCATCGACATCAAGAAGGCCGTGCACATCAACACCCAGTTCGAGGTTTCGCGCCAGTTCTGGGCCTACCTGAGCAAGAAGGGCAACTTCGGCTCGGCGCGTGCTTTCATCAACCCTGTCCCACACCTGAGCTACGTCGAGGGTGACAAGGGTGTTTCCTTCCTCAAGAAGCGCTTCGAGCTGCTCAAGCAGCACCACGCCTTCCATGAGATGGAATACACCGAAGACAAGGCCGTGATGAACGACTGGATGCCGCTGATGATGCCTGGCCGCCCGGCCGACCAGCACATCGCCGCTACCCGCGTGGCCAAAGGCACCGACGTGAACTTCGGGGCACTGACCAACAAGCTGCTCAAACTGCTGGGTGACTCGCCGGACGCGCAGGTCAAATACAGCAAGAAGGTTGTCGGCCTGCGCCGTAATGGCAGCGGCTGGACCGTGAGCATCAAGGACGTCAACAGCGGCGGCAGCCGTGAAGTCGACGCCCGCTTCGTCTTCCTCGGTGCTGGCGGCGCGGCCCTGCCGCTGCTGCAATTGTCCGGCATCCCGGAAAGCAAAGGCTTCGGCGGCTTCCCGGTCAGCGGCCAGTGGCTGCGCTGCGACAACCCGGAAATCGTCAAGCAGCACCAGGCCAAAGTGTACAGCCAGGCCGCCGTAGGTGCCCCGCCGATGTCAGTTCCGCACTTGGACACCCGCGTAGTGGACGGCAAGACTTCGCTGCTGTTCGGCCCCTATGCCGGCTTCACCACCAAGTTCCTCAAGCACGGTTCGCTGATGGACCTGCCGCTCTCGGTGCGCATGGGCAACATCGGCCCGATGCTGGCCGTGGCCCGCGACAACATGGACCTGACCAAGTACCTGGTCAGCGAAGTGATGCAGTCGATGGAGCAGCGCCTGGAAGCCCTGCGTCGCTTCTATCCACAGGCCAAGGCCGAAGACTGGCGCCTGGAAGTGGCTGGCCAGCGCGTGCAGATCATCAAGAAAGACCCGAAAAAAGGCGGCGTGCTGCAGTTTGGTACCGAGCTGGTCTCGGCCCAGGACGGCAGCCTGGCCGCGCTGCTCGGCGCATCGCCGGGTGCCTCGGTGACCGTGTCGATCATGCTGGAACTGATCGAGCGCTGCTTCCCCGAGCAGGCCAAGGGTGCCTGGGCTGCCAAGCTCAAAGAAATCTTCCCGGCTCGCGAGAAGACCCTGGCAACCGATGCCGCCCTGTACCACAAGATCAGCGCCGACAACGACGTGGCGCTGGAGCTGGTAGAAAGCAGCCCGGCAGCCAAGCATTACGCCTGATCCGCCCGGTAACGAAAAAACGCCCCTCGGGGCGTTTTTTTGTGGCTGGACCTTGGTCAGCCGCGGGCGTTGTCGATAATCTCGATGTACTCAGGTGCATTGCGCTGGTCGGCAATCTGCTCGACGAAGGTTTTGCCGTGCTCGTCCTTGCCATCCAAGTCCAGGCCTGCTTCGACGAAGAAACCGACAAATCGCTCGAAATCGTCGACGCGCAGGCCACGGTAGGCTTTGACCAGCTTGTGCGCCGACGGCGAGGTCACACCATCGGCCGGCTCGAACTGAAGGAACGACTTGATGTAGTCGTCGCTGATTTCGTCACCGATTACCTGTTTCTTGTCTTTACGCATTGCCGACTCCAACTGGACCATCACGGAATTTCGAAGGCCGGCAGTTTACCCCCCGCAGGCTACGCGCCTCAACGCGTACGTACGGTACCGGTGTGCAGGTCGGCCCAGATGTGGCCGTTGCCGTAGGTGAGAAATTGCACGTACAGGGTTTCGTTGCGCAACAGGTCCATGATTACGCGGTAATCGCTAACCGGGTAATTCAGGCTCAAGGTGCGGCTTTTTTCGTCATACACGGGCTTTTTAAGGCTCTTGGCGGCTTCACCGTCGAAGGTCAGCAGCACCTGAGCGATGGTCGCGCCCTTGCTCAGCGGTTTGCCCTTCAGGCGCACCTGCAACGACGAGGTGATCGGGATCGGTTGCTGGTCGGACTGGCGCTGGGCACCTACGACCACCGAATAGTCGGTCACTTGCAGCAATTGCTGGCTGGTCGGTGCTTCCTGGCGCAGGGACTGATCATCGGGTGGCAGGAACTGGCTGTGCAGTGGTGCGGCGGCGAGTGGCAGGCTGACGGCCAGCAGGAGGGGAAGAATCGCACGCATGTGAGGCTCCTTGTATGAAGGAGCACTCTAGCATGCCGGGTACAAGCAACATCAATCGAACTGCGCAAGCATCCAGGCCTGGTATTGGGCGACGCCGTCTTCGCCTTCACGTGGCGCCCAGTGTGCATGTTCACCTTCGCCCACCGGCCGGTATGGGCCGGCCTTGCATTCGAACAGGATGCTGTCCGGCTCCAGCACCACCAACCCATGGTAGGTACCGGGCGCCAGGTCCACACCCAGACAGTCGCCACCCGCTTGCAGCACCCGCTTGTCGGTCACGGCGCCCTGCTCGTCGAAGATCAACAGGCCGAAGCGCCCCTTGAGCACGAGCAAGGTCTCCGCCTTGTCGTCGCTCAGGTGGCGGTGCGGTGGAATGTAGGTGCTCGGCTGCAGCCCGACCGCCATGCGGTGGCAAGGATCTTCCATTTCATGGAAGTTGTGGTGCTGCCGCCCACGCGGGTTGGCAGCAGCCTTTTCGGCCAGCCCGGCGAACAGCGATTGGTCGATGAACGCAGGCTGGCGCATGGTCACAGCCCCTTTACGGCGAAGATGCCGTTAGCGTTGCGCCAGTAACCTTTGTAGTCCATGCCATAGCCGAAGATGTAGCGATCGACACAAGGCAGGCCTACGTAGTTGGCTTTGAGGTCCGGGCTGGCCTTGCGGTCGTGATCCTTGTCGATCAGCACTGCGGTGTACACCGAGCGCGCGCCGGCATGCTTGCAGAACTCGATGATGGCGCTGAGGGTGTGGCCCTCGTCGAGGATGTCGTCGACGATCAGTACGTCGCGATCGATGAAAGAGACTTCCGGCTTGGCCTTCCAGAACAGCTCACCGCCGCTGGTCTGGTTGCGGTAACGAGTGGCATGCAGGTACGAGGCTTCCAGCGGGAACTGCAGGTGGGTCAGCAGTTTGCCGGAGAAGATCAGGCCGCCGTTCATCACGCAGAACACCACGGGGTTCTTGTCGTGCAGGTCCTTGCAGATTTGCTCGCCGACATTGGCGATGGCCGCTTCGACTTCGGCTTCGGTGTACAGGCAGTCAGCTTCACGCATGACTTGACGGATATGCTCGAGATCGGCGGACATGGCGCTCTCCGGGGGGTGCATTTTGGAAAAGCGGGCAAAGGTACGCATCCGCTCGTCACAGATCAAGCATTTATGGACTAACGTCCAGAATGACCAGACGACAGCACAGGCTGAATAGATTAATCTAGCGCGGTTTTTTTGCCCGCCTTTCGGAGCCCCCCTATGCCCACTCGTGAGATCCGCCATCCGCTGATCCGCCACAAGCTCGGCCTGATGCGCCGTGCCGATATCAGCACCAAGAATTTTCGCGAACTCGCCCAGGAAGTCGGCGCGCTCCTGACGTATGAAGCCACCCAGGACCTGCCCCTCGAAACCTACGAGATCGATGGCTGGTGTGGCAAGGTCTCGGTTGAAAAAATCGCCGGCAAGAAGATTACTGTAGTACCGATCCTGCGCGCCGGCATCGGCATGCTCGACGGCGTGCTCAGCCTGATCCCTGGGGCGAAGGTCAGCGCCGTCGGTGTTGCCCGTAACGAAGAAACCCTCGAAGCCCACACCTACCTGGAAAAGCTCGCGCCGGACATCAACCAGCGCCTGGCCCTGATCATCGACCCGATGCTGGCCACCGGCGGCTCGATGGTCGCCACCATCGACCTGCTTAAAAAGGCCGGCTGCAAAGAGATCCGCGCCATGGTGCTGGTCGCCGCGCCAGAAGGCATCGAAGTGGTGGAAAAAGCCCACCCGGACGTGAAGATCTACACCGCCTCGATCGACCAGCGCCTGAACGAACACGGCTACATCGTGCCGGGCCTGGGCGATGCCGGTGACAAGATCTTCGGCACCAAGCAAAAGGACGCCTGACCATGCAGGACGGCTTCAACGACCCGCTGTGGCGCCAGGTCGTTTCGGGCGCGCAGATGCTCTTCGTGGCATTCGGCGCGCTGGTGCTGATGCCCCTGATCACCGGCCTCGACCCGAACGTCGCGCTGTTCACCGCCGGCATCGGCACGCTGCTGTTCCAGCTGGTCACCGGCCGCCAGGTGCCGGTGTTCCTGGCCTCGAGCTTTGCCTTCATCACCCCGATCATCCTCGCCAAGGGCCAGTTCGGCCTGGCCGAGACCATGGGCGGCGTGATGGCTGCAGGCTTCGTGTACACCTTCATGGGCCTGATGGTAAAAATCAAAGGCACCGGCTTCATCGACCGCATGCTGCCACCGGTGGTGATCGGCCCGGTGATCATCTCCATCGGCCTGGCCATGGCGCCAATCGCCGCCAATATGGCGATGGGCAAGGGTGGCGACGGCGCGGCACTGATGCCGTACAAGACCGCCATGCTGATCTCCATGCCAGCCCTGCTGACAACCCTGGTCGTCGCCGTGTTCGGCAAAGGCATTTTCCGCCTGGTACCGATCATTTCCGGCGTACTGGTGGGCTTTGCCCTGTCATTCGCCTTTGGCGTGGTCGACACCGCCAAGATCGCCGCTGCACCGTGGCTGGAAATTCCCAATTTCACCGCACCTGCGTTCAACTGGCAGGCCATTCTGTTCATCGTACCGGTTGCCTTGGCGCCAGCGATCGAGCATATCGGCGGGGTGATCGCGGTCGGCAGCGTGACTGGCCGTGACTACCTGAAAAAACCCGGCCTGCACCGCACCCTGCTGGGTGATGGCCTGGCTACCACTGCAGCCGGCCTGTTCGGCGGCCCGCCCAACACCACCTACGCCGAAGTGACCGGCGCGGTGATGCTGACCAAGAACTACAATCCGAAGATCATGACCTGGGCGGCGATTTTCGCCATCACACTGGCATTCATCGGCAAGTTCGGCGCGCTGCTGCAGAGCATTCCGGTACCGGTGATGGGCGGTATCCTGTGCCTGCTGTTCGGCTCGATTGCGGCAGTGGGCATGAACACCATGATCCGCCACAAGATCGACCTGGCCGAAGCACGCAACCTGGTGATCGTGTCGGTGACCCTGGTGTTCGGCATCGGCGGCGTGCTGATCGGCAGTGGTGACGGCCCGGATGACTGGGGCCTGAAGGGCATCGCCCTGTGCGCCATCGTGGCTATTGCCCTGAATCTGATCCTGCCGGGCAACGATGGCTGGAAGCACAAGAAGCTGGATGACCAGTTGCCTTAAGATCGCGGGGCTGCTCTGCAGCCCTTTCGCGACACAAGGCCGCTCCTACAGGGGATCGCGATCTGCTTGTAGGAGCGGCCTTGTGTCGCGATAGGGCCGCAAAGCGGCCCCCAGCTATTCAGGCCTTTTCACACATATCCGCCAACACCCTCACCCATTCCGGGTGATCATTCAGGCACGGCACCAGCACCAGCTCTCGCCCACCCGCCTCTACAAACTGCTCGCTGCCCCGCATGCCGATTTCTTCCAGCGTTTCGATGCAATCGGCGACGAACGCCGGGCACATCACCAGCAGCTTCTTCACGCCCGCCTTGCCCAGCTCGTCCAACCGCGCCTCGGTATAGGGTTCGATCCACTTGGCCCGCCCCAACCGCGACTGGAACGACACCGACCACTTACCATCGGGTATGCCCATTTTCTGAGCAAAGGCCTTGGCTGTAGCCAGGCATTGCCCGCGGTAGCACACAGCGCGCATCTCGGCGCTGGCATCCTTGCAGCAGTCAGCTGCCTGGAAGTCGTGATTACCGGTCGGGTCCAGCTTCTTCAGGTGCCGCTCCGGCAAACCGTGGAAGCTCAGCAGCAGGTGGTCGTAATCCTGCTCCAGGTACGGCCGGGCGCTGGCAGCCAGTGCCTCGATGTAGTCAGGGTGATCGTAGAACGGCCGCAGCACGCGCATCTGCAACGGCAACCCGCGCTCACTGACCGTCTGTTTCGCCAGCTCGACCACCGTGGTCACCGTACTGTCGGCGAACTGTGGATAAAGCGGTGCCAACGTCACCTTGCGCACGCCTTGGGCGGCCAGGCGCTCCAACACTTCGGGCAAAGCCGGCAGGCCATAGCGCATGGCGATTTCCACCGGGCCATGGGGCCAGTGTTCGACCATTGCCGCCTGCAGGCGACGGGTCAGCACCACCAGTGGCGAGCCCTCCTCCCACCAGATCGAACCATAGGCATGTGCCGACTGCTCCGGGCGCTTGACCAGGATCAGTGACACCAGCAAGCGCCGCACCGGCCAAGGCAGGTCGATCACATAGGGGTCCATCAGGAACTGGTTGAGGTAGCGGCGCACATCGGCCACCGAGGTGGAGGCCGGGGAACCCAGGTTGACCAGCAGCAGGGCGTGATCGGTCATGCAGCGTCCTATGTCAGAGGCGGCTGGACAGGTTGTCCAGCGCCGATTGCAGATCGTTGAAGCGGAAGGTGAAGCCCGCCGCCAGCAAGCGCACCGGGCGCGCGCGCTGGCCGCCCAGCAGCAAGGTCGACATTTCGCCAAGGCCGGCCTTGAGCAGCAGCGCCGGTACAGGCAGCAGCGCCGGCCTATGCAGCGCACGGCCCAGCCGCCTGGCGAACTCACGGTTGCGCACCGGCTCTGGGGCGCAGGCATTATAAGGACCGCTGGCATCCTTGTGCTGCAAGAGAAAATCAATCAGGGCGACCTGGTCGTCTATATGCACCCAGGGCATCCACTGCCGCCCACCGCCCAAAGGCCCACCCAGCCCCAGTTTGAAGGGCACGCGCAGGCGCGACAAAAAGCCGCCATCGCTGGCCAGCACCAACCCGGTGCGCACCAATACCACGCGGATTCCTTGCGCTTGAGAACGCTGTGCCGTCTCTTCCCAGGCAATACACAACTGGCTGGCGAAGTCTTCCCGCACCGGTGGTGAGGCCTCGGTCAGCTCGCGTTCGCCGCCGTCACCGTACCAGCCTACCGCAGAGCCGGAAATCAGCACTTGCGGGCGCTGTTCACGGGAGCCCAGCCACGCCAGCAGCTGCTCGGTGAGGGTGACGCGGCTGGCCCACAGCACGTTGCGCCGGGCCGCCGTCCAGGGCCTATCCGCGATTGGCGCACCGGCAAGGTTGACCACCGCATCAAGATGATCGTCTGCTTCCAGTTGCTCCAGGCGGGCGATGCCACGCACGCCACTACCGCAAATTTTCGCCACCTGCTCAGGACGCCGGCTCCATACCGTGAGCCGATGCCCCTGGCCAAGCCAGTACTGGCACAGATGCTTGCCAATCAAACCGGTGCCACCTGTCAGCAATATATGCATGGCTGTGTCCTCGCAGAGTGCGGCGGTGGTCTATTTTTAACATCAAGGCACTTTTTTGACCCGACGCTCTCGGATAAACATAGGCCAACCTACCACCAAAGCGGAATAACCTTATACAAAAGTTCTGCATTGTACAGGTTTGCCTGACAGCGTAGTCTGCTCACAGCAAGGTTTGAAGAGGCCATCATGACAGTACCTATCGCCATCATCGGGGCCGGTATCGCCGGTTTGTCAGCCGCCCAGGCCTTGCAGAAGGCCGGACAATCCGTGCATTTGTTCGACAAAGGCCACGGCAGTGGCGGGCGCATGGCCAGCAAGCGCAGCGAGGCTGGCGCACTCGACCTCGGCGCCCAGTACTTCACCGCCCGTGACCGGCGCTTTGTCGATCAGGTGCAACAATGGGTTGCCGCTGGCTGGGCCGAGCAGTGGAAGCCGCAGCTGTACAACTACCGTGATGGCGAACTCACCCCCTCCCCCGACGAGCAGACGCGCTGGGTAGGCGTGCCACGCATGAGTGCGATCACCCGTGGCCTGCTCAAGGACGTGACGGTCAACTTCGGCTGCCGTATAGCGGAAGTGTTTCGCGGCAAGCAGTATTGGCACCTGCAGGATACCGAAGGCTGCAGCCATGGCCCCTACAGCCGCGTGGTAATCGCCGTACCGGCCCCGCAGGCCACACCACTGCTGGCGGCAACCCCCAAATTGGCCGCCGTGGCCGCCGGTGTACAGATGGAACCGACCTGGGCCGTCGCCCTGGCCTTCCAGTCACCGTTGGATACCCCGATGCAAGGCTGCTTCGTGCAGGACAACCCACTCGACTGGCTGGCCCGCAATCGCAGCAAACCCGGCCGCGACGAGCACCTGGATACCTGGGTACTGCACGCCACCTCGGACTGGAGCCGGCAGCACATCGACCTGTCCAAGGAAGAAGTGATCGAACAGCTGTGGGGCGAATTCGCCGAACTGGTCGGCTGCGTGGTACCGGCGCCCACCTTCGCTCTGGCGCACCGCTGGCTCTACGCCCGCCCCAGCAGCAACCATGAATGGGGCGCATTGGCCGATGCCGATCAGGGCTTGTACGCCTGCGGTGACTGGTGCCTTTCCGGGCGTGTCGAAGGCGCGTGGCTCAGTGGCCAGGAAGCCGCGCGACGTTTGCTCGAACACCTTGAGTGATGTAGCGCTATACAAAAATACTGGTTTGCATAACGGCTAGGCTGTGCTGGAATAAACCTGTACAAGTTTTTAGTAATGTACAGGTTTTTCGGAGGCAGCCATGCTCGACTCTTTCGCCTGCAGCAAGCCGCGTATCGCCATCAGTGCCTGCCTGACTGGGCACAGCGTGCGCTACAACGGCGGCCACAAGGCCTCCGATCTTTGCCGTACACAGCTGGAACAACACTTCGAATGGCTGCCCGTGTGCCCGGAAGTGGCAATCGGCCTGGGCATTCCGCGTGACCCCATTCGCCTGGTAGGCAACCCCGAACAACCCGAAGTGGTCGGCACCCGCGACCCTGGCATGGACCTGACCGGCCCGCTGCGCACCTATGGCGAACAAATGGCGGCTGAGCTCGACGACATCTGCGGCTACATCTTCATGCAGAAGTCACCTTCTTGCGGCCTGGAACGGGTCAAGGTTTACCAGGCCAACGGCCACCCAGCCTTGCATGGCGGGCGTGGCGTCTATGCCCACGCTTTCTGCGCTCTGCGCCCGGACCTGCCCGTTGAAGAAGAAGGCCGCCTGCATGACCCCGTGCTGCGCGAGAACTTCATCAGCCGCGTATACGCCTACGCCGACTGGCAGCGCCTGCTGGCCGAAGGGCTGAGCCGTGGCGCCCTGGTGCGCTTTCACTCGCGCTACAAGTATTTGCTGATGGCCAACAACCCGCAGGCCTATCGCACCCTCGGCCGCCTGCTTGGCAGCATGAGCAAGGATGACGACCCGCTCAGCTTCGGCCCGCGCTATTTCAGCCAACTGATGCAGGCCCTGCGCCGCTGCGCCAGCCGCGGCACCCACTGCAACGTGCTGCAGCACCTGAGCGGTTACTTCAAGGATGCCCTGACGCAGCAGGACAAGGCCGAGTTGCAGACGGTCATCGGCCAGTACCAACAGGGCGTCGTGCCGCTGGTAGTGCCCCTGACCCTGCTCAAGCACCATCTGCGCAAGCACCCTGACCCGTACCTGCAGCAGCAGGCCTACCTGCAACCGCACCCTGAAAGCCTGGGCTTGCGCAATGCAGTCTGAAACCTTGCTGCCCATCGGTGAACTGGCCCGCCGTACCGGCGTCAATCCGGTCACCTTGCGCGCCTGGGAACGCCGGTATGGCCTGCTCAAACCCCAGCGCACCGCCAAGGGGCATCGCCTGTACCCCTTGGAACAGCTCGAGCGGGTCGAGGCGATCCTTGGCTGGTTGCAGCGAGGCGCATCGGTCGGTCAAGTACGCGAGCTGCTCGACAAACCCTCCAGCACGCCACCCAAAGGCGACTGGCAGGCCAGGCAGTTCCAATTGACCGAGGCCATCGCCAACCTGTCGCAGCGCACGCTGGACCAACGGCTCAACCAGGCCATGGCCCTGTACCCGGCCGTCACCCTGTGCGAGCAATTGCTGCTGCCACTGCTCGATCTGCTCGACCTGCGGTGGCGCAACTACTTCAATGCGCGGCTTGAGCAAGTGTTTTTCCACAGTTGGCTGCGCAGCAAGCTCGGCGCCCGCATTTACCACGACAACCAATTGCTGCAAGGCCCCGCCGTATTGCTGGTGGAGGACTGCGAGCGGGCCTTCAGCCCAGGCCTGTGGTTGTGCGCCTGGCTGTTCACCAGCAACGGCGTGCCGGTCGAAGTGTTCGAGCACCCAGTCGCCGGCCCGCAACTGCACCACGCGGTCAATGCGCTCAAACCACGGGCCGTGCTGCTGCATCTGGGCCCACGCATCGATGACAAGGCGCTGCTACGCACCCTGCAAGGCATGCCCGGTATCACGCTGCTGGGCGGCGCTACGCTGCCCCTGCACGAAGCCCGCTTGCAGGCTTGCGCGCTGCCCGATGTTTTTCTGTTCGATACCCCGCAGGCGGCATTGCGCTTGCTTCAAGCCCATGACCGTCAGCCTGTAGAGATGAATACCCCATGCACCTGACCTGGCTGCGCAGCGACCTGCGCATCGATGACAACACTGCACTCAGCGCCGCCACCGAGCGCGGGCCGACCATCGCCCTGTGGCTGGTCAGCCCAGGGCAATGGCAAGCCCATGACGACGCCGCCTGCAAGGTCGACTTCTGGCTGCGCAACTTGCGCGCCCTGCGCCAATCGCTCGAAGGCCTGAATATCCCCCTGCTGATCCGCAAGATCGACACCTGGGACCAGGCCCCCCAGGCGGTGCTCGATGTATGCCGCCAACACCAGGTGCAAAGCGTGCACTGGAACGAAGAGTACGGCATCAACGAACAGCAACGCGACGATGCGACCCGCGCGCTGCTGGAGAAGTCGTCCATCCAGGCCTGCAGCCACCTCGACCAGCTGTTGTTCCGCCCTGGCACCATCCTTACCCGCAGCGGCGACTACTTCCAGGTCTTCAGCCAGTTCAAGAAGACCTGCCTGGAACACCTGCACCGCAGCCTGCCTGCCCTGGCCCGCCGGGTGGAGCGTCAGGCACCGCTGCAAATCCAAAGTGACCCGATTCCACAACACGTAGACGGTTTTGAAACCCCCACGCGCGCCTTGCGTGAGCATTGGCCGGCGGGTGAGGCCGAAGCGCAGGCGCGCCTGTCCCGCTTTCTGGACGAAACCATCGACGACTACCAACAATTGCGTGACCTGCCTGCCAAGCCCGGCACCAGCCAACTCTCCACCTACCTGGCCGCTGGCGTGATCTCGCCGCGCCAATGCCTGCACGGCGCACTGGCCAGCAACCGGGGCGAGTTCGACAGCGGCAGTACGGGCGTGCAGACCTGGATCAACGAGCTGCTCTGGCGCGAGTTCTACAAGCACATCCTGAACGGTTACCCACAGGTCTCGCGCCACCGCGCCTTTCGCGCCCATACCGAAGCCCTGCCCTGGCGTGACGCCCCGGCGGACCTGGAAGCCTGGAAACAGGGCCGCACCGGGTTCCCGATCATCGATGCGGCCATGCGCCAACTGCTGCACACCGGATGGATGCACAACCGCCTGCGCATGGTCGTGGCCATGTTCCTCAGCAAGAACCTGCTGATCGACTGGCGCAAGGGCGAGCGACACTTCATGCGCCACCTGATAGACGGCGACCTGGCCGCCAACAACGGCGGCTGGCAGTGGAGCGCGTCCACCGGCACCGACGCTGTGCCTTATTTCCGCATTTTCAACCCAGTTTCTCAGTCTCAGCGTTTCGACCCACAGGGGCGCTTCATCCGGCACTGGCTGCCCGAATTACGCGACATGGATGAGAAAACTATCCATGAGCCGATGAAATCTGATGATCTTTTTGCTAATAATTCGTATCACCGTCCAATGGTCAATCTCGGCAGCAGTCGCCAGCGTGCACTGGAAGCCTTCAAAGGCCTACCACGTCGGCAGGATTAGAGGACAACGTCTTGGCTAACTCACGAAGTTTTTGGGTTACAGGCGCCAGCAACGGACTTGGTCTGGCTTTGGTGGAACGTTTGCTCGAACAAGGGCATCGCGTTGCCGCCAGCGCAAAGGAAAGCGATGAGTTGAATGCTTTGGCAGCACGGCATGGTCGGCACTTTTTGCGCCTGCCCTGGCAGTTGCATGCCGAAGGACAAGCAGTAGCGGCCTGCCAACAAATATGCAATGCGTGGTGTTCGCTGGATGGGTTGATCATCAACGCCGGTACCTGCGATTACCTTGCAGACAATTTGGCCGATAGCGAACTGATAGAGGCCATCGTCACCAGCAACCAACTAGCGGGCGAGCATTGCCTCACACAGGCATTGCCTTTGCTGGCGAAGGGCGTCTCAGCGCAAGTGATGGCGGTGTTCAACCGTTATTCGGCATTGCAGCTGTATGCGCCCACCCAAACGACCGCAGGGTGGAACAACACACCGCAGTGGCTGCGCGAGCAGCGCAAGGCCCTGATGGACCAAGGGATAGCGTTGACCATCGTGGCGCCACAGTCGCTCAAGGTGCCGGTGACGTCGGCACAGGCGATACCGGAGGAGTGGACGGCACAGAGTGTCGCTGAGGAGTTGCTGCGACGGTTGCCGCAGCAAGAACCAGAACTGGTACTGGAGACGCTGGACATCAGTAGCCTGTGGCCTTTGACGCGATAAGGCCTCAAACCGGCCTCTTCGCGGGTAAGCCCGCGAAAGGGCCGGTGCAGGCGAATTCAAAGCGCCATGCGGTAATGCAGGCTGTAGCTCTCTACGCCATCGTTGGGCTGCTTGATTCCCGCGTTGGAATAGTGAATCGCCCGCACTCCGATCTCATGCCCGCCGGCAAAGCGCAGACCAAAACCAATGCGGTCCTCGAACTGGAAGGCCGAGCCTAGCTCATTGCTTTCCAGCTCGGTGCTGGAGAACGCCGCCACGCCGATCCCCGCTTCGATATAGGGTTTCACCGACTCCCCGGCAAATTCGTAGACGAACACTGGCGCGAACGACAGGCTATGGTTGCTCGCGGTTTTGTCGCCATCCCAGTAGGTGTAGGCCCCATCCCAGTAGCCGGTCAGGCGGCCGACACTGGTCTGCCACCAGCTGGCATCCCAATTCGATTGCAGCCCCAGACGGTAGACCATGGTCGAGTCACCGGTCTGCCCCACCGAGAACGACACATCGGCTGCTTGCGCCGATACCACTTGCCCCAAGGTAAAAGCGGCAGCCGCCGCCAAGCCCAGCAGTTTCTTCATGAGAAACATCCTTCTTCCTGATGCTGTTATTAGTCCGCCTCATGTCAGGCAAAGCGGTAGAAAGCGGCAGTGGAACGATAGTTCAGCTGTTTTTCACGTTTTTTTTCACAACGCAAAGCTTTGCACATCGCCGCACTTATGCCACAGCACAGGTAGGATTTTTCTTAGGATTTCTGGATCAGCGCTGGTCCAGAAGCGGGTATCGCCGGCCGGGCCTTCGGCCAGCAGATCATTTGCCCCCAGCAGCCGCTGCAGTTGGCGTGCTACGGCAGCGCCCGTATCGATGACAGCCACATCCGCCGGCACCATGCCGGCCAGCAACGGGCGAAGGAAAGGGTAATGGGTGCAGCCGAGGATCAGCGTATCGCAACCTGCAGCCAGCAGTGGCTGCACGTACCCCCACAGCATCTGGCGCAACACCGGGCTGGTCAGGTCACCGGTCTCGATCAATTCGACCAGCCCCGGGCAAGGCTGGGTAATCACCTGCACATCATTGGCGAAGCGGTCGAGCAAGGCTGCGAACTTGGCACTCTGCAAGGTACCAGTGGTTGCCAGTACACCGACCACGCCCGAACGGGTAGCAGCCGCAGCAGGCTTCACGGCCGGTTCCATGCCCACCAAAGGCCAGGTTGGGTACAACTCGCGCAGGTCTGCTACCGCCGCCACGGTGGCGGTATTGCAGGCCAGCACCATGGCCTTGGCGCCTTGCTCATGGAAGAACCCGGCAATGTGTCGGCAGCGCTGGCGGATATAATCCGGCGACTTCTCGCCGTAAGGCACATGGCCGCAATCGGCCACATACAGCAGCGTCTCGTTGGGCAGCAGGCGCTGGATCTCGGCGAGCACCGACAAGCCGCCGACCCCCGAGTCCATCACGCCGACCGGCGCCGAGCGCTCAGCCATCGCGCTTGCCACAGACAGCACAAGCCGGATCGCGCTTGACGCGCAGCTCGCGGATACGGGTGCCGAGTGCATCGATCAACAGCAGGCGGCCGACCAGCGGCTCGCCGAAGCCGGCCAGCAGCTTCATGGCCTCCAACGCCTGCAGGCTACCCACCAGCCCCACCAGCGGGCCGATGACACCGGCTTCGCTGCAGGTCAGTTCGGCTTCGCTGCCGTGCCCGTACAAGCAGTGGTAGCAAGGGCTGTAGTCACGGCGTGGGTCGAACACCGACAGTTGCCCTTCCAGGCGGATTGCCGCCCCGCTGACCAACGGCTTGCCGGCGGCGACACAGGCCGCATTGACCGCCTCACGGGTAGAGAAGTTGTCGGAGCAGTCCAGCACCAGGTCGACCGCCGCCACGGCGGCCGCAAGCGAATCCTCGTCCAGGGCCTGACGGTGAGCGACCAGGGCGATTTCCGGGTTGATCGCCTGCAGGCGCTGCAAGGCCGAATCGACCTTGGTCATGCCGACGCTGGCACTGTCATGGATCACCTGACGCTGCAGGTTGGTCAGGTCGACGGTGTCGAAGTCCGCCAGGTGCAGCTCCCCCACCCCCGCGGCGGCCAGGTACAGGGCAACCGGGGAGCCCAGGCCACCGAGCCCTACGATCAGCGCCTTGCTCTTCTTAAGCCGCAGCTGGCCGTCGATGTCGATCTGAGCCAGCAATACCTGGCGGCTATAACGCAGCAATTCCTGATCAGTCAGCATGGCAAGCGCCCCAAGGTAATGCGTTCATGGCCGCCCAGGTCCGTGCGGCTGGCCACCTCGACAAAGCCTTGTTCAGCCAGCAAGGCACGTACTGCAGCGGCCTGATCGTAGCCGTGCTCCAGCAGCAGCCAGCCTCCCGGCAAAAGGTGCGCGGGGGCTTGCGCGGCGATCACGCGCAGGTCGTCCAGGCCATCGGCACCGGCCACCAGCGCGCTGCTGGGCTCAAAGCGCACATCCCCGGCCACCAGGTGCGGGTCTTCGGCAGCGATGTAGGGCGGGTTGCTGACAATCAGGTCAAAACGCTCGCCGGCCAGACTGTCGAACCAATGGCTTATCCGCACCTGCGCGTTGTCCAGCCCCAGGCGCAGGCGGTTGCGCTCGGCCAGGGCTGCAGCCTCCTCCACCCGGTCCACCGCCGTGACCTGCCAGGCCGGGCGGTCGCTGGCCAGCGCCAGCGCGATGGCACCGGTACCGGTCCCCAGGTCCAGCACCTTGGCTGGCGCAGCGGGTTGCAGTTCAAGGGCCGTCTCGACCAGCAGCTCGGTATCGGGCCGCGGGATAAGGGTATGCGGCGCCACTTCCAGGTCGATCTTCCAGAAGCCCTGCTGCCCAAGGATATAGGCCACAGGCTCACCGCCACGACGGCGCTGCAGGTAGCCGGCATAGGTCTCGGCATCTTCACTGCTGACGATACGCTCAGGCCAGGTGTGCAGGTAACTGCGCGACTTGCCGATGGCAGCAGCCAGCAGCAGTTCGGCATCCAACCGCTCAGAAGGCGATTCGGGCAACTGCGCGTTGCGCAGCAGGCTGGCGATGATAGTCATCAGTCCCCCAGGGCGGCCAGTTGATCGGCCTGATATTCGGCCAGCAGCGGTTCGATCACCGCCTCTACGCCACCGCTGAGGATGTCGTCCAGGGAATACAAGGTCAGGTTGATGCGGTGATCGGTCACCCTGCCCTGTGGATAATTGTAGGTGCGGATGCGTTCGGAACGGTCACCGGAGCCCACCAGTAGCTTGCGCTCACTGGCAATAGCGTTCTGCGCGGCGCTGGTCTGCATGTCGTTCAGCTTGGCCGACAGCCAGGACATGGCGCGGGCGCGGTTCTTGTGCTGCGAGCGCTCTTCCTGGCACTCGACCACGATACCGGTGGGCAAGTGGGTAATACGGATCGCCGAGTCGGTCTTGTTGACGTGCTGGCCGCCAGCACCGGAGGCACGGTAAGTGTCCACGCGCAGGTCGGCCGGGTTGATTTCGATGGCTGCCTGCTCGTCCGGCTCGGGCAGCACCGCGACCGTGCACGCGGAGGTATGGACACGGCCTTGGGATTCAGTCTCGGGCACACGCTGGACGCGGTGTGCGCCGGACTCGAACTTGAGTTTGCCGTAGACGTTCTCACCCTCGACGCGGGCGATGATTTCCTTGTAGCCGCCGTGCTCGCCTTCGTTTTCGGACAAGATCTCCAGCCGCCAGCCGCGTTTCTCGGCGTAGCGCGAATACATGCGGAACAGGTCGCCGGAGAAGATTGCCGCCTCGTCGCCACCGGTACCGGCGCGGATTTCGAGGAACACGTTGCGGCCGTCGTTGGGGTCCTTGGGCAGCAGCATACGCTGCAGCTGCGACTCCAGCGTCAGCAGTTGTTCCTTGGCTTCACGCACTTCTTCCACGGCCATTTCACGCAGGTCCGGGTCACTGTCCTTGAGCAGCGCCTGGGCACCCTCAAGGTCGCCCTGGACTTTGCACCACTCTTTATAAGCAGCGTAGACCGGCTCGACTTCGGCGTATTCGCGGGAATACGCGCGAAAGCGCGTCTGGTCGGAAATGACCTCGGCATCACCGAGCAGTGCGGTGAGTTCTTCGAAGCGGTCCTGGAGAATATCCAGTTTGTTCAGCAGCGACGCTTTCATTGCGGGGATTTGTCCGTCGAGCCCTCGTTGAGGGCAAAGAGTTCCTGGGCCATGGCCAGCGCATCGACGCGCCCCTCGGCCGAGAGCTTTTTCAACTGCACGCTGGGGGCATGCAGGAGTTTGTTGGTCAGGCCCCGGGCCAATTGGGCCAGCACGTCTTCGGGGTTGCCGCCGTTGGCCAGCAGGCGCTGGGCCTTTTGCAGTTCTTCGTCGCGAAGGCGCTCGCTTTGCTGCCGGTAGGCCTTGAGTACATCCACCGCCGCCAGTTCACGCAGGCGCAGCATGAAGTCCTCTGCCCCAACGGTAACCAGCTCTTCGGCGGCCTGGGCTGCGCCCTGGCGGCTCTTGAGGTTTTCCGCCACCACGTCGTGCAGGTCGTCGACGGTGTACAGGTAGACATCGTCCAACTCGCCTACTTCGGTTTCGATGTCGCGTGGTACGGCGATGTCGACCATGAAGATGGGCTTGTGCCGGCGCTGTTTCAGTGCGCTTTCGACCGCGCCCTTGCCCAGGATCGGCAGCTGGCTGGCGGTGGAGCTGATGACGATGTCGCTGTTGGCCAGTTCCTGGGGGATGTCTGCCAGCAGCACCGCATGCGCGCCGAACTGTTCGGCCAGGATGCTGGCTCGCTCCAGGGTACGGTTGGCCACCACGATTCGGCGTACGCCCTGCTCGTGCAAGTGGCGGGCGACCAGGGTGATGGTTTCGCCGGCGCCGATCAGCAAGGCCTGGCTACGGCCCAGGTCGGCGAAGATCTGCTTGGCCAGGCTGACCGCGGCAAACGCCACCGACACCGGGTTTTCGCCGATGGCGGTGTCGGTACGCACCTGCTTGGCGGCACTGAAGGTGGCCTGGAACAGGCGACCGAGCAACGGCCCGACGGTACCGGCTTCGCGGGCCACGGCGTAGGCGGACTTCATCTGGCCGAGGATCTGTGGTTCGCCGAGTACCAGCGAGTCCAGCCCCGAGGCCACGCGCATCATGTGCTTCACGGCATCGTGCTCTTCGTGCACGTAGGCACTGGCACGCAGCTCGTCGAGGCTGAGGCGGTGATAGTCGGCCAGCCATTGCAGCACGGCGTCGGCGGACAGGTGGTCCTGCTCTATATAAAGCTCGCTGCGGTTGCAGGTCGACAGGATCGCCGCTTCGCGGCTGGATGTCAGTCGGCAGAGCTGCTGCAGGGCGTCTACCAGCTGCTCTGGGGTAAACGCCACGCGCTCGCGTACGTCTACCGAGGCAGTCTTATGGTTGATACCAAGTGCAAGAAAGGCCATGCAAGGTCGCTGGTTGTGACGGGAAGCCGATAATTGTCCTCTTTCGCAGGTTTTAGGACAACCACCGTTCGCTATTGTCGTGATAGCCCTGGCCGACCGGGCCCCAAGGCAGCTCTGTCCACAGCCCTCTCGGCAGAGCGCCGCAGCCGATGCAAGCACGAATCCTGTAGGAGCGGGCTTGCCCGCGAAGAGGCCAGGGCAGGCAAAGCGATTATCTCCGGTCCCCCCCCGCGCCGCGCTCCTCGACCTGCGCGCTGGTAATGTGACAAATTTCCTACAAAAAACACCTATTAATTAAACTTAGCGATACACCCTTGGCAAAGTTATCCACAACCTTGTAGTCCATTTCCTAAAGTCAGCCCCCCTCTATTGCCTTGCCCAATATCCGTGCCTAGCCTTGCCAATCACTGACCGGGTCAAGTTCCCCATCAGCATCACCCCTGAAAATGATTGCCAAGGAGAGATAAGCATGGCATTTGACGCTTATATAAAAATCGACGACATCGCGGGCGAAGCTCTGGATGAAAAGCACAGCAAATGGATTGAAGTCACCGGTTATGACTTCGGTGTAAGCCAAAGCACTTCCGCCACTGCCAGCTCGGCAGGGGGCGCCACTTCGGGGCGCGCCGAGGTGAGCCACTTCACTTTTACCAAGTTTCTCGACAGCGCCAGTTGCAAGCTCATGGAGGCCAGCTGCGCAGGGCAGCATCTCAAGGAGGTCAAACTCGCACTGTGCCGCGCGGGCGGCGACAAGCTCAAGTATTACGAGATTATTCTCGAAGAAGTGATCATTGCAGACTACACACAGAGTGCTGCCGATGGCGTGCCTGTCGAGGTAGTTCGCCTCGATTACGGAAGGATCAAGACCACCTACACCTTACAGAAGCGTATCGACGGTTCGGGCGGCGGCAATATTGCCGGCGGTTGGGACCGGATCGGCAACAAGAAATACGCGTGAGGAAATTGCCATGACCGAAGCTCGCGCGTTCATCAACCCCAAAATGCAGAACTACCACACACTCAAGGCTGGCCTTGCCCTGAGCGGGCATTCGGCCAGCAAGTTCGATGTACTGAACTCACACATTTACAACAGTGTGGTCAGAAGCGGCGAACTGGTCATTGTCGGTGACTGGTCCACGCCTTCATGTACTAGCCAGGAGGCGTATCTGATGGCAAAGGCTGCCGCTACGCACATGGGGCTAATGCGCAGCGGGCAAGGTGCCGACGAGTTCTTTCTTGAGAACTTCGAGTTGCTGAAGAGCCTGCTCGCCCATGCATCCATGGGTGCAGGCGTGGTCAGCGATGGGTGGAGCAGATACCTGAAGGCCACTCAAGACACGTTGCTGGAAATTGAGAAACTGTATCAGGAGCACATGAGTTCTGGGACGTTCAAAGCGCGCGATCAGTTCTATGCCAAGCGAGCGGCGCTATTTGGGAGGCTGGATGAGCAGTTGAGCAAAATGGCCGCGTTCGGTACGAGCCTGCGAAACCAAGGGTCGATTAAAAGAACCCTTGGCATCTCCACGAAAAGCTATTTGCATACAGGAGAAATTGCAGGGTATGCGGATAAGGTTGCCGGAGTGGGCAAGGCTGCCAACCTGATAAAAAAAGGTACCTATTTAGGCATATCGCTAGAGGTTGCGTCTATTGGATTAGATATTCAGAAGGCATGCACATTAGGGCGGCAAGACGCTTGCAGGAAAGCAGCATATATTGAAGGCGCTTCATTAGCCGGAAGTCTAGGAGGAGCCGCGGGTGGCGCGTATCTGGGTAGCTATGCTATTGAGCAACTTTGTATAGCGATTGGTGTTCCTACAAGAGGCCTCGGCACACTCGCGTGTGCAGTCATTGGGGGGGCGACTGGAGGCATGCTAGTAGGTGATGTCGGCAAAACACAGGGAGCAAGGCTCGGAGAACTTTTGTACGAGGTCTCAGGTGAATGACAAGCACTTTATGGATAATCATCTCTTTTCTTGTTCTGATCTCGCTGCTTTTCAGTGTTTCCGCACTGACCTATATCGCATATCGGCACGTTGAAAGCTTCGAGACGCTTTTGACAAATTGCAAATTCGTACAAGGAAACCGCTCAGCGTA
The DNA here is from genome assembly GCF_047978165.1 of Pseudomonas sp. LFS074. NCBI lineage: Bacteria > Pseudomonadati > Pseudomonadota > Gammaproteobacteria > Pseudomonadales > Pseudomonadaceae > Pseudomonas > Pseudomonas sp. LFS074. The sequence continues at coordinate 849,078 of NZ_JBFPFV010000001.1, read as the reverse complement.
CTCTACGGCAGGCGTTTTCGGCAAAACGATGAGACTTTGCATGATAGCAGGAATGCTGTCGACCCCGAATTTTTACCTGCGCCGTAATCTGGCAGATATCTCTGACATAAAAAATTTCCCCCAGAGAACCAAGCGCCTGATCCTCTTTTTCTGGTACCACCTCATGCTCTCAGTGTCATCATTAATCATCTTCGAATGCGTCACAAGATACCTCGAACGAGGCTAGTTCAAAGTGCAAAAGAGGCGAACATCCCCATACCCTCTCGCGGAACAGGCATTCTGAGCCCGAGCCGCACTGCAACGAACCCATGCCTTAGCCTGTTGTCCCACACCTGCACCACCCAGGCTGTAAACCACGACCTTCGCAGGTGGGTTTGCCCCCGCGCTTGTGTCATCATGCTCCGACCGCCGGTGAGTCCTCCTATAAGCCTTTCTATGAACAAACCATACGCATTGCTGCTTGCCTTCGCCCTGCTCCAGGGCTGCCAGAGCCTGGCCCCGCAAAAAGCCGAGCCTCCCGTCGCCGAAGCCGGCAAGGGCGAGGCGGAAAAGCCCGTGGTGTATGGCTCGTTCAAGCAGGACACACTCTATAGCCTGTTGGTAGCCGAGCTGGCCGGCCAGCGCAACCGCTTCGACATCGCCCTGGCCAACTACACCGACCAGGCGGCAAAAACCCAGGACCCTGGGGTTTCCGAGCGCGCCTACCGCATTGCCGAATACCTCGGTGCTGACGAGCCGTCGCTGGACAATGCATTAGTCTGGGCCCGTAACGACCCGCAGAACCTCGACGCCCAACGTGCCGCCGCCATCCAACTGGCCCGCGCTGGCCGCTATGACGACTCCATGGCCTACATGGAAAAGGTTCTACAGGGCCAGGGCGACACCCACTTCGACTTCCTCGCCCTGTCTGCGGCCGAAACCGACCAGAGCACCCGCGACGGCCTGCTGCAAAGCTTCGAGCGCCTGCTGGTGAAATACCCTGACAACGGCCAACTGGTATTCGGCAAGGCCTTGTTGCTGAACCAGGACGGCAAGGCCGAAGAAGCCCTGGAGCTGCTCGAATCGCACCCGGCTCAAAACGGCGAAATTGCCCCGATCCTCCTGCGCGCTCGCCTGTTGCAGGCCCTGGACCGTGGTCCGGAGGCTCTGCCACTGCTGCGCGGCGCAATCCGCGACAACCCGGACGACAAACGCCTGCGCCTGACCTACGCCCGCACCCTGGTCGAACAGGACCGCATCGCCGATGCCAAGGGCGAGTTCCTCAGCCTGGTCCAGCAATACCCCGATGATGACGAACTGCGCTACTCGTTGGCCTTGGTGTGTCTGGAGAACAAAGACTGGGATGAAGCCGAAGGCTACCTGCAGGAATTGATCGAGCGTGAGAGCAACGTCGACGCCGCACACCTGAACCTGGGCCGCATCCGCGAGGAGCGCCACGACCCTGCTGGCGCCCTGCGTGAGTACGCCCTGGTCGGCCCTGGCCCCGACTACTTGCCGGCACAACTGCGCCAGGCCGACATCCTGATCGCCAACGGCCGCAGCAGCGAGGCCTCGCGCCTGCTTGCCGAAGCCCGCGAAGCCCAGCCAGACTACGCCATCCAGCTGTACCTGATCGAATCGGAAAGCTACAGCAACAACAACAAGGACGCCCAGGCCAGCCAGGTGCTGCAGCAAGCCATCCAGCGCTACCCGGACGACCTCAACCTGCTGTACACCCGCGCCATGCTGGCCGAAAAGCGCGACGACCTGGCGCAAATGGAGAAAGACCTGCGCGCCATCATCGCCCGCGAGCCAGAAAACGCCATGGCCCTGAACGCCCTGGGCTACACCCTGGCCGACCGCACCACTCGCTATACCGAAGCCAAGGCACTGATCGACAAAGCCCACCAGCTGACCCCGGACGACCCGGCAGTGCTCGATAGCCTGGGCTGGGTCAGCTACCGCCTGGGCAACCTCGACGCAGCGGAAACCTACCTGCGCCAGGCCTTTGCCAGCTTCCCCGACCACGAAGTGGCCGCTCACCTGGGCGAAGTGCTGTGGGCCAATGGCAAGCGCCGTGAAGCCCGCCAGGTCTGGGCGAAGGGCTTCGAAGCCCAGGCCGACAGCCCCATCCTGCGCAAGACCATTTTGCGCCTGACCGGATCCGAGACTCTTTAACGCCATGTTCCTGCGCCATTGCATCACCTTCACCCTTATCGCCCTGCTGGCCGGCTGTGCCGGCTTCGGTAGCCGAGAAGCCCTGCAGGGTCACGGCGACCCGCAGCAGTGGCGCGCCCATAAAGAACAGCTGAGCAGCCTCGATGGCTGGCAGATCAACGGCAAGGTCGGCATCCGCGCCCCGCGCGACTCCGGCAGCGGCACCCTGTTCTGGCTGCAACGCCAGGACTACTACGACATTCGCCTGGCCGGCCCGCTGGGCCGTGGCGCCGCACGCCTGACCGGGCGCCCAGGTGGCGTGGTGCTCGAAGTGGCCAACCAGGGCCGCTACGAGGCCACAAGCCCCGAAGCCCTGCTTGAAGAACAACTGGGCTGGCAGCTGCCAGTCTCGCACCTGGTCTGGTGGGTGCGCGGCCTGCCTGCCCCCGACAGCAAGAGCAAGCTGACCCTGGATGGTGACAGCCGCCTGGCCAGCCTCGATCAGGATGGCTGGCAGGTACAGTACCTGAGCTACACCGAACAAAACGGTTACTGGCTGCCCGAGCGCCTGAAACTGCACGGCAAGGACCTGGACGTGACCCTGGTGGTCAAGGACTGGCAACCGCGCCAGCTGGGGCACTGACCCTATGCACACGCTCACCCTGCCCGCCCCGGCCAAGCTCAACCTGTGGTTGCACATCATCGGCCGCCGCGCCGACGGTTACCACGAGCTGGAAACGGTGTTCCAGTTCCTCGACCACGGCGACGAACTGAGCTTCGCCCTGCGTGAAGACGGCGTGATCCGCCTGCACACCGAGATCGAGGCCGTCCCCCACGACAGCAACCTGATCGTGCGCGCCGCGCGCAAGCTGCAAGAACAATCAGGCACCGCACTCGGTGCCGATATCTGGCTGACCAAGGTGCTGCCCATGGGCGGCGGCATCGGCGGCGGCAGCTCGGATGCCGCCACCACCCTGCTGGCCCTCGCCCACCTGTGGCAACTGGATTGGGACGAAGACCGCCTGGCCGCACTGGGCCTGAGCCTGGGCGCCGACGTGCCGGTGTTCGTACGCGGCCATGCGGCGTTCGCCCAAGGTGTGGGCGAGCAACTGACACCGGTCGACCCGATCGAGCCCTGGTATGTCGTACTGGTGCCGCAAGTGTCTGTCAGCACAGTAGAAATTTTTTCACATCCACAGTTGACACGTGATTCACTCCCCCTTAAGATGCGCCCCGTTCCCGAGGGAAACAGTCGAAATGACTGCCAACCGGTGGTAGAGCAGAATTACCCAGAAGTTCGCAATGCGTTGAATTCACTGGGGAAATTCACTGAGGCTCGGCTAACCGGCACTGGAAGTTGTGTGTTTGGGGCCTTCCCAAGCAAAGCCGAAGCTGATAAAGTTCTGGCCCTTCTTTCAGCGACCCAAACAGGGTTTGTGGCGAAAGGAAGCAATATTTCGATGTTGCATCGCAAGCTGCAAAGTCTGGTCAAGAAGTCGAGCGCATAAGCGTTCGCAGCAACAGATACAGGGGCGTCGCCAAGCGGTAAGGCAGCAGGTTTTGATCCTGCCATGCGTTGGTTCGAATCCAGCCGCCCCTGCCATTTTCCTTATACTCATCCAGGTATACCCTCAGCCTTCAGGTACTGCGCGTGTCCAAGATGATGGTCTTTACGGGGAACGCTAACCCCGATCTGGCTCGGCGTGTCGTACGTCAGCTGCATATCCCTCTCGGTGACGTCTCTGTCGGTAAATTCTCCGACGGCGAGATCAGCACTGAGATCAATGAAAATGTTCGCGGTAAAGACGTTTTCATTATTCAGCCGACCTGTGCCCCGACCAACGATAATCTGATGGAACTGGTAGTGATGGCCGACGCCTTCCGCCGCTCCTCAGCCTCCCGAATCACCGCCGTGATTCCTTACTTCGGATATGCCCGCCAGGACCGCCGTCCGCGTTCGGCACGTGTAGCCATCAGCGCCAAAGTCGTCGCTGACATGCTCACTGTCGTAGGTATCGACCGTGTACTCACCGTCGACCTGCACGCTGACCAGATCCAAGGCTTCTTCGATATCCCCGTCGACAACATCTACGGCTCGCCCGTACTGGTCGACGACATCGAAGACCAGCGTTTCGAGAACCTGATGATCGTCTCCCCGGACATCGGTGGTGTCGTGCGCGCACGCGCTGTCGCCAAGTCCCTGGGCGTCGACCTGGGTATCATCGACAAACGCCGCGAAAAGGCTAACCACTCCGAGGTTATGCACATCATCGGCGACGTCGAAGGGCGCACTTGCATCCTGGTAGACGACATGGTCGACACCGCCGGCACCCTGTGCCACGCGGCCAAAGCCCTGAAAGAGCACGGCGCTGCCAAGGTTTACGCCTACTGCACGCACCCTGTCCTGTCGGGCCGCGCGATCGAGAACATCGAGAAGTCGGTACTGGACGAGCTGGTGGTGACCAACACCGTACCGCTGTCCGCCGCTGCTCAAGCCTGTGACCGTATCCGCCAGCTGGATATCGCACCGGTTGTCGCTGAAGCGGTACGCCGCATCAGCAACGAAGAATCGATCAGCGCGATGTTCCGCTAAGCGGGACACGTGTTGATGTGAAGCGCCCCGCCCCAACCTGTGTTGGGGCGGGGCTTTTTTGCCATCCCCGTCTGGCGCTGGTCGCAAACGCCATACGGGAGGCTATTTTGGAGAAACAAAATGACTGACTTCATCCTGAACGCCCAAGCGCGTACTGACCTGGGGAAAGGTGCGAGCCGCCGCCTGCGTCACGCCGCCAGCATCCCTGCCGTTGTTTACGGTGGCGATAAAGAAGCCCAATCCCTGACCATCGTGGCCAAGGAAATCGCCAAACTGTTCGAAAACGAAGCTGCCTACAGCCACGTTATCGAACTGAACGTCGACGGCGCCAAGCAGAACGTCGTGGTCAAGGCCATGCAGCGCCACCCAGCCAAAGGCTTCATCATGCACGCCGACTTCGTTCGCGTCGTTGCTGGCCAGAAGCTGACTGCCAAGGTTCCGGTTCACTTCATCGGTGAAGAAGCCCCGGTCAAGAAAGGCGGCGAGATCTCGCACGTTGTTTCCGAGATCGAAGTTTCCTGCGAAGCCAAAGACCTGCCTGAGTTCATCGAAGTTGACCTGGCCAACGCCGAAGTCGGCACCATCATCCACCTGTCGGACCTGAAAGCTCCGAAAGGCGTAGAGTTCGTCGCTCTGGCCCACGGTGATGACAAAGCTGTTGCCAACGTTCACGCTCCACGCGTTGCTCCAGAAGCAGAAGGCGCTGCCGAGTAATCCACTCGCACGCCGGCGTTGATCGGGTTACAGTGCCGCGCGCACTGTAACCCACCAACTCCAAGGAAGAGCCCCTGACGTGACCGCCATCCAGTTGATCGTTGGCCTGGGTAACCCCGGCCCCGAATACGAACAGACCCGGCATAACGCAGGGGCTCTTTTCGTTGAACGCATTGCCAGCGCCCAGCGAGTTTCGCTGACTGCTGACAAAAAATATTTCGGCCTGACGGCTAAATTCAGCCATCAGGGCAACGACGTTCGTTTGTTGATCCCTACCACCTACATGAACCGCAGCGGTCAGTCCGTGGCGGCCTTGGCCAATTTCTTCCGCATCAAGCCGGAAGCGATCCTGGTGGCACACGACGAACTCGACCTGCCCCCAGGCGTTGCCAAGCTCAAGCGCGGCGGCGGCCATGGTGGGCATAACGGCCTGCGCGACATCATCGCGCAGCTCGGTAACCAGAACGACTTCCACCGCCTGCGGCTTGGCATCGGCCACCCGGGTGACGCCAAACTGGTATCCAACTTCGTCCTGGGCCGCGCGCCGCGCGCCGAGCAGGAGAAGCTCGACGCCAGCATCGATTTTGCCCTCGGCGTGCTGCCGGACGTGCTTGCCGGCGATTTCGCCAAGGCGATGCGCGAGCTGCACAGCCAGAAGGCCTGATTTCCTTTAGAGAGGGGAATACCCATGGGTTTCAATTGCGGCATCGTCGGCCTGCCCAACGTCGGCAAGTCCACCCTGTTCAACGCCCTGACCAAGTCTGGCATCGCGGCGGAGAACTTCCCTTTCTGCACCATCGAGCCAAACAGCGGCATCGTGCCTATGCCCGACGCTCGTTTGGCTGCGCTGGCTGAAATCGTCAAGCCAAACCGCATCCTGCCGACCACCATGGAATTCGTCGACATCGCCGGCCTGGTTGCCGGTGCGTCGAAAGGCGAAGGCCTGGGCAACAAGTTCCTCGCCAACATCCGCGAGACCGACGCCATTGCCCACGTGGTGCGCTGCTTCGAAGACGAGAACGTGATCCACGTTTCCAACAGCGTCGACCCCAAGCGTGACATCGAGATCATCGACCTCGAACTGATCTTCGCCGACCTCGACAGCTGCGAAAAGCAGCTGCAGAAAGTAGCCCGCAACGCCAAAGGCGGCGACAAGGAAGCCTTGGCGCAGAAGGCAATACTGGAAAAGCTGATCCCGCACTTCACCGAAGGCAAGCCTGCACGCAGCCTGATGAAGCACATGGCTGACGACGAAAAAGCTGTCATTCGTGGCTTCCACCTGCTGACCAGCAAGCCGGTGATGTACATCGCCAACGTGGCCGAAGACGGCTTCGACAACAACCCGCACCTGGACGTGGTCAAGGCCATCGCCGAGGAAGAAGGCGCGGTAGTGGTGCCGGTGTGCAACAAGATCGAGGCAGAAATCGCCGAGCTGGAAGACGGTGAAGAGAAGGACATGTTCCTCGAGGCCCTGGGCCTGGAAGAGCCTGGCCTGAACCGCGTGATCCGCGCCGGTTACGAGCTGCTGAACCTGCAGACCTACTTCACTGCCGGCGTGCAGGAAGTACGTGCCTGGACCGTACGCGTAGGTGCCACCGCACCACAAGCCGCAGGCGTGATCCACACCGACTTCGAAAAAGGCTTCATCCGCGCTGAAGTGGTGGCCTATGATGACTTCATCCAGTTCAAGGGTGAAAGCGGTGCCAAGGAAGCCGGTAAATGGCGCTTGGAAGGCAAGGACTACATCGTCAAAGACGGCGACGTGATGCACTTCCGCTTCAACGTCTAAGCGGTAGCCTGCTGCAACCACGAACCCCTTGAGGCCTACGCTTCAAGGGGTTTTGTTTTTCCAGCAGGTAGCAACGGCCAAGGAACGTGACTTGATCTCGCGCATGTGAACCGAGATCACAAATGATGTGCCCCTTCACCGGATATTCATCCCGCATCGTATCCCCCACAGTAGAGCCCGTTGACGCACACCTCACGCGTCTGCCGGGCAACAATCATAAATGCCAGCCCGGCCGCCTCCCCCGCCCCCACAAGAACCAGAACTCCGGCGAAGGCACCTTATCGTCTTGCGATTCTCGAATCCGGAGTACTGAACATGAGCAGATCCAGCACCGGGCTGCATCCCGGCATCCTCACCCTGGCGATCACCGCCTTCGCAATTGGCGTCGCCGAATTCATCATCGTCGGTATTCTGCCGTCGATCTCGACCGCCTTCGCGATCTCCCTCGCTAGCGCCGGCAGCCTGGTTGGGCTGTATGCCCTGGCCTTGGCCATCGGCACACCGTTCATCGTCATCGGCCTGGGCCGCTTCCCGAAAAAAACCGTGCTGATGATGCTGATCGGCGTGTTCCTGCTGGGGAACCTGGTCTCGGCCTTAGCGCCGAATTATCCGATCTTGTTGTTGGGGCGAATCATCACCGCGCTGGCGCACGGCAGCTTCTTCGCCATCGGCGCTACCGTAGCGGCTGGCTTGGCACGTGAAGGCCAGGCCAGCAAGGCGATCGCAGTGATGTTCGCCGGCCTGACCCTGGCGATGGTCATTGGTGTGCCGCTGGGCAGCTACCTTGGCAACGCCCTCGGTTGGCGCCTGCCGTTCTATGCGGTGGCGTTGCTGGCCCTGCTTGCGCTGCTGGCCACCGCAGTTTGGCTACCACGACAACCGGCCAGCAAGGCCGGCAATGCCCTGGGGCAGTTGGCTGCACTGCGCAGCCCGGCGATCTGGGCAATGATGTCGGTCACTGTCCTTGGCTTCGGTGCAAGCTTCTCGGCATTCACCTTCATCACGCCAATCCTGACAGACATCACCGGGTTCTCGGCCAGCAGCGCCAGCGTGCTGCTGCTGGTGTTCGGTGTGGCAACCATGATCGGCAACCTGCTGGGTGGCCGGCTGTCCGATAGCCTGGGCTGGGAACGTACCTTGCGGCTGCTGTTCGGCGTATTGGCGCTGACACTGGTGGCCCTGGCACTGTCGCTACCGTACAAAGTCTTGATGGTGATCACCGTGTTCGTCTGGGGCATCGTTGCCTTCGGCATGACTCCAGCGTTTCAGACCGGCATGTTGTCCACTGCCCGCTTGCATACGCCAAAGGCGGTGGACTTCGCTTCGGGATTGAACATCTCGGCATTCAACCTGGGCATCACCCTGGGCGAACGGGCAGGTAGCGTGCTAGTGGAAAACGGCCAACTGGCGCTCACCCCCTGGGCTGGTGTGGCTGCCGCCTTACTGGTGAACCTGCCGCTGGCCTGGTTGCTGTGGCGCCGGAAAGTGACCATGGCGGCTTGATAGTCGGCGATAACTGACGTCAAAGTATGCTGCGAATAGTTCCACCCTCCACCCGCATCGCCATCCCATTGAGAGCGGGCGATGCGGCCAGGTGCACCACACTGCGGGCCACCTCCTCCGGCTCGATCATGCGACGGATCAACGAGGTAGGCTCGGTCTGGTCGAAGTAATCAGCCACCACCTGCTGGGCGCTGATGCCTTTTTCCTCCGCGATCTCGGCATGGTAACGGCGCACCGCCTCAGTGCTGGTAGGCCCCGGCAGGATGCTGTTGACCCGCACCGCAGTTCCCTTGGTCAGTTCGGCCAAGGCACGGGATACGCCTAACAGGCAAGACTTCATGGCACCGTAGTGGACCATCCACGGCTGCGGCTTGACACCCGACTCACTGCTGATGAACACCACCGAGCCCTCGCCCGCGGCCAGCATCTCGGCCAGCACCAGGCGAGTCATGCGCACCGCCGTCATGACGTTCACGTCGAAATAGCGAAACCACTGCGCGTCGTCCGTCTCGAAGAAGTCGCGCACCTCGAAGATGCCGACACAGTTGATCAAGTAATCGATGGGGCCGTTGTGCCGCGCCTGCTCGACAAGGCGCTCGGCAATACCCGGTTGGGTCAGATCGCCGGCCAGACCGCTGCAGCGAGGGCCGAGGGCTTCGCAAGCTTCGGCAACCATTGCCTCAGTCAACCCACTGACTACCACATGAGCGCCCTCGTCCAGGAAGCACTGGGCAATGGCCTTGCCGATACCCGTGGCGCCGCCGGTGATCAGGACATTCTTGCCGACCAGTTGGTAATCCATGATGCCGTACCTTTTGTAGTTGTTCTTGCCAGGAATCTATTACGAATCGGCGTGACAGCCGTATTCACTTCCCGTGCAAACACCATTCAGCAAATGTTGATACGAATCGACGTCACAAGAGTTGTGCGTGGCTAGCGGCTGGTCGCGCCTTCGGCAAGTTCTTACCGTAGGCCTGCAACACAGATGCTTACCTCCACTCATCAATAAGAAAGGTCCACGATGAAAATCTTCATTACCGGCGCTTCAGGCTACATCGGTGGCTCGGTAGCCAAGTACCTGGCAGACGCCGGGCACGAGGTCACCGGCCTGATCCGTGATCCTGCCAAACGCGATGCCCTGCAAGCCTTGGGCATCACCCCAGTACTGGGCACCCTGGATGACACCTACATCCTCACCCAGCAAGCCCAGGCCGCCGACGCCGTGGTGCACACCGCCGATTCCGACCACCGGGCCAGCGTCGAGACCTTCATCAACGCCCTTCGTGGCAGCGGTAAACCGTTCATCCACACTTCTGGCTCCAGCGTGGTCGGCGACGACGCGCGCGGTGCCTACGAGCGGGAGGCAATCTTCACCGACGAGACGCCGTTCGAGCCGATGGACATCCGTCGTGACCGTGTGGCGATCAACCAACGCGTGCGCAATGCCGGCGTGGAGCTGGGCATCCGCGCCATTGTGTTCTGCCCGACCATGATCTACGGCGATGCACTGGGCCTACCGACCGCCAGCGACCAGTTGCCCAAGCTGCTGGCCAAGTCGCGCCAGTTCAGCGCTGGTGCTTACCTAGGCGAGGGCGTACACCGGTGGTCCAACGTACACATTGAGGACCTTGCCGAGTTGTATCGACTGGCCTTGGAAAAGGCACCTTCGGCGTCGTTGTTCTTTGCCGAGAACGGCGAGGCTTCGTTCATCGAGATCGCGACTTCCATCAGCCACGCACTAGGTTACGAAGGGCGTATCGAGAGCTGGCCGGCGGACGAGGCGATTGCCGAGCTAGGTGACTGGGCCCGCTTTGCGATTGGCTCAAACAGCCGCGTACGGGCGGTAAATGCGCGACAGTTGCTGGGCTGGCAGCCCAAGCGTGAGTCAATTCACCAGTGGCTGCGCACGACCAGCGTGCATTGGTAAGACAACCGGTTTAGTCAGCCCCCCACTTACAGGCAAACCGGATCGCGATCGGGCGAGTGCGGGCCCCCCCCCACACCCGCCCCACTACTGCCTCACTTCCACCAATACTCCACCTGCACCCCGAAGTTACTGCCATGCAGCGCATTGCCGAAAGCACCGCTTTCAGACAGCGCCGAGCCCGCCGCACTCTCATTGGCGGCGCGCTGAGCGGCATGGTTCCAGCGTGCATGGGTGTAGTAAAGGCGTACCTCCGGTCGCTGCCAGAAGCCCGGCCCTGCCGGTGACCACGTGGGCGCGACGGTGATCTTGGTCAGCTTGCGTGTGCCGCCGGGGGCATCGATCTGGTCGCGGCCAAGCTCCGTGATCAGCTTGAAATGGTCGCCGAATGCGTACACTGGGCGCACGCCCAGCGACAGCCAGTCCTGGTCATTTCCATCAGGGCGACGGTCCTTCTGGTAGACCACCTGGAACTGCCCACCGAAACGCGGCGTCAGTTGCCAGTCGAAGTACTCCACTGCACGCCAGCTCTGGTTGCCGTTGTCCAGGGTAGGGTCACCGGTGTATCCCAAGGCTGTGCCGGGGCCACGGCCGTATTGCAGGGCGAAGGTGTTCAACCCGCCGAAAATGCCCCGCTGCTTGTGCTGCGCCGCCACTGACCACCCGCTGTGAGCACCGCGGCTGTCGGGCCGTTGCAGATAACTCACGCCGAACTCCAGCTCTCCCCCCGAGTTGCTCTTGAAGCCACCGACATTGAAATCGTGGCGGTTGATGTAGGGCTCCTGAAACAGGTTGTCCTTGCGCGAGAACACATAGCTGTACCTAAGGTCGCCAATGGCCACTTCGTCAACGCCAAAGCCTGTGGCGCTCTGGTTCCAGTAGAAATAGTCGGAGATGTGAATGTCGTTACGTCGGTAGTAGCGCCGGCCGGCCCAGAACGCGCCACCATTGAGTACCGGCATGTCGCGCCACTGGGCGTACATCTGCACCATTCGAGAATAGCCGTGCTCGCCTGTAAACCGTGGAGTGTGGCCATAGCCTGCGAACAGCTGGGCCATACCCACCACACTCAAAGTCGAGCCGTCGCCAGGCTTGATCAGGTCTTGAGCCAATTGCAGTTCGGCGAGCTGTTCACACTCGTTGCCCAAGCGGTACTTCGAGGGTGAGCCGGGAAGCTGAAAGCAGCTCTGGCTGCCGCCGCTGGAGGCGCCGCCGGCAACGGTTCGGAGGTAGCCCGTGAACTCCAGGGCATAAGCCGGCAGTACGAGGGTAGCCAGGGACGCCCCGGCAAGGGTGGTGAGGAACTTCAGTTTCATGGTGGTGCTCCGCTTTGTTGTTTTTTTGTTGCGGGCGATCAGTTTTCTGCGGGCGACAGCCGTCCACGGCAAGGGCGTCAGACACGCGCTCACCCGCCGCGCGATCGCGGCGAAAAAAGGTTTATTGGGGTTCTGTTGAAGTTGTCAGTCGCAGGAAAGGCTCAGCAGGCCAACCCTGCCGAGTGTGCCCAACACACCCCTACAGACGTCGAGATGGTCGCCGTAGGAGCGTGCTGGCACTGCAGTGGGTGAACTGCAGCTGCAGGTTAGTCGATCAACTCTCTCGCCACGCTCTCGATGCCTTCGGCATCCAGCTTGTAGTGACGATAGAGGTGGGTAGGCGGCGCGATCAGGCTGTACTCGTCATAGATGCCATGACGGCGGATGCGCGTGCCAATGCCAGCCTCGGCGATCACCTCGCACACAGCGCCCCCCAGGCCACCGATGATGTTGTGCTCCTCGACGGTAAGGATCGCCCGGCTTTGGCGCGCCACGCGCAAAACAGCCTCCACATCCAGCGGTTTGACCGTGGTCATGTCCAGTACCCCCACCGAACGCCCCTGGGCATTGAGCGCCTTGGCCGCCTGCAGTGCCGGGTGCACAGTCGAGCCTGTGGCGATGATGGTCAGCTCGTCACCGGTAAGCAACGTGGTGGCCTTACCAAACTCGAACACAGGTTCTTCTTCGTACACCACCGGGTCACGCCCGCGCTGGATGCGGAAGTAGATCGGCTGCGGGTGATTGGCCGAGGCCTTGATCGCGGCCTTGAGCTGGTTGGCATCGGCCGGTGCGACGATGGTGATGTCAGCAATCGCGCGCATGATCGCCAGGTCTTCGGTGGCATGGTGCGAGGTTCCATAGAAGCCCAGGGATATCCCGGCGTGGTGGCCAATCAGGCGCACCGGTAGCGCCGAGTAAGCGACATCCATGCGGATCTGCTCGCAGCACAAAAGCGGCAAGAACGAAGCAAAGGTGGCCACGAACGGCTTCATGCCGACCGCAGCCATACCGGCGGCGCACGACACCATGTTCTGCTCGGAGATACCGAACTGCACGAAGCGCTCCGGATGAAACTGAGCGAATTTGGCCAGGCCGTTGGAGTATTGAAGGTCCGCAGTACCAGCGACCACCGGTTCGCCCTGCTCGACCAACGCCAGCAAAGCATCGGACAACGCATCCAGGCCAGGCGTTTGGGTATTGAGGGCACGGTACTGCCAGGAGTTGGGGGACAGGGGGGCAGTATTCATGATCAGATCACCTTGCTCTTGATTTCGTCGATGGCGCGTTGCGCGTCTTCAGGGTCCAGGTAGCCCAGGTGCCAGCCAGGTTCCGTCTCCATATACGAGACGCCTTTACCTTTGAGGGTCTGGGCAATGATGCACACTGGCTTCTCACGGCCCTTTTCAGCCTTGATGCGCCGCAACAGAGGGGTCAGCGCGGCCAGGTCGTGGCCATCGACGTCGTAGACCTCCCAGCCGAACGCACGCCATTTGTCAGCCAGTGGCTCGACACCAATCACATCGTCAACGCTGCCATCGAGCTGGAAACCGTTGCGATCGACGATCGCCACCAGGTTGCCTACCTTGTGATGCGAGGCGGCCATGGCCGCTTCCCACACCTGGCCCTCCTGCATTTCACCGTCGCCGACCATGACAAACGTAGTGAAGTCCTGGCCGAGCATGCGCCCGGCCATCGCCATGCCCAAACCGCCCGACAGCGCATGGCCGATGGAGCCTGAGGAGAAGTCCACGCCGGGCACCTTGCGCATGTCCGGGTGGTCACCCAGCGGGTTGCCCAGGCGGGTGTAGCCGTCGAGGATCTCCTTGTCGAAGAAGCCCCACTCCACCAGCACCGGGAACAGGCCCACGGCGGCGTGGCCCTTGCCCATCATGAATCGGTCGCGCAGCGGCCACTTGGGCTCGCCATGCCGCAGGGACATCACGTCGTAGTAAAGCGCGGCGAACAGCTCAGCCGCGGAAAACACCGAAGTGTAATGGCCAACCTTGGCAATCTCGATGAGGCGGATGGTTTCCAGGCGGATGAACTGCGCCTTTTCACGCAGGCGCGCCAGCTCGCTGGGCGTGAGCGCGTATTCGTCGGTGTTGCTCGGATCAACTGCTAGGGTCATGTTGCACCTTGGATCGGTAAACGTTCTGAAGGCATCAGTCAGGCGCTGACGGCCATGGCTGCATCGAGACGCGGCTGCATGTAACGGCTCAGTCGTGGCATCACTTCACGGGCGGTCAATTCCATCGAACGGCGCCACAAGGCCTCGTCATCCCATTCGTGGAAAGTGGTCATCAGGGTGCCGAACGGGCCGGTCCGCTCACTGAAGGCGACCAATTGCTCGACCACGCTGTCGGCATCCCCGTAAATCACCATCTCGCGGATGCAGTGATCGACCGTGACCTCGGCGTCAGTCATGTCAGGGCGGGTCTTGAAGATCTGCATGTAGTTGTTGCTGGCGAGGTTATCGATCATGTACTCGAAGTAACGCCGCAGGGTGCAGTTCGGATCAGCCAGGTAATCCTCGGCCTGGGCCTTGGAGTCTGCGACGAATACCGAGCGCGCCACGCGCCAGTTGCGCGGGTCGGCCTGGTGGCCGGCCTCCTCGGCACCCTTGAGGTAAGCCTGCCAGTGCGACGCTACCGTGGCGGTCGGGTTGAAGTTCGCGGACATCAGGTCCCAGTCCTTGCTGCCGGCCAGTTTCGCAGTGCTGGAGAACGGGCTCATGGCGGTCGTGGCAGGGCGCGGGAACGGATGCTGGAACGGCTTGGGCATGTAGCCGATCTCCAGCTCATGATTGACCGTATTCACCAGCGACACATCGAAGTACTCGCCAGAGAACTGGTAGGGTGCATTGCTGCTCCAGATCTTGCGGATCATCTCGTAGCACTCGACCATCATCCGGCCACGGTCCTTGCCGTTACTGCCATACACTTCAAAGTCGGAGGCCAACCCCCCTGGGCCGATACCCATGATGAAGCGGCCGCGGCTCATGTGGTCGAACATGGCAGCATCGGCGGCAATGCGCGCCGGGTGGTGGTGCGGCAAGTTGAGCACACCGGTGCACAGCTTGATGCGCTGAGTCAGCGGGATCAGTGCGGACATGAACTGCAGGGCGTTGGTAATCGGCTCGGTGCGCTGCGAGGTGTGCTCGCCGATCCACATTTCGTCGTAGCCGACCTGATCGGCGTGGACGACACAGGCTATGTCCTGGTCGTACATTTCATGGTAGTCCCAGCCCTTGTGGTGCAGAGGCTGCATGAACATCGCGAGTTTCATGATGGTTCTCCTTTATCAGGCGATAGCGTGCCCAGGCACCCACACAGGCGCCTTGGCGGTAGGGCGAGGGCGTCAGCTGCCGTGCAGCAGCCAGCCGCCGTCGACCGTGATGTCGGTGCCGGTGAGGTACGAGGCCAGGGGCGAAGCCAGGAACAACGCTACGTTGGCGATTTCGTATGGCTCCCCGGGGCGGCCCAGAGGGATGTTTTCCAGCACACGGTTGTGCTGGTGCTGGCGGAACAATTCAGGTTCCAGGTTGCCCGGTGTCGCGGTCAGCCCGGGCGAGATCGAGTTGACCCGGATGCAATGACGGCTCAGGTCCTTGGCCAAGCTGCGAGTCATGGCCAGGATCGCGCCCTTGCTGGTGTCGTAGGTCACATGGTTGGCCATTGGTCGATGACCGCACACCGACGACAGGTTGATGATGCTGCCGCCCTCCCCGTGTCGGCGGATCTGCGCCTGGGCGCACTGGGCGCCGAAAAATGCGGCGCGGGTGTTGATTGCCTGCATGCGATCCCAAAAGCCCTCGTCCACCTCGTCGATGGCCTTGAGTGGGTAGATGCCAGCGTTGTTCACCCAGATGCGCAGCCTGCCCTGCCCACTCGCTTCGGTCGCTAGCCGTTCGATCTGCGCACGGCAGCTGACATCGGTAGCGACGAAGTGCACGGCCAAGCCTTCGTCCATCAGCTCATCGGTGCGCTCGCGGGCCAGGCTGCCGATCACCACGCGCGCACCGGCCTGGGCCAGGCGCCGGGAAATGTCCAGGCCGATGCCAGAGCTGCCTCCGGTGACCACTGCCACTTGGCCGTCCAGGTCCAGCAGGCTCTCGAACGGCGTCTCGGGAAGGTGCTGGTATTCGATAGCGTCCATCGGCACTCCTCAGGCAGTCGCCAAGGCCATGATCTGCTGCGGTGCGACTTGCTCACCGTCGAGAATGCCCTGGCAAGTGCCACGGGCCATGACCATCACACGGTGGGAAAGGCCAATCACCTCGTCCAGGTCCGAGCTCACCACCACCACGGCCGCGCCACTGGCGGCGAGGTCGGCGATCAACTGGTAGATCGCGGCGCGGGCCCCCATGTCTATGCCACGGGTCGGCTCGTCGAGGATGATCACCTTGGGCTGCCGCGCGATCCATTTGGCGATCACCACCTTCTGCTGGTTGCCGCCGGAAAGCTTGTCCAGGGGCTTGTCCGGATCGCCCTTGACGCCGAGGGAGGCGATGCGCTCGCTGGCGAAAGCATCGATTCTGCCCCGCGTCAGCAACCCTCGAATGCCGAGGCGGTCAAGGTTGCAATACGCCAGGTTCTCGGCAATCGAATGGTCCAACACCACGCCTTCGGCCTTGCGGTCCTCGGGCACCAGCACGACGCCGGCATCGATCGAACCGCGCACACCGTCCAGACGCAGGACCTGGCCGTCGACTGTCACCTCGCCACTGGCTACCGGGTCGACCCCGGCAATGGCCCGGATAACCTCGCTACGCCCGGCGCCGACCATACCGGCGATACCGAACACTTCACCAGCACGCACCGAGAACGAGATGTTCTGGAAGCGCTTGCTGCGGCAAGTCAGGTGACGCACCGTCAACACCTCTCGGGCACGGGGCGCTGCGATCACTGGGAACAACCGCTCGATCGAACGCCCGACCATCTGTGCCACCAACAGGTCCACCTCGACATCCGCTTGAGCGTGATGGGCCACCAGGTGGCCGTCACGCATCACCACGATGCGGTCGGCAATGCGGCCGATTTCTTCCATTCGGTGGCTGATGTAGATGAACGACACACCTTCACGCTTGAGCACCTCGATCTGCTCGAAGAGCCGTTCAGTCTCCTCTGTGCCCAGCGCCGCGGTGGGCTCATCAAGGATCAGCAGCCGTGAGTTGAGGGTCAGGGCCTTGGCGATTTCCACCAACTGCTGAGCGGCAATGCTCAGCTCACGCACCAGTGTGTCCGGCGAAATGTCCAGGCCCAGGCGCTCAAGCTGCACCTGTGCCTCGCGGCGCATACGCTGGCGATCAACTACGCCACTGCGGGTCGGCAGATGGCCAAGGAAGATGTTCTCCGCCACGCTCAGCTCAGGCAGCAACTGAATTTCCTGGTGGATCATGATCACACCCAAGGCGATGGCATCCTTCGGGCAGGTCGGCGCATAGGGCTGTCCCTCGAGGGTCATGCGGCCACGGCTCGGGCACAGGGCGCCGGCGATGATCGACGACAGCGTGGACTTGCCAGCGCCGTTTTCGCCGAGTAGCGCCACCACTTCACCGCGGCCGATCTCCAGGCTGATACTCTCCAACACACCGACACCATTGAATGACATCCCCAACTGGTCGGCGCGGAAGAAGGGCGCGTGCGTGCTTGCCATTTTCATGCTCGGCGTCCTCTCATGGGTGGCGGGTGATGAACGTCTCGACGTTCTCGCGGGTGGTGACGAAGGCGGGCAGCGCCTGATTTTTCTCCACCGGCACGCCAGCCTTGAGGGCTAGCGCAGTGCGCAGGGCGACACGGCCCATCTCCACAGCTTGCTGAGTGATGGTCATGTCCATCTTGCCGTCACGCACCGCCTCCAGCGCAGGACGCAGGCCGTCGTAGCCGAAAATCCACACCTTGTGCTGTACGTTGGCCACGCGTAAGGCCTGGGCGGCGCCCAAGGCCGGGGCATCTGAGCGGCCAACGAAGACATCGATCTGCGGATGCTTCTGCAACATGTCCTGGGCCACCTTGAAGCCGCTGTCCTGCAGCCAGTCGGTGGGTTTGCGATCGACGATCACCATTCCCGGGGTCTTGGCCAGTTCGACGTCGAAACCATCGGCGCGGGTCTTCTCGGTGGTGTCGCCAAGGGTCCCTTGGAGCAGGCCGATCTGCGCCTTGCCACCGGTCAGTTTCACCACCTGACGCGCCAGCTCGGCGGCGGCGGCGATGTTGTCAGTGGAGATGTAGGCGTCACACTCGACGTTCTTCGGGAAGTTATCGACGCACACCACCGGTACTCCCTGCTGCTTGGCCAGGCGCACTGGCACAGCCGAGGCGGCGGACCCGGTGGCGGTGTACAGCAGCACGTCGATACCTTTACTCAGCAAGTCCTGAATCTGGCTGACCTGACGCGCGGCGTCGGCCTGCGCGTCAACGACCAAGACCTCCTCGATGCCATCCTTCGCGGCCTGCTCCAGCACGCCGTCACGCACCATCAGGTAGAACTCCCATTGCAGGCTTGGGATCGACATACCCACTTTCAGCGGTTTGCCTTCAGCACTGGCCAGGGCAGGCAGCAGCATCAAGGCAAGAAAAACGCGCACACGTGAAGAGAAAACGTTCATTTACACGCCTCCAGAATTGTTCTGATTGTCAAAGGCTGATGTGGGAATTACGCGGGCTTTCGCTTCATGGCATCGAGCATCACGGCAGCGGCGATGACCGCGCCAATGATCACTTGCTGGACGAAGGGCGAGATGCCGGCCAGGTTCAAACCGTTGCGCAGTACGCCGATGATCAGGACACCCACCAAGGTGCCGACCACGCTGCCAGCGCCGCCCTTGAGGCTGCCGCCGCCGATCACCACAGCAGCGATCACATCCAGTTCGTAGCCGACCCCGGCGCCAGCACCGGCGGTGTCAAGGCGCGAAGTGAGGATGACCCCACCCAGCGCGGCGGTGATGCCGCAGATCACGTAAACGATGGCGGTATGGGTCTTGACCCGGATGCCCGACAGCTTGGCGACCTTGGCGCTACCGCCGATGGCATAGAGGCTGCGCCCGGCCACGGTGAAGCGCAGCACGAACCAGAACAGCAGGGCCAGAACCACGAAACAGGCCACAGTCAGCGACACCACACCGGCGTATCGGATGATGGAAAGGTTGCCGAACCATTCTGGAAAGCCGCTGATCTGCGTTCCGTCCGTAACCATGTAGGCCAGGCCACGGGCAACGGACATCATGGCCAGAGTGGCGATGAATGAAGGCAATCCGGCACGCACCACCAGTACTGCCGTGACACCACCGCAGGCCGCGCCAGTAAGCAATGCCGCGCCGATCGCCAAGCCCATGGGCAGGCCGATGACGTGCTCGGCCCAGCTCATGACCATGATCGACACGGCCAGCACCGCCCCGACTGACAGGTCGATTCCACCAATCAGGATAACCAGTGTCATGCCCAAGGCCATGATGCCCAGCACGGTCACTTGATCGAGGATATTGAGGAGGTTGCTCAAGGTGAGAAATGCGTCGGTGGTCAGGCTGAGCACCACGCACAGAAGGACCAGACCGAGCAACGGGCCGGTGATGCCCGACGCCTGCGCGTTGAGCTTGAATGAAGGCGGAATCAGGCGCACCTTGGAACTGAAGCCATACATACGAACACCACTTCTTGTATTTATTTGAGGGGTACGAGCACTAATTGCAGTCAGGCTGCCAGTTCCCTGAAGCGCCCACCCATGTACACGAGTGGCGACTCCAGCGACTGGGTCATGACGTTCACGACATTGCCAATGAAGATGGTGTGGGAGCCGTATTCCACCGCCTGGACGACTTCGCAGAAGATCGAAGCCTGGGCGTCGGCCAGGTAGCGCAGGCCATTGACGCCCACAGCCCAGTCGCCATCGACGAAGCGCCGGTCTCGCAACTCAGGCTTGCTGAAGATGGCACACAGGGCCTCATGCTCTTTCTGCAGCATGTTCACGCAGAACAGGCCGGACCGTTTGATGATGGGTGACGCACTGGAATTACGGTTGACGCAGACCAGCGCGGATGCGGGGTCCATCGAAACCGAGGAGAACGCGGTGGCGGCCAGGCCGTGCGGGCAGCAGTGCTCGTCGACCGTGGTGACCAAGGTGACCGATGAGGCGAAACGCCCCATGGCGCTGCGAAACAGATCGGCGACATCCTGATTGCCGTGGGTGGTTTGATTCGATGCAACAGACATCATTCAACTCCTCTTAGCGTTGAGCCTGTTGCCATGTTAAGGAGCGTTTCTACCCGACAAGTATTCGATTTTCCCGGAATGACTTTTCAGCGCATTCGAAAGGCCACCCCCTGTATTAGCCGCCTTCAAGCCATTACATTGCCTAGCTTTAAGCAAACGTGAAAAATGATGCCCTGGCACGCAATGACGACAACGAGGTGACACCATGGCAGACAGGCTCCAGGACCTACGGCTGTTCAGGCTGGTGGTACAAAGCGGTTCATTGTCGATGGCTGGGCGTCAGCTTGGCCTTTCGCCAGCAGCCATGAGCGGTCGCCTTAAGGCAATGGAGGAGTTCTATGGTCTGCGCCTGCTAAAGCGCAATACACGTGGGTTGAGCCCCACCGCCGAAGGGTTGTACCTGTTCGAAGCGGCGCAGAAAATCCTGGAGGACGTGGAGGCTCTCGACGGCGTCATCCGTGGCGGTAGCGCACAACTGCGCGGTACGATCGGCGTCACCTGCCCCACCGATCTGGGCCGCCAGTGGGTCAGCCAATTGGTCGATGCGTTCGTCGAGGAGCACCCCCACGTCACCGTGCGGTTGTTCTTCACCGACCGCTTGCTGGACTTCGTCGAATCCGGCTCGGACATCGCGATCCGCTATGGCAATCTGCCTGACAGCACCCTGGTGGCGCGTTCGCTGGGAGGTGACCGCCGCATTGTCTGCTGCTCACCAGATTACCTGGCGCGCCACGGTACGCCGCTGTGCCCGGAACAGTTGCTGGAGCACAACTGCCTGATTCATCTACAAGCGGATTTCCCCCAGGACAAGTGGCGTTTCACGCGTGACGGGGAAACGTTTTCGGTGCAAGTCCGGGGTAATCGCCTGGTCAACGATGGTTTCACCCTGCGCCAATGGGCGCTGCAAGGGCTGGGGATCGCCTGGAAGTCTGTCTGGGAGGTTGCCGAAGATATTCACGAACAGCGGCTGGTGCCGTTGCTGGAGGATTTCAGCTGCCCAGCGACCGGCTTCCACCTGCTGACCGAGGGCGGTAAGAAACTGCCCCAGCGGGTACGGGCATTCGTCGATTTCGCAGTGCGTTACTTCAACGAACTGGAAACACCTGCGCGCCACCTGCTCAGGCCCGCGGGACATTGAAGGCTCAAGAGGTCTGCAACCGCGAGGAGGCCAGCAGCGACCAGCCTACATCCATGGCAACCTCGCCATGTCTCGGAACACCGGCCCGAGCGCTTCCAGCATCCTGCCGTAAACCTGCCGTCGCTGCTGGTACAACCCGTGCTTCGATTGGCCCGGCAGCGTGACCCCATTCACCGCCTCCGTCACCCGCCCAGCAGCCTGCTTCAGGTCGGTGAAAACCCCAGCTCCGTGGCCGGCCAACAGCGCCGCCCCTCGGGCCGCGGCCTCGAATACCCCGTGACGACGATAGGCCAACCCTAGCACGTCGGCCTTGACCTGGTTGAACACCTCGCTCGAGGCCCCTCCGCCTACCACCAGCACACCGCCTTCGACGGGCCTCAAGCCGGTGCCCCGTATGGCCTCCAGAAAAACGGCGTACTCAAAGGCGGTAGCCTCGACCATCGCCCGCTGCATGTCGGCCAGACCGTGCTGCCAGGTCAGGCCAACAAAGGCACCGCGCATATCCGCAAACAACGGTAAATGACGGCCGCCCATATGCGGTACGAACAACAGCGGTGGCACCTGTGCGCGTTCTCGCAATGCCGCGCTGACATCCTGAGGCGGGCGGGCTTCAGCCCGCAGCGACTCCAACCAGTCACAGCACAACCCGCCACCACCAACGTAGCCAGCGCTGTAATAGAGGCCCGGTATGCAGTGGCGCAGGGTCAGCAATGTGTGGTGCTGGTCGTCCACGCTGAAGTCGTCACGTACCGCGCAAAACACAGAGCCGGTACCCGCAATGTCCACGAGCTGCCCTGGCACTGACACGCCAGCACCCAGCAAGGTCGCGGCGACATCGCCGCACCCGGCGAACACCGGCGTACCCTGAAGAAGACCAAGCGCCTGTGCTATGTCGCGGGTCAAACCACCGACGCGCTCCCAGGGTTCGATGACGCGCGGCAGGTGCGCAGGGTCGAGCGCCAACGCCCGGACCAAATCAAGGTTCCAGCCACCGGAGGCAACATCGGCAAAACAGTTGAACCCCAGGCAAGTGGTATCCATGAACGCCGCTTGCCCAGGCAGCCCACACAGCCGTCCAGCCACCACAGCAGAAGGCACCGTCAACTTGCACAAGCGCTGGTAGAGATCTGGCTGTTGCTGGCGGATCTGCAGCCACCTGGCTCCATGGCTGGCGATCAGTTGGCTGCCCGAACGCGCCACGATCTCCCGCTCATGCGACCGCAACAAGGCCACGCTTGAGGCACAGGACAGGTCGAGCCAGGCATCGCAGGAAGTCGCGGGGTCACCCATGGCATCCACCGCACAGAGTCCAGCCATCTGCCCACACAATGCGATCCCGGATACCTGCGCCGGGCTCGCCCGGGCGTCGTCAAGTGCTTGCCGGATGGCCGCCAGCGGTGCATCGAGAAACCCCTCCCGCGCCATGCCTTGCCCGGGCCTCTGCGCCATCGGCACATCGCCCACGCGTGCGACACCACGCAAAGTGCCCTGGGCATCGAGGGCCACGGCTCGGGTGCTGGAGGTACCCAGATCGACACCCATGAGAATCGCCTGGCTGCTCACATTGCGTACCTCGACCAACGTGACCGGCGCGCGGCCACGGTCATTGAACGTGTACGTGCTCGACGAGAAAATCCAGCACCGCGCGAACCCGCAGCGGTACATAGCCGTCCTGGCCGACGAACACTGCATGAACTTCTTCCAGGTCGCCTGGGTTGTACGCCTCCATCACCGGCACCAGACGCCCCTCGGCGATGTCCTCACGCACCCGGAACGCCGCCAACCTCGCCAACCCTGTGCCACTGAGCGCCAAGCGGCGCAAGGCTTCGCCATCACTGGCCTGAACGTTGCCTGCCGTAACCACTTTGATCACCTGCCCCCCGTCCTGCAAAGGCCAGCCATTGAAGGCTCGCGCATAGTTGGCCGTCAGCAGGTTGTGGCACTGCAGCGCTGCGGGACAGTCTGGAACACCATGAAGCTGAAGATAGCCGGGCGCGCCCACGATCACCATGCGCGTTTGGCCAAGCTTGCGAGCGACCAGGTTGGAGCTTTTCATGGGGCCTGCTCGTACAGCGATATCGGTGCGCTGGCCGACTACGTCGATCACCTCGTCGGTCAGCACCAGATCGAGCTTCACTTCTGGCAAGTGCTTGATGAGCAGTGGGACCAGCGGCAACAGGTAGTGATAACCGAAGGCCATGTTGGCATTGATGCGCACCCGTCCTCGTGGCGCATCCTGGGAGGCAACGTTGCGCTCCAATTCGTCCAGATCGGCCAGTAGCCCCACGCCACGCTCGTAGTAAGCGCGACCTTCATGGGTCAGGCTCAGCTGGCGGGTCGAGCGGTTGAACAGTCGTGACCCCAGCCGCCCTTCCAGGCGTGCGACAAGCTTGCTCACCGCCGAGGGCGTTATCCGCAGGTCTCGCGCCGCTGCCGAGAAGCTTCCAGCCTGGACGACACGCACGAACACCTCCAGTTCACCGGAGCGGTTGATGTCAAGTCGGGCCATTGCTGATCCTTGGGCACAAATAGGAAAGATTAGCGTGCGGTATGGGGGCTGGGCAGACGGCAACGGGTAAAAACTGTTTTTAGAATCACTGACAAGTGAGGCTGCTCCCCTCACAAGGAGCCCAGCGACATTCACGACCTCAATTCACAATTGATTTGAATTATCCGGGTCTACTGCACAAGCTGGAGCTGCCATAGGCTGGCCGCCATTTCTTGTCTTGCGAACCCCAGCCATGAATTCTACTTTGCAGAAACTTACTACTGGAGGCCTGAGCATTGGCCTCGAACTGCCGTTGGACAACGATTGGAACAGCGTGCGCGAGCAGTCTCGGCAGCGGGCAGGGACACCGTTCGGGATACCGGATCTCGCCCACCACGCACGCTTGGCTACCCTCGCTGACCGCCTGGGATTCCGCGCACTTTGGGTACGCGACGTGCCCTTGTACGATCCAAAGTTCGGCGATGCCGCACAGGTATTCGAGGTATTCACCTACCTAGGTTTCCTGGCCGGTGTGACCCGCAACATCCTGCTCGGCACCGCCGCAGTGGTATTACCGATCCGCGAACCGTTGCTGACCATGAAGGCGGCTGCCAGCGCCGACCTGCTAAGTGGCGGACGCTTGCTACTGGGAGTGGCCAGTGGTGATCGACCCGTGGAGTACCCGCTGTTCGGCCGCGACTTCGATAACCGTGGCGAGGTGTTTCGAAAGCAAATCACCCAGTTGCGCGAGTGGCGCAGTGCCGATCTACCGGCTGGCGTCGAAGTACTCCCAAGGCCGCACCAGCCTATACCGCTCCTCGTGGCGGGCCTGGCACAACAGAGCCCGGCCTGGGTCGGCGAGCACTTGGACGGCTGGCTGGCCTACCCTGGCACCCCCACCGAACACGTACATCGCGCAGGCGTGTGGCGTGAGGTGGCGGGAGACAAGCCATACGTGTCATTCATTCACCTGGACCTGGATGAAAGCCCCGAAGCGCCGCTGGAGCGTCACCGCTTCGGCTGCAAGGTGGGGCGCAAGGGGTTGATTGCCGAACTCGAAGCCATGCGCGCGGCGGGCGTGGCGCATATTGGTCTCCATTTGCGGCACAACCGGCGCCCCTTGGACGAGACACTGGAGGAGTTGGGAACATTCGTGCTACCGCATTTCCATGGGTAGCCACTTGTTCAATCTGGAGCCAAGCCCGCTCGTCAAGCCTGTGCTGACGTACCCATTCTCTTGTGATCGCCTGCAGAATGCACGATCGACCACCAAATCAGTATTGCGCCTATCAAAGCCATTGGAAGGCTAAGGTACTGACCTGTGCTGAACAGTTGGTGGGCTTCGTAGGCGGCCTGCGGCTCCTTGAAAAACTCGAGGATCAAGCGTGCCGAAAACACCAGGGTCAAAAACACGCCAAACAGCAGGCCATGGGGAGTGCGGTGCTTGAATTTTTGGTAACAACCCAGCAAAGCCAAGAACGTCAGCAGATAGGCTAGCGCTTCGTAGAGTTGAACGGGATGGCGTGGCACGGCATCAACGGACTGAAATACGACGCCCCAATCTGAATAAGTAGGCTTGCCCAGAATCTCAGAATTCAGAAAATTGCCGATTCGTACAAGCGCTGCTCCCAATGCTGCGGGAAGGCTTGCCCGGTCGATCAGCCAGAGGAAGGGCATGTCCGATTTCACTGATCGAGATCCAAGCCACAGTCCAATCAGTACACCGATCATTCCACCGTGGCTAGCTAGGCCTCCTTCCCAAACACGAAGGATCGCCCACGGATTGGCGAGATAGTAATCAGGGTCGTAAAACAAGCAATGGACAAGTCGTGCACCCACGATGGCACCGACCAGCGCGCAGTAAAACAACCGCTCTGCGTAATCTGGGTTGATGCCCTCAGCATTGAAGATGCCTCTGAGTATTCTTTGTGCCCCCAGGAATGCGCCGACGAAAAGTACCCCGTACCAGCGGATAGAGAAGGGCCCCAAAGTCACCAGGACAGGGTCAAAGCTCCAGTGGATCAACATGTGTGTAGCCTCCAACCGT
This sequence comes from Pseudomonas sp. LFS074, assembly GCF_047978165.1. Lineage (NCBI taxonomy): Bacteria > Pseudomonadati > Pseudomonadota > Gammaproteobacteria > Pseudomonadales > Pseudomonadaceae > Pseudomonas > Pseudomonas sp. LFS074. The sequence goes on along the minus strand of NZ_JBFPFV010000001.1, from coordinate 823,223 downwards.
GTTGGTCGTTTTCTTCATCTGTGCGGGCATGGAACTGGGTAGGCCTGTCACTTGGCGCGCCCAGGGGGCTTAAAATTTTGGCAAGGCTGAGGCGTTTGGATTAAGAGCAGGTTATGGGCTCACCTAGGCCGCCAAGGCTGCCGCTTGCCTTGGCTCTCAGGGTGGGCAAGGTCGCTGCCGAGATGGCACTTCGCACGATCAGCGCCCTGGCTCTGTTGTCAAAGACCGCTGCGACCGATAGATGCGCCACCGTCAACGTAAATTGTCTGCCCAGTAATGAAGGCACTGCTCTCCCCAAGCAGGAAGGCCACTGCCGAAGCGACTTCTTGTGGCTGCCCGAGCCGCCCCATCGGCACCGCGGCGATATAGGCAGCTTCGCCTGCGCTGCCCAGCGGATTGCCGCCGCGGAACAGTTCGGTCTCGATCGGCCCTGGAGCGACCGCATTGACCGTAATTCCGGTCTGCGCCAGTTCCAGCGCCCAACTGCGAGTGAAGCTGACCAACGCTGCCTTGGCAGCCGCGTAGGAAGTGCGCTGGCGAATACCGAGCACGGTCAGGCTGGAGATATTCACTACGCGCCCCCAACCGCGCTTGCGCATCCCTGGCAGCAACGCTTGGGTCGCCTGCAACGCAGGGTGCAAGTTAACCCGCATAACTTCATCGAAGCTTGCCAAGTCAATTTCGCCCAGCATCTGCGGACGGACCAAACCGACGTTGTTCACTACGCCGTCGAACGCGTAGTGCTTGGTCAGCTCCGCCAGCATCGCAAACAAACGCATTGAGTCGCTCAGGTCCGCGGCGATCAGTTCGCCGGGGAAGCTGGTATCCCCTGCTTGGCGAGCAATACCAACGATCTGATGGCCCTGTTCCACCAGTTGTTCGGAAATTGCCCGGCCGATGCCCTTGCTGGCTCCGGTAATCAAAAAGGTACGTTGCGTCATGGCATGCCCCTGTTGATCAGTGTTTCTGCAGACGATGCAAAACAGCCTGGGCCACCTGCGTCGCTGATGCCGGGTTCTGCCCGGTTATCAATTCACGGTCGATGACAACATTAGGCGTCCAGGGCGACTGGTTGCTCTGATACTGCCCGCCCGCGCGCTCCAGGGCGGTCTGCGGATAGAACTTCATCTGCCCCCCGCCGAGCAGGCCCTTGGCCTGTTCTTCCTCCTGGTTGCTGATGACCGTCATGCGGTAGCCAGAATAGATCCAGTCGTCGGGCATCGCTGTCCGGCTCCCGCTCTCCAGTGCCTGGATCAACTTGCGCGGCTGGTCCAGCGCGGAGAGCAGAGCAATGGGACCGTGGCAGAGCAACGCGGTGGTTTTGCCCTCGGCGTGAAATGCACGAAGCAGACGACCTAGGGCCGGGTCGGCGAGTAGGTCTTGCATCGGGGCATGGCCGCCAGGCACGTAGACTGCATCGAACGTCCCATAGCCAATCTGCTCCACACGGGCCAGGCTTATCACCGGCGAATGCTCCGCAGAAGTGAGCTGCAACTGGTCCAGCAGCGCCTGGTATTGCTCCAATTGCTTCGGATCGTTACCGAAGTACTGGGCGCTGGCCGAGCTGCGGTCCAGAGTAGGCGCACGGCCGAGGGGAGTGGCGAAGGTCACTTGGTGGCCTGCGTCGAGCAGCATTTTGGTCGGCTCCAGCAGCTCGTTGAGGTAGAAGCCGGTGGCGAAGGCCTTACCATCGCGCAGGCCTAGGTGGCTCTCGTCGGACAGCACCACCAGCACGTTAGCCGCGTGGGCGCCCAAGCTCACGCTGCCAATGACAGCAGCCAGGATCAGTCGTCGGTAAGTCCCCATCGCATTTTCTCCCATTCATGCACAAGCCGGATGCCGTGCCCTGATGGACACTTTATTGATGATCAACCAGGCGATAAATTGGGGGCGTGGGAAAGCAGTTTTGCTCTGGAGAACAAGATGGCGCGACGGTTTGGTCACCTAGGGGATGTCGAGGCGCTGCTGGAGGTAGTAGAGCGTGGCTCGCTCAGCGCGGCAGCGGTGGCCCTCGCCACCACACCCTCCGTGGTTAGTCGGGCGATTTCACGGCTTGAGGCACACCTAGGGGTGCAGTTGCTACGCCGCACCACGCGTCGATTGAGCGTCACTGACAGTGGCCTGGAATACATCGAGCAGGCCCGCACTGCGTTTCAACAGATCGCCAGCGCGGAGCGAGCACTGAGCGGCCAAGGCGAGGTGCAGGGCCGTGTGCGCCTGAGCGCGCCGACCACCTATGGGCATCACCGGTTGCCGGCCATGCTGGCAACCTTCGCGCTGCGTTATCCGAAAGTACAGGTCGAGTTGAGCATCACCAATCGTAATGTCGACTTGGTGGCCGAAGGGTATGACCTGGCCATTCGTCTTGGCGTCTTGCCGGATAGCGCCCTGGTGGCGCGTCGGTTGGAGGAAGCTCGGCTTTGCCTGGTGGCGGCGCCGGCCTACATCTCGCGTGCCGGCAGGCCGCAATCCATAGCAGATTTGGCCGGACACAACTGCCTGCCTTTCGTAATGCCCAGCAACGGCCGGCCAGGCGTTTGGCAGTTCCGCCAAGGTGAGGAGGAAATATGCTTCATACCGCAGGGAAATCCGGTGGTGGCGGACGATGTGCTGGGTTGCATCTCACTGGCCGATCAGGGTGTCGGGATCTGTCAGACTTACGAGTTCATCGTCGCCGAACGCTTGCAGCAGGGCCGGCTGGAGCGTTTGTTGGAGGACTACGAAGGTGCCCGACGGCCTTTCTCGATCATTTATCCGCCGCATCGCCAACTGTCGGCGGCCAGCCGGGCATTAATCGATTTTCTGATAGCGACGGCTGTGGATGAAGGCGCAACCTGAGGTTGGATTTGTGTCCAACATCAGGCGCGCAATTCAGGGGGGTGTTTGCGGCGAGCTTCAGAAATCCCCACGCAAGGTCAGCATGTAGCTACGCGGCGCGCCGTAAGTAGTGCCGCGGGTCCAGTAACCGGTCGAGTCGAAATACTTGCGGTCCAGCAGGTTCTCCACGTCCACGCCCACCGTCCAGTGCTGGTCGAGCTTGTACGCCGCCCGTGCATCGAACACCGCCCGGCCGCTGTTGCTCACGCCATTGTAAGCGTCGTAGTAATGGGACTGGGCCGACACACCACCGCCGACACTGAGGCGGTTCCACTCACCCGGCAGGGTGTAGTTGGTGTTCACCCGCAGCAGATGCTTGGGCGTTTGTGCCGAGATCGGCCCGCCAGTCTCCGACTGCGTGGTGTTGAAGGTATAACCCGCCGCCACCTGCAAGCCCGGCAGCAACTCACCGCTGGCCTCTGCCTCGAAGCCCTTGCTGCGGCTGATGCCATCGCTGTTCACGTAACAACGGCCTGCAACGTCTGTGGGACAGTTGCCATCATTGGCATAGTCGCGAGCGGCGACGTCCTCCTGTTCGATATAGAACAGCGCAAAGGACAGGTTCAGACGCTTGTCGAACAACTCGCCCTTGATGCCGGTTTCGTAGTTGGAACCGATAGCGGGGTCAAGCATCTTGCCACCCGCACTGCGGTAACTGGCCTGGGGCATGAAGATATCGGCATAGCTGGCGTACAGAGACCAGTTGTTGTTCAGGTCGTAGATGGCACCAACGAAAGGCGTGAACTCGTGCTTCTGTTCATTGGTGCTTTTCAGCCCGCCACTCCAGGCCTCGGTCTTGTACCAACTCAGGCGCCCGCCCAGCACCAGGCTGAGGTCCTCGGTCATGTGCAGGCGGGCATTGAGGTAGGTGCCGTAACGGGTATCGAAGGTGTCTTCCTTGTAGTCCCATCCCTGTCGCGAAGGTTCTGGGACAATGCTGTGGTCCGGGTCGAACACATTGAGCGGGATGGGGCTGTCGAGCTTTACAGTGGCGTCCTTGTCATTCATCTTGCGCCGGGACCAGTTGGCCCCCAGCGACAGCTGATGGCTCAGGCCAAACGCTTCGAACTCGCCGTCCAGGTGGCCGTCCACCGCGTTGGCGGTGACATCGAACTTGTGAAAGCTGGTGTCGTTGATTATCGGCCCAGTGGGGCTGCCGTACTCCAGCGTGTCCTCTGCGCTCCATTCGATGGCGCTGCGGTTGTAACTGCTTTCGGAGTGCGACAGCGCCAGCTTGCCGCTCCAGTTGTCGGTGAAACGGTGATTGAGGTCGGCGAACACTTCGTCGGTGCGGGTCTGCAGCGTGGCCCAGTCCTGGCCCAGGAAGGTGGAACGCTTGAGGTGCGGGTTGCTGCCATCCGGGTTGTTCGGCAAGCCCAGCACGCTGTAGCCGTCAATGCGCGAAGTCTGCCGGCGCAAACCCAAAGCAATGGTAGTGGCGTCGCTCAGGTCGCCTTCGACTATGCCGTACAGCAACGGCCGCTTGGACTTGCTGACATCGGTGAAGTAACCACGGTCCTCGTAGGACGCCACCACGCGGCCGCGCAGAGAACCTTGCGGGTTCAGCCTGCCACTGGCGTCCAGGTCCAGCCGGTAATTGTCCCAGGAGCCGGCACGGGTGGTCACGGAGAAACGTGGCTCCGACGTCGGGCGCTTACGCACCAGGTTGACCGCACCGCCTGGGTTGCCCGCCCCTACCAACAGGCCCGAGGCGCCTCGCAGTACCTCGACACGGTCGAACACCGCCATGTCGGGGATCATCCAGCCGGTGTAGGCGTAGGCCTGCCCGGCCACGCCGTCGACCATGTAACTGTCGTCGGTGATGTCGAAACCCCGGGAGCTGAAGTGATGGTTGCCGTAGCCACGGTTGGCGCGGGTAATGCCTGTGGTCTGGGCCATCACCTGGTCCAGTGAGACCAGGTTCTTGTCGTCCATCAGTTTGCGCGTAACCACGGTCACCGACTGCGGTGTACGGCGCAGCGACTGAGGGGTCTTGCCGATCGTCACGGCGCCGGTGGTGTACGAGCCAGAACCCTCGGTGGTTTCGCCCAGCCCCACGCTGTTGATGTTGGTAGCACCCAGTTCCAGCGCGCCCTTGGCGTCCACCGTCGGCACCACACTGAAGGTGCCGCTGCCAGTGACGATCAGTTGCAGGCCGCTGCCCACCAGCGCCTGCTGCACGGCTTGCAAGGCACTCATCTCACCCTGGATCGCGGGGGCCTGCTTGCCGACGACCAGAGCCGGGTCCAGCGACATCACCTGCCCACCTTGGCGGGCGATGGTGTTGAGGGTTTGCGCCAGGCTGGCGGCCGGCAGGTCGAAACGCTGCAGCTGTTGCTGCGCAGATCCTTGCGCCTGGACGACGGCCGTTGGTGCGGTTGCCAGCACGATGGCAAGGGCGAGGGGCCAAGGTTTGAACACGTGGATACTCCTGAATTTTTGCTGTTGTCAGGAGAGAGGTGGGACGAGCAAGAAAAACCGGACACGAATGATAAAAATTTTCATTCGAAAGCAGCCCGCTCAGCGCGCTTCGATCAAGGTCAGCCAGGCACCGTAGCGTTTCACGCTGATCGGCATCGTCTCTTCAAGGGCAGCCAAGGTGCGCTCGCTGTCATCCAGCGGGAACACCCCCTGTACCCGCAGGTTGCGCACCTGCGGGCTGACACGGACGAACCCCGGGCGATACGGGCGCAAGGCATCGATAACCAACGCCAGGGGCTCGTCCAGCACACTGAGGTGACCTTGCACCCAGTCGGCGCGGTAGGCCTGCCCCGCCGTCAGTGGCTCGATGCGCTGCGCATGCAACAACGCTGCCTGACCCTCTGCCAAGTCCAGCTCGGTGCCATTGGGCAACGAAGCGCGCACGGCGTGCTCCAGCACCACCACGCGGGTGGCGTCGGCCAGTTGCTCGACCAGAAAACGCGTACCCAGTGCGCGCACATCACCTTGCTCGCTACGCACGATGAACGGACGGCTCGGGTCTGCAGCCACCTGCACCACCAGCCCTCCCCTGCGCAAGCGCACCAGCCGACGGCTGCCGGAGAAGGCGAGGTCGACCGCACTGTCGGCATTCAATGTCAGCCGGCTGCCATCAGCCAACGTCAGGCTGCGACGTTCGCCGGTGCCTGTACGCAAATCGGCCGTCAATGCCTGGCCGGTATCGCTGCTGGCGGCGAACCACAAACTGCCACCCAGCACAGAAAGCCCGGCCATTGCCCGCAACACATCGCGCCGACCGACTTCCGGCTGCAGCAAGGTATCGCGCAAAGCGCCAGGAGCTCGGCGCACAACCTCGAAGTGCTCGCCCAAGCCACGTTGCAATTGCTCCCAGGCATGGACGTTGGCCGGGTCATCACCCAGCCACTGCTGAAAAAGCGCCTGTTGCCGGGCATCGTCTCGCCCGGAGCGCAGGCGCACCATCCACGCGACTGCCTGTTCGGCGGCAGGGTTCAATACGCGCCGGCTCATGCTTGCGCCCCGCTCAGGTAACACTGGCGCAAGGCCTGGGTCATGTAGCGGCCAACCGTACGTTCGGATACGCCCAGGCGCCGACCAATTTCCGCATAGGCCAGGCCATCGAGCTGGCTCATGAGAAACGCCTTCTTCACCACCAGCGGCAGCCCTGCCAGGCTGCGGTCGATGGCGTGCAGGGCTTCCAGCAGCAGGTGGGTTTCTTCCGGCGAGGGCGCCAGCGTTTCAGGCAGCAGCATCAGCCGCTCCAGGTAGGCCTGCTCCAGGCGTCGGCGGCGATGGCGGTCGGAAATCAGTCGCCTGGCAATGGTCGAGAGGTAGGCGCGCGGCTGCTCGATGGCCGCTGGGTCGACCCGTGCGGCAAGCAGCTGGCAGAAGGTTTCGGCAGCCGTGTCCTCGGCGTCTGGGCGGTTGCTCAGTTGCCGTTGCACATGCCGCAGCAACCAGCGGTGGTGATCGCTGAAAAACAAACCCAGCTTGCTGGTGTGGGATGCGGACACGGGCAGGACCAAAAGCTAATGAGAATTTATCGCATTTTATAGGCGAGACGCGGGAAGCGCTACCCGGCGCCAACACCTATTCTGTGATTGAGCCCCCCTCCTTCTCCAGAGCCCGCACCATGCCCGACACCACACGCTTCGACTGGCAACGCTGGATGCCCGGCCTGGTCACCCTGCTCCACTACAAAGCGGCCTGGTTACCCAAGGACATCGCCGCCGGCCTGGTGCTCACCACCATGCTGGTACCCGTGGGCATCGCCTACGCCGAAGCGTCCGGCGTCCCCGGTATCTATGGGCTGTACGCCACCATCATCCCGCTGCTGGCCTATGCCCTGTTCGGCCCCAGCCGCATCCTGGTGCTGGGGCCGGACTCGGCGCTGGCCGCGCCGATCCTGGCAGTGGTGGTGCAGTACGCTGCCAGCGACCCGCAGCGGGCGATCGCAATCGCCAGCATGATGGCGCTGGTCGCCGGGGCGTTCTGTGTGGTTGCCGGGTTGCTGCGCCTGGGCTTTATCACCGAGCTGCTGTCCAAGCCGATCCGCTACGGCTACATGAACGGCATCGCCCTCACCGTATTGATCAGCCAGTTGCCCAAGCTGTTCGGCCTCAAAGTCGACAGTGAGGGGCCCTTGCGCGACCTTTGGCACTTGGGCCAGGCGCTGTTCGCCGGCCAGGGGCACTGGCCAAGCTTCGTCGTGGGCGCCGGTAGCCTGGCGCTGATCCTGCTGCTCAAACCGTTCAAGCGCCTGCCAGGCATCTTGATCGCCGTGGTGTTGGCGACGCTGGCAGTAAGCCTGTTCAATCTCGACCAAATGGGCGTCAAGGTACTCGGGCAATTGCCCCAGGGCCTGCCCAGCTTCGTCTTCCCCTGGGTAACCGACATCGACCTGGTCGAAGTGATACTGGGCGGGGTTGCCGTGGCGCTGGTGTCGTTCGCCGACACCAGCGTACTGTCACGCTCTTATGCCGCACGCCTGAAAATGCCGGTAAACCCCAACCAGGAGATGTTCGGCCTGGGCGTGGCCAACCTGGCTTCGGGGCTGTTCCAAGGCATCCCGATCAGCAGCAGTTCGTCACGCACACCGGTGGCCGAAGCCGCCGGCTCGCAGACCCAGCTCACCGGCATCATCGGCGCGCTGGCAGTAACCCTGTTGCTGCTGGTAGCGCCCAATCTGATGCAGCACCTGCCCAACAGCGCGCTGGCTGCGGTGGTCATTGCCGCTGCGCTGGGGCTGTTCGAGTTCGCCGACCTCAAGCGTATTTTCCGCATGCAGCAGTGGGAATTCTGGCTGTCGATCACCTGCTTTGTCGGTGTGGCGGTGTTCGGCGCCATTCCCGGTATCTGCATTGCCGTGGCGGTGTCGGTGATCGAGTTCCTGTGGGACGGCTGGCGGCCGCACCACGCGGTGCTCGGGCGTGCCGATGGGCTGCGTGGTTACCATGACGTGCAGCGTTATCCACAGGCCCGGCGTATTCCGGGGCTGGTGCTGCTGCGCTGGGACGCGCCGCTGTTCTTTGCCAATGCCGAGCAGTTCCAGAGCACAGTGATGGCGGCGGTGGACGCGTCGCCGACGCCGGTGCAGCGGCTGATAATTGCGGCGGAACCGGTGACCAGTATCGACATCACCTCGGCGGACATGCTGGCCGAGCTGGACCGAGCGCTGGAGGCACGGGGGGTGGAGTTGCAGTTTGCCGAAATGAAGGACCCGGTGAAGGACAAGATGCGGCGATTCGGGTTGTTCGAGCATATGGGAGAGAGGGCTTTTCACCCTACAGTGGGCGCGGCAGTGGATGCCTATCTGGAAGAGAGTGGGGTCGATTGGCAGCCCTGACAGAGGAACTAAACAGCCCGTACCCGAAGCCGAAACCGGTCAATCCAGATAAGCATGGCACTGGCATACACCGACACCGCCAGAAACAGTGCCATGCGCACGGCAAAGGCGCGGTAAACGTCCTGCCCGCCGGCACTGTCCTGCACCGACTGCCCTAACAGGATCAGCATTGTCGTCAGGCAGCTCACCCAATAAGCCGGGCTCTGCCGGTTCGACACGGCCTGGTACAGCCGTCGCGCCTGCCAGAGCGCGAACAGCAGTACCCACAGGAAGAACATCCACAGGTGCACGTACAGGCTCAACGCCCCCCACAACACTATCGCCAACACCCCAGCAAGCAAGGTTGAACCGATCAGCTCTCGGCTGGCGTGCCGCGCACGGGTTTCGCCGGCCTGCTGCCCAACGCTCACGGCTTTCATGATCAGTGGCATGTACTGGTCCGGCGCGATCAACGCCAGGAGAAAGGCCGGCATCACGATCAGTGTGGCCCGCAGCGCCACCCAGCTGACATGCTCGCTGGCCAGCAGCGCCGCCGCCGGTTGTGCCGGCGCATCGGCTGGCTCGGGAAACAGCACATGCGCCACTGTCGTGCCCAGCACCGCCAGCAGCATGCCCTTGGCCAGCGCTTCGACTACCGAAAGCGCCAATGTGAAATCGCTGGTGCCGGCAGCAGCAATCATGGTCAGGCCGACCACCAGCAGGTTGGCCAGCAGGCCGTTGCCCCCCTTCAACGCATAGCGCAATGTCAGGAAAACCCCCACCCCCACCAGCAACACGCCAGCCGTTGGGGCATGGCGCAACAGCGGAATAAGCAGCAGACCGCTGCCGCAACTTAGCAGCACCAGCAGCGCCAGGGCCGGCGCCGCACGCAGGGGCAGTGGCTGACTGCGCATGGCGAGCAGCAATACTGCAAACACAGGTGCCAGGATCGGCACCGGCAAGCCGATACCAAAGCTCACTGCCAGGCACAGTGCCACGCCCCAGGCCAGGCGCAGGGCGCGCAGGCGGCGCAGCTCAATAGGCATATGACAGCCAGCTCATCAGCCACATGAACAACCGGCCCAGCAGGTTCAGGGGGTTGCCTTCGCCGGGCAAGGCCATGACCTCGGCCTGGCCACCGACCCGCAGCACGGTCTTGTCCTGAAGCTGGTCGCGCTCCAGCTCGACGATCACCGGGAAGCGCTGCGCCGAACGCAGCCACTCGCGGCTGTTCTGCACGGTCGGCAGCGTACCCGGCGCTGCAGGCTGGCCCACGCTCACACCGTAGCCAATGCTGCGTATACGCCCCTTCAACACAGTGCCGGGCAGCGCGTCGAGCACCACCAGCACCGGCGTGTCGGGGCGCAGCCGACCGAGGTTGTTCTCGGTCATGTCGGCACTTATCCACACGTCATGAATACTGATCAGGGTCATCATCGGGCTGCCCGCCCCGACATAGTGGCCAACGTCGGTGCGCAAGTCGGTGATCAACCCGTTCGCATCAGCGCGTACCACGGTACGGGCAAGGTCCAGGCGGGCCTTTTCCACGTTGGCCGCTGCACTGCGCAGCTGGGCATTGTCCTCCTGTGCACCGCCCTGCTGTTCACGGGCGCGCACCACTTCAGCACGGGCCGCCGCCACTTGGCTTATGGCCTGGTCACGGGTGGCCTGTGCGCCTTCCAGGCGGCGCACCGATACCGTGCCGGGGTCTTCGTCAATCAGCCGCTTGAGGCGTTCTGCGTCCTGCCGCGCCTTGCGCTCATTGGCCTGGGCCGCCACGAGCGCAGCCTGAGCGGAGTCGATGCCAGCGGTACTGGCGCCGATCTGCCGGCGCACGGTATCGAGATCGGCTTCGGCGCGGGCCAAGGCAATGCGGTACTGTTCTTGGTCGAGTTCGAACAGCACATCGCCCTGGCGCACTTCCTGGTTGTTGCCGACGGCCACACGCTTGATCTGCCCGGCCACTTCGGCGGCCACCGGCACCACGTAGGCCTGCAGGCGTGCCTGCTGGGTGTATGGCGTGAAGCGGTCCGCCAGCAGGTACCAAAGCAGGCTCACGGCAATTAGCAACAGCACCCAGCGCATACCGCGATCAGGGGCTGACGGGGGCGGCGCTGGCCTGGTGTCGCTCATTCGGTTTCACCTTGTGCATGTGCGCTGGAGGCTGGCACGTCGAGCAGCTCGCCCCAGTCGGTGCGTTGCTGCATGTGCTGGCGGGTGGCCGGGTCGATCGGCGCGCGGCGGGTGTCCCAGCCTCCGCCCAGGGCCTTGTACAACGTCACCAGGCTGCTGACCGCGTTGCCACGGCTGACCAGGTAACCATCCTGTTGCTGCAACAGCAGTTGCTGGGCATCGAGCACCCGCTGGAAGTCGGCGAAGCCTTCGCGGTACTGCGAGCTGGCCAGGGTCAGCGAGCGTTGCGCCGCCTGGGAAGCCTGGTCGCGAATGGTTGCACTTTGCAGCGAGCGCACCAGACCGCTGGCAGCGTCGTCGGCTTCACGGGCGGCTTCGCGCACACCCTGTTGGTACAGCTCGATCAGTTGCTGCAAGCGGGCATCTTCCACCCGCACGGCATTTTTGCGCCGGCCGTAGTCGAACGGGTTCCAGATCAGGCTCGGCCCTGCCGCCAGGTCGAAAGTGTTGGGCAGGTGACTGGCCGAAAGAAAGGTCCAGCCGATACTGCCAAGCAGGCTCAGTTGTGGATAAAGATCGGCCTCGGCCACCCCGACCAGCGCCGACTGCGCCGCCACTGCCTGCTCGGCGGCGCGAATGTCTGGCCGGCGCTGCAGCAGGTTGGCAGGCACGTCCTGCAATATTGCGCGCTCTGGCAGCGGCAGCTGGCCATGACCGGCCTGCAACTGCGGCAGCGGCCCGGGCGGGCGGCCCAGCAATGAGCACAACACATTGCGCAGGGCGTTGAGCTGATTCTCGAATTCAGGGATGGTGGCCAGGGTCGCCAGGTATTGAGTACGCGCCTGCTGCCAGTCGAGTTCGTCATGTTCGCCGTGGCGGAAAAGCCGCTCGGTGATCTCCAGGCTACGCGCCTGGCGCTTGGCGTTCTCTTGCGCGATATCCAGCCGCGCCTCGGCGGTACGCAGGGCAAAGTAAGTGTCGGCCACTTGCGCACGCAGCAGCAACATGGCGTCGGCGTAGTTGGCCTGGGAGGCGAAGTAGAGGGCATCTGCGCTTTCGATGGCGCGACTGAAGCGGCCCCAGAAGTCGATCTCCCAGCCAATGTCGAAGCCGACGCTGGATTGCCAGAACACCGAATCACGGGCGGTGGCAGTACCGGACTGGTTCTGCTTCAGGTACAGGCTCTGCGCGCTCAGTTGCTGCAGCTGTGGATAACGCCCGGTCTGCACGATGGCCAATTGCGCACGAGCTTCAGCGATACGCAGGCCAGCCACGCGCAGGTTGGTGTTGTTGGCGTCGGCCTCGGCAATCAGCGCGTCCAGCATCGGGTCGGCAAACACCGCCCACCACTGGCGCAGGTCAGGGGTGGTGGCGCTACGCCCTGCCTGTTCCAGCATGGGTGTGCTCCAGCCGTCCAGCCACGGGGCCTGGGGCTTTTCGAAATCGGGGCCGACCTGGGTGCAACCAGCCAGCAGCATCAGCAACCCCAGGCCATAGCAGCAGTTGGGCATGGCTCAGGCGGCGGGGGGTGCCGGTTGCTCCGGCACCTGCAGCGCAACCCATTGCCAGAACAACACGTAGGTCACGCCTAGGATTACCGGGCCAATGAACAACCCGATGATGCCTTTGACCACCATGCCGCCCAGTGCCCCAATCAGCACCACCGGCATCGGCACATCGACCCCGCGCCCCAGCAGCATCGGTTTGAGCACGTTATCGGCAAGGCCGGCGACGAAGGTGTAGACGGCAAAAACGATGGCCGCCACCGTGAAGCCTTCGGTGTTGAATACATAAATGATTACCGGCACCGTGACCAACGTGGCCGGGGCTTGGGCAATCCCAAGCATGAGGATGACGATGGCCAGCATCCCTGCCCCTGGTACGCCTTTGATGACGAAACCGACACCGATCAACAGCATTTGGATGAACGCAATGCCGATCACGCCTTGCGCCACCGCGCGAATGGTAGCGGTGCACAGCGTGGCCAAGGGCTTACCGCGCTCTTCGCCCGAAACCCGCATGGCAATACGCTGCGCTGCGACTTCACCGCGTTCACCGAAGGCCATGATGACCCCGGAAATGATGATCGCGCCGATGAACAGCAGGAAGGCCCCACCGGCACTGGCCGCAGCGCCCAGTACCGTAAGCCCGGCACCCTTGATCTGGGGCATCCACTGATTCAGTACACTGGCCATGTTTTCGGAGGCCGCCAACCACAGCGCATGCACCTTCGGCCCGATCAGTGGCCAATTCGCCACGGAGTCAGGTGGGACCGGCACGCTCCAGGCACCGCTCTTGAGCAAGGTCACCAGGCTGTCCACCGATTCACCAATGGACATCACGACCAGGTAGATCGGCACCAACAGCACCACCAGTACCAGCAGCACCACCAGCGTCGCCGCATAGCCTTGCTTGAGCCCAGTGCGGCGCTGGATACGGCAATGCAACGGGTACAACGTGACCGCCAGGATCACCGCCCACAGCATCAATTCCAGGAACGGTTGGAATACCTGGAAGGAGAAGATCACCAAGGCTGCCACCAGGCCGGCCTTGATGAGTACATCGAGCAAGCCCCGCGACAGGGCGCTGTCCAGCTTGAAACTCGACTGCATGATCCACCTCCCGACATTCAATGCACCAGCCAGGCGCAATTCACTGGCCCGTTTCAGGGGATACCTGCACGGGGCTGTCGTCGCGTAGCTGCCGCGCCAAGGCCATCATTACCAAGGGCACCACGGCCATCGACAAGGTGATGGCCAGTACCAGCAGGTCGTGCACCTGCTGGGTGAGGACCTGATGGTCCAGCGCCAGCTTGAACACCACGAAGGCGAACTCGCCCCCCGAGGCCAGCACTACGCCCAGGCAGAGCGCCTGTGCCTTGTTGAGCCCACCGAGCGTGCGCCCCAGGCCATACAACAAGGGCAGCTTGATGGCGACCAGCAGCAAGGTGAGCCCCAACACCATCAGCGGCATGCCGAACAGCAGGCGCAGGTCGGCACTCATGCCCACGCCAACGAAGAACAGCCCCAGCAGCAGGCCTTTGATTGGCTCGATCTGGGTTTCCAGTTCGTGGCGAAAGGGCGACTCGGCCATCAGCACGCCGGCCAGAAAGGCCCCCAGCGCCATCGAAACACCCACGTGCTCCATCAACCAGGCGGTGCCCAGCACCACCAGCAAAGCCGTGGCGGTCGACAGCTCAGGCAGACCCGACCCCACCGTCCACTTGAATACCGGGGTCAACAGATAACGGCCAAAAACAATCAGCACACCAATGCCAACAGCCACGGCCAGCAACGGCCAGGCACCTTCGTCGGCGGTGCTGACATCACCACCGAGCAACGGCACCACAGCAATCAGGGGAATGGCGGCAATGTCCTGGAACAGCAGAATGGCCACGGCCAGACGGCCGTGAGGCTTGCCCAGGTCCTTGCGTTCGGCCAGTACCTGCAAGCCAAAGGCGGTGGACGACAGCGCCAGGCCCAGGCCCAGCACGATCGCAGCGGCCCTGGATTGGTCGAACACCCCATACGCCAGCAGCCCAAGCAGCACGGCGGTAAGCCCCACCTGCAAGCTGCCGACGCCAAACAGCGCCCGGCGCATGGTCCACAGACGCCGTGGGGACAGCTCCAGGCCAATCACGAACAGCAACATGACCACGCCCATTTCCGACAGCCGCGCCACGTTGTCCGGGTTGCCGAGCAGCCCAAGCACCGACGGGCCAATCAGGATACCCGCCAACAGATAACCCGGTACCGCCCCCATTTTCAGACGTTGCGCCAGCGGTACCAGAAGCACCACGGCCAACAGGAACACCACCGTCGCCTGCAGCAGGCTGCCGTCATGAGGCATGAGCTCGTACCTTCGCAGCTTCCCGTAGGAAGGGGTTCAGAAGCGTTCTTCGACGACCTTGAACGGGTAGGCCACAGCCTTGTACTTGCCGATCTTGCCGCGTTTGGGCAGCTTCACCAGCTGCTCGCGGGTGATGTCTTTGTAGGGAATACGGCTGAGCAGATGGCTGATGATGTTCAGCCGAGCGCGACGTTTGTCGTTGGAGTGCGCCATGAACCACGGCGCCCAAGCGGTATCCGAGGCCTGGAACATGTCGTCACGCGCCTGGGTATAGTCATCCCAGCGGGTGTACGACTTGAGGTCCATCGGCGACAGCTTCCACAGTTTGCGGCCGTCGGTGATGCGATCCTGCAAGCGCCGGGTTTGCTCTTCGGCGCTGACTTCAAGCCAGTACTTGATGAGGATGATCCCCGACTCGACCATGACCTTTTCAAACACCGGCACACCGGACAGGAACTTATCCACTTGCTCATCGGAGCAGAAGCCCATTACCCGCTCCACCCCTGCGCGGTTGTACCAACTGCGATCGAAGATCACCACTTCGCCTGCCGCAGGCAAGTGGCCCAGGTAGCGCTGCAGGTACATCTGGGATTTTTCCCGTTCGGTCGGCGCCGGCAGCGCCACCACACGAAACACCCGCGGGCTGACGCGCTCGGTAATGGCCTTGATGGTGCCGCCCTTGCCGGCGCCATCGCGGCCTTCGAAGACAATGCATACCTTCAAGCCCTTGGCCACCACCCACTCCTGCAGCTTCACCAGCTCTACATGCAGGTTCCTGAGCGCTTTTTCGTAGGCCTTGCCGCCCAGTTTTTCTGGCTGTTCCTGGGTGGGTTTCTTCCTGGACGGCTTCGACATGACACTCTCCTGAAGGCGAATGAAGAGTCAGTATGGTCGATTCATGACGGTTTGCCGCTTCGCTTGCAGATTGATGCGGGGGCTGCCGTGCAGCCCCGCCGGGTGGCGCTATTTGGCCAGCTTGTTGTAACTGGTCATCAAGTTGCGGTAGTCGGGGATATGGTTGGAGAACAGGGTACCCAGCCCCTCGATGTCATTGCGCCAGTCACGGTGCAGCTCGCAGGCCACGCCGAACCAGGTCATCAGCTGCGCCCCCGCAGCCTCCATGCGCCGCCAGGCCGAATCTCGGGTCAGTTCGTTGAAGGTGCCTGATGCATCGGTGACAACGAATACTTCGAAGCCCTCCTCCAGTGCCGACAAGGCCGGGAAGGCCACACACACTTCAGTGACGACACCGGCGATCAGCAACTGCTTCTTGCCGGTGGCTTTGACTGCTTTGACGAAGTCTTCGTTGTCCCAGGCGTTGATGTTGCCGGGGCGTGCAATGTAGGGGGCGTTGGGGAACTGCTCTTTCAGTTCCGGCACCAGCGGGCCGTTGGGGCCGGTCTCGAAGCTGGTGGTAAGGATGGTCGGCAGCTTGAAGTACTTGGCCAGGTCCGAGAGGGCCAGCACATTGTTCTTGAAGCGGTCGGGGTCGATGTCCCTTACCAGCGAGAGCAGGCCGGTCTGGTGGTCGACCAGCAGCACGGCGGCGTTGTTCTTGTCCAGACGCTTGTATTGGAAGCTCACGGTGGATCTCCTTGCTTCAGCGGGTTGGGAGTATCAGCGTAGGCAAGGATGAAGGGTGGGAGCGACCGTCAGTCGGTTCGCTTGTTCTGTGCCTGCCCAGTTTTAGTATTCCCGGCGCTTGCGAAACGCCCAGCGCCCAACCAGCACGGTGAAGGTCGCCACCAGGGCAACCAGCACCCAGAAGCCATGGGGGTTTTCCGCCAGCGGCACGCCACCCACGTTCATGCCGAAGAAGCCCGCGATGATGTTGATCGGCAGCGCCAGCACCGTTACCACGGTCAGGGTGAACAAAGTGCGGTTGGTCTGTTCGTTGACCTTGGCGGCGATTTCTTCCTGCAGCAGCTTGATCCGCTCGCCCAGGGCGGTGAGGTCGCTGATCACCAGGGTGAACTCTTCAGTGGCGGCACGCAGTTGGCGTATGTCCTGTTCCTTCAGCCACTCCGGCGGGCGGTTGAGCAAGCGCAACAGCGCCCCCGGCTCCAGCGCCAGCAGGCGCTGCAAGCGCACCAGAACCCGGCGCATGCTGCCCAGCTCGGCACGGTTGTCGCTTAGGCGCTGGGACAGCAACTGGTCTTCGATGCGATCGACGCTGGTGGTGGTTTCACGCACGATCTGGGTCAGCACATCGCCCTGGTCACGCAGCAGGTGGACCAACAGTTCGATGGACGAATGAAAACGCTCACCCTGCTTGACCGACGAACGCAGCTTGTCCACCGAGTGCAACGGCTGCAGTCGCGCACTCACCAGCAACTGGCTGCTGGCACAGGCCCACAGCGTGGAAATGTCCGACGACACCAGGCCGAAGTTGAACACCACATCGTTGACCACTGCCAGCAGTGCTGAGTCGGCGTGCTCGATGCGGGTCGAGCGGGAACCTTCGCGCAGCGTTTCGAAGAAAGCGTCGGGCAACTGCAGGTGGGTGCGCAGCCAGCGCTCGCAGGCTGCGTGGGCCAGGTTCAGGTGCACCCAGAGAAACTCACCGGGCTCCAGCGGCTGGCCGAGCGTGTGCAACAACTGCGTCGAATCGATTTCGCGCCCTGGCTGGCCGGGGCGGAAAGCGAAGGCGTAGAGCAAGCCGAACAGGTCGTGGTCCTGTGGCAGGTGCAGCGCGGGATGGCCCATTCGAACTCGCAATGAGGCACGGGGAGATGGCAGAAATGTTGCTGAATATTCGTTGCAGCCAGATGACAGCAACCTTCAGCGGCACTGCCCGCTCCCACAGGGTCGGTGTCTACCAGCGATAGGTGGCCGTGCCCAGCACTGTGCGACCATTGCCGTAGATACAGCGGGTAGCGTCATAGCATCCCGCCACATACTCTTTGTCGGCCAGGTTGCTGGCGTTTACCGCAAACCGCCACGGCCCGGTTTCGTAATGCACGGCGGCATCGAGCAAGGTATAGGCCGGCACGTTCAGCGAGTTGTCCGGTGCCCCCGGATTGCGACCGGTGTAGCGCACCCCTGCGCCGAAACCCAGGCCCTTGAGCAAGCCATCGTGCAAGGTGTAGTCAGCCCATACCGAGGCCAGGTTGCGCGGTGTCGGGATGCTGATGGGCGTCTTGCCATCGGTCTCATCGTTGGCCTTGGTCACCTTCACGTCCTGGTAGGTATAGGTGGCGATCAAGTTGAGCTCATTGCTCAGGCTGGCCACCCCTTCCAACTCGATGCCACGCGAGCGCACCTGCCCCGTCTGTACTTTGTCATTGGGGTTGCCTGGCGCAGTGGTCAGCACGTTGTCCTGGGTAATCTCGAAGACAGCGGCAGTCAGCGAGCTGTTCGAGCCCGGTGGCTGGTACTTGATACCCGCTTCGTATTGCTTGGCTTCGGTGGGCTCGAATGGCTGATTGTTGGCATCGGTGCCAGGGTTTGGCGTGAAACCTTCGCTGTAGCTCAGGTAGGGTGCCAGGCCGTTGTCGGCCAGATACACCAGGCCAACCCGGCCACTGAACGCCTCGTCACGGGTATGTATTTCGGGATCGGAACCGGCATCGGTCCAGTTTCGGGTTTGCGATGTGGCCCAGTCATAGCGACCACCCAGGGTCAGTACCCAATGGTCGTCGAAGTGCAATTGGTCTTGCAGGTACAACCCGGTTTGTCGGCTGGTCTGATGGCTGTAGCTCCAGGTGTCCGGAGTGAACTGGCTTGGGTCGACCGGGCCATAGTCCGTGCCGCCATACAGGTCGACAGGGGTGGTCAGGACGTAGGCCTGCGGGTCAGAGGTTTGCTGACGCTGCCAATCCACACCGATCAGCAGGGTATGGCGGATGTCGCCAGTACTGAAGTCGGCCTGGGCCTGGTTATCCACAGCCCAGCGGCTGTACTTGGGGTTCTCGATGCCGGCGTAGCGTAACAGTGTGCGCTCGTCACCACCTTCCATGCCGTAGTAGGCGGTAGTGCCAACACCAAAGACCATGTTGTCATTCAGGTCCAGATGCGAATAACGCAGGTTCTGGCGCAGCTGCCAGACGTCGTTCAGGCGCGTTTCGAATTCGTAGCCGAGGCTGTACTGGGTCTTCTCGTACTTTGAGAAGTGCTTGTCGCCGGTGAAGGTATCGCGACCGATCTTGCCGTAGGGCGAGTGGGACAAAGTACCAACTGCCGGCAGGAAGTTGTCCTGGGCGTTGGAATCGTCCGCCAGGTAATTGCCCATTACGGTCAGCCGGGTCTCTTCCGACGGCTGCCAGGTCAGGGCGGCGGAGAGTGCCTGGCGCTTGTCCTCCCAAGGGGTGTCGCGAATGTTGGCTTCATGGCCGATGGCCGTTATGCGGTAGCTCCAAACGCCCTCGTCATCCAACGCGCCGGTGCTGTCGAAGCCCAGCTGTCGGCGCGCGTCAGTGCCGTACTGGGCCTGGATTTCGTGGCTGCTGACCGTGCTCGGGCGCTTGGATACCTGGTTGATCACCCCACCGGGGTCGCCCTGCCCATACAAGACGCCTGCCGGACCACGCAGCACTTCGACACGTTCGAGCATGTAGGGGTCGACCATCCAGCTGGCCAGGTTGATGGTGGTCGGCAGTTGCAGGCCGTCTAGATAGGTCGTCGGCGAGAAGCCGCGTACGACCGTGTACCAGTCGGAGCGGTTGTTGGCGCCGTAGGAAGACACGCCCGGGGTGTAACGCAGGGCCTCATTGACCGACTGCACGCCTTGAGCCTCCATGCGTTCACGGGTTACCACCGAAATTGACTGCGGGGTCTCATGGATAGGCGTGTCGGTCTTGGTTGCAGTGACACTGCGCTTGGCCACGTAGCTGCCCACCGGCCCCAGCGGGTTCTCTTCGCCCAGGGCGGAAATGGTCTGTGCCTGCAAGGTGACCGCCCCTTGGCTCGTCGCACATACCAGGCGCCAGCTGCCATCGCTGCTGGCTTCGGCGGCCAAGTCAGTGTTGCCGAGCAGGGAAGCGAAGCCTACGTCGATCGGGTAATCACCTGACAGGCCGCGGCTGCTCAGGCCACGTGTGAGTGCCGGGTCGAAACTCAGCAGCACGCCGGCCTGGCGGGCATAGGCGTTGAGGGCACCTTCCAGGCTACCGGCCGGGACCTCGACGTGGTGGCTTGGCGCAGCCTGCGCCAGGCTGCCGATGGGCAGGCTGACACTCAGGCCCAGCAGGGCGATACGCAGAGCGCGGGCAAGCGGGGTGTGCGGGGACGACGCCATGGGGTTTCCTTGTGGTCATGAGCGGAATTGCAAGGAGGCCGAGCCACGGCGAAAAAACTGCAAAAAAAAGAAAATAGTTTCTGTGAGATGTGCATGAACGTTTTCGCGGGCATGCCCGCGAAGGGGCTCACGCGCTTTGTCAGGCCGGCTCCAGGGTCACCCACCAGCGGGTCAAGTACCGCGTTCGCACAGGCAAAGTACGGCCCAATGCCGCCAGCGCCCGGTCCGGCTCGTCCAGCGGAAACACCCCGGAAATCAGCAAGTCCGCTACCGCAGGGTCACAGCGCAACACCCCGTTGCGATAACGCCCGAGCTCGGCACACAGGCGGGCCAAAGGCCACTGCCGAACGACCAGATACCCGTCGCGCCAAGCCAGTGCGTCACGGTCCAATGGCTGGGTCGCAAATACCCTTTGCCGGTTGAAACGCACCTGCTCCCCCGCGCGTATAACGGCTGCAGATTGCAGCAAGGTACCCGGCCGCACCGCAACGGCCCCCTCCTCCACGGCCAGCAACGCACTCTCGTCATTCAGCCGCACCGAGAAACCGGTCCCGAGTGCCTGCAAGGTCCCCAAGGGGGTTTCAACCCAGAATGGCCGTTCGGCCCCTTGCTTGCCGGTCTGGATCATCACCTCGCCAGCCAGCAGATTTATACGCCGCTGCTGGCTGTCGAATGCCAGGTCCAACGCGCTACCACTGTTCATCTGCAGCCAGCCGCCATCCGGCAGTTGCAGGCGCCTGCGCTCACCCATGGCAGTGCGCTGCCCTGCCAGCCAGGGCGAGCCGCGCATCCCCAGGCTGGCACTACCGACCACGGCTGAGCCGCCCAATAGCAACGCCAGCCCTTTGAGTACCGTGCGTCGATCGCGGTAACGCAGGGCCTGGCTTGCCTGGGGTGGCGGCATCGCCCCCAGGCGCCCGTCGAACACCGCCAGCCGTTGCCAGGCCTGCTCATGGCTTGGGTGCAAACCGCGCCAACGCTGGCAGGCTTCCAGTTCTTCGACCTGGGCCAGCCCCGAGGCCAGGCGCACGCGCCAGCCGATGGCCTGCGCCACCACTTGCTCAGTCGGTTCCGATGCGCTCACGAATACAGCACCCGGTAGCAATGGCCGAACGCCTGGGTCATGTACTGCTGCACCGAACTGAGCGAGAGGCCCAGCTGTTCGGCAATTTGTGGATAAGTCAGCCCGTCCAGCTGCGACAGCAGGAACGCGCTACGCACCTTGGGCTTCAGCCCATCGAGCATTCGGTCGATTTCCACCAGAGTTTCCAGCACCAGCACCCGCGCTTCGGCTGGCGGAGCTTCCGGCTCAGGCAGCGCCGCGAGGCTGTCGAGCCAGGCCCGTTCCAGGCTCAGCCGGCGGTAATGGTCCACCACCAGCCCCTTGGCGACGGTGGCCAGAAATGCACGTGGCTCGCGCAGGCCATTCAAGGTGTCACGCCCCAGCAGGCGAAGGAACGTGTCCTGGGCCAGGTCGGCAGCCTGGTGCTGGCACTCCAGGCGCTTGAACAGCCAACCACGCAGCCAGGAGTGATGGCCACGGTAAAGCTCGCCGACTTGAGCGTTGTGGGGCAGCGACGACACGGGAGTACCTCGAGGCAGGGTTACGCGAGGGTGTTAATGGGAAGCAGTATTATTTACAAGTGCGCGCATTTCAAGAGACTTGCCCATGGCCATCACTTCACAAATTCCTGAACTGATTATTTGCCGTCAGCGATTTGTCCCCTCGCCAACCACCACCAGAATCGCTTCACCATAATCACAAAAACCGTGAGGCCACTCCCGTGGACCAGACACTCCAGGTGCGCCAAGCCGCCGCCGACCTCGTCGCCGCGTTCGCCAGCAACGACACCGCCCGCTATTTCGCCTGTTTCAGCGAAGACGCCACATTCCTGTTCCACACCTTGCCGCAGCCGCTGCTGTCGCGCCGCGCCTACGAAGACCTTTGGGCCCAGTGGCAGGCCGAAGGCTTTGCCGTGCTCGCCTGCGAGTCGAGCAACGCCCAGGTAAGCCTGCAAGGTGACGTGGCGATCTTCATGCACGATGTGGCCACGCATATCCGTATCGCCGGTGAAGACCACCGCTTGAGCGAACGCGAGACAATTGTCTTTCGCCGCCAGGCCGACCAGTGGTTGGCCTGTCACGAGCACCTGTCGGTCGTAACGCCGGCCTGATCACCTTTACGCGGCACTGCCGCCCTGCCATCGCACCCACAAGAAGGCCCGCGCACTGCGCAGGCTACAACAACCGCGCTGGAGCACCACCATGAGCCACTCGACCGGTATCGAGACCAACGGCGTCGAACAGATCCCCGCCGATCAACGCGACGCCTCCCCACTGGACCTGTTCCGCCTGATCTTCGGCGGTGCCAATACCTTCGCTACCGCCGTGCTGGGCAGTTTCCCGGTGCTGTTCGGGCTGTCGTTCCAGGCGGGTGTGTGGGCCATTCTGCTTGGCGTTGGCGTCGGTGCACTGATCCTCGCACCGATGGGGTTGTTCGGCGCGCTCAACGGCACCAACAACGCCGTTTCGTCAGGCGCGCACTTTGGCGTGCACGGGCGTATCGTCGGCTCGTTCCTGTCACTGCTCACGGCGGTGGCGTTCTTCTCGCTGTCGGTTTGGAGCTCGGGGGATGCCCTGGTCGGCGGAGCCAAGCGCCTGGCCGGCCTGCCGGAAACCGACCTGACCCTGGGCCTGGCCTACGGCTTGTTCGCGGTGCTGGTACTGGTGGTATGCATCTTCGGCTTCCGCTTCATGTTGTGGGTCAACAAGATTGCCGTGTGGGCTTCAAGCCTGCTGTTCCTGTTGGGCATCGTCGCCTTTGCCGGCCCGTTCGATGCGGGTTATGCAGGCAGTGTCAACCTTGGCCAGGCAGGCTTCTGGGCGGCGTTCGTCGGCGCAGCGATCCTGGCCATGAGCAACCCGGTGTCGTTCGGCGCCTTCCTGGGCGACTGGTCGCGCTACATCCCGCGTGAGACGCCCAAGGCGCGCATCATGCTGGCAGTGATCGCGGCACAGGGCGCAACGCTGATTCCGTTCCTGTTCGGCCTGTGTACTGCCACCCTGGTTGCCACCCAGGCACCGGACTACATCGCCGCCAACAACTATGTGGGCGGCCTGCTGGCGGTAGCGCCAAGTTGGTTCTTCCTGCCGGTGTGCCTGATTGCGGTGATCGGCGGCATGTCCACCGGCACCACCGCGCTGTATGGCACGGGCCTGGACATGTCCAGCGTGTTCCCCCGCTTGCTCAGCCGTGCCGGCGCCACGCTGCTGATCGGCGTGCTGGCAATCGGCTTCATCTTCGTTGGCCGCTTCACCTTCAACCTGGTGCAGAGCGTGTCGACCTTTGCCGTGCTGATCATTACCTGCACAAGCCCGTGGATGGTGATCATGATCCTTGGCCTGATTACTCGCCGCGGCTTCTACCACGCCGATGACCTGCAGGTGTTCACCCGCGGCCAGCGTGGTGGCCACTACTGGTTCCTGCACGGCTGGAACTGGCGCGGCATGGGGGCGTGGATCCCCAGCGCGGCGGTCGGCCTGTGCTTCGTCAACCTGCCGGGGCAGTTCGTCGGCCCGCTGGGCGACCTGGCCGGTGGCATCGACCTGAGCCTGCCGGTCACCCTGGGGCTGGCTGGCGTGCTGTACCTGCTGCTGCTCAACCTGTTCCCTGAACCTGCTGGCGTGTATGGCCCCCAGGGCCCGCGTTGGGTGCGCTGCAAAAGCACCGCGCGCACGCCTGTGACCACTGCCGAAATGGCCTGACTGGAAACCGACCATGACCACTTCCCACTATATCGCCGGCCGTTGGGTCGAAGGCCAGGGCAGCGACTGCATCAGCGTCAACGACCCTGCGCTGGGGCAACCGTTCGCCGAACTGATGGCCGCCAGCGTGGCCCAGGTCGATCAGGCCGTAGCCGCTGCCCGCAGCGCTCTGCCCGCCTGGAAAAACACCAGCGCCAGCGAACGCGCAACCTTCCTGCGTGGCTTTGCCGAACAGCTCGGGCAGCGCCGTGAAGCGCTGATCACCTTGCAGATGCGCAACAACGGCAAACCCCGTCACGAGGCCGAAATCGACCTGGATGACGCCATCGCCACCTTCGGCTACTACGCCGAACTGGCCGAGCAACTGCCGTCGAAAAACCGTGACGTGCCGCTGGCCGCACCCGGTTTTACCGCCCGTACCCGCCTGGAGCCGGTGGGCGTGGTCGGCCTGATCGTGCCGTGGAACTTCCCGCTGGTCACCAGTGCCTGGAAGCTCGCCCCGGCCCTGGCTGCCGGCTGCACCGTGGTGCTCAAACCGTCGGAGGTCACCCCGCTGATCGAGCAGGCCTACGGCCAGCTCGCCGACGCCCTGGGCCTGCCGGCCGGCGTGCTGAACATTGTCAACGGCAAGGCCGAGACTGGCGCCGCGCTCAGCAACCATAACGGCCTGGACAAGCTGTCGTTCACCGGCAGCAACAGCGTCGGCAGCCAGGTAATGCGTAGCGCGTCGGCGCAGTGCCGGCCGGTGACACTGGAGCTGGGCGGCAAGTCAGCCATCGTGGTGTTCGACGATTGCGACATCGACCAGGCAGTGGAGTGGATTGTTGCCGGCATCAGCTGGAACGCCGGGCAGATGTGTTCGGCCACTTCACGGCTGCTGGTCCAGGACGGCATTGCCGATGCGCTGTTGCCGCGCTTGCAGGCGGCACTGGAAAACCTTCGGGTGGGCAACCCATTGACCGAAGAGGTCGACATGGGCCCGCTGACCAGCCAGGCGCAGTGGCTGAAGGTGGCCAGCTACTTTGCCACGGCGCGGGAAGAAGGTTTGCAGTGCCTGGCCGGCGGCAAGGCTTTGGACCGTGATGGCTGGTTCGTCAGCCCCACGCTGTATGCCGACGTGCCGAAAGACAGCCGCCTGTGGACCGAGGAAATATTTGGCCCAGTGCTGTGCGCACGGCGCTTTGCGACAGAAGAACAGGCGATTGCCGAAGCCAACGACAGCCGCTTCGGGCTGGTAGCCACCGTCTGCTCCGCTAACCTGGAGCGTGCCGAGCGCGTGGCCGATGCGCTGGAGGTTGGCCACGTATGGATCAACTCTGTGCAGGCAGTGTTCGTCGAAACCTCGTGGGGCGGTACCAAGGGCAGCGGGATCGGCCGCGAGCTGGGGCCTTGGGGGTTGTCGGCGTACCAATCGGTCAAGCATGTGACGCGCTGCCTCGGCTAACATCGCAAGGCGCCGCTCCCCCAGCAAGTGTGCAGCCCTTCAGCATGCGCGGTACCTGTGGGAGCGGCCTTGTGCCGCGATAGGGCTGCAGAGCAGCCCCCGGCATTCACACCGATTCGTCAGCGGGGCGCACACCCTCTTGCACCAGTACCATGCTCTGTGGCGAAGACAGGGGAATACCTTCGTCACGCAGGCGCCCAAGAATGGTGAACAGCAGGTCGCTGCGGGTGCCTGACACCTGCCGCGGCCCGGCCACGTAGCCGCTGACGCCAATCACCATGCCACTGGTCGTCAGGTCCTTGAACGACACCGAAGAAGCCGGCGCATCCAGAATCGCCTCATGCTCGTGGTAGGCCGCCAGCAGCAGCTCACGCACCTGGTTGGCATCGGTCTCCAGCGGCAGTGTCAAGGTAATGCTGACCACACCCAGCGCATTGCCCATGGTCACGTTGCGCACGTTCTGCGAGATGAACTGCGAGTTGGGCACGATCACCGTTGAACGGTCTGACATCTGGATTTCGGTGGCGCGCACGTTGATGCGGCGGATATCGCCCTCGACACCCGCCAGGCTCACCCAATCACCCACCTTCACCGGGCGCTCGGTCAACAGGATCAGGCCGGAGATAAAGTTCTGCACAATCTGCTGCAGGCCGAAACCGATACCGACCGACAGCGCACTGACCACCCAGGTCAGGCTGGTGAGATTGATGCGCAAGGTCGACATCACCAGCATGGCCAGGAACAGGAAACCCAGGTAACCCACCAGGGTCACCAGCGAGGCCCGCATGCCGGCGTCCATGTCGGTTTCCGGCAGCAGGCGATCGCTCAGCCAGCGCTTGACCACACGGATGGCGAACAGGCCACCCAAGAAAATCGCCAGGGCCAGCAGGATGTCCTGCGGCACGATATTCAGGTTGCCGAGCAGCTTGCCGCCGGTGCCGTCCCAATCGCCCAGGCTCAGCAGCAGTTCGCTGGGGCTGGTGCCCGATGGCATCAACACCAGCAACAGCGCCAGGAACAGCACGATGGTGCGGCCGATGCCAGCCAGGATGGTGCTGGCTTGCGCCTGGTGACGAGGTGCCAGGCCCAGGGTCGAGGCCAGCGCCAGGCCTCCGGGCTGGCGTGGCGACAGCAGGGTTTCGCACAGGTCGCCGAAGAAGGTGGTCAGCAAGTAGGCACAAGTGACCACCAGGCTGACCCACAGCAACTTGGCAGTGAGGAAATAGGCAAGCGTCAGGTAGCCGGTGAGCAGTGCCAGCAGGATCAACGCCAGCCAGATGACCATCACGAACGGGATCAGCCCAGCCAGGCCCGTCGGGCGCTCCAGTTCATGCTTGCGCAGGGTGTGGCGATAACGCAGCAACGCGCCGGCAAAGATGAACGCCACTACCAGTGCGGTCAGCCCGTTGACGGCCACCGTCAGCGCCAGGCTGGCGCCGATCACACTGTTCATGCGCTCCATGGTCATCATGACCATCAGGGCCAATGCCAGTACCTTCGGGAACCAGCCCAGCGCGCTGGCAACTTCGTCATGGATCGGCGGCAGCCGCCAGGACGGCCGCTGCAGCATCAGCATGGCGCGGCCCAGGCCGGTAATGAAGGCACTGAACACGACCAGGGCGAGAATGTGGTTGGTCAGGCTGGCGATATCCGAACCCAACTCTGCACTGCTTTCCAGCCCCCAGCGCAGCAACGAAACAGAACCGGCGATGGTACCCAAGGTTGCCAGGCTGACACCAAGGGCCAAAGCGCTGCGGCGCAGGCGCCCTTCGGGCAGCCAGCCGACCATGGCACTGGCCAGCAAGCGCTCGAGCACGCGGCGCACCAAGGTCCATACCAGAATCGCCGCCACCAGGCTGGTAATGAACAGCCAGCGGTGATCGGCGCTGAAGGCGCTGTTGATGGCATCGGCTGCCTCGCCGCGCAGGTCGCGCAGGCGCGCCACGTCGTCCTGGGTGGGGCGGATGATGCTCTGCCAGAACGCCGGGCTCAGTGGCGAAGCGGCACGGCTGGTGATCTGCGAGTTGAACTGGCTGCGGCGCAGGTTGACGATTTGCGTGGACAGGTCGCGGGCCGACTGGGTCAGCTTGATGGCCTGGTCCTGCTGGGCTACCAGCGCCTTTTTCTCAGCCTCCAGCGCTTTGCGCTGCTGGGTCAGAGTGAGTGCCTCGTCCGGCTGGGCCGGGCCGATGACCTTCAGCTTGTCGTCGAGTTTTCCCACATCGGCAGTGCGCTGTGCACTCAATGCATCGGCCTGACGCTGAACCTGCATGGCTGCAAGACGCAGTTGCGACAGCAGGTCGTCGTTGGCCTCGCTGGTGACGCCCTGACGGATCTGGTCCAGGCGGTCGTTCAGCTGTTCAAGGCTGGCGTTTTCGTCCAGTGCTGGCGCTTCGGCAGCCGCCAAATTGGACAATGGCGTGGCCGGGGCCGACCACGCCGGGCTGGCGAGCACCAGCATAAAGGCCAGCAGGGCCATCAGGCCTGGGCAACTACGGGCAAGGCTGACACGCCTCATCGAATATTCCTCTTTACAATTCGATTTGGCGGGGGATTCTACGCGGCTTCTGGCAATCAGGAGAGTGCCGTCTCTCGCTTCAGCAATTGCTCTTTGCGCTCCACGCCCCAGCGGTAGCCGCTGATGTCGCCATCCCGGCGCACCACGCGGTGGCAGGGGATGGCCACGGCAATGGGGTTGGCCGCGCAGGCCATGGCCACTGCACGCACGGCCTTGGGCGCGCCAATGCGCTCGGCAATGTCGGTGTAGCTGACCCGGCTGCCGGCCGGCACCTCGCGCAGGGCCTGCCACACTCGCTCCTGAAACGCGGTGCCTTGCACATCCAGCGGCAGGGCCAGGCCCAGCGCCGGGGCCTCGACGAAACCGATCACTTCGGCGACCAGCCGTTCGTAGGCGCTGTCACCGCCTATCAGGTGAGCCTTGGGGAACTGGTCCTGCAAGGCGTTCAACAAGGCTTCGGGGTCGTCACCCAGCAGGATCGCGCATATGCCCTTGTCGCTCTGGGCCACCAGAATCGCGCCCAGCGAGCACTGCCCCAAGGCAAAATGGAGGGTAGCCCCGGCACCGCCGGCGCGGTACTGCCGTGGGCGCATGCCCAGGCGCTGGTCGGCGCTTTCGTAGAAGCGGCTGTTGGAGTTGTAGCCGGCGTCGTAGATGGCATCGGTGACCGAGCGCTGGCCGTCTTCCAGGTGCGCGCGCAAGCGACGGGCGCGGAAGGCCGTGGCGTAGGCTTTGGGGGTAACGCCGGTTTCGGCCTTGAACAGCCGGTGCAGGTGGAAGGGGCTGACGGCCAGTTGCGCACTGAGCTGGTCGAGGCTGGGCGCGGGGTCGCTGGTTTCGATCAGCCGGCAGGCGCGGGTGACCAGCTGGCGATGGCGGGCGGTGCTGGCCTTGCCGATACAGCGTTTGCAGGCGCGATAGCCCGCGGCTTCGGCAGCAGCGGGGGTGTCGTAGAAATCGACGTTCGTGCGTTTGGCCAGGCGTGATTTACAGCCAGGGTGGCAGTACACACCAGTGGTGCGTACGGCGTACACGAAGTGGCCTGTGGCGGTGGCGTCGCGGGACTCGACAGCTTGCCAGCGTTGGTCGGGGGTGGTGTAGAGGGTCATGGTTCAGCATCCAGATAAGTTGTCGCCTGTACTGGCCCGCGAAAGGGCCGCAACGGGCAATGCAATAGCCTCAGGCACGCCACAGATACCAGGCCGCCACCGTACGAAACGGCCGCCAAGCGCCCCCCAGCGAGCGCATCTGCGCCGGTGTCGGCGCCTTCTCCAGCCCCTTGAGCCGCCGGTACCCTTCACGCACACCAAAATCGTCCACTGGCAAAATGTCCGATCGCTCAAGGCTATAGATCAGCAGCATCTCGACCGTCCATCGCCCTACCCCACGCAGCGCCACCAGGCGTTCGATCAAGGCCTCGTCGGCCATGGCCAACGCCTGCTCCCGCGTCGGCACCAAGCCCTCCAGACTGGCTTGAGCGATACCCTGGATCGTCGCCAACTTGCTCGCCGAGAAGCCGCAGGCCCGCAAGGTTTGCGGGGTAACCGCCAGCAACTGCTCTGGCTGCGGGAAGGCATTCGCCGGAAACAGAGCCAGCAACCGCCCCAGGATCGCTTCCGCCGCACGCGCGTGCAGCTGCTGATAGGCAATCGCCCGCACCAACGCTTCGTAAGGCTCACGTCCCGAGGTGGCCTGGTGCAGACAAGGCCCGGTCGCCGCAATGTGCCGCGACCAGTCCGGGTCAAGTGACGCCAGGTGTGCGGTGGCCTCGCGGTAGGCCTCGGGGGAAAGGTCGGCCAGAATCATGGCAACTCCGTCAAGTCGATTGCAGGTCCAGCTTAGCGCAGCCGCTCATCGGGCAAACGCCGGTTCTTGCGCGGCTAATTCCTGGCATACCATTGCTCCGCGCCATTCTCCCCGCATAGAATTGAGAACTATTCACAATCGCACACATCACGGGACCGGGCCTTCGCTACGATGCAGTTCAACGACACGCTCAAACCGACCGAGGTCGCTCTGCTCTACCAGTCCCACCATGCCTGGCTGCGCAGCTGGTTGCGCAGCCGGGTCGGCTGTAGCGAACACGCCGCAGACCTGGCGCAGGATACCTTCGTGCGCGTGTTGCGCGCCCGCCAGGTGTCGCCGCTGAAGGAGCCGCGCGCCTACCTCAGCAGCATCGCCCGTGGCTTGATGATCGACCAGTTCCGCCGCCGCGCGCTGGAACGGGCTTACCAGGAAAGCCTGGCTAACCTGCCCGAAGCAGAGGTGCCCAGCGAAGAGGACAGGCTGGTCATCCTCGATAGCCTGGAACGCCTCGACCGCGCCTTGCACCAGTTGAAGCCGCGCGTGCGCCAGGCGTTCCTGCTGGCACAGCTCGACGGTTTGAGCATCGTGCAGGTCGCCCAACGCCTGGAGGTGTCCAGGGCCACCGTCGAGCGCGATCTGGCCAAGGCCCTGGGTGTCTGCTATCGGTTGCGCTATGCCGATGCCTGATGATACGCCGGCACAGGTGCAGGTCGATCAGGCCATCGACTGGTTGGTGAAACTGCGCTTCGACAGCCCCAGCGCGCGTACCGAGCAGCAGTTTCAGCAGTGGCTGGGCAGCCACCCGCACAACCCCTTGGCCTGGCAGCGGGTCAGTCATCTGGGCGACGAGCTGGCCGGGCTGCCCAAGGACCTGAGCCGGCGCACCCTGGAGGGTAGCCAGCGCCAACGCGTCAGCCGCCGGGACCACCTGAAGTTGCTGGGGCTGTTGGCCGTAGGCGGCAGCCTGGGCTGGGCCGCACGCGAACCGCTGGGCCTGCCACAACTGCTGGCCGACAGCAGCACCGCCACGGGTGAACGGCGCCAGTGGCAAAGTACTGACGGTAGCCGTATCCAGCTCAACACTGCCAGCGCCATCGACCTGCACTTCAGCGCGCAGCAACGCCAGCTGGAGCTGATACGGGGCGAAATCAGCCTGGACAGCAACCCGAATGACAACCGCCCGTTCCACATCGACACCCGTATCGGTCCGCTGACCACCGTCGATGGCCAACTGTTGCTGCGTGAAAACAGCCAGGGCCTGCTGCTGTCGGTGCGTCGAGGTGAAGTCACGCTGTTCCCTGCCTCGGCCTCACCGAGGCAGGTGCTGCCAGGTGAAACCTTGCAAGTCGGGACCAACGGCAGCATCCAGGCGTTGGCGCTGCACAGCGACCCTTGGGGCTGGACTGACGGGGTACTCAGCGTGCAACAAATGCCACTTGCCGAATTTGTCAGCGAACTCGGCCGCTACCGCCCGGGCCTGTTGCGCTGCGCTCCAGAGGTGGCGGGCCTGAAGGTCTCAGGCACCTATCAGTTGGCCGACACCGAGCAAATCCTGCAGTTGCTCAGCCGCAGCCTGCCGGTGCGGGTCGACTACAGGACCCGCTACTGGGTAAGCATCGGCGCGGCGTGAGGGGCATTATTCCGCCACAGCCCGCATCCGCCCTGCACGCCGATACGACTGCCTGGCAAAGCACACGAACAGCCCGGCCATCAGTGCCAGCGCCATGGGCAGGCCATGCGGCGCGACGTTCATGGCTGCCCCACTGACCAACGGCCCCACCAGGCTGCCCACGCCCCACAACAAGCCCACGCTGGCATTGGCTGTCACCAGGTCCTGGCCCTTGAAGCGCTGCCCGATCAGCACCAGCGCCAGGGTATAGATGCCCCCTGCCACCGCGCCCAGCACCACCAGCAGCGGCCACAGCAGCCAGGTCAGGTTCAGCAGCCAAGGCAAGCCGATGCCGATCGCCATCGCCACCAGCCCGCACGCGAGGTGCAGCCCGGTGCGCTCGACCCGGTCGGCCAACCAGCCCAACGGCAGCTGGAACAGCATGTCGCCGGCAAACACCACTGTCACCATCAACGCCGCCACGCCAACGGCAAAACCATGACTGGTGGCGTAAACCGGTAGCAGCGACAGCACCACGGCATCGAAGAACGAGAAGAATAGCACGGCCATGCACAACGCCGGCGCCACACGGAAAAACCCGGCTAGGCCGAAGCTCTTTTCGCCCTCTTCGTGTTCGACATGGTCGTTGGGCACGGTCAGCACGATGCACAGCAACGCCAGCCCATAGCAGACCGTGACGACACCCGTTATCCAGGGGCTGTTTGCGCCCAGCACTGCCAGCATGGCTGGGCCAAGCACCTGAAAACCGGTGAAGCTGGTGGCGTACAGGGCCATGATCTTGCCGCGGTTGTGCTCTGGGCACAGTTCGTTGACCCACGACTCGCCGAGGATGATGGCGATCCCCATGCCAAGCCCCAGCCCCAGGCGTAGCAGCGCCAGCAGCCACAGCGAGCCGAACGCCGATTCAAGCAAGGCAATGCTGACCGTGCACAGGCTGAAACACAGCAGATAGATGGTGCGCCGGGTGAGATGACGGCAACAGGCGTCGACCAGAAACGCCGAGAGCATCATGCCTGCGGCAGGGATGGCCGAGATGATGCCGATTTCCAGGGTGCTTGCCCCCGCCTCATGCAGGCGCAACGACACCAGCGGCAAGCTGGCCCCCAGGCTGAAACCCACAACCGAAACGGCGAACAACAGGCCCGCCAGTAAACGCATGTTCATGTACCACTCCTTGCAAACCGAAAAGACGTGCAGACACAGGCGCGCACGCCGGGGCGGCGAGCGACGCAAAAGCGCAGATCAGTTCAGGCGAGGTGTGGCGAAAAGGTGAAGGCAAACAGCACGCTGCGGCGGCGCTTGAGTACCGTGTCGCTCGGCCATGCACGACGCAGGGCCTGGAAGGCAGGCTGGCGGGCGCTGGGCAGGGATTGGGTACGGCACATTGCTTTGGCTACTACGCAGGTGGTTGGAAAAAAGAGGCGGCACTCTAGGCCAAGGGTGCCCAATCGTCAATCGTCGGGGCTGCTTTGCAGCCCCGCTTGCATCAGCGCTTACCGGTGCTCGGCAACAACACCGCCAGTAGCCCGAACAATGGCAGGAACGAGCACAGCCCGTACACATACTCGATACCGCGCAGGTCTGCCACATACCCCAACAGCGCCGCGCCAATGCCGCCAAAGCCGAACATCAAGCCGAAGAAGATCCCGGCAATCATGCCCACACTGCCCGGTACCAGTTCCTGCGCATACACCACGATGGCCGAGAACGCCGACGCCAGGATAAAACCGATCACCACGCTCAGTACCGTGGTCCAGAACAGGTCGGCATACGGCAGCGCCAAGGTGAACGGCGCCACGCCCAGGATCGAGAACCAGATCACCGCCTTGCGCCCGATACGGTCACCGATCGGCCCGCCAAAGAAGGTGCCCGCTGCTACCGCGCCGAGGAACAGGAACAGGTGCAGCTGCGAGCTGGCCACCGATACACCGAACTTCTCGATCAGGTAGAAGGTGAAGTAGCTCGTGAAGCTGGCCATGTAGAAGTACTTGGAGAACACCAACAGGCCCAGCACGATCAGCGCCGCGATCACCCGATTGCGCGAAATGCCGTGGGTGGCTTGCACCGCCTTGCGCGCCTTGGCCTGGTTGAGGTGCTCCTTGTACCAGCCGCGCAGCATCAGGGTGACACCGAGGAAGAATAGCCCCGCCAGGCCGAACCAGGCCACGTGGGTCTGACCGAACGGAATGACGATGGCCGCCGCCAGCAGCGGGCCCAGTGCTGAACCGGTGTTGCCGCCCACTTGGAAAGTCGACTGGGCCAGGCCGAAACGCCCACCCGAAGCCAACCGCGCGATACGCGAGGTTTCCGGGTGGAAGGTCGACGAGCCGATGCCCACCAGCGCCGACGCCAGCAAGATCATCGGGAAACTGCCGACGAAGGCCAGCATCACGATGCCCACCAGTGTGCACAGGGTGCCTAGGGGCAGCAGGTTGGGCGTCGGTCGGCGGTCGGTGAAGAAGCCGACCCAGGGCTGCAACAGCGAGGCGGTGATCTGGAATGTCAGGGTGATCATGCCAATCTGGGCGAAGCTCAGGTCGTAGTTGGCCTTGAGCATGGGGTAGATCGCCGGCAGTACCGACTGGATCAGGTCGTTAATCAAGTGCGCCAAGGCACAGAAACCGATGATGCGCATCACCAGCGGTGTGGCCTGGTTGGCCGTTGCAGCGGTGGATGCGGTGGAGGCACTACTGGTGGCCATTTGCCTAAATCTCCGTCCTCAGGTTTGGGATCCGATTATCGGGAAACAAATAGATACATAGCTACCTTTTTTATCCCTCTGTCGCAACGTACTTGAAAATGGTTCTCAATATAATTAGCATCCTTGGCTCATTATCCCTGTCATCGTTGGGCGAAACGGCCCCTATCGTGAGCAGACCGAACCCATGAGCCCGATGCCCGCCAAGCAACTGCAGCCCGACCCACAGCAGGAAGCGCTGGAGTGGTTTTCGTTGCTGCGCCAGCCCGGTTGCGACGACACCCAGCGCCAGGCATTCGCGGCCTGGTGCCAAGCCCCTGAGAACGCACACGCCTATGCCGAGCTGGAAACGTTCTGGCAACAACTGCAACCACCCCCCGCTCGCCCTCGCCCACGGCAAGTCGCTGTGCAGCGCAGCCACCTGGGCAAATGGTTGGCGGTTGTATTCCTGCTTGGTTTGGGCGCCGCAGCCTACCTGTACTGGCCGCTGATGCAACGCCTGGCCAGTGAGCTGCACACCGATGTGGGCGAGCGCCGCAGCACGCGCCTGGCAGATGGCACGACATTGAACCTGGACAGCGCCAGCGCGATGAACGTCGACCTGCGCGGGCGCACCCGCCTGCTGCACCTGGTGCAGGGCCAGGTGTTCATGGAAGTGATGCTCGACGGGCGAGCCATGGAGGTAGAAGTCGGCAACGCCCGCATCCAGGTGTACGGCACCCGCCTGCAGGTAGCCCGCCATGCCGGGCGTGACGAACTCGTGGTACTCAGTGGCAAGGCCATGGTCACCCAGGGCGGTGAGCAGCGCATGGTCTCGGCGGGTGAGCGGGTGACCTTCGATGGCATGCGCATCGACCCGGTGCAGAAGGCCGACCTGAAGACCGCCGACAGCTGGCGCAGCGGTCGCCTGAAAGCCACCGACATGCCTTTGGGGCAAGTGCTGGAACGCCTTGCCGGTTACCAAGGGCAGCGTCTGTGGATGATGGATGAACAAGTGGCGCATCGACGCGTGAGCGGCGATTTCAATCTCGACCGGCCTGGCGAAAGCCTGCAATCCCTGGCTGACGCCCAGCATCTGCAACTGCAGGGCGTGCTGGGACACTGGCTTGTGGTGCGCTGAAACAGGGGCTGGCTGCTAAGTTTTTGAAAGCGTGCAAATTTTTTTTGAAATGAGTGTTGACAGGGGGGCCGTTCAAGAGAATAATGCGCGCCATCGGCTACATAGCTCAGTTGGTTAGAGCATAGCATTCATAATGCTGGGGTCCGGGGTTCAAGTCCCTGTGTAGCCACCAAACAAGACGAAGGGCTTACCGCAAGGTAAGCCCTTTTTCTTTGCCTACGAAAAAGTTGTCGCCTGGCGATAGGCTGGCCCCTGCTGCAGCTACAGCGCCAATGACAGCGCCAATACCACGGCCACGATCAAGGCCAGTGCCTTCAGCCCCCGGCTCGAAAGGCGCTGCTGATTGCAGCTCAGTTGCGCGCTGCATGCAGGCGCCTGCTTGAGCACTTGCATGGGGCCCAGAGTTTCATGCATGCGCTGGAATGCTTCCAGATGCTCACTGTCCTGCGCTAACCAGGCACGGAACGCCTCACGGTCGCGCCCACTCGGCTGGCCCTCCAGACGCACCAGCCATTCGGCAGCTTCGTGAAGGATTTCCGGGCTCACAGACAGGCCTCAGCGGCGGCAGATGGGGTTGGTATCATCGCGAAGCTTCGCAAATGGGAATGATTCTATTCTAAATGGCCATCACCCCAACATGCAATCATCCCCGCTCAACGGATACCGGCCACCGCCACTGCCAGGCCAAGCCCGATCAACGCCAGCCCAATGACGCGGTCCACCAGCACCTGACGGTCGATCATTGCCTTGCGCAATGCTGTGCTGGAGAAAAACACTGCGACCAGGCTGAACCAAAGCCAATGGGCAAAGGACATGAATGCGCCGTAGGCGAATGCCTGCTTCAATGGGCTACCAGGTTGCACCACCTGGGTGAAGGCGCTGATGACGAATAACATGGTCTTGGGGTTGAGGGCGTTGGTCAGAAAGCCGGTGCGCAGCGCTTGCACCATGCTGGCGGCCGATTGACCGCCCCCCTCAAGGCTGATGCGTTGAGTATTGGTAAGCGATTTGTAGCCCAGGTAAACCAGATAGCCCGCGCCCAGTACTTTCATGCCCAGGAACAGCGCCGGGCTCTGGCTGATAACCACGGCAATGCCCAAGACCGTATACAGCACGTGCACTTGTACCCCCAGGGCGATACCCATTGCGGCGGCCAGCCCGGCCTTGCGGCCCTGTGCATAACTGCTGCGAGTGACCATGGCGAAGTCGGCGCCAGGACTGATGACGGCGAGCAGGGTAAACAAGGCGACGGCAATTAGTTCGGTCATGCTGAGGGGCTCTCGATAGGCGATGAAAATGCGCAGACCGCGTTATTATCGAGTGCTTATAGAAGAGTAAAAATCGATTTAAAGTGCTGTAAATCTGATAGTTTTCCTCACAGACAAGCAAAACGTTAACCTGTGCAAACGCTTGCACAGGCCAGCAGGAAGACCATGAAACTGCCGCCATTAAATGCCTTGCGTTACTTCGACATCGCCGCCCAAACCGAGAACTTCGTGCGCGCCGCCGAACACTTGCACGTCACTCACGGCGCGGTCAGCCGCCAGGTACGCCTGCTTGAAGAAAGCCTTGGCGTCGAGCTGTTCGAGCGCCGTAACCGGGCCATTTTCCTCACCCCCGCCGGCCGAGCCCTGCAAGGCACTACCCAGGCAATATTCGAACAACTCGAAGGCGCCGTGCAGCGCTTGCAACAACAGGCCCGCGACAATGTGCTGGTGCTGTCCTGCGAGCCGACCATCGCCATGCGTTGGCTGATCCCACGCCTGCCCCGCTTCCATGCTGCACACCCCGACCTGCAGTTGCACCTGGTGGCCGCAGGCGGGCCGCTGGACTTCGCCCGCAGCGGTGTCGACCTGGCAATCCGCCGCGACGACTTCCACTGGGGCAACCAGCTGTACAACCAGAAAATCTGTGACGAATGGATCGGCCCGGTGCGCCACCCCGGCGCCCCCATTCAACTGGACGGCCAGCGCTTGCTGCACAGCACCACCCGCCCCGCTGCATGGCCCACCTGGCTGCGCCTGAGCGGCCAGCAGGCACTGCACAACGAACGCAGCGACTACGAGCACTTCTACCTGTCTATCCAGGCCGCCAGCGCCGGCCTGGGCCTGGCCATGGCCTCAGCCCTGATGGTGGGCGACGAACTCGACAGCGGGCAGTTGCAGGCCCCCTACGGTTTTGTGCGCGACGGCTCGGCCTATCACCTGCTTAGCCCACTGCCCCTGGACGACAACAGCAAACGCCAGCGCTTCGCCGAGTGGGTAATGGACGAATGCCGGCGCTCTCTGGCTCATTTGGGCTTGTTGCAGAACGACGACCCCGCACTGCCATCGCCACCCCAGGTGCGATAACCGGCGGTATCCACGTGAATGCGGCCTGAAGGATAGCGCCCCAGGCCCATGTTCCAGGCCTGCCCGTGCTGCTGCCAGAAACGGCACAGCGGGTAGGGGTCGGCCCAGGCTGGCAGCAAGATATCGACGGCGAAAGCGCGCATATGCGCACTGTTCGCTGCCCCGCCGGCGCAGGCGTTCAGTCGCGGCTCACGGTAAGCCGAAACCACCTCGAACTGGCGCAGGATGCCTTGGTCATCGAGTGTCTTGATCAACGCAAGGGTGGTGCGCACAGCCGGCCAATTGCCGGCGGGTGGCACGGCGAAAGGCGACGCTCGGCACAGCTTCCAGTCCGAGGCCGACCGCAGCAACTGATGGATAGGCACTACCCCATATAGACGGGCATCGACCAGCATTTCACGAAAGGGCCGAGTTTGATGGTCACCAGCCCACTGGGCGAACATCCACACGTCGCGCTCATCGGCGTGAGCAGCCCCGGCAATCAACAGGCCTGCTACAAGAAGCAGTTTTTTCATCCTTAAGCCATCCGTGCTTGGAGAACAAAGAAAACCACGCTGTGGCTGCTATCGATTAAGCCAGGTCAATCCTCAAGCAGCGTGCAGGCCATCACCAGGGCATCTTCACGGCCACCAGCAATCGGATAATAGTCACGGCGTCGGCCGATTTCGTTGAAACCGTAACGTTCGTATAGACGATAAGCCGACTGGTTGCTGGCGCGTACTTCCAGGAAACATTCGCGACCATTGAGCTGGTAGGCCCGGGCCATCAGGTGCTCGAGCAGGCGCAGGCCCATGCCGCAACCCTGGTTTTCCGGCTTTACGGTGATATTGAGCAGGTGGGCTTCGTCGATGATCACGTTGATTACGCCATGGCCCACTTGCTGCTGGCCGTCGAACATCAGCCAGACCTCGTACGACTTGAGCGCATCCTGAAAGATTCCGCGGGTCCAGGGATGACTGAACGCGGCATATTCGATCTTAAGCACGGCATCCAGATCCGCCTCGGTCATCGGGCGGAAACTGATCGAGTCACTCATTCAACGCTCTTCCAGCGCGCCATCAGCTGGCGCATGGCTTTCCAGACGTCCGCCTTGCGTTGCGGCTCGTCCATCAACAGTTCAAGGCCCGGCAGCGCCCAGGCGTCGCCCAGGCCGTCCAGCTTAAGGGGTTGGTAATAGGCCTCGGCATCGGCATTGGCGGCAAAGCGCAGTGCCGGCAAGCCAATCAGCCACAGACAGGTGCTCGGGGCGTCTTCTAGGCGGGCCTGGACAAAACCCTGGACGAAATCGCGCGCGGCCTCCGGGCCCTGGTCCATGTTGCCGCGCACCAGCAGCGGCCAGCGCACAGGCTCGCCGATGATCTGCGGGGCGTCGGGCAGGCCGGCGGCACGCAGCATGTCCTTGAGCAGCAGGTAGGACGGGTCGCGGCTCTGGAACGGCTGGCCTGTGGCCAACTCCACCAGCAATAGGCAACTGCCGGTGCGCAGCAACTGCAACGAGAAGCGTGGAGGTGGCACGGGCGCCGGGCGGGGTGCCGCCGGCTGCTCTTCGGCCTCGACCGGCTTGGCGGCGGGTTTGGGCGCGCTGTTCGGGCGCGGGATCTCGATTTTCGGCCGTTCGCCGGAACGGGCCTGGGGTGTGGCGGGAGCGTCAT
This sequence comes from Pseudomonas sp. LFS074, assembly GCF_047978165.1. Taxonomy (NCBI): domain Bacteria; kingdom Pseudomonadati; phylum Pseudomonadota; class Gammaproteobacteria; order Pseudomonadales; family Pseudomonadaceae; genus Pseudomonas; species Pseudomonas sp. LFS074. Next base: position 784,362 of record NZ_JBFPFV010000001.1, on the reverse strand, counting down.
TTGCAGCCGGTGCCGGCCTGATTTCGAAATCGACATCCTCGACCGTCGCCACCGGCAACAACAGCTCCGGCCGCGACGGTGCGGCGAACGGCAGTTCGGCGCGCGGCAACCAGTGCACCACTTGCATGGCGGAAAGGTAGGCGCGGCGACGGGGTTCGGTGAGCAAGGGATGGGTATCCGAGGGGTGAAGACAATTGGGCATTCTAACGTGTACGCCTTGGTTTTTGCAGCGCCTATCAGACCGAGCGCCGCCCGTGCGGCGCTCGCGCTCAAAAACGCCCCAAAAACAACGCCATACACCTACTAGCCATAAGGTTATCCCTCATTACAGACCAAGGGGTGAAAACCTCCCCCCGGGATGCAGTACAATCGCCCCCTTTTTCTTGGCAACGAGTCGAAGCCAATGATCGAACCCAAGCGCGTCCTGCGCGCCCTAGCCGAACACTGGGCCCTGATCGAGCCGCTGTGCGAGCGTTTCGACCAGGGCACCCTGAGCCTGGTCGAGTTGCGCCAGCATGTGGCCCGCCAGCAGCTCGAAAGCACCCCGCAGGACATCACCCAGCTACTCGACGTGTGGATCCGCCTGGATATCCTGGTCCCGGTCGCCAAGAGCCCGAACCGCTTCGAGCTCAACGCGCAGATCCACGACTTCCTCGCCTACCTGCGCCGCGAACACCGGCTGGGTCTGTGCCTGGAAATCGAAGCCTACTTGCGCCACCTGGAACGCCTGGCCGGGCACATCCAGGATGCCTTCGACAATCGCGACAGCGACGACCTGGCGCGCCAGCTGCGCCTGCTCGACATGCGCGTGCGCGATGTGCTGAAAAAGCTCGACAACGACGAGCAGGCGCTGGTGGCCGTGGCCGAACGGGCCAAGACCAGCAACCGCCAGATTCCGCTGCGCCAGCGGTATGCCGAAGTACTCGCCACCTGGGACGAATACGTCGAGCCGATGATCCAGCTGGTCAACGCCGACGGCGCCTTCGAGCAGGGCGTGCGCAAGGTCGAGACCGTGCTGTTGAAGCTGCTGGGCGAACAGGCGCGCCTGGGCCACCTGGTCGATGACGACATGCTGCTGCGCACCCATGCGCGCATCCTCGAAATGCAGACCAGCGCCCAGCTGACCCTGCGCCACGCCCGCGAGCTGCTACTGCCACTGCGCGAAGAAGCACGCCGGCACAATGCCGTGACCCGTGGCGCCGCACTGGCCCTGTCGGTGATCCGGCGCAAGGGCATCGATGCCGTGCCGCAAGCGGCCATGCCGATGTTCACCCGCCCGCAAAGCACCTTCCTTGGCAGTGCCAGCCAGGTCGAGGCCTACGTCTACGCCCTGGCCCGCTTCGAACCCAAGCCAGCGCGCTTCCCCAAGGCCCACAAGACCCAGTCCGGTGCCCTGCCCCGCGCCCCGCGCACGGTGAAAGAAATGGCCGAACGCTGCGAACAAGCCCTGCCGCTGCCTGACCTGATGGTCTGGCTGCTTGAGCAGGAGCCCGAGGGTGCTACGGACGAGTTGCTGTACTGGTTCTCGCGCCTGTCGCGGGAAAAACGCTTCAAGCGCGAACGCCTCGACCGCCGCGAGTACACCACCCAGGAACACCTGGTCAGCCTGCGCTCGTTCGCCCTGACCTCCAGCCGCGAAGACGCCGCCAGCGCGCCTACCGAATCCAACGCGAGCCCAGCCCATGCATCTTGATCTTTCCGAACTGTCCCAGCTCGCGCCGATCTTCCGCGAGCTGTTCAAAGGCTTCCACGTCAGCCGCCGCGACCCCGAGTTGTATGCGCAGCTGTCGAATTTCCAGGACCAGTACCGCACCCTGTTCAAGGCCCTGGGCTTCGAACTGGTGTGCGACACCCGTGGCTTCTACTACTTCGTCCCGGACATGACCGCCGCCCAGGTCAACAAGACCGCGCAGCGCCTGTCGCTGTTCACCTTCATCCTGGTCGAACACCTTGCCGACCAGGGCCGTGACCCGATGGCCGTACTCGACGGCGGCAGCATTGGCCGCGACGAACTGCCCTCGCTGCTGGACAAGTACCGCGACCTGTTCCTGCAAGCCGAAGTGCAGACAGTGGACGAGCTGGAAGAAAAGATCCTGCGGCGCATGACCCAGCTCGGCTTCGCCCACGAGGAAGGTGGTATCTACCGCTTCCTGCCGCCCATGCACCGCTTCCTCGATGTGTGCCTTTCGGTGCAGCAAGACCGCGACCTAGCCGCCACCCTGCACAGCGACCTGCCGCTGCCGCCCCCGGTACTGGTCGAGGAAGAAAGCGCCGAAGAACTCAACCGTACCGACGACCCGCTCGACCTCACGCCCTTCGAGGGCGAGGAAAGCGAAGAGGACGCGCTGGCCCGGGCCATCCGCGAAGAGCAACAGGAGATTGACGCATGAGCCAGGAACGCTACGGCATCCGCCGCTTCGCATTGCTCAACACCGCCGGCTACAGCCTTGGCCTGTTCCCGCTGGAGCACCCGCTGTCGGTGTACGGCGCCAACAACCTGGGTAAATCGGCGTCGATCAACGCCCTGCAATTCCCTATCCTGGCGCGCATGTCGGACATGAGCTTCGGCAAGTACAGCCTCGAGCAGTCGCGCCGCTTCTACTTTGCCAGCGACACCTCGTACATTCTCTGCGAACTGAGCCTGCCCCACGGCCCGCACGTGATCGGCGTGGTCGGGCGCGGCCCGGGTGGCGGTTTCGGCCACCAGTTCTTCGCCTACAAAGGCGAACTGGACCTGGCCCACTACCAGAAAAACGACACCTGCCTACGCCAGAAAGAGCTGTTCACCAACCTCGAGCGCCTTGGCATCAAGGCTTATGAAGTGAAGCCGGACGAACTGCGCCGGTTGCTGGTTGGCGGCCACACCTCGGTGCCGCTGGACCTGACCATGATCCCGCTGCGCTCCACCAGCGAGCAAAGCCTGAAAACCTTCCGCGCGCTGTTCATCAACCTGCTGCACATGCGCGAAATCACCGCGGCCAAGCTCAAGCAGCTGTTCCTCGACGCGTTCGAGCACAGCCTGCGTTCAGGCAGCGTCGACTACATCGCGGCGTGCGAAGAGGCCTTCCGCGACGTACGCCGCATGGAGCAGGACTACAACGCCCTGGTTGCTGCCGGCCCACTGGTCGAGGCCCTGGCTGGTGGTGTTGCCCAGCGCGACATCCTGCGCGGCAAGCTGCACCGCATTTCGCCTGTGCTCGACACCCTGCTGGGCACCTGGCAAGAATACGCCATGGCGCGCAAGGAAGAGCTGGTCATCCAGTCCGAGCACTACCGTGGCGAGCAGGACCGCCTGCAGAACGATCAGCGCGGCGGTACCCAGGAACTGATGCGCCTGGAACGTGAAATCACCGGTATCCAGCGCTGGCTGGGCGAGCTGTCGGTGCTCAAGCACCGCTTCGCCCTGGTCGATGACGTCAAGGTGCTGGAGCAGCAGTTGCTGGCGGCCAAGGACGCCCACGACGAACTGGCCGGCGCCCTGGCCCAGTCGCGGCAGTTCAGTGCCGAAGACCTGGACGAGCGCGTACGCGACCTGGAAAAACGCCTGAAGCAGGTCAAGCAGCAGCTGGACCACGCCGACAACAACAGCTACGCCCGCCTGCGCGAAGAGTTCTCGCAGCAGGACGTCGACCGCCTGATGCGCCTGTTCAACGGCGCACTGTTCAGCCTGCCGCTGGGCGACCGTGGCATCGAGCTGGACGACAGCGACCTGTGGGTGAAAACGCTGGAAGCGGTGCTGGATGGCTTCAAGGGCGAACGTTTCGAAGCCCCGGGCCTGGCCATCGACTTGACCCACATCGACCCGCCGGCACTGCAAGCCCTGGCGGACCGCGCCGCCCTGCGCGACCAGAAAGAGCGCCTGGAAAAAGAGCTGAAGCAGCTCAAGACCCAGCAAGCCGTGGCCGCCGACCGCTCCGCCTCCAAAGCGCAGACCGAAACCCTGTACCAGGAAGTGCTGGATGCGCAGAAAGCGCTGGAGGACTTCCGCCGCAGCCAAACCCTGGCCGCCGAAGAGCCCGAGAAGCTGGAACAGCTGTCGCAACTGGAAGCCGCCCAGGACGAACTCAAGCGCTCCAGCGATGCCTTCACCGAGCGTGTCCAGCAGCTGTCGGCCAAGCTGCAGCTGGTCGGTAGGCAGCTTGGTGACCTGGAGTCCAAGCAGCGCACCCTGGAAGACGCCCTGCGTCGTCGCCAACTGCTACCGGCCGACCTGCCCTATGGCACGCCGTTCATGGAAGCCATCGACGACTCGATGGACAACCTGCTGCCGCTGCTCAACGACTACCAGGACAGCTGGCAAGGCCTGCAACGTGTGGATAACCAGATCGAGGCGCTGTACGCCCAGGTGCGTCTGAAAGGCGTGGCCAAGTTCGACAGCGAAGACGACATGGAACGCCGCCTGCAGTTGCTGGTGAACGCTTATGCGCACCGAACCGACGAGGCCCTGACCCTGGCCAAGGCCCGCCGCGCTGCAGTCACCGACATCGCCCGTACCCTGCGCAACATCCGCAGCGACTACGACAGCCTCGAGCACCAGCTGGCCTTGTTCAACCGCGAGATCAACAAGCGCCAGGTGTCCAACCTGGAAAGCTTCCGCGTGGTACTGGCGCCGAACAAGGAAGCGCTCAAGCACATCGACCAGATCATCCACAGTGCCGGCCAGTACGAAGAAGGCGAAACCCTGTCGGTGTTCGACCTGACCCAAAGTGCCGATCAGGACAACAAGAACGAAGAGGCCAAGGAATACCTGGCACGCCTGGTGGCAGCCAACCACAACCAGTTGGGCCTCAAGGACCTGTTCGAGCTGGCGTTCGAGATCACCAAGGTCAACGGCCAGCCGATCATCCACGCCGACATCGACGGCGCAGCGTCCAACGGCACCACCATGACCATCAAGGCGCTGACCAACATGTACCTGTTGCTGCACCTGATGGACCGCGACCTGGCCGGTCGCATTCGCCTGCCGTACTACCTGGACGAAGCGGCGGACATCGACGAACGCAACCAGGCGGCACTGCTGGAAACCAGCCTGCAGCTGGGCTTCGTGCCGATTCTGGCGAGCGTGAAGCCGCAGGTATCGGCACGCGTGGCGATCGACCTGGAAGGTGGCAGCGGGCCAAACGGCATCTACATCGACGAGGCGGACTGGAAGTTCATCAGCCGGCTGGATGAAGTGAAGGCGGTTGTGCGTGAGGATCAGGCCGAGGAATTGGCCTGATATCGGTGTGATGGGGCCGCTCCTACAGGGATATGTGCTCCCCTGTAGGAGCGGCCTTGTGTCGCGAAAGGAGGCCGAAGGCCTCCCGGCAATCTACCAGGCTATCAATGAGCCCAAGGCAAGATCGGTATCGCGGTCACCGCATTCTGCGGGCTGCCTTCGATCATGCGGTCGCTGTACACCAGGTACACCAGCGTATTGCGCTTCTTGTCCAAAAAGCGCACCACCTGCATGGTCTTGAACACCAGCGAGGTGCGTTCCTTGAACACTTCCTCGCCATCCTTCAACTCACCCTTGAAGTTGATCGGCCCGACCTGACGGCAGGCAATCGACGCCTCCGCACGGTCTTCCGCCAGCCCCAAGCCACCCTTCATGCCGCCAGTCTTGGCCCGTGACAGGTAGCAGGTCACGCCCTCGACCTTGGGATCGTCAAACGCTTCGACCACAATGCGGTCGTTCGGCCCAAGGAACTTGAAGACCGTGGACACCTGGCCGACTTCCTCGGCCCCGGCCAGCATTGGCAGTGCCAGCGCTGCCACGGCAATCACCCGCTTGAACAGGCTCATACCAGCACCAGATTGTCGCGGTGTACCAGCTCAGGCTCGGCGCTGTAGCCAAGAATCGACTCGATCGCGTCCGAGGGCTGGCCAATGATCTTCTGCGCCTCCAGGGCGCTGTAGTTGGCAAGGCCGCGGGCCACCTCGATACCGTCCGGGCCAACACACACCACCATCTCGCCACGGCGGAAGCTGCCCTGCACGGTCTTCACGCCGACCGGCAACAGGCTCTTGTTGGCCTGGCGCAGTGCCTGCACGGCACCGGCATCCAGCACCAGGGTGCCACGGGTCTGCAGGTGGCCTGCCAGCCATTGTTTGCGCGCAGCGAGCATGCCGCGCTCGGGCGACAGCAAGGTACCCAGGCGCTCGCCCGCCTTGAGGCGATCCAGCACGCGCTCGATGCGGCCACCGATGATGATGGTGTGGGCACCGGAACGGGCAGCCAGGCGCGCTGCGCGCAGCTTGGTCTGCATGCCGCCACGACCCAGGGCACCACCGGTACCACCGGCCACGGCATCCAACGACGGGTCGTCGGCACGGGCTTCGTAAATCAGTTGGGCTTGCGGGTTGTTACGCGGGTCGGCGTCGAACATACCATCGCGGTCGGTGAGGATCACCAGCAGGTCGGCCTCGACCAAGTTGGCTACCAGCGCCGCCAGGGTGTCGTTGTCACCGAAGCGGATTTCGTCGGTGACCACGGTGTCGTTTTCGTTGATTACCGGCACCACACCCAGGTCGACCAAAGTGCGCAAGGTGCTGCGGGCGTTCAGGTAACGCTTGCGGTCGGACAGGTCGTCATGGGTCAAGAGGATCTGCGCGGTGTGCTTGCCGTGTTCGCCAAAGCTCGACTCCCAGGCCTGCACCAGGCGCATCTGGCCGAGCGAGGCCGCCGCCTGCAGCTCGTTCATCGCGCTCGGTCGCGTAGTCCAGCCCAGCTGGCTCATGCCGGCAGCAACGGCCCCGGAGGAGACCAGTACCAACTCCACGCCTGCCTCACGCAGCGCGACCATCTGCTCGACCCAAACGGCCATGGCGCCGCGGTCGAGGCCCTTGCCATCGGCGGTCAGCAGAGCACTGCCAATCTTCACGACCCAGCGCTTGGCGCCCGTCACCTTGCTTCGCATCTTCTTCCAACCTATGTCGAATCTGTAGATACCGTGGATACAAAAACGCCGCTCCAGAGAGCGGCGTTTAGTGTACTGCAACCGATCAGTCGCGCACGTAAATGATTTCCGGGCCGTCTTCGTCGTCCTCGAAATCATCGTCCCAACCGTCATCGTCGCCGATGTCGTGCACGCTCTTGACGCCGGTGCGACGCAGGGTACGGGCGTCGTCCAGGGCCTGCAGCTGGGCACGGGCTTCGTCTTCGATGCGCTGGTCGAGGTCGGCCAGCTCTTCGGCGTAGGCCGGGTCGTTGGCCAGGCGATCGGCGCGGTCTTCGAGGTAGCGCATCAGGTCATGGCTGAGCTTGTCGGTACCCTGCTTGGAGATAGCCGAGATCACGTAGACCGGGCCTTCCCACTCGAGGCGATCAATCACTTCCTGAACACGTTCATCACGCTCGTCGTCCATGACCATGTCCGACTTGTTCAGTACCAGCCAACGCTCACGCTCGGCCAGCGACGGGCTGAAGCGGGTCAGCTCGTTGACGATGACTTCGGCGGCATCGGCCGGGCTGCTTTCATCCAGCGGCGCGATATCCACCAGGTGCAGCAGTACGCGAGTACGCGCCAGGTGCTTGAGGAAGCGGATACCCAGGCCGGCACCCTCGGAAGCGCCTTCGATCAGGCCGGGGATGTCGGCGATGACGAAGCTCTTCCAGCGGTCGACGCTGACCACGCCCAGGTTTGGCACCAGGGTGGTGAACGGGTAGTCGGCCACTTTCGGCTTGGCGGCCGAGACCGAGCGAATGAAGGTACTCTTGCCGGCGTTCGGCAGGCCCAGCAGGCCGACGTCGGCCAACACCTTCATTTCCATCTTCAAGTCACGCTGGTCACCCGGTTTGCCTGGGGTGGTCTGGCGCGGCGCACGGTTGGTGCTGGACTTGAAGCGGGTGTTGCCCAGGCCGTGCCAGCCGCCTTGTGCAACCATCAGCTTCTGGCCAGGGGTCACCAGGTCACCGATCACTTCCTGGGTCGAGGCGTCAATCACGGTGGTGCCGACCGGCACGCGCAGGAACAGGTCTTCACCCTTCTTGCCGGTGCAGTCGGTGCTGCCGCCGTTGGAGCCGCGCTGGGCTTCGTGGTGACGGGTGTAGCGGTAGTCGACCAGGGTGTTCAGGTTTTCGTCGGCAACCATGTACACCGAGCCACCATCACCGCCGTCACCGCCGTTGGGGCCACCGTTCTCGATGAATTTCTCGCGACGGAAGCTCATGCAACCGTTGCCGCCGTCACCGGCTTTGACCCGAATCGATACTTCGTCAACAAACTTCATTAAAACCGCCTCTCGTCGGCAGACGAGCTGAATGACTCAAAACATGAGGCTCTTGCAAAAATGAGCGCGGCGGCCCCGTACGACCGTAGAAACCAACGCCGGCAACCCAGACAAACAGCTTTGCAAGAGGCTCACCACAAACGAAAAAGCCCCGTCGCATGACGGGGCTTCTGGAGCGACGTCGCGATTAAGCGGCGACGATGCTCACGTAACGGCGCATGAACTCGCCTTTCTTCTCGAACTTGATCACGCCTTCGATCTTGGCGAACAAGGTGTGGTCCTTGCCCATGCCAACGCCGTAGCCAGCGTGGAATTCGGTGCCGCGCTGACGGACGATGATGTTGCCTGGCTTGATAACCTGGCCGCCATACATCTTCACGCCAAGGCGTTTAGATTCTGAGTCGCGACCGTTACGAGTACTACCACCAGCCTTCTTGTGAGCCATGGTTCAATTCTCCAAATAAATTCAGGGGATCTAGGGGATTAAGCCTGGATGCCGGTGATTTTGATCTCGGTGAACCACTGGCGGTGGCCCATACGCTTCATGTGGTGCTTACGACGACGGAACTTGATGATGCGAACCTTGTCGTGGCGGCCTTGCGAAACGACTTCGGCCACTACTTTAGCGCCAGCAACAACTGGAGCACCGATGGTGACTTCTTCACCGTTGGCGACCAGCAGAACGCGATCGAAGGTCACGGATTCGCCAGTGGCGACTTCCAGTTTTTCGATCTTGAGGAATTCACCTTCAGCGACTTTGTACTGCTTGCCGCCGGTAACGATTACTGCGTAAGACATGGTATTTCTCCGATAATCCTGCTCACCCAGCGCTTTATATGATGAGTATTGGCTGGCATGGCTGCACAGGGCTGGAACGGCCCGGCGCAATTGCGTAAGGCAGGTGCTGCCCAGGAAGTTAGGGTGCGCGATTGTACGCAACCGCGGTTTTGCTTGCAAGTACCGCCCCCGGCCAGCTGGCACCGCGCCTTGACACACCGGGACCCGCGACCTAGCATGCCGCGCAACCTCACTGGAGCAGCCGATGCAACCCCAAACCTTCTACCGCGCGGTGGCTGATGATTTCAGCGCCGTCGACGAGATCATCAAGAAGCAGCTGACCTCGCGCGTGCCGCTGGTATCGAAGATCGGCGACTATATCACGTCGGCCGGTGGCAAGCGCCTGCGTCCCCTGCTGGTACTGCTGTGTGGCAAGGCCCTGGGCCGTGAAGGCGACGACCTGCGTCTGCTGGCCGCCACCATTGAATTCCTGCACACCGCCACCCTGCTGCACGACGACGTGGTCGACATGTCCGGCATGCGCCGTGGCCGCTCCACCGCCAATGCCCTGTGGGGCAATGCGCCGAGCGTATTGGTGGGTGACTTCCTTTATTCGCGCTCGTTCGAAATGATGGTCGAACTGGGCTCGATGCCGGTCATGCAGATCCTCTCCAAGGCCACCCGGGTGATTGCCGAGGGTGAAGTGCTGCAGCTGTCGCGGGTACGCGACGCCAGCACCACCGAGGAGGTCTACATGGAGGTGATTCGCGGCAAGACCGCGATGCTGTTCGAAGCCTCGACCCACAGCGCCGCAGCGCTGGCCGAAGCCACTGATGAGCAGCGCGAAGCCCTGCGCACCTTCGGCGACCACCTGGGCGTGGCCTTCCAACTGGTCGACGACCTGCTGGACTACAAGGGTGACTCGCAAACCCTGGGCAAGAACGTCGGTGACGACCTGGCCGAAGGCAAGCCTACCCTGCCGCTGATCTACACCATGCGCGAAGGCACTGCCGAGCAGGCCGCACTGGTTCGCCAGGCGATCCAGAAGGGTGGCCTGGAGGATCTGGAGCAGATTCGCGTGGCGGTCGAAGAGTCCGGCGCACTGAAGTACACCGCAGAGCTGGCGCGTGATTATGTGAAGCGTGCCATTGCATGCCTCGAAGTACTACCAGCCAGCGAATACCGGGATGCGCTGGTTGAGCTGAGCGAGTTTGCGGTCGCGCGTACTCACTGACAGACAGAGTCGTCTTCATTCGCGGGCAAGCCCGCTCCTACAAGGACTGCGCCGCCTGTAGGAGCGTGCTTGCCCGCGATGCTTTTGTCCGGACATAACCACTTCTGGAAAAATACCTTTTACAATGTGGGCTTTTAACCGCCCGTCTGTTTGTTTGAGGATCCGAAGTGAGCACTCTGCCACCCTGCCCAAAATGCAACTCCGAATACACCTATGAGGATGGCACTCAGCTGATCTGCCCTGAATGCGCCCACGAGTGGTCGGCCAGCGGCGATGCCGAGGCCATCGACGAGGTGGTGAAAAAGGACTCGGTCGGCAACATCCTGCAGGACGGCGACACCGTCACCGTGATCAAGGACCTCAAGGTCAAAGGTTCGTCCCTGGTGGTCAAGGTTGGCACCAAGGTCAAAAACATCCGCCTGTGTGACGGCGACCACGATATCGACTGCAAAATCGACGGTATCGGCGCCATGAAGCTGAAGTCCGAATTCGTGCGCAAAGTCTGATTACACAAAAATCCGCCAATTGGCGCTTGCTATTTTGATAATAAGAATTATTCTCATTGGAACCGCTTTCCAAGGAGAATAGCCATGACTTATCTGATCGACGCCTGGCTGGACCGCCCTCACCCCTACCTGCGCATTCTTCATCGGGAAACCGGCGAAGTGTGTGCGGTGCTTGAACAAGATGCACTTGACGAATTGCGTGACCAGGGCGACCTGGACATGAGCGGGTTGAATTCGAGTGAACCTGGGGTACTGAAGGAATTGGTGCGGAACTTGTTTCTGTTCTGCTATGCGCGGGCATTGCGCCCGATGGGGACAGATTGGAATTGAGGCCAGCAGGGCTGGCCTCTTCGCGAGCAAGCCCGCTCCCACAGCGACCGCGCAAGGTTTGAGTTCTGCGCAATACCTGGAGGAGCGGGCTTGCCCGCGAATGGGCCGCAATGCGGCCCCGAGGGGCATTACAGAACGTCGAGCAACTCGACGTCGAACACCAGTACGCTGTGCGGCGGGATGCTGCCAACGCCTTGGGCACCGTAAGCCAGCTCGCTCGGCACGTACAGGCGCCATTTGCTGCCAGCGTTCATCAGCTGCAGGGCTTCGGTCCAGCCAGCGATCACACCACCAACCGGGAATTCAGCCGGCTGGCCGCGCTCGTAGGAGCTGTCGAACACGGTGCCGTCGATCAGGGTGCCGTGGTAGTGCGTACGCACGTTGCTTTCGCGGGTCGGCTTGGCGCCTTCACCTGCGGTCAGTACTTCGAACTGCAGGCCCGAAGCCAGGGTGGTGATGCCATCACGCTTGGCGTTTTCGGCCAGGAATTCCTTGCCAGCGCCAGCAGCGGCTTCAGCCTTGGCGGCCGCTTCGGCTTGCATGATGTCACGGATCACTTTGAAGCTGGCCGACAGGTCGGCTTCGCTGACGCGGCTGTCGGCGCCGTTGAAGGCGTCGGTCAGGCCGGCCAGGATGGCTTCCAGGCTGACGCCTGGTGGCGGGTTGTCGCGCAGCTGGCCGCCCAGCTGACGGCCGATACCGTAGCTGACGCGCGTTTCGTCGGTGGACAGATTGAGTTCGGACATTGTCGTGCTCCACTGCAGGGCGCAGTGCAGCCGCGCCCTTGATGAAAAGGGCGAGCAGCCTAGCACACTGGGGCGCGGCGAGCAGCTACCAGGCCGAGCGCTGGGAGATCGGCACCTTCAGGTCTTCTTCCGGGTGCGTACCCATGCCGCACATTTCGTCCTGCACCGACCAATGCACCAGGTTCATCGAGACCATGGGGATGGTTTGCAGCAACTTGCGCGCATCTTCCACCGAGTGCACGCGCAAGCGTTCACCACGGGTATCGGACAGAGGGTGAGCGTGGCCTTTGACCCGGGCCTCGAGCAGGTAGTCACCGCCTTCGATGGCGATCAGGTTCAGTTCGTCGACATGGCCAGCCCTGGCCTCGGTGTTGAGCTGATGCAGGTTCATGAGAGCACCTCGCGATGAGAACCACGCATGAGTGCTCATTTTTTCTACAGGCCAGCCGAAAGCACAAGCCAGAAACAACACCGCCCGTCCGTTTTGCAACGGACGGGCGGTGAATGCAGCAACCTGGCTTAGTGCTTGGTCAGCTTGTCCAGGTAGCCCATGCAAAACGCCGAGATCACGAAGGTCATGTGGATGATCACGTACCACATCAGGTAATCGGTGGAGATGTTCTGCGCATCCATGAACACCCGCAGCAGGTGAATCGACGAAATCGCCACGATCGATGCGGCAACTTTCATCTTCAGCGACGAAGAGTCCATCTTGCCGAGCCAGTTGAGCTTTTCCTTGCTTTCGTCGATGTCCAGTTGCGAAACGAAGTTCTCGTACCCGGAGATCATCACCATGACCAGCAGGCCACCCACCAGCGACATGTCGATCAGCGACAAGATCACCAGGATCAGGTCGGCTTCGCTCAGGGCGAAGACGTTGGGCAGGACATGGACCACTTCCTGGAAGAATTTCAGTGCCAGGGCCAGCAAGCCAAGGGACAGGCCGAAGTAGATCGGGGCGAGCAGCCAGCGCGAGGCATACATCGCGTTTTCGAGGATACGTTCCATGAAGTTCAGGACTCATCAGGTGACTAAAAATCGACGGCGAGTATAGCCAGCCACCTGTTACAGCAAAAGCCCGGTGAACGGGGGGCTGTTTTACAGCCCCGGCAATCGTTCAGGTCTCTGGATGAAACTGGTAATCCCCAAGATTACGGCACCGCTCGCCATTGATCCGCCGTAACTGCGCCTGCAAATGCAAACACCAGATCTGCGGGTCTTCGGCCACCTGGTACCCATGCAAGGTCAGGCTGTCGACGATGGCATTGAGCACTGATTCGGCCACCAGCGGCCCATGAAACGGCCCCTGCGCCTTGATCGCGGAAGGTTGTTCACCGGCCATGCCGGCGGCGAACAGCAACGTCCACATGCCGTTGTCCCCGGCCAGTGGGCGGATGCTGCATTCGATGCGGGTCACCAGGCCCAGGCACTGGCGTGTGAGGCTGAGGTTGCGCATGGCCGCGTCCCCTCCAAAAAGCCTTGTTCAGCCTGAACCTCAGGCTGTTTCCATCCTGAACCTGATACCGTCCTTAAGTTCCAGCATAGAAGAACAGTACAGAAAGATGGAAAACCGGCGCTGAACGGTAGCACATCGCCGCCAGCGCCAGTTTATTGACTCAAGCCGGTTTGGCCTTGGCAATCACCTCTTCCAGGTGTTCCTTTTCTGCCTTCTCGATTTCTTCTTCGCTGATCATCTCGGCAATTTCACGCAGGCGCTCCACCACCCGAGCATTGACGCTGCCCTCGGTGAACAGCCCCTTGTCGTCGAGCACCCCGGCCTCCTCGCCCACCAGCAGGCTCAGCGCCTCATCAGCCTGGCTGACCGCATAGACGTGGAACATGCCGTTCTCCACGGCCTGCAGCACGCGCTCATCAAGCATCAGGGTGGCAACGTTGGCACGCGGAATGATCACCCCCTGCTCGCCCGTCAGGCCTCGCGCCTCGCAGAGGCGGAAGAAGCCCTCGATCTTCTCGTTGACCCCGCCCACTGCCTGCACTTCACCAAACTGGTTGATGGAACCAGTGATAGCGAAACACTGCTTGAGCGGCGTGCGCGACAAGGCTGAAATCAGCGTGCAGGCTTCGCCCAGCGAGGCGCTGTCACCGTCCACGTAGCCGTAGGACTGTTCCAGGGCGATGCTCGCGGAAATCGCCAGCGGGAATTCCTGGGCATAGCGGCTGCCCAGATAACCGGTAAGGATCATCACGCCTTTGGAGTGGATCGGCTGGCCAAGGTTGACCTCACGCTCGATGTCGACAATGCCGCTGCCGCCTGGGTACACAGTGGCCGAAATACGTGCCGGCATACCGAACGCCGAGTCGCCCACCTCCAGCACCGTGAGGCCGTTGCACTTGCCGATTGCAGCACCTTCGGTATCGATGAGGATGATGCCGGCGAGCATGTCGTCCAGCACCCGCTGCGACACACGCCCGGTGCGGGTGGCCTTGGCCTTGAGCGCACGCTCGATGTGGCCGGCGTCGGTCATTTCGTCACTGGCCAGCTGGCGAATGAAATCAGCCTCGCTCACCAACTGGAACAGGTCGCCGATACGCGCCGACAGGCGCGACTGGTTTTCAGCCAGGCGAGCGCTGTAGGTGGCCAGGCGCGCCACGGCGTCGCTGGTCAGCGGCGCCATGCCCTCTTCGTTGGTGCGGGTGCGCAACAGCTGGGCGAACTGCTCCAGGTTCTCGTCGACCATCGGCATGTCTTCGTCGAAGTCCACCAGCACGCGGAACATCTCCTGGAAGTCCGGGTCGTGGTCCTGCAGCGCGTAGTACAGCTGGCGCGAGCCGATGATCACCAGTTTGACGTTGAGCGGAATCATCTGCGGCTGCAGGCTGACCGTGGCGACACGGCCCAGTTCACCGATCGGCGACTCCATCTTCAGCTTGCGCGACTGCAGTGCACGCTTGAGCGCATCCCAAACGAACGGCTCGCCCAGCATCTTCTCGGCTTCAAGAATCAAGAAGCCACCGTTGGCACGGTGCAGCGCGCCTGGGCGCAGTTGGCGATAGGAGGTGTACAGCGCGCCTTGGTCGGTGCTGTATTCGATACGGCCGAACAGGTTGTCATAGGTCGGATGCGGCTCGAACACCACCGGCGCGCCGCCGGCTGCGTGATGGCCCACCACCAGGCTGGGCGCGTACTGCTCTTCGAGCAGCTTGCGGGCCACGGCGTCGGTCTTGCTGTCATCCACCAGTTGCTCGACCACGGTACGCAGCAGGTTCAACTGCACCGATTGCAGGTATGCGCAGACCGCCGCGTTCTCGGCGTACTTTTCCGACAGCGGCGCCAACAGCGGCTGCAGCGCCAGGGTGATGGTTTCTTCGTTCAGATGGCGCAGTTGGTTGTTCGACTCGCGCTTCCACTGCGGCAAGCTGGCCAGCTCTTCGTTCAGCTGTTCCTCGAGCAAGGCAATGTCTTCGTGGAACTGCTCGCGTACCGCTTCCGGCAACTGGGCGAACTCGGCTTCATCCAGCGCCTTGCCATCGGCCATCGGCGTGAAGGCGACGTTGCTGGCATCGCGATACAAGGCCACGTCTTTTTCCAGCGATGCGCGCTCTATCACGTCCAGGGCGCGGTCATAGCGCTGGTTGAAGGCACGGTCGATAGCACCCTTCTTCTGCTGATAGGACGGGTGTTCGAAAACGGCAGGGAACGTGGACAGCAGGTTGTCGATCAACCCGCCCATGTCGCTGATGAACTCGGCGGCGCTCCCGGACGGCAGCTCCAGTGCCCGTGGCTCACGGGTGTCGTCGAAGTGGTTGACGTAGACCCAGTCGGCCGGGGTCTGCTGGCGCTTGCCCTCGGCCTTGAGGTAGCGCTTTACGAACGAGAAGCGCCCGGTACCGGGCTCACCCATTACATACACGTTGTAACCAGGGCGCGGCATGGCCACGCCAAACTGCAGGGCCTCGACAGCACGCTCCTGGCCCAGGACTCCGCGAAACGGCTCCAGATCGTCGGTATTGGTAAAGGCAAACTGCTCGGGGGAGAAACGCCGGGTCAGGGCTTCAGGCGCGAGACGCAGGCGCGCAGCGACAGGATCGGGCATTGGGTTTCCTTACTTCGGCGGGCAGATGACCAGCATTCTGGCGCTGCCCCAGCGCGCCTTGCAAGGCTCTACGGGACTTTAATATCGCGGCAGGTCTTAGCCCGTGCAGGTCATGTAACAGCAAATTTTTCGCAATCAACAACGCAACCTTTAGATCGTGCCTAAACTCCAAGCTGCGCGGGTGGGTGAAAAGCTTTCCCGACCTGGCAACCGAGTTGCCAGAAACCCTGACCCTTGGTTAAGACAAAGAGAACAAATGCTATGAAACGGATTCTTCTGGGTACTCTGTTCACCGTGGTCTCGCTGAACGCCATGGCCGAAGCGCCTGGCGGCCCGAACTGCGGCTGGGGCAACATGCTGTTCGAAGGCCAGCGCGGCACGCCGGCACACTTCCTGGCTTCCACCACCAACGGCACCTCCGGTAACGCCACCTTCGGCATGACCTCCGGCACCAACGGCTGCTCGACCAAGGCTTCGCTGACCTACGGCGGCAAGTCCTGGTTCGCCATGAACGGCATGATGAACGAGCTGTCCGAAGACATGGCCATGGGCCAGGGCGAAGCACTGACCACCTATGCCGTCGTCCTTGGTGTGGCCCCGGAAGACCGCGGCTACTTCAACTCGGTCACCCACCAGCACTTCAACCAAATCTTCAGCAGCGCCGACGTCACTGCCGAAACGGTTCACAGCAACACCCTGGCCGTTCTGAAAAGCGACCCACGCCTGGCCAAATACGCCACCGAGGCCTAAGCACAGCTGCTCCCGCCCCACCCGGGGCGGGTTTCGCCTTTTTCGGCATCGTTTAGAAGTAGTTGCCCGATATGCTCAAACGCCTCGCTGCCCTGGCGCTGTGTGCCTGCGCCCCCGTACAAGCCGCGCCCGTGCTGGATCAAGGCCGTCTCCAGCAACTGGCCAATACCCCTTACTGGCTCGCCATTGGTCACTACGAAACCGCCAAGCTCGGCGGCTGGCGCAGTTATGTGGACGATGATGCGTTCTTCCTCGCCGAGGACGGTGCGCATCACCCCGACCAGGAGCTGAAGGCCACGGTCGACGCGCTGTATGCCCCGGCCAGCCTCGGCGACAAGCACGCCCAATGCGTATTCCCGGCGCGTACCCGCTGGCTGCGCGAACAACTCGACCTGCAAGGCTTGCCGCAACCGGACTGCCAGGAATTCAAGACCTGGTACCAGTCGATCGACCCGCACAGCGCCGCGCTGATCTTCCCGGCAGCTTACCTGAACAGCCCGTCGTCGATGTTCGGCCACACGCTGCTGCGCATCGACCAGTCCACCACCCGCAGCGACGACACCACCCTGCTGAGCTACGCGATCAATTTCGGTGCCTACATCGAAGGCAGCGACAACAGCATCCTGTACGCCTGGAAAGGCCTGATGGGGGGCTACCCAGGGCTGTTCGCGCTGATGCCCTACCAGGAAAAACTCTCCGAATACCGCAGCCTGGAAAACCGCGACCTGTGGGAGTACCAGCTGGACCTGACACCCGAGGAAACCGGGCGCATGGTCGAGCACGTGTGGGAGCTGAAGCAGATCCAGTTCGACTACTTCTTCTTCGATGAAAACTGCTCGTATCGCCTACTGGAGCTGCTGCAAGTGGCCCGGCCGAGCCTGGACCTGACATCACAGTTTCCGCTAACCGCCATTCCCACCGACACCGTGAAAGCCGTGAAGCAGTCCGGCCTGGTCGCCAGTGAGACTTACCGCCCCTCTCGCGAGCGCGAGTTGCTGGCCCGTGCCGAGCCGCTTGACCACAACGAAAAACGCCAGGTACTGGCGGCAAGCGCCGACACCGCGCAGCTGCAAAGCGCCGAATTCAAAGCCCTGCCCCGCGAACGCCAGGCGCTGGTGCAAGATGCGGCGTATCGCCTGGAGCGGTACCGGGCCAATGGCCAGGAACGCGACCCCGGCCAGGCAAAACGCAGCTTCGAGCTGCTGCGTGCAATCAACGGCAACCCACCGCCGCCCCTGCAAATCGAACGCCCCGGCCTGCCCGAGGATGGTCATGACTCGCGCACCTGGCAGTTGGGCGTGGGCACCCGTGAAGACCGTGCCTACGCCGAATACGGCCTGCGCATGGCCTACCACGACCTGAATGACAACGCCTATGGCTTCCCGCTGGGCGCGCAGATCGAAATTTTGCAACTGAAGGTGCGCCAGTACGAAGGCAACGATTGGCAGGTACAACGGCTGGACCTGGCCACCATTCGCTCACTGACGCCACGCAACGAGCTGCTCAAGCCCTGGTCATGGCAGGTGGCTGGTGGGCTGGAGCGGGTGCCGGGCAAGCACGATGACGAGGTGCTGGTGAGCCATGTGAATGGCGGCGCCGGTGGCACCTGGCAGCTGGCCGACGGTTTGTTGGGCTTTGCCCTGGGCACGGTGCGGGTCGAGCATCACAATGACTTCGCCCAGTTCATCGCCCCAGCGGCGGGGTTCAATGGCGGGCTGCTGTGGCGCAACGGCTTGGGCAACATGACGCTCGAGGCCAAGGGCGACTACTTCACCAATGGCGAAGTGCGGCGCAGCGTGAGCCTGAACCAGCAATGGGAAATCAGCCAGAACCTTGGGCTGCGGTTGAGTGCTTCGCGCGAATTCAGCCATTTGGCTACCGCGCAGAACGAGGTGATGCTGGAACTGAAGTGGTATCACTACTAGCGGGTCGGGCCTGCGCGCTTTTTGTAGGAGCGGCCTTGTGTCGCGATCGGGCCGCAGAGCGGCCCCAGCAATATTTGCATCATCGCTGAAATCCCGGGGCCGCTTTGCGGCCCGATCGCGACACAAGGCCGCTCCTACAGACAGCGCGTCAGGCTGAAAGCTGAGTATCCCAACCAACTCTTTGACACTGTTTTGACACCTCCCCGACAAATCGCCACCTAGACTTTCCACCATCAACGGGAGGGTCTGGTGGTTATGTCGCGGTACTGGTTCGGCGTGTGCATTGCGTTGTTGCTGTCAGGTTGCGAAACCACCCACGAGCAGATGGTCAACCATGGTTATCCCCCGGCCTATGCCGATGGCTTTCAGGACGGCTGCAGCAGCGGTCGCCAGGCGGCCGGGCTGATGGTGGGCGGGTTCAACAAAAACGTGCCGCGCTACCTGCACGAGCGCCAGTACGAAACCGGCTGGGACGACGGCTTCCGCCAGTGCCACGCCATGCAGAACAGTGAAGAACAGCGCGAGTACCACGAGCGCTTCTGGGACCAGCGCGACCGCGAGTGGGAGCAGGAAAAGGACCGTGGTGCCGCCAAGGCCTATCGCCACGACTGAGTCGCAAACGGACATCCCTTGAAACCGGCAGCCTGCCATGATGGTCTCCTGCACAAGGAGCCCCCGCATGAGCCGAGCATTCGTCAACGAAGACCAGGCCGCCGCCCAGGCCGACCAGCCGGTCGAGCGACGCATCAGCGAACAGCCCAACTACGTCACTGCCAGCGGACTGCAGCAGTTACAGGCGCGCGTGGCCGAGCTGAATGCCTTGCGCAGTGAACTGCTGGCACAAGGTGAGCGTGGCGACAAGCAGCGGCTGGCCGATACCGAGCGCGACCTGCGCTATTTCAGCGCGCGGGTACAGAGTGCCCAAGTGGTGCCGGCGGCGGCTTCTCGCAGCAAGGTGCAGATTGGTAGCCGGGTGCGGTTCGTGGATGCGCAGGACCAGGAGCATGTGATGCGACTGGTAGGCGAGGATGAAGCGGATGCTGGGCGTGGATTGATTAACTGGGGGTCGCCGTTGGGGCGGGCTTTGCTGGGTGCGGGGCCTGGGGATGAAGTGGTTTGGCGGCGGCCGGTGGGGGATCAGGTGATCGAGATACTTGAAATTGAGGGTGAAAGCTGAGGGCCCTGGGGGCTGCTTTGCAGCCCTTTCGCGACACAAGGCCGCTCCTACAAGATTGCGCGATCATTCAGGTTGTCGCGGTCCCCTGTAGGAGCGGCCTTGTGTCGCGAAAGGGCCGCAAAGCGGCCCCCAGCAGCCTCAGATCAGACGACGCCCTGAGCCAGCATCGCATCGGCCACTTTCACAAAGCCTGCGATGTTCGCACCTTTGACGTAGTTGATACGGCCATCGGCTTCTTCACCGTAGTGCACGCATGCATGGTGAATCGACTGCATGATGTTGTGCAGCTTGCTGTCCACTTCACCGGCAGTCCACAGCAGGCGCATGGCGTTCTGCGACATTTCCAGGCCCGATACGGCCACGCCACCGGCGTTGGAGGCCTTGCCCGGGGCGTACAGGATGCCGGCGTCCAGGAAGATATCCACAGCTTCCAGGGTGGTCGGCATGTTGGCGCCTTCAGCCACGCAGATGCAGCCGTTACGCAGCAGCGTGCGGGCGTCCTCGGCGCCCAGTTCGTTCTGCGTGGCGCACGGCAGGGCGATGTCGCACGGCAGGCTCCATGGGGTCTGGCCTTTGCGGAACTCCAGGCCGAACTGCCCGGCCAGCTCGCTGATGCGGCCGCGCTTGACGTTCTTCAGCTCCATCAAGGCGTCCCACTGGGCATCGGTCAAGCCGGCTTCAGCGTACAAGGTGCCTTCGGAGTCAGACAGCGAAATCACCTTGCCGCCCAGGTCCATGACCTTGCGCGCGGCATACTGGGCAACGTTGCCCGAACCGGACACCGCCACGCGGCGACCGTCGATACGCTTGTCCTGGCGTTTGAGCATTTCTTCGGCGAAGTACACGCAGCCATAGCCGGTGGCTTCCGGACGGATCAGGCTGCCGCCGTAGGTCATGCCTTTGCCGGTCAACACCGAGGTGAACTGGTTGGCCAGGCGTTTGTACTGGCCGAACATGAAGCCGATTTCGCGGGCCCCCACACCGATGTCACCGGCCGGTACGTCGCAGTCGGCGCCGATGTGGCGGTACAGCTCGCTCATGAAGGCCTGGCAGAAGCGCATCACTTCAGCGTCGCTCTTGCCTTTAGGGTCGAAGTCCGAGCCGCCCTTGCCGCCGCCCATGGGCAGCGAGGTCAGGGAGTTCTTGAACACTTGCTCGAAGGCCAGGAACTTCAGCACGCTGAGGTTAACCGACGGGTGGAAACGCAGCCCGCCCTTGTACGGGCCAATGGCGCTGCTCATCTGGATGCGGTAACCGCGATTGACCTGCACCTTGCCCTGGTCATCGACCCAGGACACGCGAAACAGTACAGCGCGCTCGGGCTCGACCATGCGCTCGAGGATGCCGGATTGCAGGTAGTGAGGGTTGGCCTCAAGGAATGGCCACAGGGTGCGCAGCACCTCTTCCACCGCCTGGTGGAATTCCGGTTGGCCAGGGTCACGCTGTTGCAGGCGTGCAAGGAAATTGTCGACAGATTCGATCATGGTAGACATCTCACCGAAGGTTTTGGACTTATTGGTTTTTTCAGGAATGTACCAAGAAGCAATCGCACCGGAATAGGGCGAGATGTCGTTTTTTTGAAATTATTTGGTGCGTTTTATATAAATGTATACAAAATAACCGCCCAGCACCCTGCTTCTGCCTGTGCGGCGGGCACAAAAATGGGGCCACCATGGGCCCCATTCCTGTGCATCAAAAAACCGGCTTACTGAGCCAGCTTCTTGTGCCGTACACGGTGCGGCTGGGCAGCGGCATCGCCCAGGCGCTTCTTGCGGTCAGCTTCGTACTCGGTGTAGTTACCTTCGAAGAACACCACGTTCGAGTCGTCTTCGTACGCCAGGATGTGGGTAGCCACACGGTCCAGGAACCAACGGTCGTGGGAAATCACGATCGCGGCGCCCGGGAAGTCCAGCAGGGCCTCTTCCAGCGAACGCAGGGTTTCGACGTCGAGGTCGTTGGACGGTTCGTCGAGCAGCAGGACGTTACCGCCCTCCTTCAGGGTCAGCGCCAGGTGCAGGCGGCCACGCTCACCACCGGACAGGTCCTTGACGAATTTTTGCTGGTCGCCACCTTTGAAGTTGAAGCGGCCAACGTAGGTACGCGAAGGGATCTCGTAGTTGCCGATGCGGATCTGGTCGGAGCCGTCGGAGATCTGCTGGAACACGGTCTTGGCGCCGTCCAGGTCCTCGCGGCTCTGGTCCACACAGGCCAGTTGCACGGTTTCACCGATCTCGATGCTGCCCGAGTCTGGCTGCTCCTTGCCCATCAGCATGCGGAACAGCGTCGACTTACCGGCACCGTTACCACCGATCACGCCGACGATGGCACCCTTGGGCATGGCGAACGACAGGTTGTCGATCAGCACGCGGTCACCGTAGCCCTTGGTGACGTTCTTGAACTCGATGACCTTGTCACCCAGGCGCGGACCGGCCGGGATGTAGATCTCGTTGGTTTCGCTGCGTTTCTGGAATTCCTGCGACTGCATTTCTTCGAAGCGCTGCAGACGGGCCTTGGACTTGGACTGGCGGGCCTTGGCGCCTTTGCGCACCCACTCCAGTTCCTCTTTCATGGCCTTCTCGTGGGCGCTCTGCTGCTTGGATTCCTGCGCCAGACGGTCCGACTTGGCTTCCAGCCAGCCCGAGTAGTTGCCTTCGTACGGGATACCGGCGCCGCGGTCCAGTTCCAGGATCCAGCCGGCGACGTTGTCGAGGAAATAACGGTCGTGGGTAATGGCTACCACGGTGCCAGGGAAGTCGTGCAGGAAGCGCTCAAGCCAGGCCACCGAGTCGGCGTCCAGGTGGTTGGTTGGTTCGTCGAGCAGCAGCATGTCGGGGGCCGACAGCAGCAGGCGGCACAGGGCCACACGGCGCTTCTCACCACCAGACAGGTGTTCGATGCGCGCATCCCAGGCCGGCAGGCGCAGGGCATCGGCGGCGACGTCCAGTTGGCGCTCCAGGTTGTGACCGTCGGCGGCCTGCAGGATGGCTTCCAGCTTGGCCTGCTCGGCGGCCAGCTTGTCGAAGTCGGCATCCGGGTCGGCGTAGGCGGCGTAGACCTCGTCCAGGCGCGCCTGGGCGTCCTTGATCACGCTGACCGCTTCCTCGACCACTTCACGCACGGTCTTGGTCGGGTCCAGTTGCGGTTCCTGGGGCAGGTAACCCACGTTGATGTCGGGCATCGGACGGGCTTCGCCGTCGAATTCCTTGTCGACGCCCGCCATGATCCGCAGCAGGGTCGATTTACCGGCGCCGTTCAGGCCGAGCACGCCAATCTTGGCGCCCGGGAAGAACGACAGGGAAATGTTCTTGAGAATTTCCCGCTTCGGCGGCACGACCTTGCTCAGCCGATGCATGGTGTAGACGTATTGAGCCAAAACCAAGCCCTCTAATCAGATAGGTAAAGACATCGACGATCGCCCCGGCAGCATGGCCTGGGGGATGTGTTGGGTGTCATTGAACAAAGTCGACCATTCTACGCCAACGCGCAGCGTTGCATAGGAGGGACCGCCAGTGGGGGGTGGGATCGGTGTGATCCTTGGGGGGGTCTATTGCCTGTTCCGGCCTCTTCGCGGCTAAAGCCGCTCCCACAGGAATATCACTGCCTTCAAGGGCAATACAGCACCTGTGGGAGCGGCTTTAGCCGCGAAAGGGCCGCCGCAGTGGCCGAAGAGGGCTCAGACGTGACGCTGCTTGGCCTTGCCACGCGGCAAACGGCAACGGTCGCTCTGCTCAGCCAGGCGAGAGGCCCAGGCGGACTTCACGCTGAAGCCTGCGCTGAGGGTAGGCTGCTGCTCGGCGCCCTTGGCCACATTAGCCGGCTTGGCGGCCGCAGGCGCCGTACTGACAAGCTTGGCAGCAGGCTTGGCCGCAGCCACGGCAACGGCCGGCGCAGCTGCCACCTTGGCGGTCTTGCGCAGTTCAGCCAGCGATGGGGCCTTGCTCTTGGCGGTGGCAGCCGCGTCTGGTTTGACCAGCGAACGCTGGCACGATTTGCAGGATACGTCCTCGGTCACGGCAGTGCTGACAAGGGTCTGACTGCTGCGCCCACAGGCGGAATCGAGGCCATTGGAGGAAAAGTGAGTAACCAAAACCGAACATCTCCGATGCGTTGTCATGTGAAGCGGGCGCTATTCTCGCACAGGTTGCAGGGGCTTGCCGAACCACCGGGCAGGCACCATCGGTCAACATGGCTGGCACTTTGCCATAATCCTAGGCATGCTAGCCGGTTTCGGGTGTCCGGCCTTATAGTGCGCCACCGCGTCGCAACAACCAGGCACCGGCATACACCGTGCATGATCCTTCCCTGCCATCGCCAGCCCAATCGCAGGATCAACGCTTGACCAACCTTACTCATCCGTCGTCATTGCGTACCGCGCAACAAGCGCCCGCCGTTACCCTGCGCGGGTCGATCAAGGGTGCGCTGGCACTGTTGGCCCTGATTCTGCTGGGCCTGCTGCTGTGGCAACTATTCGCCCAGTTCAACCATACCCAGGCCGACCTGCGCAAACAGAGCCTGGACGCCACCGCGGAACTGGCCGATCACCTGAGCTTGAACATGGCGTTCAAGGCGCAGCAGGCAGTGAATGTGGTGCAGCCCTATGTCAATGCACCGACACCCGCTGCCCTGCCGAGCCTGGTGGACACCCTGCGCGAGCGCCTGCCTGCCTTGCAAAGCGTGGCCTGGCTGGACAGTGCCGGGCAACTGCGCGTCGACAGCCTGGCCGGCAGCCCGGACCGCCAGTTGCTTGACGAACTGCTGACACTGAACCAGGGGCGCCCGTACTTCTTCACCAATTCGGCCGACAACCGCACCCTGTATCTGTTGCTGCGCCAGGCCGCCGAACAGGACCGTGGCTACTGGTTGCTGCGCCTTTCACCGGACTACTACCGCGAGCTCACCCTCCACCTCGATGGTGGCGGCCACCCGCTGTGGCTGCTGGAGAACAGCCGCAGTGGCGAGGTGCTGCAGCGCCACGCCCCAACCGATACCAGCAACGCGCCGCTGCAAAGCGTGATGCTGGCCTTCATCGACAACAGTACCTGGCAGTTGCGCGGCCTGTTCGACGCCGAGCTGGCCCAGCAAAAGTTATTGCCGGCGCTGATCGGCAAATGCCTGCTGGTGCTGTTTTGCGCCCTGCTGCCGGTGCTGGCGCTGATCAACATGCGCCGCCGCCAGCGCGCGCTGCAGGAAGACCGCCGGCGCTATCAGGAAATTTTCGAAGGCACCGGCGTGGCCCTGTGCGTGCTCGATTTGTCCAGCCTGCCCAGCCAGCTCGACCGCTACCACCTGCGCAACCGCGCTGCGCTCAAGCACAGCCTGGCGCTGGACCCGAACCTGCGCCGCTCGCTACTGCTGGAGCTGAAGATCACCGAGGTCAACCAGGTGGCGCGCCAACTGCTGAACATCGAGTGCCACGAAGGCGCATGGCAGCGGCTGATCGACGGCACCGGCGATGGCCGCGACAGCGTCGGCATGCAGCTGATCGACGCACTGATCGAGCAACGCCAGCTGCTTGAGCTGGAAGTGCGCCTGCCGGCACCGCTGGGCGGCGAACTGCACCTGTGGTTGATGGCGCGCCTGCCGCAGCAGCGCCGCGACTACCAGGCAGTGATCCTCAGCATCAGCGACATCACCAGCCGCAAACAGGTCGAGCTGTCGCTGCTGGAGCGCGAAGGCTTCTGGTCGGACGTGGTGCGCACCGTACCCGACCAGTTGTACGTGCAGGATGTGCTGAGCCAGCGGATGATCTTCAGCAACCGTCACCTCGGCCAGACCCTGGGCTACGACCGTACCGAGCTGGCACAGATGGGCGACCGCTTCTGGGAACTGCTGCTGCACCCCGAGGATGCCGCGCACTACCAGGCCCTGCGCCAGCAACAGCGCGACAGCGGCCATGACCAACCGCTGCACTGCCAGTTGCGCTTCCGCCACCGCGACGGCGGCTGGCGCTGCTACGACATTCGCGAGCAGGTGCTGACCCGCGATGCCGAAGGCCTGGTGACGCGCATCATCGGCGTGGGCAAGGATGTGACCGTGCAGATCGAGGCCAGCCAGTCGCTACGTGACAGCGAGCAGCGCTACCGCATGCTCGCCGAAAGCATCAGCGACGTGATCTTCTCCACCGACAGCCTGCTCAAGCTCAACTATGTCAGCCCCTCGGTACAGAGCGTGCTGGGCTACCAGGCCGACTGGATATTCGCCAACGGCTGGCAGTCGATCATCGCCAACCCGGCCCAGCTCACCGGTATCTACAGCCTGATGGAGCGCGTCAGCAAAGCCATGGGCGACCCATCGCAACTGGCGCAACTGCGCAGCCAGCTACCGACCCAGCTGTTCCTGTTCGACTGCCTGCGTGCCGATGGCCGCAAGATCCCCATCGAGCTGCGTCTGGTGCTGGTGTGGGACGATGACCAGCGCTTTGAGGGCGTGCTTGGGGTGGGCCGCGACATCAGCCAGCAACGCCGTGCCGAAAAAGACCTGCGCATGGCCGCAACGGTATTCGAACACTCCACGTCGGCGATCCTCATCACCGACCCGGCCGGCTACATCGTCCAGGCCAACGAGGCGTTCAGCCGCGTCAGTGGGTACGCCGTCAGTGAAGTGCTCGACCAGTTGCCGGGCATGCTCACCGTCGACGAACAGCAGGAGGGCCACCTGCGCTATGTGGTCAAGCAACTGCACCAGCGCGGCAGTTGGGAAGGCGAGGTGTGGCTCAAGCGCCGTGACGGCGACCACTACCCGGCCTGGGTGGGCATCACGGCGGTACTGGACGACGAAGGCGACCTGGCCAGCTACGTGTGCTTCTTCACCGACATCAGCGAGCGCAAAGCCAGCGAACAGCGCATCCACCGCCTGGCCTACTACGACGCCCTCACCCACCTGCCCAACCGCACGCTGTTCCAGGACCGTTTGTACAACGCCCTGCAACAGGCCGAGCGGCAGAAGGCCTGGGTGGTGCTGATGTTCCTCGACCTCGACCGCTTCAAGCCGATCAACGACTCCCTCGGCCATGCCGCCGGCGACCGCATGCTCAAGGACATGGCCCTGCGCCTGCTGGCCTGCGTGGATGACGACGACACCGTGGCACGCATGGGCGGCGACGAGTTCACCCTGCTGCTGCAACCGCGCCCCACCCGCGAGATGGCCCTGAACCGCGCCATCCATGTGGCCGAGAGCATTCTCGGCAGCCTGGTGCGGCCGTTTGTGCTGGAAAACCGTGAATTCTTCGTCACGGCCAGTATCGGCATCGCCCTCAGCCCGCAGGATGGCAGCGAGCTGAGCCAGTTGATGAAAAACGCCGACACCGCCATGTACCACGCCAAGGAACGCGGCAAGAACAACTTCCAGTTCTACCAGGCCGAAATGAACGCCAGCGCACTGGAGCGCCTGGAGCTGGAAAGCGACTTGCGCCATGCCATGGAGCAGAACGAGTTCATCCTGTACTACCAGCCGCAGTTCAGCGGCGACGGCAAGCGCCTGACGGGCGCCGAGGCCCTGCTGCGCTGGCGCCACCCCACCCGTGGTCTGGTGCCACCGGGCGACTTTATCCCGGTGATCGAAGAACTGGGCCTGGTGGTGGACGTGGGTGACTGGGTGCTGCGCGAGGCCAGCCGCCAGCTCAAGGCCTGGCACAAGGCCAAGGTGCGGGTACCCAAGGTGTCGGTGAACATATCGGCGCGGCAGTTCTCGGACGGGCAACTGGGCACGCGGATTGCCAATATCCTCGAAGAAAGCGGCCTGCCACCGGCATGCCTGGAGCTGGAGCTGACCGAAAGTATCCTGATGCGCGAAGTGAACGAGGCGCTGCAGATTCTTGCCAGCCTGAAAAACCTCGGCCTGAGCATTGCGGTGGACGACTTCGGCACGGGTTACTCGTCGCTCAACTACCTCAAGCAGTTCCCCATCGACGTACTGAAGATCGACCGCACCTTCGTCGACGGCCTGCCCGAAGGCGAGCAGGACGCGCAGATCGCCCGGGCGATCATCGCCATGGCCCACAGCCTCAACCTGGCGGTAATCGCCGAGGGCGTGGAAACCCACGAACAGCTGGAGTTCCTGCGCGAGCATGGCTGCGACGAGGTGCAAGGCTACCTGTTTGGGCGGCCGATGCCGGCGCATCAGTTCGAGGCGCAGTTCTCCAACGAGACCCTGTTCATGTTCCATTGATGTGCCAGCGATGGGGCGCGCGGCGCCCCTGAAAATGGACCTTAGAGTCAACTCATGGATCTACGCAGCCCAGACACGGCGCGGGATGCAACATGAGCCCCATTGGTCCGCGACTTGATGCCACTTCATATGCCAGCCGCGAATCAATCGGTTAGAATGCCCACCCAAATTACCCCGATCCTTGAGGACCGCCATGTTCAGCCGTGATTTGACCATTGCCAAGTACGACGCCGAGCTCTTCGAAGCCATGCAGCAAGAAGCCCTGCGCCAGGAAGAGCATATCGAGCTGATCGCTTCGGAAAACTACACCAGCCCGGCCGTCATGGAAGCTCAGGGCTCGGTCCTGACCAACAAGTACGCCGAAGGCTACCCAGGCAAGCGCTACTACGGTGGTTGCGAGTACGTCGACATCGTCGAGCAACTGGCCATCGACCGTGCCAAGGAGCTGTTCGGCGCCGACTACGCCAACGTCCAGCCGCACGCTGGCTCCCAGGCCAACGCTGCCGTCTACCTGGCCCTGCTGTCGGCCGGTGACACCATCCTGGGCATGAGCCTGGCCCACGGTGGTCACCTGACCCACGGTGCTTCGGTAAGCTCGTCGGGCAAGCTGTACAACGCCATCCAGTACGGCATCGACGGCAACGGCCTGATCGACTACGACGAAGTCGAGCGCCTGGCTGTCGAGCACAAGCCAAAGATGATCGTTGCCGGCTTCTCGGCCTACTCGCAGGTTCTGGACTTCGCCCGCTTCCGCGCCATCGCCGACAAGGTCGGTGCCTACCTGTTCGTCGACATGGCCCACGTTGCCGGCCTGGTTGCCGCTGGCGTGTACCCGAACCCGGTGCCGTTCGCCGACGTGGTCACCACCACCACCCACAAGACCCTGCGCGGCCCACGCGGCGGCCTGATCCTGGCCCGTGCCAACGCCGACATCGAGAAGAAGCTGAACTCGGCTGTGTTCCCGGGCGCCCAAGGCGGCCCGCTGGAGCACGTCATCGCCGCCAAGGCCATCTGCTTCAAAGAAGCCCTGCAACCTGAGTTCAAGGCTTACCAGCAGCAAGTCGTGAAGAACGCCCAGGCCATGGCCAGCGTGTTCATCGAGCGTGGTTTCGACGTGGTTTCCGGTGGCACCCAGAACCACCTGTTCCTGCTGTCGCTGATCAAGCAGGAAATTTCCGGTAAGGACGCTGACGCTGCCCTGGGCAAAGCCTTCATCACCGTGAACAAGAACTCGGTCCCGAACGACCCACGTTCGCCGTTCGTCACCTCGGGCCTGCGTTTCGGCACCCCAGCCGTTACCACCCGTGGTTTCAAGGAAGCCGAGTGCAAGGAACTGGCTGGCTGGATCTGCGACATCCTGGCTGACCTGAACAACGAAGCGGTGATCGACGCCGTACGTGAGAAGGTCAAGGCCATCTGCAAGAAGCTGCCGGTTTACGGCAACTGATTGGCGCCAGCCTGAAGTGAAAAAGCCCGGCCCAGTGCCGGGCTTTTTTGTTTTTCATGAACCAGGTTCGCTGACCTGTCGCGGTCCCTGTGGGAGCGGGTTTACCCGCGAAGAAGGCAACGAGGTGAATGGCACCGGCTACGCCGGTGTTCGCGGGTAAACCCGCTCCCACAGGTAATATGCTTGCCTTCAGTACTTGGGCCCAGTCCAAGCTGATTCCCCATTACCAACCACAGGCCACACCTTGACCAGAGAACAACTCGAGACCCACCAGATCCCGATCTACTTCGCTGCCGTGCTCGCCGCCGTTGCCTTCGGCTTGGTGGCCACTGACAGCGCGCGGTATCTGGAAGCCGTGGTCACCCCGGCCATTGCCGTGCTGATGTACGCGATGTTTCTGCAAATCCCTTTCCTCGACCTGCGCCAAGGCCTGGGTAATCGCCGTTTCATGGGCGCCCTGCTGCTCGCCAACTTCATTCTTGTGCCGCTGTTGGTCTGGGCGATCACTCGCGGGTTGGTCGAGCACCCGGCGATTCTCGTCGGTGCCTTGCTGGTGCTGCTCACGCCCTGCATCGACTATGTGGTGGTGTTCACCCACATCGGCAAAGGCGACTCGCGCCTGACCCTGGCCGCCACCCCGGTGCTGTTGCTGGTGCAGCTGGCACTGCTGCCGATCTACCTGGCCCTGATGCTGGGGGCCAACAACAACGTGGTGATTTCCATCACCCCGTTCGTGGAAGCCTTCGTGCTGCTGATCGTGCTGCCCATGCTGCTGGCCGTGCTCACCAGCCTAGGTGCCCGCCGTTCGCGCACCGTCGCAACCTGGAACGACGCCTGGGCGTGGTTGCCCGTTCCGGCGATGGCCTTGGTGCTGGTGGTAGTGATCGCGTCGCAGATAGCCGTGGTGCTGCGTGATT
This sequence comes from Pseudomonas sp. LFS074, assembly GCF_047978165.1. Lineage (NCBI taxonomy): Bacteria > Pseudomonadati > Pseudomonadota > Gammaproteobacteria > Pseudomonadales > Pseudomonadaceae > Pseudomonas > Pseudomonas sp. LFS074. The sequence goes on along the minus strand of NZ_JBFPFV010000001.1, from coordinate 754,121 downwards.
TCGACCGTTTGCTGCCGGTGATTCCGGTGTACGTCGGCTTCATGCTGCTGGCGCCTGTGCTCGGGTTCGTCTGCGCGCGGCTGCTGCGCCTGCCGGCCACCGAAGCACGCTCGGTAACCTTCAGCGCCGCCACACGCAATTCGTTGGTCGTATTGCCGCTAGCGTTGGCGCTGCCGGAAGACATACGCGGGTTGGCGGCAGCGGCGGTGATCACCCAAACGCTGGTGGAGCTGGTGAGTGAGCTGGTTTATGTGCGAATGGTGCCTCGGTTGGTGCGTTGACACCGGCACCCGCAATACCAGCGATGGGCCGCAAAGCGGCCCCTTGGGTAATCACCAGTTATACGTCACCGTCCCGTAAACCGTGCGCTGCTGCCCATACTGGCAGCCCATATCGCTGAAACAGCCGGCCACATACTCCTTGTCGAACAGGTTGCTGGCATTGAGCGCCAGCTCCACGCCTTTGAGCGAAGCGTCCAGCTTGCCCAACTCGTAGCTGACCATCGCATCCACCAGCACGTAGCTGTCGACCTTGAAGCTGTTCTGCGCATCGCCGAAGGTGCTACCCACATAACGGGTGCCAGCGCCCAGCCGCAGCCCGTTCAGCGATCCACCTTGCAACTGGTAGTCCGCCCACAGCGAGGCCATGTGCTCCGGCGTACGGAACGGCGTATTGCCCTGGGTGCCGCGCTCGGACTGGGTAACTTCGACATCGTTCCAGGTGTAGCTGCCAATCAGGTTGAAGCCCGGCGCCAGCTCGGTTCTGGCCTCCAGCTCTACACCGCGTGAGCGTAATTCGCCTTCCTGGCGGCTGAAGCCGTTGATGGTCTCGGTGACGTTCTGCTTGGTCAGCTCGAACACCGCGAGGGTGTACAGGCTGTTGCTGCCCGGTGGCTCGTATTTCAGGCCCAGCTCGTACTGTTTGCCGGTTTCCGGGTCGAGCTGGGTGCCATCGGCGGTAGTGCCCATCACCGGCAGGAACGACTCGCTGTAGCTGACGTACGGCGCCAGGCCATTGTCGAACAGGTAGACCAACCCGGCACGGCCGCTGAATTTCTCGTCCTTCTGAGTTTGCGGGGCGCGATCGTCCTTCTGGTTGACCGCCCAGTCGTAGCGCCCGCCCAGCAGCAACACCCAGTTGTCGATACGCAGCTGGTCCTGCAGGTACACGCCGGTCTGGGACAGCTTCTGCTCATAGCTGGCAAAGCTGAACGGCACTGTGCTCAGCGGCTGACCGTACACCGGCTGGAACGGGTCGAAGCTTTGCAGGATGAAGTCCAGTGACTGCTGCTGGTCGAACTTGCCGTTGTTGTAGTCCACCCCACTCAGCAAAGTGTGCTCCACCGGCCCGGTCGCGAAGTCGGCCTGAACATGGGTGTCCACCGTAAACAAACGGCCATCGCCCTTGCGCTGGTCGCTGTAACGCGAATACTGCCCACCGCCGACTGGGCCGAACAAGGCGATTTCGCTGCTGGCCTGGCGGTAGTTGCTGTAGCGCACATTCTGGCGCAGGGTCCAGGTTTCATCGAAGTGATGTTCGAACACATAGCCCAACGAGGTCTTTTCGTTGGTCATGAAGTCGTAGGCGCTGTCGCCCACGTAGGTGTCACGGTCCAGCCGGCCACGCGCATCGCGGAACACGGTGCCGCTGGCGGGAAGCGAGTTGGCGAAGTTACCAGTCTGACGCTGATACTCACCCAGCAGGGTGAACTCGGTATTGGCACTGGGCCGATAGCTGAGCGCCGGGGCGATGTACTGCCGGCGGTTGGTGATGTGATCGGTCTGGGCATCGGTTTCGCGGAACAGGCCGGTCAGGCGATAACTCCAGATGCCTTCGTCATCCAGCGCATCACCCAGGTCGAAGGCGCCTTGCTGATAGTTCAGGTTGCCGGCCTGCAACTGCACTTCGTGCAAGGGCTGCTGGGTGGGGCGCTTGCTCACCAGGTTGATCTGCCCGCCTGGGTCCGAGGCGCCGTACAACACCGAGCTGGCACCACGCAGTACCTCGATGCGCTCCAGGCCATACGGTTCTGGCGCGTCCCAGCCGAGAAACTCCGGCAGGAAGGTACGGGTGCCATCGCGCAGCATGCGCCCGGTGCCCTGCTGGAAACCGCGGATGGACAATTGATCGACGACGAACTGCGGGCCAGCCAGTTCGGTGTTGACGCCTGGGGTGTAGCGCAGCGCCTGGGCCACGGTCTTGGGTTGCTGCGCCTCGATCTGCTCGCGGGTAATGACCGAGACCGAGGCTGGGGTCTCGATCAACGGGGTGTCGGTCTTGCTGCCGACCGAAGAGCGCTTGGCCACGTAGCCATCGTCCGGGCTGACGGAGCTGTAGGCCTGGCCAACGATCGACGTGGCCCCAAGCTCCAGCGCGCCAGACGATTGCGCAGCGGGCTCCAAGGTGACGCTGGTGCTGCCGGTGGCGCGCCAGGTCAGGCCACTGCCCTGCAGTAGCTCGGACAGCGCCGCTTCCGGTTCATGCCGCCCAGTGACGCCTCGGCTGCTCTTGCCCTGCACCAAATTGCCATCGAAGATCACCTGCAGTCCGCCCTGCGCGGCCAGACGGTTGAGCGCACTGGCCAGGGGTTGCGGGGCGATGTCGAACTCACGCGGCTCGGCCAGGGCCAGCCCTGGCAGCAGCGCGCACAGCAAAGAAAACGACGTCATCGACGCCCTGCGAAATTGCCCTCGGTCCATCACACTCCCCTTTCAAATACGAAGCATTCGTTTTTGAGAAGGGATGACGGATGACTGTGACAGACCCGTAAAAATAATTGTCGATGCAGGCTAACCCGTGCTCAGTCACGCGCCTCAAACACCAGCAGAAAATCCGAGTACCGATGAATGCTCAGGGGGAACGCCTGCTCAAGGGTCGCCAAGCCTTCATCCAGCCGGTCCAGCTGGAAGGTGCCACTGACCTTGAGCCCACGCAATTGCTCATCGCCAATCAGCAACCACCCCGGCCGATACCGTTCCAGAGCCTTCAGCACCTGCGCCAGCGGCGCCTGCTCGAACACCAGCCGCCCCTGCTGCCAGGCCAGTGCACTGTCCACATCCAGCCCGTGCTTGCCGCCCAACCGCCCAGCCTCTCGCCCCACCGCTTCACCGGCAGAAAGCTCGACTCGGTCGGCGGTATCACTGACCGCCACCCGCCCACGCTTGACCACCACCCCCACCGACGCGCCCTCACGGCTCACTGCATACACAGTACCCAACGCCGTAGCCTGCACCGCCCCTGCCTGCACGGTGAACGGCCGTGCCGGGTCATGCGCCACCTCGAACACCGCCTCGCCCTTGCGCAAGGTGATACGCCGCGCCCGGTCATTCATCTCAACGTCCACAGCCGACTCGGCATCCAGGCTGATACGCGAGCCATCGCTCAACGCGACAACCCGGCGCTCCCCTACCCCGGTCCGATAATCCGCGCCCCATTGCCCATGCCAGGCCAACGCCACGCCGACGCCCAGCACCAGCACCGCCGCACTGGCCAACGCCCATTGCCGGGCCGGCGCACGCCGCCGCGCAGGGGCCTGAAGCTGCCCGCTCAACGCCCATAGCCGTCTTGCCTCGACAAACGCCTGCTGATGCTCCGGCGCCTGCGCGCACCAGGCCCGCGCCGCCTCCACGTCGCCAGGCCGCACATCCCCCGAAGTCAGACGCACTACCCAGGCCTGGGCAGCCCGGCGTACGTCAGGTGAGGGGTCGAGGGGAGCGGAAGGCTTGTGCATAACGGTCAACGTTGCAAACTCTGGCCCAGAAAGTCCAGCGCAATGGCCAACTGCTTCTCCACCGTGCTCACGGAAACGCCCAACTGCTCGGCCACCGCTTTGTGCGCCATACCCTCCAGGCGGCACAGCAGAAAAATCTCCTGGCAACGTGGCGGCAGGCGCTGCAACGCCTCGGCCATCAGCGCCAGCTCGCGCCGGGCGGCGACTTCGGCAAATGGCTCGGGGCTTTCGCCGGTGACTTCGTACAGGTACGCCATACCTTCGTCATGCTGCCCCCGCGTGCCACGGCTGCGGGTGTGGTCGATGACCAGGTTGCGGGCAATGCGAAACAGCAGGCTGCGCAGGTTCAGCACCGGGGCCCGGGGTGGTTGGCGCAGCATGCGCAGGTAGGTTTCCTGCACCAGGTCGGCGGCGGTGTCGGTGTTGCGCAACTGGCGGTACAGGAACGCGCGCAACTCTCCGGCATGGGCCTTGAAAGCCAGTTCCAGCTCTTCGGTCTTCATGCGTGGGGCGACCCGGGCGGGGGAAGAAGGCGCTGACTTTAACGATAAGGGTTTTCATTTACAACGGGCGCCTTGCACGCCGCATCCTGGGCATTGCCGAGCTTGCGCTGCAGCCACTGGCGGATCCAGCCGTGATGGAAACGGTAGAGTGCCGCCAGTTCGAGGCCTGGGGCTGTAGCACTGGGAACGGGCAATTGGAGCGCGGAACGTCGGCGGCGTTGGTCATGGGTGGCGCTTGGTCTAGAAACCGAGCGCCACCTGCGCGGCGCGTGATCTGCCCCTCGCTTACAAAGCCTTCATCTCATCAATATCCCGCGCCACCTGATCCGCAGACTGGTCGAACATCGCCTGCTCCTGCGCATCCAGCGGCAACTCGATCACCCGCGCAAGCCCCTCGTCTGCGAGTACACAGGGCACGCCCATGGCAATATCCTTGCGCCCATATTCACCCTGCAGAATCGCCACAGCCGGCAAAATGCGGTTTCGCCCATTGGCGATGGCATCCACCATCTGTGCAATCGCCACGCCCGGTGCATCGCAGGCGCTGCCCATCTTCTTCAAGCCCAGAATCTCGCCGCCGCCTTTGCGAGTTCGCTCGACAATCTGCTCGATCTGCTCGCTGGAGAGAAAATGCGACAGCGGCACCGAGCCGATCTGGCAGTAGCGCATCAGCGGCACCATGCTGTCGCCATGCCCCCCCAGCACCAGCGCCGTGATGTCCTTGGCAGAAAAGCCGGTTTGCTCGGCGATGAAACACTTCATGCGTGCGGTATCCAGCACGCCCGCCTGCCCAAACACCTTGTCGCGCCCCAGCCCGCTGACGCTCCAGGCGCGATAGGTCAGCACGTCGACCGGGTTGGACACCACCAATACCGTCGCTGCCGGGGCATGGTGTTTGATGTCCGTCATGATGCCATCCAGTATCGGCAGGTTGATGCTCAGCACATCCTGACGTGACTGGCCGGGCTTGCGCGGTACGCCCGCCGTAATCACCACCAGGTCGGAACCGTCCAGCATTTCGGCCTTGGCCCCGCCGTAGACTCGGGTATCCGAGCCAGACTCCACGGCGGCCTGCCACACGTCCAGCGCTTTGCCCTGCGCCAGCTCGCCCTGCACATCCATCAACACCAGCTCACGGCACAACTCATCCCGGGCAATGATCTGCGCCGCGGCCTCGCCGACCAGGCCGGCACCTACGATTGTCAATTTGTTCACCAGACACCTCCCAGCGGCGCGCGCCACCAGGAACACGCCTGCGTATAGAAAGAAGTATTGCCCGCTGGGGCCAAAAGGCCACCCGAAGGCGATACCTGGCCATCAGAGCCAACCCGCATCGGCACGCCCGCCAAGACCCGACTGCCTGCTCTTGACAGTCTCCCGCCGCAACGCGAATACTTTGAGAGGATTCATATAGATGACCAAATAACAAGGTGAATCACCCCATGAATGCTCTGCCCTGCAATGCTTTTTCGCCCGGTGCTGCCCCTGCGTGCACCCGCCTCGGATTCACCCCTTCAGCTAAAGCGCCCGCCCAACCGAGACTGCCTGAATGACCCCCTTGGATATACAGCTGTTACTGACCGCGCTGGTCAGTGTCCTGGTGCTGGTGGCACTCATCGTGTCGCGCCTGAAGATGCACCCGCTGCTGGCCTTGCTGGTGGTGTCCATTGGGGTGGGCTTCGCTACCCGCATGGAGCCAGGCAGCATCGTCTCCCACTTGCTTACCGGCGCCGGAAAAACCCTGGGGGCCGTCGGGGTGGTGATTGCCCTGGGCGCGATGCTCGGCAAAATTCTGGCTGACGCTGGCGTCACCGAGCAGGTCGCTGATGTCATCCTCAAGCGCACCTCGGACCGCATGATTCCGTGGGCCATGATGTTGGTTGCCTTCGTCATTGGCATCCCCATGTTTTTCGAAGTGGGCCTGGTGATCATGCTGCCGCTGATTTTCAGCGTGGCGCGCAAGCTGGAAAGCAAGGCCCGCTTCAAGGGCTCTGCATACGTGTATGTAGGCGTGCCGGTGATTTCGGCGCTGGCTGCCATGCACGGCATGGTACCGCCGCACCCTGGCCCCCTGACCGCCATCGCGGTGCTCAAGACCTCGGTTGGGCCCACCATGCTTTACGGCTTCCTGGCGGCTATCCCGGCAATGATCCTGGGCGGCCCGCTGTATGGCATGTTCATTTCGCCGCGCATGAGCACTCGGCCTGATCAGGCTTTGCTGGACCAGTTCACCCTGGCTGAAAAAGCCGACGATCAACCCCGCCCCGGCGTAGCGATCGGCATGCTGGCCGCGTTGCTGCCGGCGATTCTGATGCTGGTGCATGCCGTCGCCGAGATGCTGCTACCCAAGGGCAACCCGTTGCTGGAGCTGGCCAGTTTCCTCGGCAACCCGCTGATCGCCATGTTGCTGGGCGTGCTGTTCGCCGGCGCCAGCCTGGTACTGGCGCGCGGCGGTGACGCCGAACACCTGCGCGATGCACTGGGCAAAAGCCTCAAGCCTATCGCCTCGATCATCATGATCATCGCCGGCGGCGGGGCTTTTCAGGAGATGCTGACCAGCGCCAAGGTGGGTGATGCCATTGTGCACCTGACTCAGCAATCGGCCTTCCCGCCCTTGATGCTGGGGTGGTTGATCGCGATGTTGCTTTCGGTGTCTACCGGCTCCGCCACGGTAGGTATCGTTGGGGCTGCCGGCTTGCTGGCACCGCTGGCAGGTGCTGACCCCAGCCTCAACCTGCCGTTGCTGGCCTTGTCCATCGGCTGTGGCTCGCTGTTCTTCAACTATGCGAACCATGCAGGGTTCTGGATGGTGAAAGAGTCCTTTGGGATGACCATGGGCGAAGCCACCAAGACCATCTCGGTGGTGCAGTCCATCGTGGCGGTGGTCGGGTTGATTGTGGTGCTGGTCTTGAATGCGGCAATTACTGTGAATTGATCCCGGGGCATTGCTCAAGCTGCACGACCCATCGCCAGAAGGTCGTGCAGCCGATTCCGGCAAAGGCAGTTTCCAAATTTCCTCTTCCCCCCTACAATTGCAACTGATTCTTATCTGCGGCCAATTGACGGGAAGAGGAACGTGCCCACTGATGCCCCGTTGCAACCCCTCGACAGCCTTTATCGCGACCACCACGGCTGGCTGCAAGGTTGGCTACGTCTGCGCCTTGGTGATCGAGAACGGGCTGCGGATATTGCCCAGGACACTTTCCTGCGCCTGCTGGTAACGCGACGCCTGCCAGAGCAGAACGACGGCCGCCGTTTCCTGGCCCAGATCGCCCGCAACCTGGTCATAGACCAATGGCGTCGCCAACGGATCAAGCACGCTTACCTGGAGAGCCTGGCCGCCCTCCCCGAACCAGAAAGCCCGTCGCTGGAAACCCGCGCCATCGTGATCGAAACCCTGATGCAGATCGACGCCATGCTCGACAGCATGCCGGCGAAGGTGCGCGAGGCGTTCCTGCTGTCGCAGTTTGAAGGGCTGACCTATAGCCAAATCGCCGAACGCCTCGAAGTCAGTGTCAGCTCGGTACAAAAGTACATGCTGCGCGCCATCACCGCCTGCTATCAGGTGCTGTACGCCGAATGAAAACTTCCAACGAAACGCCCATCGCCGCAACCATCGTCGAACAGGCCAGCCATTGGTTAATGCTGCAATGGAGCGGCGAGCTGGACAAAGCACAACAGCGTCGCTTTGCTGAGTGGCGAAATGCGGACCCGGAACATGCCCGTGCGTGGCAGCGCCTGGAGCACCTGCAACATACCCTGAGCGGTGTGTCAGCGGATACCGCGCTGGCCGTGCTACGGGAGCAGCCTGACGCGCGCCGTCGACAGACGCTAAAACTGCTCAGCGCCCTGCTTTTGGCTGGCGGCAGCGGTTACATCGTCCAATCGCAATTGCCTTGGCGCGAGGCCATGGCAGATCTGCGCAGCGGCACGGGTGAGCGCCTGCAGCGCACGTTGGCCGATGGCAGCCGGCTTGGCTTGAACAGCGGTAGCGCGGTTGATATCCAGTTCAGCGCAAGCGAGCGCCGCATTCGCCTGCTCGCTGGGGAGTTGCTGCTCGACAGCGGCCATGACCCCGCGCAACGCCCACTGATCGTGGACACCATAGCCGGGGATGTCCTGGCACTCGGCACGCGCTTTTCCGTGTACCAACATGACGATAAATGCCAGGTCGACCTGTTTGAGGGCGAACTGGAACTGCGCCCGCGTCAGGCTCGCGCCATACGCCTGCAAGCCGGACAAGGTTGCTGGTTTTCCACCACCCAGATCGGTGACATCGCACCCGCGAATCTCAACGCCATCGCCTGGCACGAAGGTCGGCTGATCGCCGAGCGCATGCCCCTCGGGCAGTTCACCGCAGAACTGTCTCGCCATCGGGCCGGTGTGCTGCGCTGCGACCCTGCCGTCGCCGCCCTGCCGCTAACAGGCGTTTTTCCGCTGGCAGACACCGATCGCGTACTTACAGCGCTAGAGCAATCCCTACCGGTAAAAGTACACCGCCTGACACGTTTTTGGACCACCATCAGTCCCGCATGACCAGCGTTACCCAAGTGCTGCAACGGCAATGAATGAAAAAAACGCTGCTGCCCGTTGTCGGTTTTGCCGACTCGTCCGGGATACCTCTTGAATTTAACCAAGAAGCATTCTCAAGAGGAACAGTCAGAATGCCGTATCTGCCCACAACACCCCGTTCTCGATTGAGCCTTGCGGTTCGTCACACCCTGTTTGCCGGCTTGCTTTGCAGCAGCCCCCTTCTAGTGGCGCTGCCCGCAACATCGGCTGGCGCCAGCGAGCAATCACGCAGTTACGCCATCCCCGCCGGCGGCCTGGATCAGGCGTTGAACCGCTTCGCGAGCGAGGCCGGCATCCTGCTTTCTGCCGACGCCCAGCTGACCGCCGGCAAGCGCAGCGCTGGGCTCAATGGCAGCTATGACATTGACGAGGGCCTGGCCCAGCTGCTGGCGGGTACTGGCCTTCGGGCACTCAATAGCGGTGGCAACTATACGGTGGAGGTCGTTGCCGACAGTGGTGGCGCCCTGGAGTTGAGTGCAACCAACATCATCAGCAACCAGCTGGGCACCGTCACCGAAGGCACGGGGTCCTACACGCCCGGCACCATCGCCACGGCCACCCGCCTGGTGCTGAAACCCAGGGAAACCCCGCAGTCGATCAGCGTGGTCACTCGTCAGCACATGGATGACTTTGCCCTCAACACTGTCGACGCAGTCATGCGCCACACCCCAGGTATTACCGTGTCGGCTTACGACACTGATCGCACCAACTACTATTCGCGCGGTTTCTCGATCAACAACTTCCAGTACGACGGCATCCCCTCCGCCGTGCGCAACGTCGCCTACTCGGCAGGCAACACCCTGAGCGACATGGCGATCTACGACCGTATCGAAGTGCTCAAGGGCGCATCCGGCCTACTCAGCGGCGCAGGCTCGCTGGGCGGCACCATCAACCTGGTACGCAAAAAGCCCACCGCCGACTTCCAGGGCCACGCCACCCTGGGTGCAGGCTCGTGGGACAACTACCGCAGCGAACTGGATGTCAGCGGCCCGCTGACCGAAACCGGCAACGTTCGCGGCCGGGCCGTGGCCGCCTATCAGGACAAGCATTCGTTCATCGACCGCTACTCGAGCCAGAACTCGGTGTTCTACGGCATCCTCGAGTTCGACCTGTCACCTGACACGCTGCTGACGGTAGGCGCCGACTACCAGGACAACGACCCCAAGGGTTCCACCTGGTCTGGCAGCTTCCCGCTGCTCAATTCCAAGGGCGAGCGCAACGACGCCAAGCGCTCGTTCAGCAACTCGACCGACTGGAGCAGCTGGCAGCAATACACCCGCACGGTGTTCGCCACCCTGGAACACGACCTGGGTGACGGCTGGGTGACCAAGCTGCAACTGGACCACAAGTACAACGGCTACGATGCGCAAATGGGCGCCATCCAATTCGACCAGCCGCAGCCCGACGGCAGCGCTGAAATCAACGCACAACGCTACAAGGGCGACACCACAAGCGACTCGGCTGACCTTTACGTGAGCGGCCCGTTCAGCATGCTCGGCCGCGAGCATGACCTGGTACTGGGCGGCTCGATCAGCAAGGCCCACTGGAGCGGCAAGGGTTACTGGGACGAAACCTTCTCGGTGCCGAACCGGGTGGACTACAACAACTGGCACGGCAACCTGCCCAAGCCCGACTGGGGTCCGGTGTCGCAGCGCACCGACGATGTCATCCGCCAGACCGGCGTGTACCTCACCACCCGCCTGAACGTGACCGACGACCTGAAAGTGCTGCTGGGTGGCCGCGTGGTCAACTACAGCCTGACCGGCCTGACCCCGACCTACACCGAGTCCGGGCGCTTCATTCCCTATGCCGGCGCCATCTACGACCTGAACGAAAATTTCTCGGTCTACGCCAGCTACACCGACGTGTTCATGCCCCAGGAAAACTACAACCGCGACCGCGACAACAAACTGATCGAGCCGGATGAAGGCGAAAACTACGAAATCGGCATCAAGAGCGAGTTTTTCGACGGCCGCCTGAACGCCAGCCTGGCCTACTTCGAGGTCAAGGAAAGCAACCGCTCGGTGCCGGATGACGCCTACAACAACCAGACCCCTACCCCGCCCAACTACGCGTTCAAGGGCAGCAAGGCGACCACCAAAGGCTACGAGCTGGAAGTGTCCGGCGAGCTGGCCCCGGGCTGGCAGGTGCAGGGCGGCTACACCCACAAGGTGGTGCGCGACAGCAACGACGTGAAGCTCTCCACCTTCGAGCCCGAAGACCAGCTAAGCCTCTACACCACCTACAAACTCACCGGTGACCTGGACAAGATCACCCTTGGCGGTGGTGCGCGTTGGCAGAACAAGGCCTGGCAGCAGATCTGGAACAGCCCCAAGGGCATGAACGAGGACGTTACGCAAGAATCCTACTGGGTGGTGGACCTGATGACCCGCTACCAGATCACCCCGAACCTGTCGGCGACCGTCAACCTCAACAACATCTTCGACAAGTATTACTACACCAACGTCGGCTTCTATAACTCGGCCATTTACGGCGAACCGCGCAACGTCATGGTCACTACTCGCTGGGACTTCTGAGGCCAGCGCGGGCCAGGGGCCTGGCCATCACCCAGGCTATCGCGTCACCCGGTAAGAGCAGCCTTGTGCTGCTCCTACAGGTTCCGTGCTTACCGTGGCATCGCCCAGCAGCGGCCTTGCGCAGAACTCAAACACCCACACAATCGCTGTAGGCGCTGGGTTGCCTGCGATGGGCTGCGCAGCAGCCCCAGCCTCCCTCAAGGGCACAAGTCAGAAGTTGTACTTGATACCCGTCATGATGTTTCTTGGCGCACCGTACATACCGTGGTCGCCGGCATAGCTGAGGTACTCGCGGTCGAACACGTTGTTCAGGTTCACAGACGCACTCAGGTGTTGGTTGAAGTCGTAGCGCGCCAAGAGGTTGGTGACGGCATAGCTGCCCTGAGTGAAGGTGTGCAGGTCGGCACCGGTTTTACTCTGCCAGTTCACACCGCCGCCAAGGGTGACCTTGTTCAAGATGCCCGGCAGGCGATAGCTGGTGAAGGTCTTCAGACTGTGGCGAGGCAGGGTAGTAACGATACGTTGGTCGTCAGCGTCGGTGCTGACTGCATAGGCATAACCGGCAGATGCCTGCCAGCCTTCAGCCAGTTCTCCATCCAGGGTAAATTCAGCGCCCTTGGTAGTGGTGCCCTGTTCTGACTTGTACGTGTTGCCGCCTGGGGTATCGATCCAGATCGCCAGGTTGTCCTGCTCGATCTTGAACAGCGCGACGCTGGAGTTCAGCTTGCCATCGAAGTGGCTGCCCTTGATACCAACTTCATAACCGGTGCCTTCCATCGGGTCCAGTGGTTTGTTGTTGATGTCGCGAACCCAGGACGACTGAGGGTTGAAGATTTTCGTATAGCTGGCATACAGCGACCACGTATCGTTGACGTCATACACTACGCCGGCATACGGAATGTAGACGCCGGTCTCCGACTCTTTGGTCTTGGTTTTTTCTGCGTTGTAGGGTTTGTCCTCGATCTCACGATGCCAGTCGATCACGCGGCTACCCAGCAAGATACTGAGAGCGTCGGTGGCATGCAGGCGCGTGGCGAGATAAGCGGCGTATTGGGTTTCGTCGTTAGTGGATTTGCCAGTGACGTTGAATTCCGGTTTTACCGAGTTGCCGTTCCAGTTCAGCAGGTTGTCGATCGCCCCGGCCGGAGAGCCGGAATAGTCGTACTTCCAGCCGCCATAGCTTGGCACGTTCTCGTAGTAGTTGGACAAGGTCACACCGGCGATCAACTCGTGCTCGCGGCCCAACAGGCCGAACGGGCCGGTCAGGTAGGCATCGATGTTGTTCTGGCGCGGGATACCAGAGAAACGCACGGGCAACTGAGTGGTGCCGCTTCCGTCCGGGTTGAGGCCACCGTTTACGTAGTTGAAGACTTCATCGAACTTGTTTTCGGAGTGGGTCAGCTCGATCTTCCCGCTCCAACCATTGGCGAACTGCTGTTCGATCGACGTGAAAAAGCTGGTTTGTTCATGGTCGTTGTACGACCAGGTTTGAGCTGAATTGAGCGAGCGTTTGAGGTTGGTGCGAGAGCCGTCGGTGAAACGGGTCGGCAGGCCAGAGCGCATTGGGGAGTCAACGTCTGTGCGTTGGTAACTGAAGCCCATGGTCAGTAGGGTGTCTTCAGTCAGGTCAAACTCGGTAATGCCGTAGATCAGTTGCGAGTCCTGCTTGTAGCGGTCGACCCAGGACCGCTCGGTCTTGAAGTCGGCGACCACACGACCGCGTACGTTACCGGTTTCGGTCAGCGGGCCAGACACATCAAAGCCGGTACCGTAGCGGTCCCAATTACCGGCTTCGGCCCAGACGCTGGCCTGTGCCTCAGCGGTCGGACGCTTGCGGATCAGGTTGATCGTCGCTGAAGGGCTGCCCAGGCCGCTGATCAAGCCGGTAGCACCGCGCACCACCTCCACACGGTCATACATGGCCATGCTCTGGGTGTAGTTGTCCATGCGCTTGACGGTGGGCACGCCGTCGATTTCAAAGTTCTGAATCTCGAAGCCCCGAGAGAAGTAACCGTCAGACTCGGCACCCAGTCCGTCGCGCAACACGATGACGCCCGGGGTGGCATCGAGGGTGTCACTGAGATTGGTCAGGCGCTGATCATCCAGGCGCTGGCGGGTCATGACGGTCAGCGACTGCGGGGTTTCTTTGGGGGTCAGGTTCAGGCGGGTCGAACTGCTGGAGGAATAGGTGGTGTACAGCCCGGTACCTTCTGTCGTCGACCCGGGCGCTTTGCCCGAAATTGAAATGCTTTGAAGCTCCAGGGCGCTAGAAGCTGGCGCTCGTTGCAGGGTGTATCGCCCATCCGGCTGGCGAACCGCAATGAGTTGGCTGCCTGCGAGTAGCACCTGTAAAGCACCGTCGACCGTGTAATCACCACTCAAACCTGGGCTGTTTTGCCCGGCAATCAAATCATTGGAAAACGACAGCAGCAAATGGGCTTGCTGGCCCAGTTGGTTGAGCGCAGTACCGAGTGACGCCGGGGGAATTTCGTAGTGTTGCACGCTGTTATCGGCGGCTGCCCACACGGGCGATGAAGTAGCGATCAGAACCGCCGCGGCGCAACCCAATGTGTTGGCGAGCGACCTGTAGTGCGACGAAATACTGCGGTGAGGCATGTGAAGTTCCCCCGATGATTTTTGATGTATGGCCTATGAGTCTCGCCAGAAATCAAAACGGCTCATCGAGGACGAAAAAACTTCAGACGTTCGCTGGCGAGGGACGCAAGTTGATCCACAGGCGAGTGAAACGCTGTACCTCCAATTGCAGCGTCTGGGCGACGGCATCGATGACTCGATCGCTGTCAGCCAGCGGGTAGGTGCCCCACACGCGCAGATTGGCCAAGGCGGCGTCGCACCCAAGATACCCATGACGATAGCGGCCAAGTTCGTCGAGGAAAGCCTGAAGCGGTTGGCCGTTGGCGACGATCATTCCTTCGGCCCAGGCGGGGCTGGATGCTTGCATTACACCCTGATCGAGCACCCCAAGCGGCCCGAAACGCGCCAGCTGCCCGGCTTGCAGGGCAGTCCAGGTGCCGGCCTGAGTCGGGGTCACTTGAAGCGAGCCACGATAGACCGCCAACTGGGTAGAGCCATTGTCGAGCTGCCGTATCGTGAAACGTGCCGAGGACGCTTGCGTGCGAACCTGAGCGGTATCGATGAATAGCGCCGGGTTCAAGGCAGCATCAATCAAGACCTCGCCGCTGAGCAATCGAAGGTGCCAACGATGGCCCGTCGCACGAGCGTTTATCGCGCTATGGGTATTGAGTTCTAGCGACAGATCCGAGGCCAGCGCAACACGTCGCTGCTCGCCCACACCCGTGGTGTAATCGGCACTGAGGCGCGACACCATTTCGCTGTCTCGACTCATCCATGCACCGGCGCTTGCAGCCAGCAACAATGCCAACCCTTTTATCGCCCGACGCCTGCTCAGCTTTTCCTGGGAGGGAAGCAACAGCGCCCGCCGGGCAAGGTCTGGATCGCCTCGGGTGCGCAAAGAGTCGAGCTGCTCCCCCAGCGCCAAGGCTTTTTCCCAGGCCAGTTCATGCAAAGGGTGTTCACTGCGCCATGCCACAAAAGCGGCCTGTGCGGATGAATCGAAATTGGCCTCCTGCATATCGAGCCACCACTCCATCGCCTCCTCACACATTTTTGGCGATAGCGATGGTTCTCGGCTAACGGCGTTACCGGAAATCGTCATTGCAGCGATTCCGTCACCAGCATGCATCGCGCACCCGCTTTGATGATATGGCGTTTGACGGTAGCGATCGAAATACCCAGCCGTTCGGCAATTTCTCCGTGGCTGAGCCCGTCCAGTTGCGACCAGAGAAAAGCCTTTTTGACGGCGACATCCAGTTCGCAGAGCGCTTCGTCGAGCCGAACCAGCGTCTCGAAAACAATCAGTTGGGTCGCCAGATCCGGCAGCACGCTTTCGTCTTCCGTCTGGAGCGCATCCAGGTAGGCTTTTTCCAAGCGTGCGCGGCGATAGTGGTTGGACAGGACACTGCGTGCCACCTTGGCCAAGAAAGGCCGAGGCTGGCGGACTTCAAATGCCTGGTCACTGACCAACAGACGCATGAAGGTGTCCTGCATCAAATCAGCAGCGCGGTGTGAGCAGCTCAATTGCCGATACAGCCAGCTACGCAACCAGCGGTGTTGCTGTTCGTACAGAGCAGTGAACTGAGCGGTATCGACGGATGCCATTGGCGGTCACAGAATTGATGCAAATGAGAAGCGGTATCATATTTGACTAATAGGGTGCCGACAAGGATGCAAAAGGGCGCAGTGTGTGAAGGGCTGCGTAGCAGCCCCAATACCCCTATCCAACGGGAATGGACCACCAGGCAGCCGTTATTAGCTAGAGACCAGCGCACCGGTGATAGTTGGCTCCGCCTTACTCAATGATCTGGCCTACCCGCCTGATTCTGCTCACTTCGCGCCATCACCTTCCCACACTGCTCACTGGCCAATCGGCTGATGATCCGAATCGCCTGGTGGATACCGGCTGTGTTACGAAAGCTCAGTCGCGGGTTGTGTTCGCATTCCAGCATTTCATCGTGCTGGACCAAGGCCTCGCCTAGCAGTTCGAGCGTCCAGGCGTAGCTTTGGAGGGTGGATAGGCGCTCGTATTCAGTCATGGCGTGCCTCCGATTGCGCAGAGACAATGCGGGAATGGCTGAAGATGAAGTAGCTGCGGACCGTCGGGGAACGACGGTGGAGAACGGATGTGAGGATCTGTAACGGATCTACGGTGGTC
Source organism: Pseudomonas sp. LFS074 (assembly GCF_047978165.1). Classification (NCBI taxonomy): domain Bacteria; kingdom Pseudomonadati; phylum Pseudomonadota; class Gammaproteobacteria; order Pseudomonadales; family Pseudomonadaceae; genus Pseudomonas; species Pseudomonas sp. LFS074. The sequence continues at coordinate 738,026 of NZ_JBFPFV010000001.1, read as the reverse complement.
ATGCATGAGTTCCTTTCGTGATGGAACTGCCACCGCTCGCGGCCAAGCAAGTTAAGGTGGCAGCAGTACGCGGGTTGGCCGACCGGGACGAAAGGAGCCCGGCACACCCGAAGGTGTCCCGCGCACCACCGCCATAACACGACATCGCGGGCACAGAAAAGCGCCTGCGATGAAGACTGGGCGCTGATGCGCCTTTCGATTCCGACCGGCCAAGGTCGCGTCGCCGATGCTTCGGCGACGTGGGGACTTTATTCCCGAGTGGCTGATTTCGCAAGTTTCTGAGAGTACGAAAAGGCTGCGTGTTTCGTGGGAAGATGGCTGCCACAGCCTGGCAGTCACACCAAATCAAATGCTCGCAAAACTAACAGGTGCAAAGCCCCTGCCGGTTGCCCGGTGCCTGCTCCTCGCAAAAAAACCAGGATCTGCACGCTCGCTGTAGGAGCTGGCTTGCCTACGATGGGCTGCGCAGCAGCCCCTGCAATCCTTCCCCAAATGACTAAATCACAGGCAGGCCCCAAGCTAAGGGCCCCATCCAATGTGAACGGCTTTAGCGCTAAACGTCGGTTGTTGTTATGTAGATTAGAACTAGAATCTACGCAGGCGAGGATGTATTACGCATGTAAAAACAGCACATTGAAAAATGCCAACCACCTTCCCTACAGAGCTACATCCATGGCTACGTATTCGCGAGATCCAGCTGTTTTAGACAGAGTCGAGGAGCTGTGCCGCAACTGTAATTTAGGGAAATACCGACACTTCAATGCATCTTCCAGAGCCAAGCGCCTTAACGACTATCTAGGCTTACCTGTAGTGGCTATCAACATAATACTTGGCTCTGTATTTTTCATAGCACTGAGCCAAGATCTGCCCTCGATAACCAAGTGGGCCGGAGGCTTCCTAGGCCTGGCCGCAGCGCTTATCGGCGGCATTTCCACGTTCTTCAATTTCGGGAAACTTTTCGAAGGGCATCGCAGCATTGCTAACAAGTACATCAATCTCGCTGCAAAATGCGAAATATCAATCGCCCGCTACCGAGACAATTTAATTGACCTGGAAGGATTAGACAAGCTACTGCAAGATCTCCAGGAATCTTACTCAGAGATAAGTGAGGAGTCTAAAGCGTTCCCCACCAGCGAGCGTGACTTTAAAGTCGCGCTTGACAGTGAAACCATTCGCGTAAAAACAATGAGAGATCGACAAAAAGGTGAGTCACGGCCCCCACTTTAGTAATCGTCAGACCCAGAGCATTCGAAAATTCCAAAGCAGCTTGCCAGCATCAGGGGCTCCCGGTAAATGGCGTGCTACACAAGCGGCTCAAGAAATTTCTCCGCAGGCCGATCCAATCAGTTGTAAACCTCACAGCCCAGGAGAAAAACTTGCAACCAAGAAAAGCCATGACTTCAACGATCAATTTCCTAAAGCAACCAATAAACATAGTTCTCTTGCTTGCTGCTGCGTTTCCCTTGAGCGTAGTGCTTTGCGGTCTGACTTCACTTTCAAAGCCCAAGACAGAGGCCATGACAGTGGAAGTTTTAACAGCTTGTTCTGACAGCAATACTTGCTCAAAAAAAATAATACTACTAAGTGGAAGAATATTCAGCAACGAAGCACAATCAACCATTCAATCACTTGAAATAACCTTAACAGAAAATCCTGACATTAGAGATATTTGCTTAAATAGCATTGGAGGGGACAATGACGCCGCTGTAGCAATTTCCCTATTTATTGCCCAAAAAAAACTGAACACCTGCCTTGCTAATCGATATCAAAATATCGATGGAACCACTCATCCGCTTTCATTTGTGAGCTGTCAGTCATCCTGTACCTGGGTGATGCTTGCAGGTAAAGAGCGGACGATCTTCAGCTCAGATGTTTTTATTGGCTTCCATGGCAGTAAAAGCTGGGTAGGCATCGGCAAGTGCCATTGCACCTTCAATGATGAGAGTGCTAAAACTGGATGGCAGAAACTTATTGTGAATCTTTCCAATGCCAACGAAATATCACCCGAAGCTCTGGACGCTCAACTGAAGCTGTTAGATTGGTCGTTTGACCAGGGATACGGCCGAACTGTACCCAGAAAACTAGACTTGTTACTTACCAAGGATTACTACTTTACGCAGGACTCTCGCGCCATTTAAAACGCACTATTCAGAAAACTTATCACACCCAAGCAAGAGTTCTTCACGTTCATGCTTTTTAAGCATCTGCATATCTGGCACGGCAAGATAGGATTTTAGCGCAACAGATATATCAACAGCCCGGCTCACCTGGCCGTGTTCATCGCCTCGCTCATGGCACTGGGAACCGAGAACTATCACGACGCCAGTCATCCTGCCGCGCCCAAGAAACGCATCACATTGCTGCGAACGGTAGACGGTACGCTGACGCTGGAACCCCGCGAGGGCGATCGGGTGCTCGGCTTCCACTACTCGGTATGACCTGAACACCCTAGCCCACGCAACGAAGCACCAAAGTCGGTGAAATTCCGATCGACTAGGCAAAAGAAAAGGCGACCCTTTTGGGGCGCCTTCGGATGTTAATGAGTTTGTACTCGCAGCAATTCTTTAGTTTCGGGATCTACGATCCATTAGATCAGAACCCAGTCGAATCATCGGCCGTATGGTGGGGCCTATCGACTGCCCTTGCGTCAGTGTGTGCCATTTTCAACGCTGTCAGAACGGGAGGCCGATGACTGGCAAGCCATTCCCGAAAAATGCGCGTATGCAGTCCTCGAGATAGATTTTCGAAGATTTGCCCTGAAAGGTCAAACCACCTGTTTTCGCAAAGTCGTTTCAGTAGGCGGCCAAGACCATCAATGTTTTCCAGGCACAAAAAAGGCCTGCATCGCTGCAAGCCTTGATGTGTGGTGCAAGGACAGAGATTTTGGTAGCCGTCACTGGAACCTGAACTGGTGCGGAGACAGGAGTCGAATAAGGCACACATAGACCCCGTATTTATTGACCTCTAGCCTCTATATTTCCAAACCGTATACCTAACCATATACCTAAAACCCAAATCACCCTCCCCCACCTCGGCGGCATCGCAAGGCACAACCCGCCGAGCAGCAACTCTGCCTGCCTTCTGACCGTTTAGCTGGCCGGCCGGCTAACGGCTGAGATGCAGCCGCGCCCTGGCAACAAGCGGCAGGTCAAGTTTTCGGGATCGTTTGAGCATCAGCCGAATGAAACAGAAGACGGACATCCCAAGGAAAATCTCAGCTGCAGGGAAACCGCGAGTCCCCGTACCCGTGTAGGGAGGGGGGTATGGGGAGGACCCAAAAACGGCAAATGCACGACGCCCCACCCTGCTATCTAGTCAGTGAGGGGGCGCAACGATGAGCTACAGACTTCGTGGTCCCTAACCCGGCAAAGCGGTCAGTTCGGGAAGTCTAGGGGGTTGCCTCGCTGCTGGCTTCAGCCCTTTTTGGGGCGTGGGGAGTGTGACCATTAAGAACTGGTGTTCTTGGTGTTCTTGGTGTTCCAAAAACGCTGGAAGCCAGCAAACAAGGGACCTATAGCTAGGGAACACCATTGAGAAATATGTGGAACACGAAGGCTCAGTAACACAAAAGGTGTTCCGTACCTCCAAGACTCGAGTGGAGCAATCTGGATGGGCTTGAGGTAGATCTAGGGCATGCCAGAGTGGTACACCGCGACGGTGCAAAGCCCGATGAGCAGGTGAGGGGCTGGAATCTTTACCCCTAGGAAAAAGTGAAAAAAACGGCCTTAGACCATAGATTTTCCGGATGGTTCAGCACGCCTTCTCAGCAGGCATTGCATTTAATTTTTGGCGTATGTAGATTAGCGTTGCGTAAGCGTACCGCTTATGTGCTGCAATCGATTGCTTATAGATCCTGGGTTTTGCTCGTACGAGCGTCTGAAGTTTTTGACTTTGGACTTGTCCGGAGGCTCGCACCTCCGATCCCCTCCGAGAAACGTGGAGGAGACAGGGACGGTAGGTTTGGCCATGTGAAGGATGGCAGCTGCCAGCGATCTGATCGATGAATGCATCATCCTTCACTGCACCCTTGAGTATGGGTTGGTCAAACCTATTTTTAATAGGATTTAAAAATGGCGCTACTCAATCCTAGAAAAGTTTCAACGGGCTCGATTTCAAGTATTGAGAATCTTTGTAGCGCGCTTTCTGTATCGCTCGCCGAAATTTACGCGGCGCTGTCTCTTCCTGATGAGGAAAAATACGCTGTTTCCCAAGTGTTCAAGAGCGATGGCAGCGTTCGACTGGTCCACAATCCGCATTTCTTGCTCAGGAAAATTCAGCGAAGAATAAACAAGCGTATATTTTCCAGACTCAGCATTATTGAGTGGCCAGACCATCTTTATGGTTCCGTACCAAATCAACGAGAGCAAGATACTCAACGGCTGATTAACAAAGACTATGTGTCGTGTGCCGCCAAACACTGTGGCGCGAAGAGCTTATTGAAAGTCGATGTCAAGGATTTCTTTGATAACATACACAAAGACTTAGTGCTCGATATATTTAGCAATTTCATGAAATTTGACAGAGAAGTTTCTGAATTGCTTGCAGAGATTTGCTGTTTTAGGTCCCATGTAATCCAGGGAGCCCTGACCTCAAGCTATCTGGCCAGTTTGTGCCTCCATGATATTGAGGGCGCCGTGGTTCATAGATTGTCGCGAAAAGGTCTTGTATATACGCGCCTCGTAGATGACATAACGGTTTCGTCAAAGATATCAAACTACGACTTCAGTTATGCTCTGGACATTATTAGGGCGATGCTTACTAGTAAGGACCTCCCGCTTAACGTTGTTAAAACCCGATCTATTTATGTTTCCAGCGAGCCTTTGACTGTCCATGGTCTAAGGGTCGCATTTCCTCAGCCTCGCCTTCCATCTGGAGAGATCGCTAGGATCAGGGCAGCCGTAAAAAATATAGAAAATTTAGCATCAGAGCGTGGCTATAGAACAACTCACGCTTACCGACACGATTTCAATCGCTGTATGGGGCGAGTAAACAAATTAGTTAGGGTGGGTCATGATCGATACGACTCGCTGCTCGCTCGACTCAAGAAAATATTTCCTTTACCTTCTAAAAAAGATATCGAGCGTGCGCGTGCAATGCTGGACCGCCTGGCTCGTGACTGTGCTACTAAACGTAGCACCTATTGGTACGCAAAGCGATATTATAAGCTTCAAGAAAGATTGATTATCCTAAAACGTTCATTTCCAGCTGTCACGAAAGAAATCAGAAAGTCGCTAAAGGGTTTGAAGCCTGATTATGAATAAAAAACTTGGCGAAATTTGGCACGACTACCCATATCTAAACTATCTTGTCGCCGGACTATTATTGGTCGCCGCAACAGGCATAATACTGAGCACTATAACCATAATTATCACCGGCATTGACGGTGAGTTTGCCAGGCCTCTTTGCTTTAACAACGAATGCATTAAGAAGTTTTTACAAATATATGACCAATCCTTTTTGATACTCATAGCAACTCTGAATTTGCTTGTAGGGCTTGCGACGATTGGGGGGATAATAGTTGCGCTCATGAGTTTTTTAAACAGCGCAAACGCCACAGCACTATCAAACCATATCTCACATTTCTCTATATTTCAAAACTACGTAGCATTAGAGATCTCCAAGCGCACCCGTATATCTCCTTCATCTGTAGATACATTTGTTTGGTATAATTTAATTTTCTCCAATTCGCGAAATGGGAAAACTTCAATTTCCGATGATTACTGCGCCGTCATCTCAGCTTTAAATAGCGAAATACTTTTTTCTAATGAACAAGCAAGGACTGCGCTTCAAGGCTCATTTCGATACATGCCACATCAGAAAAGAATCATCGACGCTCTAAACTGTATGGGGGTCGCGTTAGGCCATCAGCCTAGAAATGAATTTTACGAGATTGAAGATCAAATTTTTTCTTTGATATCTAGCTTAAATAAATCTTTTTGTTTCTCGGACAAAGTACCTGAGCTAGTGAAGAGGCAATACGTTTAATTTATCGAAATGTAGTATTTATCTTTCCGCCTCCATGGCAATTTCAGCGGAATTTCCACGTTCACTATGCCTCAGAGAAAACATTTCAATATTTCCGCTGCTGGGGGGTACCGGGTTATCTCGAATGACTGAAATTGGCAGTTAACTTCCCTCCGCCAAGGGCCGCTCTGGGTCGAAAGCCCCATGGTGATCGTCCGTAAACCCATAGGAGCCCTTGGCGGAGGATAGCTAACGGCCAAAAGCAGATATTCAATCCATCAGCAAAACTAGAGACAACTCAATTAACCTTCATCCAACTTCAGCTCAAATGCTATAGGAGCACTTCTTAGCAACTGACCTGGTCCTGGACCAAAGCGTCTGGGTACTGTTTCTTTTTCCAATGATGTCGCCCAAATATCGCAAACTTTGGCAGAATCAAGTTGCTGACTGTTTTCGGCAATCGTGATAAATCTTTTGATCAATGCTGCGATTATTGCATACGAAAGCGATATGACGTGCGGAAGCACTCTGAAACCGGTCTCAGAAAATCCATCATAAGCAATTTTGTTACCCCTACCCAGCAGGTAGCTTTTGGTTATCGCACTATATGTCCGATGTGTATACTTGCTGAGATCACTATAAAGATTGCTTAAGTTTTGGGCTTTATCTTGGCACTCAAATTTTCTTATGAATTCTCTAAAAACCCTATGCGGAATGACTTCGTTATTATACCATTTAGCGAGATCTTTCCTGGCCCCATCACCAGCCAAATAAAAGTAGGCCGAAATATCCATTGTTTCAACTGCATCACGAAATAAGCGCGAGGCAATTCGATGCCTCTTTTCCTCTGTTAATTTTAAGGCATCTATTAGCGCCTCTAAGGCATCTATCTGTATTAGCCAGATCGCCTTGTCGAGAGTTCGTTCATCTCGATCAAAGTGCATGTCCTTTTCTGCATAATGAAGCTTTATTGACGATAGAACCTTATGAGCTTCTCGATGAAATTGCTCTTGCCCACCATACTCATACGGCTCATTCCACGCATCTTCTGTGTCTCTGTCCCATACAAAACTTGGCATAAGTCTCGCCCATAAATTCAACTGTCATTGATACGTCATGTCGCAATTTCCATTGCGATGGCGTGCCGCATAATGGTCTTGTCGATATCTTACTCGTCTTGACCATCAGGCTCGCCGAACAAGTACTTACCTGTATACCAAATTGACCGCCCAACGTTGTGAATTAGCTGCTCTCCTTGCCGTATGGGCGAGCTATCTTCATTGACGCCCGCGAGCTTGATCGCATCTGCAACCTTTGAACCTGTAGGATGCGCATCTCCCAATCGCATGTCATAAGCACCGGCAATTTCAGCAAATATCCGTTGGGCGCCGTCGATTCCAATACTTTGAGCCAGGATACTTTGTAGCAATTTATTCGAACCAAGCTTATCCTTCTCCGCGTGCGTAGAAAGCTTGCGTAGTTCGCGCACGTTGAGTCTGTCCGAGAACACTCGAATAATATCTTTGGCCAATCTGAGTAGAGTTGGTCTATCCTTGCTCGAAAATCTAGATACTTGTTGCCCTGCCTCGGCGTCATCAATGTCATGGGTGAATAAGGATATATTGTATTTTTCCCGAAACCCATCTTCTAGAAGCCTCATGCTTCCAAAGAATAGTTCTTCAACTGCATATGTAGATGCTGGTTTTGCCTTAACCTGCGATTCTAGCAACTCGCTTGAAACTTTACCTTCTGGAGCAGTGTTATGTGCGGCCCAAACATGTTGTTCCCAGGAGGCCAAGCGTGCGACGTCATAGGCGTAGACAGTAATCAGGTCAGAGCTATTGATCCCAAAGTGAGTTTTATACCCTGATGTGGACTGTATGGCCCCAGTTTCGCCAGTGTACCAGGTCAACTTAAAGCCGCGATTATTCAGAAGCTCAGTGACAACGCTCGCCCGAAACCATAACCAACGACCGATGTCCTCGTTCCTAAGTGCCCGTGATGGCATTCGAGTACCATCAGTTTCCACGATGAATTGAGGGAGGTTCGGATCAGTATCTCCACGAACCCGCTGGCTTTTTGATTGGTGGTCGACCCACTCCTCCCGCCAAAACTCACCCTCGACCCGAACACCTGCATAGCCTCCTCGTTGCCCATTGGAGCTTTCATGGCCTGTGTTAGTATCATTTTCCGGCCCCATTACCGGAGCGTCTTCTTCCTCATCGACGTCCGTCCTCCAAGCACGAAACATCGCCCAGCTTCCTCCGAACACGTCATTGAGATCCCTAACGATTAGCTCGAACCTGCCGTTATCTCTTTCCTCACTTCGTGTTTGCAAATTTGAATAAGCACTATGCTGCAAAGCGGCAACATTTTCCACTCTCTGTCGATAATACGACAGACGAAGCGACAAATTTCTAGCTGCTAAATAATCTATTAGAAACTCCCTTTTTATTTCAATAAGACGATGTTCGCCGTTCGCGTCGAAGGTTTCGCGAGCTACTACTACGAAGTTTTCTTCAGGTCTAACCCAGTTATCACCTTCTTTGATGAGACCCAGCGCCACGATGAGATCCGGACTCAATATCCATTTGTTGCCACCTATGACGGGCTGCGGCTGCACATAAACTAAGTTAAAGCCTATCGGCTCTTTATCGTTATATTGATATTGATCGATTGACGAATAATATCCATCTTCGTACGCATACGGGGCGACGGTATGCCCTATTCCTATGTCGCTCCACCCAAGGCGCTCTTCGACAAAGACTCGATGTTCTGGCGGGAATGCAACGGAGCCACATCCAAAATACTCACTGACATGACCTATCTCTTTCAAATCTCCTTTCTTGTCTTCTACAGACGCTCCCAAAGGAATCCATGCCGCGTTAGAAAATACTCTGCGAGTTTCCTTGGTTTGGAGAATCCACTCTTCATTCATGGTTGAACTTCCGGTATTCATGATAGCGCTTGGTAATAAAGGACTGCCCTTCGTCCTGTTTACCATATTAGCTCGCGATTGGGCGGCGTCGGTGCACAGGCTACTCAGGATGCCAGGGCTGAGGATGGAGTAGCAACGCGCCTAGCTTTCGAGGGCTAACGGCTGTATGCATCTGCTGGTGCTCAAACGGGGGAGGAACCGCGTTCAACGGTAGCCCGCTTTTGGCCGCTTTCTGCCTGTCGCGAAAGGCAGAAAACGGCCGAAAGCGGTCTTTCAGGAGCCTCAGCCGGTCGCTCGTCCAAACCGTCCTGTGGGTAGCACTACTGATAGGGTGTCTTACAGGAATTGTCATGAAAGACATCAGCTAAGGTTGATGCCTAATAGCCATCAAGCCTAAGATGGGCTTCCCTTACCCCCAATGGACGAGCCGTAGATGAAGCCAAAATCTACCTAACAAAAAATTGGTCAAGAACTGCGAATGCCGCATCGGCAGATACCAGACCCAGGAGAGTCACTATTGACCATTGCAGCGCGAATTCAGGAATGCACAGCTAAGCTCGCTCTAGGGGATGCCGAAAATGCGTTCATCCAACTTGCAATTGCCATCGACGGCACAGCCAAGCTGCTTTATCCAGGAAAGAAGACATCTGAGCGCTGTAAAAAATTCTTGAAAGACAGCCTGCCGTTCATTCTCTGGTCACTAAGCAATGGAACACCAGCTAAAACAACTAGCCTATCATTCGAAGTTTCGAGTTCCAGCGATTCAGGGACATGTATTGAATTCGAAGATCTTGTCTACAAAGTCATGCGCTGCTCCATACTCCATGAAGGCGAACTCTCGGAGAAAGTGGAATTTGTCAACGCCCCCTACGTTGGCACGCTCAATGGCAGAGTACAGTTCCCTTTGGCATTACTTGGATCGTTGCTCTTCGCAGTAATCGCCAGCCCCGTGAACGAGCGTCAAATAGTTCATGAATCAACTTCATTCATCTTTGGCAGCACCAAGGTCCCTGTAAATGACATGCTTGGAAATTTGGAAAAGACCAAAAAAGCAATCCGAAACGGTTTCCTATATGACGTAGAGCACTTGCTTCAGAATTTTAATACCGAAGACAATCATGAACGACAAAAAAATTAATACACATACATCAAAACACCACCACCTATTACTCTGAGATGGTGTTTTGACAATTTGATAATGACGGATTCGGCAAGCTGGAATTAAATGTCTGTCAGCTGCTCCAGCTGGATAGTGCTGCGTCGTTCCAAAACCCTACGATGTGAAATGAAATATCCCTTTTGGGGAGAAATAGCTGGAACGTAGAAATCGCTCAGGCTATCACCGTACCCAAGTAGTTTTTCAGCTGCTGCAACATGGGCCGCCAGGGTTGCCAGTTCTTGTGCAGCCCTCTCAAAGCGGTCTGCCCAATAAAATCGAGCAGCCTGAAGAACTTTTGAGCTCAGACTGTCAAGCTCTGATTGCTTCTGCTGAATAACAGCATCAAGCTCCGAGAGCTGTGTGCAAAGTGCAGACGAGACTGTATTAGCACCTTGAAGCGTCTGTTTGATTATCGCCAACGCGTGGGACGCCTTCTGCAACAATCCCTCTGCCTTGCGCTCAACCCCGCTATCGTTCTCCCCCATCGCCTGGGCATAAGCTTGGGCGGCTTGATGTTCATCGCGTTCTGCAGCTTCAAATTCACGCTCGTGCTTCGTAACAAGACCTGCCCTTTTGAACTCCAGCATCTCTCGCTTTTCGCGTAGGCTTTTAATTTCGCTTTGAATCTTGGCTATATCTTTTTTTGCCTGCCGCACGTTTTCAGAGGCAAACTTTACACCATCTTCCCAGCTAACCAAGCCCTGAAGTCTTGGAATCTCTCGAGATAGCTCATCAATTTTAGCTTTAGCATTGGAGTAAGGCGCGATCTGATCCCGAGGATAAACAGGCCTTCCCTGACGGCTATTAGCGAATGTTTTCTCTGCCTCGTCAGCGACGGCTTTTAGCCGAGGAAGATCTTTCTTCAAGCTTGCGAGTTCAGCTTGGCATTGTTTTAGCATAGACGAATTTGTGCTCATTTTGGACTCCAATAATCAAATTTATGAAAGCGCAGGCGTAGGCAGGCCGAGCCTATAAGTGGCCATTAATCTCCCGGCTAGTTTAGTGCTACTAGTTATTCGCCAAGCAATACGTTTGAATTCACAACATAAACCCGTCCTTTCGGCATTCCGGGTAGTGTTACGGATTGGGCGGCTTTTCCGTCTCCGCTCGGCTCAAGTATTCCGCGCGCGACCAGCTCTCTATTTACATTTCGCAAGTTCATACCTTTAAAAACCTCATCACGCCAAGTCGTGCCGAGGAAGTAATAGGTCACCGACGTATATAAAGAGTCGCCAATGCCATGATCCATAGTCCTGCGAAAGCCAAGCCGGTCTGCTGTACGCGGCGCATGCTCATCGGTCTTTGCGGCAATAGAATCCCACCGCGTGAAGCGACTTTCTCCATAACGCTCCACCATGCCGCGCAGCCTGGCCACGATAGCGTCACCTTCCAGGTTTCCGGCACCGCCACGTTCAGCCAACCAAGCATCCAAGCACACGCGCGCGGATTGCAGCGCTATTCCGTCTGGCCATCCTGTAACGCCCAAGGCTGTAGCCAACTCACCTGCCGCCGCTGCCAGTCCGAAGCGAGTTGCGGCACGCTGTGCCTGGCCGCTGGCGCTGGCAGGTAATGCCTCAGTGGTAAACCGCTCCAGAGTGCTGCGCACCATGGCCGCATATGCCCGCAACTTACCGGGCTCACAGAGGGCCGACAGGAAAGCCTGGGCAGGCGTGCCATAGCATCGGCTAACCCGGGCCTTGAGCGCATCCGACAGCGCGGCGGCATCGTCGAAGCTATGCAGCTCTTCAAACAACCCTAGCCCTTTGCTCGCGTCAGCCGGTACAGCAAGCAGTCGCACCTCCATACCGGCTTTCAGGTCCTTGTTTGCCTCGGCCATGTGTTGCGCCAAGGTCTTTTCCCCGGTGGAGAGAAACAGCAAGCGCCATTCCTGAACTTGGCGCCCACTCATGCCACGATCATTGGCCCGCGCCTTACCGGTGCCGTTACCCAGCATGTAGACCGTTTCCCCAATGATCCGTGGGTCGCACATCCCGATCTCATCGAGCACCAGCAACCCGTCCGAGTGCGCCGCTGCGATACTTTCCAGGGCGTTGTCTGTCGAGCGCCAGGAACGCACCAGACGTGGCCCACCCCAAACCGAGGCAGCCACCTGCAGGTGGGTGGTCTTCCCGCCCGAGCTATCGCCGTACAGGTGGAAACCGCCCGACTCGTGCCCGAGTAGATGCAACACCGCACCAGCGAAAGCCACGCATACGACGAACGCCAGGCGGTTATTGCCCACGCAAAGCGCACCGATTTGCTGCTGCCATTGTTCCAGTGTCCCCGCCTGAGTGATCGACGGAAGCTGAGCACCGGCTTCGTAGAAGTGCAGATATTCGGCGGTGGCACCTATCTGCCGATCTGGCAGCAAGTAGGCATCCCCGTGCCAGCCCAGACGAGTGACCAGGCGAGCCCGCTCAGCACCGTCATAGCCCTGCAAGTAGCTCTGTAGATCGTTGCGCGAATTGCGAGCAGTGCGCACGGGCGCCAGGCGCAGCCCCATATCGACCAGTGGCGCGAGCACTTCCTTGCCAAAGTCGCCGGCCATTGCCCTGGCCGGAATGTTGAGGCGCTTGTTGGCCCCATCCGGGTCATCGAACTCCACCAGCAACCCCCAGCCGTGGCCCTTTTCGTCACGGGTCCGAGCCAATACCTCTAGCCGTGAACAAACCGGGCGTGCTTCACCATCCTCACCGGCATAGAACACCCCATCTTTCGTGACACGGAAGCCGCTCGGGGCTGGGGCGGTTTTCTTCTCAGGTTGCGGCTTGGCCTGGCCAGTGGTCTTGTTCTGCTTGGTGGGGGTGGGTGTGGCGGCAGGTACGAGGGCGAATAGCTTCCCGGTGCGCTGCAGCTCTGCTAAGTGTTGAGCCGTCCAGCCTTTGGACAGGGCATCCGCCGCATCGTCACCTTCGCGCCACTCACCGCCTGGGGCGAAAGTGGGGCGCTCGCCCTCCATGCCAGGGAGTAGCCCGAACGCCGTCAAGGCTACCGTCTGGACCGAGGCAGCTCCAAGCTTTCGCAGGTGGTCGGCCAAGGCATCCATGCACTTAATGCCGGGGGCATCGTTGTCAGGCCAAAGCAATACGTCACGCCCGACTAGCGCCGCGAAATCAGCCTTCTGCCAAGAGTTCGTCCCGTTGGGCCAGCAGGTGGCAACATGCTCGGGCAACAGATCGGCAGCGGCATCGGAGGCCTTCTCGCCCTCGCACAGCACTACTGGCGCCAAGGGGCGTTTAGCCAGATCATCAAGTCGCAGCAGCGGGCGAGGCTCCGATAAACCCTGCCAGCGCCAAGCTAGCGAGTCATTTGCAGAGTTTTTGCACCAGGTGAGGGGCGCGAACACTTTGCGCGGCGTGCCGCTCTCATCCGGCCCGAGGTCGAAGCGGTACAGCACCATAAGTGGCTGACCGTTGGCGTCACGGTAAATCCAAACCTTGGAAGGTTTACCGTGCTGCCGGTGCGCTTGCAGCACCTTCAGCATTGCCTGCTCAGGAATGGGCAGCACGGGCACCCACTCTGGTTTTTTAGCCTGACTGGCGGGAGCTGTGACGTCGGATTTGCTCATCGCCTCGACACCGAGGAAGGCAGCCAGTTTGTTACACGCCTCCACATCTGTGCCGCGATCGAGGTAGCGCACCAGGTCAATCAAATCACCGCCTTTATCACCGGTGGCGAAGTCGCACCAGGTGGCTTTGGCCAAGTTCACCTTGAGCGAGCCTGAATGCTTGTCCGCTCTCGTTGGGTTGGGGGCGGTGTATTCCTTGCCACCGTCTACGCGCTTGCCACCGGGAAGCCAATGGGCCAGCACGCGCTCAATCGCCGCGCAGGAGGCGGCCTTGACCTGCGCAAAGGTCGGATGCCTGGAGTTGGGCATCTTCCTGCTCATGCCTGGCCACTCTCGGCAATCTGAATCCCAGTGGTCACATCATCGACAAGAGCCTTAGCCTGCTCACCCAAATAGTGCGCAGCCCACACAAGCGCATTGTTGTCGTCGCTCACGCCTGCTAGCTGCGTCAATTTGTTCACACAGCTCATGAGTACCGACGCCTGCTCCAATGCTTCCTCACCGGAGATATCGGGGCATACCCGGAAAAATGGTAGATTCGACGAGTTGTGCTTAGAGAAGGTGGCACCGCCCGCTGTATTAACCTGAATGCGCCCGCTCATTTCCGCCCCCTTTCCGCGACATGGCGGGTCGAATCGTCGGCATGCACGACCAAGATACGAATCTGCTCCAGCGTCCCACGTACGTCCCACAGAGCGCCGAGAATCACACGGTTAGTCAGGCGCTGCCCCTGCTCCGCCTCGAACTGATCCTCCAGCAAACACAGCACCGCCTGGGCTCGCTCAACGGCACAGGTGATCGCATCTATTGGGACGCCAGCGGGCGCCTGTGCGGTAACGCACAGCAGATCTTCGGGTTGAGAGCAGTGCTGTAGTTGAGTAGTCATTGGGCGCCCCCGTTTGCTTCCAGGGCGCGGGCACGGGCCATCGCCGCGTTGTAACGCGCCAAGCGGACGGAGAGGGATGAATTGGCGTGCAGTGCCGCAATAGCACGGGCCTTCAGGGCGGCAATGTGGCTCTGGAGAGCAGACGGATTGAGGGTGTGCATGGGGTGACGCTCCTTATGTGTGGAGCTGCCACGGTCCGTCGCCAAACGAATTAGGGTGGCAGCTGTGCGCAGGTTGGCGAACCGGTACATAAGGAAACCGGCAGACCCGAAGGTCTCCCACGCACAGCCGCCATAACACGGACGTACGGGCACAAAAAAAGCGCCTGCAATCGTGATGGGGGCGCCTGTGCGCCTTATGTTGATCGGGTCGCCAAACCCGGTCGCTGAATTTGCAGCGACAGGCGCAGAGTAACGTGTGACCCGACGAAGCGCAAGCTGAGTGGTGCGGGCAGGTTGCATGGCTCCTGGCCATGGCATAGAGTGAGCGGGCAAAGTGAAGATCCTCAGACGCCCTCGGTTGCAGCCGGGGGCGTTTTCGTTAGTGGATAATGGCCGGGCGACGCTCAAGCTTTAGCCAGGTGAGATTGCGGCCTTGCCTGGCCTTCTCATACATCTGTCCCAACGCATTGGGATTGGCGAGCACGTTGGGCACCAACTGCGCTGCATCCCGAATTACTACGTCCTCAGGCGCCTCGACAGCGAGCAGCATCCAATCAAGGGTCGGCCAAATCAGCAGCAGAACGTGCGCCCCTTTGCCTAGTGCTTCGTCGCGGAGTTTTTGCAGTCGCTCCAGTCGCCCAGGCGTAGGTGCCTTTGGACCCAGCTCGTCTATGGCATCAAGGGCAGCGGCGGGCAGGAAAATAGGTTTCATGCGGCGCACCCTCGCAACCAGGCCGCAACTCGCTGATCCTCCGCACATTCGCGCTCATACTCAGCACGCAGCATGCGGCGGCAATCCTCAGTGTTTACACGGACCCATTCGGACAGACCATCACAGGTCGGCTCATGCTCTGCGCGTTGGCTGATACGGCGGGCATCAACGTAGTTGTGCTCGGCCGCTTTGCGCTCAGCCGCTACTTGAGATTCCACATAGCCAGTCCACACCTCTGGGCAATTTGCATAGGCCGCATCACTCCCTACGAGCCAGTAAGTGACCCAATGGTTTGATTCGCTCGACTCTCCAGCGGGATGGGTCATAGCAAATGCGCCTGCCCCCACCACCTGTGCTGGCTCCATGCGCGTCCTATGCTGGCGCAATAGGGTAGGCAGTTCCCAAGGGGAAGGAACCAGCGGAAGCACCAGGCCATCTGGGTTGAAAAAGTGCGCTTTTCCATCCAGGCCGTTCCAACTTACACCTGCGACGGTACGTTGCTTCCAGTTGTTGCGGCCCGGCTGGTACAGGGCAAAGCCAATTCCGTATGTGTCGAAGAAGGGGCCAGTAAACGGCATGCGAGCGAGTCTCATGCAGTAATCCCCCGAGCTTCAATACGTTCACGCGCCCAGCGCTGCACTTCTGCGAGAACAAAGCCCACTGGCGCTCCCCGTGACGTGCTGCCGCTCAACGGCACGGGGCGGGGAAAGGTCGGATCGTCCTTGAGCCGCTTGTAGATAGTTGCGCGAGCTAGGCCGGTCATAGCCACCACATCGGGGAAGCGAATCAGCGTGGCGGCAGGATCAAAGCCTGGAACTTGACCAATACCCTGGCGCAGATTGCGCACCGAACCGCCGCCACCACGTGCATGGACAGCGGTCGATGGAGAGGGGTTGTTTGTGGATTGACGCGAGGACATTAGCTTTTCCCCCGAGGCGCCGTAGAAGTTTGGTGCCGCTTGGCTAGCCAGGCGTCCAGCTCGGCCCGCTGATAGCGGATGCGTGCGCCACAGCGGATGAAGGGGAGAGCGTGCCTACCAGTGCTGCGCCAGGTGGCCAGGGTCTTGACCGATAGGCCCAAGAATTTGGCTGCCTGCTCAGGCGTGAGGAGGTTAGCGGGCGAAACAGTTGTTACAGATCGGATGAGTTGCATGTGATGCCCCCGGATTTGATGAAACCAACGGGGGGGAAGATAAAAGGAGAGAGGGAAGTGAACTAGGTTCACTTCCCTGGAGTTCAGGCTGGAGGCAGAACACCTCCCTCGCGTAGTATTTCCCGTATGCGTTTTGACACAAGGCCTTCCGCAACCGGCCGCCTAGAAAGGATCCCTGAAATTTCACTGGGCTGCCTACCAGACGCGCGTAGCTCTCGGCCCGCATCACAGATGGCCTTATCGCGCTTGGCATTATTCTCTTGCCTGGCGGCACCGCTTCTCGCCCCGGCTTTCCTGCCTGTCGCTGCGCGAGACTTCTTCAATGCTTGCGCCAGCGCTTCGGGTGGAATACTTGGATTCCGATAAAGCTCCGCGAAGATGATGGAGTTGCGTGCGCGCCCTAGCATATCGACAGCCGACTCCCGTGCCTCGATCTCGGCTATCGAACATTCAATGCGGCAATCATTAACGATGGTGACGTAAAACTCAGGGTCATTCACCCTTAAGTCATCAACACGCGCGCGCCCAAATGCCTCCACCACATTGTCAGCCAATTGCGCTTGCCATTTGCGAAGAGCATGTATCGCTCGGCAGCCATAAGCCATAGCGAGGGCTGCCGCAAGCTGCGAATCGGTGGCACGCCTTTCCCATGCCCCCGCGTTACGCACCGCCCAAGCCAAGCCTAGTGCTGGAGACCGATCCAGCGCTTGCTCAATGTTGTAGAGCTTTCGGCTTATCTCTGCTACCGCCTCAATCGCCCACTCTTCAGGGCGCCACTCTTCGCGTTCTTCTGGACGCCACATTTCGACACCAGCCGCCACTAGATCAAGCCCTTCATCGAAGCGCTCCGCGAATTCGCGATAAAGCGGCAACCACTCCAACTCCAATTCAAGCTCGTCGAGGTCGAGGTTCAAAGGACTAATTAATTTGCCAAGAGTCATAGCAATACGCCGTTAGCTATTTGACGATCCCCACGCCCCGGTTGGCGCAGACAAAGCCGCGCCGGGCCGTGATTGAGTGCTTGGGCGCATCGGAGGAGCGGCCAGCAGGAAGGGGAGGAGGCTTGCGTTGGCGTAGAGGGGCGCACGGGCCGAGTCGCCTCGTTCAAGGAACACCGTGTGTGTTCCGGCGCCTTCGTGTTCCGCCGCTTAGGCAAAGGTGTTCCTTGGCTACAGACCTCGTGTTTTTTGGCTTCCAGCGTTTTTGGAACACCAAGAACACCAAGAACACCGGCTTTTAATCGAATACTTGTTTTCATTGCTGTCCAATCGTGCCGAATGCTCCACGCACCACATTGCTTACTCCCTCCCCCACGCGAGCAAAGTCATAAGGCGTGATGTGCTTCTCTCGATTGGCATCCAGATAGTCGGCCCACCACTGAACCATGAGCCGGCGTTCTTCAATGTACTCAGCCTTGTGGATGTATGCCGCCCGCACACTGTTACGCTCTTGGTGGCTCATCTGACGCTCTACCGCGTCCTTGCTCCACAGTCCCGATTCGACGAGCGCGGAACAGGCCATGGCTCTGAACCCATGCCCACACACCTCGGTCTTTGTGTCGTAGCCCATGCGTCGAAGCGCCTTGTTCACCGTGTTTTCACTCATGGGCTTCCAGTGGTTGCTGTCACCCGCAAACACCAGGTCGAAGCGCCCGGTGAGCTGGCGCACCTGCTCGAGCGTGGCCAGTGCCTGGCGACTCAGAGGCACCAGGTGGGGCGTGCTCATCTTGGAGCCGCGATGCGAGTTCTTCACGCCCTCGATCTGCTGGCGCTCGCCGGGGATCTCCCACATAGAACGACCGGTGTCGATCTCTGGCCAGCGAGCAAACCGCAACTCACTGGACCGGATGAAAACCAGAAGGGTGAGCTGGGTGGCCAGCCGGGTCAGCGGCCGGCCGGTGTCGCCGTCGATTCTCTGCAGCAGCTCAGGCAGCCGATCCAGCGCCAGCGCAGGACGGTGAACGGTCTTGCGTGTGGCGGTTGCGCCCTGTAGGTCCACCGCTGGGTTGGTGTCGATGTGCCCGTGCTGTACGGCCATACGCATAATTCCGGTCATGTACTGCCGTAGCCGGCCAGCGGTATCCAGAACCTCGCGCTTCTCTACCGCCTTGAGCGGCGCCAGCAGGTCGCGAGTCTTCAGGCCGGCCACCGGACGCTGGCCTAAGGCCGGGAGCAGGTAAGTTTCGATCCGCCGCCACACCGTCGCGGCATGACCTGGTGACCATTTCTTGGAACAGGCCTCATGCCAGTCCTTGGCCAGCACGCCGAAGGTGTTGGCCCTAGCATTCGCCGCTTCGACCTTCCCCTGCCGGGCGCTCTCAATCGGGTCCTTACCATGCACCAACAACTCCAGCGCTTCGGCTCGGCGGGCGCGGGCGGCTTTGAGTGTCAGCGCTGGGTAGTTGCCGAAGGTGGCCAGCCCCTCTCTGCCATCCGGCCGCTTGAACTTCATGCGCCAGATCTTGCTGCCGTTCTTCTTGACCAGCAGGAACAGGCCCTGACCGTCGAACAGGGTGTAGTCCTTGTCCCGCGGCTTGGCGGCCTCGCATTTGGGGTCTGAGAGGGGTGTAACGGTGCGTGCCATAGGTATACGTTTTCTCGTCGAACCGGCGTATACCCTAACGTATACCTAAAATCGGTATATGCCTAGAGACAGAATGAGACAGCCAGATACAAGAAAGCCCGCACTTGGCGGGCTTTTCAGGGGATTCCGTGTACAAGAAGAGACGTATCGGAACAGTAGAATGGTGCCGGAGACAGGAATCGAACCTGCGACCTTCGCGTTACGAGTGCGCTGCTCTACCGACTGAGCTACACCGGCGTGTAGCGCAACGTACCACTGCTCACACCCGCAACGCAAACCCCTGTTTCCGCTAGTTTATTACCCTACCCTCAAGCCCCCTTGCAGCCCTTGGGCGCCAGGTCGTCCTCGATGTCGGTGGTGCACGCCCATCCAGTTGCCGAACGCTTCAAAGTCAGTGACTTGCCCACCACATTGGCCGGCGCATCCACCAGCGTGCAAGCAATGCTGCCGCTGCCATCCGTCGCCTTGCCATCGGCTGCGATCGCACAATGCGCCGTCGCCGGCTGGCCACCCAGCTCGGTTACGCCCGTCACATCTTTCCCGTCATTCAAGCGTAGATCCATCGCCGTCTTCAGCGCGCTGATCTCCAGCAACCCGGCCGCAGCCTTGGAGCGGGCCTGGTGGTTGGTGTACATCGGTAAGGCGATGGTCGCCAGAATGCCGATGATCGCGACGACGATCATCAGTTCGATCAGGGTGATACCGCGTTGCCCTTTCATGAACGTATTTCCTTTTTGATTCGCTAACACGTTGAGGTCCGTGGCGCCCCAACCGGCAGCGGCGCAGTAGGCCTGAACAGACACCTTTTGTCACCCCTGCCCGCTTGGGCGTCATCTTCGCTGAACTACTCTAGTGAGCATCACGGACGCATGCCTTTGCATGGACGCGGCAAGCTGTTTCCAGCCTTGTCGCTGGAGCAGAAAAAGGACCTTCGAATGACTTCATCTTCACTCCTTTACAGCTGGCACGGCACCGACGCCAGCGGCACGCCGGTCAGCGGCCAGACACCTGGCCGCAGCCCGGCTTATGTGCGCGCTGCGCTGATCCGCCAGGGCATCACGGTGGCCAGTTTGCGGCCGGCCAGCGGGCTGACGTTCCGTTTGCCGAAGCGGCGCGAAAAGGCTGACCCGGCAGGGTTCAGCCGGCAGTTGGCGACATTGCTCAGGGCCGGGGTGCCGCTGCTGCAGGCGTTCGAGGTGATGGGGCGCAGTGGTTGCGATGCGGCGCAGGCTGCGTTGCTGGGTAGATTGAAACAGGATGTGGCCTCGGGCCTGGGGCTGGCGGATGCGTTGCAGCGTCACCCGGCATGGTTCGATGCGTTGTACTGCAACCTGGTGCGGGTGGGTGAGCATTCCGGCACGCTTGACCGGCAGCTCGAGCAGCTGGCGGGCATGCTGGAGCAGCGACGGGTGCTGCACAAGAAGGTGCGCAAGGCAATGATCTACCCGCTGCTGCTGTTGCTGATCGGGCTGGGGGTGTCAGCGATTTTGTTGCTGGAGGTGATTCCGAAGTTCGAGAGCATGTTCTCGGGCATGGGTACGACCTTGCCGGCATTTACCCAGTGGGTGATCGACTTGTCCACAGGGCTGAGTCGGTTTGCCCCGCTACTGCTGGTGATGGGCGTGGTGCTGGGTTTTGCCTTGCGCCAGCTTTACCGGCAGCACACGCCTGCGCGCCTGTGGATATCTCGGCGGGTGCTGGGCTTGCCGGTGTTTGGCAAATTGCTGGGGCAGGCGGCGCTAGCACGGTTTGCGCGTAGCCTGGCAACATCCTACGGCGCTGGCGTGGCGTTGCTGGATGCGCTTGTAACGGTGGCTGGAGTGACTGGGGGCGAACTGCACGAGCAAGCGGTGCTGCGGTTGCGCCAGGGCATGGCCAATGGGCAGGGGCTGAACCAGGCGATGGCCAGTGAACCGCTGTTTCCGCCTTTGCTGGTGCAACTGACGGCCATCGGTGAATCCAGCGGCACGCTGGACCAGATGCTGGAAAAAGCCGCCAGCCATTACGAGGAACAGGTCAGCCAGGCGCTGGACCAGTTGACCAGCCTGCTGGAGCCCGCCATCGTGCTGATCCTGGGCCTGCTGGTGGGGGGCCTGGTGGTGGCGATGTACTTGCCGATCTTCCAGTTGGGTAGCTTGATCTGAACATGACTTCATGGACTCTGCTGGCTGAACAGCCGGCGTACTTCCTCACCCTGGCCACGCTGCTCGGCCTGCTGGTGGGCAGCTTTCTCAACGTGCTGGTGTATCGCCTGCCGATCATGCTGGAGCGGCAATGGCAGCGTGAAGCACAGGAGATGTTGGGGCAGCCGATTGCGCAACACGAACGGTTCGACCTGTGCCTACCGGCCTCCCGCTGCCCACATTGCGCGCATCCGGTTCGCGCGTGGGAGAACATCCCGGTGATCAGCTATCTGGCCTTGCGCGGGCGGTGTTCATCCTGCAAAACCCGCATCAGCCCGCGCTACCCGCTGGTGGAAGTGGCCAGCGCGCTGCTTTCGCTGGTGGTGGCCTGGCGCTTTGGCGCTTCGGTCGAAGCCTTGCTGGCATTACCGCTCACCTGGTGCCTGCTGGCCCTGAGCCTGATCGATGCGGACCACCAGTTGCTGCCGGATGCGCTGGTGCTGCCGATGCTGTGGCTGGGGCTTATCGTCAATGCCTTTGGCATCTATGCCCCACTGACCGACGCGCTGTGGGGCGCGGTGGCCGGATACCTCAGCTTGTGGACCGTGTACTGGCTGTTCAAGCTGATCACCGGCAAGGAAGGCATGGGCTATGGCGATTTCAAGCTGATGGCGCTGATCGGGGCCTGGGGTGGCTGGCAGGTGCTGCCGTTGACGCTGCTGCTGTCGTCGGTGGTGGGGGCGCTGGTTGGCCTGTGCTTGCTGCGTTTGCGCCGGCATGCGATGGGGACAGCGATACCGTTTGGCCCTTATCTGGCGATTGCGGGGTGGATTGCTGTGCTCTGGGGTGATGAAATGTACGCCTCTTACATGCAACTGCTTGGATACTGATGGCCACTGCAGCCTTTACCCCCTGGATTCTCGGCCTGACCGGCGGCATTGGTAGCGGCAAGAGCGCCGCTGCCGAACGCTTCGTCGAGCTTGGCGTGCACCTGGTCGATGCCGACCAGGCAGCGCGCTGGGTGGTCGAACCTGGCCGCCCGGCCTTGGCCAGCATCGTCGAGCGCTTCGGCCCGGGTGTGCTGCAGGCGGACGGCCAACTCGACCGCGCCGCTCTGCGCCAACTGATCTTCGCCGACCCGGCGCAGCGCAAATGGCTGGAGCAACTGCTGCACCCGCTGATCGGGCAGGAGATTTTCAGCTACCTGGCAAAGGCGCAGTCGCCTTATGCAATCTACGTGTCGCCGCTGCTGATCGAGTCGGGCCAGTACCACAAAACCCAGCGTGTGCTGGTGATCGATGCACCGCAAGAACTGCAAATAGCCCGTACTCTGGCGCGCGACAACACCAGTGCCGAGCAGGTGCAAGCGATTCTGCAGGCCCAACTGGCCCGCGAGGAACGCCTGCGCCATGCCGATGATGTGCTGGTCAACGACGGCGACCTGGCCGCACTGCATGAGCAGATTGACCGCCTGCACCACTTTTACCTGACTTTGAAAGGAGGCCAGCCATGAGCCAGCCGTTGACCGTCGATTGCCCGACCTGTGGCGCACCTGTGGAATGGACCGAAAAAAGCGCGTTCCGGCCGTTTTGCTCGGACCGCTGCAAACTGATCGACCTGGGGGCCTGGGCGGCCGAGGAGCACAAGATTGCGGGGTCGGAAGAGTCCGAAGATGAGCTGTATTCGGGGGACCTGGAGCCGCGGCACTGAGCTGATTGCAAGGCGGTTGTGCCGGGCCCCTTGCCCCAGACCAAATCCTTGAGACTGGCGCGGTACCTGTAGGAGCGGCCTTGTGTCGCGATGGGCTGCAAAGCAGCCCCAGCAATTGTTGCTCTAACGCCAAAAACGGGGGCTGCTTTGCAGCCCATCGCGACACAAGGCCGCTCCTACAGGGTCCCCCACTATTTTCTAGACCGCATGATCACCGCTCATCTTCCTTCCAGGGCGCCTGCAGGTACCGTGTGCGGTTGAAGGTTTCCAGCCATTCCGGGCAGAACACCACCAGCGCACTGATGACCATGCCGTTGATGAACGCTTCGGGGAACATCATCAGCCACAGGTAGCCGACAAAGTCGCTGAGCCACTCCGGCAGGGCAAAGCGCCCATCCAGCCACAACACCCCCAGCGCCGCAGGCACACAAACCAGCACGGTCAGCGCGGCCGGGAAGAACCCCGAACAGAAGATATAAACGAACAGGTTGCGCGGCTGGGCACGTTCGACCAAGACCGCGCACACTTCGGTAATCAGCACCGGCAAGCCCACCAGCAACAAGCCATTCACCCCCAACGCTGCCAAGTCCTGACGCCCCAACACGAGCAAACCAAGCTGGGCCATGACCCCGCCCAGCACCGCCAGCGGCCAGTCCAGCAACAGGGTGACCGCCGTCATGCCAATGAAGTGGTAAGACACCCCGGTATCGAAATCGCGCCTCACCAGCCACAGTGCGAACAGGCAAAAGACTGTGCCAAACAGCAAATGCTGACGGCGCCGGTCGGTGAACAGCTCAACCCAGCGAACCCGGCTTACCGCCCAGATCAGCAATGGCACATAACCCAGCCAACCAAGGGTAACGGTGGTGCCGGACAACACCTGCGCGCTGATCACCTGACAAATACCCCTATCGATGCTATGGACAATCCCAGTCTACACCCATTCAAATTCAGCATCTTATCGTCATGGTTTAACGGCTAAGCTTGTCTGCATGGATGACTCAGACTACCTGCGCCTGCTTACCATCCAGGCCGAACAAGCCAATGCCTTTCTCTCCAACGCCCGCAAGTGGGAGCGGGAGCGTTGGGTGTGCCAGCGCCTGTTGCAGGGGTTGAACATTCCCTATCGCAGCGAGGACTTCACCCCAGCCGGCCAGGAGCCGCCGGACGTGTTGTTCCGCGACGCGGCCTTCGAGGTATTTTTCGTGCTCGACGAGGGCCGCCGACTGAACGATGAATGGCGCGAAGAGCTGCAGCGCAGGCGCAGTGCGTTTTCCTTGGCGCAGCTGGTGCGGCGTGAAGCACGCCCACGGCGCATCAGTGCCACCGAATTGCTGGGGCGCCTGGCGCCGACCTTGCGCAAGAAGGCGCACAATTACCGGGAACGCGGGCTGGAGCTGAACGAGCTGGACATCATCGCGTTCTCCAGCCTCAAGCGCGAAGTGCTCGACCTCAACACCCACTTCCCGCCGCCCACCGAGTACCTGCGCCAGGGCTGGCGCTCACTGTCGCTGGTCGGGCCAACCTTTGCCCGGGTGCTGTTCGCCCACCCTGACGCGCCAGACTTCCTGCGCGGCAACCTGGGCCGCAGCATCGTCTTCGACGTAGGCATCAGTCTTTGATCCAGTGCAGCGAATGTTTGCGATGGCGTACACTCGGCGCCAGGGATAGAAAGCATTATCATTTGTTTCAAGCGCTTGCGCGAACGCTGTAGCGTTTGCGCAGTCACAAACGTCTACCTGACGAGGCCCACCATGACCAGCCGCCTGAACCCGGAAGATCAGCGTCGTGTCGATGAGTATCTGCGAGCCCCCCAGCACCAAGTCGAGCGCAGGCCCTTCCGGCCGTGGCTGCTCCTTGTGCTGGTGCTGGCCGTGACCATCGGGTTGGGTCTCATCAGCCGCCTGCTGAGTGGACTGGTGCTATGAGCTGCTTCGCGCTCGCCCTTCCCTCGTGCAGTTTGCGGCCGCCCCTCTGGGGCACGAATTCCGTAAACCTTATGAGATATTCCCATGACTCATCGCATCGTGATTGTCGGCGGCGGCGCCGGCGGCCTGGAACTGGCGACCCGCCTGGGTAAAAGCCTGGGCAAGCGCAAGCAGGCCGACATCACCCTGGTCGACGCCAACCTCACGCACATCTGGAAGCCATTGCTGCACGAAGTGGCCGCTGGCTCGCTGAACTCCTCGGAAGACGAACTGAACTACGTGGCCCAGGCCAAGTGGAACCACTTCAATTTCCAGTTGGGGCGCATGAGCGGCCTGGACCGTGAAGGCAAACAGATTCAACTGGCCGCCACCCTCGATGAAGAGGGCCGCGAGCTGTTGCCTGCGCGCACCCTGGGCTACGACACCCTGGTCATCGCCGTGGGTTCCAACACCAACGACTTCGGCACCCTGGGCGCAGCGCAACATTGCCTGTTCCTGGATACCCGCAAGCAGGCCGAGCGCTTCCACCAGCAACTGCTCAACCACTACCTGCGCGCCCACGCCGGCGACGTGGCCAGCGAAAAAATCAGCGTAGCCATTGTGGGCGCCGGTGCCACCGGTGTGGAGCTGGCGGCCGAGCTGCACCATGCTGCCCACGAGCTGGCGGCCTATGGCCTTGACCGCATCCAGCCCAAAGACATGCACATCACCCTGATCGAGGCCGGCCCGCGCGTACTGCCGGCGCTGCCGGAGCGCATCAGCGTGCCGGTGCACAAGACCCTGGAGAAACTCGGGGTGAAGGTGATGACCAACGCCGCGGTCAGTGAAGTGACCGAGGACGGCCTGAAAACCAAGGACGGCGAAGTGATCCAGGCCAGCCTCAAAGTGTGGGCGGCGGGTATCCGTGCGCCAGGCTTCCTCAAGGACATCGATGGCCTGGAAACCAATCGCATCAACCAGCTGGTCGTGCGCCCTACCCTGCAAACTACCCGCGACGACAACATCTTCGCCTTCGGTGACTGCGCCGCCTGCCCGCAACCCGGCAGCGACCGCAACGTACCGCCACGGGCCCAGGCTGCGCACCAACAGGCTTCGATGCTGGCGCAAAGCCTGAAGGCGCGGCTGGAGAACAAGGCGCTGCCGACCTACGAGTACAAGGACTACGGCTCGCTGGTGTCGCTGTCGCGCTTCTCGGCGGTGGGCAACCTGATGGGTAACCTGATGGGCAGTGTGAAGCTGGAAGGCTGGCTGGCGCGGATGTTCTACGTGTCGCTGTACCGCATGCACCAGATGGCGTTGTACGGGTTCTTCCGCACGGCGTTGATGATGCTGGGTAGCAAGATTGGCCGGGGTACAGAACCGCGCTTGAAGCTGCACTGACAGTTGCCGGGGGCGCTTAGCGCCCCTCTCGCGGCGCAAGGCCTGCAAGGCAGGCCCAACATTCTGACAGGCAAAGAAAAAGGGCATCTCTTGCGAGATGCCCTTTGTTCATGGTGGGTCGTGTAGGATTCGAACCTACGACCAATTGGTTAAAAGCCAACTGCTCTACCAACTGAGCTAACGACCCAAAAATGGTCGGGGTGAGGGGATTCGAACTCCTGACATCCTGCTCCCAAAGCAGGCGCGCTACCGGACTGCGCTACACCCCGGGTCTTTCAAAAAAAAGGGCATCTCTTTGAGATGCCCTTCTTTACATGGTGGGTCGTGTAGGATTCGAACCTACGACCAATTGGTTAAAAGCCAACTGCTCTACCAACTGAGCTAACGACCCAAAAATGGTCGGGGTGAGGGGATTCGAACTCCTGACATCCTGCTCCCAAAGCAGGCGCGCTACCGGACTGCGCTACACCCCGAGATTGGCTCCGCGACCTGGACTCGAACCAGGGACCCAATGATTAACAGTCATTTGCTCTACCGACTGAGCTATCGCGGAACTGAACTTCGGTACAACTCCGAAGACTGTGTTCGCTTCGGACTCTTTAGCTGCTTCGCTTTCGCGTTGTCGCTGCTGAGGCCGGCTATTCTACATTCTTCGTTTTGCTTGTCAACCACTTTTTTTCATTCAACTTACTGATTTGTAAGTTGTTTTGCGGTCACCGTTGTTGCTGGTGATTCGCTTAGTGCCTGACAACGCGGCGTATATTAGGGGCACTCTAAATATGATGCAAGCAAAAATTTCAAAAATTTCAGCAAGTTATCCAAAGCGGCCGGAAAGCCCCGGTTTTACTGGGCTGTGCCGGCTTCTTCGCTGGCAAACCCGCCCCTCTCGGTATCCACAGCGCCTGTAAAGAAGCAAAAAAAAGCCCCGCAGGTGCGGGGCTCATGAGGATGCAAATTAGCCAAAGACGATTTCGTCGCCTTCCACCTTGGCGGTAATCGCCGCACCCGGCACAAACTTGCCTGCCAGGATCAGCTGCGCCAATGGGTTTTCGATCCAGCGCTGGATTGCCCGCTTCAGCGGCCGTGCGCCGTATACAGGGTCGTAACCCACGGCAATCAGCTTGTCCAACGCGTCCGGGCTCAAGCTCAGCGACAGTTCGCGCTCCAGCAGACGGCTGCGCAGGCGGCCCAGCTGAATCTCGGTAATGCCAGCGATCTGCTCACGGCCCAGTGGCTCGAACACCACCACTTCGTCGATGCGGTTGATGAACTCCGGACGGAAGTGCGCACCCACCGCATCCATCACCGCCGCACGTTGCGCCTCGCGGTCACCCACCAGCTCCTGAATCTGCGCCGAGCCCAGGTTGGAAGTCATCACGATCACGGTGTTGCGGAAGTCCACGGTGCGCCCATGACTGTCAGTCAGGCGGCCGTCTTCCAGCACCTGCAGCAGTACGTTGAACACATCCGGGTGGGCCTTCTCCACCTCGTCCAGCAGCACCACCGAGTATGGCTTGCGCCGTACAGCCTCGGTCAGGTAGCCGCCCTCTTCATAACCTACATAGCCTGGCGGTGCACCAATCAGGCGAGCCACGGAGTGCTTCTCCATGAACTCGGACATGTCGATGCGCACCATCGCCTCTTCGGTGTCGAACAGGAACTCGGCCAGCGCCTTGCACAGTTCGGTCTTGCCCACGCCGGTAGGGCCGAGGAACAGGAACGAACCACTTGGCCGGTTCGGGTCGGACAGCCCGGCACGCGAGCGGCGCACGGCGTTGGCCACGGCGGTTACCGCCTCGCCCTGACCGATCACGCGCTGGTGCAGCAACGCTTCCATCTTCAGCAGCTTCTCACGCTCGCCTTCGAGCATCTTGGCCACGGGAATACCGGTCCACTTCGACACCACTTCGGCAATTTCTTCCTCGGTCACCTTGTTGCGCAGCAACTGGTTCTCGGTCTTGCCGTGCTGGTCGACCATCTGCAGGCTGCGCTCCAAGTCCGGGATCACCCCGTACTGCAGTTCGGCCATGCGGCTCAGGTCGCCTTTGCGACGGGCGGTTTCCAGCTCCTGGCGAGCCTGCTCGATCTTTTGCTGGATCTGCGCCGAGCCCTGCACTTCGGCTTTTTCCGAGGCCCAGATTTCCTCCAGGTCGGAATACTCACGCTCCAGCCGCTCGATTTCCTCGGTCAGCTTCTCCAGGCGTTTTTTTGCCGCTTCGTCTTCTTCTTTCTTCAGTGCCTGCGACTCCACCTTCAACTGGATCAGGCGGCGATCAAGGCGGTCGAGCACTTCCGGCTTGGAGTCGATCTCCATACGGATACGGCTGGCCGCTTCGTCGATCAGGTCAATGGCCTTGTCCGGCAGCTGGCGGTCAGTGATGTAGCGATGGCTGAGCTTGGCCGCAGCGATAATTGCACCGTCGGTGATGGCCACCTTGTGGTGCACTTCATAGCGCTCTTTCAGGCCACGCAGGATAGCGATGGTGTCTTCCTCGCTCGGCTCCTCTACCAGCACCTTCTGGAAACGGCGCTCCAGGGCGGCGTCCTTCTCGATGAACTGGCGATACTCGTTCAGCGTAGTGGCACCGACGCAGTGCAGCTCGCCGCGGGCCAGGGCCGGCTTGAGCATGTTGCCGGCGTCCATGGCGCCCTCGCCTTTGCCAGCGCCGACCATGGTGTGCAGTTCGTCGATGAACAGGATGATCTGGCCTTCCTGCTTGGACAGCTCGTTCAGCAGGCCTTTCAGACGCTCTTCGAACTCGCCGCGGTATTTGGCACCGGCAATCAGCGCCCCCATGTCCAGCGCCAGCAGGCGCTTGCCCTTGAGGCCGTCTGGCACTTCACCATTGATGATGCGCTGGGCCAGGCCCTCGGCGATGGCGGTTTTACCCACGCCAGGCTCACCGATCAGCACCGGGTTGTTCTTGGTACGGCGTTGCAGTACCTGCACGGTACGGCGGATTTCATCGTCACGGCCGATCACCGGGTCCAGCTTGCCTTCTTCGGCACGCTTGGTCAGGTCGACGGTGTACTTGTCCAGGGCCTGGCGCGATTCCTCGGCGTTGGCGTCATTCACTGCCGCGCCGCCGCGCAGGTTGTTGATGGCGTTTTCCAAGGCTTTCTTGGTCACGCCCTGGCTCAGCAGCAGTTTGCCGAGTTTGCTGTTCTCGTCCATGGCGGCCAGCAGTACCAGTTCGCTGGAAATGAACTGGTCACCCTTCTGCTGGGCCAGGCGGTCGGCCTGGTTGAGCAGGCGCGCCAGGTCCTGCGACATGTTCACATCGCCGGTGGGGTTCTGGATTTTCGGCAGTTGGTCGAGTTCTTTCACCAGCCCTTGGCGCAGGCTGTTGATGTCGAAGCCTACCTGCATCAGCAGAGGCTTGATGGAGCCGCCCTGTTGTTCAAGCAGCGCCTGTACCAGGTGCACGGGCTCGATGGCAGGGTGGTCCATGCCAACGGCCAGGGACTGGGCATCGGATATTGCAAGTTGCAGCTTGCTGGTCAAACGGTCTATTCGCATGGTGTACCTTCCTTTAAAGGGCAGGTCGGAGCGATGGACAGCGCCTGTTTATGAAGAACCTGCCTGAGATGACCTTATAGATAAGGTTGATTCTGGAAGATTCAAGCGTAGCGGGGTTGACCGAAGTCAA
Source organism: Pseudomonas sp. LFS074 (assembly GCF_047978165.1). Lineage (NCBI taxonomy): Bacteria > Pseudomonadati > Pseudomonadota > Gammaproteobacteria > Pseudomonadales > Pseudomonadaceae > Pseudomonas > Pseudomonas sp. LFS074. The sequence continues at coordinate 708,112 of NZ_JBFPFV010000001.1, read as the reverse complement.
CCTGTTGGATTAGCGAGGCTCCAGCCACACCAAGGATGCAAACCGCCCACCCTGCGGGGTACGGCGATAGGAGAAGAACCGCTGATCGCTGACCGTGCAAAAGCCACCGCCATAAACGGCAGTGACGCCACGAGCAGCCAGGCGAATACGCGCCAGCTCATAGATGTCGGCCATCAGCTTGCCCGGCCGCTCGCCCTCGACAAACGCCCGGGCGGCTTCTGGATGCACGGCAGTGAAGGCATCGCGCACTTCCAGCCCTACCTCGAACGCCTGCGGGCCAATGGCCGGCCCCAGCCACACCAGCACCTCTTCCGCCGGCAGTGCCAGGCGGTCCAAGGTGGCTTCCAGCACACCGCCAGCCAGCCCACGCCAGCCTGCATGTGCCGCGGCCACACGGGTGCCCGCGCGGTCACAGAACAGCGCAGGCAGGCAATCGGCAGTCATCACGGTGCAGGCAATGCCAGGCTGGTCGGTCCAGCTGGCGTCGGCCTCGGCCACCACGGCTGGGTCGGCAGCCGCCACCACCAGGCCATGTACCTGCTTCAGCCAGGCCGGCTGAATGGCGAACGGGGCGCTGAGGCGACGGCGGTTCTCGGCGACGGCGGCAGGGTCGTCCCCCACGTGGTCGCCAAGGTTGAAGGTTTCATAAGGCGGCAGGCTGACGCCGCCCTGACGGGTGGTGACACAGGCGCGAACCGAGGCCGGGGCCGGCCAGTCGGGGATCAGCAGCGACTGCGCCAGGCCACTCATCCGATGAAGCTCTCGCGGTCCTGGTTCAAAAGCGACAACAACCAGACGAAGTCATCCGGCAGTGGCGACTCCCACTTCATGATTTCACCGGTAATCGGGTGGGCCAAGGCGAGGAAACGCGCATGCAGCGCCTGGCGCGGGAAGGTCTTGACCGCCTCGACCATGGTTGGGCTGGCAGCCGGCGGAATACGGAAGCGCCCGCCGTACGTCTGGTCGCCAACCAGAGGGAAACCTACATGGGCCATGTGCACGCGTATCTGGTGGGTGCGGCCGGTTTCCAGCTTCACTCGTACATGGGTGTGCGAGCGGAAGCGCTTGAGCACACGGTAATGGCTGACCGCCGGCTTGCCGCCGTCGGTTACCGCCATGCGCTGGCGCATGCCGCCATGGCGGCCAATGGGCGCGTCGATCTTGCCACCGGCTGTCACCACACCAATCACGATGCACTCGTAGATACGGCTGACCTTGCGGGCCTGCATCTGCTCGACCAGCTTGGTCTGCGCCTGCAAGGTCTTGGCCACCACCATCAAGCCGGTGGTGTCCTTGTCCAGGCGGTGAACGATACCGGCGCGCGGCACGTTGACGATGTCTGGCACGTGGTGCAGCAGCGCATTGAGCAGCGTACCGCTGGCATGCCCGGCGGCCGGGTGCACGACCAGCCCGGCAGGCTTGTTGATCACCATGATATGGTCGTCTTCGTAGACGATATCCAGTTCGATATCTTCTGCGATCCACTCACCCTGGGCCTCTTGCTCGGCCTCCAAGGCAAGCAGCGAACCGCCATAGACGAGGTCTCGAGGGCGCACGACTGCACCATCGACCGTCAGGCGGCCCTCTTTGATCCACGAAGTTAGCCGCGAACGCGAGTACTCGGCGAACAATTGGGCGGCGACCTGGTCGAGGCGTTGGCCGCCCAGTTCGGACGGTACCTCTGCGCTAAGTTGAATGATCTCGGACATGCTCGATTCGGCGGGCGCACAGCCTTTGGTTTCGGCTGCGAGCTTGTGGTTAAATACGGCTTCTTTTGTCCCGGGGTTGGCCGGGGCGCTCATCATAACAGGACGGCACCGCCCAAGACAGCGGCCGTCAAAGGGACGCAAGCCGCCATGCAAGTGAAACACCTGCTGCTGATCGCCATCCTCGGGCTTACCGCGGCCTGTTCCTCTAATAAAGAGGTCATTGACGAGAACCTCAGCGAGGCCGAGCTGTACCAGCAGGCCCAGGCTGATCTGGACAACTCCAGCTACACCAGCGCCGTGAACAAGCTCAAGGCCCTGGAATCGCGCTACCCGTTCGGCCGCTATGCCGACCAGGCGCAGCTCGAGCTGATCTACGCCAACTACAAGAACTCCGAGCCTGAGGCCGCCAAGTCGGCCGCCGAGCGCTTCATCCGTCTGCACCCGCAGCACCCGAACGTCGATTACGCCTACTACCTCAAGGGCCTGACCTCGTTCGACCAGGACCGTGGCCTGCTGGCGCGCTTCCTGCCACTGGACATGACCAAGCGTGACCCGGGCGCCGCCCGCGACTCGTACAACGAGTTCGCCCAGCTGACCAGTCGCTTCCCCAACAGCCGCTACGCGCCAGACGCCAAGCAGCGCATGATCTACCTGCGCAACCTGCTGGCCTCGTACGAAATCCACGTGGCCGATTACTACCTGAGCCGCCAGGCTTACGTAGCTGCCGCCAACCGGGGCCGCTACGTGGTCGAGAACTTCCAGGAAACCCCATCGGTCGGTGACGGCCTTGCAGTGATGGTCGAGTCGTACCAGAAAATGCACCTGGACGAACTGGCCGCCAGCAGCCTGGAAACCCTCAAGCTCAACTACCCGGACCACCCGAGCCTGGTCGATGGCGAGTTCCAACCCAAGCAGACCGAGTCTGACGGCCGTGGCTGGCTGTCCAAGGCCACCCTGGGCCTGATCGAGACCGACGCCCCGCTGCCGCCGGGCGAAACCCGCGCCAACCAGGACGTGGTCAAGCAGTTCCAGGACGCGCGTGACGAGATGCCGCAAGAGCTGCTGCCTAAAGACGAAAACGGCGACCCGATCGTGCCGGAAGGCCCGAAAGAGGCCGAGAAAGACCGCTCCTGGTTCAGCTACATGACCTTTGGTCTGTTCGACTGACCCACAGCGGTAAATGAAAGGGAAGCCTTGGGCCTCCCTTTTTTATTGGCCGCGTCCTAGACTGTCGGCTTCTTCAATCGACAAGCTGGACACCATGGTTCGCCTACTTTTCTGGATTGCCCTGATCGCCGCCGCGTTCTGGCTGTGGCGCAAGTTCAAAGTCAGCCAACAGTCGCACCCCGAGGCGAAGCTGGATGCGCCGCTGAAGATGGTGCGCTGCGCCCATTGCGGTGTGCACCTGCCCAACGACCGGGCACTGCAGCAAGGCAACGATTGGTATTGCAGCCAGGCACACTTGCAGCAAGGCCCTGGCCGCCAGAACTGAACACAAAGCCCGCTGTGGAGCGACCTTGCGTCGCTCCTACACTCGCTACGCATACTCCTGCCGATACTTATCCCTCCCCGACCCTTTCACACCATTTACGACCCCTCCCCCGCCGCCAGCATTGACCCACCCCAGTAAAATTCGCTAAATCCTATTTATCCGCATAAATATGAAAAATAGCGAAATGCTCAAACCCAAACGCAAGCGCCAGAAGCTGTCCGATGTGATCGTCGAATCGGTCAAGCGCTCGATCGTCACCGAAGCGCTGCACCCAGGCGATCGCCTGCCCACCGAACGTGAGCTGATGGAGCATTTCGAGTGTTCCAAGGGCACCGCCCGCGAAGCGCTCAAGGCGTTGGAGGTCGAAGGCCTGGTGAGCACCCGTACCGGGCCGACCGGCGGCGCCTACCTGAACGAAGTGGGCACCGAACCGGCCAGCCGTGCGTTGCGCAACTACCTGCACTTTCAACACCTGGACGGCGAGCAGGTGTACCAGCTGCGCAAAGTCATCGAGGTGGAGCTGGCGGTCTCGGTGATGGGCAAGCTGAGCGAAGCGGACTATGCCGTGCTGCAGGCCAACATCGATTTCTGCAGCGCGCCGGAAGACAGCGAAGAAGGCCAGCGCGAGCAGCGCCTGGCCGAGCTGGAGTTCCACACCTTGCTGGCCGACCGCTGCCCCAACCCGTTGCTGCGTTTCATGGCGGTGTTCCTCAATGACCTGTTGCGCGACCTGGTAGTGCTGAAAAAAGCCTACCTGCCCAAGCGCCAACAGTTCGCCGCCGCCAATATCGACTACCACAAGCAACTGCTGACCGCCCTGCGCGCCAGCGACGAACCCGCTGTACGCCGGCTGATGCACGAACACATGTGCGACGCCGAGCACCACATGACCGCGCTGGAAGGCGAGGTTGCCCGTAACTTCCTGCTGGAGTTCAACCACAACCACTGATGCGCCTGGAAAGAGGCCTGCACACAGGCCCGGCCGTACCCGCTTTGTCATTGCCACTCCTGCCTAATAACCACAACCAAGGAGTTACTCATGCAAAGACGTACCCTGCTCAAGGCAGGCCTTGCCCTGGGTGCCTTAGGTAGCCTCCCCTTGGGGGCGCACCGGGCATTCGCCGACCAACCGTTGACCTTCTATGGGCTCAAGTCCATGTCGGGCGCCTTCGCCAGCTACGGCAAGTACGCCGACATGGGCTCGCGCCTGGCCATTGCCGAATACCCCCAGCTGCTCGGCCACCCGCTCAAGTACAAAGTCATCGACACCGAAGGCAACGCCGGCAAGGCGGTGCGCAAGGTACAGGAAGCCATCGGCCAGGATGGCGCACGCTTCTTCCAGGGCTGCACCCTGTCCTCCTCGGCACTGGCGGTGTCGAAGGAAATCCACAAAGCCGGCGGCGTGTTCATGACGCCTGTGGGCGCCGACGAAATCACCGGCAAAGACTGCAACGCCTCGACCTTCCGCTGGTCGGTGCCCACCTACGGCGCCATTCGCGAAACCTTGGTGCCGATGATCCGCCAACTACCACAGGCCAAGCGCTGGTACACCATCACCCCGCAATACGTGTTCGGTGACGCGTTGCTGGACAATGCCCGCAAGGTGTTCGCCGAGCTTGGGGTGGAACACATCGGTAACAGCTACCACTCGCTGCAGGAGCAGGAATTCTCTGGCTACCTGACCAACGCCATCGCCGCAAAACCCGACGTGCTGGTGTTGCTCAACTTCGGCAGCCAGGCCTCCAACGCCCTGCGCCAGGCGGTCAACTTCGGCATCAAGGACCGCATGAAAGTGCTGATGGTGTGGTCTGCCGGCCTCGACCAGTTCCAGGAGCTGGGCAGCGACGTGCTCGAGGGCGTGTACCTGGGCGCGCAGTACTGGCACCAGGTCGATACCCCGTTGAACAAGCAGTTGGTCGCCGCCACCCGCAAGGCTTACGGCATCAACCCCAACTACCCACTGGCCGCTGACTACATCGGCACCAAGGTCATGCTCGAGGCCATCGTCAAGGCTGGCAGCCTGGACGGTGCCGCCGTGTCTGCGGCATTGCAGGGCATGCGCTTCCAAGGCCCGACCGGCGAAGAACTGATCCGCCCGGGTGACCATCAGGTGCTCAAGGATTACTACCTGCTGCGCGGCAAGCCCCAGGGGCAGATGCGCGACGAGGACGACCTGGCCGAAGTCATCAGTTCGGGCCGCTCGTTCGTCGAGGTCGACCACACCGGTTGCGCCCTGGCCTGAAGCCGCGGCGTTAGTCACAAACACTTGTACAGGCAGCCGCCTCGCGCGCTGTCGAGGGCACGCTCATGCTCGATTTGTACCTGTTCCAACTGCTCAACGGCCTGGGCCTGGGGATGATCTACTTCCTCATCGCCGTGGGCCTGACGATCATTTTCGGCCTGCTCAACTTCGTCAACTTCGCCCACGGTGCGTTCTTCTTGCTGGGCGCCTACCTGTGCTACACCGCCGTAGCGATAACCGGCAACTTCTGGCTGGCGCTGCTGATTGCGCCGCTGGTAGTGGCCGCACTGGCGTGGGCGGTCGAGCGCCTGTTGATCAAGCGCATCTACCACCTGCCGCACACCTTCCAGATCCTCGTCACCCTCGGCATCGCACTGATCATCCAGGAAGCCTCGGTGCTGATCTGGGGCCCGGTGGGCAAGAACATTGCCGTACCGCCGGAGCTGCGCGGCGTGCTGATCCTCGGTGACTTCATCTACCCCTACTACCGCCTGTTCCTGATCGGCTTCGCCGCGCTGATCGGCGTTGGCTTGTGGTTGCTGCTGGAGCGCACCCGCTTCGGCGCACTGGTGCGCGCGGGTAGCGAAAGCACCGAAACCGTATCGCTGCTGGGCACCAATATCTTTCGCCTGTTCTCCCTGACCTTCGCCCTGGGCGTGGGCCTGGCCGGCGTGGCGGGTGTGCTGTTCGCACCACTACGCGGGGCCCAGCCTTTCGTCGGGCCGGAGATCCTCGGCATTGCCTTCGTGGTGGTGGTGATCGGCGGCATGGGCTCGTTCGGCGGTGCGCTGGTTGGCGGCCTGCTGGTGGGTGTGGTGCAAAGCATGATGACCAGCCTCTGGCCGCAAGGCGCCAGCCTGATGATCTACGGCGCCATGGCCGCAGTGATCCTGGTCCGTCCCTATGGCCTGTTTGGGAGAGCCTGACATGAGCGAGAAAAACCCATTGCCAGTCGCCAAGGGCCGCGCCCCGGCACTGCTGTTGCTGGTGGTTGCCAGCCTGGTGGCGCTGCCGTTGCTGCTGCCTTCGGCCACCCTGGCCACCGAAATCCTGATCTTTGCCCTGGCCGCCCTGGCCTGCAACCTGCTGCTCGGCTACACCGGCCTGCTGTCGTTCGGCCAGGGCATCTTCTTTGGCGTGGGCGCCTATGGCGCGGCGCTGCTGATGATTCACCTGCACTGGGGCATGTTCGCCGCGCTGCTTGGCGCAGCCGTGTTCGGCGCCTTCCTGGCACTGCTGGTGGGCGCATTGGCGATCCGCCGCACGGGCATCTACTTCGTCATGCTGACCCTGGCCTTCAGCCAGATGGCCTATTTCCTGGCTTATACCCTAAGCGGCTGGACCGGCGGCGACAACGGCCTGCTCGATGTGCCCCGGCCCAACATCGAAATCGCCGGCCATGTGCTGGTCGACCTGGCTGACCCTCGGCATTTCTATGTGTTCGTCGCCGTGCTGTTCCTGTTGATTTTCGCCGCTGCCTTGCGGGTGATCCGCTCGCCATTCGGCAGCACCCTGCTGGCTATCCGCGAGAACGAGACCCGCGCTGCCGCCATTGGCTACGACACCCGCCACTTCAAGATCCTGGTGTTCATGCTGTCGGGGGCCATCACCGGCATCGCCGGCGCGCTGTACGCCATGCTGCTGCACTTTGCGCCGCTGTCGAACATCGACCTGATGATGAGCGAGAACATCCTGATCATGACCATCGTCGGCGGCACCGGCTCGTTGTTCGGCTCACTGCTGGGGGCCGGCGCCATCGTGCTGCTGGGTGACGTGCTGTCGGAGCTGTGGCCACGCTGGCTGATGCTGCTGGGGGTCATCCTGATTCTGGTGGTGGTGTTCATGCGGGGCGGCCTGTGGGGTGGACTGGCCGAACTGGGCAAGCGCCTGCTGGCCACCCGCAGTGCCAATGACAAATCCCAGGCCAAGACCAAGGAGACCCTATGATGAGCGACTACCTCCTGGAAACCCGCCAACTGGAGCTGGCCTACGGGCCGTTCAAGGCAGTCGCAGGCGTTGACCTCAAGGTCCGCGCCGGCACCATCCACACCGTCATCGGCCCCAACGGTGCTGGCAAGACCAGCCTGTTCCACTGCTTGACCGGCGAGCGTCAGGCCACGGCGGGCAAGATCCTGTTCAACGGCCAGGACATCATCCGCAAGCCGTCCCACGGGCGGGTGGCGCTGGGCATGGCGCGTTCGTTCCAGCTCACCAGCCTGTTCCAAAACCTGTCCGTGCGCGAAAACCTGCGCTTGGCCGCCCAGGGCCGAGACGGCCTGGGCGCCCTGAATTTCTGGCGCAGTGTGGAGCACAAACGCAGCCACTGGAACACCGCCGACCAGGTGCTGGAACGCCTGAAGCTGAGCGCCCGCGCCGAAACCCTGGCCGGCGAGCTGTCACACGGCCAGCAACGGGTGCTGGAAGTGGGCATGTCGATCTGCGCCAAGCCCACCCTGCTGATGCTCGACGAACCCACCTCGGGCATGGGCATCGACGACATTCCGGTGATGACCGACCTGATCAGCGACCTCGGCCGCGACCACACCGTGCTGCTGATCGAGCACAACATGAGCATCGTCATGTCGATCAGCCAGCGCATCACTGTGATGAGCCACGGCCAGATTCTGGTCGAGGGTACCCCTGAACAGGTGCGCAACGACGAGCGCGTACGCACCGCCTACCTTGGAGAGGCCGCCTGATGCTCAACGTCGATTCGATCCACTCCTATTACGACAAGAGCCATGTGCTCGAAGGTGTCTCGCTCAAGGTTGAAGCAGGCGAACTGGTGACGCTGCTCGGGCGCAATGGTGCCGGCAAGACCACCACCCTGCGCAGCATCCTTGGCATCGTCCGCCCACGGCAGGGGCAGATCAGCTTCAACGGCCAACAGTTGGTCGGCCGTGAAATCTTCGATATCGCCCGGCTTGGTATTGCCCTGGTGCCTGAGCACCGTGGCATCTTCCGCCAGCTCAGTGTGGAAGAGAACCTGAAGATAGCCGTGCGCAAGGCCAGCCGCTGGCAGCTGGAGGACGTCTACAGCATGTTCCCACGGCTCAAGGAGCGGCGCCGCAATGGTGGTTTCGCCCTGTCCGGTGGCGAGCAGCAGATGCTGGCCATCGCCCGCGCCCTGCTCAACGGCCCCAAGCTGCTGATCCTCGACGAACCCACCGAAGGCCTGGCCCCGGTGATCGTCGACGAGCTGGTGAAGATCCTGCGGCGGATCAAGGACGAAGGCCTGTCGATCCTGCTGGTGGAGCAAAACCTGATGGTCTGCGATGCACTCGCCGATCGCCATTACGTGCTTGAACAGGGCCGGGTCGCCTACCAGGGCAGCGCCGCGCAGTTCCGCGAGGACCCAAGCATCAAGAACCGTTACCTGGCCCTGAGCGCCTGAAAGGAGAACGCCCATTCACTACCTGGCCGCTGACGCTGCCGGTCTGATAAGATCCAGTTCTACACCCAGTCTGATAGCCTGTCGGGCGTTACTGACGCCCAGTTTCACGACCACATTCTTGATGTGAAACTTCACGGTACTCACAGAAATGCCCGTAATAGCGGCAATCTCAGCATAGGTTTTGCCCATACTCGCCCAGTACAACACCTCATTTTCACGCGAGGAAAATATCGTTTTGTCCGCGCTCTGATTTAACGCCGGGGCTCGCTCGCCTTCGGTACCGGCCAGGCGGTACATCTGCTCGTTAAAATCAATCAGCAGCATCTGCATCGTGCCCTGTTCGGCAGCAAGGCGTTGCTCCAGCGCAGTCTGATCGTTGCCTTTAATGATCACGGACAACAGAGCAAGGTTGTTCATGTGGTCATGCAGGACATAGGTAAAGCCGTTAACGATGTTGTATTGCTTGGATAAAGAGAAAATTTTGGTGAACCGCAGGTCGGACATCAGCGTAATATTCTCATCCCAGGCAAACGGCGAGGTGCGTTTAAAGGCCGTGAGAATAACCGGATCGGTCAGCTGAAAGTTGTTAGCGCGGTATAACCTAATCCATTCGTCAGGATAACTGGAAATAATCAGAACATTTGAAGGATTTTTTTTGCTCACAACAGTGTAAGCGTAATCCGGACTACCCAGCGGAGATAACTTTCTCTGTATGTAAGTCTGAAGCGTATCCGTTATTGTTTGATTTTCAAGGAAAAAAGAAAACATTCAGGCTCCATGCTGCTTCTTTTACTTAACGTGGACTTAACCTGCACTATAGTACAGGCAAGATGATACTTAAGAGTAACTTACAATGAATCATTCAGAGGTTACAATGGCTTCAGTTGTTTAGCGGTAAAAAAAAACCTGACCTGTACGGCCAGGTCGCTAAAACAGCCAACACTAGGGAAAACGTCCGGCCAGACGTCACAAAATATAAAGTGATGCTGGCCGGGACACTCATAGTAACATCTTTGAAACATTTGTACAAACATTCACGGTTACTCAATCTGCAGGAACACCCGCACCGATCCTTCGCAGCACTTGCTTGGCCAAGGTTCACTGGTCAGCCGCGAGCGCCTTTGGCAATCGCTGATGGACCTTGCCCAGCTCGGCGCCACTGCCAAGGGTGGCGTGTGCCGCCTGGCCCTGACCGACCTCGACCGCCAGGCCCGCGACCTGTTCGTACGCTGGTGCGAAGAGGCCGGCTGCACGGTCAGCGTCGACGCCATCGGCAACATCTTTGCCCGTCGCCCCGGCCGCAATCCTTCCCTGCCGCCGGTCATGACCGGTAGCCATATCGATACCCAACCCACCGGCGGCAAGTTCGATGGCTGCTACGGCGTCATGGCAGGCCTTGAGGTGATGCGCACGCTCAACGACTTGAAGCTGACCACCGAAGCCCCACTGGAAGTGGTGGTGTGGACCAACGAAGAAGGCTCGCGCTTCCCGCCCTGCATGATGGGCTCGGGCGTGTTCGCCGGGAAGTTCGGCCTGCAGGAGACCCTGGACAAGGTCGACGAGCAGGGCGTGTCGGTTGGCGCGGAGCTGCAGCGCATCGGTTACGCCGGCCCACGCGTGCCGACCGGGCATGCCGTCGGCGCCTACTTCGAAGCGCATATCGAACAGGGCCCGGTGCTGGAAGACCAGCGCACCACCATTGGCGTGGTTCAGGGCTGTCTGGGACAAAAGTGGTTCGACCTGGTGCTGACCGGCGTCGAGGCACATGCCGGGCCCACCCCCATGCACCTGCGCAAGGACGCCCTGGTCGGCGCCGCCGACGTGGTGGCTGCGGTCAACCGCACGGCCCACGCCCACCAGCCACATGCCTGCGGCACAGTGGGCTGCCTGACCCTGCACCCAGGCTCGCGCAACGTCATCCCAGGCCAGGTGCAGATGACCATCGACCTGCGCCACCTCGACCCCAAGCACCTCGCCGCCATGGTCAGCGAAGTACAGGCCGCCATCGAAAGCAGCACGGCCAAGCACGGGCTGAGCTACACGCTGACCCCGACCGCCGACTTCCCGCCGCTGTATTTCGCCGAGCAGTGCGTGGACGCCGTGCGCCAGGGCGCGCGCGAGCTGGGCTTGAGCCACATGGATATCGTCAGCGGCGCCGGCCACGATGCCATCTTCCTCGCCGAGCTGGGCCCGGCCGGGATGATCTTCGTGCCGTGCGAGGGCGGCATCAGCCACAACGAAATCGAAAATGCCGCACCGCAGGACCTGGCCGACGGCTGTGACGTACTGTTGCGCGCCATGTTCCAGGCCGCCAACCCGGGAGCCCGTTGAGATGACCCAGAAAACCGCGATTGGCGAGTTCACTGCCGTCGAACTGCTCGAGCTGTACCAGCGCCGCCAACTGTCCCCAGTCGAGGTAGTCGACGATGTGCTGGCGCGCATCGACCTGCACAACCCGGCAGTCAACGCCTACTGCCATGTCGACGGCGAAGGGGCCCGCGCCGCCGCCCGCGCCAGCGAACAGCGCTGGCAACGTGGCGAACCCTGTGGCCGGCTGGATGGCGTACCCGCTTCGATCAAGGACCTGACCCTGACCCGTGGCATGCCCACCCGCAAAGGCTCGCGCACCACCTCGAGCGCCGGGCCATGGGACATCGATGCGCCCTTCTCCGCGTTCATGCGTGAGGCCGGGGCGGTGCTGGTGGGCAAGACCACCACGCCGGAGTTCGGCTGGAAAGGGGTAACAGACAATCCGCTGTACGGCATCACCCGCAACCCCTGGGATACCAGGCTGACTGCCGGCGGCTCGTCGGGTGGTGCCGCGGCAGCCGCGGCGCTGAACCTGGGTGTGCTGCACCAGGGCAGCGATGCCGGTGGCTCGATTCGTATTCCCTGCGCCTTTACCGGCACCTTCGGCATCAAGCCAACCTTCGGCTATGTGCCGCAGTGGCCAGCCAGCGCCATGACCGTGCTGTCGCACTTGGGGCCAATGACGCGCACCGTGGACGACGCGGTGCTGATGCTCGATTGTGTCGCTCGCCCCGATGCCCGTGATGGCCTGGCCGGTGCACCACGGCAGACACCGTGGCTGGGCCAGCAGCAAGACCTGAGCGGCCTGCGCATCGCCTACAGCGCGAATTTCGGTTACGTGCAGGTCGACCCGCAGGTCCAGGCGCTGGTGGCACAAGCGGTGCAACGCCTGGCGCGGCTGGGTGCGCAGGTAGAGGAAGTGGACCCTGGCTTCAGCGACCCGCTGGAAACCTTCAACACCTTGTGGTTCGCCGGCGCGGCCCGCCTGGCCGGCGCGCTCAGCGAAGAGCAACGGGCGCTGCTGGACCCTGGGCTGCGCTGGATTGCCGAGCAAGGGGCGCAGATCAACCTGCGCGAATACACCCAGGCGCTTGAGGCGCGGGCAGCGTTGATAGCGAAGATGAATGCCTTCCACCAGCGCTATGACGTGCTGCTATCCCCCATGCTGCCGCTGGTGGCATTCGAGGCTGGGCACAACGTGCCGCCTGGGTCGGGGATGGCGCAGTGGATGGAGTGGACGCCGTTCAGCTACCCCTTCAACCTGACGCAACAGCCGGCGGCATCGGTGCCTTGCGGGTTTACCCGCGAAGGGTTGCCGGTGGGCCTGCAGGTGGTGGCCGGGCGCTTCGCCGATGAGCAGGTGCTGCGGGTGTGCAAGGTGTATGAACAGCATTACCCAAGCCGGCACTTGCAGGCTCCTATTACCGGTTGAGCGCTCTAACAGGCTCGCTGGCCCTTTCGCGGGTAAACCCGCTCCCACAGGGATCACACGGTTTTCAAACCTGTGCTGCACCTGTGGGAGCGGGTTTACCCGCGAAGAAGCCCTCAGCCCAAACGACCTTCTGGCGCATAAGGCGCCGGGTCGATAATCGGCTCGGCCCCGGTCAGCAAGTCGGTAAACAATTGGCACGAAGCCGGTGCCAGCACCAGCCCATTACGGTAATGCCCGCAGTTCAGCCACAACCCCGCATGCCCCGGCACCGGCCCGATATACGGAATACCTTCCGGCGAGCCCGGCCGCAGCCCAGCCCAGTGCGCCACCACCGTGGCCCCCTCAAGCTCAGGCAGCAACTCCACCGCCGATGACTTCAGGCTGTCCAGCGCATCCCCGGTCGGGGTCTTGTCATAACCGGCATGCTCCAGCGTACTGCCCACCAGAATGTGCCCATCACGCCGTGGGATCGCATAGCGCCCCTTGGCCAGCACCATACTCGGCAAGAAGTCGTCGGCGCACTTGAACAGGATCATCTGGCCCTTCACCGGCTCTACCGGCAGTTCGAGGCCAAGGGTACGCAGCAGGTCACCACTCCAGGCGCCAGCGCTGAGCACCACTTCATCCGCCACCAGCACGCCGTCGGCGGTCTGCACCCCGGTCACGCGCCCGTCCTGCTGCACGAAACCGGTGATCTGGCAGTGTTCGCGCAAGGTCACGTTAGGCAGCGCCAGCAGCGCCGCCTTCAGCGATTTGACCAACCGTGGGTTGCGCACATTGGCCACCCCAGCCATGTAGATGGCGCGCTTGAAGCCCGGGCCCAGCACCGGCACCGCGTCATAGGCCGCCGAGATATCCACGGCGCTAAGCGGTCGCTGCTCGCGCTCGGCCCAGGCCAACGCTTCGGCCTCGTCGTCCAGATCGAGCCAGTACAGCCCAGTGGTGTGCACTTCGGGGTCGACGCCGGTGCTGGCGAACAAGCGCTCGCCCAGCTGTGGATAAAAGTCTTGCGACCAGTGCGCCAGGGCGGTCACCGCCGGGCTGTAGCGCCATGGGTACAACGGCGAAACAATGCCACCGCCAGCCCAGGACGACTCGCGGCCAACCTCGCCCTGATCACACACCACCACCTGGCCGACCTTTGCCGCCAGGTTGAACGCCGTCAGCAGGCCAATCACCCCGCCGCCGACCACCACTACTTGCTTGTTCATCTGTCGATCCAACACCTGAAGTAAAACCGCGATGCACCGGGCATCATTCAACCTTCAGCTTCCCCAGCAGTGCTCGCTGCCACCAACGGCACCGGGGTTGCTGCGCGCGCCAGCCTGGTCGAGCTGGAAATCGCCACAGCCATCCTGTGCCATCAGCCCATTCGGCAGCCGCCGGGCGTGCAGCGTGAAGGTGTCGCTGCCGCGCTGGGCCTGCAGGCTGTAGTAGCGGGTACCGTCGGGCAAGGCCGGGTCGCCCTCGGCATACTCGCCGGTGCGCACGCGGTGGCGCTCCAGACGCAGGGCGGCATCATGCAGCAGGCCAACCACTTCGCTGCGCGCGGCTCGCCGAAGCTGGTCGCTGTAACTGGGGTAGGCAATGGCTGCCAGAATGCCGGTCACGGCCAGCACAATCAACAACTCGATCAGGCTCAAGCCTTGCTGCATGTCAGTCTCCTCTGAGTCTTTGTCGCCAGGCCATGCGTTGCATCTTGTCGTCGGCCACGGCGTAGACGGCTTCCAGTACCTGTCGTGACTGGGTTTGTTTGCTCACGGCGGTTATCCGAAACAGGGTGGCCTGCGCGCGCTTACTCGGGCCAAGATTCTGCAGGTGGAAATAGCCCTCTTGCGTGCTGTGCCACTGCCCGGCCAGGTCGTGCGGTCGAGCTGGCGGCATGCACGCGGAACACGGATCAGGAGGTGCACGCTTGATCTCGGCCTCCCCTGCTTGCAAGGTGGCCTCCGCTTCTTCGAGCGCCAGCAGACCATCGCGCAGGTGACCGGCCATTCGCGTTTCCACCAAGGCATCACTCAGGGCTGAGGCCGCCAGCAAGCCGAGCAGCAGGCTCAGTACCAACGCCAACAGCAGCACGACACCGCGTTGACGCTTCATGGCCCCGGCACCGAGTTGCGCAGCGCCACGCTAAGCTCATGGCGCTGTTCGAGTTTGAGCGTGGGCTCGTACAACGTGAGCGCGATATCCACTCTCACTCCTTCGGGTGTTTGCACACGTTCGAAGCGCGCCTCTCGTACATTCTCGACCAGCGGCTGAAAGCTTCTTCCTCGCTTGAACTTCAGTTGGTTGCCCTGGAGCTGGTAGACGTATCTGCTGATAGGAAACGCCAGTGGATAGCCCTCTTTGGGATCCACATCCACGCTCACTTTCTCGATGCAGTCTGTGTGCAAGAGCCAGTCAGACTTGCCAGCCTGTCCGGGCAACTCCGCTACAACCAGGCTGAGGGTAGTGGAATCAACTTCCAATGGTCGGGCGAAAGCCAACTGTGAGCCCGGGGCGTTGAAGTCGCCTGGACCGAGCTGAAGACAGCCAAACATCCCCGTCATGCGGATGTCCTGCGCCATACGCAGTAATGCCTGACGTGCTTCATCCTGCATACGCACTGCCGTGCTTTGCAGGCGCCAAGCCTGGTGTGCGGAGGTAAAGAGCTGGCTGGCCGCCGCCAGCAGCAGCAACCCGATGGCCAGTGCCATCACAACTTCAAGCAAACCGAACCCAATCTGGCGGCGCCTCATCGCCGCCTCCGCTCAAGCTCGCTATGCGCCGCCATCGCCGCCCGCCCATCACGGCGTGCGCTTTCCGTCGCCTGCAATGCCTGCAACTGCATCGCTGCGGTTGCGAACATGCCCACGGCCACAACCGCGACAACCAACAGCACTTCCAGGAGCGTCATGCCCCGTTGCCTTACGTGCATCCTTGCACCTCCCGTGACTTTTCCTGCAACAGCCTTGGAACCGGCCGACTAGAACGCTTGGCCAGCGAACGTGAAGCTATAGCCAAGCACTTCCAGGGAGGAATGCACGGTGAGGCAACGCGGCGTAACACTGATTCAAATGTTGTCGGCCTTGGCGGTGGCTGTCTTGCTGACACAGCTGGGTATTCCGGCCTACGCCAGGATGAGTGACGACCTACACCGGGCGGCAGCGGCCCGAGATCTGGCCCAGGCACTGCGCAGTGCGCGCAGCCATGCCGTGCTGCAGGGCCAACCGGTAGTTGTAGTGGCGCTGGACGGTAATTGGGGGAATGGCTGGCGTGCAGTGTTAGAGCACAATCAGCAAGTGCTGCGTGAACATCGGCTTTCTCGACCCATGTACATCGCAGCGAATACGGGGGGGCAGGTGAAATTCAGTGCACAGGGTGTGCCGATGCAGCCAAACAACGCTCAGCTGAGTGGCCGGCTTGTAGTCTGCGAAAAAACCAACAGCCCTTATCATGTGGTTCTGGCAAGCACTGGCAGAGTAGCCTTGCGCACAGGCGAACCGAATCATCCGCTGTGCGCAAGGCCCTGATCAGATCAGCGACCGAACCCGCAGCTCTTTAGGCATCGAGAAGGTGATGTTCTCCTCCCGCCCATCCAGCTCTTCAGCGCCCGTGGCGCCCCAAGCTTTGAGTTGCTCGATCACGCCACGCACCAGCACTTCGGGGGCCGAAGCACCGGCAGTGATGCCGATACGCGCGGCCTGGTCGAACCAGCCGCGTTGCAGGTCCTCGGCACCATCAATCAGGTAAGCCGGAGTGCCCATGCGCTCGGCCAGCTCGCGCAGGCGGTTGGAGTTGGAGCTGTTCGGGCTGCCGACCACCAGCACCACGTCACTCTCGCCTGCCAGTTGCTTGACGGCGTCCTGGCGGTTTTGGGTGGCGTAGCAGATGTCGTCCTTGCGCGGGCCACCGATGTTCGGAAAGCGTGCACGCAGGGCGTCGATGACGCGACTGGTGTCGTCCATCGACAGCGTGGTCTGGGTGACGAAGGCCAGGTGGTCCGGGTCGCGCACCTGCAGGTTGGCAACATCTTCCTCGTCCTCGACAAGGTAGATGGCGCCACCGTTGCTGGCGTCGTACTGGCCCATGGTGCCTTCGACTTCCGGGTGCCCTTCGTGGCCGATGAGAATGCACTCACGGCCATCGCGGCTGTACTTGGCCACTTCGATGTGCACCTTGGTCACCAGCGGGCAGGTGGCATCGAACACTTTCAGGCCACGGCCAGCTGCTTCCTGGCGCACGGCCTGGGAAACACCGTGGGCACTGAAGATGACGATGACATCGTCCGGTACCTGGTCCAGCTCTTCGACAAAGATGGCGCCACGGTTGCGCAGGTCTTCCACCACGAACTTGTTGTGCACCACTTCGTGGCGCACATAGATCGGCGGGCCGAAGACTTCCAGCGCGCGGTTGACGATCTCGATCGCCCGGTCGACCCCCGCGCAAAAGCCGCGAGGGTTGGCGAGTTTGATTTGCATGCTCGGCTCCAGGCTTACAGGGCCTTCACCTCGAGGATCTCCACCTCGAAGGTCAGGGTCTTGCCAGCCAGTGGGTGATTGAAGTCGATGGTCACCTGGTCGTCATCGAACGCTTTGACCACACCTGGCAGCTCGGTGTTGGCGGCGTCGTTGAAGATGATCAGCAGGCCTTCGGACAGCTCCATGCCTTCGAAGTTGGAGCGCGGCATAACCTGCACGTTCTGCGGGTTAGGCTGGCCGAAAGCGTTCTCCGGGGCCACTACCACAGTGCGCTTGTCACCGGCCTTGAAGCCGAACAGGGCGCTTTCAAAGCCCGGCAGCAGGTTGCCATCGCCAACCTTGAAGGTGGCCGGGGCTTTGTCGAACGTGCTGTCGACGGTGTCGCCGTTTTCCAGGTGCAGCGCGAAGTGCAAGGTGACTTCGGTGTTCTGGCCGATACGGGTGTCAGTCATGGACCGGATCCTCGGACTTCTTGCTCTTGAACATATCCAGCGCCAGCATCACCGCACCAACGGTGATGGCGCTGTCGGCCACGTTGAAGGCCGGGAAGTAGTGGCGGTTCTGCCAGTGCACCAGGATGAAGTCGACCACATGGCCCAGCACGATGCGATCGTACAGGTTACCGATGGCGCCACCCAGCACCAGCGCCAGTGCCACGGCCAGCCAGGTCTCGTTGCGCCCCAGGCGCTTGAGCCATACCACCAGCACGGCACTGACCACCACGGCGATCAGGGCGAACAGCCAGCGCTGCCAGCCAGCGCCATCAGCGAGGAAGCTGAACGCGGCACCGGTGTTGTAGGCCAACGTCCAGCTGAAGTAGTCAGGGATGACCACAATCTGCTGGTACATGGTCAGGGCGTTGTTGAAGTACAGCTTGGTGGCCTGGTCGAGGACCAGGACCAGCAAGCTCAGCCAAAGCCATGCAAGGCGCCCGAAGCGCCCCGCTGCAGGGTTAGGCATAGTGGCGCACCTCACCCGAACCGCTCAGGTTGTCGACGCAACGGCTGCAGATTTCCGGGTGCTCCGGGTGGCTGCCAACGTCGGCGCGGAAGTGCCAGCAACGGCCGCACTTGGCGTGGCCGGACTTGACCACCTTCAGCTTGAGGCCTTCGACTTCGGTGGCCACGGCTTCGGCCGGCGCCTGAGCGAACGGCACCACGCTGGCGGCCGAGGTGATCAGCACGAAGCGCAGTTCGTCGCCCAGCTTGCCCAGGTCGGCGCTCAGGCCTTCGTCGGCGTACAGGGTCACTTCGGCCTGCAGGTTGCCACCGATCACCTTGGCGGTACGCTGGTTCTCCAGCTCTTTGTTCACCGAGGCCTTCACCGCCATCACGCGGTCCCAGTAGGCGCGGTCCAGCTCGGTGCCTTCCGGCAGCTCGCTCAGGCCCTGGTACCAGCCGTTGAGCATTACCGACTCGTTGCGCTCGCCCGGC
Organism: Pseudomonas sp. LFS074; assembly: GCF_047978165.1. Classification (NCBI taxonomy): domain Bacteria; kingdom Pseudomonadati; phylum Pseudomonadota; class Gammaproteobacteria; order Pseudomonadales; family Pseudomonadaceae; genus Pseudomonas; species Pseudomonas sp. LFS074. The sequence continues at coordinate 689,640 of NZ_JBFPFV010000001.1, read as the reverse complement.
AGGTACTGCCAGATTTCGTCGGCGGTGAACGCCAGGATTGGCGCGATCCAGCGCACCAGCGCCTCGCTGATGTGGTATAGCGCGGTCTGGCAGGAGCGGCGGGCGACACTGTTGGCACCAGTGGTGTACTGGCGGTCCTTGATGATGTCGAGGTAGAAGCCGCCCAGTTCCTGTACGCAGAAGTTGTGCACCTTGGAGTAGACGTTCCAGAAACGGTACTCGCTGTAGTGCTCTTCCAGCTCGCGCTGCAGCAGCAGGGTGCGGTCCACGGCCCAGCGGTCCAGTGCCAGCATGTCTTCCGGGGCCAGCAGGTCGCGGGCCGGGTCGAAGCCGGACAGGTTGGACAGCAAGAAGCGCGCGGTATTGCGAATACGGCGATAGGCGTCGGCGCTGCGCTGCAGGATCTGCTCGGAAACCGCCATTTCACCGGAGTAGTCGGTGGCCGAAACCCACAGGCGCAGGATGTCGGCACCCAAGGTGTTGTTGACCTTCTCCGGTTCGATGGTGTTGCCCAGCGATTTGGACATCTTGCGGCCGTTTTCGTCCACGGTGAAGCCATGGGTCAGCAGCTCGCGGTATGGCGCGTGGTTGTCGATGGCGCAACCGGTCAGCAACGACGAGTGGAACCAGCCACGGTGCTGGTCAGAGCCTTCCAGGTACAGGTCGGCGACCGGGCCGGTGGTGTGGCCGATGTCGTGCGAGCCACGCAGCACGTGCCAATGGGTGGTACCCGAGTCGAACCACACGTCGAGGGTGTCGGTGATCTTGTCGTACTGGTCGGCTTCAACGCCCAGCAGCTCGGCGGCGTCCAGCTTGAACCAAGCCTCGATGCCCTCCTGCTCGACGCGTTTGGCCACTTGCTCCATCAGCTCGACAGTGCGCGGGTGCAGTTCGCCGGTCTGCTTGTGCAGGAAGAACGGGATTGGCACGCCCCAGTTGCGCTGACGCGAAATGCACCAGTCCGGGCGGTTGGCGATCATCGAATGCAAGCGCGCCTGGCCCCAGGCCGGCACGAACTTGGTGTCTTCGATGGCTTTCAGCGCGCGCTCACGCAGCGGCTCGCCGGTGGTTGGCTGCTTGTCCATGCCCACGAACCACTGCGCAGTAGCACGGTAGATCAGCGGGGTCTTGTGGCGCCAGCAGTGCATGTAGCTGTGGCTGATGGTTTCGGTGTGCATCAGCGCACCGACTTCGCTCAGCTTCTCGACGATGGCCGGGTTGGCCTTCCAGATGAACTGGCCGCCGAAGAATGGCAGCGACTCGACATATACACCGTTGCTCTGCACCGGGGTGAGGATGTCGTCGTTGACCATGCCGTAGCGCTTGCAGGTAACGAAGTCGTCTTCACCGTATGCAGGTGCCGAATGCACCACGCCGGTACCCGCGCCCAGCTCGACGTAGTCGGCCAGGTAGATTGGCGACAGGCGATCATAGAACGGGTGACGGAAGTTGATCAGCTCCAGCGCCGAACCTTGGGCGGTGGCAATGATCGAGCCTTCCAGGTTGTAGCGCTTGAGGCACGATTCGACCAGCTCCTCAGCCAGTACCAGCAGGCGCTCGCCGGTGTCGACCAGGGCGTACTTGAACTCCGGGTGGATGTTCAGCGCCTGGTTGGCCGGGATGGTCCACGGGGTGGTGGTCCAGATCACGATGGCGGCCGGTTTGGCCAGCGACGCCAGGCCGAAAGCAGCGGCCAGCTTGGTTTCATCGGCAACCGGGAAGGCCACGTCGATGGTCTGGGATTTCTTGTCGGCGTACTCGACTTCCGCTTCAGCCAGGGCCGAACCGCAATCGAAGCACCAGTTCACAGGCTTGAGGCCCTTGAACACGAAGCCTTGCTTGACCATCTCGGCCAGGGCGCGGATTTCACCGGCCTCGTTGGCGAAGTTCATGGTCTTGTACGGGTTGTCCCAGTCACCCAGCACGCCCAGGCGAATGAACTCGGTCTTCTGCCCTTCGATCTGCTCGGCGGCGTATTCGCGGCACAGCTCGCGGGTGCGGTCGGCGGACAGGTGCTTGCCGTGGGTAACCTCGACCTTGTGCTCGATCGGCAGGCCATGGCAGTCCCAGCCCGGTACATACGGCGCATCGAAGCCGGCCAGGGTCTTGGAGCGGACGATCATGTCCTTGAGGATCTTGTTCAGCGCATGACCGATGTGAATCTTGCCGTTGGCATAGGGCGGGCCGTCGTGCAGGACGAACTTGGGACGATCCTTGCCAATTTCGCGCAGCTTCTGGTACAGGCCAATGCTGTCCCAGCGCTGCAGGATCTGCGGTTCGCGCTGAGGCAGGCCGGCCTTCATGGGGAAGGCGGTGTCCGGAAGGTTAAGCGTGGCTTTGTAGTCGGTCATTTCAGGCTCTTCGTTAGCGGTTGAGCGTGCCAATGTGCACGTGCGGCGGCGATATCCGCATCGATCGCCGACTTCAGCGCCTCCAGGGAGGCGAATCGCTGCTCTTCACGCAGCTTGTGGTGGAACTCCACCGTCAGGCGCCGGCCATACAGGTCACCGGCATAATCCAGTAGATGAATTTCCAGGTGCGGGCGCCCATCACCGGCAACGGTGGGACGCACGCCAATATTGCCGACACCCGGCCAGGCCTTGCCGTCGATTTCGATGCTGGCCAGGTAGACCCCGGACAGCGGCACGCGGCGGCGCTTGAGCTGGATATTGGCGGTAGGTGTGCCGAGCTGGCGGGCCAGCTTCTGGCCATGCAGTACGCGGCCAGTGATGCTGTACGGGCGACCCAGCAGGTGCTCGGCCAGTTCGAAGTTGCCCTCGGACAGGGCCTTGCGCACTTCGGTGCTGCTGACCCGCAGGCCGTCCTGGATTACCGTGTTGGCGGCCTCGACGGTAAAGCCGTACTGCTTGCCGGCCTCGATCAGGAAGGCGAAATCGCCAGCACGGTCGCAGCCAAAGCGGAAGTCATCGCCCACTTCGAGATGACGCACACCCAAGCCGTCGACCAGGATGGCCTTGACGAAGGCATCGGCGCTGAGCTTGCTCAGGCGCTGATTGAACGCCAGGCACAAAACCCGGTCAATGCCCTCGGCGGCCAGCAGCTCGACCTTGTCGCGCAGGCGGGCCAGGCGCGCCGGCGCGGTTTCAGGGGCGAAGTACTCGCGTGGTTGCGGTTCGAAGATCACCACGCAGGTCGGCAGGCCCAAGGCCTGGCCGCGCTCGCGCAGACGCGCCAGGATTGCCTGGTGGCCGCGGTGAACCCCGTCGAAGTTGCCAATGGTGGCGACACAGCCCCGGTGCTCGGGGCGCAGGTTGTGAAGACCTCGAACCAGCTGCATAACGCGCTTCTTGCTCATAAAGTGGCCGATTATAACCACACCCGGGCGCTGGTGACAGGCAGCAGCGCCCAAGGGCGGCGTGGAATGCGAAAAACCGACGTTTGACCCGCCCCAAGCCTTAGTGCAAGGCCTTGCGGGCGAAATGCCGAGGCCGGAAGCCGCACAGGTACAGGCAGCCGAAATACGTCACGACGCCCGCCAGGATCAACGCCCCCAGGCGCAGGAAGCGCTCGAGCATGATGCCCTGCTCCCAGGCCGGCATATAGTGCATGCCCGCCAACAGTACCGCCGACATGAGTGCCACTGCCAAAACAAGCTTGAGCAGGAACATTGCCCAGCCTGGCTGAGGTTCGAACAACTGCTGACTGCGCAGCTTCCAGAACAGCAAGCCGGCATTCAGGCAGGCACCGAGGCTGATCGCCAATGCCAGGCCGGCATGTGCGAGCGGCCCGACCAGGGCAAGGTTGAACAGCTGAGTGCAAACCAGCGTGAAGATCGCGATTTTCACCGGCGTGCGGATATTCTGCTGCGCATAGAAGCCGGGTGCCAGTACCTTGACCAGAATGATCGCCAGCAAGCCCACGGAATAGGCCATCAGCGCCCGCTGGGTCATGGCCGCATCGAACGCACTGAATTTGCCGTATTGAAACAACGCAACGGTCAGTGGCTCGGCAAGAATGGCCAGCGCCAGGGTGCAGGGCAGCACCAGCAGGAAGCACAGGCGCAGGCCCCAGTCGAGAATCCGCGAGTACTCCTCGCGGTCCTTGTTGGCGTAGGTCTTGGCCAGGGTCGGCAGCAGGATCGTGCCCAATGCCACGCCCAGCACACCCGAAGGCAACTCCATGAGGCGGTCGGCGTAGTACATCCACGACACCGAGCCGGCCACCAGGAAGGAAGCGAAGATGGTGTTGATGATCAACGAGATCTGGCTCACCGACACCCCGAGAATCGCCGGCAGCATCTGCTTCAGTACCCGCCACACACCGGCGTCCTTTAAGTTCAGGCGCGGCAGCACGAGCATGCCGATCTTCTTCAGTGCCGGCAGCTGGTACAGCAACTGCGCCAGGCCACCGGCCAGCACGCCCCAGGCCAAGGCCATGATCGGCGGGTCGAAGTACGGTGTCAGCAGCACGGCGAAGGCGATCATCGCCACGTTCAGCAAGGTCGGGGTGAAGGCCGGTACCGAGAAACGGTTCCAGGTATTGAGGATCGCACCGGCCAGGGAAGACAGCGAGATCAGCAATATATAAGGAAAGGTCACTCGCAACAGGGCGGTGGTCAGCTCGTATTTTTCGGCGCTGTCAACAAAACCCGGGGCCGTCGCCCACACCACCCAGGGCGCCGCCAGGATACCGATGGCGGTCACCAGGGCCAGGACCAGGGTCAGCAGGCCGCTGACGTAGGCAATGAAGGTGCGTGTCGCCTCCTCGCCCTGCTGGGTCTTGTATTCGGCCAGGATCGGCACGAAGGCCTGGGAGAATGCACCTTCAGCGAAGATCCGCCGCAACAGGTTGGGCAACTTGAACGCGATGAAGAAGGCGTCGGTGGCGACACCGGCACCGAAGATGCGCGCCAGGATGGTGTCGCGGACGAAGCCCAGCACCCGCGAAATCATGGTGATCGAGCTTACTGCAGCCAGGGATTTGAGCAGGTTCATCGAAAAGATTCACGCCAATGACAGAGGACGCTGCCAGACAGCGTCCGAATGTGCGATACTCCCGCGCCTTCGCAGGGGAGCCAAAAATTCCCGAGTGTACAGGTCGCGCAGCAGAAAGGAATCTTTCCCGCTTGTTGGCGCACCGCTCGGCGGAACCTTGCAGGTGGCCTTGACAATCGATCTACTGATCGGCATGATTCGCGGCCTATTTTGTTTGCTATTTACCTAAAGTCTTTCGAGGAGCTCGACGGTGGCCAACACACCTTCCGCCAAGAAACGTGCAAAACAGGCTGAGAAGCGTCGCAGCCACAACGCCAGCCTGCGTTCCATGGTCCGCACCTACATCAAGAATGTAGTTAAAGCCATTGACGCAAAAGACGCCGAAAAAGCGCAAGCCGCTTACGTTCTGGCTGTACCTGTAATCGACCGTATGGCCGACAAAGGTATCATCCACAAGAACAAGGCTGCTCGTCACAAAGGCCGTCTGAATGGCCACATCAAGGCGCTGAAAGAAGCTGCAGCTGCCTAAGCGACGCGCTAGTCGAAAAACCGACCCTAGGGTCGGTTTTTTGTTGCCTGCAATTTATTGGAATCCTTCGGTCCCAATATTTATGGTCAATTGACACAATTCATCATCAATTGACACCTGCAGGAGCGGGCAAACCCGCCCCTGCAGACACTCTTACCTGGCGATTTGGATCTTCGGCGCCCACTGCATCCATTCATCCTCCGCCTTGTCGAACAAGGCGAATGTCTGCTGCGGTCGTGCTGGGTTGCCCATCTGCTCGCCATCTGGCGTTGCAAAAGCGATACCGCCATCGATCAGGGTCTGCACCGACTCGGTGCGCACCGTGGCGCCCTTGAACAGCCCCCAATCGAAACCGAAGCCACTGCTGTTCCAGAAACGGCTACCGCTGCGTACCAAGGCGGCATAGCGCGGCTCGATGAGGATATGGATCAGCACACGGTCAGCGCTCTGGCCCAGCTCGAAGCCTGTCACCTTGCCCACCGCAACCTCACGGTAGGTCACCGGCACACCCGGTTTGATCGAGCCACGGCGTGGCGCACTGAGTGTCAACGGCAGACCGACCTCTGGCCCCGCCACCTGTGGAGCATCGGCCAAGGCAATGAAATCACGCTGCGGACCACGGTCCTTGGCTGCCGGCTGCACTTCCAGGTACTGGCCGCCAATCAGGGTGTCGAGGTTCTCGGTGCGCACCAGGCCTAATGCTGGCTTGACCACCCAGAACTGCGTACCGGCGCGGGCGATACGGTCCGCCGCTTCGGTAATGCGCGCCCGCAGCAGCACGGCCTGCAAGTCATCGGTGAGGTCGACGCTTTCGATACTGCCCACATCCAGGCCACGGAAGCGGATCGCCGTACCCGGCTTCAGGCCATCTGCACGGTCGACACGGATGGTGATCAACGTGCCGGCACGGTTTACCGCTTCTTGGCTGTCATGCAGGCGGAAGCGCGGAATGTGCCGTTTCAGCGCCACATCGGGCCGCGGCGTGTCGAAGGCGATACCACCGGCCATCAATGTTTGCAGTGATTCACTCTTGATCTTGATGCCAGAAAGGCCGCCGGTCAGGGTGATACCACTGACGTTCCAGAAGCGCGACGAACCATTGACCAGCTTTTCGTACTCCTTCTCGATATGTACACCGATCAGGATGCGGTTGCTGTTGCGAGCGAACTGGTAGCTTTGGACGCTACCCACCTTCACCTGGCGGTACATAACCGGGCTGCCGACTTCCAGCGAACCCAAGGTGTCGGCGAACAACACCATGTGCAGGCCCGGTGCCTTGAGATCGAGTGGCGGCGCCTTGGCACGGGCTTCGAACTCACGCTCTGGCCGTGCGCCCTTCTCACCGGGGCGAATGGCGATGTAGTTACCTTTGACCAGCGCTTCCAGGCCAGTGATACCCGCCAGGGAAATCGACGGTTTGACTACCCAGAACTGAGTCCCGTCCACCAGGTAGTCTTCGGTCAGCGGGTCCAGTGTCAACTCGGCCGACGCGCTGGACAGGTTGTCTTCCATCTTCAGGGCCTTCAGCGAGCCCACCTGAATACCCTTGTACATAACCGGCGTGCGACCCGCCTGCAGGCCTTCATAATCGCTCAGTTTCACTTTGACCCGAATACCGGCCTGGGCTGCATCAAAGTCCTCATACAGGCGGAATGGCAGGCTCGGGTCGGTGGGCGGGCTGTCCTTGCGGTATTCCGGCGTGGCGAAGGCGATACCACCGGCCACGATGCTCGACAGCGACTCGCTGCGCACCTTCACACCTGACAGCGAAGCATCGATGCTGACGCCGCTGGCATTCCAGAAACGCGTGTGTTTACGCACCAGGCTGGCGTAGGCGGGCTCGATGAAGACTTTGACCTCGACGGTGCTCTGGTCCTCGGACAGTCGGTAGCTTTTCACTCGACCCACCTGAATCTGCTTGTAGAACACCGGGCTGTCACGGTTGAGCGAACCCAGCCTGTCGGCCTTGAGGGTCAGATGCAGGCCAGGCTCCGTATCCGAGAGCGGCGGGGCCACCTTCAACGCGGTAAAGCGCTTGGTACGCTCCCCCTCCCCTGGACTGACGGCGATGTAGTTACCCGACACCAGTGTCTCAAGGCCGGTAATACCCGCCAGGCTGACACTGGGCTTAACCAGCCAGAAGCGTGTGCCCTTGGTCAGGTGAGGCTCCGCAGCCTTGTTCATCTCGATGGTGGCGATCACTCCCTGGTTGTCGCCCTCGGCATCGAGCACCAGGTTCTTCACCTTGCCTACCGGCATGCCCTTGTAGATGACTTCGGTCTTGTTGGCGACGATACCTTCACCCGACTCGAAGCGGACTTCAATTTCTACCCCCGCCGAGCTGTAGGCCTGCCACGCGAGCCAGCCACCGATCATCAAGGCGATCAAAGGCAGAATCCAGATGGCCGACCAGTTAGAGGCTGGGCGGGTTTTAGCCGTTGGCAGGTCACTCATGGTCGTCATCCGACTCCGTGTTATCCCAAATCAGTCGGGGATCGAAAGTTAAAGCGGCAAGCATTGTCAGGATCACCACAGTTGCGAAGGCGACAGCGCCCAGATTGGCTTCGACACTGGCTATTCGGCCGAAATTCACCACGGCCACCAGGATGGCGATGACGAAGATATCGAGCATGGACCAGCGCCCAATGAATTCGATGAAGCGGTACATCAATATCCGTTGCCGCGCCGAAAGCGGCTGGTGACGCTGAACGGAGTACAGCAGCAGGCCAATGCCCACCAGCTTGAACGTGGGCACCAGGATACTGGCAATGAACACCACCGCAGCAATGGGCACCATGCCGTGCTTGAGCAGGGTAATGACGCCGGACATGATCGTGTCGGGGCTGCCCTGACCGAGTGTACTCACAGTCATGATCGGCAGCAGGTTGGCCGGGATGTACAAGATCGACGCGGCAATCAGCAGCGCCCAGGTACGCACGATACTGTTTGGGCGGCGAGCATGGACAATGGCGCCGCAGCGTGTACAGGTCTGCGACGTGCTGTCTTGCACTTGCTTGTTCAGTTCATGACATTCATTGCAGACAAGAATGCCTGCATCAATCGCCCGCATGCAGGTCCTCCCCCGAAAGTGCACTCCAAATCTGGTGCGGTGACATCACCACCTCAAGCCATACCTGGATCAACAACAGGCTGATGAAACAGAACAGCCCCAGGCCCACGGTCAACTCGGCCAGGTCCACCAGCTTGACGATAGCCACCAACACCCCCATGAAATAGACCTCGAGCATGCCCCAGTCACGCAGGTGGTGATAGATGCGGTAGAACAACAGGCCGAAGTTACGCCCCACGTTCAAGCGGATACTCAGCAGTACCGCCAGTTGGCAGAGCAGTTTTGCCAAGGGGATGGCCATGCTGCACAGGAACACGACTACCGCTACACCACGCATCTGCGAATTGTACAGGCCCAATACGCCGCTCCAGACAGTATCGTCCGAGGTCTGGCCAAGCAGGTGCAACTGCATGATCGGTAGAAAATTGGCAGGCACGAACAGCAACAGCGCGGTCAGTACCAACGCCAGGCTACGGTTGACCACGTTGTGCCGATGAGCATAAAGCTCGTAACCGCAACGTGGGCATTGGGCTTTCTCACCGTGCTGGAGCACGGGCTTGCGCAGCAGCAGGTCGCATTCGTGGCAGGCGACAAGCTCGTCCAACGGCAATTGGGCCAAGGTTTCAGGTTCGACAGAGTTGGGCATATAGCGCTTCTGAATAGGTGCGTGGAGCTATTCTAGTGTTCTGGCTCGAATTGTGGGAGCTGACCTTGGCCTAGAGGGGGGTGGGGTAATCCCTATGAGACGTGGCTTTTCAGGCTACAAAGACAAAACCCCTACCTGCATGTGCAGATAGGGGTTTTGCGAAATGAATCTTGACGATGACCTACTCTCACATGGGGAAACCCCACACTACCATCGGCGATGCATCGTTTCACTGCTGAGTTCGGGATGGGATCAGGTGGTTCCAATGCTCTATGGTCGTCAAGAAATTCTGTAGCCAGAATGTCCAGATGGACAGCCCAGCGAATTCGGATATGTGATTGTGTGGTTCGTTGCGAACTTTCGGTTCGTATCATCTTCACCACCGCAATTTGGCTGACGCACAAATTGCTTGGGTGTTATATGGTCAAGCCTCACGGGCAATTAGTATTGGTTAGCTCAACGCCTCACAGCGCTTACACACCCAACCTATCAACGTCGTAGTCTTCGACGGCCCTTTAGGGGATTCAAGATCCCAGTGAGATCTCATCTTGAGGCAAGTTTCCCGCTTAGATGCTTTCAGCGGTTATCTCTTCCGAACATAGCTACCCGGCAATGCCACTGGCGTGACAACCGGAACACCAGAGGTTCGTCCACTCCGGTCCTCTCGTACTAGGAGCAGCCCCTCTCAAATCTCAAACGTCCACGGCAGATAGGGACCGAACTGTCTCACGACGTTCTAAACCCAGCTCGCGTACCACTTTAAATGGCGAACAGCCATACCCTTGGGACCGGCTTCAGCCCCAGGATGTGATGAGCCGACATCGAGGTGCCAAACACCGCCGTCGATATGAACTCTTGGGCGGTATCAGCCTGTTATCCCCGGAGTACCTTTTATCCGTTGAGCGATGGCCCTTCCATACAGAACCACCGGATCACTAAGACCTACTTTCGTACCTGCTCGACGTGTGTGTCTCGCAGTCAAGCGCGCTTTTGCCTTTATACTCTACGACCGATTTCCGACCGGTCTGAGCGCACCTTCGTACTCCTCCGTTACTCTTTGGGAGGAGACCGCCCCAGTCAAACTACCCACCATACACTGTCCTCGATCCGGATAACGGACCTGAGTTAGAACCTCAAAGTTGCCAGGGTGGTATTTCAAGGATGGCTCCATGAGAACTGGCGTCCCCACTTCAAAGCCTCCCACCTATCCTACACAAGCAAATTCAAAGTCCAGTGCAAAGCTATAGTAAAGGTTCACGGGGTCTTTCCGTCTAGCCGCGGATACACTGCATCTTCACAGCGATTTCAATTTCACTGAGTCTCGGGTGGAGACAGCGCCGCCATCGTTACGCCATTCGTGCAGGTCGGAACTTACCCGACAAGGAATTTCGCTACCTTAGGACCGTTATAGTTACGGCCGCCGTTTACCGGGGCTTCGATCAAGAGCTTCGCTTGCGCTAACCCCATCAATTAACCTTCCGGCACCGGGCAGGCGTCACACCCTATACGTCCACTTTCGTGTTTGCAGAGTGCTGTGTTTTTAATAAACAGTCGCAGCGGCCTGGTATCTTCGACCGGCATGGGCTTACGGAGCAAGTCCTTAACCCTCGCCGGCGCACCTTCTCCCGAAGTTACGGTGCCATTTTGCCTAGTTCCTTCACCCGAGTTCTCTCAAGCGCCTTGGTATTCTCTACCTAACCACCTGTGTCGGTTTGGGGTACGGTTCCCAGTTATCTGAAGCTTAGGAGCTTTTCTTGGAAGCATGGTATCAACCACTTCGTCGCCTAAAGGCAACTCGTCATCAGCTCTCGGCCTTGAAATCCCGGATTTGCCTAAGATTCCAGCCTACCACCTTAAACCTGGACAACCAACGCCAGGCTGGCCTAACCTTCTCCGTCCCTCCATCGCAATAACTGGAAGTACAGGAATATTAACCTGTTTTCCATCGACTACGCTTTTCAGCCTCGCCTTAGGGACCGACTAACCCTGCGTCGATTAACGTTGCGCAGGAAACCTTGGTCTTTCGGCGTGCGAGTTTTTCACTCGCATTGTCGTTACTCATGTCAGCATTCGCACTTCTGATACCTCCAGCAAGCTTCTCAACTCACCTTCACAGGCTTACAGAACGCTCCTCTACCGCATCACCAAAAGGTGATACCCGTAGCTTCGGTGCATGGTTTGAGCCCCGTTACATCTTCCGCGCAGGCCGACTCGACTAGTGAGCTATTACGCTTTCTTTAAAGGGTGGCTGCTTCTAAGCCAACCTCCTAGCTGTCTAAGCCTTCCCACATCGTTTCCCACTTAACCATGACTTTGGGACCTTAGCTGACGGTCTGGGTTGTTTCCCTTTTCACGACGGACGTTAGCACCCGCCGTGTGTCTCCCATGCTCGGCACTTGTAGGTATTCGGAGTTTGCATCGGTTTGGTAAGTCGGGATGACCCCCTAGCCGAAACAGTGCTCTACCCCCTACAGTGATACATGAGGCGCTACCTAAATAGCTTTCGAGGAGAACCAGCTATCTCCGAGCTTGATTAGCCTTTCACTCCGATCCACAGGTCATCCGCTAACTTTTCAACGGTAGTCGGTTCGGTCCTCCAGTCAGTGTTACCTAACCTTCAACCTGCCCATGGATAGATCGCCCGGTTTCGGGTCTATACCCAGCGACTAAACGCCCTATTAAGACTCGCTTTCGCTACGCCTCCCCTATTCGGTTAAGCTCGCCACTGAATATAAGTCGCTGACCCATTATACAAAAGGTACGCAGTCACCTAACAAAGTAGGCTCCCACTGCTTGTACGCATACGGTTTCAGGTTCTATTTCACTCCCCTCTCCGGGGTTCTTTTCGCCTTTCCCTCACGGTACTGGTTCACTATCGGTCAGTCAGTAGTATTTAGCCTTGGAGGATGGTCCCCCCATATTCAGACAAAGTTTCTCGTGCTCCGTCCTACTCGATTTCATTGATAAGAGATTTTCGTGTACGGGGCTATCACCCACTATGGCCGCACTTTCCAGAGCGTTCCACTAATCTCAAACCAACTTAAGGGCTGGTCCCCGTTCGCTCGCCACTACTAAGGGAATCTCGGTTGATTTCTTTTCCTCAGGGTACTTAGATGTTTCAGTTCCCCTGGTTCGCCTCTTGCACCTATGTATTCAGTACAAGATAACCAGCTTATGCTGGCTGGGTTCCCCCATTCAGAGATCTCTGGATCACAGTCTGTTTGCCGACTCCCCAAAGCTTATCGCAGGCTACCACGTCTTTCATCGCCTCTGACTGCCAAGGCATCCACCGTATGCGCTTCTTCACTTGACCATATAACCCCAAGCAATCTGGTTATACTGTGAAGACGACATTCGCCGAAAATTCGCACGTCGCTCTTTCGAGCAGAACTCACAAATTTTACCTTAGCCTGATTAACCAGCAGTGAAACTGGCCATCAGTCTATTTCTATCACATATCCGAATTTTTAAAGAACGATCTGACAAAAGTCAGAAATCAACATTCATCAACGAATGTTCATTTCTAAGTTCTGACAAGTGACTGCGTACTGCGAAAGTGGTGGAGCCAAGCGGGATCGAACCGCTGACCTCCTGCGTGCAAGGCAGGCGCTCTCCCAGCTGAGCTATGGCCCCGTATTTTACGCCTGAACCATGTGATGGTAGGTCTGGGCAGATTTGAACTGCCGACCTCACCCTTATCAGGGGTGCGCTCTAACCAACTGAGCTACAGACCTATAACAGGGTCGCGTTACAGCATCGTCTTTATACAAGTGAATCAAGCAATTCGTGTGGGAGCTCATCAGTAGGCTGATGTCGTCGATTAAGGAGGTGATCCAGCCGCAGGTTCCCCTACGGCTACCTTGTTACGACTTCACCCCAGTCATGAATCACACCGTGGTAACCGTCCTCCCGAAGGTTAGACTAGCTACTTCTGGTGCAACCCACTCCCATGGTGTGACGGGCGGTGTGTACAAGGCCCGGGAACGTATTCACCGCGACATTCTGATTCGCGATTACTAGCGATTCCGACTTCACGCAGTCGAGTTGCAGACTGCGATCCGGACTACGATCGGTTTTGTGAGATTAGCTCCACCTCGCGGCTTGGCAACCCTCTGTACCGACCATTGTAGCACGTGTGTAGCCCAGGCCGTAAGGGCCATGATGACTTGACGTCATCCCCACCTTCCTCCGGTTTGTCACCGGCAGTCTCCTTAGAGTGCCCACCATAACGTGCTGGTAACTAAGGACAAGGGTTGCGCTCGTTACGGGACTTAACCCAACATCTCACGACACGAGCTGACGACAGCCATGCAGCACCTGTGTCAGAGTTCCCGAAGGCACCAATCCATCTCTGGAAAGTTCTCTGCATGTCAAGGCCTGGTAAGGTTCTTCGCGTTGCTTCGAATTAAACCACATGCTCCACCGCTTGTGCGGGCCCCCGTCAATTCATTTGAGTTTTAACCTTGCGGCCGTACTCCCCAGGCGGTCAACTTAATGCGTTAGCTGCGCCACTAAAATCTCAAGGATTCCAACGGCTAGTTGACATCGTTTACGGCGTGGACTACCAGGGTATCTAATCCTGTTTGCTCCCCACGCTTTCGCACCTCAGTGTCAGTATCAGTCCAGGTGGTCGCCTTCGCCACTGGTGTTCCTTCCTATATCTACGCATTTCACCGCTACACAGGAAATTCCACCACCCTCTACCGTACTCTAGCTTGCCAGTTTTGGATGCAGTTCCCAGGTTGAGCCCGGGGCTTTCACATCCAACTTAACAAACCACCTACGCGCGCTTTACGCCCAGTAATTCCGATTAACGCTTGCACCCTCTGTATTACCGCGGCTGCTGGCACAGAGTTAGCCGGTGCTTATTCTGTCGGTAACGTCAAAACAGCAAGGTATTAGCTTACTGCCCTTCCTCCCAACTTAAAGTGCTTTACAATCCGAAGACCTTCTTCACACACGCGGCATGGCTGGATCAGGCTTTCGCCCATTGTCCAATATTCCCCACTGCTGCCTCCCGTAGGAGTCTGGACCGTGTCTCAGTTCCAGTGTGACTGATCATCCTCTCAGACCAGTTACGGATCGTCGCCTTGGTGAGCCATTACCCCACCAACTAGCTAATCCGACCTAGGCTCATCTGATAGCGCAAGGCCCGAAGGTCCCCTGCTTTCTCCCGTAGGACGTATGCGGTATTAGCGTTCCTTTCGAAACGTTGTCCCCCACTACCAGGCAGATTCCTAGGCATTACTCACCCGTCCGCCGCTGAATCAAGGAGCAAGCTCCCGTCATCCGCTCGACTTGCATGTGTTAGGCCTGCCGCCAGCGTTCAATCTGAGCCATGATCAAACTCTTCAGTTCAATACTGCTTGGGTTTTTAAGAAACCCTAAACTTGGCTCAGCAATCTCAAATGACTATGTGATTTCTCGCATGGCCACTTGTGATGCTGATAATCTTTTTGACTATCAGTCCGTACTCACAAGCACCCACACGAATTGCTTGATTCAATTTGTTAAAGAGCGTTTGGTTAAGAGCTTTTCGTCCCAACCGAGGCGCGCATTCTACGCTTTCCTCAGAGCCTGTCAAGCGTTTATTTTGAAGTTTTTTGCGAGAAACTCGTTTAGCTTCAAACACTTGGCTCGCTGCGATCTCTCGTAGCGGGAGGCGAATCATACAGCACCAAGAAGCGCTGTCAACCACCATTTCAACCGCTTGCGATCATTTGATCGTAGCCCCTCCAGCACCACCTTAACTACTTAACTCATTGAATCTCAAGGAGTTTGTCGTTCCGATGTCGCTGGAAGTGGGGCGCATTATAAGGGGATTCGAAACCCCGTCAACCTTTAATTTCAATAAACCTTCATATCGCTGAAAAACAAAGCGGGGAGGCCTACCGGCCTCCCCGCTTTAGTCACCGGCCTTAAAGGCTAGGGAATGCAAACTGCGACGCTTCATGGCTGGCACGCTGCGGCCAACGCTGGGTAATCGCCTTGCGACGCGTATAGAAGCGCACCCCGTCAGGGCCATAGGCATGCAGGTCACCGAACAGCGAACGCTTCCAGCCACCAAAGCTGTGATAAGCCACCGGCACCGGCAGCGGCACGTTCACACCCACCATGCCCACTTCGATCTCGTCGCAGAACAGGCGCGCCGCTTCACCGTCACGGGTGAAGATGCAGGTACCGTTGCCATACTCGTGATCATTGATCAGTTGCATGGCCTGCTCCAGGCTGTTCACACGCACCACGCACAGCACCGGGCCGAAGATCTCTTCTTTATAGATGCGCATCTGCGGGGTCACCTTGTCGAACAAAGTACCCCCCACGAAGTAGCCATCTTCATTACCGGCCACACGCAAGCCACGGCCATCCACCACCAGCTTGGCACCAGCAGCAACCCCGTCATCGATGTAACCCACTACCTTGTCACGGGCAGCAGCAGTCACCAGCGGGCCCATGTCCAGGCCGCACGAGGTGCCGGCACCAATCTTCAGCGCCTTGATCTGCGGTTCCAGCTTGGCAATCAGGGCATCGGCTACCTGGTCGCCCACGCACACCGCAACCGAAATAGCCATGCAACGCTCGCCACACGAACCGTAGGCCGCGCCCATCAGTGCGCTTACAGCATTGTCCAGGTCGGCATCCGGCATCAGCACGGCGTGGTTCTTCGCGCCACCCAAGGCTTGCACGCGCTTGCCACGCTTGGTGCCTTCGGCATAGATGTACTCGGCGATCGGGGTTGAACCAACGAAGCTCAGCGCTTTTACTTCTGGCGCTTCGATTAGCGCATCCACCGCTTCCTTGTCACCGTGCACCACGTTGAGGATGCCCTTCGGCAGGCCGGCTTCCAGCAGCAGTTGGGCAATGTACAAGGTCGAGCTTGGGTCACGCTCGGAAGGTTTGAGGATGAACGCGTTACCGCAAGCAATGGCCAGCGGGTACATCCACAGAGGCACCATGGCCGGGAAGTTGAACGGGGTAATGCCAGCAACCACACCCAGCGGCTGGAAGTCGGACCAGGCATCGATATTCGGGCCGACGTTGCGGCTGTACTCGCCCTTCAAAACCTCTGGCGCTGCACAGGCGAACTCGACGTTCTCGATGCCGCGCTTCAGCTCGCCAGCTGCGTCTTCCAGGGTCTTGCCATGCTCTTCGCTGATCATCTGCGAAATCTTGGCTTCGTTCTGCTCCAGCAATTGCTTGAAGCGGAACATCACCTGGGCGCGCTTGGCCGGCGGGGTGTTGCGCCAGGCCGGGAAGGCCGCCTTGGCGGAGTCGATCGCTTCCTGCACGGTCGCGCGGCTGGCCAGCTCGACCTTGCGAACAGCCTGGCCGGTGGACGGGTTGAAGACATCAGCGGTGCGTTCTCCCTTGGAAACCAGCTCGCCATGGATCAGGTGCTGAACAATGCTCATGCAAAACTCCAGATAAAGAAGGTAGAGACAGGCGCGCGATACCTGCACGCGCCTGACATCGAAATCGGAAAGATCAGTCGATCAGGTTCAGGTTTTCGCCGACGGCGTCGAACAGGCGATCCAGTTCTTGCGGCGTGGTGTTGAACGTTGGGCCGAACTGCAGAGTGTCGCCCCCGAAGCGTACATAGAAGCCTGCCTTCCACAACTTCATCGCCACTTCGTATGGGCGAACGATGGCATCACCGTCACGGGCGGCGATCTGGATGGCGCCGGCCAAGCCGTAGTTACGGATATCGATGACGTTCTTGGTGCCCTTTACGCCGTGCAGCAACTTCTCGAAGTGCGGCGCCAGCTCGGCAGCGGACTGCACCAGGTTTTCTTTCTGCAGCAGGTCCAGCGCGGCGATACCGGCGGCACAGGCTACCGGGTGCGCCGAGTAGGTGTAGCCGTGCGGGAATTCCACGGCATATTCCGGCGTCGGCTGGTCCATGAAGGTCTGGTAGATCTCGCTGCTGGCGATTACCGCGCCCATCGGGATGGCGCCGTTGGTCACCTGTTTGGCGATGCACATCAGGTCCGGGGTAACGCCGAAGGCTTCCGAGCCGGTCATCGCGCCCATGCGGCCGAAGCCGGTGATCACTTCGTCGAAGATCAGCAGGATGTTGTGCTGGGTGCAGATTTCACGCAGGCGTTTCAGGTAACCCTTCGGCGGTGGCAGCACACCGGCCGAACCTGCCAGCGGCTCGACAATGACCGCAGCAATGTTGGAGGCATCGTGCAGTTCGATCAGCTTGAGCATTTCGTCAGCCAGGGCAATACCGCCCTCTTCTGGCATGCCTTTGGAGAAGGCGTTCACCGGCAACACGGTGTGAGGCAGGTGATCGACGTCCAGCAGTTGGCCAAACATCTTGCGGTTGCCGTTGACACCCCCCAGGCTGGTACCGGCGATGTTCACCCCGTGGTAGCCACGAGCACGGCCGATGATCTTGGTCTTGGTCGCCTGGCCTTTCAGGCGCCAGTAGGCACGTACCATCTTCAGCGCGGTGTCAGCGCATTCGGAACCGGAGTTGGTATAGAAGACATGATTCAGATTGCCCGGCACCAGCTCGGCGATCTTTTCCGCCAGCTGGAACGACAGCGGGTGGCCAAACTGAAACGCGGGGGAATAGTCCAGCGTACCCAGCTGGCGAGTCACCGCTTCGGTGATTTCCTTGCGGGTGTGCCCGGCGCCGCAGGTCCACAGGCCAGACAGGGCGTCAAAGATCTTGCGCCCCTGGTCATCGACCAGGTAGTTGCCTTCGGCCGCCACGATCAGGCGTGGGTCGCGCTGGAAATTGCGGTTGGCGGTGTAGGGCATCCAGTGGGCATCCAGCTTGAGCTGGCTGGCGATACCGGCAGGGGCGGTTTCGGGCATGTTCATCGGCGGTTCCTCGAAAGACGATTAGGCAACGATGGATGTTGTTGCAGCTAAATTGGCACGGCGATAAAGTCGGAAAAAGCCTACATTTCTAATCTTCAGACAGGTCGTGACTAAACTAATGAGCCGACGCCCCGATCCACTCGCTCAAGTCAGCGATTTCGACATCCGCTTGCTGAAGATCTACCGCAGCGTCGTCGAGTGCGGTGGCTTCTCAGCCGCCGAAAACGTACTGGGCATTGGCCGCTCGGCCATCAGCCAGCAGATGAACGACCTCGAACAACGCCTCGGCCTGCGTCTGTGCCAGCGTGGTCGCGCCGGTTTCTCGCTGACCGAGGAAGGCCGCGAGGTCTACCACTCGGCACTGCAGCTGCTCAGTGCTCTGGAGAGCTTCCGCACCGAGGTCAACGGCCTGCACCAGCATTTGCGTGGCGAACTGAACATTGGCCTGACCGACAACCTGGTGACGCTGCCACATATGCGCATCACCCATGCCCTGGCCGAGCTCAAGGATCGTGGCCCGGATGTACGCATCCAGATCCGCATGATCGCCCCCAGCCAGGTCGAGCACGGCGTGCTCGACGGCAGCCTGCACGTGGGCGTAGTGCCGCAGACCAGCCCGTTGTCGGGCTTGGAGTACCAGCCGTTGTACAGCGAACGCTCGCTGCTGTACTGCGCGGTTGGCCATCCGTTGTTCTATGCCGATGACCAGCAAATCGACGACGAGCGCCTCAATAGCCAGGAAGCCATCACCCCCACCTTCCGCCTGCCTGCCGAAATTCAGGCGCATTACCAGGCGCTGAATTGCACGGCCAGCGCTTCGGACCGCGAGGGCATGGCGTTTCTGATCCTGACCGGGCGCTACATCGGCTACCTGCCCGACCACTACGCCACGTTCTGGGTACAACAGGGCCGTTTGCGTGCGCTCAAGCCCCGGCAGCGCTTCTACGACCTGAGCCTGAGCTGGGTTACCCGCAAAGGCCGGCGCCCCAACCTGGTGCTGGAAAGCTTCCTCGAAAGCCTGGCTGCGACACGTTGATGCCAGTCTGTGCCGCAAACGCTTGTCACTTCGGCACAGGCAGGTAATCTTGTCCGACAGCCGCAGCCATTGCCCCGTACGGAATCGTCCATGACCCTAGAAGTCCCTGCGCATCGCCTCTCCGCCTCGGGCAAGCCCGCAGGCCGCATCCGCCAGAAGAACGAACAGGCCATTATCCAGGCCGCCGAAGACGAATTCGCCCGCCATGGTTTCAAGGGCACCAGCATGAACACCATCGCGCTCAAGGCAGGGTTGCCCAAGGCCAACCTGCACTACTACTTCACCAACAAGCTGGGCCTGTACATTGCCGTGCTCAGCAACATCATCGAGTTGTGGGACAGCACGTTCAACGCCTTGAGCGTCGAGGATGACCCCGGCGAAGCCCTGAGCCAGTACATCCGCACCAAGATGGAGTTCTCTCGGCGCAACCCGCAAGCCTCGCGGATTTTCGCCATGGAAGTGATCAGCGGTGGCACCTGCCTGACCGAATACTTCAGTGCCGACTACCGCGAATGGTTCCGCGGCCGGGCTGCAGTGTTCCAGGCCTGGATCGAAGCCGGCAAGATGGACCCTGTCGACCCGGTGCACCTGATCTTCCTGCTCTGGGGCAGCACCCAGCATTACGCCGACTTCGCCACCCAGATCTGCCAGGTGACCGGCCGCAGCCGCCTGACCAAGCAGGACATGGAAGACGCGAGCAACAACCTTATCCACATCATTCTGAAGGGCTGCGGCATCAAGCCGGCTGCCTGACTACTTTTTATGCCTTCTACCCTGCTCGACCTCTGCGAGTACCGCGAGGAAATCCGCAAAAGCCGCTTCATCACCCTCGCCGGGCCAATCAGCAGTGCCGCCGAAGCGATGAGTTTCATCGAACGCCACAGCGACCTTGCCGCCACCCACAACTGCTGGGCCTGGAAACTCGGCGCGCAGTACCGCAGCAGCGATGACGGCGAGCCCGGCGGGACCGCAGGGCGGCCGATCCTGGCGGCCATCGAAGCGCAGGATTGCGACCAGGTGGTGGTTCTGGTGATCCGCTGGTACGGCGGTATCCAGCTGGGTACAGGCGGACTGGCAAGGGCCTATGGCGGCGGCGCCAACAAGTGCCTGCAACAAGCACCCAAACGCCTGCTGGTACAGCGCAGCGAATTCACCTGCAGCTGCAGTTTCAGCGAACTTGCGCTGGTGAAGCTGCGCCTGGCAGAGGTTGACGGCCTGGTCCTGGATGAACAGTTCACCGCCAATGGCGTGGATCTGTTGATTGCCCTGGGTGACGCCCACCTGGCGCCATTGCAGCAGCAACTGGCCGATCTGAGCCGCGGGCGCATTTTGCTCGAAGCGCGCTGAACATTGCCCACAACACCTGTGGGCCTGCCTGTGGATAACCTTGGGGCACTCATTTGCAGCCAGCTATTTTCAAGGCCTGCAGCGTTTTGATCATAAATTGATCACTATTTGATGACAGCCGCAAATTGCTGAAAGCGCTCGAGTTATCCTCAATGCAAGGCCTGGCGGGCCAGCGCGCGAAAGCCTCAGCTTGCACACAATAACTGTGGACCAGCCTGTGGATAACCCGTGCGCTAACAGGCCAGGCGCCCGGCCAGGCAAGGCCCAGGCATAGTTGATCGTTTTTTATACAGCCATAGGCAGGCAGCGACTGCCGCTGTGCATTATCCTCAATACCTTTCTTTGCCACCGACCAACGGAGCGCGCTCACATGGCTAACGCAAAAAACGCACTTATCATCGGCGCCTCGCGGGGGCTTGGCCTGGGCCTGGTACAACGCCTGCACGAAGACGGCTGGAACATAACCGCCACCGTCCGCAACCCGCAGCAGCCAGGTGCCCTGGCGGACGTGCCCGGCGTGCACATCGAGCAGCTGGAGATGAACGACACTGCCCAGCTCGACGGCCTGAAGCTACGCCTTCAAGGCCAGGCATTCGACCTGGTGTTCATCAACGCAGGTGTCATGGGCCCGTTGCCGCAAGACTTGGAGACGGTACAGACCAAAGACATCGGCGACCTGTTCATGACCAACGCCGTGGCGCCGATCCGCGTGGCACGCCGGCTGGTAGGCCAGGTACGCGAGGGCAGCGGTGTTCTGGCGTTCATGAGCTCTATTCTGGGCAGCGTGACCATACCCGACGGCGGTGAAATCTGCCTGTACAAAGCCAGCAAGGCAGCACTGAACTCGATGATCAACAGCTTTGTTGTCGAGCAGCAGCGCCCCGACCTGTGCGTACTGGCCATGCACCCGGGCTGGGTGAAAACCGACATGGGCGGCGAAAACGCCGAAATCGATGTGCTCACCAGCACCCGTGGCATGCTCGAACAGATCAAGGCGCAAAGTGGCAACGGCGGCCTGCACTTCATCAACTACAAAGGCGAACCCTTGGTCTGGTGATTCACCCGGTCGCGGGCCGGCCGGGCGCATTGCCTGGCCGGTGCCTGTAGAATGGCGGCAACCGTACCTGATTGAGACCCCTTTTTATGTATGACTGGTTGAACGCCCTGCCCAAGGCCGAGCTGCACCTGCACCTGGAGGGCTCGCTGGAGCCCGAGCTGCTGTTCGCCCTGGCCGAGCGCAACAAGATCGCCCTGCCCTGGAACGATGTGGAAACCTTGCGCGGCGCCTACGCCTTCAACAACCTGCAAGAGTTCCTCGACCTGTATTACCAGGGCGCCGATGTGCTGCGTACCGAGCAGGACTTCTACGACCTGACCTGGGCCTACCTGCAACGCTGCAAGGCTCAGAACGTGGTTCACACCGAACCGTTCTTCGACCCGCAGACCCACACTGACCGCGGTATCGCCTTCGAAGTGGTGCTCAACGGTATCAGCCAGGCGCTCAAGGACGGCCGCGAGCAGTTGGGCATCAGCAGTGGCCTGATCCTCAGCTTCCTGCGCCACCTCAGCGAGGATGAGGCGCACAAGACCCTCGACCAGGCCTTGCCGTTCCGCGATGCGTTCATTGCCGTAGGCCTGGACAGCTCGGAGATGGGCCACCCGCCACGCAAGTTCCAGCGTGTGTTCGACCGCGCCCGCAGCGAAGGCTTCGTCGCCGTTGCCCATGCGGGAGAAGAAGGCCCGCCCGAGTACATTTGGGAAGCCCTCGACCTGCTGAAGATCAAGCGTATCGACCATGGCGTGCGCGCCATCGAGGACGAGCGCCTGATGCAGCGCATCATCGAAGAACAGATCCCGCTCACCGTGTGCCCGCTGTCCAACACAAAGCTGTGCGTGTTCGATCACATGAGCCAGCACAACATCCTGGACATGCTCGAGCGTGGCGTGAAAGTCACCGTCAACTCGGACGACCCGGCCTACTTCGGCGGCTATGTCACGGAAAACTTCCACGCCCTGCACACCCACCTGGGCATGACCGAAGACCAAGCCCGTCGCCTGGCGCAGAACAGCCTTGACGCACGTTTGATCTGAGTCGCATGACGACGTTGCGCTCAACCGACCTGCAACGTCGCCACGCGGGCAATGCGATTGATCTGCTGGACGCCCAGCGCCGAAATATGCAAAGCCCGCGTGTCCTCGGCCTCACGTATCCAGCCAGATTGCAAAAACAACCTGAACAAGGCCTGGCCCAGCACGCCCCCAAGGTGCGGGCCCTGGTCATCCCACTCGGTGCAGCGGCAGATCACGCAACCTCGTTGCTGGTGTGGCGCCAGAGCATCGATGTAGACCCCGACCAACGCCAACTGCGCCCGCCCCTCGTCACTGACCATCAACTGTCGACCGCAGCCGTCCAGCCAGCCGGCCACCACCAGGCGATCATACAACTCACTGGCCAACGCCCCGCCCAGGTGGTCGCCACATCGGCGTGCCCGGCGCATCGACATGGGCAGCGATGATACCGGCGCCTTGGCACGCTCTCCCCGTACGCTTTCCAGCTGTACGCTGGCCAAGGCCTCAACCGCCGCCCCGACCTGAGGGGTTGCCAGGCAGAAGTAGCGTTTACGGCCCCTGGCTTCATGCTTGAGCAAACCGGCCGACGACAGCAACGAGAGGTGCGCGCAGGCCGACGACGAAGTCAGGCCGGTCATTATCGCGAGTTCATTGGCCAACCGTGGCGTGCCATCGATCAATGCCCACAACATGGCACTGCGCTTGGGGTCGGCCATCAGGCTGGCGATTTGGCTGATACTGCTGGCTGCGTTCATGTCCCTGTAACTCCCTGCAAGTTCACTGTGTGGATGCGATTGCCAACCCTGGCAGGGAAGCGCGTCTCGCTGGCACTGGCCTGGTTCGCCAGTATAAGCCGCAGAAAATACCGTTCAGACGACCACGCGCCGACCTACCCAAGGCGAAAACCATTGGGTATGCCTACCCTTGGCACTCAGCGAGGCAGCTTTGGAAAACGGCTCGAACCCAGCCAAACAAGGCCCAGGTACACCCATACAGAAGCACTGAAACATTCTGATAAAAATAGGCTTGCAGCAATTTCAGATACGGCCCACAGCAACCTTCAACAATTAGCGCGCAACAAAGCGAAAGTTCTGGGGAATTGCAGGCTTTGCGCCCAAAGCAGGAAACACTGTCTGGAAAATGTACGCACTTACCGTCAGTCAGGACGCTGAAGCAGTGCCATGGCAGGCTGGTGGGCCAGCGCTACACTTGAGCGGCTCCCCTTCCTGGAGGTATGCCGCGATGAAAATTGTCGTAAGTGCGTCGAGCCGAAACCCCGCCTGCCCCTGGCAAGTCCAGCTCGATCAGCATGTGGTCAGTTTCCGTAGCGAGGCCGAGGCGCGCGCCTTCGTCGCTACGCTGGAAACCCGTCTGCAGGCACCTCACCCGCTCATGCGGGAGCCTTGGCCTGCAAACGTCGGGTCAACAGCGCGACACTGACCACAAGCGCCCCGCACAGGCTGATCACCATTGCCATCGGCACTGCACTGCCATCATGCAGCAGCCCGACCAGCGCCGCCGCACCTGCGGCAACGCTGAACTGCACGCAGCCCATCAGTGCCGAGGCACTGCCGGCCCGCGCACCCTGCCCGCTCATGGCGCAGGCGGAAGCATTGGGAATGATGCAACCAAGGCTGGCGATACAGATGAACAGCGGTATCAGCAGCGGCCACAACTGCGCGGGTCGCAATGCCGCCACGCCCAGCAGCACCAGGCCCGCAACCAGGTACAGCCAAACCGCGCGGGCCAGCAGGAAGGCTGGCCCGCGCCTGGCCAGCAAGCGGGCGTTCACCTGTGCCACCAGAATAAAGCCCGCAGCATTGGTACCGAACAACCAGCCGTAATGCTCGGCGGGCACCCCATACAGCTTGATGAATACGAAGGGCGAACCGGCGATATAGGCAAACATGCCGGCAATAGCGATACCGCCGGTCAACGCATGGCCGAGGAAAGCCCGGTCAGCGAGCAAACGCAGGTACTGGCGCAAGGCGCCAGACAGCGGCTGGCGGGGTATATGCTCAGGCAGGCTTTCAGGCAGGCCCAGGCTGACCGCCAGCAGGCAGCCGGCACTGAACAGGCTCAGCGCGAGGAAAATCGACTGCCAGCCGGCCAGGTTCACCAGCACCCCACCCAGCATCGGTGCCAGGATCGGCGCCAGGCCCATGACCAGCATCAGCTGCGAGAACACTTTCGCTGAGGCTACCGGGTCGCACTTGTCGCTGACGATGGCCCGCGACAGCACCATGCCGGCACAACCGCCCAGTGCCTGGACGAAACGCGCCAGTACCAACGTGTCGAGGTTGGGGGCATAGGCACAAGCCAGTGACGCCAGGGTGAACAGGGTCACGCCGAACATCAACGGTAGGCGTCGGCCAAAGCGGTCGGCAACTGGCCCATAGGCCAACTGGCCGATGGACAGGCCGAGGAAGTAGGCAGCCAACGTGGCCTGGACGTGTTTTTCATCGGTAGCGAACGCTTGCGCCATGGCCGGGAAGGCGGGCAGGTAGAAGTCGATCGCCAAAGGCCCAAACGCACTGAGTGCGCCCAGGATGAGCACCATTCGCAGGTTCATCAGGAATCCATAGCAGGCTAAGCAAGTGCGTGATTCTACCTGCTGTGGACCCCATCAGTCTGAAAACATTTGCAACACAGTGCCCCTGTGGAGGGCACTGCCAAGTCTTCAGGCAAGTTCGGCCTGATAACCTTCATCCCGAATGGCAGTGAGGATCTGCTCCTGCGCCAGCTCACTCTGCACCCGTACCTGTTTCGCCGCCAGGTCGATCTCGACCTTGGCCGCCGCATCCTGCTCCTGCACCGCGCGGGTCACGGCTTTCACGCAATGGCCGCAGGTCATGCCTTGTACATTGAACACTTGCATGGGTTACCTCCTTCAGGTTTTCCACGAGTCTCAAGCTTGCCATCAGGGCAAGGTCAAGCCCCGCCTGCAACAGCCGGGGTGGAAATCCGCGCCCGCGTCGGCCAAGCTGCGCCTTTGACGATCAAGCAAGCAGGAGATTTTTCATGTTCAGGGCAGCATTGGGCGTCGTCGGGCTACTGGGCGCGCTGGCTGTGGTGCCACCGGCCAGCGCCGAGGGCAACTCGGCCTACAGCGTACTGATCATTTCCCGGGAGCGGCTGGAGGTAGCTACCAGCTGCGAAATCGGCGTGTACCTCAACGACCAGCTTTCCGGACGCGTATTTCAGGAGCAGTCCACCTCGTTCAACCTGCCGCCGGGCCCTGTGGATGTGCGCCTGCGCCTGCTACCTGGGCAAATGCCGGGTTGCGCCGCAGGCATCGAAGACCAGCGCAGCACGCGTTTGAACCTGCAGGCGGGCCAGATCAACAAATACCGCATCGCCATGGGGCAATATGGGCTGGAGTTGAAGCGAGCCGATCTGGGCTATTGACCTTGCCCGCGTGGCAAGGTTGATGCTGGAGGCCAGTCCAAGGAGGAGAGCCATGCCCGCATCCACCACTTACGACCTGCCGATCACCGGCATGACCTGTGCCAGCTGTGCTGGCCGGGTCGAACGCGCCCTGCGCAAGGTCACAGGCGCTGAACAGGTCAGCGTAAACCTCACCACTGAAAAAGCCCGGGTTCTGGCCCCGGCCGACAGCCTGCCGGCGTTGGTCGACGCCGTGCGCGAAGCCGGTTACGGCGTGCCCACCCGCACCCTCGAACTGCAGATCGGCGGCATGACCTGCGCCAGCTGTGTCGGCCGTGTAGAGCGCGCCCTCGGCAAATTGCCCGGCGTCGAGCAGGTCAGCGTGAACCTGGCCAGCGAACGCGCGCACCTCGAAGTGCTCACAGCCCTCGATGACAACCTGCTGATCGACGCCGTACAAAAGGCCGGCTACAGCGCCAGCCTGCCGCAATCTGCCAGGGACGAGCAAAGCGCTGCCCAGCACCGCCTGCGCAACGAGCGCCTGGCGGTCGGCGCAGCCTTGCTGTTGGCCCTGCCGCTGGTATTGCCAATGCTGGTACAACCGTTCGGCCTGCACTGGATGCTGCCTGCCTGGGCGCAATTCCTGCTGGCCACGCCGGTGCAATTCATTCTTGGGGCACGCTTCTACGTAGCCGCCTGGAAGGCCGTGCGCGCCGGTGCCGGCAACATGGACCTGCTGGTGGCCCTGGGTACCAGTGCCGGCTATGGCCTTAGCCTGTACCAATGGGCGCAGGCCCCCGCCGGCATGGCCCCGCACCTGTACTTCGAAGCCTCCGCCGTGGTGATTGCCCTGGTATTGCTGGGCAAGTACCTGGAAAGCCGCGCCAAGCGCCAAACCGCCAGCGCCATCCGCGCCCTCGAAGCCTTGCGCCCGGAACGCGCCGTGCGCGTGGTCGATGGCCAGGAGGAGGACGTGGCAATCGCCCAGTTGCGCCTGGGCGACCTGGTCCTGGTAAAGCCCGGCGAGCGTTTCCCGGTCGATGGCGTGGTCGAAGATGGCAGCAGCCACGCCGATGAGGCCCTGATCAGCGGCGAGAGCCTGCCAGTGCCCAAGCAACCCGGCGACAGCGTCACCGGTGGCGCTATCAACGGCGAAGGCCGGTTGCTGGTCCGTACCCAGGCACTGGGCACCGAGACCGTGCTGGCACGCATCATCCGCCTGGTGGAAGACGCCCAGGCCGCCAAAGCGCCAATCCAGAAGCTGGTCGACCGGGTCAGCCAGGTATTCGTCCCGGCTGTACTGGTGCTGGCGCTGATCACCCTGATCGGCTGGTGGCTGGCCGGTGCACCACTGGAAACCGCGCTGATCAACGCCGTTGCCGTGCTGGTCATCGCCTGCCCCTGCGCCCTCGGCCTGGCCACGCCCGCAGCGATCATGGCCGGCACCGGGGTCGCCGCCCGCCATGGCATCTTGATCAAGGATGCCGAAGCCCTGGAGCGGGCCCATGCGGTCAACCGCGTGGTCTTCGACAAGACCGGCACCCTTACCTCCGGCAGCCCGCGGGTGGTTCACAGTCAGGCACAGGACGGCAGCAGTGCCGAGCTGCACCGCCTGGCCGGCGCCCTGCAGCGCGGCAGTGAACACCCGCTGGCCAAGGCGGTACTGCAGGCGTGCGCCGAACAGGGGCTGGACGTGCCCGAGGTTGCCGACAGCCAATCGCTGACCGGGCGCGGCATTGCCGGGCGTGTCGAGGGCCGTGAGCTGGCGCTGGGCAACCGCCGCCTGCTAGACGAGAGCGCTCTGCAGCCTGGTGAGCTGGCCTCCAAGGCCCAGGCCTGGGAAGCCGAAGGGCGCACCCTGTCATGGCTGATCGAACGCGGCAGGCAACCGCGCGTGCTGGGCCTGTTCGCCTTTGGTGACAGCCTCAAGCCCGGCGCCGCGCAAGCCATCGACACCCTGCATGCACAGCACATCAGCAGCCACCTGCTGACCGGTGACAACCGTGGCAGCGCCAAGGTGGTGGCCGATGCCCTGGGCATCGACGATGTGCATGCCGAAGTGCTGCCGGCCGATAAGGCCGCGACGGTGACGGCACTCAAGCGCGACGGTGTGGTTGCCATGGTCGGCGATGGCATCAACGATGCACCCGCGCTGGCCGCTGCCGACATCGGCATCGCCATGGGTGGCGGCACCGACGTGGCCATGCAGGCCGCCGGCATCACCCTGATGCGTGGCGACCCGCGCCTGGTGCCCGCCGCGCTGGAAATCAGCCGCAAGACCTACGCGAAGATCCGCCAGAACCTGTTCTGGGCTTTCATCTACAACTTGATCGGCATCCCGCTGGCCGCGCTGGGTTACCTCAACCCGGTACTGGCCGGTGCCGCCATGGCCCTGTCCAGCGTCAGCGTGGTCAGTAACGCGCTGTGGCTCAAGGCGTGGAAACCCACCAGTAGCAGCACCCAGGAGGCGCCATGAACATCGGCCAGGCCGCCCGCCGCAGCGGGCTCAGCACCAAGATGATCCGTTACTACGAGTCCATCGGCCTGCTCAAACCAGCCACACGCAGCGATAGCGGCTACCGCTTGTACCAGGCGCAAGACCTGCACAGCCTGGCCTTCATCAAGCGCTCCCGCGACCTGGGCTTTTCCCTTGAGGAGGTCGGCAAGCTGCTGACCCTGTGGCAAGACCGCCAGCGTGCCAGTGCCGACGTGAAGGCACTGGCGATACAGCACATCGATGAACTGAACCGGCGCATCGAGGAGCTGGTGAGCCTGCGCGATACCCTTGGCGAGCTGGTGTCGCACTGCCAAGGGGATGACCGCCCGGACTGCCCGATCCTCAAGGACCTGGCCAATGGCGCTACCGGCAACTGCTGTCACTGAGCGATCAAAAGCGTTTGGTATGCCAAAAGCGTCCAAACGCGACCGAATAGTCACCAAACACGACTTTGTCCAATAAATACAGGGGTTCTGGCTTCATAAAACCCGGATGCTGCCGATGCACTGGCTACCTGCCTCGTGGGTCGACAATAAAAAATTCCGGGAGCGTCGATGAGCATCAAACAGAAACTGACCTGGGCATTCGCGGTCATCGCCGGCTTGCCCATCGTCCTAGTGGCCACTCTGGTGGTCCTCAACCTGCGTGGCGAAGCCCGCGATGGATTCCTCGACGGTAGCAGCCGGGAAATCCGCCAGGTCAGCAACGCGATGAACATCTTCTTCCAGGGCATCAACCAGAACGTCGAGTACCTGGCTTCCCAGCCAATGGTCGCTGCCACGGGCAGCGAGCTGAACAAGTACATGAGCGCCACCCCGTCCTACGAACTGGGCGAACAGGCCAGCAAGCTCCTCGAGTTCATGACCCGCCTGGCCAACTCGCACCCCGCTTATGCCTACCTGTCCTACGGCGTGAATGACGGCGGCTACACGGGCTGGCCGGCCGGGCAGAAGTTCGTCAACTACGACCCACGCACCCGCCCCTGGTACCAACTGGCCATGGCCAACCCAGGCAAGACCGTGCGCACCGGCGCTTACTACTGGGCCGCCGACGACGCGGTGCTGGTCAGCACCGTGCGCGCCGTGGCCAACCAGCTGGGCAACCCCGGCGGCGTGGTCAACATCGATGTTTCCCTCAAGGGCCTGACCGAGATCGTCAAGCAGATCAAGCTGGGCGAAAGTGGCTACCTGATGCTGGTGGAAAGCAACGGCAACGTGATGGTCGACCCGCGCGATGCAGGCCACAACTTCAAGCAACTGGCGAGTTTTGGCGACGGTTACGCCGAGCTGGCCAAGGCCGGCAAAGGCCTGGTCGAGGTCGAGCTCAATGGCGTGCGCTACATGGCCAACGTCTACCCCGACGAGCAACTGGGCTGGACCTTCATCGGCCTGATCGAACAAAGCGAGGTGATGCAGACCACCACCCGCCTGACCTGGCTGATCGGCGTCATCGCCGTGGTGCTGGCCGTGCTGTTCGCCGTGGTCGGTGCGGCCTTCGCCAAACTGATCGTGCGCCCGATCAACAGTGTCACCAATGGCCTGGAAGACATTGCCCAAGGTGAAGGCGACCTGACCCGCAACCTGGAAATCCGCGGCCGCGACGAAACCGCGCAATTGGCCAGCTGGTTCAACCAATTCCTCGGCGCCATTCGCAGCCTGATCCAGCACATCGGCGCTGCCGCCAGCAAGATCCTCAGCACCTCCAGCAGCTCGACCCGCGTCTCCAGCGACATGGCCGAGGCCGCCGGCCGTCAGCGCGAAGCCGTGGACATGGTGTCCACTGCCTTCCACGAGATGGTCGCCACCGCCAACGAAGTAGCGCGGTCTTGCAGCCAGGCGGCGCAGTCGGCCGACAGCGGCCAGCAGCAAGCCCGCGAAGGCCAGCAACAGATCGATGCCGCGGTAAGCAGCGTGGACCGCCTGAGCCACGAGATCGAGCAGTCGGCGCAGTCGATCCAGCAATTGGAGCGTGACAGCAACGCCATCCAGTCGATCCTCGGCACCATCCGCTCCATTGCCGAACAGACCAACCTGCTGGCCCTGAACGCGGCCATCGAAGCAGCTCGTGCCGGTGAGCAGGGACGTGGCTTTGCCGTGGTGGCCGACGAAGTGCGGGCCCTGGCCAAGCGCACTGCCGACTCCACCGCCGAAATCGACGGTTTGCTGGGCAACCTGGCCAGCCGCACTGCCGAAGTGGCCGAACAGATGCATGCCAGCCTGGAAGTTTCGCAGCAGTCGGTGAGCCGTATCGGCCTGGCCCGCGACAGCTTCGGGCAGATCCGTGAGTCGGTGGACGTGATCCGCGACATGAACACGCAGATCGCCACGGCGGCCGAAGAACAGCACCAGGTGGCCGAGGACATCAACCGCCACATCAGCCAGATTCACGGCGATGCGCAACTGGTGGCCGAACTGGCCCAGGCGGCGCGTCAGGACTCCGAGAGCCTGGCCGGGCTGTCCAATGAACTGGACACGCTGGTGCGCAGGTTCCGCACCTGATGCATTGCCTGTGCCGGCCTCTTCGCAGCTAATGCCGCGAAGAGGCCGGCAAAGGCAACCGAGCACTAAAGTTTCAGCTCCCCCGGGGTCGCCCCAAACAACTGCTTGAACGCCGCAATATAGGCCGATGTGGAGTCATACCCACACCCCAGCGCCGCCTCGGTCACATTCTCCCCCGCCTCCAGTAGCGCCAGCGAAGACAGCAACCGCATGCGCTGCCGCCAATTGCGAAAGCTCAACCCGGTCTCCCGCTGGAACAGCCGCATCAGCGTCTTCTCCGAACACCCCAGCTCGCGCGCCCATTGCTGCAAGGTCTGCGGCTGGTCCGGCGCGGCGATCAAGCCATTGCACAGCGCCAGCAAGCCAGGGTGGCGTGGCAAGGGCAGTGAAAAACCAACTTCCGGCAACGTGCGCAACTGGTCGAGCAGCACCGCCACCAAGCGCGCCTCGGCACTGTCACCCTCCGGGTAATCCGCCGGCAACAGGCAAAACTGCTTGATCAGTTCGCGTGCCAGTGGTGTCACCTCAAGCACCCGGCATTGCTCAGGCGCCCATGGGCAGGCATCGCGGCGCACATACAGGCTGCGCATCTCGGCTTGCATCGAAGTGACCACTTCATGCTCGGCATCGGCAGGGATCCACACCCCCCACTGTGGCGGGGCAAAGTAGCTGCCGTCGCGCGTGTACACACCGAGTACGCCGCTGATCGCGTAGGAAAACTGCACCCAGTCGTGCTGGTGGCGGGTGGTCCAGGAACCGGCACCAAGGCTTTCGGCACGGGCGTAGAGGGGCCTGGGCAGGTGGTCCAGCACCGGAATAGCGCGGGGATGACCGATAATCGGCATGGCGGTTTCTTGTAGTTCTGACCAGACAAGCCTAACAGCTGGCATCGTCTCGATGTTCAACCTGTGTCATCGCTCGACGATTACCGTCACCCCCTGCCCACCTGCCGCACAGATCGAAATCAGCCCACGCCCCTTCCCCGCCGTCGCCAGCAGCTTGGCCAGGTTGGCCAATATCCGCCCCCCGGTCGCCGCAAATGGATGCCCGGCCGCCAGCGAACTGCCCTTGACGTTGAGCTTGCTGCGGTCGATCGCCCCAAGCGGCGCCTCCAGCCCCAACCGCTCGCAGCAAAAATCGATATCCTCCCAGGCCTTCAGCGTGCACAGCACCTGGGCAGCAAAGGCTTCGTGGATTTCGTAGTAATCGAAGTCCTGCAGTGCCAGGCCATTGCGCGCCAGCAAGCGTGGCACCGCGTACACCGGCGCCATCAATAACCCTTCGCGGCCCGTGACGAAATCTACCGCTGCGGTTTCCCCATCGACCAAATAGGCGAGCACCGGCAACCCTTGCTGCTGCGCCCACGCCTCGCTGCCTAACAGCACCAGCGAAGCACCATCGGTCAACGGCGTGGAGTTACCCGCCGTCAGGGTGCCTTGCCCACTGCGGTCAAAGGCAGGTTTAAGCCTGGCCAACTGCTCAAGGCCAAGGTCCGGGCGCAGGTTGTTGTCCCGAGTCAGCGAGAGAAACGGCGTTAGCAGGTCGTCCTGCCAACCCTCGGCATAGGCCGCAGCCAGCTTCTGATGACTGAGCAGCGCCAGCTCGTCCTGCTCGGCGCGACCAATGCGCCAGGCTTGGGCCATGCGCTCGCAATGCTCGCCCATCGACAACCCCGTGCGCGGTTCGCCATTGCGCGGTAACTCGGGCTTCAGGTGATGAGGCCGCAGTTTCAAGAAGGGCTTGAGCCGCTCGCCCAGGCTCTTGCCACGGTTGGCCTGCAGCAGGATATGGCGCAGGCCTTCGTTGACGGCAATCGGTGCATCGGAGGTGGTATCCACACCGCCGGCAATACCGCAGTCGATCTGCCCCAGGGCAATCTTGTTGGCCACCAGCAGCGCCGCCTCCAGCCCGGTGCCGCAGGCTTGCTGGATGTCATAGGCTGGTGTCTGCGGGGACAGGCGCGACCCCAGCACACATTCGCGGGTCAGGTTCATGTCGCGTGAGTGCTTCAGCACTGCGCCAGCCACCACCTCACCCAGGCGCTGCCCATGCAGGCGATAGCGCTCGACCAACCCTTCGAGCGCGACGGTGAGCATCGCCTGGTTGCTGGCCGTGGCGTAGGCGCCATTGGCGCGGGCGAAGGGGATTCGGTTGCCGCCCAGGATTGCGACCCGGCGAGATGAACGCATGCGCTAGCTCCTCCTGAAACAATTTGATCCGTACAGCCTAGGTGTTTTTACCGTATTCGAACGACCCTGCCACAAAGTTGGTCCACACTTTCAAGCTTGCCTTTCAGGAGACCACCCATGAGCGATCGCTACCTCGGTTTTGCCAACTCCAATCTCGGCCGTCGCCTCGTGGATGCCCTTGGCCTGCCACGCCCGGCGCCGCTGGAGCGCTGGCAAGCTGGCCGCCTGCGCCCGGTGGAAGGCGCCCTGGTATTGGGTGGCGGACCTCTGGCGAGCCAGGTCGAAGCCATCGCCCCGTGCCTGACCGACGAGGTCTACAGCTTCAATGCCGACAACCTGCAGGCTGAAGCCTGGGTGGCCGGCCTGGGGCCGAAAATCAAGGCTGTGGTGTTCGATGCCAGTCATTTGTCCGACAGCGATGCACTGAAGCAGTTGCGCGAATTTTTCCAGCCGCTGTTGCGCAGCCTGGCACCGTGTGCCCATGTACTGGTGCTTGGCCGTGCACCAGAAGGCCTCGACAACCCGTTGGCCAGCGTTGCTCAACGCGCCCTCGAAGGCTTCAGCCGCTCGCTGGCCAAGGAGCTGCGCAACGGCGCGACCGCCCAATTGTTGTATGTCGCCCCCGATGCCGAGAACCAGCTGGAAGGCGCCCTGCGCTTCTTTCTCTCGCCCAAGAGTGCCTTCATCTCGGGCCAGGTATTGCGCATGGGGGCTTGTGCCAGTCAGGTCGAGGACTGGACCCGCCCATTGGGGGGCCGCCGCGCTCTGATCACCGGCGCCGCACGCGGTATCGGCGCTGCCATAGCTGAAACCCTGGCCCGCGATGGCGCCGAGGTGCTACTGCTCGATGTGCCCCAAGCCAGCCAAGACCTCGACGCCCTCGCGGCACGCCTAGGCGGCAAGGCACTGCCACTGGATATCTGCGCCAGCGACGCGGCAGCGCAACTGCTTGCGGCCCTGCCCGACGGCATCGACATCGTAGTGCACAACGCAGGTATCACCCGCGACAAGACGCTGGCCAACATGACGCCGGAATACTGGGACGCAGTGCTGGCCGTCAACCTCAAGGCCCCGCAGTTGCTGACCCAGGCGCTGTATGACAACGGCGCGCTGGGGGAAAACGCACGCATCACCCTGCTGGCATCGGTCAGCGGTATTGCCGGGAACCGTGGGCAGGCCAACTATGCCGCCAGCAAGACAGGGCTGATTGGCCTGGCCCAGGCCTGGGCGTCACGGCTCGCCGAGCGCGGTGGCAGCATCAACGCAGTGGCCCCCGGCTTTATCGAAACCCATATGACTGCAGCCATGCCCATGGGCCTGCGCGAGGCCGGGCGACGCTTGAGTTCACTGGGCCAGGGCGGGCGCCCGCAAGATGTCGCCGAAGCCATTGCCTGGCTCAGCCAGCCGGGCTCAGGGGCTGTCAACGGCCAGGTGCTGCGCGTTTGCGGCCAGGCATTGATGGGGGCTTGAGCATGAGCCGACAGTGGCACGACCTGCACAGCCCAACGGCCCGCGCCCGCCTTTATCTGCGTGCAGCCAGCAAGCGCACAATCAGCGGCGAGCAGTTGCCGGAGGATGGCCTGCGCTGTTTCATCCGGGTTCAGCCGGGCAATCTGAACGCCTATCGAAGGCTGTGCCACTTTCCCGATGATGGCCGCCTGCCGGCGGCTTATCCCCATGTCATGGCGTTTACCCTGCAATTGCAGTTGATGACCGCAAATGACTTCCCCTTCCCGCTACTCGGCCTGGTGCACCTGCACAACCGCATTGAGGTACTGCGCCCGCTTGGCGCTATCGAAGGGCTGCGCTTTGCGGTGTATGCGCACAACCTGCAGCCCCATGCCAAAGGTGGCACCTTCGACCTGGTCACCGAGGCTGAAGACGGCATCGGTCTGCTGTGGCGTGAAACCAGCCGTATGCTGGTGCGTGGGTTGAAGCTGGAAGGCGAAGTGGATGAGCCCGCTGACGCCGAACCTGGTTCTTTGCCCGAGGCCACCCGCTGGTACGCCGACAGTGATATCGGCCGGCGTTATGCCAAGGTTTGCGGGGATTACAACCCTATTCACCTCAGTGCACTCAGTGCGCGGTTGTTCGGCTTTCCCACGTCCATTGCCCATGGCATGTGGACCAAGGCCATGGCCTTGGCCGCATTACGCGGGCACCTGCCGCACAGTGGCTATGCCTTCGAGGTGGATTTTTGCAAGCCGGTAAGGTTGCCTTCGGAGGTGGTGCTCAGTGCCAGTGAGGCGGGCCCTTCGGGGACGTTGCGGCTGGATGGCCATGGAGGTGTGCTGCATATGGTCGGGCGCTGGGCTCTGCTGTAGGCGCCGCTTGCTTTGCATCGGGCCTGGGCAGAAGCTATGCAGCATTAGGAGACCCCCGATGAACCTGCAAGAACTCACCCAACGCCTGCATCAGATCCGCGACAACAACGACTGGCGCGGCTTCCACAGCCCAAAGAACCTGGCCATGGCCGCCAGCGTCGAAATGGCCGAACTGGTGGAAATTTTCCAGTGGCTGAGCGAGGACGAATCGCGCCAGTTGCCTGCCGACAAACTGGCCCACGCCGGCCAGGAAGTCGGCGATGTGGTGCTCTACCTGTTGCTGCTCTGCAGCGAACTGGGCCTGGACATGGATCAAGTGGTGCGGGCCAAGCTGGCCGATAGCGAGAGGCGCTTCGCCCTATGAACGACCGTCACTTCGATGAGCTGGCCACGCGCTTTGCCGAGAAGATCTACGGCGGCGCCAAAGGTGCGATCCGCCTGGCCGTGCTGCAGGCTGACCTTGCCGAGGCGCTGCCCGACCGCCCGCTACGTATCCTCGACATTGGCGCCGGGTTGGGCCACATGGCCTTGTGGCTGGCCGAGCGCGGCCATCAGCTGACCTTGGCCGAGCCCGCAGCCCCCATGCTCGACGGCGCCCGTGCGCGCTTTGCCGAAGCGGGCCAACCGGCCACCTTCATTCATGCGCCCTGGCAAGAACTGCTTGGCCAACTGACCGAGCCCTACGACCTGGTGCTCTGCCACGCCGTGCTCGAATGGCTGGCCGAACCCGAGAGCATCCTGCCTGTGCTGCACCAGCTCACCGCCCCCGACGGCTGGTTATCGCTGGCCTTCTACAACCGCGATGCACTGGTCTATCGCAACCTGCTCAAGGGCCATTTCCGCAAGTTGCGCAGCAACCGTCTGGAAGGTGAAAAGCAGAGCCTGACCCCACAGAAACCGCTTGATCCACGCGAACTCAAGGCGCAACTTGAACCTATGTGGCAGGTTGAAAGCGAAAGCGGCGTGCGGGTGTTCCACGACTACATGCCCAAGGAGTTCCAGGGTAAGGCCGAGCTGCTCGACCTGCTGGAAATGGAGCTGGCCTACCGCCGCCACCCCGGTTTCGCTGGCCTTGGCCGTTACCTGCACTGGGTCTGCCGCCCTCGCTAACCCGCCCCGCCGGGAGGAATACATGCCGTACCGTCTGTTGTGCCTGGCCCTGCTGCCCATTGCCCTGGCTGGCTGCCAGGGCAGCAACCCGTATGTGGCCAGCAGCCGCCCGTTACCACCGGCCCCTGCACAGGCCGCTACCACTTTCGACGCCAGTGCCTACCCGGCGCCCGCCCGTGATTACGGGCACTACCGCAGCTGGAGCTGGCGCAACGGCCAGTTACCCAGCGGCTCGGCCAATGCTGACCCGGCGCAGTTGGCCGATGCCGTCAGCGGCGCACTCGATCAGCATGGCCTGCGCCCCGCCCGAGGGGCCTCCGGCGACTTGTTGGTCAGCGCCGACATGCGCCTGGAAAAACGCTTGCGCCAGGTGCGTGACTACGACACCTACGACCCCTACTACGGGCCGTACCCCTACGGTGGTGTCGGCTATGGTGGCTACCGCCATGGTTACGGGGGCTATGCCAGTGTGCCCATCGTGCGCACCTATGAGGTCGAAGTCATGGTGGTGCGTATCGACCTGTACGACGCCCGCAGCGGCCAGCCGGTATGGAGCGCCAGCGCCGAAAGCGGCAGCGACAAGGACTCGCCGCGCGAACGCGAAAGTGCCTTGCGCGATTCTGTGCACAAGGCGCTCAGCGGCTATCCTCCCAGTTAATCGCTAACGGAGAACCATCATGTTGCGCCGTCTCGTTCTACTGTCATTCGCGTTATTGCTCGCCGCCTGCTCCAGCAATAACGTCCAGCAGGATTTCGATGCCAGCCGCGATTTCGCCGCCTACCGCAGCTGGGCTTGGCAGGAGCCGGGGCTGCAGTACCGCCCGGACGACCCACGGATCAAGAGCGACCTCACCGAACAGCGCATTCGCCAAGCGGTCGCTGATCAGCTCGACCAGCGCGGCCTGCGCCCGGTGCAAGGCGGCGCTCGGCCTGATCTGAGCGTACGTACTTACCTGATCGTCGAGCAGCGCCAGCAGCAGATCACCACCAACTATGGCGGTGGCTGGGGTGGCTACTGGGGCGGCTACTGGGGGGGGCCGATGTACAACGAAACCCGCAGCGTCGACTACAAGGTCGCCACGATTCAGGTCGACATGTTCGATGGGCGTGACGGCAAGCTGGTGTGGCGCGGCAGTGCCGAGCAGATCATGAACAACTACCCGCCAAGTCCTGAAGAACGCAATACCGCCATTCACGACACCGTGGCCAAGGTGTTGGCCAACTATCCGCCAGGCAGCAAGAAATAGCGGCTTGATGCAGGTCTTTGCAGGAGCGGCCTTGCGCCCAGGCCGCGCCTGCAAAAGACCGCGCAGGCCTGCGTCAGCTACGACAAAATCCATTCCAGCCACGCCTTTTTACCCATCCCGCCCCACTCCCCCGCACGTTCCCGTCTATCTTCACTTAAGGAAACCTGACTGACCGGGTAGAAGTGTTCAACATTTGGGAAGGGCGACCTGCCAATGCAAAGCATTGTTCTCCTGCTGTGGCTTGCCTTGTGCTCCGAACAGGATGTGCGTCAACGCCAGATCTCCAACCTGCTGACCCTGGGCGTGGCTACCTGCGCCCTAATCTGGCTGTTCGCCACCGGCCACAGCTGGATCGGCGCCGACGCCAGCGATGCCGGCTGGGCGCTTGCCATCGTCATGCTGCTGACCCTGCCAGGCTATATGCTCGGCCGCTTCGGCGCCGACGACGTCAAGCTGATGGGCGCCCTGGCCCTGGCCACCAGCCCGCAATATGTGCTCGGCACCTTTATCGGCGCCGGCGTCAGTGTGCTGGTATGGCTGCTTACCCGCCGGCGCCTGTGGACCTTGCTCAACCCCAAGGTAAAGAAGCGTTTGCAGGCCCTGACCGAGGAAATGGGCGACAAACAGGCGTTCGTCCCCTATGTGCTGGCAGGGTTTCTTCTGACGGCCGTATGGATCCAATAAGGCTTCCAGTGGTCCGAAGACTTGTACACGCCTTGTACATATTCGCTTAGAGCGACTACTTTTAAGCTGCCAGAGCGTCTGGCACGGGAGCAGGGCGGTATACGAACAGGGAGTTGATCGTGTCCAGACCAGTGAGTGAAGTGAAGGTGTTGGTGGTTGATGACCAACCGGTCATTGTCGAACAACTGTGTGAATTCCTCGAAACCAAGGGCTATGTCTGCATACCAGCCCACTCAACTGACGAAGCTATCGAGCGATATGTGGCAGACCCGGCCATCGGTCTGCTCATCTGTGACCTGCACATGCCGGAGCGAGATGGCATTGAGCTGGTACGCGCCTTGAAGGGGCTCGACGGCAGCCCGCGCATGTTCGAAGCCATCATGTTGACTGGGCGTGCCGAGAAACAGGACGTGATCCGCGCGCTACGCGAAGGCTTTGCCGACTACTACCAGAAGCCGATGGACCTTGACGAGCTGCTGGCGGGCGTACGCCGGCAGGAAGAAGCCTTGCTGGAGCGCCAGCGAAACTTCCGTGATCTGGGTGGGTTGAACCAGCGCCTGCAAGAGCTGGCCGACTCAGTGGACGAACTGTATCAGGACCTGGAAAAAGCCCGTGGCCAAGGCACCCACCGGCGTGCCAGTGACGTGGAGGAAAGCGAAAGCGAACTGCCAGCGGCGTTCGAGAAGCTGTCGCCACGCCAATTGGAAGTGGCGCGCCTGGTCAGCAAAGGCAAGACCAATTACCAGATCGCCTGTGAGCTGGGCATTACCGAGAATACCGTGAAGCTTTACGTGTCACAGGTGTTGCGCCTGACCCACATGCACAACCGCACCCAGCTGGCACTGGCGCTTACCCCTAGCTCATCGCCGGTGCATCAGCGGTTTACCACCCATTGAGGGGGCAGCGTGTAAATTACCGGGGCTGCTTCGCGGCCCCTACAGTTGAACGTCAACGCTCAAGGTCAGCCGAGGCCCACGGTCCAGGCTATCGAGCGCCACATCCGCCAACGGCTTGGCCACTTCCAGCGCCACATTGAACACGCGCCCATCTCCTAACCGCACACCAAACGCCAGCGACGCCAGGTGGGCATCCTCCACCGGCCCTCGGTTATGCCAGGCCTGCGCCGTGTCCACTGCCGCATATGGCTGAACCAGCGCCAGCCCGCTCCCCTGCATGCTGTAGCTCAGCTCGTAAGCCACACCCCAGCCCTTGTCCCCGTCCGCCTGGTCACGCGGGTATCCACGGCCAAAACTCTGCCCGCCAAAACCCGCGCGCTCGCTGTCGGGCAACTTGTCATCACTCCAGTACAAGGCCCCGGACACCACGCCCTGCCAGTTATCCAGCAGTGCGTCGCTCTGCAAGCCGGAAAGCCGCAGCCGCAGAAAGTCCAGGTCGTAGTCGGCATCGCTTCGAGCCCCAAGGTAATCCAGGCCCTGATAGACCCCAGCACTGACGATACGCATACGCCTCTGCTCCATCTCGCGCCAATCGCCCTCGAACGACAGCGCACGCACGTAGGTGTCGTAGTCCCGAGACGATGGCTGCTCATCCGTGTGGTCTTCATCGCGCTCACGAACTGCGTACAAGTGCCCCTGAACCACCAGCCACTCATCCGGCCTGACGATCACCGGCTGACGAAGCCCTATCGCATAGCGCTCGCTGTCGTGCTCGCGGGTGATATCGCGACCATGGTCAAGGCGTATGCGCGTGCCGGGCTCGCTGCGGTAGCGCGAAGCCGACAGCAGCAGTTGACTGCCGGCGGCGTCCAGGTACTGGCTGTAGTCCAGACGCTGGTAATGGACCTGGTCGTCCCCTGGAGGCAGCAGCCAACTGGCCGTGAGTTGTTCACCATGGCGGGTCTGGGCATTGCTGGTTGCCGTGAACAACGCCTGTGCAGTGTCGCGGCTGGAGTCGGTCACCGTCACAGCGGCGCCGAATGGCTTGCGCCGCGCATGCAGGGTCAGCCGGGCGGCGCCATCAGCGGCCTGCGCCATTGTCAGCTCGGCCTCTACCGACACACCAGGCATGCGCGCGGCCAGGCCCAGAAAACGCTCCAGCGTTTCCCGCGTCAGCGGCCGCTCAGCCTCAAGGCGCGCCAGCAACTGTTGCAAATACTCGCTGGCCGGGCCGATATCGCCGTCCACGCGGTAATCACGGAGGTAACCTTCGACCAGCACCACGCTGACCCTACCCTCTGCCACATCCTGCGGTGGCAGATAGGCATACGACAACAAGTAGCCCTGCTGCCGATAACGCTGGGTCAGCCGCTCGGTATATTGCTGCAATTCACCCAACGTGGTCTGGCGCCCTATCAGCGCTTGGTAGTGCTCACGCAGGTCGCTCAGGGGGAACACCGTGCCGCCCTCGAAGCGTACTTTTTGCAGTATCAGCGGGGTATTGGCCGAAGCCCAGTCAGGCTTGTGGATAGCCGCCTCGGCCAGCCGTATGTTGGGGCTGACGAGGCGGTAGGCCGCAATAGGCAGGTTGGCGCTGGGCAAGCGTCGCTCGTATTCATGGCTGTCGAGAAAACCCGGCAACGGCTCGCCCTGGGCCGCAAGCGCCCAGGGCAGCAACAGCAGGGGCACGGCCAGAGGACGCATAGGGCGCTCCATGTTCCCTTGGGTTGTGGGGCACCCGCCGCTCACCCCCCTCACCTGCAAGCGTAGGTGCTGGCCCGGCTGCCGTCGAACACCTACTCGCTGACCTGGAACGCCACCCGCGCCGTCTCGCCACTTTCGTCCAGCGCGCTGAGTTCGGCCTGCCCGACCTGGGGCAAGCGCAGCAGCAAGCTGTCCTGCCCTTGGGTTTCACCCAGCGGCTGGCCGTTGAGGAACCACCAGCGCCGTCCACCACCACCCAACGCCGATACATGCAATTGCAGCGGCTCACTGCTGGTGGCTGGGCGACGCAGATTATCGCCGGGGCGCACGCCCACGATCGACAGCGGTGGCGCGCTGGCCGGTAGTTGCGGCGGGCAGGCCGGGTCGAGGGCGGGCAGACGCGCCGCGCGCCGTTCGAGGCGGGGCAGCCAGGGCTCCAACGGCGCCGGCCACAAGGCGATTTCACGGGGCTTGGCGCCCGGGCAACTGCCATCGACACGCAGGCCCTGGTCGTTGACCCACACGTTTTCGCGCAAACCCAGGCCCAGCGGTTGGTCAGCGGCCTGCAAGGTTGGCGGCGTAGTGCCATCCAGGGTCCAGGCGAAGCGCTGGCGTCGGCAGTTGGGGTCCTGCTTGCTCATCGGCTGGCCCAGCGGCCAGCAGATCGCCGCCACACCGACGTTTGCCGGTACACGCGCCACTGGCACGCTGATGCCACGCTGACTGTCACGGTTGCTCAGCAGGTCATGCACCTGCAGCATCAGCGGCGCCGCCGAAGCCAGGCCAAATTGCCCGGGAACCGGCGTGCCATCGGGGCGACCGATCCACACGCCGATCAGGTAGCGCGGCCCTACGCCGATCGACCAGGCATCGCGAAAGCCATAGCTGGTGCCGGTTTTCCAGGCCAGTTGCGGGCGCTGCACCAGTTCGGCATGCGGGTCGCGGTCGGGGCGAGCCTGGCCACTGAGGATGCGTCGGATGATCCACGCCGCGCCTGGCGACAACAGGCGTCGCTCTACCAGCGGGTCCTGCGGCTGCAAACGCACCTTCGCACTGTTACCGTCCCGTGCCAGCGCCGCGTAGCCACCCACCAAATCTTCCAGCCGGCTGCCGGCGCCCCCCAGTATCAACGACAGGTTGGGCTCGGCCAGCGGCGGCAATATCAGCGGCACGCCCGCCATGCGCAGCTGCGCGGCAAAGCGTTTCGGGCCATAGGCCTCCAGCAATTGCACGGCCGGCAGGTTGAGCGACAGGGCCAGCGCCGAGCTGGCCGAGACCGGGCCGCTGAAGCCCATGGAGAAGTTGCCGGGGCGATAATCGCCATAACGCCGTGGCACATCCTGCAGCAGCGATTCGGAATGGATCAGGCCATCGTCCAGCGCCATGCCGTAGAGAAACGGCTTGAGGGTGGAACCGGGCGAACGCAGCGAGCGCACCATATCGACATGGCCAAAACGGCGCTCGTCCGCCAAATCTATCGAGCCCAGGTAAGCGCGCACCGCCATGGTCTGCGCATCGACCACCAGGACGGCGGCCGAGGTGCGCTCCGGTAGCCGGGCGCGCCAACCCAGCAGCAGGTCTTCGAGGCGCCGCTGAAGTGCGGCATCGAGCGTGGTGCGAATCAGTGGCGGGCTGTCGGCGCTGTTCAGGCGCCGGGCCAGCAAGGGTGCCAGGGCCGGCTCCTGGCGTGGCGCCAACACCAACGGTTCCTCGGCCGCCTCGCGGATTTGCCGCTCAGGCCACACTTGGTATTCGGCCAGGCGCTGCAACACCTTGTCGCGCGCGCGCTGAGCACGCTCGTGGTGGCGGTCTGGGCGCAGCCGGCTGGGTGCCTGGGGCAGCACCGCCAGCAGCGCCGCTTCAGCGGGTGTCAGGTGCAAGGGCGACTTGCCCAGGTACGCCCAGCTGGCCGCGGCCACGCCCTGCAAGGTGCCGCCGAACGGCGCGCGGTCCAGGTAGATCTGCAGGATTTCGCGCTTGGACAAGTGCCATTCCAGCTGCGCCGTACGCCACAACTGACGCAGTTTGCCAGCCAGGGTGCGGTCGTGCGGGTCGAGCAGGCGCGCCACCTGCATCGACAACGTACTGCCGCCCGACACCACGCGCCCACCGCGCAGGTTCAACCAGGCAGCGCGGGCCAAGGCCAGTGGATTGACCCCAGGGTGGCTGTAGAACCAGCGGTCCTCGTAAGTCAGCAAGGCCTGCAGGTACAGCGGCGACACCTGTTCGGGGCTGACCGGGTAGCGCCACACGCCATCAGCATCGGCAAAGCGCCACAACGGCGTCCCGTCCTCGGCCAGCACCACCCGGGCCAGGTCGTCGCCCGGCATGGGCAGCGGCCAGATACGATCAGCAAGCCACAACAGGCCGCACAGCACCAGCACGCCGATCAGCGTGGCACGCAACATCCTGCCCGCATGGCGATGTGGCCGCGCTAAGCTTGG
Organism: Pseudomonas sp. LFS074; assembly: GCF_047978165.1. Taxonomy (NCBI): domain Bacteria; kingdom Pseudomonadati; phylum Pseudomonadota; class Gammaproteobacteria; order Pseudomonadales; family Pseudomonadaceae; genus Pseudomonas; species Pseudomonas sp. LFS074. The sequence goes on along the minus strand of NZ_JBFPFV010000001.1, from coordinate 646,175 downwards.
CATCGGGAACCGACCTGGCCAGGTAATGGCCAAAGGCTTTGGGACGGCAACCTCGCCGATTCGTTCATCAGGAAGCAACTATGCATGTAGAAGGTTTTTTCGAGTGGTTGGGCCAGGCACTGGGGTCGTTGATCCGCTTCATCGTCGACGCATTGAGCGGGCTGTTCAACCTGCTGGCCAATGCCGGTGGCAATTTCATCGACGGCCTGGCGCGCACCTTGGGCATGGACACCTCGCTACTCAGCATCCTGGCCCTGATCATCGGCCTTATGCTGCTGTACTCGGCAATCCGTGCGTTCATGCGCGCCTCGATCATCCTCGGGATCATCTGGCTGGTGCTGGGGTTGTGGGTGATGAGTTGGGTGATTCACTAGAAACTGCGCCATTCCTGTAGGAGCGGCCTTGCGTCGCGATCGGGCGCGCAGCGGCCGCAAAACCTGGCGACGCGGTACCACAGTTGCTCCGCGCGCTCAGGTTTTGGGGCCGCTTTGCGGCCCGATCGCGACACAAGGCCGCTCCTACAACAGACCGCGTAGCCTCAGCGGGCTTTTACGGTCATCTCCCCTTGCCCATCGCCCACAGCCTGCAGGTTCGGCCGGTACATCGACTCAACCTGCGGCGGCGGTACGCGGTAGGTGCCCGGGGTCACCGCCCGCGCCAGATACAACAGGTGCGTGGTGCCGTAGCTGTCGAGCTTGAGCGCGGCAACATAACGATCATCACGGTACTCCTGGTGCACCACACTGGCGTTCTGCATAGACTCGCGCCACTCCTTCACCGCGCTGCTGGCGTTGTCCAGGCTGGCGGCGCTTTGCGCCAGGTTCTGGTTTTCCAGCTCCAGGCCTGCTGGCAGCAAATCCACCACCAGCGCATCCGGTACACGGTCTTCAGCCTTGAGCGCCAGGTGCACCAGCACCAAGTCACCACTGCGCAGGTTGTGCAGGTCCAGCGGCTGGCCATTCATGCCCAAGTACTCTCGGCGAATCTGCAGGCCATTGCCGCCAGCAGCAGGCGCCTGGCGTGGGTAGCCCGACAAGGTCAACTGCTGGTACAGCGTCTCGCTGCCTTCGTTCTGCACACTCAGCGGCGATGCCAGTAGCGGGCCTTCCAGCTTCATGCCGGCCTCGGCATTGTTGAACTCGCGCACCTCGCCAGCACTGTCCAGGCGTGCCTGCCACTTGCCTTCCGGCTTGCCCAGCAGGCTACGGCCGGCAAGGAACAGTGCATTGCGCTCCTGGGTAGACAGCCAGCGGTTGGCCGCCAGCTCATCCGACAAGGCGAACAGGCGCTGATCGACCTGGCTGCTGGCCAGGTTGCTTTCCTGCAGCAGTGCCAGGATCAGCGCCTGGTCACGCAGGGCGCTGCCGTAATCGGCCATCCAGCCTTTGCCACGGCTGATGCCCAGGCCCGCCTGCAAGGCTTGCTCGGCACGCGGTTTGTCACCCATCTTGTCCAGTGCCACCGCCAATTGCACCAGCGGTAGGCCAGAACGGGCATCGGCGCGGCGCTCGAACAGGCCTCGCAGGGCACCCAATGGCGCCTGCTGGCTGCGCGACAGCACCAGCGCCGCGTAGGCCTGCACGGCAAAGCGAGTGTGGTCGGCATTTTCGCTGTAGTCGACTTCGATCAGGTTGCGTTCCTGCAGGTAGCGCAGCAGGCGCTCGCTGGCCTTCTTCAGCGCTTCGGCCGGCACGCCGTAACCTTGGTCACGGGCACGCAGCAGGAAGTCGGTGACGTAGGCGGTGAGCCAGTACTCTTCTTCGCTGTCCGAACTCCACAGGCCAAAGCTGCCGTTGTAGCGCTGCATGCCCAGCAGGTGCTCGATGCCCATTTCGATCTTGCGCTTGCGCACCTGCGCCGGCTCGCCCTTGATGCCCAGGCGTTTGAGGCTATCGGCATCAGCGTACAACGACGGGTACAGGCCGCTGGTGGTCTGTTCCAGGCAACCGTAGGGGTAGGCTTCCAACGCGCGAATCTGCTCGGCCAGGTTCAGCGGCGGCCGGCTCGACAAGGCCAGGCTGGCTTCCAGGCCGGCAGGTTCGAAAGCTGCCAGGTCCGCTTCAGGCAAGGTCCATGGCTGGTCTTTCAACGCCACGCGGTAGTGCTTGAGCATCGCCGGATAAGCTGGGCGCACGCCCAATGTCCACTCACGCTCGAACGCGGTGGCGGGCTCGTTTGGCAACTGCAGGCCAGTGACCCGCACATGCACTTTACCCTGCCCCAGGCCCCCTTGGGCCTGTACCGGGATCATCAGTGTCGAGCGCTGGCCTTCGGTCAGGTTAACGCTCTGCACGGCGTTGGCCGCCAGGCTCAGTTGCCCATCGGTGGTGATTTCAACGTTCAACTGTTGAGCACGGCCCGACAGGTTGGCCAGGTCCAGTGCCAGGCTGGTGCGGTCGCCACCGGCCAGGAAGCGCGGTGCCGACAGCTCGGCAATCAACGGTGCAGCGACCACGGTTTTGCCTTCTGCCATGCCGAAGTGTTCTTCGGTCCAGGCCTGGGCCATCAGCCGCAGTTCGCCGTTGAAGTCGGGGATATCGACCGTGGCCTGGCCCTCACCCTTGTCGTCCAGGGTCACCGGCAGGCTCTGCTGGGCGACGATGGTGACCGTGGTGTTAGGGCGCTTGCCACCCTTGGCCATTGCCGCGTCACCGCCAAACGCCAGGCTCGCCAGGCGGCCCTGGCCGGCTTCGATCAACTGGCCGTAGATGTCCAGTTGGTCGGCACCATAGGCCTTGCGCCCGAACAGGCTGGCAAACGGATCCGGGGTTTTGAAATCAGTGATGTTGAGGATGCCCACGTCCACCGCAGACAACAGCACATGCACCTGCTTGGGCACGCTGCCATCGGCATTGGTGGCTTTCACCTTTACGGTCAGCGGCTGTTTCGGGCGCATTTTTTCGGGTGCCTGCAGGCTCACCGCCAGCTTGCGTTCGGCGCGGTCCAACGGCAGGTGCAGCACACCCACGGCGCGTTTTGGTGTGGCGTTGGCCTTGCGCTCTCCAGGGCGAATCACCAGCGCGCTGATGTAAAGGTCGTGGCGCGCCCAGGCGTTGTCCAGTTGCACATCAAAGGTCTTGCCCTCGGCGGGCACGTCGATCTCCTGCCACCACAGCGGGCCATCGCTGGACTCGATCATCAGGTAGCCGCTGCCAGCAGCAGGTGGCGTGACGGTGACCTTGGCAGTAGCGCCATCGGCGTAGGACGGTTTATCCAGCGCCAGCTTGACCTGGTCCGGGCGCACCGCGCCGCCTTCGGCGTTATCTTGGGCGCGATAACCGGCCCAGAAGCGCTCGCTGGACACCAGGCCGGTCTGCGGGTCTTCGACCTCCACGCGGTACGGGCCCCATTCAACCTGGAAGCTCAGTTTGGCCGTGGAGCCGGCCTTGACGCTAACGGTCTCCTCACGCTGGGTGAGGAACTTCTCGTTGTAGGCGTAGCTCCAGCCATCGCTCTGCGAGTAGTTCCAGTAGTAGTCTCGACGCTCGCGAATCAGACGTACCTTGAGGTCGTTGGCCGCCAGCTTGTTGCCGTCGCGGTCGGCCACCAGGAATTCGAACTCCACCGGCCCGTCGCTATCGGTTTCCTCACCCTCGAACAGGCCACGCAGGCCCGGCAGGCGCTCGGCAGGCCAGATCGGTTGCTCCAGACGACGGGTGATCGGCCGGCCACCGGACTCCTGCAGGCTGGCCTGCACGGTCAGTTGCAGCGGTGAGCGGGCTTCGGCCCAACGGCTTTCGATATCGACCACGGCCTTGCCAGCCTGATCGAGCGTGACTTCGTCCAGCTCCAGGTCCTGGTTCAGCTCGGTTTCGGTGACCGAGCCGAACTGGTAGCCCGGCAGCGCAGGCACCGCTTCGCGAAGGGGACGCACATAGGCCTGGCCACTCAGGCGATTACCGGCAGCCGGGGCGCCATAGAGGTAACGGCCATTGACCTGGATGCGCGCATCCTCCTCCGGCGACAGCGGCGTGCTGCTGCCCTTCAGCTCCAGCGCCAGGCGTTCAGGCAGGAAGTCCTCGACGAGAAATTCATACACCTGCTTGCGCCCGCCGCCCAGGTCGAGCAGCAGTTGCCAACGGCCAGTCGGGGCCTCGGTGGCGAGCTGCAACTGGTATTGGTACAAGCCATTGCTGTCGGCCTCCCAGACGAACTTGCGGCTCACCTGCTCATCCGGGCGACGCACTTCCACACTCACCGGCTGGGCCTTGACCGGCTTGCCGTCCTGGTCGCGCAGAAGGCCGTTGAGCAGCACCGTTTCGCCTGGGCGATACAGGTCACGCGGGCCGAAGATGAAGAACTGCAACGGGTTGGCTTGCGGGCCGGTAATGTCGAACTCGGCCAGGTCCAGGGCGGCGGTGTTCAGGCGCAGCAGGGTGGTGTGCACACCTTGGGTAGCAATCAGGGTATCGGCCTTGGACGTGATCGGCAGCTGGGCGTGGCCCTTGCCATCGGTGCTGGCCTGGGCCAGCAACTTGCCCTTCTCGTCATGGATTTCGAGATTGACGCCGCTCATCGCCTTGCCGCCTTCCAGCGCCTGCGCGAACACGTCCAGGCGGTCGCGGTAGCGGTGCGCCGACACGCCGATGTCGCTGAGGGTGAACAGGGTCGCCGGCTGCGAGTAGTCGTAAGTGCCCGAAGCACGCATCACTGCCAGGTACACGCCCGGGTCCTGCAGCGGCTTGATGCCGGCGATGGGCAGCAGCACGGTTTCGCGGGTGTTGCGGGCAGGGTTGAGGTCGAAGCGGCCGCTGTAGACCAGCTCGGCCATGTCCAGGGTTTCCTTGGACTGGTAGTAGTACAGGCTGCTGTTGCGCCCCCAGCTGGCCAGGAAAGACGAGAGCATTTCCGGCTTCACCCGGAAAAACTCGACATCGACCTTGTCGACGTTCAGGGCAATCACCGGCAGCCCCTCGGCCAGGCGCGTGGGCAGCAGCGAGCCGCGGCTGGCAAAGCCGATGGTCGGCTGCATGTCGCGGGTTTCCAGCTGGGTGATCGATTCACTGTCCAGTTGCTTGCCGTTGACCGCCAGCAGGCCCTTGTCGACGGTCAGCACCAGCTTGCGCTGCGGTTCCAGGTGACGCAGGCGCAGTTCCATCTGGTTGTCGGAGAGCTCCCAGGCGCCGTCTAGCTTGCCTTTGACGGTGTCGACCAGGTGCACCTTGGTGGCGAAGTCCTGCTTGGCATCCAGCGGCGCGGAGAAGCTGATCGACAGCGTCGCAGCGCCATCGAGCTGCACTTCGGATACATCCAGCACCGTGAGTTCGCGGCCCTCGTAGCGCTTGGCGAGCACGGCCGGGTCTTCGCGTTTGGGGGCGAGGGCTTCGGCGGGCGCGGTGGCCGCCGGTTTGTCCGGCGCCGGTTTGTCCGGCGCGGATGAGTCACAGGCACTGAGCAACGCCAGCGCGCAGGCCAGCAACAATCCTTTGTTGAACATGGAGTAGGAACTCTTGGGCAGCGTGTACGTGAGGGCAGCAACTATAGCGCAACGTCAGGTGCGGCACCCGGCGTTGCGCGCCCAGTAAGACCACGGTCGCGCGAAATGGTTGCCTGGTGGTTACACTGTGGCCTTCGTTAAAGGGGCGTACAGCGGCCCCAAGCCCCTTGGTAAGCAAATGTCCCAACTCTCCGCCGACTGGCGCCACCGCCCTACCCACCACAAGGTCTGGGCGCTGGCCGCACCGATGATCTTGTCCAACATCTCCGTACCGCTGGTGGCGCTGGTCGACAGCACCGTCATCGGCCACCTCCCCCACGCCCACCAGCTAGGCGCCGTGGCCGTGGGCGCCACTTTGTTCACCTTCATGGTTGGCCTGATGGGCTTCCTGCGCATGGGCTCCACTGGCTTCGCCGCACAGGCCGCTGGCCGTGGCGACGGCGCCGCGTTGCGCCAGGTGCTGGTACAAGGGCTGCTTTTGGCGGTCGGTTTCGCCCTGATGATCGGCCTGCTGGCTCTGCCGTTCAGCCAGCTGGCACTGCATGCGATGCAACCCAGTGCAGCCCTGCAGCAATCCACCGAAGACTTCTTCCATACCCGCCTGCTTGGCCTGCCCGCGGCGCTTGCCAGCTATGCGCTGGTTGGCTGGTTTCTGGGCACCCAGAACGCCCGGGCGCCACTGGCCATCCTGCTGACCACCAACCTGCTGAACATCGTCCTGAACCTGTGGTTCGTGCTGGGCCTGGATTGGGGCGTACTGGGGTCGGCACGGGCTTCGGTCATTGCCGAATGGAGCGCCGCGCTGTTCGGCCTGGCCCTGACCCGCCCGGCACTGCGTGCCTACCCGGGGCAGATCGCCTGGGCAGCGCTCAAACGCTGGCAGGCCTGGCGCCCGCTGCTGGCGGTCAACCGCGATATCTTCCTGCGCAGCCTGGCGCTGCAACTGGTGTTCCTGCTGATTACTGTGCAGGGGGCGCGCCTGGGTGAGGCCACGGTGGCGGCCAACGCCCTGCTGCTCAATGGCCTGCTGCTGACGGCCTATGCCCTCGACGGGCTGGCGCATGCGGTCGAGGCCCTGTGCGGCCATGCCATTGGTGCCCGCGACCGCGACACCTTGCGCCGTTCGTTGGTGGTGGCCTGTGGCTGGTCGCTGATCACCAGTTTGGGGTTTGCCGGGTTGTTCCTGCTGGGCGGGCACTTGTTCATCGACCTGCAGACCGACATCGAAAGCGTGCGCAATGCGGCCTATCCGTATTTGCCCTACCTGGCGGTACTGCCGTTGATTGCAGTGTGGAGTTACTTGCTGGATGGGTTGTTCATCGGTGCGACGCGGGCGCGGGAGATGCGCAATGCGATGGTGGTGTCGGTACTGATTGCACTGCCGGTGGCGGTGGCCATGAACGGGTTCGGCAACCATGGGCTGTGGTTGGCGTTTCTCGGGTTCATGGGGTTGCGGGCGGTGACGCTGGGGTGGGTGGGGTGGCGGTTGCAGCAGAAAGGTGAGTGGGTTCGGTAATGCCGGGATCGCGGAACGGCTCGGTATCGTGATCCCTGTAGGAGCGGCCTTGTGTCGCGAAATGAGGGCGAAGCCCTCACCTGCCGGCTCACAGCCACACACAATTCCAATGTGGGTACTCGCCCGCTCGTCGAACCAGACCCGCCCGAATCGGGTTGGCGATGATGTAGCGGGCAGCAGCCCTTACATCCTCATCCTTGCGCAATGCCCGGTCATAAAAGCCAGGCTGCCAGATGTGCTTTCGCTCGGCACCTATACGGTAAAGCGCACAACTGCTGCGTGACTTGAAAGCACACATGAGTTTGTCCAGGCTGGTAGGCCCAAGCTCGATCAACCAATGCAGATGGTCTGGCATCAGAACCCAAGCCAACGTACGGCAACTACCTTCATGATCACTCAGGCGCAATTGATTAATGGCCGCTCGTGCAAACCAGAGGTTCTGGAACAGCGGGCGCCGTTGGCGGGTAACGGTAGTTAGCAGATAAAGCCTGCCTGACTCTGAAAAGCGCCCTTGGCGCAAGCGATGATTGCCGTGACGGTCCATGTCGAATTCCTTTGAACATTGCATTCGCAGGATAGGTGTCGCAATGAGGGATGGCGTAGGCGGATCATTACCGGGTATGACGCCGTGAGGGCTGCGCCCTCAGTTCGCGACGCAAGGCCGCTCCTACAGGGAAATCGCGTATGGCAATTACTGCGCGATCCGCTGTAGGAACGGCCTTGTGTCGCGATGGGCCGCAAAGCGGCCCCGGCGGTTACGACGACAAGTACGAAGACCGGGTCAACCCAAGGCGCAAGGCATCCAGGAACTGGGTACGCTCACGTGCGGTGATCTTGGCGCTGGCCACCTTGTCGCGGTAATGCGTCATCAACTCCTCCGGCGACAGGTGCACGTAGCGCAGCATGTCCTCGATGGTGTCGTGGGTCTCGATACCGGCGTGGTACACGCTGCCGTCGGCATTCTGGTAGATGTTCACCGAGTCGGTGTCACCGAACAGGTTGTGCATATCGCCCAGGATTTCCTGGTAGGCACCGACCAGGAACACGCCCAGCAGGTAGTCCTCGCCCTCCTTCAGCGCATGCACCGGCATGCTGGTCTCGATGCTCTGCTCATCAACGTACTGGTTGATCTTGCCGTCGGAGTCGCAGGTCAGGTCCTGCAATACCGCACGTCGCATCGGCTCTTCGTCCAGGCGGTGCAGCGGGATGATCGGCAGTACCTGGCCGATGGCCCAGGTGTCCGGCAGGCTCTGGAACACCGAGAAGTTGCAGATGTACTTGTCGGCCAGCTTGTCGTTCAGCTCGTCCAGCACCTGACGGTGCGAGCGCTGGCGGGCCTTGAGCGAGTTGTGCAGGCGGCGGCAGACGGCAAAATAGCACTGTTCAGCCAGTGCCTTCTCGCCCAGGCTGATCTTGCCATCGGCATACTGCGCGGCCACGTCACCCATATAGTGGGTGGCGCGCCAGTAAGTCTCGGTGACCATCTCGATATCGGTCGGGCCAAGCAGGTCGACCAGCCACTGCACGGTCTCGGGCAGGGCTTCCTTGTTCTCGATGGTGGGCACGTCGTCGTTGTGTTTCTCGACGTCGGTCACCTGGATCACCAGCATGGCGTGGTGCGCTGTCAACGAGCGGCCACTCTCGGAGAAGATGTGCGGGTGCGGCAGGCCCTGCGCGTCGCAGAACTCCTTGAGCATGCCCACCACCACGCCGGCGTAGTCGTCCATGTCGTAGTTGATCGAGCTGGCATTGCGCGAGTGGGTGCCGTCGTAGTCCACGCCCAGGCCACCGCCAACGTCGATGTGGTCGACCGGCAGGCCCAGCGCACGCAGTTCGCCGTAGTAACGGATGGCTTCCTTGAAACCGTGCTGATAGTCAGCCAGGTTGGCGATCTGCGACCCCATGTGGAAGTGCAGCAGGCGAATGCCCTGGTCCAGGCCTGCATCGCGGAAGCGCTGTACTACAGAGAGCAGCTGGGCGGCAGACAAACCGAACTTGGACTTTTCGCCACCGGTATCGGCCCACTTGCTCGAAGCCAGCGACGACAGGCGCACGCGCAGGCCGACCTGCGGTTTCACCTTCAGCTCGGCGGCCTCTTCGATCACCAGCGCCACTTCCGACTCTTTCTCGATGACGATGAACACGTTGTGGCCGAGCTTCTGGCCCATCAACGCCAGGCGAATGAACTCACGGTCCTTGTAGCCGTTGCAGACGATGGTGCCGCCCTTCGGCGCCAGCGCCAGTACGGCCAGCAGCTCGGGTTTGGAGCCGGCTTCCAGGCCAATGGAAACGTTTTGCGTGGCGATGATGTTTTCCACCACCGCTTCCTGCTGGTTGACCTTGATCGGGTACAGCGCGGTGTACTGGCTCTGGTACTCCAGGCGCGCGATGTTGGCATCGAACGCACCAGTCAGCTGGCGTACGCGGTCCTGCAGAATGTCGGGGAAGCGCACCAGCAAGGGCAGCGACAGGCCGCTCTGGCGCAGTTCGTCAACCTGTTCGTACAGGTCGATCGGCGCGCTGTTGGGGCCGTTGGGGCGCACTTCGACGCGCCCGGCTTCATTGATGGCGAAATAACCAGCGCCCCAATGGCGGATGCCATAAACACTGCGGCTGTCGGCCACGGTCCATTGGCTACCATCGTCTTTGCGTGTGCGTCGTACGGACATTCAAGTCCCCTATAGATAAGTCGAAGACACTGCCCCGCAGGCAGCGGAGCGAGTGTAAAAGCTGAAAATGACGATTCATCCGTGTTCAGGCATAGACCCTGGCCACGGGAACGAGTTTAGAAAGCGCTGGGCAAAAAATCGCGCGATGGCCTCAGCCGCCGGACTTTTTCGCCTTGAAACCCTGTTTGGTCAGCTCGCCGATCAACAGCTCGACATGGTCGCCCTGGATCTCGATAACCCCGTCCTTCAGAGCGCCGCCGGTACCGCAGCGGCGCTTGAGCGTGGTCGCCAGCTCTTTGAGCTGGTCGGGCGGCAGCGGCACGCCGGTGACGGTGGTCACGGTTTTGCCGCCACGGCCTTTGCTCTCACGGCGCACACGGGCAATGCCGTCGCCTTCGGGGATAATTTGCTGCTTGCAGATGCAGGCATCCACTGGCTGGCCACAGTCAGGGCAGTGCCGACCAGCGTCGGTGGAATACACGAGACCGCCAAGGGCGGAAAAGGAAGAAGCTTTCTTGGCCACTTTTGTTCCTCTGTGCTGAGGACAAAAACTGGTCGTGCCTTGGGGTTGAGGCCGACCGCGAAGCCCCACTCTGGCAGGGGCGGCGCTACTGCCGCAAGACTTGCGACAGCCCGAAAAGGGCGCGCAGTGTAACGATAAATGCAGCCGTTGCTAAGTACAGGATTGCGGCATTTTGCGAATGTTTTGCGACCCTTCGCGTATTGGGGCTGCTTTGCAGCCCGATCGCGACACAAGGCCGCTCCTACAGGAGACCGCGCAAGGCCGGGGGACGCGACCTCTTGTAGGAGCGGCCTTGTGTCGCGATCGGGCCGCAAAGCGGCCCCTGCTTTATTTCAAGCTAAGCTTGTAGCGCTGCAACGCCGCCAACGAGTCCGGGCAATATGGCTTGCTGAGGCTTTCCTGCTCAGCCTGCTCCAGGCCAATGAACCGCGCCTCGATCACCTCTTCCGGCTGCAGTCGCAATGGCGCATCGGACACCGCCGAATACACCGCACACCACAGACGGTTGTCCGGCTGGTCAAAGTAGAACCGCTCGTGGAAACGCAGCTGCGCACCTTCAATCCCCAGCTCTTCGGCCAGCTCGCGTGCGGCCGACTCGGCATACGCCTCCCCGGCCGCGACCATGCCGCCTGCCGCCACATCCCAATAGCCTGGGTACAGCGCCTTGCTCAGGGTGCGACGATGCACACACAGCTCACCGGCACTGTTGAACAGCAAGATGAACGTACAACGCCCGATCAACCCGCGCTCACGCAACTCGGCACGGGGCAACGCGCCCAGCACCTGGTCGGCTTCGTCCACCCAGGTGACCAGTTCGCGGTCGGAAGCCGCACGGTGGGCGGCCTCGGTTGGGCTGATAGCCATCATCAACCCTGCGACAGCAACTGACGCAGGTCGATAACCGCGGCGTTGGCCCGGGAAATGTAGTTGGCCATGACCAGCGAGTGGTTGGCCCACATGCCGAAGCCACTGCCGTTCAGCACCATTGGGCTCCACAGCGGCTCTTGCGAGGCTTCCAGCTCGCGGATGATCTGGCGCACGCTGACCGTGGCGTTCTTCTTGGCCAGCACATCGGCAAAGTCCACCTCGATAGCACGCAGCAGGTGCGACAGCGCCCACGCCTGGCCACGGGCTTCATAGAACACGTTGTCAATCTGCAGCCACGGGGTTTCCACCAACTCCTCGTCCACTTGCGGCGCCTGGCCGGCGACGACCGACTCGGTCTTCAGCGTGCTGTTGAGCTTGACCCGGCCAACGCTGGCCGACAGCCGCTGCGACAGCGAGCCCAGGCGAGTGGCCACGTCACCCAGCCAGTTGTTCAGGTTGTCGGCACGGGTGTAGAAGATCGCGCCCTTGTCGCCAGCAGCCAGGCGAGTCTGGTAGCGGGACAGCGACTTGATGCCCTCTTCGAACTCCGACTCGCTCGATGGCAAGATCCAGCTCTTGTTGTCGAAGTTGAATCGCGGCTCGGCCTTGGCCAGGTCGGCGTCTTCGGTGGACTGCGACTGCGACCGGGCGAAGTCCTTGCGCAGCGCGCGCGACAGGTCGCGTACCTGGACCAGCACGCCATATTCCCAACTCGGCATGTTGTCCATCCACAGCCCTGGCGGGAAGCGGTCGTTGGAAATGTAGCCGCCCGGCTTGTTCAGCAAGGTGCCGGCAACGGTCTTGAGGGTTTCGAGGGTGGTGTAGCCCACCACCATTTGCTGGCCATTGCGCTCGGCAGCGGCCTGGGCATTCTGCTGCACCGGGAACAGCGCGGGCTCCTGGCTCCAGTACCAGCCAAGGCCGATACACACCAGCAGGTACAACCCGATCAGGGTCCCCAGGGCGCGGCTCCACAGGCCGCCAAGGTAGCTACGGGCGGCAGCGCCGCGGCCATCGACACGCTCACGGGGCTCGGCTTTGGCCTCGCGGTTTTTCCAGTCCAGCATGGCTTTGTCCTTAATCAGTCACGACGGTTCAGGGGCTTGGACCACAGGCCTGCGCCAGGGTGCCACGGCAAGCCCGCGTGGCAGCACTATAAAGCAGACACCACCGTACGCATAAGCGACCATTCAGTCAGTAACTGAATATTCGTTCTGGCCGCTTTGTTGATGCAGGGCAGTCACGCGCTTGAAAAGAGCTGCTAGCATAGAGCCATCATTGCCCCTGCACATCCCAACCTATAAGTAGCCAGGACATGAGCAAAGCAGTCGAGCCGAGCCCGCAATGCCCCGTGCAACAGCTGACGCGTAACGGCCTGCGCAAGGACGACCCGCTCGACCCACTGCTGCTGCCGCCCCCACGCAAACCGGTGTACATCCTGCTGCAGGATCATGAGCGTGCCCAGCGCTTGGCCCAGCAACTGGAGTTCTTCGGCCTGGTGGTGCAAGCACTGCCCAATGCTACGGCGTTTCTCGCCTCGATCTGCGAGTACCCGCCTTCGGCCATCATTATGGATGTCGACTTCACCGGTACGGGCCAAGGCCTGCAGCTGGCCGCCCAGGTGCAGCAAGGGTTGGCGCGACATATTCCGCTGCTGTTCTTCAGCCACCACGAAGCCGACACCCCAACCCGCCTTGCCGCCGTACGCGCCGGTGGCCAGGACTTTCTCACCGGCAGCCTGGAGGCTTCCAGCCTGCTGGAAAAGGTCGAACTGCTGACCAATGCCACCCCGCACGACCCGCTGCGCGTGCTGATCATCGACGACTCGCGAACCCAGGCCCTGTACACCGAGCGGGTGCTGGCCGGCGCCGGCATGGTCACCCGCAGCCTGACCGACCCGATCCGTACCATGGCCGAGCTTGCCGACTTCCAGCCCGACCTGATCATCCTCGACCTGTACATGCCAGCCTGCACCGGCCCGGAACTGGCCAAGGTGATTCGCCACAGTGACCGTTATGTGAGCGTGCCGATCATCTACCTGTCAGCCGAGGACGACCTGGACAAGCAGCTGGATGCCATGAGCGAAGGCGGTGATGACTTTTTGACCAAACCCTTTCGCTCACGTCACCTGATCACCACCGTGCGCAACCGCGCCGCCCGCGCCCGGCACTTGAAGGCGCGCATGGTGCGCGACAGCCTGACCGGGCTGTACAACCACACCCACATCCTGCAACTGCTGGAAGACTGCAGCTTCCGCGCCCGCCGCGAACTGCAGCCGTTGAGCTTTGCCATGCTCGATATCGACCACTTCAAAAAGATCAACGACCGCCACGGCCACCCCATGGGCGATCGGGTGATCAAGAGCCTGGCGTTGTTCCTCAAGCAGCGCTTGCGCAAGACCGATTTCATTGGCCGCTATGGTGGCGAAGAGTTCGCCATCGTCATGCCCAATACCGCGCTGGACGCGGCACACAGGGTACTGGACGAAATTCGCCGGCGCTTTGCCGAGATTCTCTACCCGGCGCAGCCACGGGATTTGCAGTGCACCTTCAGTGCCGGAGTCGTACAGCTGGACGAGGGGCTGGATGCACTGACCATGGCCAGTGCGGCGGACGAAGCGCTGTACCGGGCCAAGCACGCGGGGCGCAATTGCGTAGTGCGTGTAGAGCCCTAAGTCACTTAAAACCGTACCGGCACTGTGCCACTTTTTTCTGGCGTCAAGCCCTTGCCGTCATCACCGCGTCACAAAATCGCAATAACTTCAGCCGCCACTCCCCCTCACCAGGAAGCTCGCGGCTATGCGCCTGAAGTGGCTGACCAATTTCAACACCCTGTTGCTGGTGACCGTGTGCCTCGCCTTGGGCGCAACCCTGTGGTGGTCGCAGCGGGCCCTGGAGCGCCCCTACCAGATGATGGAGCGCTACCTGGGCCTGTCCCAACAGTTCCAGAACCAGGCGGCACGCAACATCCAGGCGTACCTGGGCAGCGGCGATGCCCTGCGCCATGCCGCCGCCATGGAAGCCAACCAGCAGCTGCAGGCCGCCCTGGCCGACTGGCCCGTTGAGCTGGCCGAGCAATTGCGCCCTAGCCTGGACAGCCTGCAGGCCTTCACTGCCAATGAACTGCTGGCCGCTGGCAAGCTGGCCGGCGACCCACAAGCCTTGCTGCTGCAAGCCGAGCGGGAGCTGGGGGCGAACCTTGAACAAATGGCCGGCTACGCCCGCGACAGCGGCAATGCCGAGGCCAACCGTTACCTGCTGCCACTGCTCGACGCCACCGTGCACCTGGGCCGGCTGTCACTGGCCCGCGACAAGCTGGTCAGCAGCGGCCGCCCGGAGCTGGCCGACGAAGTCGAGCGCGAGCTGCAACTGATCCGCGTCCAGGCCCAGGTGGTCGACGGTCTGCCCCTGCTCGGCGTAACCCGTACGGCCGAATCCGGCGCCGACGACTTCGCCGCGATGATGGGCCTGGCGTCCCAGGCCAGCGCCCAGCAGGAAGACATTGCCGTAGGCCTGAAGCGCGAACTGCAAAGCCTGCTCAGCCGCTACCCGGCCGAGCTGCAACGCACCCGCGAACAAATCGAGCGCCGCGTCGCCCTGGCGGCCAGCACCCGCCAGCGCCTGGAGGCGGTGCAGCAGGCCATCGCCGCGCTGGAGCCCGAGGTACGCGGCCAGCATGCAAAAATCGCTGCCGAAGTGCGCATCATCCAAGGCCTGATGATCGGCCTGATCCTGCTGATTGCCCTGCTGATCGACACACTGCAGAGGCGCTTGGCCCGCACCCTTACAGGCCTGGCGCCCGCCCTGTCGCGTTGGGCAGAGGGTGACTTTGCCCAGGCTATCACCCTGGGCAAGACCAACCGCGAACTGCACGATATCCAGGAATCGCTCAACCGCCTGCGCCAGTACCTGGTCGAGCTGGTCGGCACCATCCGCCACAACGCCGAACAAGTGGCCGGCAGCAGCCACGCCCTGGCCGGCATGAGCGCCGCGCTGCACGATGGCGCCGAGCGCCAAGCCGGCGATACCGGGCAGATCCGCGATGCCCTCGGTGAACTGGAGGCGACCATTCAGCAAGTGGCGGGGGATGCGAGCGCCGCCGCCGATGCCAGCCGCGATGCCGGGCGCGCCGTGGAGCAAGGCCAGGCCGTAATTGGCCAGAGCCTGTCGGGCTTACGTGACCTGGTCGATGAAGTGCAAGGCAACGCCCGCATGATCGAGCAGTTGGCGGAAGAGTCGGCAACCATCGGCGGCGTACTGACGGTAATCCGCTCGATTGCCGAGCAGACCAACCTGCTGGCACTGAACGCCGCGATCGAAGCGGCCCGCGCCGGTGAGATGGGCCGTGGCTTTGCCGTGGTGGCCGATGAGGTGCGCTCGTTGGCACAGCGCACCACAGGCGCTACCGGCGAGATTCAGGCCCTGATCGACCGCTTGCAGCAGGCGGCCAGAGGCTCGGTGGCCGGGATGCGCGCGCAGCTTGAGCATGCCGAGGCCACGGCCAATCAGGCCCAGGCGGCAGACGGAGCACTGGATGAGATTGTCTGTGCCATTCGTACCATCTCGGACACGGCCGTGCGGATTGCCGATGTCACGGCGCAGCAGAGCGGCGCGGTGAGCGAAATTCGTGACCACAGCGAGCGGATTCATGAGCTGGGTGAGGACAACTTGCAGCGTATTGGTGAGGGGCGTGAGCAAGGCGAGCATTTGCTGAGCCTGGGCGGCGAGCTGAACCGGGCGGTGCGGGCGTTCAGAGTCTGACCTGGATCTTTCAGCGCCTGTGAGATCGAGCGCCGCCCGCGCGGCGCATCGCGAGCTGCGCTCGCTCCTACGTTTGTTATTGGCCAGTAACGCCTGTGGCAGGCGCACGCGACCGCCTTGTTTGTACGACGCAATATCGCGCCATGCGCCAAGGCGTTCGCGCGCAAATCGCACAGAAATAATTGGCCCGAAACAAACGTAGGAGCGAGCGCAGCTCGCGATGCGCCGCGCGGGCGGCGCTCGATCTCATAGGCGCCGCATATGTCATGGCAGGCACTACTGGCCCCAACCCACACCAACTCCGCTATCATGCCCAGCACGTTCCACCTCGCGAGTCCGCCATGCGCCGCCTGTTTTTCCTGCTGTTCCTGCTGCTGGCCAGCCCTGCCTTCGCCACGGGCCTGCTCGACAACCGCCCCAGCGCCACACTCGGCGCCGCTTCGCTGGCCAACAACGCCGACTTCCTGCCGGTGCACGAAGCCTTCAAGCTCAACCTGGTCCAGGCCGATGCGCAAACCATCAAGCTGCGTTTCGTCGCCACCGATGGCTATTACCTCTACCGCCACCGTTTCCAGTTCCGCACGGAACCGGCCGATATCGCCCTTGGCACGCCGAACATCCCCAAGGGCGAAGCCAAGCACGATGAGTTTTTCGGCGACGTCGAGGTGTACCACGGTGTGCTCGACATCGAGCTGCCACGCAACGACCCGCGCGCCTTCACCTTGCTGGTGGGCTACCAGGGCTGCGCCGACAAAGGCCTGTGCTACCCACCGGAAACCGCACGCCTGACCATCGATGGCGAAGGCCTTGGCAACACGCCGACCACCACCACCCCTGCCTGGAACTGGAAGTCGCTGCTGCTGTTCTTCCTCGCCGGGGTCGGCCTGACCTTCACGCCCTGCGTCCTGCCGATGCTGCCGATCCTGTCTGGCGTGGTGCTGCGCGGCCAGGTTGGCGGGCTACGCGGGCTGTCGCTGTCGCTGGCCTACGTGCTGCCTATGGCTGCCAGCTTTGCGGCACTCGGCGCCCTGATGGGCCTGTTCGGTGCGGGCCTGAACCTGCAGGCACGCCTGCAGTCGGCCTGGGTGCTGGTGCCTTTCGCGCTGTTCTTCGTGGTATTCGCCCTGGCCATGTTCGGCCTGTTCGAACTGAAGCTGCCCCAGGCCCTGAGCAACCGCCTGAACAACGTCGCCAACCATACCCGCGGCGGCTCTCTGCTAGGCGCGGCAATACTTGGCGTGCTCTCCAGCCTGCTGGTTTCGCCATGCGTCTCGGCGCCCCTGGCCGGTGCCCTGCTGTATATCAGCGCCAGCGGCGATGCCCTGGGCGGCGCGCTCAAGTTGTTCGCCCTGGGTTTGGGCATGGGCGCACCGTTGCTACTGGTGGCCACCGGTGGCGCAGCCTGGCTGCCGAAAAGCGGCCCTTGGATGAACACGGTGAAAAACGCCATCGGCGTGCTGCTGCTGGGGCTGGCCATCGGCTTGCTCAGCCGTGTACTGCCAGGCCCTGTGACCTTGCTGCTGGTCGGTTTCCTCGCCGCTGGCGTGGCCCTGTTCCTCGGTGCCCTGGAGCTCGTCGTCAAAACCGCGCCCCAGCGCCTGGCGCAACTGCTCGGCCTGGCCTTGCTGGTGTACGCGCTGGCCTGTTGGTACGGCGCCCTCAGTGGCCAGGGCGACCCACTGCGACCGCTGCCAGTTGCAACACTGGGCGCCAGCGGCGCCAGCCCGACGGCAAAGGCCGATGCCTGGCAGACCATCACCACGCCTGACGCATTGGACGCGGCCTTGGCGCAAGCCAAGGCGGCCGGGCAGCCAGTGCTGCTGGACTGGTACGCCGACTGGTGCATCAGTTGCAAGGTGATCGAGCATGAGGTGCTCAATGCGCCCCAGGTGCAGACACAGTTGACCGGCTTCAAACTGCTGCGTTTCGACATCACCGAAAGCAATGCCGAGCAACGCAAACTGCTCGACCGCTACCAGCTGTTCGGCCCGCCTGCCCTGCTGTTCTTTGCAGCGAACGGCAGCGAAATTACCGCTGATCGGGTGATAGGCGAAATAAACGCCGCTGAATTTGCACAAATTCTGGCACGCGTACGCGGCAAAGCCGGTCTATAACTTCCCGCGAGGCGGGGAAAATCCTGAAATCAGTGACCAGATTTAATTATTTGGTCACATACTTCGCGCGAATCTCGGACATCGTGCTGGCTATTGCCGGGAACTGGACACTTGCGGTCGCTTTACGGCACACTCGCCGCGCTGTGTCGAATTGCCCTACAAATCCAAGGAATCCGCAGATGGCAACGCTACTGGTGCTCCACGGCCCCAACCTCAACCTGCTCGGTACTCGCGAGCCAGGCCATTACGGCGCCGTGACCCTGGCCCAGATCAACCAGGACCTGGAGCAACGTGCCCGCGCCGCAGGCCACCATCTGCAGTACCTGCAGAGCAATGCCGAATACGAATTGATCGACCGCATTCACGCCGCACGCAACGAGGGTGTGGACTTCATCCTGATCAATCCGGCTGCTTTCACCCACACAAGCGTCGCATTACGTGACGCATTGCTTGCGGTGAGCATCCCATTCATCGAAGTGCACCTGTCCAACGTGCACAAACGCGAACCGTTCCGTCACCACTCCTACTTTTCCGATGTTGCCGTAGGGGTGATCTGCGGCCTGGGCGCCAGCGGTTATCGCCTGGCCCTGGAGTCCGCGCTGGAACAACTGGCTGCCAACGCACAGCCCAAATGATGAAAACCCTGGCCTAAGTGGGCCGGGGTTCGAGAGAAACGTTCCGATACGTTTTTTTGTATTTCGCCCCCTGACCGAACCTTTGGGAGTTGATGATTAATGGATATCCGTAAAGTCAAGAAACTGATCGAGCTGCTGGAAGAGTCTGGCATCGACGAACTGGAGATCAAGGAAGGCGAAGAGTCGGTCCGTATCAGCCGTCACAGCAAAACCCCAGCTGCCCAGCAGTTCTACGCACCAGCACCGATGGCTGCCGCCCCGGTTGCTGCGCCAGTTGCCGCCGCCGCCCCTGTCGCCGAAGCCGCTGCTGCTGCCCCAGCCCTGAAAGGCACCGTGATCCGTTCGCCAATGGTCGGCACCTTCTACCGCAAGCCTTCGCCGACCTCGCCTAACTTCGCTGAAGTTGGCCAGACGGTGAAAAAGGGCGACACCCTGTGCATCGTTGAAGCCATGAAGATGATGAACCACATCGAAGCCGATGTTGGCGGTGTCATCGACGCCATCCTGGTAGAAGACGGCCAGCCGGTTGAGTTCGACCAGCCGCTGTTCACCGTCGTTTGAATCGCGGAGAGCCAACGATGTCTGGGAAGCTCGAAAAAGTCCTGATCGCCAACCGTGGGGAAATTGCCCTGCGGATCCTGCGTGCCTGCAAAGAGCTGGGCATCAAAACCGTCGCTGTGCACTCCACCGCCGACCGTGAGCTGATGCACCTGGGCCTGGCAGACGAGTCGGTCTGCATCGGTCCTGCATCGTCCAAGGATTCCTACCTGCATATCCCGGCAATCATCGCTGCCGCCGAAGTCACCGGCGCCACCGCGATTCACCCGGGCTACGGCTTCCTGGCAGAAAACGCCGACTTCGCCGAACAGGTAGAAAAATCCGGCTTCGCCTTCATCGGCCCGAAAGCCGACACCATTCGCCTGATGGGTGACAAGGTTTCGGCCAAGGACGCGATGATCAAGTCGGGCGTGCCGACCGTACCAGGCTCCGATGGCCCGCTGCCGGAAGACGAAGAAGTCGCCCTGGCGATTGCCCGTGACGTCGGCTACCCGGTGATCATCAAAGCCGCCGGTGGTGGTGGTGGTCGCGGCATGCGCGTGGTGCACAAGGAAGAGGACCTGATTTCCTCGGCCAAGCTCACCCGTACCGAAGCCGGTGCTGCCTTCGGCAACCCGATGGTCTACCTGGAGAAGTTCCTGACCAACCCACGTCACGTGGAAGTGCAGGTGCTGTCCGACGGCCAGGGCAACGCCATCCACCTGGGCGACCGCGACTGCTCGTTGCAGCGCCGTCACCAGAAGGTACTGGAAGAAGCACCAGCCCCGGGCATCGACGAAAAGGCCCGTCAGGAAGTGTTCAAGCGCTGCGTCGATGCGTGCATCGAGATCGGCTACCGTGGTGCCGGTACTTTCGAGTTCCTGTACGAAAACGGCCGCTTCTACTTCATCGAGATGAACACCCGCGTGCAGGTTGAGCACCCGGTGTCGGAGATGGTTACCGGTATCGACATCGTCAAGGAGATGCTGAGCATCGCCGCTGGCAACAAGCTGTCGTTCCGCCAGGAAGACGTGGTGATCCGTGGCCACTCGCTGGAGTGCCGGATCAACGCAGAAGACCCGAAGAAGTTCATCCCAAGCCCAGGCAAGGTGAAGCACTTCCACGCACCAGGCGGCAATGGCGTACGTGTCGATTCGCACCTGTACAGCGGTTATTCGGTTCCGCCGAACTACGACTCGCTGATCGGCAAGCTGATCACCTACGGCAAGGACCGCGACGAAGCCATGGCGCGCATGCGCAATGCCCTGGACGAGATCGTCGTCGACGGCATCAAGACCAACATCCCGCTGCACCGCGACCTGGTGCGTGATGAAGGTTTCTGCAAAGGCGGCGTCAACATTCACTACCTCGAACACAAGCTGGCCAACGAGCATTGATCGAGTAGTGTGATGTACCAGAACCCCGGACCTGTTCCGGGGTTTTTTATGCCTGCAACAATCTGGGGCCGCTATGCGGCCCCAATGGCCCTACCCCTTCATCCGCGGCATCTCGATACGATGCTCATGCACCCGTCGATACAGGGTCGCCCGCGAGATCCCCAAAGCCCGCGCCGCATCCGCTGGCTTCCAGCGATGACGGATCAATGCATCCAGCAGCAACTGCCGGGCCGGGCACGATACGCCGCTTTCAGCCGAAACAACCGCGTCACCGCGAACCTCATGCGGCAGGTCCTGCAAGTGCAACTGCCCGCCCTCGCTCACCGCACAGGCATAGCGCAACACCTGCCGCAGCTGGCGCAAATTGCCCGGCCAGCGATAAACCAGCAACGCCTGCAGCGCAGCATCGGCCAGTACCACCTCCACTCCACAGGCCAGGGCTTCTTCGGCCAGCAGCTGGTGAATCAACCCCAAGCGGTCCTCGCGCTCACGCAGCGGCGGCAGCTCGAACCGGGCATTGGCCAGGCGGAAATACAGATCCTCACGAAAACGCCCGTCCGCCACCATGGTTGCCAGGTCGCGGTGAGTGGCACAGATCACCTGAATGTCCACCCGCTCGCGCCGTGCAGCACCCAGCGGCGCCACTTCGCCCTCGGCCAGCACCCGCAACAAGCGGGTTTGCAGGTGCAACGGCATATCGCCGATTTCGTCCAGGAACAGCGTACCGCCATCGGCCTGCTGCAACAGCCCCTGCATGCCTTTGCTGGAAGCCCCGGTAAAGGCTCCTGCGACATAGCCGAACAACTCGCTCTCGATCAGGCTTTCCGGGATGGCCGCGCAGTTCAGTGTGACGAACGGGCCGTCGCGGCGCAGGCTTTGCTGGTGCAACTGGCGGGCAAAGACCTCTTTGCCAGCACCGGTTTCGCCTAGCACCAGCACCGCCAGGTTGCAGTCCTTGACCCGCGTGGCCAACCGCAGGTGCTGCTCGATCCGCGCGTCCTGGGCCTGATGCAACGGCTGCGCGCGCTCGCGTCGTTGCGGCGCGCTGACCCGGCCATACAAACCACCCAAGCCGGGCAGGCGCTGGGCTGAAGTCGCGCTCACCCGGCGCAACTGGTCTAGGTCGAACAGTTCGCCAATATGCTCGGGCAAACGCCCCAAGCGCTCCACCAAGCGTTGCCGCGCCAGGCTGTTGATGGCCTGCAAGCGGCCATCGGCATCCCAGGCCAGCAGGTAATCGGGCTGGCTTTCCACATAACCTGGCGTGCCATGGGCACGCATCACCCAATGGCCCTGGGCACTGTGCATGAAGAAGGCGTTTTCGATCTCGCGGGCCGTCTGCTCGACCAGTTGCCGGATCAGGTGCTGGCTGCGCCGATCGTCTGGCGACTGCAAGGCTGATACATCCACCACACCCAAAAGCTCGCCCAACGGGTCGAATACCGGTGCGGCAGTGCAGGTAAGGCCGATGAAGGCAGCGCGAAAGTGATCGCGCTTGTGCACCGTGACCGGGGCCTTGCTGGTCAGCACCGCCGCCACGCCGCAGGTGCCCTCCTCGCCCTCTGACCAGCAGGTGCCCAAGTACAGCCCGGCTTTGCGGCAGTCGTTGCGGATGGCCGACTCGACCCGATAATCGATGGTGCGCCCCTGGGCGTCGGTCAGCAGCACGCAGTAGTCGGCGCCGCGCACCCGCTCATGCAGGCGTGCCACGGCATCGCTGGCGATACGCAGGAACAGCTCGGCGCGTTCGCGGCATTCGTTGAGCAGGCTTTGGGAAAGGATACGCGGCCCCTGCTGGGACCCAGGGTCGAGGCGGTACAGCTCCATGGAGCGGCGCCATGAGTCGAGGATCAGCGCAGGAACCGGCGCCTGTGGCAGGCGATCGGCATTCTTCAGCACCCTGCTGACGCAGTCGACGTGGGCTCGGGAGTTCGCGGCAAGCATTCAGGCCCTCCGGTTCTCGTTGCTGTTTTTATCGTTGTCCGGCCATTAAGCGCCTCTGTGCATGCCCCGACAAGCACTGTGTGATTACTGCCGAGCTTGAGACGCAGCGTCTCAGCGTCTCGGCATGGCCAGCCCCGCGCTGGCACCCGGCGTCTCGTCGGCGCCGCCGTGCAGGCCTGCCATAACTCGACCAAAGCCCTCTAGCGCGGCCACTTCAGCCAAGGCGAAGAAAGCTGGCACCGCGCTTGCTCAAGCCCTTGCAAACAAAAATACGAGGTGCGCCATGCCGCTACCCGCCCCGATTGTCGGGATCATTGCCAACCCTGCCTCTGGCCGCGACCTACGCCGCCTGACCGCCAATGCCGGGCTCTATTCGAGCACCGACAAAGCCTCGGCGATTCAACGCCTGCTCGCAGCCTTCGGCGCCACCGGCATCGGCCAGGTGCTGCTGCCCAGCGACATGACCGGCATCGCCGCCGCTGTACTCAAGGCCAGCCAGGGCCCAGGGGCCCACGATCAGCACTGGCCGGCCATCGAGATCCTCGACCTGCCACTGACCCAGACCGTGGCCGATACCCACCTGGCTACCCGGCGCATGGTCGAGCGTGGCGTGTCGATGATCGCTGTGCTGGGTGGCGACGGCACCCACAAGGCGGTCGCCGCCCAAGCCGGTGACGTACCGCTGCTGACCCTGTCCACCGGTACCAACAACGCCTTCCCCGAACTGCGCGAAGCCACCAGCGCGGGCCTGGCCGGCGGCCTGCTCGCCAGTGGCCGGGTGCCGGCCAGCATCGGCTTGCGCCGCAACAAGCGCCTGCTGGTGAACGTGCCAGAGCAACAGCTGGCGGAATGGGCCTTGGTCGAAGTGGCCGTGTCACCGCAACGCTTCATCGGTGCCCGCGCGCTCAGCCGCAGCGAGGACCTCTGCGAGGTCTTCGCCTGCTTCGCCGAGCCCCATGCCATCGGCCTGTCGGCCTTGTGCGGCCTGTGGTGCCCAGTATCGCGCCAGGACCCGCACGGCGCCTGGGTACGCCTGAACCCCGCTGCCGAGCAAGCGCTGCTCGTCCCCCTGGCCCCCGGCCTGCTGCAAGCCTGCGGCATTACCGCCAGCGGCCCACTGACGCCCGGCGTCGCCCATCGCCTGAGCCTGGCCAGCGGCACCCTGGCCCTGGATGGCGAACGTGAAATCGAATTTGCCGAACACGACACGCCCACCATCACCCTCGACCACCAAGGCCCGCTCAGCGTGGACGTCGAGGCCGTACTGGCGCATGCCGCTCGCCATCACCTGCTGGCCGTCCCGCGCGGCCACCGGCTGCACCCTGCAAACCCGTGTTGAGACAACCCTGGAGAACAACAAGATGTCCAATCAACTCAGTACCGAACAACTGCTGCATGCCTATGAAGTGATGCGCACCATCCGCGCCTTCGAAGAACGCCTGCACGTGGAATTCGCCACGGGCGAGATCCCCGGCTTCGTCCACCTGTATGCCGGCGAAGAAGCCTCCGCCGCCGGGGTCATGGCCCACCTGCGCGACAGCGACTGCATCGCCTCGACCCACCGCGGCCATGGCCACTGTATCGCCAAGGGCGTGGACGTGTACGGCATGATGGCCGAGATCTACGGCAAGAAAACCGGGGTATGCGGCGGCAAGGGCGGCTCGATGCACATTGCCGACCTGGAAAAGGGAATGCTCGGTGCCAACGGCATCGTCGGTGCTGGCGCTCCGCTGGTGGCCGGGGCCGCGCTGGCGGCCAAACTCAAGGGCCGTGACGACGTGTCGGTGGCGTTCTTCGGCGATGGCGCCTCCAACGAGGGAGCCGTGTTCGAAGCCATGAACATGGCGTCGATCATGAACTTGCCGTGCATCTTCGTGGCCGAAAACAACGGCTACGCCGAGGCCACCGCCTCCAACTGGTCGGTCGCCTGCGACCACATCGCCGACCGCGCTGCTGGCTTTGGCATGCCAGGCGTCACCATCGACGGCTTCGACTTCTTTGCCGTGTACGAGGCCGCAGGCGCGGCCATCGAGCGCGCACGTTCCGGGCAAGGCCCGTCGCTGATCGAGGTCAAGCTCAGCCGCTACTACGGCCACTTCGAGGGCGATGCGCAAACCTACCGCGCCCCCGATGAAGTGAAAAACCTGCGCGAATCCCGCGACTGCCTGATGCAGTTCCGTAACAAGACCACCCGCGCCGGCCTGCTCACTGCCGAGCAACTGGACGCCATCGACGCGCGCATCGAGGACCTGATCGAAGACGCCGTGCGCCGCGCCAAATCCGATCCCAAGCCACAGCCCGCCGACCTGCTCACCGACGTCTACGTCGCCTACCCCTGAGCCGCGGATTACAAGAACAACAGGAGAACCACCATGGCAAGAAAGATCAGCTACCAGCAGGCCATCAACGAAGCCCTGGCCCAGGAAATGCGCCGTGACAATACCGTGTTCATCATCGGCGAAGACGTCGCCGGTGGTGCCGGTGCACCCGGCGAGGATGACGCCTGGGGTGGCGTGCTGGGGGTGACCAAAGGCCTGTACCACCAATTCCCCGGCCGCGTGCTCGACGCGCCGCTGTCGGAAATCGGCTATGTCGGCGCCGCGGTCGGTGCCGCCACCCAGGGCCTGCGCCCGGTGTGCGAACTGATGTTCGTCGACTTCGCCGGCTGCTGCCTGGACCAGATCCTCAACCAGGCCGCCAAGTTCCGCTACATGTTCGGCGGCAAGGCGGTCACCCCGCTGGTGATGCGCACGATGTACGGCGCCGGCCTGCGCGCGGCAGCCCAGCATTCGCAGATGCTCACCTCGCTATGGACGCACATCCCCGGCCTGAAGGTGGTGTGTCCGTCCTCGCCCTACGATGCCAAGGGCCTGTTGATCCAGGCGATCCGTGACAACGACCCGGTAATTTTCTGCGAACACAAGCTGCTGTACAGCATGCAAGGCGAAGTGCCAGAAGAGGTGTACACCGTGCCGTTCGGCGAAGCCAACTTCCTGCGCGATGGCGACGACGTGACCCTGGTGACCTATGGACGCATGGTCCACGTGGCACTTGAAGCGGCCAACAATCTGGCCCGCCAGGGCATCGACTGCGAGGTGCTGGACTTGCGCACCACCAGCCCGCTGGACGAAGACAGCATTCTGGAAAGCGTGGAGAAGACCGGCCGGCTGGTGGTGATCGATGAAGCCAACCCGCGCTGTTCGATGGCCACCGACATCAGCGCGCTGGTGGCGCAGAAGGCCTTCGGCGCACTCAAGGGCCCGATCGAAATGGTCACCGCGCCGCACACCCCGGTGCCGTTCTCCGACGCACTGGAAGACCTGTACATCCCTGACGCGGCGAAGATCGAAACTGCCGTGCGCAAGGTGATCGAAGCTGCAAGGAGTGCCGCATGAGCCAGATCCATACCCTGACCATGCCCAAGTGGGGCTTGTCGATGACCGAGGGCCGGGTGGACGCCTGGCTCAAGCAGGAAGGTGACGAAATCAACAAGGGCGACGAGGTGCTGGACGTCGAGACCGACAAGATCAGCAGCAGCGTCGAAGCCCCGTTCAGTGGTGTACTGCGCCGCCAGGTGGCCAGGCCGGATGAAACCCTGCCGGTCGGCGCGCTACTGGCAGTGGTGGTGGAAGGCGAAGCCGAAGAAGCAGAAATCGATGCGCTGGTGCAACGCTTCCAGGCCGAGTTCGTCGCCGAAGGGGGCGCCGATCAGGCACAAGGGCCGGCCCCGCAGAAGGCGGAAGTCGGTGGCCGCCTGCTGCGCTGGTTCGAGCTGGGCGAAGGCGGCACGCCGCTGGTGCTGGTGCACGGTTTTGGCGGCGACCTCAACAACTGGCTGTTCAACCACCCGGCGCTGGCCGCCGAACGCCGCGTAATCGCCCTGGACCTGCCGGGGCACGGCGAGTCGGCCAAGGCCCTGCAACGGGGTGACCTGGACGAGCTGAGCGAAACCGTGCTGGCCTTGCTCGACCACCTGGACATCGCCAAGGCCCACCTGGCGGGCCATTCCATGGGCGGTGCGGTAAGCCTCAACGTGGCGCGCCTGGCGCCGCAGCGGGTGGCCAGCCTGAGCCTGGTGGCCAGTGCCGGGCTGGGTGACGCAATCAACGGGCAGTACCTGCAAGGTTTTGTCAGCGCCGCCAACCGCAATGCGCTTAAACCACAAATGGTGCAGCTGTTTGCCGACCCGGCGCTGGTCACCCGGCAAATGCTTGAGGACATGCTCAAGTTCAAGCGCCTGGAAGGTGTTGATGATGCCTTGCGCCAGCTGGCATCGGCCCTCGCCGACGGCGACCGGCAGCGCCACGACCTGCGCGGGGTGTTGGGACAGCACCCGGCACTGGTGGTGTGGGGCGGCAAGGACGCGATCATCTCGGCCAGCCATGCCGAAGGCCTGGAGGCAGAAGTACTGGTGCTGCCGGAGGCTGGGCATATGGTGCAGATGGAAGCGGCTGAACAGGTCAACCAGCAACTGCTCGCGTTCCTGCGCAAGCACTAAGCCCTTTCCGTGAGCCTGGAGAACAACAATGAACGACCTGAGCCACACCCATATGCGCGCCGCCGTCTGGCATGGCCGCAACGATATTCGCGTCGAACAGGTACCCCTGCCAGCCGACCCTGCGCCGGGCTGGGTACAGATCAAGGTGGACTGGTGCGGCATCTGCGGCTCCGACCTGCACGAATACGTCGCCGGCCCGGTATTCATCCCGGTGGAGGCCCCGCACCCACTGACTGGCATTCAGGGCCAGTGCATCCTCGGCCACGAATTTTGCGGCCAGATCGCCAAGCTGGGTGAAGGCGTGGAAGGCTTTGCGGTCGGCGACCCGGTGGCCGCAGACGCCTGCCAGCATTGCGGCAACTGCTACTACTGCACCCACGGCCTGTACAACATCTGCGAGCGCCTGGCCTTCACCGGCCTGATGAACAACGGCGCCTTCGCCGAGTTGGTCAACGTGCCTGCCAACCTGCTCTACCGGCTGCCGCAGGGCTTCCCTGCTGAAGCCGGGGCACTGATCGAGCCGCTGGCAGTGGGCATGCATGCAGTGAAAAAGGCGGGCAGCCTGCTCGGCCAAACCGTGGTGGTGGTGGGTGCTGGTACCATTGGCCTGTGTACCATCATGTGCGCCAAGGCTGCGGGAGCAGCGCAGGTCATTGCCCTTGAGATGTCCTCGGCGCGCAAGGCCAAAGCCAAGGAAGTCGGTGCCAGCGTGGTGCTGGACCCCAGCCAGTGCGATGCCCTGGCGCAAATCCGCGCACTCACTGCCGGGTTGGGGGCGGATGTGAGCTTTGAGTGCATCGGCAACAAGCACACGGCCAAGTTGGCCATCGACACCATCCGCAAGGCGGGCAAGTGTGTGCTGGTGGGCATTTTCGAAGAGCCTAGCGAGTTCAACTTTTTCGAGCTGGTGTCCACCGAGAAGCAGGTGCTGGGGGCGTTGGCGTACAACGGTGAATTTGCCGATGTGATTGCCTTTATCGCTGATGGACGACTGGATATTCGCCCCTTGGTGACCGGGCGGATCGGGCTGGAGCAGATTGTCGAGCTGGGCTTCGAGGAACTGGTGAACAACAAGGAAGAGAACGTGAAGATCATCGTTTCACCGGGCGTGCGCTGAAGCCATTGGTTGGGGCAAACACTTGCATATGGCACCAATCCCTGTGAGAGCGGGTTTACCCGCGAAGAATGCGACGCGGTGCATGGCACCGGCTTCGCCGGTGTTCGCGGCCAAAGCCGCTCCCACAGGTACCGCGTGAGCTTTAGGGGCCGTACAAGCCTTGCGCTCCCTGTCTCAGGATCCCATTCTGCGTCATACTCGGCAGACCTATTGCCCGGTCCTCGCCATGCGTCCACTGCTCCCCATTACCCTGGTCCTGCTGCTCGCCGCCTGTGGCGATGGCGAATCGCTGCTTCCGCCAGACGCGCGCCTGCCTGACGGCGGGCGTTACCGGGGGCAGGTGGTCGATGGCCTGCTGCAGGGTGAGGGCCGGATCGACTACCCCAACGGCAGCTGGTACGCCGGCAGCTTCAAGGATGGCCAGTGGCACGGCCAGGGCGAATGGCATGGCCAGAACGGCGAGGTGTACCGTGGCCAGTTCGCCGAGGGGCTGTTCCAGGGCCTGGGCGATTTGACCACCCCGGGCAGCCACTATGGCGGCACGTTCAAGCATGGCCGTCGCGACGGCGAAGGCACCCTCAAGCAGGCCGACCAGACCTACCGCGGCCAGTTCAAGGACGACCTCTACGACGGCGCGGGCGAGCTGGAACTGGCCGATGGCAGCCGCTACCAGGGGCTGTTCGCCAAAGGCAAGCCCAACGGTGCCGGCGTGCGCAGCGACGCCAGCGGCAACCAGTTCAGCGGCCACTTCATCAACGGCCAGTTACAAGGCAGCGGCACCTTCGACAGCGTTGACGGCGAGCAGTACATCGGTGAGTTCAAGGACAACCGCCTGGAGGGCCGTGGCCGCTACGAAAATGCCGATGGCGATGTATGGATCGGTGAATTCAAGGATGGCTCGCTGGTGGGTGAAGGCGAACTGCTGGGCAGCGATGGCAGCCACTACAAAGGCGAGTTCGCCGATTGGCGCCTATCGGGCCAAGGCAGCCTGCAACTGGCCGACGGCAGCCAGTACATCGGCGGCTTCCTCAATGATGCCTACCATGGCCATGGCCGATTGATCCTGCCCAGCGGCAAGGTTGAAAGCGGCGTGTGGGCAAATGGCGTGCGCGTGCGTGACCAGAAAGGCAAGCTGCTGCCCGACCCACTGGACCTGGCACTGCTCAACCAGGGCCGGCTGCTGGAAGAAGCGCTGGCCAGGGTGCCGCGCTCGGCGCCCCCGATCCAGCTGTACAGCCTGGTGGTGGCCGGCGATGGCCAGCAGAGCGTGTTCCTGCGTGAAGCCGATTATGTCAGCAACATGCTCAAGGTGCGCTTTGGTGCCCGTGGCCAGGTGACCCTGGTCAACCACCGCGACCATATGGCCACCCGCCCCATGGCCACCCGCGAGAACCTCACCCGTGCCGCCAGCACGCTGGCCGAACGCAGCGGCCCCGAAGACCTGGTGTTCATCTACCTCACCAGCCATGGCAGCCAGGACCACCAGTTGGTGCTCGACCAGCCGCGCCTGCAGCTGGCCGACCTGTCCGCCGACGAGCTGGCCACCGCCCTGGCGCCGTTGAAGGACCGCGACAAGGTAATCGTCATATCCGCCTGCTATTCAGGGGGCTATATCGCCCCTCTCAAAGATGAGCGCACGCTGATCATGACCGCCGCCCGGGCCGACCGCGTCTCCTTCGGCTGCTCGGAAGAGGCCGACTTCACCTACTTTGGCGATGCCTTGTTCGCCGAAGCGCTGAACCAGACCGACGACCTGAAACAGGCGTTTGAACTGGCGCGCGCCAGCGTTGCCGAACGAGAACAAAGGGAAGGCTTCGAGGCCTCTGAACCGCAGCTATGGGCGCCGCCAGCCGTGCTTGAACACTGGCAGCACCTGCGCCGCCAACAGGCCGAAGAAGCTTTGCGTAACGCCGCACAAGCCGCCGTGGGGGAACAGGCAAAAACGCCCCGCAGCCACTAAGCTTGTGTGTAACAAGGGAGAGACATCATGTATTTGACGCCTCAGCATGTCCTGCTTGCCGGTGCCACGGGCCTGACGGGTGAACACCTGCTGGACCGCCTGCTCAACGAGCCCACCATTACCCGCGTATTGGCGCCCACCCGCCGGCCACTGGCCGAGCACCCACACCTGGAAAACCCGGTGGGCGACCCGGCGGTGTTCCTCCCGCAGCTGGCCGGGCGCGTCGATATTGCCTATTGCTGCCTGGGCACCACGTTGAAACAGGCCGGCTCCGAGTCGGCCTTCCGCGCGGTGGACCTGGACATGGTGGTGGCGTTCAGCAAACGCGCAAGGGAAATGGGCGCACGGCATCTGCTGGTGGTCAGTGCAGTAGGCGCCGACCCCAAGTCGTCAATTTTCTATAACCGGGTCAAGGGCGAGATGGAAGAAGCGCTCAAGGCTCAGGACTGGCCACAGCTGACCATCGTGCGGCCCTCCTTCCTGCTGGGCGAGCGGATAGAGCCACGGCTCACTGAGCAGCTGGTTGCGCCACTTTCCAGGTTGATTCCTGGCAAGTACCGGGGGATCGAGGCGTGTACCCTGGCGCGGGCGTTGTGGCGACTGGCGCTTGAGGAAGAAGACGGGATACGGATTGTGGAGTCCGATGAATTGCGCAAGCTGGGCAAAAAATAGGGGGTTACCTGCCAGGGCCTCTTCGCGGGCAACCCAGCGAAAGGGCCCTTAAAGGCCGCCTGTGGCCTGGAAGCCTACACCTGCCGCTGTCAGTAAGGATAACGGCAACAACAGGGTATCGAGCAGCATGCTCCCCGGCAGGTCCAACCCCGGATAGGCCGGCGCATCAGCCCCATAATGATCACGCGGGCAGCACCCGCCGTTGATCACATACAAATCCAGCCGGGTGCCGGCATATACCACCGGTGCCCCAGGCTTGGCGGCATCCAGCGTGCGCACCGTGGCACAACCACTCAACAGCCCCAGCGCCAGCAAACTGGCCAGCGCTCGCTTCAATCATCCACCCCAAAATGATGCTCGCCCCAACGCGGCAGCATGTCCTGGGGGATGTTCAGCAGGTTGAGAATGCGCGCCACGACAAAGTCGACCAGGTCGTCGATGGTCTGTGGCTGGTGATAGAAGCCCGGCGCCGCCGGCAGGATCACCGCGCCCATTTGCGACAGCTTGAGCATGTTTTCCAGGTGGATGGTGGAGAACGGTGCTTCGCGTGGTACCAGGATCAGCTGGCGACGCTCCTTGAGGGTAACGTCGGCAGCCCGCTCGATCAGGTTGTTGCACGCACCGGTGGCAATCGCCGACAACGTGCCGGTAGAACTCGGCACCACCACCATCGCTGCTGGGGCGCCAGAGCCCGAGGCCACGGGCGACATCCAGTCCTCCTTGCCGTACACACGGATCTGCCCATCGGCGGCGCCGGTGTACTCCGTCAGAAAGGCCTGCATTGCCTGGGGCTTGGCCGGCAGCAACACATCCGTCTCGGTGGCCATTACCAACTGCGCGGCCTTTGAGATGAGGAAATGTACCTCGCGGTCCTCACGCACCAGGCAATCGAGCAAGCGCAGGCCATATTGGGCGCCAGAGGCGCCCGTCATGGCCAGGGTGATGCGTTGCGGCCCGTTCACTTCAGCGCCTCGGCCAACTTGCCGTGCAGGCCACCGAAACCGCCGTTGCTCATGATCACCACATGGGTGCCTGGGCGAGCCTGGCCTTTGACCCGTTCGATGATCGCTTCGAGGCTGTCGGCCACCACGCTCGGCACCTTGCATTGGGCGGCGGTGGCGGCCAGGTCCCAGCCGAGGTTGGCCGGTGCATACCAGATCACCTGGTCCGCATCGTTGACGCTTTCTGGCAGGCCGTCACGGTGAGCACCAAGCTTCATTGAGTTGGAGCGTGGCTCGATCACCGCGATCACCGGTGCCTCGCCAACACGCTTGCGCAGGCCGTCGAGGGTGGTGGCAATGGCGGTCGGGTGGTGGGCGAAGTCATCGTAGATGGTCACGCCCTGCACTTCGGCCACCTTCTCCATGCGCCGCTTGACGCTCTTGAAGGCACTCAGGCCAGCGATCCCCATGGCCGGCACCACGCCAACATGGCGGGCCGCAGCCAGGGTGGCCAAGGCGTTGGCGACGTTGTGCTGGCCGGTCAGTGCCCAGTCCACCACGCCCTGCGCCTCGCCTTCGAACAACACTTCGAAGCGCGAGCCATCAGGGCTGAGCAGGCGAGCTTGCCACTGGCCTCCTTCACCGGTGGTTTGCACCGGGGTCCAGCAGCCCATGCCGATCACTCGCTCCAGCGCTTGCTCGGTGGTCGGATGGATGACCAGGCCCTCGCTGGGGATGGTACGCACCAAGTGATGGAACTGTCGCTCGATCGAGGCCAGGTCCGGGAAGATGTCCGCGTGATCGAACTCAAGGTTGTTGAGGATCGCAGTACGTGGGTGGTAGTGAACGAACTTCGAGCGCTTGTCGAAGAACGCGCTGTCGTATTCGTCGGCTTCGACCACGAAGAACGGCGTGTCGCCCAAACGCGCCGACACCGAGAAGTTCTGCGGCACACCGCCAATCAGGAAGCCTGGGCTCATGCCGGCGTGCTCCAGCACCCAGGCCAGCATGCTGCTGGTGGTGGTCTTGCCGTGGGTACCGGCAACGGCCAGCACCCAACGGCCTTGCAGCACGTGGTCGGCCAGCCACTGCGGGCCGGAGACATAGGGCAGGCCCTTGTTCAGCACGTATTCAACCGCCGGGTTGCCGCGCGACATGGCGTTGCCGATGACCACCAGGTCTGGCGCCGGGTCCAGCTGAGCCGGGTCATAACCTTGGGTCAGTTCGATGCCCTGGGCTTCGAGCTGGGTGCTCATCGGGGGATAGACGTTGGCGTCCGAGCCGGTGACGCGGTGGCCAAGTTCCTTGGCCAGCACCGCCAGCGAGCCCATGAAAGTGCCGCAAATACCGAGAATGTGAATATGCATGGTCGACCTCGCAAAACATCGAGGCAGGGTAGCCCAGGGCGCGACAAATCGCACCCGCTGTTTCGCTCAGTCGGCCCTGGTGATGCCGTGTTTGCGCAGTTTTCGATACAAGGTATTGCGGCTGATGCCCAAGTGCTCGGCGACGCGGGTCAAGTGCCAGTGTTTTGCCTCCAGCATGGCCAGCAAAACTTGCCGTTCCGCATCCTGCAAAACCTGGTTACCCACGGATTCACCGTCAACTGCGGAATCAACGCAGGTTGTGCGGGAGCGGGCTTGCCCGCGAACGAGGGCAAAACCCTCGCCCTCATACGGCTGTGAGGCAGCCTTCGCGGGCAAGCCCGCTCCCACAGGATTGGCGTTGTTGCGGACGATGGTTGGGAGATCCGCCAATGCGATTCGGGAATCTTCGCAAAGCGCCACCAAGGTACGCAGCACATTGCGCATTTGCCGCACGTTCCCCGGCCAGGTGAATTCGAGCAGTGCCTGCCGCGCCCTGGGCTCGATGTCGATCAACTGCCCCTGCGCCTCCTGGCGCAGCAGGAAGTCCAGCAACTGCGCCTTGTCACTGCGCTCGCGCACCGCTGGCAACGCCACTTCCAGGCCATTGAGGCGGTAATAAAGGTCTTCGCGGAAACTGCCCTGCTCTACCCGCTCCAGCAAGTCACGGTGGGTGGCGCTGACAATGCGCACGTCCACCGCCTGCGGCTCGCCCCCGATCGGCACCACCTGGCGCTCCTCCAGTACCCGCAGCAGGCGGGTTTGCAGGGCCAGCGGCATGTCGCCGATCTCGTCCAGCAGCAAGGTGCCGCCGTCAGCCTGCAGCAGCTTGCCGCGCATGCCTTCCTTGCGCGCGCCGGTAAAACTGCCGCCACGGTACCCGAACAGCTCACTCTCGATCAGGCTTTCTGGGATCGACGCACAGTTGATGGCAACGAACGGCTTGCCGCGTCGCTCACTGGCCTGATGCACAGCCTGGGCGAAGGCCTCCTTGCCACAACCGGTCTCGCCGCGCAGCAGCAAGGGCACATCGCGCTCGAACACCCGCACGCTGCGCCGGAAGTCGTTTTGCAACGCCGGGTCGAGCAGGCAGACCAGCGGCTCTACTTCGCACGCGGGCCGCGGCTGGGCGGCTGGCACCGACCACACCGGCGCCCGGGCCTGCCCTCGCAGGCTGGCGAACACCTGGCGGCCGTCCAGGGTACGCAGCGGCCAGGCGGTGCTGCCGCCGGGCGTGGCGCGGCTGAACAATTCGTCATGGCTGCAGGCAAAAAATCGCTTCAATGGTTTGCCCAGCACACCGCCCCGCACAGTGCCCAGCAGGTTAAGCGCGCTCTGGTTGGCAGCGCAAATGCGCCCATCGCCGTCGAACGCCAGCAAGCCTTCGCTGAACAAGCCGACCGACTCGGCCTGCAGGTGAAAACGCAGCAGCCATTGCTGCTCGAAATGGCGAAGGAAGTAACAGCTTTCGATCATCTTCGCCGACAGGTTGACCAACGCCATGGTGTGGAACTGGCTTTGCCGTGATACGTCAGGACGCGCCGAGGACACGTCGAGTACCGCCAGCAACTCGCCATGCGGGTCGAACACTGGGCTGGCCGAGCAGGTCAGGCCGGTGTGGCGGCCACGGAAGTGCTCGTTCTGGTGGATAGTCAGCGCTTGGCGCTCGACCAGGCAGGTGCCGATGCCATTGGTGCCCTCGCGCGCCTCGCTCCAGTCGGCGCCCAGCCACAGCCCGGCACGCTCGAAGCTACGCCGCTCGGTGGGGGCGCTGACACAGTTGAGGATCACCCCGCGGGCGTCGGTCAGCAGCACTGCGTGGCCCGCGCCGGAAAGCTGCTGGTGCAGGCTGTTCATTTCATGGTCGGCAATTTGCAACACCTGGCGCAGGCGCTCGCGGCTTTCCAGCAGGCGCCCATGCTCAAGCACCACCGGCGCTTCGATCACCGTAGGGTCGAGGTGGTAGTCCTCCAGGCAGCGCAGCCAGGAGCGGGCGATGGACGGGTCACTGCCGCCCTCCCCAGCCCGACCATGGGCAACGCTATGGACCTGCTGGGCATGGCGACTGAAAGGGTTGCTCTGCATTGTTGTAGTTCTCCGCAGATAGAGCGTCAGCCCAGCATCCTCCACCCGGAAAGGCTTTGCAATGCACGCGCCTGTGACGTGTCGCAAATGGCACAAAATGTCACCCAGCGCGTACCGGCGCCGGCACAGCGACTGTTGATCAGCGCCGTGATACTGACCCAAGTCATTGATTTGCCTGGCACAGCCAACGCTGGCCCAACCTTTGCTCTACGCTTTTCAACTCCCTAACAAACACAATAGCCAGGAGACACACCATGCGTTACGCACATCCCGGTACCGAAGGCGCGAAGGTTTCCTTCAAGAGCCGCTACGGCAACTACATCGGTGGTGAGTTCGTTCCTCCGGTAAAGGGGCAGTACTTCGAAAATACCTCCCCGGTGAATGGCAAGCTGATCGCTGAATTCCCTCGCTCCACTGCCGAAGACATCGACAAGGCCCTGGATGCCGCCCATGCTGCGGCCGACGCCTGGGGCCGCACGTCGGTGCAGGACCGCTCCAACGTTCTGCTGAAGATTGCCGACCGTATCGAGCAGAACCTCGAGCTGCTGGCCATTACCGAAACCTGGGACAACGGCAAGCCAATCCGCGAAACCCTAAACGCCGACATCCCGCTGGCGGTCGACCACTTCCGCTACTTCGCTGGCTGCATCCGCGCCCAGGAAGGCGGCGCGGCCGAGATCAACGAAGGCACCGTGGCCTATCACATCCATGAGCCGCTGGGCGTGGTCGGGCAGATCATCCCGTGGAACTTCCCGATCCTGATGGCGGCCTGGAAGCTGGCGCCCGCGCTGGCCGCGGGTAACTGCGTGGTGCTCAAGCCTGCCGAGCAAACGCCCCTGGGCATCACCGTGCTGCTGGAAGTGATCGGCGACCTGCTGCCACCTGGCGTGCTGAACGTGGTGCAAGGCTATGGCCGCGAAGCCGGTGAAGCCCTGGCCACCAGCAAGCGCATCGCCAAGATCGCCTTCACCGGCTCGACTCCGGTTGGCTCGCACATCATGAAATGCGCCGCCGAGAACATCATCCCGTCAACTGTCGAACTGGGCGGCAAATCGCCGAACGTGTACTTCGAAGACATCATGCAAGCCGAGCCAAGCTTCATCGAGAAGGCGGCCGAAGGCATGGTGCTGGCATTCTTCAACCAGGGCGAAGTGTGCACCTGCCCATCGCGGGCACTGGTACAGGAGTCGATCTACCCGCAGTTCATGGAAGTGGTGATGAAGAAGGTGCTGCAGATCAAGCGCGGCGACCCGCTGGACACCGACACCATGGTCGGCGCCCAGGCCTCGCAGCAGCAGTTCGAGAAGATTCTGTCGTACCTCGACATCGCCCAGAAGGAAGGCGCCGAGCTGCTGACCGGCGGCAAGGTGGAAAAACTGGAAGGCTCGCTGGCCACCGGTTACTACATCCAACCGACCCTGCTCAAGGGCAACAACAAGATGCGCGTGTTCCAGGAAGAAATCTTCGGCCCGGTGGTCAGCGTCACCACCTTCAAGGACGAAGCCGAAGCGCTGGCGATTGCCAACGACACCGAGTTCGGCCTGGGCGCCGGCGTATGGACCCGCGACATCAACCGTGCCTACCGCATGGGCCGTGGCATCAAGGCTGGCCGTGTATGGACCAACTGCTACCACCTGTACCCGGCGCATGCCGCGTTTGGCGGGTACAAGAAGTCCGGTGTTGGCCGTGAGACGCACAAGATGATGCTCGACCACTATCAGCAGACCAAGAACCTGCTGGTGAGCTACGACATCAATCCGCTGGGCTTCTTCTAATCCGCGTCGCGGCCCTCGCGGGCTCGCCCGCTCCCACAAGCTCTGCACATGACTTGAATGTTGTGCAATCCCTGTGAGGGCGGGCAAGCGCGCGACGAGGCCGGGCCTGCATTTAACAATGCCAAAGCGGTTGCCGTGCACCAACCGCTCTGGCTCGCTTCCTGCAGTACCCATCACCATCGGCCCGGAACCCTTCCGGCCACCAAGAAAAACAAC
The DNA here is from genome assembly GCF_047978165.1 of Pseudomonas sp. LFS074. Lineage (NCBI taxonomy): Bacteria > Pseudomonadati > Pseudomonadota > Gammaproteobacteria > Pseudomonadales > Pseudomonadaceae > Pseudomonas > Pseudomonas sp. LFS074. The sequence goes on along the minus strand of NZ_JBFPFV010000001.1, from coordinate 609,148 downwards.
AGGTGAAACTATGCCAAGCGATCATTCCGCCGGCTCGCCGGCAGGCTCTTCCGTAGACTTCGAAAAAGTCGGTTCGGACTATTTCCAGCAACGTGAACTGAAAAAAGGCGCCGCCGGCTGGGTACTGCTGGTCGGCCTGGGCGTGGCCTATGTCATCTCCGGCGACTACGCTGGCTGGAACTTCGGCCTGGCCCAGGGCGGCTGGGGTGGCATGTTCCTGGCCACCCTGCTGATGGCCACCATGTACCTGTGCATGTGTTTCTCATTGGCCGAGCTGTCGTCGATGATCCCCACCGCAGGCGGCGGCTACGGCTTTGCCCGCAGCGCCTTCGGCCCGTGGGGCGGCTTCCTGACCGGGACGGCGATCCTCATCGAATACGCCATCGCACCCGCCGCCATCGCCGTGTTCATCGGCGCCTACTGCCAGTCACTGTTCGGCATCGGCGGCTGGATGATCTACCTGGCGTTCTACATCGTGTTCATCGGCATCCACATCTTTGGCGTGGGTGAGGCGTTGAAGCTGATGTTCATCATCACCGCTATCGCAGCCATCGCCCTGGCGGTGTTCCTGGTGAGCATGGTGCCCCATTTTGATGCAGCCAACCTGTTCGACATCGCCAAAACGGACGCGGTAGGCGCCAGCAGCTTCCTGCCGTTCGGCTATGTCGGTGTGTGGGCGGCGATTCCTTACGCCATCTGGTTCTTCCTTGCCGTAGAAGGTGTGCCACTGGCCGCCGAAGAGACCAAGAACCCCAAGCGCGACCTGCCACGCGGCCTGATCGGTGCCATGCTGGTACTGCTGGCCTTCGCCCTGCTGATCTTGGTGGTCGGGCCTGGCGGTGCGGGGTCCGAAGCCCTGAAAGCGTCCGGTAACCCGCTGGTCGAGGCATTGTCCAAGGCCTACGGCGGCAACACCTGGATGGGCGGTTTCGTCAACCTGGTGGGCCTGGCCGGGCTGATCGCCAGCTTCTTCTCGATCATCTACGCCTATTCCCGGCAGATCTTCGCCCTGTCCCGCGCGGGCTACCTGCCCCGCAAATTGTCGCAAACCAACAAGAGCAAGGCCCCGGTGCTGGCCTTGATCATCCCTGGCATCATCGGTTTTGCCTTGTCGCTGACCGGCCAGGGTGACCTGCTGATCCTGGTTGCCGTATTCGGCGCTACCCTGTCTTACGTGCTGATGATGGCCGCGCACATCACCTTGCGCATCCGCCGGCCGAAGATGGAACGCCCATACCGCACCCCGGGTGGCGTCTTCACCTCGGGCGTAGCCTTGGTGCTGGCGTGCATCGCCGTGGTCGCCGGCTTCCTGGTCGACCCACGGGTGGTGATTGGCGCCGCAGTGATCTATGCGGTATTAATTGCCTACTTTGCTTTCTACAGCCGCCACCACCTGGTCGCGGGCACACCGGAAGAGGAATTCGCCGCGATCCAGAAGGCCGAAGAGGCCCTGCACTGATCGCCGCCACCCGCCGCGGGGCAACCCGCGGCTCTGGAGATTCTGTATGGCAAGTTTCGTACACACGGTCGGCCACCTGGTCTACCGCTTCGACAGCCTCAAGGACGTAATGGCCAAGGCCAGCCCGGCACGCTCGGGGGACTACCTGGCGGGCGTCGCGGCCAGCAACGACGGCGAACGTGTCGCGGCGCAGATGGCGTTGGCCAATATCCCACTGACGCACTTCCTCAACGAAGCCCTGATCCCTTACGAGGATGACGAGGTCACCCGCCTTATCGTCGATACACACGACGCCCAGGCTTTCGCCCCGGTCAGCCACCTGACCGTGGGCGGCCTGCGCGACTGGCTGCTCAGCGAAGAGGCCGATGAAGACAGCCTTCGCGCCCTGGCGCCCGGGCTGACACCCGAAATGGCGGCAGCGGTGTCGAAGATCATGCGCGTGCAGGACCTGGTGCTGGTGGCGCAGAAGATCCGCGTGGTCACGCGCTTTCGCGGCACCATGGGCCTGCGCGGGCGCCTGTCGACGCGGTTGCAACCCAACCACCCGACCGACGAACCGGCCGGTATTGCCGCCAGCATTCTCGACGGCCTGCTGTACGGCAACGGCGACGCCATGATCGGCATCAACCCGGCCACCGACAGCATCGCCTCGATCTGCGCCCTGCTGGAAATGCTCGATGCCATCATCCAACGCTACGACATCCCTACTCAGTCCTGCGTGCTGACCCACGTCACCACCTCGATCGAAGCGATCAACCGTGGCGTGCCCCTGGACCTGGTGTTCCAGTCCATCGCCGGCACCGAGGCAGCCAACGCTGGCTTCGGTATCAACCTGAACGTGTTGCAGGAAGGCTACGAAGCCGGCCTGTCGTTGAAACGTGGCACCCTTGGGCAAAACCTGATGTATTTCGAAACCGGCCAGGGCAGCGCACTGTCGGCCAACGCCCACCATGGCGTCGACCAGCAAACCTGCGAAACCCGCGCCTATGCCGTGGCCCGCCACTTCAAGCCGTTTCTGGTCAACACCGTGGTCGGCTTCATTGGCCCGGAGTACCTGTACAACGGCAAGCAGATCATCCGCGCAGGCCTTGAAGACCACTTCTGCGGCAAGCTGCTGGGTGTGCCGATGGGCTGCGACATCTGCTACACCAACCACGCCGAAGCCGACCAGGATGACATGGACACCCTGCTGACCTTGCTGGGTGTGGCCGGGATCAACTTCATCATGGGCATCCCCGGCTCCGACGACATCATGCTCAACTACCAGACCACCTCGTTCCATGACGCGCTGTACGCGCGCCAGACCCTCGGCCTGAAGCCTGGGCCGGAATTCGAGGCATGGCTGGCCCGCACCGGCATCTTCACCCAGGCCGATGGCCGGGTGCGCTTTGGTGACAACCTGCCACCGGCCTTTCGCCAGGCCCTGGCACAGCTTGCATAGGGATGACCATGGACCATCGCACGCCTACCCCCGACAACCCTTGGCTGGCCCTGCGCAACCTGACCCCGGCGCGCATCGCCCTGGGCCGCACCGGCACCAGCCTGCCGACCGGCGCGCAACTGGACTTCCAGTTCGCCCATGCCCAGGCCCGCGATGCCGTACACCTGGCCTTCGACCACGCCGGCCTGGCCAGCCAGCTGAGTGATCGCGGGCGCGACAGCCTGGTGCTGCACAGCGCCGCCAGCGACCGCCACCAGTACCTGCAGCGCCCGGACTTGGGGCGACGGCTGAACGAAGACTCGATTGCCACCCTGCGCCAGCACACCCAGGCCAACCCCGGCGGCGTCGACCTGGCCATCGTGGTCGCCGACGGCCTCTCGGCGCTGGCCGTGCATCGCCACACCCTGCCGTTTCTGAACCGCTTCGAGGAGCAGGCCGCCGCCGACGGCTGGACCAGCGCCCCGGTGGTGCTGGTGCAGCAAGGCCGTGTGGCAGTGGCCGATGAGGTCGGCGAGCTGCTCGGCGCACGCATGACAGTGATGCTGATCGGCGAACGCCCGGGGCTGAGTTCGCCTGACAGCCTGGGCTTGTATTTCACCTATGCACCGAAGGTTGGCCTGACCGACGCCTACCGCAACTGCATTTCCAACATCCGCCTGGAGGGGCTGAGCTATGGCATGGCGGCTCACCGCCTGCTGTACTTGATGCGCGAAGCCTGCCGGCGCCAACTTTCCGGGGTGAATTTGAAGGACGAGGCCGAGGTCCATAGCCTGGAGAGTGAAGGCAGTGCCAGCCAGAAAGGTAACTTCCTGCTCGGCAAAGGGTAAAAAACATGTCACGGAAGGCGGATTGCACTTGTGCCGCGCATTGGGCAGCATGCCCTTGAAAGCTGCTGGCATTCCGCTGTTTCCCAAAATGGACTCTGAGGGCCGCACATGCGCATCATCAAGGCAACCCTGGAACACCTCGACCTGCTCACGCCATTGTTCGTCAAATACCGCGAGTTCTATGGTCAGCTGCCCTACCCCGACAGCTCGCGCAGCTTTTTGGAAAAGCGCCTGAAACGGGATGAATCGGTGATCTACCTGGCGCTACCGGATGATGACGACAGCAAACTGATGGGCTTCTGCCAGCTGTACCCCAGCTACTCGTCGCTGTCATTGAAGCGGGTGTGGATTCTCAACGATATCTATGTAGCCGAAGACTCGCGGCGCATGCTGGTGGCCGACCACCTGATGCGCGAAGCGAAGAAAATGGCCAAGGACACCAACGCCGTACGCATGCGGGTGTCGACCAGCGCGGACAACGAAGTTGCACACAAGACTTACGAATCCATCGGTTTTCGCGAAGACACCGAGTTCAAGAGCTATATCCTGCCGATCAGCCAGGATTGACCGGTGGCGGCCTTTTCGCGGGCACGCCCCCGAAGAGGCCGCCACAGGATTACCTCTATCGTAACCCCCCGCTACAAACTCCCCGGGCATGTTCCTGACTTAGCCGTATAATGCCTCTTCTGTCATGTGTGAAATTTTACCCATCCCCAGGTAACCGAGCCTACGCCCCAGAACACAGGTGCTGTACATGGATTTCAACCCGCTGGACCTTATCCTGCATCTCGATGCTTACCTCGATCTGCTGGTCACCAATTACGGTCCCTGGATCTACGCCATCCTGTTCACCGTGATCTTCTGCGAAACCGGGCTGGTGGTAATGCCCTTCCTGCCGGGCGATTCGCTACTGTTCATCGCCGGCGCCGTGGCTGCGGGTGGCGGTATGGACCCTGTCCTGCTGGCCGGCCTGCTGATGGTTGCCGCGATCCTGGGTGACAGCACCAATTACGTGATCGGCCGAACGGCCGGCGAGCGCTTGTTCAACAACCCCAACTCCAAGATATTCCGCCGCGATTACCTGCAACGCACCCACGAGTTCTATGAACGCCATGGCGGCAAGACCGTGACCCTCGCGCGCTTCCTGCCCATCCTGCGCACCTTCGCGCCGTTCGTCGCCGGCATCGCCCACATGCATTACCCACGCTTCCTTGGCTTCAGTGTCGCCGGCTCGCTGCTGTGGGTCGGCGGGCTGGTCACCCTGGGTTATTTCTTCGGCAACGTGCCGTTCATCAAGCAGCACCTGTCGCTGATGGTGGTGGGCATTATCATCCTGTCGCTGGTGCCGATGATTCTCGGCCTGCTGCGTGGGCGTCTGGGCCGCACGGCCAAGGCTCACTGAACACGCACAAGAGCAACCGGCATGTGGTCATTCAGCGCCTGGCGGCGCAAGCGCACTCTGGCGCGTTACCCGATCACGCCACAGCAATGGCAGGCCGTACGCGAGCGCCTGCCCATGCTGGACGGCATCACTGACGCAGAAGACCAATGGCTGCGCGAAGCCTGCATCCTGTTCCTGCTCGACAAGCACCTCACCTGCCTGCCCGGCGTCGAACTGGACGACGAGCAGCGCCTGTTGCTGGCCGCCCAGGCACAGTTGCCACTGCTGCACCTGGGCGAGCTGAACTGGTACCAGGGCTTCCACGAAATCATCCTGTACCCCGACGACTTCAAGAGCCCCCAGCGGCACCGCGATGCCAGTGGCGTGGAGCATGTGTGGGACGGCGAGCACAGCGGCGAAGCCTGGCAACAGGGGCCGATCATCCTCGCCTGGAACGGCGTGCTGGGCAGCGGTGGCTGGGAGGCCTACAACCTGGTCATCCATGAGCTGGCGCACAAGCTCGACATGCTCAACGGCGATGCCAACGGCCTGCCACCACTGCACAGCGGCATGCCGGTGGATGAGTGGGCAACAGCCATGCAGCAGGCTTACGACGACCTCAACCGCCAGTTGGATGCCGACCCTGACGCCGAAACCGCCATCGACCCATACGCTGCAGAAAACCCGGCAGAATTCTTTGCCGTCACCAGCGAATACTTCTTTAGTGCCCCCGACCTGCTGCATCAGGCTTATCCACAGGTCTACCGCCAGTTGTCGCAGTTCTACCGGCAAGACCCGCTGGCGCGCCTTTGCCGGCTGCAGGCCGAACACCCCGAGTACCGCGAAAGCCACGCCTGACGGGGCCGCACATCAGGCCAGACGTGGCATGCCCCGGCAGAATGTGCCTATAATCGCCGCCACTTTTTTGGTCAAACACGGGGGCACTGCCCAATGAGCTACAGCAAGATTCCGGCGGGCAAAGACCTGCCGAACGACATCTACGTCGCCATCGAGATCCCGGCCAACCACGCGCCGATCAAATACGAGATCGACAAGGACAGCGACACGCTGTTCGTCGACCGCTTCATGGCTACCCCAATGTTCTACCCAGCCAACTACGGTTTCATCCCGAACACCCTGGCTGACGACGGTGACCCGCTGGACGTGCTGGTGGTTACCCCTTATCCGGTAGCGCCAGGCTCGGTAATCCGCGCCCGCCCGGTTGGCGTACTGAACATGACCGACGACGGCGGCGGCGACGCCAAGGTCATCGCCGTTCCTCACGACAAGCTGTCGCAGCTGTACGTCGACGTGAAGGAATACACCGACCTGCCAGCCCTGCTGATCCAGCAAATCGAGCACTTCTTTGCCAACTACAAAGATCTCGAGAAGGGCAAGTGGGTCAAGATCGAAGGCTGGGAGGGCGCTGACGCTGCCCGTGCTGCGATCACCAAATCGGTTGCTGCCTACAAGGGCTGATACCGGTTGCATAAAAAACCCCGCCTTGGCGGGGTTTTTTTACGCCTGAAAGGGCGATGCGCTGATTACTAGTAAGAAATCCTACGCAGTCCTACACCAACGCCCTACAGGCGGCCTCTTTTCACACAAACCCCATCAACACCCGGTTCATATCCTTGCTGGCACCCCGCCGCTACACTCGCTGCCATGAACACTTCCGGTGACCGCCTCAAGGCCCTGCTGCATGAATGCGGCCTGACCCCTTCCGATTTCGCCGCCCAGCGCAGCGTCACACCGCAGCACGTCAACAACTGGTTCAAACGCGGTGTGCCTTTGGCCCGGCTGGATGAGCTGGCCGACCTGTTTTGTGTGCACCGCCGTTGGCTGCGCACCGGTGAAGGGCCCAAACACCCCAACCCGATCCTGCGCAACGGCCCGCCAAAGCCGGCACTCGCCAACCCACCCACTCCGCTGTCGGTGCGACACGGCCGGGTACTGAACGTGCCTTATTACGAGATGCATAACAGCCTGCTGTCGCCAGTGGCGGGCAAAAACCTGCGCCTGCCGGCAAAGGCCCTGAAGGGGTTGGGTGTACAGGCCGGTAACGCGATCTGCCTGGCGATGCCGGCCGGCAACATGCTCCCGTTGATTCCGCTGGAGGCCACCCTGGCCATCGACCTGAGCATGACCCGAGTGGTCGATGGCGAGACCTATGCCCTGCTGCACAACGGCATGCTCAGGGTTAACAGCCTCAGCCTTGGCCTGCACGATACGCTCTATCTGCACAGCCATGACCGGCGTAACTATGCGGTCGAACGCTACACCCCAGCGCAGCGCCAGGCGCAGGGGCTGGAGATCCTTGGCTGGGTGTTCCACTGGTCACATTTCCGCCAGCAGCGGCCAGGCTGAAACACCCTGTGCCATTTTTTGCTGGGCATCCTGCGCGGGCCCTTGTATGCTACGCGGCACATTTAGCCCCGACCGGCGCAAGCCGCGGTCCAGAGGGCTCGGCGATATCCCACACGGGCATCTGCCATCTCTTTCAGGCCCTTGATGGCCACACAGTTAAGGCGATTGCGGCTTACCATAAATTAGTCGGAAGCGTCCCCGAGAAGCCGGCCACAAGCCGGCTTTTTAATACCCCGTCGTATACGCTACAACCGGCAGATCCTCGTACGTGGCGTCAGATGTGCGGGCTGGCCGAGAGCTTCAAGCTGCTCTTCAGGAATTCCTCACGAACCTGATGCATCTGCAAGTGGGTTTTCCCCGTCGCATAGTCCAGCCCCGCGAGCCCCATTTTCAGCGCCAGCTCGGGGTGCCGCGCCGCATATCGAATACGGTCAGCCAAACTGGACGGGTTACCGGTTTCAAACGTGAGCGCATTGTGCCTGCTGGTAATATCCTGCACCCCGGATGTGTCGGAGCCGATGACGGGAACGCCCTGGCTGAACGCATCGAATATGATTCGGGGTTGTTCCTGCTTCAATGTCGGGACCAACAGCCAGTCATGCTGGGCAATGATCGTGAAAAAGTCTTTGCCATAATCGACTGCGCTCTGAAACCTCACCGCGACGGCGCCACGGTACTCAGCGGCAAAGCGTAGGCAGTGCGCTTTCAAATCCCCGTCACCCATGAGAGTGATCGTGATTTCAACGCCTTCGACGTTCAGTTGTTCAATGGCTTCAAGAACGACCATGACACCTTTATCCACGACCAGGCGTGAGGGGTAAAGCAAGTTGAGTGTACGCTCACGCCTACCTTCGAATCGCCTCCTGACTGCCTCCGGGGCCGCCATGTACTGCTTATCGAGCCAGCTGGCAGGGTTAATTAACGTGTGGCTATTGTTGCCCCCGAGAAAATATTCCTTGTAGAAAGATTGAGTGAATATCCTGGCGTTTGCCAGCTTCAAACAGCGTTTCAACAGGAGGGAGTGTGCGTAGTGCTCGATGACTGCCCTGAACGTCCGCGTATCACCCTGGCCCAGCATCCAGAATGAAGACTCTATGACAACAACCCATTGAAAGCGAAACAGGGGTTTCAGGGGCAGCAGGTAGAAGGACAACGGAAATGCCCAACCGGCACCGTCGGAATGCACGACCCTCGCCGATTTACAGGCTTTGGCGACGCACATGAAATTGGGTAGGAAATTCTTTAATACAGAGGCAAGCCCATAGTCTTTTCTCAAGCCGTAAAGCCATTTCACATTCAGATGACTAATGCTTTGCAACCCTTCGACGTTGTTGCTTTTTTCAACAGGGCAGCAGATGCCGAAGTTTTCTATGTAGCTCAGATGAAGCTCTATATCCTTGACCCACAAAGGGTCAGTAAAAAGTTCACCTTGCTCGTTTACAACAATCGGTATTCGGGTAAACAGGATATATGGGTCTTCAATCATATTCCCCTCACAGGGATGCCTGGACACGATCAGTTGAATTGTCTACATGGGGCCTACTCCTCAAAACCAGCCGTCCATCTCAACAACGTTTCAGCGTCCTTGCAGACCTCCTGCACACGCAGTAAGCACTCCGCTAGGGCTACACTCTAGTGCGACTCAACCGATTGCACACGCAGTGCTGCAAAAAAACCAGGCGGTCATGGCGCCGGTAAGCCGGCGCCAAAAACAGTCATGCCAAACTAGCTATATATATCGTTCAATGAGCGCCGCACCTGGGATATCGACGCATCAGAAGTCATACCGCGCGCCAACCATCATGCTGCGCGACGGCCCGTAAAAGTTGAATGTCGAAGTTGACCCCACCCGCGACAGGTAGTCCCGATCGAACAGGTTGTTGACGTTGAAGGTGGCCGTCAGCTTCGAGGTAACCGGGTACGACAGCATCGCATCCACTGTGGCATAGCCCGGTGCATCGATACGCACACCGCCATTTTCGGAATAGAAGTTGCTCATCGCCGATATGCCGCCACCCACGGCCAGGCCAGTCAGCGGCCCTTGGTTGATGGTGTATTTGCTCCACAGTGATGCCTGGTTGCGCGGCATGATGAAGAAGGTGGTTTCGGCGTCACCCTTGACGGTTTCGGTTTCCATCCAGGTGTAGCCGGCCAGCAGTTCCCAATTTGCCGTCAGCTTGCCGCTCACTTCTACTTCCGCGCCCTTCACACGTGTCTTGCCGGCTGCAACGGAGTCGGTAGTTGCTACGCCATCAGCGTCGTACAGCGTGGTGGCGCGGTTCTTGTCGGTCAGCCGGAACACCGACAACCGGGTATTCAGGTCGCCGCCAAAGTAGCTGCTCTTCAGGCCGAGCTCATACTGCTCGCCTTCACGCGGCTTCAGCACGCGGCCGTTGCTGTCGGTGTCGGACTGCGGCTTGAACACCTGCGAGTAGCTGGCATACAACGCGTGGTTATCGGTCAGGTCGTAGACCAGGCCGCCATATGGAGTGAAGTGACCGTCCACGCGTTTGCTGTCATTGGTGGTGGCGCCGCTGCTCAGGGTAGTGGTGTAGAAGTCACCGCGATACCAGCTGAAACGACCACCGGCGATCAGCGCCAGGCGATCGATCGGGCGGAACGTAACCTTGGAGTACAGCCCGTATTCCTCTTCCTGCATGCCGGTTTCGGTGCTGTAGTTGGGCGACGGCTTGGCGAACTGCTTCGGCGAATAGGTGTTGACGTTGATGGCACCCAGGTTGGTGGTGCCGTTGAGGTACTCGGTATCGTAGTTCTTATAGTCGCTGCCGACCACGAACTCGCTGACCTGGCCGAATGTTTCGAACGGCTGGCTGTAGCTGGCGTCCAGCGAGTAGGTGTCCTGGGTGAAATCGCGGGCGCTGGCGCGTTCGGAGTTGGCACCGGTAGTGGCGTTGGTCGCAGTGAAGGCATACAGGTAATTTGTATCGCGGTGCGAGCCACGGGCAGCGACACGGCCGTAGCCACCGTTATCGAAGCGGTGGGTCAGTTCAGCAACCAGGTCGGTGGTCTTGCCGTCGAAGTAGTTCCAGTCGGCCCCCAGGAAACGCGAATGGCTGAAGTCGGGCACTTCACCGGACAACGTGGCCGGGTAGCCGTTGTGCGGGGTGATGTTCTTCACTTCGTGCATCAGCCCGAACGACAGCGTGGTGGCCTCGTCCAGGTCGATGTCCAGCGCACCGTAGTAGCTGTTACTGGTGTTGGCGTTGTAATCGACTTCGCCATTGGTGTCGTCACGGGATGCGATGAAGCGCCCGCGCACGCGGCCGGCGTCATCCAGCGGCCCGCTCAGGTCGATTTCCTCGTGGTTGGTGTCCCAGGTGCCGTAGCTGCCTTCGATGTGGCCCTGGAATTCGGCCGTCGGGCGCTTGCGCACCATGTTGACGATGCCACCCAGTTCACTGGTACTGCTGAACAGCCCAGCCGGGCCACGCATGATTTCGACTCGGTCGAACGCCGCCAGCGACGGCACAGTGCCGAAGATACTGGCCATGGGGGCCGGCAGGCCGTCGATGTTGAATTCGCTGTACTCGTAGCCACGGGCGTAGATTGACGAGCGGCCGCTATCGTTGGTCAGGGTGCGCAGGCCGGCGGTGTACTTGGCCAGGTCATCCAGGTGCACGAACTGGCGGTCCTTGACGTAGTCCTGGGTGTAGACGGTGATGGACTGGGGAATGTCCTTTAGCGCTGCTGGCGTCTTGGTGCCCACTGTAGCGGCATCGACGCTGTAGCCCCCGGTTTCTTCCGATGGCAGCATGTCGTAAAGGCGGTTGCCCTCGATGGTCAATGCTGGCAGGTCGAGCGAGGCATCCTCGGCTGCCGCCTGAGTCGCTACAGTTTCAGCCAGTGCCGACAACGAAAATGGCGCCAGCAGCCCCAGTACCAGCCAGCCCCGCACCCGTCGCGGGCTCCCCACACCTTTGAAACCGTTCATGCCACACCCTTCGCCCAAGTGATAATAATTCGCAAACGAAACAAGTTGCTTTTTGCGAACGATACCGGAGCGAAAACGGGGGTGCAGCATCATTAACCTTCTTAACACATTGGGGCGTTGCCCTCGGGCCGCTGGCAATGGGATGATTCGTAACTGATAGAAGTTCTCATTCAAGGCTCGCCGTGCCCACCTCACTTCTCCTTGTCGAAGACGACCCTCGCCTGCTTCAAGACCTGGAACGCCATTTCCTCAACCGCGGTTTCCAGGTGCACGCCTGCGCCAGCGGCACCCAGGCACTGAATGCCATACAGCAATCGCAGTTCGATTTGGTGCTGTTGGACATCATGCTGCCAGGCATCGACGGCCTCAGCCTGCTCGACGAGCTGCGCCGACAACAGGCGGTACCGGTCATGCTGATGTCGGCGCTAGGCGCCGAGCAAGATCGCATCAGCGGCTTTACCCGTGGCGCGGACGATTACCTGCCCAAGCCCTTCAGCCTGGCGGAGCTGGACGCCCGGGTCGACGCCTTGCTGCGGCGTGTGGCATTCGACCGTGGCACGGCGCTGCGTACCGACGTCGGCGAGGTGATGCTGGACCACGACCGTCAAGACGTTATCCACAACGGCAATGCCGCTGGCCTCACCGCTTCCGAATTCCGCTTGCTGGTGACGCTGCGGGCGCACCCCGGCGAAGCCTTGAGCAAACCCTTCCTGTACCGGAGCGTGCTGCACCGGGCCTATACCCGCCTGGACAGGGGCCTGGACGTGCATGTGTGCAACCTGCGCCGCAAGCTGGCCGACATCAGTGCCCAGCACCTGCAGATCCAGGCCGTGCGTGGCCAAGGGTATGTCCTGATCGACACGGAACAGCCCTGATGCGTCGCCACCCTTTGCTATGGAAACTGGCGGTACTGCAGGTCAGCTTCTGCCTGCTGCTGGTCTGGCTGATCTGGACCTGGGGCCTGTCGGTAGAGCGCAGTACCTACTTCCTGTCCCAGGGCGACCAGGATTACCTGGCCCGCTATGCACAACAAGCCGAACAGGCCTGGAACCAGGGCGGCGCGGAAGGCGCCGAGGCCTGGCGCAGGCAACTGGAACAAGCCGAGGACACCTGGGTTGCCTTGGTCGGGCCGCACCTGCAAAGCCTTGGCACCACGCCACTGAATGCCGAGCAAGCCAGCCACCTGACCTTCATGCGCAAACTCGACTGGCCAATGAGCCGGCGCCTGCAGGATGAGCTGCCGTATGTCAGCATCGAGTTCCCGCAACACCCCGAGCACGGCCGCCTGGTGCTGCAACTGCCCGAGCGCCTGCTGCCCACCGGCCTGACACCGTGGACCCATGTGATCACCCACGGCGTTGCACCCGCACTGCTCGCACTGCTGCTGGGCCTGGCGTTGTACCGACATTTGGTCGTACCGCTGAACCGCCTGCGCGACCGCGCCGACGCCCTGCGTGCCGACGACCTGGACAGCCCCGCCCTGCCCCTGCAGGAACGCCGTGACGAGCTGGGTGAACTGGCACAGGCCTTCGAACACATGGCCGGGCGCCTGCGCCAGAGCCTGGAACAACAGCGCCTGCTGTTGCGCACACTGTCTCACGAATTGCGCACGCCACTGGCGCGGCTGCGCATTGCCCATGACAGCGACTTGCCACCGCCACAACTGCGCGAACGCCTGGACCGCGAAGTCGCCGACATGCAAAAGCTGCTGGAAGACACGCTGGACCTGGCCTGGATGGACACCGAACAGCCCAGCCTGCCGACCGAACCGGTGTTGATGCTTTCGGTATGGGAAGCACTGTGCCAGGACGTTTGCTTCGAAAGCGGCTGGGCCCCGTCGCGCCTGCCGTGTTCGCTCGGTACCGACTGCCGGGTACAGGCTCACTTGGACAGCCTGGCCCAAGCCCTGGAAAACCTGCTGCGCAATGCCATTCGCCACTCGCCGGCCGAGGGCCGGGTGAGCCTGGATGGCTGGCGTGAGGGCGATTGCTGGCACCTGCGCCTGAGCGATCAAGGCCCCGGTGTGCCTGACATCGACCTGGAACGCATCTTCAAGCCTTACCAGCGCCTGGCCGGTAGCGGAGCGGGCTTCGGCCTGGGCCTGGCCATCGCCCGCCGCGCCATCGAGCTGCAAGGTGGCCGCTTGTGGGCCAGCAACGGCCACCCTGGCCTGTGCCTGCACATGACCTTGCCGCTTGCCAGGGACTGTTTAGAAAGTTAATGCGCTTTACGCCCAATCAGGACTGATTATCATCTTGGCGCACCCGCCTTGCGCTCCTCGCAAAGCCCTGACGAGACGCCTGATGAGCAAGATGACCCTGACGCTGGCTTTGGCACTGGCCCTTGCAGCCCCTGTCGCCCTGGCGCAGCCCGAGCACAACCAGAAAATGGACACTTCGCTGCTGCAGCGCAAGGGCCTGGCGTACCGCTTCAGCCATCTCGATATGGACTCGGCAGACGGCCAGCGCCACTACCGCCTGTGGGTCGGCCAGCCGAACCGCCCGGCACCCGCATCCGGGTATCCGGTGCTGTGGATGCTCGATGGCAATGCCGCGCTAGGGGCGCTGGACAGCCAGCAACTGGGCAAGCTCGCTGCCGGTCAGGCGCCATTGCTTGTGGCCGTGGGTTACCAGACCGACCAGCGTATCGAGCGAACTGCGCGCACCTATGACTACACCCCGGCATTGCCTGGGCGGACAGAACAACACGACCCGTTGACCGGGGAGCCCAGTGGCGGCGTGGAGGCGTTCGTTGACCTGCTGACCGGGCCCATGCGCAACAAGGTGGCTGGCGTGGCACCCATCGACCTGCGAAGGCAAACCCTGTGGGGCCACTCCTACGGCGGGCTGGCCGTGCTGCATACACTGTTCACCCGGCCCGGCGCATTCAGCGACTACGCCGCCGCCAGCCCATCACTGTGGTGGCATGACGGGGCCATCGTGCAGGAGGCGCGGGGGCTTGAGCAGCGCTTGGGCAACAACCCTGCGCGGCTGCTACTGATGCGGGGCAGCGAGGAACCTGCGAGCCCCAGGGCGCAGTTAAAGGGCGATGTGGAGAAGCCCGCGCGCGAACTGACGGCAGACCTGGCCAAGGTAAAAGGCCTTCAGGTGCGCTTCGAACGGTTCGAGGGGCTGGACCATGGGCAAATGCTGGGGGCTTCTTTGCGTACGGTGCTCAAGCAGCTGGCCAGATAACGACGTATCCGGCTGCAGTTGTTCGAGGCGCTCCTGGCTAGCCCTTCACACACACCACCTGCCGCAGGGTGTGAACCACCTCGACAAGCGCCTGCTGGGCACGCATCACCGCGTCGATGTCCTTGTACGCCATCGGGATTTCGTCGATTACATCCTTGTCCTTGCGGCATTCCACATGCGCCGTGGCCCGCCGTTGGTCCTCGACGGTGAAGCGGCTTTTGGCCTTGGTCCGGCTCATCACGCGCCCAGCGCCATGGCTGCAGGAGCAGAACGACTCCTCATTGCCCAGCCCACGCACGATGAAGCTTCTGGCGCCCATGGAGCCTGGGATGATGCCCAACTGCCCCTTCTGCGCCGACACCGCCCCCTTGCGCGTGACCAACACTTCGCGGCCAAAGTGCTGCTCACGCTGTACATAGTTGTGGTGGCAGTTCACCGCTTCCAGGCTGGCCTCGAACGGTTTGCCCAGCGCCTTGCGAGCAGCGCCGACCACGGCCAGCATCATCAGCTCGCGGTTCTGCCGGGCGTAGTCCTGTGCCCACTCCACGGCCTGGACGTAGTCCGCGAAATGGCGACTGCCTTCCTCGAAATACGCCAGGTCCTTGTCCGGCAGGTTGGCCAGGTGCTGACGCATGTCGGCCTGGGCCAGTTCGATGAACAGGTTGCCGATGGCATTGCCCACACCGCGCGAGCCGCTGTGCAGCATGAACCAGACGCGGTCGGCCTCATCCAGGCACACTTCGATGAAGTGGTTGCCACCGCCCAAGGTGCCCAGGTGGTGACGGTTGTTGGTCTTCTCCAGGCGCGGGTACTTGTCGGTAATGGCCTTGAAGCGCCCGGCCAACTGGCCCCAGGCCTTGTCTGCCTTGGCCGGCACATCGGCCCAGGCGCCCTGGTCACGTTTGCCGAAGGTTTTGCCATGGGGCACCGCCTGCTCGATGGCGCTGCGCAGGCCATGCAG
Source organism: Pseudomonas sp. LFS074 (assembly GCF_047978165.1). Classification (NCBI taxonomy): domain Bacteria; kingdom Pseudomonadati; phylum Pseudomonadota; class Gammaproteobacteria; order Pseudomonadales; family Pseudomonadaceae; genus Pseudomonas; species Pseudomonas sp. LFS074. The sequence continues at coordinate 593,566 of NZ_JBFPFV010000001.1, read as the reverse complement.
GTTGTCTGGCAGGTCACGGGCGTGCAAAGAAGTGCGCGCAGCGATCATGCCGCAGCCGATGTCCACGCCAACCGCTGCGGGAATGATCGCACTGACCGTGGGGATCACGCTGCCGATGGTCGAGCCCTTGCCCAGGTGCACGTCCGGCATCACCGCCAGATGCTTGAAGATGAACGGCATCCTGGCCGTGTTCATCAGTTGCCGGCGGGCGTCCTCCTCGACCGGCACGCCATCAGTCCATAATTTGACCGGCTTGCCGCCGGCGACTTGGAGAATGTCCATGGGGGTACTCCAGAAAGGCCATGCCTGCATGATACCGCCGAAGGTCGTAGAACAGCGGGTTGCCAGTGGGGTGGCACTGTGCGGTATGCTTGCCCGGTCTTCAGGGCGGGGTGAAAGTCCCCACCGGCGGTAAATCGAAAGATGAGCCCGCGAGCGCCCCGGCCATGCCGGGGGTCAGCAGATCTGGTGCAACTCCAGAGCCGACGGTCATAGTCCGGATGAAAGAAGGCGTCAGGCAGGGGCCATTCGGGCGCCCTTGCGCGCGCATTTTGTTCGCCCCGAGACGTTCATCGATCATTCACGAGGAGCGTTTCATGTCCACCCAGCACCTTTCGCAATTTCCCAATGTTTCCGCCGCCATCGCCGCCTTCCAGGCCGGGCGCCCTGTACTGCTGCTCGACGATAACGACCGCGAGGACGAAGCGGACATCATTGCCGCCGCCGAGAACATTACGTTGCAGACCATGGCCATGATGATCCGCGACTGCAGCGGTATCGTCTGCCTGTGCCTGGATGAAGCCACCGTCGACGCGCTGCAGCTGGCACCGATGGTGCAGAACAACCAGGCCCGCCACGGCACCGGCTTCACCGTCACCATCGAGGCAGCAGAAGGCATTACCACCGGGGTTTCTGCCCAGGACCGTATCACCACCATCGACGCGGCACTGCGTTCCAGCGCCGAACAGCGCCATATCGTCAGCCCAGGCCATGTGTTCCCGCTGCGCGCCCGCAATGGCGGGGTACTGACCCGCCGTGGGCACACCGAAGGTTCGGTTGACCTGGCGCGCCTGGCTGGCCTGCGCCCGGCGGCTGTGTTGTGCGAACTGATGAACCCCGATGGCAGCATGGCCCGGGGCGAGCAGGTGGCGGTGTATGCGCGGCAGTACAATTTGCCGGTGCTCACCATCGAAGAACTGGCGCGGTATCGTGAGGCCTTGTTGGAGCTGGAAGCAGAGCCAGCCTGATAGGTCACCTTCAGGTTGTTCGCGTTCACGCCCGCTGCCACAGGTACCCCACAGTTCTTCAAGGCTGTGGAGTACCTGTGGCAGCGGGGGTGCCCGCGAAAGAGCCCTTGATACCCACCTCATTGCCCCTGAAGTTTGCTCCCCCCGCCCCGCTCTGCTAGTGTCGCGCCGTTCTGAATGCCACCGAGACAGTCGCCATGGCCCGCAAAAAAGCCTCCCTCGATTTCGAGCAATCCCTCGCAGACCTGCAAGCACTGGTCGAGCGCCTGGAGAACGGCGAGTTGTCGCTGGAAGAGTCGCTGGCCGCCTTCGAACAAGGCATCGCCCTGACCCGTGATTGCCAGGGCGCCCTGGCCCAGGCCGAACAGAAGGTGCAAATTCTGCTGGAGCGCGACGGCGAGCTGGCTGCCCAGCCCTTCGACGCGGAGCCAGACGTATGATTGGTACCTACCAGGCCAGTTGCCAGGCGCGGGTCGATACCGCCCTCGAACCGCTGTTCATCGCCCCGACCAAAGAGCTGGAGCGCCTTTACGCCGCCATGCGCTACAGCGTGATGAACGGCGGCAAGCGCGTGCGCCCGTTGCTGGCCTACGCGGCCTGCGAAGCCCTGGGCGCACCCGCCGAACAGGCCAACGGCGCCGCCTGCGCGGTCGAGCTGATCCACGCTTACTCGCTGGTGCATGACGACCTGCCGGCCATGGACGACGACGACCTGCGTCGCGGCCAGCCAACCACTCACAAAGCGTTCGATGAAGCCTGCGCCATCCTGGCTGGCGACGGCCTGCAGAGCCTGGCGTTCAGCGCCCTGCTCGACCCACACCTGAGCCCGCAGGCAGACAACATCCGCCTGGCCATGGTCCAGGCATTGGCCAAGGCTGCCGGCCCGGCCGGCATGGTCGGCGGCCAGGCCATCGACCTCGGCTCAGTGGGCCTGAAGCTGGACCAGCAGGCGCTGGAATTCATGCACCGACACAAGACCGGCGCGCTGATCGAAGCCAGCGTCCGCCTCGGCGCCCTGGCCAGTGCCCGCGCCGAACAAGCGCAGCTCGATGCCCTGCAAACTTATGCACAGGCCATCGGCCTGGCATTCCAGGTGCAGGACGATATCCTCGATGTGGAAAGCGATACCGCCACCCTGGGTAAACGCCAGGGCGCCGACATAGCCCGTGACAAACCGACCTATCCGGCCCTGCTGGGCCTGGAAGCGGCCAAGGCCTATGCAATCGAACTGCGCGACCAGGCGCTGATCGCACTGCAAGGGTTCGGTGAAACGGCCGAGCCGCTGCGGGCGCTGGCGCGCTACATCGTCGAACGCCGTAACTGATGGATTGGGGCCGCTGCGCGCCCCATGCGACACCCGTCTGAATGGGCAGTATTTCCTACAATGGGGTAAACTGCCGCGTCTTCACACACCTATAACGACTCGCCTGATGCCCACGACGTTTCAAGAGATCCCCCGCGAACGCCCGGTCACGCCGTTGCTCGACCGCGCTGACACGCCTGCCGGCCTGCGCCGGTTGGCCGAAGCCGACCTGGAGACCCTGGCCGACGAATTGCGCCAGGAACTGCTCTATACCGTGGGGCAGACCGGTGGGCACTTTGGTGCCGGTCTGGGCGTGATCGAGCTGACCATCGCCCTGCACTACGTGTTCGACACCCCGGACGACCGGCTGGTGTGGGACGTGGGCCACCAGGCCTACCCGCACAAGATCCTCACCGGGCGCCGTAACCGCATGCTCAGCCTGCGCCAGAAGGACGGCATCGCCGCCTTCCCGCGCCGCAGCGAAAGCGAGTACGACACCTTTGGCGTCGGCCACTCCAGCACCTCCATCAGCGCCGCGCTGGGCATGGCCATTGCCGCCCGTCTGCAAAACAGTGCACGCAAGTCGATCGCGGTGATCGGCGATGGCGCGCTGACCGCCGGTATGGCCTTCGAGGCGTTGAACCACGCCCAGGAGGTCAACGCCGACATGCTGGTGATCCTCAACGACAACGACATGTCGATTTCGCGCAATGTCGGCGGCCTGTCCAACTACCTGGCCAAGATCCTCTCCAGCCGCACCTACGCGAGCATGCGCGAAGGCAGCAAGAAAGTGCTGTCGCGCCTGCCAGGTGCCTGGGAAATCGCCCGCCGCACCGAGGAGTACGCCAAGGGCATGCTGGTGCCAGGTACGCTGTTCGAAGAGCTGGGCTGGAACTACATCGGCCCGATCGACGGCCACGACCTGCCGACCATGATCGCCACCTTGCGCAACATGCGTGACCTGAAGGGCCCGCAGTTCCTGCACGTGGTGACCAAGAAGGGCAAGGGCTTCGCCCCGGCCGAGGTCGACCCGATCGGCTACCACGCCATCACCAAGCTGGAGCCAGCCGACAAGCCAGCCGCGCCGAAGAAAGTCAGCGGCCCGAAATATTCCGCCGTGTTCGGCCAGTGGCTGTGCGACATGGCCGCCGCCGACAACCGCCTGGTGGGCATTACCCCGGCGATGAAGGAAGGCTCGGACCTGGTCGACTTCAGCGAACGCTACCCGCAACGCTACTTCGACGTGGCCATCGCCGAGCAGCACGCCGTGACCCTGGCGGCCGGCATGGCCTGCGAGGGCAGCAAGCCGGTGGTGGCGATCTACTCCACCTTCCTGCAGCGTGCCTACGACCAGCTGATCCACGACGTGGCCGTGCAGAACCTCGACGTGCTGTTCGCCATCGACCGCGCCGGCCTGGTCGGCGAAGACGGCCCGACCCACGCCGGCAGCTACGACCTGTCGTACCTGCGCTGCATTCCGGGCATGCTGGTGATGACGCCTAGCGACGAGAACGAGCTGCGCAAGATGCTCAGCACCGGCCACCTGTACAACGGCCCAGCGGCCGTGCGCTACCCGCGTGGCACTGGCCCGAACGCGCCGATCAGCGGTGACCTGCAGCCACTGGAAATCGGCAAGGGCGTGGTTCGCCGCCAAGGCGAGAAAGTCGCCTTGCTGGTGTTCGGCGTGCAACTGGCCGAGGCCATGCAGGTGGCCGAGCAGATCAACGCCACGGTGGTCGACATGCGCTTCGTCAAGCCGCTGGACGAGGCCTTGGTGCTGGAGCTGGCTGGCAGCCACGAACTGCTGGTAACCATCGAAGAGAACGCCATCATGGGTGGTGCGGGCGCTGCCGTGGGTGAGTTCCTGGCCAGTCAGGCGGTGCTCAAGCCGCTGCTGCACCTGGGGCTGCCGGATATCTATGTCGAGCACGCCAAGCCTGCGCAAATGCTGGCAGAGTGCGGGCTGGATGCAGCCGGGATCGAGGCTTCGGTGAAGGCTCGCATGGCCAAGCTCGGGCTGTAACCCTCGGGGCCACTTTGCGGCCCATCGCAACACAAGGCCGCTTCTACAGAGGAACGCGGACTCCTGTAGGAGCGGCCTTGTGTCGCAATCGAGGGCGCAGCCCTCGCAATATGGTACTGCCCATGAAAACCCCAACCTTCGCCACCCTGCTCTGCCTCCCTCTTCCGCTGCTGGCCACTGAGCGCGACGACGCCCTCAAGCTCCCCGACGTATTGATCAGCGCCAGCCGCCAAGTCGAATCGCGCACCGCTACCAGCGCCGCCAACACCGTCTTCACCCGCACCGACATCGACCGCCTGCAACCCACCAGCGTCACCGACCTGCTCACCCGCGTGCCCGGCGTGCAGGTGGCACCTACCGGTGGCCGTGGCAGCCTGCCTGGCATCTTCATTCGCGGCACCAAGGCAGCACAAAGCCTGGTGCTGGTCGATGGCGTGCGCATCGCCAACGCCACCTCCGGCGACAGCGGCCTGCAGTTTCTCGACGTCGACCAGATCGAGCGCATCGAAGTGCTGCGCGGCTCGCGCTCGGCGGTGTACGGCAGCGATGCCATAGGCGGGGTGATCCAGATTTTCACCCGCCGTAGCAATGGCCCCGGCCTGCAGCCGCGCCTGCGCATGGCCGCTGGCAGCAACCAGACCTTTCAACGCAGCCTGGGGCTTTCTGGCGGCAACGATGCGACCCGCTTCAACCTGGGCGCCAGCCTGGATGAAACTGCCGGCATCGACTCGACCGGGCCGTCCTTCGACAGCGATGGCGACCACGATGCCTACCGCAACCGATCGCTCAACCTGAGCCTGAGCCATACGTTCAACGAACGTTTCGAGGCAGGTGTAAACCTGCTCGACAGCCGCGGGCGCAGTGAATACGACAATCCGTACGGGCGACTCGATGAAGATACCTGGCTGAGTTATCCACAACAGCCCTACACCGATTTCAGCGTCAGCAGCCTGGGCGGCTGGTTCGATGCCCAACTCAACGACGCCTGGCACTCGAGGCTGGAACTGGGCCACAGCGAAAACCGCGACGACAAACGCGACAAACTCAGCGACCAGCGCTTCATTTACAACACCTATCGTGATCAGGTCACCTGGCAGAACGATCTCGCCTTCGACGACCAAAACCAACTGATGCTCGGTGGCGATTGGTACGAGGAACGCTTCCATGGCACGGCGAACTTCAGCGAAGACAGCCGCTGGAACCGCGCCGCCTTCGCCCAGTACCGTTTTACCGGGGAACACTTCTCGAGCGAGCTCGGCGTACGTCACGACCGCAACCAACAGTACGGCGACCAGACCACTTGGAACGCCAGCCTTACCCTTCCATTGAATTCCCGCAACGACCTACTGGCGTCTTACAGCGAAGGGTTTCGCGCCCCCACTTTCAATGACCTCTACGACGTACAGTACGGTAACCCGGACCTGCGCCCCGAGCACTCGAAGAGTTACGAGCTGCAATGGCGCAGCCAACTGGCCAGCCATACCCGACTGGAAGCCTCGCTGTATCGCACCGACCTACGCGATGCGATCAACTACGACCCAACGCTCAGGCGACCCGGCAATGTCGACAATGCACGCATCAATGGCTTCGAGTTGTCGTTGCTGCAGGAGTGGGCTGGCTGGACCTCTCAGTTGGGGGTGAGCATGATTGATCCCCGAGACCGCGAAAGCGGACATACCCTGCAGCGACGCGCCCGCCGCACGTTGAACCTTGACCTGGATCGTCAGTTCGAACGCTTCAGCGTGGGCGCGAGCTGGCAGGCTGTCAGCGGCAGCTACGACGATCCATCGAACAATGAGCGCATAGGTGGCTATGGACTTGTAGGCCTACGAGGCGGCATGCGCCTGACGACGGATGTAAAGCTTGAACTGAAGCTCGACAACCTGTTGGACAAACAGTACAGCCGAGCCATGTACAGCTTCGATGGCAGCCAGTACGGCTACCGCGAAGAAGGCCGCACGCTGCTGTTCAGCGTTACCTGGACGCCGGTGCTTTAGCCGCGAGCAACGCGCACAGGCGGGCGGTGGCCTCGATCATCTGCCCGCTGGGGCGCTCCAGGCCTTTGTCAGGCACCACCAGCAGGCGCCCATCAGCCACGGCTCGAAGCTGCGGCCAGGCCTTCCAGCTGGCCAACTGTGCCTGATCGCCGGCCAGGATGACCTGCGGATCACGCAGCAGTACAGACTCCACACTCACCTGCGGTGCCGGCTGGCTGAGGTCGGCGAATACGTTGCGCGCCCCGCACACGGCCAGGGCGTCGCTCACCACCTGGCGGCCACCGAGCGTGTACAACGGCCTATCCCACACTTGATAGAACACCTGCAAGGGTTCGTCTCGCCCATACTGCTGGCGCAGCTGCTGCAGCCGCTTGCGCAGGGCTTGAGCGTACGCGTGGCCTTGCTCGGCACGCCCAATGCGCCCGGCAATGGCCTCGATCTGCTCGATCAGTTGGTCGATGTCATGGGGTTCGGCACTGAAGGTGGCAATGCCCAGGCGCTTGAGCTGGTCGCGCTGGGCGGGCGATACGCTGCCAGGCCACAGCAACAACAAGTCGGGGCGCAGGCTGAGCAAACGCTCCATGTCCAGCTGCCCTTGGCGCCCGACCGAGGGCAAGTCGCCCAGGGCAGCCGGCCGTTCGCCACCGTCGAGCACGCCCACCAACAAGTCGTCGGCCTGCAGCTCAAGCATGATTTCAGTCATCGAGGGGGCCAGGCTGACCACCCGCAAGGGGTCGGCGGCCAGCGCGGTGCAGGCTAACAGCGCCAGCAGGCCAGGCAGCAGGCGCATCAGCCGAGCTGACGCGGAATACGATAGAGGTACAGCACTACCACCGTGGACAATGCCAGCAGGATCTGCGGCACCGCCTCCAGACCGACAAGCACCGTCAGCGCTGCGACCCAGGCTGGGAAGCAGGCATACAGCATGGCCACGCGCCGTACCCGCGCCAGTTCGATCCAGGCGCCAGGCTCTTCGCCCGTGCCGAGCACTTTGGAGGTGGCGATCAGTGCACGCTTGTAGGCGCCGAAGCGCGGCAAGCTGAGGAACATGGTGGCCGCACCGGCAATGAACAGTGGCATGGCCAGCACCGGGATCAGCGCATCACCACCACCAAAGGCCCAGGCCATGACCGGCAGCGGCACCAGGCCCACGGCCAGGTACTGCCACCAGGCCAGCGCCAGGCGCCGCTTGACCTCGGCGCGTGTCACGCCTGTGGCGCCTCGCCCTGGTGCTCGTTGCCCAGCATGTGGCCCAACTTACCGGCCTTGGTCGCCAGGTAGTAACGGTTGTGCGGGTTGTGCCCGGTGTGCAGCGGCACACGCTCGGCAACCACGATATTCATGTCGGTCAGGGCTTTGACCTTGCGTGGGTTGTTGGTCATCAGGCGCAGCGACTTCACACCCAAGTGCTCGAGCATCGGCAGGCACATGGCGTAGTCACGCTGGTCGGCGGCAAAGCCCAGACGCTCGTTGGCTTCGACGGTGTCGGCGCCGCCATCCTGCAGTTCGTAGGCACGGATCTTGTTCAGCAGGCCGATGCCACGGCCTTCTTGACGCAGGTACAGCAGCACGCCACGGCCTTCGCGGGCGATGGCCTGCAGCGCGGCTTCCAGCTGCGAGCCGCAATCGCAGCGCTGGCTGAACAGGGCATCGCCGGTCAGGCACTCGGAGTGCAGGCGCCCCAGCACCGGCTGGCCGTCCGCGATATCACCCAGGCTGAGCACCACATGCTCACGGCCAGTGGCTTCGTCGAGAAAGCCATGCATGGTGAAGGTCGCGAAGGGAGTCGGGAGTTTAGAGGCGGCAACAAAGACGACGGGCACGTTGTGCTCCTGGAATAAGTTGAAAATTTCTCGTGGGCCGATTGTATCAGCAGGTAGCGGAATGTGGGCCGGCTCAATACCGTGGGTTAAGATCGAAAAGTTCGATGCTTAGGTCAAGCAGGCCCGGATTCAATGGGGTTTGCTATCGGCACTGAACGGATACGGCTGCTTCCAGCGTTCGAAGATCGGCTTCAGTTCGCCGCTGCGTACCAGCTCGGCCATGCGCTTGTCGAACAGGTCGCACAGAGCCTTGGCCTGGTCGTTGCGGGCGAAAGCCAGGTACAGCGGCAGTTCGGCCACATGGGTACGACGGAAGCGCTCGGGCTGCGAAGACTGGCTCAGGACATAATCGACTTCGGTCTGCGCATCGATATAGAAGTCCACGCGATCATGCTCGAGCATCGGCAAGATGCCTTCACGGCGCTGAATCTCGCGAAATTCGTGCACATCAGGCAAGTAGCTGCCGTAGTCGTAGCCACGCACCCAGGCCAAGCGATATTTGCCCACGTTCTGCGGTGTAGGCACTGGCTTGCTGGCCAGCCCCAGGGCGTAGATATGGTCCATGTCGAAGTGCCAGCGCGGGTACAGATTGTCGTCGTTTTCTTCCTTGTACGAGCCAACCCAGGCATCAGCCTCGCCGCGCTTCACCAGGCCGACCGCACGGCTGTAGGGCGCGCTCTGGGTAACCACCTTGACTCCGGCCGGCTCGAACACCTTGCGCAACACGTCCCAGGCCACCCCGGTACCGTCGGCGTTGGTGTAGTCGAGCCACTCCTCGCTGACCAGATGGATCTGCTTGGGTACGCCTTCGGCAGCGCTCACCCACGGGGCGACACTCAGCAGCATTGCCAGCAGCACAGTCCTTATGGCCATTCACGCGCTCCCTGTTTCAGGCAACCGCCCACACCAGAACCTGCATGCCCAGCCAGGCGAAAACACCGGCCAGGATATCGTCGAGCATGATGCCGACACCCCCGTGCACATGGCGGTCGATCCAGCGGATTGGCCACGGCTTGAGGATGTCGAAGAAGCGGAACATCAGGAACCCTGCCAACAGCCACTGCCAGCCTTCCGGCACTAGCCAGAGGGTGATCCACATGCCGACAATCTCGTCCCAGACAATGCCTTCATGGTCGTGTACGCGCAAGTCATTGGCAACTTTGCCGCACAACCAGAAGCCAAACAGCATGCTGACGCCGAGCAACAGCCAGTAACCCCAGTCGGGCAGCATCTGCCACAGCGGGATGAACGGTATGGCAACCAGCGAGCCCCAGGTACCCGGTGCCTTGGGCAAGGTGCCGGAACCGAAGCCAAACGCGATGAAGTGCCATGGGTTGCGCCAGACCGAGGGCGGAACGAACTCCGCAGGCACCTGATTGGGGTGATCGGTCACGGTGTCTCCCTAAAGTGTTGATAGCCCCGCTGCACGGGGGTGATGTCCTGGCCTTGGGCGTCGCGCAAGGTCACGCCCTGCCCTTCGAGCACTCGGCCGATGGTATGCACTTCGATAGTGTCGAAGGCAGCCAGGGGCGCGAGCGCCTCGGGCGGCAAAGTGAAGGCCAGTACGTAATCGTCGCCACCGGTGAGCGCTGCCCGCACCGCAGCTTCACGACCGAGGAAGGCTTCCAAAGCAGGAGACACTGGTACTTGCGCCAGGTTCACCTCCAGCGCAACGCCGGACGCCTTGGCGATATGCCCACAATCGGCGAGCAACCCGTCGGAGATATCCAGTGCCGCTGTGGCCCGGCCACGCAGCAGTGCGCCAAGGGTGAGCTGTGGCATTGGCGACCAGTAGTGGGCCAACAACGGCTCGGCTTGCGCAGCCGGCGCCTCGCGCTCACCGAGTACCAGCGGCAATGCACCGGCAGCCTTGCCCAGCGAACCACCGACACACAGCAGGTCGCCAGGCCGTGCGCCGCTGCGGCGCAAGGCCTGGCCTACCGGCACGCGACCAAACACGGTCACAGTGATACTCAACGGGCCGCGAGTGGTGTCGCCACCAATCAGGCTCATGCGGCAACGCTGGGCCATGCGGCTGAGGCCGTCGGCATAGGCCGACAGCCAGCCAGGGCCAACGTCAGGCAGGGTCAGGGCGAGGGTAAAGCCGATTGCAGTCGCGCCCATGGCTGCCAGGTCACTGGCCGCCACGGCCAACGAACGCTGGCCGAGCAGCAACGGATCGCAAGCAACAGGAAAATGCACCCCGGCGACCAGGGTGTCGGTGGACACCGCCAGTTGCTCACCGGGGGGAAGATCCAGCAGGGCGCAGTCGTCGCCGATCCCCAGGGCCACGCCCTCGCCGCCCTGCGCACAGGGCGCGGCGGCGAAGTAATGGTTGATCAGCTCGAACTCACCCATGGCCAGGCTGCGCCAGGATCAGCGCTTGTTCGCCTTGACTTCTGCTTCACGCAGGGCCGGGGCGAGCTTGTCCAGCACGCCGTTGACAAACTTGTGGCCGTCGGTGGCACCGAAGACCTTGGCCAGCTCCACGCCTTCGTTGATCACCACGCGGTACGGAACGTCGACGCGCTTGATCAGCTCCCAGGTGGACAGGCGCAGCACGGCCAGCTCGACCGGGTCGAGCTCTTCCAGTGCGATGGTCATGCAAGGCACCAGTGCCTTGTCGATTTCGCCCTTGATTGCCGGGACCCCGTGCAGGATCTCGCGGAAATAGGCACCGTCGACATCGGTGAAATCGTTATCGACCCGGAACTGCGCTTCGATCTCGTTCAGCGAATGCTGGGCCATGTGCCACTGGTAGAGGGCCTGGGTCGCGAGCTTGCGGGCTTCGCGGCGCTTGGCGCTCTTGGAGGGCTTGCCGGCATCCGCAGGTTTTGGATCGCGCGGGTTGAAACGATCGCTTTCGTCGCTAATCACTTGGCCTCCAACTGCGCCAGCAGGCTGACCATTTCCAGAGCGGACAGGGCAGCTTCAGCACCTTTGTTGCCAGCTTTGGTGCCGGAACGCTCGATGGCTTGCTCGATGGAGTCGACGGTCAGTACGCCGAAGGCCACCGGTACACCGAACTCCATGGACACCTGGGCCAGGCCCTTGGTGCATTCGCCCGCCACGTATTCGAAGTGCGGGGTACCACCACGAATCACGGCGCCCAGGGCGATGATCGCGTCGTAGGCGCCTTGCTGGGCGACCTTCTGTGCTACCAGCGGGATCTCGAATGCACCGGGGGCACGGATGATGGTGATGTCGCTTTCGCTGACACCGTGGCGAACCAGGGCATCAACGGCACCGCTTACCAGGCTTTCGACGACGAAGCTGTTGAAGCGGCCAACCACCAAAGCATAGCGACCTTTGGGGGCGATGAAGGTACCTTCGATGGTCTTCAGGGTCATTCCGATATTCTCATCTTCAAGAGCGAGGCCGCATACAAGCGGCCTCGACAGGGGTCTGGACTCGAGCAGAGGGCGTCAATGCCGCCTCAAGTCACTCGGAGGGCACGTATTCTACAACTTCCAGATCGAATCCGGATATCGCGTTGAACTTCATCGGCGAACTCATCAGGCGCATCTTGCGCACACCAAGGTCGCGCAGGATCTGCGAACCGGCACCCACGGTGCTGTAGGTGGTCGGTGCCTTGGTCGGTGCATCACCCGCGCTTTCACGAATGTGCGCCAGCAGCACGTCGCCATCCAGCGGGTGGCCCAGCAGCAAGACCACGCCACTGCCAGCCTCGGCCACGGCAGCCATGGCTGCGCGCAGGCTCCAGCGGCCCGGCTGCTTGACCAGCAGCAGGTCGCGCAGCGGGTCCATGTTGTGCACACGCACCAAGGTCGGCTCTTCGGCGCAGATCTTGCCCAGGGTCAGGGCCATGTGCACGTCGCCTTCCACCGCATCACGGTAGGTGACCAGGTTGAATTCACCCAGCTCGCTCTCCACCGGCTGCTCGGAAACACGCTGCACGGTGCGCTCGTGGATCATGCGGTAGTGGATCAGGTCGGCGATGGTGCCGATCTTCAGACCGTGCTCGGCGGCGAACACCTCCAGCTCGGCGCGACGCGACATGGTGCCATCGTCGTTCATCACTTCGCAGATCACGCCGCTTGGCTCGAAACCAGCCATGCGCGCAAGGTCGCAGGCGGCTTCGGTGTGGCCAGCGCGAGCCAGGGTGCCACCTGGCTGGGCCATCAACGGGAAGATGTGGCCAGGGCTGACGATGTCTTCGGCCTTGGCATCCTTGGCTGCGGCGGCCTGCACGGTGCGTGCGCGGTCAGCGGCGGAAATACCGGTGGTGACGCCTTCGGCGGCTTCGATCGATACGGTGAACTTGGTGCCGAAGCCCGAGCCGTTGCGCGGTGCCATCAGTGGCAGCTTCAGCGTTTCGCAACGCTCGCGGGTCATCGGCATGCAGATCAGACCACGGGCGTGCTTGGCCATGAAGTTGATGTGCTCGGGCAGGCAGCATTCGGCTGCCATGATGATGTCGCCTTCGTTCTCGCGGTCTTCGTCATCCATGAGGATGACCATTTTGCCCTGGCGGATGTCTTCGACCAGTTCTTCGATGCTGTTGAGCGCCACGCGGCACCCCCTTCTCAATCAGGATTTCAAGAAGCCGTTGGCGGCCAGGAAGCTTTCGGTAATGCCACTGCCCTTGCTCGGCTCGGCGGCCTTGTCACCCAAAAGCAAACGCTCCAGATAACGGGCCAGCAGGTCGACCTCAAGGTTTACCCGACGCCCTGCACGGTAGTCGGCCATGATGGTTTCGGACAGGGTGTGCGGGACAATGGTCAGCTCGAATTCGGCGCCATTGACCTCATTGACCGTCAGGCTGGTGCCGTCGACGGTGATCGAACCCTTGTGGGCGATGTACTTGGCCAGTTCCTTGGGTGCGCGTACGCGGAACTGGATGGCGCGGGCATTATCGCTGCGCGAAATGATTTCGCCGACCCCGTCGACGTGGCCGCTGACCAGGTGCCCACCCAGACGGGTGGTGGGAGTCAGGGCCTTTTCCAGGTTGACCTTGCTGCCGCTCTTGAGGTCGATGAAGGCGGTGCGCTTGAGGGTTTCGACGCTGACGTCGGCCCAGAAGCCGTCGCCCGGCAGCTCCACGGCGGTCAGGCACACACCGTTGACGGCGATGCTGTCGCCGAGCTTGACGTCACCCAGGTCGAGCTTGCCGGTTTCGACGTAGACGCGCACGTCGCCACCCTTGGGGGTCAGGCTGCGGATGGTGCCGATGGATTCGATGATGCCGGTGAACATGGGGTCTTCCTCAAAAAGCGGTTTGCGCGGGGCAAGCCCGGCATTATACGCCGGGCGCCGGCAAGGGGATGGCCGTGACCCGCCAGTCATCGCCCACTGCGCGCATTTCGGTAATTTTCAGCCTTGGTGCCTCGCTCATCTTGCCCAGCGGCCAGTCCAGCAGCGGCCGGGCCTGGGAGCCAAGGAAGATGCCGGCGACAAACAGCTGGTACTCATCGACAAGGCCTTGCTGGGCAAAGGCGCCGACCAGGCCGGCACCGGCTTCCAGCAGGATTTCGTTGACACCTCGGGCCGCCAGGGCTTGCAGCAGCGCCGGCAAGTCGACCTGGCCATTGTCACCCGGCAGGCTGAGCAACTCGTGGCCGGCAGCGGCATAACGCGGGTCATCTGCGACAGCAGCCACCACCAGCGCCGGCCCGGCTTGGAAGAAAGCCGCATCCAGCGGCAGGCGCAGGCGACTATCGACCAGCACCCTCAGCGGTGTACGGCTGAGTGCCAGGGCGGTGGTTTCGGCATCCAGGCCCAGCTCGGTGCCACGCACGGTCATTCGTGCATTGTCGGCCAGCACACTGGCAGCGCTGGTCAGCACCACGCTGGAACGGGCGCGCAAGCGCTGCACCGCCGAACGGGCAGCCGGGCCGGTGATCCACTGGCTTTCGCCACTGGCCATCGCGGTGCGGCCATCCAGGCTCATGGCCAGCTTGGCGCGGACGAACGGCAGGCCGTGCTCCATGCGCTTGAGGAAGCCCGGGTTCAGTGCGCGGGCTTCGGTTTCGAGCACGCCGCTGGCGACTTCAATGCCTGCCTCGGCCAAGCGCTGCAAGCCCTGGCCTGCCACTTGCGGGTTAGGGTCCTGCATGGCTGCCACCACCCGCGCCACACCGGCCTTGACCAGTGCTTCGGCGCACGGCGGCGTGCGGCCATGATGGCTGCACGGTTCAAGGGTGACGTAGGCACAGGCGCCAATGGCGCGCTCACCAGCCTGGCGCAGGGCGTGCACTTCGGCATGCGGCTCGCCGGCACGCACGTGCCAGCCTTCACCGACCACTTCGCCATCGCGCACGATCACGCAGCCCACGCGCGGGTTCGGGTGAGTGGTGTACAGGCCTTTGCGCGCCAGCTCCAGCGCGCGGGCCATGTAATGGGCGTCGAGGACGGCAGCTTGGCTGGGCATGTTCACTCTCTAGCAGGCTCACGGGCCAGGCGGTCGATTTCTTCGCGGAACTCGTCGAGGTCCTGGAAGCGCCGGTACACCGAGGCAAAGCGGATATAGGCCACTTCATCGAGCTTGCGCAGCTCGGCCATGACCATTTCACCTACCACCAGCGATTTGACTTCGCGCTCGCCGGTCGCGCGCAGGCGGCTCTTGATGTGCGCCAGCGCCGCTTCCAGGCGCTCGACGCTGACCGGGCGCTTTTCCAGAGCCCGTTGCATGCCGGCGCGCAGCTTTTCTTCGTCGAAGGGCTGGCGCGTGCCGTCCTGCTTGATCAGCCGGGGCAGCACCAGCTCGGCGGTTTCGAAGGTGGTGAAGCGTTCGCCACAGGCCACGCATTCGCGGCGGCGGCGCACCTGCTCGCCCTCGGCAACGAGGCGAGAGTCGATGACCTTGGTGTCGTTGGCACCGCAAAAGGGACAGTGCATGGTGGCAGGCAACAAAAAAAGGGAGGGCCATGGTAGCGCATTGCACTGGCAAGACAAGCCAAAGGGGTTAACATCCATGGGAAATCTGCCCGTGAAGGACTCCCCCATGCACTACCGAGCGCTCGTCGTGCTGTGCTGCGCCGCCCTGCTCGCCGCCTGCGGCAGCGACAGGCCGAAGACCGACAACCTCCCAGCCCCCACGCCCGCCCGCTCGGCCAAGCAGGCCGAAGTACTGGGCCCGCTGCCGGCCTACCAGCGCGAGCTGAGTGGCACCTTGCTGGAAATTCCGGCCGGTGCCAACGTGGAGCTGGCCTTGCTGGTCATCGACGAACGCGACCGCCCGCAAGGCCTGCTGGCCAGCAGCACCCTGACCGGTACCGGCCAGGCCCTGCCCTATCACCTGCGCTTCAACCCCGAAGCCTTCCCGGCCGGTGCGCGGGTCGAGCTGCGTGGCCGTGCCAGCAGCTCCGGCCAACTGATCATGCACCTGCCCCCCGTGCGCATTACCCAGGCCCAAACCCAAGCCACTGGCCCGCTGCGTTTCGAGAAGGCGCCGTAAGTGGCACCGCTGGCCCTGCAACAGGCGCTCAGCGGCCTGATAGGCGAAGCGCGCCTGGTCGTCAGCGAACTGCCCGGCTGCGACCTGAAGCTGTGGCTGATCGATGACCAGAACATGGACCGGGCCTTCAGCAGCGAAGAAACCCGGCGCATTCTGGAAGAACCGCCCTACTGGAGCTTTTGCTGGGCCAGCGGCCTGGCCATGGCCCGCTACCTGGCCGAGCGCCCCGAATGGGTGGCGGGCAAGCGCGTGCTGGACTTCGGCGCAGGCTCCGGTATCGCCGGCATTGCCGCAGCACGCGCCGGTGCATTGGAGGTGGTGGCCTGCGACCTCGACCCGCTGGCCCTCGACGCCTGCCGCGCGAATGCCGCGCTGAACGGCGTCGAGCTGAGCTACAGCAGCGATTTCTTCGCAGAAGCCGACCGTTTCGACCTAATCCTGGTTGCAGACGTACTGTACGACCGCGCCAACTTGCCCTTGCTGGACGCCTTCCTTGGCCGCGGTCGCCAGGCCCTGGTGGCCGACTCACGAGTACGGGATTTCAGCCACCCGCTGTACCGGCAGTTGGGCGTGCTTGAAGCACTCACCCTGCCAGACCTGGCCGAGCCGCACGAATTCCGCCGGGTCAGCCTGTACCACGCCAGCCGCGACGCCTTATAGTGGTGCCATTCACGAGTTTGCGAGAGTCGCAATGAGCCAAGACACGCCTTACATTTTCGACGCCACCGATGCCACCTTCCAGCAACTGGTGATCGAGAACTCCTTCCACAAGCCGGTGCTGGTGGACTTCTGGGCCGAGTGGTGCGCGCCGTGCAAGGCGCTGATGCCGTTGCTGGCCAAGATCGCCGAGGGTTACCAGGGCGAACTGCTGCTGGCCAAGATCAATTGCGACGTGGAGCAACAGGTGGTTGCCCAGTTCGGCATCCGCAGCCTGCCGACCGTGGTCCTGTTCAAGGACGGCCAGCCGGTGGACGGTTTCGCCGGAGCACAGCCGGAATCGGCGATTCGCGCCATGCTCGAGCCGCATGTGCAAATGCCCGCCGCACCCGTCGCTTCGCCGCTGGAGCAGGCCAAGGCACTGTTTGCCGAAAGCCGCTTCGCCGAAGCCGAAGCACTGCTGCAGGTGCTGCTGGGTGAGGACAACAGCAATGCCGAAGCGCTGATTCTGTACGCTCGCTGCCTGGCCGAGCGTGGTGAGCTGGGCGAAGCGCAGGTGGTATTGGATGCGGTCAAGACTGACGAACACAAAGCTGCACTGGCGGGCGCCAAGGCCCAGCTGACCTTCCTGCGCCAGGCTGCCAGCCTGCCGGAAGTGGCTGACCTGAAAAGCCGCCTGGCGCAGAACCCGCAGGATGACGAGGCGGCTTATCAGCTGAGCATCCAGCAACTGGCGCGCCAGCAGTATGAGGCGGCGCTGGAGGGGTTGCTGAAGCTGTTCCAGCGTAACCGTGCCTATGAGAATGGGCTGCCGCAGAAGGCATTGCTGCAGGTGTTCGAGCTACTGGGCAATGATCACCCGCTGGTCAACGTTTACCGACGCAAGCTGTTCGCTGCGATGTATTGATAGCCAATGCCAGGTACGGCCGCCTGACATCGGGCGGCTGCATCGATCGACTCTATAGGTATTAGCCAATATCAAGGCTCAGCGCCGTCTGCGCGTCGATCAGTGGGACAGGCAAGATCAACACTGCCCAGATCAACGCCTCGCCCAGATCGCTGTGCGCCCGAATGATACAAAAGGGCTCATTATCAAACCGTTCGATAGCCCCATTGCTGGCAATAAAACAGTTAAGCCCATTCCAATAGGTTTTTTCATGGGGGATAACGACTTCCTGACCTCCCATTCGATAGCACAGCTTTACATGACCATGTAATGACGGCGTCAAACGAATATAGCCGGTCGGTACGCCTCGAAGAACCACAACTGTGGACGTGAACGCGCGGTTATCCACAGCGGCCTGAATAACGCAATACTCGCACAGTGTCTCGATACCAGATGCTTCCCGTTCGTCAGGTAGGAAGGTACACCCCCAACCCTTTGGCTCTACCTGACCGCCATATTGACTCCCCCACTTTGGAGGCTCACCTGTATTACTGGGCAAAAGGCTCAGCGTTACCGTTTGCGCCCCATTAATCACCCGCACCATGGGTTCAAGGCCGAACGACTGGCCCTCAACTTGCACCTGTGCGAATGGACGCTCATTCAGTTGACGTTCAAAGCGACTCCTAACAATTGAGCCATCCGTTTCCAAGACCCCACTCTGCACAAGCCCCGGTGGGATGAAGAGGCTGGGGCAGTCTTGTATATCCTGCTGGGCAAGCACTGCCCCAGGATAGCGCGTCGCATCCAGCACCATGGACACGCCTGCCGTTGATACAGGAATAGAAGGGTAGGTGTTGGGAAACGAACCGCTACCGTGCTCCCCAATCACTGGATGCAGGGCTAGAAACGATGATTGTGTATTTACCGGGGTTACCGAACGAAGCCAGAAATGCATGGGTTTGAGTACCCCGGTGCTCAACGGCTGAATTTTACCAAGCTGAATGAATTTGCTGGAATCAGCCTGCCCCTTGAAAAAGAGCGCATAGGGCAATGCCCCCTGTTCATCGCGAGTGGATGCTTGATAGGCACTGGAGAGATAGAAAACGGGATATTTAGCCCACCCTAGTGAAACCCGATGCTCACTGTCATAGCGTCCTGCGTTGGCTTCGAGGTCTATTTCCAGGCAGAGCTCAATACCTTGCTCCTCTATGACATGCCGTACTTGAGTGATGATCCTTGTCCGCCCACCCAATGAACGGGCCAGGTGAATAACTACACACGACAAGATTCTGCGTCTGACCACCCACCGTAACGGGCTACCGTCACCGCCCGTCACCTGCAATTTCAATGGCCCCAATGAGCATCGGAAGTACCGCGCCGATTCCATTGTCGTGTCGATTTCAAACTCGATATCCTTCGCACAGAACCCGTCGCCCTGCGGTTCTAGCGCATGAGCGTTCCAATACTCATTCACCTTGCGCCAGTCGAAGAACACCATGAAGGGCCAGCCGTAAAGGCTATCCTCGCCGGAGCGGACTTCATCGTTTGCGCCATTGCTGATATCCATTTTTTCCACCCGCGGTAGTGCCGTTCAGGTGACTGTCACGTATCACCCAAAGCGTCACAACTGGCAGAAATGACAGGTCATTCGGCTTTTCGTGGCCCCACCCAATGGTAAACCGGCGCATCACCCACGTTTTCAACCCGCACATCTGGACTATGGCGCAACCTGACCAACAATCGTTTACCTGCCGCGACACTTCCTACCAGCGCTTCCAATTGCTCCAACAGCTGAGGCCCTGCGACGTGCCCGGCCCGTTGCAGTAACTCACGTGCTGTTGCCCATTGCCCATCATCCTGACTTGGCGGGGCGTGGACCACTGCGGTTGCGTCTACAGACGCCTCACGCCCCGTCACCCGTTGCCCCAGCTGCGCCCACTCTTCTGGCGCCAGCTCAATGGTCAGGTCCACTGGCCATTCACCAATCTGTCCGCGAATTCTCATGATGCATTCCTTGAGCCCAGGTCAATGCAGCCATGCTACCGCAACATGAAACCTTAGCCACGCAGGCTGGCGGCGCGCAGAAAAATTGTTATAACATAACTCAATCTTCCAGCCCGCTCCGGAGTCGTCCATGCGTCGCCTGCTGCTCGCCCTGCCCTTCGCCTTGCTGCCACTGGCCGTGGCCCATGCCCACGATGACCATGATCACGACCACGCCCATGGCACACTCGGCGCCCATGAGCATGGCGTAGCCAAGCTCAACGTCGTACTCGATGGCAACACCCTGGAGCTTGAGCTGGACAGCCCGGCCATGAACCTGGTCGGTTTCGAGCACGCGGCCAGCAGCGATGCCGACAAGGCCAAGGTCGCCGCCGTACGCCAGCAGCTCGAACAACCGTTGACGCTGGTCGGCCTGGCTGCTGCCGCAGGCTGCAAAGAAGAACAGCAGGCGCTGGAAAGCCCGCTGTTCGGTGACGCCCCGAAAGCCGACGAGGATGGCGACGATCATGAGCATGGGCACCAACACAGCGACATTGGCGCCCATTACCAGCTGACCTGCGCCAACCCCGAGAAACTGACACAGGTGGACCTGGCACCACTGTTCAAGGCCTTCCCGGCCACCCAGAAAATCAACGTGCAACTGATCGGCCCCAATGGCCAGAAAGGTGTGGAAACCACGCCGGCCCAGGCAACGGTCGCCTTCTGAATGAGCCAGCCGTTGATCGAACTGCGTGACCTGGTGTTCGCCTGGCCAGGTCAGCCGCCGCTGCTGGACATTCCAGCCTTGCGCCTGAACGCTGGTGAAGCCTTGTTCCTCAAGGGCCCCAGCGGCAGTGGCAAGACCACCTTGCTGGGCCTGCTGGGCGGGGTGAGCGTGCCCGCCCAGGGCCGTATCGAGTTGCTCGGCCAGGACCTCGGCGGGCTGAGTCAGGGCGCCCGCGACCGTTTTCGGGTGGATCACACGGGGTACATCTTTCAGCAGTTCAACCTGCTGCCATTTCTGTCGGTACGTGAAAACGTCGAGCTGCCCTGCCGCTTCTCGCGCAGCCGCAAGGCCCGCGCCGAGCAGCGCCATGGCGGTGTCGACCAGGCAGCCAGCACGCTGTTGGCGCACCTGGGCCTGGACGACCCCGCCCTGCTCGCCCGCCGCGCCGACAGCCTGTCGATCGGCCAGCAGCAGCGGGTCGCCGCCGCCCGCGCACTGATCGGCCAGCCCGAGTTGGTGATTGCCGACGAGCCGACTTCGGCACTGGATACCGACACCCGCGAAGCGTTCATCCGCCTGCTGTTCGATGAGTGCCGCGCCGCCGGCGCAAGCTTGTTGTTCGTCAGCCACGATCAAAGCCTGGCACCGCTGTTCGACCGCCACCTTTCCCTGGCCGACCTCAACCGCGCCGCCAAGCCCCGGGAGGCCTGATGTACCTGCTCCGCCTTGCCCTGGCCAGCCTGGCCAACCGCCGTTTCACTGCGTTTCTGACCGCTTTTGCCATTGCCTTGTCGGTGTGCCTGCTGCTGGCCGTGGAGCGGGTCCGTACCGAGGCTCGCGCCAGCTTCGCCAGCACCATCAGCGGAACCGACCTGATCGTCGGCGCCCGCTCTGGCTCGGTGAACCTGCTGCTGTATTCGGTGTTCCGCATTGGTAACGCCACCAACAACATCCGTTGGGACAGCTTCCAGCATTATGCCCAGGACCCACGGGTGAAGTGGGCAATCCCGATCTCGCTGGGCGACTCCCACCGTGGCTACAGGGTGATGGGTACCACGGCGGATTACTTCAGCCATTACCAGTACGGTCGCCGCCAGCACCTGGAACTGAGCCAGGGACGTGAGTTCGCCAGCGACCCCTTCGAAGTGGTGCTCGGCGCCGAAGTGGCCGAGGCGCTGCATTACAAGCTGGGTGACAAGCTGGTACTGGCCCACGGCGTGGCCGCCATCAGCCTGGTCAAGCACGACGACAAACCATTCACCGTGGTCGGTGTGCTCAAACGCACCGGCACACCGGTCGATCGCACCCTGCATATCAGCCTGGGGGGTATGGAAGCGATCCATATCGACTGGCACAACGGCGTACCCGCCCGTGGCGCCGGGCGCATCAGCGCCGAGCAAGCACGCGCGATGGACCTGCAACCTGCCGCCATCACTGCATTCATGCTGGGGCTGAACAGCAAGATCGCGACCTTCAGCCTGCAGCGGGAGATCAATGAGTACCGCAGCGAGCCGCTGCTGGCGATCCTACCTGGGGTGGCCCTGCAGGAGCTCTGGAGCCTGATGGGCACTGCCGAACAAGCACTGTTCGTGGTGTCGCTGTTCGTGGTGCTGACCGGCCTGATTGGCATGCTCACGGCGATTCTTACCAGCCTCAACGAGCGCCGCCGGGAGATGGCGATCTTACGCTCGGTCGGTGCCAGGCCTTGGCATATCGCGGGGCTGCTGGTACTGGAGGCACTGTCACTGGCGGCGGTCGGGATCGTGGCCGGGCTTGGCTTGCTGTACGCGGGGATTGCCCTTGCGCAGGGGTATGTACAGGCGAACTATGGCTTGTATCTGCCACTGGCCCTACCTAGCGCTCATGAATGGACCTTGCTGGCTATCATCCTGGGGGCTGCGTTGCTGATGGGTAGCGTGCCTGCGTGGCGGGCGTATTGGCAGTCGCTGGCCGATGGTTTGTCCATACACCTCTGAGTGCGCGTAATGATCAAACACCTCATCGCCCTCTTCGCGGGTTCACCCGCGAAGAGGCCAGTAAAGGCAACACAATTTCTACTGGTCATATTGCTCTCGCTGACATTGCCTGCCTGGGCCTCAGAACCCCGTGAACTGGACTGGCCCGCCCTGATCCCCGAAGGCGCCCCGGTCATCCCACCACAACTGGCGCCGCTGCACGACATGTCGCAGCTAAGCAACGCCCTGTCTGCCGAGTCTGCCCCACCCGCGCGCCAGCAAGCCCCCGATGCCCCGGTGGTGAAAGGTCTCGACGGCCAGCAGGTCAAGCTGCCGGGCTACATCGTGCCACTGGAGGTCAGCGAAGAAGGCCGCACCACCGAATTCCTGCTGGTCCCTTACTACGGTGCGTGTATCCACGTGCCACCCCCACCGTCGAACCAGATCGTGCACATTTTCAGTGAGATGGGCGTGCGCGTCGAAGACCTCTACCAACCTTACTGGATCGAGGGGAAGATGCAGGTTAGAGCCTCCAGCAGCGAACTGGCCGACGCTGGCTACCAGATGGAGGCCGAGAAAATATACGCGTATGAGCTGAGATGAGAACTGTTTCGAATTCGTGAAGACGCTTCTTTGAGCTGGGTCAAACTTTCTGTTTAACCAGCTCCGTACCATTGGACTACTCGATTAATAACGTCCTTTGGGAGCTTCCATGAACAAGTCCTTGCTCGGCGCCTCGCTTGTGGCCCTTGCGCTCGCCGCCCCTGTTGCCCACGCTCACCAGGCAGGCGATGTCATCGTCCGCGCAGGCGCCATCACCACCGCCCCTAACGAAAGCAGCGGCGACCTGAAATTCGATGGCAACAAGGTTTCGGGCACCAAGGCAACCCTGGACAGCGACACCCAGCTGGGCTTGACCTTTGCCTATATGCTCACCGACCACATCGGCCTGGAGCTGCTGGCAGCCACCCCGTTCAAGCACACCGTAGGCGTAAAAGGCCTGGGCGGCGGCCTGGACGGCAAGCTGGCCGACATCAAGCAACTGCCACCGACCCTGTCGCTGCAGTACTACCCGATGGAACCGAACTCCAAGTTCCAGCCCTATGCCGGCGTGGGCATCAACTACACCCTGTTCTTCGATGAAGACCTCAGCAGTGCCCGCAAGCAGCAAGGCTTCAGCAACCTGAAACTGCAGGACTCGATCGGGATCGCCGGCCAGCTGGGCATGGACTACATGATCACCGACAACCTGCTGGTCAACGCCTCGGTCTGGTACGTCGACATCGACACCAAGGCCAGCGTCAACGGCCCGACCGCTTTGGGCTACAGCAAGACCAAGGTCGACGTCGATGTCGACCCGTGGGTGTACATGGTCGGCCTTGGCTACAAGTTCTGACCTGAACACGGCAGGGCGGCTTCGGCCGCCCTCGCACGTTGCAGCCATAGCCAGTAGCCCAGCGCTACCGCGCTGATGGCCATGCCAAGCCCGCACACTGCGACCCACCCCCAATGGGCAAACACCCAGGCCGCCAACACCGCTCCCAGCCCGCTGCCAAGCGAGTAGCAACACATGTAGGCACCGATCAACCGGCTGGCCATCGCGCCACGCCCGGCCAGCAACAGGCTCTGGTTGGTGACATGTACCGCCTGCACGGCAAAGTCCAGCATCAGCACTCCCAGCACGAAGGCCATCAGTGAAGCCCCGACAAACGCCGTGGGCAACCACGACAGCGTCAGCAAGGCCAGCGCCAACCCAGTAGTGCGTTCACCCTGCCCCTGGTCAGCCAGACGACCGGCACGCGAAGCTGCCAAGGTACCCGCGACACCTGCCAGGCCGAACAGGCCGATCTCGGTATGGCTCAGCGCCAACGGCGCAGCACTGAGCGGCATGACCATGGCACTCCATAGCACGCTGAACGCGGCGAAGATCAACACTCCAAACATGCCTCGCTGGCGCAGCAACCTGTCGTGCCGGTACAGGTTGAACTGGGACACAATCAGCGCCCGGTAGCCAGACCGATGCATGACGGGCTGCACCGAGGGCAAGCTACGCCATATCACCAGTGCCAGCACTATCAAGACGCCTGCGGCCATCCAGTACACGCTGCGCCAACCGGCCAGGTCGGCCAACCCGCCCGAGACCAGGCGCGCAAGCAGAATGCCCAGCACCACACCACTGGTGACGGCGCCTACCGCCTGCCCTTGCTGGCCCGGTGAGGCCAGGCTCGCGGCATGCGCCACCATCACCTGCACCATCACGGCCATCAACCCGGTGACGGCTAGAGCCACCAGCAGCATTGCCCAACTTTGCGACATGCCGACGCCGATCAGCGCCAGAGCCGAGAACAGCAACTGGCCAAGCAACAGGCGCTTGCGATCGACCAAGTCACCCAGCGGCACGATCAGTAGCAACCCCAGGGCATAGCCCGCCTGGGTCGCGCCAACTACCCAGCCAATCTGCTGCTGCCCTACCCCCAGCTCGGCAGCCATCGACTCAAGCAGAGGCTGAGCGAAGTACACCGTCGCGACGGCCATGGCGCTGGTAATGGCAAGCAACAGGGTTGTCCAGCGTGTCAGTGAAGGTGCCATCGGACCAACCTCGTCAATCTGGTTTCGATTTGAAACCACACACTGGCTATTTAGCAAATGTGGTTTTAATCTGCAACCAGACGTTAAGACAGGTTTGCACCATGCTCGATGAACACAATGCGCAATGCCCCGTAGCCCGGGCCCTGGAGGTGCTGGGTGACCGTTGGGCGCTGATGATCCTGCGCGATGCCTTTGACGGCCTGCACCGGTTCAGTGAATTTCACAAGAACCTGGGGCTGGCGAAGAACATCCTCGCCTCGCGGCTCAAACTACTGGTGGAGAGCGAGTTGCTGGCCTTGCAGCCGGCATCGGATGGCAGTGCCTACAAGGAATATGTGCTGACCGCGAAAGGGCGGTCGGTGTTTCCAGTGGTGGTTGGCTTGAGGCAATGGGGGGAGCGGTTTCTGTTCGAGGCGGGTGAGGCGCGTTCGGAATTGGTGGAGGGAGCTACCGGGCAGGCGCTTGAGACGTTGCAGGTGCGTGCCCAGGATGGGCGGGTTTTGCATGCCGAAGACTGCCTGCGCAGAATGGTGCGGCATGAATGATTTGGGGCTGCTGCGCAGCCCCCGGTTATCAGGCCTTGCCCAGAAGCCGCGCCAGCCCCTCGACCATCGGCGTCGCCTGCGCGAACTTGAACCGCGCCAGCAACCGCTGATTATCCGCCCGCGAATGGCGAATATCCCCCGAACGGGCCGCGACATAGCTGATCGCTGGCAAGCTCCCCACCACCTTCTCCAGCGCTGCCAGCAACTGGTTCAGCGAAGTCGCCTGGTTGAGGCCGATGTTCACCGCCCCCTCCTCGACCTGCGGCTGCTCCAATGCTTGCACCATCACCTGCACCAGATCACCCACGTAGAGGAAATCACGGGTCTGCTCGCCATCGCCAAACACCGTGATCGGCAAGCCCTGTACAGCGCGCTCGCAGAAAATGCTGATCACACCGGAATACGGTGAGGACGGGTCCTGACGTGGCCCGAAAATATTGAAGAAGCGAAACACCACCGGCTCCAGACCATGCTGGCGGCGGTAGAAGTCCAGGTATTGCTCACTGGCCAGTTTGTCCACGGCATAGGGGGTCAGCGGCGCCTTGGGGGTCTCTTCGGCAATCGACTCGCCCTCGCCATTGTTGCCATACACCGCCGCACTGGAAGCGAACAGCACCCGACGCACGCCATGCACGCGCATGGCTTCACAGACATTGAGGGTGCCGATGAAGTTGCTCTGATGGGTGCGTACCGGGTCCTCGACCGAGGCCTGCACCGAGGCCACCGCCGCCAGGTGCACTACAGCACGGCAGCCAGCCGCTGTCTGTGTAACCAACCCGGCATCGGCTACATCGCCTTCAATCAGCTCCAACCGTGGGTGGTCGACCTGCAGGTTGCTCCTGCGGCCTGTGGAAAAGTCATCAAGAATGCGTACGGCGTAGCCTTTGTCCAACAACGCATCGCACAGGTGGGAGCCAATGAAGCCGGCACCGCCGGTGATCAGGATGGGGGCGTCAGCCATGGCGGTAGAACCGGTCCAGTAGAGGCGGCAAGCCAGCGCGCCAGGCACGCGGCTTGATACCGAAGGTATGAAGGATTTTCTTGCAGGCCAGTACCGCATGTTGCGGCTCTTCGCTGGCATCCGGGCGCGCGGCATGGGCTTGCGGTGTGGGGGCCTGCACGGCCAGTTGGCGGTGCTGGCCGGCCTCGGTGAGGATCGCCTGGCCCAGCGCCAGCGGCGTGGTCGCCTCGTTGCCAGCGTAATGGTAGGTGCCCCACAACGGCGCATTGCAATCGAGCTGCTTGAGCACCGACAGGATCACCCGGGCGGCATCATCGACAGGCGTCGGGTTGCCACGTCGATCATCGGCCAGCAGCAGCTCTTGTGGTTGCTCGGCACGTGTCAGGAAGCGGCCCAACGAGCCGTCGATGCTCTCGTCGAGCAGCCAGCCAAAGCGCAGCAGTACATGCTGTGGGCAGGCCGCACGCACGCTCTGCTCGATGCGCCACAAGGCCTGGCCACGCAGGCCCAGCGGCACGGGCTCGTCTTTTTCGCTATAGGCCGTGGCCCGCGAACCATCGAACACCCGGTAGCTGGAAGGCTGCACCAGGGTGATCTGGTGGTGCTGGCACAGCTCCGCCAGCCGCTCCACCGCCCGCTCCTGTTGAGCCAGGCGCTGCTCGCTGACCGACTCGGCCTGGAACCAGTCGAAGTAATAGGCCAGGTTGACCAGCGCGTCGGGGCGGTGATCGTCGAGCAACTGAGTGAGGCTGGCCGGCGTCCAACCGTTCTCGGGCGGGCGTGGCGCCAGGAATGCGATGTCCTCCTCGGCCCCAAGACGAATCAGCGCTTGCCCGAGGGCATTGCCACCACCCAACAGCATTAGGCGCATACGCATAGAGTCAGCAGATCCGGAGAGGTTGATGAAGGAAAGGGGCATTTTGCGGTTTCCGCTGCGGGAAGTCCAACGTCTGGCCCTGTGACTGCTTCAGGCGGTGCGGTTTCCGAGCTGCCAAAGCTCACTATCGCGACACACAGATATTTCCTACGGCATACCAGGAACGAGCTGACTACCACGCAAAAGCATAACTGCATTCAATAGTTCCCCCCTTGCCAACAGGGGAGCCCCACAAAAATAAGTACAAGGAACGTTCAATGCCTCACTCGCAAGCCGCATACCTGGATTTTTCCCCCGAGCAAAGTCGGGCCATAGCCTTTGCAAGCCAAACCCTTGCAGACTCCGGCGGCCCGGAAGCAAAGGGGGTTGCAATCCAGGCACGTATATTGGCCGACCAAATCCAGAAATCCTTGACTGACGAGCAGCGTTCGCTGCTACAGCGCTTCGGCGAAGGCAGATTGTCTACGCTGATGTACAGGCACATGCCTTATGCCGACGAGCCGATACCTGAAAACCTTCCCGATATCACCGCCTTGGCGCAAAACCCTCGCTGCACATTCAGATGAGGCCCAGCGCCGCGGCGTAGGTGGCAGCCAGCGTCTTGTTCGGCGCGTCGAACTTCTTCTGGATGTTCTTGTGGTGGAAGTTCACCGTGCTCTCGGAAATGCTCAGGATGATGGCGATTTCCCCGGAGCTCTTGCCGTCGGCGGTCCATTGCAGGATCTCGCGTTCGCGATGGCTCAGGCAGACCGGGTTGGACATCAGCATCGGATGCTCCAGGTCGGTCAGCTTCTGGGTCAGCAACTCGATCATGCAACGCAGCCGCAGGCGGATTTCCTCGCGCTCGAAGCTGGAGATGTTCTGCTGGTCGCGCGCCACGGAAAGCACGCTGAGCAAATTGTTCGGCGCGCGGATCGGCAGGGTCGCGCCGACACAGAGGCCCCAATCGCGAGCCTCGTTCCAGAGCATCCGGCTCTGGTCGAACAGGCTGTCGCTCCAGACCACCATTTCCGAGGAGCGCAGGCCGTTGAGGATCGCCGGATCCACGGCCCCGTAGTTCTGCATCTGGTATCGCTCCAGCCAGGCCTTGGGATAGGTGCCATGGACCTCGGTCTTCGGCCGGGTGAAGGGAATCGTGTGGCGCACGCCATAGGCGTAGTAATCGAAGCCCAGGCGCCGCACTTCCTTTTCCAGGACGGCGAACACGCCCTGGCTGTCGTGGATCGGCTGCATCTCGCTACGCAAACCGTCCCACCACAGCAAAAAGCCTCCGTCATTCCTCATACCTCGCCTCGCGCAATCAGCTGCTGCTGGAGCTCGCACGACACCGAAATTTCGCTTTTGATATCGACAACGAGGGCAAGCAGGTCCGTCTGGTTGGCAACTTCAAGGGAGGAGGCCGAATTCCACGGGTTGGCGAACACCCACGCCTGGAAGTTGAAACCAGCTCGCATGCAGGCTTGTGCTTGGGGCCGCACACTGAAGCGCCTTACAACTGTTCAACAGTCTCCAGTGATGGTCACTCCCCTGCTCCCTCTGCACTTATCCTCACTGCTCGCTGGAACCCCGCCAATGACCCTACGCATGTCTTTCCCCTACAAGAAATCATCGAGCGCTTGAGCAGCCTGGATGCGCTCGCACTGACCTCAAAATCTTTCAACTTCACTCGCAGTGAGTGCTTGCTGACGGAAAAGGCAAAGCAGGTGAAGCAGTTTCAATGCTTCAGTTCGAGCCTAACGGTGGCTTCTCTGTACGCTTCAACAGTTACCGCTTCAGTTTGAATGAGCGTGCTTGCAGCGCTGCAGCACGCGCGTTCAGTACTTTTCGGAAAATGCTGAGTAGCGTACAACCACTGGTGTTTGTCTTGCAGCCCGACCGTGCATTGTTAATCAACAACAGCAGAGCGTTGCACGGTCGCCAGACAGTTGAGGACAACCGGCGCCTTCTCCTTCGTCAATTCGGATACTCCCCCTTCGCAGCACCGTTGGTACTTGTTGAGGATCCGCTGCTGGTGCGTGGCTGATTAGCGAAAAATACCCAATGATTGAAATCGATTTAACGCTTGTCCTGATACTGGCACTCGTCGCACTCACGGCCGGCTTTTTCGACGCTATCGCCGGAGGCGGTGGCCTGATCACGCTCCCCGTACTGTTCATCGCCGGTATAGAGCCCTTGGCGGCAATTGCCACTAATAAATTCCAGGCAGCTTCAGCGACGGTTTCGGCTACTTGCGCCTTTGCCCGCAAAGGCATGATCGACTGGAGACGAGGCAGCTCGATGGCGGTCATGTCGTTTATTGGCGGCGCTCTGGGAGCCTTGTCGATAACGTATGTGCCCAAAAGCCTTTTACAGGCATGCGTCCCCCCGCTGCTGATCCTGATAGCAGCCTACTTTGCCTTTAGTCCAAGCCCGAATGAACAAGCGCGCAAGGCGAAGATGTCGACTAGCCTGTTTTGTGTGGCGGTTACACCGTTCATTGGGTTTTATGATGGAGTATTTGGCCCTGGCGTCGGCTCGTTCTTCATGCTGGCCTGCGTAATTCTCTTGGGCCAGCACTTGATACAGGCCGTGTGCACCAGCAAGCTTTTGAACGCAGCCTGCAACCTGGGCGCACTGTCAGTCTTTTCACTCAGCGGAGCGATTATCTGGTCGCTGGCGCTGGCAATGGCGCTTGCCGCCTTTCTGGGCGCGCAATTGGGTGCACGCTGCGCAGTTCGTTTCGGCACGAGGCTCATAAGGCCGCTGCTGGTCAGTGTCTGCATCCTCATGGCACTCAAATTACTGCTCGACACGAGCAATCCACTCGGCGAGTGGCTTAACCTGTTACTTTAGAGGGCACCATGCACTTGCAAACGGGATCTTCTCAGCGCCTGAAATGGCAGTTTGACGAACCCGCCCCAGGCAAAGAACTTTTCATCGACGAAGTATTCGGAACCTACCAGCAACAGGCCCGATTGCTGGTACCCGATATCGAGCGCGCAGGGCCTGCATTCGTCCTGGGTGGCGCGCGCTCCGACTTTACCCGGCTCAACCCCCTGCTCTATCGCTTGCAAGCCGCAGGCATAGGTTCGCTCACTGCTAATCTGTCAGGCCATAGCCTTGCCAGTGAACCTGGTGCAGCTTCGCCTTCACTGGCTACGAACCTTGATGAGGCACGACGCTTCCACGCGCATATCGCACCTCAATGCCGAACGATAATTGGCCACAGCCTGGGCGCGGCAATTGCGCTGAAACTTGCAGCACAATTGCCGCAGGTGAACAGCATCGTGCTGGTCTGCCCAGCAGTCTATCCAGACCATGCTCACCAGGCCCCCTTCGGTCCGGCATTCACAGCCGCCATCAGAAAACCCTATGGCTTTCTCGATTGCGACAGTTACGCCTTCCTCAAGCAGTTCCAAGGCAGAGTGCTGATGGTGATAGGCGAATATGACGGGCTCAACTCACAGCGATTCGGCAAAGGCCCAGGCACCAGCGCAGGCAGCCTGTGGCTGACCGGCGCCGAGCGCTACAGCCCGATTCCTGAGGAGGTCACCCAGGCCCTGATGCAATCAGTTGCAGCCGCGCGTTTGCAATGCGTGTTTCTTACAGACTGCGACCATGGCATCGCCGCCCATTTACGCAGTACGCCAGCGATTGCGGATCAGGTTGCGAGCGCCGTGGAAACCTTCATCCTCGAAGACGCCTGACCGTAGGCAGTTACTCGATTTCAAACAAACCGTTACTCAGTGGCCTCACGCTTAGCCGCTCACGTACATCATCATCGATACGCGGATCATCCGGCCGGTACAGTTTCACTTGCCGGTAAGCATTGATGCGATTGATCTCCTCACCCAGGTACTCCCACACCACCCTGGTGCAGGCCGGGTTGCGCCGGTCGCCGCTGGACACACCGGCCTTCAGGCCGTTCAGGCGAGTGATTCGGCTTTTGAAGCTGGGGATGAGGATGGTCTGGCTCATTTCGTTGAACGTCAGCGACTCGTAGTCGATGAGGAACAAACGGTCCTGCAGCTGGAACGCCGCCCCCAGATAACGGCAACGCACCTCGGCATGCTGGTCAGTGGCGCTGGAGCGCTCCTGACGCTCCCGGCGCTCGAACAGGAAGCGGCCACGCTCCTCCCACAGGTGCACCAGTGACACCAGGATCGTGCCCGGCACCGACATGCAGTTGGAATACTCGAAGTAGTAACCGCAATAGCGCGACAGGTTGCCGGCATGATCGTGCAGCGGGCGGAACAGTTCACTGATCGGGTCGCTGGGCTGCTCGGCCAGGGTCGACACCCGTGCGCCAATCAGCCGGGCAAACTGCTCGGCCGGCAGGTTCAACTCGTAATCCTCAACGCCGAAGAAATCGCCGATGCGCTTCAGGTTGAAAGCCGTCGGACGGCTCTGCCCGCTCAGGTACTTGTTGAACTGTGCGCGGTTGATCGACAGCTGGCGGCAAACTTCGGAAATAGAGCGGTAATGGCTGCAGGCCAGCTTGAGGTTGGTAGCGAAATGATCGCTCATGTGCGTAATCCAGGTGACGCGAATGACGCCATTGTAGCATCAAGTCGCATCAACTCAGAGCAATCCGCGAAATTGTAACCACTCTTGTCATAGCCAACCATGCGCCCCAACGAATAGCGGTGCGCCTGCCGTCCGCTGGTCTTTCCACACGAAGAATAAGAATCGAGGTCATTTTCCAATGCTCGAAGTAATCAACGATTTCCTTTCGGGGAAACTCCTCATCGTGCTGATCGTAGGGCTGGGTAGCTACTTCACCCTCCGCTCCCGGTTCGTCCAGTTCCGCCATTTCGCCCATATGTTCAGCGTGTTCAAGGAATCGCTGCGTGGCCAGGCAGGCCAGCTGAGCTCCTTCCAGGCGCTGATGCTGAGCCTGGCCGGCCGCGTAGGTGCCGGTAACATCGCTGGTGTCGGTATCGCTGTGACCCTGGGTGGCCCAGGTGCCGTGTTCTGGATGTGGGTCACCGCACTGGTGGGTATGTCCAGCAGCTTCTTCGAATGTACCCTGGCCCAAGTGTACAAGCGCGCGGATGGCGATGGCCTGTACCGCGGTGGCCCGGCCTACTACATCCAGCACGGGCTGAAGCTGAAAAGCATGGCCATCGTGTTCTCGATCCTGCTGCTGGTCACCTACGGCTTCGCCTTCATCGGCCTGCAGTCTTACACCGTGACTCACTCGCTGCAGAACGCCTTCGCCTTCGACCCGAAACACACCGGTATCGTCCTGGCCGTGCTGCTGGCCGTCACCTTCATCGGCGGCATCAAGCGTATCGCTGCGGTGTCGGACCTGCTGGTGCCGGTCAAGACCCTGGCCTACATCGGCGTGACCCTGTACGTGATCGGCACCCAGATCGAACATGTGCCGGCCATGCTTGAAACCATCTTCAAGAGCGCCTTCGGCCTCGACCCGGCCTTCGGTGGCCTGCTCGGCAGCGCCATCGTCATGGGCGTCAAACGTGGCGTATTCGCCAACGAAGCGGGCCTGGGCAGTGCGCCGAACGTGGCGGCCGTGGCGGCCGTGAAACACCCGGGTGCGCAGGGCGTGGTGCAGGCTTTCAGCGTGTTCCTCGACACCTTCGTGATCTGCACCTGCACCGCACTGCTGATTCTTCTGTCGGGCTTCTACACCCCTGGTTTCGAGGGCGACGGCATTGTCCTGACCCAGAACTCGCTGGCCGCCGTGGTGGGTGACTGGGGCCGCGTGTTCGTCAGCGTGGCGCTGTCGCTGTTCGTGTTCACCTGCATCCTCTACAACTACTACCTGGGCGAGAACAGCCTGCAGTTCCTGAGCCGCAACCGTGTGGTGCTGATGGTGTTCCGTGGCCTGGTGCTGGCGTTGGTGGTTTGGGGGTCGATGCAAGACCTGTCGACTGTGTTCGCCTTCGCCGACATCACCATGACTTGCCTGGCCTTCGTCAACCTGGTCGCCCTGGCCCTGCTGTTCAAGGTCGGCCTGCGCGTCATGCGCGACTACGACGACCAGCGCAAGGCCGGTGTGCATCAGCCAGTGTTCGACTCATCTAAGTTCGCCGACCTGGACCTGGACCGTAATGCCTGGCCTGCCAATCCGCAGGTGGAAACAGCCGCTGACAAAGCAGCCGGCCAAGCTCAGCCGCAGCGCTGATATCCTCCCTGCCCAGCCGCCCCTTCCGCGGGCGGCTTTTCTTTCTCCGCTCACCGCTACGGATGCTTGCCATGCGTGCAGTAAAGAATCTTCTCGTTCTCTATACCGGTGGCACCATCGGCATGCTCGAAACCCCGGAAGGCCTGGCGCCGGCCGGTGGCTTCGAAGCGCGGATGCGTGAACACTTTGCCCAGATGGCCGATGCACCCAAGCTGCAATGGGCGCTGCAAGAGCTGAACCCGCTGCTGGACAGCGCCAACATGCAACAGCACAACTGGTTGGCGATGCGCGATGCCATCGTCGAAGCCGTGGATGTTGCAGGCCATGATGGCGTGTTGGTGTTGCATGGCACCGACAGCATGGCTTACAGCGCTGCAGCGTTGTCGTTCCTGTTGCTGGGCCTGCCCGTACCGGTGCTGTTGACCGGCTCGATGCTGCCTGCTGGTGCACCGGGTAGCGATGCCTGGGCCAACCTGTGCGGCGCATTGCGCCAGTTCGAACAAGGCCTGGAAGGTGGGGTGCATCTGTACTTCCACGGCCAACTGCTGCATGGCTGCCGGGCGTCCAAGCTGCGCAGCGAAGCGTTCGATGCCTTTGCCGCTCTACCGCGCCATCGGGGTGGT
The DNA here is from genome assembly GCF_047978165.1 of Pseudomonas sp. LFS074. Classification (NCBI taxonomy): domain Bacteria; kingdom Pseudomonadati; phylum Pseudomonadota; class Gammaproteobacteria; order Pseudomonadales; family Pseudomonadaceae; genus Pseudomonas; species Pseudomonas sp. LFS074. The sequence goes on along the minus strand of NZ_JBFPFV010000001.1, from coordinate 559,826 downwards.
GAGCGGGCCTCGGCGATTCCCGCCGAACTTGGCTACATGCATCCACGCCAGCCGGTCAACCTGGCCGTAGTGCCGGTGTTCCCAGGGCTGCAGGCCGAGCACTTGCAGGGGCTGATCGACAGCGGTGTACAAGGGGTTCTGCTGGAGTGCTATGGCAGCGGTACGGGTCCATCGGATGACCAAGCGCTGCTTGATGTGCTGAGCGCGGCACGCCAGCGCGGCGTGATGCTGGCGGCTATCAGCCAGTGCCCAGAAGGCTCCGTGGTGTTCGATACCTATGCGGCAGGTAACCGCTTGCGCGGGGCCGGCCTGATCAGTGGTGGCGGCATGACCCGTGAGGCAGCGCTGGGCAAGATGGTTGCGCTGCTGGGGGCTGGGTTGGATGTCGAAGCCGCCGAGCAGTGGTTTGCGCTGGACCTGTGTGGGGAACGGGCGTAGAAGCGGCCTTGGTACCCAGAAAAATGGCGGAAGGCAGCGGGAGTCGAACCTGCCCGGGAACGGCTGCCGTCCCCAACCGGGTTTGAAGCCCGGCCGCGCCACCGGGCGCGATTGCCTTCCTTGAATTCAGTGCCTGGCCTGCTGTTGGGCCAGGGTGCTGTCGGCGCGGATGTGACGCTGGTCGGCCACCCTCCGGGTCAGGCCGATGCGGTCGAAGTACTCCAGAATCTGCACACTGCGCTTGCGACCGATGCCCAACATATCGCGAAACGCGGCAACCTGCACTATTGGCGTTTCGCGGGCCTGCCCCAGCAGCAGCTCTGCCATGCGCTGTAACGTCGCCTCTGGGTAGAACAGGTCACGCACCACCTGATGCACCAAGCCCAGCCGAGCCAACTTGCGCAGCAACAGGCGCACATCGGCTTCGGCGCAACTCTCCTCACTCGCCAGCGTCCGGACCCAGGGTGGATCGTATTGCCCTGCCAGCAACCTGGGCTGCAAACGTGCCCACAATGCACTGTCGGCTTCGCTCAACTGCACCTTGTGATCGGGCAGATGCAGCCAGGGCCCGCTGCTGGCCAGGGCGCCGTTTTCGAGCAATTCATCCAGCAGGCTGACGAACGCCGGCCGTTCCAGGGGCAAGGCTACGAAGCGGCGCAGGCGGTCACGGTCCGGGCCGAGCTGGTCGGGCTCTTGCTCATGGAAACGCGCCAGTTGCGCCAGCACCTGCTGCTTGAGCGCCTGCCATTGGGCGTTGGCGAACAACAGTTGGCCCTGCCGCGTAGCCACCACCAGTACATCCTTCGGCAAATGCCAGGTTTCGCGCAGGCGATTGAACTGCCGCTCTAGTCGCTGTGGGTCGATACCGGCCGGGGCGCTGGCGAGCAGCGCTGGCAGCGCCTGCTCCAGATCCACGGCATCACGCAGCACCTGCAACTGCCGTAGGCGCTCATCGGTGCGGCGTTGGCGGCTGGGGGCGAACGGGTCGAGCACCTTGCCGCCGCCCAGTGTGCGCTGGGCACGTTGGTCGCGCAGCACCAGGCGGTCGCCGTGCACCGCTTGCAGCGGCGCATTCAGCAGCAACTGGGCAAACGTGCGTTGGCCGGCCGCCAGGCTTTGGCCTTCAAGCAAGGCGACCCTGGCGGTTACATCCTGGGTGCCAAGGTGCACATGCACGGCGCTGAAGTGTTCGAAGGTATGCGTTTCGCCCGGCAACAGGTTCAGCTCGATATCCACCCTTACACTGGGTGCGTGCAACCATTCGGGTACCAGCCAGTCGCCCCGGTGCACCTGCTCCACGGTCAGGCGCTCGGCAGCGATGTTCAGCGCCACCCGCTGACCCGCCTCAGCCACCAGCGCGGCCTGGTTCTGTGCATGCAGGCCACGCACGCGCACCGGCTTGCCGGCCTTACCCAGCAACAACGTATCACCAGCACTGACCCGCCCGGCCAGTGCCGTGCCGGTGACCACCACACCGGCGCCGGTAACCGCAAAGGCACGGTCGACGGCCAAGCGAAAGCCACCGCGCGCACTCCGTTGTCGCACACCTGCTTCGGCTTCCAGCAGCGCCTGACGTAGCGCTTCGATGCCTTCCCCGCTGATGCTCGACAATGGGAACTGCCGCGCCCCGGCATACGGCCCAGGCGCCAGCAGTTCACTAACTTGTATCTGCACCTCGGCCAGGCGCGACGGCTCGACCCGGTCGCACTTGCTGATCGCCACCAGGGCCTGGGAAATGCCCAGCAGTTCGATGATCGCCAGGTGCTCACGGGTCTGCGGCATGACCCCATCGTCGGCAGCCACGACCAACAGCACCAAGTCGATGCCATGGGCGCCGGCCAGCATGTTGTGGATAAAACGCTCGTGGCCCGGCACATCGATGAAGCCGGTCAACGGCGCGCCTTCACTCAACGCCGCGTAGCGATAACCAAGGTCGATGGTCATGCCACGGGCGCGCTCTTCCTGGCGTTGGTCACCGGCCTGGCCGGTCAACGCCTGCAGCAGCGCGGTCTTGCCGTGATCAATGTGGCCGGCTGTACCAACGATCACTGCACCGGCCCCAACTGCAGGGCTGGCAATTGAGCGAGCCACTGGGCTTCGTCATCCAGTTGGCGCAGGTCCAGCCAGAGGGCATCGTCGTCGAGGCGGCCCAACACCGGCACCGGGAGGTCGCGCAGGGCTCGCTCCAGCACATGCAGGCTGCGCCCGCGCAACTTCTTCGACACCTGCGGGCGCAGACACAGTGCAGCGCTGGGCAAGCGCGCCACCGGCTGGCTGCCACTGCCGATCATGCCCAAAGCAGGCGCTACGCTGACGGCCCATTGCTCGCCGAGGTGCGCCTTGACTTCAGGCGCCAGACGCTCGGCTTGGGCTTGGATCTCGGCCTGGCTACGGGTCAGCAGACGCAGGCTGGGCAGGCGCTCGGCCAAGCGGTCAGGGTTGCGGTACAGCGCTAGGACCGCTTCGAGTGCGGCGAGGGTGATCTTGTCGACGCGCAGCGCACGCTTGAGCGGGTTTTTCTTGATCCTGGCGATCAAGTCCTTGCGGCCGACAATGATCCCGGCTTGCGGCCCGCCCAACAGTTTGTCGCCACTGAAGGTGACGATATCGGCGCCGTCGGCCAAGGCCTGGCGTACGGTCGGCTCGGCGGGCAGGCCCCAGCGGGTAAGGTCGAGCAAGCTGCCGCTGCCCAAGTCTTCAAGCAGCGGTAGGTCACGTTGGTGGGCGATGCTCGCCAGCTCGGCCGTGGGCACCTGGGTGGTGAAGCCCTGGATGCTGTAGTTGCTGCAATGCACGCGCATCAGCAAGCCGGTACGTGGGCCGATGGCGGCCTCGTAGTCGCGGGCGTGGGTGCGGTTGGTAGTGCCGATCTCGTGCAGCTTCACGCCGGCACGGGCCATGATGTCGGGGATGCGGAAGGCGCCGCCGATCTCGATCAGCTCGCCACGAGAGATGATGCCCTCCTTGCGCGCGCCCAGGCTGTTGAGCGCCAGTAGCACGGCGGCGGCATTGTTGTTGACCACGGTGACGGCCTCGGCGCCGGTCAACTCACGGATCAAACCCTCGATCAAATCGTCACGGTCGCCGCGCTTACCGGTAGCCAGGTCAAATTCCAGGTTGAGTGGATAGCGGGCGGCAGTCTGCATGGCCTCGATGGCCGCTTCAGGCAACAGGGCGCGACCGAGGTTGGTGTGCAGCACAGTACCGGTGAGGTTGAACACGCGGCGGACCTGGCTGCGTTGCTGAGCGGCAAGGCGTTCGCCCGTGCGGCCCAGGAGGATTTCGGGGGCCAGTTCGGCGGGGGTGAGCTCACCGTTGCGGACAAGGTTGCGCAGGTCGTCGAGCAATTGCCGCAGGGTGGCCAGGACGCCTTCGCGACCGTGGCGGTCGATCAGCGGAAGGCAGGCCTGGTGGCGCAGGAGGGTATCGATTGAAGGCAGGCGTGGGGTGTCGCTGGCGAGGCTGGAAGACATGCGGTACTACCTTGGCTAATCCGGTGTCTGTACTGGCCTCTTCGCGGACCGGCCGCGAAAAGGGCAACTCGAAACGTCAGTGTAGACACTTACCCTCTACCCAGGTGCGAGCATCAAGTTGGGTGCCAGGCGATGAAAACCCTCCTCGTCCAGGCGCATATCCAGCGCCAGGCTGGCCAGGTCGTCGGCCAGCGGCTCGGCCGCCGCATCGTTCTCCAGGTAGTTCTGTTTCAGGTAGCTTTCGCACCCTGGGCAGCATTCGGCGCGCAGCGGCGCCTTGCCCGGGGCATGGCGGTCATCCTCGAGGCTGGTGTAGCGCAAGTCCTTGCTCGACTCGCAGTACACACATTTAACCCGCACCACATGCCATTCACAGGCACACAGCGAACACGCCAGGTAACGCAAGCCATTGTGCTTGCCACGGTTGCGCACCACCCCGGCCATCGCCGGCGAACCACAGGCCGGGCACTGGGCCAGGCTGCCGGCAGGTTTGAGCTCAGGCGTCGGCAACGCCAGCAACCAACTGGACCAGGCCGCCTGAAGCGCAGCCCCGAGGAACGGCACCAATGCTGCCGGCACCGCGTCGTACTGGCCAGCTAGCAAAGCGATGCCCCAGCCCTTGCGTTGGTCGTCATCACTGCCGCGCAGTACCTGCAGCGCCTCACCCAGCGGGCCGCTGGTTTCGCCGCTCAATGGCTGTAGCAAGGCCTGCAACCAGACCAACCAAGGCCCCTCACGCACCAGGCTGTCAGCCGCCAGCGGCGGCAATCCATGACTTATGCACAGGCGCTGACGCTCCTCGGCCACCGGCATGCCGCCGGGCGGGTTATCCACAAGCTGTTGCTGGATGCGGCACAACCGTGCGACCAGTTTCAGGTAGTCGCCAAGGGCGTTGCCCTCGACCAGGTGCTCAAGTCGCAAGGCGCGCAGCTCGAACAGATTGGCGGGGGGCAGGTGCAGAAACGGCGGCGTCACCGCCGACGCTTCGATCTGCCCGGGTTCAAGTATCGTGCTCAAGCGCTCATCCTTCTTTTCGTCCGTGATTGCCCGGCGTCTTGTCGCCGGTCACGTCGCGGTACCACAACTCATGGTGCTTGCGTGCCCAGGCGCGGCTGACCCAGCCATGTAGCATGGCGCCGATCGAGCCCTTGATCCAGATACCGGCGTAGATGTGCACGATGATGCTGAGGATCAGCACAAACGCCGCCAGCGCATGCAGCAGCGCAGACAGGCGAATGGCATCGATGCCGAACCAATGGCTGAAATAGGCGCGCCAGATCACCACACCACTGACCAGCAGCACCAGCATGCACACCAGCAGGGTCCAGAACAGCAGCTTCTGCCCGGCGTTGTATTTGCCGATCGGCGGCACGCCATCTTCACGATTGACCATCACCCGATCGATGCGGCGCAGCCACAAGCGATCGTTGGCGGTGATGATATTAGCCCGCCAGAAACGAATCACCAAGCCGAGGAAAAACACGAACATCGCCACCCCCATGAACGGGTGCAGGATGCGTGTCCACGGCCCGCCGCCGAACAGGTGGCTAAGCCAGAACAGCGCCGGATGGAACAGCGCCAGCCCGGAAAGCCCGGCCATGAAGAACAGGATGGCGACGATCCAGTGGTTGGTCCGCTCGTTGGCGTTGTAGCGCAGGATGGGTTTGTTGTCGCTCATGGCCGCTGCTCCCCTTGCCCACCGGGCTGCTTCGGATCGTAGACATGCACCGCCGGGTCCACCTGGTGGACGCTGTCATCGGGCGCCGTGGGGTGCTCATCGTCCTCTACCCGCTGTGGCCCGACCCGTACGTAATGGAAGAACCCGGCCAGCACCGCCGCGCCCATCGCCAGCAGCGCCAACGGCTTGGTGAAGCCCTTCCACAGGCCCACCAGCGGGCTGATCACCGGCTGGTCCGGCAGGCCGGCGTACAGCTTCGGCGTGTCGGCATGGTGCAGCACGTACATCACGTGGGTACCACCGACCCCGTCAGGGTCGTATAACCCGGCCTTGTCGTAACCCCGTGACTTCAGGTCGACGATGCGCTCGGCAGCGTGCACCTTCATCTCGTCCTTGCTGCCGAACACGATCGCCCCAGTCGGGCAGGTTTTCACGCAAGCCGGCTCCAGGCCCACGGTCACGCGGTCGGAACACAGGGTGCACTTGTATGCTTTGTGGTCCTTCTGCGAAATGCGCGGGATGTTGAACGGGCAGCCGGTGATGCAGTAGCCGCAGCCGATGCAGTGATCCTGGTTGAAGTCGACGATACCGTTGGCGTGCTTGATGATCGCCCCTGGGCTCGGGCAGGCCTTCAGGCATCCTGGGTCGGCGCAGTGCATGCAGCCATCCTTGCGGATCAGCCACTCCAGGTTGCCGTCGTCGCGCTCGTGCTCGGTAAAGCGCATCAGCGTCCAGGTCTCGGCAGTGAGGTCCTGGGGGTTGTCGTAGGTGCCGTGGTTGTGGCCCACCTCGTCGCGCAGTTCGTTCCACTCCGAGCACGCCACCTGGCAGGCCTTGCAGCCGATGCACTTGGTGGTGTCGATCAGCTTGGCGACCTCCTGCTGCTGGCGTACCGAGGACGGCACGGTGGTGGTGGCCGAGCGGGCGATGATGTCTTGGCTGGCCATCAGAGTTTCTCCACTTTGACGAGGAACGACTTGGACTCTGGGGTCTGCGTATTGCCATCACCGAGGAACGGCACCAGGGTGTTGGTCAGGTAGCCATGCCGGGTAGCGCCGGTGAACCCCCAGTGCAGCGGGATGCCGATCTGGTGCACGGTCTGGTTGTTGACCTGCAGCGGACGAATCCGCTTGGTCACCACCGCCACCGCGTCGATATGCCCACGCTTGCTCGACACCCGCACTCGGTCGCCAGCCTTGATGCCTTTCTCGTTGGCCAGCACCTCGCCGATCTCGACGAATTGCTCGGGTTGGGCAATGGCGTTGAGCCGGCAGTGCTTGCTCCAGAAGTGGAAGTGCTCGGTCAGCCGGTACGTGGTCGCCGCATAGGGAAACTCGTCGTGCGTGCCGAGGGTGTCCCACACCGAGTCGAAAATGCGCCCGGCCGGGTTGCTGGTGGCCTTCTTGTTCTGCGGGTGCAGCGGGTTGATGCCGATTGGCGTTTCAAATGGCTCGTAGTGCTCGGGGAACGGGCCTTCGGCCATCTTGTCGATGGCGAAGAAACGCGCCACACCTTCGGGGTTCATGATGAACGGGTTCATGCCCGCCTCGGGCGGCGAATCGACCTTGAAGTCCGGCACGTCGGTGCCGGTCCAGGCCTTGCCGTTCCACCACACCAGGCGCTTTTTCTCCGGGTCCCACGGTTTGCCTTGCGGGTCGCTGGAGGCACGGTTGTAGAGGATGCGGCGGTTGGCCGGCCAGGCCCAGGCCCAGTTCTGCACCTGGTGCATGCCGTATGGGTCGCTGTTGTCGCGACGGGCCATCTGGTTGCCCTGCTCGGTCCAACAGCCAGCAAAGATCCAGCAACCGGATGCCGTGCTGCCGTCGTCCTTCATCTGGGCAAAGCCCGACAGCTGCTGGCCGGCCTTGAGCGTGGCGCCGGTAGTGTCGGTAAGGTCGGTGACCGCCCAGCCGTTCATTTCCTTGGCCAGTTCCTCTGGAGACGGCTCGTCAGGAATCTTGTACGGCCAGCTGATGTTCATCATCGCGTCTGGGTAGGCGCCGCCTTCAGCCTGGTAGCGTTGGCGCAGGCGCAGGAACAACTCGCTCATGATCTGCACATCGGTACGGGTCTCGCCCGGCCCGTCGGCGCCCTTCCAGTGCCACTGCAGCCAACGGCTGCTGTTGACCAGCGAGCCGTCTTCCTCGGCGAAGCAAGTGGTGGGCAGGCGTATCACTTCGGTCTGGATGTTGGCCGTGTCGACATTCAGAACATATCGATGAGCCCCGCCGAGACCGCCTTGACGACCGCCTGCACCTTGTTGGTCGCGCCAAGCTTCACGAGGACGTTGTTGACGTGAAAAGTCACCGTCCGCTCCGCGATGCCGAGGATCTGACCGATCTCGCATGCCGTCTTGCCTTCGGCGGTCCAGCACAGCACTTCGCGTTCCCGCGCCGTCAGCACGACGCTTGCCGCTGGCGCGAGCTTCGGCACCATGAAGCCGCTCATCAGCGAATGTGACAGGTTCGCGAGCCAGTGGGTCTGCAGCGTGAGCATGTCGATTTCGGCAGGCGTGAGGCGATCCGCATGGCGCGCGATGCTCAGCAGGCCGAACGCGCCGCGCGCGGCCCAGCTCGACTGCGCGATGCCGACCGACAACCCGGCCTCGCGCGCATCTTCCCACAACGGGCATGGCGCGACCTCGTCGACGTCCGGCCAGACGATCATGTTGGTGGTGAGCGCACCGTCGCGGACCGTCGAATCGATCTTGATGTAGTCCTGCGCCTGATAGTGCGCCATCCAGCCGTCCGGATAGGTGTCGAAGATCGCGACGGCCGATTTCGACACGGGCAGCGGCACCCGGATTCCGTAACAGCAGTATTCGAAGCCCAGGCGCTTCGAATACGCGGCGATCCGCTGGAAGAGCTGCTGCTCGTTCTCCGCGGCGCTGAATTGATGGTAGGCGTCCTGCCAGCGCAGCTCCATCGTTAAACGGCCCGGCGTTGCGCCAGAACTCCGAGGTCTCGGTGGCCAGCGGGTCCATGATCACCAGCCACTTGAGCTTGCCCAGCGCCGCCGTGACGCGGTTCTTGTCCGGCAGCGCGGCGATTGGGTTGAAACCCTGGCACATGTAACCGTTGACCTTGCCCTGGCCCATCATCTCGAACATGCGCAGCACGTCGTAGGCCGGTACGTCGAGCTTCGGCAGCCAGTCATAGCCCCAGTTGTTTTCCGCCGTGGCGTTGGCACCGTACCAGGCCTTCATCAGGCTGACGTGGAACTTGCCGTAGTTCTGCCAGTACGACAGCTGCCCAGGACGCAGCGGCTTGGAAGCGCGTTTGTCGATATAGGTGGCGTAATCCTGCTCGGCATCGCCGGCCAAGGTCAGGTAACCCGGCAGCGAGTTGGACAGCAGGCCGAGGTCGGTCAGGCCCTGGATGTTGGAGTGCCCCCGCAGGGCGTTGACCCCGCCACCCGGCATGCCGACGTTGCCCAACAGCAACTGGACCATGGCTGCACTGCGGATGATTTGCGCACCGATCGAGTGTTGCGTCCAGCCCAGTGCATAGAGAATCGTCATGGTCTTGCCCGGTGCCGAGCATGTGGCGATCTCTTCCCAGACCTTCATCATGGCGTCCTGCGGCATGCCACAGGTCATGCTCGCCAGTTCCGGGGTATAGCGGCTGTAATGCTGCTTCATCAGCTGGAACACGCAGCGCGGGTGCTGCAGGGTCGGGTCGACCTTGGCATAGCCGTCCTCACCCAGCTCATAACCCCAGCCGGACTTGTCGGCGTACACACGCTTGGCTTCGTCGTAGCCGCTGAACAGCCCATCCTCGAAGCCATAGTTCTCTTTGACGATGAACGACACGTCGGTGTAGTTGCGCACGTACTCGTGCTGGATCTTGTCGGTGCTCAGCAGGTAGTTGATCAGCCCGCCCATGAAGGCGATGTCGGTACCGGTGCGAATTGGCGCGTAGTAGTCCGCGACCGAAGCGGTACGGGTAAACCGCGGGTCGACCACGATCAGCCGCGCCTTGTTGTGCGCCTTGGCCTCGGTCACCCACTTGAAGCCGCACGGATGCGCTTCTGCTGCGTTGCCACCCATCACCAGGACCAGATTCGCGTTGGCGATATCGGACCAGTGGTTGGTCATGGCGCCACGGCCGTACGTCGGGGCAAGACTTGCCACCGTCGGGCCATGTCAGACACGTGCCTGGTTATCGAACCCCAGCATGCCTGTTGCGCGGACGACCTTGTGGGTCAGGTAACCAGCCTCGCTGGAGGCAGCGGAGGCAGCCAGAAAACCGGTGGTTAGCCAACGGTTGACGGTTTGCCCCTGGGCGTTTTTCTCGATGAAGTTGGCGTCGCGGTCCTGCTTCATCAGGTCGGCGACGCGGTCGAGCGCCTCGTCCCAGCTCACCCGCACCCACTCCTTGCTGCCCGGCTTGCGTACCTCGGGGTACTGCAGGCGGCTCGGGCTGTGGATAAAGTCCAGCAGGCCGGCGCCTTTCGGGCACAGGGTGCCACGGTTGACCGGGTGGTCGGCGTCACCTTCGATATGGATGATGTTCTGTTTGACGTTCTTGCCTGCATCGCCCTGGCTGTACAGGATCAGGCCGCAGCCGACCGAGCAGTAGGGGCAGGTGTTACGCGCTTCTTTGGTGTGCGCCAGCTTGAAGTGACGCACCTGCTCGGCGAAGGCCGGCGTCGGGGCCATGCCCAACGCCGCCAGGCTCGAGCCTCCAAGGCCGACAGCGGCGACCTTGAAGAATTGCCGACGGTTGAGGTCCATCGTGCACTCCTGATCAGGTGGTGGACGCGCGGAACATGGCCGGCGCCTCTTGGTAGTCACGGTGGCGGTTTTGACGGCCGCCAATAGATAAGACTAGTCAAGAATCGAGAAGGTGCGATGACTTGAGTCAGGAGTTAAGGCACCTGCCTCAGCGTTTTTTGTGTCTGTGAAATCGAGCGGCGTTCGAGCGGCGCCCGATTTCATAGCGGTGCCGATGCTGCGACAAGCAACGTGTGGCATTCACCTTTCTATTGGCATGCCCCGAAAGCAATAAAAAACCCAGGGCAACTGCCCTGGGTTTCTGGTCTTGCTAGACGCCTGACTGTTCTGATCAGAACGGAATATCGTCATCGAAGCTGTCGAAGTCAGCGGCCGGCTGCGGTGCAGGCTGCTGTGGCGCTGGGCGCTGAGGGGCCTGTTGCGGGCGCTGGGCCTGCTGACGAGGCGGAGCCTGGTTGTACTGCTGCTGTTGGCCGCCACCGTAGTTGCCACCCCCCTGGTTGTAGGGGTCACCGCCCTGCTGCTGGCCCTGCGGACGACCGCCAAGCAGCTGCATGGTGCCGTTGATGTCGACGATGATCTCGGTGGTGTAGCGCTTGATACCGTCTTTTTCCCACTCGCGGGTCTGCAGCTTGCCCTCGATGTAGCACTGCGAACCTTTGCGCAGGTACTCGCCGGCGATTTCGGCAACCTTGCCGAACAACGACACACGGTGCCACTCGGTACGCTCGACCTTCTGGCCCGACTGCTTGTCGGTCCACTGCTCGCTGGTAGCCAGGCTCAGGTTGGTCACGGCGTTACCGTTGGGCAGGTAGCGGACTTCGGGATCCTGGCCACAGGTGCCGACCAGAATGACTTTGTTAACCCCACGGGCCATAACGTTCTCCTAGGCTTCGCACGCCGAAGAGGCTGGATTCACCAGTCGCTCGAGGGTCGCACGGTCCAAAATTTTCGTATCCAGTTTGATATAGATGGCGGCCTCTTCTGCCACCACCACAGCGTCGGTCACACCCGGCACGGCCATCAGGCGCTCGGTCAGGCCGGCTTCACGGACTGCTTCGGGCGTCAGCGGCATACGCAGGCTGGTCACATACGGCGGCTCGTTCATGCGCAAGGCGACGATCAGCCAGATGGCACACAGCACCGCGCAACCAAGGAACACCGTGTCCAGCCCACCGTGCTGGAACAACCAGCCACCGAGGATTCCGCCCAGTGCCGCACCGAGGAACTGGCTGGTGGAATACACCCCCATCGCCGTCCCCTTGCCACCGGCAGGCGACACCTTGCTCACCAGCGAAGGCAACGAAGCCTCCAACAGGTTGAATGCGGTAAAGAATACCACGGTGCCAATCACCAGTCCGCGCAAACCGTCAGCCCACTCCCAGAAGTATATCTCTGTCAGCAGCAGGACACTGACCGCGCCAGCCAACACGCGTTTCATCTTGCGCTTTTTTTCGCCGTAGATGATGAACGGGACCATTGCAAAAAATGAGATGAACAGCGCGGTCAGGTACACCCACCAATGCTCTTCCTTGGGCAGGCCGCCACGCTCGACGAAGGCCAGCGGCAGCGCGACGAAGCTGGCCATGAGGATGGCGTGCAGGATGAAGATGCCCACGTCCAGGCGCAGAAGGTCCGGGTGGCGCAGGGTTGGGCCGAGTGCCTTGCGGGCCACACCCGACTCGCGGTGCTGCAGGATGCTGTGGGTGTTGGGCACGACGAACGCGATCAGCGCTATGCCAACCAGGGCAAGCCCTGCCGTGGCGAAGAACAAACCTGACAAACCAAAGGCACTTGTCAGCAAGGGGCCGACGACCATGGCGACAGCGAACGACAAGCCGATGCTCATGCCAATCATGGCCATGGCCTTGGTCCGGTGTTGTTCGCGGGTGAGGTCGGACAGCAACGCCATGACTGCGGCAGAAATCGCCCCGGCGCCCTGCAGGATGCGCCCGGCAATCACGCCCCAGATGGAGTCGGCCTGGGCTGCCAGCACACTGCCGAGGGCGAAGATCACCAACCCCAGGTAAATCACTGGACGACGGCCAATGCGGTCGGAAATCATCCCGAATGGAATCTGCAGTACCGCCTGAGTCAGGCCATAGGCACCAATGGCCAGGCCGATCAGCGCAGGTGTGGCGCCGGCCAGGTCCATGCCGTAGGTGGCCAGTACCGGCAAGACCATGAACATGCCCAGCATACGAAAGGCAAAGACCAGGGCAAGGCCGCCAGCGGCGCGGGTTTCGCCGCCACTCATGCGCTCGTTGTGGGTGTCGTGCATGGATTAACCTCGTGTGAACCGGCGGCGATTCTATCAGTCCGACAGCTTGACGGCATCTACGCGACGCTTTGCCGCGTCATACTGGCGCGCCGTATACTTCCTTGTTTATGCCCGCCGAGCGAGGCCGCAGTGGACAAGATCCTGATTCGTGGGGCACGTACCCACAACCTGAAGAACATCGACCTGACCCTGCCCCGGGACAAGCTGATCGTGATCACCGGCCTGTCCGGTTCCGGCAAGTCGTCCCTGGCGTTCGATACCTTGTACGCCGAAGGCCAACGCCGCTACGTCGAATCGCTGTCGGCCTACGCCCGGCAGTTCCTGTCGATGATGGAAAAGCCCGACGTCGACACCATCGAAGGCCTGTCGCCGGCGATTTCCATCGAGCAGAAGTCGACCTCGCACAACCCGCGCTCCACGGTCGGCACCATTACCGAAATCTACGACTACCTGCGCCTGCTGTACGCCCGAGTCGGCACCCCCCGCTGCCCGGACCACGACATCCCGCTGGAGGCGCAAACGATCAGCCAGATGGTCGACCTGGTGCTGGAGCGCCCGGAAGGCAGCAAGTTGATGCTGCTGGCACCGGTAGTGCGCGAACGCAAGGGCGAGCATCTGGCGGTGTTCGACGAACTGCGGGCCCAGGGCTTCGTGCGGGCCCGGGTCAACGGCAAGCTCTACGAGCTCGATGAGCTGCCCAAGCTGGACAAGCAGAAAAAGCACAGCATCGATGTGGTGGTGGACCGCTTCAAGGTCCGCGCCGACCTGCAGCAGCGCCTGGCGGAGTCGTTCGAGACCGCCTTGAAGCTGGCGGACGGCATCGCTCTGGTGGCGCCGATGGACGACGAGCAAGGCGAAGAAATGATCTTCTCCGCGCGCTTCGCATGCCCGGTGTGCGGCCACGCGATCAGCGAGCTGGAGCCGAAGCTGTTTTCCTTCAACAACCCGGCCGGTGCCTGCCCGACCTGCGATGGCCTGGGGGTAAAACAGTTCTTCGACACCAAGCGCCTGGTCAATGCCGAACTCACCCTTGCCGAAGGCGCGATCCGCGGCTGGGACCGGCGTAACGTGTACTACTTCCAGATGCTCGGCTCGCTGGCCGCACATTATGGCTTCAGCCTCGAAGAGCCATTCGGCGAATTGTCGGCCGAACACCAGAAGGTGATTCTGCAGGGCAGTGGCAAGCAGAGTGTCGACTTCAAGTACCTCAACGACCGTGGCGATATCGTCAAGCGCTCACACCCGTTCGAAGGCATTGTGCCAAACCTGGAGCGCCGCTACCGCGAAACCGAATCGGCCACCGTGCGTGAAGAACTGGCCAAGTTCCTCGGCACGCAACCTTGCCCAGATTGCCGAGGTACACGCCTGCGCCGCGAGGCACGCCATGTATGGGTGGGCGAAAAGACCCTGCCAGCCGTCACCAACCTGCCGATCGGTGAAGCCAGCAACTACTTTGGCGAGCTGACCCTGACCGGACGCCGTGGCGAAATCGCGGCGAAGATCCTCAAGGAGATCTGCGAGCGCCTGCAGTTTCTGGTCAATGTCGGCCTCGACTACCTGACCCTGGACCGTAGCGCTGACACCCTGTCAGGTGGTGAAGCACAACGTATCCGCCTGGCTAGCCAGATCGGCGCGGGCTTGGTGGGGGTGATGTACATTCTTGATGAACCGTCCATCGGCCTTCATCAACGCGATAACGACCGCTTGCTGGCCACCCTCAACCACTTGCGCGACCTGGGTAACACGGTGATCGTGGTGGAACACGACGAGGACGCCATTCGCCTGGCCGACTACGTCGTCGACATCGGCCCAGGTGCCGGTGTGCACGGTGGGCAGATCGTCGCGGAGGGCTCGCCACAGGAGGTCATGGACCATCCCGATTCGTTGACGGGCAAGTACCTGTCCGGGCGCAAGAAGATCGCCGTACCGGCCAAGCGCACGCCGCGCAACAAGAAACTGCAGCTCAAGCTCAAGGGCGCGCGAGGCAACAACCTGCAGAACGTCGACCTGGAAATCCCGGTGGGCCTGATGACCTGCGTGACCGGGGTGTCCGGGTCGGGCAAATCGACGCTGATCAACAACACCCTGTTCCCCTTGGCCGCCACCGCCCTCAATGGCGCAAGCAGCCTGGAAGCCGCACCGCATGGCAGCATGGACGGCCTGCAACACCTGGACAAAGTGGTGGACATCGACCAGAGCCCGATCGGCCGCACCCCGCGTTCCAACCCGGCGACCTACACCGGTATCTTCACGCCGATCCGCGAGCTGTTCTCAGGGGTGCCGGAATCGCGTTCACGTGGTTATGGCCCAGGGCGCTTCTCGTTCAACGTCAAAGGCGGCCGTTGCGAGGCCTGTCAGGGCGATGGCCTGATCAAGGTGGAAATGCACTTCCTGCCGGACATCTACGTGCCGTGCGACGTGTGCAAGAGCAAGCGCTACAACCGAGAAACGCTGGAGATCAAGTACAAGGGCAAGAACATCCACGAGGTGCTGGAAATGACCATCGAGGATGCCCGCGAGTTCTTCGATGCGGTACCGGCGCTGGCGCGCAAGCTGCAAACGCTGATGGATGTGGGCTTGTCGTACATCAAGCTGGGGCAGTCGGCAACCACGCTGTCCGGTGGTGAAGCGCAGCGGGTGAAGCTGTCACGCGAGCTGTCCAAGCGCGATACCGGCAAGACCCTGTACATCCTCGACGAGCCGACCACGGGCCTGCACTTCGCCGACATCCAGCAGTTGTTGGACGTGTTGCATCGCCTGCGCGACCACGGCAATACCGTGGTGGTGATCGAGCATAACCTGGATGTGATCAAGACCGCCGACTGGCTGGTGGACCTGGGGCCCGAGGGTGGCTCCAAGGGTGGGCAGATCATTGCCTGCGGCACGCCGGAAGAGCTGAGCGAGATGAAACAGTCGTACACCGGCCATTACCTGAAACCGCTGCTGGAGCGGGACCGAGCCTGACTGCCGCCGATGCAATGAAAAAGCCCCTGGTACCGTTGGTGCCAGGGGCTTTTTCTTGAGTCTGTGGATAACTTACATCTGCGACTGCAGGTAGTTTTCCAGGCCGATGGCCTTGATCAGGCCCTGCTGCTTCTCCAGCCAGTAGGTGTGATCTTCTTCGGTATCGGCCAACTGTGCACGCAGGATGTCACGGCTGATGTAGTCCTTGTGCAGTTCACACAGCTCGATACCTTTGCAAAGCGCGCCGCGCACCTTGTACTCGAGCTTGAGGTCAGCCTCGATCATTTCCGGTACGGTGCTGCCGACTTCCAGATCGTCCGCACGCATGTCGGGGGTGCCTTCAAGCATGAGGATGCGACGCATCAGAGCATCGGCGTGCTGGGTCTCTTCTTCCATTTCGTGGTTGATGCGCTCGTAGAGCTTGGACAGGCCCCAGTCTTCGTACATGCGCGAATGAATGAAGTACTGGTCGCGTGCCGCCAGTTCGCCCTTCAGCAGCGTGACGAGGTAGTTGATTACGTCCGGGTGGCCTTGCATCGCCCTGATTCTCCATGTGAAAACGACTATGCCACATAGTGTGAACCAGCTTTTGCCTGCGGTCACTGAAAAACGCGCAATTAGACGCAAAAAATCGGTTAAACAGTAGTGATATTCATTGAAAAACCGCCCAAATGAGGGCGGTTCTGCTTATCACTTAGAGTTAGGCGAGATGGACGCCCAACGCCTTGGCAATCCCTTCGCCATAGGCCGGATCGGCCTTGAAGAAGTACTGCAACTGACGCTGAATCACGTCCTCGCTGACACCCACCATGGTACCGGCGATGTTGCTGATCAACAGGGCTTTCTGCTCAGCGTTCATCAAGCGGAACAGCGCGCCGGCGTGGCTGAAGTAGTCGGTGTCCTCACGGTGATCGTACCGGTCCGCCGAACCGTTCAAGGCCAGCGCTGGCTCGGCATGGCGTGGCGACTGCTTCGGCGCATCAGCGTGGCTATTGGGCTCGTAGTTTGGTGCACTGCCGTAGCTGCCAGTGGCCATGGAACCGTCGCGCTGGTAGCTATTAACCGGGCAGCGAGGCGCATTCACCGGCAACTGCTGGTGGTTGGTGCCCACGCGGTAACGGTGCGCGTCGGCGTAGGCGAATACACGGCCCTGCAACATCCGGTCCGGCGACAGGCCGACCCCTGGCACCATATTGCTGGGCCCGAACGCTGCTTGCTCGACTTCCGCGAAGTAGTTGAGCGGGTTACGGTTGAGCTCCAGCACGCCCACCTCGATCAGCGGGTAGTCCCTCTGCGACCAAGTCTTGGTCACGTCGAAGGGGTTCTCGTCGCGACTCGCAGCCTCGGCTTCGCTCATCACCTGGATACAAACCGTCCAACGCGGGTAGTCGCCACGCTCGATCGCTTCGAACAGGTCGCGCTGGGCGTAGTCCGGGTCAGTACCCGCCAGGCGCGCTGCTTCTGCCGGAGCGAGGTTCTTGATGCCTTGTTGGGTCTTGAAGTGCCACTTCGCCCAAGTACGCTCACCCTTGGCATTGGTCAGGCTGTAGGTGTGGCTGCCAAAGCCGTGCATGTGGCGATAGCCATCCGGGATACCACGGTCGGAAAACAGTATGGTGACCTGGTGCAGCGCCTCAGGGGAGTGGGACCAGAAGTCCCACATCATCTGGGCATTCTTCAGGTTGGACTGCGGGTGGCGCTTCTGGGTGTGGATAAAGTCCGGGAACTTCAGCGGGTCGCGAATGAAGAACACGGGCGTGTTGTTGCCAACGATGTCCCAGTTGCCTTCTTCGGTGTAGAACTTGACCGCGAAACCACGCGGGTCGCGCTCGGTATCCGCAGAGCCACGCTCGCCACCGACAGTGGAGAAGCGCAGGAAGGTCTCGGTCTGTTTGCCGATCTGTTCAAACAGCTTGGCGCTGGTATAGCCGGTAATGTCGCGGGTAACAGTAAAGGTGCCATAGGCGCCCGAGCCCTTGGCGTGCACACGGCGCTCAGGAATGTTCTCGCGGTTGAAGTGGGCGAGTTTCTCGATCAGGTGAAAGTCGTCGAGCAACAATGGGCCACGCGGGCCGGCGGAGCGGGAGTTCTGGTTATCGGCTACTGGCGCACCGCTGGCGGTAGTAAGAATCTTGCTCATGGGCTCTCCTTATCGGTCTTCAAGCGCCGGCTAATCGGCTTGGAGAGAGTATTGACGAGCAAGGTTACAGGGACAAATTCATTACATGACTTGAATCAATAGAAATAAACAATGTACGTAGAAACAAAAAACCGGGCACTAGGCCCGGTTCTTTGTAGCAGACAGAACGTCTTACTCAGCAGCTTCTACAGCACCGCCGACCGGACGATCAACCAGCTCGACGTACGCCATAGGCGCGTTGTCGCCAGCGCGGAAACCGCACTTCAGGATGCGCAGGTAGCCGCCCTGACGGGTGGCGTAACGCTTGCCCAGGTCGTTGAACAGTTTGCCAACAGCGGACTTCGAACGGGTACGATCGAAGGCCAGACGACGGTTAGCAACGCTGTCTTCCTTGGCCAGGGTGATCAGCGGCTCGGCAACGCGGCGCAGTTCCTTGGCTTTCGGCAGGGTGGTTTTGATCAGCTCGTGCTCGATCAGCGACACTGCCATGTTCTGGAACATAGCCTTGCGGTGAGAGCTGGTACGGCTCAGGTGACGTCCACTTTTACGATGACGCATGATTCATTCCTTACCAAACACTACGTTCGGTGATTACGACGATCAGGCGGTCGCCTTGTCGTCTTTCTTAAGACTTGCAGGCGGCCAGTTGTCGAGGCGCATGCCGAGAGACAGACCACGAGAGGCCAGCACGTCCTTGATTTCAGTCAGGGACTTCTTGCCCAGGTTAGGAGTCTTCAACAGCTCTACTTCGGTACGCTGAATCAGGTCGCCGATGTAGTAGATGTTCTCCGCCTTGAGGCAGTTGGCCGAACGTACAGTCAGTTCCAGGTCGTCAACCGGACGCAGCAGGATCGGATCGATCTCGTCTTCCTGCTCGACTACGACAGGCTCGCTGTCACCTTTGAGGTCGACGAACGCGGCCAACTGCTGTTGCAGGATGGTCGCAGCGCGGCGGATAGCCTCTTCAGGATCCAGGGTGCCGTTGGTTTCCAGATCAATGACCAGTTTGTCCAGGTTGGTACGCTGTTCAACACGGGCGTTTTCGACCACATAGGCGATACGACGCACCGGGCTGAACGAAGCGTCCAACTGCAGACGGCCAATGCTACGGCTTTCGTCTTCGTCGGTTTGACGGGAGTCGGCCGGCTCGTAACCACGACCACGAGCTACGGTGAGCTTCATGTTCAGGGCGCCATTCGACGCCAGGTTCGCGATTACGTGATCGGGGTTGACGATCTCGACATCGTGATCCAGCTGAATATCGGCAGCGGTAACCACCCCCGAACCCTTTTTCGACAAGGTCAGCGTAACTTCGTCACGACCGTGCAGTTTGATAGCCAGGCCTTTCAGGTTCAACAGGATTTCAATTACGTCTTCCTGAACACCTTCGATCGCGGAGTACTCGTGGAGTACGCCATCGATCTCGGCCTCGACTACTGCACAGCCAGGCATAGAGGACAACAGGATGCGGCGCAGCGCGTTGCCCAGGGTGTGGCCAAAGCCACGCTCGAGAGGCTCGAGCGTGATCTTGGCGCGGGTCGGACTGACTACCTGCACATCAATGTGGCGGGGAGTCAGGAACTCATTTACCGAAATCTGCATGGATGCACCTATTTTCTAGCCCTTACTTGGAGTAGAGCTCGACAATCAGGTTTTCGTTGATGTCGGCAGACAGGTCGCTGCGAGCAGGAACGTTCTTGAAAACGCCCGACTTTTTAGCAGCATCCACGTCAACCCACTCAACGCGGCCACGCTGGGCGCACAGTTCAAGGGCTTGAACAATGCGCAGCTGGGCCAGCGACTTCTCGCGGACCGCGACCACGTCACCCGGACGAACTTGGTAGGATGGAATGTTTACAGTCTTACCGTTGACGCTGATCGCTTTGTGCGAAACCAGCTGACGCGACTCGGAACGAGTCGAGCCGAAGCCCATACGGTAAACGACGTTATCCAGACGGCACTCGAGCAGTTGCAGCAGGTTCTCACCGGTTGCGCCTTTTTTCGAGGCAGCAGCTTGGTAGTAACCGCGGAACTGACGCTCCAGAACACCGTAGATACGACGGACTTTTTGTTTCTCACGCAGCTGGGTGCCGTAGTCGGACTGACGGCCACGGCGCTGGCCGTGGATACCTGGGGCTGCTTCGATGTTGCACTTCGATTCCAGAGCGCGAACGCCGCTCTTCAGGAACAGATCGGTGCCTTCACGACGAGACAGTTTGCATTTTGGACCAATGTAACGTGCCATTCTTCTGTCTCCTGATTACACGCGACGCTTCTTCGGCGGACGGCACCCGTTATGCGGGATAGGCGTCACGTCGGTGATGCTGGCGATCTTGTAGCCGCAGCTGTTCAATGCACGAACGGCGGACTCACGACCTGGACCTGGACCCTTGACGTTAACGTCGAGGTTCTTCAGACCGTATTCCAGCGCAGCTTGACCAGCACGCTCAGCAGCGATCTGAGCTGCGAACGGGGTGGATTTGCGCGAACCACGGAAACCCGAACCACCGGAGGTCGCCCAGGACAAAGCATTGCCCTGACGGTCGGTGATGGTCACGATGGTGTTGTTGAAAGACGCATGGATGTGGGCGATGCCATCAACCACTGTCTTTTTGATTTTCTTACGAGGACGAGCAGCAGGTTTTGCCATGTCTATATTCCTGGGCGATTACTTGCGGATCGGCTTACGCGGGCCCTTACGGGTGCGTGCGTTGGTCTTGGTGCGCTGACCGCGAACCGGCAGACCTTTACGATGACGCAGGCCGCGGTAGCAACCCAGGTCCATCAAGCGCTTGATCTTCATGTTGATGTCACGACGCAGGTCACCTTCGGTGGTGAACTTCGCAACTTCGCCACGCAGGGTTTCGATTTGCTCGTCGCTCAGATCCTTGATCTTAGCGGCTGGATTTACACCAGCGTCTGCACAGATCTTCTGTGCAGTTGTGCGACCGACACCATAGATGTAGGTCAGCGAGATAACAGTATGCTTGTTATCTGGAATGTTGACGCCTGCAATACGGGCCATTCAGTGGGACTCCAATTGACAGCTACCTACGCCCCGGAAGCCAAGAAATAGGGCGCGAGATAATATCGCTGTAGAAACGAATAATCAACCCAGCAGCACACTAGCTGCTGGGTTTGAAGCGCAGATCACACTCAGCCTTGGCGCTGTTTGTGACGCGGTTCCGCGCTGCAGATCACTCGTACGACGCCTTCGCGACGGATGATCTTGCAGTTACGGCACAGCTTTTTCACCGATGCACGAACTTTCATTACCGACTCCTCGAACCTTAGGGGCGTATCAGCGCAGCAGACCGCTGCCACCGTAGCCTTTCAGGTTGGCTTTCTTCATCAGGGATTCGTACTGGTGCGAAACGAGGTGCGATTGTACTTGGGACATGAAGTCCATCACAACCACTACCACAATCAGCAACGAGGTCCCGCCAAGGTAGAACGGCACATTTGCTGCCACCACCAGGAACTGGGGCAGAAGGCAGACGGCCATCATGTAAAGAGCACCGAACATGGTCAAACGGGTCAGAACGCCATCAATGTAGCGCGCCGACTGCTCACCAGGACGGATACCCGGAATAAAGGCACCGGACTTCTTCAGGTTTTCCGCTACGTCTTTCGGATTGAACATCAATGCTGTGTAGAAGAAGCAGAAGAAAATGATCCCTGCACTAAACAGCAGAATGTTCAACGGCTGACCAGGAGCGATCGACTGCGAGATGTCCTGCAGCCAGCCCATACCTTCGGACTGACCGAACCAGGCACCCAGCGAAGCCGGGAACAGCAAAATGCTGCTCGCGAAAATGGCCGGGATAACCCCCGCCATGTTCACCTTCAACGGCAAGTGGCTGGTCTGCGCAGCGAAGACCTTGCGGCCCTGCTGACGCTTGGCGTAGTGAACGGCGATACGACGCTGACCACGCTCAATGAACACCACGAAACCGATAATCGCTACTGCCAGCAAACCGATAGCGACCAAGGCGAAAATGTTGATATCGCCTGTGCGTGCAGACTCGAAAGACTGCCCGATTGCTCTCGGAAGACCGGCAACGATACCTGCGAAGATCAACATCGAGATACCGTTGCCCACACCGCGCTCGGTGATCTGCTCGCCCAGCCACATCATGAACATCGCGCCTGCCACGAAGGTGGAGACGGCGACGACATGGAAGCCCAGGCCCACAGAAAACGCCACGCCCTGGTTGGCCAGGCCAATGGACATGCCAATGGCTTGAACCAGTGCCAGGATAACGGTGCCGTAGCGGGTGTACTGGCTGATCTTGCGACGGCCAGCTTCACCTTCCTTCTTCAACTGCTCCAGTTGCGGGCTGACCGCGGTCATCAGCTGCATGATGATCGATGCCGAAATGTACGGCATGATCCCCAGTGCAAAGATGCTCATGCGCTCGAGCGCGCCACCGGAAAACATGTTGAACAAGCTAAGAATGGTCCCCTCATTCTGCCGAAACAGATCCGCCAGACGGTCCGGATTGATGCCGGGAACCGGGATATGCGCACCTATCCGATAGACGATGATCGCCATGAACAGAAAGCGCAGACGAGCCCAGAGTTCCGACATCCCGCCCTTACCGAGCGAAGAGAGAGCACCTTGCTTAGCCATTTATTCCTCGAATTTGCCGCCAGCTGCTTCGATAGCCGCACGCGCACCCTTGGTGGCTGCGATGCCCTTGATGGTGACTGCGCGAGTAACTTCGCCAGACAGCATGATTTTCACACGCTGAATGTGCTGGTTGATCACGTTGGCATCCTTCAGGGATTGCACGGAGATCACGTCGCCTTCCACTTTGGCCAGCTCGGACAGACGCACTTCTGCGCGGTCCATGGCTTTCAGGGAAACGAAGCCGAACTTCGGCAGACGACGGTGCAGCGGCTGTTGACCGCCTTCGAAGCCAGGAGCGATCGAACCACCCGAACGGGAAGTCTGACCTTTGTGGCCACGGCCGCCGGTCTTACCCAGACCGCTACCGATACCACGACCTGGACGATGCTTCTCGCGACGGGAACCCGGCGCTGGACTCAGATCATTGAGTTTCATCGATTAGCCCTCGACCTTCAGCATGTAGTAAGCCTTGTTGATCATCCCGCGGTTCTCGGGAGTATCCTGGACTTCTACAGTGTGACCGATACGACGCAGACCCAGGCCTTTAACGCACAACTTGTGGTTAGGCAGACGGCCCGAGACGCTCTTGATCAGCGTTACTTTTACGGTTGCCATGATCAGAAGATCTCCTCGACGCTCTTGCCGCGCTTGGCAGCAATGGATTCAGGAGATTGCATGGCTTTCAGACCCTTGAAGGTGGCGTAAACCACGTTCACTGGGTTGGTCGAACCGTAGCACTTGGCCAGAACGTTCTGAACACCAGCAACTTCCAGGACAGCACGCATTGCGCCACCGGCGATGATACCGGTACCTTCCGAGGCAGGCTGCATGTAAACCTTCGAGGCGCCGTGGGCAGCCTTGGTGGCGTACTGCAGGGTGGTGCCCTTCAGGTCAACCTGAATCATGTTGCGGCGAGCAGCTTCCATGGCTTTCTGGATCGCGGCTGGTACTTCGCGCGACTTGCCACGGCCGAAGCCAACACGACCTTTACCATCACCTACCACGGTCAGCGCGGTGAAGGTGAAGATACGGCCGCCTTTTACGGTTTTGGCAACGCGGTTAACTTGAACCAGCTTCTCGATGTAGCCTTCGTCGCGCTTTTGATCGTTATTTGCCATAACTTAGAACTCCAGCCCGCCTTCACGAGCAGCATCAGCCAGCGCTTTGACGCGGCCATGGTACTTGAAGCCGGAACGGTCAAAGGCAACTTGAGATACACCGGCGGCTTTCGCACGCTCAGCTACCAGCTTGCCAACCTTAGTGGCCGCGTCGATGTTGCCAGTGGCGCCATCACGCAGGTCTTTGTCCAAGGTCGAGGCGCTTGCCAGAACCTTGCTGCCGTCGGCCGAAATGACCTGGGCGTAGATGTGCTGCGAGGAGCGGAACACGCACAGGCGCACGACTTCGAGTTCGTGCATCTTGAGACGTGCTTTGCGAGCGCGACGCAGTCGAATAACTTTTTTGTCGGTCATTTACTAGGCCCTACTTCTTCTTGGCTTCTTTACGACGGACTACTTCGTCCGCGTAACGCACACCTTTACCTTTGTAAGGCTCTGGCGGACGGAAGTCGCGGATTTCAGCGGCCACCTGACCTACCAGCTGCTTATCGATACCCTTGATCAGGATGTCGGTCTGGCTAGGTGTTTCAGCGGTGATACCGGCTGGCAGTTCGTAGTCCACTGGGTGAGAGAAGCCCAGGGCCAGGTTCAGGACGGTGCCCTTGGCCTGTGCCTTGTAACCAACACCGACCAGCTGGAGCTTACGCTCGAAGCCTTGGCTTACGCCTTGGACCATGTTGTTGACCAGGGCACGGGTAGTACCGGCCATGGCACGAGCTTGCTGGTCACCATTGCGAGCGACGAAACGCAGCTCACCAGACTCTTCGGTAACTTCAACAGACGAGTGAACGTTCAGTTCGAGAGTGCCTTTAGCACCCTTCACCGAAAGCTGCTGGCCAGCGAATTTGACTTCGACACCGGATGGCAGCTTAACGGGGTTCTTAGCGACGCGAGACATGTCTATCCCCCCTTAGAACACTGTGCACAGAACTTCGCCGCCGACACCGGCAGCGCGCGCAGCGCGATCAGTCATCACACCTTTGTTGGTGGAGACGATAGACACGCCCAGACCGCCACGTACTTTCGGCAGATCGGTGACGGCCTTGTACTGGCGCAGGCCTGGACGGCTGGAGCGCTTCAGTTCCTCGATGACCGGACGGCCTTCGAAGTACTTCAGTTCGATCGACAGGGAAGGCTTGGCCTCACCAGTTACCTGGTAGCCAGCGATGTAACCTTCGTCCTTCAGAACTTTGGCAACCGCGACCTTCAGGGTAGAGGAAGGCATGCTTACGACGGACTTTTCAGCCATCTG
The DNA here is from genome assembly GCF_047978165.1 of Pseudomonas sp. LFS074. Taxonomy (NCBI): domain Bacteria; kingdom Pseudomonadati; phylum Pseudomonadota; class Gammaproteobacteria; order Pseudomonadales; family Pseudomonadaceae; genus Pseudomonas; species Pseudomonas sp. LFS074. The sequence goes on along the minus strand of NZ_JBFPFV010000001.1, from coordinate 535,114 downwards.
GGCATTACGGATGCGAGTTAGCATGTCCGCTAACGGGTCCTGCATACTCATGGGCTAGATGCTCCTGATACAAGAATTATTAGCCTTGCGGCTATGACAACCACCCGAGCGGATTGGGCAAAAAACCCAGGCTCAGGTGAGCCGGTCATTCTAGACACAAGGCAGAAACGAAACAAGCCCCATATAGGGGCTTGTTTGATGGCAAGGTCACCGGCGGTCGGAAGATTGCTCCCCTTCCACCAGGATCTTGCCTGCAGCGATTACCAGGAGGCTTTAACCAGACCTGGTACGTCACCGCGCATTGCAGCTTGACGCAGCATGTTACGGCCCAGGCCGAACTTACGGTATACACCGTGAGGACGACCGGTCAGGCGGCAACGGTTGCGCAGACGCGCAGCGCTGGCATCACGCGGCTGCTTCTGCAGAGCGACAACGGCAGCGAAACGCTCTTCTGGAGAGGCGTTAACGTTGACGATGGTCGCTTTCAGCTCAGCACGCTTCTTAGCGAACTTGGCTACCGTGAGCTGACGCTTCAGCTCGCGGTTTTTCATGCTCTTCTTGGCCATTTTCCTACTCCAATCAGTTGCGGAACGGGAACTTGAAAGCACGCAGCAGAGCGCGGCCTTCGTCGTCCGAACGAGCAGTGGTGGTCAGGGTGATGTCCAAACCGCGCAGAGCATCGATCTTGTCGTAATCGATTTCCGGGAAGATGATCTGCTCTTTCACGCCCATGCTGTAGTTGCCACGGCCATCGAAGGACTTGGCATTCAGGCCGCGGAAGTCGCGAACCCGAGGCAGGGAGATCGCCAGCAGGCGGTCCAGGAATTCGTACATCTTGTCGCTACGCAGGGTCACCTTGACGCCGATCGGCCAGCCTTCGCGGACTTTGAAGCCAGCGATGGATTTGCGAGCGAAAGTCACGACCGGCTTTTGACCGGTGATCTTTTCCAGGTCGGCAACAGCGTGCTCGATGACTTTCTTGTCGCCGATCGCTTCGCCCAGACCCATGTTCAGGGTGATCTTGGTAACGCGCGGAACTTCCATCACGTTCGACAGCTTAAGTTCTTCCTTAAGCTTAGGAGCGATTTCGTTCCGGTAAATCTCTTTCAGTCGTGCCATGGTCTTCTACCTAGCAGTGTTCAAGCATCAACCGCTTTTTGGGTCGACTTGAAGACACGAATTTTTTTACCGTCTTCTACTTTGAAACCAACGCGGTCAGCCTTGTTGGTTTCGCCGTTGAAGATGGCAACGTTGGAAGCGTGCAGAGGCGCTTCTTTCTCGACGATACCGCCCTGTACGCCCGCCATCGGGTTAGGCTTGGTATGACGCTTGACCAGGTTCACACCACCGATGACCAGACGGTCATCAGCGAGAACCTTCAGCACCTTACCGCGCTTACCTTTGTCTTTGCCGGCGATCACGATGATCTCGTCGTCACGACGAATCTTTTGCATGTCGGATCTCCTTACAGCACTTCAGGGGCGAGCGAGACGATCTTCATGAACTTCTCAGTACGAAGTTCACGGGTCACTGGCCCGAAGATGCGAGTGCCGATCGGCTCTTGCTTGTTGTTCAGCAGAACAGCAGCGTTGCCGTCGAAACGAATGATGGAACCGTCAGCGCGACGAACACCGTGACGGGTGCGCACGACAACAGCGGTCATCACTTGGCCTTTTTTGACCTTACCGCGTGGAATTGCTTCCTTGACGGTAACCTTGATGATGTCACCGATGCCGGCGTAACGACGGTGCGAACCGCCGAGCACCTTGATGCACATGACGCGACGAGCGCCGCTGTTATCGGCCACATCGAGCATGGATTGAGTCTGAATCATAAAATTTCTCCGACCCCTAGCCCTTAGACTTCAACAGCGCGTTCGAGGACTTCAACCAGTGCCCAGGACTTGGTCTTGGCCAGCGGACGGGTTTCACGGATGGAAACCTTGTCGCCGATCTTGCACTGGTTGGATTCGTCGTGCGCGTGCAGCTTAGTCGAACGCTTAACGTATTTACCGTAGATCGGGTGCTTTACGCGACGCTCGATCAGTACGGTGATGGTCTTGTCCATTTTGTCGCTGACGACACGGCCAGTCAGCGTACGGACGGTTTTTTCAGCTTCAGCCATGATCACTTACCTGCCTGCTGGTTGAGCACAGTTTTCACGCGAGCGATGTCACGCTTAACTTGCGAGAGCAGGTGCGACTGCCCCAACTGGCCAGTTGCTTTCTGCATACGCAGATTGAACTGGTCGCGCAGCAAGCCGAGCAGTTGCTCGTTCAGCTGCTGTGCCGATTTTTCACGAAGTTCATTCGCTTTCATCACATCACCGTCCGCTTAACAAAGGAGGTGGCGAGAGGCAGCTTTGCAGCAGCCAGGGCGAAAGCTTCGCGCGCCAGCTCTTCAGAAACACCCTCGATCTCGTACAGGACTTTGCCTGGCTGAATCTGGGCAACCCAGTATTCCACGGAGCCCTTACCTTTACCCATACGAACCTCGAGAGGCTTCTTGGAGATCGGCTTGTCCGGGAACACACGGATCCAGATCTTACCGCCACGTTTAACGTGACGGGTCAGCGCACGACGTGCGGACTCGATCTGGCGAGCGGTGAGGCGACCGCGAGCAACAGCTTTCAGAGCGAATTCGCCGAAGCTGACTTTGCTACCGCGCAGTGCCAGACCACGGTTGTGGCCAGTCATCTGCTTGCGGAATTTTGTACGCTTTGGTTGCAACATTTGGCGTACCCCTTACTTAGCAGCTTTTTTACGAGGCGCTGGTGCTTGTGGTTTCAGTTCTTCTTGGCGACCACCAATAACTTCGCCTTTGAAGATCCAAACCTTCACACCGATCACACCGTAAGTGGTGTGAGCTTCGTAGGTGTTGTAGTCGATATCGGCACGCAGGGTGTGCAGAGGCACACGACCTTCGCGATACCACTCGGTACGAGCAATCTCAGCACCGCCGAGACGACCGCTCACCTGGATCTTGATGCCCTTGGCACCAATACGCATGGCGTTCTGTACTGCGCGCTTCATGGCGCGACGGAACATTACGCGGCGTTCCAGCTGCTGAGCTACGCTCTGCGCAACCAGCATAGCGTCGAGTTCCGGCTTGCGGATCTCTTCGATGTTGATGTGCACAGGCACACCCATCTGCTTGGTCAGGTCCTGACGCAGCTTCTCGACATCTTCACCTTTCTTACCGATAACGATACCGGGACGAGCGGTGTGGATGGTGATGCGTGCAGTTTGAGCCGGACGATGAATATCGATACGGCTTACGGACGCGCTTTTTAGTTTGTCTTGGAGGTACTCACGCGTTTTCAGATCCTTCAACAGGTAATCTGCGTAAGTAGCACCGTCTGCGTACCAGACGGAGGTGTGCTCCTTGACGATTCCCAGGCGAATGCCAGTGGGATGTACTTTCTGACCCATCTGATCGACTCCGTTACTTGTCCGCAACCTTGACAGTGATATGGCAAGACCGCTTGACGATGCGATCAGCACGGCCTTTGGCACGTGGCATGATGCGCTTCAGCGAACGCCCTTCGTTGACGAAGACGGTGGAGACCTTCAGGTCATCAACGTCTGCGCCTTCGTTGTGTTCGGCGTTGGCAACGGCCGACTCGAGGACTTTCTTCATGATTTCAGCGGCTTTTTTGCTGCTGAAGGCCAACAGGTTGAGCGCTTCGCCCACCTTCTTCCCGCGGATCTGGTCGGCGACCAAGCGGGCTTTCTGGGCGGAGATGCGAGCGCCCGACAACTTAGCGGCTACTTCCATTTCCTTACCCCTTAACGCTTGGCTTTCTTGTCAGCCACGTGCCCGCGATAGGTGCGGGTACCGGCGAACTCGCCCAGTTTGTGGCCGACCATGTCTTCGTTCACGAGAACTGGAACATGCTGGCGACCGTTGTGAACCGCGATGGTCAGACCGACCATTTGTGGCAGGATCATCGAGCGACGCGACCAGGTTTTAACTGGCTTGCGATCGTTCTTCTCCACCGCCACTTCGACCTTCTTCAACAGGTGAAGATCGATAAAAGGACCTTTTTTCAGAGAACGTGGCACTGTCGTATCCCTCTAGTTACTTGCGACGACGGACGATCATGTTGTCGGTACGCTTATTACCACGGGTTTTAGCACCCTTGGTTGGGAAGCCCCATGGCGATACCGGATGACGACCACCGGAGGTACGACCTTCACCACCACCATGCGGGTGGTCAACCGGGTTCATGGCAACGCCACGAACGGTTGGGCGAACGCCGCGCCAGCGTTTGGCACCAGCTTTACCCAGCGAACGCAGGCTGTGCTCGGAGTTCGAGACTTCGCCCAGGGTCGCACGGCATTCAGCCAGTACTTTACGCATCTCACCGGAACGCAGACGCAGAGTCACGTATACGCCGTCACGAGCGATCAGCTGAGCCGAAGCACCAGCGGAACGAGCGATCTGAGCACCTTTACCCGGCTTCAGTTCGACGCCGTGAATGGTGCTACCTACTGGGATGTTACGCAGTTGCAGGGAGTTACCGGCCTTGATTGGGGCCAGGGCACCTGCGATCAGCTGGTCACCAGCGCTCACGCCTTTAGGGGCGATGATGTAGCGACGCTCACCGTCTGCATAGCACAGCAGGGCGATGTGAGCAGTACGGTTTGGATCGTATTCGATACGCTCGACAGTGGCTGGAATGCCATCTTTGTCGTTGCGACGGAAGTCGACCAGACGGTAATGCTGCTTATGACCACCACCAACGTGACGAGTGGTAATGCGGCCATTGTTGTTACGACCACCAGACTTCGATTTCTTCTCGAGCAGCGGTGCGTGAGGAGCGCCTTTGTGCAGCTCCTTGTTGACCACCTTGACCACGAAACGGCGGCCAGGGGAAGTCGGTTTGCATTTAACGATTGCCATGATGCACCCCTTCCTTACTCAGCACTGCTGCTGAAATCGAGATCTTGGCCTGGCTGAAGGGATACGATCGCCTTCTTCCAGTCATTACGCTTGCCCAGACCACGTGCGGTACGCTTGGTTTTACCCAGAACGTTAACAGTCGACACGTTTTCAACTTTTACGTTGAACAGGCCTTCGACAGCTTTCTTGATTTCCAGCTTGGTTGCATCGGTAGCAACCTTGAATACGAACTGGCCTTTTTTCTCAGCCAGAACGGTAGCCTTCTCGGAAACGTGCGGGCCAAGGAGGACTTTAAATACGCGTTCCTGGTTCATCCCAGCAGCTCCTCGAATTTCTTCACGGCCGAGACAGTGATCAACACTTTCTCGTATGCGATCAGACTGACCGGGTCGGAACCCTGTACGTCACGTACGTCGACGTGCGGCAGGTTGCGAGCAGCCAGGTACAGGTTCTGATCAACAGCGTCGGAGACGATCAGTACGTCGCTCAGACCCATGCCGTTCAGCTTGTTCAGCAGATCTTTGGTTTTCGGTGCTTCAACAGCGAAGTCCTGAACCACGACCAGACGGTCGCTACGCACCAGCTCAGCGAGGATGGAGCGCAGAGCTGCGCGGTACATCTTCTTGTTGAGCTTTTGCGAGTGATCTTGAGGGCGAGCTGCGAAGGTTGCACCACCGCCACGCCAGATCGGACCACGAGTGGTACCAGCACGAGCACGACCAGTACCCTTCTGACGCCATGGGCGCTTACCGCCACCAGCCACGTCGGAACGGGTCTTCTGCTGCTTGGTACCCTGACGGCCGCCGGCCATGTAGGCCACGACTGCTTGGTGAACCAGCGTCTCGTTGAATTCGCCACCGAAAGTCAGTTCGGAAACTTCGATCGCCTGAGCGTCATTTACATTAAGTTGCATGTCAGTTTCCCCTTAACCGCGAGCCTTGACAGCTGGACGTACAACCACGTCGCCGCCAGTAGCGCCAGGTACGGCACCCTTGATCAGCAGCAGGTTGCGTTCAGCGTCTACGCGAACTACTTCCAGGGACTGAACAGTCACGCGCTCGGCGCCCATGTGACCGGACATCTTCTTGCCCTTGAACACACGACCAGGAGTCTGGCACTGGCCGATGGAACCAGGAACACGGTGCGACACGGAGTTACCGTGGGTGTTGTCCTGACCACGGAAGTTCCAGCGCTTGATGGTACCGGCGAAGCCTTTACCTTTGGACTGACCAGTAACGTCAACCAGCTGGCCTGCAGTGAAGAGTTCAGCTTTGATCAGATCGCCAGCCTGGAAATCGCCTTCTTCAAGACGGAACTCCCAAACACCGCGACCAGCGGCAACGTTGGCCTTGGCGAAGTGGCCTGCCTGAGCGGCAGTCACACGCGAAGCACGACGCTCGCCGACAGTGACTTGCACTGCACGGTAGCCATCGGTTTCTTCAGTTTTGAACTGGGTGACGCGATTCGGCTCGATCTCAATGACCGTGACCGGAATGGAGACACCTTCTTCGGTGAAAATGCGGGTCATACCGCACTTGCGACCGATTACACCAATAGTCATGTTGTAAACCTCATGAGTGTACGGGGCTTTCACCCGCTATGGCCGCCCATTTCAGAGCGTTACACGACTAGACCGAAGTCTTAGCCGAGGCTGATCTGTACTTCCACACCTGCCGCCAGATCAAGCTTCATCAGCGCGTCAACGGTTTTATCCGTTGGCTGGACGATGTCCAGAACACGCTTATGAGTGCGAATCTCGTACTGGTCACGCGCGTCTTTGTTGACGTGCGGAGAGACCAGAACGGTGAAACGCTCTTTGCGGGTAGGCAGTGGAATTGGACCACGCACTTGTGCACCAGTACGTTTCGCGGTTTCCACGATTTCCTGGGTGGATTGGTCGATCAGGCGATGGTCGAAAGCCTTCAACCTGATACGGATTTGCTGATTTTGCATTGGATTTCAGACTCCAGGCTGTTCCCAACGGACGCACTACGCCCGCTAAAAGGAGGCGTGATTCTATAGACGCCCCCATTTAGTGTCAACCCAATAAAAAAAACCCCCGCTGAGCGGGGGTTTTTTCAATCGGTCGAGTGATTACTCGATGATTTTGGCCACAACGCCGGCGCCGACGGTACGACCGCCTTCACGGATAGCGAAGCGCAGACCGTCTTCCATTGCGATGGTCTTGATCAGGGTAACAGTCATCTGAATGTTGTCACCTGGCATTACCATTTCAACGCCTTCCGGCAGTTCGCAGTTACCGGTCACGTCAGTGGTACGGAAGTAGAACTGAGGACGGTAGCCTTTGAAGAACGGAGTGTGACGACCGCCTTCTTCCTTCGACAGAACGTAGACTTCTGCGGTGAACTTGGTGTGCGGCTTGACCGAACCTGGCTTGACCAGAACCTGGCCACGCTCAACGTCGTCACGCTTGGTACCACGCAGCAGAACGCCGCAGTTCTCGCCAGCACGACCTTCGTCCAGCAGCTTGCGGAACATCTCAACGCCGGTGCAGGTGGTGGTGGTGGTGTCACGCAGACCAACGATTTCCAGCGGATCCTGAACGCGGACGATACCACGCTCGATACGACCGGTAACAACGGTACCACGACCCGAGATCGAGAATACGTCTTCGATCGGCATCAGGAACGGCTGGTCGATGGCACGAACTGGCTCAGGAATGTAGCTGTCCAGAGTCTCTACCAGCTTCTTAACAGCGGTAGTGCCCATTTCGTTGTCGTCTTTGCCTTCCAGGGCCATACGAGCGGAACCGATGATGATCGGAGTGTCGTCGCCTGGGAAGTCGTAGGTGGACAGCAGGTCGCGAACTTCCATCTCGACCAGTTCCAGCAGCTCAGCGTCGTCTACCAGGTCAGCCTTGTTCAGGAAGACCACGATGTACGGAACGCCAACCTGACGGGACAGCAGGATGTGCTCACGGGTTTGTGGCATCGGACCATCGGCGGCCGAGCAAACCAGGATCGCGCCGTCCATCTGGGCAGCACCGGTGATCATGTTCTTCACGTAGTCAGCGTGACCTGGGCAGTCAACGTGAGCGTAGTGACGAATGGTCGAGTTGTACTCAACGTGAGCGGTGTTGATGGTGATACCGCGCGCTTTTTCTTCCGGAGCCGAGTCGATCTTGTCGAACTCAACGATTGCCGAACCGAAAACTTCGGAGCAAACGCGAGTCAGAGCTGCGGTCAGAGTGGTCTTACCGTGGTCAACGTGGCCGATGGTGCCGACGTTAACGTGGGGAAGGGAACGATCAAATTTTTCTTTAGCCACGACAGTGAACCTCTTGCCTAAAGGGGATTAGCCTTGTTTTTTAACGAGTGCTTCGACGATGTTCGACGGAGCTTCGGCGTATTTGGAGAATTCCATGGAGTAGCTTGCGCGACCCTGAGACATGGAACGAACGTCGGTTGCGTAACCGAACATTTCTCCGAGCGGTACTTCAGCACGGACGACACGGCCAGAGACCGATTCATCCATACCCTGGACCAGACCACGACGACGGTTCAGGTCACCCATCACGTCACCCAGGTAGTCTTCCGGGGTTACAACTTCGACCTTCATGATCGGCTCGAGAACCACACCGCCGCCTTTAGTGGCCAGCTGTTTGGTCGCCATCGAAGCAGCGATCTTGAACGCCATTTCGTTGGAGTCGACGTCGTGGTACGAACCGTCGAATACCGCGGCCTTCAGGCCGATCAGAGGATAGCCGGCAACAACGCCGTTCTTCATCTGCTCTTCGATACCCTTCTGGATCGGGGCGATGAATTCCTTAGGAATTACACCACCAACGACTTCGTTGGAGAACACCAGACCTTCGGTGATGTTGCCTTTCTCGTCGACTTCTGGCTCCGAGAAACGGATCCAGCAGTGACCGAACTGACCACGACCGCCCGACTGACGAACGAACTTGCCTTCGATCTCGACGTTGGACTTGGTGATCTTCTCGCGGTACGAAACCTGCGGCTTGCCGATGTTGGCTTCGACGTTGAATTCGCGCTTCATGCGATCAACGAGGATGTCCAAGTGCAGCTCACCCATGCCCGAGATGATGGTCTGGCCAGTCTCTTCGTCGGTCTTGACGCGGAACGACGGGTCTTCCTGGGCCAGCTTGCCCAGTGCAATACCCATCTTCTCCTGGTCAGCCTTGGTTTTCGGCTCTACGGAGAGCGAAATAACCGGCTCAGGGAAGTCCATACGCTCAAGAATGATTGGCTTGTCGGCGTTGCACAGGGTTTCGCCCGTGGTCACGTCCTTCATACCGATCAGTGCGGCGATGTCGCCAGCGCGCACTTCCTTGATCTCTTCACGCTGGTTGGCGTGCATCTGCACCATACGGCCAACGCGCTCTTTCTTACCTTTGACCGAGTTGATGACCGAGTCACCAGAGGTCAGAACGCCCGAGTAGACGCGAACGAAGGTCAGAGTACCCACGAACGGGTCAGTCGCGATCTTGAACGCCAGAGCCGAGAACGGCTCGTCGTCGTCAGCGTGACGCACATCTTTACGAACAGCCGGATCTTCTTTGTCCAGCTCTTTGTCGTCCGGATTGATACCCTGGATTGCAGGGATCTCGGTCGGAGCAGGCAGGTAGTCGATGACGGCGTCGAGAACCAGGGGAACGCCCTTGTTCTTGAACGACGAACCGCAGACGGCCGGTACGATTTCGCTAGCCAGGGTGCGCGCGCGCAGACCGGCCTTGATCTCTTCGACGGTCAGCTCTTCGCCTTCCAGGTACTTGTTCATCAGCTCTTCGCTGGACTCGGCAGCCGCTTCAACCATGTTGGAGCGCCACTCTTGAGCCAGCTCCAGCATATCGGCAGGAATTTCTTCCTCGCGATAGGTGGTACCCTTGTCGTCGTCGTTCCAGTAGATAGCCTTCATCTTGATCAGGTCGACCTGACCCTGGAAGTTATCTTCCGAACCGATGGCCAGCTGAACAGGAACCGGGGTGTGACCCAGACGGTTCTTGATCTGACCTACGACGCGCAGGAAGTTTGCACCGGCACGGTCCATCTTGTTCACGTAAACAACACGTGGAACGCCGTATTTGTTGGCCTGACGCCATACGGTTTCGGACTGAGGCTCAACACCGGAGGTACCGCAGAACACAACGACCGCGCCGTCGAGTACGCGCAGCGAACGCTCTACTTCAATGGTGAAGTCAACGTGGCCGGGGGTGTCGATAACGTTTACACGGTAGTTGTCATACTGACCAACGGAGCCTTTCCAGAAGGTGGTAACGGCAGCGGAGGTAATGGTGATACCCCGCTCCTGCTCCTGCACCATCCAGTCGGTGGTCGCGGCGCCGTCATGCACCTCGCCCATTTTGTGGCTCAGACCTGTGTAGAACAGGATCCGCTCGGTAGTGGTGGTCTTGCCCGCGTCAACGTGGGCACAGATACCAATGTTACGGTAGCGGTTAATTGCTGTAGTACGAGCCATAAAGCCCTCGCAAAATGATTGATGCTTGAATTAGAAGCGGTAGTGCGAGAACGCTTTGTTGGCTTCAGCCATACGGTGAACGTCTTCACGCTTCTTGACTGCAGCACCCTTGCCTTCGGCAGCATCCAGCAGTTCGCCGGCCAAACGCAGAGCCATCGACTTCTCGCCGCGCTTGCGGGCGTAGTCTACGAGCCAGCGCATTGCCAGAGCGTTACGACGGGATGGACGAACTTCAACCGGAACCTGGTAAGTAGCACCGCCTACACGACGGGACTTAACTTCGACCAGCGGAGCGATGGCGTCGAGAGCTTTCTCGAAGATTTCCAGGGGGTCGCTGTTCTTGCGTGCTTTGACGGTATCCAGGGCACCGTAAACGATGCGCTCGGCTACGGCCTTCTTGCCGCTTTCCATCACGTGGTTCATGAACTTGGCGAGGATCTGGGATCCGTACTTCGGATCGTCAAGGATCTCACGTTTTGCTGCTACACGACGTCTTGGCATGATAAGCCCTCAAACGGTCTTCAGGTTAGCCCGGGACGTGGGTCTTCGACCCCTGCCCGACCTTACTCTTATCGACTCAAAAAAATGGATGTCTGCAAACGGCCGATTACTTCGGACGCTTGGTACCGTACTTCGAACGACCCTGGTTACGGCCTTTAACGCCCGAAGTATCCAGAGAGCCGCGAACGGTGTGGTAACGAACACCTGGCAAGTCTTTTACACGGCCGCCACGGATCAGGACGACGCTGTGCTCTTGCAGGTTGTGGCCTTCACCACCGATGTACGAGGAAACCTCGAAACCGTTGGTCAGACGCACACGGCATACTTTACGCAGTGCCGAGTTAGGTTTTTTCGGCGTGGTGGTGTACACACGGGTGCACACGCCACGACGTTGCGGGCAGTTCTGCAGCGCAGGAACGTCGGACTTCTCGACCGAACGCTTACGCGGCTGACGTACCAGCTGGTTGATAGTTGCCATCTACTAGCTCCACTGATTGTCTTGCGACTCTATTGTCTTGCAAGAAAGCCAAAAATTGGCGAGACGGAGCCTCACCAAATTTAAGGGTACAAAAGTCTAAAGAGGATCTTGCACCCAGTCAAGACGAGGCCCCGACCAACCCCGCCCGATCATCGGCAACATTTTATGTCGCCGATGCCCGTTCGAGGCTGGTCGGGGCCCTGCCCTGTACTTAGTTACCGCTGGAATTCAGCGCTTCGGTCAGTGCGGCTTCCACCTCACTGGCACTTACGCGCAGCGGCTTGTCGGCATCACGGCGACGCTTGCGCTCGCTGTGGTAGGCCAGACCAGTACCAGCCGGGATCAGACGACCCACGACCACGTTCTCTTTCAGGCCGCGCAGGTAATCGCGCTTGCCGGTTACCGCCGCTTCGGTCAGTACGCGGGTGGTTTCCTGGAAGGAAGCCGCGGAGATGAACGATTCGGTCGACAGCGACGCCTTGGTGATACCCAGCAGCACGCGAGTGAACTTCGAGATGAACTTGTCCTCGCCGGCGAGACGCTCGTTCTCGACCAGTACGTGAGTCAGTTCCATCTGGTCGCCCTTGATGAAGCTGGAATCGCCCGACTCGGAGATCTCGACCTTGCGCAGCATCTGACGCAGGATGGTCTCGATGTGCTTGTCGTTGATCTTCACGCCTTGCAGACGGTAAACGTCCTGGATCTCGTTGACGATGTACTTCGCCAGCGCGCTCACACCCAGCAGACGCAGGATGTCGTGCGGATCGCTCGGGCCGTCGGAGATAACTTCACCGCGGTTTACCTGCTCACCTTCGAAGACGTTCAGGTGGCGCCACTTCGGAATCAGCTCTTCGTACGGATCGCTACCGTCGGTCGGAGTGATTACCAGGCGACGCTTGCCCTTGGTCTCTTTACCGAATGCGATGGTGCCGCTGACTTCAGCCAGAATCGAGGCTTCTTTCGGACGGCGCGCTTCGAACAAGTCGGCAACGCGCGGCAGACCACCGGTGATGTCACGGGTTTTCGACGTTTCTTGCGGGATACGCGCGATAACGTCACCAACACCGATCTGGGCACCGTCAGCCACACCAACGAGGGCGTTGGCTGGCAGGAAGTACTGAGCCGGTACGTCGGTACCAGGCAGGTACAGATCCTTGCCATTGGCATCGACCATCTTGATTGCCGGACGGATTTCCTTGCCTGCGGCAGGGCGATCCTTGACGTCCAGTACTTCAATGTTGGTCAAGCCGGTCAGCTCATCGGTCTGACGCTTGATGGTGATGTTTTCTTCCATGCCCACGAAGGTCACGGTACCTTTCAGCTCGGTAACGATCGGGTGGGTGTGCGGGTCCCACTTGGCGACGATGGCGCCAGCTTCGACCTTTTCACCTTCCTTGACCGAAATCACCGCACCGTAAGGCAGCTTGTAACGCTCACGCTCACGACCGAATTCGTCGGCGATGGCCAACTCACCGGAACGCGATACAGCAACCAAGTTGCCGTCGGCACGCTCAACCTGCTTCAGGTTGTGCAGACGCACCATACCGCCGTTCTTAACCTGGACGCTGTCAGCTGCCGAAGTACGGCTTGCAGCACCACCGATGTGGAACGTACGCATGGTCAGCTGGGTACCCGGCTCACCGATCGACTGCGCAGCGATAACGCCGACAGCTTCACCGATGTTCACCTGGTGACCACGCGCCAGGTCACGACCGTAGCACTTGGCGCAGATGCCGTAGCGGGTTTCGCAGTTGATCGGCGAGCGTACGATAACTTCGTCGATGCTGTTCAGCTCGATGAATTCGACCCACTGCTCGTCGACCAGCGTACCGGCTGGAACGATGACATCTTCGGTACCTGGCTTGAATACGTCACGGGCGATTACACGACCCAGTACACGCTCACCCAGCGGCTCTACAACGTCACCGCCTTCGATGTGCGGAGTCATCAGCAGGCCATGGTCGGTGCCGCAGTCGATCTCGGTCACGACCAGGTCTTGCGCCACGTCTACCAGACGACGAGTCAGGTAACCGGAGTTAGCAGTCTTCAAGGCGGTATCCGCCAGACCCTTACGAGCACCGTGAGTCGAGATGAAGTACTGAAGTACGCTCAGACCTTCACGGAAGTTCGCAGTGATCGGCGTCTCGATGATCGAGCCGTCCGGCTTGGCCATCAGACCACGCATACCGGCCAGCTGACGGATCTGGGCCGCAGAACCCCGCGCACCCGAGTCAGCCATCATGTACATCGAGTTGAAGGACTCTTGCTCGACTTCCTTACCCTCGCGGTCGATGACCTTCTCTTTCGAGAGGTTGGCCATCATCGCCTTGGACACTTCGTCGTTCGCCTTGGACCACAAGTCGATGACTTTGTTGTACTTCTCGCCCTGGGTTACCAGGCCGGAAGCGTACTGGCTCTCGATTTCCTTCACTTCATCGGTAGCGCTGTTGATGATGCGCGCTTTCTCATCAGGGATGACAAAGTCGTTCACACCAATGGACACGCCAGAGATGGTGGAGTAAGCGAAACCGGTGTACATCAGTTGGTCAGCGAAGATGACGGTCTCTTTCAGACCCACCACGCGGTAGCACTGGTTGATCAGCTTGGAGATCGCTTTCTTCTTCATCGGCTGGTTGACCACGTCGTACGGCAGACCTGCCGGTACAACCTGGAACAGCAGCGCACGGCCAACGGTGGTGTCGACGATGCGGGTGTTCTTGGTCACGCTGCCATCACGATCTTTCACGGTTTCGTTGATACGAACCTTGATTTTCGCGTGCAAGGCAGCCTCGCCGGCGCGGAATACGCGGTCGACTTCCTGCAGGTCGGCAAATACGCGACCTTCACCCTTGGCGTTGATGGCTTCACGGGTCATGTAGTACAGACCCAGTACAACGTCCTGCGACGGAACGATGATTGGCTCACCGTTGGCTGGCGACAGGATGTTGTTGGTCGACATCATCAGCGCGCGCGCTTCGAGCTGGGCTTCCAGCGTCAGCGGCACGTGAACAGCCATCTGGTCACCGTCGAAGTCGGCGTTGTACGCGGCACAGACCAGCGGGTGCAGCTGAATAGCCTTACCTTCGATCAGTACCGGCTCAAAGGCCTGGATACCCAGACGGTGCAGTGTTGGTGCACGGTTGAGCAGTACGGGGTGTTCGCGAATCACTTCGGCGAGAACGTCCCACACCTCTGGCAGCTCGCGCTCGACCATCTTCTTGGCAGCCTTGATGGTGGTCGCCAGACCACGCATTTCAAGCTTGCCGAAAATGAACGGCTTGAACAGCTCGAGGGCCATCTTCTTCGGCAGACCGCACTGGTGCAGACGCAGGGTCGGGCCTACGGTAATTACCGAACGACCGGAGTAGTCCACGCGCTTACCGAGCAAGTTCTGACGGAAACGACCTTGCTTACCTTTGATCATGTCAGCCAGGGACTTCAGCGGACGCTTGTTCGAGCCAGTGATGGCGCGACCGCGACGGCCGTTGTCCAGCAGGGCGTCGACCGCTTCCTGCAGCATGCGCTTTTCGTTGCGCACGATGATGTCTGGCGCCGACAGATCCAGCAGGCGCTTCAGACGGTTGTTACGGTTGATCACCCGACGATACAGGTCGTTCAGGTCGGAGGTCGCGAAGCGGCCACCATCCAGCGGTACCAGCGGACGCAGATCCGGCGGCAGCACTGGCAGGACGGTCAGGACCATCCACTCAGGCAGGTTGCCCGAGCCCTGGAAAGCTTCCATCAGCTTCAGGCGCTTGGACAGCTTCTTGATCTTGGTTTCCGAGTTGGTCTGCGGAATTTCTTCGCGCAGGCGGCCAATCTCGTGCTCCAGGTCGATAGCGTGCAGCAGCTCGCGGACAGCCTCGGCACCCATGCGGGCGTCGAAGTCGTCACCGAACTCTTCCAGCGCTTCGAAGTACTGCTCATCGTTCAGCAGCTGGCCCTTCTCCAGGGTGGTCATGCCCGGATCGATAACGACATAGCTCTCGAAGTAGAGCACGCGCTCGATGTCACGCAGGGTCATGTCCATCAGCAAGCCGATACGGGACGGCAGCGATTTCAGGAACCAGATGTGAGCAACTGGCGAGGCCAGTTCGATGTGCGCCATGCGCTCACGACGAACCTTCGCCAAGGCAACTTCAACGCCGCACTTCTCGCAGATCACACCGCGGTGCTTGAGGCGCTTGTACTTGCCGCACAGGCACTCGTAGTCCTTGACTGGGCCAAAGATCTTGGCGCAGAACAGGCCGTCGCGCTCAGGCTTGAACGTACGGTAGTTGATGGTTTCCGGCTTCTTAACTTCACCGAACGACCACGAACGGATCATTTCAGGCGACGCCAGACCGATACGGATGGCGTCGAACTCTTCGACTTGACCCTGGTTTTTCAGCAAATTCAGTAGGTCTTTCAAGGCCTTTCCTCCTGGCGGAGCAGGGAGCGGGCATTACCTGCCCCACTCCCCTTCGCGTCACGTGTTATTCGGTTTCCAGATCGATATCGATACCGAGCGAACGGATCTCTTTGATCAACACGTTGAAGGACTCGGGCATGCCCGGCTCCATACGGTGATCGCCATCCACGATGTTCTTGTACATCTTGGTACGGCCGTTCACGTCGTCCGACTTCACTGTGAGCATTTCTTGCAGGGTGTATGCCGCGCCGTATGCTTCCAGCGCCCACACTTCCATCTCCCCGAAACGCTGACCACCGAACTGCGCCTTACCACCCAGCGGCTGTTGGGTAACCAGACTGTAGGAACCAGTGGAACGCGCGTGCATCTTGTCGTCCACCAAGTGGTTCAGCTTGAGCATGTACATGTAACCAACGGTCACAGGGCGCTCGAACTTGTTGCCGGTACGGCCATCGAACAGCACCATCTGGCCGCTCTCTGGCAGGTCGGCCAGCTTCAGCATGGCCTTGATCTCGCGTTCCTTGGCACCATCGAAGACCGGGGTAGCCATAGGCACGCCTTTCTTCAGGTTGTTGGCCAGGGCCAGGATCTCTTCGTCGGTGAACTCGTCGAGGTTTTCCTGACGACCGCCGATCTCGTTGTAGACCTCGGTCAGGAACACGCGCAGCTCAGCGGCTTTGCGCTGCTCTTCGAGCATGCGGTCGATCTTCTCGCCCAGGCCCTTGGCCGCCAGGCCCAGGTGGGTTTCAAGGATCTGACCAACGTTCATACGCGAAGGTACGCCCAGCGGGTTCAGTACGACGTCAACCGGAGTACCGTTGGCATCGTGCGGCATGTCTTCTACCGGCATGATTACCGAGACAACACCTTTGTTACCGTGACGACCGGCCATCTTGTCACCCGGCTGGATGCGACGGCGGATTGCCAGGTAAACCTTGACGATCTTCAGTACGCCCGGCGCCAGGTCATCGCCCTGCTGCAGCTTGCGCTTCTTGTCTTCGAACTTGTCGTCCAGCAGACGGCGACGGTCGACGATGTACTGCTGAGCCTTTTCCAGCTGCTCGTTCAGTGCATCTTCAGCCATGCGCAGCTTGAACCACTGGCCGTGCTCCAGACCGTCCAGCACTTCGTCAGTGATCACGGTGCCTTTCTTCAGGCCCGCGCCACCGTCGACCACCTGGCCGTTCAGGGCAGAACGCAGACGCTCGAAGGTTGCACCTTCGACGATGCGGAACTCTTCGTTGAGGTCCTTGCGGATCTCGTCCAGCTGCATCTTCTCGATGGCCAGGGCGCGGCTGTCGCGCTCGACGCCATCACGGGTGAAGACCTGTACGTCGATGACAGTACCCTTGGTGCCGGTTGGCACACGCAGGGAGGTGTCCTTAACGTCGCTGGCCTTCTCACCGAAGATTGCGCGCAGCAGTTTTTCTTCCGGAGTCAGCTGGGTTTCGCCTTTTGGCGTGACTTTGCCGACCAGGATGTCGCCAGCGCCGACTTCAGCACCTACGTAAACGATACCGGCTTCGTCCAGCTTGTTCAGTGCAGCTTCACCCACGTTCGGGATGTCCGCAGTGATTTCCTCTGGGCCAAGCTTGGTGTCACGCGCCACACAGGTCAGTTCCTGAATGTGGATGGTGGTGAAGCGGTCTTCCTGAACCACACGCTCGGACAGGCAGATGGAGTCTTCGAAGTTGAAGCCGTTCCACGCCATGAACGCGATGCGCATGTTCTGACCCAGTGCCAGCTCACCCATGTCGGTGGACGGGCCGTCGGCCATGATGTCGCTACGCTGAACCTTGTCACCCTTGCTCACCAGCGGACGCTGGTTGATGCAGGTGTTCTGGTTCGAACGGGTGTATTTGGTCAGGTTGTAGATATCTACACCTGCTTCACCGGTTTCCACCTCGTCGTCGTTAACGCGAACAACGATACGGCTGGCGTCGACCGAATCGATTACACCACCGCGGCGAGCAACCACGCATACACCGGAGTCACGGGCAACGTTGCGCTCCATGCCGGTACCTACCAGCGGCTTGTCAGCACGCAGGGTCGGTACAGCCTGACGCTGCATGTTCGAGCCCATCAATGCACGGTTGGCGTCGTCGTGCTCAAGGAACGGAATCAGCGACGCAGCAACAGAAACAACCTGCTTCGGCGAAACGTCCATCAGGGTGACGTCTTCCGGCGCCTTGACGGTGAATTCGTTGAGGTGACGAACAGCTACCAGCTCATCGATCAGTTGCTTCTTCTCGTTCATCGCGGCCGAAGCCTGGGCGATGACGTGATCCGCTTCTTCAATGGCCGACAGGAACACGATGTCGTCGCTGACAACGCCTTCCTTCACCACGCGGTACGGGCTTTCCAGGAAACCGTACTGGTTGGTGCGGGCATAGGCCGCCAGGGAGTTGATCAGGCCGATGTTCGGACCTTCAGGGGTCTCGATCGGGCACACACGGCCGTAGTGGGTCGGGTGTACGTCACGAACTTCGAAGCCGGCACGCTCACGGGTCAGACCGCCAGGGCCGAGTGCGGAAACGCGGCGCTTGTGGGTGATCTCGGAGAGCGGGTTGTTCTGGTCCATGAACTGGGACAGCTGGCTGGAACCGAAGAACTCTTTCACCGCCGCCGCAACCGGCTTGGCGTTGATCAGGTCTTGCGGCATCAGGCCTTCGCTTTCTGCCATCGACAGACGTTCCTTGACCGCACGCTCGACGCGCACCAGACCAACACGGAACTGGTTTTCAGCCATTTCGCCGACGCAACGTACGCGACGGTTACCCAGGTGGTCGATGTCGTCGACGATGCCCTTGCCGTTACGGATATCGACCAGGGTCTTCAGGACCTCGACGATGTCTTCCTTGCTCAGCACGCCCGAACCTTCGATCTCGGTACGACCGATACGACGGTTGAACTTCATGCGGCCTACGGCCGACAGGTCGTAACGCTCGGCGCTGAAGAACAGGTTGTTGAACAGGGTCTCGGCTGCATCCTTGGTTGGCGGCTCGCCTGGACGCATCATGCGGTAGATTTCGACCAGAGCTTCCAGCTGGTTGCTGGTGGTGTCGATCTTCAGGGTGTCGGAGATGAACGGACCGCAATCAATGTCGTTGGTGTACAGGGTCTCGATACGGACAACCTGCGCCTTGGCGACCTTGATCAGCAGTTCGGTGGTCATCTCGGTGTTGCATTCAGCGAGGATCTCGCCGGTAGCCGGATGCACGATAGCCTTGGCGGTAGTGCGACCCAGGACGTATTCCATTGGAACGTCCAGCTGCTTGACGCCGGCTTTTTCGAGCTGGTTGATGTGGCGCGCGGTGATACGACGGCCTTGCTCAACGATGACTTTGCCGGTTTCGTCATGGATGTCCATGACTGCAACTTCACCACGCAGACGCTGCGGCACCAGTTCCAGGCTGAGTTTCTCGCCGGAAATGTGGAACACGTTGGTGGTATAGAAGGTGTTCAGCACTTCTTCAGTGCTGTAACCCAGGGCGCGCAGAAGCACCGAGGCCGGCAGTTTGCGGCGACGGTCGATACGCACGAACACGCAGTCCTTCGGGTCGAACTCGAAGTCCAGCCAGGAGCCGCGGTAAGGGATGATGCGAGCGGAGTACAGCAGCTTGCCGGAGCTGTGAGTCTTGCCACGGTCGTGGTCGAAGAACACACCAGGCGAACGGTGCAGCTGGGAAACGATCACACGCTCGGTACCGTTGATAACGAAGGTACCGTTCTCAGTCATCAGGGGGATTTCACCCATGTAGACTTCTTGCTCTTTGATGTCCTTGATCGCTTTGTTCGACGATTCCTTGTCGAAGATGATCAGGCGCACCTTGACCCGCAGTGGGACCGCGAAGGTCACGCCACGCAGGACACATTCCTTCACATCGAAGGCGGGCTCGCCCAGGCGATAGCCTACGTACTCCAGGGCAGCATTGCCGGAGTAGCTGATGATCGGGAATACCGATTTGAAGGCCGCGTGCAGGCCGACGTCGCGGAAGTGATCCTTGGATGCTCCCGCTTGCAGGAATTCGCGATACGAATCCAGCTGGATGGCCAGGAGGTAAGGCACATCCATTACGTCCGGCAACTTGCTAAAGTCCTTGCGGATACGTTTTTTCTCAGTGTATGAGTAAGCCATCAGCGTTCCCCAGCTTGGTCACCTGCTTGTTTGGCTTCTCCCGGCGGGAGCAGCCAGAAAATCGTGCAAACCCCTTGGTTTGCGCCACCCACATGGGTGTCTTGCAGCTCGTTATCGGGACCGGCCTGACCGGCCACCAATAACGGAAAAAGGCCGGTGGCATAAGCCACCAGCCATCAGCCTTCGCTCAACGCTCAGGCTGGCATCGCACAGTCGAGATTACTTCAGCTCGACTTTGGCGCCTGCTTCTTCCAGCTTCTTCTTAGCGTCTTCAGCGGCTTCTTTCGAAACGCCTTCAGCTACTACCTGAGGAGCGCCATCGACTTTCTCTTTGGCTTCTTTCAGGCCCAGACCGGTCAGTTCGCGAACGGCTTTGATCACGTTCACTTTCTTGTCGCCGGCTTCAACCAGAACAACGTTGAACTCGGTCTGCTCTTCAACAACGGCAGCAGCAGCAGCTGGGCCAGCAGCGGCAACAGCAGCGGTAACGCCGAAGGTTTCTTCCATTGCTTTGATCAGCTCAACAACTTCCAGAACGGTTTTCTGGCCGATTGCTTCGATGATTTGTTCGTTAGTCAGAGACATGACTTAAATCCTGTATTGGGGTGACAGCCTACGCAGCCATCAAATTAAACGTATGATTTTGAAAGAGTTCGCGTGCCTTAGGCAGCGGTAGCTTCTTTCTGGTCGCGAATGGCTGCCAGAGTACGAGCCAGCTTGCTGGTGGCGCCTTGGATAACGCTCATCAGTCGTGCAATAGCTTCGTCGCGGGTCGGCAGGGTAGCCAACACGTCGATCTGGTTCGCTGCAATGAAATTGCCGTCAAACGCAGCTGCCTTGATCTCGAACTTGTCCTGACCCTTGGCGAACTCTTTGAACAGACGAGCAGCAGCGCCCGGGTGTTCGTTGGAGAAAGCAATCAGGGTCGGGCCTTTGAACGCGTCGTTGAGGATCGAAAATTCGGTGCCTTCAACAGCGCGCTTGAGCAGGGTGTTACGTACAACACGTACGTAAACGCCAGCTTCGCGGGCCTCTTTACGGAGTCCGGTCATTGCGCTTACAGTCACACCACGGGCATCGGCCACGACAGCGGACAGAGCGACTTTGGCAGCCTCGTTGACTTCAGCGACGATGGCCTTCTTGTCTTCGAGTTTAATTGCCACGGGTTTACTCCTGGTTTTTACCGTTTCATCTGGCCGAAGCCGGATGTCGTTTTGGTGTCTGATTCGGTAACGAATCGGGAGCACCATCTGCGTGGGCTGGTGTTTTAAGGCTTGCGCCGCCTACGGTCTTGGATAGCCCCCGCCAGGCAGGGACCCCAATTTTTGCTGGCGGCGCGACTGGTCGCGCCGCCATGTTCTTACACGTTCAGCGAGCTCTGATCGATGACCAGACCTGGGCCCATGGTGGTGCTCAGGGTAACGCGCTTGACGTAGATACCTTTCGAAGAAGCTGGCTTGATACGCTTCAGATCAGCGATCAGGGCCTCAACGTTTTCCTTCAGCTTGCCAGCTTCAAAGCCGACCTTGCCAACGGAAGTGTGGATGATACCGTTTTTGTCGGTACGGTAGCGAACCTGACCAGCCTTGGCGTTTTTCACGGCAGTGGCTACGTCTGGGCTAACGGTACCAACTTTCGGGTTAGGCATCAGGCCGCGAGGACCCAGAACCTGACCCAGTTGACCTACAACGCGCATGGCATCAGGCGATGCGATGACGACGTCATAGTTCAGGTCGCCGGCTTTCATTTCGGCAGCCAGATCGTCCATACCTACACGGTCAGCGCCGGCAGCCAGAGCGGCTTCAGCAGCTGGACCCTGGGTGAAGACAGCAACGCGAACGGTCTTACCAGTGCCGTGTGGCAGCACAGTAGCGCTACGTACGACCTGGTCGGATTTACGCGGGTCAACACCGAGGTTAACGGCGATGTCGTAGGACTCGACGAACTTGGCAGCAGGCAGCGAAGCCAGCAGAGTTGCCGCTTCTTCGAAGTTGTAGGACTTGCCTGCTTCGATTTTTTCGGCGATTGCCTTTTGGCGCTTGGTCAGCTTAGCCATTACACACCCTCCACGTTCAGGCCCATGCTGCGGGCAGAGCCAGCGATGGTGCGTACAGCAGCATCCAGGTCAGCGGCAGTCAGATCAGCCTGTTTAGCTTTGGCGATGTCTTCCAGCTGAGCACGGGTAACGGTACCGACTTTAACGGTGTTCGGACGAGCCGAACCACTGGTCAGGCCAGCAGCTTTCTTCAGCAGAACCGAGGCAGGGGTGCTCTTGGTCTCGAAGGTGAAGCTACGGTCGCTGTAGACAGTGATGATCACTGGAGTCGGCAGGCCGGCTTCTTGACCCTGAGTACGGGCGTTGAAGGCCTTGCAGAATTCCATGATGTTCACACCATGTTGACCCAGTGCTGGACCAACGGGTGGGCTTGGGTTGGCCTGGCCGGCCTTAACTTGCAGCTTGATGTAAGCCTGAATCTTCTTAGCCATGAGCTACTCCAAAATCGGGTACAAACGCCTGATGGCTCCCCGGATGACTTGCGTTTTATCCCAGTGACGACAAAACCCCGCAACACACAGGGCTGCGGGGTTTGGGATGCTTCGTCCGCCTAGACCTTTTCGACCTGGCTGAACTCGAGCTCCACCGGAGTAGAGCGACCGAAAATGAGCACTGCAACCTGCAGGCGGCTCTTTTCGTAGTTAACCTCTTCGACACTACCATTGAAGTCAGCGAACGGACCGTCAATGACTCGAACCACTTCACCTGGCTCGAACAGCGTCTTCGGCTTCGGCTTGTCGCTGCCGTCGGCAACACGACGCAGGATAGCCTCAGCTTCTTTATCAGTGATCGGCGCAGGCTTATCTGCAGTACCACCGATAAAGCCCATCACACGAGGGGTATCCTTGACCAAGTGCCAAGTCCCTTCGTTCATCTCCATCTGGACCAATACATAGCCAGGGAAGAATTTACGCTCACTCTTGCGCTTCTGGCCGTTGCGCATTTCGACGACTTCTTCGGTCGGGACCAGGATCTCGCCGAAACCGTCTTCCATGCCAGCCAGCTTGACGCGCTCAATCAGGGAGCGCATTACATGCTTCTCGTAACCCGAGTAAGCATGCACAACATACCAACGCTTAGCCACGGGACACCTTTAGCCAACGATCAAGGAGACCGCCCAGCCGAGCAGGGAATCAAGACCCCACAGCAGCAGTGCCATAACCAGCACAACAGCCACGACAATCAGCGTGGTCTGGGTGGTTTCCTGGCGGGTCGGCCACACGACTTTACGAATCTCGGTACGAGCTTCCTTCGCAAGCGAAAAGAACGACTTGCCCTTCGCAGTCTGCAGAGCTACAAAGCCCGCGACAGCAGCCAGGACGAGAAGTGCGAGAACGCGATACAGGATTGGAGAGGCGGAGTAGTATTGATTACCCACAACACCAACAACCACCAAAGCCACTACAGCCAGCCACTTGAACAGATCAAAACGCGATTCTTGGGCTTCAGTTTTGGGAGTCATCGAGGAGGATCCTGTAAGAAGAAAGCCATCACACCGAAGTGAAATGGCAGGTCAGGAGGGAATCGAACCCCCAACCTACGGTTTTGGAGACCGTCGCTCTGCCAATTGAGCTACTGACCTGTAACGCTGTATCAGGCCGGCAATTATACCGGCCTGATCAAGTAAATCAACTACTTATTCAATAATTTTTGCTACGACACCGGCGCCGACGGTACGACCGCCTTCACGGATTGCGAAGCGCAGACCGTCTTCCATTGCGATGGTCTTGATCAGGGTAACAGTCATCTGAATGTTGTCACCTGGCATTACCATTTCAACGCCTTCCGGCAGTTCGCAGTTACCGGTCACGTCAGTGGTACGGAAGTAGAACTGTGGACGGTAGCCTTTGAAGAACGGAGTGTGACGACCGCCTTCTTCTTTCGACAGAACGTAGACTTCTGCGGTGAACTTGGTGTGCGGCTTGACCGAACCTGGCTTGACCAGAACCTGGCCACGCTCAACGTCGTCACGCTTGGTACCACGCAGCAGAACGCCGCAGTTCTCGCCAGCACGACCTTCGTCCAGCAGCTTGCGGAACATCTCAACGCCGGTGCAGGTGGTGGTGGTGGTGTCACGCAGACCAACGATTTCCAGCGGATCCTGAACGCGGACGATACCACGCTCGATACGACCGGTAACAACGGTACCACGACCCGAGATCGAGAATACGTCTTCGATCGGCATCAGGAACGGCTGGTCGATGGCACGAACTGGCTCAGGAATGTAGCTGTCCAGAGTCTCTACCAGCTTCTTAACAGCGGTAGTGCCCATTTCGTTGTCGTCTTTGCCTTCCAGGGCCATACGAGCGGAACCGATGATGATCGGAGTGTCGTCGCCTGGGAAGTCGTAGGTGGACAGCAGGTCGCGAACTTCCATCTCGACCAGTTCCAGCAGCTCAGCGTCGTCTACCAGGTCAGCCTTGTTCAGGAAGACCACGATGTACGGAACGCCAACCTGACGGGACAGCAGGATGTGCTCACGGGTTTGCGGCATCGGACCATCGGCGGCCGAGCAAACCAGGATCGCGCCGTCCATCTGGGCAGCACCGGTGATCATGTTCTTCACGTAGTCAGCGTGACCTGGGCAGTCAACGTGAGCGTAGT
The DNA here is from genome assembly GCF_047978165.1 of Pseudomonas sp. LFS074. Classification (NCBI taxonomy): domain Bacteria; kingdom Pseudomonadati; phylum Pseudomonadota; class Gammaproteobacteria; order Pseudomonadales; family Pseudomonadaceae; genus Pseudomonas; species Pseudomonas sp. LFS074. The sequence continues at coordinate 510,562 of NZ_JBFPFV010000001.1, read as the reverse complement.
GACGAATGGTCGAGTTGTACTCAACGTGAGCGGTGTTGATGGTGATACCGCGCGCTTTTTCTTCCGGAGCCGAGTCGATCTTGTCGAACTCAACGATTGCCGAACCGAAAACTTCGGAGCAAACGCGAGTCAGAGCTGCGGTCAGAGTGGTCTTACCGTGGTCAACGTGGCCGATAGTGCCGACGTTAACGTGGGGAAGGGAACGATCAAACTTTTCCTTAGCCATCGATACAATCCTCCGCAGAAGAAATAGTCTTGCGCTGATAAAACAAAGGCAGATATTTTCATATCTGCCTTGTTTATATGGAGCTCTTGAGCGGACTTGAACCGCTGACCTCACCCTTACCAAGGGTGTGCTCTACCAACTGAGCTACAAGAGCGAAACACTTTGTGCAAAACCCAGCAAACTTGGAGCGGGTAGCGGGAATCGAACCCGCATCATCAGCTTGGAAGGCTGAGGTTCTACCACTAAACTATACCCGCGGAGCTTGCGGCTCTCGCTAAAACTGGTGGAGGGAGAAGGATTCGAACCTTCGAAGCTCTCGCAACGGATTTACAGTCCGTCCCCTTTGACCGCTCGGGAATCCCTCCAGATGTGGCCGGCATTCTATTTGTCTGCCGTCCTAGTGTCAAGCGTTTTTTCAAATTTTTTCAATCAAATCTGAAACTTAGCTGCTTTGACACCGCTTCCAGCTCTACCACCTGAGTGGTGTTCCCTGTGAAGCGGGCGCCATTCTATCAAGCTATTCGCCAGTTGCAATACCCTGGCAGAAAATAATTTTATGTTTTAAGTCTTTGAAATCATTGGAAAGAGCCGAGAGTACCGTTTGGTCCAGCAAACGCTCGCTTTCCGGGGCCACCTTGAGCCAGCGCCCATCCGCTCCAGGCAACTGCCCCATCACTGGCAGGGTGGCAATATCCAGGCTCAGCAGGCGCTGGCGCAGTGCTTCCAACTGCTCCTGCTGCTCCACTCCCCCCACTACCAGGCATTCATCACGGCGCTTGGCTGGCGCCGACACACCCGTTTCACGTAACAGACGGATTTCTTGCTGATTCCCCTTGTACAGAGACAGTGGGGCGACTTCCTTGACCTTCAGCGGTGCTTCCTGCTGATGCCACACGTAATAGAAGACGTTAAGCACCAGTAACAGCAGAAACAACCAACGCATAGGCACCTCAATCCAATGGGCAGGCCATGGCCAGGCCAACGAAAACCAGGTCCGGTACGACACGCGCCTGCGGTACGGCCTCCCTCACCAGCGGTGCATCGCCGCCAGTAAGGAACACTGTGAATGCCTCCCCCCAAAGCGCGCGTGCCTGCTCGAGCTGGGTGCGGGCAAAGCCCTGAAGCATTAACACGCAACCGCGCTCTACCGCCTCGACGGTGGAGCGACCCGGTGACAAGCTAGTCAGTGCACGCTCAGCGGAAGCATCGTCATAGCGGATACGCCGGGTGTGAGTACGCAACTGGCTGCGCATCAAGGGCATCCCCGGGCAGATGTAGCCGCCCAGGTGCTCGCCGTCCGCAGCAACAAAGTCCGCTTTGGCGGCAGTCCCCAGGTCGATTACCAGGCACGCGCCCCCGGCCAGGTGAAATGCACCCAGCGCAGCCAGCCAACGGTCCATACCCAGGCGCTGATAGTCGTCATAACCGTTGCGCACACCGGCCATGCTCTGTGCCGGATGCGCAACGCGCGCCTGCACGGCAAAAGCCTGGGCAATCAACGCACAAAGCGCATCGGTTTCTTCCTCGCTGCGCACACTGACAATACGACAGCCCGTTAGACGCACTGAAGCCAGCGCCGCCACTGCAGCCAGCAGCGCTTGATCGGAATCGACGATCCCGCCACCTTCAATCACTGCGTCAGCAGCATGAATTACCCGCCACTTGATGAAGCTGTTACCGCAGTCGAGCTCAAGAATCATCACGCAACCTCAAACTGAGCTCACCACCACTGAAGCTCTTTTCAACTCCGTCCACCTCAAGGCGCAAGCCGCCCTGCCCGTCGACGCCAAGAACCACGCCATCAATACGCGTACTGCCGGCAACCAGTGAAACATTGCGCCCTTGCCAAAGGTGCGCCTGCTCCCACTCCTCTTGGAATGCGGCAAACCCATAGCGACGATGACGTGCCAATTCATGCTGCAATTGCTGATTGAGCGACGCTACCAAGTGGTTGCGATCTATTGCCGCACCCACCTCACGTCGCATCGAGGTCCACTCCTGGTCGACCTGGTCGTTGGCCTGCATGTTCACATTGATACCGATACCCAGTACCACATGACAGACGTCGGCCGGATCACCCACCAGCTCCAGGAGAATACCGGTGATCTTCTGCCCGCGAACCAACACGTCATTGGGCCATTTGAGCCCTACATCTTTTACGCCGAACGCCTGCAGAGTGCGCATTACCGCAACCCCCACCACCAGGCTCAAGCCTTCGAGCTGGCGCATGCCGCCATCCACACGCAAGACAAGGCTGTAATAGAGGTTCTCGGCAAATGGGCTGACCCATTGGCGGCCACGTCGACCGCGGCCGGCACTCTGCCGCTCAGCCAGCACCACAAATGGCGCTGCCTGCCCCTGATTGGCAAGCCTCAAGCCTTCGGCATTGGTCGAGTCGACGCTTTCATGGATGAAAACCGGCCACTGCTCGCTTTCGGCAAAGCCGGCTATTGCCTGAGCCTCGAGCAAAGCTAGTGGTGTCGCCAGCTGATAGCCGCGCCCACGAACCTTGTGAATGGTGAGGTTCAGCTCGCCTTCCAGGTGCTGCAGCTGTTTCCAAACGGCGCTGCGACTCACCCCGAGGGCTTCCCCCAGAGCTTCTCCGGAATGGAACCGGCCATCCTTGAGAAGATTCAACAACTTCAGCATGCCAGTCTCGACTTGGAATAAGGCAGGCATGATAGCCATGGGCTGTTGGCTTGCATAGGAAAAGGGCCTGCCGCCGGAGCGTTTGCAGATGCAGGCGCGAACACCGCGTCGCCTGCGTCGCAGGCTTGCCCGTTCCTACAGGCGCCAGAATTTTTTCGCCACAAAGACAAAACCCCTACCTGCATGCGCAGATAGGGGTTTTGCGAAATGAATCTTGACGATGACCTACTCTCACATGGGGAAACCCCACACTACCATCGGCGATGCATCGTTTCACTGCTGAGTTCGGGATGGGATCAGGTGGTTCCAATGCTCTATGGTCGTCAAGAAATTCTGTAGCCAGAATGTCCAGATGGACAGCCCAGCGAATTCGGATATGTGATTGTGTGGTTCGTTGCGAACTTTCGGTTCGTATCATCTTCACCACCGCAATTTGGCTGACGCACAAATTGCTTGGGTGTTATATGGTCAAGCCTCACGGGCAATTAGTATTGGTTAGCTCAACGCCTCACAGCGCTTACACACCCAACCTATCAACGTCGTAGTCTTCGACGGCCCTTTAGGGGATTCAAGATCCCAGTGAGATCTCATCTTGAGGCAAGTTTCCCGCTTAGATGCTTTCAGCGGTTATCTCTTCCGAACATAGCTACCCGGCAATGCCACTGGCGTGACAACCGGAACACCAGAGGTTCGTCCACTCCGGTCCTCTCGTACTAGGAGCAGCCCCTCTCAAATCTCAAACGTCCACGGCAGATAGGGACCGAACTGTCTCACGACGTTCTAAACCCAGCTCGCGTACCACTTTAAATGGCGAACAGCCATACCCTTGGGACCGGCTTCAGCCCCAGGATGTGATGAGCCGACATCGAGGTGCCAAACACCGCCGTCGATATGAACTCTTGGGCGGTATCAGCCTGTTATCCCCGGAGTACCTTTTATCCGTTGAGCGATGGCCCTTCCATACAGAACCACCGGATCACTAAGACCTACTTTCGTACCTGCTCGACGTGTGTGTCTCGCAGTCAAGCGCGCTTTTGCCTTTATACTCTACGACCGATTTCCGACCGGTCTGAGCGCACCTTCGTACTCCTCCGTTACTCTTTGGGAGGAGACCGCCCCAGTCAAACTACCCACCATACACTGTCCTCGATCCGGATAACGGACCTGAGTTAGAACCTCAAAGTTGCCAGGGTGGTATTTCAAGGATGGCTCCATGAGAACTGGCGTCCCCACTTCAAAGCCTCCCACCTATCCTACACAAGCAAATTCAAAGTCCAGTGCAAAGCTATAGTAAAGGTTCACGGGGTCTTTCCGTCTAGCCGCGGATACACTGCATCTTCACAGCGATTTCAATTTCACTGAGTCTCGGGTGGAGACAGCGCCGCCATCGTTACGCCATTCGTGCAGGTCGGAACTTACCCGACAAGGAATTTCGCTACCTTAGGACCGTTATAGTTACGGCCGCCGTTTACCGGGGCTTCGATCAAGAGCTTCGCTTGCGCTAACCCCATCAATTAACCTTCCGGCACCGGGCAGGCGTCACACCCTATACGTCCACTTTCGTGTTTGCAGAGTGCTGTGTTTTTAATAAACAGTCGCAGCGGCCTGGTATCTTCGACCGGCATGGGCTTACGGAGCAAGTCCTTAACCCTCGCCGGCGCACCTTCTCCCGAAGTTACGGTGCCATTTTGCCTAGTTCCTTCACCCGAGTTCTCTCAAGCGCCTTGGTATTCTCTACCTAACCACCTGTGTCGGTTTGGGGTACGGTTCCCAGTTATCTGAAGCTTAGGAGCTTTTCTTGGAAGCATGGTATCAACCACTTCGTCGCCTAAAGGCAACTCGTCATCAGCTCTCGGCCTTGAAATCCCGGATTTGCCTAAGATTCCAGCCTACCACCTTAAACCTGGACAACCAACGCCAGGCTGGCCTAACCTTCTCCGTCCCTCCATCGCAATAACTGGAAGTACAGGAATATTAACCTGTTTTCCATCGACTACGCTTTTCAGCCTCGCCTTAGGGACCGACTAACCCTGCGTCGATTAACGTTGCGCAGGAAACCTTGGTCTTTCGGCGTGCGAGTTTTTCACTCGCATTGTCGTTACTCATGTCAGCATTCGCACTTCTGATACCTCCAGCAAGCTTCTCAACTCACCTTCACAGGCTTACAGAACGCTCCTCTACCGCATCACCAAAAGGTGATACCCGTAGCTTCGGTGCATGGTTTGAGCCCCGTTACATCTTCCGCGCAGGCCGACTCGACTAGTGAGCTATTACGCTTTCTTTAAAGGGTGGCTGCTTCTAAGCCAACCTCCTAGCTGTCTAAGCCTTCCCACATCGTTTCCCACTTAACCATGACTTTGGGACCTTAGCTGACGGTCTGGGTTGTTTCCCTTTTCACGACGGACGTTAGCACCCGCCGTGTGTCTCCCATGCTCGGCACTTGTAGGTATTCGGAGTTTGCATCGGTTTGGTAAGTCGGGATGACCCCCTAGCCGAAACAGTGCTCTACCCCCTACAGTGATACATGAGGCGCTACCTAAATAGCTTTCGAGGAGAACCAGCTATCTCCGAGCTTGATTAGCCTTTCACTCCGATCCACAGGTCATCCGCTAACTTTTCAACGGTAGTCGGTTCGGTCCTCCAGTCAGTGTTACCTAACCTTCAACCTGCCCATGGATAGATCGCCCGGTTTCGGGTCTATACCCAGCGACTAAACGCCCTATTAAGACTCGCTTTCGCTACGCCTCCCCTATTCGGTTAAGCTCGCCACTGAATATAAGTCGCTGACCCATTATACAAAAGGTACGCAGTCACCTAACAAAGTAGGCTCCCACTGCTTGTACGCATACGGTTTCAGGTTCTATTTCACTCCCCTCTCCGGGGTTCTTTTCGCCTTTCCCTCACGGTACTGGTTCACTATCGGTCAGTCAGTAGTATTTAGCCTTGGAGGATGGTCCCCCCATATTCAGACAAAGTTTCTCGTGCTCCGTCCTACTCGATTTCATTGATAAGAGATTTTCGTGTACGGGGCTATCACCCACTATGGCCGCACTTTCCAGAGCGTTCCACTAATCTCAAACCAACTTAAGGGCTGGTCCCCGTTCGCTCGCCACTACTAAGGGAATCTCGGTTGATTTCTTTTCCTCAGGGTACTTAGATGTTTCAGTTCCCCTGGTTCGCCTCTTGCACCTATGTATTCAGTACAAGATAACCAGCTTATGCTGGCTGGGTTCCCCCATTCAGAGATCTCTGGATCACAGTCTGTTTGCCGACTCCCCAAAGCTTATCGCAGGCTACCACGTCTTTCATCGCCTCTGACTGCCAAGGCATCCACCGTATGCGCTTCTTCACTTGACCATATAACCCCAAGCAATCTGGTTATACTGTGAAGACGACATTCGCCGAAAATTCGCACGTCGCTCTTTCGAGCAGAACTCACAAATTTTACCTTAGCCTGATTAACCAGCAGTGAAACTGGCCATCAGTCTATTTCTATCACATATCCGAATTTTTAAAGAACGATCTGACAAAAGTCAGAAATCAACATTCGCAGGGAATGCTCATTTCTGAGTTCTGATCAGCAAATGAATCAAGCAATTCGTGTGGGAGCTCATCAGTAGGCTGATGTCGTCGATTAAGGAGGTGATCCAGCCGCAGGTTCCCCTACGGCTACCTTGTTACGACTTCACCCCAGTCATGAATCACACCGTGGTAACCGTCCTCCCGAAGGTTAGACTAGCTACTTCTGGTGCAACCCACTCCCATGGTGTGACGGGCGGTGTGTACAAGGCCCGGGAACGTATTCACCGCGACATTCTGATTCGCGATTACTAGCGATTCCGACTTCACGCAGTCGAGTTGCAGACTGCGATCCGGACTACGATCGGTTTTGTGAGATTAGCTCCACCTCGCGGCTTGGCAACCCTCTGTACCGACCATTGTAGCACGTGTGTAGCCCAGGCCGTAAGGGCCATGATGACTTGACGTCATCCCCACCTTCCTCCGGTTTGTCACCGGCAGTCTCCTTAGAGTGCCCACCATAACGTGCTGGTAACTAAGGACAAGGGTTGCGCTCGTTACGGGACTTAACCCAACATCTCACGACACGAGCTGACGACAGCCATGCAGCACCTGTGTCAGAGTTCCCGAAGGCACCAATCCATCTCTGGAAAGTTCTCTGCATGTCAAGGCCTGGTAAGGTTCTTCGCGTTGCTTCGAATTAAACCACATGCTCCACCGCTTGTGCGGGCCCCCGTCAATTCATTTGAGTTTTAACCTTGCGGCCGTACTCCCCAGGCGGTCAACTTAATGCGTTAGCTGCGCCACTAAAATCTCAAGGATTCCAACGGCTAGTTGACATCGTTTACGGCGTGGACTACCAGGGTATCTAATCCTGTTTGCTCCCCACGCTTTCGCACCTCAGTGTCAGTATCAGTCCAGGTGGTCGCCTTCGCCACTGGTGTTCCTTCCTATATCTACGCATTTCACCGCTACACAGGAAATTCCACCACCCTCTACCGTACTCTAGCTTGCCAGTTTTGGATGCAGTTCCCAGGTTGAGCCCGGGGCTTTCACATCCAACTTAACAAACCACCTACGCGCGCTTTACGCCCAGTAATTCCGATTAACGCTTGCACCCTCTGTATTACCGCGGCTGCTGGCACAGAGTTAGCCGGTGCTTATTCTGTCGGTAACGTCAAAACAGCAAGGTATTAGCTTACTGCCCTTCCTCCCAACTTAAAGTGCTTTACAATCCGAAGACCTTCTTCACACACGCGGCATGGCTGGATCAGGCTTTCGCCCATTGTCCAATATTCCCCACTGCTGCCTCCCGTAGGAGTCTGGACCGTGTCTCAGTTCCAGTGTGACTGATCATCCTCTCAGACCAGTTACGGATCGTCGCCTTGGTGAGCCATTACCCCACCAACTAGCTAATCCGACCTAGGCTCATCTGATAGCGCAAGGCCCGAAGGTCCCCTGCTTTCTCCCGTAGGACGTATGCGGTATTAGCGTTCCTTTCGAAACGTTGTCCCCCACTACCAGGCAGATTCCTAGGCATTACTCACCCGTCCGCCGCTGAATCAAGGAGCAAGCTCCCGTCATCCGCTCGACTTGCATGTGTTAGGCCTGCCGCCAGCGTTCAATCTGAGCCATGATCAAACTCTTCAGTTCAATACTGCTTGGGTTTTTAAGAAACCCTAAACTTGGCTCAGCAATCTCAAATGACTATGTGATTTCTCGCATGGCCACTTGTGATGCTGATAATCTTTTTGACTATCAGTCCGTACTCACAAGCACCCACACGAATTGCTTGATTCAATTTGTTAAAGAGCGTTTGGTTAAGAGCTTTTCGTCTCAACCGAGGCGCGCATTCTACGCTTTCCTCAGAGCCTGTCAAGCGTTTATTTTGAAGTTTTTTGCGAGAAACTCGTTTAGCTTCAAACACTTGGCTCGCTGCGATCCCTCGTAGCGGGAGGCGAATCATACAGCACCAAGAAGCGCTGTCAACCACCATTTCAACCGCTTGCGATCATTCGATCGTAGCCCTTCCAACACCACCTTAACTACTTAACTCATTGAATCTCAAGGAGTTTGTCGTTCCGATGTCGCTGGAAGTGGGGCGCATTATAAGGGGATTCGAAACCCCGTCAACCTTTAATTTCAATAAACCTTCATATCGCTGAAAAACAAAGCGGGGAGGCCTGACGGCCTCCCCGCTTCTATATAGCTACACCACCAGACGATCACTCGGCCTTAAGGGTAACCCGGCCAAACGACTTCTTCCCCGCCTGGCACACGTGAGTAGCACCGAGGACAAACATGAAGTCCTTGTCGACCACCGCACCATCAACCTTCACCGCACCGCCATTCAGCAAGTCACGCGCCTGTGCCGAGTTCTTCACCAGGCCAGCCCGGTTCAGCACGGCAGCGATCGGCAGGTCTTCCGACGCAGCCACTTCGATCTCCGGCAGGTCTTCCGGCAGCTCGCCTTCCTTCATGCGGTTACCCGCAGCACGGTGAGCATTGGCGGCAGCCTCTTCACCATGGAAGCGCGCAACGATCTCTTCTGCCAGCTTGATCTTGATGTCCCGCGGGTTGGCACCCTTGGCGACGTCGGCGCGGAACTGCTCGATCTCCTCCATCGAACGGAAGCTCAGCAGCTCGAAGTAGCGCCACATCAGGGTATCGGGAATCGATACCAGCTTGCCGTACATAACCCCCGGCGCTTCCTGGATACCTACATAGTTACCCAGCGACTTCGACATCTTCTTCACGCCATCAAGCCCCTCGAGCAGCGGCATGGTGACGATGTTCTGCGCTTCCTGGCCATAGGCGCGCTGCAGTTCGCGCCCCATCAACAGGTTGAACTTCTGGTCGGTGCCACCCAGCTCGACGTCCGCCTTCAGCGCCACCGAGTCGTAGCCTTGCACCAGCGGGTAGAGGAACTCGTGGATGGCAATCGGCTGGTTGGTGGTGTAACGCTTGTCGAAGTCATCGCGCTCGAGCATGCGCGCAACGGTATATTGCGACGCAAGGCGAATGAAGTCGGCTGGGGTCAGCTTGTCCATCCAGGTGGAGTTGAACGCGACCTCGGTCTTGGCCGGGTCGAGGATCTTGAACACCTGCTGCTTGTAGGTCTCGGCATTGTCCAGCACCTGCTCGCGAGTCAGCGGCGGGCGCGTGGCACTCTTGCCGCTGGGGTCGCCGATCATGCCGGTGAAGTCACCTATAAGGAAGATGACCTGATGACCCAGTTCTTGGAACTGGCGCAGCTTGTTGATCAGCACCGTATGGCCAAGGTGCAGGTCAGGTGCGGTCGGATCGAAGCCGGCCTTGATGCGCAGAGGCTGGCCGCGCTTGAGCTTCTCCACCAGTTCCGACTCGACCAGTACTTCTTCCGCACCGCGCTTGATAAGCGCCAGCTGCTCTTCAACCGACTTCATAGACAAACCCGCAAGGCTCAGATTCAGGGGGAGCCAACCATACAAGATCGGCCGTCAATTACAAGTTTCGCAAAGGAATGTGACCCGGACACAGGTTTGCGGCGTCTACGCGCCCTTGCGTGAAAATGGATTTGGTTATATTTTATACAGTTATTTCATCTTCATCATGTCATTCATCTTTTCCATTTCACCTTTTTCAAAGTCACCTTGCCCATGACCAACGAACCGCCTAAAGCGCCCCCGCTTTATCCGAAGAGCCATCTGTTGGCCGCCAGCGGCATCGCCGCCCTGCTCAGCCTGGCTTTGCTGGTATTTCCCTCCAGCGAAGTGGAAGCCAAGAAAACCACCCTCAACCTCGAGCTGGAAAGCCCTGCCGAGCAACTGAAAGACGAATCCCGCGCAGCGCCGCTGGTGCAGGCAGAAGGAGAGCAAGGCTCGCCGTTCGCCCAGATCGAGGACGCTGCCCCCGAAACCCAGAAGGCCGAACAGCAAACCCCCACCGCCGAACCCGTCGCAGAAGCCGCCAAGGAACCTGGCCACCGCGAGGTTACCGTGGCCCGTGGCGATACTCTGTCCACGCTGTTCGCCAAGGTTGGGCTGCCGGCCAATGCCGTGCATGACGTGCTGGCAAGTAACAAGCAGGCCAAGCAGTTCAGCCAGCTCAAGCACGGTCAAGTGCTGCAGTTCGAACTCGACAAGGATGGCCAACTGGCCAGCCTGCACAGCAAGGTCAGCAACCTCGAAACCATTCGCCTGACCAAGACCGCCAAGGGCTATGCCTTCAACCGTGAAATCAGCAAGCCGGTGGTGCGTACCGCCTACGCCCACGGTGTGATCAAGAGCTCGCTGTCGGCCTCGGCCCAGCGTGCCGGCCTGTCCCACAGCATGACCATGGACATGGCTCGCGTATTGGGCTACGACATCGACTTTGCCCAGGATATTCGCCCAGGCGACGAGTTCGACGTGGTCTACGAGCAGAAGGTGATGGACGGCAAGGTCGTCGGCACCGGCAACATCCTGTCCGCCCGCTTTACCAACCGCGGCAAAACCTACACCGCCGTGCGTTATACCAACAAGCAGGGCAACAGTACCTACTACACCGCAGACGGCAACAGCCTGCGCAAGGCCTTCATCCGTACCCCGGTCGACTTCGCTCGCATCAGCTCGCGCTTTTCCGCTGGCCGCAAGCATCCAATCCTGAACAAGATTCGCGCCCACAAAGGCGTTGACTACGCTGCCCCGCGCGGTACGCCGATCAAGGCTGCCGGTGACGGCCGCATCGAACTGGCCGGGCGCCGTGGTGGCTACGGCAATACCGTGATCATCCAACACGGCAACCGCTACAAGACGCTGTACGGCCATATGCAGGGCTTTGCCAAGGGCATCAAGACCGGCAGTTCGGTCAAGCAGGGCCAGATCATTGGCTACATCGGTACCACCGGCCTGTCCACCGGGCCGCACCTGCACTACGAGTTCCAGGTCAACGGTGTGCACGTCGACCCGCTGAGCCAGAAGGTACCAATGGCCGACCCGATCGCCAAGAACGAGCGCCAGCGCTTCCTGCAGCAGAGTCAGCCGCTGATCGCCCGCATGGATCAGGAAAAGGCCACTCTGCTCGCAGCGAACAAGCGCTAAACCATGGCGCTCTACCTGGGGGTAATGTCCGGCACCAGCCTCGATGGGCTGGACATCGCCTTGATCGAACAAAGCGAGCAGCTTGAACTGCTCGCCACCCTTTACCTGCCCATGCCCAGTGACCTGCGTCAGGAACTGCTTGCTCTGTGCAGCAGTGGCCCTGACGAGATCGCACGTGCGGCATTGGCAGAAAACCGCTGGGCCAGCCTGGCGGGCGATGGTATCCGCCAGTTGCTGGCCCGTCAGGGGCTCCAGGCCAGTGCCATTCGCGCTATCGGCAGCCACGGTCAGACCATCCGCCACGAACCCGCACGCGGGTTTACCGTGCAGATCGGCAACCCGGCGCTGCTCGCCGAGCTTACCGGTATCAGCGTGGTTGCCGACTTCCGGCGGCGTGATGTGGCTGCCAGTGGCCAAGGTGCGCCGCTGGTACCGGCGTTTCACGAAACCCTGTTCGGGCACCTGGGCCAGCGCCTGGCGATCCTGAACGTGGGCGGCTTCAGCAACCTGAGCCTGATCGAACAGGACAAGCCGGTTCACGGCTTCGACTGCGGCCCCGGTAACGTGCTGCTGGATGCCTGGATCGAACGCAAGCGCGGCCAGGCCTACGATGCCGACGGTGCCTGGGCGGCCTCGGGGGTGGTACAGGCTGGCTTGCTCAACGCATTGCTCGCCGACCCATTCTTCGCCGGTAGCGGCCCGAAAAGCACCGGCCGCGAGGTGTTCAACCTGCTTTGGCTGGATGGCCACCTGGCGCGCCTGCCCGCTTACCAGGACGAAGATGTACAGGCGACGTTGCTGGAGCTTACCGCTCGCAGCATCATCGACTCACTCGGCAGTGCCCAGCAGGGCACCGAAGCGTTGTTGGTGTGCGGGGGTGGCGCACGTAACGGCGCCCTGATGGCCCGCCTCGCCCAGCTGCTGCCCAGGGCCCGTGTCGCCAGCACCGGCGCCCATGGCGTAGATCCTGACTGGGTCGAGGCCATGGCCTTTGCCTGGCTGGCCCACTGCTGCCTGGAGGGCATCGCCGCCAACCGCCCCAGCGTCACTGCAGCCAAGGGCCTGCGGGTATTGGGCGCAATCTACCCGGCATAATCGCTACGCCAGACAGCAAAACGCCGCGCAATTGCGCGGCGTTTCGTTTTGGCCAGGCCTCAGATCGAGAACGACGACCCGCAACCACAGGTGGTGGCCGCATTCGGGTTCTTGATGACGAAGCGCGACCCTTCCAAGCCTTCCTGGTAGTCCACTTCGGCGCCGGCCAGGTACTGAAAGCTCATCGGGTCGACCACCAAGGAAACGCCCTCTCGCTCTACAATGGTGTCGTCTTCGGCCACGTCTTCATCGAAAGTGAAGCCGTACTGGAAGCCCGAGCAACCGCCACCGGTCACGAACACCCGCAGCTTCAGACGTTCATTACCTTCCTCATTGACCAGGTTCTTCACCTTCTGGGCTGCCCCATGGGTAAACTCCAGACCGGTAGGGGTGAAGGTTTCGACGCTCATGTTGATTCTCCCGGCGCGGTAGCCGCCATAAAACTCGATGACGCGCATTATCCGCTTTCCCGAGAAAATCGGTCAAGAATTGTGCGGCTTTAGTCGCGACATGCAAAAAGGCCCGCACGACGCGGGCCTTTTTCGAACGCAGGGTGATTAAGGCAGCAAGCCGGCATGGGACAGGCCCATGCGCTCATCCAGGCCGAACAGGATGTTGAGGTTCTGTACCGCCTGGCCAGAGGCCCCCTTGACCAGGTTGTCGATTACCGACAGCACCACCACCAGGTCACCACCCTGCGGGCGATGAACGGCAATGCGGCAGACGTTGGCGCCGCGCACGCTGCGTGTTTCCGGGTGACTGCCAGCGGGCATCACGTCGACGAACGGCTCGTCGGCATAACGCTTTTCGAATAACGCCTGGAGGTCGACCGACGTATCGACAACATTCGCGTACAGGGTGGCGTGGATACCCCGGATCATCGGCGTCAGGTGCGGCACGAAGGTAAGGCCGATGTCCTTGCCAGCAGCCAGGCGCAGGCCCTGGCTGATTTCAGGCAGATGACGGTGACCTTTCACTGCGTAGGCCTTCATGCTTTCGCCAGCCTCACAGAACAGCGAACCGACCGCAGCACCACGGCCAGCACCGCTGACACCCGACTTGCAATCAGCGATCAGGCGCGACGGGTCGGCCAGGCCCGCTTCCAGCAGCGGCAGGAAGCCCAACTGGGTTGCGGTCGGGTAGCAACCCGGCACCGCGATCAGGCGTGCCTGGCGGATCTTCTCGCGGTTGACTTCAGGCAGGCCGTACACCGCATCCTTGAGCAGTTCTGGCGCACCGTGCGGCTGGCCATACCACTTGCCCCACTCGGCGGCATCCTGCAGGCGGAAGTCGGCCGACAGGTCGATCACCTTCGTGCCAGCCGCCAGCAGTTCACCTGCCAGGGCGTGGGCAACACCATGCGGGGTAGCAAAGAACACCACATCGCAAGCAGCCAGGGCCTTGCTGTCGGGCACGCTGAAGGCCAGCCCGTCATAATGGCCGCGCAGGTTCGGGTACATGTCCGCCACCGCCACGCCCGCCTCGGAGCGCGAAGTGATGACCGCCACTTCGGCCTGTGGATGCTGTGCCAGCAGACGCAACAGTTCGACGCCGGTGTAACCCGTGCCGCCGACGATACCGACCTTGATCATAACGCTTGCCCCTTATCAACGAGCCGTCTGGAAAGCGCACGATAATAGGGGCGCAAGGCGCCTGTAACAACTCTTCGGGTGACCCTTCGGGCGCTTGACCACTACTATCTGACGACCGTGAATACCTGAAGGAACTCCCTCCATGCTTTACCTATGGATCAAAGCGCTGCACATCGTCAGCGTGGTCTGCTGGTTCGCCGGCCTGTTCTACCTGCCGCGGCTGTTCGTCTACCACGCCCAGAGCCAGGACAGCATCAGCCAGGAACGCTTCATCACCATGGAGCGTAAGCTGTACCGCGGCATCATGAACCCGGCGATGATCGCCACCTACGTGTTCGGTGCCTGGATGCTGTACCTCACCCCCGGCTGGCTGAGCCAAGGCTGGCTGCATGCCAAGCTGACCCTGGTGATCCTGCTGACCGGCTACCATCACGTATGCGGTGCCCAACGCAAACGCTTCGCCAGCGGCACCAATACCCGCAGCCACGTCTACTATCGCTGGTTCAACGAAGTGCCCGTGCTGTTCCTGCTGGGTATCGTAATTCTGGTGGTGGTCAAACCGTTCTGACATAGCCACCCGCTCAAGGAGCCTTGCCATGTCGTTACCTGCCTTGCTCGAACAACGCTTGCGCCTGCCTGTGGTCGCGGCGCCGATGTTCCTGATCTCCAACCCCAAACTGGTGCTGGCCTGCTGCGCCAGCGGTGTGGTCGGCAGTTTCCCGGCCCTTAACCAGCGCGACAGCGCCGGTTTCAAGGCCTGGCTGGAGGAGATCGAGGCGGGCCTGACGCAATTGCAGGCGCCAGCCCCCTATGCCGTCAACCTGATCGTGCACCCGACCAACCCACGCCTGCAGGCCGACCTGGCCTTGTGCGTAGAACATCGCGTGCCGATCGTCATCACCAGCCTGGGGGCGGTAAAGGAAGTGGTCGACGCCGTGCATGGCTATGGCGGCCTGGTGTTCCACGATGTCACCACTCGCCGCCATGCCGAGAAAGCCGCCGAAGCAGGTGTCGATGGCCTGATCGCCGTCGCCGCAGGTGCGGGTGGCCACGCCGGCACCTGGAGCCCGTTCGCCCTGGCAGCGGAAATTCGTCAGTTTTTCGACAAGACCCTGCTGCTGGCTGGTTGCATCAACCACGGCCACGAAATCCTCGCGGCACAATTGCTGGGCGCCGATCTGGCCTACATGGGCACGCGCTTCATCGCCACCGCAGAAAGCCACGCCCAGGATGCCTACAAGCAGATGCTGCTCGATGCCCATGCCGCCGACATCATCCACACCCCGGCAGTGTCCGGCATCCCTGCCAGCTTCCTGCGTTCGAGCCTGGAGCAGGCCGGCTATGACATGAATGCCCTCAAGAGCGGCCACGAGCAAGGCAAGCTCAAGCCGATCGACGACGAGGCTAAAGCCTGGAAGACCGTATGGTCGGCTGGCCAGGGCGTCGGCGAAATCCATGACCTGCCCAGCACCACTGAATTGATCGAACGGCTCCAAAAGGAGTACCGGGAAGCCTTGGAGCGCTGCCAGGTTCTGCGCATCCGCACCTTGTAGCAAAAGGCAACACCTTGCCCGGCCAAGCTGTACACTAGGCGCCCTCTTTAGCCCCCAGGAGCCTTGCATGACCCGTTACGCCATGATCACTGGTGCTTCCAGCGGCCTGGGCCTGGCCCTGGCGGAAGCGCTGGCACGGCGTGGGCGCAACCTGATCCTGGTAGCACGTCAGCGAGAAACACTGGAGCCTGTAGCCATCGAGCTTACCCAGCGCTTCGGGGTCGAGGTGCTGTTCCGCGCCTGCGACCTCAGCCAGCCGCTGCGCCTGTCTGGCTTCGTACTGGA
Source organism: Pseudomonas sp. LFS074 (assembly GCF_047978165.1). Lineage (NCBI taxonomy): Bacteria > Pseudomonadati > Pseudomonadota > Gammaproteobacteria > Pseudomonadales > Pseudomonadaceae > Pseudomonas > Pseudomonas sp. LFS074. Next base: position 494,583 of record NZ_JBFPFV010000001.1, on the reverse strand, counting down.
ACTGGAAGAAGGCGAACGGCGTATCGACCTGCTGGTCAACTGCGCGGGGTTACGCACCTACGGGCCGTTCCTGGCCCATGAGTGGGCCGACGAGCAAGACCTGCTGGAGGTCAACGTGCTGGCCCTGAGCCGCCTGTGCCACGCCATCGGCAACCTGATGGCCGTGCAGGGCGGCGGGCAGATCCTCAACGTCGCCGGCCTGGCCGGGATGGCACCCGGCCCGTGGATGGCAGCCTATGCCGCCAGCAAGGCGTATGTACTGAGTTTTTCCCAGGCGCTTCGCGAAGAGCTCAAGCGCACCGGCATCAAGGTCTCGGTACTGTGCCCCGGCCCAGTGCGTTCCGCGCGCCGGCGCATTGCGCGGCTCGACGGCAAACCGCGCTGCCTCAGCCCCGAGGAAGTAGCGCTGTACACCGTCCGCGCATTGGACAAGAACCGCGCGCTGATCATGCCCGGCCGGCGCAACCGCTGGCTGGCATTCGCCCCGCGCCTGCTGCCACGCTGGTTGGTGCGCAAGCTGGCCGGGGCCATCCACCGCCGCTATTGCCCGGTCGGCATGGAATAGCCACTGGGCGAGCGGCGCCCGGCTGAGTACACTCGGCCCGACCCTCACCATGGAGCAAGTGCTGTGGACGATCTATTCCTCAAAATCATCAACCGGGAAATCCCGGCGGATATCATCTACGAAGACGACCAGATCCTCGCCTTCAAGGACATTGCACCCGCGGCACCGGTACATTTTCTGGTCATCCCGAAAAAGCACATTCGTACGCTCAATGACCTGACCGAAGAAGACAAGGCCCTGGCTGGTCACATCCTCTTCACTGCCCAACGTCTAGCGGTCGAGCAAGGCTGCGAAGAGGGCTTCCGCGTGGTCATGAACTGCAACCCGAAAGGCGGCCAGACGGTCTACCACATCCATATGCACGTGCTTGGCCAGCGCCAGATGAACTGGCCACCGGGCTGATCCACGGCAAGCGACCCCGCTGCTATTGCGGTAAACTGTCGGGCACATTCTTGCGGAGGTGCCCGATGGCTACCGAACGTCACTACTCGCCGCTCGACCGCTTGTTGCTGCAGGCCGATACCGCCATGCGCACCTTGCTGCCCTTCAGCGGCCAACCCGCCCGCCCATCGCCGGCCATCATCCAGCCAGACGCCGACCTGGACGAGCAACAATCCCGCCACATTGCCGGGCTCATGCGCATCAACCACACCGGTGAAGTCTGCGCCCAAGCGCTGTACCAGGGCCAGGCACTGACCGCCAAGCTGCCCGAAGTGCGCAAGGCCATGGAGCATGCCGCCGAGGAAGAAATCGACCACCTGGCCTGGTGCGAACAGCGGATTCGCCAGCTGAACAGCCACCCGAGTGTGCTCAACCCTCTTTTCTATGGCATGTCGTTCGGCATCGGCGCACTCGCCGGGCTGGTCAGCGACAAGGTCAGCCTGGGCTTCGTCGCCGCCACCGAGCATCAAGTGTGCAAGCACCTCGACGAGCACCTGGAGCAGATCCCGCAGGAAGATGAAAAATCCCGGGCCATTCTCGAGCAGATGCGCATCGACGAAGAGCAGCACGCCGAGTCTGCACTGGAAGCCGGTGGTTATCGCTTCCCGGCTCCGGTCCGTTTTGGCATGAGCTTGCTGGCCAAGGTCATGACCAAGAGCACCTACCGCATCTGAAGGCATCACCATGACGGACCGTTTCGACGCCAAGGACCTGGCACGCGCAGTACACGCTGGCATTCTTCAACCGGGCCAGGACCAGACCTTGTTGGCATTCCTGCGCCAGCAACCGGCACCACGTGGCAGTTTTCAGCTGGCCCATGTTGCCTTCTACTTTGGCGCCATGTTGATCATGGCGGCCATGGGCTGGTTGCTCACCGAGGCCTGGATGAGCATCGGTGATGGCGCGCTGTTGATCATCGCCACCCTCTACATCCTGCTGATCACCCTGTTCGCCCTCAACCTGCAGCGCCGCGCCCAACCGGTAGCTGCCGGGGTACTGGCAGCAGTGGCGGTCAGCATCGTGCCGCTGGCAGTGTTCGCCATCGAACGCCTGGCAGGCTGGTGGCCACTGGACGACGCCCAGGCCAACTACCACCAGTACTACACCTACGTGCAAGGCGGCTGGCTGGCGATGGAAGCGGCCACGGTGCTGGCCGGGTTGCTGATGTTGCGGCTGATCCCCTACCCGTTTGTGGTCATGCCGATAGCCGTGGCCTTGTGGTTCATGTCGATGGACCTGAGCGAGTGGTTCTTCGGCTCGCCGTTCAGCTGGGAGCAGCGCCGGGAGGTTTCGCTGTGGTTCGGGTTGGCCTTGCTGGTGGTGTTCCTGGTGATAGACGGCCGCACGCGTGAGGACTACGCCCGCTGGGGCTACCTGGCCGGGCTGGCGGCATTCTGGGGCGGACTGACACTGGTGGACAGTGGCAGTGAGTTGGGCAAGGCCCTGTACTGCCTGATCAACATTGTGCTGATGGGCATGGCGGTGCTGCTGCGCCGGCCGGTGTTCATGGTGTTTGGTGCGCTGGGGGTGGCGGCTTACCTGGGGTACCTGTCGTACGAGGTGTTTGCCGAGTCGCTGCTGTTCCCGGTGGTGGTGACCTTGATCGGGCTGGGGGTTATCTGGCTGGGGCTGGTTTACCAGAAGCGGCGGGAGCGGTTGAGCCAAGTGATGCGAAGGTGGTTGCCGGGGTGGGTGCAAGCTGCACTGCCCGCGCTTCGGAGCTGATAGTGTCGGGGCCGCTCCTACAGGAAGTACGCGTTCCCCTGTAGGAGCGGCCTTGTGTCGCGATGGGCCGCGAAGCGGCCCCAAAATCTCAGCTTTAACCCAGTTCTACAATCTCGTAGCCATGGGTAATCTCAACCCCGGCACGCTCGAGCATGATCGAAGCCGAGCAGTACTTCTCTGCCGACAGCTCCACCGCCCGCTTGACCTGCGCTTCTTTCAGCCCACGCCCTTTCACCACGAAGTTCATGTGAATCTTGGTGAACACCTTCGGGTCTTCGCTGGCGCGTTCCGCCTCCAGGAACGCCTCGCAGCTTTCCACCGCCTGGCGCGACTTTTTCAGAATGCTCACCACGTCAAAACTGCTGCAACCACCCAGGCCCAGCAACAGCATTTCCATCGGGCGCACCCCCAGGTTGCGACCGCCGGCCTCGGGCGGGCCGTCCATCACGACGACATGGCCGCTCCCCGACTCGCCGAGAAACATTGCTTCACCGGCCCACTGGATACGTGCCTTCATCTACCCGGACTCCTGATTTTCGGAAAAGGGTGTCAGCTTAGACCTTGTGCGGCTGTGGGAAAAGCACGAGACGTGTCGGTTTAATACCGAAACATCCCGTAGTGTCTGATAAGCTGGCGCCAAATGACTGGCGCTTGCCGTCAGCCAACCTCTAAAAAAAGCCTATGCCTCGTATCGAACAGGATTTCGTGATGGTTGCCTCCGCCCTACCCGCCAAGATCAAGAACATCGACAAGTTGCTGGTGCACTGCCAGCGCCGCCGCTACACCGCCAAAAGCAACATCATCTGCGCCGGCGACCGGGCCGAGACTCTGTCGTTCATCATCAAGGGTTCGGTCACCATCCTCATCGAGGACGATGACGGCCATGAAATGATCATCGCCTACCTTAACAATGGCGATTTCTTTGGCGAGCTGGGCCTGTTCGAGCCCGTCGAGGGCGAACAGCAGCGCAGTGCCTGGGTGCGCGCCAAAACCGAGTGCGAAGTGGCCGAAATCAGCTACGAGAAGTTTCGCGAACTGGCGCGCCAGGACCCAGAAATTCTCTACGCCCTGGGCAGCCAGATGGCCCAGCGCCTACGCAACACTACGCGCAAAGTCGGCGATTTGGCATTCTTCGACGTGACCGGTCGAGTAGCCCGTTGCCTGCTGGAACTGTGCAAGCAACCCGACGCCATGACCCATCCCGATGGCATGCAGATCAAGATTACCCGGCAGGAAATCGGCCGTATCGTCGGTTGCTCGCGGGAAATGGTCGGCCGCGTCCTCAAGGACCTCGAAGAGCGCAGCCTGGTACAGGTGAAAGGCAAGACCATGGTGGTCTACGGTACCCGCTAGTCCTTGGGCAGCTCGGCCAGCACCTTGGCGTAGGCCTGTGAAAGGCGCTCGAACCAGGGCACCGCGGGCGCCACTTCGTGCAAGGCAATGTGCGCATCGGCGCGGCAGCGTTGCTCCAGCTCGCAGCATTCGTTGAAGCGGTTGACCGCCGCCACCATCGACTCACGCTCGTTGTCCAGCAGCAGCGCACCGTGCACCAGCACCACCGGGCGCTTGCCCCCCAAACCCTGGCGCCAGCGCTGGGCGGTGCCCACCAGTTTGCGGCCATTGAGGTTGACGTTGTAGCGGCCATCGCAGAAGGCCCCGTCGATTTCCCCCACCGATGCTACCCCGCCCCACTCGCGCAGCACATCGCACAGCGGCAGGCACAGGCGCTCGTAGGCATTTTCGATGCGACCGTGGTCGCCTTCACTGCGCGGGGCGGCGTAGACCAGTGCAACGTTTACCGTCGAATGCGACTGCGGCACCGGCTCACCACCCGTTTCACGCAACAGTACCGGCCAGCCGGCAATTGCCAGCTCCGCGCAGGCGGCCTCGAAGTTGTCCAGCCGGCTCATGCGTCGAGGCATGACCAGAGCGTGATCGGTCGGCCGCCAGAACAGCACGCCACTCTCGCGTTCGCCACGGCAGACAGCGGCCAGCAGTTCCTGTTCGGCGTGCAGGCCTTGTTCGACGGTCAAGGCCAGGGGTTGATCGGTCATTGATCCACCTTTGATATTGTTGTTGATGGCCCTTTCGCGGGTAAACCCGCTCCCACGGGGATATCACAGGTCCTACAGGCGGTGAACATCCTGTGGGAGCGGGTTTACCCGCGAAAGGGCCATTACAGGCATACAAAAAAGCCGGCAAGAACGCCGGCTTCGTTTGATCAGTCCAATGGCTGTACAGTTTTCTTCACCTGTTCTGGGAAGAACAACCGCTGCAATTCCAGGCCAGGCTGCTCCGCTCGCATGAACGCCTCGCCGACCAGGAACGAGTAAACCTCGTTGATCGCCATCAGTTCCACGTCCGCTCGGTTGAGAATACCGCTCTCGGTAATCGCCAAGCGATCACGCGGAATGCGCGGCAGCAGGTCGAGGGTGGTTTCCAGGCTCACCTCAAAGGTGTGCAGGTTACGGTTGTTCACCCCAACCAGCGGCGTGTCGAGGGTTTTCAAGGCGCGCTCCAGCTCATCGCCATCGTGCACTTCCACTAGCACATCAAGGCCGACATCCTTGGCAGTGGCGGCCAGTTCGGCCATCTTTACGTCGTCCAGCGCCGACACGATCAGTAGCACGCAGTCCGCGCCCAAGGCCCGGGCTTCGACGATCTGGTAAGGGTCGACCATGAAGTCCTTGCGGATTACCGGCAAGGAAACTGCTGCGCGAGCCTGCTGCAGGTACACATCGGCACCCTGGAAGTAATCGACATCGGTCAGCACCGACAGGCAGGTAGCGCCACCCTTCTCGTAGCTGACCGCGATTTCCGCCGGCACAAAGTGCTCGCGGATCACGCCTTTGCTCGGCGAGGCCTTCTTGATTTCAGCAATCACCGCCGGCTGCTTGCGCTTGGCCTGCTCGATCAGCGCGTTGGCAAAGCCACGCGGAGCATCGGCGGCCTTGGCCAGGGCCTCCAGCTCGGCAAGGCTGACGCGCGCGCTGCGCTCGGCCACTTCCTGAAACTTGCGGGCAATGATCCTTTCCAGCACTGTCGGCACACTCATGCTTCGTTCTCCACCTTGAATACTGCAGTAAAGGCACCCAGTTCCTGCAGCTTCTCCCAGGCCAGCCCGGTGTGCAGTACGTCGTGGGCCAGCTCCACACCTTGAGCCAGGGTCATTGCATGATCGGCGGCATACAGTGCCGCGCCCGCATTGAGCACGATCATTTCCGCAGCCTTCTGGCCGTTTTCGGTCTTGCGGCGGCCCAACGCATCGCGGATCAGCTCCAGCGACGCCTGCGGGTTGTCGACGGCAAGGCCATGCAAACTCTGGCTCTTCATGCCGAGGTCTTCCGGTTCGACCCAGTATTCGGTGATTTCGTCGTTCTTCAGTTCAGCAACGAAGGTGGGTGCAGCCAGGCTGAACTCATCCAGGCCGTCCTTCGAGTGCACCACCAACACATGCTTGCTACCCAGACGCTGCAGTACCTCGGCCAACGGGCGGCACAGGGCCTGGGCAAACACGCCGACCACCTGGTGCTTCACTCCGGCCGGATTCGTAAGCGGGCCGAGCATGTTGAACAGGGTGCGCAACCCCAGCTCGCGACGCGGGCCAGCGGCATGCTTCATCGCCGAGTGATGGCTTTGCGCGAACATTCACACCGCCATCGACAGCGGTACACCCTGCAGCCATTCCGGGTGGTAGCGCAACAGCATCTCCAGGCCGCGCTCCTGGTAGGCCGGGAAGCTGATCGCGACCAGCGTCTCGCCCTTGACCTTCTGCGGCGGGCCGAGGCGCTGGAGGATCACGCCGTTGCGAACGAAATAGCGCTCCATGGCCGTGGTGGTCACCGCCACCACCGAACTGGCCCCCAGGTACCAGCCGCATTGCAGGCTGGACCAGAATATCTTCATCGCCAGCTGCGGATCGTCCGCCGCGCTGGCGGCGTAGCGCGAAAGCTCCCAGACCGACGGATCGCTCGGCGGGGTTTCGCTGCACAGGTAGGCGAAGACGTCCTTGAGCAGGTAGGCGTCGGTCGTCGGCAGCAGGCGGGCGCAACCGCAGATGCCCTGGCGGCCCATGGCGACGATGTAGCGGGTTTGCGGATGGTCGAACTGGTCGAATTCCTGGTCGCGGACCCTGGAGGTGGAGACCACGTCCCAGCCCAGCTTCTCGATGAAGACTTGATGCCGGTAGCGTCCCAGCTCGGCGATCATGGCGGCGGAAAGCCCTTCCAGCGATTCAGAGAGCAATTCGATCATGAAGCCGATGCCCAGGCTGTCAATGCAGCGGGCCACTTGGGTTGGCGTCAGGTTCAGATAGATGCCGGCCGCTTCCAGCAAGTCGGCACTGCCGCTCTTGCCGGACACCGCGCGGTTACCGTGCTTGGCGACGGTGCAACCCGCCGCCGCCAGGACGAACGCGGAAGCAGTGGAGACGTTGAAGATATTGGCGCCATCGCCGCCGGTGCCGACGATGTCGACCACACCATCGAGGCTTTTGAGTTCAACCTTGTCGGCCAGCTCACGCATCACCGACACCGCACCGACAATCTCGTCGATGCTTTCACTTTTCATGCGCATACCCATCAGGAAGGCGCCGATCTGCGCCTCGCTGCATTGGCCGGTCATGATCTGGCGCATGACATCGCGCATTTCTTCGGTAGAGAGGTCCAGGTGGCCGACGATACGGGCCAACGCGCTCTTGATATCCATGTTCGATCCTTAGCGGCGGCCGCCGGTCTGCTTGAGGAAGTTGGCGAACAGCTCGTGGCCCTGCTCGGTCAAGATCGACTCGGGGTGGAACTGTACCCCTTCGATATTCAACGTTTTATGGCGCAGGCCCATGATCTCATCGACCGAACCGTCCTCATGGGCAGTCCAGGCGGTCACCTCCAGGCAGTCGGGCAAGGTCTCGCGCTTTACCACCAGCGAGTGATAACGGGTCACGGTCAGCGGGTTGTTAAGGCCGGCGAACACGCCCAGGTCGCGGTGATGTACCGGGCTGGTCTTGCCATGCATGACCTGGCGTGCACGTACCACGTCGCCGCCAAAAGCCTGGCCGATGGACTGGTGACCCAGGCATACGCCGAGGATCGGCAGCTTACCGGCAAAATGCAGGATAGCCTCGATGGACACGCCCGCCTCGCTTGGCGTGCACGGGCCTGGGGATACGACGATGCGCTCAGGGTTGAGGGCTTCGATCTGGGCGATGGTCATTTCGTCATTGCGAATGACCTTGACCTCGGCGCCCAGCTCGCCAAGGTACTGAACGACGTTGTAAGTGAATGAGTCGTAATTGTCGATCATCAGTAACATGGTGTTAAACCTCTTGAATCTACTGACTTCAGAATTCGAACCTTCCAGCACCAGCCACAGGCGCGGCTTTGCCACAAAGGGCGGTAAACGGGAAGGCAAACGGGGGCGGGCCGGACGGGCCGGCAGGGGATAAAGTCAGGCGCGCCAACGCCAACGGGCGTGGGCCTTGATTACGCGCATCAAGAGTTTGCTGACGATCAACACAGGATAGGTCTCGCTCATACGTCCCGGCACAGTAGCCTACCGGGGCGACGGGCGCAATATGCCCGTAAACACGGGGAAACGAATGGACTTGGGAGCGATGCACAGCGATTTGCTAAGGTCGATGGGGTTGTCCCAATAAAAACAAAGAAAAGGATGTTCCCTGATGCGAAAAGCCCCGTTATTGCGCTTTACTCTCGCTTCACTGGCCTTAGCTTGCAGCCAGGCATTCGCTGCCCCCTCGCCCTATTCCACCTTGATCGTGTTTGGTGACAGCCTCAGTGACGCCGGGCAGTTCGGCGGCATGCGCTTTACCAACCGCGATGCCGATGGCAATTATGCCCCCGTGTCGCCAATGATCCTGGGCGGACGGCTGGGGGTGAGCCCGATCGAGCTGGGTCCTTCTACCTCGCCTCTCAACCCGGCATTAGGGCTTCCCGACGGCAACAACTGGGCAGTCGGCGGCTACACGACCCAACAGATCCTGGACTCGATCACCAGCACATCCGAAACAGTCATCCCACCGGGGCGCACCGGCGCCGGGCAGGTACTGCGTGAAAAGCCGGGCTACCTGGCCAATGGCCTGCGTGCCGACCCCAACGCGCTGTACTACCTGACCGGCGGCGGCAATGACTTCCTGCAGGGCCTGGTCAACAGCCCGGCCGATGCCATCGCCGCTGGCGCCCGCCTGGCTGCCAGCGCCCAGGCCCTGCAACAAGGCGGCGCCCGCTACATCATGGTCTGGCTGCTGCCCGACCTCGGCCAAACACCGAACTTCAGTGGTACGCCACAACAAAACCCGCTGTCATTGCTGTCTGGCGCCCTCAACCAGTCGCTGCTCAGCCAACTGGGGCAGATCGATGCCGAGATCATCCCGCTGAACGTTCCCTTGCTGCTGAGCGAGGCATTGGCCAGCCCCAACCAGTTCGGCCTCGCCAGCGATCAGAACCTGGTCGGTACTTGCTACAGCGGCGAAGGTTGTGTGGCCAACCCGGTATATGGCATCACCGGCACCACCCCCGACCCAACCAAACTACTGTTCAACGACTCGGTGCACCCGACCATCGCGGGCCAGCAACTGATTGCCGACTACGCCTATTCGATCATTTCCGCACCTTGGGAGCTGACCCTGCTGCCAGAAATGGCCCATGCCAGCCTGCGCGCCCACCAGGATGAATTGCGCAACCAGTGGCAGACACCCTGGCAAGCCGTAGGTCAGTGGCAAGCCTTTGTCGCCACTGGCGCCCAGGACCTGGACTTCGACGGCCAGCACAGCGCGGCCAGCGGCGATGGACGTGGCTACAACCTGACTGTGGGCGGCAGCTATCGCCTGAACGACGCCTGGCGCGTGGGCCTCGCCGGTGGTGCATACCGACAGAAGCTGGAAGTCGGCGACCAAGACTCGGACTACAAACTGAACAGCTACCTGGCCAGTGCCTTTGCCCAATACCGCCAGGACCGCTGGTGGGCCGATGCCGCGCTGACCGCCGGGCACCTGGACTACAGTGACCTGAAACGCACCTTCGCCCTGGGCGTGAATGGCCGTAGCGAAAAGGGCGACACCGACGGCGAGGCCTGGGCGATGTCCGGGCGCCTGGGCTACAACCTGGCGGCCGACAGCAGCGACTGGCAGCTGGCACCCTTCATCAGTGCCGACTATGCGCGGGTGAAAGTGGATGGCTACGACGAGAAAAGCGGGCGCTCGACGGCACTGGGCTTCGATGACCAGGAACGCACGTCACGTCGGCTAGGCGTGGGGTTGCTGGGTAGTGTGCAGGTAATGCCAAGTACCCGGTTGTTCGCCGAGGTGGCGCAGGAACACGAGTTCGAGGACGACCAGCAGGATGTGACGATGCACCTGACCCGCTTGCCGGCCAATGACTTCACCCTGACCGGGTATACGCCACACAGCGACCTGACCCGAGCGAGCCTTGGGGTGAGCCATGAACTGGTGGCGGGGGTGCATGTGCGTGGGAACTACAACTGGCGCAAGAGTGATGAGTTGACGCAGCAGGGGGTGAGCCTGGGGGTGAGCGTGGACTTCTGAATGGATGGGGCCGCATTGCGGCCCCAATCCATTTATTTGGTCAACGTCTGCTCGGCCAGCGCCACCGCGCGGAACATCGCTCGGCGCTTGTTGATGGTTTCTTCCCATTCCAGCGCCGGTACCGAGTCGGCAACAATGCCACCACCGGCTTGCACATGCAGTTCACCGTCCTTGATCACGGCAGTACGGATGGCAATCGCGGTATCCATGTTGCCGTTCCAGGCAAAGTAGCCGACTGCACCACCGTAAACTCCACGCTTGACCGGCTCCAGTTCGTCGATGATTTCCATCGCGCGGATTTTCGGTGCACCCGACAGGGTGCCAGCCGGCAGGATCGCCCGCAGTGCATCCATCGCCGTCAGCCCTTCACGCAGTTGGCCGGTGACGTTGGAGACGATGTGCATCACGTTGGAATAACGCTCGATGACCATCTTCTCGGTCAGGCGCACGCTGCCGGTCGAAGACACACGGCCCACGTCGTTGCGGCCCAGGTCGATCAGCATCAAGTGCTCGGCAATTTCCTTGTCGTCCGACAGCAGGTCGTCTTCCAGGGCGCGGTCGGCCTCTTCGGTGGCGCCGCGCGGGCGGGTGCCGGCGATTGGGCGCACGGTGACCAGGTTGTCCTCGACACGTACCAGCACCTCGGGCGAGCTGCCGACCACATGGAAGTCACCGAAGTTGAAGAAGTACATGTACGGCGTCGGGTTGAAGCAGCGCAGCGCGCGGTACAGGTCGATAGGCGCAGCCTTGAAGTCGATCGACATGCGCTGTGACGGCACCACCTGCATGCAGTCACCGGCCAGAATATATTCCTTGATACGGCCGACCGCGTTCTCGTAATCCTCACGGGTATAGCTGGAGCGGAACTCCGGTTCGTCGACCTGTGGGCCGCTCAGGTCCAGGCCACGGCGCGGGGTGATCGGCTGACGCAGGGTTTCGAGCAAGCCTTGAAGGCGTGCCTGGCCCTGTTCGAAGGCCTGCTCCTCGGCCGGGTCAACCAGCACGATGGCGTGCATCTTGCCCGCCAGGTTGTCGAATACCACCACCGCGTCGGACACCATCAGCAGGATATCCGGCACGCCCAGCGGGTCCGGGTTGGGGCTGGCGCCCAGGCGCTTTTCCACATAACGCACGCAGTCGTAGCCGAAGTAGCCGACCAGGCCGCCGTTGAAACGCGGCAGGCCGGGAATGTCGGCAACCTTGTAGCGGTCCTTGAAGGTTTCAACGAACGCCAGCGGGTCTTCGACATCGTGGCTTTCCACTTCCACGCCATCCTGCAGGATGCTGACGTGGTAGCCATGCACACGCATCACCGTGCGCGACGGCAAGCCGATCATCGAGTAACGGCCCCACTTCTCGCCGCCCTGCACCGATTCGAGCAGGTACGAGTTGGGTTGGTCAGCCAGTTTCAGATAGATCGACAGCGGCGTGTCGAAGTCGGCCAGGGTTTCGCAGGCCAAAGGAATGCGGTTGTAGCCGGCAGCGGCCAGGCGCAGGAATTCTTCGCGGTTCATGAGTAGCCTCGTGGCAAGCAGCAGTAGGTCAGGCAAACGGACGGGCCGGCACGCGCCGGCAGGCAAAAGTCAGGCGCGCCAACGCCAACGGGCCAGGGCCTTGATGACTTTCATCCAGAATTTGCCGGTAACCACCACGGTGGGCTCTCTGTCTTGTGAGGCTTGAAGGTTCGCCAACGTTATCCCAGTGGCCGGGTCTGCGCAACCAGGCAGCAAAGCGCGCAGATCGTCGATCACCAGGTTGGGGGATTCGTCGTTGATCGGCCGGCCATGGTTGTAGCCGTAGGTCAGGCCCACGCATTGCACACCAGCTGCCTTGGCGGCCAGCACGTCACTGCGCGAATCGCCGACAAACAGCGACTGCTGCGGAGTAACACCGGCCATCTGCATGACGAACAGCAGCGCCGCCGGGTCGGGCTTCTTCTGCGGCAGGGTGTCACCGCCGATGATCCAGCGGAAGTAGTTGCCGATCTTCATCTGGTCCAGCAGCGGGCCAACGAAGCGCTCAGGCTTGTTGGTAATCAGCGCCATCTCCACACCCTGCTTGCGCAGCCAGCGCAGGGTGTCCCGCACGCCGGGGTAGACCACCGTCAGCTCATGGCTTTCGGCATAGGCGTCCATGAACAGCGCCAGCGCCTGCTCGGCCAGGGCGTCGTCCACTGTGGTGTGGTCGATGCCTCCGGCCAACGCCCGACGCACCAGCACCTGGGCACCATTGCCAACCCAGTGGCGCACGGCCTCAAGGCCTGCAGGCGGGCGCCCCAGTTCGAGCAGCATACGGTCCACGGCGGCGGCCAGGTCTGGCACGGAGTCGATCAGGGTACCGTCCAGATCGAACATCACCAGCCTCGGCAGCGTCCCCGGGAACAGCTGCTCGAAGCCACTCATGGGCGGGCCAGGGCCAGTTCGGCGCGCATCTTGGCGATGACTTCCTGGTAGTCCGGGGCGTTGAAGATCGCCGAGCCAGCCACGAAGGTGTCAGCGCCAGCGGCAGCGATCTCGCGGATGTTGTTGACGTTCACGCCGCCGTCGATTTCCAGGCGGATATCACGGCCACTGGCGTCGATCAGCGCACGCGCTTCGCGCAGTTTGTCGAGGGTGCCGGGGATGAACTTTTGCCCGCCAAAGCCTGGGTTGACGCTCATCAGCAACACCATGTCGATTTTGTCCATCACATACTTCAGGGCGTCCAGGCTGGTGGCCGGGTTGAACACCAGCCCAGCCTTGCAACCACCGTCCTTGATCAGTTGCAGCGAACGGTCGATGTGCTGTGTGGCTTCCGGGTGGAAGGTGATGTAGGTGGCGCCGGCTTCGATGAAGTCGCCGATGATACGGTCGACGGGGCTGACCATCAGGTGCACGTCGATCGGCGCGGTGACGCCGTACTTGCGCAGGGCGGTGCAAACCATCGGACCAATGGTCAGGTTGGGGACATAGTGGTTGTCCATGACATCGAAGTGAACGATGTCTGCACCCGCAGCCAATACCTTGTCGACGTCCTCACCCAGGCGGGCAAAATCGGCGGAGAGAATGGAGGGGGCAATAGCGTAGGGCTGCATGGCGCACCTGTTGGCAGAATCACGGTGGCGCGCATTGTAACTCAGGGAAACGGATAGAGGCTGATTGGTATCAATCCATGTCGACCAGCTGTTTCAACCTGTACCGGCCTCTTCGTGGCTAACGCCGCGAAGAGGCCGGTACAGGCACCTCCTCATCAGGCCGGCTGTTGGGTCCTCAGCTTCTCGCTGCGCCCACGCAGCCACTCCAGGGTCAGCAGCAACACCACCGAGAAAGCAATCAGCAAGGTTGCCGCCGCAGCAATGGTCGGGCTGAGGTTTTCGCGGATACCGCTGAACATCTGCCGCGGCAGGGTCGCCTGCTCCGGCCCGGCCAGAAACAGTGTTACCACCACTTCGTCAAACGAAGTGGCAAAGGCGAACAGCGCGCCCGAGATAACACCGGGTGCAATCAGTGGCAGGGTCACTCGGCGGAAGGTCAGCAGCGGCGAGGCACCCAGGCTGGCCGCCGCGCGCACCAGGTTGTAGTTGAAGCCCTGCAAGGTTGCCGACACGGTAATGATGACGAACGGCACACCCAGCACCGCATGCACCAGAATCAGCGAGGTAAAACTGTTGCCCATGCCCAGTGGGGCGAAGAACAGATAACTGGCGACCCCGATGATCACCACCGGGACCACCATTGGCGATATCACCAGCGCCATCACCAGCGACTTGCCGGGGAAGTCGCCACGGGTCAGCCCGATGGCCGCCAGGGTGCCGAACACCATGGCCAGCACCGTGGCCGCCGGGGCGACGATGATGCTGTTCTTCAACGCCCGCATCCACTCGGCCGAGCCGAAGAAGTCCTGATACCACTGCAGCGAGAAGCCCTGCAGCGGGTACACCAGGAAGCTGCCACTGTTGAACGACAGCGGCACGATCACCAGCACCGGCAAGATCAGGAACAGCAGGATCAAGCCACAAAGAATGCGCAGGCTATAGAACCAGACCCGTTCCACGGGCGACATGTATGGGCTCAGCATGACAGGCTCCTCAGCTCAGGCGCAGGCGGCTGGCGCCGACCAGCCAGCTATAGATCAAGTACAACAGCACAGTCGCCAGCAGCAGCAGCCCGCCCAGCGCGGTGGCCATGCCCCAGTTGATGCTGGTGTTGGTATAGAAAGCGACGAAGTAGCTGACCATCTGGTCGTTCGGGCTGCCGAGCAGCGCCGGGGTGATGTAGTAGCCGATGGCCAGGATGAACACCAGCAGGCACCCCGCGCCAACGCCGGCATAGGTCTGCGGGAAGTACACCCGCCAGAAGCTGGCGAACGGGTGGCACCCCAGCGAGATCGCCGCGCGCATATAGCTGGGCGAAATGCCCTTCATCACGCTGTACAGCGGCAGAATCATGAACGGCAGCAGAATGTGCACCATGGAGATGTACACACCGGTGCGGTTGAACACCAGTTCCAGCGGCTGGTCGATGATGCCCATGGCCATCAGCGCACTGTTGATCAGGCCGCCCGACTGCAGCAGCACGATCCACGCCGCCACCCGCACCAGGATCGAGGTCCAGAACGGCAGCAGTACCAAGATCATCAGCAGGTTGCTCTGGCGGGTCGGCAGGTTGGCCAACAGGTAGGCCAACGGATAGGCCAGCACAAGGCAGATGGCGGTAATCACCACACCCATCCACAGGGTGCGGGCGAAGATATCCAGGTAAATGGCCTGGTCCGGGGTGGCCTTGGCCAGTTCGCCAAGGTCGTCGATACGGTGGTCGACAGAGGCCAGCAGGTAAAAAGAAGTCACCGAACTGGTATTGCGGCGTATGGCCTGCCAGTAGGCCGGGTCGCCCCAACGCTCGTCAACGGCCTGCAAAGCGTCTTTGTAAGAGGCAGGCTCAGCCTTGAATGGCAGTGCCCGGGCTGTCTTGGTCAACAAGCTGCGGTAGCCAGCCAGCTCCATGTTCAAGCGCTTGGAAAGGTCGCCAAGGGTCTGGTTCTTGCGCGATTCGGCCAGGTCCTGGCTCAGTGCCTTGTACACATCCTCGCCCGGCAGGCTCTTGCCGTCCCACTGGGTGATGATGTCTACCGTGCGTGGCAAGCCACCGACCACTTCCGGGTTGCCGACGCTCTTGTACAGCAGCGCCGCGATCGGCACCAGGAACACCAGCAGAAGAAACAGCGCCAACGGCGCGATCAACGCCTGCGCCTTCCAGCGGTTGACCCGCTCGGCGTGTTTGAGGCGCTGCTTGAGACTTGGACCTGCGCCTTCTTTTAGGGGCACTGCAATGGCCATGGCGAACTCCGCGAAACAGGGAAACGGGGAGCGCGGACCCAGCGGCCAGCGCCCCTTTGATGCGCCTTACTTCTTCGCCGCCCAGGCGTTGAAGCGTTGCTCCAGCTGCTCGCTGTTGTCAGCCCAGAAGGCCACATCGATCTGCACCTGGTTGGCGATGTTTTCAGGCGTGGTCGGCATGTCCTTCTTCACGTCTTCCGACAGCAAGCTCACGGCCTTGGCGTTGGCCGGGCCGTAGGCGATGTTCTCGGAGTAGATCTTCTGCTGCTCGGGTTTGACGCTATAGGCAATGAATTTCTTGGCTTCTTCGGCGTTCTTGGCACCTTTAGGAATCGCCCAGGCATCAAAGTCGTAGATACCGCCGTTCCACACCACTTTGAGGTTGCTTTCCTTCTGCACAGCGGCAATACGGCCGTTGTAGGCAGAACTCATGACCACGTCACCGGAGGCCAGGAACTGCGGTGGCTGCGCGCCAGCTTCCCACCACTGGATGTTGGGCTTGAGTTCATCGAGCTTCTTGAAGGCGCGGTCCTGGCCTTCCTTGGTGGCCAGCACTTTGTAGACGTCCTTGGGCGCAACGCCATCGGCCATCAGTGCGAATTCCATCGTGTACTTGGCGCCCTTGCGCAGGCCACGCTTGCCCGGGAACTGCTTGGTGTCCCAGAAGTCGGCCCAGCTGGTGGGGGCGGTCTTGAGCTTGTCGGCGTTGTAGGCCATGACCGTGGACCATACGAAGAAGCCTACGCCGCAAGGCTGGATGGCCCCAGGTACATAGTCGGCGTCATCGCCGAACAGTGCCGGGTCGAGTTCTTCGAACATGCCCTCATCGCAACCGCGCGCCAACTCCGGCGACTCGACCTCTACCAGGTTCCACGACACGCTCTTGGTGTCGACCATCGCCTTGACCTTGGCCATTTCGCCGTTGTACTCGCCTGCGACGATCTTGCCATTACCCGCCTTTTCCCATGGCTCGTAGAACGCTTTGACCTGGGCAGCCTTGTTGGCGCCCCCGAACGAGATCACGGTGAGGTCCGCGGCCATGGCCTGGCCAGCGGCGAACAGCCCCAGGGCCAGGGCGGTCAGTTTCAACTGCTTGCGCATTATTATTCTCTCCACAGTACAGGGTTGGTGAAGCAATCCATCAATGGGCTTCGGCAATCGGATCGAGCGCGCGGGCGTGCTCCACCTCCCAGCCCAGCGGTACCACATCGCCCACGGCCAATGCCGGGTCGAGCTCGGCAATCGGCTGTTTCACGAAGAAGTCGCCCTTGCCGCAAACTTCCAGGCGCACCCGCACGTGGTCGCCCAGGTAAATGAACTCGGCCACCCGTCCAGAGAAGCGGTTGACGCAGCTTTCGCTGTGGCCGTTCAGGCGCACACGCTCCGGGCGAATCGACAGGGTTACCGGCTCGCCGGCCTGGCCGACGTTCACCGCCAGCGCCTCGACCCGTTCACCGCGCGGCAACTGCACCTGGCAGCGTTTGCCATCGCTGGCCAGCAGGGTGCCGTTGATGCGGTTGTTTTCGCCGATGAAGTTGGCGACGAAGGTATTGCAGGGCTCTTCATACAGCGTGCGCGGGTCGGCAATCTGCTGGATTTCGCCCTGGTGGAACACCGCCACGCGGTCGGACATGGTCAGCGCTTCGCCTTGGTCGTGGGTCACGTACACCACGGTCACACCCAGGCGCTGGTGAATATGCTTGATCTCCATCTGCATGTGTTCACGCAGCTGCTTGTCCAGCGCACCGAGCGGCTCGTCCATCAGCACCAGCTGCGGCTCGAACACCAGCGCCCGGGCCAGCGCCACTCGCTGCTGCTGGCCGCCGGACAGCTGGCCGGGGTAGCGCTTGGCGAAGGCATCGAGCTGGACCATGTTCAGCACGCGCTTGACCCGCTCGCTGATGTCGGTCTTGCTCAGATTGCGCACGGTCAGCGGAAAGGCCAGGTTCTCGGCCACGGTCATATGCGGGAACAGCGCGTAGTTCTGGAACACCATGCCGATATCGCGCTTGTGCGGCGGCACGTTGTTGATCGAGCGCCCGGCCAGCTGGATTTCACCGGCGGTGGGGGTTTCAAAACCGGCCAGCATCATCAGGCTGGTGGTTTTACCGGAGCCGGACGGGCCAAGCAGGGTAAGGAACTCGCCCTTGCGGATATCCAGGTTGAGGTCTTTGACGATCAGCGACTCGCCGTCGTAGCTCTTCTGCACACCACGGAAGCTGACCAGCGTTTCGCTGGTTGCAGCGTTCGACTTCGCCTCGCTCATGCCTGCACCTTCTTGTTGGATGACTGCGTAGGCAAAAGAGTAGAAGAGGCGCAAGCGCCCGAAAATCGGGGGTGCTGAGAGAATGCCATCATCCGGATGGAAGATTCGCTGTAGGGATTGCCCTACAAAGATGACGCTTTCAGGACACTGCCGCAGTCCTTGCCGGAGCGGCCTTGTGCCGCGAAAGGGCTACGAAGCCCCCCCACAATTCAAGCGAAAGCGCTGAAACAAAGGGGCCGCTATGCGGCCCTTTCGCGACACAAGGCCGCTCTCACAAGGACCGCGAAACCACTCATTGTCGCAATCAGACCAGCTTGTGCTCCATGGCGTACTTCACCAGCTCCGCCAGCGAGTTCACCTTCAGTTTTTGCATCAAGCGCGCTTTGTGGGTGCTGATGGTCTTGCTCGACAGCGCCAGTTGCTGGGCAATGTCGTTGACGTTGGCGCCCTGAGCCAGGCGCTCGAACACCGAGAACTCCCGCTCCGACAGCAGCGTGTGCAATGGCCGAGACTCGGTCAGGCCCACTTCGAACACCATACGGTCGGCCAGCGACGGGTCGATATAACGCCCGCCACCCGCCACCCGGCGAATCGCGGTCAGCAACAGCGCCGGGTCGCTGTCCTTGGTGGCATAACCCGCCGCGCCAGCCTTCAACGCCCGCGCCGCCATCTGTGCCTCGTCGTGCATCGACAGCATCAGGATTGCCGGAGCGTCGTGCAACGCACGGATCCGCGGGATCGCTTCCAGCCCATTCACCCCCGGCATCGAGATATCCAGCAACACCACCTCGCACGGCGTGTGCCGCAGGGTTTCGAGCAACTGCTCGCCATTACCGGCCTCCCCCGCCACCTGCATGTCCTTGGCCAGGCCGATCAACTGCTTGATACCTTCACGGACAATGGTGTGGTCTTCGGCCACCAGCACTCGAATCACGCTCGCTCTCCTACTCCAACGGAATGGCCACGCTCAGGCTGGTGCCCTCGCCCGGTTGACTGTCCAGCGCCATGCTGCCACCCAACATCAGCACGCGCTCGCGCACACCCACCAGGCCAAACGAGGTGGGCCGGGGCTGGTCGCGGCAAAAGCCCTGGCCGTCGTCACTGACCGTCATGCGCAACTGACCGTCCTGGCGTACCAGCTCGATCTCCACGCTGTGCGCCTGGGCGTGACGCATCACGTTGGTCAGCGCCTCCTGCAGGATACGAAACAATCCAGTGGCCTTGGCATCGCTCAATGCTGGCAGATTATCCGGTACTTGCACCAGACAGGGGATTTGTGTGCGCGCCTCGAAGCGCCGCGCCTGCCATTCGATGGCCGAGGCAATGCCGGCATCGAGAATCGGCGGGCGCAAAGCGGTGGCCACATCGCGCACCAGCTGGAACAGCTGCGCGATCAGGCGCTTCATGCTGCTCAGGCGTTCGTTAAGACCTGGGTCCAGCTCGGCGAATGCCAGCTCGCACATCGACACTTCCAGCTTGAGCACGGTCAGCATCTGCCCCAGTTCGTCGTGCACTTCCCGGGCGATACGGGCCTTTTCTTCTTCACGCACGCTCTCCAGGTGGGCCGACAGTTCGCGCAGCTGCTCCTGAGATTTCGCCAGGGCCAACTCTGCCCGCTTGCCTTGGGTGATGTCCCACACCACACCGTCCCACACCACCTGGCCGTTGCCCAGGCGCCGAGTACTGGCCTTGATGTCGGCCCAGCGCTGTTCACCCTGGCGAGTGAGGATGCGCCCCTGCCAGGACCAGTCCTGGTCGCTGGCCAGGGCCAGGTCCTGTACCCGATGGTAATCGGCGCGGTCCTCGGGGTGCACCAGGTTGCGCAGGCCCATCTGCGGGTGCTGAATCTCGCTGGGCGCATAGCCCACCAGGGCCTCGCTGCCCTCACTGATATAGGGGAACTCCAGGTCGCCCTCGGCCGGGTCGCGCTCCAGACGAAACACCAGCCCCGGCACGTTACCGGCAATGCCCTTGAGCCGTGCCTCGCTCTCGCGCAAGGCCGCCAGGGCGCGGTGGCGCTCGGTGACGTCGGCGAGATAGACCACCAGATATTCGGAATCACGAAAGCGCAGAAAACTCAGCGACAGCTCCACCGGCAGCACGCTGTGATCGGCCCGCCGGCACTGCGCCTCGAACTGGCCGGTACCCCCTGCCCCCGTACGCGCGCCCTTCCACAGCTCCAGCCAGCGGTCCATGTTCAGGCTTGGTTCGAAGGTACTCAGCGGCCGCTCCAGCAGCTCGCCCTCGGCATAACCCAGCATGCGCTCGGCAGCGTGGTTGGCGTAGCGCACGTGGCTGTCCCAATTGACCCAAAGGATACCCACCGTACTCTGGTCGATGGCGAACTGGCTCAAGCGCAACGCCTCTTCGCGCACCTGCCGTTCCACAAGGCTTTCTCGCGTGGCCAACAGGCTACGCTCCAGCTGGCGCTGCTGCCGGCGTTGCCATAGCAATGTGGCCAACGCGCACAGCAGCAGCATGCCGAACAACAAGGCCAGGTTCTGCCAGAAGCCCGGCGATTCACTCAGCCGTGGGTATTTGGGCTGTAACCAACGCTGGTGCAGTTGTTCCAGCTCCTTGGCTGGCAGCGCTTGCAAGCCACGCTCCAATACATCGGCCAACAGTGGCCAGTCGCGCCGTGAACCAATGCGCAGCAATTGCGGCAGGCCGATATCGCCGACCACTGCCAGCTCACTGAACTCGCTTTCGCGTGACAGACGGCTGAGCTGCGCTTCATCCAGCACCGCAAAGGCGGCCTGGCCGCCTACCACCAGTTGCAGGGCCTCACGCTCGTTGGGCACCCCCTGCAGGTTGAGGTTGCTGTAGTTGGCGCGCAGGTAGTCCGCCAGCTGGCTGGGCATGCGCACGGCCACCCGCTGTTCGGCTTCGAGTTTTTCCAGCTCCACGGCCATGGCCCCGGTGCGCGGCCCCACCACCAGTTGCGGCACACGCATGTATGGGTCGCTGAACAACCACAGGCGCAGGCTGGCCGGCGTCTGCGTAAGCCCAGGGGCGAAGTCGATTTCGCCGCTCTGCAGGGCATGTTCCAGGCTGGCCTGGTCGCTGAAGTTGCGCCAGGTGAGGTCCAGCCGCAGCGCCTGCGCCAGGCTGCTCACCAGCTCTACGTTGGCCCCGTACAGTTGCTGCAAGCGCCGGTCGAACTGGGCGTACGGCACCTGCAGCACCAGGCCCACCCGCAGGCTGCGGTGGGTATCCAGCCACTGCTGCTGAGCGGGTTCCAATACCACGGCGGGCGGCGCCTCGGGCCTGGCCAATGCAATCAAGGGCAGCCACAAACAGCCGATAACCAACAGGCGACGCACTCGCTTCATCTACACGCTCGTCTTGGCAAAGGCGGCCATGCAGCATGGCCGTCACGGGCAAATACTATTAGGCTGCCGGTATCATTCTGGCCTTGGGTTGACGCATGTCCACACTTTATCGCACGGGGCTGGCAGTGTGCTGCCTGGCTTCGCTCCTTCCACTCGGGGCCTTGGCCGCCGACGCCGAAAAACCACGCGCGACTACCGCGACGCCTGCTGCCGAGCCCCCACGCCCGCCCTTGCTGGAGCGCAGCCAGGAGGATGCCCAGGCGCTCGAAAGGCTGGTGCCCAAGGCCGAACAGCAGACCCTGCAGGCGGGCGCCGACAGCTTCCTGGCCCTGTGGAAGCCGGCCAACGACAGCGACCCGCAAGGGGCGGTGATCATTGTTCCCGGTGCTGGCGAAACGGCCGACTGGCCCAATGCAGTTGGCCCGCTGCGGCAAAAATTCCCTGATGTCGGCTGGCACAGCCTGAGCGTCAGCCTGCCAGATCTGCTCGCCGACAGCCCCCAGGCGAGGGTCGAAGCCAAACCCGCTGCCGAGCCAGAAAAAGCCAAGGGCGAAAGTGCGCCGGCCAAGGATGTACCTGCCGACGCCAATGCCAATATCGCCCAAGCCACCGCGGCCGATGCCGACGCGGCGCAATACACTGACGCCGAACAGGCCAGCGAACAGGCCGACCCAGCCGACGCCGAGCGCATTTTCGCCCGCCTGGACGCCGCAGTGGCGTTTGCCCAGCAGCACAACGCACGCAGCATCGCGCTGATCGGCCATGGCAGCGGCGCGTACTGGGCGGCCCGCTACCTGAGCGAGAAGCAACCGCCGCAGGTACAGAAACTGGTGATGGTCGCCGCACAGACACCGGCTCGCGTGGAGCATGACCTGGAGAGCCTGGCGCCAACCTTGAAGGTGCCGACTGCCGATATCTACTACGTTACCCGCAGCCAGGACCGCAATGCAGCCGAGCAGCGCCTGCAGGCCAGCAAACGGCAGAAAGACAGCCAGTACCGGCAGTTGTCGCTGATTGCCATGCCGGGCAACAAGGCTGCGGAGCAAGAGCAGTTGTTCCGCCGCGTGCGAGGATGGATGAGCCCGCAGGGTTGAGCTGAAATCGACGGGGGTGCTTCGCCCCCCTTTCGCGGCGCGAGGCCGCACAAGTGTGGGAGCGGC
Source organism: Pseudomonas sp. LFS074 (assembly GCF_047978165.1). Taxonomy (NCBI): domain Bacteria; kingdom Pseudomonadati; phylum Pseudomonadota; class Gammaproteobacteria; order Pseudomonadales; family Pseudomonadaceae; genus Pseudomonas; species Pseudomonas sp. LFS074. Next base: position 472,222 of record NZ_JBFPFV010000001.1, on the reverse strand, counting down.
CTTGTGTCGCGATGGGCGGCAAAGCGGCCCCGTTTTTACAGCCCCCGCCGCTTGCGGATCATGGCATACGCCTGATGCAACTCACGGGTACGCTCGGTCGCTTCACGCACCTGCGCGTCGCTGGCACCGGTACCCGCCAGTTTGTCCGGGTGATGCCGACTGACAAGCCGACGATACGCCTGCTTGACCTTGTCACTATCGGTATCCGCCTCCACCGCCAGCAAGCGCAACGCTGCCGCATAGGTCATGGGGACGCCTTCGGCTGCCGTCGCCTTGCGCGGCTCGTACTCCAGCGACATGGCCTGCACCTGGCGCCTGCTCATGCCCAGCTTCTGCCCCCAGTCCAGCAACAACTCACGCTCCTTGTTGCCCATCTTGCCGTCGGCCCAAACCATGCGCCAACAGGCACGCAAGGTGCCTTCCGCGGCATGCGGCTGCTGGCGGATACGCCGCAGGTGCCCGCCCAGCCGGTCCTTGCCTGCCTTGCCGCGGTTGAACGCATTGATAGCGCGCAGCCGGGCTGCCTCGGCCAGGTCCAGGCGCACCATTTCCTGACGCGCCTGCTGGATATGCAGCTCACCCACCCGACCATCGCACTTGGCCAGGCGCCCGAGCATCACGAACAGCAACTCGTCGTCGCGCAAGGCCGAGCGCCCGCCCAAGCGTTCGCGCATATCGTCCCAGCCTTGCAAGCGCAGCCGGCGGTCCATGGCCTGCCCAAGCAGCGCACCGAGCAAGGCACCCGGTATGCTCGCAACAGCAAAGCCGGCACCCACACCAATCACCGTGCCTGGCCACCACATGTCAGGCGCGCTCGCCAATCAAACGCTCAACCTCGGCCAGGCGTTCGAGCGTACCGACATCCACCCAGTGCCCACGGTAGTGTTCGCCAGAGACCTTGCCGGCCGTCATGGCCTGGCGCAGCAACGGTGCCAGCTTGAAGGCGCCCGCCTGGCAACCATCGAACAACGCCGGGTGCAGCAGCGAAATGCCACTGAACGTCAAGGTGCCCGGCGCGTCGTCACCATCGACCACCCGCTCACCCACCAGACGGAAGTCACCGCGCCCGTGATGGCCAGGGTTGTCGACCAGCACCAGGTGAGCCAGGCCTTGCAGGGGAGCCTGCAGACGCGCGAAATCGTAATCGGTCCAGACATCACCGTTCACCAACAGGAAAGGCGCATCACCCAGCAAAGGCAGTGCCTTGAAGATACCGCCGCCGGTTTCCAGCGGCTCACCTTCAGGTGAATAGCGGATGTTCAGGCCGAAGCGGCTGCCGTCACCCAGATGGTCTTCGATCTGCTGGCCGAGCCAGGCGTGGTTTATCACCACGTCAGTGACGCCCGCTGCCGCCAGGGCGCGCAGGTGGTATTCGATCAGCGGCTGGCCGGCGACCGGGACCAACGGTTTGGGGGTGTGCAGGGTCAGCGGGCGCATGCGCTCGCCCTTGCCCGCTGCCAGGATCATTGCCTTCATGCACGCGCTCCGGCCTGCAACTGCGCAATCAGCTCACCCAGCTCCGCCAATTCGGGCCGGCGACCGATCACTTCATTTATATAGGCGAAGAAACGCGGCACGTCGCCCAGGTAACGCGGTTTGCCGTCGCGGTGGCAGATACGGGCGAAGATGCCGATCACCTTCAGGTGGCGCTGCACGCCCATCAGGTCACTGGCGCGCTGGAAAGCTTCGAACTCAGCGTGCACCGGGATGCCGGCAACCTGCGCCTGCTGCCAGTAGTCACGCAGCCAGGTCTCGACCCGCGCCTGCGGCCAACTGACAAAGGCGTCCTTGAACAGGCAGGTGATGTCGTAGGTGACCGGGCCATACACCGCATCCTGGAAATCCAGCACACCGGGGTTTGGGGTGCTCTGCATCAGGTTGCGCGGCATGTAGTCACGGTGCACCAGCACCTTGGGCTGGGCCAGGGCACTGTCGATCAGCAGCTGGCTGACGCGCTGCCAGGTGGCTTTCTGCGCTTCGCTCAAGGCCAGGCCAAGCTCACGCCCCACGTACCATTCGGGGAACAGCTCCACTTCGCGGCGCAGCAGGGCATCGTCGTAGCTGGGCAGCGGGGCGTCCATCGGCAAACGCTGGAATTTCAAAAGCGCATCGATGGCATCGGCGAACAGGCCATCGGCGTTGTCGGCATTGATGATGTCAAGGTATGTCTGAGTGCCGAGATCCCCAAGCAGCAGGAAGCCACGTTCCAGGTCCTGGGCGTGGATCAGCGGCACATGCACGTCGGCGCTGGCCAGCAGGTGGTCAATGGCGACGAACGGTCGGCAGTTTTCCTGCGGGGGTGGCGCATCCATGATCACGAAACTGTGGCCAGCCCCCTGCCAGCGGAAGTAGCGGCGAAAGCTCGCGTCGCTGCTGGCAGACGTCAAGCTGCCTGCAGGCACTTCGCCCCAGGCATTGTTGCGGAAAAGTTCATTGAGCTGCTCTTCGAGCCAGACCGTCAGTTGTTGCAGGCGTACATCGTGTTCAGGCATTACAAGGGTCTCCGACGGCCCTAGCCGTCAAGCGGGTCATGCTTTATTATCCAGCATCTTTTTCAGACCATCGAGAGGCGTGCGGCCCCACACGCGGGCAGATGGCACGCAGGAAGCCCGGACTAATAAGATGGCATTGAAATCCCCCGCGTTTCGTAGAAAGTTTCCGTTGCTGGTAACCGGCGGTCTGCTGGCCCTGCAACCTCTGGCCACCTCATATGCAGTGGCAGCCGAACAGTTCGACTGCCAAGTGTCCGCCGCCGGTGGCTGGGACTGCAAGCCCAAGGCCCCAGTCAACAACCTGCCGCCACGCCCGGTGCACGAAGGTGCGGCCGTCAGCTCCGGCACTGAAGCCGCCAGCGAAGGCGAAACCGCGGACCGGCCGATGCTGGTTACCGAGGCCAAGGGCCGTGCCCTGAAGTCGCGCAGCGAAGACTACAGCCACCTGGACTGGGTGCCGCGTGAAAAGCTCACCGCCGCGCAGCTGGCCGAAACCGGCCCGTACTGCGGTGGCGCCTATGTCGAGCCAACCCGCCCGGGCATGGCCGACACCACGCCGAAGGATGAGTCGCCGACCTACATCAACGCCAAGGTATCCAAGTACCAGCAGGAGCAGCAGATCGCTACCCTCGCCGGTGACGTGGTGATGCGCCAGGGCAGCATGCAGGCCGAGGCCGACGAGGCCAACCTCTACCAGACCGAAAACCGTGGCGAGCTCAAAGGCAACGTCAAGATCCGTGACAACGGGTCGTTGGTGGTCGGTGACGAGGCGCAAATCCAGCTCGACACCGGCGAAGCCCAGGTAGACAACGCCGAATACGTGATGCACAAGTCGCACATCCGCGGCAGTGCCCTGTACGCCAAGCGTGGCGAAAACGCCATCATCCGCCTCAAGGACGGTACGTACACCACCTGCGAACCGGGCAGCAACGCCTGGCAGCTGAAGGGCAACAACATCACCCTGAACCCGGCCACCGGCTTCGGTACCGCGACCAACGTTACGCTGCGGGTCAAGGATTTCCCGGTGTTCTACACACCGTACATCTACTTCCCGATCGACGACCGTCGCCAGTCCGGCTTCCTGCCGCCATCGTTCAGCACCAGCAGCGACACCGGCTTCATGCTGGTCACGCCGTACTACTTCAACCTGGCGCCGAACTACGACGCCACGTTGTACCCGCGTTACATGGCCAAGCGCGGCCTGCTGATGGAAGGCGAATTCCGCTACCTGACGCCTTCGAGCGAAGGCCAGTTCGGCGGTGCGTACCTGAACGACAAGGACGATGATCGTAAACTCCAGACGGATTACGAAGATCAGCGCTGGATGGTCAACTGGCAGCACAAGGGTGGCCTGGACGAGCGCCTGATGGCCGAGGTCGACTACACCGACATCAGCGACCCGTTCTACTTCCAGGACCTGGAGTCTGATCAGATCGGTGTGGAAAGCCGTGACCTGCTGAACCAGCAGGGTGCTTTGACCTATCGTGGCGACAGCTACACCGCGCGTTTGAACGTGCATGCCTACGAAATGGCCACTATCTCGCAGATCACGCCGTATGATCGTCTGCCGCAAGTCACCCTCAACGGTATGCTGCCGTACCACCCGGGTGGTTTCGACTTCAGTTACGACACCGAAGCCGTGCGCTTTGATCGCGACTTGAAGACTGGTCCGGTCTTCAACAAGGATGGGGTGCTTGACACCACCGCTGGTACCAATGGCCAACGTCTTGATGAGAACATCTTCGGTCTCGCAAGGGCTAACGGTACCCGCCTCAACGTTGCACCTTCCATCAGCTTACCGATGGATGCCAGCTATGGTTACCTCAAGCCTAAGCTGACTTACATGTACACCCATTACGATCTGGACCTGGATAGCGAAGGCAAAAGCGACCTGGCCAATGCCTCGCAAGCCACCCGCGACCTACGCGGTGATTTCTCGAGCACCCAGAACCGCGATATCCCGATCTTCAGTGTCGACAGCGGCTTGTACTTTGACCGCAACACATCTCTGTTCGGTACGAACTACAAGCAGACCCTCGAACCGCGCCTGTTCTATCTCTATGTTCCGTACAAGGATCAGATGGACATTCCGCTGTTCGACTCAGGCGAAAGTCTGTTCAGCTATGACTCGTTGTTCCGCGAGAACCGCTTCAGTGGCACAGACCGCATCGGGGACGAGAACAAACTTTCGCTGGGGGTAACCACCCGCTGGATCGAAGAAAACGGCTTCGAACGCCAGAACTTCAGCATTGGCCAGGCGTACTACTTCAAGGACCGCAAGGTCCAGCTGCCAGGTATCGACTACCGTACCCGCAAAGACTCGCAGTCCGACGTTTCTCCATACGCGCTGATGTACAACTACTTCTTCAACCGCGACTGGCGCTTCAACTCGGACTTCAACTGGGACCCAGACAGCCGCAGCACCCGCTCGGGCAGCGCGATGTTCCACTACCAGCCTGAAGACAACCCGAACAAGGTGGTCAACCTCGGTTATCGCTACCGTAACGACACCATTGCCTACGACTCCCAGACCGGTACTTGGAAAGTGGGCGGTGGCGACTACGGCACCCCAGGTAGCCCGAACTACATCAAGGACTACTACAAGATCCAGCAGCATGACTTCTCGGTCATCTGGCCGATCGTTCCGCAGTGGAGCGTCATCGCTCGCTGGCAGCATGACTACAACCGCAACCGCACCCTGGAAGCCATGGGCGGTTTCGAGTACGACAACTGCTGCTGGAAGCTGCGCCTGATCAACCGCTACTGGATCGATTACGACGACTTCAGCCAAGCCCTCCCGGCGAACGAAAAAGGCGACCACGGTGTCTTCCTTCAGATCGTCCTGAAAGGCCTCGGTGGCGTAGTTGGCAACAAGGTCGAGTCTTTCCTCGACCAAGGCATTCAAGGTTACCGTGAACGTGAAGACCAAGCTTATTGATCGTCTGCGCCCAGTGTTGCTGGGCGCCGCTTTGCTGAGTGGCGCGGTGCATGCCGCGGTACAACCTCTTGATCGCGTGGTGGCCATCGTCGACAACGACGTGGTCATGCAAAGCCAGCTGGACCAGCGCGTCCACGAGGTGCAGCAAACCATCGCCAAGCGTGGCGGCGGCGTGCCACCCACTGGCGCCCTGGAACAGCAGGTACTGGAACGCCTGATCGTCGAGAACCTGCAACTGCAGATCGGCGAGCGCTCCGGTATCCGCATCACCGACGAGGAACTGAACCAGGCCATCGGCACCATCGCCCAGCGCAATGGCATGTCGCTGGACCAGTTCCGCGCCGCCCTGGCCCATGACGGCCTGTCGTTCGACGACGCTCGCGAGCAGGTCAAGCGCGAGATGATCATCAGCCGTGTACGCCAGCGCCGCGTGGCCGAGCGTATCCAGGTGTCGGAGCAGGAAGTGAAGAACTTCCTCAACTCCGACATGGGCAAGATGCAGATGTCGGAAGAGTACCGCCTGGCGAACATCCTCATCCCTACCCCGGAAGCCGCCAACTCGGATGATATCCAGAAGGCTGCGCGCAAGGTCGGTGACGTGTACCAGCAGCTGCGCCAGGGCGCTGACTTCGGCCAGATGGCGATTGCCAACTCGGCCAGCGAAAACGCCCTGGAAGGCGGCGAGATGGGCTGGCGTAAAGCCGGCCAGCTGCCACCTGACTTCGCCAAGATGCTCAGCAGCATGCCGGTGGGTGAGATCACCCAGCCCATTCGTATCCCCAACGGCTTCATCATCCTCAAGCTGGAGGAGAAGCGCGGTGGCAGCGAGAACGTGCTGCGTGACGAAGTGCATGTACGCCACATCCTGATCAAGCCAAGCGAGATCCGCAGCGAAGCAGCCACCGAGCAACTGGCCGAGCGCCTGTACGACCGCATCAAGAACGGCGAAGATTTCGGCGAGCTGGCCAAGAGCTTCTCGGAAGACCCAGGTTCTGCGCTCAACGGCGGCGACCTCAACTGGGTAGACCCGAACAGCCTGGTACCGGAGTTCCGTGAACAGATGGCCAACGCCCAGCAAGGCGTCGTGACCAAACCGTTCAAAACCCAGTACGGCTGGCACGTTCTGGAAGTGCTGGGCCGCCGCGCCACCGACAGCACTGAGCAGGCACGTGAGCAACAGGCCCTGAGCGTACTGCGCAACCGCAAGTACGACGAAGAGCTGCAAACCTGGCTGCGCCAGATTCGCGACGAAGCCTACGTTGAAATCAAGCTGCCTGGCGCTGACCAGGCCGCCCAGTGAAGCCCCTGCGCTTCGCCGTCACGCCCGGCGAGCCGGCCGGCATAGGTCCCGACCTGTGCCTGCTGCTCGCCGCAGACGCCCAGCCTCATCCCCTGATCGCCATCACCAGCCGTGACCTGCTCGCCGAGCGGGCCACGCAGCTGGGGCTGGCCGTCAACCTGCTGTCAGTAGCCCCAGGCCAATGGCCTGAGCAGCCGGCGCCAGCCGGTAGCCTGTACGTTTGGGATACCCCCCTGGCAGCGCCCGTAACATCAGGCCAGCTCGACAAAGCCAACGCCGCGTTCGTGCTGGAAACCCTGACCCGCGCGGGCCAAGGCTGCCTGGACGGGCACTTCGCCGGGATGATCACCGCCCCGGTGCACAAGGGTGTGATCAATGAAAGCGGTATCGCCTTTTCCGGGCATACCGAGTTCCTTGCCGAACTGACCCATACCGCGCAAGTGGTGATGATGCTGGCGACCCGTGGCCTGCGCGTGGCGCTTGTAACCACGCACCTGCCGCTGCGTGATATTGCCGACGCCATCACAGCCGAGCGCATCGAACGTGTAACCCGTATCCTGCATGCCGACATGCGCGACAAGTTCGGCATTGCCAACCCGCGTATTCTGGTGTGTGGCCTCAACCCGCATGCGGGCGAGGGCGGCCACCTGGGCCGCGAGGAAATCGACATCATCGAGCCGACCCTGGCCCGCCTGCGCACCGAAGGCATGGACCTGCGCGGGCCGCTGCCGGCCGATACCCTGTTTACCCCCAAATATCTGGAGCACTGCGATGCGGTGCTGGCGATGTACCACGACCAGGGCCTGCCCGTACTCAAGTACAAAGGCTTCGGCGCTGCAGTGAACGTGACCCTGGGCCTGCCGATCATCCGTACATCGGTCGATCACGGCACCGCCCTGGACCTGGCCGGCACCGGCAAGGTCGACACCGGCAGCCTTCGCGTCGCGCTGGAAACCGCCTACCAGATGGCCGAGAACCGACCATGAACGAGCAATACCAACACCGGGCGCGCAAGCGCTTCGGCCAGAACTTCCTGCACGACGCCGGCGTCATCGACCGCATCCTGCGTGCCATCAACGCCAAGGCCGGCGAACACCTGCTGGAAATCGGCCCAGGCCAGGGCGCCCTGACCGAAGGCCTGCTGGGCAGCGGCGCACAACTGGACGTGGTGGAGCTGGACAAGGACCTGGTACCGATCCTGCAGCACAAGTTCGCTGATCGCGGCAACTTCCGCCTGCACCAGGGCGACGCCCTGAAGTTCGACTTCAACCAGCTGGGCGTGCCGCCACGCAGCCTCAAGGTAGTGGGCAACCTGCCCTACAACATCTCCACCCCGCTGATCTTCCACCTGCTCAGCCATGCCGGGCTTATCCGCGACATGCACTTCATGCTGCAGAAGGAAGTGGTCGAGCGCATGGCAGCCGGCCCTGGCGGGGGTGACTGGGGGCGCCTGTCGATCATGGTGCAGTACCACTGCCGCGTGGAGCACCTGTTCAATGTCGGCCCTGGCGCCTTCAACCCACCGCCAAAAGTCGATTCAGCCATCGTCCGCCTGGTGCCGCACGAAGTGCTGCCCCACCCGGCCAAGGATGCGAAGCTGCTGGAGCAGGTGGTACGCGAGGCGTTCAACCAGCGTCGCAAAACCCTGCGCAACACCATGAAGGGCCTGCTCGACAGCGCGGCCATCGAGGCCGCTGGTGTGGATGGCAGCCTGCGTCCTGAACAGCTGGACCTGGCAGCCTTCGTGCGCCTGGCCGACCAACTGGCTGATCAGCAAGCCTGATATCACCTGTACCGAGCTCTTCGCGGTTAAACCCGCGAAGAGACCGGCACCGACAACAGAAAACCCCAAGCCCCTGCACCGCTGGCCCTCGCCCCTCCCAATGGCCTAGACTGCGTTATTGCGTCAGTTCGCCCAAGGCCCTTGCATGTCCGACCCCCGCTATCAAATCGACGTCAGCGTCGTGACCCGCTACCTGAAAGAACAATCCGACCCCGAAAACAGTCGTTTCGCTTTCGCCTACACCATTACCGTGCAGAACAACGGCTCGCTCAAAGCCAAGCTGCTGTCACGCCACTGGCTGATCACCAACGGTGACGGCGAAGTCGAGGAAGTGCGCGGTGCCGGCGTGGTCGGCCAACAGCCCAACATCGACCCGGGCCAGAGCCACACCTACAGCAGCGGCGCCGTCATCAGTACCCGCGTGGGCACCATGCAGGGCAGCTACCAGATGTTTGCCGAAGACGGTAAACGCTTCGACGCCGAGATCGCCCCGTTCCGCCTGGCGGTACCGGGGGCGCTGCACTGATGGCCACTTACGCCGTCGGCGACCTGCAGGGCTGCCTGCAGCCACTCAAGTGCCTGCTCGAGCGCGTCAGCTTCAACCCCGCCGTCGACCGCCTGTGGCTGGTCGGCGACCTGGTCAACCGCGGCCCTGAGTCACTGGAAACCCTGCGCTTCCTCTACTCGATCCGCCAGTCACTGGTCTGCGTGCTGGGCAACCATGACCTGCATCTGCTGGCCGCCTGGCACAACGTAGAGCGCCTCAAGAAAAGCGACACCCTGCGCGAAATCATCGAAGCGCCGGACGCCGACCCGCTGTTCGACTGGCTGCGCCAGCAGAAGCTGCTGCATTACGACGAGGCACGCGGCATCGCCATGGCCCACGCCGGCATTCCACCACAGTGGACGCTCGGCCAGGCCCTTGGCTATGCGGCCGAGGTGGAAGAAGCGCTACGCGATGATAGCCGCCTGAAGCTCTACCTGGACGGCATGTACGGTAACGAGCCGAACAAGTGGAGCAAGAACCTCACCGGTGTCGAGCGCCTGCGGGTCATCACCAACTACCTCACGCGCATGCGCTTCTGCACCGCCGAGGGCAAGCTTGACCTCAAGAGCAAGGAAGGCCTGGGTACCGCGCCCAAGGGTTACAAGCCCTGGTTTGCACACAAGGGCCGTCGCTCGCGGCACGTGACAATCATCTTCGGCCACTGGGCCGCCCTCGAAGGCCGCGTCGACGAACCGGGCATCATTGCCCTGGACACCGGCTGCGTGTGGGGCGGCGCCATGACCCTGTACAACGTCGACAGTGGCGAATACCACCGCTGCGATTGCGCCGACGACGGCACCCTGCGCCAACCGGCACAACCCACTACACTCAACGACCACACCTGAAGGAAGTAGTACCCATGAGCGAATTCAAGCGCATCCCTCCCGAGCAGGCCTTGGAGCTTCGCAAGCAAGAAGGTGCGGTTGTCGTCGACATTCGCGACGCACAAGCCTTCGCTGCCGGCCATATCACCGGTGCCCGGCACCTGGATAACCATTCGGTCGCCGATTTCATCCGCGGCGCCGACCTCGACGCCCCGACCCTGGTGGTCTGCTATCACGGCAATTCCAGCCAGAGCGCTGCCGCCTACCTGGTCGGCCAGGGCTTCTCCGACGTTTACAGCGTGGACGGCGGCTTCGAACTGTGGCGCGCCACCTACCCGGCCGAGACCGCCCAAGGCGCCGCCGAATAATTTTTTCATTTTTCCCGCAGCCCGCGCCCCGTGCGGGCTGGCGGGTTATCTGACGAACGGTAGTTGGTAACTTCTGCCCTCCTCGCCCCTTGACCTTGCAGATAACCAACTACGCTTAAGCTCAGGCCATCCAAAAAAGGGGAGAGCCGGTACACCGGCGTGCGGGTCATCGGTAGCGTTACAGGGTGTTCTGGGGGGTATACAGCAATCGGCGAACCCGGTTGCATGCCAGCATCAGCTGACTGATCCGGCGTCGTCTCCACGTATCGAGCGAGGTGACGTCATGAGTATTTTTAGCCACTTCCAACAACGTTTCGAGTCTACGCGCCAGGAAGAACTCTCGCTGCAGGAGTACCTCGAGCTGTGCAAAGGGGATCGCAGTGCCTACGCATCGGCGGCCGAACGGCTGTTGCTGGCCATCGGTGAGCCAGAGCTGATCGACACCTCTACCAACTCCAGGCTGTCGCGAATCTTCTCCAACAAGGTTATCCGCCGCTATCCGGCCTTTGCCGACTTCCATGGCATGGAAGAGTGCATCGACCAGATCGTGTCGTACTTCCGCCACGCCGCCCAAGGCCTGGAAGAGAAGAAACAAATCCTCTATCTGCTGGGCCCGGTAGGCGGCGGCAAGTCGTCGCTGGCGGAAAAGCTCAAGCAGCTGATGGAAAAGGTGCCGTTCTATGCGATCAAGGGCTCGCCGGTATTCGAGTCACCGCTGGGACTGTTCAACGCTACCGAAGATGGGGCCATTCTCGAGGAAGAGTTCGGTATCCCACGGCGCTACCTGAATACCATCATGTCGCCTTGGGCCACCAAGCGCCTGCAGGAGTTCGGCGGCGATATCTCCAAGTTCAAGGTGGTGAAACTCTACCCGTCGATTCTCAACCAGATCGCCATTGCCAAGACCGAACCCGGCGACGAGAACAACCAGGACATCTCTGCCCTGGTCGGTAAGGTGGATATCCGCAAGCTTGAAGAATACCCACAGAACGACGCCGATGCTTACAGCTACTCGGGCGCACTGTGCCGGGCCAACCAGGGCCTGATGGAATTCGTCGAAATGTTCAAGGCGCCGATCAAGGTGCTGCACCCCTTGCTCACCGCTACCCAGGAAGGCAACTACAACAGCACCGAGGGCCTGGGGGCGATTCCCTATACCGGCATCCTGTTGGCGCACTCCAACGAATCGGAGTGGCATACCTTCCGCAACAACAAGAACAACGAAGCGTTCATCGACCGTATCTACATCGTCAAGGTGCCGTACTGCCTGCGCGTCAGCGATGAAATCAAGATCTACGACAAACTGCTGGTCAACAGCTCGCTGTCCAAGGCTCATTGCGCACCGGATACGCTCAAGATGCTGGCCCAGTTCACGGTGCTTTCACGCCTGAAAGAGCCAGAGAACTCCAACATCTACTCGAAGATGCGTGTCTACGACGGAGAAAACCTCAAGGATACCGATCCGAAGGCCAAGTCGATCCAGGAATACCGCGACTCGGCAGGCGTTGACGAGGGCATGAACGGCCTTTCCACTCGCTTCGCCTTCAAGATCCTCTCCAAGGTGTTCAACTTCGACCCACACGAAATTGCCGCCAACCCAGTGCACCTGCTGTACGTGCTGGAGCAGCAGATCGAGCAGGAACAGTTCCCGGCCGAGGTGCGCGAACGCTACCTGCGCTACCTGAAGGAATACCTGGCGCCGCGCTACATCGAGTTTATCGGCAAGGAAATCCAGACAGCCTACCTGGAGTCCTACAGCGAATACGGCCAGAACATCTTCGACCGCTACGTGCTGTATGCCGACTTCTGGATCCAGGACCAGGAATACCGCGACCCGGAAACCGGCGAGATCCTCAACCGTATCGCCCTCAACGAGGAGCTGGAGAAGATCGAGAAACCGGCCGGCATCAGCAACCCGAAAGACTTCCGCAACGAGATCGTCAACTTCGTACTGCGCGCACGCGCCAACAACAACGGCAAGAATCCAAGCTGGCTGAGCTATGAAAAGCTGCGGGTGGTGATCGAGAAGAAAATGTTCTCCAACACCGAAGACCTGCTGCCTGTCATCAGCTTCAACGCCAAGGCCAGCAAAGAGGATCAGAAGAAACACAACGACTTCGTCACCCGGATGGTGGAGCGTGGTTACACCGACAAACAGGTACGTCTGCTGTCGGAATGGTACCTGCGGGTCAGGAAATCGCAATAAAGCGGCAAGCTACAAGCCGCAAGCTTCAAGCTGCCTAGCGCCGAGCGCAAGCCCGGCGCTGTAGCTTGCAGCAGCGGTGGCTGCTCTTTCCTGCAGCCAGAAGCTTGTGGCTTGCAGCTGCTCCCAGCTACCGGAGGGACCATGAGCTACGTTATAGACCGACGCCTGAACGGCAAGAACAAGAGCACGGTCAACCGCCAACGCTTCCTGCGGCGGTACCGCGAACACATCAAGAAAGCCGTCGAAGAGGCGGTGAGCCGCCGTTCCATCATGGACATGGAACACGGCGAGCAAATCAGCATTCCCGGCCGCGACATCGACGAGCCGGTGCTGCACCATGGTCGCGGGGGCAAACAGACCATCGTGCACCCTGGCAACAAGGAATTCACCGCCGGTGAACACATCCCGCGCCCGCAAGGCGGTGGAGGTGGCGGCGGCGGTCGCGGTAAAGCGGGCAACTCCGGCGAGGGCATGGACGAATTCGTCTTCCAGATCACTCAGGAAGAGTTTCTCGAATTCATGTTCGAGGACCTCGAGCTGCCCAACCTGGTCAAGCGTCACCTGACGGGCGCCGACACCTTCAAGACCGTGCGCGCCGGTATCGCCAACGAAGGCAACCCGTCGCGTATCAACATCGTGCGCACCCTGCGTTCGGCCCACGCCCGGCGCATCGCCCTGACCGGCAGCAGCCGCGCCCTGTTGCGTGAAGCGCAAAAGGAACTGGACCGCCTGCGGGTCGAAGAGCCAGACAACTTCACCGATATCCAGGAAGTCGAACAGGAAATCGAACGCTTGAAGGCGCGCATCAACCGCCTGCCCTTCCTCGATACCTTCGACCTCAAGTACAACCTGCTGGTCAAACAACCCAACCCCAGCTCGAAGGCGGTGATGTTCTGCCTGATGGACGTATCCGGCTCGATGACCCAGGCCACCAAGGACATCGCCAAGCGCTTCTTCATCCTGCTGTACCTGTTCCTCAAGCGTAACTACGACCGCATCGAAGTGGTGTTCATTCGCCATCACACCAGTGCCCGTGAAGTCGATGAGGAAGAGTTCTTCTACTCGCGGGAAACCGGCGGCACCATCGTCTCCAGCGCCCTGAAGTTGATGCAGGAGATCATGGCCGAACGCTACCCGGCCAGCGACTGGAACATCTACGCCGCACAAGCCTCCGACGGCGACAACTGGAACGACGACTCGCCGATCTGCCGCGACATCCTCTCCAAGCAGATCATGCCGCATGTGCAGTACTACACTTACGTTGAGATCACCCCCCGTGAACACCAGGCGCTGTGGTATGAATACGAGCGCATCGGCGAAGCCTACCCCGACACGTTCGCCCAGCAGCAGCTGGTATCGGCCGGCGACATCTACCCGGTCTTCCGTGAACTCTTCCAGCGCAGGTTAGCCACATGACCGCCAGAGCACAGAGACGCCAACCCATTTCCACCGGGTCCGAGTGGACGTTCGAGCTGATCCAGACCTACGACCGGGAAATCAGCCGCCTGGCCGAGCGTTACGCCCTGGACACCTACCCCAACCAGATCGAGGTCATCACTGCCGAGCAGATGATGGACGCCTACGCCTCGGTCGGCATGCCGCTGGGCTATCACCACTGGTCCTACGGCAAGCAGTTCCTCAGTACCGAAAAGTCCTACAGTCGCGGCCAGATGGGCCTGGCCTACGAGATCGTGATCAACTCCGACCCGTGCATCGCCTACCTGATGGAAGAAAACACCATGTGCATGCAAGCACTGGTGATCGCTCACGCCTGCTATGGCCACAACAGTTTTTTCAAAGGCAATTACCTGTTCCGCACCTGGACTGACGCCAGTTCGATCATCGACTACCTGGTGTTCGCCAAGCAGTACATCGCCCAATGCGAAGAGCGCCACGGCATCGATGCGGTGGAAGACCTGATTGACTCCTGCCACGCGCTGATGAACTACGGCGTCGACCGCTACAAGCGGCCTTACCCTATTTCCGCCGAGGAGGAGCGGCGCCGGCAACAGGAGCGCGAAGAACACCTTCAGCGCCAGATCAACGACCTGTGGCGGACGATTCCGAAAAGCGCGGAAAAGGGCAACGACCGCGATGATGGGCGCTTCCCCGCCGAACCGCAGGAAAACATCCTGTACTTCATCGAAAAGAACGCGCCGTTGCTCGAACCTTGGCAGCGTGAAGTGGTGCGCATCGTGCGCAAGATCGCCCAGTACTTCTACCCGCAGCGCCAGACCCAGGTGATGAACGAAGGCTGGGCAACCTTCTGGCATTACACCCTGATGAACGACCTGTACGACGAGGGGCTTATCACCGAAGGCTTCATGATGGAGTTTTTGCAGTCGCACACCAGCGTGGTGTTCCAGCCCGGTTTCGACAGCCCCTACTACAGCGGCATCAACCCCTATGCGCTGGGATTCGCGATGTACACCGACATCCGCCGCATGTGCGAAAACCCGACCGAGGAAGATCGCCACTGGTTCCCCGACATTGCCGGCAGTGACTGGCTTTCTACCATCAAGTTCGCCATGAGCAGCTTCAAGGACGAGAGCTTCATCCTGCAGTACCTGTCGCCCAAGGTAATGCGCGACCTGAAGCTGTTCAGCATCCTCGATGACGACCAGCGCGACGACCTACTGGTGCCTGCCATTCATGACGAAGCCGGCTACCGGGTGATTCGTGAGCAGCTGGCAGCACAATACAACCTAGGCAACCGTGAGCCGAACGTGCAGATCTGGAGCGTCGACCGTCGCGGCGACCGCTCACTGACCCTGCGCCACCAGCAACATAACCGCAAACCACTGGGCGACTCGACCGATGAAGTGCTCAAGCACCTGCATCGCTTGTGGGGCTTCGATATTCACCTGGAGACCGTACAGGGCGAGCAAGTGATGAAAACCCACCACATGCCCCCGCGCGGCGAGCACGGCGAAAGCGCCGACTATGGCCGCATGGACCTGGCCGTTATCCACCATCTCTGATGCAACCCCATAACTGCCGACAGGTTATCCTGTCGGCAGTTATGGAGAGCTGCACATGCACATCTACAAAGTCGGCGGCGCCGTGCGCGACCGCCTGCTCGGCCGCCCGGTCAGCGATATCGACTGGCTGGTGGTTGGCGCTACCGTCGAAGAAATGCTTGCCAAGGGCTACCGGCCGGTCGGTGCCGATTTCCCGGTGTTCCTGCACCCGAAAACCGGCGAGGAGTACGCCCTGGCGCGCACCGAGCGCAAGAGTGGGCGCGGCTACGGTGGGTTTACCTTTCATGCCAGTCCCGACGTCACCCTGGAAGAAGACCTGATCCGCCGCGACCTCACCATCAATGCGATGGCTGAAGATGAAGCGGGCACGGTGTACGACCCCTACCATGGCAAGGACGATCTCGATCAACGCCTTTTGCGCCATGTTTCCCCGGCATTCGCCGAAGATCCTCTGCGCGTACTACGCGTCGCGCGCTTTGCTGCTCGTTATGCGCCTCTGGGTTTCCGGGTTGCCGACGAGACCCTGGAACTGATGCGCCAGATCAGTGCCTCAGGCGAACTGCAGGCACTGACCGCCGAGCGCAGCTGGAAGGAAATCGAGCGCGCGCTGATGGAGGCTCGCCCCCAGGTGTTCTTCCAAGTGCTGGGCGCTTGCGGCGCCCTGCACGAGCTACTGCCTGAGCTTGTCGACGATACACAGGCCCTGGCGGCGCTGGAGCAAGCCGCAGCGCACGAACAACCGCTGCACGTGCGCTGGGCCTGCCTGTTGCGAGGGCTGGCACCGGCGCCGATCAAAACCGTCAACCAGCGCCTCAAGGCACCACGGGAATGCCAGGAACTGGCCTTACTTACCGGAGAGTGCCTGGCGCAGGGTAACCAGGCGCAGGAGCTACCAGCCACGGCACTGCTGGAGCTGTTGCAGAAATTCGATGTGTACCGGCGACCGCAGCGGTTCGAGGATTTCATTGTCGTGTGCGAGATGGCGGCGCTGGGCGATGGCAAGTCGAGTTATCCACAAGCCGATTATCTGCGTGGCGCAGCAGCGGCGCGAGCGGTGGATGTGAAGCCGCTGGTGCAAGCCGGGCTGACGGGCCAGGCGCTGGGCGAAGCGCTCAAGCGTGAGCGGCTGAAGGCTGTCGAGGCTTACAAACGCAGTTGACCAGCGCGGTACCTGTGGGAGCGGGCGCGCCCGCGAAGAACCCAATGCGGTGGATGGCACCGGCTATGCCGGTGTTCGCGGGCACGCCCGCTCTCACAATGACCGCGAAAGCCGTTAGTTAGATAGGCGTCAGCTGCAACCCGCGCCACTCGAAGGCTACCGGAGCCAGCACCTGATCGATCTGCGCCTCCTGCCATAACTGCGCCATGCCCTTGCCCGCCCCCGGATGTACCAGTTCGGGGGCCAGCAGCGACAGCGGCCACAACACAAAAGCGTTTTTCAAGATCTCGGCGCGAGGCAGCACCAGTCCGTCGAAAGTACCGTGCAAATCGTCATACATCAGCACGTCGATATCCAGTGGCAAGCCTTTGCGGTCCGGGGCATAGCGGCCGTTGTCGGCCTCGATGAACTTCAGTCGACGGTCCAGCTCGATCAACGGCAACGCGGTTTTGCCGGTCACCACGAAGTTGATGAACGGCCCGCTCTTGATCCCCACCGCCTGGCTTTCGAACGCCGGCGAGCAATGCATGTCCGTCAGGATACCGGCCAACGCATCGAGCCCGGCGCACAAATGCGCTTCACGGTCGATGTTGCTGCCGAGCCCCAGGTAAACCGTGCTCAGAGACATCCGCGCTCGATCTCCACGCCTACACCACCACGGGCCGCCGGCACCGCACCCGGTTTGGTCAGCTTCAACCGTACCCAAGGGATGTGGAATTCCTCCATCAGCGTTGCCACCAGGCGCTCGGCAAAGGTTTCCACCAGCTCGAAACGGGCCTGCTCGGCGAACGCCTGGATGCGTGCCGAGACACTGGCGTAGTCCAGCGCCAGGTTCAGGTCGTCACCGGCGGCAGCCGGGCGGTTGTCCCAGGCAAAGCTCAGGTCCAGGCGCAAGCACTGGCGAATATCCCGCTCCCAGTCATAGGCACCGATGACGGTATCGACTTCCAGGCCTTCGATGAACACTCTGTCCAAGCACTTCTCTCCACAGCACGACAAGGGCGACTGGCGCCGTTAGAATCAGGGCGTCCTCGCCCGGAATAGTTAGCATGTTTTGGTTACTGGCGTTGCTCGCCTACCTGCTCGGCTCGCTGTCCTTCGCCATTGTCCTCAGCCGCCTTTCAGGCAGCCCGGACCCGCGTTCCAGCGGCTCAGGCAATGCCGGCGCCACCAATATGCTACGCCTGGCAGGCCGTAAACTGGCGATCCTGACCCTGCTTGGCGACCTGTGCAAGGGCCTTTTGCCGGTATTGCTCGCCCGCGCTGCCGGGCTGGACCTGCATGCGCAGGCCTGGGTGGGCGCGTGCGCGGTGCTGGGCCATCTGTTCCCCCTGTACTTCCGTTTCCAGGGCGGCAAAGGCGTGGCGACAGCTGCCGGCATGCTCATGGGCCTGTATTTCCCGGCCGCACTGCTGGCTATCGGTGCCTGGCTGCTGACCTTCTACCTCACCCGCACCAGCTCGCTGGCGGCACTGATCGCCACACCACTGACGTTGCCATTGCTGGCCTGGCGCGAGCCCGAGGCCCTGCTGCCGATCACCGTGCTGACAGCGATGATCGTGTGGCGCCACCGTAAAAATCTGCGCGACCTGTTTGCAGGGCGCGAACGGCACTTCTGAACCTTCGGCGGTAAACCTTACAGTGGTGGCAACTGCTCCATCGGCCAGCGTGCCTGCACGCTGATCGCCAGGTCCTGCTGCTGCCCGGCCAACAGTCGCTGGCAACCGGCATAGGCGATCATCGCGCCATTGTCGGTACAGAACTGTGGGCGCGCGTAGTACACATTGCCCTTCATTCCGGCCAGCATCTCTTCCAGCGAGGCACGCAGCGCTTTGTTGGCACTCACGCCACCAGCGATGACCAGGCGCTTGAGGCCAGTCTGCTTGAGGGCTCGCTTGCACTTGATGGTCAAAGTTTCCACCACCGCCTGCTGGAATGCCAGGGACACGTCGCAACGGGTTTGCTCACCGTCGTCGCCAGCATTCTTGCATTGCTGCCAGGTGTTGAGGGCGAAGGTCTTGAGGCCGCTGAAGCTGAACTCAAGACCCGGACGATCGGTCATCGGCCTTGGGAAAACGAAGCGGCCAGGTACGCCCTGCTCTGCGAGGCGCGCGATTTCCGGGCCGCCTGGGTAATTGAGGCCGATCAACTTGGCGGTCTTGTCGAACGCCTCGCCGGCAGCGTCGTCCAGGCTCTCGCCCAGCAGTTCGTACTGGCCGATGCCATCGACCCGAACCAACTGCGTGTGACCACCGGAAACCAACAAAGCGACGAACGGAAACTCGGGTGGGTTTTCTTCCAGCATGGGCGCCAGCAGGTGGCCTTCCATGTGGTGCACACCTATCGCCGGGATGTCCCAGGCAAAGGCCAACGCCTGGGCGCAGGAAGCCCCGACCAGCAAGGCACCGACCAGGCCAGGGCCCGCGGTATAGGCGATGGCGTCGATCTCGGTGGCGACGCAGCCAGCCTCGTCCAGCACCTGGCGAATGAGCGGCAGCATGCGCTTGACGTGATCACGCGAGGCAAGCTCGGGCACTACGCCGCCGAACACGCGGTGCAGGTCGATCTGGCTGAACAGTGCGTCGGCCAACAAACCGCGTTCACTGTCGTATAATGCGACGCCAGTTTCGTCGCAGGATGTTTCCAATCCCAGTACTAGCATGGGTTCGTCCCTTGTGGGGGCTGAATTCGAAGCCGCGCATGATAGTCCCCGTGTCGGATGCCGACCAGCGGTTTTCGATCAGAGGCTTTGCATTCCTGCTTGCTAAGGGTTAACATCCGCAACCCTTGAAAACCGACGTTCTCCAGCACACCTTTGTTTTGCCAGGAGCACGTCTACCCCGGTAATGAATTAAGGTAGCCCTGGATGCCAGCCGTCAAAGTTAAAGAGAACGAACCCTTCGACGTAGCTCTGCGTCGTTTCAAGCGCTCCTGCGAAAAAGCCGGTGTACTGGCTGAAGTTCGTAGCCGCGAGTTTTACGAGAAGCCGACCGCCGAGCGTAAGCGTAAAGCAGCTGCTGCTGTTAAGCGTCACGCCAAGAAAGTTCAGCGCGAACAGCGCCGCGCCGTTCGTCTGTACTAATACAGGCGTTCAACGCAAAGCTTCTGCCCTGCCCGGCTAACCGCCGGGCGATGGCAGTGGTCGCTTCACACTTGAGCAGCTAGCTCAAGGCCCTGCACAAGCTTCATGCGAACTGCTCATGGGCAACCTGCCTGAAACGTCAGAGCTGGTCCTTCTTGCTGTATGACCAGACGTGCACGTCCGACTGACGGGCCCTTAGGGGCTGGCGACGAGCACACACCCCCTCGCACTTCCCCAAGCAACACTCGCCCCATTCGGCGCGTGAGCGATTAGACTTGCCAGTTGCCAGATGACGAGACTGCCATGGCCGGGCTGATTCCCCAGAGCTTCATTGACGACCTTATCAACCGCCTCGACATTGTCGACGTGGTGAGTTCGCGCGTCCAACTGAAAAAAACCGGCAAGAACTACTCCGCCTGCTGCCCGTTCCACAAGGAAAAGACCCCTTCCTTCACGGTCAGCCCCGACAAGCAGTTCTACTACTGCTTCGGCTGCGGCGCCGGTGGCAACGCCCTGGGTTTCGTCATGGACCACGACAACCTGGACTTCCCGCAGGCCGTCGAGGAGCTGGCCCGCGCCGCTGGCATGGAAGTGCCCCGCGAACAAGGCCGCCGCGACCAGAAGCCGCGCCAGCCCACCGATTCGCCGCTGTACCCGCTGCTGGACGCCGCCTCGGAGTTCTACCGCCAGGCCCTGCGCAACCACCCGACCCGCAAGGCGGCGGTGGATTACCTCAAGGGCCGCGGCCTGTCCGGCGAGATTGCCCGCGATTTCGGCCTGGGTTTTGCCCCGCCCGGCTGGGACAACCTGCTCAAGCACCTGGGTGCCGACACCCTGCAGCAGAAAGTGATGATCGATGCCGGCCTGCTGATCGAGAACGCCGAAAGCGGCAAGCGCTACGACCGTTTCCGCGACCGGGTGATGTTCCCGATCCGCGACAGCCGCGGGCGCATCATCGCCTTCGGCGGCCGGGTACTCGGCGACGACAAGCCCAAGTACTTGAACTCCCCTGAAACCCCGGTGTTCCACAAGGGCCAGGAGCTGTACGGGCTGTACGAGGCACGCAAGCACAACCGCAACCTCGACGAGATCATCGTCGTCGAGGGCTACATGGACGTCATCGCCCTGGCCCAGCAAGGCCTGCGCAATGCCGTGGCCACCCTCGGCACCGCCACCAGCGAAGAGCACCTCAAGCGCCTGTTCCGCGTGGTGCCCAGCGTGTTGTTCTGCTTCGACGGCGACCAGGCCGGGCGCAAGGCCGCCTGGCGCGCACTGGAATCGGCCTTGCCGAACCTGCAAGATGGCCGCCGCGCACGTTTTCTGTTCCTGCCCGAAGGCGAGGACCCGGACAGCCTGGTACGCGCCGAAGGCACCGACGCTTTCATGGCCCGTATCAACCAGCACGCCCAGCCGCTGGCCGATTACTTCTTCGAGCAACTGAGCGTCGAAGCCGACCCACGCTCGCTGGAAGGCAAGGCACACATGGCGACCCTGGCGGCACCGTTGATCGAAAAGATCCCTGGCGCCAACCTGCGCCAGCTCATGCGCAACCGCCTGAAGGAAATCACCGGCCTCGACCCGCAGCAGGTCGAGCAACTGGCGCAACAAGCACCCACGGTTAGCAGCGTGCCGGACTACGGCCCTGGCTACGACTACGACGCCATGGCCAGCTACACCCCCGATTACGGCGACATGCCGCAACACGACTTCGCCCCCGTTCATCAGGAGCAGGCCTGGAAGCCCAACAAGAACGGCGGTAAGAAGCCATGGAGCGACAAGCCCTGGGACAAGAACCGCAAGGGTGGCAAGCCGTGGCAACAACGTGACGAAGCGCCACCCCGCGTGCCGGCGCCGGTCGAGCCACCAACCCTGGCCGCCCTGCGCACCCTGCTGCACCACCCGCTGCTGGCCGGCAGGGTAGAAGATGCCAGCCACTTCGCCGACGAAGAACACCTGTACAGCCAGCTGCTGGTGGCATTGATCGAAGCCGCACAGAAAAATCCTGGGCTAAGCTCAATGCAGTTGATCGCACGCTGGCATGGCACCGAGCAGGGTCGCCTGTTGCGGGCCCTGGCGGAAAAGGAATGGCTGATCGTGGCCGACAACCTTGAACAACAGTTTTTCGACACTATAACTAGCTTGTCCGCCCGCCAACGCGAGCGCAGCCTGGAACAACTGCTCAGGAAATCACGTCAAAGCGAATTGACCAGCGAGGAAAAAACCCAGCTCCTCGCCCTGCTGAGCCGGAATGTTCCCGCACAAACGCCGACCTCATCTGGCGCGTGAGGCCCATGCTCGGGTATAATCCTCGGCTTGTTTTTTGCCCGCCAAGACCTTCAGTGGATAGGGTGTTATGTCCGGAAAAGCGCAACAGCAGTCTCGTATCAAAGAGTTGATCACCCGCGGTCGTGAGCAGGGCTACCTGACTTACGCGGAGGTCAACGACCACCTGCCTGAGGATATTTCAGATCCGGAACAGGTGGAAGACATCATCCGCATGATCAACGACATGGGGATCAACGTATTCGAGAGTGCTCCGGATGCGGATGCCCTTCTGTTGGCGGAAGCCGACACCGACGAAGCCGCGGCCGAAGAAGCCGCTGCTGCGTTGGCGGCCGTTGAAACCGATATCGGCCGCACGACCGACCCGGTGCGCATGTACATGCGCGAAATGGGTACTGTCGAACTGCTGACCCGTGAAGGCGAGATCGAAATCGCCAAGCGTATCGAGGAAGGCATTCGTGAAGTCATGGGCGCCATCGCCCACTTCCCGGGCACTGTCGATTACATTCTCGGCGAATATGACCGCGTCACCACCGAGGGTGGCCGCCTGTCGGACGTACTCAGCGGCTACATCGACCCTGACGACAACATTGCCGCGCCGACCGAAGAAGTGCCGATCCCAGGCACCAAGGCCGCTGCTGCGAAGGAAGAGTCCGACGACGAAGAGGAAGAGTCCGAAAGCGGTGACGACGAGGAAGAGGCCGAGAGCGGCCCGGACCCGGTAGTCGCGGCTCAACGCTTCGGTGCGGTATCCGATCAACTTCAGGCAACCTCCAAGGTCCTGAAGAAAAACGGTCGTGGCCACAAGGAAAGCATCGAGGCCCTTCAGGCCCTGGCTGACCTGTTCATGCCGATCAAGCTTGTACCGAAGCAGTTCGAGGTACTGGTCGAGCGTGTACGTGACGCCCTGAACCGTCTGCGCCAGCAAGAACGCGCCATCATGCAGCTGTGCGTCCGTGACGCCCGCATGCCGCGTGCCGACTTCCTGCGCATGTTCCCGAGCAACGAAACCGACCAGACCTGGAGCGGTGACCTGGCCAAGCGCAACACCAAGTGGGCTGCTGCCCTGGGTGAAAAGGACGCTGCCATTGTCGCTTGCCAGCAGAAACTGATCGACCTTGAGACCGAAACCGGCTTGACCGTTGCCGAGATCAAGGAAATCAACCGTCGCATGTCGATCGGTGAAGCCAAGGCCCGCCGCGCCAAGAAAGAAATGGTCGAGGCGAACCTGCGTCTGGTGATCTCCATCGCCAAGAAGTACACCAACCGTGGCCTGCAGTTCCTCGACCTGATCCAGGAAGGCAACATCGGCTTGATGAAAGCGGTGGACAAGTTCGAATACCGCCGCGGCTACAAGTTCTCGACCTATGCCACCTGGTGGATCCGTCAGGCGATCACCCGCTCGATCGCCGACCAGGCACGCACCATCCGTATTCCGGTGCACATGATCGAGACGATCAACAAGCTCAACCGTATTTCCCGCCAGATGCTGCAGGAAATGGGTCGCGAACCGACCCCGGAAGAGCTGGGCGAGCGCATGGAAATGCCTGAGGACAAGATCCGCAAGGTACTGAAGATCGCCAAAGAGCCGATCTCCATGGAAACCCCGATCGGTGACGACGAAGATTCGCACCTGGGCGACTTCATCGAGGACTCGACCATGCAGTCCCCGATTGACGTGGCCACGGTCGAAAGCCTCAAGGAAGCCACCCGCGACGTGCTCTCGGGCCTGACCGCACGCGAAGCCAAGGTGCTGCGCATGCGTTTCGGTATCGACATGAACACCGACCACACCCTCGAAGAGGTGGGCAAGCAGTTTGACGTAACCCGTGAGCGGATTCGTCAGATCGAAGCGAAGGCGTTGCGCAAACTGCGCCACCCGACTCGCAGCGAGCACCTGCGCTCCTTCCTCGACGAGTGATGACAAAACCCCGGCCCAGGCCGGGGTTTTTCTTTAGCGGCCCGTAACATAAAGCCCGCCTTCCACAGCACACCTGCCGCAATGCCCGTCTACACTCGACTTCAGACCACCTGAATGCGAGGCTGCCATGCCCTTGAAGCCGGCCATTCTGTTGCTGCTCCTGATTTTATGGAACACAACGGCCGGCGCCCTGACCCTGACAGATGAGGAGAAAGCCTGGCTGGCTGCTCACCCGCAGTTGAGCCTGGGCGTAGACGCCTCTTGGCCACCGTTCGAGTTTCGCGACCAGGAGGGCCGGTACCAGGGATTGGCCGCCGATTACATCGCCACGATCCAGCAGCGCCTGGGCGTGACACTCAAACCGGTCGAACCCAGCAGCTGGACCGAGGTACTGGCACAGGCACGGGAAAGCCGCATCGACCTGCTGCCCGGCATCATGTCCACCCCCGAACGCCAGGGCTATCTGGCCTTCACCCGCCCGTACCTCGACTTCCCCATTGTCATCCTGGCCCACAAAGGCGGCGCACAACCACGCAAGCTGGATGACCTGTACGGCCTGAAAATCGCCGTGGTCGAGAACTACGCCCCGCACGAGCTGCTGCGCACCCACCACCCCGACCTCAACCTGGTGGCGCTGCCCAATGTCAGCTCCACGCTGCAGGCCCTGGCCACCGACCAGGTGGACGCCGTGGTCGGCGACCTGGCCTCCAGTATCTGGAGCCTGCGCCAGCTCAAACTCGACGGCCTGTACGTCAGCGGCGAAACACCCTACCGCTACCAGCTGGCGATGGCCGTCCCCCGCGACAAGGCCGTGCTGGTCGGTATTCTCGACAAAGTGATGGCCGACATGAGCAGCAGCGAAATCAGCCAGATCCAGCAGCGCTGGGTGGGCAATGTAGTCGACCAGCGGATGTTCTGGTCTGACCTGCTGGTATATGGCTTGCCAACGGTGCTGTTGCTGATGGCCGTGCTGGCCGTGGTCATCCGCATCAACCGCCGCCTCAGCTCGGAAATTTCCAGGCGCATCGCCCTGGAGCAAGAGCTGCGCAGCAGCGAATACCACTACCGAGGCCTTGTAGAGAGCCTGTCAGCCATCGCCTGGGAAGCCGATGCCAACGACTTCACCTACAGCTACGTTTCACCGCATGCCGAAGACCTGCTCGGCTACCCCTTGAGTGACTGGCTCCGGCCCGGCTTCTGGCGCAGCATCCTGCACCCGGAGGACGCCCTCTGGGCCCAGGCGTACTGCGACAGCGAAACCGCAGCGGGACGCGACCACAGCCTGGACTACCGAGTGATCCGCGCCGACGGCCAGCCCCTTTGGGTACGCAACATCGTCAGCATGATCGAACACGGCCACCAACCGGTGATGCGCGGCCTGATGATCGACATCAGCGAAACCAAGCACACCGAGGACGCCCTGCGCCTGTCCGAGCAGAAGTTCGCCTCGGTGTTCCAGCAATGCCCAGACATCCTGCTGATCGCCCGCCACAGCGATGGCTGCCTTCTGGAGGTGAACGAAGCCTTCGAAGAGCAGATCGGCCTGACCCAAAGCCAGGTGATTGGCCGTACCGCCACCGACCTGAACCTGTGGGGCGTCGAAGGCAGCGGCCTACGAGTGCTCGAACACCTGCACCAGGGCGGCATCCGTAACCTGGAAATGAGTTTCCGCCGCAGCAATGGCCAGCTGTTCACCGGCCTGACCTCGGCCGAAACCTTCGAACTCGACGGCACCCCCGCGCTGGTAGTGGCGGTGCGCGACATCAGCCAGCTCAAGGAAACCCAGCAACAGTTGCAAACCTCGGAAGAGAAATTCGCCAAAGCCTTCCACGCCTCCCCCGACGGCCTGCTGCTGTCGCGCCAGAGCGACGGTCTGCTGCTGGAGGTGAACGAGGGCTTCTGCCGCCTGACCGGCTATGACCTCAACCCGACCATCGACCAGACCTCGCTGGACCTGGGCATCTGGGTAGACCTCAACGAGCGCAAGCGCCTGGTCGAGCAGCTCAACCGCGACGGCTTCGTGCGTGATTTCACCTGCCACATCCGCCGCAGCGACGGGCAGATCCGCCTTTGCGAGCTGTCCGCCCGGCCCCTGCCGATTACCGGCGTCGACTGCATGCTGACCATCGCCCGCGACATCACCGAGCGCCACCTGATGCAGGAAAAACTGCAGTTGGCCGCCACCGTGTTCGAAAACACTGCCGAAGGCGTACTGATCACCGACATTGACCAGCACATCAGTGCTGTCAACCGCGCCTTCAGCGAAATCACCGGCTACAGCGAAATCGAAGCCCTCGGCCAGACCCCGCGTCTGCTCGCGTCCGGCCAGCACGACAGCGCCTTCTATGCGGCCATGTGGCACCAGCTGACCGACGAAGGGCACTGGCAGGGCGAGATCTACAACAAGCGCAAGAACGGCGAGCTTTACCCAAGCTGGCTGACCATCAGCGCCGTGCGCAACAGTGAACGCGAGATCACTCACTTCGTGGCGGTTTTCGCAGACATCTCCAGCATCAAGCACGCCCAGGCCAAACTCGACTATCAGGCCCACCATGACCCGCTGACCGGCTTGCCCAACCGCGCCCTGTTCGAGAACCGCCTGCAGGCTGTACTCACCTGCGCGCAAGTCTCCAACCGCCAGGGCGCGGTACTGTTCCTCGACCTCGACCGTTTCAAGCACATCAACGACAGCCTCGGCCACCCAGTCGGCGACCTGCTGCTTAAAGGCATCGCCCAGCGCCTGAAGGAGCAGGTGCGCGACGTCGACACCGTGGCCCGACTGGGCGGCGACGAGTTCATCATCCTGCTACCCGGCCTGCACAAGCCCAGCGACGCCAGTACCATCGCCAACAAGCTGCTGGCCTGTTTCGCCGCGCCGTTCCAGGCCGGTGAACACGAGTTCTTCACCAGCGCCAGCATCGGCATCAGCCTGTATCCACAGGACGGCACTGACGTTGCCACACTGATCCGCAACGCCGACGCCGCCATGTACCGCTCCAAGGCCAAAGGCCGCAACCGCGTCGAAGCCTACACCCGCGACCTCACCGCCCAGGCCAGCGAGCGCATCGCCTTGGAGCATGAACTGCGCCGCGCCGTCGAACGCAACGAAATGAGCCTGTGCTTCCAGCCCAAGCTCAGCCTCAAGACCCAGAAGCTGGTAGGCGCCGAGGCGCTGATCCGCTGGAGCCACCCAACCTTTGGGGAGGTGCCACCAGAGCACTTCATCCACCTGGCGGAAGAGAATGGCACCATTCTCCAGCTCGGTGACTGGGTTCTGGAGCAAGCCTGCCGACAGATGCAGGCCTGGAAACAGCACTACCAACCCTTCGGCCCGCTGTCGATCAACCTTGCCGGCGCCCAGCTGCGCCACCCGCACCTGGCCCGGCGCATCGAACAGTTGCTAAAGCACTACCAGCTAAAGGCCGGTGACCTACAGCTGGAAATTACCGAGAACTTCATCATGAGCCAGGCAGAAGAGGCCCTGGCCGTGCTGTACCAGTTGAAGAAACTGGGCGTGCAACTGGCTATCGATGACTTCGGCACCGGCTATTCCTCGCTGAGCTACCTCAAGCGCCTGCCGCTGGATATTCTCAAGATCGACAAGTCCTTCATCCGCGGCCTGCCCGACGACCCACACGATGCCGCCATCGCCCGCGCGATCATTGCCCTTGGCCGCAGCATGCAGCTGACGATCATTGCCGAAGGCGTGGAAAACCAGGCCCAGCAGCGTTTTCTGGCAGCGGAAGGGTGTGAGCAGATCCAGGGCTACATCGTCAGCCTGCCGCTGCCACCAGACGAGTTCGCGGCCGCGTTCCTTCGCATAGCACTATCAGATCTTTCAGATGGCACAGGTGCGAAACCCTCGTTATAATCCGGCCACTTACTGAGGGCCTATAGCTCAGTCGGTTAGAGCAGAGGACTCATAATCCTTTGGTCCACGGTTCGAGTCCGTGTGGGCCCACCAACCTTGAAGCCGCGTACTACGCGGCTTTCGTGTTTTTGGTGGAACCACCTCAGTACAGTCCTATGGTCTAAAGGTACAAATTAGGTACAGTGCGGCTTCGCTTGCACGCCTTTGGAGTCCTTCAGATGGCTACAATCGTCAAAACCCCTGCCGGCACCTGGAAGGCTGTCATCCGCAAAACCGGATGGCCGACCAACGCCAAAACCTTCCGCACCAAACGCGACGCCGAGGATTGGTCACGGCGCACCGAAGATGAAATGGTGCGGGGTGTGTATATCCAGCGCAGCGGGTCCGAGCGGCTGACACTCGAAAATGCGCTGCAGCGACATCTGCGCGAAGTCAGCCCTACCAAGAAGCCCACCGCGCAAAAGGCCGAGGCGACCAGGGAAAATATTCGCTCGCAGCTCTATCATCCGAGGTGATCGCCAACTATCGCGATACACGCCTGGGCTCCCTGAGGCTCGTAGGAATGAGAAACGCTATCGGGCACGGAGCGTCTTTCACAGCCTCAGGCAGTCGCGAATTGAACGAGCTAATTGATTACACAAGGTCGTTAATAACACAATATGCGGAATTAGTTATCGACCAGCTAAATACTTATGCTCTTCCTGATCCAGAACCAGAACCAGAACAAAACTAATTAATATCAAATTTAAATCCTCAGCTGACACTGGTAGAACACTCGAATGGTTAGGGAAAACTTGATAGATGCCTTCGTACAAGAACTGCTCGCAAAGAAAAACATGTCACCATCTGAAAGGTGCTCATACGAGGTTTCTCAAATATTAAACAGCGCCGCGACCGAATGGGTTGATATAATGGATTTTGTCTGGAAAAGCCATTATACCATTACGCATGAGCAAGCTATTGAAGCAGAAAAAGTCACTCACTACTTTCCTGACATCGAAAAGCATGCAGAAATAATCGCCGCACGCGCGGCGATTCATAAGCGTCGATGGGACAACACCTATCCATATATGATTTCATCTGGCAACCTATTTTCTACGCTTTCACTATTCGAAGCTTATATTTTGCGGCTTGCAATCGCAACTGAACAAGCATCCGAAATCCAACTGTCATCCATAAATGGCGCGGGCGTCGAAAAAATATTCAATTACTTCAGGAAGCTAGGAATACCTCTTGAAACCATTGCAGTGCACGAGCCTATCAAGTGCGCACAGAAGATTCGAAATTGTCTAATGCATGCAGGCGGACTGCTTCAGCTATCAAAAGACGCCGACACAATTAGAACCATAGTAGAGCGGAAATCTTATCTCTGCAGTGAAGACAGAGGTCGTTACACAAAAAGCAGCGAAACAGAACTAGTGTCAATTAGATTTTACTTTGTTGGCGAGAAAGTCTCAATCGAGCATGATTATCCTCACCTGCTCTGCAATTACATCTCCCGCTACATCCAAATCTTAGGTGAAAAAATTCTGATTTGGCTGGAAGCTCAGAGAGCCTAGGCACGAACAGCTCAATACGGGCTGCAGGCCGTCGTGCTAGCTAATCCCTGGGAGGGCTTCGAGGTACAATGGAGGTACACTGAAAAGATTCGTTGACTTACCTTAAATTTCGCTCAAACATCGCTGCGATGCTGGCTTAATGTTACTGTACCTTTTCTTGCTTACAGTAGATTTCTGCTACTATCACATGTAGCAAGCTAACTCTGATCCTTTAGTCCACGATTCAAGTTCGTGTGGGCCCACCAGATACGACAAAGCCGCGCAGTTGCACGGCTTTTTTGTGCCAGACATCAATCTGCCCCGCAAATCACCAAGGCATCTTCAACCCGGCAACTCACGCGCTGCCCATCGTAGCCCCAATAGGTAGAAGGCAGCGGCCCACTTCCCACCGAGCTGCCATCCTCTTCGTACACATTGATGACTGCGTTCCACAAACTGGTCCGAGGCGTTTCGCTTGCGGGGTCCAGACAGAGGATGTGAGTCAGCTGGAAACCATCCTCATCTTCATAACCTTGGTAACCCACTACCATCATCCAGTGCCCACCGCCGCCACTGAAGCGAACACCGACAATCGGAGCGCACTGGCTATCGATGGCATGCTCAACCTGCTCTACGATTTCCTTTTTACTGCCACTCACATACTCGGCACCGACACCGAGACCACTGAAGCAATCGACGAGCCGAATCATGTCTTTATGATCGGTACCACCAGAGACCAACGCCCCTAGATTGCGAATTTCGTTCCGAAACCGCCCTTCTCGACTGTTGCCATGCCACTGGTGCATTTCTGTAGCTTCGTCATACCGCATTACGCCCAACGTGATAAGCGCCATGACAACACTGTAGGGCCCACAAGCGCCATCCAGGCCGCCTTGGCGTAGATGCACCTGTTGGTCGTCATCGAAAGCACAGGTGACCGGCCCATCAGGCGAGACCATCAACCAGGGGCTTACCATCATCTTGTTCATTGCGAGTCCTTGTGCGAGAGCGTTCCCGGGTGGGTGGCGGCGGCAAAGATATCAACCAGCCACCATAGCGTCCAGGCGCCATCCGCCTCGCTAGCCAGTGCTAGAAGAACCCTTGGGAGCACTCCCACTCTGCCCCAACATCCACGGCGCCCACCGCTGCAAAAACTTTAAGCTGATAACTACTGCGCACTCGGCCGCATCACTACCTGCCGCTGGTTGTAGAAGGTCATGCCAGCCGGAATATCCCGCGTAACCAGCGACATAGCGCCAATCACCACGTCGTCGCCAATATCGATGCGATCGGCAACAATGCAGCTATTGGCGCCCATGCTCACATTGTCGCCAATGCGCAGCGCGTATTCCTCTAGGCCAAGGGTCTTGATGCCGATCGAGCAGTTCTGCCGGATGAAGAAATTGCGCCCGATGCGCACGTGCCGGGTGATCACTACCCCCGGTAGGTGCGCGATGCGCAGGCCGGGCGCGATGTGTGCACCTATATCGATGTCCACGGCGTACTTGAGGTTTAGCCGCTGTTGCATGCGCCGGGCGTGACGCCGTGCCAGGCCACCATGGGCGTCGAGGTACTGGGCCAGGCGGTAGGCAAAGAGAAAACGCAGTTTGTTGTCCTTGCGGGCGCGGCGCAGCACGTTGAACAGCAAACTGATTCGGCGTCCGGGCCTTTTCTTGTTGGAGACTTCCAGTCGCCAGCATTCGAGCAGGTGGTCGAGGTTCACGCTGAGGTTCTCGTTGGACTAGCGCTTCATCATGCCGAAGGCAAAGTCATCGGGCCAGCGTGGTCAGCTGTGACGGCCCTTGCCCTCATCGGCATTGGCTGGCTAGGCTAGCGGGCCAACCGCAGAGACTCGCCATGTCGGATTCCCGCTCCATCACGCTGGATGAAATCGATCGCCAGCTGATCGCCCTGTTGCAGATCAACGCCCGCGAAAGCGTCGCCACCCTCGCCCGCCAGCTGGGCATTGCCCGTACCACCGTCAACTCACGCCTGGAGCGGCTGGAGAAGAACAAAGTCATCTCCGGTTATGGCGTGCGCCTGGGCCAGAGTGTGATAGGCGGCGGGCTGCAGGCGTACGTGGGGATCAAAGTACAGCCGCGTTCCGGCAAGGAAGTTGTGCGGCGCCTGAGTGCCATGGGGCAGGTGCAGCAGCTGTGTGCGGTAAGCGGAGAATTCGACTACGTGGCCTGGCTGCGTACGGACTCGCCCGAACAGCTTGACCAGTTGCTTGACCAGATCGGCAGTGTCGACGGCGTGGAGAAGACCACCACGTCGATCATTGGCGGTGCTGAGCGGGTGTTGTTTATACACCTGCGTTTCTTGGGGGTGGACTACCAGATCTTGTAGTGATTAGCGTATGAACGGGTTGGCTGCAGCCCACCGAATGAACTGTTGCATTATTGTGAAGAGGCAGGTTCATTCGTCGGCTGAGAGGCGGTAATGGCTTACTAACATCGCCGGGATGCAATGTTCTAAGTAGTTGGTTGGATTAGGCGCAATGAATCTAGTGCTAGCGCAAAGCCTTCTATGACGATGTGATTTTGCTTGTTGACAGAGATTCAGGTTGGTCTAGTCTAACGGCCTGTTTTCAACTTTAGTGGTGCTCAAAATGGAATTAGGGCAGCAGTTGGGATGGGATGCGTACTTTTATAGTATCTTTGCGCGAACCATGGATATGCAGGAGTTTACGGCTGTCGCGTTGAGGGCCTTGCGCGAACTACGGTTTGATTTTTTTGCCTACGGCATGTGCAGCGTGACCCCGTTCATGCGGCCCAGGACTTATATGTACGGCAATTACCCCGAGGACTGGGTGCAGCGATATCAGGCGGCTAACTACGCGGTGATCGATCCCACGGTGAAGCACAGCAAAGTCTCGTCGGCCCCCATTCTATGGAGCAATGAGTTGTTCCGGGGATGCGCGGACCTGTGGTCTGAAGCCAAGGATTCACATTTATGCCACGGCCTGGCACAACCCTCGTTCAACGCCCAGGGGAGGGTCGGGGTGTTAAGCCTGGCGCGCAAGAACAACCCCATCAGCCTTCAGGAATTTGAAGCCTTGAAGCCGGTGACCAGAGCCTTTGCCGCCGCGGCCCACGAGAAAATTTCCGAGCTGGAGAGCGACGTGCGTGTCTTCAATACGGGCGTGGCGTTCAGTGGGAGGGAATGTGATGTGCTGCGCTGGACGGCCGACGGCAAGACCTCGGAGGAAATCGGCGTGATCATGGGGGTGTGCACCGATACCGTGAATTACCATCACCGCAACATCCAGCGCAAAATCGGCGCCAGTAACCGCGTGCAGGCAGTGTCTTACGCAGTCGCGATGGGCTATATCTGAGGGGCATTCAAAAAGGACGACTCGGCCCGTATCAAGCTGTCTCTTTCAATAATGTGCCGGACATGAAGGCTGACGGTGCGACCGCGCTGCGATGGTGCTCGCGGTGGGCCGAGAGTTTGATGGCGAGGATTTTCTCATTCTGGTGCACCGTGACCGGGCCCAGCCGTTCGTAGTGGACTCCGTTGATTTTGTAATAGCGCTCCATGGTGCTGTTGACGATCCCGACGATGGCCTCTGCGCCCGCCAGGGCGGCCGTCTTGAGGCTTCTCCAGAACAACGGCATCGCCAATTGCGGTTCGCAGGTGGTGAAGCGAGTCATTTCCCAGACGGCTGGATGCTTGGGCGGCGCCCCGGCGCAGGCATGGCTGAACACCCCTTCAAGCAGGTTGGGGAGCGTGGTGGGAATCAGCCGGGCGCAGCCAACGATGG
This sequence comes from Pseudomonas sp. LFS074, assembly GCF_047978165.1. Taxonomy (NCBI): domain Bacteria; kingdom Pseudomonadati; phylum Pseudomonadota; class Gammaproteobacteria; order Pseudomonadales; family Pseudomonadaceae; genus Pseudomonas; species Pseudomonas sp. LFS074. Next base: position 439,163 of record NZ_JBFPFV010000001.1, on the reverse strand, counting down.
CGCGGTCTGCATTGAACGCCAGGAGGTAGCGGGCGTGTTCGGTGTCGTATTGATCCCATTCACAACCTGCCTGGCTCGGATGGGCGGGCAGCCGCCATCCGAGTTTCTCGACGAATTGTTCGTGCCGAAAGCGGCCGAGCATGAGTTTCAGCTCATCGTCCATTTCGCTCAGTGTGTGCTCTTCCATGTGCATTGCTGGGGTTCCTTAGGGATGGAGTGCAGTTTTATAGAGGACTTGCACAGGCTTGGCACCTGCAAGATCTGGTAGGGGCTTCGGTGGAATCGAGGTCAAGCCATTCGTTGGGGGTCTCAGTAGCAAGGTAGATCGCGGGCAGCCGCTCTGATTTCTAAGTCGTCGTAATGTATATGACGCATGTTATTCCGACGAAACAAACTACATTCAGACACCACTCTGCGCCTTAATTACGAAAACCCCACGCCCTAAAATGACCCCCAGGCATCTCCTATACTCAGGCTCCGCTCCCCGCGCAGCCTCTCTGGCAAGGTCACTTCATGAACAAGAAAAACCGCCACCCCGCCGACGGCAAGAAGCCGATCACCATCTTCGGCCCGGACTTCCCGTTCGCTTTCGACGACTGGTTGGAGCACCCCGCGGGCCTGGGCAGCATTCCGGTTGATCGCCAGGGTGAAGAAGTAGCCATCATAGGTGCCGGTATCGCCGGCCTGGTGGCGGCCTACGAGTTGATGAAGCTGGGCCTCAAACCGGTGGTGTACGAGGCTTCCAAGCTGGGTGGCCGGCTGCGCTCGCAAGCCTTCAACGGCACCGATGGGATCATCGCCGAATTGGGTGGCATGCGCTTCCCGGTGTCGTCCACGGCCTTCTATCACTACGTGGACAAGCTGGGCCTGGAAACCAAGCCTTTCCCCAACCCGCTGACCCCGGCCTCGGGCAGCACGGTGATCGACCTGGAAGGCCAGACCTACTACGCCGAAAAAACCAGCGACCTGCCCAAGCTGTTTCATGAAGTGGCCGATGCCTGGGCTGATGCGCTGGAAAGCGGCGCCCAGTTCGCCGAAATCCAGCAAGCCATCCGCGACCGCGACGTACCGCGCCTGAAGGCACTGTGGAACAAGCTGGTGCCGCTGTGGGACGACCGCACCTTCTACGACTTCGTCGCCACCTCGCGCTCGTTTGCCAAGCTGAGCTTCCAGCACCGCGAAGTGTTCGGCCAGGTCGGTTTCGGCACCGGTGGCTGGGATTCGGACTTCCCCAACTCGATGCTGGAAATTTTCCGCGTGGTGATGACCAACTGCGACGACCACCAGCACCTGGTGGTCGGCGGTGTGGAACAAGTGCCGCAAGGCATCTGGCGCCATGTACCGGAGCGCTGCGTGCATTGGCCGCAGGGCACCAGCCTGAGCACGTTGCACGGCGGCGCGCCGCGTACCGGGGTCAAGCGCATTGCCCGCGCTTCCGATGGACGCCTGGCGGTCACCGACAACTGGGGCGACACCCGCCACTACAGCGCGGTACTCGCCACCTGCCAGACCTGGCTGCTGACCACCCAGATCGACTGCGAGGAATCGCTGTTCTCGCAAAAAATGTGGATGGCTCTGGACCGCACCCGCTACATGCAGTCGTCGAAGACCTTCGTCATGGTCGACCGGCCGTTCTGGAAGGACAAGGACCCGGAAACCGGCCGCGACCTGATGAGCATGACCCTCACCGACCGGCTTACCCGCGGCACTTACCTGTTCGACAACGGTGACGACAAGCCGGGGGTGATCTGCCTGTCCTACGCCTGGATGAGCGATGCGCTGAAGATGCTGCCGCACCCGGTGGAAAAGCGCGTGCAGCTGGCCCTGGATGCGCTGAAGAAGATCTACCCGAAAACCGACATCGCAGGGCACATCATCGGCGACCCGATCACCATTTCCTGGGAAGCCGACCCGCACTTCCTTGGCGCTTTCAAGGGGGCGCTGCCGGGCCACTACCGCTACAACCAGCGCATGTACGCGCACTTCATGCAGCAGGACATGCCCGCCGAGCAGCGCGGCATCTTCATTGCCGGTGACGACGTGTCGTGGACCCCGGCCTGGGTGGAAGGCGCGGTGCAAACGTCGCTGAATGCGGTGTGGGGTATCATGAACCACTTCGGTGGCCACACCCACCCGGACAACCCCGGCCCAGGCGACGTGTTCGACGAAATCGGCCCGATCGCCCTGGCAGACTGAGACAAGGAGGCACCATGCGCATCGCTCTGTTCCAGGGTGCACCCAAGCCACTGGACGTGCCCGGCAACCTGCAACGGCTGCGCCACCAGGCGCAGCTGGCGGCCGAACGCGGCGCACAGTTGCTGGTGTGTCCGGAAATGTTCCTGACGGGCTACAACATCGGCCTGGCCCAGGTCGAGCGCCTGGCTGAAGCCGACGATGGCCCGACGGCGATGGCGGTGGTGGAGATCGCCCAGGCGCAGCGCATCGCTATCGTCTATGGCTACCCCGAGCGCGGCGACGACGGGGCAATCTACAACAGCGTACAGTTGATCGATGCGCATGGCCGCAGCCTCAGCAACTACCGCAAGACCCACCTGTTCGGTGACCTGGACCGCTCGATGTTCAGCCCAGGCGCCGACCTGTCCCCGGTGGTGGAATTTGACGGTTGGAAAGTCGGCCTGCTGATCTGCTACGACATCGAGTTCCCGGAGAACGCTCGGCGCCTGGCGCTCGATGGCGCAGAGCTGATACTGGTGCCGACCGCGAACATGACGCCGTACGACTTTACCTGCCAGGTGACCGTGAGGGCGCGGGCGCAGGAGAACCAGTGTTACCTGGTGTATGCCAATTATTGCGGTGCGGAAGACGAGATTCACTACTGCGGGCAGAGCAGCCTCATCGGGCCGGATGGCAGTGTGCTAGCCATGGCCGGGCAGGATGAATGCCAGTTGTTGGCGGAGCTTGAACATGATCAGGTGGTGCAGGGGCGCTTGGCGTTTCCTTATCTGAACGATTTGCGCCAGGAGCTTCACCTGCGTAAAGGCTGATAGCCCTTTCGCGGGCCCGCTACACAAATGGGTTAGCATGGACAGCAGCAACCGGAGCCCCCATGCCTGACGCCACCCGCCACCTCACCCTCGCCAACGGCCTGCAGCTTACCCTGCGCCATGCCCCGCGCCTGAAGCGCGCGGCCGCCGCATTGCGGGTGCACGCGGGTAGCCATGACGCGCCGGGAAAATGGCCAGGGCTGGCCCACTTCCTCGAGCACCTGTTCTTCCTCGGCACCCCGCGCTTCCCCCTGGACGATGGCCTGATGCGCTACGTGCAGGCCCTCGGTGGCCAGGTCAACGCCAGTACCCGTGAACGCACCACCGATTTTTTCTTCGAAGTCCCGCCTAATGCCTTGGCCGCAGGCCTCGAGCGCCTGTGCCAGATGCTGGCCGAGCCTGACCTGGGCATCGCGCGCCAACGCCGCGAGCGCGAAGTGATTCACGCCGAGTTCATCGCCTGGTCGCGCAACCCACAGGCCCAGCAGCAATTCGCCTTGCTGCAGACGCTGTCGCCCGCTCATCCGCTGAGCGCTTTTCATGCCGGCAACCGATACACCCTGGCCCTGCAGGACCCGGCCTTCCAGCAAGCGCTTGGGGGCTTTCACCGGCGCTTTTACCAAGGCGGCCAGATCGTCTTGAGCCTGTGCGGCCCGCAACCGCTGGTTGAACTGGAGCAACTGGGCCGGCAGCATGCTCAGCAGTTCGCCACGGGCACGCGAGTACCGCACCTTCAGCCACCGCCCCTGTCGGCGGCGACTATGCCACTGGCTTTTATCCACGAGCACCTTCCGGCAGGTGCCGAGCAGGCGCTGGAACTGCTGATTGCCTGCCTGAATGACAGCCGCCCAGGTACCTGGCTGGGTACACTGCGCGAGCGTGGCTGGCTGCAAGGTTTCAAGGCCGAAAAGCTGTATGCCTTCGCCGGGCAGTTGCTGTGGCACCTGGACCTGAAGCTCAGCTCCGACGCCTGCCCAGATGAAGCCAATGACCTGCTGCACGGTTGGTTCAATTTCATCCGACAAGCCGATCTCGCACAGCTGAACCGTGACTTCGGCTTGCTGCAGCACAGCGGCGAACGCAGTGCCAGCGCACTTGAACTGGCCCGCCGGGACAGTACCGGGTTGCCGTTCAGCCAGTTGGATACACAAGGTTTGCAGGCCCTTCGTGCCCTGCTGGATGACCTGCCATGCAGCAATCATGGGCAATGGCAGATACCCACGGTCGAGCCGTTGCTGATGGCTGACTTACCCACCGCCATGGCGCAGCCTCTACCGAACGCACTGACGATCAGTGACCAGCTCCCCGGCACCCGCCAATATGCGGCACTCTACTTACGCTGGCACGTGCCTTCGGCTGTGCGCCAGCGCTTGCAGGGCGTGCTTGAACAGGCCCTCGCGCCGCTGCAGGAGCGATGTGAACGCGCCTCGGTGCAACTGCAATACACCACCGCAGGGGAATACTGGCAGTTGCGCTGCGCCGGGCTGCCGGCCGCGGTGCTGCGCGCAGTGCCGCAGGCCTTGGCTTTGATGCTCACCCCCCCTTCCAGTTGCTGGCTGCCCAGCGCGGCGCCGCCCCCGGCACTGATCCCTATCAGGGCCTTGCTCAAGCAACTGCCAGACACGGTGCTGCATACCCCGCCCACAGCGGCACCGGCCGGCACGCTGAAACAGCAGCAACTCGACAGCCTGTGGCAGCACGCAAATTGGCATGGCCTGGCTGCGGGCTTCGACGATGCCGCGCTGAACGCCTTGGCTACCGCGTTGCAGCACTGCCCCGGGCAAGGCGCACGGCCTGGCTCCCTGCCCACATGGGCCAACCGTCGCTGGCAGCATGCCGAAGTGGCTGGCAGCGAATATGCCCTGCTGCTGTTCTGCCCGCTGCCTCCCGCCAGCGAAGCCGCAGGCCGCCTGCTAGCGCAACTGCTGCAGGGGCCGGTTTACCAACGCCTGCGGGTAGAGTTGCAACTCGGCTACGCGGTGTTCAGCGCCTTTCGTCAGGTCGAGGGGGTCGGCGGTCTACTGTTCGGCGTGCAGTCCCCCCATACCGGCCAAGCGCAGGTCCTCGACCACCTGCTCGCCCTGTTGCGCCAGGGTGTCACCCTGGACCCGGCCGCCCGCCAAGCCCTGGCCGAGCAATTCGACGAGCCCGCCATGGCCAATGCCGACGTCGCCGAATGGGCGTGGCAGACACACCTGGCTACACAACCCGGCAGGCTGGATGCACTGCGCAGGGCTATCCTGAACACGTGGCAGACGGATCTGGACCACCTGCTGAGCAACCTGCTCGACACAGGTTCCACTTGGCTATGCCTGGCCAACGCTGCCGCGCCAAACCCTTCCTGGCAAGGCGCTGCACGATGATTGTTACGCGAACTGCAACGGCGCTTTTCGAATAATTAACCTTTCGGTACAAATTTTTCTTGTAAGATAGCGCAATCCCAGTTTCAGGGAACTGCCGACGCGTGGCGGTACCCAAGTAGTAGCTGAGCATCCCAACCCTCATCCGGAAGGAGTAATTCCATGTGGACCAAACCTGCATACACTGATCTGCGTATCGGCTTCGAAGTCACCATGTACTTCGCTAACCGCTAAGCCCGGCTTAGGGTTTCACGCCTCGGCCTGCCGGGGCGTTTTCGTTTTTCCGATCCGGTTTTTTGCATAGAGAGTGGCCATGTACATCCAGGTTCTCGGCTCCGCCGCCGGTGGCGGGTTCCCACAGTGGAACTGCAACTGCGTCAACTGCAAGGGCTACCGTGACGGCACCCTGCGCGCCACGGCACGCACCCAGTCGTCCATCGCCCTGTCCGACGACGGCGTGCATTGGGTTCTGTGCAATGCCTCGCCCGACATCCGCGCCCAACTGCAGGCCTTTGCGCCCATGCAACCGGCCCGGGCCCTGCGCGACACCGGCATCAACGCCATCGTCCTGCTGGACAGCCAGATCGACCACACCACTGGCCTGCTCAGCCTGCGCGAAGGTTGCCCGCACCAAGTGTGGTGCACCGACATGGTCCACCAGGACCTGACCACCGGTTTCCCGCTGTTCAACATGCTCAGCCACTGGAACGGTGGCCTGCAGTGGAACCGCATCGAGCTGGAAGGCAGCTTCGTCATCGAGGCCTGCCCCAACCTCAAGTTCACCCCCTTCCCCCTGCGCAGCGCTGCACCGCCGTACTCGCCGCACCGTTTCGACCCGCACCCAGGCGACAACCTGGGCCTGTTGGTCGAGGACACTCGTACCGGCGGCAAGCTGTTCTACGCCCCAGGCCTGGGCCAGGTCGACGGCAAGCTGTTGGCGATGATGCACGACGCCGACTGCCTGCTGGTCGACGGCACCCTGTGGGAGGACGATGAAATGCAGCGCCGTGGTGTCGGCACCCGCACCGGCCGCGAGATGGGCCACCTGGCGCAAAATGGCCCTGGCGGCATGCTCGAAGTGCTGGACGGCTTCTCGCGCCAGCGCAAAGTGCTTATCCACATCAACAACACCAACCCGATTCTCGATGAAGACTCCCCCGAGCGCGCCGAAGTCCTGCGCCGCGGTGTGGAAGTTGCCTTCGACGGCATGAGCATCGAGTTGTAAGGAGGCCCGATGAGCGACGCACTGCCCATGTCCCCTGCCGAATTCGAGCAGGCTCTGCGCGCCAAAGGCGCCTATTACCACATCCATCACCCGTACCATGTGGCGATGTACCAAGGCCGCGCCACCCGCGAGCAGATCCAGGGCTGGGTGGCCAACCGTTTCTACTACCAGGTCAACATCCCGATGAAGGATGCCGCGATCCTGGCCAACTGCCCGGACCGCGAAGTGCGCCGAGAGTGGATCCAGCGCCTGCTCGACCACGACGGCGCACCCGGCGAGGACGGTGGCATCGAAGCCTGGCTGCGCCTGGGCCAGGCCGTCGGCCTCGACCCCGACCAGCTGCGCTCCCAGGAGCTGGTACTGCCCGGCGTACGCTTTGCCGTGGACGCCTACGTCAACTTCGCCCGCCGCGCCAGCTGGCAGGAAGCCGCCAGCAGCTCGCTGACCGAACTGTTTGCCCCACAAATCCACCAGTCGCGGCTGGACAGTTGGCCACAGCACTACCCGTGGATCGACCCGGCCGGCTACGAGTACTTCCGCACCCGCCTTGGCCAGGCCCGGCGCGACGTGGAGCACGGCCTGGCGATTACCCTGCAGCACTACACCACCCGCGCGGGCCAGGAGCGTATGCTGGAGATCCTGCAGTTCAAGCTGGATATCCTCTGGAGCATGCTCGACGCCATGAGCATGGCCTACGAGCTGAACCGCCCGCCTTATCACTCCGTCACCCAGGACCGGGTGTGGCACAAGGGGATCACCCTATGAGTCTTGATCGCAATCAAGTGCCGAACTGGCGCCCCGGCTACCGCTTCCAGTACGAGCCGGCGCAAAAGGGCCATGTGTTGCTGTACCCCGAGGGCATGATCAAGCTCAACGAAAGCGCCAGCCTGATCGGTGGCCTGATCGACGGCCAGCGTGACGTGGCAGCGATCATCAGCGAACTCGAACAGCAATTCCCCGATGTCCCGGAAGTGGCCGATGACATCGAGCAATTCATGGAGGTGGCCCGTGCCGAACACTGGATCGTCCTCGCCTGAGTTGCCGCCTACGCCTGCGGTCGGCCTGCCGCTGTGGCTGCTGGCCGAGCTCACCTACCGCTGCCCGCTGCAGTGCCCGTACTGTTCCAACCCGCTGGACTTCGCCGCCCAGGGCCAAGAGCTGAGCACCGAACAGTGGTTCAAGGTGATGGCTGAAGCACGGGAAATGGGCGCCGCGCAAATCGGCTTCTCTGGCGGTGAACCGCTGGTGCGCCAGGACCTTGCCGAGCTGATTGGCGAGGCTCGCAGGCTGGGTTACTACACCAACCTGATCACCTCGGGCATTGGCCTGACCGAGGCGCGCATCGCCGATTTCAAGAAGGCCGGCCTGGACCATATCCAGATCAGCTTCCAGGCCAGCGACGAGCAGGTGAACAACCTGCTGGCTGGCTCGAAGAAGGCCTTTGCACAAAAGCTGGAAATGGCCCGCGCGGTGAAAGCCCACGGTTACCCGATGGTGCTCAACTTCGTCACCCATCGGCACAACATCGACAAGATCGACCGCATCATCGAGCTGTGCATTGCCCTGGAGGCCGACTTCGTCGAGCTTGCCACCTGCCAGTTCTACGGCTGGGCGCACCTCAACCGCCTGGGCCTGCTACCGACTCGCGTGCAGCTCGAGCGGGCAGAACGCATCACCAACGAATACCGGGACAAACTCAAGGCCGAGGGCAACCCGTGCAAGCTGATCTTCGTTACCCCGGACTACTACGAAGAACGCCCCAAAGCCTGCATGAATGGTTGGGGCAACCTGTTCCTCACCATCACCCCGGACGGCACCGCCCTGCCCTGCCACGGCGCGCGCCAGCTGCCGGTGCAATTCCCCAATGTGCGCGAGCATGACTTGCACCATATCTGGTACGAGTCGTTCGGCTTCAATCGCTTCCGTGGTTATGAGTGGATGCGCGAACCGTGCCGCTCCTGCGACGAGAAAGAAAAGGACTTCGGCGGCTGTCGCTGCCAGGCCTTCATGCTGACCGGCGATGCCAGCAACGCCGACCCGGTATGCGCCAAGTCGGCCGACCACGGCATCATCCTCAAGGCCCGCGAGGAGGCAGAAACCGCCCAGCTCGCCATTGAACAGATGACCTTCCGCAATGATCGAAACTCACGTGTCATCGCCCGCGGCTGAATTCAGCGCGGCCCAGGCGGTGGCCGCCGGCACCGACTTCGCCGAACTCAAAGTCAGTGCCGACGGGCTGTTCTGGATCGAATTTCGCCCGGCCGATGGTGCTTGCCGTATCTGGCACTGGCTGCACTACCAGGCCCGCTGCCTGACGCCAGATGGTTTCAGCGTGCGCAGCCGGGCCTACGAGTATGGCGGTGGCAGCTTCTGCCTGGGTGGCGACGGGTTGGTGTTCGTCAACGAAAAGGACCAGCAGGTCTACACCCAGCCGCTGGACGATTTGCTACCGCGTGCTCTGACCCGCGATGCCAGCTGCCGCTATGGCGATGTGCAGTGGCACGACAGCCAGGTGCTGGCCGTCGAGGAGCGCCATGCCGAGCAGGTGGAGCATCGCCTCGTCGCTTTGGGCGAAAGCCGCCGTGAGGTACTCGCCGAGGGTGCCGATTTCTACGCCGCACCCACCGTGAGTGCCGATGGCCAACGCCTGGCGTGGATCGAATGGGACCGCCCTGCACAGCCCTGGACCGTGACCCGCCTGATGAGCCGCACACGGGATGCCAGCGGCCACTGGGGGCCGCCGCAGTGTGTAGCCGCCGCTGACGAATCGCTGCAACAACCACGCTTCGATGCCGAAGGCCGGCTCTACTGCCTATCCGACCGCAACGGCTTCTGGCAGCCCTGGGGAGAGGTCGAGGGTCACTGGCAAGCCTTGCCCGCCAAGTCGGCGGACCATGCAGCAGCGCCTTGGCAGTTGGGCACCTGCACCTGGCTGCCACTGGGGCCGCAAAGCTACCTGGCCAGCTGGTTCCAGGATGGCTTCGGGCAATTGGGGCTGCGTGGCGAAGATGGCCGCATGGCGCGGTTTGCCAGTGCTTATACTCGTTTTCGCAACCTGGCCATGGATGCCGAACACCTCTATGCCATTGCCGCCTCGCCTATCAGCCCGCCGGCAGTGATTGCCATCGACCGCGGCAACCACGAGGTCCGTGTGCTGGCCGGTGGTGCCGAGGTGCTACCGGCAGGGCGCATCAGCCTGCCGCAGCCCATCCACTATGGCAGTGACGGCGAGCAGGCCCATGGCTTCTTCTACCCGCCAGTGCAGTCGCAAGGCGCCGCACCGCTGGTGGTGTTCGTCCACGGTGGGCCGACTTCGGCCTGTTACCCCGTGCTCGACCCACGCATCCAGTACTGGACCCAGCGCGGCTTTGCCGTGGCCGACCTGAACTACCGGGGCAGCACCGGCTATGGCCGGGAGTACCGCCAGGCACTGCACCTGCGCTGGGGCGAAAGCGATGTGGCCGATGCCTGCGCAGCGGTCGAATACCTGGCGGCTCAGGGTTGGGTCGACAAACACAAGGCGTTCATCCGCGGCGGCAGCGCCGGTGGCTATACCACCTTGTGCGCCCTGGCATTCCATGATGTGTTCCGTGCCGGCGCCAGCCTGTACGGGGTCAGCGACCCGGTGGCCCTGGGCCGTGCCACCCACAAGTTCGAGGGCGACTACCTGGACTGGCTGATCGGCGACCCGCAGCAGGACGCCGAGCGTTATCGCCAGCGCACGCCTTTGCTGCATGCAGGGCAGATCAAGGTGCCGGTGATTTTCTTCCAGGGCGAGCTGGATGCGGTGGTGGTGCCGGAACAGACCCGCGCGATGCTGGCGGCGTTGCAGGCTAACGGGATCGAGGCTGAGGGGCACTTCTATGCCGGAGAGCGGCATGGGTTCCGCAAAGCGGAGAACCTGGCGCATGCATTGGAAGAAGAGTGGAAATTCTATTGCCGGGTGTTGAAGCACTGAGAGTTTGGGGCCGCTTTGCGGCCCCGGAAAACCTCATCGCTTGGCGATGATATAGACCGCGTGCACGATCCCCGGAATGTAACCCAGCAAGGTCAGCAGGATATTCAGCCAGAATGCTCCGCCGAACCCCACCTGCAGAAACACACCCAGCGGTGGCAGAAGGATGGCGATAATGATGCGGATAAAGTCCATGCGAGTCTCTCCTGAAGGGTTACATCAAAGACTAGCCGCGCGCCACAGAGGTTCCACAGGCAAAAAAAAACGCCCCGGGCCGAATGAAACAGGCCAGGGGCGATGCGCAGGAACGCCAGACGGTTCGTAGAATTCTCGGTCTTGCTAAACAGCTACGCCGGCATCTCGCGGCGGGCCTGCTGCTGGGCATGCAGGCGGGCAAAGGCGCGGGCCAGGCGCAACAGCATTTCATCGATGTTGCCCTTGCTCACAGTCAGCGCTGGCGAAAAACGCACTACATCCGCTTGCGGTGCGTTCAGCAGCAGGCCTTCGTACAGGGCGGCCGCCACCAGTTCGCGGGCCAGGTTTTCTTTCAGTTGCAAGGCCCACAGCAGGCCTTGCCCGCGTACTTCGCCCTGGCCATAACGCCCAGCCAGGCGGCTTAAGCCTTCACGCAGGTGGCGGCCGTTGTCCTGCACCTGAGCGAAGAAGCCAGGCTCCAGCACGGTGCCCAGCACAGCCAGGCCGGCGGCGCACATCAGCGCATTGCCGTGGTGGCTGCCTTCCAGTTCACCAGGCTCGGCGCAGCACGCCGTGCCCCGGGCCAGCAAGGCGGCCAGCGGCACGCCACCGCCCAGGCCCTTGCCCAGGGTGATGATGTCGGCGCGCACGCCATAGGTCTCTTCTGCCAGCAGCGCACCACAGCGGCCAATACCGGTCTGCACCTCATCGAGGATCAGCAGGATGCCCAGTTCGCGGCAGAGCGTTTCCACGCCCTTGAGGTATTCCTGGGTAGCCGGAATAACGCCCGCCTCGCCCTGGATCGGCTCCAGCATGATTGCCACGGTGCGCGAGTCCACCGCCGCGTGCAGCGCCGCCAAGTCATTGAACGGCACCTTGCTGAAACCGGGCAGGCCCGGTTCGCAGCGATTGCACGGCAGCGGGTCGGATGCTGACAGCGCACCCAGGCTGCGGCCATGGCAGGCCTGGCTGGCGGTGATGATGTGATAGGCACCGTTGCGGTGCAGCTGGCCCCACTTGCGCGCCAGCTTGATCGCACCTTCGCAGGCCTCGGCACCGCTGTTGAGCAGGTAGGCCTGGTCACTGCCGGTGCTTTGGCACAGGCGATTGACCAGGTCCAAAAGGCCGCGGCTGTGGAAACCCGAGCCTGGGTTGATCAGCGCCTGGGCCTGGTTACCCAATGCCTTTACCAGCACACTGGGGCTATGGCCCAGGCTGTTGACCGCGCCGCCTTGGGTGAAGTCCAGGTAGGCGTGCCCTTCGTTGTCCCACAACCAGGAGCCCTGGCCACGCACGAATACCTGCGCCGCACGCTCGGCACTGGGCATCAGGCGATCACGCGACAGCTCGGAAGCTTGCGGCACGATCACCGGCGCACGCTTAGGCTCGGCGACGGCGGCAGGGGCCGAGCGGCGCAGGTTGAACAGGTTCATCAGGGCTCCAACCAATCACGGTAAAGGGCGGCACGGTGCGGTCTTGTCGCCGACACTCGATATTTTGCCTTGCCTATCAAAAGTGTTTTTCATCCGGGGTAACAATCGACCTATTCATCGCTGTAACCCTTTGGAATACGGCGATAGACTAGGCTTCACAAGGGTTTTCGACCATTTCGTTTTTCCAGTATTTTTGATAAGCGTTACTTATGGATTTCCGCCAACTGCGTTATTTCGTCGCGGTGTATGAAGAAGGCCACGTGGGCCGTGCCGCCGAACGCCTGTCGCTGTCCCAGCCTGCGCTTTCCCAACAGATCCGTCAGCTGGAGCACAGCCTCGACCTGAGCCTGTTCGAGCGCAGCAACAAGCGCCTGCTACCGACCCTGGCCGCCCACACCCTGTACAACCATGCCTTGCCGTTGCTCGACGGCCTGCAGCGTGCTCACGAGGCCATGCGCAATTTCAAAGGCCAGTCGCTGCGTACCTTGGCCATCGGTGTGCTGCAAACCGTGCGCCCCAGCCTGGTACCGCAGCTGCTTGAACGGCTGCGCAAGGCTCAGCCTCATCTGGTGGTGCAGATTTACGAATTGTCAGGGCTGGAGATCGAGCGGCGCTTGCTCAACGGCAGCCTGGACATCGGTATCAGCTACCTGCCGCCGCGCCAGCCAGGGCTGCATGGCCTGCTGCTGTACGAAGATGAGTTGCAACTGGTGATCCCCGATACCCACCCATTGAAGGACTTCAAGAAGGTGTCCATCCGCCAGGCCGCCGAGCTGCCCATGCTGATGTTGGGCGAGGAGTTCCAGATCCGACAGATCTGGCAGGCGCAGCTGGCCAGTCAGGGCCGACGGCCGCAGGTACAGGCCGAGATGAACAACATGGCGGGGATTCTCGACAGCCTGGCGCACACGGCGCTGGCCACTATTCTGCCGGGGCGGGCCAAGGAGGCCGCCGAAGATGACCAGGGGCTGCTGTGGAAGCCGTTGAGCGAGCCGCGCGTGCCGCTGAAGGTTGGCCTGGTGTTCCGCGATGCCCAGCGCCAGCAGGCCTCTGTGGAGTTGTTGCGCACGCTGCTGGAGGAAGAGACCGATGCCCGCCTTTTGGGGGCGTCACCGCTGGATGTGCTGGCCTGAAAAAACGCGCACAAAGAAAACCCCGCCGAAGCGGGGTTTTCCAGACTGTTTCCCTGTGACATCCGTATCGCCCCGCCATCCTGGCAGGTGGTCCTTCGTCGTCTTCCTTGATCTGTCCTTTGCGCTTCCTGCGCAACGTCCATGTGGTAAAGATTAACCGTGGATCCAATCTGAGACCAGTGGTGAAAAGTCACCACGTCGTGTAGGAAAAAGCTTACAAAGAGGACCTATTCCCAGACACACCGGGAATTGGGGCTGCTGCGCAGCCCATCGCGACACAAGGCCGCTCCTACAAGGACCGCATAAGCCTTGCGCCCTGTAGGAGCGGCCTTGCGTCGCGATGGGCCGCAAAGCGGCCCCAAGATCTGTCAGAACTGCTCAGCATCCAGCAGGTACAGCGACTCACTCCCCGCCTTCACCGAAGCCACCAGCGAATCCACCCGTGGCAGCAAGCGCGCAAAGTAGAACCGCGCAGTCCCCAGCTTGCCCGAGTAGAACGCCTCATCGCCCTCACCCGCCTTGGCCGCCCGCGCCATCAGTGCCCACATGTAGCCATACGCGACATAGCCAAAAGCATGCAGGTACTCGACCGAAGCCGCGCCAATTTCATTCGGGTTACCTTTGGCCTGTTCCAGCACCCATTCGGTCAACCCGTCGAGCTGGTCGAGGCAGACCGCCAAAGGCTTGGCAAATTCGTCTAGTGCGCCATCTGCGCTGGCAATGAACTGGCGAATCTCGTCGGAGAACAAGCGGTAGTACGCCCCACCGCTGGCCACCACCTTGCGCCCCATCAGGTCCAACGCCTGGATACCGTTGGTGCCTTCGTAGATCTGCGTAATACGCACATCACGCACCAGCTGCTCCTGGCCCCACTCACGGATATAGCCATGCCCGCCGAATACCTGCTGGCCGTGCACCGCGCACTCCAGGCCCAGGTCGGTGAGGAACGCCTTGGCCACCGGCGTCAGCAGTGCCACCAGCTCTTCGCTGCGTTTGCGTACGTTGGCGTCTTCGCTGTACTTGGCACTGTCCAGCTGCATGGCCACGTAGGTGGAGAAGGCGCGGCCACCCTCGATCAGCGCCTTCATGGTCAACAGCATGCGGCGCACGTCTGGATGGACAATGATCGGGTCGGCGGCCTTGTCCTTGGCTTGCGGGCCGGTCGGGGCGCGGCTCTGCAGGCGGTCGCGGGCGTACTCCACGGCGTTCTGGTAGGAGCGTTCGGCCGAGGCCAGGCCCTGGATGCCAACACCCAGGCGCTCGTAGTTCATCATGGTGAACATGGCCGCCAGGCCCTTGTTCGGCTCACCGACGATGTAGCCGACCGCCTCGTCGAAGTTCATCACGCAGGTAGCCGAGGCCTGGATGCCCATCTTGTGCTCGATCGAACCGCAGGTGGCCGGGTTGCGCGCGCCGAGGCTGCCGTCCTCATTGACCAGGAACTTCGGCACCAGGAACAGCGAAATGCCTTTTGGCCCCGCCGGTGCATCTGGCAGCTTGGCCAACACCAGGTGGATGATGTTCTCGGTCAGGTCGTGCTCGCCACCAGTGATGAAGATCTTGGTGCCGCTGACCTTGTAGCTGCCATCAGCCTGGGGCTCGGCCTTGGTGCGGATGATGCCCAGGTCGGTACCGGCATGTGGCTCGGTCAGGCACATGGAACCTGCCCACACACCGGCGTACATGTTCGGCAGGTATTTTTCCTTCAAGGCTTCGCTGGCGTGGGCGTTGATCGACAGGCAGGCGCCAGCGGTCAGCATCGGGTACAGGCCGAAGGCCAGGCTGGAAGCGTTGACCATTTCCTCGACCTGCGCCGAGATGGCCTTGGGCATGCCCATGCCACCGAACAGCGGGTCGCCGCCCACGCCCACCCAGCCGCCTTCGGCATAGGTGTTGTAGGCCTCGATGAAGCCAGCTGGGGTGCGCACTGCACCATTGTCCCAGTGGCAGCCCTCTTCATCGGCGGCGCGGCTAAGCGGCGCGATGGTTTTGGCGGTGACTTTGCCGGCTTCTTCCAGCACGGCCATGGCCGTGTCGGCGTCGACAACCTCGGCCAGCGCGGGCAATTGCGCCCACTGCTCGGCCACGTTGAAGACTTCATTCAGTACGAAGCGCATGTCGCGCAGGGGCGCTTTATAGTCAGCCATGACAACCTCTCGCTAGTCGGGTCGGGGCGGTCTCGGGGAACCGCGACACTGGGGTTACTGGCAGTGTAACCGAACAACTTTTACGAGACATAGGGTCATCACTCGACCATACAGTCTTATTCGGTCACGCCGTCCGCACGGCCCCACGCTGCGATTGTTGCCCATGCACCATGACACAATTGCGCCCCGCACCTTTGGCGCTGTATAGCGCCTGGTCGGCGGATTTGAGCACCGCCTCGGGGTTGCGATGATCGGCATGGCGCTCGGCCACGCCAATACTGATGGTGACCGAGACCGTGCCGCCGCCACTGCCAGCGCGGCGCTGACGCCCGGCCGTATCGTCCTGCGGGCGGTTATGCTGGTCGCGCAGATGCATCACGTAGTTGGCGATGACTTCACGCACGGCTTCCACATGCGGTACGCATTCTTCGGCGGTCTTGCCAGCGAAGACCAGGGCGAACTCCTCGCCACCATAACGGTAGGCGCGACCACCGCCGGTGACCTTGGACAAGCGGCTGGCGACCAGGCGCAGCACCTGGTCGCCCACATCGTGGCCGTGGGTGTCGTTGAATTTCTTGAAGTGGTCGACATCGGTCATGGCGATCACATAGTTGCGTCCCAGGCGCTGCATGCGTTCGTTCAGCGCACGACGCCCCGGCAGGCCGGTCAGCTCATCACGAAAAGCCATCTGATAAGCCTCGTGCGCCACGGCTGCGGCGATCATCAGCATCACCTGGCTGCACATGATGTTCAGGGTAAACGGCAGGATGAAGGTTTGCGGCAGCATCCAGAAAATGCCCAGCAGGCCCGTTATCAACGCGGCGTGCAGCGGCCGCGGTGCGCGCAGGTATTGCACCACCAGCAGGATGAACACGCCGATGAACAGGGGGTATACCATCTGAATCAGGCTCATCCACTGGCCATGCAAGGCCGGCCAGCGAATTTCAGCCAACCAGGTCAGCAACGCCTCGGGGTAACTTTGCTCCAGGGCTACCGCCACGCTGCCCACGGCAAACAGCACGGCACCACGGGCCACCAGGTCCTGCAGCAGGTGAGTGCGTTCCTGCCAGGCGCCATACAGCCCGAACAGCGCCGGCAGCAGCAGGCACACCAGGTGGAAGATTACCGCTGCGTCCTCGCGCACGCGGCCATGGTCACGGTAGAAGTCGGTCTGGGTGTCGAGCAGGAAGTAGGCGATGTACACCGTAAGCATCATGAACAGCTCACGCTGGCGGCGGTACACCGCGCAGTAGGCGCCGCCCAGCAGCAGAACCAAGGTAGGCAAGACATTGAACAGCGATGTGAAAAAGACGCTGAGGTCTCTCACATAGGCTGCGGCGAGCCCTGCCAGCAACAGGAACAGCGAAGGCAGGAAGTGGCTTGCGCGAACAGCGTTAAGACGAAACAAGGGTAATCTCCAACCCGGCAGATCAATAATGGCATTGTGCCCCTACTTCATCGGCAGTGCACATGAACAGTTGAATTCAGTTCAGACACAAGGCCACGCCTACACAGGATTCGCAGTAGCACCCCAAAAGCAAAAAACCCGCCTGCCGGTGAAGGCAGGCGGGTTTTTGGTACAGCCGATGGATCAGTACGACAAGCCGAAGTGCTCTTCGTCCATTGCCATCAGGTTGTTGGCACCCGACAGCATGGTCGCCACATGGGTACGGGTACGCGGCAGGATGCGCTGGAAGTAGAAGCGCGCAGTCTGCAGCTTGGCCGTGTAGAACGCCTCTTCGCTGGTGCCTGCAGCCAGTTTCTCAGCCGCCAGGCGGGCGATGTCGGCCCAGAAGTAGGCCAGGCAGGCGTAGCCGGAATACATCAGGTAATCGACCGAGGCCGCACCGACTTCTTCGCGGTCCTTCATGGCGGCCATGCCCACTTTCATGGTCAGCTCGCCCCACTCCTTGTTGATGGCCGCCAGCGGTTCGACGAACTCTTTGACCGCTTCGTTGCCTTCCTGCGCCTGGCAGAACTTGTGCACGATCTTGGTGAAACCCTTCAGTGCTTCACCCTGGGTCATCAGCACTTTACGGCCCAGCAGGTCGAGGGCCTGAATACCGGTGGTGCCTTCGTACAACATGGAGATACGGCTGTCGCGCACGTTCTGCTCCATGCCCCACTCGGCGATGAAGCCGTGGCCGCCGTAGATCTGCACGCCGTGGTTGGCGGCTTCGAAGCCGACTTCGGTCATGAACGCCTTGGCGATCGGGGTCAGGAACGCCAGCAGGGCATCGGCCTTCTTGCGCTCTTCTTCGTCCTGGCTGTACTTGACGATGTCCACCTGCTTGGCAGTGAAGTACACCATGGCGCGGTTGCCTTCGGCGAAGGCCTTCATGGTCAGCAGCATGCGGCGCACGTCCGGGTGGACGATGATCGGGTCGGCAGCCTTGTCCGGTGCTTTCGGGCCGGTCAGGGAGCGCATCTGCAGGCGCTCGCGGGCGTACTTCAGGCCACCCTGGAACGCCACTTCGGCGTGGGCCAGGCCTTGCAGCGCGGTACCCAGGCGAGCCGTGTTCATGAAGGTGAACATGCAGTTCAGGCCTTTGTTGGCCGGGCCGATCAGGTAGCCCGTGGCAGCATCGAAGTTCATCACGCAGGTAGCGTTACCGTGGATGCCCATTTTGTGTTCGATGGAGCCGCAGCTCACGCCGTTGCGCTCACCCACGCCGCCTTCGGCGTTAGGCAGGAACTTCGGCACGATGAACAGCGAAATGCCTTTGGTGCCAGCCGGTGCGTCCGGCAGGCGGGCCAGGACGATATGGACGATGTTGTCGGCCATGTCGTGTTCACCGGCCGAAATGAAGATCTTGGTGCCCGACACTTTGTAGCTGCCGTCGGCCTGTGGTTCGGCCTTGGTGCGCAGCATGCCCAGGTCGGTACCGCAGTGGGGTTCGGTCAGGCACATGGTGCCGGTCCACTCACCGGACACCAGCTTGGTCAGGTAGGTCTCTTGCTGCTCATGGGTGCCATGCGCAGAAATGGTGTTCATCGCGCCATGCGAAAGGCCTGGGTACATGCCCCACGACCAGTTCGAACCACCGACCATTTCGCTCAGGGCCAGGCCCAGCGATTCCGGCAGGCCCTGGCCGCCATGTTCTACGTCATGCGCCAGGCTCGGCCAGCCGCCTTCGACGAACTGCTCGTAGGCCGCTTTGAAGCCGGTCGGGGTTTTAACGCCCGATTCGCTCCAGGTACAGCCTTCCTGGTCACCCACACGGTTCAGCGGCGACAGCACTTGTTCACAGAACTTCGCACCTTCTTCGAGGATCGCGTCGACCATGTCGGGCGTGGCGTCCTGGCAGCCCGGCAGGCTCTGATAGTGCGCCTCATAGCCAAGCAGCTCGTCGCGAACGAAGCGGATATCACGCAAGGGGGCTTTGTAATCAGGCATTGCGATGAACCTCTGGGTCAGTTCTGTGGGGGTGACCAGCTCTTGGCGGCCGTCTATCAAACAGTTGTTTGAAACTTACGTTTAGCACCGCGTTCTGTCAAGGTTGGACTATGGTGCCATTTACGCCGCGAAAAATGGCAAATATGCCATCGCATGACAAAAACCCCTGTGGGAGCGGGTTTACCCGCGAATAGGCCCGCCCAGAAAACAGAGGTATCTGGTCAAACGCATTCGTGGGCAAACTCGCTCCCACAGGGGTGGGTCGCGATGCAGGGGAAACGCCGAGAATTCAGGCGTAGGTGTCGATGATCCGGCCGAGCATTTCGTCGGATGCCTTGACCACTTTTGCGCCAAGTTCGACTTCGGTTTTGCCCACTGCCTGTTGCACGATGCTGGTGGCCATGTCCATCTGCTGGCTGCGGTCGACCGCGCGCAGGCGTTCGGCCTGAAAATCGCTGGACTGGCTGGTGGCGGTACGTTCGGCGGTGGTGTTGGCGATCTGGGCGGCGGCCTGATCGACGCGGCTCTGGCCGGCCTGGATTGCGCTCAGGCCCGCGTAATAAGCGGAGCTACCGGTGATTTCCATGTCAGGACTCCATTGACGCTGGATGACGAACAGCCCCAATTAAAGCAGGCCAGGCGTGAAAAGGCCCGTTTAAATCCCTAATGGCCTGGTGCCAGTCGATAGGCCTGGGGTATTCCCGCAAAAGAACCAGGCCTGGAAACGGCTAATCCAGCAGGTCCAACTGCAAATGCTCAGCCACCATATCGGCGCTGGCCTGCTTCAACTTGGGCACCCGCCCCAGGCAAGGCGCCGGCAAGCGTTCAGCCAGACTGGCCAGGTTTTCTTCCAGCCGTGAAGTACGCGGCTCGATGATGTTTGCCACCCAACCCGCCAGCTGCAACCCGTCACGTTCTATGGCCTCGGCGCTGAGCAAGGCATGGCTGATGCAACCCAAGCGCACGCCTACCACCAGAATCACCGGCAACTGCAGGGCAATGGCAAGGTCGGACAGATTCTCCAGGCCCGACAGCGGCACGCGCCAGCCACCGGCCCCTTCCACCAAGGTGAAATCGGCATGCTGTTGCAGCACATTACGCATAGCCGCCAACAGCTCTGGCACCGCCAGCGTCACCCCCGCCTCGCGCGCGGCCACATGTGGGGCAATTGCAGGCTCGAAGGCAAACGGGTTGACCTGCTCGTAGGGCAACTTGATCGTGCTTTCGTCGATCAGCGCCTGGGCATCGCTATTGCGCAAGCCTTTGGGCGTCATCGTGCAGCCAGAGGCCACCGGTTTGGCGCCCAACGTGCTCATGCCCTGCAAGCGCGCCGCATGCAACAGCCCGGCGGCGATGGTGGTCTTGCCGACATCGGTGTCGGTGCCGGCAATGAAATAGGCCTGGCTCATCGTGTTCCCCTTACGCCTGTGGCTTGCGCAACACACCATAGACCACTTGATAGGTAGCTGGCAGCCCCGCAGGCTGGCGAAATGCCTCATAGGCTTGCAACAAGCCCTGCATGCGCGCCCTGCCGGTGAGGCCGGAAGGGCGCCCAGGGTTCAGATTGTGTGCCCCTAAAGCCTTCAGCTCGTGGGTCAGGCTACGAACGTCCGGGTAATGCAGCACATGCGGGCGGCGCTGCAGCTCAAGCTGTTCGAAGCCGCTGGCCGCGCACAGGCGTTGGTAGTCTTCGAACCGGCGGAAGCGGTTCACATGCACCAGCCCATCTACCGCTTGCCAACTGGCGCGCAGTTCGTCGAGGGTGCCCACGCACAAGCTGCTGAAGGCCAGCACACCGCCTGGGCGCAGCACGCGCTGCGCCTCGGCCAGCACACTGGCGAACTGGTCGCACCACTGCACCGCCAGGCTGGAAAACACCAGGTCGACACTGCCATCACGCAGCGGCAGGCGCTCGGCGTCGCCAGCCACGTGATACTGCGCCCCGCCCTGTTCATGGCGGGCATGGCGCAGCATGCCTTCGGCGATATCCACCGCCACGCCGCTGGCCTGGGCGAAACGCTCAGCAAGCATGCGGCTGAAGTGGCCGGTGCCGCTGCCCAGGTCCAGCCAATGCAACGGCTGCAGGCCTGCAGGCAACTGCTCCAGCAGGTTCGCACCTACCGCACGCTGCAAGGCAGCCACGCTGTCGTAACTGGCTGCCGCGCGGGAGAACGAAGCCGCTACCTGGCGTTTGTCGGGCAATGCACCGGGTAGGGTCGGACGGGAAAGATCAGTCATCGCCACTCTCATGCAGGAAACTCTTGATGCCCGCCGCCAACTCCTGCGGGTACTCCAACAGGAAGGCGTGGGAACTGTCTTCGACCAGGCCCACTTCCACATCGGGCAACAGCTCGCTCAAGGCCTTCGCCGCCTCTGCCGGCACCAGCGCATCGCTGCCGGCGAACAGGTGCAACTGCGGGCCGCCATAGGCCTGCAGGGCTTCGCGAGTGTCCAGCTTGGCCAGCACCTCAAGGCCGGTGGCCAGGTACAGCGGGTCGGTGTCCGGCACGCCGACACCCAGTTGGCGCAGCAAGGTGCGTGGTTGCAGGGCGCCATCGCTGCACAAGGTACGGAAGCGCTTGAGGGTGACCTGGGTATGGCTGCGGCAGCCGTCGAGGAAGGTGCCGAAGGTGTCTTCGGCCATGCCATGCGGCCAGTCCGCGCGGGCCACGAAACAGGGGTTGCTGGCCAGGGTCAGCAGGCCGCAGCAGTGGTCGCCACGCTTGTGCGCGAGGGCGCTGGCGAGCATGCCGCCTAACGACCAGCCGCCCAGCCAGACATCCGCCGGCAACTTGCGGTCGAGGTGGTCAAGCCAGCCCTCCACATCGCTGTGAGGCAATTCCGGCAAGGGCATCAGCTCTACCTGCAGGCGGGCGTCCTGGGCGCGCAGGCTGGCTGCCAGCGGCTCAAGGGCAGCAATGCCCAGGCCCCAACCAGGCAGCAGAACAAGTCGATTACGCATCGGCGTTCTCCAGTTGTGGATAACACTCGGCCAATGCATTCAACAATAGCTGCACCTGCGCCTCGCTGTGCGCGGCGCTCAAGGTTACCCGCAGACGGGCGCTACCCGCCGGCACGGTAGGCGGACGGATAGCCGTCACCAGCAAGCCGCGCTCGCGCAGCATGCGTGACAGGCGCAAGGCCTGCGCACTGTCGCCGATCACGATGGGCTGGATCGGCGTCGGGCTGTCCATCAGTTGCAGCCCGATCTGCTGCGCGCCTTCGCGGAACTGGCGAATCAACGCGGCCAGGTGCTCACGGCGCCAGGTTTCGCGGCGCAGCAGCTCCAGGCTTTTGAGCGTAGCGCAGGCCAGCGCCGGTGGCTGGCTGGTGGTGTAGATGTAGGGCCGGGCGAACTGCACCAGTGCCTCGATCAGATCTTCGCTGCCGGCAACAAAGGCACCTGCGGTACCGCAGGCCTTGCCCAGCGTGCCGATCAAGACCGGTACATCAGCCACGCCCAGGCCGAAGTGCTCGACGATACCGCCGCCTTGTGCGCCCAAGGTACCCAGGCCATGGGCATCGTCGACCATCAACCAGGCGCCACGGCCACGGGCGACATCGGCCAGCGCCGGCAGGTCGGCCAGGTCGCCGTCCATGCTGAACACACCATCAGTCACCACCAGGGTATTGCCGACGGCCTTGTCCAGGCGGCTGGCCAGGCTCGCTGAGTCGTTGTGCAAGTAGCGGTTGAAGCGCGCACCGCTGAGCAACCCGCCATCCAACAGCGAGGCATGATTCAGTCGGTCTTGCAGCACCGTGTCACCCTGCCCCACCAGCGCGGTGATGGCGCCCAGGTTGGCCATGTAGCCGGTAGAGAACAACAGCGCGCGCGGACGCCCGGTCAGTTCGGCCAGCGCCTCTTCAACCTGGTGGTGCGGCGTGCTGTGGCCGACCACCAGGTGCGAGGCACCGCCGCCCACACCCCAGCGCTCGGCGCCGGCCTGCCAGGCAGAGATAACCTCGGGGTGGTTGGCCAAACCCAGGTAGTCATTGCTACAGAAGGCCAGCAGGCGTTGGCCATCGACCACTACTTCCGGCCCCTGTGGGCTTTCCAATAGTGGCCGCTGCCGATACAGGTCTGCGGCGCGCCGTTCGGCCAGGCGCGCTGCCAGGTCGAAGGCCATATCAGGCCGATGCAGCGTTGTAGAACATCTCGCTGCTGCGCTGTTCGACCAGCGCCTGCTCGATGGCCGCCTGATGCACTTCATCGGCGTGCTCTTCCCGCGCTTCGGGCTTGATGCCCAGGCGTGCGAACAGTTGCATGTCCTTGTCGGCCTGCGGGTTGGCGGTAGTCAGCAGTTTTTCGCCGTAGAAAATCGAGTTGGCGCCAGCCATGAAGGCCAAGGCCTGCATCTGCTCGTTCATCTGCTCGCGGCCTGCGGACAGACGCACGTGCGACTTGGGCATGAGGATACGGGCCACGGCCAGCATGCGAATGAAGTCGAACGGGTCGACGTCTTCTTCCTCGGCCAGCGGTGTGCCGGCCACCTTGACCAGCATGTTGATCGGTACCGATTCCGGGTGCTCGGGCAGGTTGGCCAGCTGGATCAGCAGGCCGGCGCGGTCGTCCAGCGACTCGCCCATGCCCAGGATGCCACCGGAGCAGATCTTCATTCCAGCATCGCGCACGTAGGCCAGGGTCTGCAGGCGCTCGCCATAGGTGCGGGTGGTGATGATGCTGCCGTAGAACTCCGGCGAGGTGTCGAGGTTGTGGTTGTAGTAGTCCAGGCCAGCCTGGGCCAGGGCCAGGGTCTGATCCTGGTCGAGCTTGCCGAGGGTCATGCAGGTTTCCAGGCCCATGGCCTTCACACCTTTGACCATCTCCAACACGTAGGGCATGTCTTTGGCCGACGGGTGCTTCCAAGCCGCGCCCATGCAGAAGCGGGTAGAACCGATGGCTTTGGCCCGGGCGGCCTCTTCCAGCACCTTCTGCACTTCCATCAGTTTCTGTTTTTCCAGCCCGGTGTTGTAGTGGCCGGACTGGGGACAATATTTGCAATCTTCCGGGCAGGCACCGGTCTTGATCGACAGCAAAGTCGAAACCTGCACGCGGTTTGGGTCGAAATGCGCGCGGTGTACGGTCTGCGCCTGGAACAGCAAGTCATTGAACGGTTGCTGGAACAGCGCCTTGACCTCGGCCAGGGACCAGTCGTGACGTGTTGTTGCAGTTGTGCTGGCGCTCATCGGCGTTTCCTTGTTTAGGCTGTAGCTGGCGCCGGGACAGGAAAGCCCGCCAGCGCATCACGGATAGCTCGCATAGTCATGGAAGGCCTATGAACTGTCAACCACACTGGAAAAGGCTGGTTTACAAGTGCTCACTTATTAATCAAACGTGTTTGCTGTGCGATGAGCCTGCCGAGCAGCGCTACCCATTGTGCACCGCCTGCGAGCAGGAACTGCCCTGGCTGGGTGATCACTGCCAGCATTGTGCCCTGCCCTTGCCCATGGCCGGGCTGACTTGCGCCCAGTGCTGCCGCCGCTTGCCGGCCTTCGATCAGGTCATTGCCCTGTGGCACTACGGCTTTCCGGTGGACACGTTGATCAGCCGCTTCAAGCACAATCGTCAATGGCCATTGGGGCGCTTGATGGCTGAGTTACTCGGGCATGGGCTGCTGCACCGCTTTGCCGAAGGGCTACCGCGCCCAGACCTGCTGTTGCCTGTGCCCTTGGCAAGCCGTCGACTGCGCGAGCGAGGGTTCAACCAGGCGGGGATGCTTGGGCGTTGGTTGTCTTCGCAACTGCGGCTACCTTGCGATGAGCGATTGCTGATGCGCACGCGCGAAACGACTGCGCAGCAACAGCTGACTGCCAAGGCAAGGCGACGCAACTTGCGTCAGGCGTTTGCGGTCACTGGCAAGCTGACAGGTAAGCATGTCGCTGTTGTCGACGATGTGTTGACCACCGGTGCCACCGCGCAGGCCATTGCTCAGGTGCTGCGCAAGGCCGGAGCGCGACAGGTAGATGTGTATTGCCTGGCACGCACGCCCAAACCAGGGTATGCATGACCTGTGCAGTCCTACACAATTCACCTTCAGGCCCATCACCTACAACGACTCAATGCTCATGCCGCTGCCTACTCTGCTTACCCAGCACATCGCCCGCCGCCCCCAGCGCATCGCGCTGCTGCAGCACATTGCCGAACAAGGCTCGATCACCCGCGCCGCCAAGGCAGCGGGCATCAGCTACAAGGCGGCCTGGGATGCCATCGACGAGCTCAACAACCTGGCCAGCCAACCCCTGGTCGAGCGCAGCACCGGTGGTCGAGGTGGTGGCGGTGCGCGCTTGTCGCCGGAAGGCGAGCGGGTGCTGCGCCTGTATCAAAGGTTGCAGGCCCTGCAGGCGCAAATCCTCGAAGCCGCCGAAGAGTCCAGCGACCTCGACCTGCTCGGGCGCCTGATGCTGCGCACCAGTGCGCGCAACCAGCTGCAGGGCCAGGTCAGCGGCCTGCGCCGCGAGGGCCGGTATGACCGCGTCAGCCTGGCGTTGGGCGGCGGGCTGGAAATCGATGCGCTGATCACGCACGACAGCACCGCGCGGCTGGAGCTGACGCTGGGGACGATGGTAGTAGCGCTGCTCAAGGCCGGGTGGGTGCGGTTGTTGGCGCAGGGGGAGCAAGCCGAGGTCGGCAGCAACTGCTTGAGTGCTACGGTGGAAGAAGTGTTGGCAGCGGATGACGGGCCCAGCGAGGTCCGACTGGCATTGGGTAATGGGCAGACGCTGTGTGCCATTGCCGAAGCGGATTGGTTGGCCGGGCTACAAGTGGCGGCTGGTAGTTCGGTGCGGGTGCAGTTTAATCCGTCCGTTGTGCTGATCGGGGTACCTGCATAGCCTGGGCGGGCCTCTTCGCGGCTAAAGCCGCTCCCACAGGGACCGCGTCGCCTGAAGGATGCTCACAAAACCTGTGGGAGCGGCTTTAGCCGCGAAGAGGCCGGTACAGGTATAACGCTGTACCATGGGCTCCATGCCGCCTATCCCCGGAGCCATCATGTCCCACCCCTTCGACACCCTCACCCCCGACCTGGTCCTGGACGCCGTGGAAAGCCTGGGCTTCCTCAGCGATGCCCGCGTGTTGGCGCTGAACAGCTACGAGAACCGCGTCTACCAGGTGGGCATCGAAGACGCGCAGCCGCTGATCGCCAAGTTCTACCGCCCAGGCCGCTGGAGCGATGCGGCCATTCTTGAGGAACACAGCTTCACCGCTGAACTGGCCGACTGTGAAGTGCCGGTGGTTGCGCCGATGCAGCACGACGGCCGCACCCTGTTCGAACACCAGGGCTTCCGTTTCACACTTTTCCCCCGCCGCGGCGGCCATGCCCCGGAGCCAGGCAACCTCGATCAGCTTTACCGCCTTGGCCAGTTGCTCGGCCGTCTGCATGCCGTGGGTGCCAGCAGGCCATTCGAGCACCGTGAAGCCCTGGCTGTGGACAACTTCGGCCACGCCTCGCTGAACACCCTGCTGGAAGGTGGTTTTGTCCCTCGCGAACTGTTGCCGGCCTTCGAGTCCGTGGCACGCGACCTGCTCAAGCGGGTGGAGGACATCTACGCCCGTACACCGCATCAGCTCATCCGCCTGCACGGCGACCTGCACCCCGGCAACCTGATGCACCGCGACGAGGTGTACCACGTGGTCGACCTCGACGATTGCCGCATGGGCCCGGCGGTACAAGACCTGTGGATGATGCTGGCCGGCAACCGCGAGGAGCGCCTTGGGCAGCTGGCCGAGCTGATCGACGGCTACAACGAGTTCCACGACTTCGACCCGCGCGAACTGGCCTTGATCGAGCCCCTGCGCGCCCTGCGTCAGTTGCACTACAGCGCTTGGTTGGCAAGGCGCTGGGACGACCCGGCATTCCCACCCAGCTTCCCGTGGTTCGGCCAGCCACGTTACTGGGGCGACCAGATTCTTGCCCTGCGCGAGCAGATGGCCGCGTTGGACGAACCACCGCTGAAGTTGTTCTAGTGCTTGCATCAGAAATGATTTAGCTAGCAATACCCTGACACGCCAGCCGGCAGGCGAGATGCCGGCACCCCACCTGAAACTTCTCTATGGGCTGAACACCTAGCATTTTTGCCAGTAGGCAAATAATTAAAGCAGGCGTAGAAAATATTAAGCGGACCACTCAAATTAATGTTGGCAAGCCAACTAGCGCCCCCTGTCGGCTACCACTGGCCGCCTCATAACCAGGCTGGAACGGGGCGCCTTGCAGGCAGCTTAATTAAAGAGAGAAGACGATGAATAATTTTGTACGCCAGTCACTTGAAGATTTTCTGAACGAGATAGCCAAAGCACGGAAAAATTTTGGCTACCCCGTGATCGTGGCATTCGATAGAAAAACAGCAAACAATGTACTGAAACAGGAGTTTATTGAGCGCTACACGGGAGAGCTATTCCTGGACCCGATGAACAGTGAGGTCGATATCGAATCAGGCGTTTCTTATCATCAGTTGAGTGACTTCTGCCTGGACCAGCCAAGGCTGACATTTGAGAATGCAGACCTCAGCGATTCTAAAGCTACGCTGATGATGCGAACGGTCAGAGGCAAGCAGCTTCAGCTAAGTCAAGCGGTAGGCAGCACGCGCCGGCAGGTCACACGCTTGGCGAAGGCTTCCCCTATCAATGGGCCATCGCTTGTATTCGATATCGAGTTGAAAAACACTAGGAATGCAGTATCGGAGAATGGCAGAGTTTACTTCAGCTATGCTGCAGGTACTAACTATGCCTTCTACGGTGGCACAACACAATTCGAACTAGACAAACTGGGGTTGCATTTCAAAGAATACTTTGAAGCCTACACGGTACAACCCGGACAGCGAGAAATCATCGAGTACACACTGGGTGAACTAGCTAATCTAGCAGACCTTATACTCAAGCCAAAGGATTTCAAGATTCGCACC
This sequence comes from Pseudomonas sp. LFS074, assembly GCF_047978165.1. Classification (NCBI taxonomy): domain Bacteria; kingdom Pseudomonadati; phylum Pseudomonadota; class Gammaproteobacteria; order Pseudomonadales; family Pseudomonadaceae; genus Pseudomonas; species Pseudomonas sp. LFS074. Next base: position 411,415 of record NZ_JBFPFV010000001.1, on the reverse strand, counting down.
CACGGCGCACCCGGCACACGGCTTAGAAACCAGGCGTCCTTTGGTGACGGGGCCGTTGTTTTATTTGTAGAGCTCGAAGGGTTCGACAGTTCGAATGCCATCCCACCCGATCGAAACGACAAGCTGCCATACCTCTTGCCAGACGGTTACAGTGCAAACGTGCTGATCAACTCTGATTTCATAACGAAAAATCTGATAATCAAACAACTGAAGGAATCTGCTTCGGGTATCAGTCTACTTGACTGGGCACCCCTACTTACAGGCGGCTTAGGCTACAGGGCAACGGGAGAACTCTCTATTGATGGCTTTGAATTTTATGACAACGCTGGGCCAAACGTCACAACATTCACCAAATACAACGCCACCTACACCTGCCCCCCCGAACATGACACAGCCAAAAATTTTAGAATAACTTTCAAAAACGACCTAATGATCGTCGATTGGAACGACGAACATCGCGCAGCTGGAAGGGCATATACACCGCGCTCGGGTCTCGATCCGATTATAGAGGACGGCGAATTTGTAAACAGCTGGAGCATACGCCTTGAATACAAGTTCACCATTGAAACAATTGAAGGCAAGCATTCGCTGGCACTCGAAAAAACCAAACAGGACTACACCTATAACTTGATGGCCACCGGAGACCTTGGGAAACACGTGCATTATGGCGAAAGAGTATACCGCCTTTGCTACGAACGGTCCGAACCCAAGTTTAAAGAGTTTCTGGATAGCATCATGTCTGGATTTACAACGCTTGACGTGGAGATTGACACGTTCATCCTATCATCACTGCTATTCCGAAACTCCCAGGTTGCCCTTGACTCCGTGCATTGGCCAAATGATTTGCTCACGGTAGGTCAATTGGCCCCTGATCGCACCAAGTTCAGCATTTCCACAAGTGACAACACCGCGATCGATCAAGGTGAAACAAGCGTACTGACCGGTGGCCGCATTGCCTTCACGACCGAGCCCGCTACCCCAGGCGTAGTCTGGAGCGTACAGCACCTCCCTGATTACACCGGTGACGACCTGAAAGGTGAGATCGACCCTGGAACGGGTGTGTACACTGCACCCGCTGCCGATACGTTCGACGACAGCTTCATCAAGGTCATCGTAACTGCCAAGTCTGGCGATAATGTTGCCCATGCCCTGGTAAGCGTGCTGCGAACTACCGTGAGTGTCTATCCGTCCGTCATGACGCTGAATCTCGGTGCCTACAACGATATCCTGGCGGGCGAGATGAACAAAGGCGCGATCAACTGGGCCGTCGAAGGGTTTGGCAAGCTTGAGGACATCGACAACGGCGACCCTTTGGCACAAGCGTCGAAAAGGTATCTAGCCCCCACTGTAGGCGAAGTCCCAGACTGGGACGACAGCATGCCATTGCTCGATATGTACATACGCCACAGCCGCATCAAGGTCAGCAGTGGGGCCACCAGCAAGTACGTTGATGTACTCCTGCCGATAGCTATTCAAGACAATCACTGGCTGGAGGCCACGCGGGCTGGCGAAGGTGTGAGGTTTGAGTTTTGGTGGAAGCCGAAAAGCAGACCCGCAGAGCTGGTGGACCCAGAAAATACGTCGTGGCACGTTCGCGTCGGTAGCGGCACCTGCATCGACGGTGTTTACACACCAGACCCATCAAAGGCGGAAGAGTACGCCGTTATTGTGGCAACAAACGACGTAACAGAAGATTACGCCAGCATGATCCTGCCACTGCCCTTCATCGACGTTGAACAGTTCATGGCGCTTCATGCGCCTGATGAAGCCAAGGCGGTTTAACGCCAGTCGTTCAACAACCGGCAATGATCGATGCAGCGATCATTGCCGGTTCAGGTATCAATGTCACGACCTCCAAAAACCAGGGCCAAGCCCTCGTTCCCACATTTAATTCGTCGCAGCACAACCGGCCAACCTGTGCTGAAATACCCCGCGCTATATTTAGCTAGCTGAGCAAGGATTCTGCATGCACGCCGCAAACCCGCGTCGCGGGTACACTTTGGGCCTGAGCGCCTACATCATCTGGGGCCTGTTCCCCATTTACTTCAAGGCGATACAGAGCGTCCCGGCGGTGGAGATCATCGTCCACCGGGTGCTCTGGTCAGCACTGTTCGGCTCGCTGCTGCTACTGGTGTGGAAACACCCCGGCTGGTGGCGTGAGCTGCGCGACAACCCACGCCGGCTGGGCATCCTGGCGTTGAGCGGGGCACTGATCGCCGGTAACTGGCTGACTTACGTGTGGTCGGTGAACAACGGGCGCATGCTTGAGGCCAGCCTGGGTTACTACATCAACCCGCTGATCAATGTGTTGCTGGGCATGCTGATTCTTGGCGAGCGCCTGCGCCGCCTGCAATGGCTGGCGGTGGGCATGGCCGCCGTGGGTGTGGCCCAGCAGGTGTGGCAAGTGGGCAGCCTGCCTTGGGTGTCGCTGGTGCTGGCACTGAGCTTTGGCTTTTATGGGCTGATCCGCAAGCAGGCACCGGTGGCCGCACTGCCGGGGCTGGTGGTGGAAACCTGGATGCTGGTGCCGCTGGCCCTGGGCTGGCTGCTGCTGCACCCGGCGGCGATGAGTGCCCAGGGGGCGTTCTACACCAGCAGCGAAGCACTGTGGTTGATGGCTGCCGGGCCAGTAACGCTGGTGCCGCTGGTGTGCTTCAACGCTGCGGCGCGGCACCTGCCGTATACCACCCTGGGCTTCTTGCAGTACCTGGCGCCGACCTTGGTGCTGTTGCAGGCGGTGCTGTTGTTCGATGAGCACCTGTCGTCGAGCAACCTGATAGCGTTCATGTTCATCTGGGCGGGTTTGGCGATTTACAGCGTCGATGCCTGGTTGAGTTTGCGCAAACGCAGCTGATCAAAAAACAACCAAAACTCTGCAGGCCATGTGGGCCGTGCCCTGCAGAGACATCTCCAAAGGTTATCCACACCCTCGTCCCCGTGCTTTGTGCACAAGCTGCTGATATTTGGGTGTTTTTTGAACAAAACCGTGTAAGGCTGATGGTACCTGGGCTGGAGAGGTACACCCCCAGGTTATCCACAGGGCCTTCCCCGTGATATCGGGATAACCGCAGGGGGCTGCTTTGCAGCCCATCGCGACACAAGGCCGCTCCTACAGGGGACCGCGTAACCCCTGTAGGAGCGGCCTTGTGTCGCGATGGGCTGCAAAGCAGCGGCCCCGGCAATCTCGGATCAATCCTCCGCCCGCAACTGCAACTCCACCATCAAGTCATCCGCCAGGCTCTCCAACTTTTGCTGCAGTTCATCCAGCGACAGGGTCAACGGCAGCGCCAGCAACGCATCGGCATGGAAAAGAGGCTCGCTGCTCATCGGCGCAGGCCGCACCTCAGTGGTGAACCGCTCAAGGTTCACCCCCAGATCCGCCAGCAACCGCGTAATGTCTCGCACGATCCCCGGCCGGTCATTACCCACCAGCTCCATGGCAATCGGCTTCCAGGTACACGACGGCTCGATCCCGCTTTCGGCAATCAGCACGCGAATGTCATACCGGGCCAGCCCCTGCAGTGAGGCCACCAGTTCTGCGTAGTTTTCGGCCGGCACCGCCACCCGCAAGATGCCGGCAAACTGCCCGGCCATGCGCGACATGCGGCTTTCCAGCCAATTGCCACTGTGGTCGGCGATGCACTGGGCAATGCGTTCGACCTGGCCGGCCTTGTCAGGGGCAATAACAGTCAGTACAAGATGATCCACAAGCCCTTCCTCGTGTCGAACCGCGCCGGGCGGCAGAAAATCGGGGGATCGACTCAGTATAGGCAAGGCGCGGCAACCTGCCGCAGGGCAATCCGCACAACGAATCGTGTACTGTTTCAAGATTTATCTGGAACAATCCACCTGTTTTTTGCGAACATACCCACTCCCAGCGTGACCATACGCGACCAACGGGTCGCAGAACGGCGCTTTTAGTCTGATTTTGCCCCGCCTACTGCTTCATGTAGTATCCCGTGGCGCGGACTACAAAACGTCGTTTGGATGTCTGCCAAGGCGCCTGTGAAAATACGCACACTGCCCGCCAGCCCGTCTGGCCGGCCGCACCCAGCCGCGCCCGGCACAACCGGGGAGCACGCACGGGTGCCGTGTTTAGAGAAGCGCTACAGGCTTAATACAGAAGAGCGAAATAGCTGAGCAGAGTGAGGCAAGCAATGACTGGATACGTTCAAGTCGGTGGCCTTCAGGTCGCCAAGGTCCTGTACGACTTCGTGAACAACGAAGCCATCCCAGGGACCGGCATCGTCGCCGAGCAGTTCTGGGCGGGTGCAGAGAAGATCATCAATGACCTCGCTCCAAAGAACAAAGCCCTGCTCGCCAAGCGCGACGAGCTGCAAGCCAAGATCGACGCCTGGCACCAGGCACGCCAAGGCCAGGCCCACGACGCCGTAGCCTACAAAGCATTCCTCCAGGAAATCGGCTATCTGCTGCCACAAGCTGACGATTTCCAGGCCACCACTCAGAACGTGGACGAAGAAATCGCCCACATGGCCGGCCCGCAGCTGGTGGTGCCGGTAATGAACGCCCGCTTCGCCCTGAACGCCGCCAACGCCCGCTGGGGTTCGCTGTACGACGCCTTGTACGGCACCGACGCCATCAGTGATGAAGGCGGCGCCGAAAAAGGCCAGGGTTACAACAAGGTCCGTGGCGACAAGGTCATCGCCTTCGCCCGCGCCTTCCTCGATGAAGCCGCGCCACTGGCCGCTGGCTCGCACGTCGACTCCACCGGCTACCGCATCGAAGGCGGCAAGCTGGTTGTTGCCCTCAAAGGTGGCAGCAACAGCGGCCTGCGCGACGACGCCCAACTGATCGGCTTCCACGGTGACGCCGCCGCACCGACCGCTGTGCTGCTCAAGCACAACGGCCTGCACTTCGAAATCCAGGTCGATGCCAACACCCCGGTCGGCAGCACCGACGCCGCCAGCGTGAAAGACATCCTGATGGAGTCGGCACTGACCACCATCATGGACTGCGAAGACTCGGTTGCCGCCGTCGACGCCGACGACAAGGTCGTTGTCTACCGCAACTGGCTGGGCCTGATGAAAGGTGACCTGGCCGAAACCGTGAGCAAGGGTGGCAAAACCTTCACCCGCACCATGAACCCGGACCGCGAGTACGCCGCGCCCAACGGTGGCAGCGTGACGCTGCACGGCCGTTCGCTGCTGTTCGTGCGCAACGTTGGCCACTTGATGACCAACCCGGCGGTACTCGATGCCCAAGGCAACGAAATCCCCGAAGGTATCCAGGACGGCCTGTTCACCAACCTGATCGCCCTGCACAACCTCAACGGCAACACCAGCCGCAAGAACACCCGCAGCGGCAGCGTGTACATCGTCAAGCCGAAAATGCACGGCCCGGAAGAAGTGGCCTTCGCCGCCGAAATCTTCAGCCAGGTCGAAGACCTGCTGGGCATGCCGCGCAACACCGTCAAGGTCGGCATCATGGACGAGGAGCGCCGTACCACGGTCAACCTCAAGTCCTGCATCAAGGCGGCCGCCGAGCGCGTGGCGTTCATCAACACCGGTTTCCTCGACCGCACTGGCGATGAAATCCACACCTCGATGGAAGCCGGCGCCGTGGTGCGCAAGGGCGCCATGAAGAACGAGAAATGGATCGGCGCCTACGAGAACAACAACGTCGACGTTGGCCTGGCCACCGGCCTGCAAGGCCGTGCGCAAATCGGCAAGGGCATGTGGGCCATGCCTGACCTGATGGCAGCCATGCTCGAGCAGAAAATCGCCCACCCACTGGCCGGTGCCAACACCGCCTGGGTGCCGTCGCCGACTGCCGCCACCCTGCACGCCCTGCACTACCACAAGGTGGACGTGCAGGCGCGTCAGCGTGAACTGGCTTCGCGTACCCCGGCCTCGGTGGACGACATTCTGGCCATCCCGCTGGCCGCCGACACCAACTGGTCGGCCGAAGAAATCCGCAACGAGCTGGACAACAACGCCCAGGGCATCCTCGGCTACGTGGTGCGCTGGATCGACCAGGGCGTGGGTTGCTCGAAGGTGCCGGACATCAACAACGTCGGCCTGATGGAAGACCGTGCCACCCTGCGCATCTCCGCCCAGCTGCTGGCCAACTGGCTGCGCCACGGCGTGGTCAGCCAGGAGCAGGTGCTGGAAAGCCTCAAGCGCATGGCCGTGGTGGTTGACCAGCAGAACGCTGGCGACGCCCTGTACCGTCCGATGGCGCCGAACTTCGACGACAACGTCGCGTTCCAGGCGGCCGTGGAGCTGGTAGTGGAAGGTGGCAAGCAGCCGAACGGCTATACCGAGCCGGTGCTGCACCGCCGTCGCCGCGAGTTCAAGGCGCGTAACGGGTTGTAAACCGCAAGGGGCCGCATTGCGGCCCCTTTCTGCTTCACTGCATTTTCAGTTCTTTTTTCACCAGTTCCAGCAGCTTGCCCAGGTCCACCGGCTTGAGCAGGAAATCCACCACTCCCAGGTGCATCACATCCACCGCCTCTTTCACATCGGTGTCGCCCGACACCACGATGATCGACAACGCCGCCCACTTTGACTCGCGTATCTGGCGGATCAAGTCCATCCCGTCCTTGGGTTCCATGCGCAAATCCGTGATCATCAGTGCGATTCTGGGTTCCCAGTGCAACTTCCAAAAAGCCTCCTGGGCACCATCGGCGGTCATGCTGTCGATACCCCTGCTTTTCAGGTAATAGCCTAGAGCCTCGCTGTTCACTGGGTTGTCATCAACGATCAACACCAACGGTTTTGGCGCGACAGGCGCACTCACCACGGCCAATGCCTCGCGTTCGGCGTCGCTCAGGATGTCGGTTTGCTCAGGCATGGCCATCTCGTCAAAAAAATTCTGCTTCAGCATTAGGACCGCATTACTTGCGTAACCCGTTTCGCCTTTCGTCGGGTCTCTGACAGGGGTACTCATAGACTTACGTCCAATGGGCACCACCCCGCCGCAAGCCGACCATGGAGGCAGAAAACAACAGGGCCGGCACCTATATATAGATATATATAGTTCGGCGTAGCGATACGGTCAGTTTCATGAGCAAAAAGGACGCCTACAGCCAGGCGGGCAGGACAGCAGTACTGCAGAACATTCAAGGCACCCTGCAGTTTCTGCAGCGCTTTCCGCCGTTCAACCAGATGGAGCACAGCCACCTGGCCTACCTGGTCGAGCAGTGCCAGCTGCGCTTCTACGCCGGTGGCGAAAGCATCGTCAAACCTGCCGATGGGCCGGTCGAGCACTTCTACGTCGTCAAGCAGGGCCGCGTGGTTGGCGAGCGCCAGCACCTGGTCAAGCCTGGCGTGGAGACCACCTTCGAAATCACCAGTGGCGAATGCTTCCCGCTGGCCGCCCTGCTGGGCGAGCGGGCGACCCGCACCGAGCACCTGGCCGGTGAAGACACCTTCTGCCTGCAGTTGAACAAGGCCGCGTTCATCCGCGTGTTCTCGATGTCTGAAGTGTTTCGGGATTTTGCCCTGCGTGGAGTGAGCAGCCTGCTTGACCAGGTCAACCAGCAAGTACGCCAGCGTGCGGTGGAAACCCTCGGCACCCAGTATTCGTTGAACACCCCCCTGGGCGAACTGGCCATGCGTCACCCGGTGGTGTGCAGCGGCGACACGTCCCTGCGCGAAGCCGTGCGGCTGATGCACGAGCAACAGGTGGGCAGCATCGTGGTGGTCGACCCGCAGCGCTACCCCACCGGCATATTCACCCTGCGCGACCTGCGCCAGGTGGTGGCCGCGGAGGATGCCGACCTGGGTGCGCCCATCGACCGGCACATGACCGCCAAGCCGTTCTACCTCAGCCCCCAGGCCAGCGCCTTCGACGCTGCCATGGCCATGACCGAGCGGCATATTGCCCATGTGTGCCTGGTGGAAAACCGGCGCCTGTGCGGGGTGGTTTCCGAGCGCGACCTGTTCTCTCTGCAACGGGTCGACCTGGTGCACCTGGCGCGCACCATTCGCCATGCGCCTCGGCTGGATACCCTGGTCTCGCTGCGCGGTGAAATCAGCCAACTGGTCGAGCGCATGCTGGCCCATGGCGCATCGTCGACCCAGATCACCCAGATCATCACCCTGCTCAACGACCACACCGTGTGCCGGGTGATCGAGCTGGCCCTGGCCGAGCGTGGCGACCCCGGCGTGCCCTTCAGCTGGCTGTGCTTTGGCAGCGAAGGGCGACGCGAGCAGACACTGCATACCGACCAGGACAACGGCATCCTCTTCGAAGCCATCGACAAGGCCGAGGCCGACGCCATCCGCGCCCGCCTGCTGCCACTGGCGCAATACATCAACCAGTGCCTGGCCCAGTGCGGCTTTACCCTGTGCAAGGGCAACGTCATGGCCGGCAACCCTGACTTGTGCCTGTCGCGCAGCGAATGGGCGCGGCGCTTTGCCGGCTTTGTTCGTGAAGCCAGCCCGGAAAACCTGCTGGGTTCGAGCATCTACTTCGACCTGCGGGTAGTGTGGGGCGACGAACAAGGCTGCGAGCAACTGCGCCAGGGCCTGCTTCAGCAGGTCGCCGACAACCGCATCTTCCAACGCATGCTGGCCGACAACGCTCTGCGCCAGCGCCCGCCGGTAGGTCGCCTGCGCGAGTTCGTGCTGACCCGCCAGGGCAACGACAAGGCCGCCACCCTCGACCTCAAAGTCCAGGGCCTGACGCCCTTCGTCGATGGCGCCCGCTTGTTGGCCCTGGCCAATGGCATTGGCGCCTGCAATACCCTGGAACGCCTGCGCCAATTGGTGGCCAAGGGCGTGATCGAGCCGCTGGACGGCGCCGCCTATGAAGAGGCCTACCACTTCATCCAGCAGACCCGCATGCAGCAGCACCAGCGCCAGACCCGCGACAACCTGCCGTACTCCAACCGGCTTGACCCGGACAACCTCAACCACCTGGACCGGCGCATCCTGCGCGAATCCCTGCGTCAGGCCCAGCGCCTGCAAAGCAGTCTGGCCTTGCGGTATCAGCTATGAGCCTGTTCGCCTGGCTGCGCCCCAGTGCGCCCGAACTGGACTCCATCACGCGCCAGCGCCTGGCCCGACACGCCAAACCGGCGCCCCTGGGTGTGTGCAGTTTGCGCGAGCAGCGCTGGGTGGTGCTGGACCTGGAAACCAGCGGGCTCAACCCCAACCGTGACCAGGTGCTGTCGATCGGGGCGGTGGCCATCGAGGACGGTGCCATCGACTTTGCCCAGCAGTTCGAGCGCACCTTGCACCGGCCGTTGCAGAAAACCAACGCCAGCGTGCTGATCCACGGCTTGGGCCCCAGCGCTCTGGCTGCAGGTTGCGACCCAGCCGAGGCCTTGCTGGATTTGCTCGATTTCATGGGCGACAGCCCGGTGCTGGCGTTTCACGCGCCATTCGACCAGCGCATGCTGGCACGGGCGTTGAAGGAAAGCCTTGGTCATCGCTTGCAATCTGTTTTTCTCGACGTTGCCGAGCTTGCGCCGATGCTCAACCCCGACACGGTGTTGCGCGAAGCCGGGCTGGATGACTGGGTGGCGCGCTTTGGCTTGCAAGTGGAAGAGCGCCACCACGCCAGCGCCGATGCCCAGGTGACTGCAGAGCTGGCACTGATCCTGTTCAGCCAGGCCCGGCGCCAGCAGTTGGACAGCCCGTTGCAGCTGGAACAGCGACTGCGCAGGTGGCGGCGGCGCAACGTGCAAAGTCACGGTTTGTAGGGTTTGAGTGCGGCAGGGCCTGTCAAATCGAGCGCCGCCCGGGGGCGCTCGATTTCACAGGCGCTAAAACACTCAAGCCAATCCCATCACCCTTCCCCATGATGGCAATCCGATAAGCGTCCATTGCACCCACCCCCTCCCCTCTGCAACAATCGCGAATAATTATCGTTAGTTAATACATTCGTTCCGGGGGGACGCTGCTTGTCTTCTGCACAGAGCCCACACGCCGATCTGGTCGATTCGCTGTACCGCGACCATCGCGGCTGGCTGCTCGCCTGGCTGCAACGCAGCATGGCCTGCCGCCAACGTGCCGAAGACCTGAGCCAGGACACCTTCGTGCGCCTGCTGGGTCGCGAGCGACTGGACACACCCCGCGAACCCCGCGCCTTTCTCGCCGCCGTGGCCAAGGGGCTGATGTTCGACCACTTTCGCCGCGCCGCGCTGGAACAGGCCTACCTGGCCGAGCTGGCGCTGATCCCGGAAGCCGAACACCCCTCGCCAGAAGTGCAGCACCTGATCCTCGAAGACCTCAAGGCCATCGACCGCCTGCTCGGCAAGCTGTCGAGCAAGGCCCGCGCGGCGTTCCTGCATAACCGGCTGGACGGCATGGGCCATGCCGAAATCGCCGAGCGCCTGGGCGTTTCGGTATCGCGTGTGCGCCAGTACATCGCCCAAGGCATGCGCCAGTGCTACGTGGCCCTGTACGGGGAGCCGACGTGAGCAACGCACCGGTTTCGTCCCGGGTACTGGAAGCCGCCATCGCCTGGAAACTCAGCCTCGACGACGCCAGCGGCACACCGGATGAGCGCAACGCGTTCATGCGTTGGCATGCCGCCAGCGAAGAACACGCGCGTGCCTGGCGCCAGCTGGGCGCCATGGACCAACGTGTCAGTGCTGCGGCCGGCCCGGCACGCCAGGCCCTGCTGCAATCGCGTGTCGGCCTGCGGCGACGCATCGGCAAGGTTGGCGGCGGGCTGGCCGGTATGTTCCTGCTCGGTTCGCTGCTGGCCTGGGTCGGTGCCCCGTCGCTGGCGCCCAGCTACTGGCTGGCCGACCAGCGCACCGCCACGGGCGAACTGCGTACCTTGCGCCTGGAAGACGGCACACTGCTGAGCCTGAACACCCACACCGCCGTGGATATCGACTATGCCGGCGAACAACGGGTGATTGTGCTGCACCAGGGCGAAATCTCGGTCGAAACCGGCCACCAGGACCCGCGCCCGCTGCTGGTGCGCACCGACGACGGTCGCCTGCGGCCATTGGGCACACGCTTCCTGGTACGCCGCGAAGCTGAAGGTACACGCCTGGAAGTGCTGCAAGCCTCGGTCGCCGCCATGCCGCATAACAGCGGCGACGAACACGTGCTGCGTGAAGGCCAGCAAGTGCTGATGAATGCCAACGGCCTCGGCCAGGTCGGCACGGTGCCAGCCGGTGCCGATGCCTGGACCCGCGGCATGCTGGTGGTCGACAACGTGCGCCTGGGCGACCTGCTGGCCGCGCTGGGCCAGTACCGCAGCGGCTACCTCGGGGTGGACGCCAGGGTCGCCAACCTGCGCGTGACCGGCAGCTTCCCGCTGACCGACACCGATCTGGCGCTGGCATCGCTAGTGCCGGCATTACCGGTGAAGATCGAGCGGCATACCCAGTGGTGGGTCAACGTCGTTCCCAAATAAACCCGCACCGCCCTCATCGCGGGTGACCCCTTTCCCACAGCCCCCCACCCGTTTCAGGCCGTGTGAAACACCTGTGGGGGCGGGTTAACCGCGAAGCGGCCAATGCAGGCAAAAACCAATTTCAAATAATTCTCACTTTTTTTCAGATTCACCCTGTCACTTTTCAAATCTCGCTCGGCAAGGAAGCAGCAAGCACTTACCCGTCGAGGAACCGCCGCATGTCCCGTGCCGTAGATCGTATCCTGCGCCCCAGCCTGATGGCCCTGGCCATCGCCGTGGCCGCACCGCTGGCCAGCACTGCCTTGTTCGCCGCCGAGCAGTCCGCTCCGCGCGCCTACAACCTGCCCAGCGCGCCACTGGCCACCACCCTCAACCAGATCGCCAGCCAGGCCGGTATTGCCTTGGCCATCGACCCGGCACTGGTCAGCGGCCGCTCCTCGGCCCCGGTAAGCGGCCAGTACGACGGCCTCGGCGCCCTGCAAGCCGCCCTGCGCGGTACTGGCCTGCAGTTGCAACAGAGCAGCGCGGGCAGCTACAGCCTGGTGGCCGTCCCGGATGGCACCCTGGCGCTACCAGAAACCACAGTAGACGCGGCGAGCGTTTCTGAAAACGCCTGGGGCCCGGTAGACGGATACCTGGCCAAGCGCACCGCCGCTGGCACCAAGACCGACACCGCGCTGGTCGAAGTCCCTCGCTCCATTTCCGTCGCCACTCGCGAGCAGATGAAAGACCGCGGCGTGCACAGCCTGGATGATGCCGTGCGCTACATGCCTGGCATCGTGTCCGCCAGCTTCGGCAGCGACACGCGCTACGACTGGATGCGCGTGCGCGGTTTCGAGCCCACTCAGTTCCTCGACGGCCTGCCACTGCCACGCGGTGTGTACGCCAACCCGAAAGCCGAAACCTGGAACCTCGACCGCCTTGCCCTGTTGCGCGGCCCGGCGTCCTCGCTGTATGGCCAGACCCCACCCGGCGGCCTGCTGGACATGGTCAGCCGTCGCCCACAAGCAGAAAGCGAGCATGAGATCGAACTGCAGTACGGCAGCGACAACCATCGCCAGATCAACTTCGCCAGCACCGGCAAAATCGACGATGAAGGCCGCTTTCTGTATGGCGTCAGTGGGGTAATCCGCGACGGCGGCACGCAGATCGACCACATCGACGACAAGCGCTACAACATTGCCCCGAGCCTGACCTGGAACATCGACGAGGACACGACGCTGACCTTGCTCACCCAGTTCACCCGCGACGATACCGGTGCCACCAGCCAGTTCCGCCCTATCCAGGGCACCAAGATCGACATGCCATTCGGCAAAATCTCGCACCACAAGAACCTCGGTGACCCGGACTACGAGTTCTACGACCGCACCTATTACGCGCTGGGCTATGCCTTCGAGCACCGTATCAACGACGTCTGGCAGTTCCGTCAGAACCTGCGCTACACCAAGACGGACTTGTCGTTCCAGACCATCACGCCCGGCAGCTATTACGAGCCCGGTGGCCCGGTGAAAGACGATGGCACGGTCAGCCGCATGTCCACCAACACGGACGAAGACATCAGCCAGTTCGCCGTGGACAACAACTTCCAGGCCGACTTCACCACTGGCGACATCAGCCACACCCTGCTGCTCGGCCTGGACCACCAGCGCATCAACACCAATTACCTGTCGATCTTCGGCTTCAACGTGCCGGACAGCAATGTCATCAACCCGGTCTACGGGGTGCCGATCACTCGCCCGGACCGCTCCACGGCGTTCTACGACTACAACCAGAAATCCCGTCAGACCGGCTTGTATGTCCAGGACCAGATGGCGCTTGGCAACTGGCGCCTGACCTTGGGCGGTCGTGAGGACTGGGTGCATACCGGTACCAAGTACTTCAACCAGGGCGATGCCACCAATACCCAGCGCGACAAGAAGTTCAGCGGCAACGCGGCCATCAGCTATGTCTTCGATTCGGGCTTCGTGCCGTACCTGTCGTATGCCGAGTCGTTCCAACCTACCAGCAATGCCAGCGCTTCAGCGACCGAGTCGCTCAAGCCGACCGAAGGCCAGCAGTGGGAGCTGGGCATCAAGTACCAACCACCGGGCTCCAACACCCTGCTGTCGGCAGCCGTGTATGACCTGACCCAGAAGAACGTCTCGGTCACCAACAACGTCGGTGGCGTAACCGTCACCAGCCAGACCGGCGAAGTGAAAGTTCACGGCCTGGAGCTTGAAGCGGTTTCCGACGTTACCGAAAACCTGAAAGTGATTGCCGCTTACACCCTGGCAAAATCTGAAGTACAGGACGGCCTGTACAAAGGCAACCGCCTCCAGCTGATGCCGAACCAGCAAGCCTCGGTATGGGGTGACTACACCTGGCACTCCGGCGTGCTCGACGGCTTTGGCATTGGCCTAGGCGCGCGTTACACCGGCAATACCTATGGCGACCAAGGCAATACCTACCTGGGCAAGGCCAAGGCCTACACGGTGTTCGATGCATCCGTGCACTACGATCTGGGTCGCCTGGACACCAGCCTGAAGGGCGCGTCGGTGGCGGTCACTGCCACCAACCTGTTGAACAAGGATTACCTCTCTACCTGTGACTCGTACTACTGCTACTACGGCGATGAGCGCAGCGTTGTCGCCAGCGCCACTTACAAGTTCTGAGTGAGCTGGGGCCGCTTTGCGGCCCCAGGCTCCAACAGACAACAATCGGTACCGTGATGAAAAGCCCAACCATCCGCCGCTGGTCCGTGATCCACACCTGGAGCAGCTTGGTCTGTACCCTGTTCCTGCTGTTACTGGCAATCACCGGCCTGCCGCTGATCTTCCACCACGAACTCGAACACCTGCTCGGCGACGCCCCCGAACTGCGTGAAATGCCAGCAGGCACCCCACACCTCGATTTGCAGCAGCTCGTACTCAAAGCGCAGCAGCACCGACCCGGCGAGGTCATGCAGTACTTTGGCTACGAAGAGGACGAACCCAACGGCGTGGTGGCCATCACCGCCGCCACCGCTGGCACCGACCCCAACCTGTCGCACACCTTCATGCTCGACGCCCGCACCGGCGAAGCAGTGGCAATGCCCGCCGCCAATGGCGGCTTCATGATGGTGATGCTGCGCCTGCACGTGGACATGTTCGCCGGCTTGCCCGGCAAACTGCTGCTGGCCTTCATGGGTGTATTGTTCATCGTCGCGATCGTTTCTGGCACCGTGCTCTATGCGCCGTTCATGCGCCGCCTGGACTTCGGCACCGTGCGCCACGAAAAGTCCCGCCGCCTGCGCTGGCTGGACCTGCACAACCTGATTGGCGTGGTCACCCTGGCCTGGGCATTGACGGTAGGCGTGACCGGTGTGATCAGCGCCCTGTCCGACCTGGTCATCGCGGCTTGGCGCAACGACAGCCTGGCCGCCATGGTTGCCCCCTACCGCGACGCCCCGCCGCTCACCGAGCGCGCACCCGCCACACGCCTGCTGGAAATTGCCGAACAGGCCGCCCCCGGCATGCGCCCGGATTTCATCGCCTTCCCCGGCACGCGCTTCTCCAGCGAGCACCACTATGCGGTGTTCATGAACGGTGCCACGCACCTGAGCTCGCACCTGTTCACGCCGGTACTGATCGATGCCCGCACCCTTGAGGTGACAGCGGTCGGCGAGCGCCCCTGGTACATGGACGCCATGGGCCTGTCGCAACCCTTGCATTTCGGCGACTACGGCGGGCGGCCGATGCAAATCCTCTGGGCGGTGCTCGACGTGCTGACCATCATCGTGCTCTGCAGCGGCCTGTACCTGTGGTGGGGCAAGCAGCGCAAGCCCAGGGAGGCGCGTGCATGAGCCACAAGTCGCAAACCACTGCGCGCATTTTCGCCTGGCCGGCGCTGATCGCCTTGCTGGGCGCCCTGGGGCTGTTCGCCGCCTTGCTCGGTGATGGCGGCTGGGATGGATTGTCCTGGCTAGGCCTTGGGCTACCTGCGTGGTTCTCGATACGCGGCCTGTGGCGCCGCTGAGGTAGCCCGCTGAAACCGGGTGTTGCCGAACGATTACCCGCGGATCATTCGGCCAGCTTGGGCAGCAGCCGGTCTAGCCGCTGATGCAAGGCACTGCCGCTCGGCCAGTTACGCAGCAGCCGCGCCCGGTCACGGGCGTAGGCCGGGGCGAAGCTGAGCTGGGTAGCGTGCTGGCACATGGCGTCGAGGTCGATCAGCGACCACCGGCCGTTGTCCCAGAACAGGTTATGGCCCTTGAAGTCGCCATGGCTGATGCGTTCGCGGATCAGCTGCTGCATCACATGCACCAGGGCGTCTACCTGTTCCTCCGGTGCATCGCCGTTCTCCACGAACGGTGCGAAACACGCGGTGAGGTCCGGGCCATCGACGTACTCGGTCACCAGGTAAGCACGGCTGCGCAGCCCCATGACCCGTTGCTCCAGCACCGCCAACGGTTTGGGTGTGGCAATGTCGAGGAACTCCAGACGATGGCCCTCGATCCACGAATGCCAGGCACGGCTCGGGCGCCAAAAGCGTTTGAACCAATGCGCGGTGTTCTTGATGTTGTAGCGCTTGAGCACCAGCTGACGACCGTTCACTTCGATGCGTGCCACACTGGCGGCGCCACCGGTCTTGTACAGATGGCCCTTGTCGATCAGCGTATCGGCCTGCGCCAGCACCGGCTGCATGGCACTGACTTCACTGCGGCGGATCGCCTGCAACCCCGAGAGGCTGCGCTGGACGCTGAACAAGCTGCACTCGCGGCCGGCCTTTTCCAGGTAGTCCTTCTGCCGCCAGTTGCGCACCTTGTCTACCTGTTTCTGCAGGGCTTCCAGCGGTAGCGCATGCTCGGCATTGGCCAGCAGGTAGTGCACCAGCAGCTCTTCGATGAACGGCTCCAGGCGCTTGGGCAATTGGGCGAAGAACACGCCGAGGTTTTCCAGCACACGCGGACGCGACAACTGTTGGCCAGGTGTTTCGGCCTTGATGCCAGCGCCGTCGATCAAGTACAACTTGCCGCCATGGCGCAGCAGGTTGTCCAGGTGCAAGTCTTCCTGCCACAGGCCTTGGGCGTGCATGTGCGCAACGGCGGTGAGCGCTTCGCCTAGCACCAGGTGCTGTTCGTCACCCAGCACGGGCAGGTTTTCAACTGCGGCCCAGGCATCGGCCAGGCTTTCGGCACCGTCGAGGAATTCGAACAGCAGCCAGCCGCCTTCGCCTTCCTTGAGGCCGTCGGCCAGCAGCTTGGGCGTGGTCAGGCCCTGCTCGGCCAGCAACTTCACACCTTGCAGCTCGCGCTGGAAATGCCTAGCCGCGTTGCCGCCTACCAGCAACTTGGCCAGCACCGGGGTGCCGCGCCACACACCAGCGCCCACATAACGCTGGCCTGGCAACACGCGCAGCAAGCTGAGCAGTTGCAGGTCAGCGCTGCCAGCGGCATCGGCCAGGGTGATGCTCAGCGGCAACGACGGGTTGCGGCCGGCATCTTTCAATTCAGACAAACGCATCAGCGGGCCTCTTTTTCACGACGGCGTTGCGTCAGGCGTTGCAGCCAGGTATTCACCAGCGAACCATCGGCCGGCTGTGCCAGGTACGTGGCCAGCAAGGTACGCACATCCTGCTCGCTCCAGGCCTGGGCGCGGCGCAGCAGCGGCTCCAGGTCCTTGAGGCGGTCGCGCATGCCGAACAGCAATGGCCGGGTCTTTTCCAGGTCGATCAACTGCGCGTCCCAACCGTCGCGGCGTTGGCGCAGGAAGATGTGCTTGGGGTAGAAGCAGCCATGCACCTGGCCGGCGCTGTGCAGTGTGCGCGCCAGCTGGCCGCAGGCCTGCAGGATACCGTTGCGTTCGGCGTCGCCCAGCTGTGGCCATTGGGCCAGCAGGCCGTCGAGGTCGGCCCACTCGTCCAAAGCGCGGGTCATCAGGATGGCCCGGTGCTTGCCGCCCTGCTTGCGCTCACCATAGAACACTGCCTGCAACGCAGGAATGTGCAGCTTCTGGTAGCGGCTGATGTTGCGAAACTCACGGGCAAAGGTCGGCTCGCCGAACGGCCGGTGCAGGGTGCGGGTCAGGTAGTCGCTCTGGCGCTTGAGGTAGTAGCCCTTGCCTTCGAGTTCCAGGCGAAACACGCTGCTCCAGCCGCCACGGCCGGTGTTGGGTTCGTCCACAGCCTCGAGTTGCAGCGCCCACAGCGCCTCGAAGTCGTCCAGGCCATGGCGTTTGAGCAGCGCGAGGTCCGCGCTGGCCAGGTAATCGGTCATTCCCTTCCCTCGAAAAAGCCCAATACCTGGCGAATGCGCTTCTTGTCGCGCACATTCAGCCGGTCGCGGCCACGGTATTGCAGGTAGAAGCGCAGGCGTTGGGTGGCGGACAGGTGGTATTTGGCCACCTTGTCCAGGCATGCCAGGTCCTTGATCATCCGGTGTCGCCACATGAAACCGCGCCAGAAGTCGCCGGTGGGGCAGTCGATGAAGAATAGCGTGCCCTGGTCATCGACCAGCAGGTTGCGCCACTTCAGGTCGTTGTGGGCGAAACGGTGCTCGTGCATTACCCGGGTATGGCGCGCCAGCTGACGGCTGACATGGTCGACCCAGGCACGGTCGGCCAGGCGCGCATCGTGGCGCTCGGCCAGTGCCGACAGGTCTTCGGTGCGCGGCAGTTCACGGGTGATCATCGCCCCACGGCCAAATGCCAGGCCGTTGCGCTCCAGGCCCCAGGCCACCACCTCAGCAGTGGGGATGCCCCACTTGGCGAACTGTTTGAGGTTCTGCCATTCGGCCTTGATGCGCGGCCGGCCCAGGTAGCGACGCATGTGCTTGCCGGCCCCGGTGTAGCGCTTGACGTAGTAGTTGACCCCGCTGCGTTCGATACGGACCACTTCGCTGAGCGGGTCGCGGGTCAGGCGTTCGCCCTGGATGGCAAATACCGCATCGAGGCTGCCGAAGTCCGTCGCCAGGTGTTCGTAACCCGGCGCCAGTGTCCAACTCGCCATCAGAGTGCATCCCCATAGCGTTGCTTGCGATCGTAGAGTTTCTGCGCCTTGCGCTCCAACCAGGCGAGCAACGCGGCTTCGTCCTTGAGGACTTGGCGCAGCGGGCGCTGGAAGTAACCGCGCAGGAAACGCAGCTTGTCGCGCTGGGTCAGGCCGATGTCCAGCGCCGAGAAGTACAGCGCGGCCAGGTCCTTGTCACGCCAGCGGCGGCTGATTGTCGCCCGGGTTTGCGCGCGGTGCAGGTCGATCACCGACAGTTTGAAGTCATCCGCCGTCACCGGTCGGTCGGTGTGCAGCAGGAAATGGCAGATATAGCAGTCGCGGTGGTTGACCCCAGCGCGGTGCATACCGCCAGTCATCTTCGCCACTTCGGCGATCAGCGCGCGCTTCAGGCGCGGCTCGGGCGGCTGCTTGACCCAGTCGATGCTGTAGTCTTCAAGGCTGATGGTTGGCGCCAGTTCTTCGGTGATGATGAACGAGTGCTGCGTGGCCGGGTTGCTGCCGCGCTCGCCGTAGGCGACGGCGGTCATGGTCGGCACACCCACCTCATGCAGGCGCTGGATGGCCCGCCACTCCTGGCCGGCGCCGAGCACTGGCAGCTTGGCCGTGAACAAGTTCTTGAAGATTTCGCCCCAGCCAATGCCGCGGTGGATCTTGACGAAGAACCCCTCGCCCTCCACCTCGGTACGCAGCGTGCGGCGCCCTTCCAGTTCGCGATAGACCTCGCCTTGCAGCGCTTCTACGGCGTCGAAGGCATCACGCCCGGCCCACAGGCGTTTGAAGGGTTCGGCCACTATCAGCTTCATGCGGTTTTCTGCCCCAGGATCACGTCGGCAGCATGCTGCGGCATGCTGTACAGATCGGCGGTTTCTGCATATGCCAGGCCGTTGCGCGACCAGCTGGCGCGGGCCTGCGGGTCTTCGAGCATGCGCTGCAAGTAACCGTTGAGCTGTTCCTGCTCGAACGGCTCGTCCAGCACCAGGCCACTGTCGGCCTCGGCGATGTAGTGGGCGTAGCCGCACACCTTGGACACCAGCACCGGCAGACCGGCCACCAGCGCTTCGAGCAGCACTGTACCGGTGTTCTCGTTGTACGCCGGGTGAATCAGCAGGTCGGCACCCAGCAGGAAGCGCGGAATGTCGCTGCGGCCCTTGAGGAACTGCACCTGGTCGCCCAGGCCCAGGGTGGCGCTTTGCAGCTGGAACACCTTGGGGTCGTCCTGGCCGATCACCATCAGCTTCGTGCGTTTGCGCAGGGCCGACGGCAGCGCGGCCAGGGCCTTGAGGCTGCGGTCCACACCCTTGGTCTTGAAGCCCGAACCAATCTGAACCAGCAGCAGGTCATCCTCGCCCAGGTTGAATTCCTTGCGAAACTCGGCGCGAATCTCGGCGGCATTGGCCGGCGCACGGCGGTCCTGGGAAATACCCGGTGGCAGCAGGTGGAAGCGTTCCACCGGGGTGCCGTAGTGCTTGATGAACAGCGGCTGCTGCACTTCGGAAATCATCAACACTTCGGTATGGGCGTCCTTGGCGAACACCGCGCGCTCATACTCGGCAAAGTGCCGGTAGCGGCCCCAGCGGCGGTACAAGCCACCGCGCAAGGTCTGCGCCTTGTCCTCGAAGCAGCCGTCGGCAGCGTAGTACACATCCAGGCCCGGCATTTTGTTGAAGCCGATCAGGCGGTCGACCGGGCGCTTGGCCAGGTCGGCGGCCATCCAGGCACTGAGTTTCTCATTGCGGCGGTGGTTGAAAATCGCTTTCACCGGCGCCACCAGCACTTCGAAGCCCGGCGGAATGTCACCCTCCCAGATCAACGTGTACACACGGATCTGGTGGCCCCGCTTCTGGCATTCCAGGGCAATGCGCATGAAATCGCGCTGCAGCCCGCCGAAGGGGAAATATTTGTAAAGCACGAAAGCCAGTTGCATCAACGGACATCCTCAGCCAGCAGCAACGCGCTCAAGCGGCCCGCCACATGCTCGGGATTCAGGCGAGTGAAGCACAGCGGCCACTCGCGTTTCAGATCGAACCGGCGCAGGTCGTCGGCGCTCGGTTTGTAGGTGCACTTCTTCTGCAGGCAGGGAGCGCATGGCCAGTCACTGGCCTGGTGAATCTGGGTCCGTCCGTAGGCGCCAGTCAGGCCCGGGTTGGTCGGGCCGAACAGCGAAATGGTGGGCACATCGAGTGCCGCCGCCAGGTGGCCAAGGCCGGTGTCGACCGCCACGCAGGCTTTTGCCGCCGCCAGTACGCGCGCGACGCCGGCAAGGTTCAATTTGGGGAGCACCTGGCAGTTGTTCAAGCCCTGAGCGATACGCTCGGCCCGCGCCTTCTCGGCCGGGTTGCCCCAGGGCAGACGCACTTCCAGCTTACGCCGGCCCATGCGCTCGGCCAGTTCGCGCCAGTAGGCTTCGGGCCAATGTTTGGTCGCCCAGGTGGTACCGTGCAGGAACACCACATAAGGCGCAGCCGGCGGCAACTGCAGGCGGTCGAGGTCCAGGCCGTAGTTGCCAATGCCCTCCGGCAGGTCGTAGGCCAGGGCCATGGCGAACAGCTGGCGTACCCGTTCCACGGCGTGTTGGCCGGTGGCAACCGAAAGGCGTCGGTCGTAGAAGCGGCTTGCCCAGCCTTCGCGTGCCGAATAACGGTCCAGGCCGGCGACCGTGGCCTTCACGTAGCGGGTCAGCCAGGCCGACTTGACCAAGCCCTGGGCATCGATAACCAGATCGTACTTGCGCTCGCGCACCCGTTGCTTGAACGCCTTCCACTCACCACTCTTGATGGTTTGCCACACGTTCTTGCGCCAGCGGCGGATGGCCACCGGGATCACTTGGTCGACCGCCGGGTGCCAGCTGGGGATTTCGGCGAAGCCTTCTTCAACTACCCAGTCGAAACGGATACCCGGAATGGCATGAGCGGCATCGGTGAGTGCCGGCAGGGTGTGGATCACATCACCCAGCGACGAGGTCTTGATGATCAGTACCCGCACTTAGTCGACCTCGGCCACGGTATCGATCAGGTCCGGCCCGCTCAGGCTGTGCAGGGCGGCGATGACTTTGCCCGGTTCCAGCAGGCGCAGGCAGTTGTAGTGGCCGAAGCGGCAGGTGCGGTCAAAGCATGGGCTGCACTCGATGCCCGTGCGCACTACTTCTACCTGTTCGGCCAGCGGCGGGGTGAAGCCGGGCGAGGTCGAGCCGTACACCGCCACCAATGGGCGATTCAGGGCTGCGGCCACGTGCATCAGGCCGGAGTCGTTGGACACCACGGCATGGGCGCAGGACATCAGGTCGATGGCTTCGGCCAGCGAAGTTTCACCGGCCAGGTTGGACGATTCTTCACGGAACCCCGGGATCAGCCGGTCACGTATCTGCTCGCCGACCGGGTGATCGTTCTTCGAGCCGAACAGCCACACCTGCCAGCCCTGGCGGATCATCGCGTCGGCCACGGCGGCATAGTGCTCGGCGGGCCAGCGCTTGGCCTCGCCAAACTCGGCGCCAGGGCACAGCGCCAGCACCGGGCGGTCCAGCTCCAGGCCGAACTTGGCCAGGGCGGCGTCACGGCTTTGCGCTTCGATCTGCAGGCTGGGGCGCGGGTACGGCTGCGGCAGCTCAGCGCCGGGGGCGTAGGCCAGGGCCATGAAGCGCTCGATCATCAGCGGGTAGCGGGCCTTGTCCAGTTTGCGCACATCGTTCAACAGGCCGAAGCGCATTTCGCCGCGCCAGCCGGTGCGTTTGGGGATGCCGGCAAAGAACGGCACCAATGCCGACTTCAGCGAGTTGGGCAGCAAAATGGCCTGGTCATACTGGCCGGCCAGGGACTTGCCGATGCGCCGGCGCGTGGCCAGCTCCAGCGCGCCGTGGCCGAGCGGGAAGCTCAAGGCCTGGCGCACTTCAGGCATGCGCTCCAGGATCGGCCGGCTCCACTCGGGGGCCAGTACGTCGATCACGCAGTCGGGGTGCTGCTGTTTCAGGCACTGGAACAGGGTCTGCGCCATCACCATGTCGCCGACCCAGCTGGGGCCAATGATCAGTATTCTCATGCTTAGTCCAGAAACGCTCGGGGAGGCTACAGGCTGTGGTACAGCCTGGCCTCCCCTCTTTATATTCAGGCTATGTGGCGGACAGTGTACCACTCAGGCAGGTCCATGGCTGATCGCGGCCCCTGCGGGACCTTCAAGCCAACCCCAATTCACCCCAGATCCGCCGCACTTCGCGGCGCTCGTCGGCAAACTGCGCCGCATCGATCACCCCGGCCTGCTTCTGCAAAGCCTGGCGGTGCGAAGCCGAGCGGAACGCCTTGTACACTTCACGCAACAGCACCGCGTCACTGGCCGGCATCAAGTTCGCCTGCTCCAGCTCTTCCAGAATGCGGATGTTATCGGTCCATCGGAGTATGGCCGGGTGGTCGTGGGACCAGGCCAAAGCGGCGTATTGCACCATAAATTCGATATCGACGATACCGCCTGCATCCTGCTTGATATCGAAGGGCACACCGGCCTCGAAGGCGTTGGCCGCAGTACCGGCAGCCGTCGCCTTGGTACCCAGGTTGTCACGCATCTTGGCGCGCATGTCACTCACTTCGCCGCGCAGTTTTTCCAGGTCGCGGGGCTGGCCGAGCACCTTGGCGCGCACACCTTCGAACGCCGTGCCGACCTGCTTGCAGCCCACCAGCACCCGCGCCCGTACCAGCGCCTGGTGTTCCCAGGTCCAGGCCTCGTTCTGCTGGTAACGCTCGAACGCGCCCAGCGAGCTGACCAGCAGCCCCGAGGCGCCGGACGGGCGCAAACGCATGTCCACGTCATACAGCTGGCCCGAGTTGGTCTGGGTGGTCAGCAAGTGAATGATGCGCTGGCCCAGGCGCGTGAAGAACTGCGCGCTGTCGATCGGCTTGGCGCCGTCGGTTTCGGCCTGCGGGTCGCCGTCATGGATAAACACCAGGTCCAGGTCCGAACCGTGGCCAAGCTCCAGGCCGCCGACCTTGCCGTAACCAATGATGATGAACCCGGGGTCGCACAGGCTGCCGTCGCTGCGCTTGGGCTGGCCGTGGCGGGCCACGGTCTGGCGCCAGGCCAGGGCCAGCACCTGGTCGAGAATGGCTTCGGCCAGCCAGGTCAGGTAGTCGCTGACTTTCATCAGCGGCAGGTTGCCGCTGATTTCCGAAGCAGCTACGCGCAGGCTATGGGCCAGTTTGAAGTGGCGCAGCGCTTCCATCTGCTGCTCGAGGTCGTCCTCGGGGATACGCGTCAGGCGTTCGCGCAGCTCACTGGCCAGCTCTGGCGCCAAGGGCGGGCTGAACAAGCGGCCTTCATTGAGCAGCTCATCAAGCAGCAGCGGGTAGAGCGCGATCTGCTCGGCAATCCATGGGCTGGCAGCGCACAGGGTCAGCAGGCGGCGCAAGGCACCTGGGTTTTCGGTCAGCAGCACCAGGTAGGCCGAGCGCCGCGCCACGGCCTCGACCAGCGGCAACACCCGCTCCAGCACCAGGTCGGGGTTGTCATGCTCCACCGCCTGGGCCAGCAACCGTGGAATAAATGCGTCCAGGCGCTCACGGCCAATGCGCTGCATCGAGCGCAGCTGTGGGCTGGAGCGCAACCCGGCCAAGCGCCGCAAGGCCTCGACGGGCTGTTTGAAGCCGGCTTCTTGCAGCTGCCGGCCAGCGGCTTCTTCATCCTGCGCCTGCTCCCACAGCGGCGACCACTCGCCCCCCACCACCAGCTCGCCCTCGCCGTCTTCATCATCCGGGTCGGCGATGACCTGGCGGAAGTGCCAGTCGATACGGCCACGCCAGTACATCAGCTGGTCGTGGAAGCTCTGCCAGTCGGCAAAGCCAAGGATATACGCCACCCGCGCCTGGTCGGTCTCGCTCTCGGGCAGCATCTGCGTCTGGCGGTCGGCGATGGCCTGGATGGCGTGCTCGGTGTAACGCAGGAATTCATAGCCCTCGCGCAGCTCGGCGACCACTGCCGGCGGCAGATAACCCTGGCCTTCCAGCGTGGCCAGCACTTTGAGCAACGGCCGCTGCTGCAGGCTGAGGTCGCGCCCGCCGTGGATCAGCTGGAAGGCCTGGGCGATGAATTCCACCTCTCGGATGCCACCGGCACCCAGCTTGATGTTGTCGGCCATGCCCTTGCGCCGCACTTCCTGCTGGATCAGTTGCTTCATGGTGCGCAGCGCTTCGATCGCGGAAAAATCCAGGTATCGGCGGTACACGAACGGGCGCAGTACTTCCTGCAACTGCGCGCCGGCGGCCTGGTCGCCCGCCACTACCCGCGCCTTGATCATCGCGTAGCGCTCCCAGTCGCGGCCCTGGTCCTGGTAGTACTGCTCCAGTGCGTTGAAGCTGAGCACCAGTGCGCCGGCCGAACCATACGGGCGCAGGCGCATGTCGACGCGGAACACAAAGCCGTCGACGGTCACTGGGTCCAGTGCCTTGATCAGCCGTTGGCCAAGGCGGGTAAAGAACTCCTGGTTATCCAGCGAGCGCTTCACCCCTTCGGTTTCGCCGCCTTCGGGGAAGCCGAAGATCAGGTCGATGTCCGACGACAGGTTCAGCTCCACCGCCCCAAGCTTGCCCATGCCCAGCACCACCATGTGCTGCGGCTGGCCGCTGCGGTTGCCGATGGGCGTGCCGAACTGCTGGCAATGGCGCGGATACAGCCATTGGTAGGCTTCGTCGATGGCCGCATCGGCCAGGTCCGACAGGTCGCGGCAGGTTTCGCCCAGCTCGGCTTGGCGGGTGATGTCGCGCCAGATGATGCGCAGCTGCTGGCGGTTGCGCGCGCGGCGCAGGTTACGCGCCAGTTCGTCTTCGCTCTGCGCCGCCTGGGCAGCCTCGGCAATTTGCCCGCGCAACTCACCCGGGGCGTAACGCCGCTCCAACTCGCCACTGGCCAGCAGGGCAAACAGCATGGCCGGGTCGCGCTGGGCCACCCCCAGGACATAATCGCTGGCGGCGGCAACCTGATCGAACTGTTGCCGATGGGCTGGGCTCCAACCGTTCAGGTCAAGATCGGGGTGGGCAGCCACGGCATCGCTGATGAATTGCCGGTTGCGAACGACCAGTGGTTGCAGGGTGACGGGCAGATCGGAGGGCAAAGGTAGGCGCATGGTCTATCCTTGATCGGCGTGAAATAGAGGGGGAAAAGCGGCCAAGGGGAAGCCGGACCACGGTTGGACTGTCGTACAAAAGTTGGAAATAGCTGAAAAAAACGAAAACTTGGCAACAAACATCAAGAACCACCCGTTCGCGACACAATGCCAACCAACATGAACGTTTTTCCTCACAAGCCAAGGTGCGACCAAACGTCGCACAAATGTAGTTTTACTACTACTCGTGTCGTGCAAAAGCATGAAATGCGAACGCAAATGTAGTAAAACTACAACGCGCCGGAAGACACCCCGGTAATCCAAGAATTCACGACGTCTGCCCATAAGGCCAGTCGCAATCTCAGGCAATCGATTCTGGTTGCCTTTCCGCCCTGGAGCAAGCCATGCAAGACCTCGATCCAATCGAAACCCAGGAATGGCTGGATGCCCTGGAGTCGGTCCTCGACAAAGAAGGCGAAGACCGCGCTCATTACCTGATGACCCGTATGGGCGAGCTGGCCACCCGCAGTGGCTCCCAGCTGCCGTATGCGATCACCACGCCATACCGCAACACCATCCCTGTCACCCACGAAGCACGCATGCCTGGCGACCTGTTCATGGAACGCCGCATTCGCTCGATGGTGCGTTGGAACGCCTTGGCCATGGTCATGCGCACCAACCTGAAAGACTCGGACCTGGGCGGACACATCTCCAGCTTCGCCTCCAGTGCCACCCTGTACGACATCGGCTTCAACTACTTCTTCCAGGCCCCGACCGAAGAACACGGTGGCGACCTGATCTTCTTCCAGGGCCACGCTTCGCCAGGCGTCTACGCCCGTGCCTTCATGGAAGGCCGCATCAACGAAGACCAGATGAACAACTTCCGTCAGGAAGTGGACGGCAACGGCCTGTCTTCGTACCCGCACCCATGGCTGATGCCTGACTTCTGGCAGTTCCCGACCGTATCGATGGGTCTGGGCCCGATCCAGGCTATCTACCAGGCACGCTTCATGAAGTACCTGGAAGCCCGTGGCTTCATCCCGGCCGGCAAGCAGAAGGTCTGGTGCTTCATGGGCGACGGCGAGTGCGACGAGCCGGAATCCCTGGGCGCAATCGCCCTGGCCGGCCGTGAGAAGCTGGACAACCTGATCTTCGTCATCAACTGCAACCTGCAGCGCCTCGACGGCCCGGTTCGCGGCAACGGCAAGATCATCCAGGAACTCGAAGGCGTGTTCCGTGGCGGTGGCTGGAACGTCAACAAAGTCGTCTGGGGCCGTTTCTGGGACCCACTGCTGGCCAAGGACACCAACGGTGCCCTGCAGCGCCGCATGGACGAAGTCATCGACGGCGAGTACCAGAACTACAAAGCCAAAGACGGCGCGTACGTTCGTGAGAACTTCTTCAACACCCCAGAGCTCAAGGCCATGGTCGAAGACCTGTCCGACGAAGAGATCTGGAAGCTCAACCGTGGCGGCCACGACCCGTACAAGGTCTACGCGGCCTACCACCAGGCTGTGAACCACAAAGAGCAGCCGACCGTCATTCTGGCCAAGACCATCAAGGGTTACGGCACCGGTGCTGGCGAAGCCAAGAACACCGCGCACAACACCAAGAAGGTCGACGTCGACAGCCTGCGTCACTTCCGTGACCGCTTCGACATCCCGGTCAAGGATGCCGACCTTGAGAACCTGCCGTTCTTCAAGCCGGAAGAAGGTTCCGCCGAAGCCAAGTACCTGGCCGAGCGCCGCGCAGCCCTGGGTGGGTTCGTGCCGCAGCGCCGTGCCAAGAGCTTCAGCGTACCGACCCCATCCCTGGAAACGCTGAAAGCGATCCTGGACGGCTCGGGCGACCGTGAAATCTCCACCACCATGGCCTTCGTGCGTATTCTGGCGCAGCTGGTCAAGGACAAGGAAATCGGCCAGCGCATCGTCCCGATCATCCCGGACGAAGCCCGTACCTTCGGTATGGAAGGCATGTTCCGCCAGTTGGGCATCTACTCCTCGGTCGGCCAGCTCTACGAGCCAGTCGATAAAGACCAGGTGATGTTCTACCGCGAAGACAAGAAGGGCCAGATCCTCGAGGAAGGCATCAACGAAGCCGGCGCCATGTCGTCGTTCATCGCTGCCGGTACCTCGTACAGCTGCCACAACCAGCCGATGCTGCCGTTCTACATCTTCTACTCGATGTTCGGCTTCCAGCGTATTGGCGACCTGGCCTGGGCCGCTGGCGACAGCCGCACCCGTGGCTTCCTGATCGGCGGTACCGCCGGCCGTACCACCCTCAACGGTGAAGGCCTGCAGCACGAAGACGGTCACAGCCACATGATGGCGGGCACCATCCCGAACTGCCGCACCTACGATCCAACCTACGGCTACGAGCTGGCGGTGATCATCCAGGACGGCATGAAGAAGATGACCGAAGAACAACAGGACATCTTCTACTACATCACCGTGATGAACGAATCCTACCAGCAGCCAGCCATGCCGGCCGGTGTCGAGGAAGGCATCATCAAGGGCATGTACCTGCTCGAAGAAGACACCCGCGAAGCCGCGCACCACGTACAGCTGATGGGCTCCGGCACCATCCTGCGCGAAGTCCGCGAAGCGGCGAAGATCCTGCGTGAAGAGTTCAACGTCGGTGCCGACGTGTGGAGCGTCACCAGCTTCAACGAACTGCGTCGCGACGGCCTGGCCGTGGAACGCGCCAACCGCCTGAAGCCTGGCCAGAAGCCACAGCAGACTTACGTCGAAGAATGCCTGAACGGCCGCAAAGGCCCGGTCATCGCCTCTACCGACTACATGAAGCTGTTCGCCGAGCAGATTCGCCAGTGGGTACCGAGCAAAGAGTTCAAGGTTCTGGGTACCGACGGTTACGGTCGCAGCGACAGCCGCAAGAAGCTGCGTCACTTCTTCGAAGTCGACCGCCACTTCGTGGTGCTGGCTGCCCTGGAAGCCCTGGCTGACCGTGGCGAGATCGAACCTAAGGTTGTTGCAGACGCTATCGTCAAGTTCGGTATCGACCCGGACAAGCGCAACCCACTGGACTGCTGAGGAGTATTTTTAAGTGAGCGAACTCATTCGCGTACCTGACATCGGCAGCGGTGAAGGTGAAATCATCGAGCTGTTCGTCAAAGTCGGTGACCGTATCGAGGCTGACCAGAGCCTGCTGACCCTGGAGTCCGACAAGGCCTCAATGGAAATCCCGGCCCCCAAGGCCGGCGTCATCAAGGAACTGAAGGTCAAGCTGGGCGATCGCCTGAAAGAAGGCGACGAGCTGCTGGTTCTGGAAGCCGAGGGCGCCGCTGCTGCGGCCCCTGAGGCTCCGGCCGCTGCCGCTGCGCCGGCTGCTGCTCCAGCGCCTGCCGCCGAAGCCGCCCCTGCTCCGGCCGCAGCTCCGGCTGCCGCCAGCGTGCAGGACATCCACGTGCCGGACATCGGCTCGTCGGGCAAGGCCAAGATCATCGAAGTGCTGGTCAAGGTCGGCGACACCGTCGAAGCCGACCAGTCGCTGATTACCCTGGAGTCCGACAAGGCCTCCATGGAAATCCCGTCGCCGGCTGCCGGCGTGGTCGAAGAAGTCCTGTGCAAGCTGGAAGACGAAGTCGGCACTGGCGACCTGATCTTCAAGCTCAAGGTTGCTGGCGCTGCACCTGCTGCCGCTCCGGCACCTGCCGCAGCTGCTGCCCCGGCCAAGGCTGAGGCTGCTCCGGCCGCCGCACCTGCCGCTGCCGCCCCGGCTGCAGCCCCTGCACCGGCTGCTACCGCACCGGCCGCAGGCAGCAACGCCAAGGTTCACGCAGGCCCGGCTGTTCGTCAGCTGGCCCGTGAATTCGGTGTCGACCTGGGCGCAGTCGCGGCCACTGGCCCGCACGGCCGCATCCTGAAAGAAGACGTGCAGGTCTACGTCAAGGCGATGATGCAGAAGGCCAAGGAAGCGCCGGCAGCTGCTGGTGCAACCGGCGGCGCTGGCATCCCGCCGATCCCTGCCGTGGACTTCAGCAAGTTCGGTGAAGTGGAAGAAGTGGCCCTGACCCGCCTGATGCAGGTCGGTGCCGCCAACCTGCACCGCAGCTGGCTGAACGTGCCGCACGTGACCCAGTTCGA
Organism: Pseudomonas sp. LFS074; assembly: GCF_047978165.1. Lineage (NCBI taxonomy): Bacteria > Pseudomonadati > Pseudomonadota > Gammaproteobacteria > Pseudomonadales > Pseudomonadaceae > Pseudomonas > Pseudomonas sp. LFS074. The sequence continues at coordinate 381,925 of NZ_JBFPFV010000001.1, read as the reverse complement.
CTCCGCCGACATCACCGAGCTGGAAGCCTTCCGCGTTGCGCAGAAGGCCGTGGCCGAGAAGGCTGGCGTGAAGCTGACCGTGCTGCCACTGCTGCTCAAGGCCTGCGCCTTCCTGCTCAAGGAACTGCCGGACTTCAACAGCTCGCTGGCGCCAAGCGGCAAGGCCATCATCCGCAAGAAGTACGTGAACATCGGCTTCGCCGTGGACACCCCGGATGGTCTGCTGGTCCCTGTGATCAAGAACGTCGACCAGAAGAGCCTGCTGCAACTGGCCGCCGAAGCCGCGGCGCTGGCTGAAAAAGCCCGCACCAAGAAGCTGTCGGCCGACGAGATGCAAGGCGCTTGCTTCACCATCTCCAGCCTCGGCCACATTGGCGGCACCGGCTTCACGCCGATCGTCAACGCGCCGGAAGTGGCTATCCTGGGCGTCTCCAAGGCGACCATGCAGCCGGTCTGGGATGGCAAGGCGTTCCAGCCGAAGCTGATGCTGCCGCTGTCGCTGTCCTACGATCACCGTGTGATCAACGGCGCTGCCGCTGCGCGCTTCACCAAGCGCCTGGGCGACGTGCTGGGCGATATCCGCACCATGCTGCTGTAAAGCTGCCCACTGCCCCTGCGTGCAGGGGCAGTACCCTTTTCGAGCTGCCACGCTCGTACCTCAACCCCGTCGATTGGCGGGGCTTTTTTTTTCCGCCGATTGGGATCCCCGGACGCCAAAAATCTCAAGGCGAACTAATATTCCCGACCAGACAGCCGATAACCCGTCCACAGCATCGCACATGGCCGCTTGCCAGCCCTCGGGACATGATGCAACCTTGCCAGATCCAACGCCGCCCAAGGGCCGCGTTCCCTCTTCAAGCGAGTCTTCGATGAAAAGCCAACCCGATGCCGCCAGCCGTGTGGCGGCCGAGGTCGTGACGCAGTTACCCGTGCCTTCGCGGCTGGGCATGCTGCGTTTCGAAAGGCTCAACGAAGCCACTTGGGCCATGCTCTACCTGGACCCGGCCTGCGAGCGTCAGTTCGGCCTGCAGGCCGGCGACCTGTGCGCCCTGGTAGACGCCCCGTACGCCAGCCTGATGGAGCCCGAAGCACGCTACCGGCTGCACGACGAGATCCAGCTGCAGCTGGCCCAGCGCGGCTACTACCGCGTGCGCTATACCCTGCACACCCCAAGTGCGTCGATGCGCTTGCTGGAGGCCGGTGAAGCCTACAAGCAGCACAACCGCCAGTTGCTGCGCGGTTACCTGAGCGTGCTCGACGACCAACAGGACGACACCGGCGAACCCGGCGCCAGCGACCTGGAATCACGCAACAACCGCCTGCAACTGGCCCTGCAACTGAACCAGCGCGCCCAGCAAGAGCAACTGGAACACCTGGAGCGTGTGCGTGGCCAGCAGGACCTGATCCTGCGCCTGGCCCGCCAGCGCTACAGCGCCGGCAACTCGCTGCTGGAAGCGGCCCAGCTGATTACCCAGAGTGCCTGCGAAATCTACAAGGTCGACAGCGCCAGTATCTGGCACCTGGAAGACCAGCGCCTGGAACCGATCATCGCCTGGTACCGCGATGCGCAGGAGCATCGCCAGCCCGAAGCCATCGATGCCAGCCGCTTCCCCGACTACCTCGACGCGCTGCACGCCAGCCGCGCCATCGACGCCCACAACGCCGGCCACGACCCACGCACCCGCGCCCTGGCGCAAAGCATGCGCCCGGAAAACAAGGCCATGCTCGACGCCAGTATCCGCGTCGATGGCCAGGTGGTCGGCGTGCTGTGCCTGGAGCAGACCGGCCAGGCACGGGCCTGGCAGTCGGACGAAATTGCCTTTGCCGGCGAGCTGGCCGACCAGTTCGCCCAGGTCATCACCAACCACAACCGCCGCGCTGCCACCAACGCCCTGCACCTGTTCCAACGTGCGGTCGAGCAAAGCGCCAGCGCCTTCCTGCTGGTCAACCGCGACGGCCGGGTGGAGTACGTCAACCCAAGCTTCACCGCCATCACCCAGTACAGCACCGACGAAGTGCAGGGCCGCCAGCTGGCTGAGCTGCCAGCGCTGGAAAACCTCAGCGAACTGCTGTTCGACTCGCCGTCGAGCCTGGCCATGGGCAACAGCTGGCAGGGCGAGTTCAAGAGCCGGCGCAAGAACCTGGAGCCGTACTGGGGGCAGTTGTCGATTTCCAAGGTGTACGGTGACAACCGTGAGCTGACCCACTACATCGGCATCTACGAAGACGTCACCCAGACCAAGCTGGCCCAGCAGCGTATCGAGCGCCTGGCCTACACCGACAACCTGACCAACCTGGGCAACCGCCCGGCGTTCATCCGCAGCCTCGACGAACGCTTTGCCCGTGATGGCGAAAGCGCGATGTGCCTGCTGCTGGTGGACATCGACAACTTCAAGCGGATCAACGACAGCCTTGGCCACCAAACCGGTGACAAGCTGCTGATCAGCTTGGCCCGGCGCCTGCGCAACAGCCTTCACGCCGGTGGCATCCTGGCCCGTTTTGCCAGTAACGAATTCGCCGTGCTGCTCGACAACACCAGCCTGGAAGATGGCCAGGGCGTTGCTCTGCAGTTGCTGCGCACCCTCGACAAGCCGATGTTCGTCGACAACCAGCTGATCAACGTCACCGCCTCGGTAGGCCTGGCCTGTGCACCGTTGCACGGCGTCGACCCGGCCAGCCTGATGAAAAATGCCGGCCTGGCGCTGCACAAGGCCAAGGCCAACGGCAAACACCAGGTGCAGGTGTTCACCGAAGTGCTCAATGCCGAAGCCAGCTACAAGCTGTTCGTCGAGAACAACCTGCGCCGCGCCCTGACCCAGAACGAGCTGGAGGTGTTCTACCAGCCCAAGATCTGCCTGCGCAGCGGCCGCCTGCTGGGGCTGGAAGCCTTGCTGCGCTGGAACCACCCAGAGCGCGGCATGATTCGCCCGGACCAGTTCATCAGCGTGGCGGAAGAGACCGGCCTGATTATTCCCATTGGGAAATGGGTGGTACGCCAGGCGTGCCGCATGAGCCAGCAACTGCGCGAGGCAGGCATGGGCAACCTGCACGTGGCCATCAACCTGTCACCCAAGCAGTTCTCCGACCCGGACCTGGTGGCGTCGATCAGCACCATCCTCAAGGATGAAGCCCTGCCCCCGCACCTGCTTGAGCTGGAGCTGACCGAAGGCCTGCTGCTGGAGGCCAGCGAAGACACCCACCGCCAGCTGGACGAGCTGAAGGCCCTGGGCCTGACCCTGGCCATGGACGACTTCGGGACCGGTTATTCGTCGCTGAGCTACCTGAAGAAGTTTCCGATCGACATCCTCAAGATCGACCGCAGCTTCATCAACGAAATCCCCGACAACCAGGACGACATGGAAATCACCTCGGCGGTGGTGGCCATGGCCCACAACCTGAAGTTGAAGGTGGTGGCCGAAGGGATCGAGACGCCGGAGCAACTGGCGTTCCTGCGTCGGCACCGCTGCGACGTGGGCCAGGGTTACCTGTTCGACCGGCCAATTCCGGGGCGCGAGCTGGCTGAGCGGTTGAAGCGCTATCCGCGTGGCCCGGTGGCCTGACAGCCACGCAAACCTCGGGCACTATAGAGCCCATACGGGCCCTTTCGCGGGTAAACCCGCTCCCACAGGTACGCCACAGTATTCGAAATCTGTGGGTTGCCTGTGGGAGCGGGTTTACCCGCGAATGCCCCAGCCCCTATCTCAAAGCCATACAGAGGAACGGCCATGGTCCTGCGTTCGGAAATCCTGGTGAACAAAAACGTCATGCCAACTGCGGAACAGGCCCTGCCTGGCCGCGAAACGCCAATGAGCCTGCCCGAGTTCCACTACGTGTTCGAAGGCACCCCACTGCTCGGTCCATTCTTCGAAGGCGCCATCGACTTCGCCATCTTCGGCCTGGGTTGCTTCTGGGGCGCCGAGCGCCGCTTCTGGCAGCGTGAAGGCGTGGTCAGCACGGTGGTCGGTTACGCCGGCGGCTTCACCCCACACCCCACCTACGAAGAGGTCTGCTCAGGCCTGACCGGCCACACCGAAGTGGTGCTGGTGGTGTTCGACAAGGACAAAGTCAGCTACCGCGAGCTACTGGCAATGTTCTGGGAGCTGCACAACCCGACCCAGGGCATGCGCCAGGGTAACGACGTCGGCACCCAGTACCGCTCGGCCATCTACTGCACCAGCCCAGAACAGCTGGAACAGGCCAAAGCCAGCCGCGACGCGTTCCAGGCCGAGCTGAGCAAGGCCGGCTTCGGCGAGATCACCACCGAAATCGACCAGGCACCCACCGTGTACTTCGCCGAGGCCTACCACCAGCAGTACCTGGCCAAGAACCCGCAGGGCTACTGCGGCATTGGCGGCACCGGCGTTTGCCTGCCACCCAGCCTGCAGGGCAACTGAACAATGGCCACGATGACACTGTTCCACTCGCCGTTGTCGCCCTTCGTGCGCAAGGTCATGGTGGTATTGCACGAAACCGGCCAGCTCGAGCGCGTGCAGCTGCAGCCGGTGAACATCAGCCCGGTGAGCGGCGACCCGCAGCTCAACCAGGACAACCCGATCGGCAAAATCCCAGCCCTGCGCCTGGACGATGGCACTGTGCTGCATGACAGCCGGGTGATCTGCGAGTACCTCGACCTGCAACACGTCGGCCTGCCGCTGCTGCCGCGTGAGGGTTCGGCGCGTTGGCGGCGCATGACGCTGGTATCGCAGGCCGATGCAATCATGGATGCGGCGGTGTCGTCGCGCTATGAAAGCTTCCTGCGGCCCGAGGAAAAACGCTGGGACGGCTGGCTGCAGGCGCAGGGCGACAAGATCCGCCGTAGCCTGGCTAACCTTGAGCAGGAGCATTTGCCCGAGCTGATGTCCGGTTTCGACCTGGCGGCGATTGGCGTGGCCTGTGCGCTGGGGTATCTGGACTTGCGTCAGCCCGAGTTTGGCTGGCGTGAGCGCCAACCTGGGTTGGCTGCGTGGTATGCCGAAGTGGCCAAGCGGCCGTCGATGGTCGCCACATCCCCAGTGGCCTGAAGGGCCTCTTCGCGGGTAAACCCGCTCCCACAGGGTACAGCGCCAATTTCAAATTGTGCGGCATACCTGTAGGAGCGGGTTTACCCGCGAATGCCTCACTTCGGTATCACAGGAAACAGCTGCCCAATCCTGAAGGCCAACCACCGCCCGATTTCTCTGTCCTCCCTCATGCCGCTCTCCCCACCCGCGCCCAGTCCAGCCGCCGGGTCAGCACCATGAACACCCCCAGCAAGCCAAAGCACAGCAGCGACCCCATCAGCAGCGCATAATCTTCGGCACTCAACAGCCCGTAAAGCAGCGCGTACAGCGCCGCCAACCCTGCCGCAAACCCCACCCCTCGCCCCAGGCTGCGCAACACATGGCTGAGGTAGAAGCCGATCAACAGCACACACGCCGAAGCCGACAGCCCATACGCCAGGCCAAAGCCGATGTGCTCGGACAACGACAGCAACAACAGGTAGAAGAACGCCAGCGCCACACCCACCAGGATGTACTGCACCGGGTGCACACTCAGGTTTTTCAGCACCTCGAACAGGAAGAAGCCGGCAAAGGTCAGCGCGATGAATAACAACGCGTATTTGATCGCCCGCTCGCTTTTCAGGTACTGGTCCACCGGGTCGATAAAGCTCACGCCAAAGCTGCGCTCGTTGAAGTCTTCGCACTGGCCGGCGGTGGCGCATTGGCGCAGGGCATCTTCAAGGTTGGTGGCGAAGAACGACGTCTGCCAGTGAGCGCTGAAGCCCTGGGCATCGATGTCGCGGCGGTTGGGCAGATAGCTGCCGACGAAGCTCGGGTGCGGCCAGTTTGCACGCATGGCCACGCTGCTGGTGCGGCCCACCGGCACGACGTGCAACTGCCCGGTGCCTTGTAATGCAAGGTCGAAGCCGTAGCTGAATTCCCGTGCTTGCAGGCCATCCAGCATCGGCAGGCTGGCATGCACGCCACCGCGCATCCAGTCGAGCTGGGTGCCGGCCTCGAACGGCAGCCTCTGCTCGTCGATGCTCAGTTCCAGGCCATTCTCGATGCCGCGGATATCGCTGATGCCCACCACCAGGAAAGGTTTGTCGAAGCGGTAGTCGTCGAAGTCCTTGTCGATGCCCCAACTCTCCGGGAGCTTGAAGCGGCCACTGATACGCCCCTTGGCATGGAACAGCCGCGCCTGGTAGATACCGCGGGCACGCAGTTCGGTGTCCACACCCAGGTCGGCGTCGAAGGTTTCCGGCAGAAAGTACAAGTGGCCGGCAATGGTGCTGGTTTCCTGGGTGCGTTCGCCGTCCTTCTCGATCCAACGGCGCTGGTACTTGCGATAAGGCACCACCAGCAGCGGGCCACTGAGTTGCTGGTCGAAGCTGGCACTCTGGGCGATGTCGCGCAGTACGTTGTCGCGCAGGGCCTGGCGTTCATCGATCAGGCCGTTGATCAGCAACAGCGGAATGAGCAGCAGCAAGATGAGCACGGCGATCATGCCGAGCTTGTAACCGAGGGTCTTGTTCATGGGGCCTCCTGTGGCAGTGGGCGCAGTGTCTGCGCCTTGCGTGGAGGCCTTGGGGAGCTTGTGTGGAGATTGTGTGTTTTTGGGTCCGCGCATTATTCGAAGTTTGCGCGGTCCCTGTAGGAGCGGCCTTGCGTCGCGATGGGCTGCGCAGCAGCCCCGGCTATCTCAACTAATACGCCGCACCGGCAACCACAACCGCACCCGCACCCCGCCATCAACGTTATCCACCGCCAACGCTCCGCCATGCAGTTGCATCACCTCGGCCACGAAATTCAGCCCCAGCCCGGTGCTCTTGCGCCCGCTCCCCGGCCGCGGCAGCGAGTAGAACCGCTCGCTGACCCGCCCAATGGCATACGCCGGTATCGCGTGCCCCTGGTTGAACAGGCTCAATGCGACCCGCTCACCATCGCGCTCCAGGTCGAACAGCAGCGCGCCACCTTCGGGGGTGAAATCCAGCGCGTTGTCGAGCAGGTTGGCCAGCGCCTGGCGCATCAGGAACGGATCGCACAGCAAACGCAACCCGGCAGGCACACGCTGGCGCACGTGCAGGTTGGCACCTTCGATTCGCGCCGCATGGGCCAGCAGCAATTCATCGACAAGCGCCGCCAGCGCCACCTGCTGTTCATCCTCCAGCGCCTGCATCTGCTCGACCCTGGCCAAGTTGAGCAGGCGCTCGATCATCTGCTGCAAGCGTTCGCTTTCGCGCTCGATATTGCCGGCAAAGCGTGCCCGTTGCTCGGCAGGCATATCGTCGCCCTGCAACAGCTCGGAAGCCCCCCGAATGGCCGCCAGCGGGCTTTTCAGCTCGTGGGTCAGGGTGTGTACGTAGCGCTCGACATAGGCCTTGCCCTCCAGCTGGGTGCGCATGCGTTCCACCGCCTGTGCCAGGTGCGCCAGCTCGCCCCCCTTGTAGTGCGGCAATGCGGCCCGTTCACCCTCGCTGACCGCCTGGGCATAACGCGCCAGCCGCCGCAGCGAACGCGCCAGCCACCACGACAGCGCAGCGCCGATCAGCAAGCCCAGGCCGATCAGCCCCAAGCCCAACGTAAGCAAGCGCCGCTCGGATCGGTCGATGTACGGTTGCAGCGAGCTATTGGGTTTGGCCACCGTGACAACGCCGATGATCCTGCCGTCGTCGATGATCGGTGCGCCAACGTGCATCACCGAGGTGCTTTCATCACTGGGGTCGCTGCGGGTGGAGCGGGCGCCGTACTGGCCACGCAAGGTCAGCAACACGTCATTCCACTGCGAGTAGTCCTTGCCCAATGCCTCACCGCTGGAGTCCAGCAACACGATGCCCTTGGCGTCAGTGACGTAGATGCGGTGGCTGACCTGGTTTTTGGCCAGGCCCCAAATCTGCGCACCCGGGCTGCGCGAGCCGTAGGCTTTGAGCACCTCGGGCAGACGCCCCTGGTTCAGGGTGCCGGCCTTGACGTCATCACGCAGGATCTCCGCCAGCAGGTTGGCGGTGTCTACCAGGGTTTCTTCGGAAGACTGACGCACGACCGGGCGTATCTGTTCGCGTACGGTGTTGAGCAAGAAATAGCCCGCCAACCCCACGAACAGGAAGTACACCAGGAAGATCCGGATGCCCAGGCGCATCAGGCATGTTCCGGGCTGTAGCTGTAGCCGAGGCCACGGTGGGTCTGGATTGGCTCGCCGCCACTGGCCACCTGGCGCAGCTTGGCGCGCAGGCTCTTGATATGGCTGTCGATGGTGCGCTCGTAGCCCACGTCGCTGGCCACGCCCAGGGCATCGAGCAGTTGTTCGCGGCTGAATACGCGCTGTGGTTGCTCCAACAGGCATTGCAGCAGTCGGAATTCGTGGCGCGTCAGTGTGAGGGGCTGGCTGCGGTAGGTGATCTGCATGCGCAGGGTGTCGAGCTGGAACAGCGCGGCATCGGTCGCGGGCTCGGCCCTGGGGGCCATGCGCTTGAGAATCGCCCGCACCCGTGCGGCCACTTCACGCGGGCTGAAGGGTTTGACCACATAGTCGTCGGCACCGATTTCCAGGCCTACCACCCGGTCGATCTCGCCGTCGCGGGCGCTGAGGAACATCACCGGCACTTCGCTGAAGCGGCGCAATTGGCGGCAGGTTTCAAAGCCACTGATGTCGGGCAGGCCGATGTCGAGGATGATCAGGTCGGCCGGGCGCTGGCGTTGCTGGTCGAGGGCGGCACTACCGAGGGTCACCCATTCGGTGCTGTGGCCATCGGCCTGCAGGGCGTAGAGCAGGGTGTCGGCGATGGCGGCTTCGTCTTCGACAATGAGGATATGGGGCATAGTGCGCGGCCTGTGTAAATGTCGATGGCGACGCACTATTGTGTAGGAGCGGCCTTGTGTCGCGAAAGGGCCGCAGAGCGGCCCCGGCAATATCTGCATCAACGCTTGGATCGTGGGGCCGCTTTGCGGCCCTATCGCGACACAAGGCCGCTCCTACAAGGGGACCGGTCTGGCTTCAGGTCAGCAGTCAGGCTTGCCAGCGGTGAATTTCTTGGCCGGGTTGACTGCGGCCTTGAACTCGCGCAATGCCTTGGAACCCACCAGCAGCGGGTAGTTGAAGCTGCTGCGATCCACCAGGTTCACTTCCACGGTGCGCTTCACATCACCCAGACACAGCTCCAGGTCGACCACCGGGCGCTTGGAGATTTCCGGCGCATCGCCCTCCTCCTCTTCATCGGCACGGCCCTTGATCTTGCTGATGCGCGAGACCTTGTGCTCGTACACCTTGCCGTCCGAGTCCTTGGTCGCCAGGCGGAAGCGCACCCACTCCTCGCCATCGCGGTTGAACAGTTCGATATCCTTGGCCGACAACGAGGCGGTGAACGCACCGGTGTCCATCTTGGCTTTCAGGGTTTCGCCAAGCTCAGGCAGGGCGATGTTCTCGTAACGGCCGTAGATCGTGGGCTCGGCAGCCATTACCGGCATGGCCAACAATGACAACAGAGCAAGCAGAGGTTTCACAGGCAGGCTTCCTTGAGAAGGGTCAGTGCTTAGACTGCAATGGCTGAATAGGTTCGCTGTGACAAGCCTAACCAACATAATGTGAAACATTTGTCCCTGCCGACGGGCATTGGACATTTGGCGTAGGCCATTGCGCTGCTTATCATTGCCAATCGTTCATCTCCCACAACAAGAGTTTCTTTATGCGTCGCCTGCTGACCGGCATTCTCACAACCACCCTGCTGCTGCTCAATACTGTGGTGTTGATCTGCCCGCTGCTGGTCTTCGCCCTGCTCAAACTGGTGTTGCCGGGCCGTGGGCGTGATTACGCATCATGGGCGGTGATGTGGGTGGCGGAAACCTGGTCGGAGATCGACAAGGCCATCTTCGCCCTGTGCATCCCGACCCAGTGGGACATTCGCGGCGTCGAGAACCTGCGCAAGGACACCTCGTACCTGGCCGTGAGCAACCACCAGACCTGGGTCGATATCCCCGCGCTGATCGAAAGCCTCAACCGCCGCACACCGTTCTTCAAGTTCTTCCTGAAAAAAGAGCTGATCTGGGTCCCGCTGCTGGGTCTGGCCTGGTGGGGGCTGGATTACCCATTCATGAAGCGCTACAGCAAGGCGTTTCTGGAAAAGCACCCCGAGCTCAAGGGCAAGGACCTGGAAATCACCAAGGCGGCCTGCGAGCTGTTCAAGCGCCAGCCAGTGACGGTGGTGAACTATCTGGAAGGCACGCGCTTTACCGAAGCCAAACGCCAGGAACAGCAGTCGCCGTATCGTTACCTGCTCAAGCCCAAGGCCGGTGGCGTGGCGTTCGTGCTGGCGGCACTGGGCGAGCAACTGGATGCCTTGCTGGACGTGACCATCGTCTACCCCGGCAACAAGGCACCGGGGTTCTGGGCGTTGCTCAATGGCAGCATTAGCCGGGTGATTATCGACATTCAGGTGCGCGAACTGGACCCGGCATTGTGGGCGGGTGATTACGAGAATGACCCGGAGTTTCGGCAGACGGTACAGGCTTGGGTGAATCAGCTTTGGGTGGAGAAGGACCAGCGGATTGAGCAACTGCGCCAGGAAATGCGTTGAGATTTTTGTTTTCTGGACCGGCCAATTCGCGGTAAACCCGCTCCCACAGGTACTGCATTGCCTTTGAAAACTGTGCGGTCCCTGTAGGAGCGGGTTTACCCGCGAATTGGCCGGAACAGGCAGTGCAAATATCCAATTAAAACCTTGGCTAATAATCAGCATTAGGATTACTTCTTTGTCACACCCTACCTAAGTGGATAAAAATCGATCAAAGCACAACTACAAAAAAGCTTGGATCGATCAATGGCCAACCCACCCCGCTCCGCCCCCGCCCCCGCCCCCGCCCCCGCCCCCGCCCAGCTTCGCCGTGTCCTCGGCCTGCCCGCCCTGGTATTTTTCGGCCTGGTCTATATGGTCCCACTGACCATCTTCACCACCTACGGCATCGTCACCGAACTCACGGGGGGCCGCACTGCCGGCGCCTACCTGGTCACCCTGGTGGCCATGCTGTTCACCGCCGCGTCCTATAGCTTCATGGTCAAGCGCTTCCCGGTCGCGGGCTCGGCGTACTCCTACACCAACATGGCGTTCGGCCCCAACATCGGCTTCCTCGCCGGTTGGTCGCTGCTGCTCGACTACCTGTTCCTGCCGATGATCAACTACTTGCTGATCGGGCTGTTCCTCAACATCGCCTTCCCCGCAGTGCCCGCCTGGGCCTTCGTGCTCGCCTGCATTGCCCTAGTGACAGTGCTGAACGTGGTCGGCATCAACTCGGTGGCCAAGACCAGCAACCTGATCGTCGGCGCGCAGATCGTGTTCATCGGCGTGTTTGTCGCACTGTCCTGCCAGGCCTTGGCTGGCCAGCCGCTCGACCTGCTGTCGCCGCTGCTGGGTGACGGCAGCAAACCGGGCTTCGGCCACCTGATGGCTGGCGCAGCGGTGTTGTGCTTGTCGTTTTTGGGCTTCGACGCCGTCTCGACCTTGGCCGAAGAATGCCGCGACGCACGCCGCGACGTGCCACGGGCGATCATCCTCACCACCCTGTTTGCCGGTTTGCTGTTCACCGTGCTGGCCTATGTCAGCCAGCTGGTGTTGCCGGGTAGCAGCTTCGCCAATGCCGATGCGGCGGCCAATGAAGTGATGTTCAAGGCGGGCGGGCAGTTCCTTACCAACTTCTTCACTGCCGCTTATGTGGCGGGCAGCCTGGGTTCGGCGCTGGCTTCGCAGGCAGCGGTGTCGCGCATTCTGTTCACCATGGGCCGTGACAACGTGCTGCCACGGCGTAGCTTCGGTTACCTGTCGCCGCGCTTTGGCACGCCGGTGTTCGCCATTGCGTTGGTGTCGGCGTTCTCGCTGCTGGCGCTGGTGATCGACCTGTCCACCCTCGCCTCGCTGATCAGCTTTGGCGCACTGGTGGCGTTCTCGGCGGTGAACCTGGCGGTGGTGAAAACTCATCTGATGGACGACACCAGCCAGCGCAATGCCAAGAACCTGCTGCGCTACGGTGTGGTGCCATTGGTGGGGTTGGGGCTGACCTTGTGGCTGTGGACCAGCCTGTCGGCGCTGACGCTGGTGATTGGCCTGTGCTGGTTTGCGCTAGGCCTTGTGTACCTTGCCGTACTGACCGCAGGCTTCCGCCGCCCGGTGCGCCTGGTGGATTTCACCGAAGCGGCCTGACCTGCCGAGACGACGCAAAACCGCTTTTTCTTGTAGGAGCGGCCTTGTGTCGCGAAAGGGCCGCGCAGCGGCCCCAGGGATTTCCGCTTCACCTCGAAGATTGCCGGGGCCGCTTTGCGGCCCTTTCGCAACACAAGGCCGCTCCCACAGGTACAGCGCCAGGCTTGAAGTCTGCGAAAAACCTGTGGACGCTAACTTGCCGGCGATAGAGCCGCCGCTGGCAACCCAAAAACCTCAGACCGAAGGCTGGGTCAACGGCGCCGGGGTTGTCCATAGGCTACCCAGGTTCTGCAACAACGACCCAGCAATCCCTTGCTGCCCCAGGTACTGCAGAATCAACGGCGCAAACTGCCCGATCATCCCGGTATCCATGCCCAGCGCCTTGAACGCAGTGTCCAGGTCGCTGCGGTTTTCCACGTTGCTGCCCAGCGCATTGCTCAATGCCGACTGGCTTTCGCTGTTCTTGCCCAGCAAATCGCCCAACCCACTCAACCCACCCAGCGCATTGGCCCCGGCCAGCAGGTCCAGCCCCGGCACGGCCTTGGTCAGTTGCCCATAGTCATCGCTGCTCAGATTGTTGCGCGCCAACCCCAGCATTGCACCCGCCCCACCTACGGCCTGTTCGGGGGTGATCTTCAATTCACTGCCCAGGGTGTTGAGCAAATTGGCCTGTGCCTCGGGCGCCTGCACTTGGGCTTGCTGGCTCTGCTTCTGGTTTTGCATGGCCGACACGGCGTTGGCGGCATCGCTGAGGTTGAAGGCGAACACCGGGCTTGCGGCCAGGGTCATCAGGGTTGCCAAGGTGAACGCTTTCATCGGGAGGGACCTCGTTGGCCATGGATGGGATGGGCTGGGAAACGGACTTTTGACCGCAACATTAGTGGTTTGTTCCTGGATCAAGATCGAATACACGCTGGGCTATGAGTGACCTGTCATTTCTGCCAGTAGCAGTTGGCAGACGGCTCCTAAATAATAAAAATTCAAATCAGCCGTGCTTAGAATTTGAGGTAACGATCATGAAGAGAAAACCCTCTACCGCAGCGTTTTTCTATCGAAACCACAATACTGTAACCAAAGTTTCCAGCTCCAGCAGCACAACCATTTTTGGCACTGATTCACGGCCCCTCGGCCAAAAAACTTCTGAAACAAGCGAAGCAAAACTACTGCTTGTCGACGACAAGAACTCCATATACAGCGCGAGCGAAGTGAATAACATAGCCACTCAATACTCCCCATACGGCCATGCAACCAATCTGCCGTTCCTACTTGGTTACAATGGTGAGTTAGCGCAAAATCATGCTTCAATCTATATGCTCGGCAACGGATACCGAGTTTATATACCTCAGTTAATGCGCTTCATTTCGCCAGACGGGAAAAGTCCGTTTGGTCGAGGCGGTGTGAATGCTTATGCCTACTGTTCAAACGACCCGATTAATTACACCGACCCGTCCGGCCAAGCGAGAAACCCACTGCGAACCCCTGTAGCACTCACGCTGACCAAGTCGAGACGTGTCGTGAACGGTAAGCTCTACAGAGTGGAAAATATTCAAGGTAATAAGAGATTCGTACCTGCTCCGGCCTTGAGCGAGTCAGAAAAAATTCACCTAAAAGGTTTCATAGACGAACAAACAGGTGAAATCGATCGGACTCGCGCAAGAATAAATCAAATAAAACACTCACATGGACGCCCGATACAAGAAGCTGAAAATCTTGAAGCCATCATAGATAAAGGCAACGCCTCGCGAAAAACATATACTGACGCGCTTAACTGGACCAAAGATCGCCGCGCTGTAAAAAACACAATAGCTGATATTGAATCTCGCATCTCCGAGGCGCGCACAAAACTTACCGATATAACAACCAAGCACTCAGCCCACCTAGAAAAATATCGTACTTATAACGAACACCACAAACAGCTTACTAGCGACTTAGAAAATGCAAACGCAATACTGCGAGCGAGCTCGTAGTGTGGCAAAGCTCTTGCCGGTTGGGGGCCGAGGCTGGCATCTTCGCAAGCAAGCTCGCGCCTGCAAGAGCGGAATATGCCTGGAGGTTAGTTAAGGCATTGGATCTGTCATGAAAAGGGCCCCTCGATCTGAGGGGCTCTATTTACTCGACGGTTGTTACGCCGCACCCCACATCTTATGCGGATCAATCACAAACTTCTTCGGCACACCCGCATCAAACTCACCATACCCTTCCGGCGCCTGATCCAGGTTGATCACCTGCACGCCCACCACTTCAAGCAATATTGATCCGGCCCCACATGATCGCCTGCATCAGCTGGCAGTTGTACCTCATGGTCAGGGGCTGGCCAGTGTGGAAGCTGTGCGACTTCGCCCAACCCTGGCCAAAGCAGACGCTCAGCGCGCCGCATCCGGCCAACGCCTGATATTTCTGCCAGTATCAAAATCCCTTCGACTGTTCAGAATGGGCATCAAGCAGCCTCCATTTATCCAACACGGCAGAGACTTGAATCATGAGCAAAGCGTCGAACAGTTCGCTTTTCTTCTACCAGGGCGACAAGCTGATCACCGTGAAACAAGTCGATAAGCATCGCGCCATCTTCCGCAATGCGGAACAACCGCTGGCTGAGCAGCAGACGAATGGAGACCGCAGCATTGCATTGCTGGCCACCAACGATAAGGGTTCGGTTCTCAGTGTTGAGAGCGAGGGTGATAAGGAGGACCACCCTTACTCAGCCTATGGGCACGACCCATCTCTGCCCTCGTTAAGGACTACGACTGGCTTCAATGGTGAGGTTTTCGACATTGGTTCGAACTGCTATCTGCTTGGGCTTGGATACCGCGCCTACTCACCACGTCTCGGACGCTTTGTTGCTGCAGATAACTGGAGCCCTTTTGGTCAGGGGGGCCTGAACGCTTACTGCTATTGTGAGGGCGACCCAGTAAACAGCAGCGACCAAAGCGGCCACATGCGTGTTTACCTAGCTAATGGTCAGATAATGAGGACTAGCAAGAATGCAGCGATTTCCGCTGGTTCCTGGTTGAAGCCGTTAGATTTCAACAGAACAGCTCATCGAAAGGCACTTATTGACACAAAATTGCAGATGCCTCGCAGGGTAAAAGCCGACAACTCGGTCACTGAAGGGCGTACCCACATCAGGGTGTTTGAGCTATTCCAAAACCCAGGCAGCAGTACTGAAGTAGCTCACGTCCGGGCAATGGATATGCAGACATTCAAGCGCAATCGCGCGGAGATTGGCGTGTTAACCAGACTGCATGACGAAGGCGACAGAGCCCCAGCCTTGAATTATCTGGCTAGGGCCGCAGCGCTCATGAACGAAAATGAGAAATTGTCCCAGATTGGCGAAGCGCTTTGGCGCAAAGGCATTACGCCAAATTGGCCGACTACCACACTACCTGCTGATGCCAGGCGCGAGATCAGAAAGTCGAACTCTTGATAGTGTAAAAATGCCCTCAAAAGAGGGCATCTTTATTTGGCCTTAAGCCGCGCCCCACATCTTGTGCGGGTCGATCACAAACTTCTTCGGCACACCCGCATCAAACTCGCCATACCCTTCCGGCGCCTGATCCAGGTTGATCACCTGCACACCCACCACCTCAGCAATATTGATCCGATCCCACATGATCGCCTGCATCAGCTGGCGGTTGTACTTCATGGTCGGGGTCTGGCCGGTGTGGAAGCTGTGCGACTTCGCCCAGCCCAGGCCGAAGCGGATGCTCAGTGCGCCGATCTTGGCGGCGGCATCCACCGCACCCGGGTCTTCGGTCACGTACAGGCCTGGAATACCGATGCTGCCGGCAACGCGGGTCACCTGCATCAGCGAGTTCAGTACAGTGGCCGGGGCTTCATGCTTGGCACCTTCGTGACCATGGCCACGGGCTTCGAAGCCAACGGCGTCAACGGCGCAGTCCACTTCTGGCTCACCGAGGATGTCGACGATCTGCTCATGCAGCGGGGTGTCCTTGGACAGGTCGACCACCTCGAAGCCCTGGGACTTGGCGTGGGCCAGGCGGGCAGGGTTCAGGTCGCCCACGATCACGCAGGCAGCGCCCAGCAGGCGGGCCGAGGCAGCGGCGGCCAGGCCGACTGGCCCAGCGCCCGCGACGTAAACGGTGCTGCCTGGGCCTACGCCAGCAGTCACGGCACCGTGGTAGCCGGTTGGCAGGATGTCGGAGAGGCAAGTCAGGTCACGGATCTTTTCCATGGCCTTGTCGCGCTCTGGCAGTTTCAGCAGGTTGAAGTCGGCGTACGGCACCAGCACGTATTCAGCCTGGCCGCCAGTCCAGTCGCCCATGTCGACATAGCCGTAGGCACCACCAGCACGGGCTGGGTTAACGGTGAGGCAAACACCGGTGTGCATCTCTTTGCACGAGCGGCAGCGGCCACAGGCGACGTTGAACGGTACCGATACCAGGTCGCCGATCTGCATGCGCTCGACGTCGCTGCCCTTCTCGACGATTTCACCAGTGATTTCATGGCCCAGAACCAGGCCGACCTGGGCAGTGGTACGGCCACGGACCATGTGCTGGTCGGAGCCGCAGATGTTGGTGGAGACCACCTTGAGGATGACGCCGTGTTCGATCTTCTTGCCGCGCGGGTCCTGCATTTTCGGGTAGTCGATCTTCTGCACTTCGACCTTGCCGGCGCCGAGATATACCACTCCACGATTGCCAGACATGCTCTTACCTCGCTTGATTTTTATTTATGCAGCGGTGGTTGAACGCGCCGCCATCCATGGGCGGCATGTGTTTCTGGAATGCAGGGAATTGTGGGCCTGATGGGGCGAGATGCACTGACTGAAAACGACAGGGGGATGCCTTTTTACGGCAGACCAAAAGCTGGGGCCACTTTGCGGCCCTATCGCGACACAAGGCCGCTCCTACAGGGGAACGCGATCGCCTGTAGGAGCGGCCTTGTGTCGCGACAAGGCTGCGCAGCAGCCCCAGAATTGTTCAGAGAACGACCGTCCGGTTGGCGTTGAGGAACACGCGCCGCTCGATGTGATACCCCACAGCCCGCGCCAAGGTCAGGCACTCGATGTCGCGCCCTTTGGCAATCAGGTCTTCCGGGTAATGGCTGTGGTCCACCACCTCCACGCCCTGGGCAATGATCGGCCCTTCGTCCAGGTCGTTATTGATGTAGTGCGCCGTGGCCCCGACCATCTTCACGCCCTTGTTGTACGCCTGGTGATAAGGCTTGGCACCCTTGAACCCAGGCAACAACGAATGGTGAATGTTGATCGCCCAGCCATCCAGGCGCCGGCACAGCTCGGGCGACAACACCTGCATGTAGCGGGCAAGGATGACCAGCTCGGCGCCGGTCTCCTCGATCACCTGCAGCACTTTGCGCTCTTGCCCAGGCTTGTCCTTGGGGTCGAGGGCAAAGTGGTAATAGGGAATCTTGTGCCACTGGGCCAGGGGTTCGAGGTCGGGGTGGTTGGACACCACCGCGACCACGTCCATGCCCAGCTGGCCGATGCGCTGGCGATACAGCAAGTCGTTCAGGCAGTGGTCGGCCTTGGACACCATGATCACCACCTTGGGGCGGTGGTTCGGGGCGGTCAGCTCGAAAGCCATGCCGAACGCTTCGCTGCGCTCGGCGAGGCCGGCGCGAAAGCCGTCCTCGTCGAAGGCATCAGGGGCACGGAACTCCACGCGAATGAAGAACCGCCCAGACTGCCGGTCATCGAAGGAGTGGTGCTCCGTCACGTAGCAGCGCTGCTCGAAGAGGTAACGCGTCACCACGTCGACGGTGCCGAGCATGCTCGGGCAGTCGGCGGTGAGAATCCAGGTATCCGGTGCCCGACTCATGTTCTGCTCTCCTTAAGCCTCGATGCTCAGGCCGTACTCGGCCGAAGCGTCCTGCAGCCACAGCCACCAGTAGTCGGCGAAGCTGCGGCGAATCACCAGCTCCCAGGTGTCTTCGGCGGTGCGGCGGATCACCAGTTGCGATTTGGCGAACACGGTGCCGACAGCCTTGCCCACCGGGAAGTTGTTCGGGTGAACATCATAGCTGGTGGACTTCATCAGCACTTCGCGCACGTTGGGGCCGCGCAGTTCCAGCAGGCTTTGCCCGCCGCTGACGTTGACTACCTGGATATGCTGGCCGTCAAGGGCCGCGCGCAGCTTTTGCTCGACCGCCAGTTCCTGGCCGCCGGGCACGATCAGCAGCCACTCGTCAGGGCCGACCCATTGCAGCGACATGTCGTTGTTGGCGACCACGGTCAGCGCCACGGGCAGCTCCAGGCCCAGGGCCTTGTGCACGCCGGCGGCGAATTCCGGGTTGTGGCCATCACCGCGAAGGGTGAGGTGGCCGAGGAACTTGCGTTCACGCAGGGTCACGCCTGCGTTCTTGCGGCCTTTGCCAACCAGGCTGGCCAGGTCGGCGTGGTGCAGTGGCGACTGGGCCTTGGCCTCGGCGCCGGGGTTTTGCTGGAAGACGTTGATAGCGCTCATTTCTTACCTGCCTTGAATTCTGTAGGTCGCATGCGGTGCCATGGCGGGTGGTGCATCCTGTGGGAGCGGGTTTACCCGCGAATGCGAGGGTGGATTCACCGCCCTCTTCGCGGGTGAACCCGCTCCCACAGGGCCCTCATTACCAGCCCGGCACCGTTTGCCATCCGGGGGCCTTTAGACGTTCTGCCGCTCACCCTTCGGATCGAAGAACACCGAAGACACGATCTCCGCCTCGATCACGCTGCCATCCGCCTGCGGCGAGTAGACTCGCTCGCCCATGCGCTTGAGGCCGCCTTTGACCACACCCATGGCAAACGAGTAGCCCAGGGAGTTGGAGGCATAGCTGGAGGTGACGTGGCCAACCATGTCCATCGGGATCGGCTGTTTCGGGTCGAATACCAACTGAGCGCCTTCCGGCAGCCACTTGGTCGGGTCGACCGGCTTCAGGCCTACCAGCTGCTTGCGGTTCTCACGCACGCAGTCTTCGCGGTTCATGCCACGCAGGCCGATCCACGAGAACGGTTTGTTGCGGCCAACGCACCAGCTCATGTTCAGGTCGTCCGGGTTCATCGAACCGTCGGTGTCCTGGCCAACGATGATGAAGCCCTTCTCGGCACGCAGTACGTGCATGGTCTCGGTGCCATACGGGGTCAGGTTGTACTTCTTGCCGGCCTCGATGATCTGTTCCAGCACGCCCATGGCGTAGTTGGCCTGCACGTTGACTTCGTACGACAGCTCGCCGGTGAACGAGATACGGAACACACGGGCCGGTACGCCGCCAACGTTGCCTTCCTTCCAGGTCATGAACGGGAAGGCTTCCTTGTCCATGTCGATGTCGGTCAGCTCGCTCAGCAGCTTGCGGCTGTTGGGGCCGGACAGGGTCATGGTGGCCCAGTGGTCGGTGACCGAGGTGAAGTACACCTTCAGCTCCGGCCATTCAGTCTGGTGGTACAGCTCCATCCACTGCAGCACGCGCGCGGCGCCGCCGGTGGTGGTGGTCATGATGAAGTGGTTGTCGCCGACGCAGGCGGTTACGCCGTCGTCGAAGACCATACCGTCTTCCTTGCACATCAGGCCGTAGCGGGCCTTGCCCACGTCGAGCTTGGTCCAGGCGTTGGTGTAGATGCGGTTGAGGAACTCACGGGCGTCCGGGCCCTGGATGTCGATCTTGCCCAGGGTCGAGGCGTCCAGCAGGCCCACGCTGTCGCGTACGGCCTTGCATTCACGGGCCACGGCGGCATGGATGTCTTCGCCGGCTTTCGGGAAGTACCACGGGCGCTTCCACTGGCCGACGTCTTCGAACTCGGCGCCGTTCTTCACGTGCCAGGCATGCAAGGCAGTGAAGCGCACGGGCTCGAACAGGTGACCACAGTGACGGCCCGCTACCGCGCCGAAGGTGACCGGCGTGTAGTTGGGGCGGAACATGGTGGTGCCCATTTCCGGGATGGTGATGCCGATCGAACGGGCGGCGATGGCCAGGCCGTTGATGTTGCCCAGTTTGCCCTGGTCGGTACCGAAGCCCAGCGCGGTGTAGCGCTTGACGTGCTCGACCGACTCGAAGCCTTCACGGGTGGCCAGCTCGATACCCGCTGCAGTCACGTCGTTCTGCTGGTCGACGAACTGCTTCGGCCCTTTGGTGCCTTTGTCGTGCGGCACCTGGAACAATGCCACGGTGGCCTCTTCCTTGCGCGCCACGGTTTTTGGCAGGGTGCCAACGGTTGCCTTGAAGCCCGCTTCGGTAGCTGCGCGCACACCGCCTTCGAAACCATCGGCAATCACATCGCCAAGGGCGTAGACACCGTTGATGCCCCCGACGCATTCGCGTTTCTGCGGTGCATCGCCCGGCACGAAGCCGAGAATGTCGTCACGCCATACCGGGCGACCGCCCAAGTGCGAGGCGAGGTGGACGATCGGGCTGTAACCGCCCGAGGACGCGATCAGGTCACACTCGAGGGTTTCGCCTGGGCTGGTGACTTTGTGCGCCTGCACATCGATGGCCGCCACGCGGGCGCCGGTGACGTGCTTGCTGCCTTTGGCCTCGACCACGGCGCTGGAAGTGAGGATGCGAATGCCTTTTGCACGGGCCTCTTCAACCAGCGAGCCACGTGGGTTGTGGCGGGCATCAGCGATGGCGACCACCTGCAGGCCGGCGTCGTGCCAGTCCAGCGCGGCGCGGTAGGCATGGTCGTTGTTGGTCGACAGCACCAGCTTGCGGCCAGGGGCCACACCGTAGCGGCGAACGTAGGTGGACACGGCACCGGCCAGCATGTTGCCCGGCACGTCGTTGTTGCCATACACCAACGGGCGCTCATGGGCGCCAGGCGCCAGTACCACACGCTTGGCACGCACACGGTGCACGCGGTGGCGAACCTGGCCGATCGGGGCGCGGTCGCCGAGGTGGTCGGTGAGGCGCTCGTGAATGGTCAGGAAGTTATGGTCGTGGTAGCCGTTGACCGTGGCACGTGGCAGCAGGGTTACTTCCGGCAGGCCTTCCAACTCTTTGACCACGGCGTTGACCCAGTCGGCGGCAGGCTTGCCGTCAAGGGTTTCGCGGGTGTCGAGCAGGCTACCGCCGAACTCTTCCTGCTCGTCGGCCAGGATCACGCGGGCACCGCTGCGCGCAGCGGCCAGTGCGGCGGCCAGGCCAGCAGGGCCGGCGCCGACGATCAGCACGTCGCAGTGCTGGTTCATGTAGTCGTAGCTGTCCGGGTCGTTCTGCAGCGGCGCACGGCCAAGGCCTGCTGCCTTACGGATGTACTTCTCGTACGTCATCCAGAACGATTTCGGGTACATGAAGGTTTTGTAGTAGAAGCCCGGCGGCATCATGCTGCCGCCTACCTTGCCGAGGATGCCCATGACGTCGTTGTTGACGTTCGGCCAGCCGTTGGTGCTGGTAGCGACCAGGCCTGCGTACAGCGCCTGCTGGGTGGCACGCACGTTAGGGATCTGGGTGGCTTCGCTGGAGCCGATCTGCAGGATGGCGTTCGGCTCTTCGGTGCCGGCGGCGATGATGCCGCGTGGGCGCGAGTACTTGAAGCTGCGGCCAACGATGTCGACACCGTTGGCCAGCAACGCGGCGGCCAGGCTGTCGCCGGCATAACCCTGGTAGGTCTTGCCGTTGAAGGTGAAGTTCAGGACCTTGCTGCGGTCGATACGGCCGCCGCTGGCGAGGCGATAGGTCTGGCTCATACTTTTTCCCCTTGGCCTTTGACGGTCGACGGTGCGTTCGCCGCTTTACCATTGGCGGTCACTTGCGGCTTCTCGCCAATCTTGTAGGTTTCCAGAATTTCGTAGGTCACGGTGTCGCGAGTGACGTTGAAGTACTGGCGGCAGCCGGCAACGTGGTCCCACAGTTCATGGTGAATACCGCGCGGGTTGTCACGGTAGAACATGTAGGTACCCCACTCCTCGTCGGAGCAGGCGTTAGGGTCCAGCGGGCGGGCGATGTGCGCCTGGCCAGAGGCGTGGAACTCTTCTTCGGAGCGCAGCTCGCCGCAGTGGGGACAGAAAATATGCAACATGACGGTGTCTCCGGTTAGTGGGCGACGGCGGCGGCGCCGTGTTCGTCGATCAGTGCGCCGTTGTAGAAACGGTCCATGGAGAACGGCGCGGCCAATGGGTGCATTTCGCCCTTGGCCAGGCTCGCGGCGAAGACGTTGCCCGAACCCGGGGTCGCCTTGAAGCCGCCAGTACCCCAACCGCAGTTGAAGAACATGTTCTTGACCGGGGTCTTGGTGATGATCGGGCAGGCGTCCGGCGAGGTGTCGACGATGCCGCCCCACTGGCGGTTCATGCGCACGCGCGAGAGGTTGGGGAACATTTCGACGATGGCCTGCAGGGTGTGCTCGATCACCGGGTACGAACCGCGCTGGCCGTAGCCGACCCAGCCGTCGATACCGGCACCGATCACCAGGTCGCCCTTGTCGGACTGGCTGATGTAGCCGTGTACGGCGTTGGACATGATCACGCTGTCGATGATCGGCTTGATCGGCTCGGATACCAGCGCTTGCAGCGGGTGCGATTCCAGCGGCAGGCGGAAGCCGGCCAGCTTGGCCATGTGCCCGGAGTTACCAGCGGTGACTACGCCGACGCGCTTGGCGCCGATGAAGCCTTTGTTGGTTTCCACACCGATGACCGCGCCGTTTTCCTTGCGGAAGCCGATCACTTCGGTTTGCTGGATCAGGTCAACGCCCAGGGCGTCGGCAGCACGGGCGAAGCCCCAGGCCACGGCATCGTGACGGGCCACGCCGCCACGGCGCTGCACGGTTGCGCCAAGGATCGGGTAACGGGTGTTCTTCGAGCAGTCCAGGTACGGGATTTCGGCCGCGACCTGGGCGGTGTTCAGCAGCTCGCCATCCACGCCGTTCAGGCGGTTGGCGCTGACACGGCGCTCGGAGTCACGCATGTCCTGCAAGGTGTGGCACAGGTTGTAGACGCCGCGCTGGGAGAACATCACGTTGTAGTTGAGGTCCTGGGACAGACCCTCCCACAGCTTCATGGCGTGCTCGTACAGGTGGGCCGACTCGTCCCACAGGTAGTTGGAACGCACGATGGTGGTGTTACGGGCGGTGTTGCCGCCGCCCAGGTAACCCTTCTCGATCACGGCGACGTTGGTGATGCCGTGCTCTTTGGCCAGGTAGTAGGCCGTGGCCAAGCCATGGCCGCCACCGCCGACGATGACCACGTCGTACACCTTTTTAGGGGTTGGCGTGCGCCACATGCGCTGCCAGTTCTCGTGGTGGCTGAGGGAGTGCTTGAAAAGGCCGAAGCCCGAGTAACGTTGCATGGTGTGTGACTCCACTCAGCGGTAAACAGGGAAATCTGCGCACAGCGCCGCGACGTTCTTCGCCACATCGGCTTCGACGTCTGCGTCACCGAGGTTGTCGAGGATGTCGCAGATCCAGCCGGCCAGGGCCACGCACTGGGCGACCTTGAAGCCACGGGTGGTGACGGCCGGGGTGCCGATGCGCAGGCCCGAGGTGACGAACGGCGACTGCGGGTCGTTCGGCACGGCGTTCTTGTTGACGGTGATGTGCGCGCGGCCCAGGGCGGCGTCGGCATCTTTACCGGTAAGGCCCTGACGGATCAGGCTGACCAGGAACAGGTGGTTGTCGGTGCCACCAGACACCACGTCGTAGCCACGGTCGATGAACACCTGGGCCATGGCCTGGGCGTTTTCGATCACTTGCTGCTGGTAGGCCTTGAAGCCTGGCTCCAGCGCTTCCTTGAAGCACACGGCCTTGGCGGCGATGACGTGCATCAACGGGCCGCCCTGGGCGCCTGGGAATACAGCGGCGTTGAGCTTCTTCTCGATCTCTTCGTTGGACTTCGCCAGGATCAGGCCACCACGCGGGCCACGCAGGGTCTTGTGGGTGGTGGTGGTGACCACGTCGGCGAACGGGATCGGGTTCGGGTACAGGCCAGCGGCAACCAGGCCGGCAACGTGGGCCATGTCGACGAACAGCAGCGCACCGACCTTGTCGGCGATGGCGCGGAAGCGAGGGAAGTCGAGGGTCTTGGAGTAAGCCGAGAAACCGGCAACGATCATTTTCGGCTTGTGCTCGACCGCCAGGCGCTCGACTTCGTCGTAGTCGATCAGGCCGGTGTTGGTGTCGATGCCGTATTGCACAGCGTTGTACAGCTTGCCCGAGGACGACACTTTGGCGCCGTGGGTCAGGTGGCCGCCGTGGGCCAGGCTCATGCCGAGGATGGTGTCACCGGCCTGCAGCAGGGCCAGGTAGACCGCGCCGTTGGCCGACGAGCCGGAGTGCGGCTGGACGTTGGCGTAGTCGGCACCGAACAGCTGCTTGGCGCGCTCGATGGCCAGGGCTTCTACCTTGTCCACGTGCTCGCAGCCACCGTAGTAGCGCTTGCCCGGGTAGCCTTCGGCGTATTTGTTGGTGAGGCCGCTGCCTTGGGCCTGCATGACGCGCTTGCTGGTGTAGTTCTCCGAGGCGATTAGCTCGATGTGATCTTCCTGGCGCTGTTCTTCGGCATTCATCGCCGCCAGCAGTGCGTCGTCGTAACCCTGGATCTGGTCTTGCTTGCTGAACATCGTGTATCTCCCGGCAGCGATCGTTTTTTGTCGTAAGGCACTGTGGCCCTTTGTGGCGATGGTATGACTGGCGGGGTCGGGTCAGATGCCTGCGCACGCCTTGCAATGGCGCGTTTACGACATTCGTTGTTGTGCCGTTTGTGCCGGCCCTTTCGCGGGTGAACCCGCTCCCACAGGTACGGTGGTGCTCTGAAGGCTTGTGGTATCCCTGTGGGAGCGGGTTTACCCGCGAAGAGGCCAGCACAGATAACCCAGAAATCCGCCAATGCACAGCTTGTATAGGCAACCGCTGAATCGATGGTTTAGAGTGCTGTTCTGCGTCGTTCACAGGACCGTGTCATGACAGATAAGAGCCAACAATTCGCCAGCGACAACTATTCCGGTATCTGCCCCGAAGCCTGGGCAGCGATGGAGAAGGCCAACCACGGCCACGACCGCGCCTATGGCGACGATCAGTGGACCGAGCGCGCCTCGGAATACTTCCGCAACCTGTTCGAAACCGACTGCGAGGTGTTCTTCGCCTTCAACGGAACTGCCGCCAACTCCCTGGCCCTGGCCTCGCTGTGCCAGAGCTACCACAGCGTGATCTGCTCCGAGACCGCCCACGTCGAAACCGATGAATGCGGCGCGCCGGAGTTCTTCTCCAACGGCTCCAAACTGCTGACGGCGACCAGCGTCAACGGCAAGCTGACGCCGCAGTCGATCCGCGAAGTGGCGCTCAAGCGCCAGGACATCCACTACCCCAAGCCCCGCGTGGTGACCATTACCCAGGCCACTGAAGTGGGCACGGTGTACCGCCCCGACGAGCTGAAGGCGATCAGCGCCACCTGCAAGGAGCTGGGCCTGAACCTGCACATGGACGGCGCGCGCTTTACCAATGCCTGCGCGTTCCTGGGCTGCAGCCCGGCCGAGCTGACCTGGAAGGCCGGCGTCGATGTGCTGTGCTTTGGCGGCACCAAGAACGGCATGGCGGTGGGTGAGGCGATCCTGTTCTTCAACCGCCAGCTGGCCGAAGACTTCGACTACCGCTGCAAGCAAGCCGGGCAACTGGCGTCGAAAATGCGCTTTTTGTCGGCGCCCTGGGTGGGCCTGCTGGAAGATGGCGCCTGGTTGCGCCATGGCAACCACGCCAACCATTGCGCGCAGCTGCTGGCCTCGCTGGTGAGTGACTTGCCAGCGGTGGAGCTGATGTTCCCGGTGGAGGCCAACGGGGTGTTCCTGCAGATGCCGGAGCATGCGATCGAAGCGCTGCGGGGCAAGGGGTGGCGGTTCTATACCTTCATTGGTAGCGGCGGGGCGCGCTTCATGTGTTCGTGGGATACCGAGGAAGCGCGCGTGCGCGAGCTTGCGGCGGATATCCGTAGCATCATTACCGCCTGAAAGCACGCTGGGAGGGCTTTGCCCTCCAAGGGCCGCAAAGCGGCCCCAGCAATTTAAAGCCTGAACCCACCCATCTGCCGCGCCAGATCATCAGCCAACCCACGCAACGCCTGGCACTCCTCGCGACACCCTTGCACCTCCGCCGCCGTTTCCCGCGCCAGGTCGGAAATCCCCTGCACCGTCCGGTTGATTTCCTCGGTCACTGCCGACTGCTCTTCCGTCGCCGTGGCCACCTGATGGTTCATATCACTGATGTGCTCCACCTGGTCGGTAATCGCGCCCAGCGACGCCCCGGTGCGCTGGCTCGACTCCACACCACTGCCAGTCGCCTGCTGCCCCGCCTGCATCGAACTCACCGCCGACCCCGCGCCCTGCTTCAGGCGCTGGATCATCTGCTGCACTTCGTCGGTGGACAGCTGTGTGCGCCGGGCCAGCGTGCGCACCTCATCGGCCACCACGGCAAAACCGCGCCCCATTTCCCCTGCCCGCGCAGCCTCGATAGCCGCGTTAAGTGCCAGCAAATTGGTCTGCTCGGAAATACTACGGATAACCGCCAGAACTTCATCGATCGAGGCGACTTCGTCGGCCAACTGAGTGACTGCATCGGCAGCCTTGCCGATGTCGCCCGACATGCCCTCGATACCCCGAATCGAGCGTTGCACCACCTCGCGCGCCTGCAACGCCTCGTCCCGCGCCGACTGCGAGGCTTGCGCCGCATCGCCGGCATTGCGGGCGATGTCCTGCACGGTCAGGCCCATCTCGTGCACGGCAGTAGCGACCATTTCGGTCATCTCTTGCTGCCGCCCCGAGCGCTCGGCCGTGTTGTCCACCACCTGAGTTACCTGCTCTACGGCCCGGTGCAGCCGCTCGGAGGTGCTCAACACCTCACCGATAAGGCTGCGCTGGCTGTCGAGAAAGCGGTTGAACCCCCGGGCCAGGTCGCCCAACTCATCCTGGCGCGAATCATCCAGGCGGTGGCTGAGGTCTCCTGCGCCGCTGCCAATCTGCACCAACGCGCCGGTGACGCGGCGGATCGGCCGTACCAGGCCACGCGCCAACAGCACCACCAGCAGCAGTGACAGCAGGGCCACGGCGCCACCGATCAGGCTGGTCAACCAGACGGCCTGATGCATTTGTGCATAGATTTCCGACTCTGGCACTTCGGCCACCAGGGTCCAGTTAAGGTCGCGCAGTGGCAAACCAAGCGCCAGGTAGCTTTCGCCGTCACGGCTGAAGCGGCGGCTGCGCAGCCCCTCGCCTCCAGTCATGACACCCTTGGCTGCGTCCGCCCCAAGCTGCTCGGTGAGCTGGCGTTTACCACTGAAGGCTGCGTCTGGATGCACCTGGATCAGGCCATCGTTGCGCACCAGAAACACTTTGCCGTGTTCGCCGAAACTGAAATCGTGGATCAGCTTCGACAGCTCGGTCATGCGCAGGCCCATGCCGGCCACGCCGACCAGCTGGCCATTTTTTTCCACGCGGTAATCGATGAACAGCGCCAGCTCGCCGGTGGCACCATCGATGTCGATGTTGATCAACCGCTCGGCGCCGCTATCGATGTAGCCGTAGAACCACTTGTCCTTGGGGTTGCTGCGGCTGAGGGTGCGGTCCAGGCCGTTCTCGTTGTAGTAGTGGCCGGTTTCAGTCGCCGCGAACAGGGCAGTGAAGGCCTGGTTGCGCTGCTTGGCGGCGGTCAGGTATTCGGTGAATTGCGCTGCCTGGGCGGGCTCTTCACCAGCCGCCAGCCAGTCACGCAGCAAGGTGTTGCCGGCGATGTCTGCCGCTGCCACCAAAGGCTGGCCGAGCATGCGTTCGATGTCGTTGCGGATGGCTTCGATACTGGCTGGCAAGGCAGTGTCGACCAGGTAGCGCTCGGTGAGGCGGTTGAGCGCCACGGTGAAGATGACGACCACGACCAGGATGCTCGCCAGCAAGGCGGCGCCCATGCTGGTGATCAATTGCCACTGGATGCTCTTACGCCAGATACGCATGCCCTACTCCCCGCACATTATTGTTTTGCGGAAAGTGTATACACTTGCGTATCCAGTTAATCCAGTGACCTGGAACAATGAGTTGGGCCTTTGGGGCTGCTGTGCAGCCCATCGCGACACACGGCCGCTCCTACAGGGAAACGTATAACTGTTGTAGGAGCGGCCTTGTGTCGCGAAAGGGGCGCGAAGCGCCCCCAGCTATCGATCAGGACTCTGCAATGGTCCGCACGATGGCGTCCACCGTGGCGTCGATCTGCGCCTGGGTACGCGCTAGGGTCTGCTGATGCTCTTTCTGCAGCTCAACCTGCTTGGAGCACAGGTTGAGGGCAGCCAGCACCAACAGCTTGTCGCCGATCAGGGTCGGGTACTGACGCTTGGTTTCGTTCAGGGCAGTGTTGAGCATCCGTACCGCCTGGGCCAGGGTTTCTTCCTGACCTTCGGGCGCCTTGATCGAATAGTCGATGCCGAGAATCGACACCACATTGATCGGCTGCTCTTGCAGTCTCATGCGCCGACAACGCCCGCGCTGGCGCGCTCGACCAGGGCCTGGATGCGCGCTGCGGTAGCGCCGTTCTTCTCTTCCTGCTCCATCAGCGACAGCTGCAGGGTTTCGTTCTCTTCCTTGGCCTGGGCCAGTTCCTGGCCGAGGGCGGTGTTCTGCTCGGTGAGTTGAGCGTTTTTCTGCATCAGGTCGCTGACCAGTTGCTCGATTTGATTCAGGGAAGCTTCCAGCATGGGTCTATCTCAGGTTGTTGCGAGGGGCGCACACGATAAAGAAAAGTGCCGCCCATCGCCATTAAATATCGGATTCATAAGGTGTCGAACCCGCAGATTGACAGGGTAACCGCCCCCTTGTTCCGACCTGAGTCAACCGCCGGTCAGGAAAAGGTTAGCTACCTCACAATTTTTGCCGGTCGCACTCAAGACTGGCCGGTCACGACCGATAGCCCGGCAAGTCATGTTTTGTCGCACTTTCCCCCTTGCCTGGATCCTCCTCTCCATGTCCCTACGCAACATGAATATCGCCCCGCGCGCGCTGCTCGGCTTCGCGCTTATCGGCCTGCTGATGCTCGGCCTTGGTATCTTCTCCCTGGTGCAGATGGGCAACATCCGCCAGGCTGGTGTTGCCATCGAGCAAGTCAGTGTGCCCAGCATCAAGATCCTCGACGAACTCACCGCGCTGAACCTGCGCATGCGCACGCTTTCCTACCGCCTGCTGCTCAACCGCGAACCGGAAACCCAACGCGATACCCTCAACCTGCTGGACCAGCGCAACAGCCAGATCGACCGCGCGCGCCAGGCTTACCTGCCGATGATCGGTGCCGCCGACGAACAGGCCGCGTTCGACCAGTACGGCCTGTTGCTCAACCAATACCGCCAGTTGGAAGCGCGCATGCGCACACTGAGCCAGGCCGACCGCCTGGACGAATTGCGCGACCTGCTCAACCGCGATTTGCTGGCCAACTCAGAGCAGATCAACAAGGTCATGGACACCCTGGTACGCATCAACACCGACCAGACCCGCGCCACCAATGACAAGGCCGCCAGCCAGTACGCCGCTGCTTTCGCCCTGGTGATCGGCCTGCTGGTTGCCGCCACCGTCCTGACGTTCGCCTGCGCCTTCCTGCTGACCCGCAGCATCGTCAAGCCGATCGAAGATGCGCTCAAAAGCGCCGAACAGGTCGCCGACGGTGACCTGACCCACATCATCCGTGCCGAAGGCACCGACGAAGCCGCTCGCCTGCTGCGCGCCATGGCCCGCATGCAGGACAAGTTGCGCGACACCCTGCAACAGATCGCCGGCTCCGCCACCCAGCTGGCCTCGGCGGCCGAAGAGCTGAACGCCGTCACCGACGAAAGCGCCCGCGGCCTGCAACAGCAGAACAACGAGATTGAACAGGCCGCCACGGCCGTGACCGAAATGACCAGCGCTGTGGAGGAAGTAGCGCGCAATGCCGTGAGCACTTCGGAAGCCTCCAGTGAAGCCAGCCGCTCCACCGGCGACGGCCGTGACCTGGTGATGGAGACCGTGGGCGCCATCGAGCGCATGAGCGGCGATGTGCAGGCCACTGCCAAATTGATCACTCACCTGGCCGAGCAGTCGCGCGACATTGGCAAGGTCCTCGACGTGATCCGTGGCCTGGCCGACCAAACCAACCTGCTGGCGCTGAACGCCGCCATCGAGGCCGCACGTGCTGGCGAAGCGGGCCGTGGTTTTGCCGTTGTGGCGGATGAAGTTCGGGCATTGGCCCACCGCACCCAGCAGTCGACCAGCGAAATCGAGCGGATGATCGGCAGCATTCAAGGGGGCACGGAGGAAGCTGTGGAGTCGATGCGCACCAGCACCGAGCGTGCCGAATCCACCCTGAACATCGCCCGTGGCGCGGGCATGGCACTGGACACCATTGCCGGCGCGGTGGCGCAGATCAACGAGCGTAACCTGGTGATTGCCAGCGCGGCGGAGGAACAGGCGCAGGTGGCGCGGGAAGTGGACCGCAACCTGGTGAACATCAACGACCTGTCGGTGCAGAGTGCCACCGGGGCGCATCAGACCAGTGCGGCGAGTGCTGAATTGTCGCGCCTGGCCGTGGACCTGAATGGGTTGGTGGCACGGTTCCGTACCTGACCTGAAGTACCTGGGGGCGCTTTGCGGCCCCAGGTACTATCGGGTCAGTAATCGATCCGCACATCCCCTTTCGGCACACTGCAGCACGACAGGATGTAGCCCTCGGCTTCGTCCTCCTCGGTAATGCCGCCGTTGTGCTCCATTTCCACTTCGCCGCCCAGCTTGAGCACCTTGCAAGTGCCGCAAATGCCCATGCCGCAGGCTTTCGGGATCATCAGGCCAACCTTGGCCGCCGCCGCATGCACGGTCTCGCCTGGGGCAATGCGAATGCTCTTCTCGCTGCCGATGAACTCCACCAGGTTAAGGTCGGACACATCCAGCTCCGGCGCTTCGGCTGCCTGCTCGGCATGCTCGACCGCATCGGCCTTGGCCTCGGCCGGCGTGGCACCGAACGATTCCTCGTGGTAGTTCTTCATGTCGAAGCCGACCGCTTCGAGCATGCGCTTTACCGCCGTCATGTAAGGCGTCGGGCCGCAGCAGAACACCACGCGTTCCATGTAGTCCGGTGCAATCAGTTCCATCAGCCGCTGGTTCAGGTAACCGCGATAACCCGCCCATGGCTCGCCCAGGCCGTGCTTCTCGCAAATGATGTGCAGGCTGAAGTTGGGGATACGCGAGGCCATCTGTTCCAGCTCGCGGTGGTAGATGATGTCCTTGGGTGAGCGGGCGCTGTGCACGAACACCATGTCGACATTGGCGTTGGTGTCGTAGAACCAGCGCGCCATCGACATGACCGGAGTAATGCCCACACCGCCGGACAGGTACAGCGCCTTGCCCGCCGGGAAGTCGATGGCATTGAACAACCCCACCGGGCCATGCACCGGCAGCTCGGCGCCTTCGTGCATGGTGTCGTGCAGGAAGTTGGACACCAGGCCGCCCGGCACACGCTTGACGGTGATCGAGAAGCTGTAGGGCACCGACGGCGAACTGGAAATGGTGTAGGAACGCATCACCGGTTTGCCTTCGATCTCCAGCTCCAGGGTAACGAACTGCCCCGGCTTGAAGAAGAACATGATCGGCTGGTCGGCCATGAAGCAGAAGGTGCGCACGTCCCAGGTCTCCTGGATGACCTTGACGCAGCGCACGATGTGGCGGCCGTTGGCCCAGGTCTGGGTAGTGACCGGATTGAGGAAGGTATCGGACATGTTCATCTCCAGCAGCCGACTATTGGGCTTTTTATGGCTTGGATAATGCGCAAGCTGAGGGCGACGTACATTCCTGCCAGCGACATCGGCGTGCTTATCGCGACCAGCCCCGCGCTACAAGGGCTGGCGCGTCGTAATTCAATTCGGCCATGTCGCCCATGGATACGGTTCGCGGCGCCTTCGGACGCACACTCCACGGCAAAACAACTAGCTGTTTTTCGATAGACAGCCTTGCGGCACCACAACAACGATTAGCCACCTTTTGCCGGCCGCACACGGCCCCGAGGAATACACGATGGACGTCACCGCAACCCTGAGCCTGGGCGATCCACTGGAACCTGCACGCAAGGCCACCGCCGAGATGCTGCAGACCCGCGAGCGCACCTACTCGCTGCCCCAGCCTTTCTACACCGACGAGCGTCTGTTCCAGATCGACATGCAGGAGATCTTCCAGAAAGAATGGCTGATCGCCGGCATGACTTGCGAAATTCCGGCAAAAGGCAACTACATCACGCTGCAGATCGGCAACAACCCGATTCTGGTGGTGCGTGGCGCCGAGGGTAAGGTGCACGCCTTCCATAACGTCTGCCGGCACCGCGGTTCGCGCTTGTGCGTCAGCGACAAAGGCAAAGTGGCCAAGTTGGTCTGCCATTACCACCAGTGGACCTATGAACTGGACGGCCGCCTGCTGTTCGCGGGCACCGAGATGGGCGCCGACTTCGACATGAAGCAGTACGGTCTGAAGCCTGTGAACGTGAAGGTCGCTGGTGGCTACATCTTCATCAGCCTGGCGGAAAACCCACCCGCCATCGACGAGTTCCTGGCCACCCTGGAACACTACATGGAACCCTACGACATGGAGAACACCAAGGTGGCGGTGCAAACCACCTTGATGGAAAAAGCCAACTGGAAGCTGGTGCTGGAAAACAACCGCGAGTGCTACCACTGCAGCGGCTCGCACCCGGAGCTGCTGCAAACCCTGCTGGAGTGGGACGACACCAACGACCCGCGCGCCAGCCAGGAATTCAAGGACCACGTGGCCGCCTCCGCCGCCGCCTGGGAAGCCGAAAAGATCCCGTACCTGCACAAGAGCCACGGCCTGCGTAACCGTATCGTACGCATGCCGCTGCTCAAGGGCACCGTGTCGATGACCATGGACGGCAAGCAGGCCTGCCAGAAGCTGATGGGCCGCATCAAGAACCCGGACCTGGGCTCGATGCGTATCCTGCACCTGCCGCACTCCTGGAACCACTGCATGGGCGACCACATGATCGTGTTCACCGTGTGGCCGATCAGCGCCCAGGAGACCATGGTCACCACCAAATGGCTGGTGCACAAGGACGCCGTGGAAGGTGTGGACTACGACCCTGAGCGCATGCGCAAGGTGTGGGACGCCACCAACGACCAGGACCGCCGCCTGGCCGAAGAGAACCAGCGCGGGATCAACTCCACGGCTTACCAGCCAGGGCCGTACTCGAAAACCTACGAGTTTGGCGTGGTGAACTTCATCGACTGGTACAGCGGGCGGATGCTGAACAACCTGGGGGCGGAGCCGGCGGCGTATCTGAAGGAAGTAACCGCGCAGTAAAAGAGCACATCGTACAGAGGAAGGGCTGCCACGCAGCCCTTTCGCTCAAGCTGACGGATGCCTTTTCCTGAGCCCCATCGTCTGCCTTTGGAAGGCCCAAGCATCCTCTCCGTTAGCAAGCCTAGTCTCTCCAGCCAAAGCAGCTCGGCCAGCGAAAGAACGCTCGGCTACTGTAGTTCTCACCGCCAATCCCTCGCGAGTAGGCGTGCTTATACTTTCTAACGGTATGTTTGGTTGGGTGTCAGTTGGCAGTCCTCCCGTCATCAGGCCGTAATTTGTCCTTATCTGCTCCAAAGGCTTGGCTTGAGGTCCAACTGCAGCGTTGATGGCTCGAGCAGATACAGCAGTCAAACTGACCCCAAGTCCGACATTCGCTCCAAAAATGGCACTCTCGACGCCGGCGAACTGGGCACCTGAACTCGCAAGGCTCAATACAGATCCGAAAGTACTGATTCGTGAAGCATTGAGCCCCACGCGATTGGTTGGCGTCGGCCCCAAAAAATTATAGGTCAACGTTACTGTGTTCGACGCCATGCTCAAGCCTCGCAAGGATAGCGTGGCCCACTCGGACACCTTACCCGTCGGATCGTGGCGGTTGACTGGATCACCACCGCAATATGCATAGGCATTCAGTCCACCCTTACCGAAAGGGCTGTGGGAGTCTTGGGCGTGAAAACGCATCAAAACAGGATTGTAAGCCCGGTAGCCATTGCCAAGGTGATAACAGCCGGTCAGCAGATCCAGCGGTTGAGCGGCAAAACACAAAAGCGCCCCTTCGCGATCTCGTAGGAAGCCATACGGTAGGTAAACTCTGACAGCGCATCCTGGCCCGCCCAGGTTCGATGCTTGCTTGTCGAGCGCCAGCAAGTACCTGCAATTCATGCGAGAACCTCATTTATGATGACGACTCACAGTAGCACTGTGTATGGCTGTTTCTAACTGGTAGAAATGACAGTTCGGTGGGCTTTATCCACAGCTCCAGAAGGTATCAGCAAATGCTGAGTCAACCTGTGCCCAACCCAATTGATCCCAGGTGAAGTTCAATATTTGATCAAAACCCTACAAGCCACGATTCAAGCGGCGTCTAGCGTCTTCCATACACCTTGTCCACAGCTCAGCCAACAGACTTTGTTGGTAACTGCATACTCTCACTGAGGGGGCTGTGGATAACTTATCCAGACGTTATAATTTTCAACAATTCAAAGACTTTATCGTCTGAATGATCGTTTTTTGATCAACGCCATGAAACCCAGTATTTATGGGGCTTTTAGCCGCTATCGAACAGATTATCCACAGACCGACTAACAGCGACTGTGGGCAAGAACCATGAGAATTCTGAAAAGCACCCATGCAAAGACTGGGTGAAGCTTGATCGTTTTTCGATCAACTACTTGAAGGCATCGCCATACAAGGGCTGCAGCCATGCGCCAACACTTTATCCACAACTTGGCAAACAGATTTGGTGGGCAAAAGCATTCGATCGATACTGTGAATGGGATGTGGGAGCGGCCTTGTGCGCTCCCACAAAAGACCTCCAAGCCTCTGGCTTCAGCGCAGCACGCCCTCTTCCACCAGCAACTTGAGGATGGCCTCGGCACCTTCCTGTGGCGAAACATCCTTCAGCACCTTGCCGCCACCGCCACTGGCCTTGGCCGTTGCCGCTTTCATGCGATCCGCACCGCTCTTGGCCTTGATCACCTTCAGCCGCTTTGGCCGCGGGCGCGCCGGTTGCAGCTCGGCCTCAGCCAGCAGTTCATCGTCAACGATGGCCACATTGCGCGCCGCCAGTACACCCCGACGCGCCGGCCCGAAGGCACTCTGGCGCGGCTTGGGCGCCGCGTTATCCACAGTCGCCAGCAACGGCAGGCGCACTTTCAGCCGGCGCCGCTGGCCACGCGGCAGCGCCTGCAATACCTGGGCGGTGCCATTGTCGATCGACTCCACCTCGGCCAGCCCCACGATCAACGGCCAGCCGAGCTTTTCGGCCAGCAGAAACGGCAACATGCCCGATCCTTCACCCGTTTCGGCTTGGCTACCTGTCAGCACCAGCTGTGCCCCGGCATCGCGCAGGTAATCCCCCAGCACACCCAGCACATCGGCACCAGCCGGCTGCTCCAGCACATCCAGATGGTCCAGGCCCATGCCCAGGTAGGCGCGCAGCGCCTCTTCCTGTGGGTCGCCGGCATGCACCACCTGCAAGTTATCCCCAGCCAGTTGCAAACCCAGTTCCACGGCGCGGGCATCCTGCTCGGCGCGGCGGGCGCGGCCAGAGCTTGGGTGGGCACCGATGGAAACCAGGCTGATCACTTTCGTACTCATGCTCGTGCCCTTATGCCGCGTCGCGCTGGCCGCCGCTGCGGAAGTTGTCCACAGCCTCGATCAGTGCCTTGAGAATCGCCGAACTGTCGCCAATTACCGACAGGTCGGCCCGTTTGATCATGTCGCAGCCCGGGTCCATGTTGATCGCCACCACCTTGTCGCAGGCACCGATACCCTGCAGGTGCTGGATCGCGCCCGAGATACCCACAGCCACGTACACGCGCGCGGTGACCCAGGTACCGGTAGCACCCACCTGGCGGTTGCGCGGCATGAACCCGTCGTCCACCGCCACCCGCGAAGCGCCTTCGGTAGCCCCGAGGGCAGCGGTGGCCTGGTGGTACAGGTCCCAGTCCTTGACCCCGTTACCACCCGAGACAATGAACTCGGCCTCGGCCATGGCAATGGTGGCCGGGTCCACGGCCACCGAGCCGAGGTCTTCGATACGCGACAGGCTGCGCGCCACGCTTGTGGACAACTCCACCGGCAAGGCTTCGTGGCGGGTTTCGCTGACGGGCTCGGCGCACTCGGCCGACGCCAGGATCAGGCGCGGCACAGCGCGTTGCAGGTCTTGCTGGCCGGCACCGGCGCGGCCAATGCATTGACCATCCTTGACCTGCCACACCCGCGTCGCCGGGCGCTCACCCAGCGCGGCGCCCAGGCGCCGACCCAGTTCGCCGCCACCGGTGCGGCTGTCGGGCAACAGCCAGTGGCGCGGGGTGAACTGGTTATCCACAGCCCGCAGGCCTTGTACCAGTTGCTCTGGTGCATAACCTTCGAAAGCCTCGCCCTCGATGACCAGCAGGCGGTCGACCCCGGCTGTGGAAAAGTTGCTTTCCTTGTGCTCGTTGAAAACCACCGCCAGCACCGCACCGTCGCTGCCGGCCAGGCTGTGGGCCAGGCCAAGCAGGTCGCGGTCGTGGCTGCTCAGGCGGCCACCGACCATGTCCGGTACCACGGCGATGTAGAACGCCGGTGCCGGTACCTGATGCAGTGGCAGCGTGACCTCGGCGGCCGCCGTGCGACGCCCGCCCACACCGGTGCCCTGCTGGGCGCCGCTGCGGTCGATACGCTTGATGCCGGCAGGGCCAATGAAGCCTGCGGCGATCGCATGGGGGTTCTTGCGGAGGATGCCGTTGGGCCCCATCCAGCGAGTTTGCTGTGTCTGCATTGCCGCATGCAGCGGGTGCAGGCGGTTACGGGCGATCCACTCGGCGCGTGGGTCGCGGCGGATAATGTCGCTCATCAGTGCACCTCCGCAGGTTCACGTTTAGCCGTTTGCGGCTTTGGGCCAGTGGGCGCGTCCTCTTCGATCAGCACGTCGGCCACCAGCTCGGCCAGGTCCTTGATCTGCGGGCGCGGCTCGACCACACCTTCGAGCATGGCGGTGCACTGCGGGCAACCCACGGCCACCAACTCGGCCTCGGTCTCGCGGATGTCGTCCATGCGCATGTCCGGGATACGCTGCTTGCCAGGGATGTCGGTGATCGGCGCACCGCCACCACCACCGCAGCAACGGGAGCGGAAGCCCGAGCGCTGCATCTCGCGCACTTCGATACCCAACGCCTTGAGCACTTCGCGCGGGGCTTCGTACTCGCCGTTGTAGCGGCCCAGGTAGCACGGGTCGTGGTAGGTGACGCTGCCGCCCTTGTGCTGGCCGAGGTTGAGCTTCTTGGCCGCGATCAGTTCGGCGATGTAGGTGCTGTGGTGCTGCACCTGGTAGTCGCCGCCCAGGGCGCCGTATTCGTTCTTCAGCACATGGAAACTGTGTGGGTCGCAGGTGACGATGCGCTGGAACTTGTACTTGCCCAGGGTCTGGATGTTGCGCTTGGCCAGTTGCTGGAAGGTCGCTTCGTCGCCCAGGCGGCGCGCCACGTCACCGCTGTCGCGCTCTTCCAGGCCAAGCACGGCGAAGTCCACGCCCGAAGCCTTGAGCACTTTGACGAACGAGCGCAGGGTGCGCTGGTTGCGCATGTCGAAGGCACCATCGCCCACCCAGAACAGGACTTCGGTGGATTGCACCTCCGACAGCAGTTGCAGGTTCAGGTCAGCGGCCCAGTTCATGCGCCCGCCAGGGGCGAAGCCGCCAGGGTTGTCGGTGGCGATCAGGTTGTCCAGCACCTCGGCACCCTTGTTCGGGGTGGCGCCCTTTTCCAGGGTGAGGTGGCGGCGCATGTCGACGATGGCATCGACGTGCTCGATCATCATCGGGCATTCCTCGACGCAGGCACGGCAGGTGGTGCACGACCACAGCGTTTCGGCGTCGACCAGGCCATTGACGATCGGCTGGTGCGGATTGCCGCCGTGTTCACCAATCGGCTTGCCAGGGTACGGGCTGCCGGCGAACTGGGCGTCAGTACCCCCGGCCAGGCCGATGACCATGTCCTGGATGAGTTTTTTCGGGTTCAGCGGCTGGCCAGCGGCAAAGGCCGGGCACATGGCCTCACATTTACCGCACTGCACGCAGGCATCGAAGCCCAGCAGCTGGTTCCAGGTGAAGTCCACCGGCTTTTCAACGCCCAGCGGAGCATTCGGGTCTTCCAGGTCCAGTGGCTTGAGGCCGGTAGAACGGCCGCCGCCAAAACGCTCGGCACGGCGGTGCCAGGCCAGGTGCAGGGCACCGGCGAAGGCGTGCTTCATCGGGCCGCCCCAGGTCATGCCGAAGAACAGCTCCGACACGCCCCACAGTACGCCCAGGCCAAGCACGACGACCATCACCCAGCCGCCGGTATTGGCCGGCAGGATGCCAGCGACCGGCAGTGTGGCGATGAAGAAGCTCGCGGCAAACGCCAGCAGGCTTTTCGGCAGGCGCATCCACGGGCCCTTGGACAGGCGCGAAGGCGGGTTGAGGCGGCGTTTGAAGACAAAGATGGCACCGCTGAACATGATTACCGTGGCCACCAGCAATGCGTAGCCGAGGATTTTGCTCTGCAGGCCGAAGCCGTGCACCAGGATCGCCAAGGCCGCCGACAGCACGAAGCCGCCCGCCGTGGCCACGTGGGTCTTGGACATGTACTTGTCGCGCTCGACCACGTGGTGCAGGTCCACCAGGTAACGGCGCGGCATGGCCAGCAGGCCGCCTATCAGGTCGACCTTGGCGGCTCGGCCACGCCGCCACATGCGCACCCGGCGCAGGGCGCCGAGCACTGCCAGGCCAAGGGCAGCGAACAGCAGGATGGGTAGAAGGGTGTTCAACATGGGAGGCTCCCACAACAGCTAGATTCTTGCGCCACCCCGAAGGCCAGCGCGGACCCCATGTAGGAGCGGCCTTGTGTCGCGAAAGGGCTGCGTAGCGGCCCCAAAATCTATGCTGCTATGGCGATCTTGGGGCCGCTACGCGACCCTTTCGCGACACAAGGCCGCTCCTACACAGGGGGCCAGTCCCGCCTCTAGAAAGGCGGTGCGATCAGAAGTCCTTGCACAGGCGCAAGGCGTCGTAGATCGCTGCATGCACGTTGCGCTGGGCCACGCAGTCGCCAATGCGATACAGCAGGTAACCTTCGCCCGGCTGGCTGAGGATCGGCTGTGGCTTGATGGCAAACAGCGCCTCCACATCGATCTGGCCCTTGTTGCGTGAGCCATCCTTCAGCGCGTAGTACAGCTCCTCATCAGGCCGCACGCCGTTCTCCACCACCACCTGATCGACCACGCGTTCTTCCTTGGCGCCGGTGTATTCGTTCTCCAGCACCGCCACCAGCTTGTCGCCTTCGCGGTAGACCTTTTCCAGCATCATGTCGCCGGTCATGATCACTTCTTTGGGGTACATGCTGCGGTAGTAGGTCGGGAAAGTGGTGCCGCCCATGGCCACGCCCGGCTTGATGTCGTCGGTGACGATCTCGACCTGGCTGCCCTTGTCGGCGATGAAATCGGCCACCGACATGCCGGTGAACTCGCAGATGGTGTCGTACACCAGCACGTTCTTGCCCGGTGCAACCTTGCCGTCGAGCACATCCCAGCTGCTGACCACCAAGCCTTCGGCAGCGCCCCAGTGCTCGTTCTGCTCCAGGAACGAATGCCCGCCTACCGCCAGTACGATGACGTCCGGGCGCAGGTCCTGGATGGTGGCCACATCAGCGGCGGTACCCAGGCGCAGGTCCACTTTCAGGCGCGCCAGCTCCAGCTGGTACCAGCGGGTGATACCGGCAATCTGGTCACGCTGCGGGGCCTTGGCGGCGATGGTGATCTGCCCGCCAATCTGGTCTTTTTTCTCGAACAGGGTCACGTCGTGGCCGCGCTCGGCAGCCACCCGGGCCGCTTCCATGCCGGCAGGGCCGGCGCCAACCACCACCACCTTGCGTTTGACGCCGGTGGTTTTCTCGATGATGTGCGGCACGCCCATGTATTCACGGGAGGTCGCGGCGTTCTGGATGCACAGCACATCTAGGCCCTGGTACTGGCGGTCGATGCAGTAGTTGGCACCGACGCACTGTTTGATCTGGTCGATCTGGCCCATCTTGATCTTGGCGATCAGGTGCGGGTCGGCCATGTGCGCACGGGTCATGCCGACCATGTCCACATAGCCGCCTTCGAGGATGCGCGTGGCCTGGTTCGGGTCCTTGATGTTCTGCGCATGCAGCACCGGGACCTTGACCACTTCCTTGATACCGGCCGCCAGGTGCAGGAACGGCTCCGGCGGGTAGCTCATGTTGGGGATGACGTTGGCCAGGGTGTTGTGGGTGTCGCAACCCGAGCCAACCACACCGATGAAGTCGAGCATGCCGGTGCTGTCGTAGTACGCGGCGATCTGCTTCATGTCCTCGTGGCTGAGGCCGTCAGGGTGGAACTCGTCGCCACAAATACGCATGCCCACGCAGAAGTCGTCACCGACCTCGGCGCGCACGGCTTTCAGGACTTCCAGGCCGAACTTCATGCGGCCTTCGAAGGTGCCGCCCCATTCGTCGGTACGTTTGTTGACCCGCGGGCTCCAGAACTGGTCGATCATGTGCTGGTGCACCGCCGACAGTTCCACACCGTCCAGGCCGCCCTCTTTGGCACGACGCGCAGCCTGCGCGTAGTTGCCGATCACCCGCCAGATCTCTTCCACTTCGATGGTTTTGCAGGTGGCGCGGTGCACGGGTTCACGGATACCCGACGGCGACATCAGGGTCGGCCAGTTGAAGCCGTCCCAGCGCGAGCGACGGCCCATGTGGGTAATCTGGATCATGATCTTGGCGCCATGCTTGTGCATGGCGTCGGCCAGGTTCTGGAAGTGCGGGATGATGCGGTCGGTCGACAGGTTGACCGACGCCCACCATTCCTGCGGGCTGTCGATGGCGACGACGGACGAACCGCCGCAGATCGCCAGGCCGATGCCGCCCTTGGCCTTTTCTTCGTAGTACTTCACGTAGCGGTCGGTCGTCATGCCGCCGTCAGTGGCGTAGACCTCGGCGTGCGCGGTGCTGAGCACACGGTTGCGGATGGTCAGCTTGCCGATCTGAATCGGCTGGAACATTGCTTCGAATGCCATGACGCTATCTCCGGCTTACAACGGCTTTGTTACGAACAGGCCATCTTCGTGGCCTTCTTCCGACCCGCCGTAGACCTGTTCGGCCACGGTGCGGATCTTGCTGCCGCGGGCAGCGAGAATCTGGTCCATCGCGCCGGCGAACCAGCCGGTGAACATGTAGTCGACCTTGCGGCCACACTTGCCATACACGTACACGAACGCCGAATGCTTGAGCTTGACGCTGCAGGTGCCTTTATCCAGGTCGATGTCCTGGATTTCGAACAGGCCCCAGCCACGCTGGCTCAAGCGCTTCATGTAGTGCTCGAACACCGCTACGCCTTCCAGGCCATGGCATTCGGCCTCTTTTTCGCACCAGTGCCAGGCGGACTTGTAGCCAGCCTTGTAGAGGATCTCGGCGTAGGCGTCAGCGCCCAGCACTTCCTCGATGCCGATGTGGTTGTTGACGAAGAAATGGCGCGGCACATACAGCATCGGCAAGGCGTCGCTGGTCCAGACACCGGTTTCGCTGTCGACTTCGATTGGCAATTGCGGGGCGATCTTGGCCATGGAAACTCAACTCCATAAAAATTTTTATTTGGGTGCCCCGGCGTTGCTGGCAGGGGCTATCAGGCTTGGAGAGCGGCTTACTCGCCCCAGACGTCCTTGAGGACGTTGACCCAGTTCTCGCCCATGATCTTGCGCACCACGCGCTCGGAGTGGCCGCGCTTGAGCAAGGTTTCGGTGAGGTTGGGGAATTCGCCCACGGTACGGATGCCCAGCGGGTTGATGATCTTGCCGAAGTTGGTCAGGCGTCGGGCGTAGCCCTTGTCGTGGGTCAGGTACTCGAAGAAGTCCTGGCCGTGGCCCTGGGTGAAGTCGGTACCGATACCGATGGCGTCTTCACCGACGATGTTCATGGTGTACTCGATGGCTTCGGCGTAGTCGTCGATGGTCGAATCGATGCCTTTGGCCAGGAACGGCGCGAACATGGTCACGCCAACGAAGCCGCCGTGGTCGGCAATGAACTTCAGCTCTTCGTCCGACTTGTTGCGCGGATGCTCTTTCAGGCCCGAGGGCAGGCAGTGCGAGTAGCACACCGGCTTTTTCGATTCGAGGATGACTTCTTCGGACGTCTTGGAGCCGACGTGGGACAGGTCGCACATGATGCCTACGCGGTTCATTTCCGCGACGATCTCACGACCGAAGCCCGACAGGCCGCCGTCACGCTCGTAGCACCCAGTGCCTACCAGGTTCTGGGTGTTGTAGCACATCTGCACGATGCCCACGCCCAGTTGCTTGAACACGTCCACATAGGCGATCTGGTCTTCGAACGCGTGGGCGTTCTGGAAGCCGAAGAGGATGCCGGTCTTGCCCAGTTCCTTGGCCTTGCGGATGTCGGCGGTGGTGCGCACCGGCATGACCAGGTCACTGTTGTCGCGGATCAGCTTCTGGCTGGCGGCGATGTTGTCGACGGTAGCCTTGAAGCCTTCCCAGACCGACACCGTGCAGTTGGCCGCGGTCAGCCCGCCTTTGCGCATGTCCTCGAACAGCTCGCGGTTCCATTTGGCAATGATCAGGCCGTCGATGACGATGCTGTCGGCATGAAGTTCGGCTGGGCTCATCAGGCTGTCCCCTTTTATTGAATGGTTGGCGCCAAACCTTGTGCCGGCGCTTTGGGGCCAGCATATGCCTGTGCCCAAAGGCGCCCCGATGCAAAAACGACAGGGGGTTTGCCGAAAGCGTCAACGCGCGACAACACGCCCTCTGGCGCGGCGCCTGGCGATGAGAGACAGTCTCGATAACGACCTTTCTGGCTGCTTTATGAACATTTCGTCAGAGAGCTACCGCCTTGCCCTCGGCTGAGCGAGAATCCCTGCGATTCGTCAGCCTGTTGAGGAGAAAACGGATGAAATCATTGGCATGGCTGGTACTGCTGGCTGTCGTATCGGGCGCCCAGGCCGGCGAGGAAGAAAGCACCCCGTGCGACAACGTCGAAACCGACCAGCAGACCTACGCGTGCGCGGCGTTCAACAAGCAGACTGCCGAGCGCGAACTGAAAGCGGCGTATGACGACCTGATCCAGCGCATCCGCGATCAATATGCCGAAGAAGGCGACCAGGCCACCGCGCTGATCGGGCGCATGGACGCGGCCGAAAAACTGTGGACACAGTTGCGCGATGCGGATTGCAAGGTCGAGACCTATGCCGAAAAGCCAGGGAGCAAGGCGTTCCAGGCGGCTTGGGATACCTGCGTGGCGCAGCGCAGTGATGACCGGTCGGAATACCTGCAGAGCATTGGTCA
Source organism: Pseudomonas sp. LFS074 (assembly GCF_047978165.1). NCBI lineage: Bacteria > Pseudomonadati > Pseudomonadota > Gammaproteobacteria > Pseudomonadales > Pseudomonadaceae > Pseudomonas > Pseudomonas sp. LFS074. The sequence continues at coordinate 338,468 of NZ_JBFPFV010000001.1, read as the reverse complement.
GCAATAGGGGCTGCCGATGACGTGGGAGCGGCCCTGGGTCGCGAAAGGGCCGCAAAGCGGCCCCAGGTTTTGGGGCTGCCCAAGACCCTCATAGCGCCCGAGCCAAGCGATCCTCCCGCGGGCAACGCTGATACCGCGCCCGGTAGCAGCGGGTAAAGTACGAAGCGGACTCGAACCCGCAGGCTACCCCCACCTCCAGCACGCTCATGTCGGTCTGGCGCAACAGCTGCCGCGCCTTGTCCAACCGCAGGCGCAAATAAAACCCACTGGGTGTGTCGTCCAGGTGCACACGAAACAGCCGCTCCAGCTGGCGCCGGGTCACCTGCACCGCTTCAGCCAGCACCTGGGTATTGAGCGGCTGCTCGGTGTTGCGCTCCATTTCGCCAATCACCTTCACCAGTTTCTTGTTGCTGATGCCATAGCGGCTGGCAATCTGCATGCGCTGATGGTCCTGTCGCTGGCGGATACGCCCGAGCACGAACTGCTCCGACACCTGCACCGCCAGCTCGCTGCCATGGGCCTGTGCAATCAGGTCGAGCATCAGGTCGATCGATGCCGTGCCGCCAGCACAGGTGATGCGCCGTCGGTCGATCTCGAACAGCTCTTGGGTTGCCTGCAGGCTCGGGTAGTTTTCCTTGAACGCCTCCAGCGCCTCCCAATGCACGGTAGCCCGGTGGCCATCGAGCAAGCCAGCTTCCGCCAGCACCACAGCGCCGGTATCGATGCCGCCCAGAATCACCCCGTCATGGTCCAGGCGGCGCAGCGCCTGCTGCAGTGGCGGCCCATAGCAGGCCAACGGGTCGAAGCCAGCCACGATCAGCAAGATGCCGCCCGGCTCGCCGGCCGCCAACGCCGCATCGGCGTTCACCGACATGCCATTGCTGGCCTGCACAGCGCCACCGTCCAGGCTCAGCACCTGCCAGCGATAGGACGGGCCTTTGAAGCGGTTGGCCACCCGTAGTGGCTCAAGGGCACTGATGAAGCCGATTGCCGAGAAGCCTGGCAACAACAGGAAATGAATGATTTGCGGCATTGCATGCTCCACGGCAAAGGTGGTCGCCTCCGTGCAACTGTTGGTCGCCAGGGTGCGATTTTTCACCCTGCCAGCAGCGTAGCGTGTTCACACGGCCCAGAGAGGTCGGAACCCATAACAATATGCACTGCCGATGGAGAGCCACCATGCACAGCTTGATCCGCCGCAGCCTGTTGACCCTTGCCCTGAGCAGCATCGCCACTTCCCCGCTTTTCGCCGCAGAGCCTGCGGCCTGCAAAAACGTCCGCTTGGGCGTGGTCAACTGGACCGACGTCATCGCCACCAGCGCCATGGCCCAGGTGCTGCTCGATGGCCTGGGCTACCAGACCAAACAGACCAGCGCCTCGCAGCAGATCATCTTCGCCGGCATACGCGACAAACGCCTGGACATGTTCCTGGGTTACTGGAACCCGATCATGACCCAAACCATTACCCCGTTCGTCGATGCTAACCAGGTCAAAGTACTGGACAAGCCAAGCCTGGAGGACGCCCGCGCCACCCTGGCCGTACCGAAATACCTCTACGACAAGGGTTTGAAGACCTTCGCCGACATCCACAAGTTCGAGAAAGAGCTGGGTGGCAAGATCTATGGCATCGAACCCGGCTCCGGTGCCAACACCCAGATCAAGGCGATGATCACCAAGAACCAGTTCGACCTGGGCAAGTTCCAGCTGGTCGAGTCCAGCGAGGCCGGCATGCTGGCCGCCGTCGATCGCGCCGTGCGGCGCAAGGAAGCCGTGGTGTTCTTCGGTTGGGCGCCGCACCCGATGAACGTGAACATCGACATGGCCTACCTGGGTGACAGCCAGGATGCGCTCGGCCCTGACGAAGGCCGCGCGACGGTGTGGACGGTGACTGCGCCGGATTACGCCGAACGCTGCCCCAATGCCCACCGCCTGCTGGCCAACCTGAACTTCAGCGCCGAGGACGAGAGCCGCATGATGCAGCCGCTGCTCGACCACAAGGATGCGCTGGAATCGGCCCGCCAATGGCTCAAGGACCACCCCGACGACAAGGCCCGCTGGCTTGAGGGTGTGACCACCTTCGATGGCAAGCCGGCTGCGGACAATCTGAAGCTTACCGCTAACTGATCCGGCGCTTTCGCAGCACAAGGCTGCTCCTACAGGTACAGCGCCAAGTTCAGGGTCACTGCTGACCCTGTGGGAGCGGGCTTGCCCGCGAAAAGGCCAGCACAGACACCACAAGGAACCGCACCATGAACCACGACGTCATCATCACCTGCGCCCTCACTGGCGCTGGCGACACCGCCTCGAAAAGCCACCTGGTCCCGGTCACCCCCAAGCAGATCGCCGAATCCGCCGTCGAAGCCGCCAAAGCCGGTGCCACCGTGGTCCACTGCCACGTCCGCGACCCGCAAACCGGCCGCTTCAGCCGCGACGTGGCGCTGTACCGCGAAGTCATGGAACGCATCCGCGAAGCCGATGTGGACATCATCGTCAACCTCACTGCCGGCATGGGCGGCGACCTGGAAATCGGCCCCGGTGAAACGCCCCTGGAGTTCGGCCCAGGCACCGACCTGATCGGCCCTCTGGAGCGCCTGGCCCACGTCGAGGCGCTGCTGCCGGAAATCTGCACCCTCGACTGCGGCACGCTCAATTTCGGTGACGGCAACTCGATCTACGTTTCAACCCCCGCACAACTGCGCGCCGGGGCCAAGCGCATCACCGAACTGGGGGTGAAGGCCGAGCTGGAAATCTTCGACACCGGCCACCTGTGGTTCGCCAAGCAGATGATGAAGGAAGGCCTGCTCGAAGACCCGCTGTTCCAGCTGTGCCTGGGCATCCCGTGGGGCGCGCCGGCCGACACCACCACCATGAAAGCCATGGTCGACAACCTGCCAGCCAACGTCACCTGGGCTGGCTTCGGCATCGGCCGCATGCAGATGCCCATGGCAGCGCAAGCGGTGCTGTTGGGCGGCAACGTGCGGGTCGGCCTGGAAGACAACCTGTACCTGGACCGTGGTGTACTGGCCAGCAACGGCCAACTGGTGGAACGCGCAGCCGAGATCATCACCCGCATGGGTGGCCGTGTACTCAGCCCGGCAGAAGGCCGGGAAAAAATGAACCTCAAGCGCCGCTGATCTTTTCAGGAGACCGATATGCCCTTCATCACCGAGATCAAGACTTTCGCCGCCCTGGGTAGCGGCGTGATCGGCAGCGGCTGGGTCGCCCGCGCCCTCGCCCATGGCCTGGACGTGGTCGCCTGGGACCCGGCCCCCGGCGCCGAACAAGCCCTGCGCAAACGTATCGCCAATGCCTGGCCGGCGCTTGAAAAGCAAGGCCTGGCACCTGGCGCATCACAAGACCGCCTGAGGTTCGTGGCCACCATCGACGAATGCGTGCGCAACGCCGACTTCATCCAGGAAAGCGCACCAGAGCGACTGGACCTCAAGCTCGACCTGCACGCGAAGATAAGCGCGGCGGCCAAGCCTGACGCAATTATCGGCTCAAGCACTTCGGGCCTGTTGCCCAGCGAGTTCTACGAGTCGTCCACTCACCCTGAGCGCTGCGTGGTCGGTCACCCGTTCAACCCAGTCTACTTGCTACCTCTGGTAGAAATCGTCGGCGGCAACCGCACCTCGCCAGAAGCCATCGAAGCGGCAAAAACCATCTACACCACCCTCGGCATGCGCCCCCTGCATGTGCGCAAGGAAGTGCCAGGCTTCATCGCCGACCGCCTGCTCGAAGCGCTGTGGCGCGAGGCGCTGCACCTGGTCAACGACGGTGTGGCGACTACCGGCGAGATCGACGATGCGATCCGCTTTGGCGCCGGCTTGCGCTGGTCGTTCATGGGTACCTTCCTCACCTACACTCTGGCCGGTGGCGATGCCGGTATGCGCCACTTCATGTCGCAGTTCGGCCCAGCGCTGAAACTGCCTTGGACCTACTTGCCAGCACCGGAGCTGACCGACCAGTTGATCGACGATGTGGTAGACGGCACTTCTGAACAACTGGGTGAACGCAGCATCGCCGCACTTGAGCGCTACCGTGATGACACGCTGCTGGCGGTGCTGGAAGCGGTGAAAACCAGCAAGGCCAAACACGGCATGGCTTTCGGCGACTGAGGACCACGCAATGCCTGCACTGATCACTTACCGCACCCCAGTCCAGGAGGACTGGGTCGACTACAACGGGCATCTGCGCGATGCCTTCTACCTGCTGATCTTCAGCTACGCCACCGATGCGCTGATGGAGCGCATCGGCCTGGATGCCGACAGCCGTGGGCAGAGTGGCAATTCGTTGTTCACCCTGGAAGCGCACATCAACTACCTGCATGAAGTAAAGCTAGGCACCGAGGTGTGGGTGCAGACGCAGATCATCGGTTGCGATCGCAAGCGCCTGCATGTCTACCACAGCCTGCACCGGGCCGGGTTCGACCAGGTGCTGGCGGCCAGTGAGCAGATGCTGCTGCATGTGGACCTGGCGGGGCCAAAGGCGGCGCCGTTCAGTGAGCAGAGTGCCGGGTTGCTGCAAGGGTTGCTGGAACAGCAGCAGGATCTGCCGCCGGCCGAGTTCGTGGGCCGGGTGATATCCCTGCCTGCAGCACGGTAAGAAAAAAATAGCCCCGGAAAGCCGTGAGCATCCGGGGCAAAGCGCGAGCAACATCCACTGTGCATGAGTGAGGGTGACCAAACCCTCGGTTGCTGTAGATGGCTTGAGTGTGCGCAGTTCCCGCCAGGTGGATTTAGCCGTAAACGACCTGTTCTTAGCCAAAGCAGCCATGCCGGCATTCTGTTGTTGCGGGCATGTCGTGGTCGTCACAGAATCGGTCGTAAATCACAGCAGCACTCTCTTAGCGATAAAAGGGACAACAGCCATGATGCATGCGGATTTGATTGATCAGGACGACCTGGCAGGCCACCTGCGCGCACGCGGGTTCGAGATACCCGCCGGGGCCAGTGCCGAACAAGCCTGCGAAGCGGTGGTGCGTGGGCTGACCGAGCCCAATGCACGGGCGCTGAAGGGGATGGTGGAGCAGATGTATACCGGTAGTGCGACGATTCTGCCGGCGGTGCGCCAAGCCATCGACAAACAGCTGTTGCCGGCGTTGGCGCAGTTCAACAAGCGCGCTTGATCGGGTTTTCCTGCACTGGCCTCTTCGCGGGTTTACCCGCGAAGAGGCCAGTGCTGTTTCATAGCCTTACACTGGCAAACGTCGATTCGTTGCGCGCCTGGCTCAGGGCCGCCATCGGCCCGCTGTGCGGCGACAGGGTCATGGCCTGCGGGATCGGCATCATCGCCACCTGCTGGGCGGTGTTGGAGCCCACGCGCTCGTCACGCGGCGGAATACCGAAGTACTCGCGGTAGCACTTGGAGAAGTGCGGGGTCGACACAAAGCCACACACCGATGCCACTTCGATGATCGACATCGGCGTCTGCTTCAGCAACTGGCGCGCACGGATCAGCCGCAGCTTCAGGTAGTAGCGCGACGGCGAGCAGTGCAGGTACTTCTGGAACAGCCGCTCGAGCTGGCGTCGCGACACCGACACGTACACCGCCAGTTCGTCCAGGTCGATCGGTTCTTCGAGGTTGGCCTCCATCAGCGCGACGATTTCCTGCAGCTTCGGCTGGTTGGTGCCGAGCATGTGCTTGAGCGGCACGCGCTGGTGGTCCTGCTCGTTGCGGATGCGCTCGTAGACGAACATCTCGGAAATGGCCGCCGACAATTCGCGGCCATGATCGCGGCTGATCAGGTGCAGCATCATGTCCAGCGGCGCGGTGCCACCGGAGCTGGTGAAGCGGTTACGGTCAAGGGTGAACAGGCGGGTGCTCATGTTCACCCGCGGGAAGGCCTCCTGCATCGCGGCCAGGCATTCCCAGTGCACGCTGCAGTCGAAGCCATCGAGCAGGCCGGCGCAGGCCAGCGCCCAGCTGCCGGTGCACACCGCGCCCAGCCTGCGCGACTGACGGGCCTGGGCTTGCAGCCAGGTAACGTGTTCACGGGTGACCGACCGCTGAATGCCAACCCCGCCGCAGACGATCACGGTGTCGATGGGCGGTGCATTGCTGATGGCGGCATCCGGGGTGATCTGCAAGCCATCGCTGGCCCATACCTGGCCACCGTCGACCGTCAGGGTGTGCCAGCGATACAACTCGCGCCCAGACAGCTGGTTGGCCATGCGCAGCGGCTCGACGGCCGATGCCAGGGAAATCAGGGTGAAGTTGTCCAATAGAAGAAACCCGATGGACTGGGGTGCTGTGCGGTTCTGGGTTGGGTTCCCGGAGGTGTACGACGTCATCGCGATTTCTCCTCACACAAATGCAGGGTGTGCCTCAGGCGGGCACTGATTTCTTGTTATTACCCCGATTCATGTGCCGGGGCTTGGTGGCCAATATCAACGCAAACGCCGTGCCTGAAATTGAACGGCTATCCAAAAAAACCTGAAAACGACGCCTTTATTCGGCAAATCAGGTGCTTTGATCGAGTTGGCCTGGTGTTCGCAAACGGGCGTGCTAGGCGCCATGCGTGTAACGGCTGAGCAATTTGGTGACACGCGCAGTGTAGGTTGCCCAGAAACGACACTCTTGAGTGTCACCGACAACACGAGTACTGATAACGACACCCGACGATCGGTAGGCGTCGTGCGCACCATAAAGAGGCATTGGTGATTGTGCTGCACCTGCATCAACCTCAAGGGCCTCTTCGCGGGTAAAACCGCGAAGAGGCCCTTGAGGGGGGATCAAACCATTAGCATTCGATAGCACTGACAGCCAGGCCACCGCGCGAGGTTTCTTTGTACTTGTCGTGCATGTCGGCCCCGGTATCGCGCATAGTGCGGATTACCTGGTCGAGAGAAATGAAGTGCTCACCGTCCCCGCGCAAGGCCATCTGCACCGCGTTGATGGCCTTTACCGCAGCAATCGCGTTGCGCTCGATGCACGGCACCTGCACCAGCCCACCGACCGGGTCGCAGGTCAGGCCGAGGTTGTGCTCCAGGGCAATTTCAGCAGCGTTTTCCACTTGTGGCGGGGTAGCCCCGAGCACTTCGGCAAGGCCCGCTGCAGCCATGGCACAGGCCGAGCCGACTTCACCCTGGCACCCCACTTCGGCACCGGAGATCGAAGCGTTCTTCTTGCACAAGATGCCCACCGCAGCAGCACCGAGGAAGAAGTCGACCACGCTCGACTCGTCCACTTCATCGCTAAAACGCATGTAGTAGTGCAATACCGCCGGAATGATCCCGGCCGCGCCATTGGTAGGCGCGGTGACCATGCGCCCGCCGGCGGCGTTTTCTTCGTTGACCGCCAGGGCGAACAAGTTGACCCACTCCATGGCGCTCATGGTCGAGCCGATCACGTTGGGCTTGCCGATTTCCTGCAGGCTGCGGTGCAGCTTGGCGGCGCGGCGGCGCACATTCAGCCCGCCAGGTAGCGTGCCTTCGTACTTGAGGCCGTTGTTGACGCATTCCTGCATGGCCTCCCAGAGCTTGTGCAGGCCTGCGCGAATCTCTTGCTCGCTGCGCCAGACCTTCTCGTTGGCCATCATCAATTGCGACACGCTGAGGTCGTTTTGCTTGCACAGGCGCAGCAGTTCAGCGGCGCTGTTGAAGTCGTACGGCAGCACGGTCTGGTCGGCATCCAGCACGCCGCTGGCGGCCTGGGCAGCATCGACCACGAAACCGCCGCCCACCGAGTAGTAGGTGTCGCGGTGCAGCTCACCCTGCTCGCCTTCGGCAATCAGAGTCATGGCATTGGGGTGGTATGGCAAGTTCTCGTCCAGCAGCAGCATGTCGCGGGCCCAGACGAATTCGATGGGTAGCCGGCCGTCCAGCTGCAGGGTGTCGGTTTCGCGCAGGTCGGCGATGCGCGGCACGATCTGGGTCGGGTCAATGGCGTCAGGCCATTCGCCCATCAGGCCCATGATGGTGGCGTTGTCGGTGCCGTGACCGATACCGGTGGCCGACAGCGAGCCGTAAAGACGCACCTCGATCCGTTTCACACGCTCCAGCTCGCCGCGTTCGCGCAGGCCCTGAACGAACAGGGCGCCAGCACGCATGGGGCCGACGGTGTGGGAGCTGGAGGGCCCGACACCGATCTTGAACAGGTCGAACACGCTGATGGCCATTGTCGAATCACCTCTTGCTGGGCTTGTCTCTGCGCGCCATGCGCAGGGCGGGGCAGCTGCTAGGCTGAAACAGCGGGCCGCCTTGAATGCCAGCATCATCGGGCTTTTACCGCCCCCCTCGCCGTCTGCAACCGACGTACTTTTGTCCAGCAGCGCCGCGCTGTTCGTTGCCTTCTCCACGCCGTTTTCCAGCGGCCTGGTGACGCAAAAATGCGGCCGAAGGGGTGGAAAAATCCATAAGCGACATCGCCCGTACTGGATACGACCCGTTCCGTACTGGATACGACCCTACCAGTAGGCGATTGCCCGGCGCTGGAGGATTATCGAAAGCGACTCGTAAAGCACGGCCACGCATCCTGCCCTCTGCAGGCCTGGTCGACCGGACCTTCAGAAAGCCCGGCGACCCACGCGAACCCGAAGACAAAATCACAGGAGTCCATCCATGAAAGGTTCACCCTCGCTGTTGCTGGTTGCGTTGCTGTCCACGCCATTGCTGGCCCAGGCCGCCGAACCCGAGCAGTGTCAGACGGTACGTTTCTCCGATGTCGGCTGGACCGACATCACAGTCACGACCGCGACCACCAGCGTTGTGCTCGAAGCCCTGGGTTACAAAACCCACACCACCATGATCTCGGTACCGGTGACCTACAAGTCGCTGGCCACCGGCAAGGACCTGGACGTGTTTCTCGGCAACTGGATGCCGACCATGGAAAACGACATCAAGCAGTACCGCGACGCCGGCACGGTGGAAACCGTGCGCGCCAACCTGGAAAACGCCAAGTACACCTTGGCCGTGCCCCAGGCGCTGTATGACAAGGGCCTGAAGGATTTCAGCGACATTCCCAAGTTCAAGAAAGAACTCGACAGCAAGATCTACGGCATCGAACCCGGCAACGATGGCAACCGCACCATCCAGAGCATGATCGACAAGAACGCCTTCGGCCTGAAGGACGCCGGTTTCAAGATCGTGCAATCGAGCGAGGCCGGCATGCTGTCGCAGGTCGACCGCGCGCAGAAGCGTGGCGAAGCGCTGGTGTTCCTGGGCTGGGAACCGCACCCGATGAACACCCGCTTCAAGATGCAGTACCTGACCGGCGGGGACGAATTCTTCGGCCCCGACTTCGGCAAGGCCACCGTGCTGACCAACACCCGCAAGGGCTACGCGCAGGAGTGCAGCAACGTTGGCCAGCTGTTGAAGAACCTGTCGTTCGAGCTCAAGGATGAAAGCACCATGATGGGCTATGTCCTGGACGACAAGATGAAACCCGAAGCCGCCGCCAAGAAATGGATCAAGGACAACCCAGGCAAGCTGGATGCCTGGCTGGCCGGCGTGACCACCGTGGATGGCAAACCTGGCCTGGAGGCGGCCAAGGCCAAGCTCACGCAATAACGAACCACGCAATAGCGCTACCTCGGGGCAGGACCGTGCCTGCCCCGGGTTGATTTCAATCTATGCAGGTGGAAGCTCGCTATCATGCTTATCGATCAGAAAATACCCCTGGGCCAGTACATCGCGTCGTTCGTCGAGTGGCTGACCCAGAACGGCGCGAATTACTTCGACGCCATCGCGCAAGGCCTGGAGTTCATGATCCATGGCGTCACCAGCGCCCTGACCTGGTTCAACCCGTTCGTTCTCATTGCCCTGTTCGCCGCCCTGGCGCACTTGATCCAGCGCAAATGGGCGCTGACCGTGTTCGTTGCCCTGTCGTTCCTGTTGATCCTCAACCTGGGCTACTGGCAGGAAACCATGGAAACCCTGGCCCAGGTCACCTTCGCCACGGTGGTGTGCGTGGTAATCGGCGTGCCGCTGGGCATCCTCGCCGCGCACAAACCGATGTTCTACACCGCCATGCGGCCGGTGCTCGACCTGATGCAAACGGTGCCCACCTTCGTCTACCTGATCCCAACCCTGACCCTGTTCGGCCTGGGCGTGGTGCCGGGGCTGATCTCCACCGTGGTATTCGCCATTGCCGCGCCTATTCGCCTGACTTACCTGGGCATCTGCGACGTGCCGCAAGAGCTGATGGACGCCGGCAAGGCCTTTGGCTGCTCGCGTCGCCAACTGCTTACCCGTATCGAACTGCCGCATGCGATGCCCAGCATCGCCGCCGGCGTCACCCAGTGCATCATGCTGTCGCTGTCGATGGTGGTGATTGCCGCCCTGGTCGGCGCTGACGGCCTGGGCAAACCTGTGGTCAACGCACTGAACACCGCCGATATCTCCCTGGGCTTCGAAGCGGGCCTGGCGATCGTGCTGCTGGCGATCATGCTCGACCGTATCTGCAAGCAACCGGAACTGCCGGTAAGGGGTGAGGCATGAGCATCATTCGTTTCGAAGACGTCGACGTCATTTTCTCCAACAAGCCACGCGAAGCGCTGTCGCTGCTGGACCAAGGCAAGACCCGCGAGCAGATCCTCAAGCAGACCGGCCTGGTGGTTGGCGTCGAGAAGGCCAACCTGGATATCAACAAGGGCGAGATCTGCGTGCTGATGGGCCTGTCCGGCTCGGGCAAGTCGAGCCTGCTGCGCTGCATCAACGGCCTCAACACCGTCAGCCGTGGCAAGCTGTTCGTCGAGCACGAAGGCAAGCACATCGACATTGCCCACTGCTCCCCGGCCGAGCTGAAGATGATGCGCACCAAGCGCATTGCCATGGTGTTCCAGAAGTTCGCCCTGATGCCCTGGCTGACGGTGCGCGAGAACATCAGCTTTGGTTTGGAAATGCAGGGCCGCCCGGAAAAGGAACGGCGCAAGCTGGTCGACGAGAAGCTTGAGCTGGTGGGCCTGACCCAATGGCGCAACAAGAAGCCGGACGAGCTGTCAGGCGGCATGCAGCAGCGCGTGGGCCTGGCCCGTGCACTGGCCATGGATGCCGACATCCTGTTGATGGACGAACCGTTCTCGGCCCTCGACCCGCTGATCCGCCAGGGCCTGCAGGACGAACTGCTGGGCCTGCAGGCCAAGCTGAGCAAGACCATCGTGTTCGTCAGCCATGACCTGGACGAGGCACTGAAGCTGGGTACCCGTATTGCGATCATGAAGGACGGGCGGATCATCCAGTACAGCAAGCCGGAAGAAATCGTGCTCAACCCGGCCGACGAATACGTGCGCACCTTCGTCGCCCACACCAACCCGCTGAACGTGCTGTGCGGCCGCAGCCTGATGCGCAGCCTGGACAACTGCAAGCGGGTCAATGGTTCGGTGTGCCTGGACCCCGGTATCGATTCGTGGCTGGACCTGGGCGAAGGCGGCGCGCTCAAGCGTGCTCGCCAGGGCCAGAACGGGCTGGACATGCAGAACTGGGCACCGGGGCAGGATGTGGAGCTGCTGGAGCGCAGACCGACCGTGGTGCACGCCGACATCGGCATGCGCGAGGCGCTGCAGATTCGTTATCAGACTGGCAACAAGCTGGTGCTGCAGGATAACGACAGGGTGGTGGGGATTCTTGGGGATACCGAGCTTTATCACGCGTTGCTCGGCAAGAATCACGGGTGATGCAATTGGGGCCGCGTTGCGGCCCATCGCGACACAAGGCCGCTCCTACAGAGATACGCATTACCCTGTAGGAGCGGCCTTGTGTCGCGATAGGAGGGCAAAGCCCTCCCAGCGATCTGTCAGCGAACGACGATCCCGCGCGAAGCCATGTAGGCCTTGGCTTCCGGTACCGTGTACTCGCCAAAGTGGAAGATACTGGCCGCCAGCACCGCGCTGGCATGCCCTTCCAGAATACCGTCAGCCAGGTGCTGCAGGTTGCCCACACCACCCGAGGCAATCACCGGAATACCCAGCGCATCACTGATGGCACGGGTAACGCCCAGGTCGAAGCCGTTCTTCATGCCGTCCTGGTCCATGCTGGTGAGCAGAATCTCGCCTGCACCCAGGCCTTCCATCTTCTTCGCCCACTCCACTGCATCCAGGCCAGTCGGCTTGCGCCCACCGTGGGTGAAAATCTCCCAGCGCGGCTTTTCACCCGGCCCGGACACTTTCTTGGCATCGATGGCGACAACGATGCACTGCGAACCGAAACGGTCCGCAGCCTCGCCCACGAACTCCGGGTTGAACACCGCAGCCGTGTTGATCGAAACCTTGTCGGCACCGGCGTTGAGCAGGTTACGGATGTCCTGCACGGTACGCACGCCACCGCCCACGGTCAGCGGGATGAACACCTGGCTGGCCATGCGCTCGACGGTATGCAGGGTAGTGTCGCGGCCATCGACGCTGGCGGTGATGTCGAGGAAAGTGATTTCGTCGGCACCCTGCTCGTTGTACCGACGGGCGATTTCCACCGGGTCGCCGGCATCACGGATGTTCTCGAACTTGACGCCCTTGACCACCCGGCCGTTGTCCACGTCCAGGCAAGGGATGATGCGCTTGGCCAGTGCCATGGTTCAGTCCTCAGCCTTGGTAGTTGTCGCAGAAGGCCTGGGCCTCGGCGACATCGAGCGTGCCTTCGTAGATGGCACGGCCTGTGATGGCGCCGACAATGCCTGGCGCCTTGGCGTCGAGCAGGGCCTTGATGTCGCCCAGGTTGTGAATGCCGCCAGACGCGATCACCGGAATGCGGGTGGCTTCGGCCAGCGCCTTGGTGAACGGCACGTTGCAGCCCTGCATCATGCCGTCCTTGGCGATGTCGGTGTAGACGATCGCCGAGACGCCATCGGCCTCGAAACGCTTGGCCAGGTCGATGACCTGCACCGAGCTGACTTCGGCCCAGCCGTCGGTGGCGACGAAGCCGTCCTTGGCATCCAGGCCAACGATGACCTTGCCTGGGAAGGCCTTGCACGCTTCGGCGACGAACTCGGGCTGCTTGACCGCTTTGGTGCCGATGATCACGTAGCTGACGCCAGCCTTGACGTAGTGCTCGATGGTTTCCAGCGAACGGATACCGCCGCCGATCTGGATCGGCAGAGTCGGGTAACGTTTGGCGATGGCGGTAACCACTTCACCGTTGACCGGTTGGCCTTCGAAAGCGCCGTTGAGGTCGACCAGGTGCAGGCGGCGGCAGCCACCCTCGACCCACTTGGCGGCCATGCTCACCGGGTCGTCGGAAAATACCGTGGAGTCTTCCATGCGGCCCTGGCGCAGGCGCACGCAGGCACCGTCCTTCAGATCGATAGCGGGGATAATCAGCATCTTGGGAACCTGTCTATTTGTTGGGTTTCAGGGCTTCTCGAGTGCCCACAGGTCGCTTTCGATGCTCTCGAACCGCTCCTTGAGGTGCAGCTGAACATCGGCAATCGCCCTGTTGTAGTAATGGGGTGCAATTTCCTTGGTGAACAGCTCGAGGACTTCGGCCACCTCGAACGACCCCAGCTGCAGCTCGAAGCGGTCTTCAAGGAAGCGCTTGAGCGTGTCGAGCGCATCGCGCTCCTGCTCGGGGGCCAGGGTCATGATCGGGGCCTTGGTCTTCGACCTGCTCATTACCAGCGCCCGTCCCAGGCGACGAAGTTCTGCAGCAACTGCAGGCCATGGGTATGGCTCTTCTCCGGGTGGAACTGCACGGCAAAGCGCGAGCCATCAGCCAGCGCGGCGGCGAAATCGACGCCATAGTGGCCGCGACCGACCACCTGGCCCGGCTTGCCGGCATTGATGTAGTAGCTGTGCACGAAGTAGAAACGTGCGCGGTCGGGGATGTCGTGCCACAGCGGGTGGTCGATGGTCTGGGCAACTTCGTTCCAGCCCATGTGCGGCACCTTCAGGTGCTCGCCGTCTTCTTGCAGGTCTTTGCCGAAGAAACGCACCTGGCCGGGAAACAGACCGATGCAATCGACACCGGTGTTTTCTTCGCTGTGTTCGAGCAGCGCCTGCATACCGACGCAGATACCGAGGAACGGGCGGTCCTGGCTGACTTCACGTACCAGGCTGTCGAAGCCCAGGCGGCGGATTTCGGCCATGCAGTCGCGAATCGCACCCACACCTGGGAACACCACGCGGTCGGCCTCGCGGATCACTGCGGCATCGCTGGTGACCAACACCTTACCGGCACCTACGTGCTCAAGCGCCTTGGCCACCGAGTGCAGGTTGCCCATGCCATAGTCGATTACGGCTACCGTCTGCATTTACAGGCACCCTTTGGTGGAAGGCATCTGCCCGGCCATGCGCTCGTCGAGGGTAATGGCCATGCGCAGAGCGCGGCCGAAAGCCTTGAACACGGTTTCGATCTGGTGGTGGGTGTTGTGGCCACGCAGGTTGTCGATGTGCAGGGTGACCAGGGCATGGTTGACGAAACCCTGGAAAAACTCCTGGAACAGGTCGACATCGAAGCCACCAACGCTGGCGCGGGTGTACGGCACGTGCATCTGCAGGCCTGGGCGGCCAGAAAAGTCGATGACCACGCGCGACAGCGCTTCGTCCAGCGGCACGTAGGCATGGCCGTAGCGGAAGATGCCTTTCTTGTCACCGATGGCCTGGGCGAATGCCATGCCCAGGGTAATGCCAACGTCTTCGACGGTATGGTGATCGTCGATATGCGTGTCACCCTTGCACTCGATATCCAGATCGATCAGCCCATGGCGGGCGATCTGGTCCAGCATGTGTTCAAGGAAAGGCACACCGATATCGAATCGGGCCTTGCCACTGCCATCGAGGTTGATCGAGCACTTGACCTGGGTTTCCAGGGTATTGCGCTCGACGGAAGCCTTACGTTCGACCATCACCAGCTCCGCAAAATCATTGGGCGAAAAGGGCTCCATTATAGGCCCAGAACGCGCCAGCTTGAAACGCGGATGACATATGGCAAAGCGAGGAATTACGCGGGCTAGATGCCGCTACAGGTCTATACAACCAGGTAATTGGGGCTGCCTTGCAACCCCAAAGGAGCGGCTCAGTGGAACAGCACAGCTGTCTTCTGCAAGGTTACCCACACCCCCCAGGCCAACGGCACGACCACCACAGCCCAGGCCAGCAGCACCAGTGGCAGGCTGCCCGGCGCCGCTTTCCACTCCAGCGAGCGTGCACTGTCGGCGCCCTTGTCATGGCTCAACGCCCGCTCGGCGGCCAGCTCTGCATCGCTCATGAAATGCTTGTCGGCCACCGGGCGTACCAGCATGTTGCAGATAAAGCCCAGCACCAGCAGGCCAGCGAGGATGTACAAGGTCATGTCGTAAGCCGCTGCCCGCTCCACACCCGCGGCCAACTGAGACTCACGCAGATAAGTGATCAACACCGGCCCCAGCACCCCCGCCGCCGCCCAGGCCGTCAGCAGACGACCATGAATGGCGCCGACCATCTGCGTACCGAACAGGTCAGCCAGGTACGCCGGCACGGTCGCGAAACCGCCACCATACATCGACAGGATGATGCAGAACGCGGCCACGAACAGCGCCACGTTACCCAGGTGCCCCATGTTCGGCACCAGGCTGTAAAGGCCAACGCCCAAGGCGAAGAAAGCGAAGTAGGTGTTCTTGCGGCCGATGTAGTCGGAGAACGACGCCCAGAAGAACCGCCCGCCAATGTTGAACAGGCTCAGCAAGCCGGTGAAACCGGCAGCGATCGCGGCAATCTGCGCCAGCTGGGCAGTGTTCAGCTGGCTGAAGGTCAGTTCGTTGCCCAGCAGCTTGCCGGCGAACACCTCCTGCAGCAGCGGCGAAGCCATGCCAAGAATGCCGATGCCTGCCGACACGTTCAGGCACAACACCAGCCAGATCAGCGCAAACTGAGGCGTCTTCCAGGCCACGCTGACGTGCACGTGACGGTCGGTGACCATGGCGTTGCCGGCCTTTTTCACCGGGGCCGTCCAGCCTTCAGGCTTCCAGCCGGTCGGCGGGACACGATATGCCAGAGCGCCGGCAGTCATGAACACGAAGTAGATCGCCGCCATGGCGACGAAGCTCTGCCACACGCCAACTTCATGCTCGTTGCCAAAATGCCCCATCAGCGCGGTGGCCAGCGGTGCACCCACCATGGCCCCGCCGCCAAAGCCCATGATCGCCATGCCGGTGGCCATGCCGCGCTTGTCCGGGAACCACTTGATCAGGGTCGACACTGGCGAGATATAGCCCAATCCCAGGCCGATACCGCCAATCACGCCGGAGCCCAGCCACATCAGCCATAGCTGGTGGGTTTTCACGCCGATTGCCGAAAGCAGCATGCCGCCACACCAGCACAGGGCCGAAACCAGGCCAGCCTTGCGCGGGCCGGCGTGCTCCAGCCAACCGCCCAGCACCGCCGCCGAGCAGCCGAGAAAGACGAAGAACAGGGTGTAGATCCAGCTCAGCATCGAGATCGGCCAGTCGCATTCGGCGCTGAACATCCGGGCCATGAAGCTCATGTCTGCGGCACAGGCAACGGGGGCGGTGATGCCGAGGGCTTGCGACAAAGGCAACCAGAACACCGAGAAGCCATAGGCCATGCCGATGCACAAGTGAATGGCCAGGGCGGCGGGTGGCACCAGCCAGCGGTTGAAGCCCGGGCGGGCGATGATGCGCTCCTTCGACAGGAAGCCTGGCGCACTGGCCGAGGAGCCCGTCGCGACGGTACTGGTCATGGATCTGATCCTTGTTATAGGGAGGGTGCTCGCAAAGCGGCGCAAGGTTAGCAGAGCCAAGTAGCGTGAAAGCAATCTGATATCGTGATTTATTGCTTGGCTGAAACGGTCCTCTTTCCTGTGCCAGCCTCTTCGCGGGTAAACCCGCGAAGAGGCCGGCACAGGCGAACATCTGCCCGCCGAAAGCCGTACCATCTGCTGAAAACGTAGGATATGCCCTGTATCTCTGGTCGAATACGCAGGGACAACCCTCGCGGCGTTATACTCTGCCGCCTGAATTTCACTAACGGACTACAAGGACTCGCCCATGAAAGCGTTCGGCAAAATCCTGGGACTGGGGCTTCTCGGGTTGCTGCTGATCATCGTGGCGCTGGGCTTCGCCCTGACCCACCTCTTTGATCCCAACGACTACAAAGACGAGATTCGCCAGCTGGCACGCGACAAGGCTCACGTGGAGCTGACCCTCAACGGCGATATCGGCTGGAGCCTGTTCCCATGGCTGGGCCTGGAGCTGCACGAAGCCAGCATCGCCACCTTGGCCAAACCCAAGGAACCGTTCGCCGACCTGCAGATGCTCGGCCTTTCGGTCCGTGTACTGCCATTGCTGCGCCGCGAAGTGCAAATGAGCGATGTACGCGTCGAAGGCCTGAACCTGACCCTGGCGCGTGACGAACAGGGCCATGGCAACTGGGAAGACATCGGCAAGCCGCTGCCTGCGCAAAACGGCACAACCGCCGGTGCACCCGCGCAGCCACCTGCCGAGCAGAAGCCCACGACCGCCGACAACAACGACCGCGCCGTCAAGCTGGACATCGACAGCCTGACCGTGAACAACGCCCGCGTGCAGTACACCGATGCCAAGACCGGCCAAAGCTATAGCGCCGAAAGCATCCAGCTGAGCACCGGCCCGGTCCATGAAGGCGCCAACATTCCGCTCAAGGCCAGCGCCTTCATCAGCGCCAGCCAACCGAGCATCAAGGCCCGCACCGAGCTGGCCGGCGAACTGCGCTTCGACCGCAAGCTCAAGCGCTACAACTTCGAAGACATGCGCCTGTCGGGCGAAACCTCGGGTGAACCCACTGGTGGCAAGACCGTGACCTTTGCCGCCCAAGGCCAACTGCTGGTAGACCTGGCTGCCAATGTGGCTTCGTGGAACGGCCTGAAAGTCTCCGCCAACCAGCTGCGCGCCCTCGGTGAGCTGAACCTGCGTGACCTGGACAAAGCACCCCAGCTGAGCGGCGGTCTGTCCATCGCCCAGTTCAACCTGCGCACCTTCCTCGACAGCATCGGCCGCCCACTGCCGGCCACCAACGACCCGGCCGCCTTCGCCAAGCTGGAGCTGGTGACTCGCCTGCAGGGCACGCCCAACAGCCTGGCCCTGGAAGACCTGGCGGTGAAGCTGGACGACAGCACCTTCAGCGGCCGCGTGGCCGTCGAAGACTTCGCCAAGCAGGCCCTGCGCCTGCAGCTCAAAGGCGACACCTTCAACGCCGACCGCTACCTGCCGGCCAAGAGCGAAGAAGCCAAGGGCGCCACCGCTGCGCGCCAGGCCGAGGTGAAGCAACAGGAAGCCAGCGCCGTGGCCGGTGCCGGCACCACGCCACTGCCCAATTCCCCAACTCAAGTGGCCTGGAGCGACGACAAACTGCTGCCGGTGGACCGCCTGCGCGCCCTCGACCTGCAGGCCGACCTGGCCTTCGGTTCGTTGACCCTGGACAAGCTGCCGATCGAAGACGCCCAGCTCAAGGCCATTGGCCAAGCTGGCCTGTTGACCCTGCAAACCCTGCGCGGCGAACTGTACAACGGCACCTTCGAAGCCAAGGGCACGGTCGACGTGCGCCCTGCCGTGCCACAACTGGGCGTGAACACCAACATCCAACGGGTGCCGGTGGAGCACTTCATCAAGACCGAAGGCAAGGAGCAGACGCCACCGGTCAAGGGCCTGCTGACCCTGACCAGTGATCTGACGGCCACCGGTAACAGCCAGAAGGCACTGGTCGACACCCTGAACGGCAGCGCAAACTTCACCATCAACGACGGTGTGCTGGTCAATGCCAACCTGGAACAGCAGCTGTGCCAGGCCATCGCCACCCTCAACCGCAAAACCCTGAGCGGCGAACCACGCGGCAAGGACACCCCGTTCCAGGAGCTGCGCGGCAGCCTCGTGGTACGCAATGGCGTCGCCAGCAACCCGGACCTCAAGGCCCGCATCCCAGGCCTGACCGTCAACGGCCATGGCGACCTCGACCTGCGCGTGCTGGGCATGGACTACAACGTGGGTGTGATCGTCGAAGGCGACCAGCGCGCCATGCCGGACCCTGCCTGCCAGGTCAACGAACGGTATGTTGGCGTTGAAGTGCCGCTGCGCTGCCGCGGCCCGCTGGAACTTGGCGCCAAGGCCTGCCGCCTGGACCAGAACGGCCTGGGCAAGGTGGCGGCCAAGCTGGCCGGCAACCGCCTGCAAGACAAGATCGACGAAAAGCTTGAAGAAAAACTTGGAGACAAAGTGAGCCCGGAAGTGAAAGACGCGCTCAAGGGGCTGTTCAAGCGATGAGCCCCGAGCAGTTCTCCAGCGCTGTGCTGGATTGGTATGACGAG
This sequence comes from Pseudomonas sp. LFS074, assembly GCF_047978165.1. NCBI lineage: Bacteria > Pseudomonadati > Pseudomonadota > Gammaproteobacteria > Pseudomonadales > Pseudomonadaceae > Pseudomonas > Pseudomonas sp. LFS074. Next base: position 319,266 of record NZ_JBFPFV010000001.1, on the reverse strand, counting down.
CACGGCCGGCACGACCTGCCCTGGCAACAGGGCATCACCCCGTACCGGGTATGGGTGTCAGAAATCATGCTGCAGCAGACCCAGGTCAGCACCGTGCTCAACTACTTCGACCGCTTCATGCAGGCCCTGCCGACCGTGCAGGCCCTGGCCGAGGCGCCGGAGGACGAAGTGCTGCACCTGTGGACCGGGCTGGGCTACTACACCCGTGCCCGCAACCTGCAAAAGGCCGCGAAGATCGTCGTCGAACAACATGGCGGCGAATTCCCGCGCAGTGTCGAGCAGCTTACCGAGCTGCCCGGCATCGGCCGCTCCACGGCAGGTGCCATCGCCAGCATCAGCATGGGCATCCGCGCGCCGATCCTCGACGGCAACGTCAAGCGCGTGCTGGCCCGCTACAGCGCCCAGGCGGGCTACCCCGGCGAGCCCAAGGTGGCCAACCAGCTGTGGGCCACCGCCGAGCGCTTCACCCCACAATTGCGCGCCAACCACTACACCCAGGCGATGATGGACATGGGCGCCACGCTGTGCACGCGCAGCAAGCCCAGCTGCCTGATCTGCCCGCTGCAGCGCGGCTGCGAAGCGCACCTGCACGGTGAAGAAACCCGCTACCCCGAGCCCAAGCCGCGCAAAGCGCTGCCGCAACGGCGCACCCTGATGCCTCTGCTGACCAACCCCGAAGGCGCCATCCTGTTGTATCGCCGCCCCTCCAGCGGCCTGTGGGGTGGTTTGTGGAGCCTGCCGGAGCTGGATGACATTGCCCAACTCGAAGACCTGGCCTATCAGCACGGCCTACGCCTGGCTGGCAGCCACGCCATGGATGGCCTGACCCACACCTTCAGCCACTTCCAGCTGGCGATCGAGCCCTGGCTGGTGCGCGTCGACCCGGTCGGCGAGCACATGGCCGAGGCCGACTGGCTCTGGTATAACCTCGCCACCCCGCCGCGCCTGGGCCTTGCCGCCCCGGTAAAAAAGCTGCTTGAACGCGCGGCCGACGAACTGATTGCAGGAGACGCCCGATGACCCGCACCGTGATGTGCCGCAAGTACCAAGAAGAACTCCCAGGCCTGGAACGCCCGCCCTACCCAGGCGCCAAGGGCCAGGACATCTTCGAACACATCTCGCAGAAAGCCTGGGCTGACTGGCAGAAGCACCAGACCATGCTGATCAACGAAAAGCGCCTGAACATGATGAACGCCGAGGACCGCAAATTCCTCCAGGCCGAGATGGACAAGTTTTTCGCCGGCGAAGAATACGCCCAGGCCGAAGGCTACGTTCCACCGGCCGAATGACCCCAAAAATCGTAAGCGACGGAATTAATTTAAAATTTTTTCAAAAAGTCGTTGACGAGCGGTCCGGAAATCTATTTAATTCACCTCGTCGCCCAGATAGCTCAGTCGGTAGAGCAGAGGATTGAAAATCCTCGTGTCGGCGGTTCGACTCCGTCTCTGGGCACCACCTTCAAGCTTCTGGTGGTTGCAAAGTTACCCGAAGCGACAACAAGAAACCCGCCTAGTGCGGGTTTTTTGTTGCCTGTGATTTTTGCTGCAGGCTTGGCAGCCAACTGACTTAGCTACCAAATTCAATCCGGACGTTACCCTGCAGTGGGTGGTAGCACCTCGGCATGAAGCCTCACCCCAAGCGCCGCCATCACTTTCATGATGGTCGCCAAGCTGGGGTTACCTTCAGCAGACAGCGCCTTGTACAACCCCTCCCGCGTGAGCCCGGTATCGCGCGCCAGTTGAGCCATACCACGAGCACGAGCGATATCACCCAAGGCAGCAGCAAGCAGTGCAGGGTCGTTTTCCTCCAGACAGGCTTCGAGGTACAAGACCATGTCCTCCTCTGTCTTCAAATGGTCCACAGCATCCCATTTGGTCAATTTGATATTTTTCATGATGGCCTCCTAGAGGTCGCGAGCCAGCTTGAGAGCCGATTTGATATCCCTGGCCTGACTAGCCTTATCGCCACCCGCCAGGAGGATGATCACTTCATAACCTCGTCGAACGAAATACACCCGATAGCCCGGACCATAGTCGATCCGAAGCTCGGATACCCCTTCAGCAACCGGCCTACAGTCACCCATCACTCCAAGACCCACCCGTCGTAACCGGACAGTTATGCGTGCTTTCGCACGCGGGTCCCGCAAAGCAGCGAACCACGTTCGGTAGGTGTCGGTTTGAATTAATGTATGCATGGGAGGAATGTAAACCGTAGTTCACACTACAGCCAATTGGTAGCTGTTTCAAACTGTTTATAGGCACCCAGTTGACCAGCATCAAATGGCCATCACTCGCCACAATTTAAGGTGCTGGATGGACATCCGAATCGACTAGCAAGGACCCCATGAGCGAAGAATCCCCCCTACTGCTCCCCGCCCCCGGCGAACCTGCCGTCACCCCAGTCCGCACGCGCCGCCCACGCCAGCGCAAGCCGGAACCGACGATCACCCGCATCAGCCAGCAACCCGCAGCGCTGGAAGTGGCTACCGCCCCCAGGGGCAGCAATGAAGACAGCACCTCGGCGCGCCTGCCGGCCAGCTACCCCTACCGCACCCGGCTGCGCCGCCAGGACTACGAGAAGGCCAAGCACGCGCTACAGATAGAGCTGCTGAAGGTGCAGAGCTGGGTAAAGGACACCGGCCAACGTGTGGTGATTCTGTTCGAGGGGCGCGATGCCGCCGGCAAGGGCGGCACCATCAAGCGCTTCATGGAGCACCTCAACCCACGTGGCGCTCGAATCGTCGCGCTCGAAAAGCCTTCCGAGCAGGAACAGGGCCAGTGGTATTTCCAGCGCTATATCCAGCACCTGCCCACGGCGGGTGAAATGGTGTTCTTCGACCGCTCCTGGTACAACCGCGCCGGGGTAGAGAAGGTGATGGAGTTCTGCACGCCACTGCAGTACCTGGAATTCATGCGCCAGGCGCCGGACCTTGAGCGCATGCTGTGCAACAGCGGCATCCTGCTGTTCAAGTACTGGTTTTCGGTGAACCGCGAAGAGCAGCTGCGCCGCTTCATCTCGCGCCGCGACGACCCGCTCAAGCACTGGAAGCTGTCACCTATCGACATCAAGTCGCTGGACAAGTGGGAAGACTACACCGCCGCCAAGGAAGCGATGTTCTTCCATACCGACACTGCCGATGCACCGTGGACAGTGATCAAGTCCGATGACAAGAAGCGTGCGCGGCTCAACTGCATCCGCCACTTCCTGCACTCGCTGGACTACCCCGACAAGGACCATAGCGTGGCCCATGCGCCGGATGAACTGCTGGTCGGCAGGGCATCGCACGGGTTCGAAGAGGATGAGCCCGCCCCGCTGGCGAGTTGAAACGCCGAGGCAGCTGCGCTTCAATACGCGCAATTTCCGAACACCCCAAGGATTCACCCCATGGCCACCCCTACCAAGCAACAGAAACGCGCCAAACGCGCCGCCAGCAAGGCCAAGCAGAACCGCATGGTGCGCAGCGGCCAGGCGGTCAAGGCCAGTGCCGGCGACAGCGCCAGCGTCGAGCAGGTGTACAACAAGGCCATGGAGTCGGGCAGCTACGACGCGATGTTCAACAAGATGAAGGAAGCCCAGGAGGGCGGCCTGGTACCGATGATCTCGGTGTTCCTGGTGGACCCGCTGCTGGCCCTGGTACTCAAGGGGCACAAGGAAGAGCACGCCACCGACTACATCGTGCTGGTGTTCAACGCCTACCGCAAATGGCTGGACGGCGCTGACGAAGAGGCCACCATGGCCTGGCTGGAGAGCGATGAGTTCCAGGAGGCCTATATCGCCGCTTCCGAACTGATTGCCAAGCAGCAGCAACAGCAGAAGCAGTTCGGCTGACAGGGCCGTTTAACCTGCCAACGAAAAAGGCCGTGCCCCTCACAGGGCACGGCCTTTTCATCTCAGCCAGCGCGGATCAGTTATCCAGCGCCACCCGTCCGGCAGCCTCACGCTTGCGGTGCACCAGCAAGCCAGCTGCCACCACACCAATGCTCAGCAGCGCAGTCGCGATGATTTCGGCACGGTGATCTTCACGCAACGCCATTACCACCAGAATGGCAACGATGAAGGCAATGGTCGCCCAGGTCAGGCCCGGGAACAGCCACATCTTGAATGTGATTTTCTCGCCGCGGGCTTCACGCTGGGCACGCATGCGCAACTGCGACACGGCAATCACCAGGTACACCAGCAGCGCAATGGCGCCCGAACTGGCCAGCAGGAACTCGAACACCTGGGCCGGGGCCACGAAGTTGGCGAACACGCAAAGGAACGCCGCTGCCGTGGACAGCAAAACCGCCACGTGCGGGGTAGCCGCCTTGGTGGTGCGCTGGGCGATGGCCGGTGCGTCGCCACGCTTGCTCAGCGAGAACAGCATGCGCGACGAAGTGTACAGCGCCGAGTTCAGGCAGCTGGTCACCGCGATCAACACCACGATGTCGACGATCAGCTTGGCATTCGGTACGCCGATACGGCTCAGCACGGTCTGGTAGGAACCGGTTTCGGCCAGCGCTGGGTCGTTCCAAGGCACCAAGGCCACGACCAGGAAGATCGACACCAGGTAGAACAGGCAGATACGCCAGATCACCGAATTGGTGGCACGGCTGATCTGCTTGCCCGGGTCCTTCGACTCGGCAGCGGCGATGGTGACGATTTCAGTACCCATGAACGAGAACATGGTGGTCAGCATCGCGGCCAGCACGGCGCCCAGGCCGTTCGGCATGAAACCTTGGGTATCGAACAGGTGGCTGGCACCGCTCACCTGACTGTTTGGCACGAAGCCGAACAAGGCAGCACAGCCCACGGCGATGAAGCCGATGATCGCCAGCACCTTGAGCAGGGCGAACCAGAACTCGAACTCACCGTAGTTCTTAACGCTGCACAGGTTGGTCAGCGTCAGCGCCAAGGTAATGATGAGGGAGAATGCCCACAGGTCGACCGCAGGGAACCACGCATGCAGGATGGCTGCGGCGGCATTGGCCTCCAGCGGTATCACCAGCACCCAGAACCACCAGTACAGCCAGCCAATGGTGAAACCGGCCCAGCGCCCGATGGCGCGGTCGGCATATGTGGAGAACGAACCGGTGTCAGGCGAGGCGACAGCCATTTCACCCAACATGCGCATCACCAGCACCACCAGGGTACCGGCGGCGGCATATGCCAGCAGCACGGCAGGGCCGGCAGCTGCGATGGCGTGGCCGGAGCCTACGAACAGGCCGGCACCGATGACGCCAGCGATGGACAGCATGGTCACATGCCGTTGTTTGAGCCCCTGAGCGAGGTCATTGGAATTGTTACCGCTCATTGAAACTACCTTTGTAAGGAGTGGACCACTCCGACTGCGAGTACAAAGCGCACCAAGGGTTGGCCTAGGCGTCGCTGCAATCGGCGGTTTCCTACTGGCAATAAGCGCGCCATGTGCTGGATGCATTCGTCAGAAGTTTCTGCGGGCCTTTTAGGACGCGGCTTGGAGGGCTTTCGGCCAAGACTTGACCGAAAGAGCACCAAATCATCGGATTACTGAAATACCCACTTACAAATGCACCACAGGTGCTCCCCGGTAACACCTGTGCACCACCGCAATGCAAAAAAGTGCAACCTTGAGGTACAACCTTTAAAGCTAGCGACGCATTCGCGGGTAAACCTGCCCCCACTGGAATCGTTTGACCTAAAGGTCGGCTTTACCCCGCCAATGGGCCAAAACCGCTTCCATGAGCGGCCCAAAGGTGGCACCATCGCGCCTTTTTTCATCAAGGCTCTGGTGCTGGGCGACACCTTCGCGGACATCTGCGCGACGTTACGCTGTAGCGATGCGACAAACTGCCCCACCAGTGCCCACAGTCCCCGGCGACCCTGTTGGCCGTCATAATGCCGCTATGCTAGCTTGGCGCACGCCAGGAAGGCCGCCAATAGCTGGGAACGCACCCGAACACATGAGGACCGCACATGGCTCAGGCCACGCCCGCGCTGGAAATCCGCAATCTGCACAAACGCTACGGCGAGCAGGAAATTCTCAAGGGCATTTCGCTGACCGCACGCGACGGTGACGTGATCTCCATCCTGGGGTCGTCCGGCTCCGGCAAGTCCACCCTGCTGCGCTGCATCAACCTGCTCGAGAACCCGCACCAGGGCGAAATCCTGGTCGCCGGCGAAGCCCTCAAGCTCAAGGCCGCCAAGAACGGCGACCTGGTCGCAGCCGACAACCGCCAGATCAATCGCCTGCGCAGCGAAATCGGCTTTGTCTTCCAGAACTTCAACCTGTGGCCGCACATGTCGATCCTCGACAACATCATCGAGGCGCCACGCCGCGTGCTCGGCCAAAGCAAGGCCGAGGCCATCGAAGCCGCCGAAGCGCTGCTGAACAAGGTCGGCATCTACGACAAGCGCCACAGCTACCCCGCCCAGCTTTCCGGTGGCCAGCAACAGCGCGCCGCCATTGCCCGTACCCTGGCCATGAAGCCCAAAGTGATCCTGTTCGACGAGCCCACCTCGGCGCTCGATCCGGAAATGGTCCAGGAAGTGCTAAACGTTATCCGCGCATTGGCCGAAGAAGGCCGTACCATGCTGCTGGTGACGCACGAGATGAGCTTTGCCCGCCATGTGTCCAGTGAAGTCGTCTTCCTGCACCAAGGCCTGGTCGAAGAGCAGGGATCGCCGCAGCAGGTCTTCGAAAACCCGACCTCGGCGCGTTGCAAGCAATTCATGTCCAGCCACCGCTAACGGAGCAATACATGCACACTTACAAGAAGTTCCTCCTGGCAGCTGCTGCCACGCTGGTGATGTCGGCAAACGCCATGGCCGCAGAAAAACTGCGCATGGGTATCGAAGCCGCCTACCCACCGTTCAACAACAAGGATGCCAGCGGTAACGTGGTTGGTTTCGACAAAGACATCGGTGACGCCCTGTGCGCCAAGATGAAAGTCGAATGCTCGGTCGTTACCTCCGACTGGGACGGCATCATCCCGGCCCTGAATGCCAAGAAGTTCGACTTCCTGGTGTCGTCGCTGTCGATCACCGACGAGCGCAAGCAGGCCGTGGACTTCACCGAGCCGTACTACTCCAACAAGCTGCAGTTCATCGCGCCGAAAAACGTCGATTTCAAAACTGACAAAGAGTCGCTGAAAGGCAAGGTAATCGGCACCCAGCGCGCCACCCTGGCCGGCACCTACCTTGAAGACAACTTCAAGGGCGTCGACGTGAAGCTGTACGACACCCAGGAAAACGCCTACCTGGACCTGGTGTCCGGCCGCATCGACGGCATCCTGGCCGACAAGTACGTACAGTACGAGTGGCTGAAGAGCAAAGACGGCTCGAACTTCGAGTTCAAGGGCGAGCCGGTGATGGACAGCGACAAGATCGGTATTGCCGTGCGCAAAGGTGACACCAAGCTGCGCGACGACCTGAACAAAGCCCTGGCAGAAATCAAAGCCGACGGCACGTACAAGAAGATCAACGACAAGTACTTCCCGTTCAGCATCGAATGACCCGCCCTGACCGGCGCGCCCTTGCGGCGCGCCAGTCCCTAGAATGACCTGCCCATGAATATCGACCTGCACGGATTCGGTCCGGCCATGATGGCCGGCACCTTGATGACCGTAAAACTGGCGCTTTGCGCCTTGCTGCTGGGGCTGGTGCTGGGCCTGCTCGGCGCCCTGGCCAAGACCTCCCCGCTCAAGCCGCTGCAATGGCTTGGCGGCTTTTACTCGACCCTGGTTCGCGGCGTGCCCGAACTGCTGTGGGTGCTGCTTATCTATTTCGGCACCGTCGGGCTGATGAACAGCCTCGGCGAAGCCCTGAACATGCCTGGCCTTGAGCTGAGTGCCTTCGCGGCCGGCGTGATCGCCCTGGGCCTGTGCTTCGGCGCCTATGCCACCGAGGTGTTCCGTGGCGCCATCCTGGCGATTCCCAAGGGCCACCGTGAAGCGGGCCTGGCACTGGGCCTGTCCAAGGGCCGCATCCTGTCGCGGATCATCCTCCCGCAGATGTGGCGCATCGCCCTGCCCGGCCTTGGCAACCTGTTCATGATCCTGATGAAGGACACCGCACTGGTGTCGGTAATCGGCCTTGAAGAGATCATGCGTCATTCGCAGATAGGCGTGACCGTGACCAAAGAGCCGTTCACCTTCTACATGGTCGCGGCCTGCATTTACCTGGGCCTGACCGTCCTTGCCATGACCGGCATGCACTTCATGGAAAAACGCGCCGCTCGCGGCTTTGCGAGGGCCGAATAATGAATTGGGAAGTCATCTTCAAATGGCTGCCACGCCTGGCCGAAGGCGCAACCCTTACCCTGGAGCTGGTGGCCATTGCCGTGGTTGCCGGGTTGATCCTGGCCATCCCGCTGGGCATCGCCCGCTCCTCACGCCATTGGTACGTGCGTGCGGTGCCGTTCAGCTACATCTTCTTCTTCCGTGGTACGCCACTGTTGGTGCAGCTGTTCCTGGTCTACTACGGCCTGGCGCAGTTCGATGCCGTGCGCTCCAGCTCGCTGTGGCCGTACCTGCGCGATCCGTTCTGGTGCACGGTGCTGACCATGACCCTGCACACCGCCGCGTACATCGCCGAGATCCTGCGTGGCGCGCTGCAGTCGATCCCCAAGGGCGAGATCGAAGCGGCACGCGCGCTGGGCATGTCACGGGGCAAGGCACTGTTCTACATCATGCTGCCACGTGCTGCGCGCATCGGCCTGCCGGCGTATAGCAACGAAGTGATCCTGATGCTCAAGGCCAGCGCCCTGGCCAGTACCGTGACCCTGCTGGAACTGACCGGCATGGCCCGTACCATCATTGCGCGGACCTACCTGCCGGTGGAAATCTTCTTCGCGGCCGGGGTGTTCTACCTGGTGATCTCGTTCTTGCTGGTGCAGGGCTTCAAGCTGCTGGAGCGCTGGTTGCGCGTGGATGCCTGCCAAGGCCGCTGAGCCGTCCCGGCCTCTTCGCGGGTGCAACCGCGAAGAGGCCCTAAAACCCAACACACGTCCTCCCATGCCCAGTCACCTCCACAGCCACCACCTAAGCACCCGCTTCCAGGCACTCGACCAGTTCCTGATCGAGCACCAACAGCTGTGGAAACCCCGCCCCTTCACTACCCTGCACCTGGGCTGGGAAACCACCCACCCCGAACTGGCCACCCACCTGCGCCAATGCTCCCTGGCAGACGCCGAAGCCGATAGCACCGCTGACCACTTGCCCGCCCCATTCCCGCAACTGGCCCAGCAAGCCCAGCAGCTCTCCACCCTCGGCAGCCTCCCTCAGAGCGCTCGACCCTCCGCCGCCCACCGTCTGGACGTTGCTGTCCCCGGCCGCAAATGGCAGCAGATCGAAGCCTTCGCCAGCCACCTGGCCTTCCGTGAACCGCCGCAACACTGGCTGGACTGGTGCTCTGGCAAAGGCCACCTGGGCCGCCGCCTGTTGCAACCCGGCCAGCAGCTGACCTGCCTTGAGTACGACGCCGACCTGGTCGCCGCCGGCCAGGCCCTGAGCGCCCACCACCACGTGCCAGCGCAGCATGTGCATCAGGATGTGATGGCCAGCGACAGCGTCCGCCACCTGGCAGGCGACAAGAGCGTGGTCGCCCTGCACGCCTGTGGCGACCTGCATGTACGCCTGATGCAACTGGCCAGCCGGCAAGGTTGCCGGCAGTTGGCCGTAGCCCCCTGCTGCTACAACCGCACAGCCGTGCAGCAATACCAGGCGTTATCCACAGCCGCGCAAGCGTCCAGCCTGCAGCTGTCGCTGGACGACCTGGGCCTGCCCTTGAGCGAAACCGTCACCGCTGGCGCCCGCGTGCGGCGCCAGCGCGACACCTCGATGGCCCGGCGCCTGGGCTTCGACCTGCTACAACGCCAGCAGCGCCAGAGCAGCGAATACCTGCCGACGCCGTCGCTGCCGGTAGCCTGGCTGGAAAAGCCTTTCGAGCACTACTGCCGCGACCTGGCAGATCTGAAACAACTGCCTTTGCACGGCAACCCGGATTGGGCCGCCCTGGAGGCCGCGGGCTGGCAGCGCCTGGCCGAGGTACGCAACCTGGAGCGCGTGCGCAACCTATTCCGCCGGCCGCTGGAACTATGGCTGGTGCTCGATCGCGCCCTGTTTCTCGAAGAACAAGGCTATGAGGTGCGCCTTGGCCTGTTTTGCGACTACCCACTGACCCCGCGCAACCTGCTCATCCTTGCGGAACGCGACCGTTAGCCGCAGCACAACCTGTGGATAAGTCTGTGAACAAGCTTGTGATTACCTGTTGGAGCCAAGCGCTATTTCAAGCGCTTGGCTTATTCCAGCTTACGCGTCAAGCCCAACAAAAACAGGCGTTTGCGCAAAGACCAGCGGCGTAGCGATCCGGCATGCCTTTCGCGCAAGTCGGCAATGCCACTTGTGCATAAACATTTCTTGTGGTTGATGCAAGCGCTGTTTGCGCGGTCATTTATGGGTGTGAGAATTCCCGCGAAGAGCGCCTGACAGGCAACACAAGGCTAATGCCCAACCGCCGTAACGGTGTATCATCCGCCCCCCAAATCATTAAAAAGTGACGTCGCGCGCTGCCCGCCAGCCCCGCGACCTTCTGGCGTTGCGCCAGAACCGACAATGGACCAACGGACTTGACCATCGTGACTCGAGCCACCCCCCTCGCCCTGTTGACCTTCGCTCTGGCCCTGACCGGCTGCACCAACGGCACCGCGCCCCACTCCAACAGCAACCTGGGCTGGAACCACCCCGGCATGCAGCTGGGCGGTGATAACGGCCTGCCCCTGCGCACCGAAAGCCCTTGCCGCAAACGCGGCTGCGACAATGACAAGCTGTTCTTCAACCCAGGCAAAAGCGAGCCAAGCGTCAACACCATCCACCGCGGCTGGTAAGAAAATTCTCCTTTTGGGCCGGTAACTTAGGTCTTTTGCGAACAATCGCAAGGAAGTGGTTTACAGGCGCCAAACGATCGCTATAATGACGCCCCATTGCCGGTATAGCTCAGATGGTAGAGCAACTGACTTGTAATCAGTAGGTCCCGGGTTCGATTCCTGGTGCCGGCACCATATAGATCAACGACTTAGGCTCACCTCACGGTGGGCCTTTTTCGTTTCTGGGCTTTGAGCCTCCCATTTTTCCCCGTTCATTCCCCGTTTCCGCTTACCTCTATTCTTGGCTGCTCACTGCCCGCGCACCGCGCCATCGTGACATTCCGTTAACAAAAGCTCTCCAGCCGGGCGGCGCACTCACAGTCCCCGCCGGGCCGGGAGTCACGCCAGGTTCACGACCCAGGCTCGGCATTGACCTGTGCAGGAGCGTCTATGGCACCTCAGTCGCGAGCGCTTGGCTAAAGTTAGAGGAGAGGCCGTCCGGGCTGTCACGAAGCCTTCCTGGTATTCGACGACCTCAATCCGCTGTCTACGACGGAGGAGCACATGGTCTCTGCCGAGAATGATCGCTTCATGCGTATCGCTGAAGTCACCCGAATTACCGCACTCAGCCGAAACACCATTTACAAGCGAATGAGGGAGGGGACATTTCCGAAGCAGGTGAGGCTTGGGCCAAACTCCGTCGCCTGGTTGCAGTCCGATATCTCCGCCTGGATGACCTCGGTGATGCCAGACAAACCAGAGGCCTCGTGAAGCTCACACCCTTCATCTGAAACAGACTGGGCCTGACGCCGGGGCGGTAAGATGGTATCGCCGCCGCGGCAATCAAAACTGCTATGCGCTCGCTGCACGAACGTAACGGGTCGCGGCGGCCCCTATCTCAAACTTTTCATTGCTTCCGCGCGTCTGGCGTCAATGTAAGAAGCCAGGTCCCCAATGTGCACACCACGCGCTGACTTCTGGCTTTTCTCGATCGAGATAAGTGGGAGCCGAATTTCGCCGCGCGCGATCTTGCCCTTCAGCTTTTCAACAGAGAGATGTGGGAAGTAATCGGTGCAGACCCGTTCAATTGGGATCACAACCATCCCATCGTACTGAGCGAGGAGTAAGAAGGTAGTGTTCACTGCGCGCCTCGACGCAGTTTCTTTCCGGTGGCGAGCCGTACCGCATCTTCAAACGCCTTCTTGGAAGCATCAATAGATTGCTGCTCATGATCCCGAGCAGCTTGCTTCAATTGCTGTCTCGGCTCCTTCTGGACGCGTGTGGCAGTAATGTACTCGTCTGCCCATGCGTCCAACTCGTAACGATCGAAGCCGACGCCCCTGACGCCAATGCGGAACTCTGCTACGAATGGCCTTACTGTTCTGTTGAACTCCTGCCTGCACATCCCTAGGTACTCAGGGGCGTCCCGGTACCTGAGAATTCTCGGCATTACCTGATCACGGCTCATGATAGGTGCACTCGGCCAACTGTGGTCTAACTCAGGCTAACAGTCCCGTTCCGCATGAGCTGCCTACATGACAATCGGCTTTTCTGCACTGACCAAGAGCCGGCTCATGCCGACAGGTAACCAGAAGGCGCAAATAGGGCAATCGCGTCGGTGGGAGGGGGGTTGTGTATAGCCATTGTTTAAGCGATGCCCAGGGGGTGGTGTATAGCCGGGCACCGCCACCCCGGAACCGTAAGGGTGGCGCTTCACCATCCAGTGACCGTGGCTGCTCGCCGGCGGGTGCTGCGATCTGACAGCAACCCCTTGCTCAAGCAGATACCGGAAAGTTTGCCGGGATCTACAGCCCCATCTGCCTGATGATCCTGCGCGGCTCCATTCCATCGCGAAGCGCCCGGCTGGCGTCCATGGTCATCTGGTCGAGCGCCTTGATCTCGAATGCCTCGGCCATGGCAGCGGCCTTCCTGACGATCAGTAGCGCCAGCTCTGGCGGGAACTGGACCGGCTCCGGTTGGGGTAGGTAGTCGCAGTCGATAACGGACATGTCGCGGCCCTCGATGTGATGGTGCTCAACGTGGCGAGCTGGGCACCGGATTATCTGATAACTACCCAGCATCCGGGTAGTTTGTACCAGACCCGCCCGGCCACCTGTTCCGGCCTGCTGTCAGGGTGCTGCTCTACCACCTGGTCGGCCAACTCTGCCGGGTAGCAGAATTGATAATCGAGTCGATCGAAATTGGTAGTTTCGTCGCGGTCAACATCTGGGCTATTTCACGCTGGTAAAAGTCGGCGGAGGTCGGCGCTTTCGCCCAGGTGTCACTGGTTTGTGAAGTCCGCTCTCACACTCTCGCAAGAACTCCCTCACCGTACCGACCCGCCAGCAAATCCGGCGGCCCTGCTTGAACGATGGCGGAAGCCAGGCCGCCCCCGCCTGCATCGCACTTCTGATTGCCGACTCTGATCGGCAGAGCAGCATGGCAAGCTCTGGGACGTGGATAACTTCGGGCTCCATATCCGACTCCTTACGCATTCCGGGGCCCTCTCTTCAGGGTGGTTCCAGATCAGGCTACCACTAACAAATCGTTGGGCGTTCTGAAACGACGGTCGGGACTAGCATGCGCTTTGGCTCGAAGAGGCCCAATCGGCCTAGCCCACATCCCGCTGGCCAGAGTGTCAGGGGCTGGCACTTTTTTGTCCCTGGCAAGCCTGGCATGTCAGGTTTTGTCAGGTTCTGGACCACCCGGTTTCTCTTGACGAGCAAGCCCGGAAACTCTTGACGCCCTCCGCTCCCACAGGTCGGCCAGAATCAGCGCCAGCCCTTGTACAGCAGGGGTTACAGACGATCCTGCTCAAGCGCCAGCGGCTGAATCCGTCAAGGCCCTGTCAAGGATTCCGTCAAGGCCTGTCAAGAATTTCGCCGCCCCTGGCCATTCTGGACGAGTAGACGCCGGTCGATGGTGGCCAGCCTCCCGCGCATCAGGTAAATCACCGCTCCCACGGCATTCCATCTGCTGGTGCTGGTCCTGATCCGTCCAGAGCCTGTCCAGAATTCGGGCTTTGGCATTAGACGGGACTGTCCGCGCCAGCCCATCACGCATTGGCCCAGGCCAGGCCCGGCAGGTGATCCAGCGAATGGGGCCGCAGGCCACCGTCTATCGCGGTCTAGTGCGGGTCTATTTTAACTTGGCGGCTCTGGACGAGCAGGCGGTCCGAGCAGATCACCACTAGGCCGGCAGTCACGACATCACGCGCCATAGCGCCAGCGCCACCGCCCAACACCAGCGACCCGTCCAAAGCTGTCCAAAATCCGTCAGGGGTCTGTCAGGGGTACGAGACGGCCAGGGCCTCTACTTTGACGGCCTATAGCACCGGACGGACCTCAGACGCCCACCCGGTGCTGGCTCCGTCTCATGCCTGTCTCACATTCCGTCAAAGCGTGGTCAAAGTGGTTCCCAGTCGATCAGGTGTGGCTTTTCCGGTGTGTCCGTAAAAGTGTGGAGTCGGTCCACCGTGTTGATTCCTACACAGTGTGTCGCTTTCGAAACGGTGGAACCTGAGAAAACCTGAGATTGGATCGGCTGGCGCTTGGTATGGGATTCGTAGTTTTGATGTGGTTGTTCACGGTGGGCGTGTCGGTGCGGTTGCCACTGGCAAGCCTGCAATACCGTGGAAACCAGAGTGGAAACTGGGGCTGGAAACCATAACTTTTGATAACAGGCAGGCCGCCCAGGTTCGCGCATAGACGATTGCGAACCATAGGCGCGAACCAGCCTAGTGCGCACGCCAGAATGCGTACCAGCGGTGCGTACCTGGCCGCGCACCACTACACAATCACGCACCGCGCTGCGTGAAGATCGTGCGTGAAGCAGCGCGCGAACCATCCATGAGTCGGTCTACTCCACCTTAGCCCGCATCCCGCGCCCCCCTCCTCCTCAACCTTTCACCCTATCAGCCGTTAAATACTCACTGCGGCATTCAAAACAATGGGGACGTTTATGAAACGAGTCGAGCGGGATTTTATTACCTTGTTCAACTGTCTGTGGTACCGCGATTTCCCGGTTACTGAAGCAAACGATCTGGCGGGGCGCGCCGATTGGACCATCCACCTCGGATTGGTGGTGCGTCAGTGCGCTACGCTCCTTGGCGCGAGAGCACTGTTTGAGCAGGGCGGGCGCACCGACGCGGTACTGCGCTACCCCGAAGGCGACACTCTTTCGTTCGTCGAGTGGGAATGGAAGCGCGCGCATACTGATATCAATGAAATTTCCAAGCTGTTAGAGCGTGCCAGCCAGGCAGTGTTCCAGACCTTCATTGGCTATAGCAGGGTTGAAGACGTAGCGCTCACGCTGGAACGAATTCACACGCAATGGCAGGGCGCGGACAGGCCACTGATGGTTTTCCTCATCACTTATGAACTATCTGGTCGCAGCCGTCATTTCATGGAGCTGCATACCTACATGTTTGCCAAAGGGAAATACAAAAAGGTTCGTACTCAACCAGCACTACCGTGGAAGGTGAATAGGGCTAAAGCCAACAAAGCTACTGATGATGCATGACCACTGGCCACTTACCGCGAATGCTAGCTCAGCGACCTGGCTGATGTTGCCATCAGAGCGTCCCGGCGCCGGCGCTTGAACTCCGCCCTGTTCGCAAATGTTAGTGCCTGGCCTGGGCTGGCCAACCCGTCAGCCTGTTAAGAAATGTTGGTGTGCGGCGCTGGCGCTGGGTGGATCGGGCGCCAGGCCAGTCCGGTTACCAGGCGTGGTTACCATCGCTGGTTACCAGCTCCGCTCAGGTGGCATGACTGCGTGCAGATCCCGAGGAAAGGTAGGTCGACTTGGCGGCTGTACCACCAAAAACACCAGCCCCGTAATAGACTCGGGACACTTTCATGCTTGAAATGAAAACGTCCTAACCCCGGTACAAAAGAAGTCCTCAACCTGGTAGGGGCTCGGTTTAACTGAAAGGTGGCGTAGCCGTGGCTTTGACGCGGCATGCAATGGCATTCCTGTGGCACAACAATGGACTGAGAGTGCGAAGCTCATCTCATCGGCATCAGCAATGTCCAATCCGTGCTAATTCCGTGGCACAAGAACGCCATTTCATCGCCACTTCATAGCGCCATGCTCAGCACTAGCGACCTGTCAAAGCCTGTCATGATATCCACCTCGACGACTGGACCGCATGTTGACAAATGTTGACATCGGAGCGGGCGTTAGCGGGCCGGCCTGTTAGCAAAAGTTAGTATTTGCCTGGTTGATCGGCCCAGTTCCCTGTTAACAATTGTTACGGTTCAGCCGCCTGGCGAGATAGGTGGTTGTGATGCTGCCGGGCAGGAGCGATACGGTATCAGGCAGCAGTGTCGCGAATACGCAGTACAGTAGTTGTCGAGCAGTTCGCATGCCTGGCAGTGGCTCGGATACCTAGCCCGGCGCCCAGAAGCTCCTTCACACGCTTGTGAAGCTCCTCATCCACAGGCCGGCCTTGGTATTTGCCTTCAGCTTTAGCCTTCTGAATCCCCTGAGCCTGGCGCTCGCGGCGCTGCTCGTAATCCTTCCGGGCGATGGCGGCCATCATTTCGACCAGCATCGAGTTGATCGCGGATAACATGCGGTCGGTGAACTCATCGCCCTTCGTGTCGCGCATACCCTGGTGACTGGTAGGCAGGTCCAACGCCACGATGCGCAGGCCCTTGGCGTCGATCGCACTCTTGAGCTTCGCCCAGTCGTCGGCCGGCAGACGGGACAGGCGATCAATAGATTCGACAAGCAGCACGTCACCCTTCCGAGCGTCCTTGAGTAGGCGCAGCAGCTCCGGTCGATCTGCAGCGGCACCGCTGGCATTCTCCAAGTATTCGCAGGCAATGACCTTGTTGTGGTCGCTGGCAAACTTTTCCAATGAAGCCCGGGCGCGGCCGGCGTCTTGCTCGTCGGTGGATGCTCGAAGGTAGGCGCGAATGAACATGATGCAACCTGTATCAGTTAGGGTGTTGTCCTAACACTGTTGCATTTTGGGTGTTACTTATCAAGCAAAAAGGGCTGATTTGGTTAAATTAGACCGTATCAGCCCAAGCATACCTTGCGTAGCATACGAGCTAGAAGCTAAATTGCCATCACTCCTCGCCAGACATAAATTTAGCCGTGGAGCATTCCCAGGGAGGGGTTCCGCACTGCGATCTACCTCGCCCTGAGTTCGAACGATCTGCGAGGATTAGTAAGTGACAAAGAGATATCTCCGATTTTATGACCTGCGAGTCAAAGCTGCTGCCCGATATCACGTAAACGGCAAGCCTATTTCAAATACCGTTACAGCCTTTACGTTGCTGACAATTTTGCGCCAAGCGAAAGCTTTATTTGACGCGAGCAAGCTGACACATCGAGAAATCCCCGACAGCGTCAAGTATTACTTGGCTGACATTGAAATAGACGAAAATGCACAAAAGGCTACATTACTGATAAATAAGAGCGACCCAACCGAGCCCGATCAAACCATATCTAATCCGGTTTCAGGTGAACGCCAAGAGCTCTTAAAGCCGGATGGATTTGGCAATGATTACTCTGCTCATCTCTGCGTGAGCCTAGTCGCGCATCAACCAAACCTTTATTCCATGGTATATGAATCGCCTCGTGGAGGGATACCAGGAACCCAAATTCACAGTTTTCTAAATCACCTGCTACGAGAGTGTCGAAGTGGAAATAAGGCAGAATATAAGGTGCCCCATCCTGCCGGTGTAATGGAAGGCGGCGCTCCTCTAATGGTCAACGCGCTGCATAGCATAGAGTTAAACGGAAAAATTTCTGATGAGTTCTTGAATGATCTTGCAAACGGAACACTCGGACGTATCGAACTGGCTAATTATGAAAACCATGGACAGGTCTGGGACAATGGTGCAGGATTGAGCGAGGAGAAAAAAATAATCGTGTTGCGCCCGCAAATCGAAAATCTTCCACCCCAAGGTGTGATTGATGCTCTCAAACAGGCCTTTAACCGGGGCAACCAATTTGACTACAACGAAGCAGTCATACGGTTCAGAGACCCTTCGGATGAGGCGCACACAGTCAAGGTGAACACAGACGACTTCACGCTCACTGATAACGAGCGGTATGTAAAAAAGGCGTCAATCGATACCCCTGATACAAACTCGAATGGCTACGGAGAGATCGACGATGACATCAAAAGATCGCTTTACAACGCCTTATAAAGTTTTTCTCGGGCAACTATGCAGGCCATTTGCCTATTTAGCGATACGTCACGAACACAAAAAAATTATGGACTGGTTTTTCCCGGGGATTTTGGTTGGACTAAGCGCAATAGTACTACTGACCTGGGGAGAAAAAATCAATCTTTATGGAAGCTCAGGAGTTTTATCAAAGATACTAAGTTTTATACAGAACCTTCCTGGCTTTTATATTGCAGCGCTGGCTGCGATCGCTACATTCGGCCGTTCTGATATCGACAGCATAATCCCGGCTCCCACACCACTGATAACAGAATTTCGCGGCGGGGAGGAACAGGAAGTCGCTTTAACTAGGAGGCGATTCCTAAGCATGATGTTCGCATTTTTAACTGCCGAATGCGTGATAATAATACTTGGATCAATCGGGCTACTAACACTAGCTGGAGATCTAGACAAATCATCAATACCCTACGCCTCAACTATTGGAGCAGCAGCATTTCTCCTAATCATGCTATTCTTCTTCCAGATGATACTTACAACCTTCTGGGGTCTATACTATCTAGGAGATAAAATCCATAAAGTTGATTGAATGCTTGGGACCGCCCCTAAACATTTCACGGGGCGACCCAGTAATTCTACAATTACGGAGAAGATCAAGCTGCATCGTTACTAGAGATACAGATAATCGGTGTACCGCCCTACCCCGGCAAATCACTGAAATGTTTTCTCAATTTTCCGTTCGGCCCCCACAGGTTGCCAACGGAGCGCGCGCAGCGAGCCCTGTAGTGTTCCTCGTATCGCCTGATTTTGAGCGCTATATCTGCGCCGATCGGACCTTCGTGATTAATTACGGCCAGTGTTCGCCCGATCATCGTTCCGACCAGCTCAAAGCGGGCCCTGATCTCGTGCATGGGCGCATTCGCATCATCGACCCAGGCACCGAACACGCGCACGAAAAGCTCAATTACCTGCTGATCCAGCTCCGGCCCCAGCTTTTCTTTGTCCCAATGAATATCTGTCAATTTGCGTTCCTCTGCATTCTGTAGAACTGTTCCATGGTCTCCGGGAAGCCACCCGAGCCAGTGGCTACTTGATCTCTAAACCTGTCTTCCACAGCCTGGATAAGCACCTCAAGCTGGCCGTTCTCGCCGGTGCGTGTCTGCACCACGGCATTGCTGTTGTTATAGATGTAGACCTCATGCTTAACCTGGGGAGCGGTCCCGGACTGCCCGGACTGCCCCGAACGCTGATTATCTGTCGGTGCGACTGACCGGCCAGCCACCGATACCCGCTCATTCGAGTTGATCGCCTCCAGCAGCGCCCGGTTACGCTTGGTCGCCGCGGCATTCACCACGAATTCGCCGTCACTCAGGCGGGCCATGATGCTGTCGGAGGTGCCGGTACCTGCGCCGGACACGTAGCCGCCGGTGGCGAAGCCGGGAATCACAGCGAGGCTGGTGGCCAAGGCCGTGGTCGAAGTCAGCGCTGCCGCCGCAGGCACGGAGTTGGCGCCCAGGGTTGCCAAGGATGCCATCGCCGCAGCCGGCGCCCAGGCCGTGGCCGTGGTGCCAGCTAGGATCATGCTCTGGCCTGCAGCTGCCGTACCCAGGGTGGCGTTCAGTGCCGCGTTCACGCCCATTTGCACGCCCATCTTCACGAAGCCGCCAATGATGTCGCGCACAACGTTGTTTGCGATGTCACCCAGGGTATTGAATGACAAACTGCCGCTCATGATGCTGCTTGTGATGTCGGTGGAGATGTTGTTGAACGCGCTGGAGAAGATCGCCTCCGTCTGCCCGGCGATGTCCCGCGCCTGGTTGCCGAAGTTCTGCACCGCAGCCGTCCACCCGTTGATCGGGTTGAGCATGTCCTGGTCGACCTGCGCCCAGCCGTTTTGCATTTCAGCTATGCGCTTAGGCAGATACTCACGCTGCAGGTCGATCTGCCTTTGCAGAGCCTGCTTTTCTCTTTCTGATTCAGTCCGATCCCTCTCGGTCATCAGATTCTGAATCGTGGTGTTCGTGTCGCGGACTAGCTGAATCTGACTTCTTGCTCGCTCTGTTTGCAGGTCGCCCATTCCGACAGCGGCGGCATTGATCCGGTTTTCATCACGATCAGTTTGCAGTTGACGCTCCAACTGCGCCCGGTACTGCTCGGCCTGTGTAAGGCCTTGGACGCCTTTGATCGCGGCGGCGTAGTTGATTGAGGACTGCGCCAGCGCCTCGTTGTACTGCGTCTGGGTGATCTTGCCTTTCGACAGCAGAAGCTCCAGCTGAGACTGGCGCTCGACATACTCTTGCAGGGCGAACTTGGCTGGCTGGGCGGCCTTGTAGAGGTCGTCAAAGGCTGATCGTGCGGCGCTGAGCTTTCCTGCCAGGCTGTTCTTGCCGCCGCCAGACCCAGAGTTCGCGGACGTGCTTCCATCAAGCTGGGCGATGGCGTCCTGCGCCATCTGGGCAATCGTCTTCCCGCCCGGCCCAGTAGGCATTTGCACTTGAGGCTGGCCAAATGTCAGAAGTGCAGACCCTTGGAGATTGAGCTGGGGGGCCGATAGTGCCGACACCATTCGCGCAGAAGACGCCACTGCGAAGTTGGCGGCCTGCTCAATGGCCGTGATCTGGCGCCTGGTGCTGCCTTCTGTGTTTTCGGCCATCTTGCTCATGGCCTTGGAATGGTTTTCCATCTGAGTTCTGATCGCCTCAGATGCCGTGATCGAGGCGATGAGCTGAGCTCTAAGCCGATCCTGCTCAGCTTTCTTCCCATCCTGAATCGCTTTCTCGTACTTCTTGAGGATGTCGGTCTGCTCTCCGATCAGCCTGGCGTATTCGACCTGCTGCGAGTTGAATCCAGCCTTGGAGGCCGTGTATGCAGCCTCTTGAGCTGCGTTTGCACCGATGAGGTCCCTCGTCTGGGTAAGCTGTTGAATGTACTTGTTCCAGTCGCCGGCGGTGCTGCTGATCGAAGCGCCGACCCCGGCCTGGGACTTGGCAAGCGAATCAGCGGCCGACGCAGCAGCCGTAGTGGCGGTCTTGCTCCGGCCCAGCAATTGCTCGTAGTCAGCCGCCTTGCTGCTGCTATCTGCGTAACCGGCAGCGATTTTCACCAGCTCATCTTGGTACACGCTTGCGATCGAGGTATTGGACGTGATCCAGCTCGTCAGGGAGTCAAGCGAGCGCTGGCCATTCTTCACTTCGTCGAACAGGTCGCGGAACGTCGCCACCGCCTCGACCCCGGGGGCGCCGAGCGAGGACAGGCCTTGGAATGCCCGGTTGAAGTAGTCTTTGAGGGCCTTGTCTGCCTCAGCGGTCGCGTCTCGCTGAGCCTGCATCCAGGTCGCAGATTGGAAGCGCTTCTGCTCTGCGGTCAGGGTTTTGAACTTGGAGATAGACTCGTCCAGGGTCAGGTTCTGGTCGATCAGCGCCTGTGTTGCAGTGTCAGTACCTGAGCCAAAGTAGATCATGGCGCCTGCCAGGGTGCTCACGGCTGCTGTTGCAAGACCTACAGGCCCGCCAAACGCCGCCATCACAGCAGTACGTGCCGCAGCGCCTCGGGTAGCAGTGGCGGTAAGGCTTGCCTCGGCAGCGGTCTGCGCAATTTTGGCTTGGGTGAGAGCGATGGTCGCGGTACGGTTTTCGCTAGCTGCGGCCACCTGCGCCTGCAAAGCGAAGGTTTCAGCATTGGTGCCTCGGGCGGCCTGCAGCTCAACGTTTGCCCGGGCCAGCTTGGCGCCGGTCAACTGCTTCTCTGCAACGGCACGTCGAACGCTGATCTGGGAGGCCTGGAGGTCAGCAGCTGCGACGGCACGAGAGGCCGTTACCTGTTGCATCGTGGCGGAGAAGTCGGCCAGCCGAGCCTGTGCAGAAAGCGTGAGGGATGAGGTGAGCCTTACCCCCACACTGGTTGCATAAGCACCGGTCAGAGCCAGGATTGCATCCATATTCGAGATGACGCCCTCGAAGCCCTTCACTCCCACGCCGGCGATGCTTGCCAGGGAGCTGGAAAAGGTCTGCATCCCATTGATGATCTGGGGATTGGCGAAGGCGTCGCCGAGCGACGTCATGGCGCTGATGGCCGGGTCGACATTGATCTGTCCAACGGCGGCCAGGAAGTTGTTTTTCATGACCTGCGATGCGCGCTCAAAGAGGGGAGGCATCGAGGCCACTTCCTTGTTCAGCGAGGACAGCGAGCGGAGCAGGGCATTCATCACCACTTCCGAGGTGATCTTGCCCTCGGCAGCCATTGCGCGGATCTGCCCGTTGGTGACGCCCAGGTACTCGGAAAGAGCGCGGGTGATTCGCGGGGCCTGCTCCATCACGCTGTTCAATTCTTCGCCCCGCAGCGTGCCAGAAGCCATCGCCTGCGACAGCTGGATGCTTGCGGCCGTCGCCTCCTGCTGAGTCGCGCTCGATACGAGAAACGCCTTGTTCACCGCATCGGTGGCCTTCAGCAGTTGCTCTTGAGAAAAGCCCGCACCCTTGGTGGCGTTGGACATACGAGTGAACAGCGAAACAGTGCTCTCCAGGCTGGAGCCAGTTTCGTTTGCCATCGCCTTGAGGGTTTCGAACGTGCGCGCCGCTTCGGCAGTTGAAGCGCTCACCAGGCCGATCTGCCCGGCCATCGTCTTGAATCGGTCGGTAGCCCGAAGCAGATTGTTGGTCAGTTGGCTGACCCCGATGCTTGCCATCGCTGCTGCAGCTGCTTTCGCTGCCGGCCCAAGCCCGTAGATGCTATCCGCTGCATCGTCACCGGCTCCCGTTAGAGCTGCGAGCTTGCCACGTAGAACATCGGCTTGTTGGCGTGCAGCCCTTGAGTCAATCGTTATGGCGAGGCGCGATTCCGTAGTCATACAGAAGCCCCCTGGCCGACAAGCCCTTGATCACCAAGAGTGATCGACCTGTTTTCAGCAAGCACAATCAACAACGCATTGGCCTCAACGCTGCCTCTCTCTGCCGCCTCTCGCAACCTCACCCACGCTGCGGACAAATCTGCTTTAGTCGGCTTCGCTTGCTGCCCCCTGATCTTCCCACCTGCATTCATCTCTACACCCTCTCGATGATGGTCAATAAGATGAAATTAGGCCCGATCTGATCGGATAAACAGTGTTTTTTGGGTGCACCTCAATAAAGACACATCCTGGCACGTCCTGACACAACAAGCGGAGGGGTCTAGAAGGGAATTTCGTAGCAGTATCTAGGGGCAACTCAAATTGATACGAAATGACGATAGGCCGTCAACGATGCTACGCGCCAGACTGACCAGCTGTGCGCGCACCACAAAACTGGGGTACAGCGTTTTGTGGCGCGAGCAGGGATCACTTAATTCCGCATTCGGCCAAGGCCTTGCTCAGCGATTGATCAAGGGCATATTCGCCCGTGGTGCTGGCAGCCTGGTTCATGCCTAGCGTGCGATAGATCAGCACCTTGCCGGTCTTCATTTGCGCCAAAATCTTCTCGGCCTTTTCACCGGTCGCCGCGGTGAATGGAGACATGGCCTGGGCAGAGGCCTGCAGGGCGGCCTTGTAGGTGCTCTCCAGCATCTGTTGCTGCTTGGCATCCCCCCCGTATGCTTGCATGGCTTTGAGCTGCCCTTCCGGCACGTAGTCCACTGGGGTCTCCCCTGTCGCAATGGTCCACGCAGTGTTTTGGTCGATCCTAAGCTGGACATCTCCGACAGGAATTTTGAAACGGCCCCCGCTCCGAATCCCTACCCTCAGTTCCCCATTCACCGATTCGATGTACGGGTAGTAGTGGTTGGAAGCAGTGAATACACCGCCGCCTGTGTAGAAGCTGCCCACAGTCACGCCACAGGTAGACTTGTCCGTGAACTGGTCAGTACTTCTGACGGTGACCCATTCGACTTCGGGAGTTACACCTGCGCAACCGGCCAAGGCCAGCGCTAGGGCAAGCGTGCAGAGTCGTTTCATATTCATCCTTCTTAGCGGGCAGGAACCGCCCAGATATGCGTCCTTAGGTGATGGCCAAGTGCTCTTGGCCAGAGTTTTATACCCGCCTACCCCTTCAATTCCAATCATTCAGATGGCGCTTCGCCTGGTGAACGCCTTTGGAGTGGGAGATCCAAGAGGTGACGATCAATGTGAATCGACTACCCAATGAGATTTATAAGAATGGCCTCCGACTCCGCCATGTCTTCGCGCTGGCTGGCAATCAGGTACCGAAACACCGCCAGTCCCTCGGACTTATCACGGGGCCGGATCTGCGCCAGCAGGCCGAACACGAACCAGTCACGTGCGGTCGCATCGGGTGGTCCGTCGCTGGCGTCACGGTCGACGGCGTTACGCAGCCGGTAGAGCTGGTCCCAGTAACTAAGCTCGTACAGGCAATCCGCCAAGGTGTGAGGCAGCAATTCAGGGTGGGCGTTGAACCGGGCGGCTACCTGGCGCTTATCGAAATCACCGAACTGGCCGGCAGCACGCAGTCCGCGCAGCGCCTCGATGCAGAACCTTTCAGCCTCGGTGTCGGCCAGCAGGGTATCACCGAAGCGAGCGACGCCCTCCAGCCTCAGCCGGTTCTGCTCAATGGCCCGAGTGGCCAGCGCATCCAAGTCAGCGAAGCCAAACGACGACATAGCAGCGAACAGATGCCCTGGATTGGTGGCCACCAAGTAATCTCGGTACCGCTTCTCTAGCACATCGAGCGGCGTCTTGATCTTCTTGGCGCCCTCCATGGCCCGGTCAATCAGGGCGGCCTGGCCGGTACTGATGACGGAGCGCAGCCACAGCACCGCATCCACCTCCTTGTCGCCGGTGCCCACCTCCTGCGGAGGCAGCTCGGGCACGCTTGGCAGTGCCTCGGTGCTGGCGCTGATCGGCGGCAGGGTAAACATGGCGCGGTGCTGCTCGTTGTCGCGGAACGCCCCGGATCGTGAAACTAGGGTCTTCACCGTTCCTAGTGGTATGCCGGTGATCTGGGCCACCTCACGGAGGGAGTGACGCCGGCGCAGGTCCAACACTAGGCGCCGCTGCTTATCTGAAACCCGCTGCTTCGTCTTCACGGGTGAATCAGGCTGTTTCGACTCTGGCTTAGTCATGGCTCACACCACCCGCAGCTTAGGTGGCAGCTTGGGCCCGAATGGCGCCCCAGGTGCGAAAGGGTCAGGCAGCACCCCATCGGGACAATCCCTGATGAAGTCCGCCATGGCCGCGTGACAGGCGTTGAACAGCGGCGCGTCATTCCATTCTTGCCCCCGGCGCTCTGCACTGTCCTCCACGACGTGGGTGAACACCAAACCTTCCAGGCTGGTGACGCCCTCCCGCCTGACATGCTCACGCTCCACCACGTTCACGCTCAGCAGGTCGCACAGGCGGTCGACCCCCAGGGCATCGGCTAATCCGTCCTCATCGAACAGCAACTGCCGCCCGAACCCGGACAAGGCCACCAGAGCCTTGCTCTGCTCATCGTCGCGGTGCTCCCACGCTTGCTGCTCCAGATCGGCAATAGCCTGGCGGGTGAATGGTAGGAATGCTTTCAGCTTGCCCGCCTGGCGGCGTATGGCTCGTCGCTCGGCGTGTATTGAATCGAGGTTGCGGCTGATGTTGCGGCAGATACGCCGGGTGGTGATGAGTTGCGTGCTGGCGCTGATTCCTGGCTTCAAGGCGATATTGCACAGACGCATGGTCGGTGTGGGCGTCATGAGTGGGCCTCCATGGGCATGTTGTCGTAGGTGGTGCGCAACTCGGTAC
Source organism: Pseudomonas sp. LFS074 (assembly GCF_047978165.1). Classification (NCBI taxonomy): domain Bacteria; kingdom Pseudomonadati; phylum Pseudomonadota; class Gammaproteobacteria; order Pseudomonadales; family Pseudomonadaceae; genus Pseudomonas; species Pseudomonas sp. LFS074. Next base: position 293,606 of record NZ_JBFPFV010000001.1, on the reverse strand, counting down.
CGATCAGGCAATGGCGACCAGCGGGCGCATAGCAACCCCGGCAGGTCATGACATGGCTGATGTACTGGTCGCGGGCCCCCCGCCACTGAGGCGTGGCATTGGCGGCGTTGGCGTAAGGGCCGGATGGCAATTGCACAGCATCGACTAACACCAACCGCGGGCGATCCGGAGCGCGTTTCGCCATCGGTGGCTTGCTAGCGCCAGCACCGTTCGGCGGCATGTGATTGAGCAGGTCGGAAAGGAGGCTCATGGCGTCACCTCCCCCGGATTCCCATAACGCCCAAATGTGTCTGTGAAAAAAGATCGGGGGAACGGGGGAACGCGGGGAACACCCAGTGTTTCCGGGGCCTCCAGCTGGGGTACGTGTTCCCCACCCGAAAAACTGGGGAACAGTGATAACCAAGCAGAAGGGGAATCGCAGGCGCTTATATTCAAAAACATGTTTGTGTTCCCCCTGTTCCCCAACACTTCAATAAGGGGGAACGACTACAGACCACGTATTTACTGGCTGTTCCCCCGTTCCCCCTGTTCCCCACGTTTTTAGGTTCCTGTGGATTCGGGCATTGGCGTTGGGTGGTGATGACGGTCATAGGCCACCGCCTTCGCTATCCATGGCGTCGGGATCGATCACATAGAGGCGAGCAGACCCACCAGCAGGCAGGCGGTACTTCTTGGTCCTGCGGCTGTCCCGGTCGGTATCGTGCTTGGCGAGAGCGCCAGCGCCCTCCAGCGCCTTCACAACCCGCGCCAGCCCGTGACCATGGGCGGCCTCGGTCAGTGCGGACTTGTTGAACAGATAAAGCCGCTTGGCGCCGACCACCTCCCAGTACCCGGCGCGGTTGAACACCTTGGTGTCCAGCGTCTGGTCTTCTACGTCCGAAAAACGGCTGCTGCCGTGCTTGTCGATGAAGTCGAGGATGCCGGCGAGGATCTGGCGGTCTTCGGCATTGCCGCCGCCCACCCGGCTCAGCCACTCGCCGTACAGCAGCTGGCAGTCGGCCAGAGCGGTGCCTGGCGCCCAGGGCAGCAGGTCGTAGGCAATGGCCATTTCGCCCGCCAGCGCGATCACCGCGAAGCGATCTGCCACCCGCCCGGCCTGGGCGTTGTCCTCGACGAATTGAGCGCGGATACCGGCGAAGTCCTCCAGCAGCCCGGGGCGGTCATCGCTGGCCAGCAGCTTCTCCACGAAAGCCGGCCCGATGTGCCCATGGTTCGCTCCTACAGCCACCGTGAGCTGGCGGTGGAAGTCAGCGCCCTCCAGGCCGTGCAATTCATCGAAGGCGCGGTGCGTGCGGGTACCGGCGTTCACGTCGACCATGCGCAGCTCGGCGCCAGCATGGGCAGCATTGCCGCTGATGGCCGCGTGCTCGGATAGGGAGCGCTCACCGCTGGACAGCGCCAGCAGGCGCCAGCTCAGTTTGCCGCGGGCCTCCCGGTCACGGGTCATGGTGCCCTTGCCCTGGCCGTTGGCGAGCGAATAGGCCATCTCCTGTACGCGCTTCGGGTCGGCCCGCTTGATCTCGTCCAGGGGCAACATGGTGTCGTTGCGGCTGGACGCCTCGATCTCCAGTCCGCCCTTGGTCATATCCCAGGACGCAGCGAAGATGCCTGGGTCGCCCCATACGGACGAGCCGATCAGTTGCGCCAGCGACTTGCCGCTGGAGCTGTCGCCCACCAGGTGAACACCGCCACCCAACACGCCAACCAAGCTCAGCAGCGGGCCAGCGAGGGCGCAGCCGATGGCTAGGGTCAGCACCGGGTTGCCCTCACACTTGGCTGCTACCTCGATCTTCCAACCCTCCAGGCTCCCGCGCACGCTGAACAGGTTCTGCCCCTTGGCGCTGGCCTGATAGCGCACTTTGTCGCTGCCGATGGTGCGCCCAGGTAGCACAAAGGCGCCTGACTCATGCCAGCCGGGGCGGCAGGTGGTGGCGAACACCTCTGCAGGGTGCTGGTCCAGCAGGTACTCCATGAACTGGCCGCGCTTCTTCAGGGCGATGATGACGCCCATGCCGAACAGCGTCCGCCTTGCGTCCTCGCCGCTTCCACCGAACACCTCCATGGGAATGATCCACTCCTTGGTGCCGCTGTCGGTGAGCAGGCGCAGAAACCGGCCTTCGCTGCCATCGTCGCTGTTGGTGGTGCGAGCGGCGACGGTCACGGGCGTGGCGATCCACTCGTCAGTGATCGGGCGATCTGCCTTATCGTCGTCGCTGTCGTCGTCGCCGGCGCTGCGCTTGAAGCCGTGCCAGTACACACCGGGTTTGAGCCTGCGGCCTTTCTCATTTGTCACCCAGTGCTCATACACACCCCAGCACGGGCGGTCAGGCTCGACTTTGGGTGCTTCGGGGCGCAGGTTGATGACGTTGGTATCAGGCGGGCGCATGACGGCACCTCCAGGCGGCGAGGTCGTTGAAGTCGGAAAGGGACAGCGGCGCGTCGGCCGGCCACTCGGGGAAGGTCACTAGACCGCCACACGCGACAGCGGCCTCATGGGCGGCTGTGCGCCCCGGATTGCCCTTGCCTTCGGCCTCGGTTTCGCGGTCGTCGTCGCCGGCGATGATGATTTCGGTGCCGGGGTGGTCGGCCCGCAGCGCCAGTGCCACCGGTTTCAGGTTCCCGGCGTTCATCGCACAGGCGACCGTGTAGCCGCTTGCGTGGAGCGTGGCGCCCGTAGCCCAGCCTTCGCAGATGCACAGCGGCATGCCCGGGGTGATGCGCCCCAGCGGCGAATAGGCGCCCTTGATTCGCCCGCCATACAGGAAGCGCTTGTCGCCATCTGGGGCGATCCGCTGCAGGTTCACAAGCACACCAGCCGCGTACAGAGGGATCAGCAGGTCGTCACCACGCTGGCGCAAACCGTGAGCTCGAATGGACTTAGCGACCAGGTAGGGGTGGGCCGGATCAGCACGACGGGCGTCACGCCACCAGCGCTGCGCCAGGCCGGCCGCCCTAAGCTGGCGCCGCTGCCGTTCGGCCTCCCGCTGGCGCCGGGCTTGCTCGATGCGCTGGCGCACCTGCTCGGCTTCGCGGGCGTCCACCGGCTCACGGCTACACCAAGTGTTGGTGCCGCCCGTCTTCCAGCTCCCGAACGCGCCCGAGGCAATGCCATCAGCAAACAGGCAGTACCAGCCATTGAGCGTGCCGGGCTTGTCGCCGGGGACGTGGAAGCGGTGAATGTCGCCATCGTCCAGTGGTAACCAGTCGAGCAGACCATAGGCCGACTGGAGCACGTCGCTGAACAAGATCACAGGATCAGTCATGCGGCCCCCTGCGGCGGCGTGAAGCGCTTGGCCAGCCGTTCCAGTTGATTGGTCAGGCGCTCCAGCTCAGGGCAGTGACGGCCAGCGTCACCCTCGGCAATGCGCAGTTCCAGAAACCCCGCCAGGCTCTCCACCAGCAGCGTGTAGCTGGCGCTGTCGATGTAGGCGCCAGCAGTCGGCGGACCACCGGCACCCTTGCGTCGAATGGAAGTGACCTTACTCATGGTTCACCCCTTCAGCGCCTGCGAAGGTCCGGCAAACTTGGCCATTGTTCACCGCGTGCCAGTAGGTCAGCGCGCCGAGCGACTCGACGCGGCAGGCCGTCACCACCGCATCAGGACTACGCAAAACTACGCGCCCACACTCGGCGTCGGCCAGGCTCAAGAACGGCCCCAGTAGCGCCCGGTCGACCTTCGGATGTCTCACGTAATACAGCTCGGTGGCTTTCTTCGGGATGAACGAATCCCTCAGCGCAGCGCGGCGCTGTTGAAAATTGGTCATGTTTAACCCCTCAGTCTGGAGTCGCGACGATGAACGCGGCGGTGGTTCCGGGTGTGCTCAATCAGCGCCGGGGAGACGTGCGGCCCGACGAATGCGGCCAGTTCCTCGGTTTTCAGCATCGAGGCAGGCACATAGGCGTACTGGCCGCCCGGCAGTGCCCTGGGCTTTCTGCGCTTACGGGGGAGGTGCCTTTGCAACAGATCCAGGTCATCGGCCATTACCTCCTGCATGCGCTTACCCGTCTCGCTCAGCGGCAGTGGCTCGCCAGGCCGCACCTGCTCCCACGCATAACGGTCTGCCAGCATCTCGTTCACGCGGTACATCACCTTGTGGCATTGGTCGCCTACCACCTGATCGGGAGCGAGGATCAAGTCCCAGAGCGAGAAGTTGTCGAGGTGGTGGCCAATCTCGTGATGCAAGATGAATGAATAAATCTCGCTGTCATCCAGCGCCGACCAGTCAATTTCCGGACGAGTAGCGCTGCGGAAACGGCCCGCATTGATACTGGTTGCCAGCTTGATAGCAACCCGCTCGTCACGTTGGGTTTGATCGCTCAATGCGTCACGAACGATCGGCTGCGCCCAGCAGCTGTATTCGCCCCAGATGCCACCAAGCTCAGTGAAGGTGGCAATCGTCAAAGCCAGGCCGCTCTCCTTGGCCAGCTCGGCGAAGTCACGGTATTGCGTGCGGGTGATGCGCTGGGTGGTGTCGGTCTTCACAGATCACCCCCTTGCTCAGCAATCATGCCGTCCAGCATTTCGGCCCAGGCCATGGCGGTGTGCTGCGCCATCACGGCAGTGACACGGGCAACGATGACTGGGGTGGCAGGCGAGGCGATCACTGCCAGGGCCATGCTCAACAGCACAAGGATGCCTTGCACGTCGCGAAGATCGTCCCGGATATCGTCCGGCATCTGGATAACGGAAGTCATACAAGACCTCCGTTAGCAGCAGGCTGGCCAACAACACCATGCGAGGCACCAAGGTGGCGATGGCGCCAACAATAATTGCCGCTGAAGGACTGGATCTGCTCGAGGTGACGGGCAATGTCGCAGGCCAGCTCGTTGTCATACCCGCCCAGCGCTGGGATCACGAGCGTCAACAGGATCGTCTCCAGCTTCTTGTGCTCGTCGCGGGCAAAGTTCATGCAGCACATCTCGCGGGCATCAAGAACCGCCTCTGAAAGCACCTCGCCTTCAATGGTTGCATCGATTGGGAAGTGATTCATTGGGCACCTCCGACATTGACAGCCGCCTGAAAGTGTTCCACCAGAGCTGCGCCTGGGTGCGCCTGTCGCCGGCATTCCTCCAACGCGGCACGGACTTCATCCGACACACGCATGGCCTCGTCCAGCCCGGCCAAAGAGCCACGGCAACGACCCAGGATGCTCACAGCTGCTTGCGGAAAGTCCGCACTTACCAAAGTGGCGATATCACCTGCGAGGCCTACCCCAACCACTGGGGGTAGACGGAACACTTGTTGCCCTGGATTCGTGACCACGACCTGAGACTGGATGAAGCCCTGTATGGCCTCGACGACTTGCTGAATGTGAGTCACTGAGCACCGCCTTGCCCTTCCAGGGCGCGGGCGATCTCGGCGTGATGGTTATAGCGGGCGAGACGGACAGACAGGGAAGAATTTGCGCGAAGTGCGGCCAGGGCCAGACGCCGGTGGGCGTGTGCGCGGATTTTGGATGGATTGAGGGCGTGCATGGGTCGAGCTCCTAACGTTGAGTGGGAGCTGCCACGAACCGTCGCCAAACGATTATGGGTGGCAGCTGTACGCAGGTTGGCGAACCGGGACGTTAGGAACCCGGCAGACCCGAAGGTCTCCCGCGCACAGCCGCCATAACACGGGACTGCGGGCACAAAAAAAGCGCCTGCAATCGTGATGGGGGCGCTGTTGCGCCTAACGTGTGACGGGTCGCCAAACCCGGCCGCTGAATTTGCAGCGACCGGCGAACCATACCGAGCATCACAATTGCCTGCAACCAGAATTATCGACCGTTCATCGCGGATCTTTAGTGACGGCATCATTCGACCACCTTCTGCGCCGACCCAGCGCTCAGGAAGTACGTGGCCACTTTGCGATGATCGCGACCATGGTCATCTTTCAGCGTGCTCAGATGAGTAGCAATCTTGTGACCCAGGGCGCGAAGCTCGGCAATACGCGCGCCCGGGCGCACGATGTTCAGCTGCGCGATGGCCTGGAAGGTGTTGATCGAGCCGTGCTGGCGCAAGTGGGCAAGCAAGCGAATACGCTGCGCGCTGCCGCTGGTGTCATTGTTATCGCACGCTGGGCAACCACTATTGAGAGGCGGAGTGTCTGCCATGTTCATGCCCCCTCGCCTTCACAGCCTGCTTGATCGCGCTCGCTCTTATGCCCCTGCTGGACCTCGCGGGGATGCACCAAATTTTTTAAGGGTACGGGAAGGGATAGAACCGCTTTTTCCAAGCCAGCCGATCCCTTCTCTGCGCTCACGCAGAGTTGATTGGACATCATGGGTTAGGCCTCCTGGCTGCGCAGGAAGGATTCCACAGAGTCAGGTTCCCAACGGACAGAACGACCGAAGCGAATAGGAGCCGGAAAGCCGGGAGTTTTGGACCAGCGCCACCAAGTGGAGCGGCTGACTTGATACTTGGCGCAAAGCTGAGCTGCGGTAGCGCGGGCGCCGGGGATCGGCAGGTTGGGTACATCGGCAATGCAAGTGGCGGCTTGAGCCATGGTAGGTACCTCTAAGATATAGACGTACCGAGGGAGCGAACTGCTTGAAGGGCCCATAGCCACTGCATAAATACCCAGTTGCGTATTGTTCCTTCCGGTACTACAGTCCGCCGCGAAGCCCGTAGAAATGCTTCACCTCGGGGTGCTTGCTGGGTCGACCATCATGCAGCGGACGTTGGTAGCGTCCTTCCCGATCAAGGCCTCGACGTTGGTAGCGTCGGGGCTTTTCTTTGTCTGCAGATTCGCGACCCATCATCCCAACAGTTCGCCATAGTGTTTAAATAACTGGCGGCTGCTTTAGGAATGCCCAGATGTTAGCGGCGATGCCCGTGATGTCGCAACAACTTTCTCTGCTCGTCAGCAGTTACCTTTAGATAACTAAACCTCTCAGCCATTCTACCCGCGCCTGTATACATTGCCCCATACGTCCCCATACGTACCAACAAGGTCTCAATACGTGCAAAAGCAGATTATGGATTCAGGAAAAAATGCCGACGAACGGTAGGTGATGCGTCTGAAACCCCCGGTTTTACTGGCCCCTATTGAGGGCCTCATGAGGGCCTCATTCGATCCTCGCCCGTCCACATCTCGCAATCACGCACCGATCTTCTTTTTCATCTGTAACAAGTAGCCGTCACCTCGCGCCACAAAACCATGAAGTACGATTTTGTGGCGCGCACGCTCTTTTGTAAGATGCAGAAGATCCTGACCGGTAACTAACAACGCTGCGTAATACGATACGTTGTTTATTTGGGCTTATTCGCTACCCTATTCACCGTTCCGACCTGTTCCCCATGGGTTCTTTTGAATTGAATAAGGGCCTGAGGTCGCCCCAAGCGGAGAATGTCGACGTGCAGCAGCCTGGGGGGCGGAATGATCATCAGCGCTGCTGAAGCCATCGGCGCCCAGGCATCTATGGTGGGAGGCGGGATTGAAGCGGGAGCTCAAAATTTAGCTGCTAAATCAGCCCGGCTTCTTCGCCTGCAAGAATGGGGCCGCTGACATGCGTTACGGCTTTGACCTGGAGCTTTTCTTGACCCGCCGCCCCATTGATAGCGCATTGCCATCTTTATTTTTCAGCTCGCCCAGAGCAACTGCCAAGCAGTGCTCAAATTGTTCAAGTGCTCGACGCTTCTCCGGTAACGCAGCCTCAGCGTTGTTCCGATAGTGCTTCGATACAACCCCCGTTTGGCCATGCGCCTGCAGAAGGTCGGACAGGCGATCATCAACACCGCACCGCTGCATAAGCTGGGTGCAAGTGCGGCGCAGGTCGCGGGGCGAAAAGGGCGACATCCGCACTCCGTCGACCACAGCATGCTTGGAATCCATCCAATCCGCTATCGCATGGGTCGGACTACTGATAACGAAGGGCTGCTTGCCATGCGTAGTCCAAGGCCATTGATGGTCACCGCTGATTTCAAGCACGCGCCGCATGATCGAGATCGCACGATCCGAAAGCGGGACCAGGTGCGGCCGGCTCAAGGTCTGCCCGCCCCTTCCCTTACGGTGAACGAGTAGAACAGTGCCCTCGTCCAGGTCGTAGTCAGCCCATGTGGTTTCGACGATGTTCTTGATGCGCTGGCCACCAGTCGCGATTACAAACTTGAACAGCAGCGCCATCACCGGACCAATGCCATCTGTGCTCTCGATCGTCTGCCAAAAGTGCTTCAGCTCAGCATCCGAGAGGGCCCGCTCGACAGGAGCGGAGACCTTCTCCACCTTCACCATTGCGGCCGGGTTGATCTCAAGGCTATAGACCTTGTCGTTTGAGCGCCCTACGACGCTCTCGACCGTAAGGCCATGATTGAAAGCCGCGACAAGGAAAGAACGCATCCGATCGGCCTGGACCTTGGAGCCGCGATTCCAGATCGGGTTGAGGATCGTGAGGATATGCTCTGATCGAATGTCCCGGGCCTTCATCAGCATGATGTCGGGATGGGGGGTTGCCAGGTTGCTCTTGAACAAGCGCTCCAGCTCTTTCACAACGCCTATGGTCGCCTTGGCCCGGCGTGACTCGATGTAATCTAAGAAAAGGTCATGGAAGCTGCCGCGGGCTGCGTCTATCTCAGCCAAGCGCAAGCGCTCAAGCCTCTCTTGTTCCATCCGCGCAGCCGCGTTCTCTTGCTCGATCTCGACTGCTGCCTTCTGTTCAGCAACATACGTCAGGTACTTGGCCAGGCCTCCCGCAGCCGCGGCCTCAACAGAGATACGCATCGCCTCGGCGCGGATTCCATCAAGGGTATGCTCACCTGTCCCTACACGGGGCTTCTTGGAGAGCGTCCCCAGCACCAGCCTCTTATCGCTGTCAGGTGTGCGCTCTCGGTAATAGGCCTGGATTGCACCTGATGCTTTGCGCTCGAGAAGCAGAGTGCCCTTTCCACGAGAACCCACCGGCTCAGACTGTCGGGTTTTTACGGAGTATGCCTCCATCTCAGTCATGCGCGTGCGCTTAGCCATTTTTCCCCGTTGCCTCCACGTTTTCCCCGTTCGATCCCCGTTTTCGATGCAAAGGTACGCTATCGGGTGAAACATAGAAAGACATCAAGACGGCGTTATGTGGGGCTTTCTCTGGTTATCACGGCATCCCATGAGAATCGGTGACCTCTCGAAAACCATCAGAGCAAACGGCTTGTAATCAGTAGTTCCAGGGTTCGATTCCTGGTGCCGGCACCATACGCAGTATCAAAAAGGCTCACCGAAAGGTGGGCCTTTTTTGTTTGTACCGTTTTTCTTTGAATACCCACATCAAACACCCTGCAGTCGCCAAAAGACTGCAGCCTTCCCCCTCAGCGTGCTCGTGCAATTACTGCAGCGTTTGATTTCGATCAAGCTCCCTGCAGCCATGAGGCATAGCCTGTTTTCAGGCAGCCCTTGAGGGAAGCACCCCATGGCCAAGAAATTCCCCACAAACCCCAGCCATCCCGAGCGTATCTGCTGGGGCTGCGACCTCTACTGCCCAGCCAAAGCCCTAGCCTGTGGCAACGGTGCAGATCGAACAATGCATCCGATAGAGCTGTTTGGCGAGGATTGGGAGAGCTTGGAGGGCCGGCTGGAGAAGTCGGTTGTTCGGGGGCAAGAGGCAGAGCCCGGGTGAAGAAGGGCCGCTGCGCGGCCCATCGCGACACAAGGCCGCTCCTACACTTGACCGTGCCTGATCAGAAGGCAGTGCTGACCGTCAGCGAAAGGTTACGCGGGTCGCCATAGATTGCCCCGGCGTAGAACCCGTACTGGGTGTAGTAGTGCTTGTCGAACAGGTTGTTGGCGTTGAGGCTGACGCTGGTGTCGTCGGTCAGCTGGTACTTGGCCATGGCATTCCAGATGGCATAACCGGACCAGTTCACGTCAGTGGCACCATTGCTCACGCCATTGGTGGGCTGACCTGCCGGGCTGGAAATGGCGCGAATGTTGGTTTGCGCGGTCACGCCTGCGCCCAGGGTGAGGCGGTCGAGCGGGCCGCTCAGGCGGTAGGTGGTCGAGGCCTTGAACAGGTGCGACGGGTCGCTGCGACCGTCGCTGTCGACGCGGCGGAAATGCAGGTAGGTGTAGCCGGCATACACGTTCCAGTTGGGGCTCAGGGCACCCGCGACTTCCAGGTCGATACCGTCAGTTTCCTGCCCGGAACCGGCCTTGTAGGCATTGCCACCAGTCGGGGTGGTCAGGTCGCCATCCAGCACGGCCTTGTTTTCCTGCTTGGTGCGGAAGTACGCCGCCGAGGCGTTCAACCGGCCATCGAACCACTCACCTTTGATGCCGGTCTCGTAGCTTTGCCCGCGAATCGGCTCGACCTTGCTGCCGCTGCTGGTTTCAGAAGTTTGCGGTGTGAAGATGTCGGTGTAGCTGGCATACACCGAGTAATTCTCGTTGAGATCGTACACCGCACCCAGGTAAGGGGTGACGATGCCGTTCTCTTCCTGGCTGCTGCGCACGCCGGCCACGCTACGGGTAACGGACGAGTAGTTGCTGGTGCGCACGCCGACGATCACCGACAGCGGGTCGGTGATGCTCAGGCGGGTGGCGGCGTACATGCCCTGCAGGCGGGTGGTGGTCTTGCTGTGGCGGCCGGTGCGCGAGGCGAGGATGTCGTAGTCGTCATCCACTCCATTGCGCCAGTCGGTCAGCGGGAAGCCGTTGTTGGCGCGGAACTGGCAGCCCAAAGCAGGCGCGCTGGCCATGCCGTCACCGACCATGGTGCAGGAGTATTCCGGCGACCAGCCCACCGTGCGGCTGTCGTTGTAGCCAACCATGGCCTGGTGGGTACGGCCGAACAACTGGAACGGACCGGACAGGTCGATTTGCGCCGATTGCTGGGTGGTGTCGCTGGAGCTGTGCAGGCCATTGAGCACGGCGCCGCTGCCATCCTGGTCCCAGTAGCCGCCGTAGCTGCCACGGCCCGCCGAGTTGACCTTCGCCAGGCCACGGTGGTTCAGGGCTTCGGTAGTGGCCTGGGCGCCTTTCAGGTCCAGGGTCCAGTCGTTGTCGAAGCGGTGCTCCAGCGAGCCGAACGCAGTGCGGGTGGTGTACTCGCCAAAGCTCCAGCTGGGCACCACGTTGGTGCTACGTGGCAGGTCGGTCTTGCTGCCGTCGCGGTACCACAGCGGGATGTTCGCCCCCCAGCCGCCACCAACCACCTTGTTGTACTCGTACTGGTAGCCAGCGCCGAGGGTGGTCGCCTCGTCCAGATCGAATTCGAAATTGGCCAGCGCGGCGCGGGAGCGCTCGGACTGGTTGTCGCGGAACGAGTTGGCGTCCTGCTGGGTCATGACGAAGCGCGAGCGCAGCCGGCCGTCTTCGGACAATGGCAGGTTTAGGTCGGCACCCAGACGGCGTTTGTCCCAGCTGCCGTAGGTGGCGTAGGCGCTGCCGCCGAAGGTTTTGGTCGGTGCCTTGCGGATCAGATTGACGGTGGCCGACGGGTCGCCGGTGCCGCCCAGCAGGCCGTTGGCGCCGCGCACGATGTCGATGCGTTCGTACAGGTCCATGTTCAGCGCATTGCCGCTGCCGCTGAAGTCGGAGCCGCCCTGGGTCTGCAGGCCATCGACCTTCCAGTTGCTGATCGAGTAACCACGGGCACGGTAGTCGGTGCGCCCACCCACTTCGGACTTGTTGGCCGTTACGCCCGGCGTGGTTTGCAGCGCCTGCTCGATGGTGTGAATGTCGCGGTCATCCATCTGCTGACGGGTGATGGTGGTGACCGATTGTGGCGTCTGTCGCGGCGTCAGATCGAGGCCGGTGGAGCTGCGAGTGCGCTCGACCGTGTAGCCCAACTGGCCGGCATCGTCGGCTGGCAGTAACGCGCTGTCTTCGATCTGCGTGGCATCCAGCTCCAGGGGTTTACCGTCGGCAGCCATGGCGCCACCGCTGATGGCAACGGCAACGAAGAAGGCCAGCGGCTTGAGACGACTGCCACTTGGGCTGCTGGGGGTGAAGACTTTCGGGGTGCTCATAGCATTCATTTGGGAAGACTTCGTATTTGCAGATGATTTTTTGTTAGGATTCTAGGGACCGGCCCTCCGGGCTCCAGACCCGACATGTACGGGGATGTAATTGAACGTAATGAGCGCCACCGGCCCTCACCGAACAGGTGTTTTTCCGCATGAGCACGACCCTGCTGGTTGTCGATGATGACGACGAGATCCGCGAACTTCTTTGCGATTACCTGAAAGATGCCGGCTACACCGTGTTAGCTGCGGCCGACGGTGAACAGATGCGCGAGCAGCTGGCCCGGCAAAAAGTGGAGCTGGTGGTGCTCGACTTGATGCTGCCTGGCGAGGACGGTCTGAGCCTGTGCCGTCAGCTGCAGGCCACACCTGGGCTGGCGGTGATCATGCTGTCGGCCAAAGGCAGCACGCTGGACCGCATCATCGGCCTGGAGGTGGGTGCCGACGACTACCTGGCCAAGCCCTTCGAGCCACGCGAGCTGATCGCCCGGATCAAGGCCGTGCTGCGTCGCCCGCAACGCCTGGACGCACAGGCCGAAGAGCCCGCCGTGGTGGATGCGCAGCTGTTCGCCGGGTTTCGCCTGGAACACGTAAAGCGCCTGCTGACTCGGCCCGATGGCGAGACCCTGACCCTGCCGCGCTCCGACTACCGCGTACTGCGTGAACTGCTGGAAGCCAACAACCGCGTGGTCTCCCGCGACCAGCTGACGCGCAGTGCGTTCGGCCGCGACCACCTGCCCGACGACCGCTCAGTGGACATGTGCGTCAGCCGCCTGCGTCAGCAACTGCGCCGTGCACCGGCGGGGGCCGCGCAAATCCTTACCATCCGCAACGAAGGCTACCTGCTGAGCATCGCCAGCCACGAGGCCGATACCTGACATGCGCTGGCTTCGCCGGCTGTGGCCACGCACCTTGTTTGGTCAGTTGCTGCTGATCATGGTCAGCGGCACGCTGGTGATTCAGTTGATGTCGAGCAGCATCTGGTTCGATGTGCGTTTCGCCCAGGTGCTCGAGGCGCCTGTGCGGCTGGTCGCTGCGCGCAGCGCTCCACTGATTGCCCAGGCCGACTGCCACGGCGGCATGCTGCAGCCACCAGCCCATTACCAGCTACGCTGCGCCGAAAGCCTGCCCACGCCGGAGCATGACGAGCGCCGCGGGCGCAGGCGCATCGAGCTGTTGCTGCAGCAGGCCCTCAAGTACGAGCTGGGGCATGCCCAGGACGTGCGCCTGATGAAGGTGCAACTGACCGATGAACTGGGCCAGCCGATCGTCTGGCGCAGCTTGTTCGGCCTGCGCACGGCCCAGGCGCATATCCAGTTCGCGGTGCCGTTGGCCGATGGTCACTGGCTGACCGTCGATGGCCAGGAACTGCAGGGTTGGAGCGGCGAGTCGGCTTGGGTGCTGATCAGCGACTACCTGTTGCGGGTGTACGCCCTGCGGATTGTCGCGGTATTGCTGGTGTGCCTGATTGCCGTGCGCCTGTGCCTGCGCCCGCTGCGTCGCCTGGCCGATGCCGCACGCGGCCTGGGCGCTAACCTCGAGCAACCGCCCTTGGCGCTGGATGGCCCGGAGGAAGTGCGTCAGGCGGCGCAAGCGTTCAACGCCATGCAGCAGCGGCTGATAGCCATGGTCAACGACAAAGCCTACTTCCTGGCTGCCGTATCACACGACCTGCGCACACCACTGACCCGAATGCGCCTGCGCCTGGAGCGCCTGCCCGACGACGAACACCGCCAACGCCTGCGGCAGAACATCACACAGATGGACGACATGATCGGCCAGGTCCTCGATTACCTGCGTGCGGGGGAGCAGCAGAATTTGCAGCAGGTGGACCTGGACCGGCTGGTGGCGCGCCAGTGTGCGGACCTGGCCTGCGCCGAGGAACCACTGCCAGTACACGGCCAGGCAGGCAGCGTGCGGGTGGATGCCTTGCTGTTGCAGCGTTGCCTGCAAAATTTGTTGGTGAATGCGTTGCGCTATGCCCAAGACATTTCGGTCACGCTGGAGCGAGCGAGCACAGGGGTATTCATCCATATCGACGACCGTGGGCCGGGGATCGCGCCCGCGCTGCTGACGACCATTACCGACCCGTTCGTGCGCGGCGAAGGCTCGCGTAACCAGGCCTCGGGAGGGTATGGGCTGGGGTTGAGCATTGCCCAGCGGATTGCAACCAGCCATGGCGGTGAGCTGATGCTGTCGAACCGTGAGGGCGGTGGGTTGCGGGTCAGCATACTGCTCCCCATCTGACGGCGAGCGCTCTGGCATACGCAATCAGGTAATAGTCTTTTACCAATTCCCCAGGTTTTCCCTGCCCCGCCTTTGCCTATCCTATGCCCGGTCATCCTGCCTGCGATGGACCCATGAAACACTCTCTGCCCAGCCGCTACGCCTGCCTCGCGCTCTGCCTTGTCTTCAGCTTCGCCAGCCTACCGCTGCTCGCCCAACATGCCTGGCTGTGGCCAGTAACGCTGATCACCGCATTGCTTAGCCTGGTCGGCCTGAACGACCTGCGACAAAGTCACCACGCGGTACGCCGCAACTACCCGATCCTCGGCAATATCCGCTACCTGATCGAAACTATCCGTCCGGAAATCCGCCAGTACCTGATCGAGGGTGACGACGACAAGCTGCCGTTTTCCCGGTCGCAACGCTCGCTGGTCTACGCACGGGCCAAGAACGAAAGTGCCGAGAAAGCCTTCGGCACTCTGAACGATGCCTACAAGCCCGGTTTCGAGTTCATCAGCCATTCGATGCTGCCGGTGGCTACCCCAGACCCGGCATCGTTTCGCATTGCCATTGGCGGGCCGCAATGCCGTCTGCCCTATTCGGCCTCGATCTTCAACATTTCGGCCATGAGCTTCGGTGCCCTCAGTGCCAATGCCATCGCCGCGCTCAACCGCGGCGCACGCATGGGCCGGTTTGCCCATGACACTGGCGAAGGCAGCATCAGCCCGTACCACCGTGAACACGGTGGCGACCTGATCTGGGAAATCGGCAGCGGCTACTTCGGCTGCCGCACCGAGGACGGTCGCTTCGACCCACAGCGCTTCGCCGAACAGGCCAAATCGCCACAGGTGAGGATGATTGAAATCAAGCTCAGCCAGGGCGCCAAACCAGGCCACGGCGGCATTTTGCCGGGGCACAAGGTCAGCCCTGAAATTGCCCAGACCCGCGGCGTGCGCGCAGGTGAGGACTGCATCTCGCCGGCAGCGCACAGCGCCTTCCGCACACCAGTCGAGTTGCTGCAGTTCGTGGCCAGCCTGCGCAAGCTGTCGGGCGGCAAACCTGTAGGCTTCAAGTTCTGCCTGGGCCACCCGTGGGAGTTCATGGGCATTGCCAAGGCCATGCTCGCCACCGGCATCACCCCGGACTTCATCGTCGTCGATGGTAAGGAAGGCGGTACCGGCGCGGCACCACGCGAATTCAGCGACAACATGGGCGTGCCGATGCGCGAAGGCCTGATGTTCGTGCACAACACCCTGGTTGGCCTGAACCTGCGCTCGAGCATTCGCATCGGCGCAGCAGGCAAGATCGTCAGCGCCTTCGACATTGCCAGCGTGTTGGCCATCGGCGCTGACTGGGTCAACTCGGCACGCGGCTTCATGTTCGCCATTGGCTGCATTCAGTCGCAAAGCTGCCATACCAACAAGTGCCCGACCGGCGTGGCCACGCAAGACCCACTGCGCCAGCGCGCCCTGGTAGTGCCGGACAAGGCCGAGCGGGTGGCCAGCTTCCACCGCAACACCCTGCACACCCTGGCCGAGATGCTGGCTGCCGCGGGCCTGGAGCACCCTTCGGAGCTCAAGCCCAAGCACCTGGCACGGCGTATCAGCCCCAGCGAGATCGGGTTGTTTTCAGACTTGCACACCTTCCTCAAGCCGGGCGAATTGCTCAGCGGCTCGATCGAAAGCGAGTTTTATGCACGGATGTGGCGGATGGCGCGTAGCGACAGTTTTGCACCGGAAACCACAGATGCAACACCGGCTCCGGCAGTAACCTTGCGCCGAAAAGAAACAGCCCCGGCATAGGCCAGGGCTGTTGGGTACATCACATCAGCATCAGAAGATGCTGATCGGGTACTCGACGAATACGCGGACTTCGTTGCCGTCGTCGTTGTAACCGTTCTGCTGCACGGCGTTGTTGGTACGCACGAACGAGCTACGCAGCTTGATGGACAGGTCCTTGGCCGGGCCGTCCTGCACCACGTAACGGATCTGGTTGAAGATCTCGCGCTCTTTACCTTCGCCAAAGCCCTGCGGGTTGGCAACGTTGCGGGTGTTGATGTTGTCACCCACCACGTAGGCCAGCTTGTAGGTCAGGCCCGGAATGCCGTAGGCACCGAAGTCCAGGCCGTAGCCCAGCTGCCAGGAGCGCTCGTCTTCGGCATTGAAGTCGGACCAGTACGAGTTGGCCAGGTAGATGGTCGAACCACCGTCACCCACGCCACCGGCGTTCTGGTAGAAGCCGTAGTTGTAGCCAGTGCTGCCGGTGCTGCGCTGGTGAGCGAGGGTGAACGAGTGGGCACCGTACGCGTAGGTGGCGGCCAGGCTCCAGATGGTGTTGGAGTCGCCGTTCAGGCCAGCGGCTTGTACGTACTTGTGGTCGATGTCCGACTTGTAGCCGTTGAAGTCCAGGGTCAGGGACTGGTCGCTGGCGATCGGGAAGACGTAGTTCAAGCCCAGGTAGTGCTTCTTCATCACGTCTTCGTTGTCGGCGGTGTACAGCGAAGCGGTGAAGTTGTCGGTGAACTTGTAGCTACCACCGAAGACGTTGATCGACTTCAGGCCACCGCTATCACGCCCCTCTGCGCTCTTGCGCGCTTCCTGGGTGAAACGACCGGCGTTCAGTTCCAGGCCCTGGATTTCTTTGGAAGTGATCAGGGTACCGGTGAAGCTTTCTGGCAGCAGACGTGCATCGTCGTACTGCAGCACAGGCAGTGCTGGCATCTGGTCACCGTATTTCAGCACGGTGTTGGAGATGCGGAATTTCACTGCAGCACCACCACGGGCCAGGTTGTGCGGCGAGCTGGCGTTGCCTTCGGCGTTGGTGGTTTCGTGCGGTTTGAAGAAGTCGACGCCGCCGCCACCGTTGTGGCCTTTGCCGCCATCGAGGCGCACCGCGTACAGGCCGAATGCGTCGACACCGACGCCGACGGTGCCTTGGGTGAAGCCGGAGGAGAAGTTGGCGATGAACGCCTGGCCCCATTCGATCTGGTCGTCGGTGCCGTGCTTCTTGTCACGGTTGATGTAGGCGTTGCGCAGGAGGACGTTGGCGTGGCTGTCCTCGATGAAGCCCTTGCTGTCGGCCTGTTCATTGGCCTGTGCCTGGGTCGCGGCGATCATCGCCAAGGCGACCAGGCTGATCCTGGTTTTCAACATGTTGTTTTCCTTATTTCTTAATCAAAAACGCTCTGCAATATGACGCCAGGAACCAACGCCCCTTCGTAGGTTCGACGCTATGCGGATCCAGCCGGGCGGGCCAACCGGTAATACACGGCGGCCCTTGGCAGCAGCTTGGCCAAGATCATGGCCAGCAGGCGTTGGCCGAATCCTAGCCGTGTGCGATTACAAATGTCAAAAAATCGTGAAATGCAGGTTGATATAACCAAAATCACCGGTGAGCCTGGTGCATTTCCATACAGGTTTGCGCTATCAGCGGGCATTTTATCTTGTGTGGGAAAAAGCCTTTTGATCGCACGGACAACTTCCCGTGGAGCCGTTTTCACAGCACAAGGTTGCCCCAACAGGCAAAGTCGCTGCGATCAGGGATGTTACAAACAGACACATATGTAAAGACAAGCCTTTACAAATACCCAAGCAAGAGTAAATAGCAAGCATTACCATTCGCGCCTTTCTTTTCACCTGCCCGGTCCGGATGTGCCCATGCTTGTACCCTGCCGCCTTTCACCCCTGACGCTTGGCCTGTCGCTGCTGTTCAGCGTCGACCTGGCGAGTGCCGCCACCACCACGCTGCCAGAGTCGTCGATTACCGCCGACAGCGAGCGCGAGAAGGACAACCCACGGGTCAAGGAGGTAAGCACCGCCACCCGCACCTCGACGCCGGTGCGCTATGTCCCCCAGGCCATCGACACGGTGAAGACCGTCAACGTGCTGGATTACGGCAGCAACACCTTGGGCAAGGCGCTGGAGGGCATCCCCAACGTCAGCAGCGGCGCCGATACCCGCTTCGACAGTGTGCGCATCCGCGGCTTCGAGGCCAGCAACGACTTTTACCTGGACGGCATTCGTGACGACAGCCAGTACATCCGCGACCTGCACAACATCGAGCGGGTCGAGGTACTGAAGGGGCCTGCGGCGGTGCTATACGGCCGTGGCAGCCAGGGCGGTATCGTCAACCGGGTCAGCAAGGCACCGGAGCCGGGCCGACGCTCGACCCTCGAAGCGCAGGCCGGCAGTGAAGACCTGCGCAGCCTGTATGCCGACCTCAGCGCCGACCCCAGCGACACCGTCAGCCTGCGCCTGAACATGGGCAACCAGGACAACAACAGCTTCCGCGATGGTGTTCACGGCAGCCGCCAACTGTTCGCCCCGTCGATCAGCTGGCAGATCAACCCCGACCTGAACTGGCTGGTGCAATACGAATACAGCCGTTACAACCGCACACCCGACCGGGGTATCCCCGGGGTCAACGGCCGCCCGGCCGACGTGAGCCGCGGCACCACCTACGGTGACCCGCGCGACTATATCGATGATCACGCCCAGTCCCTGCGCTCACGCCTGAACTACCAGCTGAACGAAACCTGGCAGCTGCGCCATACCCTGGGCCTGTTCAAGCTCGACAGTGAGTTCGACAACACCTATGTCGTCGGCTACAACGCCGGCACCAACACCGTGACCCGCCAGCGTTGGCAGCAGGACCTCAACACCCGCAACCTGTTCAATAACCTGGAGGCCGAGGGCGACTTCGACACCCTGGGGTTGGAACACAAGCTGCTTGTAGGCCTGGAGTTCGGTAACCAGCGGCGTGACCCTCTGCTGTACACCGCCTTGCCTGTTGCGAAGGGTGGCCAGGCGGTTCCAGGCCTGGACCTGAACAACCCCGACCGCAGCCAGCAGCACAATGGCCCTATGACGGTGTCGAGTGACAACCACACCGTGGTCGATAGCCGTGGCCTTTACCTGCAGGACCAGATCCGCCTGAACGATCAGTGGCAGATCCTTGCTGGGGTACGCTTCGACCAATTCGATGTGCAAACCACCAACAAGGATGGCGTGCGCGAACCACAGGACAGCAACAGCACCAGCCCGCGCCTGGGCGTGGTCTACACGCCGTGGCGCGACCATTCGTTCTACGCTTCGTGGAGCAAGACCTTTTCGCCGGTGGGCGGCGGCCTGATCGGCATCACTCCAGATGCGCCGGGCAACGGCAACGACGCCAAGCCGGAAGAAACCCGTCAAAAGGAAATCGGCGTGAAGAGCGACTGGCTCGACCAGCGCCTGACCACCACCTTGGCCATTTACGAGCTGGAGCTGTACAACCGCCGCACCCGCGACCCGCTGATCCCGGAAAACATTTTGCTCAGCGGTCTGCAGCGTTCGCGCGGCATCGAGCTGACCGCCACCGGCAATATCGTTGGCAACTGGTATGTACGCGGCGGCATCGGCCTGCAGGACGCCATCATCGTCAAGGACAACAACGGCCAGGAAGGCAACCGCATCAATGACGTGGCCAAGCGCAACGGCAGCTTGTTCGTGACCTGGAAGCCAGAGCTGGGCTGGTACGCTGAAACCGGCCTGACGTTGGTGGGTAAACGTTATGCGGACAACCAGAACACCACGGTATTGCCGGGGTATGGCCGTTGGGATGCATTGGCGGGGTACCGCACCCATGACTGGGATGTACGGGCGGCGCTGAGCAACATTGCCGACAAGACCTACTACAGCTCAGCGACCAGTGCGGCGCAGATTCAGGTAGGGGACCCGCGTAGCCTGGTGGTGACGGGTAGCTACAGCTTCTGATCTTGGTTGACTGCACCGGCCTCTTCGCGGGCATGTCCGCGAAGAGGCCGGTGCAGGTAGAACCGATTCGATCAGTGCCACACCGCCATCAGCGCCTGCATTTCTGCTTCGCTGATCAGCCCCTGGGGGTATCGCCCGGCAAGCAGACGTCGTGGGTCGGTCGTCCTGACCCTGATGCTTCCATGGTGTTTCAACCACTTCGCCACAACCCTGAGCGATTGGTGATTCACTGCCGATGGGCGCAAAGCCGACTCACTTGCTACGTTCATGTCCACACGTACTCCCTGGCCCGTGAGCGGCTAATTTACGTAAGTATTGTTACAGATCAGATACCCCGGCCTGGCCAAGCTATCTATTTGAAAAACAATACAAAACATATGCCAGTCCAGGCCCCGGACGTCGCCCCAAAAAAAAGGCCCGTCACACGACGGGCCTCTTCATTCACTTCACGCTCAGCGCTTGACCGGCGCCGGCTGCTGCTGGGTCAGGCAGTGGATATTGCCGCCACCCAAGAGCAACTCGCGGCCCGGGATCATCACCACCTCATGGTCGGGGAAGATCTTCGCCAGGATCGCTCTGGCTTCGGCGTCTGCAGGGTCGTCGAAGCTTGGCGCGATGATGCCACCGTTGACGATCAGGAAGTTCACGTACGAACCGGCCAGGCGCACCGACGGGTCACGCTCCTGGCTGCCGGCCACCTGGTCGACACCGGCGCACTCTTCGGCGGTGGCGAACAGTGGGCCCGGAATCGGCATCTTGTGCACGATGAACTCACGGCCCTTGGCGTCGCGAGTGTTCTTCAACACCTCCATGGCCGCGTGGCAGCGCGCATAGTTGGGGTCGTTGGAATCATCGGTCCAGGCCAGTAACACTTCGCCCGGGCGCACGTAACAGCAGAAATTGTCCACATGGCCGTCGGTTTCGTCGTTGAACAAGCCATCCGGCAACCAAACCACGGTGTCCACCGCCAGCTGATCGCGCAGCACCGCTTCGATCTGCTCGCGGTTCATGTGCGGGTTGCGGTTGCGATTGAGCAGGCATTCCTCGGTGGTGATCACGGTGCCTTCACCGTCCACGTGGATCGAACCACCTTCAAGCACGAAACCTTCGGTCTGATAGCG
Organism: Pseudomonas sp. LFS074; assembly: GCF_047978165.1. Taxonomy (NCBI): domain Bacteria; kingdom Pseudomonadati; phylum Pseudomonadota; class Gammaproteobacteria; order Pseudomonadales; family Pseudomonadaceae; genus Pseudomonas; species Pseudomonas sp. LFS074. Next base: position 272,581 of record NZ_JBFPFV010000001.1, on the reverse strand, counting down.
CTGGCAGCGCTCCATTTCCAGCACCTTGGCGGCCAGCTCCTCGTCGCGGTTCCACGGCGCGTACAGGCCGCCATCGAAGCCGCCCCAGGCATTGAAGCCCCAATCCACACCGCGCACTTCGCCATGGTCGTTGATGACGAAGGTTGGGCCGGTGTCACGCACCCAGGCGTCGTCGTTGCTGATTTCGACCACACGAATGTTCGGCTGGTCGAGCTGGCGACGGGCGTTTTCGTACTGGCCGGCGGAGGCCGCGACGGTTACAGGCTCGAAGCGGGCAATGGCCTTGGCCAGGGTTACGTGGGCGGCCTGCGCCGGCTTGCCGCCGAGGCGCCAGTTGTCCGGGCGCTCTGGCCAGACCATCCACACCTGGGTCTGCGGGGCCCACTCGGCGGGCATGTGGAAACCATCGGCACGGGGTGTGGAATTGAGGGTTTTCATGGGTGACCTCTGTGATGGCCCTAAGCCGGAGTGCGCTGGGGCGTTTGCCAATTTATAACCGATATATATCGATATTTAAAGCCGATCCGGTAGAAATTCCGGGGCCGTTCGGCGCATTTAAATCGATAACAATCGGCACAAGCTAACCTTAGCCTGGTGAAAGGAGCAGCCTGCCGTCTACCATAGCCACACCCTATGCATCCTGTTACAGCTACACACGGAAAATTCCGACAAGGACGACTAGGGTCAATACGTGAGCAACGGGCCAGCGAGCCGCTATGAACATCATCCCTACCGCAATCCCTGAAGTACTGATCATCGAACCGAAAGTGTTCGGTGACAGCCGTGGTTTTTTCTTCGAGGCATTCAACGCCCGTGAGTTCGCACGGCAAACCGGCGTGAACGTGGAATTCGTCCAGGATAACCACTCGCGCTCCATCAAGGGCGTGCTGCGTGGGCTGCACTACCAGGTGGCAAACACCCAGGGCAAACTGGTGCGCGTGGTGCATGGCGAGATCCGCGATATTGCCGTGGATGTGCGCAAAAGCTCGCCAACCTTTGGCCAATGGGTTGCCGTGCACCTGTCGGCCGACAACCACCGCCAACTGTGGATTCCACCCGGTTTTGCCCACGGTTTTGCGGTGATGAGCGAATCGGCCGAATTCCTCTACAAGACCACCGACTACTACAACCCCGGCGCCGACCGCTGCATCCGCTGGGACGACCCGCAACTGGGCATCGACTGGGGGCTACGGCAGCCACCGGTACTGTCGGACAAGGACAAGGTCGGCCTGCCACTGGCAGAGGCGGAACTGCTCCCTTAACTAGCGCATAATTGCGCCAGACTTTTCTGGCGCCTATACGTGATGATCGCAAAACCCACGCCCCCACGCCGTCCCCGCTGGCGCAGCCTGGCCTTGCTGGCCCTGTGCCTGGCACCGTTACTGTGGCCGTTGCACCATCTGGCCGAACGCTACTACCAGCAAGAGCTGGCCTCGCAGAACCGCCAGACCCTCGACCTGTATGTCGCCAACCTGCTCGGCACCCTGCACCGCTACGAGACCCTCCCGCAAATCCTCGGCGACCTGCCGGCATTGCGTGGCGTGTTGGCCGACCCGTTCCGCCTGGAAGCGGTGACCAACGCCAACCGCCTGCTCAAAGACATTGTCCAGCAGACCGGTGCCGAGGTGATGTACCTGATGGACGTCAGCGGCAACACCCTGGCCGCCTCCAATTGGGACAAGCACGACAGCTTCGTCGGCCGCAATTTCGCCTTCCGTCCCTACTTCAACGAGGCCATGGCCGGGCATCTGGGCCGTTTCTTCGGCCAGGGCACCACGTCGGCCAAACGCGGCTACTTTTTCGCCGCAGCAGTACGGGACCGTGAGCGGACCGTGGGCGTGCTGGTGGTCAAGGTCGACCTGGATCACACCGAAACCCTGTGGGGTCGTACCCCTGAGCAGTTGTTGCTGACCGATCACAATGGCGTGGTCATCCTCACCTCGCGGCCCGACTGGCGCTTTCGTGCCACCCGTGTGCTGAGCGAGGCCGAGCGCCAGGCCATCATCGCCATCCAGCCCTACCCGACCCAGGCCCCGCAACCGCTGGTACTCAGCCCGGACGCCTGGATCTCCCAAACCCGCGACATCAAGGAAACCGGCTGGCAAGTGAGCATCCTTGCCCCACGCACACTGGTCGACCGCTCGGTACAGACGGTGATGGCAATCGGCGCCGGCACCTTGCTGGTGGTAATGCTGCTGGCCGGGCTGGTGATGCAGCGGCGGCGCCATTACATCGACCGCATCGACTTCGAGGCCCGTGGCCGCCAAGAGCTGGAAAAACGTGTAGCCGAACGTACCGCCGACCTCGAAGGCCTGAACACCCGCCTGAAAAGCGCCGTGCTGGAACGCGAGAACGCTCAGCAGGAAGCCGTGCGCGCCCAGGACGAACTGGTGCAGGCCGGCAAGCTGTCGGTACTGGGCACCATGTCGGCCAGCATCAGCCATGAGCTGAACCAGCCGCTGGCGGCCATTCGCAGCTACGCGGAAAACGCCGAGATCCTACTCGACCACCAACGCACCGAAGACGCACGCGGCAACCTCAAGCTGATCGGCGAGCTGACCGGGCGCATGGCCTCGATCATCGCCCACCTGCGCGCCTTCGCCCGCCGCGACCGCCACGCCCCGGAAAGCGTGGCCCTGCAGCCGGCCCTGGACGATGCCCTGGCGCTGCTGGCCAAACGCCGCCGGGCAATGGCCGTAGAGCTGATCCGCGACCTGCCTGAAGCCACTTTGTGGGTACAGGCCGGCGAAACCCGCCTGCGCCAGGTGCTGGGCAACCTGCTGGCCAATGCCCTCGATGCCCTGACCGAAAAGGCCAACCCGCGCCGCCTGTGGCTAAGTGCCGAGCAACGTGATGGCTGCGTCTACCTGTACATCCGCGACAACGGCCCCGGTTTCAGCCGCCAGGCCCTGGAGCACGCCAAGGAGCCGTTCTTCACCACCAAGACCCGTACCCAGGGCTTGGGCCTTGGCCTGGCCATCTGCGAAAGCCTGATGCGCGCCCTGGGTGGTGAACTGCTGCTGGCCAACCACCCGGAAGGTGGCGCACTGCTGACCCTGCAGCTGCGTGTGGCCGCGCCTGGCGCTACTTTGCCCAATTCGGAGGACCCCTCGGCATGACCACCGAGACACTGATCGACAGCCGAGCCCAGGTCATCCTGGTCGACGATGACCCCCACCTGCGCCAGGCCTTGAGCCAGACCCTGGACCTGGCAGGGCTCAAGGTAGTCGCCTTGGCCGATGCCCAAGGCCTGGCCGAGCGAATCGAGGCCGACTGGCCGGGCGTGGTGGTCAGCGACATCCGCATGCCCGGTATCGATGGCTTGCAGTTGCTGGAACAACTGCACAGCCGCGACAGCGAGCTACCGGTGCTGCTGATTACCGGCCATGGCGATGTGCCGCTGGCAGTGCAGGCAATGCGCGCCGGGGCTTATGACTTCCTGGAAAAGCCGTTTGCCACGGACGCCCTGCTCGACAGCGTGCGCCGCGCCCTGGCCCTGCGCCGCCTGGTGCTGGACAACCGCAGCCTGCGCCTGGCGCTAAGCGACCGTCAGCAGCTGGCCACCCGCCTGGTGGGCCATTCACCGGCCATGCAGCGCCTGCGCGAGCAGATCGGCGCCTTGGCCGGCACCCGTGCCGATGTGCTGATTTTGGGCGAAACCGGCGCAGGCAAAGAGGTGGTGGCCCGTGCCCTGCACGACCTTTCCAGCCGCCGCGACGGCCCGTTCGTGGCGATCAACGCGGGGGCACTGGCCGAGTCGGTGGTCGAAAGCGAGCTGTTCGGCCATGAGCCCGGCGCGTTCACCGGCGCGCAGAAGCGGCGCATCGGCAAGTTCGAATTTGCCAACGGCGGCACGCTGTTTCTCGATGAAATCGAGAGCATGAGCCTGGATGTTCAGGTGAAACTGCTGCGCATGCTGCAAGAGCGGGTGGTCGAACGCCTGGGCGGCAACCAGCTTATCCCGCTGGATATCCGCATCATCGCTGCCACCAAGGAAGACCTGCGTCAGGCCGCAGACCAGGGGCGCTTCCGCGCCGACTTGTATTACCGCCTTAACGTCGCACCGCTGCGTATTCCGCCGCTGCGCGAACGCGGCGATGACATTCTGGTGTTGTTCCAGCATTTCGCCGATGCCGCCAGCCAGCGACATGGCCTGTCACCGCACGCGCTGCAGCCAGCACAACGTGCCCTGCTGCTGCGTCACGACTGGCCGGGTAATGTGCGCGAACTGCAGAACGCCGCCGAGCGCTTCGCCCTTGGCCTGGAACTGGCCCTGGATGGCCAGGCACCTCCGGCAGCAGCACCCGCAGCACCATTGCTGAGCGGCAACCTCAGCGAGCAGGTGGAGCAGTTCGAACGCTCGCTGATCGCTGCCGAACTGGCCCAGCCACACAGCTCCATGCGCAGCTTGGCCGAGGCGCTGGGCATCCCCCGCAAAACCCTGCACGACAAACTGCGCAAGCATGGCTTGAACTTCGACGGAGGCAGTGGCGGGCATGACGAACAAGAGGACAATCGTTAATGAGCACCGATAGCCAGTATCTGCAGTCCGTACTGCACAGCGACATCCCCCTGACCCGCGAAATGGGCCTGGAAGTGATCGATTGGCAGCAGCACACCCTGCGCCTGCAGCTGCCGCTGGCGGCCAACGTCAATCACAAAAGCACCATGTTCGGCGGCAGCCTGTACTGCGCAGCGGTGCTGGTGGGGTGGGGCTGGTTGCACTTGCGCCTGCGAGCGCTGGGGATCGATGACGGGCATATCGTCATTCAGGAGGGGCAGATCAGTTATCCACTGCCAGTTACCGGCACGGCGGTGGCGCGTTGTGCAGCGCCGGACGAGAAGACCTGGGAGCGATTCCTGAACATGTACCAACGGCGCGGGCGGGCGCGGTTGACGCTGGAGACCACGGTAAGCAATGCCGGCAGTGACGAGCCTGCCGTTACCTTCAGCGGCCAGTACGTTCTGCACCGCTAGCCCAACAGCCTTGCGCAAAATCCAAAGGCTCCCACAGCAAAACCCCGTCAGATCAGGTTAAGGAACGCCTGGCGCCAGGCAGCATTTGCCGGCAACGCCAGGAAATACGGGTTAAGCAACGACTCGCGCGGTGGATACCGGAACGGCAACCCATCCAGCCCGATGACCTCGCCCCCGGCCCCTTCCACCACACCCTGCGCCGCCGCAGTGTCCCACTGCGAAGTCGGCGCCAGGCGCGGATAGCAATCGGCGCTACCCTCAGCCAACAGGCAGAACTTCAACGAGCTGCCAACGTTGGCCAGTTCCAGCTCCCCCACCGCAGCACCCAGCCCGGCCAGCAGCGCTTCCTGCTCCGGGCTGGAGTGCCGGCGGCTGGCAACCACGGTGAAACACTCACCTGCAGGAGGCGCGTTACGCACCTGAATCGCCTTGGCAGCCTCACCCGCGTCGGCCCGCCAGGCACCCAGGCCGCGACCACCGAAATAGCAGCGCCCGTTGGTCGGCATCGACACCACGCCGAACACCACCTGGCCGTTTTCGATCAGGGCGATGTTGACCGTGAACTCTTCGCTGCCGGCGATGAACTCCTTGGTGCCATCCAGCGGGTCGACCAGCCACCAGCGGCCCCAGCCCTGACGCTCGGCCAGGGGAATATTGCAATCCTCTTCGGACAGCACCGGTATGTGCGGCGCCAGCGCCAACAGGCCATCGGCAATCACCCGGTGCGCCGCCAGGTCGGCAACGGTAACCGGCGAATCGTCGGCCTTGTTGGTCACCGCCACATCGGCGCGCCAGAACGGCAGGATCGCCTCGCCTGCCGTCAGTGCCAGCTTGACCACTTCGTGCATCAGTTGCAGGTCGTTCATAGCTCCAGCAAACCCCGCTGAATCAACAGGTCACGGGCCAGGTAAAGCGCCGCCAGGGCGCGCCCCTCGGTGAACTGCGGGTGCATGGCCAAGGCCGAAAGCTCACGCAAGTTGACCTTGTCGACCCGCATCGGCTCCGGCTCGTCGCCTTCCAGGCGCTCTTCATACAGCTCGCTGGCCAGCACCACCTGGATCTTCTGGCTCATGTAGCCCGGCGACAACGACAGCTCGGTCAGGTGCTCCAGCTGGCGTGCGCCAAAACCGGCTTCTTCCTTGAGCTCCCGGTCGGCGGCCGCCAGCACGTCTTCGCCAGGCTCGATCAAGCCCTTGGGCAACGACAACTCATATTCATCGGTGCCGCCGCAGTATTCTTCCACCAGCACGGCATGCTCGGCGTCGAGCATGGCCACGATCATCACCGCACCGTAGCCATTCCCCCGGCCGACCAGGCGCTCGTAAGTGCGCTCGTTGCCATTGCTGAAGCGCAATTGCACGGCTTCGACGCGAAACAGGCGGCTACTGGCGACGATTTCGCGGCTGAGTACGGTGGGTTTCTGGCGCATGGGGCGGCTCCTTGGCGTGAACGGGTTACTATACCGTGGCTTGCCGACTGATCGAGAGTTTCCCATGCCTGTTCTTCCCTGGTCCGCCATCGATACCGTCCTGCTGGACATGGACGGCACCCTGCTCGACCTGCATTACGACAACCGCTTCTGGCTGGACCACCTGCCCCAGCGCTATGCCGAGCTGCACGGGGTAAGCCGCGCCATGGCGGAAATGGAGCTGCAACCGCTGTTCGAACGCAATTCCGGCACCTTGAACTGGTATTGCCTGGATTTCTGGAGCCGCGAGCTGCGCCTGCCCATTCGCGAGCTGAAGCGGGAAATTGCCGACCTAATTGCCCTGCGCCCGGATGCCGATACCTTCCTGGCTGCGATTCGCCAGGCGGGCAAGCGAGTGGTGATGATCACCAATGCCCACCGTGATTCACTGTCGCTGAAGCTGGAGCGTGTAGAACTGGCGCCGTACTTCGAGCGGCTGATCAGCTCCCACGACTATGGCTACCCGAAGGAAAGCCCGCAGTTCTGGGATGCCTTGCAGGCGGATATCGGCTTCGAACCGGGGCGCAGCCTGTTCATCGATGACACGCTGGCGATTCTGCGCAGTGCGCGGCGCTTTGGTGTGGGGCACCTGCTGGCGGTGCGGCAGCCCGATAGCAAGGCGCAGCCGCGTGATACCGAGGAATTTGCAGCGGTCGAGGATTATCGGGAGTTATTGGTAGGCCTGTGAGGCCCCATTCGCGGGCGCGCCCGCGAAGAGGCCGCTACAGGCTTTAGAGATCAGTCGGGAATACGCAGCACCTGCCCCGGATAAATCTTGTCCGGGTGCGTGAGCATCGGCTTGTTGGCCTCGAAGATCTTGTTGTACTGGCTGGCATTGCCGTAAACCACCACAGAGATGGCCGACAGCGTGTCGCCCTTCTTCACCGTAACAAACCTGGCCGCCTTCACCACCGGCCCGGTCACGGTGATCTGGTCATCGACACTGGCCACACCATTGATGTTGCCGGCTGCGAGAATGATCTTCTCCTTCTCTTCCTGGCTGGCCACTTCTCCCTTGAGGATGATCTTGTCTCCCTCTACAGTGGCGGTGATGTTCGGGTTGCCCAGGCCGACACTTTCCACGTGTTTCTTAAGCTGCTCTTCGGCATTGGCGTTGCCAGGGGTCAGCAGGTCGATCAACTTCTCGCCGGCTTCCTTCACGAAACTGAACAGGCTCATTGCGCTCTCCTTGTTGACGAAACCTCGGACACAGGAGTCTAGGCCAGCTTTGCCACTCTCGCCCCATGCGGCCAATCGACGCGGTCTATCAAGGCATAGAGCCTAGCGATTAGACGCCGCTGGCACGCAAGCCTAGGCTTGTGCAATCAGAAAGCCGCCGGTATTCAGCGCCCCGATGAACAGCAAGCCTCCGGTCTGCGCGGCCTCATCGCCCTTGTCCATGCCCGCCGCCAGCAACAGATACGATTACGTCCAGCTCAGCGACGCCAAACGCGACAGCACCCCGCTGGCCGAGGAAGTGGCCCTGGCCATCGTCTATAACGGCCTCAACCAGGCGGTGATGCTGGTCAGCCCCACCGATTTGGAAGATTTCGCCGTGGGCTTCAGCGTCGGCAGCGGGATTGTCGAAGGCACCGCAGAAATCTACGACCTCAAGCTCTCGGGCAGCGGCTCGGCGATGTATGCCGACCTGGAAATTTCCAGCCGGGCATTCTGGAACCTGAAGAACCAGCGCCGCCAGCTGGCCGGCACCAGTGGTTGTGGCCTGTGTGGGGTCGAAGCCCTGGAGCAGGCGCTGCCGGAACTGGCCGTGCTGCCGGGTGCCCCCCTGCCGCCGGCCCAGTGGCTGGCCGGCCTGCGCGAGCGCATCGATGCCTTCCAGCCTCTGGGCCAGCACTGCGGCGCCGTACATGCGGCACTGTTCATGGACCGCCACGGCGAATTGCTGCTCGGCCGTGAAGACATTGGTCGGCACAACGCCCTCGACAAGCTGATCGGCGCCTTGCTGCGCCAAGGCATCGACAGCCAGGGCGGCCTGGCCATCGTCACCAGCCGCTGCAGCCTGGAGCTGATCCAGAAGGTGCTGCGCGCCGGTATCCAGACCCTGGTCAGCCTGTCGGCGCCCACTGGCCTTGCCCTGCAATGGGCACGCAAGCACAACCTCAACCTCATCCATTTGCCCAAGCACAGCGCACCGCGGGTCTACAGCCCAGCGGCGGAGTCGTAACAGCCGTGACCTCGTACCAGCACCTTCCGGACAACGCCCCAGCCTCTACCCCTCGCTACAAGCCCTACCACGGCCCCGCCGGTGGCTGGGGCGCACTGCGCAGCGTGGCCAAGGCCTGGGTCGGCAGCGATAACGCACTGAAGAACATTCGCGCCCTGCTCAAAACCAACCAGAACGGCGGTTTCGACTGCCCCGGCTGCGCCTGGGGCGACTCGCCGGAAAACGGCATGGTCAAGTTCTGCGAGAACGGCGCCAAGGCGGTGAACTGGGAGGCGACCAAGCGCCGTGTCGATGCGGCCTTCTTCGCCCGATACAGTGTCACCTCGTTGCTGCAGCAGAGCGATTACTGGCTGGAATACCAGGGGCGCCTGACCGAGCCGATGGTCTACGACGCACCCAGCGACCGCTACCTGCCTATCCGCTGGGACGCCGCATTCGCCCTGATCGCCCGCGAGCTGAACAAGCTGGTCAACCCGGACCAGGCCGAATTCTATACCTCGGGGCGCGCCAGCAACGAAGCGGCGTACCTGTACCAACTGTTCGTGCGCGCTTACGGCACCAACAACTTCCCCGACTGCTCGAACATGTGCCACGAGGCCAGCGGCGTGGCCCTGGGGCAAAGCGTCGGGGTTGGCAAGGGCACCGTCACCTTCGACGACTTCGAGCATGCCGATGCGATCTTTGTCTGGGGCCAGAACCCCGGTACCAACCACCCTCGCATGCTCGACCCGCTGCGTGATGCGGTGAAACGTGGCGCCCAGGTGGTGTGCGTAAACCCGCTCAAGGAACGTGGCCTGGAGCGCTTCCAGCACCCGCAGAACCCGCTGGAGATGCTGACCAACAGTGACCGGCCAACCAACACCGCGTTCTTCCGCCCGGCGCTGGGCGGCGACATGGCGATGCTGCGCGGCATGGCCAAGTTCGTCCTGCAATGGGAACGCGAAGCCCAGGCCAAAGGCGAGCCGGCCGTGTTCGACCATGCCTTCATTGCCGAGCATGGCCATGGCGTCGACGAGTACCTGGCTGTGGTGGATGCCACGCCGTGGGAACACATCCAGGCGCAGTCCGGCCTGACCCTGGCCGACATCGAGCTGGCCGCGCGCATGTACTGCCGTGGCAAGCGGGTGATCATGTGTTGGGCAATGGGCATCACCCAGCACCGCCATTCGGTGCCGACCATCCAGGAAATCGTCAACCTGCAGATGCTGCGCGGCAACATCGGCGCGCCAGGCGCCGGCCTGTGCCCGGTGCGCGGCCACAGCAACGTGCAGGGTGACCGTACCATGGGCATCAACGAGCGCCCGCCGGTGGCCCTGCTTGACGCCCTCGAAAAGCGCTTTGGCTTCCCCGTGCCCCGGCACAATGGCCACAACACCGTCGAAGCCATCCACGCCATGCTCGACGGCCGCGCCAAAGTATTCATCGGCCTGGGTGGCAACTTCGCCCAAGCCACGCCAGACACCGAGCGCACCGCCCAGGCATTGCGCAACTGCGAGCTGACCGTGCACATCAGCACCAAGCTCAACCGCAGCCATCTGGTCCATGGCAAGCAGGCGCTGATCCTGCCGTGCCTGGGCCGTACCGACATCGACCTGCAGGCCGACGGGCCACAAGCGGTGACAGTGGAGGACTCGTTCAGCATGGTGCACGCCTCCAACGGCCAGCTGAAGCCGCTGTCGACGCAAATGCGCTCGGAACCGGCAGTCGTTGCCGGCATCGCCGCCGCCACCCTGGGCAAGCAACCGGTGGACTGGCACTGGCTGGTGGCTGACTACGACCGAATCCGCGATCTGATCGGCGATACCATCGCCGGCTTCAGCGGTTTCAACCAGCGCCTGCAACACCCAGGTGGCTTCTACCTGGGCAACAGCGCCGCCAGTCGCGAATGGAAGACCAGCACCGGTCGCGCCAACTTCAAGGCCAACCTGCTGCCGGATTCGCTACTCGATGAGCGCGTGCGCGCCAGTGGCCAACTGCCGGACCTGATCATGCAGTCCATGCGCTCGCACGATCAGTACAACACCACCATCTACGGCCTGGACGACCGCTACCGGGGCGTGCGCGGCCAACGTGAGGTGCTGTTCGCCAACGAAGCCGACATCATCCGCCTGGGCTTCCAGCCAGGGCAGAAAGTCGACATCGTTTCGCTGTGGGGAGATGAGCATGTGCGCCGGGTGCAAGGCTTTACCTTGCTGCCTTTCGACATCCCGGCCGGGCAGGCGGCGGCGTATTACCCCGAGGTGAACCCGCTGGTGCCGCTGGAGAGCATTGGCGATGGCAGCCACACACCGACATCGAAGTTCATCGCGATCAAACTGGAGCGCGCGCGGGACGACGGGCGCATCCTGTAAAAACGAAAAAAGCCCTGTTCCGTTGGGGTTCAGGGCTTTGTCATAAAGGTCTCAGACAGCCTAAAATCGATAAAGTTTCACAGCAAATACAGTAACTTAGAGAATTGTGTACAACTCGTGTTACTCGTCGGATTTCCGTTGCCAGCCAGGCCGCTTAGCCTCAAATTCGCCTCGTCATCCCTATGAGGCTCTCTTGATGAAGAAGTACTCCTCGATTCTGTTGTTGTCTTTCAGCTTGCTCAGCGGCGTTGCCATGGCAGGCGGCACCACCGAGGCCGGCATTGGCGGCGCATTGGGTGGGGTACTGGGCTCAGTGGTGGGCAACTCCATCGGCGGTAGCACCGGCGGCGCCATTGGTGCCGGCCTGGGCGGCGCGGCAGGCGGTGCCCTGGGCGCGGACAAGCGCCAGCGCGGTGAGGCCGCTATCGGCGGCGCACTGGGCGCGGCAGGCGGTAACGTGGTAGGTCGCTCGGTGGGCGGCACCACCGGTAGCTACATTGGCGCGGCAGCCGGCGGTGGTGCCGGTGGCGCACTGGGTAACTACATGGGCAACAAGGCCGACGAAGACGAGCGTCATGACGATCGCCGCTACCGTCGCGGCTACGACGACCGTCGCCACTACGACCGTGGCCACCATTACGGCCACCGCAAGCACAAGCGCCACTGGCGCGACTGATGCCTGAGGGCCTCGCCCCGGCAGCAAAAGCCCCGCCCCTTGTGGCGGGGCTTTTTTATGCCTGTGGCTCCAGTACAAGGCCGGACAGGATCGCCTGCAGCGCCTCTGGCAGTGCCACAGGCCGGCCACTGGCACGCTCGATGAACACCTGCACCACCGTGCCCGCCGCGCACGCCTCTGATTCGCCTGGACGGTAAAGCGCCAAGCGGTACTCCACCGTGCTGCCCGCCAGGCGCGTCACTCCCAACCCCACCTCCAGCACGTCCGGGAAGCCCGGCAGTGCGTAGAAGTCCGCCGCCGAACTGACCACGAAGGCCGCCAGTTCGCCGTCACGCAGGTCCAGTTCGGCCTGTTCGACGAAAAATGCCTGGATGGCGGTTTCGAAAAAGCCATGCACGGTAGCCCCGGCGATATGGCCGTTGATGTCGTTGTCCGAAGGGCGGGTGAGGACGGTGTGGAAGTGGGAGAAGGCAGTGCGCTGAGGGGATTCGGTCATCTGTCTGGCTCTTGTCTTCGCAATTGATGCTGACAGTGAATCAGAAAATCCAGGTTTGCGCTGCCTGCGCTCCCCTGTGGGAGCGGCCTTGCTGATTTGCAGGAACAAAAAAGCCGCCCCTGGGGGCGGCTTTCTCGTTGCGGCTGGCTCAGCTTACAGCTGTGGACCAGCGGCCTTGATGGCGTCGGAAACTTCGAACTTCTTGAAGTTTTCGATGAACAGCTTGGCCAGACCTTTGGCGGCCTCGTCGTAGGCAGCTTTGTCAGCCCAGTTGGTGCGCGGGTTGAGCAGCTCGGTTTCAACGCCCGGAACAGCCTTCGGCACGTCCAGGTTGATGATGTCCAGGTGCTCGGTTTCGGCACCGACCAGCGCGCCGCTCTGGATCGCAGCGATCACGGCACGGGTGGTCGGGATGCTGAAGCGCTTGCCAACGCCGTAGCCACCACCGGTCCAGCCGGTGTTGACCAGGTAAACCTTGGAGTTGAAGCCGTTGATGCGCTTGATCAGCAGCTCGGCGTACTCGCCAGCCGGGCGCGGGAAGAACGGTGCGCCAAAGCAGGTGGAGAAGGTCGACTTGATGCCGCCGCCCGAACCCATTTCGGTCGAACCGACCAGCGCGGTATAGCCGGACAGGAAGTGGTAGGCCGCCTGCTCGTTGTTCAGGATCGAAACCGGAGGCAGTACACCGGTCAGGTCGCAGGTCAGGAAGATGACTGCGTTAGGCTCGCCGCCCAGGTTCGCTTCGGAGCGCTTGGCAACGTGCTCCAGCGGGTAGGCCGCACGGCTGTTCTGGGTCAGGCTGACATCGGTGTAGTCGGCGTGCTTGTTGGCGTCGAGCACGACGTTTTCCAGCACCGCGCCGTGCTTGATGGCTTTCCAGATGACCGGCTCGTTCTTCTCGGACAGGTCGATGCACTTGGCGTAGCAGCCACCTTCCATGTTGAAGACAACGCCTTCGCCCCAACCGTGCTCGTCGTCACCGATCAGGTAACGGCTTTCGTCGGCAGACAGGGTGGTCTTGCCGGTGCCGGACAGGCCGAAGAACAGGGTCACATCACCTTCTTCACCGATGTTGGCCGCGCAGTGCATTGGCAGCACGTCGGCAGCCGGCAGCAGGAAGTTCTGCACCGAGAACATGGCTTTCTTCATTTCACCGGCGTAACGCATGCCAGCGATCAGCACCTTCTTCTGGGCGAAGTTGATGATCACGCAACCGTCGGAGTTGGTGCCGTCACGCTCAGGCTCGCAGACGAAGTTGGCGACGTTCAGGACCTGCCACTGGTCGCGGCCAGCCGGGTTGAACTGCTCCGGGTTGATGAACAGGCAACGGCCGAACAGGTTCTGCCAGGCAGTCTGGGTGGTCATCTTCACTGGCAGGTAGTGCTCGGCAGCCGCCCCTACGTGAACATAGGAAACGAAGTGATCCTGGGCGTTGTTGAACGCCTCGACGCGAGCCCACAGGGCATCGAACTTGTCGGCCGGGAACTTGCGGTTGATCGGGCCCCAGGAAATGGCGTCCTGGGTGGAAGGTTCTTCGACGATGAAACGGTCAGCCGGCGAACGGCCAGTACGGTGACCGGTCTCTACGACCAGTGCGCCAGTATCGGCTAGTACGCCTTCACCGCGTTGCAGCGCTTCTTTTACCAGCTCATCGACGCTCAGGTCGGTGTACACGGTGTTGTTGGCTTGCGTCATGAGATACCCCATCCGGCCCGAGGCCGAGTGCTCCAAACGTTTTGTAGTTGTCTTGAAAAAACTACTACAGCGAAAAAAGTGGCCGGATTATGCCAGAAACGCCCAAAAAAAGTAGGCCCCTCCTGTCAGAACTGCGCTTTTGCGCAATTCGACAGGAGATTGTCCTGTGATTAACCGTTTCAGTGGCGAGTTTCTGAGGCCACGTCAGTGCCGCCACCAGCAAACAGTTGCGCTACATCGCTGGCATCGAAGAAATAGCGCTCGTTGCAGAACTGGCAATCGATCTCCACCGTCCCACCGCACTCTTCTACCAGCGCCTTGGCATCGTGCTCGCCCAGGCTGACCAACGCATTGCCGGAGCGCTCGCGCGAACAGCTGCAATTGAAGCGCAGCGGCTGGATATCGAACAGGCGCACGGCATCTTCGTGGTACAGGCGGTGCAACAGGGTTTCGTTGCCTTCGGCCCACTCTTCGGGCTTGAGGGTCTTGGCCAGGGCCACCACGTGCTGCCAGCTGTCCTCACGCTCTTCATCATCCGGCTGGCGATCACGCGGCAGCTGCTGCAGCAACAAGCCACGGGCCTTGCCGCCTTCGGCGTTGAGCCAGAAGCGCGTATTCAACTGCTGCGACTGGACGAAGTAGTTGGTGAAGCATTCCGACAGGTTGGCGCCATCGAGGTCGACGGTACCCTGGTAGCGCTGGCCCTTGACCGGGTCGATGGTCAGGGTCAGGTGGCCGTCGGGCATCAGTTGCGACAGGCTGGCATCCGCCGGGATCTGCTCTGCTTCGTAGCGGGCCATGCCGCGAATTTCGCGGTCACCGGAGCATTCCACCATCAGCAGCGGAATCGGCCCTGCCGAGCGCGCCTGCAAAATCAGCAAGCCATCGAACTTCATCGCGCCGACCAGCAAGGCGGTGGCGGCCATCAGTTCGCCGAGCAATGCCTTGACCGGCTGTGGGTACTCATGGCGCGCCAATACTGCGGCGTAGCTGTCATCCAGAGACACCCACTCGCCGCGCACATCGCGCTCGTCGAAGATGAAACGTTGGGTGAAATCGGTATCAGGCAAATCGCTCATAGGTTTTGGCTATCTAAAAATGATGACAAAATGGTTACAAGGGTTATCGGAAACCTGCGAGAACCCGTGACAGAGCGCTCACAAGGCGCTCCGATTCCTGTTTGCAATAGAGGTATTTTATGGACAATCGACCACTGTTCCAAGCAAGGTGGTCTTTGGGGCCATTGGCAGCCTGTACGCTGCTTCCCATCGCTCTACTGTGTTTCTGGTTATGGCCCATTGGCCAGATCCTGTGCCTGACTTTCGACGAGTGGCTGTTTCACAGCCTGAATGCGCCCCTCGCCGACAACACCACCTGGCGTTACATCTGGACCGTCGGCAGCCTGCGCCCGTTCGACATCGTCGTCGGCCTGATCCTGCTGACAGTGCTCATCCGTGGTGACTGGGTGTTCAAGGCAGCGCAAGTTCGCCAGGCATTTTTCGGCTTTCTGGTCACGCTACTCCTCTTAGTGGTGATTCGCGCACTGTTTTCCAAGTGGGTGGATGCAGCCGGCTGGCAACACAAGAGCCCGTCGATGATCTTCGACGACGTCGTGCACCTCAGTGACTACTACCCCAACCTGGAGAAGGCCTGGGAGCTCAAGGACCGTTCCAGCAAGAGCTTCCCGGGCGATCACGCCTCGGTGTTGCTGATCTGGGCGCTGTTCATGAGCGTGTTCTGCCGCCGCCTGGTGCAATACCTGGTGGTCTGGGGGCTGGCGCTGCTGTTCATGCTGCCGCGCCTGGTAGCGGGTGCTCACTGGGGGCAGGATGACTACATTGGCGGGTTGCTGATGGCGGTGCTGGCGTTGGGCTGGAGCTATTACACGCCGCTGGCGGCCAAGGGCAGCGAGGCGCTGATGCGCTGGACGGCGCCACTGTTCACAATCGCGGCCAAGTTACCGTTGGTCGGCAAGTTGGCGGTAGTCCGCTAAACCCTGGGGCTGCTGCACAGCCCATCGCGACACAAGGCCGCTTCCACGTCGAATGGTGTGCACAGGTCCGTTGTGTCGCGATAGGCCGCAAAGCGGCCCCGGCTATTCAAAGCTCCCATGCAACTGGTGTATCTGCCGCCGCTGCTTTTTGGTCGGCCGGCCATCGGTAGTCACCCCCATCGCCCCCGCCTTACGCAGGTCGGCCGCCTGCTCACGGCGACGCACACTTTCTTCGGTTTCCTCGTACAGCGTCTGCGCCTCTGGCGCCCCACGCCGCACCACCGACAACGCTTTCACCACCACAGTACGTTCATCGAACCCGGTGCGCAGCACGAACTCGTCGCCCACCCGCGGCTCTTTGCCCGGCTTGCATCGCTCGCCCCGGCAATGCACCTTGCCGCTTTCGATCGCGGCCTTGGCCAGCGCTCGCGTCTTGTAAAAGCGCGCCGCCCACAGCCATTTGTCCAGACGAACCTTATCGTCGTCTTCGGCTTTTTGTGCCATCCCGTTACCTCGGATTCTGTCTTTCATCGAACTGTACTACCTTCACATACGGATGCAAAAAGTCCCCGCCGTGCTTACAGTTCACCACCTCATTCGCAGGGTGTGCTTCGTGAAGACATTTGACCATTTGACTGTGATCGGCCTGCGCGAGTGGGTCGCCTTGCCTGACCTCGGCGTGGCCGGGCTGCGCGCCAAGATCGACACCGGTGCCAGCACCTCCAGCCTGCACGCCACAGAGGTGGAACCGTTCGAGCGCGATGGCCAGCCCTGGGTCCGTTTCACCGCGCACCTGGGCTCGGTGGTGCAACTGCGTCACCGCCGCTGCGAGGCGCCGCTGGTCACCATGAAAACCATCAAAAGCTCCAACGGCCAGGCCCAGACCCGCTATGTCATCCGCACGTCACTGGCGCTGGGCGATGGTGTGTGGGAGGTGGAGTTCACCCTGGCCTGCCGCAAGAATATGCGCTATCGCCTGTTGCTTGGTTCCAAGGCCCTCATACACGGCCAATTGGTGGTCAACCCCGGCCTGAAATACGTACAAGACAAACCGGCCTTCCCGGCCACCCTTTCCCCTGTCACAGGTGCTGCATGAAGATCGCTGTGCTGTCGCGCAATCCGCGTCTGTATTCCACCCGCCGCCTGGTCGAAGCCGGTATCCAGCGTGGCCACGAAATGGTGGTGATCGATACCCTGCGGGCCTACATGAACATTGCCAGCCACAAGCCGCAGATCCACTATCGCGGCAAGCCGCTGGAAGGCTTCGATGCGGTGATCCCGCGCATCGGTGCTTCGGTTACCTTCTACGGCTGCGCAGTACTGCGCCAGTTCGAAATGATGGGCGTGTACCCACTCAACGAGTCGGTGGCCATTGCCCGCTCACGCGACAAGCTGCGCTCGTTGCAGTTGTTGTCGCGGCGCGGCATCGGCCTGCCGATCACAGGCTTCGCCCACTCGCCGGACGACATCCCCGACCTGATCCAGATGGTCAACGGTGCCCCTTTGGTGATCAAGGTGCTGGAAGGCACTCAAGGCATCGGCGTGGTGCTGTGCGAAACCACCCAGGCGGCCGAGTCAGTGATCGAAGCGTTCATGGGCCTCAAACAGAACATCATGGTTCAGGAGTACATCAAAGAGGCCGGTGGCGCCGACATTCGCTGCTTCGTGGTGGGCGACAAGGTGATTGCCTCGATGAAGCGTCAGGCCAAGCCGGGCGAGTTTCGCTCCAACCTGCACCGTGGTGGCGTTGCCAGCCTGATCAAGATAACCCCTGAAGAGCGGATTACCGCGATTCGCGCGGCCAAGGTGATGGGGCTGAGCGTGGCGGGCGTGGATATCCTGCGCTCCAACCATGGGCCGCTGGTGATGGAGGTGAACTCGTCGCCGGGGCTGGAAGGCATTGAAGTGACCACCGGCAAGAACGTGGCCGGGATGATCATCGAACACCTGGAGAAGAATGGCGGGCCGAATCAGACCCGGACCAAGGGCAAAGGCTGAGATTTTTGGGGCCGCTTTGCGGCCCCAAAAATCACACGGCATTACGCGGTAGCAGCAGCCCCAATGGCAGCCTGACCCGCGCTTCGATCCCGCCACCAGACCGGTTACGCAATTCCACATTCCCGCCATGCTGCGCCGCGATCCGTTTGACGATCGCCAGCCCCAGGCCTGTGCCCTTGCCACCCCGCGCCCGGTCACCACGAATGAACGGGTTGAAGATGGTTTCCAACTCCGACTCGTCGATCCCGGTGCCGCGGTCCAGCACGCTCAGCACCACGTACGGCGCACTTTCGTCACCCGACACATAGGCCGCCACCTCGACCCCCTTGCCAGCATGGTGCAAGGCGTTGCCGATCAGGTTGCCCAACATGCGCTTGAGCGAAACCCGGCGCAGCGGGAACGGTGGAATCGGCTCCAGGCACAGGCGCACGCGCTCTTGTGGCTGGTTGTACGGCGCCACCACCTCGCGTACCAGGTCAGCCAGGTCGACCTCTTCCACCGGTTCGTCACGGCCATCGCGGATAAACGCCAGGAACTGATCGAGAATCGCGTCCATGTCCTCGATATCGCGGACCATGTCGTCACTCAAATCGCTGTCGCTGTTCAGCAGTGACAACGACAGCCGCAGACGTGTCAGCGGTGTGCGCAGGTCATGGGAAACCCCAGCCAACATCAGCTCGCGCTCGCGCCCGGCCTGCTCGACATCCTCGGCCATCTGGTTGAAGGCCTTGTACACCTCGGTCATCTCGCTGGGCGTATCGCTGATCGGCAGGCGCACACTGCGCCCCTGGCCAAGCTGGCGAGCGGCAAACACCAGGCGCTTGAGCGGCTGGTTCAGCTGGCGCACGAAAATCCACGCCGAAGCGGTAGACAACAGGCCGATGGCCAGGAACCAGCCCAGCACGTTCCAGATTTTCTGCCCACGCAACGGGTGCGGGTACAGCGGCACTTTCAGCCAACCAGGCCCAAGGCTTGGCGCGTTGACCCACAACGCTGGCGGCGCGTGAATGCGCAGCCGAACTTCGGTGTCGTCACCCAGTTCGGCCTGCATCTGCCGTTGGTAGATTTCGCTGTAGGGCCAGTGCTGCTCCCCTTCGGGCACGCCCGAGCCGGTCACGCGGATAAGGCCTGCCGCCTCGGCGATCTTGTCGCGGTTTTCTTCGTCGGCGGCCCAATAGGCGCGCAATGTCAGCGCTACCCCGTGGCTGTACTGACGGTCGACCAGCACGTCCTCGTTCATCAGCAGGTAGACCAGGGTCAGCGCCTTGGAGAACAGGACGACGATCAACACCAGCCACAGGGTGCGGGCGAAGAAGCTTTGCGGAAACCAGACCGGTGTTTTCATGAAGGGCGCGGCATCATTTACCGGCGTTTCCGTCCGGTACGAACACGTAGCCCACGCCCCATACGGTCTGGATGTAACGCGGCTTGGACGGGTCCGGTTCGATCATGCGACGCAGGCGCGAGATCTGCACGTCGATGGAGCGCTCCAGTGCATCCCACTCACGGCCACGGGCCAGGTTCATCAGCTTGTCGCGGGTCAATGGCTCGCGGGCGTGCATCACCAGGGCCTTGAGTACGGCGAATTCACCGGTGGTGAGCATGTGCACTTCGTCGCCACGCTTGAGTTCGCGGGTGGCCAGCGAAAGCTCGTAGTCGCCGAAGGTGACCGACTCGTCTTCGCTGCCCGGCGCACCCGGTACGCTGGGCGCCTGGCGACGCAGCACAGCCTTGACCCGCGCCATCAGTTCGTCCGGGTTGAAGGGTTTGCCCAGGTAGTCGTCGGCACCCAGTTCCAGGCCTTTGATGCGGCTGAGCTCATCGCCCTTGGCGGTCAGCATGATGATCGGGATCTGGTTGTTCTGCTGGCGCAGGCGCTTGCACGCAGACAGGCCATCCTCACCTGGCAGCATCAGGTCGAGTACCACCAGGTTGAACACTTCGCGCTGCAACAGACGGTCCATCTGCTCGGTGTTGGGCACCGCGCGGGCACGGTAGCCCTTGCTGGTGAAGAAACGTTCCAGCAGGCTGCTCAGCCCCGGATCGTCGTCGACGATGAGAATCTTGTCACCTTCAGCGGTGTTTGGCGTGCCGGTCATGAATAACTCCTCTGATTTCGCCGCGCATTATGGCGTAGCCATTGCTGCACGTTGCGTGAGCATTGTTAGCAGATTTTTCCCCCGGCGCCAGTTCCGGCTGGCCGGGCGCCATCACCGCAAGGCGTTTGCGATGGGTATAATGCGCGCCTTTCATCCAGCGCCGCCGGGCGAAAAGCCCACAGGCGACCCCCGTATTCACAAATGTCAGGTGGTTTACATGGACAGCATCAACAGCCGTATCGCCGAGGAACTGGGCGTACGCCCCCAGCAGGTCGAGGCGGCCGTGGGCCTGTTGGACGAAGGCTCGACCGTGCCCTTCATCGCCCGTTACCGCAAGGAAGTGACCGGTAGCCTGGACGATACCCAGTTGCGCCATCTGGAAGAACGCCTGCGCTACCTGCGCGAACTCGACGAGCGCCGCGCCAGCATCCTGTCCAGCATCGAGGAGCAGGGCAAGCTGACCCCGGAACTGGCCCGCGAGATCAAGCTGGCCGACACCAAGACGCGCCTCGAAGACCTGTACCTGCCGTACAAGCAGAAGCGTCGCACCAAGGGCCAGATCGCCCTGGAAGCCGGCCTTGGCGAGCTGGCCGACGGCCTGTTCAACGACCCCACCCTGGCACCGGAAAGCGAAGCCGCACGCTTCGTCGACGCCGAAAAGGGCGTGGCCGACGTCAAGGCGGCACTGGAAGGCGCCAAGTACATCCTGATGGAGCGCTTTGCCGAAGACGCCGCCCTGCTCGACAAGCTGCGCAGTTTCCTCAAGCAGGAAGCCGTGCTCAGCGCCCGCCTGGTGGCCGGCAAGGAAGAAGAAGGCGCCAAGTTCCGCGATTACTTCGCCCACGACGAACTACTGCGCACTGCGCCGTCGCACCGTGCGCTGGCCATCTTCCGCGGGCGCAATGAAGGTGTTTTGAGCGCATCGCTCAAGGTCGGCGAAGAGCTGCCCGGTACCCTGCACCCATGCGAACTGATGATCGGCAGCCACGTCGGCATCGAAAACCGCGGCCGCCCGGCCGACAAATGGCTGGGCGAAGTGGTGCGCTGGACCTGGAAGGTCAAGCTGTATACCCACCTGGAAACCGACCTGTTCGGCGAGCTGCGGGACAACGCCGAAGGCGAAGCGATCAACGTGTTCGCCCACAACCTGCACGACCTGCTGCTGGCCGCCCCGGCTGGCCCACGTGCTACCCTGGGCTTCGACCCGGGCCTGCGCACAGGCTGCAAGATCGCCGTGGTCGATGCCACCGGCAAGCTGCTGGACTACACCACGGTCTACCCGCACGCGCCGAAGAACGACTGGGACCGCACCCTTTCCATCATGGCTGCACTGTGCGCCAAGCACTCGGTGGAGCTGATCGCCATCGGCAACGGCACCGCCAGCCGTGAAAGCGACAAGCTGGTGGCCGAGCTGGTTAAAAAATACCCAGCACTGAAGATCACCAAGATCATGGTCTCCGAAGCCGGCGCGTCGGTGTATTCGGCCTCGGAACTGGCCGCCCGCGAGTTCCCGGACCTGGACGTGTCGATCCGTGGTGCCGTGTCAATTGCTCGCCGCCTGCAGGACCCGCTGGCCGAGCTGGTGAAGATCGACCCGAAATCCATCGGTGTCGGCCAGTACCAGCACGACGTGTCCCAGCTGAAACTGGCGCGTGGCCTGGACGCCGTGGTCGAGGACTGCGTGAACGCCGTGGGTGTGGACGTGAACACCGCCTCGGTGGCGCTGCTGACCCGTATCTCCGGCCTCAACGCCACGCTGGCACAGAACATCGTTGCCCACCGCGATGCCAACGGCCCCTTCGCCACCCGTGCAGCGCTGAAAAAGGTCAGCCGCCTGGGTGAAAAAACCTTCGAGCAAGCCGCCGGCTTCCTGCGTGTGATGAACGGCGACAACCCGCTGGACGCCTCTGCGGTGCACCCTGAGGCCTACCCGCTGGTGCAGCGCATCGCCGCCGACACCGAGCGCGACATTCGCTCGCTGATTGGCGACAGCAGCTTCCTCAAGCGTTTGGACCCGAAGAAGTTCACCGACGAGTCCTTCGGCCTGCCGACCGTCACCGACATCCTGCAAGAGCTGGACAAGCCTGGTCGCGACCCACGCCCCGAGTTCAAGACCGCCACCTTCCAGGACGGCGTCGAAGACCTCAAGGACCTCGTACCCGGCATGATCCTGGAAGGCGTGGTGACCAACGTCACCAACTTCGGCGCCTTCGTCGACATCGGTGTGCACCAGGACGGCCTGGTACACATCTCGGCACTGTCGGAGAAGTTCATCAAAGACCCGCGTGAAGCGGTCAAGGCCGGCGATGTGGTCAAGGTCAAAGTCATGGAAGTGGATATCCCGCGCAAGCGCGTCGGCCTGTCCATGCGCATGAGCGACACCCCCGGCGAAAAGGTCGAAGGCAACCGTGGCGGCAATCGTGGCAATGGCGGCAACCGCCAGCAGCAGGCCCCGCGCCAGCGTGAAACCACCACTGCCGCACCGGCCAACAATGCCATGGCCTCCCTGTTCGCCAACGCCAAGCAGTTGAAGAAGAAGTGATGGACGTACCGCGCGAATACGTCGAAAGCGCCTTCAGCCAACTGCTGGGCTGCCGCCTGCAACGCCTGGATACCGGTGTTGCCGAGGTGGCCCTGGCCCTCGAGCCGCACTTGCGCAACCGTGGCCAGAAGCTGCACGGCGGGGCCATCTTCAGCCTGGTGGACATCGCCATGGGCCTGGCCTGCTCGGCCAGCCATGGCTTTGACCAGCAAAGCGTCACCATCGAGTGCAAGATCAACTACATGCGCGCCGTCAGCGACGGTGAAGTGCTGTGTACCGCCCGTGTACTGCACGCCGGGCGGCGCACCCTGGTGGTCGACGCTGACGTAGTCCAGGGCGACAAGCTGGTGGCAAAAGCGCAAGGAACCTTCGCGGTTCTCTAGCTCACCAAGCCGTATCTGCGGTATTTTCAGCAGTGCGCTGGCACTGCTGGATCCGCGTAAACCAGGCGACAACGCCAGTTCCTTTCTTCCTACCCTTGTAGACCGTTATCTCTACCCCCATATTGGGGCGACTGACGCGTGAAGGAATACATCTTGAGCGACCTCCTCAACCGCCGCCTGAGCCTGCTCGGCGCCAATCTCCCCCTGCTCAAGCAGTGCCTGCACGGCATTGAGCGCGAATGCCTGCGCGTGACCGACGAAGGTCGCCTGGCCCAGACCCCGCATCCGGACGCACTGGGATCGGCGCTGACCAACGAGCAGATCACCACCGATTATTCCGAGTCGCTGCTGGAGTTCATCACCCCAGCCCTGCCCGACCCGGCCAAGGTGCTCGAAAGCCTCGAAGAGACCCACCGTTTCGTCTACAGCAAGCTGGGCGACGAATACCTGTGGAGCCCGTCGATGCCGTGCACGCTACCGGCCGAGGAGGACATCCCGATCGCCGAGTACGGCACCTCGAACATCGGCAAGCTCAAGCACGTCTACCGCAAGGGCCTGGCCCTTCGCTACGGCCGCACCATGCAGTGCATTGCCGGTATCCATTACAACTTCTCGCTGCCCGAGGCGCTTTGGCCCCTGCTGCGCGAAGCCGAAGGCAGCACTGAAGACGACCGCGACTACCAGTCGTCGGCCTACATCGCGCTGATCCGCAACTTCCGCCGCTACAGCTGGCTGCTGATGTACCTGTTCGGCGCCTCGCCGGCCCTGGACAAAGGCTTTTTGCGTGGCCGCCCGCACCAGCTCGAAGAGCTGGACGCCGAGACCCTGTTCCTGCCCTACGCCACCAGCCTGCGCATGAGCGACCTGGGCTACCAGAGCAACGCCCAGGCCGGCCTTACGCCGTGTTACAACAACCTGGCCAGCTACACCGACAGCCTGCGCAAAGCAGTGGGCACGCCCTACCCGCCTTACGTTGAAGTCGGCACGCATGTGGACGGCGAATGGGTGCAGCTGAACACCAACATCCTGCAGATCGAAAACGAGTACTACTCGAACATTCGCCCCAAGCGCGTCACCTACACCGGCGAACGGCCGATCCAGGCCCTGACCTCGCGGGGCGTGCAGTATGTAGAGGTGCGTTGCCTGGACATCAACCCGTTCCTGCCCGTGGGCATCGACCTGACCGAAGCGCGCTTCCTCGATGCGTTCCTGCTGTTCTGCGCCCTGGAAGAAAGCCCGCAGCTGGACAACGGCGAGTGCGGCCAGTGCACCGACAACTTCTTGACCGTGGTCAAGGAAGGCCGTCGTCCGGGGCTCGAGCTGCACCGCGATGGCCAGCCTATCGGCCTGAAAGACTGGGCCAGCGAGCTGATCGAGCGTATCCGCCAGTTGGCCGACCTGCTCGACCAGGCCCAAGGTGGCGAAGCCCACGCCAAAGCCCTGGATGCCCAGCAGGCCAAGGTCGACGATACCTCGCTGACCCCATCGGCCCAGGTGCTGGCACGCATGACCGAACATGACGAAAGTTTCGTCCAGTTCTCGCTGCGCCAAAGCCGTATCCACGCCGAAACATTCCGCGAGCAACCGCTGAGCAGCGAAAAGCAGCAGGCATTCGAAACGCTGGCCCGCGAGTCGCTTGCCAGGCAATCAGAGCTGGAGCAAGACGAAGTCGGCGACTTTGACCTGTTCGTCGGTGCTTACCAGGCCAGCATCCTGGCAATCAGCAACTGATGAACCGCACCGCCACCCCACGCAAACCGCGCGCCAGCAGCCAAGCCAGGATCGAAGCGATCCTGGCGGCTGCGCGCGAGCTGCTGGCCGAACAAGGGGTAGCGGCACTGTCCATCTACAGCGTTGCCGAGCGGGCACAGATTCCACCGTCGTCGGTGTATCACTTCTTCGCCAGCGTACCTGCGTTGCTGGAAGCACTGACGGCCGACGTACACCGTGCGTTTCGCGAGGCCTTGAGTGCCCCCATCGACAGCCTTGCCTTCACGACCTGGCACCAACTGTCGCGGCTGATCGAGCAACGCATGCTCGCCATCTACAACGAAGATGCTGCTGCACGCCAGTTGATCCTCGCCCAGCACGGGCTGAGTGAAGTGGTGCAGGCTGACCGCCAGCACGATATGGAACTGGGCGAACTGATGCACAGCCTGTTCGACCGGCATTTCCAGCTGCCGGCGATGCCGGGCGATGTGGATGTGTTCGCGCTGGCCATGGAGCTGAGCGACCGTGTCTACGCTCGCTCAATGCAGCTGTTCGAACAGATCACGCCGCGCATGGCGGAAGAAGGCATGCGCGTGTTCGAAGCCTACCTGTCACTCTACCTGCCCCCCTTCCTGCCCAAGCGCAATGGCGCCTGACCCTAAACATCTACCACCCAGCAAAACCAAGTGATCGTTTCAATGAGGCTTGCGCTAGCGCGCCCCCCTCAAAGAGACCATTGCTCATGCCCACAGCCAGCAGTTCGCAAACCGATTACGTCAAAGCATTACCCCTGACAGACACAGACACCTTCGACCGCCAGCTAGCCGGCAGAGGCAACATGCTGGAGGCAGCCAGACCCGCGCAGCGTCGTGCCGCCACTGCATTACGCAACCTGTTGAACGGTGCCCCCACCGTGAAACAAATACTGCAAGCCACGCTACACGCTCACCTCGGCATCGACCCCTACACCTGCGGGCTGCAAGACGGCGACAGCCAGGTCACCCTGATGACTTTTGCCGCACGCCTGCTGGCCAGCCCACTATTCGCCACCGCCTATACGACGTGGACCACATGGGGGTTGGACGACTCACAGGCGCAAACGAAATGGGCTGGCAGTGACTGGCTCAGCGAACTCGGCCCTGTAGTGAATGCAGCCCACTTTCAAGCCACCCATGACTACTGGAACGGCCGGATGCCGGGTACAACCCTCTCGCGCCAAAAACATGCAAGCAACCTGCTGCGCCAACACTTTAAGAGCAACCTGGATATAGCGTTTGGCACCGGCAAACTGGACATCGATAACTGGCAACAAGGCCATCAGCCTGACCTGCAATATGCTCAACTGGACTGCCAGCTTCCTAATGGCGCGAGCCTTACCAGCACGGCGGCATTGCTGATTGCACCTCAGCCGAAAGGTTCACGCTGGCTGATGTACAGGCCGGGCGCGCAAACCCCGCTACTGACGTTCGACAATCAGCAAAGCCTGCGCAACTGGGTGCATCAGAACCATTTCTGGTTCTGGTCAGATCCGAGGTATTCGATCACCACGGGCTCGAACGAAAACGTCATCGTCTCACCGATCGCGAACGATGGCTTCAGCGTGTTATTGGATGAGCACCTGCTGCGCATCCAGGCAATTTCCGACCATTTTTTATTCAAGGCCAGCAAAGAGCCTGCAACTCAGCCCCTGGATTGGAGTGACCTGCAGGATTGGGAAGCACAGCGAGGTTCGATCATTTCAGATTCCCTCGACGCCACGACCGACAACACCATTGACGACCTGATCGCTGCCGATGCCGCACTGGCGAACGAAGAGCTGCATTTTGACAGCCTTGAGCAGTACCTGCCGACAAGCTGGCGGCGGCAGCGCATCGAGCGCCAGGAAGCACTGCTAGAGCAGTATCTGGGAGACGATACAGAGCCCTCCTCGGTGGAAGTTACCTGGCTGCGAGAGCAACTGGAGCAGCTGGTTAAGCTTCAGGATTCGCTGAACCTCTTCCTGCTGGAGCTTCCCGACCAAGTCGCTGCCGATGACTGGCAAGCGCCTCATGAGGAACAGACTCGCATAGCGCGAATCAGCCATGAACTATCTCAGGGCTTGCTGCTGGAGGCACGCTTGCAGCACGCCATGGGTGAGCTTTCAGCCACCCACCTGGGCTGGGTGGAAGCGCTCGTTGACAGACCCAGGCCAAGCCTCCAGCGCCCTGTGCAAGCCAGCACCCTCATGCTGGGCACCGGTGATCGTAGCTGGGCGCTATCTGGCTACATGACATTCCGCGCAGCCGTCGGGGACACTGACGACACCTTGGACTATTCACTGCTGCTATACCGCCCCGGTCAACAGGGTGGCCTGATGGCTTTCGAGGATGAAGCCACGCTCACCAGACACCTGCTGGCAACGCTGTGCGGCGCCTGGCCAGACGCGATACTGGACTCGGTGCACGCAGCGGATGCGGTGCAACTGCTAGAGGCACTCTCCAATGCGCCCGCAGTCACACTCGATCAAACGCCCATTCCCGCGCACTTCATGCAGCACTGCGTGCAAACCATCGTCGAGTCACTACCCGCGAACACATCACGAGAGCAAGCCCGGCAGCGGCTGTGCATGAGTGAGAACCAGGCCAGGGCCATTCAGATATAGCCCATCGCGACGGCGTAAGAGACTGCCTGCACGCGGTTACTGGCGCCGATTTTGCGTTGGATGTTGCGGTGGTGGTAATTCACCGTATCGGTGCACACCCCCATGATCACGCCGATTTCCTCCGAGGTCTTGCCGTCGGCCGTCCAGCGCAGCACATCACATTCCCTACCGCTGAACTCCACATCCGTATTGAACACACGCACGTCGCTCTCCAGCTCGGAAATCTTCTCGTGGACCGCTGCGGCAAACGCCTTGGTCACCACCTTCAACGCCTCAAATTCCTGAAGACTGATGGGATTATCCTTGCGCGCCAGGCTTAACACCCCAACCCTCCCCTGGGTGTTGAACGAGGGCTGTGCCAGGCCGTGGCGTAAATTCGAGTCGTTGGCTTCGGACCACAGATCCGGGCACCCACGGAACAACTCATTGCTCCACAAAATGGGGGACGACGATACTTTGCTGTGTTTCACCGTGGGATCGATCACCGCGTAGTTAGCCGCCTGATATCGCTGCACCCAGTCCTCGGGATAATTGCCATACATATAAGTCCTGGGCCGCATGAACGGAGTCACGCTGCACATGCCGTAGGCAAAAAAATCAAACCGTAGTTCGCGCAAGGCCCTCAACGCGACAGCCGTAAACTCCTGCATATCCATGGTTCGCGCAAAGATACTATAAAAGTACGCATCCCATCCCAACTGCTGCCCTAATTCCATCGCCTTGGAGCGGTTCGCTGAGCTGAACCGCAGCAGCCGTGTCCAGACACTTCTCATGCCACTGCAGCACCTTGGTGCCGATGAGCTCACCGAATTGATTGCCCAGGTGAGCGCATACCAAGACGCCGTCCGCGCCGCGGGTGAACTGCTGAAAGTAAGCCTGCCATCGCGCCAGCAGTTCACATGGCACATGCTGGAACACCACGTGTGCAATGAGTTCGGCCTCCAGACCATGCCGAACATAACCCTGAACATTGCCAACAGTGTCACGGTAAAAAAGGAAGTGACCGGCCAATCCGCAGCGGGCGGCGCAGGTTCACGCGACGTACCAGTGTTCAGCGAGGCGCGCAGTGATGTCAGCCTTGAATCTTTCATCCTCGTGGCGCTTGACGATGAGCGACGGCTCTTGCTGGATAATGCAATCATCACGCTCGATCCGGCCACCCACCCGACGCTGCAGCAAGCACTCACGCCCGCTTACATTGCCGAGCTGATCACCCGGCTAGACGCCGCCGGCAGCTATGAAAACCGCATCGTCAATGCATACCTGGGCTTCGAGCAAGAAACCCCTTGGCAAGTTGAGTGGCGCCACGAAACGCTTCGTGCTCCCTACGCGTATCGGCTGCGCTTGTTGGCACTGTGCAAACCGGCCAGCCTCGATGCTGATGGGCAGCGACTGCTGGAAACCTTCTGCCGCGAACAGGTCAATGCTGTTTCTGCCAGAACGGTTCAATACCTGTCCCTGGTGCTTAGGCCAGGAACCGCAGCAGACGGCTCCAGCGACAGTGTGGGGTTGTCGGCCATACATGTCATAACAGACGCCAATGGCCCAGTGCTGTTGTACATGCCTGGCGCGCCCAATGGCAGTGTCGTTAGCCAGCATGCCAGCACCAGCGCAGCGTGCGAGGCGTTACAGCGCATGGCGCTGGACCCGAAGATGGCCCGCTACCTCGCAACCCAGGCCCAGTCCGGCAACCCAGACCATCATGAAAGTTACATCAACACTGCGCTGCAACAGGGCTTCCGGGTGTTCATAGAGATGGGCGCGTCGCGCTCGGAAACCTTGCCCACGCATGAGTGCCGTCAGGACATGGGCGACCTCATCCGCAGCCACCGCGCGACGTCGCGCAGCCAGGCCGACATGGTGCTTGCAGCGCCCGACGTTTTCGATCGTTACTTCTTCCTGGGGCTGAGGCTCGTGCTTGGCCTGTTGCCCGGCGCAGGCACGGCCTTGGCGCTGTACGATGGCTGGCACACGGCGAATGCTGCGATCACGGCTTTTGCCAAGGGCAACCTGGAGACAGGCATCCAACACCTGGTCAGCCTGCTGCAATCGCTGACCGACGCCATCCTCACGCTCGCGCCGTTGGCAGCCAGCCAACGCAACCCTGCAACTGCAGCGCGTCTGCTTACCCAGCGACGCCAGCGCCTTGATCCGCTGCGGCCAATTACCAGTACTCGCAAGGCGCCTCCTAGCCCGTTCACCGGTTATGAAGCAGGATTGCCTGCTGGCCCAATGGTGCGTTCCACACTGCCGCAGGGTGCTGGCGTGTTCGAGCATGTGGCCACAGGACAACGCTATATTTCCCGCAACAACGCCTGGTATGCAGTGACCTGGGACCCCGCTTACTTCACCTGGAGGCTCAAGCCACAGGGTCTTCGTACCTATCGGCAACCCGTGCGCCTGAGTGAGCAGGGCGTTTGGGGGACACCAGGCAGGCTGAGCGGCTTGCTGGTCGACAATGGCCTAGCGGGCGGCGGCGGCGTACTTACCACCCTTTACGAGAATGGTGTTGCCTACTGGCGTGTGCTGCTTCGCCGCCAACCCCAGCAGTTGACCGGCATGGCGCTGGCACACGACATCAACGACGAACTGAAACGCATCGTGATACGCATGCGCGCAAAACAAGAGGCCTACCACTCGGCCAAGCGAGTAGTGGCCGAAGGGGGGGCACTGAGCGACGCTCAGCAGGCAGTAATCGCCAATGCACGCCAGCAGCTGAGCGATGAGTTGATGCAGAACATCGAGTTCAATGCGCGCAGCCTCGCTCGCCTCAAGGAGCAGCGCTCGACGCTGAGCAGATCGGACTACACCCGGTTCACCTCACTGTGCGAGGCCAACATCAGTGAGATGAGCGTACTCGATATGCATCTGGTGGCCGACCGCTTCACCTTGGCCACGCAACAGTCAATGCGTGCAACCAGTGCCATCCAGGCCCTGCCACTGCCCTCGGTACCCACCCATGTGGTGAGGCGCGTCACGCAGGACTCGCTGCGGGCGAACCAGGAAATGATCGAAACGCTGCAGGAGGTGGAGCGCCTGGCCATTCGTCATCATGCCAGGTGCAACCAATTGCAGGGCAAAGCACTGACCGATTACCTGGCAAAAGTCACAGGCACGGGCCTGACCCTCGATGCAGCCAATACCCGGCTCGTTCGAGCGTCCATCCTGTCGTCGACACTGTTCACCGCAAACGCCGTTGAACACCCACAAATGGCGGCATTCATGGCGCACTTCAACGAACAGGGGGCAGCCTTGCGCAGCACGCTTTTCAGCCATCTTCAACTACAAAAGGCCGGCCTTAGCCGAGCTCAGGAGCGCACCTTCCTGGCCAGCGTGCAAGACCGCTATACGCGCTTTATTGGCCATGTAACCGCATGGCAAGACACGTTCCAGGACTTGCTGTCGACCAACGAAACACGCTCGTTGCGCCAGTTGATGCGCCAGCTTGTCAGCGATATTGAGGATAGTCTCAATAGCGTCACTGCAAACCGGCAGCGCCCTGCGGTACAGCCCGCTAGCGGTCCAAGCCGTCCACGCCTGTTCGAAACCGCCGAGGGGCCGCTTATCGGCAACGAGTACGTCGAACGGGGGCAGACACGCATGCGCATCAACCACCCCAACTCGGATCAACCTCATACGGTTTATGCCAGGAACGAGGCGGGAGAATGGCGGTTATCCACGCCCGAGCGTGCGGCCCCCACCGAGACGATGTCGAGCCTTGTGGAAACCGCTACTGCCCGGCTGGACGATATCCCGAGGCAACAAACCCGGTTGCGCCAGTACCAGACACCTCAAGCAGTGCCCGTCGACCTGGAGGACATCGCTCAAGGCCATGCACAGCAACTGCGTTTCATCGCCGACAGGATTCGGCAGAAAGCAGGTGGCACGCTCAACCCAGAGCAAACCGCGCTGACGCATAGGCTGGAAACGACCGCCCAGCAGGTACAAGCATTTGGTCGCCAGCTACGAACGGCCCAGACCAAAGCAACCGGCAAACCCACCGTGGGCTATCTGGAAGACCTGCTTGAACAGAATGAAGTGGAAATCGTTTGGTCACGCACACTGAAGCCGAAGACGGACCGCAAGGGCAACCCTGTCGAATACCTGGAGGAGTACCGCATCAATGACCTGGGTACCCAGCAGCCATTGTGGTACGCGCACTTTCACTTCCGCCAGCAACCGGCACAAGGCTTCACTCGGCTTGAAGCAGGTCACCTGAAACTGGCCAGTGAACGCGACATCGGGGAAGGCGCGTGGCGTGGCAGCATGAGCGAGGCACAAGCCAACAGGCTATTCGGCAACCTGCGGCCGGCCAGCTGACAACACATCACCCCCAGAGCTGCAAAACAGCCCTGGGGGTGAATGCTTACAACTTGGCAATGGACACTTCAGTCGACTTCACAAAGGCAATCACTTCGCTGCCAACCTGCAGCTCCAGCTCCTTTACAGAGCGGGTGGTGATGACCGAAGTAACGATACCCGAGGCCGTCTGCACGTCGATTTCCGACAATACTGGCCCTTCGAGGATTTCTTTCACGGTGCCTTTGAACTGGTTGCGGACGTTGATGGCTTTGATGGTCATGATGTTATTCCTTCTCTATGGCTTCAGTCTGGTAAGTGGGTCATTCAGTGCGCCCAACGCAACTGCGTGGGCAGAGGGGCTACAGGATCCGGCTCGGGCGCAGTGCCCGGGGCCGACAGAACACGGTTGAGCACTTCGCTTTCCAGCGCCGCCAGGCGGTGTGAACCACGCGCCCGAGGCCGCGCCAGGTCGACGGTGAGGTCGAGCCCGACTTCGCCGTCCTCGATCAGGATCACCCGGTCAGCCACGGCAACCGCCTCACTGACGTCGTGGGTGACCAGCAGCACGGTGAAGCCATGCTGACGCCACAGGCGTTCGATCAATTGCTGCATCTCGATACGGGTCAATGCATCCAGCGCGCCGAGCGGCTCATCCAGCAACAGCAGGCGCGGCTGGTGAATCAAGGCGCGGGCCAACGCCACGCGCTGCTTCTGGCCACCCGAGAGGGCTGCCGGCCATTCATTGGCGCGGTCGGCCAGGCCTACCGCCTCCAATGCATCCAGCGCACGCGGGCGCCAATCGCCAGACAGGCCAAGGCCAACGTTGTCGATTACCTTCTTCCATGGCAGCAGGCGTGCGTCCTGGAACATCAGGCGAGTCTCTTCGCGAGCCTCTTCCAGCGGCGCAGCGCCGGCCAGCAACTGGCCGGCTGTGGGCTGGTCGAGCCCGGCCAACAGCCGCAGCAAGGTGCTCTTGCCGCAGCCGCTGCGGCCGACGATGGCCACGAACTGGCCGGCCGGAATGTGCAGGTCGATGCCCTTCAACACTTCGCGCTGGCCAAAGGTTTTGCGCAGGCCATTGGAGGCCAGCGGGATGCCACGCAACAGGCGTGGCGGCTGTTCCTTGAGCACGGTCATGCGCCCTCCTTCTTGGCCACTTGGTAGGCTGGGTGCCAACGCAGCCACACGCGTTCCAGGCCACGAGCGGCGAGGTCGGCGAGCTTGCCGAGCACGGCATACAGAACGATGGCCAGCACCACCACGTCGGTCTGCAGGAACTCACGGGCGTTCATTGCCAGGTAACCGATACCGGCGTTGGCCGAGATGGTTTCGGCAACGATCAACGTCAGCCACATGAAGCCCAGAGCGAAGCGCACGCCCACCAGGATCGAAGGCAGCGCCCCCGGCAGGATCACCTGGCGGAACAGGCCGAAGCCGGACAAGCCGTAGCTGCGTGCCATTTCCACCAGCGCCGGGTCGACGTTGCGGATGCCGTGGTAGGTGTTCAGGTAGATCGGGAACAACGTGCCTAACGCGACCAGGAAGATCTTTGCCGACTCGTCGATACCGAACCACAGGATCACCAGTGGGATCAGCGCCAAGTGCGGCACGTTGCGGATCATCTGCACCGAGCTGTCGAGCAGGCGTTCGCCCCAGTTCGACAGGCCGGTGATGAAGCCCAGCACCAGGCCGATGCTGCCGCCGATGACGAAGCCCAGCCCGGCACGCCAGCCACTGATGGCCAGGTGGGTCCAGATTTCGCCGCTGCGCACCAGCTCGACACCGGCGCTGACCACTGCGCTGGGCGCCGGCAGAATGCGCGTCGACAGCCAGCCAGCACTGACCGCCAGCTGCCAGGCTGCCAACAGCAGCACCGGCAACGCCCAGGGCGCCAGGCGCTGGGCCAGGTTGGAGGAAGTTGCACGACTCATGGCCCAGCCCTCAGCTCTGCGATACGGACTTGGGCAGGATGTCGTTGGCCACCATCTCGCCGAACGGGCTCACGTAACCACCGGTCTTTGGTTGCTCCGGGCGCTGCACATCCAGGTGCGGGAACAGCAGTTCGGCCACGCGGTACGACTCTTCCAGATGTGGATAACCGGAGAAGATGAAGGTATCGATACCCAGCTCGGCATATTCCTTGACCCGCGCCGCCACAGTCGGGCCATCGCCTACCAGCGCGGTTCCCGCCCCACCACGTACCAGCCCGACACCCGCCCACAGGTTGGGGCTGACTTCCAGGTTGTCGCGGTTGCCGCCGTGCAGGGCAGCCATGCGCTGCTGGCCCACCGAGTCGAAGCGCGCCAGCGAGGCCTGGGCGCGGCTGATGGTGTCATCGTCCAGGTGCGAGATCAGGCGGTCGGCGGCAGCCCAGGCTTCTTCGTTGGTTTCCCGCACGATCACATGCAGGCGGATACCGAAGCGCACTTCGCGGCCTTGGGCAGCAGCTTTTTCACGCACTTGGGCGATTTTTTCAGCAACGGCGCTCGGTGGCTCGCCCCAGGTCAGGTACAGCTCGACCTGTTCGGCGGCCAGGTCCTGTGCGGCCTCGGACGAACCGCCGAAATACAGTGGCGGACGTGGTTGCTGAATCGGTGGGTAGAGCAGCTTGGCGCCCTTTACCTGGATGTGTTTACCGTCGTAATCGACGTTTTCGCCTTCCAGCACCTTGCGCCAGATACGGGTGAACTCGACCGAGGCTTCGTAGCGCTCCTGGTGGTTCAGATGCAGGCCGTCACCGGCCAACTCGTCAGGGTCGCCACCGGTTACCAGGTTGAACAGCGCACGGCCATTGGACAGGCGATCCAGGGTTGCCGCCTGGCGGGCCGCTACGGTCGGCGAAATGATGCCCGGGCGCAGGGCCACGAGAAACTTCAGTCGCTGGGTCACCGGGATCAGCGACGCTGCCACCAGCCAGGAGTCCTCGCAGGAACGGCCGGTAGGGATCAGCACCCCACCAAAGCCCAAGCGGTCGGCGGCCTGCGCAATCTGCTGCAGGTAACCGTGATCGACCGCACGAGCGCCGTCGGAAGTGCCCAGGTACTTGCCGTCACCGTGGGTTGGGAGGAACCAGAAAATGTTAAGGCTCATTGGAGTTGTCTCCTCAAGGGTGGCTCAAGCCGGAGCGTCGCCCCGGCACAGGCGAAACAATCAAGGCGCGCTAGCGACCTTGGCCGGGGGTGTCCAGATCACGTCCTTGATGCTCAGCGGCTTGGGTATCAGCTTGAGCGCCTGGAAGGTGTCGGCGATCTTCTGTTGCGCAGCCACTACCTCTGGCGTCAGTGGCGCGGCACCATAGCCTTGACGCTTGACCGAGGTCAGGGTGATGTCGGCGGGCAGGCCGAGCAGCGGTGCGACCTGGTCGGTCACTTCCTGCGGGTTGGCCTGGGACCACTCGCCCACGGCGCGCACTTCCTCGATCACCGTGTTGATCACTGCCGGGTGCTGGGTCGCGTAGTTGCGGGTGGCCAGGTAGAACTGATGGTTGTCGACCAGGCCCTTGCCGTCACGCAGGGTGCGCGCTTGCAGCTGTTGTTCGGCGGCGGCCTGGTAAGGGTCCCAAATCACCCAGGCATCGACGCTGCCACGCTCGAACGCCGCGCGGGCATCGGCCGGGGGCAGGTAGACCGGCTGGATATCGCTGTATTTGAGGCCGGCGTCTTCCAGGGCGCGCACCAACAGGTAGTGCACGTTGGAGCCTTTGTTGAGAACGACTTTTTTGCCCTTGAGGTCCTTCACCGACTGGATCGGCGAGCCCTTCGGCACCAGAATCGCCTCGCTGTGCGGCGCAGGCGGCTCGTAGGCCACGTAGAGCAGATCGGCACCAGCGGCTTGGGCGAACACGGGCGGGGTTTCGCCTGTTACGCCGAAATCGATGGACCCGACGTTGAGCCCTTCGAGGAGCTGCGGGCCACCGGGGAATTCGGTCCACTGCACCTGCACGCCCTGCTCGGCCAGGCGCTTCTCCAGCGTGCCCTTGGCCTTGAGCAGCACCAAGGTGCCGTATTTCTGGTAACCGATACGCAGGCTTTCGGCCTGGGCTTGAGTAATGGCGCCGAAGGACACAGCCGCCGCAAACAGGGCGACCAGACCGCGACGCAAGAAGACAGTGCGCATGGCGCTCTCCTGTGCGAATGAGGTTCGGGTTGCACCTGCTTGCCTCGTTGTCGGGCGAGTAAGGTGGTGTAGCGGGTAGTGCCGTTCAGATGCTCCAGCGAGCGCTGATCAAGCGTTCGTTCAGTACGCCAGGCGCCACGGGGCGCGGCCGGCGGGCCAGGGCAACGTGGAAGGTTTCCAGCGAGTCGTGCAGGCGCTCTTCAAGTGCGGGTACCAACTGTGCCGGCCGGGCGCCTTCTGCGTAGGCAACCTGGCTGTCGTCGGCGAAGATCCCTTGCAGGGTCTCTTGCGCCTTGAGTGCCGACAGCACCGGCTTCAATGCGTAATCCACCGCCAGCATGTGGGCGATGCTGCCACCGGTGGCGATTGGCAACACGATCTTGTGGGCCAATGCGCGTTCGGGCAGCAGGTCGAGCAGTGTCTTCAATGCCCCGGCGAACGATGCCTTGTACACCGGGGTGGAAACGATCAGGCCATCGGCCTGGGCCACCAGTTGCTGGAAGTGCTGCACCTGCGGGCTGTCGAAACGGGCATGCAGCAAGTCTTCGGCGGGGAAGTCACGCACCTGGAAGGTCACCACTTCAACGCCACGGTTCTGCAGCCACTGGCGCGAACGCTCGAGCAGCACGCCGGAGCGTGAACGGGAACTTGGGCTACCACCGATTGATACCACCAGCATTGCAGCGCTTCCTTGTGTTCTGTTGGAGCAGACATTAACAGCTGGCATATATATCTAGAAATCATATTTTTTCATTTATTTATTCCATAAAGTGCTTTGTAGGGTTTGAGATCTTAGGGCCGCTTTGCGGCCCATCGCGACACAAGGCCGCTCCTACAAAGGACCGCGACCTGCATGTAGGAGCGGCCTTGTGTCGCGATGGGCTGCGCAGCAGCCCTAGGCCTCAAAAAGCCTGCAGGCATAAAAAAGGGCCGTCGAAACGGCCCGAAAATCCCTGCTTGGCTAAGAGCGATGCAACGAGGAATCCATTAGCGATTTGGCTGAGGGGTTAGCCGCAGATAGGGTTTGACCGCCCGGTAACCTTTGGGGAAGCGCTGCTTGATCTCTTCCTCATCTTTGAGCGAAGGCACGATCACCACCTCGTCGCCGTCCTGCCAGTTACCTGGCGTGGCGACCTTGTGGTTGTCGGTCAACTGCAGCGAATCGATCACTCGCAGGATTTCGTTGAAGTTGCGCCCGGTACTGGCCGGATAGGTGATGGTCAGGCGCACCTTTTTGTTCGGGTCGATGACGAACAGCGAGCGCACGGTCAGGGTGTCGCTGGCGTTCGGGTGAATCAGGTCGTACAGGTCGGATACCTTGCGGTCGGCGTCGGCGATGATCGGGAAATTGACCACGGTGTTCTGGGTTTCGTTGATGTCCTCGATCCAACGGTGGTGCGAGTCCACCGGGTCCACCGACAGGGCGATGGCCTTGACCCCACGCTTGGCGAAATCGTCTTTGAGCTTGGCCGTCAGGCCCAGCTCGGTGGTGCACACCGGGGTGAAGTCGGCCGGGTGAGAGAACAACACCCCCCAGCTATTGCCCAGCCACTCGTGGAAGCGGATCTTGCCTTCGCTGGAATCCTGTTCGAAATCGGGGGCGATATCGCCGAGTTTGAGGCTCATGGGCTGCGGCTCCTTGGCTGGGTTCTGTACCGTATGGGTTCAATGTGCCTGCATTCGGTTAAAAACAAAAAGAATAAATAACGATTTATTTATAACCATAATGCATACGAATGTGCAGGCACAAAAAAGCCTCGCACTAGGCGAGGCTTCTTGTTCAGCTACGGCTTACAGGAAGTTGTAAGTGTAGTTGAAGATCAGACGGGTCTGATCCTGGTCAGCCAGCGAGCTGGTGCCGGTGCCACGGTATACGCCGTGACGCAGGCTGGCGCCCAGGCCCTTGAAGGTGCCTTCCTGGATAACGTAGTCGACGCGAGCGTCACGTTCCCATTCGCTGAAAGTACCGCCGCCAACGGCGTTCTTGCCGTCTTCACCTTTCAGGTAGGCAACCGAGGCTTTCAGGCCCGGCACGCCCAGGCGAGCGAAGTCGTAGGCATACTGACCGAAGGTGGTGTTTTCACCGGCCTTGGCGAACTGGTTGATCATGCTGTCGGTGAACAGGTAGAAGCTGGAACCACCGGCGCCTTCGTTGCGGCCGTTGCCGTCAACCACGCTGCCCTGGTTCAACCAGACGAAGCCACCGTCGTCATTGACGCGCTGGTGGCCGAGCATCAGCGAGTGGCCACCCAGGGTGTAGGTGAACATCGCGGACCAGGTCTTGTTGTCGACCTCGCCAGTGTTCTTGGCGTAGCCACCGTTGTTGTTGAAGCGGTAGCCGGCTTCGCCGTTCTTGCCGTCGCTGCTGCTGTCGAAGTAACGCAGGTCAGTCTTGAACGACTGGTCCTGGTCGATCTGGAACACGTGGGTCAGGCCCAGGAAGTGCTGCTTGTAGTAGTCTTCCAGGTTCGAGTAGTAGTACTGCAGGGTCAGGTCTTTGGTGAGCTTGTAGTCCAGGCCGCCGTAACGGAACTTGTTGCTGTCCTGGGTACCACCGTTGACCGACAGACCCGTACGGTTGCTCGACGCACGGCCCATGGCGTGGGTCAGCTGACCGGCGTTGATGGTCAGGTTGTCGATTTCCTTCGACTGGATGGTGCCACCCTCGAAGGTTTGCGGCAGCAGACGGCCATCGTTGGAGACCAGGATCGGCAGGTTCGGCGCCAGGGCGCTACCGAAGTGCACCTCGGTCTTCGAGAAGCGGGCCTTGGCGTTGGCGCCAACACGCGCCCACTGGCTCACAGCCGAACCGTCGGTGTCGCTTGGGAAGAAGCTGCTGTTGTCAGGGTGCTTGCCACGGCCACCGTCCAGGTGGATACCCCACAGGGCCTGGGCATCGACACCAAAGCCAACGGTGCCTTCGGTGAAGCCGGAGATGTAGTCGAGCTTGAAGCCCTGACCCGATTCGCGGTTGTCTGCACCGCCGTCACGGTTGTCGTTGTTGAAGTACATGGTGCGCGAGCTGAGCGACAGTTTGCTGTCTTCAACGAAACCGGCAGCGCCTGCTTGTTGGGCGAGAACCCCCAGTGCCACGGCCAGAGCCAGGCTGGACTTGTACATGTTTTGCTCCTCTACGTTCTAATTCTTGTGTATCTCTGGCGGAAGGGTCTGCTGCCCCGCTCACCGTGGATTGGCGATTTAGTCCCAAAGCGTGACCATTAAGTCAATCGTTTCTAAACGTTTCGCGACTTTGGTCTAAGACGCCACCTGCGCTACAGGATAATGACAATCCTATAAATCCAAAATGACCGTTTTATGAATTCGTAAGATTTTTACGGAATATGGTTGGAACCTTTACTGCCATTCGTTGTAGCAGCCGCACAATTCATAACTTTTGGTTATTTGCAAACGTTTGCTCATAACCTAATTCCGTATCGTTCTATAGGGACGAAAAAGCCTAGCAGGCTCCGCTGATTTCGCCATTGAGCGAAACCACCGCGTCAGAGCGCCCAGCCGCTTAAAGCATTTGTCTCCTAAGCTAATGCAAAAAAGTTATTTATTTTAACTTTCTTAGATCATTTAGCCTTCTCGTCATCCAGCCCCCAATTGCCTGACGAGAGGTTCAACCATGATCCCGCACGCTCCGCTGCGCCTGTTCGCTGCCCTGACCCTCGCCAGCACCAGCTGGTTAGCCCAGGCTGCCGACCTGACCGTGGCCTACCAGACCACCGTTGACCCAGCCAAAGTGGCCCAGGTGGATGGCGACTACGAAAAGGCCAGCAAGGCCAGCATCGACTGGCGCAAATTCGACAACGGCGCCGACGTGATCACCGCAGTGGCCAGCGGCGACGTGCAGATCGGCTACCTGGGTTCCAGCCCACTGGCCGCGGCTGCCACCCGCAAGCTGCCGGTCGAGACCTTCCTGATCGCCACGCAGATTGGTGCCGGTGAGGCGCTGGTCGCTCGCGACAGCATCAAGACCCCGCAGGACCTGGTCGGCAAGAAAGTCGCCGTACCGTTCGTTTCCACTGGCCACTACAGCCTGCTGGCGGCCCTGAAAAGCTGGAACATCGACCCTTCCAAGGTACAGATCCTCAACCTGGCCCCGCCGGCCATCATTGCTGCCTGGAAGCGCGGCGACATCGACGCCACCTACGTATGGGACCCGGCCCTGGGCGTGGCCAAGGAAAATGGCAAGGTACTGATCACCTCCGGCGAACTGGCCCAGAAAGGCGCGCCAACCTTCGACGCCTGGATCGTGCGCAAGGACTTCGCTGAGAAACACCCTGATGTGGTCAAGGCGTTTGCCAAGGTCACGCTCGATGCCTACGCCGACTACCGCAAAGACCCGAAAGCCTGGCTGGCCGACAAGGCCAACGTAGACAAGCTGGTGAAGCTGTCCGGCGCCAAGGCCAGCGACATCCCGGTGCTGCTGGAGGGCAACGTCTACCCACTGGCTGCGGACCAAGCCAATGCCCTGGGCGCGCCGACCACCCAAGCACTGACCGATACCGCCAACTTCCTCAAGCAGCAAGGCAAGGTCGAAGCCGTGCTGCCGGACTACTCGCCGTACGTCAGCGCCAAGTTCCTTCCAAACTGATCCGGAGCCCGTCATGGCCTTGCTCGAACTGGAGCGCATCAGCGCACAGTACCCTGGCGCCAGCACCCCGGTGCTGGCCGACATCAACCTGAGCCTGGGGCCTCGCCAGTTGCTGGTGGCCCTGGGGCCTTCGGGCAGCGGCAAGACTTCGCTGCTCAACCTGATCGCCGGCTTCGTCGCCCCCAGCGGCGGGCGCATCACCCTCGACGGCTTACCGGTGCAGGGCCCAGGTGCCGAGCGCGGTGTGGTGTTTCAGGACGATGCCCTGCTGCCATGGCAAAACGTGCTGGGCAATGTCGCCTTCGGCCTCGAACTGGCCGGCGTGCCCCGCGCTCAGCGTGAGGCCAAGGCCCGTGAAATGCTCGCCCTCGTCGACCTCGCGGGCTTCGGCGAACGGCGCATCTGGCAGTTGTCCGGTGGCCAGAAACAGCGGGTGGGCCTGGCCCGCGCGTTGGCGGCCGACCCTCGGGTATTGCTGATGGATGAACCGTTCGGCGCCCTCGACGCCTTCACCCGCGAGCAGATGCAGGAACTGCTGCTGCAGGTCTGGCAGCGCACCGCCAAGCCGGTGTTCCTGATTACCCACGACATCGAAGAAGCCGTGTTCCTCGCCAGCGAGCTGGTACTGCTGGCCCCCAACCCTGGGCGCGTGGTGGAACGCCTGCAACTGGACTTCGGCCAGCGCTACGCCGCTGGCGAATCGGCCCGGGCCATCAAGTCCGACCCTGCCTTCATCGAAACCCGCGAGCATGTGCTGGCGCGGGTATTTTCCCAACGCCAAAGCCTGCAGGAGCCCGCATGAGCAGCCTGGACCTGCCGGTCGCCGGCAAACACGACACCCAAGCCCGGCCAGCCGCCAAGCTGCGCCGCCCACTGTCCACCCGCTGGATCAGCACCCTGACCCTGACCAGCCTGCTGCTGGCCTGGTGGCTGGTGACGGCCGCCGGCTGGATCGAGCCGCTGTTCCTGCCCTCGCCCGGCGACATCCTGGCCAGGGCCTGGACACTGCTCACCCAAGGCTACATGGACGCCAGCCTGTGGCAGCACCTGGGCGCCAGCCTGGGCCGCATCGGCTTGGCCCTGCTGGCCGCCACCCTCACCGCCATCCCGGTGGGCATCGCCATCGGCTACAACCGCGTGGCGCGCGGCATTCTCGACCCGCTGATCGAGTTCTATCGGCCGATCCCACCGCTGGCCTACCTGCCGCTGATCGTCATCTGGTGCGGTATCGGCGAGCTGTCCAAGGTGCTGCTGATCTACCTGGCCATCTTCGCCCCCATCGCCATTGCCACCGCCACCGGTGTGCGCACGGTCGACCCGGCCAAGCTGCGGGCGGCGCAGTCGCTGGGTGCGACCAAGGCCCAGCTGATCCGCCATGTGATCCTGCCCAGTGCGCTGCCCGACATCCTTACCGGCATCCGCATCGGCCTGGGCGTCGGCTGGTCGACCCTGGTCGCCGCCGAACTGATCGCCGCCACCAGCGGCCTGGGCTTCATGGTGCAGTCGGCGGCGCAGTTCCTGGTCACCGACGTGGTGGTGCTGGGCATTCTGCTGATCGCCCTGATCGCCTTCGCCCTGGAAATGAGCCTGCGTGCCCTGCAACGCAAACTGGTGCCCTGGCATGGGCAGAGCCACTGATTGCCGACTGACCACGCCGGCAACCCGGCGCCTAGCACGAGAAAAGACATGAGCCTGACCATTACCCCCCTCAGCCCGGCCCTTGGCGCCCAGATCAGCGGCGTGGACATCAGCCGCGATATCAGCGCGCAAGCGCGTGACGCCATCGAACAGGCACTGCTGCAGCATCAGGTGCTGTTCTTCCGCAACCAGCCGATCAACCCGGAGCAACAGGCGCGCTTTGCCGCCCGCTTCGGGGACCTGCACATCCACCCGATCTACCCGAACGTGCCAGAAACCCCGCAAGTGCTGGTGCTCGATACGGCAGTGACCGATGTGCGCGACAACGCCGTGTGGCACACCGACGTGACCTTTCTGCCGACCCCGGCGCTGGGCGCGGTGCTCAGTGCCAAGCAACTGCCGGCCTACGGTGGCGATACCCTGTGGGCCAGCGGCATTGCGGCGTTCGAAGCCTTGTCGGCGCCGCTGCGTGAGATGCTAGACGGGCTGACCGCCACCCACGACTTCACCAAGTCGTTCCCGTTGGAGCGCTTTGGCACCACGCCAGAAGACCTGGCGCGCTGGGAGGCCACCCGGCGCAACAACCCACCGCTGTCGCACCCGGTGGTGCGCACGCACCCGGTGAGCGGGCGCAAGGCGTTGTTCGTCAATGAAGGGTTTACGACGCGCATCAATGAGCTGAGCGAGCTGGAAAGCGATGCACTGCTGAGGCTGCTGTTCGCCCATGCGACACGGCCGGAGTTCAGCATTCGCTGGCGCTGGCAGGAGAATGACGTGGCGTTCTGGGACAACCGCGTGACCCAGCATTTTGCGGTGGATGATTACCGGCCGAACCGGCGGGTGATGCATCGGGCGACCATCCTGGGTGATGCACCCTTCTAACAGAAATTCATCAACAGCCCCGGCCTCTTCGCGGGTAAAACCGCTCCCACAGGGGTGGCACCGGTTTTGAAGCCTGCGCTGTACCTGTGGGAGCGGGTTTACCCGCGAAGAGGCCGGTACAGGTTATTACCGAACCAGATGCAAGTACTGCATGTGCCGCTCGTATTGGTCGAGGATGTCGTTGATGATCTGCTCCTTGCTGTAGCCCACCAGGTCATAGTTCTGGCTGCCTTCGCTCAGGTGCACCTCCGCCCGGTAATAACGGCGGTTCTTCAACTCCTGCGTCCCCAGCCCACCCAGGGCGAACGATGGCGTGAAGTAGCCACGCATCTGCACCTGGTAAATGAACGGCTGTTCCTCGCCATGGCCAATCTTCAAGCTGACATTGTCGTGGCTCGGGTCGTCCTGGGTAATCAGCACCAGGCCCTTCTGCTCGAACACTTCCCGCACGTCGGCAATCGCCGGGCGCACCACGTCATCCATGAAACGGTACACCTCATCACGCGACGGGAAATGCACCGCCTGGCTCAGGCGCTGGCGCCAGCCGCCACGGCCGCGACGTGACTGGGCAAACGGCGCCAGCGAGTGCATCTGCGCGATCTGCCGCTGCGACTCGAGGTAGAACGCCTTGTGCAGCCCCCACATCATGCACAGCAGAATCAGCGAGAACGGCAACGAAGTCAGCACCACCGCCGACTTCAGCGAATCGATACTGCCGGCGAACAACAGCGCGCTGGTGATCAGCGCAGTCATCGCGCCCCAGAAGATGCGCAGCCAGTTCGGCCCATCCTCGTCGGCTTCGCCGCCCTTGGCCGACAAGGTCGACAGCACCACGGTGCCCGAGTCGGCGGAGGTAACGAAGAACACGAAGCTGATGAACACCGTGGTGGCGATCACCGCCTTGCTCCAGGGGTAGGTCTCCAGCAGCAGGTACAGGCTCATCGACGGGTTATCCAGGGCCGACTGTCCCAGCGCGGTCATGCCGTGGTTGATCACCTGGTCCAGCGCGCTGTTGCCGAAGATCGACATCCACGCCAGGGTGAAACCGAGCGGAATCAACAGCACGCCAAAGACGAACTCACGGATGGTGCGGCCACGGGAGATACGGGCGATGAACAGCCCCACGAACGGCGCCCAGGCAATCCACCAGGCCCAATAGAACACTGTCCAGCCACCCAGCCAATCGCGGTTTTCACCGTAGGCATACACGTCGAAGCTCTTGCGTGGCAAAGCGCCCAGGTAGTCGCCCAGGTTCTGGATGAGCGTATTGAACAGGTGCTGGGTAGGCCCGGCGAACAGCACGAACAGCAGCAGTGCGCAGGCCAGGAACAGGTTGATGTCGCTCATCACCCGCACCCCCTTTTCCACCCCGGCGACAGCCACGGCCACGGCCGCGCCCATCATCAGGGTGATGAGGATCACCTGCACCCACTGGCTGTGGCTGATGCCGAACAGGTAGTCGAGGCCGGCGTTC
The DNA here is from genome assembly GCF_047978165.1 of Pseudomonas sp. LFS074. Classification (NCBI taxonomy): domain Bacteria; kingdom Pseudomonadati; phylum Pseudomonadota; class Gammaproteobacteria; order Pseudomonadales; family Pseudomonadaceae; genus Pseudomonas; species Pseudomonas sp. LFS074. Next base: position 228,355 of record NZ_JBFPFV010000001.1, on the reverse strand, counting down.
AGATGCAGCACCCCAAAGCCCATGTCGGCGCCCAGGCCGAACACCGTGGCGATGATGCCGAAGCCGTCCACCGCGTAGCCGATCGGGCCGTTGATGCGTTTGCCGATCAGCGGGTACAGCGCCGAGCGTAGGGCCAGCGGTAGGTTGTGGCGGTAGGCGAAGTACGCCAGCGCCATACCGACAAAGGCGAAGACGCCCCAGCCATGCAGGCCCCAGTGAAGGAACAGAATCTGCATTGCCTGACGCCCGGCCTCGGCCGTGCCCGCTTCGCCCTGAGGCGGCTGCAGCATGTGGGTCAGCGGTTCGGAGACGCAGAAAAAGAACAGGGTGATGCTGATACCAGCGGCAAACAGCATGCCGGCCCACGACAGGTAACTGAACTCGGGTTCGTCGTGGTCGGCACCGAGCTTGATCTTGCCGTAGCCAGACAAGGCGGTGACCACCACGAAGACCAGGTACAGCGTCATCGCCAGCATGTAGTACCAGCCGACCGTGTTGGCCGCCCAGTTCTGCGCCGCCAGCAACCAGTCACCTGCCGCTTGCGGGTTGGAGATGACCACCAGGCCAAAGATGAGGATGAAACTAGCCGCGAAGTAGAACACCGGGGGGTTCATGCGGATCTTGCCATTGGCAAGGGAAGGGTTCGGTGCACTCATCGGGCGTGCACCTCGTCGAATGACGTAAGGTTCGGAATGAACGGGTTCAGCAAAGGAATCCTCCTGTTGAACACCGGCAGCGGACCAGCGTTTTTTCATTGAACAAGCGTTCAAGTTAAACATGGATCGGATTTCAATGCGAATTGGGCCGCTGATTGGCGTCCTTCTTAACCGGCCCTTTCGCGGGTTTACCCGCTAAGGGCCGGTTAAGGTCAAGCAAATGCCAGATCAGTTCTTGTCCTGGCAATCCAGCTGCAAGTTGGCCTGGGTGATGTTGCTTTCAGCCGGCACACTGCGGGTCAGCCACACATTGCCGCCAATGGTCGAGCCTTTGCCGATGGTAATGCGCCCCAGCACCGTGGCCCCGGCATAGATCACCACATCGTCCTCGACGATGGGGTGGCGCGGCAGGCCTTTGTGCAGGGTCCCCGACTCATCGCTTGGGAAGCGCTTGGCGCCCAGGGTAACCGCCTGGTAGATGCGCACGCGCTCGCCGATGATCGCAGTTTCGCCAATCACCACGCCGGTGCCGTGGTCGATGAAGAAGCTCGGGCCGATTTGCGCCCCTGGGTGAATGTCGATACCCGTGGCCGAATGCGCCAGCTCCGAACTGATCCTCGCCAGCAGCGGCAAGCCGGCCTGGTAAAGGTGGTGCGCCAGGCGGTGGTGGATGATCGCCAGGATCCCTGGGTAGCACAGCAGTACTTCATCGACGCTGCGCGCCGCCGGGTCGCCGTGGTAGGCGGCCAGCACATCGGTGTCGAGCAGTACGCGCAGCTCCGGCAACGCAGCCGCGAAGCCCTGGATCAGGCTTAGCGCGTGAGCGTCTACACCTGCCAGCTCAGCCTTGCTTTGGCGAGCGGCATAGCGCAACTCCAGACGCGCCTGGGCCAGCAAGGCGGTCAGTGCGGCATCCAGAGTATGGCCGACGTAGAAGTCTTCGCTTTCTTCGCGCAGGTCCACAGGCCCAAGGCGCATGGGGAACAACGCACCGCACAGTTGCTCCAGAATCTGCCGCATCGCCTCGCGCGATGGCAGTTCGCGCCCGCCCTGCTCACCAATGCTGCGGCCATTGCGGGTGCGCCATTGCTCACGGGCGCCGCGCAGGCCAGTAACGATGTTCTGCAACTGCCAGTGCGCGGATGAAGGTTGTTCGCTCACGGTTTTCTCCTGCCGTATGGGCCATCTCATTTTTTGCCAGGCCCGCGAAGAAACCAGGCCTGCCTACATGCAATCCACTCTACGGCAAATCCGACCCTTGGAAAAAACAACGCTTTATTCCATCCTGCGCTAAGTCAGGCATAAGCCGCGATGACGGCGTGGGGATCGTCGCCTACCCTCAAAGCAGCCAGCACCTGGCAAAAAGCAAAAAGGGAATAACAAAATAATTTTTTAGTATTTCCTGGCCTAAGCAGCCAACCCTATAGTCGCCACCTCACTACTTACACAACAAGCGCGGGGCTCTGACATGTCGAAATTCGCCAAACCGCTACTCAACGCCAGCCTGGCCCTCCTGCTGGGTGCCGGCCTGCTCGGCCAGGCCTTCGCCGGCGAGCAATTGAAGACTATCCAGGAAAAAGGCGTGATCAACGTCGGCCTGGAAGGTACCTACCCACCGTTCAGTTTCCAGGATGAGAACGGCAAGCTGGCCGGCTTCGAGGTGGAGCTTTCGGAACTCCTGGCCAAGGAGCTGGGGGTCAAGGCCAAGATCCAGCCAACCAAGTGGGACGGCATCCTTGCCGCGCTGGAGTCCAAGCGCCTGGACGTAGTGGTCAATCAGGTGACCATCTCCGAAGAGCGCAAGAAGAAATACGACTTCTCCGAGCCCTACACCGTTTCCGGTATCCAGGCCCTGATCCTGAAGAAGAAAGCCGAGCAGCTGAACATCAAGTCGGCGCAAGACCTGGCCGGCAAGAAAGTCGGTGTGGGCCTGGGCACCAACTACGAGCAGTGGGTCAAGCAGGATGTCCCGAAAGCCGAAGTGCGTACCTATGAAGACGACCCGAGCAAGTTCGCCGACCTGCGCAACGGCCGCATCGACGCCATCCTGATCGACCGCCTGGCCGCGCTGGAATACGCGCAAAAAGCCAAGGACACCGAGCTTGCCGGCGATGCCTTCTCGCGCCTGGAAAGCGGCGTAGCCCTGCGCAAGGGCGAGCCTGAGCTGCTGGCAGCGATCAACAAGGCCATCGACAAGCTCAAGGCTGACGGCACGCTGGCCAAGCTGTCCGAAAAATACTTCGGTGCCGATGTCACCAAATGATCGCTGAAAGCCTGCAACTCGTTGTCGACTCCACGCCCTTCCTGCTGAAGGGCGCGGGTTATACAGTGCTGCTCAGTGTCGGCGGCATGTTCTTCGGCCTGCTGCTGGGCTTTGCCCTGGCGCTGATGCGGCTGTCGAAGATTTTGCCGCTGAACTGGCTGGCGCGGGTCTACGTGTCGTTCTTCCGCGGCACGCCGCTGCTGGTGCAGCTGTTCGTGATCTATTTCGGCATGCCACAGATTGGCATCGAGCTCGACCCGATACCTGCCTCGCTGATCGGCCTGTCGCTGAACATGGCGGCCTACATCTGCGAAATCCTGCGTGCGGCGATTTCCTCGATCGACCGGGGCCAGTGGGAAGCTGCCGCCAGCATCGGCATGACCCGCGTCCAGGCCATGCGCCGGGCGATCCTGCCACAGGCCTTGCGCACCGCCCTGCCACCGTTGGGTAACAGCTTCATTTCGCTGGTCAAGGACACCGCCCTGGCGGCGACCATCCAGGTGCCCGAGCTGTTCCGCCAGGCGCAGCTGATTACCGCACGTACCTTCGAAGTGTTCACCATGTACGTGGCAGTCGCCGTTATCTACTGGGTGCTGTGCAGCATCCTTGCGCACTTCCAGAACCGCATGGAAGCGCGGGTCAACCAGCATGACCAGGAGCAATGAGCATGATTGAAGTCAAAGGCCTGACCAAACGGTTCAAGGGCCAGACCGTGCTCAACGGTATCGACCTGACCGTGCAGCCCGGCGAAGTGGTGGCCATCATCGGCCCCAGTGGCTCGGGCAAGACCACCTTCCTGCGCTGCCTGAACCTGCTGGAAACCCCCGATGCCGGGCAGATCCAGATCGGCACCATCAGCATCGATGCCAACCGCCCGCTGGGTGGCCAGCAAGGTGCGATTCGGCGTTTGCGCCAGCAGGCCGGGTTCGTGTTCCAGAACTTCAACTTGTTCCCTCACCGCACCGCCCTGGAGAACGTGATCGAGGGGCCGGTGATCGTCAAGAAGACGCCTCGCGAACAGGCCATCGAGCTTGGCCGGCGTCTGCTGGCCAAGGTCGGCCTGGCGGGCAAGGAAGACGCCTACCCACGGCGCCTGTCCGGCGGCCAGCAGCAACGGGTGGCCATCGCCCGCGCCCTGGCCATGGAGCCGGAGGTGATCCTGTTCGACGAACCGACGTCGGCGCTGGACCCGGAGCTGGTGGGTGAAGTACTGGCGACCATCCGCGGCCTGGCCGAGGAAAAGCGCACCATGATCATCGTCACCCACGAGATGAGCTTTGCTCGGGATGTGGCGAACCGGGTGATCTTCTTCGACAAGGGCGTGATCGTGGAACAGGGTGAAGCCAAGGCGTTGTTTGCGGCGCCCAAGGAAGAGCGTACCCGGCAGTTCCTGCGCAAGTTCCTCGGTACCGCAGCTTCCGAGTAAACCTGTTCCGGCCTCTTCGCGGGCGTGCCCGCGAAGAGGCCGGCACATTTGTAGTAAATCCCTCCTTCTATACATATTCCAAAGAGTTAGTTCATAAACTTTTTATAAAGCATTAGGGTATATAAACCGGACCACCGGACCAGCACACATTTGTCGCGATCAGCTGTAGCGGCACAACTATTTTGTGAGGTCAGGAATGGTCAGGATCACAATCACCCCAGTGCGTATCGCCAGGGCATTGAGTGCAGCCAAGGAGCGGTACTGATGTCCAGCCAGCCAAATACCCAATTCCACAGCGATCTCGACAGCTCGCCCCTGCTGCTGCCGGCCAAGGTACTGCGCAATGACGCCGAAGCCCTGCAAGCGGCCCGCGAACTGGCCGAGGTTGCCCGCGAGCAAGCTGCCCGCCGCGACCAGCAACGCAAACTGCCTTGGGCCGAGATCGAGCTGTTCACCCGCAGCGGCCTGGGTAGCATCAGCGTTCCCAAGGCCCATGGCGGCCCGGACGTATCGTTCGAAACCGTAGCCGACCCGGCCTTGGGGCAGATCCCGCAGAACCAGTTCGGCATGTTGCAACTGATTCGCCTGACGGCCACCGAGGCACAGCAGGCGCTGATCTTCCGCAGCGTGCTCGACGGCTGGCGCATCGGTAATGCCGGCCCCGAACGCGGCACCAAGGACACGCTCACCCTCAAGGCCCGGATCACTCGCGCTGGCGACAGCTATCGCATCAGCGGCGAGAAGTTCTACTCCACCGGCGCCCTGTTCGCCCACTGGGTGGCGGTGAAAGCCCTCGACGACGAAGGCCGCCAGCGCCTGGCATTCGTGCGCCGGGGCAGCCCGGGGCTGCGCATCGTCGACGACTGGTCCGGGTTCGGCCAACGCACCACCGCCAGCGGCACTGTACTGCTGGACCAGGTACCAGTAGACGCCGAGCTGGTGATCGACAACTGGCGCCAGCGCGATATCCCCAACATCCAGGGCGCGGCTTCGCAGCTGATCCAGGCGGCGATCGACGCCGGCATTGCCGAAGCGGCAATCGACGATGCGATCACATTCGTGCGCGAAAAGTCCCGCCCGTGGATCGAGGCCAACGTGGACCGTGCCAGCGACGACCCTTATGTGATTGCCGATATCGGCCGGCTGAAGCTTGAGCTGCATGCCGCCGAAGCGCTGCTGCGCAAGGCCGCGCGGGTGCTCGACGAAGTCAACGCCGCACCCGTCGACGCCGCCAGCGCGGCGCGGGCCTCGATTGCGGTGGCCGAGGCCAAGGTGTTGACCACCGAAGTCGCCTTGCAGGCGAGCGAAAAACTGTTCGAGCTGGCTGGCAGCCGCGCCACCCTTGCCGAGTTCAACCTCGACCGCCACTGGCGCAATGCCCGGGTGCACACCCTGCATGACCCGGTGCGCTGGAAGTACCACGCGGTGGGCGCGTACCACCTCAACGGCACCCTGCCTGCGCGGCATTCCTGGATCTGATTTTTTAGGCCTTGGGGGCTGCTTTGCAGCCCATCGCGACACAAGGCCGCTCCTACACGGGATCGCGTACCGACATCGGGTCGCGCCCCCCTGTAGGAGCGGCCTTGTGTCGCGATGGGCCGCAAAGCGGCCCCAATGGCCCCGGAGAACAACATGACTACAAATATCATCACCAGCGACACCGAAGCCCTGAATGTTGCCGAAGACATCGCCCAGCAACTGCGCCGCGACAGCGCCCTGCGCGACCGCGAGCGCCGCTTGCCGCACGCCGAACTGGAGCTGTTCACCCGCTCCGGCCTATGGGCCATCAGCGTGCCCAAGGCCTTCGGTGGCGCCGGCGTGTCCAATGTCACCCTGGCCAAGGTCATCGCCCGTATCGCCCAAGCCGACGGCTCGCTCGGGCAGATCCCGCAAAACCATTTCTACGGCCTGGAAGTACTGCGAGTAAACGGCACCCCCGAGCAGCAACAGCGGCTATACGCCGAAGTGTTGGCCGGCCGCCGCTTTGGCAATGCCCTGGCCGAGTTGGGCACCAAGACCGCCAACGAACGCACCACCCGACTGAGCCGTGACGGCGATGGCTTCCGCATCAACGGCCGCAAGTTCTATTCCACCGGTGCCATCTACGCCCAGCGCATTCCCACCTCGGTCGTCGACGACCAAGGCGTGCAGCAACTGGCCTTCGTCCCAGCCGACAGCCAGGGCTTGCAAGTGATCGATGACTGGAGCGGATTCGGCCAGCGCACCACCGGCAGCGGTTCGGTGGTGTTCGACAACGTGTACGTCAGCGCTGCCGACGTGGTGCCGTTCCAGAGTGCCTTCGAGCGCCCTACCCCGGTCGGGCCGTTGGCGCAGATCCTTCATGCCGCAATCGACACCGGCATCGCCCGCGCGGCTTATGAAGATGCCCTGCACTTCGTACGTACCCGCAGTCGTCCGTGGGTCGACTCCGGCCTGGACAAGGCCACGGATGACCCGCTGACGTTGAAAAGCTTCGGCCACCTGGCGATCCGTTTGCACGCCGCCGAGGCCCTGCTGGAGCGCGCCGGCGAGTACCTCGACCGCGCCCGCGACGACAGCACCGCCGACAACGTGGCCGCCGCCTCCATCGCCGTGGCCGAGGCACGCGCCATCAGCACCGAGATATCGCTTGCTGCAGGTACCGCGCTGTTCGAACTAGGTGGCAGCCAGGCAACCTTGGCCGAGCACAACCTCGACCGCCACTGGCGCAACGCCCGTGTGCACACCCTGCACGACCCGGTGCGCTGGAAGTACCACGCCATCGGCAACTACTACCTCAACGATGCCAACCCGCCACGTCGGGGGACCATTTGATGGCCAAGCAGATTCTGCTCAATGCCTTCAACATGAACTGCATCGGGCACATCAACCACGGCCTGTGGACCCATCCACGGGACACCTCGACCCAATACAAGACCCTGGACTACTGGACCCACCTGGCACGCCTGCTGGAGCGCGGCCTGTTCGACGGGCTGTTCATCGCCGATATCGTCGGTACCTACGACATCTACGGGCAGTCGCTGGACGTGCCCCTCAAGGAGTCGATTCAGCTGCCGGTCAACGACCCGCTGCTGCTGGTTTCAGCCATGGCTGCGGTCACCCGCCACCTGGGTTTCGGCCTTACCGCCAACCTCACCTACGAGGCGCCGTACCTGTTCGCCCGGCGCCTATCCACCCTCGACCACCTGAGCAATGGCCGAATCGGTTGGAACATCGTCACCGGTTACCTCGACAGCGCGGCCCGAGCCATGGGCCTTGAGCAACAACCCGAGCACGACCGCCGCTACGACCAGGCCGACGAATACCTGCAGGTGCTGTACAAGCTGCTGGAAGGCAGCTGGGCCGACGACGCCGTGGTCGCAGACCGCACGCAGCGCGTCTATGCCCAACCCGACAAGGTGCGCAAGGTCAGCCACCACGGCGAGTTCTACAACGTCGAGGGCTATCACCTGTGCGAGCCCTCGCCGCAGCGCACCCCGGTGCTGTTCCAGGCCGGCAGCTCGCCGCGCGGCCTGGCTTTCGCTGGCAACCATGCCGAATGCGTGTTCATCAGTGGCCAGGACAAGGCCGCCACCCGCGCCCAGGTCGACAAGGTGCGCGCAGCCGCCCAGGCTGCCGGTCGCGACCCGCAAGCAGTCAAGGTGTTCATGGGCATCACGGTGATCGTCGCGGCCACCGAGCAAGCGGCCCAGGCCAAGCATGCCGAATACCTGCGCCATGCAAGCCCCGAGGCCGGCGTCGCGCACTTCGCCGCATCCACCGGCATCGACTTCGCCGCCTACGCGCTGGACGAGCCAATCGCCTTCAACCAGGGCAACGCCATCCAGTCGGCCACCCGCCAGTTGCAAGACAACGCCTGGACCCGCCGGCGCCTGCTTGAGCAGCACGCCCTGGGTGGCCGCTACGTCACCCTGGTCGGCGCTCCCGAACAGGTGGCCGAACAGTTGATTGCCTGGGTCGACGAAACCGGGCTGGACGGCTTCAACCTGACCCGCACCGTCACCCCGGAAAGCTTCGAGGACTTCATCGACCTGGTCGTCCCGCAACTGCAGCAGCGTGGCCGCTACAAGACCGCCTACGCCGAAGGCACCCTGCGCGAGAAGCTGTTCCAGGCCGACCACCCGCACTTGCCCGTCAGCCACCCTGGCTCGGCTTATCGTTTTACCCCAACCCCTGCCCCGACTGGAGCCCTGCATCATGCTTGAGAAACTGTTCCGGCCCGTCGCGGCCATTGCCTTCACACTGGGCCTGTCCGCCAGCGCCCTGGCAGCCGAACCGCTGAAGATCGGCACCACCTCGGCCTTTGCCATTCCGCTGGAAGCCGCAGTGGAGGAAGCACACAAGCAAGGCCTGGAAGTGAAGCTGATCGAGTTCAGCGACTGGATTGCGCCCAATGTCAGCCTCAACAGTGGCGACATCGACGTGAACTACTTCCAGCACATCCCGTTCCTGGAAAACGCCAAAGCCGCTGCGGGCTTCAACCTGGTGCCCTACGCCTCGGGCATCATCAACAACGTTGGCCTGTACTCGAAAACGTACAAAAGCTTCGCCGACCTGCCAGAAGGCGCCAGCGTGGCCATCGCCAACGACCCGATCAACAGCGGCCGGGGCCTGCAACTGCTGGCCAAGGCCGGGCTGATCACCCTGAAGCCAGGCGTTGGCTACAAGGCCACCGAGGACGACATCGTCACCAACCCGAAAAAGCTGAAAATCCTGCAGGTCGAGGCGGTTCAGCTGGTGCGCGCCTACGATGACGCCGACCTGGTGCAGGGTTACCCGGCCTACATCCGCCTGGCCAATACCTTCGATGCCACCTCGGCGTTGCTGTTCGATGGCCTGGAAAACAAGGAATACGTGATCCAGTTCGTCATCCGCCCACAAAGCAAGGACGACCCACGCCTGGCCAAGTTCGTCGACATCTACCAGCACTCGCCTGTGGTACGCGCAGCGTTGGACAAAGCCCACGGCAAGCTCTACCAAGCTGGCTGGGAAGGCTGACATGAGCCAGGCCAGCGCGCTCAGGGCGCCTACCCCACAACCATTGCCGCCAACGGTCAAGGAACAGGCCCTGCGCCCGGAAGTCAATGAAGCCCATGTGCGCTTCATCGGCCTGGGCAAGACCTACCCTGGCCAGGCACAACCGGCCTTGCAAGGCATCGACCTGAACATCCGCCATGGCGAGGTTTTCGGCATCATCGGCCGTAGCGGTGCCGGCAAGTCTTCACTGCTGCGTACCATCAACCGCCTGGAGCAACCCAGCCAAGGCCGGATACTGATCGACCAGGTAGACATCGCCCCCTTCGACGAGGACCGCCTGGTGGCGCTGCGTCGGCGCATCGGCATGATCTTCCAGCACTTCAACCTGATGTCGGCCAAGACTGTATGGCAGAACGTCGAGCTGCCGTTGAAGGTGGCCGGCGTGGCCAAGGCCGAGCGTCAGCACAAGGTGCGCGAGTTGCTGGAGCTGGTCGGCTTGCAGGAAAAGCACCATGTGTACCCGGCGCAGCTGTCCGGCGGGCAGAAACAGCGCGTGGGCATTGCCCGAGCGCTGGTGCACGACCCCGAGATCTTGCTGTGCGACGAGGCCACCTCGGCGCTGGACCCAGAGACCACGGCCTCGATCCTTGAGCTGCTGCGCGACATCAATCAGCGCCTGGGCCTGACCATCGTGCTGATCACCCACGAAATGGCGGTAATCCGTGATATCTGCCATCGGGTGGTGGTGCTAGAGCGCGGTGAGGTGGTCGAGCAGGGCGAAGTCTGGCGGGTGTTCGGTTCTCCCCGCCACGAGGTCACCCGCACCCTGCTCGCACCCTTGCAGGCCAGGCTGCCAGCCGCATTGCAAGCCAGCCTGCAGGCCAGCCCGGCGAGCCATGACAGCGCCGTGGTGCTGAAACTGACAGTGCTCGGTGAGCCAGAGCTGTCTGCCCTGTTCCAAGACTTGGGCGGGCGTGTGCGCCTGCTGCAGGGTGGCGTGGAAACCATCGGCGAGCATGCCCTGGGGCAGTTGATCCTGTCGGTGCAACACTCGCCGCACGACACCCATCAATTGCTGGAACGTGCCCGCCGCTGGGCCGAGGACGTGGAGGTGCTGGGCCATGTGGTTTGATCGTCTGCTGGAAGGCTTGCTCGATACCCTGCTGATGGTCGGCGTTTCGTCGCTGATCGCCCTGCTGGTGGGCGTACCGATGGCGGTGCTGCTGGTCACCAGCGACAAGGGCGGGATCTTCGAGGCGCCGCTGCTGAACCGGGTGCTGGGCGCCTTCGTCAACCTGTTCCGCTCGATCCCGTTCCTGATCCTGATGGTCGCGCTGATCCCCTTCACCCGCCTGGTGGTAGGCACCACCTACGGCGTGTGGGCGGCGGTGGTGCCACTGACCATCGCCGCCACGCCGTTCTTTGCGCGGATTGCCGAGGTCAGCCTGCGCGAGGTCGACCATGGCTTGGTGGAGGCCGCACAGGCCATGGGCTGCCGGCGCTGGCACATTGTCTGGCATGTGCTGCTGCCCGAGGCACTGCCGGGCATCGTGGGGGGGTTCACCATTACCCTCGTGACCTTGATCAACTCTTCGGCGATGGCTGGGGCGATTGGTGCTGGAGGGTTGGGGGATATCGCCTACCGGTATGGCTACCAGCGTTTCGACAGCCAGATCATGCTGACCGTGATTGCCTTGCTGGTGGCGTTGGTGGCGTTGATCCAGCTGGGCGGGGACCGCCTGGCGAAGGGCTTGAACAAGCGTTGACTGCCGGGGGCTGCTTTGCAGCCCGATCGCGACACAAGGCCGCTCCTACAGACGACCGCATACCCATGTAGGAGCGGCCTTGTGTCGCGACCGGGCCGCAAAGCGGCCCCAAGCTCTCAATCCCAGCGAAGATCCCCAGCCGGCACCGGCCGCCCGAACCAGTACCCTTGGCCCAATTGACACTGCTCCTGCAGCAGGAAACTGGCCTGCTCGGCCTGCTCAATGCCCTCGGCATGCACCTGCATGCCCATGCTGCGGGCCAGGGCGATGATCACCCGCACGATCGCGATGTCATCCTCATCCAGCGGCAAACCGGCAACGAAGCCCTGGTCGATCTTCAGCTTCTGCACGGGCAAACGCTTGAGCCGCAACAGCGACGAATACCCGGTGCCGAAGTCGTCGATGGCCAGGGTCACCCCCAGCTCGCGCAAACGGTGCAGCTGCTCCAGCGCCACCTCAGGGTCTTCCATCACCGCGCTTTCCGTCACTTCCAGCTCCAGCAAGGCTGGGGGCAGGCCAGTTTCATGCAAAACCGCGGCGACTTGCCGGTACAGCTCATGCTGGCCAAACAGGCGGCTGGATATGTTCACCGCCACAAAGGCCAGCTGCCTGCCTTCGGCCTGCCACTGCACCATTTGCCGGCAAGCCTGGCGCAGCACCCAGGTATCGATTTCGGCAATCAGCCCGGTGCGCTCGGCAATCGGGATGAACTCGCCCGGCGGCACCAGGCCCCGCTGGGGATGCTGCCAGCGCACCAACGCCTCGACCCCGACCTGTCGGCCTGTCACCAGGTCATGTACCGGCTGGAAATACACCCGCAGCTCATCCTGCTCCAGGGCCCGGCGCAGCTCTCCAGCAGTCTCGACCCGGTGTTGGGCGTGGGCAGTCAGCTCTTCGGTGTACAGCGCATAGCAGGCCCGCCCGTTGCTTTTGGCCTTGTACAACGCCGCGTCGGCATTACGCAGCAACTGTTCGGCGCCCAACGCATCGCTGGGGAACAGGCTGATACCGACGCTGGCACTGATGAACAGGCGATTTTCCTCGCACAGGAACGGCTCGCGCATACGCTCGATGATGCACTGCGCCAGCTTGCCCGCCTGGCCGACCTGTTGGCAGTTCTCGGCCAGCACAGCGAACTCGTCGCCGCCCAGCCGCGCCAGGGTCACGCCGCTACCCAGCACCTCACCCAGGCGCTCGCCCACCCGTTTCAGCAACTGGTCACCGATGGTGTGGCCAAGGCCATCGTTGATGCTCTGGAAGTGGTCCAGGTCCAGCAGCAACAGCGCGCAACCACGCTTGTTGGCCTGTGCCGCCGCCAATGCCTGCTCGACCCGGTCGGTGAACAGCAGGCGGTTGGGCAGGCCCGTCAATGGGTCGTGGTGGGCCAGGTAGGCCAGCTCCTGTTCTGTATGCTTGATCGCACTGATGTCACTGAACACCGCCACGTAATGGCTGAGCTCACCATCGTCATCGCGAATGGCACATATGGTCTGCCACTGCGGATAAATTTCGCCGCTCTTGCGTCGGTTCCAGATTTCACCGCTCCACTCGCCCTGTTCGGCCAGGGTGGCGAAGATCTGCTGGTAGAACGCAAGGCCATGGCGACCGGACTTGAACTTGCTCGGGCGCTGGCCCATCACCTCGTCCTGCTGATAGCCGGTGATGCGCATGAAGGCACGGTTGACGTGCACGATCAGGCCCTGGCGGTCGGTGACCAGTACACCTTCGAGGGTACTGTCGAACACTGCGGCGGCCATGCGCAGCCGCTCGCGATCCTCGCAGCGCAAGCGCGCACCAGCACCGATGAAGTTCAGCAGCCGTACCCTGGAAACGTAGATCAGTACGGCACTGAACAACACCCACAGCACGATGTTGATCTGCCGCCCCACGGTCAGTGCCAGGGGGTCGTCAGTCATGCCGTGCAGCATCACCTCGGCGAGCGCCAGCCAGAGGATCGAGAGCACCACATACAGCGCAGCCATGCGCAAGGCGTCGCGAACGGAAACAGACATGTCGGGTGGGATTGCCCATCAGAAAAGAATGGGCATTATAAAGGCTCTGGCGCACTGTGGGAGCGGGTTTACCCGCGAAGATGGCAACGCGGTGGATGGCACCGGCTCTGCCGGTGTTCGCGGCTGAAGCCGATCCCACATGGATTGCGTGAAATATCGCGTCGTCAGCTTTGACTGGTTTTATTTCCCTGCCAAGGGATAATCAGCCCCTCCTCCTGCATTCCGAGGGTTTTTACACCTATGTGGTACAACGGCCTGCTCGACTTGTCGGCCTGGCAACTGGTGGGCATCACTTTGTTGATGACCCACGTGACCATTGTCAGCGTCACGGTCTACCTGCATCGCTACTCCGCGCACCGGGCCTTGGAGCTCAACGGCGCGCTCAAGCATTTCTTCCGTTTCTGGCTGTGGCTGACCACGGCGCAGAACACCCGCGAGTGGACCGCCGTCCACCGCAAGCACCACGCCAAGTGCGAAACCCCCGACGACCCCCACAGCCCGGTGTACAAGGGCCTGAGTACGGTGTTGCGCAAAGGTGCCGAGCTGTACCGTGAAGAGGCACGCAACCCCGAAACCCTGCGCATCTACGGCAAGAACTGCCCGGAAGACTGGATCGAACGCAACCTCTACTCGCGTTACAAGCTGGGCGGTATCGCACTGATGGCAGTCATCGACCTGCTGCTGTTCGGCACCATCGGCATCACCATCTGGGCGGTGCAGATGATGTGGATTCCGTTCTGGGCCGCCGGTGTGGTCAACGGCCTGGGCCATGCCCTCGGCTACCGCAACTTCGAATGCCGCGACGCCGCCACCAACCTGGTGCCGTGGGGCATCGTCATCGGTGGTGAAGAACTGCACAACAACCACCACACCTACCCCAACTCGGCCAAGCTCTCGGTCAAACGCTGGGAGTTCGACATGGGCTGGGCCTGGATCCGCCTCTTCTGCCTGCTGCGTCTGGCCAAGGTGCAGCGTGTGGCGCCCATCGCTCATCGGGTGGCCGGCAAGGCCAACCTGGACATGGATACCGCCATGGCCATCCTCAACAACCGCTTCCAGATCATGGCCCAGTACCGCAAGCTGGTGATCGGCCCGCTGGTGAAACAGGAGCTGGCACGCGTCGATACCTCGGTGCGTCACCGCTTCCGCCGTGCCAAACGCCTGCTGTCGCGTGAAACCAGCCTGCTGGAAGACCGCCACCACGTGCGCATCGAGTCGATGCTCGCGCACAGCCAGGCACTGAAAACCATCTACGAAAAGCGCCTGGCCCTGCAGCAGATCTGGGCACGCACCAGCGCCAACGGCCACGACATGCTGGCGGCCATGAAGGACTGGGTACACGAGGCCGAAAGCAGCGGTATCCACGCCCTGCGCGACTTCGCGGCACAACTCAAGACCTACTCCCTGCGCCCGACCGGCGCCTGACCACCGTTGATCGGCACGCCCCACCGTGGGGCGTGCCGTCCGGAACTTAGCCCCCACGTTCCCACTCAAATTCGGCACATCGCCCGCGTGGCGGGCCGGATGCTTTCACGTTGAGACCCGCTTCGTGCACATGGCCAAGAACATTCCAACGACATTGCCCGGCACCCCACCTCCCGAAGCCGCCCAGACGTTACTGGCACTCCTCCACGCCCAAGGCGAGGTTGCCCGCCTGAGTGAGCGCGATCAGCTGTTCAGCTCGCTGCTCGACAGCGTCAATGCGGTGCTCTGGGCCTTCGACTGGGAAACCCGCCAGGTGCTGTATGTGAGCCCCGCCTACGAGCGCATCTTTGGCCGCCCCGTCAGCCTGGTGCTGGCCGACTACAACGAATGGCGTGACAGTATTTACCCCGATGACCTCGAGTTCGCCGAACGCAGCCTGGCTCAGGTGCTGCTCAAGGGCGCAGTGGAAGACCGCGAATACCGTATCCTCAATGCCGACGGGCAACTGCGCTGGTTGAGCGACAAGTGCTACATCAACCAGCAGCACGATGGCGACCGGGTGATCATTGTCGGTATCGCCGAAGACATCACCGAAAAGAAGCAGCTTGAAGGGGAGCTGCAGCGCCTGGCCACCACCGATGTGCTGACCCAGAGCAGCAACCGCAGGCACTTCTTCGAGTGTGCTCAGCAAGCGTTCGACAGCGCCCGCGAAGACGGCACGCCGCTGGCCTTTCTGTTGCTGGATATCGATGACTTCAAGCGCATCAACGACAGTTACGGCCACCAGGAAGGCGATCAGGTGCTGCAACACATCGCCGACAGCGGCAAAGCCGTGCTACGCCGTGGCGACCTGTTCGGGCGCATTGGCGGCGAGGAGTTCGCAGCGGTGTTCCCAGGTTGCAACGCCGAGGTCGCAGAACAGATTGCCGAGCGTTTGCAGCGGCAGATTCAGCGCTTGAGCTTCAGCCATGGGCAGCAGACCTACGGGGTGACGGTGAGCCAGGGGCTGACCGGGCTGACCGAAGAGGATGTAACGCTGGATAGCCTGTATGCCCGAGCCGATGCGGCGATGTACCAAGCCAAGCGGCAAGGCAAGAACCAGATAGTCCGCGGCTGATCAGGCAACGTACAGGATGGCACCGGCTTTGGCCGGTGTTCGCCGGCTCGCCCGCTCCTACAGGGGCTACACCGGCGGCTCTTCCTGCGGTTTGACTTCGGGGTTTTCCACCTTGCGCAGCCGGTTCAGCTCCGGCAAGCCCAGCTTGAGCAAGCGTGCGGTCTTGCCGCTGGCTACTTTCTCCAGCCCCTGCTCAGCCGGCAGCCGCGACAGCTGCCCTGCCAGGCTCATGGCCAGGATCTCCCGCGAATACACGCCGCCGCCCAACTGGTAGATCGCCGCGATCAATTCGCGCAAGGCCAGCGGCAGCCGCCAACGGGTACGCAGCGCCGAACCGAACGCCGCACCAAACTCATCCAGCGACTGCTGCACATTGCGCTCGTCCAGCTCCCCTCCGGCCAGCCGCCACTCCTGCAGGCAGCGCAACACCGCCAGGTCACCCAGGCAATGCAGCAAGCCCGCGCAGTAACAACGCCCTTCGTCCAGCTCGAGCAGACGCGCCAGGGTGCGGCCATATTCCGCCGTATGCAGCGACAGGTCCCAGTAACGGGCCGCGTGCTCAGCCAGCAGTGGGTCGCTGAGGCGTGCGCTGCGCTTGAGGGTCATGCCCAGGATCAGGTTCATGCTCTGGGTGCTGCCAAGCTTGTTCAGGGCTTGCAGCAACGTCTGCACCGGCGCCTCACGGTGCAAGGCCGCGCTATTGGCCGCCGCGATCAATACCGCCGTGACCTGCGGGTCGTTACGCACCTCCTCTTCGAGCACCTTCAGGTTCAGGCCCTGGGGGTTGAGCGCGCGCTTGATAGCCACCTGCACATCGGCCAACAGCGGCCCGCCATCGGCGTTAGCGCGACGCTGTTCAAGGTAGGCCGGCAGGCTGGCACCCGGCTGCAAGGCCGGCATTGGGCAGGCGATCTCTTCGCCAACGGCCACCAGCAGCTCTTCCAGGCGCTTGCGCAGGTTGTCCAGGTTCAACGGTTTGCTCAGGTAGGCCGTGGGGTGCAGGGGCAATGCCTCGCGCACACTGGCACTGTCGCTGCGGTTGCTCATGAGAATGAACGGCAGCCCCGGCCCTTTGGCGCGCACCTTGCGCAACAGGTCGAGGCCATCGACACCGGCCAGCTCGCGGGCGGCGATGATCAGGTCAGGCTTACTGGACAACGCACTGAGCGCTTGCGAGCCGTCGGCGCATACTTGCAGGCGCGCGTCACAGCGCACGCTGAGCAGCATTTCGCTGAGCATGTCACGTACCCAGGGATCGCCCTCGACAATCAGTACGTTTGGTGCGGTGGGGTTTGCAGCGCTCATCGCCAACTACTCCTGAATAGCCTGACACACAGTCCGTCGCAGCTTCCCAAGCAAATCCTCCGCTAACCATAGCGCCCCAAGGCTTTTCTGGGCACAAAAAAACCCGCCGAAGCGGGTTTTTTCAGAAGCGCGTCACATCAAGCGAGTTCAGCGAAGCACTCTTCGATGATGGCCAGACCTTTGTCCAGCAGTGCGTCTTCGGCAGTCAGCGGTACCAGGATACGCAGAACGTTGCCGTAGGTGCCGCAGGACAGCAGGATCAGACCCTTTTCGCGTGCCTTGGCAACCACCTGGCCAACAGCAGCAGCGTTCGGGGTGTGAGTGCCTTTCTCGAAGACTTCAACAGCGATCATCGAGCCCAGACCACGGACGTCGCCGATGATCGGGTGCTTCTTCTGGATTTCGCGCAGGCCGGTGGTCAGGCGCTCACCCACAGCCTTGCTGCGGTCCAGCAGTTTTTCTTCTTCGAACACTTCGATCACGGCCAGGGCCGCGGCGCAAGCGATCGGCGAACCGGCGTAGGTGCCGCCCAGGCCGCCCGGAGCGATCGCGTCCATGTACTCGGCCTTGCCGCACACACCGGCCAGCGGGAAGCCGCCAGCGATGGATTTGGCGAAGGTGGTCAGGTCAGGCGCAACGCCCATCTGTTCCATGGCGAAGAAGGTGCCGGTACGGCCAGCGCCAGTCTGTACTTCGTCGGCGATCAGCAGGATGCCGTGCTGGTCGCACAGGGCGCGCAGGCGCTTCATCAGCTCTTTAGGCGCTGGCAGGAAGCCGCCTTCGCCTTGTACTGGCTCGAGGATGATCGCGGCGATGTCGCGTGGCTCGGCGTCGTTCTTGAAGATGCGCTCGACCGAAGCGATGGCATCGTCAACGCTGATACCGTGCAGTTCGCTCGGGAACAGGGCGCGGAAGATACCGCCTGGCATCAGGCCCATGCCAGCGGAGTACGGCACAACCTTGCCGGTCAGGCCCAGGGTCATCATGGTACGGCCGTGGTAGCCGCCGGTGAAGGCGATGACGCCAGCGCGGCCGGTGGCGGCACGGGCGATCTTCACGGCGTTTTCAACGGCTTCGGAGCCGGTGGTGACCAGCAGGGTCTTCTTGTCGAAGTCGCCTGGGACCAGCTTGTTGATCTTTTCGCACAGCTCTACGTAAGGTTCGTAAGCCAGGACCTGGAAGCAGGTGTGGCTGACCTTGGTCAGTTGCTCTTGCACGGCCGCAACCACTTTCGGGTGCAGGTGGCCGGTGTTCAGCACTGCGATGCCGCCGGCGAAGTCGATCAGTTCGCGGCCTTCAACGTCGATCACAGTCGAGTTCTTCGCGGTGTCGACGAAGATCGGGTGGATCTGGCCAACGCCACGTGGGACGGCAGCTACACGACGTTGCATCAAGGATTCGTTGGTCTTGCTCATAATGCCCTCATTGCGCCGACAGGAATGGCGCTTTTATTCGGGGGGGCTGGGAGTGCTCGCGAACAGTATTCGTTGATCGACTGCCGCAAACGCCCTGGCCACCAGGTACTGCGATGTAAAAAAGGCCAGCGAGACGTCGCTCTCGCGCCCCGCTGGCAGAGGTAAAGCCTTTACCGTGCTATCAGACGCTGATGCACAGGTATTTGATTTCGAGGTAGTCCTCGATACCGTACTTGGAACCTTCGCGGCCCAGGCCCGAAGCCTTGATGCCACCGAACGGCGCCACTTCGTTGGAGATCAGGCCGGTGTTGATACCCACCATGCCGTATTCCAGCGCTTCGGCAACACGGAACACGCGGCTCATGTCGCGGGCGTAGAAGTACGAGGCCAGGCCGAACTCGGTGTCGTTGGACATGGCGATGACTTCGGCTTCGTCTTTGAAGCGGAACAGCGGCGCCAATGGGCCGAAGGTCTCTTCCTTGGCGACAGCAGCAGTCTTCGGCACGTCAACCAGAATGGTCGGCTCGAAGAAGTTGCCTTCGATCAGCTTGCCACCGGACAGCACCTTGGCGCCTTTGCCAACGGCGTCTTCGATGTGTTCCTGAACCTTGGCGACAGCCTTGCCGTCGATCAGCGGGCCAGTGGTGGTGCCTTCTTCCAGGCCGTTACCGATCTTCAGCTTGGCCACAGCAGCGGCCAGCTTCTGGGCGAACGCGTCGTAGACGCCGTCCTGCACGTAGATACGGTTGGCGCAGACGCAGGTCTGGCCGTTGTTGCGGTACTTGGAGATGATCGCGCCTTCGACCGCCTTGTCCAGATCGGCGTCGTCGAACACGATGAACGGGGCGTTGCCACCCAGCTCCAGGGAAACCTTCTTGATGTCCTTGGCACATTCTTCCATCAGCTGGCGACCGATTTCGGTCGAGCCGGTGAAGGACAGTTTGCGTACCAGGGAGTTGCCGGTCAGCTCGCCGCCAACTTCACCAGCGCTACCGGTAACCACGCTCAGCACGCCAGCCGGGATACCGGCACGGTGGGCCAGTTCTACCAGGGCCAGGGCGGAGTAAGGGGTTTGCGAAGCAGGCTTGAGCACCATGGTGCAGCCAGCGGCCAGGGCCGGGCCGGCTTTACGGGTGATCATGGCGGCCGGGAAGTTCCACGGCGTGATGGCCGCGGTAACACCGATTGGCTGCTTGATGACGATCAGGCGCTTGTCTGGCTGGTGGCCAGGGATGGTGTCACCGTAGATGCGCTTGGCTTCTTCGGCGAACCACTCGATGAACGAGGCGGCGTAGGCGATTTCGCCCTTGGCTTCGGCCAGTGGCTTGCCTTGCTCGGTGGTCATCAGGCGAGCCAGGTCGTCCTGGTTCTCGATCATCAGTTCGAACCAGCGACGCAGCTTGGCCGAACGCTCTTTGGCGGTCAGGGCACGCCAGGCCGGCAGGGCCTTGTCGGCGGCTTCGATGGCACGGCGGGTTTCCGCGGTACCCATCTTCGGCACGGTACCGATGACTTCACCGGTGGCCGGGTTGGTCACCTTGATGGTCTGGCCGTTGTCCGCATCCAGCCACTCACCATTGATATAGGCTTGCTGGCGGAACAACTGAGCGTCTTTGAGCTGCATGTCGGCTTCCCGAATTGTTGATTGTTGAAAAGCGCCCAAGGCAGGGCATCGAGCGTTTGAAATCTCAAACGAATGCTAAGCGGCTGCTGGGGTGTTGGACAATAGGCTGTTCGAAAAAAAGAACGAATGGTTGAACAGCCGAGTGGAAAATTCATCATCCCGCATGATGGCAACCGGCCTCGTCGCGGGCTCATCAGGGCGCCGAACCGCCGCGAAGAGGCCGGTACAGGTTAGACGAATCAACTGAAGGAAATGTGATGGGAGGACCGACGGCCCTCCCGAAGGGGATGAATCAGAACGCCTTGGCCAAGTCGATCACCAGTGCTCGATAACCGACCGAGCCCGGCTGCCGGCTGTGTACCTTCAGTTCCACCAACACCTCCTGGGTCCCGCGCCGCACCTCGTTGAGCACGGTAGTGGTCAATTTTTCGGGGGTGAGGAAGTTCACCGAAGCCGAGTAGATGAACTGGGTGTCGGTCTCTGGCCGGTAGGCCACCACCGAGGTCACCGGGCTGTACCACTCGTCGCCGCGTGCCTTGCCGTACTCCCACACCTGCTCGACCGTGCCCTCGGCTTCGTCGATGCGGTACTCCACTGCCCGGCTGTAGTTGCCCGCCAGCTTGGTCGGCGCAAAGTCACGCCCCCAGCCATTGTCGAACACGGTCAGCGTGCCTTTGCCGGTCAGCCAGGCGGTGTGCTGGGTCCACGACCAGTCGAAACCTTCGCTTTCAACCGGTTTCAGTACCTTCTCACGCAGGTGCTGCGGCCAGCCTTGAGGCGAAGCAAGAATCCACTTCACCTGCTTGTCGCGACCAACCTTCACCACGCCCTGATGCCGTGCTGAAACGATGATGCTGTCGTCATCGGCGTCGTAATCGATGGCATTGACGTGTGCCCAGTTACGCCCGGTGCCCACCCCCGGCGTGTCACCAAAGGGCAAGTCGCCCTCGGCCAATTCGTTGGCCAACCGCTCGTCCTGTTTCTGCACCCCAGGCGGCAGTTGGATCGCCGCCTTGCCGAGGGTTTCCAGCAGATCGCCTCGGTAGGGGTCGAGGATTTGGTTGAGGTCCCAGAAATCGAGCACATCCCCGGCCTCGCTGACCTCGATGATATGGTCACGGATCGAGCGCACGCGCTTGCCGTCAGGGCGGCGGTAGTCGCTGGTGCCAACCCGTAGCAAGTAGGTGCCATTGCTGGTTTCGCGGATTTCATGGGAAAAGTCGGCGAACTTGTCGGGCAGGCTGCGCTGCCAGATGCGTCGGCCCAGCAGGTCATACTTGGAATAGGTCTGGCCCTGGCCCCAGATCAGCTTGCCGTCGCGGGTCTGCTGGAAGCCCATGGTGCCGCCCAGGCTATCGCGGCGGTTGGAGTCGTGGATCTGTTCGATATCCAGGTACCAGCGCACATCGCCATTGCTGTCGGCAATCCAGTTGTTGCCCACCTGGTCCCATTCCGCCGCACCACCCAGGGCATTCCACTTGAAGGCGCGGCCGCCCGGAATGTCGCCCTGCAGATGGTTGAACAGGTACAGGCGCTTTTCGAAGCCCGGCGCCACTTTGACCGGTTCCACCTCTGGCAACGCAGCAGTCTGCTTCGCCACCACGGGCAGACGCACGGCGGGGGCGTAGATCTGGTACTGCTCGCGAATGCGCTCGCCATCGAGCTTGTAGGTCACTTCCACCTGGTTGACGTGGTCCGGGTACAGGCCAAATACCGGGATACCGCCGTAGGTCCACAGCGAACGGTCGGACACGTCATAGACGATGTCCACGCCCCGCTCACCGCGCCCCAGCACACGGACATGCGCGTCACTCAGGCTGCGCCCGCCGTCGCGGATGATCGCGGTCAGCGGCGCCAGGCGGTACGGGTTGACCACCACGTCGCCGAGCAGCGCTTCGTCGCGCTCCGGGACTTTTGCGGTCAGGCAGGCGCCTTCAGGCAGTGCAGGGGTTTGGGTCTTGGCATTCATGGCATAGCTCCTTGTGCTCAGAAGTCGTAACGGGCGGTTGCGCCGAAGGTGCGTGGGGTGCCGAGCACGCCGGCATAACCACCGTTGGCGGAGTTCCACAGGCTGGTGAAGTAGGTTTTGTCGCCGGCGTTTTTCACCCACAGCGACAGGTCGACCACGCCGTCGCCCTGGTCCAGGCGCACACCGGCGGAAAGGTTGACCAGCGCGTAGCTGGGGATCTGGCCGAAATCGGAATCGTCAATGGTGCCCACGGCCTTCGAGCGGAAGGCGTAGCTGGCAGTGACGTAGGGCTCGACATGCTCGGTGGCTTGCCACTTGTATTGGGTGTTGAGGTTGGCGATGTACTTGGAGGCGCCGACCACCTGGTGGCCGGACAGATCGCAGGTGGCAGTGGCATTGGCCAGGCTCACCTCCGGCGGGCATGGGGCGTCCTTGTACTCGGTGTAGCGTACGTCGTTCCACGAACCGTTGAAGTTGACCGTGAGGCCACGAATCGGCAGCGCCGTGGCCTCGAACTCCAGGCCGCGCGAGCGCACGCGCCCAGCGTTGGCCAGGTACTGCACGCGGTTGATCTGGTCGTAGACGTTGGCCTGGTAACCATGCACTTCAGCCCAGAACAGATTGCTGTTGAGTTGCAGGCGGCCGTCGAACAAGGTGCTTTTCAAGCCCAGTTCGGCGTTGTTGACCCGCTCGGTGCCCACCAGCAGCGAATCGGTGCCCAGCCGTGGCGCGGCGCCTACAGTCAGGTTTACACCGCCAGATTTCTCACCGTGAGTCAGGGTGGCGTAGCCCAGCAGTTGCTCGCTGAAGCGGTAGCTCAGGCCCAACAGGCCGGAAGGGCTGAAGCTGTATTGGTTGAGGTCGCCCGAATCATAGGCACCTATCCGGGCCTGGCGCGCGGCGGCAGCGGCCCCATCTACCGCGGCACCGCCGCTGGGCGCATCGCGAGTCACCCAGGCGCTCTTTTCTTCGTAGGTTCCGCGGATACCGGCGGTGAAGTCCAGGCGATCGGTGACATGCCAGGTGCCCTGGGCGAACAGCGCGTAGCTGTCGGTATCGATGTGCCCATCACCGATTGTGTTGACGTTGTTCAGCGCACCGGCCGGGGTCAGGTTCCAGATATCCGCCTGCGGCCCGTAATAGGTGAAGGACTTGTTGTCCAGGTCCTGCTTGAAGTAGTAGGCACCCAGCACATAGTCGAATGCACCACCGGTGGGCGATGCCAGGCGGATTTCCTGCGAGTACTGCTTGTCACGCACCGATACACCGGCACTGTAGAACACCGGCACGTTCAGGCCGTCGTCGTTGCGCGGGGTGAAGTCCCACCAGCGGTAGGCGGTGATCGAAGTCAGGGTGAAGTCGTTGGGCAAGGTCCAGTTGGCCTCCACCGAAGTACCGCCCTGGAACACCGTCACCTGTTGGTCGGCGTCGAAATTGACCTTGCGGTCCTTGCCCGACACCAGCGTCGCGCCCGCCTGGGCGGCCAGGCTTTCGTAGCGATTGACGCCATTGATGGTCGGCCCGGTGCTGTACAGGCTGAGGATGCCGTTGTTGGAGTCTTCTTCGTTGTACTCGCCTATCCAGCGCAGGTTGAAGGTGTCGCTGGGCTTGAACAGCAGTTGGGTGCGAAAGCCCTGGCGCTTGCCGCCGTTGAGGTCGTCACCGTTGTGGATGTTCTTCACATAGCCATCGTCTTCGGTGCGATAGGCGCTGATGCGCCCGGCCAGCGTCTCGCTGATCGGCCCCGAGAAACTGCCCTGGGTTTGCAGGTAGCCGTCTTCGCCGAACGACTGCTGGATGCTGCCTTCGCGGTGGAAGGTGGGCTTGCGCGTGGTGATGTTCAGCACACCAGCGGTGGTGTTCTTGCCGAACAACGTGCCCTGCGGGCCGCGCAGCACTTCCAGTTGCTCGACATCCAGCAGGTCGAATACCGCCATGCCGGGGCGGCCGAGGTAGACGTTGTCCAGGTAGATACCAACGCTGCCTTCCAAGCCGTCGCTGGCCGGGTTGTTACCCAGGCCACGGATCGAGATGCTCGACTGGCGCGCATGCACATAAGCGACGTTGGTGCTGGGCACCAACTGTTGCAAATCCTGCACGCGGTAGATGCGCTGAGTTTCCAGGGTTTCGCTGTCCAACACGCTGATCGGCGTGGGCACGCTTTGCGCGGTTTCTTCCCGGCGGCGAGCATTGACCGTGACGGTGCCGAGCTTGGCTTCCTGTTCCACCGCCGGGGTGGCACTGACCGGCGCTTCGGCAAAGCTTCCGGAGGACGCCGCCAGCAGCACGCCAGCGGCCAAGGGTTGCAAGGTGAAACGCGACGCGCGCGCAGGCCAACGGGAAAGTCCGGACATGCAAATGCTCCTTGAGGCATGGGCCCTGGCGAGCATTTCCGTTGGCGGAACCGAGTCGCGGTCAGACGGGCTTATATTCTTTTAAGTGATATAAATATTTGTAATTCATATTTAGTGGAATAAGTAACACCCTTTATAAGGGGACTCACCCTTGTCAGCAATTGCATTTGACCGAAGGTTTTAATGTAGAAAATGCATATCGATCTGCGTCAACTGCGCCACTACATTGCCCTTGTCGAGCACCGCAGTTTCGTGGCGGCAGCGGCGGCGGTTAACCTGTCGCAATCGGCTTTCAGCCGCAGCATCCAGACCCTGGAGCACAACATCGGCTGCCGCCTGGTGGACCGCGCCAGCAAGGAACTGGCGCCAACCCGCCAGGGGTTGCTGGTGCTGGAGCATTCGCGGCGGCTGGTGCATGGGGCGCACAACCTGGTCAACGAAATTCACCAATTCAACGGCGCAACCACCGGGGTGGTGCGCTTTGGCTCCGGCCCCGCGCCAGCCGGTGGTTTGGTGCCGCGTGCGGTGGCGCGCTTCGTGGCCGAATTCCCGGCGGCGCGCACCTGCTTCCAGGTGGACAACTGGCAGGCGCTGAACCGCAAGCTGGTAGCCGAGGAGATCGAGTTTTTCGTTGCCGACACCCGCCAGTTCGAGTCTGACCCGGATTACCAAGTGCACAAGCTGACGCCGCAACGCTGGCATTTTTGCTGCCGCGCCGGGCACCCGCTGACCAAGCGGCAGAGCGTGCTGGCACGAGACCTGTTCGACTATCCGATGGCCACCACTTTTCGCCCGCCGAATATCCGCAAGATCCTCAGTGACCTTAGTGGGCGGCAGGACTTCTTGCCTGCGGTGGAGTGCGAGCATGGGTACGCGCTGCTGAATGTGGTGATGCACTCGGACACCATCGGCATTGCCTGCAATGCCAATTTGCGGCCTTATCAACGCGACGGCGGGCTGGTGAAGTTGCAGCTGGCGGACCTGACGCCGGAGCAGGAAGAAGCGTGCCATACACGCTATGGAGTGGTGAGCCGGGTGGGGTATGGCTTGTCGCCGCTGGCGCAAGGGCTGGTGAGGCAGTTGATTGCCTGTGATACCGAGATGTAGCTGGGGGCTTCGCCCCCGGATCGCAACACAAGGCCGCTACACATTGGCTCGGCGTGCGCCGTGCTTTTGTGGAAGCGGCCTTGTGTCGCGACAGGGCCGCAAAGCGGCCCCGGCACTCTCAACCTTTACGCGTAGTCCGGCTCAGTTGACCATCCACACCCACCGGCACTTCTCCCGCCAATGTCACCCGGCGCACAACCCGCGGCTGGGTCCCATAATCATCCACCGCATAATGCTGCGTCGCGCGGTTATCCCAAATCGCCACATCCCCCACCTGCCAGCGCCAGCGCACAGTGTTCTCCAGGCGCGTCACATGCCCTTGCAGCACAGCGAACAGGTGCTGCGAATCCGCCAGCGAATAGCCCTTGATGCGTTTAACGAAGTGCCCCAATTGCAGTGCCCGCTCACCACTGATCGGATGCACGCGTACCACCGGGTGCTCGGTTTCGTACACGGTCGATGTGAATACCTTGCGATAACGCTCAAGCTTGGCCGGGTCTACATCTGGCTTGATGCTGGCGTAGTCGTATTCGTTGCTGTGCACCGCCCACAGCTTGTCGGCCAGCTCGCGCAGCGGCTCAGGCAATTCCTGGTAGGCCGCAGCCGTGTTGGCCCACACGGTATCGCCACCGGATGCCGGCGCCACCACGCTGCGCAGGATCGAGGCTTTGGGGTAGGCATCGACGAAGGTCACGTCGGTGTGCCAGGAGTTGGCTCGCTGACCTTCGGCACCATCCAGTTGCAGCAGGTAGCTGGTGCCATCGACCACCGGTACGGTCGGGTGGGCCACCGGCTCGCCGAGCAGTTTGGCAAAACCTTCCTGGCTCTGGTCATCCAGGTGGGTCTGCTCACGGAAGAAGATCACTTTGTGTTGTACCAGGGCCGCCTGAATAGCCTCGACGGTAGCTGCGTCGAGGTCGGCGGACAGTCTTACCCCGCGGATTTCGGCGCCGATACGGCCGGCAACCGGGTGAATGTCGAGTTCAAGGGCTTGTGGCGCGGTGGCCAGGGCAGCATTGCTCATGGTCGTGGTCCTTGCGGTCATTGTCGGGGTTTTTGATGGTTCAGCGGGCGGCCTGCACGGCCTGCTCCTGTTTCAGCGCAGCATCGAGGAAACGCGGTTCGATCCAGTCGGCCACCTGGAAGCCACGGCGAATCAAACGCTCCTTGGCAGCCAGGTCGACGCCTTGCTGCAGTTGGCCGACGAATCCGGCGTCCAGGCGTGGGTCGAAGTAGTGGGCGAGGTCTTCCTTGGCCAGGTCATCGCTGAGGATGCTGCGCGGCCAATTGGCGTTGCTGGCCACCAGATCGATGTATGCCTGACGGTTGTGTTCGTCGCGCAGCCAGGCACTGGCCTGCTCCTGGGCATTGACCAGGCGCTGCACCAGCTCGGGGTATTGACGGATGAAATCGCCGGTGCCCAGCAGCACTGCCTGGGTGCTGCCGGCGCCTTCGAGGTCACGCGAATTGACCGGTAGCTCGACCAGCCCGCGCTCACGCAGCGATAGCAGGTTGGACAGGCCCCAGGTGGCATCGATCTGCTTGGCCGCCAGCGCAGCGTTGGCGGCGTTGAAATCGAGGTTTATCACCTTCAGCTCACGCTCGCTCAGCCCCTGGCTGGCCAGGGCGCTGGCGAACGACAACTGGTTGGCAGTGCCGCGGAACACCGCCACACGCTTGCCCTTGAGGTCGTGCAAGGTCTTGATGCCAGAGCCCGGTACCACGCCCAGGTAGCTCTTCACCCCGCGCACGCCCGCCGACAGCACGCGGGTATCCAGGCCATTGGCCTTGCCGACGATTGCCGCCAGGTCGCCGAGGTACGCGAAATCAGCCTGGCCGTTGGCCAATGCCTCGTTCACCACCGGCCCGGCACCCTTGAAAAAGCGCCAGTCGATGCGGATGCCGTCCTTGGCGAATTCCTTCTCCAGCAATTGCTGGTCACGCAGTACATCGACCACACCACCGGCGCTGGGCTTGCTGCCGGCGCTCAGGTCGGGGACGGCGATGCGGATGCTTGCTGGCTTGGCCGGTTCAGCCGCGTGGGCACTTAGGGTGAACGCCAGCCCAAGGGCGGTAATCAGGTGACGCAACGGGGTTTTCATGGCAAGGCTCCTTGGCAGGCTGCCACCGGCGATGGCCGGCGCTTTGGCCAGAAGCTAGGCAGGTCTGGTTAGAACCCACAAAGATCAAAACTTCATTTTTTAGTAACTGAAAGGCATAAATCAGGCTGCATGCGGGCCTGAGCGGAGCTTGCGGAAAACGCATGGAAAATATGAGGAAAACGCAACGGCAAGGGGCTTCCCCATGCAGAGGACGCATGCTCTTATCTCTTGAATGCTGATTAAGTTAATTTTTAATTCCATAAGTGAATAACTTAACAACGCTTCGGGAAATGGCCTATGAATGGAGTGCTGAGCAGGAATCGGGGGGGGCCGCTACGCGGCCCATTCGCGGCGCAAGGCCGCTCCCACAGGGACCGCATTCTCTCTGTGCAGCGGGTTCTGCCGTGGTTGCTGCCTGTGCTGATTGCGCTGCTATGGGAGGTGGCCAGCCGGCAGCACTGGATGAGCGAGCAGATACTGCCGGCACCAGCGCTGGTGTGGCAAAGCGCGCTGGAGTTTGGCGCCGGCGAGCTTTGGGAACACCTGTGGATAAGCTTGCAGCGGTTGTTCTGGGGGCTGGCGGTAGGTATCGGCAGCGGCTTGCTGCTGGGTGTATGGCTGGGCGCTTCGCGTCAGGCGCAGACATTGGTGCTGCCAACCTTCGTGGCGCTGGCGCAGATTCCGACCCTGGCCTGGATCCCGTTGTTCATGCTGTTCTTCGGCATCGGCGAGTTGCTCAAGCTGGTGGTGCTGGTGAAAGCCGTGGTGGTCCCCATCACCTTGCACACGCTGGTCGGTGTGCGCGATGCCCAGCCCAAGCTGCGCGAGGCCGCCGCGGCGCTACGCCTGCCTCGCCATCTGCTGTTTCTGCGCCTGTTGCTACCGGCGGCCCTGCCCGCCTTTCTGACTGGCGTACGCCTGGCACTGGCCACCGGCTGGACCTCACTGCTGGCGGTCGAGTTGCTGGCTTCCAGCGAGGGGATCGGTTACCTGATGGTCTGGGGGCGGCAGCTGTTCATGCTCGACCTGGTGCTGCTGTGCATCCTGGTGATCGGCCTGGTCGGTGCCGTGCTGGAGCGCAGTTTTTCGGCCCTGGAACATCGCCTGCTTTACTGGCCGCAACCGGCCACCGGGGAACACCAGCGCGGTGCTGTGCCGCGTGGCTGGCAAAGCCTGCTGCTTCCCTTGGCGATACTGGCGCTGTGGCAGGCCAGCAGCAGCTTCGGCTGGGTCGACCCGAATATCTTGACCTCGCCACTGGAGGTACTGCGCACGCTGCTGGTCGGCCTGGCTGATGGTTCGCTACCACAAGCCTTGCTGCTCAGCCTGCAACGCACCCTGACCGGCTTGCTGCTGGGTGGCGGCGCAGGCCTGCTGGCCGGCTTGGTGCTAGGGCTGTCCCGTAATGCCGAGCGCCTGTTCGGGCCGAGCCTGACAGCCTTGCGCCAGGTGGCGCTGTTCGCCTGGGTGCCGCTGCTCACCGCCTGGTTCGGCCTGGGCGAAGGGGCCAAGCACGTATTCGTCGGGCTGGCCGCGTTCTTCCCGTTGCTGATCGCTACCCAGCGCGGTATCGCCGGCCTCTCACCACAGTTGGGCGAAGCCGCCCGCACCCTGCGTCTGGGTCTGTGGCAACGCTTGCGCCTGCTGGTACTGCCCGGTGCGGCCCCGGGCATTTTCGCGGGCCTGCGCCTGTCGCTGATCTATGCCTGGCTGGGCACCATCGGTGCCGAATACTTCATGCCCTCGGACGGCGGCATCGCCAGCCTGATGATCGGTGCCCAGCAGCTGTTCCGTATGGACCAGGTGATGGCCGCCATGCTGTTGATCGGCCTGGTCGGCGCCCTGCTCGGCACCCTTGGACAACGCCTTGAATCGCGCGCCACGCGCTGGAGAACCGCATGAACGCCTTCAACACTTCGCACCTGCACGCGGCCAACCAGCCCGACGCAACCCCGCCCCTGGTCAGTTTCGAAGGGGTGGGCAAAGTGTTCAGCGTCGATGGCCAACCGCTCGAGGCCATCCGCAACTTCAACCTTTCGATCAACCAGGGCGAGTTCATCGCCATCGTCGGCGCTTCCGGCTGCGGCAAGTCCACCCTGCTGCGCCTGCTGGTGGGGTTGGATACCGACTACAGCGGCAGCATTCGCATCGACGGCCACGCCGTCAGCGGTATTGGTGGCGAACGTGGCATCGTGTTCCAGGAGCATCGGCTGTTTCCCTGGTTGAACGTGGAACAGAACATTGCGCTGGGCCTGGCCAACGAGTCGCTCACCCAAGGTGAGCGCGCCCGGCGGGTACATGAATTCGTACAACTGGTGGGGCTGGTCGGCTTCGAGTCGGCCTATCCACACCAGCTGTCCGGTGGTATGGCCCAGCGTGTGGCGATAGCCCGTGGCCTGGTAGCCAGCCCGCGCATCCTGCTGCTCGACGAGCCGTTCGGCGCACTGGATGCGCTGACCCGCCAGCAACTGCAGGACGAATTGCTGGCCATTCGCGAGCGGGCGGGCATCACCACCTTGCTGGTGACCCACGATGCCGAAGAGGCGACGTACCTGGCGGATCGGGTTGTGGTGCTGGAGCCACGGCCGGGTCGCATCAAATCGGTGGTGGGCATAGACCTGCCGCACCCGCGCTTGCGCTCCGGCGTAGCGCTGCACGGCCTGCGCGAAAAGGTGCTGCACCAGATCACCGGCGACGGCGGCTACCTGCCGCCACCGTCACGCCGTGTAGAGGGCCTGAGGCCCGAGTTGATCGCCCTCTGAGATGTCGGCATGCCTCCGGCCTGTAGGGATCTGCACAACCAATAAGGTAAAAACAGCTACAGATCAAGGCGATGGACGTCACCGATTCAGATGGGTATCATGCGTGCGCGTTGCACTCGTAGCTCAGCTGGATAGAGTACTGCCCTCCGAAGGCAGGGGTCGTGGGTTCGAATCCCGCCGAGTGCGCCATATCAAAAAAGCCCTGGGCCTGAGCCCGGGGCTTTTTCGTTTGTGCGACAAGTCGCGTTTCTGGTACTCCCGTGCCACGGGTCATTGGTGTTAGCGTGGGCGTCTTCCCGTTTCCGGACGGGTAACCCATAACAATGATTGGCGAAGGAATGCGCGCAACCATGCACCTGAAAAAACTCACCGCCACCACCCTGCTGCTGGCCAGCATCGGCTTGTTCACTCAGCCAGCCCAGGCCAACCTCACCCAGCAGCAGTCCGCTGCCATCGTCAAAGCCTTCGACGGCAGCGACCCAAGCGACTTCAAGCAGTTCCTCGGCAAGCTCAAAGGCAGCGACTTGGCCAAGGCCGATAACCTCGAGGCAACCCTCGACGCCTACCTGGCCAACACACCATTGGCCGCCGAGCAACAGGACGAAATCAACCGCCTGCTCGGCCTGTATACCCGCATCAAGTACGGCAAGGCTGCAACCGAAACCCTGCGCGAACTGGTGGCCATTCCCACCTTCAACGTCGAGGGCACGCCGCAGTACGAAAACCCTGAGTTCCTCAAGATCGCCGACAAGATCAAGGCCCTGGCCGACAGCTTCGGCCTGGCCTTCCGCAACATCGACAACCGGGTGTACGAAATTTCGCTGGGTAGCGGCAAGGAAGTGATCGGCATCCATGCCCACGCCGACGTGGTACCGGTCAACCCGGACAACTGGAAGCTGGCCGACGGTACGCGCTTGGACCCGTTCAAGGTCACCCTGGTCGGTGACCGCATGTACGGCCGCGGCACCGAAGACGACAAGAACGGCATCGTGGTGGCGATGTATGCACTGAAGGTAGCCAAGGATGAAAACTTGCCGCTCGCCCGGCAGTTCAAGCTGCTGATCGACACCACCGAAGAAACCAGCGGTGATGCCATCCCCTACTATTTCGAGCGCAACCCTACACCTGACTACAACCTGGCCCTCGACGGCGGCTACCCAGTGGTCATCGCCGAAAAAGGCTACGGCACGGTCATGGCCAGCTTCAGCAAGCGCCCGGCCACGGGCAAGGGTGCCGAAATCGTCAACCTGACCGGTGGCCTGGCCACCAACCAGATCCCGACCACATCGGTGGCGACCCTGGTGTCCGACAACCCGGCACAGCTGGCCAAACACCTGCAGCAAGCCGGCAGCAAGTATGTGAAGCAGCACGGAAGCGACTTCAGCATCGATGCCAAGGCCGACGGCAAACAGGTGTTGCTCACCGTGACCGGTGTTTCCGCCCACTCTTCGGAGCCGGAGTCCGGGGTGAACCCGGTTGCTCGCATGCTCGACTTCATCAACGGCCTTGGCCAGCAGGTACCACTCAAGCACAACCAGTTCACCGATGCGGCCCGCTACGCGGCCGACAACTGGGGCCTGGACTACCTTGGCAACAAGCTCGGCGTGGCCTTCAAGGACCCGTTCATGGGCCCACTGACCGCCTCGCTGACCTTTGTCGGCGTGGATGACAAGGGCCTGAAATTGGCGGTGAACCTGCGCATCCCCAAAGGCAAACCCATTGCCACGATCAAGGATGAACTGGCCGACAAACTGGGCAAGTGGACCCGGCAAAGCCACACCCCGGTGGCGTTCGACTATAGCCTGGACGAACCGATGTACCGCAACCCCGAAGGCGAATGGGTGAAAGCTTTGCTCGCTGTGGCCTCCGAGAACCTGGGCATGAAGCATGAGTTCGGCACCTCGGCCGGCGCGACCTCGGTGCACGACTTGCCCAATGGCGTACAGTTCGGCCTGGCCATGCCGGACGTGAAATACACCGGGCACAACGACAACGAGTTCAAGACCGTGGACCAGTTCATGCTGGACCTGCAGGTAGTGAGCGAGATGGTGGCACGGCTCGGGCAAATGCCGAAGCTTTGATTGGCAGTCCCGGCCTCTTCGCGGCTAAAGCCACGAGGAGGCCGGCCCAGGCAAACACCCATGACGTTTTTCAATCGACTCCATGCCGTTTCCTGCATTGCCGTGCAGAGCGCCGTGCCGGATGCTTTAGTTACACCGAGACAGCGCTTTTTTCACCCGCAGAGGCCCGTATGAAGACCGTCGAACAAATCCTCAAGACCAAGTCCCAGCACCAGACCGTTTACATCATCGGCCCGGATGACTCGGTGCTCGACGCCCTGAAAATGCTGGCGGAGAAAAACGTCGGTGCGCTGCCCGTGGTCGAGGGCAACCAAGTGGTGGGTATCGTCAGTGAACGGGACTATGCGCGCAAACTCGTACTCAAAGGCCGCTCTTCCGCCGCCACACCGGTGCGCGAAATCATGAGTGCACCGGTGGTCACCGTGGAGCCCAAGCAAAAGCTCGACTTCTGCATGAACCTGATGACCGACCGTCACCTGCGTCATCTGCCGGTGGTCGACAACGGCAAACTGCTCGGCCTGCTGTCGATCGGCGACCTGGTGAAGGAAACCATCGCCGAACAGGCCAGCCTGATTCAACAAATGGAACAGTACATCCGCGGCGAGTGAGCCCCTTCAATGGTAGGCGCGCTCCAGCTCGTCCAGCTGATGGTCAAAGCTGCGCAGGCGCGCCGACCAGGTGTACACCAGCACTTCCAGGTCACGGTTCAGTACTGCCGTATTGCCGTGGCCGCTGTGCGTGGGTTCGCCCAGGTCCAGCTGGTAGCGCTCACGGGCCATGGCCTGGGCCACGCTGGACAGGTCGCGGGCGTTGGCCAGCCAGTGGTGATGATGGTCATGGATTTCGCGATCGAGCACCCGGCACTGGCGCTTCAGCGCATCCAGGCTCTGCTCCAGCGGTGTGCCCTTGAGCTCGCCCATGACTTCTTCGAAGGTGCGCCCCGAATGCCAGTAGCTGCCCCAGAAATACCGGTCGAATACGGTTTCGACGCGGCGCAGCGCCACCTTGGTGTTCCAGATGGTCAGCAACGTTCGCCCCTGGATCACTTCGCGCTTGTTCAGGTGCAACTGCTGCCAGGCGATCCAGGTCAGCGCCACCAGTACAACCGCCACGGTGACTGCGGCAGCGGCATACAGGAAATGCACCGCCTGGTTCATCTGTTGCGTCTGCCTGATGCCATAGAAGTAACTGGCCGTCAGGGTGCCCAGGATCGTCACGGAACACCAGAAACCTGGTGCGTAGGGATCTTTCATCGCGCTATCCCCTTATTGTTTTCCTGAGCATAGCAACGGCCGATCACTCGTCAGGTGCCGCTCGGCGCTTTATTTTCGGGGGCGGCGCAACGCTTCGTTGAGTTGATCGAACGGCACCGCCCAATCGGCATCTTCAATGATGCTCTCCTTGAGAAAAGCACGCTGAGAGTCGGTCCAGAACGGCGCATCCACCAGCTTGGTTTCATTCTTCAGCGGCGAATGGCTGGTGATGAACTGATCGATGCTCTTGGGATCGTCGGGCAAGCCCAACTGCTTGAACAGGTCGGCAAAGGGATGGGTCGGCGCTTCCATGGTTCCTCCTAAGCGCCAGGTAGGCCGTCCACGACGCCCGCCTGGCAGTGGTGTGAAAACATCAGCACAGCTCGCGCACTTCGGCGTGCGGCACCAGCTTCATGTACTGCTCCATGCTCATGTGGATCAAGTGATCGTGATCACCCGCCTCCAGGTAGACATCACCCTGGCGGGTTAGGCTCGGGTCGAGCAGCATTTTTATCTGGTAAGCATCGCCAAGGGCCGGCACTGCGCCGCGCTCGCAGTCATTGAACAAGCTTGGCAGGCCACTTTCACGGGTCAGTTGCCAAGCCCCGGACATGCGAACCTTGCTCATGTCCAGATGCCGGTTGGCCGGCAGCACGGCCATGATGTAGTTGCCATGACGGTCATCGAGCATCACCGACTTGGCGACCCGCTCGGCGGGCACGCCGGCCGTGCGGGCCGACTCCAGGCTGGTGGCCGAATGTGGGTGGGGAATGATGTCGTAGTCGCAGTTGGCCTTGTCCAGGCGGGCCTGCAGGGTCTTTGCCATACGCATGATGCACCTCCGGTTTCGCCCCCCAATCTCCAATTTTAGGCCGGGCCGCGGCAGGCAGGGCTAAACTTGTGTAATACAGGCAAACGAGGTGACGACAGGTGATCGCCCGCAGCTGGTGCTGGGTGTTGCTGCTGTTGTTGCTTGGCATCACGCCAGGTGGCCAGGCAGCGCCTGGTGCAGTGTGGGTGCTGGGCATCGATGACGCCATCGGCCCGGCCAGCGCCGACTACCTGGTACGCAGCCTCGACCAGGCCCAGGCGCAGCGCGCGCAACTGGTGGTTATCCGCATGGATACCCCTGGCGGGCTGGACAGCGCCATGCGCCAGATGATCAAGGCGATTCTCGCCAGCCCCGTGCCGGTCGCCACCTACGTCGCACCCAGTGGAGCCCGAGCCGCCAGCGCGGGTACTTACATTCTCTACGCCAGCCACGTCGCCGCGATGGCTCCTGGCACCAACCTGGGCGCCGCCACACCGGTGCAAATCGGCGGTCCGCCAGGCCCGGGCAAGGACGACAAGGGCAAAAACGGCGAAGAGGAAACCCTGGCACGCAAGCAGGTCAATGATGCCGCGGCCTACATCCGCGGCCTTGCCCAGCTGCGAGGGCGCAATGCCGAGTGGGCGGAGAAGGCTGTGCGCGAGGCCGTCAGCCTGTCGGCCAGCGAGGCGTTGCGGCTGAACGTTATCGACCAGGTTGCCGATGACCTGCCCGACCTGTTGCGCAAACTCGACGGCAAAACGTTCATGGTCGCCAGCCAGCCTCAGCAACTGCACACCACAGACGCAAGCCTGGTCGAACACCTGCCGGACTGGCGCACACGGGTACTGGCGGTGATCACCAATCCCAGCGTGGCGCTGATCCTGATCATGATTGGCGTGTACGGCCTGCTGTTCGAATTCATGAACCCTGGCTCTGCGGTGGGCGGCGTAGTCGGCGGCGTCTGCCTGCTGATGGCGCTGTACGCCCTGCAGCTATTGCCGGTGAGTTTCGCCGGCGTGGCACTTATCCTGCTCGGCATTGCCTTCATGATCGCCGAAGCCTTCTTGCCCAGTTTCGGCGTGGTCGGCTTTGGCGGCATCGTTGCCTTCGTGGTCGGCGCATTGATCCTGATCGATACAGACGCCCCCGGTTTTGGCATCCCGCTGGCCTTGATCGGCACCCTGGCACTGCTCTCGGCATTACTGATCGGCGGCGTACTAGGCATGGCCCTCAAGGCCCGCCGACGGGCACTGGTCAGCGGGGACGCCGGCCTGGTCGGCAGCCTGGTCACCGTTACCCAGGTAATGCCAGACAATCCGTTCTGTGGCCTTGTGCTGGCCCAGGGCGAGCAATGGCAAGCGCAGTGCGCAACAGTGCTGCAAGCCGGCCAGAACGTGCGGGTAACCGCGCGCCATGGCGTCATGCTGCAAGTGAGCGCTGCCGCCGCCGCGCAAGGAGAATGACCATGTTCATGCAAATGGGTTTCGGCGCCGTGCTGATCGTGCTGGTGATGCTGTTGCTGTCGGCGTTTCGCATCCTGCGCGAATACGAACGCGGTGTAGTGTTCCAGCTGGGGCGCTTCTGGCAGGTCAAGGGGCCGGGGCTGATCCTGCTGATCCCGGTGATCCAGCAAATGGTGCGGGTCGACCTGCGCACGGTGGTGCTGGATGTGCCGCCGCAGGACGTGATCACCCGCGACAACGTCTCGGTCAAGGTCAACGCGGTGTTGTACTTTCGCGTGCTCGACCCCCAGAAAGCGATCATCCAGGTCGAGGACTTTTTGGTAGCGACCAGCCAGTTGGCCCAGACCACACTGCGTGCGGTACTGGGCAAGCACGAACTGGATGAGCTGCTGGCCGAACGTGAGCAACTGAACGCGGACATTCGCCAGGTGCTGGACGCGCAAACCGATGCCTGGGGCATCAAGGTGGCCAACGTCGAGATCAAGCATGTCGACCTCAACGAATCGATGGTCCGCGCCATCGCCCGGCAGGCCGAGGCCGAACGCGAACGGCGGGCCAAGGTGATCCATGCCGAGGGGGAATTGCAGGCGTCGGAGAAGTTGATGCAGGCAGCACAGATGTTGGGCAAGGAGCCTGGGGCGATGCAGTTGCGCTATATGCAGACGCTGGGGGCGATTGCGGGGGACAGGACCTCGACCATTGTCTTCCCGATGCCGGTGGACTTGCTGACGGGGCTGGTAGACAAGCAGAAACAATAAAGGCCGCTATGCAATTACTGTAGGAGCGGCCTTGTGTCGCGATGGGCTGCAAAGCAGCCCCCGTGGCCCGATCAGAGAGGTGCGCGGCGCAGGGTCGCCAGGAAGGTCGCCGCCCCAATGAACAACCCGGCAAAAGTCCGGTTCAAACGCTTCTGCTGTTTAGGCGTACGCAGCAAGCGCAACACACGCGAAGCCAACCCGGTGTACCCGGCCATCACCAGCATGTCCACAGTGATCATGGTCACGGTGATCGCCACATACTGCGGCAGCAGCGGCGCATGCGGGTTGAGGAACTGCGGCAGCACCGCCAGCATGAACACCAGCGCCTTGGGGTTGCTGACGTTGACCAAGAAGCCACGCAAGACCAGGCTCAGCGGTTTGCCGATCGGGCGCACGCCGGATTCATCGGTCATGTCCATCGGCAAGGCACGCCACTGCTTGTACGCCAGGTACACCAGGTAGGCGACGCCAAACCATTTGATGACCTGAAACGCCGTGGCCGAGGCAGCCAGGATGGCACCGACGCCGGCAGCGATGATGGCGATCTGCAGGATCAGGCCTAGCTGCAGGCCCAGGGCATTCCAGTAACCACGCCAGAAACCATATTGCAGGCCACTGGACATCGAGGCAATCGCCCCGGCACCGGGTGAAAGGCTGATCACCCAACAGGCGGCAAAGAAGCCCAACCATACTTCCATCGACATCACACACCTCGCTCGAACATTTGTTGCAAAACGTTAAGCTAAGGTTTTGGTGAAAAAATAACCAGCGATTTTTGATGGATTTCTATCGCCTGTACCGACCTCTTCGCGGGCAAGCACGCTCCACAAGTACAGGTTCAGTCCGCTTCGCCAGCCGGCTCTTTGTGCATCGTCTGCACCTCAGCCCCGCGCCAGCGCCGCACCGACTTCTGGAAGAACTGGCTATTGGGCACCTGCACCAAGGCCCCACCCGCTTCGGGCATTTCCAGCAGGGTGGTAAACAGCAGGTTGATGGCGATCACCCGGCCTTTCACGCCCGGCTTGTCCAGGGTGTCGACCAGTTCGACCACATCACCGATGCGAAACGGCCCGACCGTGAAGATCAGCACCGCGCACAGCAGGTTGGACAGCACGCTCCACATGGCGAAAAAGGCCACCGCCGCCACCGCGACAAAGCCGGACAATGCCGTCCACAGCACGGTCGCCGAAACACCCAGGCGCTCCAGCACGAACAGCAGTGCGCTGCCCATGATCAGCCAGCGCAGGCCGCCACGCACCGGGACCAGCAGTTCTGGCGGCAGCGGGTAACGCTGGCCCAGGCGGCTCAACCCGCGAGCAACGATGCGCTGCAGGAGGAAGGCTGCCACCAGGATCAACAGAATCTGCAAGCCCAGCCAGAAGGTGTCCATCCATTGTCCTGGCAGCAGCGACCGCAGTTCTTCCATCAGGACAACGCCTCGAGCTCGGCCTGCATGCTTTCGAGGGTTTCCAGCGCTTCCATCCAGGCCTCTTCCAGCTCACCTTCGCGTTGCTTGAGCTTGGTCTGGCGCGCCAGCAGGTCACGCAATTCGTCCTTGCGCGCCGCTTCGTAGAGGCCACCATCACCCAGCGCGGTCTCGATCTCGGCCAATTGCACGTGCACCTGGTTGAGCTCGGTTTCCAGCTTGTCGGCAGCCTTCTTGTGCGGTGCCAGTTGCTGGCGCAAGGCTGCGGCAGCCTGACGCTGGGCTTTCTTGTCGGTCTTGTCCGGGTTGACCGGGGCGGTACTGGCCGGCGCGCTGCGCTGGCGGTACTCAACCAGCCAGCGGCTGTAATCATCCAGGTCACCGTCGAAGGTATCGACCTTGCCGTCGGCCACCAGCAGGAAGTCGTCGGTGGTGCTCTTGAGCAAATGCCGGTCGTGGGACACCACCACCACGGCACCGGCAAACTCCTGCAGGGCCATGGTCAGCGCCAGGCGCATTTCCAGGTCGAGGTGGTTGGTCGGTTCGTCAAGCAGCAGCAGGTTTGGCCGTTCCCAGGCGATCAGCGCCAACGCCAGGCGGGCCTTTTCACCACCGGAGAAGTTCACCACTGGCTCGTCGCAACGGGCACCATGGAAGTCGAAGCCGCCAAGGAAGTCGCGCAGGGTCTGCTCACGCTCGGTGGGGGCGATGCGCTGCAGGTGCAGCAGCGGGCTGGCCTTGTCATCCAGCGAGTCCAGCTGGTGCTGGGCGAAGTAGCCTACCGCAAGGTTTTCGCCACGGACCAAACGGCCCGACAAAGGCTCCAGCTCACCGGCGAGGTTCTTGATCAGGGTGGACTTGCCGGCACCGTTGGGGCCGAGCAGGCCAATACGAGCACCCGGGGTGAGCTGCAGCTTGACCTTTTCAAGGATGGCCTTGTCGCCATAGCCAAGGCAGCCTTCGGACAGGCTCAGCAACGGGCTGGAAATTTTCTGCGATTCGCGGAAGACAAAGTCGAACGGCGAATCGACATGCGCCGCCGACAACTCCTCCATGCGCTCAAGGGCCTTGATCCGGCTTTGCGCCTGGCGGGCCTTGGTGGCCTGAGCCTTGAAGCGGGCGATGTACTTTTCCATGTGCGCGCGCTGCGCCTGCTGCTTTTCGTAGGCCTGCTGCTGCTGCGCCAGGCGTTCGGCACGGGTGCGCTCGAAGGCGGTGTAGCCGCCTTTGTACAGGTTCAACTTGCGCTGCTCGACGTGCAGCACATGGTCGACCACGGCATCGAGGAAGTCACGGTCGTGGGAGATCAGCAACAGCGTACCGGGGTAGCCCTTGAGCCAGTCTTCCAGCCACAGGATGGCGTCCAGGTCGAGGTGGTTGGTGGGTTCGTCGAGCAACAGCAGGTCGGACGGGCACATCAGTGCCTGGGCCAGGTTCAGGCGCATCCGCCAGCCACCGGAGAAGTCGCCGACGCGGCGGTCCATCTGTTCGTTGGTGAAGCCCAGGCCGGCCAGCAACTTGCGCGCGCGGGCGTCGGCGGTGTAGCCGTCGGCGCTTTCCAGTTCACTGTGCAGGCGCGCCAGGGCGGTGCCGTCGTGGGCCTGCTCGGCCGCGGCCAGTTCGGCTTGGACCTTGCGCAGGCGCACGTCGCCGTCGAGCACATAGTCCACGGCCAGGCGGTCGAGGGTGTCGACCTCCTGGCGCATATGGGCGATGCGCCAGTCACCGGGCAGTTGGCAGTCACCGGCATCGGGCGACAGCTCACCGCGCAGCAGGGCGAACAGGCTGGATTTTCCGGCGCCGTTGGCGCCGATCAGGCCGGCCTTGTGACCGGCGTGCAGGGTCATCTCGGCGCCTTCTAGCAAGCGCTGCGGACCACGCTGTAAAGTGAGGTTGGATAGTCTGATCATGATGGTCGCGGAGTCTACCAGCTTCCTCGGCCCATAGCGCGAGTGGAACCATGCACAACGACCTGTGGAGTTACGCCCTGGCCCTGTATGCCAGGCCTGGCGTGGAAGCCGCGTGCCTTGAGCTGCAAGCGCAAGGTAGCGATGTCTGCCTGCTGTTGTGCGCAACCTGGCTGCAGGCACGTGGCGTGGTCATGCTGGACGAGCGCGCGCAAGCGCTGCAGGAAGTTGTCGAGCCCTGGCAGCGTGAAGTGGTGGCCCCGTTACGCAGCCTGCGCCAACAATGGCGGGCGGCAGCGTCGCATGATGCGCAACTGGCTGCGTTGCGTGAGCAGGTGAAGGGGTTGGAGTTGCAGGCAGAAAAAACGTTGCTGGAGCGCTTGCAGGAACGCTCGCGACAGTGGCCCGGGGGCTCCCATGAGCCCTCGGACGACTGGCTGGCCCGGCTGGCGCCGGCCCCTGCCCGGCACCACGACGCGCTGGATCAACTGCGCGTCGCGGCGGCTGCGCTTCAGGACGCCGAAGACGGCGCCTGAGCCGGGGTGCTGGCGGGTGTCGACGCGGCTGCCGAAGTGGCCGGGGTCGCCGAGTTGGTTGTAACGGCCGGGGTGCTGCCGGCTGGCGTAGCGGGTTTGGCTTCGGCTGGCTTGCTGGCAACAGGCTTGGCGGCTGGCTTGCTGGCAACAGGCTTGGCGGCTGGCTTGGTGGCTGTGCGTGCAGGTGCCTTGGCGGTAGCTGGCTTGGCAGCTGGGGCTTTGGCGGCGGGCTTGGCTGCAGGTTTGGCAGCAGCAGTCACTTTGGCAGCTGGCTTGGCTGCAGGTTTGGCGGCAGCGGTCGCTTTGGCGGCGGGCTTGGCTGCAGGTTTGGCAGCAGCGGTCGCTTTGGCGGCGGGCTTGGCTGCAGGTTTGGCGGCAGCGGTCGCTTTGGCGGCTGGCTTGGCTGCAGGTTTGGCGGCAGCCGTCGCTTTGGCGGCGGGTTTGGCTGCAGGTTTAGCAGCAGCGGTCGCTTTGGCGGCGGGTTTGGCTGCAGGTTTGGCAGCAGCGGTCGCTTTGGCGGCGGGCTTGGCTGCAGGTTTGGCAGCAGCAGTCGCTTTGGCGGCGGGCTTGGCTGCAGGTTTCGCAGCAGCGGTCGCTTTGACGGCTGGCTTGGCCGCAGGTTTGGCAGCAGTAGTCGCTTTGGCAGCGGGCTTGGCCGCAGGTTTGGTAGCACGCAGGTCAAGAGCCTTGGCTGCGGCTTCGCGAACTTTACCTACACCTTGGGCCAGTTTGAGGCTGTCCTGGGCGTCGCGCTTGAGTTGCTGAATGTAAGAACGAGTCTGGGTTTGACGTTCCTTGAGGGCGTCGAGCAACTGTTCAAGTTCGCCAATGGCTTTTTGCGCCTTGGTTTGCGCCTTGGCTTTACCCGCCTTGGCCGCGTCTTGCAGTTTCAGGCGACCGTTGTGCAGTTTTTCCTGCGCCTTGCCACGCTGTTTTTCCAACTTGGCCAACAGTTTTTCCGCATCAGCCAGCGCTTGCGAGCAGGCTTCTTCCAAGTGTTCGAGCAAGCTGCCCGAAAGTTGCTGGAGCAGGTGTAACGGCGTACTTACTGGCTTCTTTTTGGCCGACATGGTTTACCTCCTGGCTGACGAGATTGCGGCTCATACTATGCTTCTGCTGCTACCGCCGCTAGGGCATGTTGACCGTAATATTTACGCCGCGTTGCATGCCTGGGCAAAGTTGTTATCTTGCAGCTGCGTGAAAGTGTAGTTGCTGAATTAATCACTGCTGGTATTTGGGAGTCAGGCGTTGCCTCGATATCTTGTTTTAGGTTTATGCCTGCTGGCCCCAATCGCCTTGGCCGACAGCGACGACCATGACCTGGCCTACAGCCTGGGCGCCAGCCTGGGTGAGCGGCTGCGTCAGGAGATGCCGGGCTTGCAGCTGGATGCACTGGTCGAAGGCCTGAAGCAGTCCTATCAGGGGCAACCCCTCAAGCTCGACAAGGCACGCATGCAGGCGGTGCTCCAGCAGCATGAAGCGCAGGAAGGTGACGCCTCGGTGCAAAAGCTGCAGGCCGCAGAAACACGCTTCATGGCCAACGAGCGTGGGCGTTACGGGGTACACGAACTAGCGGAAGGTGTGCTCTACAGCGAACTGCAAGTAGGTACGGGTGCGCAGCCAAAAGCAGGCGGCAAGGTGCAGGTGCGTTATGTGGGCAGGTTGCCTGATGGTTCGGTGTTCGACCAGAACCAGACGCCCCAGTGGTTCAACCTGGATTCTGTAATCGAGGGCTGGCAGGTGGCCTTGCCGAAGATGCACGCGGGCGCCAAATGGCGCCTGGTGATTCCTTCAGCGCAAGCCTATGGCGCCGAGGGGGCGGGTGATTTGATTGCCCCCTACACCCCCCTGGTGTTCGAGATCGAACTGCTGGCGGTTGGCGACTGACGCCAACCTTCAGGCCTGCACCGCGCCTTCTTCCTTGTGCGCGTTGTGCAGCACTTCGATAAGGCAGTCCTCAAGTTCGAAACGCTCATGCAACAGCCCGCCCAACTTGGCCAGCTTCTCGGCAAAGCGCTCGGTGTCCTTGCACTCACCCTTGGCGCAATGGTCATTGAAGGCCAGTGCGATCTGTGTGCTGTCGTTGATCCGTGGGTTGATTTCTTCGGCCAGCTTCAGCGCCTTCTCGTCCCCGAAAGCCTTGGCCTCGCTGGCCAATTGCTCGCAGACTTCGAAGTGCCACGCCGAAACGTAATCGACCAGGAGCGCGCAAAAGTCCCCGTTGGTGTCCTTGTCGGCAAAGGCTGGCTTCACATCGCGCAGGGCGCGAAAAGCCTGCACCAGTTCCTGGCGCTCCTCCAGCCAACGGTCGATCAGCTTGTGAACCCCACCCCAGCGTTCCTGGGCGTTCTGACAACTATCGAGCATGGCGATCTCTTCCCTTCTGGGTAGATGCCGCTGCACCTCGCACCACGACCGCGCAGCACAAAGGTGTCATCAGCAGGACGGCATCGAGCAGTTGTGTTTTCGGTATGCGTGCTGGGAGATTATTCCCGCGCGTGCTGGCCTTCAAGGTACGCAGCACACAAAGTTCATACAAGTGTTTAATACCCTGTTATATCGCCATTGGTCGCGCTAATGGCGCAACCTTGCGCCAAGTCATGTTCTTGCCAGGGTGCGGAAACGATACGCCAGCAGGCAACTCAAGGGCAGCACCGCCAGCAGCAGGAAGGCCAACAGGCTCCACTCCGGCAGTGTCAGGTCGAGAAAGCTCCAGGTAAGCGAGCTGCAATCGGGCCCCCCCAGCAACAGTTGCCGCGCCGCCTCGGCCCAGGATTGCTCGAACACCCGCCCGATGGGCGCCGGGCACATATGGATGACCCCATGAGCACCCTGCAACCAGACATGCCGCGCGGCCAGCACCGCGCCGGCCAGCGAGCAGCCCAGCGCCACCCGCGCATAACGAAGGGTGCCCCGCGTGCCCGGTGCCTGCAGCACCGCCGCGAGGCACAGCAGCGCGTAAAGGCCAAGCAGTAA
Organism: Pseudomonas sp. LFS074; assembly: GCF_047978165.1. Taxonomy (NCBI): domain Bacteria; kingdom Pseudomonadati; phylum Pseudomonadota; class Gammaproteobacteria; order Pseudomonadales; family Pseudomonadaceae; genus Pseudomonas; species Pseudomonas sp. LFS074. The sequence continues at coordinate 184,864 of NZ_JBFPFV010000001.1, read as the reverse complement.
CCGCTGGCTGAAGCACAAGGGGCAAGGCACCAACCCCAGTGTGTTTTCCAGGTGGAATGAAACAACCAGTACCGCCATTGCAGCCAGGCAGGCAGGAAGAAAAAGGGTGCGCAAATGGGCCGGAAGCATGGGCTGGGTAAGTCCCGGGGAGATGTTGTGGTTTGAAACGGTAGAGGAAAGACACGCTTTGTTTCAAGGCACGACAGCAGCGACAAGTCGCTGAATCGCGTAGGAAATTTCCAGCGATGGAGTGGGAAGCGCCGGAAGGAATGGACTACGGATCTAACTGACAGCAATCGATAAATTACCCGCTCCCGAAGCCCGCACCTTGGCGCGGGCCTTGGGGTGGGTCAGGCGCGTACGCCTTCGGGCAAAGGCAGCGCCAGCAGGCGTTCGTCCAGCAGGCCAAGGCCCTCCTGGAACAGCTGGTTGCTGCGCTCGGTCTCGCCCAGCCCCGCGAGCAAGCGAGCCAGCTCGGCACAGGCCTCGGGGTTGCGCTCCATGCGCAGGCTGCTTTCCAGGTAATCACGCGCCTTGCCCCACAGGCGGTTCTGCAGGCTCAGACGGCCCAAGGTCAGCAGCAGGCTGGCGTCTTGCGGGTGGGCCTTGAGCCAACCTTCTGCGGTTTGCAGCTGACGCGCCGGATCATCACCGCGCACCAAGCCATAAAGGCGGGCCAGGTGGCTTTCGTATTCGCGCTTGAGGGCAGTGCGCAGCACGTGCTCGGCCTCGCTCTGGGCACCTACCTGGCGCAATTGCTCGGCGTACGCCAACACCAGCTGTGGCTCCTGGCGCTGGGCTGCGGTCAGCTGTTGCCAGGCGCGCTCCAGGGCCTGACGTGCAGTTTGCGCGTCCTCGCCACGGGTGGTGGCCAGGCTCAGGTTCTGGCCCCAGGCACGCTGCTCCAGGGCGGCCAGCTCGGCGGGCGGCAACACCTTGCCCTTGCGCAGGTCGGGCAGCAGGCGGATAAGTGCGGACCAGTCGCCGCGCTCCAGGTACAGGCGTTGCAGCAGGCGCAACACCTGGCTGTTGTGCGGGTGGCGCTCCTGCATGGCCAGCAGGGTTTCCAGAGCCCCATCGGTTTCACCACGGTCCATCTGCAACTGGGCATGGGTCAGGGCAATGGCCAGTTCCGCTTGCGGCTGGCGCTCCAAGGCACGCTCCAGCAGGTTGTCGCTGTCTTCGGTGCGGCCTTGCTCGTTGGCAGCACGCGCGGCACCGAGGTAATACAGCAGCGGTTGGCGCTCGGCCTCGGCGGCGCGGTGCAGGTGACGCTGAGCGCTGGCCCAGCGACCCTCGGCGAGATCGAGCTGGCCCTGCTCGATGGCTACGCGGATGCGCCGGCTGCGGTTACGCCGCGACCACGGGTTGACCACACCGCTGGAGGTCAGCACCAGGCCGACCAGGTAGCGCAACAGCCACAACAGCGCGACCACGGCCAGCAAGCCGGCCAGGGCCGCCCACAGCCCCGATTGATAGCGGAAACCACCATAGGAAATCAGCACGTAACCGCTGTGCTTGGCGACTGCGATGCCCAGCGCGGCGGCAACCACGATTGCCAGCACGGCCAGCAGGTAGACACGCTTCATGGCTTGCCCCCTTCAGCCTCGGCCGGCAGATGACGCCGCTGAATGTAGGCCTGCACTGCCGCCAGGCTTTCGCTGAGGTCGGGGGTAACCACGGACACGGGCTGATCGGCCAACGCATTGAGGCTGTCGAGCATGGCCTTGCTTTGCGGGTTGTCGGCGTTGAAGTTCGCCAGCAGCACGCTGCGGGCATCATCCAGCGCCTGTGTGTAGACCTTGGCGTCACCATTGAGCGCCGCCCACTGGGCCTGTTCGATGGTCAGGCTCAGGGCCAGGCGCAGCTGGTTCAGCTGCTGCCCGGCCAGCAGTGGCCGCACGTTTTCATCGGCGTTGAAGTCGATCTGGAAGTACTTGGAAATTTCTGCCCACCACTGCGACAGCCGGCTGGCACCATCACCATCGGCGGTCAGGGCGCCAAGCGCATCGGCATTGGTGTCGAATTCGGGCGACTGGGCGCTTAGCTGCTGTACCAGCTCACGCTGTGCTGCCAGTTTCAGGAACAGGCCAGTACGGTCCGGTTGCTGGGTGCTGCCGAGCGTGGCCAGGCTGCGTGCCAGTTGCTCCCGGGCGGCGAAAGCACCCGGGTCGCTCTGCTCGCGCAGAATTTCGTCGGCGCCTTCGACCAAGGCTTTGGCACTGGTGATGTCCTGCAAGGCCGAAAGGCGCAGGGTAGCCAGGCGCAAGAGGTGCTCGGCTTCTGCCAGGCGCCACTCCTTGCGGCTTTCTCCCAGCACGGTTTCCAGGCGCTGGCTGAGGCGCTGCTGGTCGCCCTGCAATTGCGCCACCAGGCGTCGGCGGTCTTCCAGCTCGCTGGCTGCAGGCAAGCTGGCCAGTTGCGCGCTGATCTGCTGTTCGCGCTGCTGCAGGGCTTCGGCGCGCTGGGTCAGCGCCTCGATGTGCTGGCCCTGGTTGAACTCGCTGCCTTGCAGTTGACGCACCTGCCAGACACCCCAGCCACCTACCGCCACCCCGGCCGCGCCAAGCAACAGGGCCAGCGCTGCCAGGCCACTGCCGGAGCGCTTGGCAGGTGGGGCGGTAACGGGTTCCGCCGGCGTCTGTGCCGACGGCTGATCGTTATTGGACAAGACAGTCTCGCTCACGTATCCATCCTTTGCATGGGGGCGCATCGCGTACAGCTTAGCGCCTTAAGAGGCAGGTGCAGCGCTACGCTGCACGGCTGCCAGCAAGGCCGTGGCACTGGCGCCACGGCAATCCACAACCTGTTGGGCCCCGGCGGCCCTGGCCTGCTCGGCGACCCGTGGGCTGGGCACGAACAGCGGCAGGCGTGCCAGCTGCGGCCAATCCGCACCGGCCAGCTGCTGCAAATGTTCAAAACCCTGCCCACTGCTGACCACCAGGCCATTGAGGCGTTCCGCTTCGATGCGGCGCATCAGCGTACCCGCCGGGTATACCGGCAGGCAGCGACGATACAGTTCCAGATATTCGACACTAGCACCTTGCTCTGCAAGACGCTCTGCCAGCAGTTCGCGACCTCCGACGCCGCGAACGATCAACACACGCGGTGCCGGCGCGGCAACTGCCTGGCGCAGGGCCGGCAGCGCCAGCAAGGCTTCGCTGTCATCGCCACGCGGCGGAGCGCTCACCTCCAACCCCGCCCCCTGCAGCACCGCAGCGGTTGCCTCGCCCACCGTGAACCAGCCTTGGCGTGGCGGCTGAAGGCTGGCCTTGGCCAGTTGCTCAAGCAACAGGCGGGCGGCCGGCTTGCTAACCACGATGATTGCCTGGAAGCCGTGCAGGCCTTCCAGTAACAATCGCTGCGGGGTCTCTAACGTAACGGGCTCAATCGCCAGCAGTGGCAGGCAACTGCTGCCCACGCCCTCCTCCGCCAGGCTTTGCGCCAGTGCCGCGCAGTCCTCGGCAGGCCGGGTCAGCAACAGGCGCCATTGGCTCACGGGTGGCCGGCCTCGCCATAGACTTCCTTGAGGATGGCCTCGGCGCCCTGGCTCAGTAAGTCCTCGGCTACCTGTACGCCCAAGGTTTCGGCAGCAGTGCGAGGGGCGCGGGCATCGGCCACCAGCAGCGTTCCGCCACTCGGCTGGCCGACCAGGCCACGCAGCCACAGCTGGTCGCCTTCAAGCACCGCATAGCAGGCGATCGGCACCTGGCAGCCGCCATTCAGGTGCTTGTTCAGGGCACGTTCGGCCACCACCCGGTCGGCGGTATCGGCATGGTGCAGTGGCGCCAGCAATGCATGAGTCTCAACGTCGGCACTGCGGCACTCGATACCCACGGCGCCCTGGCCGCCAGCCGGCAGGCTGTCATCGACGCTGATGGTGAAGGTGATGCGGTCTTCGAAGCCCAGACGGATCAGGCCTGCGGCGGCGAGGATGATGGCGTCGTACTCGCCGGCATCCAGCTTGGCCAGGCGGGTGTTGACGTTGCCCCGCAGAAAGCGGATTTGCAGGTCTGGCCGGCGCGCCAGCAGCTGGGCCTGGCGGCGCAGGCTGGAGGTGCCGACGATGCTGCCGGCAGGTAGTGCTTCGAGGCTGTCGAACGTATTGGAAACGAAGGCGTCACGCGGGTCTTCACGCTCGCAGATGCAGTACAGGCCCAGGCCTTCGGGGAAGTCCATTGGCACGTCCTTCATCGAATGCACGGCGATGTCGGCTTCGTTGTCCAGCAGGGCGGTTTCCAGCTCCTTGACGAACAGGCCTTTGCCGCCGATTTTCGCCAGCGGCGCGTCGAGTAGCTTGTCACCACGGCTGACCATGGGCACCAAGGTCACCAGCAGACCCGGGTGAGCCTGCTCGAGACGGGCTTTGACGTATTCGGCCTGCCACAGGGCCAAGGCACTTTTACGGGTGGCAATGCGGATTTCGCGAGTGGACATGGAACGCCCCGATCCAGAGAAATACCACCGATGATAACAGCATCGCCGGTATCGCTTGCAGATACGGATCAACAGGTCATGTGCGGCTTTGTGTGAAAGCGGCCTTGCGGCCCTTTCGCGACACAAGGCCGCTCCCACAAGGGCAGAACCAGGCCACAGGTTTGCGCAGACGGCCTCAGAGCGTCTGCATCATCTTGCGCACCCCAGCCACATGCCGGCGGCTGACGGTCAGGGCGTCGCCGTCCAGGCCTTTCAGGTACAGCTGAAAGTGCCCCAGCGGGGTTCGCTGCAGGCGTTCGATGCGCTCGCGGGCGACCAACGCATTGCGGTGGATGCGCACGAAGCGTTCGCCAAACTCGTCTTCCAGGGCCTTGAGTGGCTCATCGAGCAGTACTTCCCCGGCTTCGTGGCGCAAGGTCACGTACTTGTGGTCGGCGATGAAATAGATCACCTGGGGTATAGGGATCAATTCGATGCCTTTACGTGTACGGGCACTGATGTGGCTGCGTGGGCCACCACCTTCGTTGGCTGGCCGGGTAAGCGCCGCCAATTGGGCACGGTTGGGTTTTTCGGCCTTGCGCAAGGCATCGCGCAACGCCTGGGGCTGGAAAGGCTTGGTCACATGGCTGAGGGTACTGTCCTTGAATGCCTCGGCACCGTATTCATCGTCCCCGGTGCAAAACACCACCGCCGGCGGCGCCTCGCGTTCGCACAGGCGAGCGGCGACCTGCAGGCCATCCAGGCCTGGCATGCCGATGTCCAGCAGGACCACATCGGGCTTGAGGCTTTCGATCAGCGCCAGGGCCTCCTCGCCGTTGGTGGCGCTGGGCTCCAGCACGGTGTAACCCTCCAGTTCGCCGAGCAGCCGGGTGAGGCGTTCACGGCCTTGGGGTTCGTCATCAACGATCAGGACATTCATAATTGCGCTGGATTCCTGAATGAGTCTCGCACAGGTATAGCGTAGACAGGTGTGGTTCGAGCGACACTGCGGTCACGCTCTAGACCGGTGCGATGGCCAAAGATTCACTCGGACGGCAGATTCACCGCCAGTCCCTTGTCCAACTGTAGACGGTCCGTGGAACACTGCCGTTCATTCCTTAAAATCCTTCTCTGCCATTTTCCGGGCATTTCTCTCGACCGGCGCCCTGCGGCAGCCAGCCCAACCCTGCTATTATCGGCGCCACTTTTTCGTTCACGCCTGCAATGAGTGAATCCATGAGCACCGACAAGACCAATCAGTCCTGGGGCGGCCGCTTCAGTGAGCCCGTCGACGCCTTCGTCGCCCGTTTCACCGCCTCGGTCGATTTCGACAAGCGCCTGTACCGCCACGACATCATGGGTTCGATCGCCCATGCCACCATGCTGGCGCAGGTCGGCGTGCTCAGCGATGCCGAGCGCGACACCATCATCGATGGCCTGAAAACCATCCAGGGCGAGATCGAAGCCGGTAACTTCGACTGGCGCGTCGACCTCGAAGACGTGCACATGAACATCGAAGCACGCCTGACCGACCGCATCGGCATCACCGGTAAGAAGCTGCACACAGGCCGTAGCCGCAACGACCAGGTGGCCACCGACATCCGCCTGTGGCTGCGCGACGAAATCGACCTGATCCTGGCCGAAATAACCCGCCTGCAGCAGGGCCTGCTGGAGCAGGCCGAGCGCGAAGCCGAAACCATCATGCCCGGCTTCACTCACCTGCAAACCGCGCAGCCGGTCACCTTCGGCCACCACCTGCTGGCCTGGTTCGAAATGCTCAGCCGCGACTACGAGCGCCTGGTCGACTGCCGCAAGCGCGCCAATCGCATGCCACTGGGCAGCGCGGCGTTGGCTGGCACCACCTACCCGATCGACCGCGAGCTCACCTGCAAGCTGCTGGGCTTCGAAGCCGTGGCCGGCAACTCGCTGGACGGCGTGTCGGACCGTGACTTCGCCATCGAATTCTGCGCTGCTGCCAGCGTGGCGATGATGCACCTGTCGCGCTTCTCCGAAGAGCTGGTGCTGTGGACCAGCGCGCAGTTCCAGTTCATCGACCTGCCCGACCGCTTCTGCACCGGCAGCTCGATCATGCCGCAGAAAAAGAACCCGGACGTGCCAGAGCTGGTGCGCGGCAAGACCGGCCGCGTGTTTGGCGCTTTGACCGGCCTGCTGACCCTGATGAAAGGCCAGCCGTTGGCCTACAACAAGGACAACCAGGAAGACAAGGAACCGCTGTTCGACGCCGCCGACACCCTGCGCGACTCGCTGCGTGCCTTTGCCGACATGATCCCGGCGATCAAGCCCAAGCACGCCATCATGCGTGAAGCGGCCCTGCGCGGCTTCTCCACCGCCACCGACCTGGCCGACTACCTGGTACGCCGTGGCCTGCCGTTCCGTGACTGCCACGAAATCGTTGGCCACGCGGTGAAGTATGGTGTGGACACCGGCAAGGACCTGGCCGAGATGAGCCTGGACGAACTGCGCCAGTTCAGCGACCAGATCGAGCAAGACGTGTTTGCCGTGCTCACTCTGGAAGGCTCGGTGAATGCCCGTAACCACATTGGTGGTACGGCGCCAGCGCAAGTGCGTGCGGCGGTGGTTCGCGGCAAGGCGCTGCTGGCTTCGCGCTGATCAGAGCCTGGGGCCGCTTTGCGGCCCCCGGCCGTTAGCGTTTACCGCTACGAATCATCTCCATGAAGGCCGGCATCGCCGCCTCTTTGTCCGCCACGACCCGCGCCATGTGCGGGTTCTCGTTCATCAGCTGCAGCAACGCCTTGGCCTGCGGGAAGTCCGCCAGGAAGTCGATGTTCAGCACCTTCTTGCCCACGGCATACGCCAGGTCGACCGAGAAGCAGAACATCAGGTCTGCCAGCGTCAGTTGCTCACCCGCTACATAAGGTGCGAAACGCCCATTGCGTTTGAGGGTGGCAAAGCCAGCCAGCAGGTCGGCACGGGCTTTCTCCTTGATCAGTGGCTCCACCGACATGCCAAAGAACGCCTCGGCATAGCAGGTTCGTGCCGGCAGTTCGATATACAACTCGATTTCCTTGCGTAGCTCACGCACCTTGGCCTGCCCGAATGGGTCGGCCGGCAACAGCGCCTTGCCCCCCTGGGTCTGCTCGATGTAGTCGAGGATCACACTGGTTTCGCTGAGGAAGCCATGTTCGGTTTCAAGCACCGGCACCTTGCCACGTGGGCTTACTTTCAGTGCCTGTGGCGCCTGGCCGCCATAGAATGTGACTTCCTCGAAGGGCAGGCCTTTTTCCAGCAGGGCCAGTTTGACCATGTTGTAGTAGTTGCTGACCGAGAATCCATAAAGCTTGAGCATGAGGTAACAGCCTCCAGGCCGTAAGGGGTTGGCCCGGCTTTTATAGACCGTACGCCCGCCCCTGACTAGCGTCATGCACCCCATCAATGCCCAGGCATTGCCGCCACGGGCGTGGCACACTGTCGTATCCCATCACAGGAGTACCGCCATGAGCGAGCCCACCGACCTCGACAATGACGACGAAGCCTTCGCCGAGGCAACGCTGACCCAGGCCATCGAAAACCAGATCGAAAGCGGCGAACCGCCAGCGGCCAAAGCCACTTACAACAAGCTGACCCTGGTCGGCTATGAGCGTGAAGACATTCTCAACCTGATGGCCCATGTGCTGGCCTTCGAGATCGACAACATGCTGGTAGAGGACCGCGCGTTCAACGGCGAGTGGTATGAAAACGCTTTGCGGGCGCTGCCGGAGCTGCCGCCTGAGATGGATCAAGGCGAGGACGAATAACCCGACTACACTCGAAGATCAGGCACCGCTGACGGTGCCGCCATCCTTGTCTGGAAGTCAGGAGCTGCCATGCCTTTTACCCCCGATCTGATCGACGAACTGGAAGTACTCGCGCTGTTCAAACACGACAGCAGCCAGGAAGGCATCAAGATTAACAGTACCGCCGCCCCTGCCCTGATCGCGGCAGCGCAACGCCTGCATGAAAAGGGGCTGACCGATCAACCTGATGGCGGCTACCTGACCAGCCTGGGTCATGACGCCGTTGAAAGCGTGCAATTGCTGCAGAACATTCTCAAGGCGCCACAGCCGGCCTGAGCCGAGATTGAAAAGGGGCTGCCATGCAGCCCCTCGCTCAGTTTGCAGTTGCCCTGCGCTTTTCCGCCAGACGCGAACGCCCGTACAGGAACACGATGGCCAGCAAGGCCACCGCCTGCGCCGACAACGAGTAGGCGTCGGCATGAATCCCCAACCAGTCGAACTCGAAGAACGCTACCGGTCGTGTGCCCAGCACCCCGGCCTCTTGCAGCGCCTTCACGCCATGCCCGGCGAACACCACCGACAGCGCGCACAGCAGCGCGGCGTTGATGCTGAAGAACAGCGAAAGCGGCAGCTTCGCAGAGCCACGCAGAATCACCCAAGCCAAGCCCACCAACAGCACCAGTGCCGTGGCGCCACCCGCCAGCACAGCCTGATGCCCAGCAGGGCCTGCCTGCAACCACAGGGTTTCGTAGAACAGGATCACTTCGAACAGTTCGCGGTACACCGAGAAAAACGCCAGCAGGGCGAAGCCGAAACGCCCGCCGCCGCTAACCAGGCTGCTCTTGATGTAGTTCTGCCAGGCAGCGGCGTGTCGACGGTCGTGCATCCATACCCCTAGCCACAACACCATCACCGCAGCGAACAAGGCCGTGCAGCCTTCCAGCAGCTCGCGCTGAGCCCCACCCACATCGATCACATAGGCCGCCAGCGCCCAGGTGGCGAAGCCGGCAACCAGCGCCAGGCCCCAGCCTATGTTGACGCTGCGTACCGCCGACTGCTGCCCGGTGTTACGCAGGAAGGCCAGAATCGCCGCCAGCACCAGAATCGCTTCCAGCCCTTCGCGCAACAGGATCAGCAAACCGGAGATATAGCTAAGCGACCAGCTCAGGCCATCGCTGCCCAACAGCTTGGCGGCCTGGTCCAGCTTGCGCTTGGCTTCGGCCAGCCGTTGCTCGGCCTGAGCCACGGGCAACCCGTCCTGCAGCGATTGGCGGTAGGCCATGAGGGATTTTTCGGTGTCCTTGCGCGCCTGGGTGTCGATATTGTCCAGTGAGCTTTCCACCAACTCGAAACCTTCCAGGTAGGCCGCCACCGACAGGTCATAGGCCTGGTCATGGTCACCTGCGCGGTAGGCCGCCAGGCTCTTGTCCAGCGTGCTGGCGGTGTATTCGAGCAGTTGCGCCGGGCCACGTTTGACCTGCGGCGGCTGGGCACGCTGCGCGCGGAATGCTTCCAGCACCGCCGCGCCTTCATTGGCAGCGACCTCAGCCGGGGTCTGGCGGGCCAGGTCGGCGATGTTCCAGGTCTTGTCACCTTTGCCAGCTTCTGGCTTGGCGGTGAAGCTGGCGATATAAGCGGCCACATCCCAGCGCTGGCGGTCGTCCAACTGGTCGGCAAAGGACGGCATTTCGGTACCGTCGATGCCCAGGGCCAGTGTGTTGTACAGGTCGAACAAGCTCAACTGGTCGAGGCGTGCCGCATCACGCAGGTTGGCCGGGGCAGGCTCCAGGCCCACGCCAGCCGGTCCGTCGCCAGCCCCCGTGTCACCGTGGCAGATGGCGCAGTTTTGCGCATACAGCGCCGCGCCACGGGCAGGGTCCGGGGTGATCACCGGGGCCTGACTGACCTCGTAGGCTACAGCCAGGCGCGCGCCCAGCTGGCGGGCCTGCTTGGCGACCGCTGTGCCCTCTTGGCGCTGATCGATGGCCTGGCGCAATGCCTGGACGCCCTGCTCCAGTGCCGCTTGCTCGGCATTTGCGGGAAGGCCTTTGACCAGGTCGCCCAATACCGCGCCAAACTCCTGTTGCTCGCGGTATTCACCCTCGTCGATCACCTTGCCTTCTTGAACGGTCGGTGGGTAATCGGCGCCAATGTAGTCCAGCAGGTGCAAGGCTTTTGCGGCCTCGGCGGGCGACTCGGCCAGCGCCAAGGTGCTACACAGCGCCAGCACCGGGCCGAGCAATAGAGCCGGCAGCCAGGTGAGCAGACGGGAACGGGTATTCATGGCCAGTCTCGAAGGGAATGCGAAAGAGAACATTGTTCACTCCGACTTGGCTTCCCTCAAGGGTGCAGGGCGGATTTCATGAAAAATCTTGGTACAAATCAGATGAAGTGGGGCATGAACATCCACCCCACAAGGATCTCATCAGTGCTTGGCGGTGTCCTTCCAGCCCCCGCCCAACGCCAGGAATACCCCGATTTGCCCCATCGCCACCTGGCTATTGGCCGCCGCCAGCTGAGCACGCATATCAGTGTAAGTCCGCGTCGCCTGCAAATCCGCCAGGAACGACTCACGCCCTGCCTGGTAATAGCGGTGCGTCTGGTCCGCCGCTTCCTTGGCCGATTTCTCCGCCTCGGCCAGCGCATCACGCCGGTCCAGTAGGGCGCTGTACTGCGCCAGGCGCGTCTGAGTTTCGCGAATGGCGTTCAGCACCACCCCATCGAAGTTCGCCAAGGCTGCCTGGGTAGAAGCTTCGGCCATGCGAATGCGCGCGCGGGTACCGTTGGTGGGGATACTCCAGCTGATCTGCGGGCCGAAGCCCCAGCGGTTGGTTGCAGGCTCGCCGAGGTTTTCCAGGATACCGATAGTGCCCACCTGAGCGCCGATGCTGATGTCCGGGTACAGTGCGCCCGTGGCGACGCCGATGGAGGCCGTGGCAGCAGCCAGCTGACGCTCGGCCTGGCGCACGTCGGGGCGGCGCTTGAGCAACGCGGCGCCATCGCCTACCGGAACCAGCTGGTTCAGGTGCGGCAGTTCGGCACAATCGGCGGTGCCTGCAGGCAGCTGGTCGACGGGTTTGGCCAACAGAGCCGCCAGGGTATACATGCCGGTCTCGCGCTCGGCTTTGAAACGTGGCAGTTCGGCGCGCAGGGATTTGAACTGAGTCTGCGAGCGGGTGACCTGGGTTTCATCACCACGCCCGGCATCACGCAGGCGCTGGTTGAGCGTCACGCTCTGTTCCTGCAAGTCGAGCGACTCGCGGGCAATGTGGTACTCCTCGTTGGCCGAGCACACCTGGGTGTAGGCCTTGACCACGTCTGCCACCAAGGTAATACGAGCAGTATCGGCAGCGGCCTGCACTGCGTCGGCGTTGGCCTTGGCCGCTTCGGTGCCGCGCTTGAAGGTGCCCCACAAGTCGAACTGGTACGAGGCGCTGATGATGGCCTCACCGATGTTGGCCACCGGTACTTTTTCCGGCAACAGGAAGGCTTCGCCCGACTCCTGCAGGCGCTGGGCGCCAAGCTTGACGCCACCGTTGAAGCCGCCTTGCGATTCGGCCACCTCCACTTGGGCCCGGGCCTTGGCGATGTTGGCCGCGGCCACGCGCAGCTCGGTGTTGGCACTCAGTGCCTGACGCACCAGCTCGTTCAGCCGTTGGTCCTGATACAGCTGCCACCAGTCTTCGGGCACCGGTGCCGAAACCACGCTGTCGGCATCCTGGCGCAGCGGGCCGTTCAGGTCGCTGCGTTGCACCGCCGCATCCTTCGGCACCTCATAGTCGGGCCCCACCATCATGCAGGCCCCCAACGACAGGCACAGGCCAGCCAGGATCAGCTGTTTCATGGGCGCTGGCCCTCGATGATCGACACCGTGGCAGTACGCCCGGCGATCATGCGGAAGTCTTGCGGCACTTCGTCAAAGGCGATGCGCACCGGAATGCGCTGAGCCAGGCGCACCCAGCTGAAGGCCGGGTTGACGTTGGGCAGCAGGTTGGCACCGCTGCTGCGGTCGCGGTCTTCGATGCCAGCGGCAAAGCTCTGTACGTGGCCGCGCAGCCGGGTGTTGTCGCCCATGACGCGGATGTCCACGGCGTCGCCGATTTGGATGCCACCCAGCTTGGTTTCTTCGAAATAACCGTCGACGTGGTATGAGGCACTGTCGACCACCGACAGCACCGGGCGGCCAGCGGTGACGAACTCGTGGTTACGCGGCGCGCGGTCGTTGAGGTAGCCATCCACCGGGCTGCGCACGACCGAACGGTCAAGGTTGAGCTGGGCAGTATCGACCGCCACCTGCGCCTCGCTGACGGCCGAACGGGCGCGGGCCTCGCGAGACTGGCTTTCTTCCAATTGCTCGGCGGCCACCAGGTTGCCCAGCTTGCGGTTGCGCTGCGCTTCGCGCGAAGCCTGGGCCAGGGTTTCCTGGCGTTCGCCGAGGGTTGCCTTGGCCTGGCGCAGGGCCAGGCTGAAGCGGTCCTGGTCGATGGTGAACAGCACGTCGCCGCGCTTGACGGTCTGGTTGTCGCGCACCTCGACCTTCTGGATCAACCCCGACACGTCCGGGGCGATCTGGATCACGTCGGCGCGGATGTGGCCGTCGCGGGTCCAGGGGGCAAACATGTAGTACACCACCATCTGCCACACGAGCACGGCGGCGAAGGTCACTACCAGCAAGGTCAGGACCACACGGCCCAGGGTCAGCAAAGGTTTTTTCATGGCAGCATCAAGTTTCGGCAAAAGTGGTCCACCGCGCCAAGCAGCACGGCATACAGGGCAACGTTGAACAACGCCCGGTGCCAGACCAGGCGGTAGAAGTGCAGGCGCACCAGCACCGCATGCACCCCCAGGAACAGCAGGTAGGTGCCAAACATCATCACCAGCAGCGTAGGCAGGAACACCCCGCTGATATCCAGTTCACCAATCACAGGGGTGCTCCGTCGAGGCCGGGGGGCAGTTGCGGTTGTTCGGCGGGTTCGAGCATCACCTCCACACCTGGCAGCAACGCCAGGCGCAGGCCGCTCAGGGCATGCAGCAGGTGGGTGCGGGCATCGCCGCGCTCGTACAGCTCATCCAGGTTCAGCGCCAGCCGGGCGCGCTCCATGTTGCGCAGCAGCGCGGCTGGTGCGTGCAGGCGCTCGCCGGCACGCAGGCAGGCTGCATAGTGCGCGCCGACTTCCTCGACCACCGTGCTCAGGCGCTCGCGGGCCTGCTGGCCGGCGCGCGGCATATAGGCCAGCAGGTCGAGCAGGTTCAGCCCCACACGCAGGTCACGCAGTGCCACACCACTGTCCTGGCCGGTTTGCGACAGGCGCGGCAGGTGCTGCATCAGGCGGTCGAGCATCTGCACGCCAACCTGGCGGTGTTCGGCCAGGGTCGCCGGCTCGGTCATTTCGACGATGTCACGCCAGGCGAAGCGGGTCATGCGCTTGGCCGCCAGCTCCACGCCGAACGGGCGCATCACCAGGGTCCAGATGAAGGCGAACAACAAGCCAACGGGACCGGCAAGGTTGGAGTTGAGGAAGGTGAAGAAGTCGGCGTCGTAGGCGCCCTGGATGCTGATGAAGGTCGAGGTGTTGACGATGGTCAGCAAGGTGCCCAGGTAAAACCTCGGCTGCACGGTGAGGGTGCCGATGCAGATGAACGGCACGGCGAAAGCCAGCACCAGCATCGGGAAGTCGTGCAGGTTGGGCAACACCAGGAACAGGTACAGGCTGGAGAAGATGACCGACATCAGCGTCCAGAAGAAAAACCGGTAGATCTGCGGCGCCGGGTCGTCCATGGCGGCGAAGAAGCTGCACGACACGGCCGCGAGGATCACCGCGCTGGCGCCGTCGTTCCAGCCCAGGCCGATCCACAGGCCGCAAGCGACGACGATCGCCAATACGGTGGAGGCCACCGAATACAGCATCAGGCCACGGTCGAAGAAGGCCGTCAGGCGGCCCAGGCGCCAGTGGCGGTACACCGCGCGCCAGGGCTTGGCATCATCGGTACGCAGGGCGTGCTGCAGGGTGCAGCAGTCCTGCCACAGGTCAGCCCATTCGGTCAGGCGGTACAGGGCGTTGGACAGCAGCAGCTCGGCGCGCTGGTCTAGGGCCGCAGCACCTGGCTGCAGGCGGTCGATCTGCTCGTGCAGCGTGGTCCAGCGTGCGACCGAGGGGCTGTCGGCAGTGCCTTTCAGCCATTCGCGAGCGGCCTCAAGCACAGGTTGAAGCTGAGCGAACTGGGCCGGGGCGCGGCCTTCCAGGGCCACCAGGGCGTCGTCGAGCGCGTCGATCACCGGCAGCAGGTGAATCATCCGCCCACGCAACTCGCGGGCGTTCTTCACGGTATGCGGGCCGGCACCTTCGTGGCCGAGCTGACCGATCATCAGCTCCAGCGAGTTGAAGGTAGCAACCATCGCCCCACGCATACCGCCGATCTTGTCGGCGCTGACCTCACGGGCCAGGTAGATGTCGCTGTAGCGGATCGCCTCGGTGAACCAGTTACTGGTGGCGCCGACCACCACCGGCGCCAGCCGGCGCGGCCAGAAAATGGCCCCGACCACCGCCGCGCAGACGATACCCAGGCATATTTCCTGGGCGCGAGAAGACGCTACGTCGAACACCGCCAACGGGTTATCCACTACCGCCAGCGCGATCATCGGCAGGGTGTAGCCGGCCAGCATCAGCACGTAGTTGTTGGCCGTGCGCAGGTTCAGCGAAAGGAACAGCAAGGTGCCTGTCCACAGGGCAATGGCGATGCTCAGCAGCAACGGTGACTGCACCAGCGGCGGCACCAGGAAAATGGCCCCACCGGCGCCAAGCAACGTGCCCACGGCGCGGTACAGCGCCTTTGAGCTGGTCGGGCCGACGAACGGGCTGGAGACGATGTACACCGTGGCCATCGCCCAATAGGGGCGCGGCAGCTGCATGAGCAACGCGATGTACAAGGCGATCATGGAGGCAGCGAAAGTACGCACGCCGTAGAACCAGTCGCGGGCCGGGGGAACCGAGCTGAAGAAGCCGTTCATGCCGCCCCGCCCGAGCTGCCCAGGCCTGCAGCCTCGAAGGCGCGCAGCACGCGCAAGGCGGCTTCCAGGTCGGCCTGGTCGATACCGTGCAGCACATCGCGGCGCAGGCGCACCAGTTCGGCCTCGATGGCTTCGGCCAAGGCACGGCCTTCGGCGGTCAGGCTCAGGGCCTTGGCGCGGCGATCCAGTGGATCCTCGCTGCGGCACACCAGGCCGGCCTTGCACAGTTGATCGAGCAGACGCACCAGAGAAGGGCTTTCCAGGCCGGCAGCCTGTGCCACGGCCACCTGGTGCACACCGTCACCCAGGCGCACGATCATCAGCAGCGGCGCGGCGCAGGCCTCGGAAATGCCGTAACCGGTCAGGGCGGTATGGCAGATGCGCCGCCAGTGGCGGGCCGCAACCACCATGCCACTGCTGACTTGCAGGCGCAGGAGATCAAGGGACATGAGGGGAACCAAGCATATTCATAGTTTGCTAACTATCAATATACGCCTTGCCCTCCCCCCGCCGTCAACAGGGGGTGACGAGGGGTATGGATGAATTGTTGTTCATGCTGGAGCTTTTTACCTGCCGGCACAGGCTGCAGAAGATCAGGATTGGATCTGATCTTCCAACTTCATGGTCAAAGCCAAGGTGCTACCCATTTGCACTGCCCGGTCCCGCCACTCCTGGTAGCGCACCACGTCACGGCTGCTGAAATGCACTGCCAATTCCTCTGCCGCCTGCACGACTCCCGCCGCTGCCGCCAGCTCCAGCCAGTACAGCGCCGCCTTGAGGTCGGCCTCTACATACAGGCCGTGCATCAACCGGTAGCCCACCTCGAAACGGCAACGCGCCTCGCCCCGCTCGGCCCCGCGCAGGAACCACTGGTAGGCCTGCACCAGGTCTACCTGCCAATCCAGGTCGCCATCGCACACCTCCTCCTCATACAGGTCTCCCAGCGCCGCCGCGGCATGCAGCATCCCGCGCTCGAAGGCCTGGCGGTAGCACTCCGCCGCCTGCACGTAGGAAGGCTCGATGCCCTTGCCGAAGTAGTGCTGCTGCCCAAGGTTGAACCAGGCAGCAGCATTGCCCTGCAGGGCCGCCATGCGCAACAGGTGCCCGGCCAATTCGGTATCGGCGCGCCAGTACTTGCCGTTGAGCCAGATCCAGCCAAGGTCATTCAGTGCCGCCACACTGCCTTGCAACGCCTGACGGCGAAGGTCGACATACACTGCCTGCAGGTCGCTGGCCTCATCCAGGCGGTTGACCAGCAGCGACCGCTGGCTGGGCAAGCCCACACCGGCAAACAGCCGCTGTCGCCTCCCGACGGGAGCCGGTGGGGCGATGACCCGCTCGGGTAGAAGGCGGGCAAGCAGCGAATGGATATTGCTGGCAGCAGACATGTTCATCCTCATTGAACGACGCACAACCCAACCTTCGGTTGTGATGAGGCGTGATTCTGCGTGACGTCACGTCAAAACCTGTCGCGAACGATTCGGCACGAGGCAACCAAATGCGACTTCCTTGATCTGAGCGGGCTGTGGCCAATTGCCACGCCCCTCGCGTGCCGCCATCCTATTGCGGCAAGCCTAGACAAGGACGTTATCTTTTGCCGTTCGCCACCACTCGCGCCACCCTCAGCCGACAGTGGGCGCTGCTGCGCCAGCTGCCCAGCCGCTCTCCAGGCATTACCAGCGCCGAGTTGGTGTGGCGCCTGCGTGACGTGGGCTTTACGGTCAGCAAACGCACCGTCGAGCGCGACCTCAATGAGCTGTCGCTGATCTTTCCGCTGGAACGTAATGACAAGAGTATTCCGTTTGGCTGGCACTGGTCGGCCAGTGCCGTGGGCGAGTTGCGCGGTAACTTCGACTTGCTCACGCATCTGCGAGGGGATGCGTTGCAACCGGCGCAGGGAGAAGGCATGGAGTTGGTGGCACGGATCAGCGATGCACTGGCGCGGCAGTTGCGGGTTGCCCCCTTGAGCAGCGATATGCAGCTGACAGCGCTGGAGCATGGGCATCGGTTACGCGCCACGGTGAGCGATGGTTGGCCATTGCGCTGGTGGCTGTTGAGCCATGGGGATGGGGTGGTGGTGGAGCAGCCTGCTGACTTGCGTGAAGAGATTGGCAAGATCCTGAGCAGTGCGGCGGCTCAGTACCAGAGTAGCCTCTGAGATAGCGCACTGCCCGAGCGGAATGTTGCACGCACTCCCTCAGTACCCGTCTAAAACCGTGCCAGCCCGACATTCCGTACCTAACCGGATAACTGCAGCGCAATCAGCGATTAAAAAGGCAAACCGAAAAACTTCATCACACCATTGAAAAAAGAAACAAGATTGTGAAAATCAACCCGTGGGGAGTGTCACATCCAACGCAACCCCGCTATAGGCACGTGTTTTGGTCTGAACCGCAGTCTTCCACCTCCATGTTTGCGTCACGAGTTCCTTCAAATTATTACCGCCCTTCTAAAAAGAACCGAGAAACAGGAAGACCATAGAAGAGATAAACATTGTGCACCATGCCCCGACCAAAACCCTTTTTATCGAATTTGGAAAATCTCGCAACTGATCCACATCAACCAATCTTCTACGCGCAAATACACCCGGCATCGTCAATACTGTTGATATGGTACAGATACGCATTATTTTTCCTATAACTCCTGCTGGCGCATAGAGTTTTTTGTTCCCGGAAACATAAACACTCTTCGACAGTAACTCTTCAATCTCATCAAGATACCGCACAGCCACGAACACAAGCACCAACAGCGCTGCCATACCCAAGAAGAAGAAACCCACAGCAACTAAGTTCATCTCAAATTGATTCACGATTTTTTATTCTCGTAGATAATTTCCCCGAGCCACTCGCCGCCCTCTTTACCTTTGTCACCGCCTACTTCACCTCCAACAACTCCACCGACAACGGCGCATACTAGAGCACCAGGCCCGCCAGTCGGTAGTCCGAATACTACCGTGCATATCAGGGACGCTGTGGCACCTCCCAAAGCACCCAGCATAGCGCTTCCACCTAGGCCCCCGATTAAGCCACTCCCCTCTATATACTTGGCTTTTCTGCATTCTTCCTCACGCCCAATGGTGCACGCCTTATGAATGGATAAACCTGTCGCGGCCACATCCAATGCAATGCCAATATAGGCTCCTTTCTTGATCAGACTCGCAGCCTTCGCCACTCCCGTTACCTTCTCGGCATATCCGGAAATCTCCCCGGTACTCAGATAGCGCTTGGTGGATAGCTGCAGCATCCGCTTGATCGATCCCTGATTGCGTAGACCAGAACCGTAAGCGGCAGTCTTCCCCAGCTGCTCATCCAACGTCCTGAACAGCGCTGCACGTTTGGCGTAGAACTCTTCTCGTACCCTGAACGCACCACCACTCATATGCACGTGGTGCAGTTGCTCGATCTGCTCCAGCGGTAATCGGCTGTTCATCGATTGCTGATCAGGAATGCTTTGCTGCAGCCGGCAGGGGTCGATACTTTTGGGGCGACTCTTGCTATGTGCAGCACCGGCCAGTGTAAGCTAACGCAAGTACAGCCAGGCGCGGAACACTAACATGGATAGGATTTCGATAGTCAAAGCCAGCCAGAGCCCAATGAGTGTCCGTTTCATTTTTAGTGGGAAATTGTTTACTTCCTTCATGTTGATGAGCCCGCGACGGGCATAAATAGCCGGCATTGTCATCATGCAAGCAATACAGCATGTGCGTAAGACTTTCCCTGGTAGTCCAGCCCGGAGAAAGGTGCTCCTTATTCCTTGTATATAGCTTGATTTTTCTAGTAAGGATTCAATTCGTTCAACGTAAAAATGAGCAATATAAATAAGCAAAATTAGGATTATCAGCCCTGGGCTAAAAACAAGCAGCGCCACCCAACCGGGCTCAATTGGTATCATCTGAGACCTTGCGATAAATCAGATCGCCAATAAATTCTCCACCCGCATTTCCTATTTCGCCTCCAACGGCACCCCCTACTGCTCCGCCCACAACCCCACAGACTAGAGCACCAGGTCCGGTCACTGCACCAAGGACAACTGCGCAACCGGTCGTGGCAATTGCGCCACCGAATGCACCGCCTAGACTGCCTCCCGTCAAGCCTAATACTAATGAGCTACCTTCGACATATTTTGCTCTGGTGCATTCTTCTTCTCGCCCAAGTATACAAGCTTTGTGAATTTCCAACCCCGTAGCGGCGACATCCAATGCGACCCCGAGGTATCCCCCTTTCTTGATCATATCCGCAGCCCTAGCGACTCCGGCTACCTTGTCGGCATATTTTGAAATTTCCCCGGTACTCAAGTAGCTTTTGCTAGAGAGCTGCAACATCCGCTTGATCGACCCATGATTCTTTAGCCCTGTGCCGTATGCAGCGGCCCACCCGAGCTGTTCATCCAGGGTTCCGAACAACACCGCGCGCTTTGCATAAAACTCTTCGCGCTCCCTGAATGCACCCCCGCTCATATGCGCGCGGTGCAGTTGCTCGATCTGCTCCAGCGTCTTCTTGATCGCATCCAGATGCCTGGCCCAGCCATCGCTCGCTGCCCCTGCCCCTATCGACGCATGGGCCAGTAGACTCTGTAGCATCTCGAAGTTTTCCAGCAAGAACCCGTCGACACCGCCACCGTTGAGCATGATGTCGCGGTGGATGCCCGCCGCCTTGGCCATTAGAAAGGCTTCATGGCTGGTGCAGTAGGAAGTGTCGGGATCACCGACGATTACCAGTTCACCGGCCAAGACCACCGTATTGACGATATGCGCATTGAGCACATCGAACTTGGCCTGCTGGTTGGCGCTCATGGGCGTGCCATTTTTCAGGGTCGCGTAGTTCTGCGCCCTTGGATTTATAAAGCTGCGTGCCTCGGACATGGTCGTTCCTCACGCAAACTTCTTGTTGGCAATTCGGTCCCAGCCACCGGTCACATTGCCGCCAGCACTGCCGTCGACGCGCTGCTGCCGGGTGTAGGTAGTCTTGATACGGCCGTAGTTGAGCTGAACGATTTCAGTCGGCACACCGGCATGCGCGCTTTGTGCGTAGTCGGCGATGATCACTTCCTCGAGCACCACTTCGTAGTACTTGAGCTTGTCGCTACCGGCGCGGCAGACGACCAGCTTCACTTCCTTCAGGTGCTGCCCCGCGCAACTGGCTTCGAGCAGTTTGCAACTGGCGTTGTCCAGGTACTTGGTGAAGGTCAGATTGCTCAGCGTGGTGCGCCCGAAAGTGGCGCCGCCTGCAGAACTCGCGGTGACGGAGGTGCTTTGGCTGGCACCAAATGTGTAACCGAGGATCTCGATCCAGTTGCTGTATTGCTCGTCTTTTGCTTCGCCAGCGATTTCCGCGATTTGAATATAGGCATCGAAAGCCATGATTACTGCTCCTTGTAAATGACGGAGCGGAACAGGCTAGGCTCGGGAAAGAACGGCCGCAATCTTTCTATGGAGATCGATGCAAGATTCAGAAGTTTCCTACGAATTTCACGATCTTTTTGGATAACAGATGTTTGAAAGTATTTCTGGATTTGGTTAGCGGCCCGCACGCCGCAACAAACCTGCGTACGGCCGCCATGACGATACCGTTTACCGCTGCATCCCCCAACGCCGCACGGTCAGCCGCTCCAGTGTATTGAACACCAACCCTTCCACCAGCAAACCAATCAGGATCACCACCGCCAACCCGGCAAACACCTTGTCGGTATATAGCTCATTGCGGTTCTGGAAGATGTACCAGCCCAGCCCGCCTTTGCCGCTGCTGGCACCAAACACCAACTCGGCAGCGATCAGCGTGCGCCAGGCGAACGCCCAGCCGATCTTCAACCCCGACAAGATCGACGGCAAGGCTGCCGGCACCAGGATGTGCAGCACTAGCCGCAACCCTTTGAGGCCATAGTTACGCCCAGCCATGCGCAGCGTTTCCGACACACCAAGGAAACCGGCATAGGTATTCAGCGCCAGCGCCCACAGCACCGAATGCACCAGCACGAAGATCAGGCTGTTATCACCCAGCCCAAACCACAGCAAGGCCAACGGCAACAGGGCAATGGCCGGCAATGGGTTGAACATCGAGGTTAACGTGCCCAGCAAGTCCCGCCCCAGTTGGGTCGAAACCGCCAGGCTGGTCAAGCCGAAAGCCAGGACGATACCCAGCACATAGCCCTTGAGCAGTATCACCAGCGAAACCCCGACCTTGGCGGGCAGCTCGCCACTCACAAGGCCGTCCCACAGGGCCGCGGCGGTTTGCAGGAAGCTCGGCAACAGCAGGTCATTATCCTGATAGCGAGCAACGGCCTCCCATAGCACAGCGATTACCAGCAGGATCAGCGCCTTGCGCAGCCAGCCTTGCTGCCACAGGCGTTGGGCCAAGGGGAGTTGGCGTTCCAGGGGTACACTGAGCAGGGGCTCCAGCTGCACCTCGTATTCCTGGCGTACAGGTGTAGTGGTCATGGCTGAAGCTCCTGTCAGTAGGCGATGCGGATATCGTTGAAACCAAGGTCGTCGGGCTGTTCCGGGACGTCTGCCTCATCGAACAGCAAGCGGTGGATACGCCTTGCACTGGCCTGGAAATCGCTGCCGCCCAGGCTGCCCAGATCATATTGATGGCTGTGCACTTCCGCCCTCACCCGCCCCGGGTGCGGCGACAGCAGCAGGATGCGGTTGCCCACTACCAGCGCTTCTTCGATGGAATGGGTAACGAACAACAGGGTGAAACGCACCTCTTCCCACAGCAGCAGCAGTTCTTCCTGCATCTTGCGCCGGGTCAGCGCATCCAGTGCAGCGAACGGCTCATCCATCAGCAGGATCTTCGGCTGGGTGGCCAACGCCCTGGCAATCGCCACACGTGCCTTCATACCACCCGACAGGGTGTGTGGATAAGCATCGGCAAAGGCGGCCAGACCAACCTTTTCCAGGTAATGCAGCGCCCGCTCTTCGGCTTCGGCGCGCTTGAGCTGGCCTGCCACCAGCAACGGGAACATGACGTTCTGCTTCACCGTTTTCCACGGCGGCAGTTGGTCGAACTCCTGAAACACCACGATGCGGTCTGGACCTGGGCCATGCACCGCTTGGCCCTGCAGCAGAATCTGCCCTTCCTGCGGTTGAATGAAACCGGCGACGGCTTTGAGCAAGGTGGACTTGCCGCAACCAGAAGGCCCGAGCAGCACGAAACGGTCGGCACGGTCGACTTCGAAGCTGACCTGGTGGGTGGCCCGCACCACGCGCTGCGCGGTGCGGTATTCGAGGCTGAGGTTATCCACCTTGAGCAAAGGTGGCGTGGCGACACGGCTCAGGTTGCTGGCCGTGTGGCCTGGCAAAGGGGCGGTCATGATCGGTCAGCTCCCCTGCAGCGGGCGTTCGTCCTGGAAGAAGTAGTCCTTCCACGATGCCGGCTTGTTCTTGATAGCGCCTACCCGATAGAGGAAGTCGGCCAGCTTGTAGGTGTTCTTTGGCGTGACGGTGAACTCGTACTGCGGGTTGTCGATCAGCTTGATCAGCGCGTCGCGGTCGATCTTGGCCTTGGTCACGCGGATGTAGGTATCGGCTGCGGCGGCTTTGTCCTTCTGAGCGAAGTCTGCGGCTTCGGCCAGGGCGTCGACAAAGGCCTTGTAGGTTTTGGGGTTGTCCTTGCGGAATTTCTCGGTAGCGAAAAGCAAGGTCGGCGAGTTGGGGCCAAGCAGGTCGTAGCTGTTGAGCACCACATGCACGTCCTTGTTGGCCAGCACCTGGTCCTGGAACGGTGGGTTGGAGAAGTGCCCGTTCAGCTCAGTGCCACCGGCCAGCAGCGCGGCAGTGGCATCCGGGTGCGGTACGGCCAGGGTGTATTTGTCGAGGCGGTTGTATTCCTTGTCGCCCCACTGCTGGGCGGCGGCGTACTGCAGGAAGCGCGACTGCACCGAAACACCTACCGCGGGCACGGCGATGCGGTCCTTGTCGGAGATGTCGGCGATGGTCTTCACGTTGGGGTTGCTGCTGACCAGGTAGTATGGAAAGTTACCCAGCGAAGCCACAGCCTTGACGTTCTGCCGCCCCTTGGTGCGGTCCCACACAGTAAGCAGCGGGCCGACGCCGGCACCGGCGATGTCCACCGAGCCGGACAGCAGTGCATCGTTGATGGCCGAACCACCCGACAACTGCGCCCAGTCGACATCGATGTCGATGCCCTGCTCCTTGCCGTGCTTCTCGATCAGGTGCTGGTCACGCACCACGTTGAGCAGCAGGTAAACGATGCCGAACTGCTCGGCAATGCGGATTTTGCCTTCGGCCTGGGCCGCAGCGGGGGCGGCCAGGCTGCCGATGACCAGGCTCGCGCCGAGGCCGATGCTTGCCGCCAGGCGGCTGATGGAATTGCGCATGATGGGGTTCCTCAGTCGTCAGAACGGGGCATCGCCCTGGATGGTGGTGCGGTACAGCTTGCGCCGCAGGTGTGCGGGGCAGCCGGTGGCCAGGTGGATCAGCGAGCGGTTGTCCCAGAAGACCAGGTCGTGGGGCTGCCACTGGTGGCGGTAGATGTTCTTCTCCAGCACGCTCAAGGCGTACAGCTGTTGCAGCACGTCGCGGCTTTCGTCGTCTGGCAGGCCGACGATGCGGGTGGTGAAGCCTTCGCTGACGAACAGGGCCTTGCGGTCGTTTTCCGGGTGGGTGCGGACCACCGGGTGGATGACTTCCTGTACCTGCGCCAATTGCTCGGCGGTCAGGGTCGGGCGCCAGTTGCCTTCGAATTTGGTCTCGGCGTAACGGGCGGTGTAGGAGTGAGCAGCGCTGCGGCCCTCAACCACTTTGCGCAAGGCGTCGGGTACGGCGTCCCAGGCTTTGTGCATGTCCGCGAACAGGGTGTCGCCGCCTTCGCTGGGCAGCTCCTGGGCATGCAGCATGGAGCCGAGGCTGGGCAGCGCTTTGTACGACAGGTCCGAGTGCCAGAACTTGCCGGCATCACCCAGACCAATGTTTTGACCGTTTTCGACGATGTTGGAAACGATCAGGATCTCGGGATGGCCTGTAAGCAGGAACTGCTTGAGCACATGGATCTGCAACTCACCGAAGCGGCGGCTGAACGTAATCTGCTGTTGCGGGCTGATGCGCTGGTCGCGGAACACCAGTACATGGTGGTCGAGGTGGGCGCGATGAATACGGGCGAAATCCTCGACGTTGACCGGTCTGGCCAGGTCCAGGCCGATGATCTCGGCGCCGACGGCACCGGAGAACGGGCGGATTTCGAAGCATTGCGGCTGGGCGCTGTCGATGGTCGACAAGGCGTTCGAGGCGGCTGACATTTTTCACTCCCACGCAGTGCGCGACTTCAACGGCGCGCAACGATCAGAAACGCACGGGGATTTCCCGTGTGGGTTCAAGTCGTGCGGCGCATCGATTGGTCGACGGGTACGCAGTGGAAGTGACTATAAAGTCATAAGAGCTATATTTTAAATACCTTTAAAGAATAACCATAGCACTGGGATTTGCTCGGTTCGCAATCAGATCAGCCCGCCCTGCTCTTCTTCATCGATGAGGTTGTTCAGGCTGCTGAGTGCCTTGCGCGCCGTGGAGCGGTTGAGCAGCTTGGCCTGGGCACCGGCGGGTAGGTCAGTGATCTTGAATACGCCTTTGGCAGTCAGCACATCGATCAGGTCCTCAAGCACGCGGATCATGTCCAGGTCGCTTTGCTTGAGCTGGTTGAGGCTGTTTTCCACGACGTCGTCGGCAAACCACTCCTGGATATCGGCATGGTCGGCAGGGAGCATTTCGGTGAACTGGTCAAAGGCGGCTGCTTCTACCCGCAGCAACTGGCCGGCAGCGTCGCGTTGCACGTAGAACATGGCGGTGTCCCTCGTCACGTTGGTTCCTTGTTGGTAGACAGCAGCATAGGCAAAGATCGCCGGGCACGCAGGCCCGGCGCCAGAGTATGCGCTGTTGGCGAAAGGCAGGAAAGAGCCGGGGCCGCTACGCGGCCCCGGGGTCCATCAGTTGTCCTTGTTGTGAATGATGATGGTCGGGTCAGCACCGCTGATCAACGAATTGATCGTGGTGTTGGACCAGTTCACCCCTTCCAGCTTGATGGTCACATCGGCATTTGCCAGGCCACCGGCGGCGTTGAGCTTGCCTTCGCTGCTGACCTGCAGCGTCGTCGTGCCGTCCACCGTAGTGAGCTTCAGGTAATTGTCGATGGTGCTGCCTTTCTCACCCTGCAGCAGATCGCTCAAGTCGATCTTGTCCTTGTCGCTCAGCTTGAAGTCCTTGATGACGTCGTTGCCGAAGTCGCCAGCCTTCCAAACGAAGGTGTCGGCACCGCTGCCACCGATCAGGATATCGTCGCCGTGGCCACCGATGAGGGTGTCATTGCCACTACCGCCCAGCAGGATGTCGTTACCTCTGCCACCATCGAGGGTGTCGTTACCACCTTGGCCGAAGAGGATATCGTTGCCGTTGCCGCCGGACAGAATGTCATTGCCGTCTTTGGCACCGGAGATATCGAACTCGGTGTAGTGCTCGGTGATGTACTGGTGGACATTGCTGGTGGTGACGGAGCTGACCTCGACACCGCTCTTCTGCGCAACGTAGGTCTGCAGGGCCTGGTAGCCCTCGCTGACAACGCCGTTGAGGGTGATCAAGTCACCGAAGATGATGTCGTTGCCGTTGCCACCGTCGATGGTGTCGGCACCTGGCACCGTTGCTTCGGAGTGGCCAAGAATCGCCTTCGCCAAGTCGGACGGATCGATGTTGGTCTGTGGCTTGCCAGCGCTGTCGTAAGGTTTCAGGTCGTTCAGCGTGACATCGCTGTTCAGGCCGATGGCCTGCACCTTACTCAAGCCGTTGGTGCCGCCCAGCACTGCGAAACTCGCAGTGGAACCCGCCGCCGAATCCACGTAGTTCCAGTAGTCGGCGTAGCCAGTACCACCCAGGCTGGAGAATTCATAGGTGCCATCCCCCTGTGCATGCAAGGTGCCAACCGTCTTGGTGGAGTCATACACCAACTCGCCTTTTTTCTCGGTGTAGGTCAGCACTTTGACTACGCCACTGCTACTGATCTCGACCTTGTGAGTGCTGTCGGCCCAGGCACTGAAGGTATCGCCCATCTTGTAGTTGTTGACGTTGACCACATCATCCAGGTTCTTGCCATTCTTCCACAGGCTAGGGTTGGTGGACTCCCCGCTCTGGTAATAGGTTGGCTTACCGTCGGTGATGAAGTAGGTCAGGTTCTCCGCACCTTTGTTGCTGGTGGCCATGGTGCTGTTGAAGAAGTTGGACGTGGTCTTGAACGCGTCTTCATAGTTGGTGCCGCCACCGTAGTAGCCACCCACCATCGAGTTCAATACCGCCTGCAGCTTGCTCAAGGCATCAGGGTCGGCAAGGTTGACCGCCACGTTCTTGTTCACCTGGGTATCGAAGTCCACCAGGAAGATGTTCACGGTACCGGAGGTGTCGGAACCCAGGCTGGCCTTGAGCGAATTGAACACCGAGGCCAACTGCGTCTTCGCATCGGCAATCGACTTGTCACTCATACTGCCCGAGCTGTCGACCATGAAGGCAATGTTGTAGTTCTTGCCCTGCACCACGTTCAGGCCCGACACGTCGGCGACGATGATGTCGTTGCCTTCGCTGCCGATCATGGTGTCATTGCCCGTGGTACCCACGCTGGCCTTGTAGGTCGCAGCGTATACCGTCACCGGGATGTTGCCGGTGGTGATGGCTGACCCGCCCAGGCTTTCGGTGGCCGTCGAGGTGACAGTGATGTCGAACGAGCCTTTGTAGTAGGCCGGCGGCGTGAGGGTCAACCCGCTGAGTTTCCAGCCAGTCACATCGACCGGGGTGCTGCCTACTGTGACGGTATGGCCTGCACCGTCACTCAGCACGGTACCTTTCGGAATACCGCTGAGGGTCACGTTCAGGGTTTCGGAGCCATCGGTATCGGTCAGGGCGGTGGTAATGCCGACCAGTTTCACCGAGCCACCTTCCGGCCCTTCGTTGAGTTTGTAGCCGTCGTAGTAGCTCTGACCATTGACGGTATGCAGGTCGGACACGCCCAGGCCAGCGTTGGCCATCTCGGTCACGTTCTGGTACATCTTGACGTTCGAGCTGCTCAGGTCGGTGACAGCACCCGAGCCTACCTGGATGTTCAGGTCATAGCTGCCTGGACCAGACTGGTTGGCATGGTAGACCTCGATCGGGTAGTAGCCGCTGGTGTTCGGAGTGAAGGTGCCCGAAACCTGGCCACCCGCGCCCCAGGTGGCCGTGACCACAGTCTTGCCACCGATGGTGACCACGAAGCTGTCGTCAGCCGTACCGCTGAAGGTGTAGGTCTTGCCGGCTTCCAGGTAGATCAGGCCCGACGTTTTCGAGCCGGTGCCAGCGGTGACGCTGCCATCGGACTGCACATTGGTGGTGGTGCTACTGGAGTTGGCATTGCCAGAGTTGGCAAATACTGCCTTCAGGTCCTCGCCGGTTATGCCATTGCCGCCCGTACCCAGGCCTTTGAGGCTGGTCCAGACTTCCTTGGTCAGGCCTTTGGAGTCGATATCCGCACTGCCGAAGCTCAGGGTCGGTTTATCGGCAACCGGGCTGATGTCGACCTTCATGGTCACTTCGCTGCCCAGGTTGGTGCCATCGTTCGGCTTGAACTTGAACTGCGCGTAGTCAGCCTGTTGGTTACCTACACCATTACCACCGTAGTTGTCCGCACCCGACTGGTTGAGGGCCGGGACGAACTTGAGGTTATTGGCAGTAATGTCAGCCTGGCTGATCACCTGGTTGACGGCCACATTCACCCACGCAGTACCGTTGAAGAACTGCAGGCTGCCAGCGGCCGGGAGTGAGGTAATGGTCACGAACAGGCCAGTGTTGCCATCGGCATCAGTGACTTTGAAATCGCTCCAGGCGAACACGTAGTCGGTGTCCTCCACGCCAAATACCGCACCGCCAGGCGAAACAGGCAGGTGGTCGTTGTCGAGGATAGTGGTCGTCACGCTCGACTTGCTGCTATCGACCTGCAGGTTCTCGAAGTTGCCACCGGTGGCAGTTTCGATTTTCACCACGAAGTTCTCGGTACCTTCGACCAGCTTGTCGTCGATGGTAGCGATGTTGAACGTCGTACCGGTGCTGTTGGCCGGGATCTTCACGGTGGTGACACCGCTGAAGTCCTCACCGTTTTTGGCGGTGCCGCTGTAGCTGAGGGTGATGGTGACTTCGGCCTTGGACGCGTTGCTCAGGGTCAGCGTGTACTGGCCGGTTTCGCCTTCGGTCAGCGAAGAGGTGCCAGTGATGCCAACTGTGGTGACGTCGCCCTGGTTGCCGGTACCCGGAGTACCCGAACCTGGCTCGTCGGTGACGCTGGTCGTGACCGAAGTCTTGTCCAGGGTCAGCTTCTCGAACTTGTCCACATCCGTCCCACTGACCGTAGCAATCGACTTGATCACAGGGTCGTTGGCACCGACGTAGACGTTGTCCGGGGCAATCACGGTGGCAGTGCCCACGGTACCGTTGGCCGGCACGGTGATGGTGGTCTTGCCATCGCTCAGCGTGAAAGTCAGCGCCGAGTGGTTGTTGATCGGCAGGCCGTCTTTATTGGTCAGCGTCACGGTGTAGGTGATCACGCCGCCTTCGGTGACCGATGGGGTCGCGGTCAGTTTCGCGATCACTTCGTCGGTGGTGTCGGTGACACTGACCTTCGCCGCGTCGCCCAGTTGCAGGTTCTCGAACGGACGGTTGCCGATGTCGGCGGCCGACTTGATGCCCAGGCTGATTTCACCGGCATCTTTGTAGACGTCGTCGCCCTGCGCCGCGTGCTCGTACTTGACGCTGGTGTCGCCGGCTTTGATGGTGACCTGAGCGTTGTTGCTCAGGGTCACGACCAAGTCGTTGGCCAGCGCTTGGTTGATGTGCACGGTGAACGTCGGTTTGACGTTCTCGGCCACCGAGGCTTGGTCGGCGGTGATGGTGACCTTGACCAGGTCGCCCTGGTTGTTGTCGCCAGGCACACCCGAGCCAGGCTCGTCGGTTACCGAGGTGCTGACCGAGCTCTTGTCCAGGGTCAGCTTCTCGAACTTGTCCACATCAACGCCGCTGACCGTGGCGATCGCTTTGACGATCGCTGGGTTGGTGCCGACGTAGACGTTGTCCGGGGCGGTGACCGTGGCGGTGCCAGAAGTACCGTTGGCTGGGATGGTGATGGTGGTTTTGCCATCGTCCAGGGTAAAGGTCAGCGCTGCGTGCTTGTCGATCGGCAGGCCGTCTTTGTTGGTCAGCGTCACGGTGTAGGTGATCACGCCGCCTTCGGTGACCGATGGAGTCGCGGTCAGTTTCGCGATCACTTCGTCGGTGGTGTCGGTGACATCCACTTTCGCCGCGCCGCCCAACTCCAGGTTCTCGAAGGTGCGGCCGTCGACGTCCACAGCCGACTTGATGCCGAGGCTGATTTCGCCGCTGTCCAGGTAGACGTCATCACCTTGCGCTGCGTGCTCGTACTTGACACTGGTGTCGCCCGCTTTGATGGTGACCGTGGCGTTGTTGCTCAGGGTCACGACCAGGTCGTGGTCCAGTGGCTGGTTGACGTGCACGGTGAACGTCGGTTTGACGTTCTCGGCGACCGAGGCTTGGTCGGCGGTGATGGTGACCTTGACCAGGTCGCCCTCGTTGGTGCCGCCTGGGTTGCCTGGGGTACCTGGCTCGTCGGTAACGGTGGTTTTGACCTCGGTTTTATCCAGGGTCAGTTTCTCGAACTTGTCGACATCCACGCCTTCAACAGTCGCGATCGATTTGATCACAGGGTCGTTGGTACCGGTGTAGACGTTGTCCGGCGCGATGACCGTGACCGAACCGGTGGTGCCGTTGGCCGGCACGGTGATGACGGTCTTGCCGTCGCTCAGCGTGAAGGTCAGCGCGCCGTGGTTGTTGATCAACAGACCGTCTTTGTTGGTCAGCGTGATGGTGTAGGTGATCTCGCCGCCTTCGGTGACCGAAGGCGTAGCGGTCAACTTGGCCACGACCTCGTCAGTGGTGTCGGTGACATCTACCTTCGCAGCGCCGCCCAACTCCAGGTTCTCGAAGGTGCGACCGTCGATATCCACAGCCGACTTGATGCCGAGGCTGATTTCGCCGCTGTCCAGGTAGACGTCATCGCCTTGCGCTGCGTGCTCGTACTTGACGCTGGTGTCGCCCGCTTTGATGGTGACCGTGGCGTTGTTGCTCAGGGTCACGACCAGGTCGTGGTCCAGTGGCTGATTGACGTGCACGGTGAACGTCGGTTTGACGTTCTCGGCGACCGAGGTTTGGTCGGCGGTGATAGTGACTTTGACCAAGTCGCCTTCGTTGGTGCCGCCTGGGTTGCCTGGGGTACCTGGCTCGTCGGTAACGGTGGTTTTGACCTCGGTTTTATCCAGGGTCAGCTTCTCGAACTTGTCGACATCCACGCCTTCAACGGTCGCGATCGATTTGATCACAGGGTCGTTGGTGCCGGTGTAGACGTTGTCCGGCGCGATGACCGTGACCGAACCGGTGGTGCCGTTGGCCGGCACGGTGATGACAGTCTTGCCGTCGCTCAGCGTGAAGGTCAGCGCGCCGTGGTTGTTGATCAGCAGGCCATCTTTGTTGGTCAGCGTGATGGTGTAGGTGATCTCGCCGCCTTCGGTGACCGAAGGCGTAGCGGTCAACTTGGCCACGACTTCGTCAGTGGTGTCGGTGACATCTACCTTCGCAGCGCCGCCCAACTCCAGGTTCTCGAAGGTGCGACCGTCGATATCCACCGCCGACTTGATGCCGAGGCTGATTTCGCCGCTGTCCAGATAAACGTCATCGCCCTGCGCCGCGTGTTCGTACTTGACGCTGGTGTCGCCGGCTTTGATGGTGACCTGAGCATTGTTGCTCAGGGTCACGACCAGGTCGTGATCCAACGGCTGGTTGACGTGCACGGTGAACGTCGGTTTGACGTTCTCGGCGACCGAGGCTTGGTCGGCGGTGATGGTGACCTTGACCAGGTCGCCCTCGTTGGTGCCGCCTGGGTTGCCTGGGGTACCTGGCTCGTCGGTAACGGTGGTTTTGACCTCGGTTTTATCCAGGGTCAGTTTCTCGAACTTGTCGACATCCACGCCTTCAACAGTCGCGATCGATTTGATCACAGGGTCGTTGGTGCCGGTGTAGACGTTGTCCGGCGCGATGACCGTGACCGAACCGGTGGTGCCGTTGGCCGGCACGGTGATGACGGTCTTGCCGTCGCTCAGCGTGAAGGTCAGCGCGCCGTGGTTGTTGATCAGCAGGCCATCTTTGTTGGTCAGCGTGATGGTGTAGGTGATCTCGCCGCCTTCGGTGACCGATGGAGTCGCGGTCAGTTTCGCGATCACTTCGTCGGTGGTGTCGGTGACATCCACTTTCGCCGCGCCGCCCAGCTCCAGGTTCTCGAAGGTACGGCCATCGACGTCCACCGCCGACTTGATGCCGAGGCTGATTTCGCCGCTGTCCAGGTAGACGTCATCGCCTTGCGCCGCGTGTTCGTACTTGACGCTGGTGTCGCCGGCTTTGATGGTGACCTGAGCATTGTTGCTCAGGGTCACGACCAGGTCGTGGTCCAGTGGCTGGTTGACGTGCACGGTGAAGGTCGGTTTGACGTTCTCGGCGACCGAGGCTTGGTCGGCGGTGATGGTGACCTTGACCAGGTCGCCTTCGTTGGTGCCGCCTGGGTTGCCTGGGGTACCTGGCTCGTCGGTAACGGTGGTCTTGACCTCGGTTTTATCCAGGGTCAGTTTCTCGAACTTGTCGACATCCACGCCTTCAACGGTCGCGATCGATTTGATCACAGGGTCGTTGGTGCCGGTGTAGACGTTGTCCGGCGCGATGACCGTGACCGAACCGGTGGTGCCGTTGGCCGGCACGGTGATGACAGTCTTGCCGTCGCTCAGCGTGAAGGTCAGCGCGCCGTGGTTATTGATCAGCAGGCCATCTTTGTTGGTCAGCGTGATGGTGTAGGTGATCTCGCCGCCTTCGGTGACCGAAGGCGTAGCGGTCAACTTGGCCACGACTTCGTCAGTGGTGTCGGTGACATCTACCTTCGCAGCGCCGCCCAACTCCAGGTTCTCGAAGGTGCGACCGTCGATATCCACAGCCGACTTGATGCCGAGGCTGATTTCGCCGCTGTCCAGATAAACGTCATCGCCCTGCGCCGCGTGCTCGTACTTGACGCTGGTGTCGCCGGCTTTGATGGTGACCGTGGCGTTGTTGCTCAGGGTCACGACCAGGTCGTGGTCCAGTGGCTGGTTGACGTGCACGGTGAACGTCGGTTTGACGTTTTCGGCCACCGAGGTTTGGTCGGCGGTGATGGTGACCTTGACCAGGTCGCCTTCGTTGGTGCCGCCTGGGTTGCCTGGGGTACCTGGCTCGTCGGTAACGGTGGTTTTGACCTCGGTTTTATCCAGGGTCAACTTCTCGAACTTGTCGACATCCACGCCTTCAACAGTTGCGATCGACTTGACGATCGGGTCGTTGGCACCAACGTAGACGTTGTCCGGTGCAGCCACGGTGACCGAACCGGTGGTGCCGTTGGCCGGCACGGTGATGACGGTTTTGCCGTCGCTCAGCGTGAAGGTCAGGGCGCCGTGGTTGTTGATCAGCAGGCCATCTTTGTTGGTCAGCGTGATGGTGTAGGTGATCTCGCCGCCTTCGGTGACCGAAGGCGTAGCGGTCAACTTGGCCACGACTTCGTCAGTGGTGTCGGTGACATCTACCTTCGCAGCGCCGCCCAACTCCAGGTTCTCGAAGGTGCGACCGTCGATATCCACAGCCGACTTGATGCCGAGGCTGATTTCGCCGCTGTCCAGATAAACGTCATCGCCCTGCGCCGCGTGCTCGTACTTGACGCTGGTGTCGCCGGCTTTGATGGTGACCGTGGCGTTGTTGCTCAGGGTCACGACCAGGTCGTGGTCCAGTGGCTGGTTGACGTGCACGGTGAACGTCGGTTTGACGTTTTCGGCCACCGAGGTTTGGTCGGCGGTGATGGTGACCTTGACCAGGTCGCCTTCGTTGGTGCCGCCTGGGTTGCCTGGGGTACCTGGCTCGTCGGTAACGGTGGTTTTGACCTCGGTTTTATCCAGGGTCAACTTCTCGAACTTGTCGACATCCACGCCTTCAACAGTTGCGATCGACTTGACGATCGGGTCGTTGGCACCAACGTAGACGTTGTCCGGTGCAGCCACGGTGACCGAACCGGTGGTGCCGTTGGCCGGCACGGTGATGACGGTTTTGCCGTCGCTCAGCGTGAAGGTCAGGGCGCCGTGGTTGTTGATCAGCAGGCCATCTTTGTTGGTCAGCGTGATGGTGTAGGTGATCTCGCCGCCTTCGGTGACCGAAGGCGTAGCGGTCAACTTGGCCACGACTTCGTCAGTGGTGTCGGTGACATCTACCTTCGCAGCGCCGCCCAACTCCAGGTTCTCGAAGGTGCGACCGTCGATATCCACAGCCGACTTGATGCCGAGGCTGATTTCGCCGCTGTCCAGATAAACGTCATCGCCCTGCGCCGCGTGCTCGTACTTGACGCTGGTGTCGCCGGCTTTGATGGTGACCGTGGCGTTGTTGCTCAGGGTCACGACCAGGTCGTGGTCCAGTGGCTGGTTGACGTGCACGGTGAACGTCGGTTTGACGTTTTCGGCCACCGAGGTTTGGTCGGCGGTGATGGTGACCTTGACCAGGTCGCCTTCGTTGCCCGGAGTACCTGGCTCGTCAGTGACAGTGGTCTTGACCTCGGTTTTATCCAGGGTCAGTTTCTCGAACTTGTCGACATCCGCGCCTTCAACGGTTGCGATCGACTTGACGATCGGGTCGTTGGCACCAACGTAGACGTTGTCCGGTGCAGCCACGGTGACCGAACCGGTGGTGCCGTTGGCCGGCACGGTGATGACGGTTTTGCCGTCGCTCAGCGTGAAGGTCAGGGCGCCGTGGTTGTTGATCAGCAGGCCATCTTTGTTGGTCAGCGTGATGGTGTAGGTGATCTCGCCGCCTTCGGTCACGGACTCGGTGGCCGTCAGTTTCGCGATCACTTCGTCGGTGGTGTCGGTGACATCGACTTTCGCCGCGCCGCCCAACTCCAGGTTCTCGAAGGTGCGACCGTCGACGTCCACAGCCGACTTGATGCCGAGGCTGATTTCGCCGCTGTCCAGATAAACGTCATCGCCCTGCGCCGCGTGCTCGTACTTGACGCTGGTGTCGCCGGCTTTGATGGTGACCGTGGCGTTGTTGCTCAGGGTCACGACCAGGTCGTGATCCAGTGGCTGGTTGACGTGCACGGTGAAGGTCGGTTTGACGTTCTCGGCGACCGAAGTTTGGTCGGCGGTGATGGTGACCTTGACCAGGTCGCCTTCGTTGCCCGGAGTACCTGGCTCGTCGGTAACAGTGGTCTTGACCTCGGTTTTATCCAGGGTCAGCTTCTCGAACTTATCGACATCCGCGCCTTCAACGGTCGCGATCGATTTGATCACAGGGTCGTTGGTGCCGGTGTAGACGTTGTCCGGCGCGATGACCGTAACCGAACCGGTAGTACCGTTGGCCGGCACGGTGATGACAGTCTTGCCGTCGCTCAGCGTGA
Organism: Pseudomonas sp. LFS074; assembly: GCF_047978165.1. Classification (NCBI taxonomy): domain Bacteria; kingdom Pseudomonadati; phylum Pseudomonadota; class Gammaproteobacteria; order Pseudomonadales; family Pseudomonadaceae; genus Pseudomonas; species Pseudomonas sp. LFS074. Next base: position 150,146 of record NZ_JBFPFV010000001.1, on the reverse strand, counting down.
AGGTCAGCGCGCCGTGGTTGTTGATCAGCAGGCCATCTTTGTTGGTCAGCGTGATGGTGTAGGTGATCTCGCCGCCTTCGGTGACCGAAGGCGTAGCGGTCAACTTGGCCACGACTTCGTCAGTGGTGTCGGTGACATCTACCTTCGCAGCGCCGCCCAACTCCAGGTTCTCGAAGGTGCGACCGTCGATATCCACCGCCGACTTGATGCCGAGGCTGATTTCGCCGCTGTCCAGATAAACGTCATCGCCCTGCGCCGCGTGTTCGTACTTGACGCTGGTGTCGCCGGCTTTGATGGTGACCTGAGCATTGTTGCTCAGGGTCACGACCAGGTCGTGATCCAACGGCTGGTTGACGTGCACGGTGAACGTCGGTTTGACGTTCTCGGCGACCGAGGCTTGGTCGGCGGTGATGGTGACCTTGACCAGGTCGCCCTCGTTGGTGCCGCCTGGGTTGCCTGGGGTACCTGGCTCGTCGGTAACGGTGGTTTTGACCTCGGTTTTATCCAGGGTCAGTTTCTCGAACTTGTCGACATCCACGCCTTCAACAGTCGCGATCGATTTGATCACAGGGTCGTTGGTGCCGGTGTAGACGTTGTCCGGCGCGATGACCGTGACCGAACCGGTGGTGCCGTTGGCCGGCACGGTGATGACGGTCTTGCCGTCGCTCAGCGTGAAGGTCAGCGCGCCGTGGTTGTTGATCAGCAGGCCATCTTTGTTGGTCAGCGTGATGGTGTAGGTGATCTCGCCGCCTTCGGTGACCGATGGAGTCGCGGTCAGTTTCGCGATCACTTCGTCGGTGGTGTCGGTGACATCCACTTTCGCCGCGCCGCCCAGCTCCAGGTTCTCGAAGGTACGGCCATCGACGTCCACCGCCGACTTGATGCCGAGGCTGATTTCGCCGCTGTCCAGGTAGACGTCATCGCCTTGCGCCGCGTGTTCGTACTTGACGCTGGTGTCGCCGGCTTTGATGGTGACCTGAGCATTGTTGCTCAGGGTCACGACCAGGTCGTGGTCCAGTGGCTGGTTGACGTGCACGGTGAAGGTCGGTTTGACGTTCTCGGCGACCGAGGCTTGGTCGGCGGTGATGGTGACCTTGACCAGGTCGCCTTCGTTGGTGCCGCCTGGGTTGCCTGGGGTACCTGGCTCGTCGGTAACGGTGGTCTTGACCTCGGTTTTATCCAGGGTCAGTTTCTCGAACTTGTCGACATCCACGCCTTCAACGGTCGCGATCGATTTGATCACAGGGTCGTTGGTGCCGGTGTAGACGTTGTCCGGCGCGATGACCGTGACCGAACCGGTGGTGCCGTTGGCCGGCACGGTGATGACAGTCTTGCCGTCGCTCAGCGTGAAGGTCAGCGCGCCGTGGTTATTGATCAGCAGGCCATCTTTGTTGGTCAGCGTGATGGTGTAGGTGATCTCGCCGCCTTCGGTGACCGAAGGCGTAGCGGTCAACTTGGCCACGACTTCGTCAGTGGTGTCGGTGACATCTACCTTCGCAGCGCCGCCCAACTCCAGGTTCTCGAAGGTGCGACCGTCGATATCCACAGCCGACTTGATGCCGAGGCTGATTTCGCCGCTGTCCAGATAAACGTCATCGCCCTGCGCCGCGTGCTCGTACTTGACGCTGGTGTCGCCGGCTTTGATGGTGACCGTGGCGTTGTTGCTCAGGGTCACGACCAGGTCGTGGTCCAGTGGCTGGTTGACGTGCACGGTGAACGTCGGTTTGACGTTTTCGGCCACCGAGGTTTGGTCGGCGGTGATGGTGACCTTGACCAGGTCGCCTTCGTTGGTGCCGCCTGGGTTGCCTGGGGTACCTGGCTCGTCGGTAACGGTGGTTTTGACCTCGGTTTTATCCAGGGTCAACTTCTCGAACTTGTCGACATCCACGCCTTCAACAGTTGCGATCGACTTGACGATCGGGTCGTTGGCACCAACGTAGACGTTGTCCGGTGCAGCCACGGTGACCGAACCGGTGGTGCCGTTGGCCGGCACGGTGATGACGGTTTTGCCGTCGCTCAGCGTGAAGGTCAGGGCGCCGTGGTTGTTGATCAGCAGGCCATCTTTGTTGGTCAGCGTGATGGTGTAGGTGATCTCGCCGCCTTCGGTGACCGAAGGCGTAGCGGTCAACTTGGCCACGACTTCGTCAGTGGTGTCGGTGACATCTACCTTCGCAGCGCCGCCCAACTCCAGGTTCTCGAAGGTGCGACCGTCGATATCCACAGCCGACTTGATGCCGAGGCTGATTTCGCCGCTGTCCAGATAAACGTCATCGCCCTGCGCCGCGTGCTCGTACTTGACGCTGGTGTCGCCGGCTTTGATGGTGACCGTGGCGTTGTTGCTCAGGGTCACGACCAGGTCGTGGTCCAGTGGCTGGTTGACGTGCACGGTGAACGTCGGTTTGACGTTTTCGGCCACCGAGGTTTGGTCGGCGGTGATGGTGACCTTGACCAGGTCGCCTTCGTTGCCCGGAGTACCTGGCTCGTCAGTGACAGTGGTCTTGACCTCGGTTTTATCCAGGGTCAGTTTCTCGAACTTGTCGACATCCGCGCCTTCAACGGTTGCGATCGACTTGACGATCGGGTCGTTGGCACCAACGTAGACGTTGTCCGGTGCAGCCACGGTGACCGAACCGGTGGTGCCGTTGGCCGGCACGGTGATGACGGTTTTGCCGTCGCTCAGCGTGAAGGTCAGGGCGCCGTGGTTGTTGATCAGCAGGCCATCTTTGTTGGTCAGGGTGATGGTGTAGGTAATCTCGCCGCCTTCGGTGACCGAAGGCGTAGCGGTCAACTTGGCCACGACTTCGTCGGTGGTGTCGGTAACGTCGACTTTCGCCGCGCCGCCCAGCTCCAGGTTCTCGAAGGTGCGACCGTCGATATCCACAGCCGACTTGATGCCGAGGCTGATTTCGCCGCTGTCCAGATAAACGTCATCGCCCTGCGCTGCGTGCTCGTACTTGACGCTGGTGTCGCCGGCTTTGATGGTGACCGTGGCGTTGTTGCTCAGGGTCACGACCAGGTCGTGATCCAGCGGCTGGTTGACGTGCACGGTGAACGTCGGTTTGACGTTCTCGGCCACCGAAGTTTGGTCGGCGGTGATAGTGACTTTGACCAAGTCGCCTTCGTTGGTGCCGCCCGGGGTACCTGGATTGCCCGGAGTGCCAGGTTCGTCGGTAATAGTGGTCTTGACCTCGGTTTTATCCAGGGTCAACTTCTCGAACTTGTCGACATCCGCGCCTTCAACGGTTGCGATCGACTTGACGATCGGGTCGTTGGCACCAACGTAGACGTTGTCCGGGGCGGTGACCGTGGCGGTGCCAGAAGTACCGTTGGCTGGGATGGTGATGGTGGTTTTGCCATCGTCCAGGGTAAAGGTCAGCGCTGCGTGCTTGTCGATCGGCAGGCCGTCTTTGTTGGTCAGCGTCACGGTGTAGGTGATCACGCCGCCTTCGGTGACCGATGGAGTCGCGGTCAGTTTCGCGATCACTTCGTCGGTGGTGTCGGTGACATCCACTTTCGCCGCGCCGCCCAGCTCCAGGTTCTCGAAGGTGCGGCCGTCGACGTCCACCGCCGACTTGATGCCGAGGCTGATTTCGCCGCTGTCCAGGTAGACGTCATCACCTTGCGCCGCGTGCTCGTACTTGACGCTGGTGTCGCCGGCTTTGATGGTGACCGTAGCATTGTTGCTCAGGGTCACGACCAGGTCGTGGTCCAACGGCTGGTTGACGTGCACGGTGAAGGTCGGTTTGACGTTCTCGGCGACCGAGGCTTGGTCGGCGGTGATGGTGACCTTGACCAGGTCGCCTTCGTTGGTGCCGCCTGGGTTGCCTGGGGTACCTGGCTCGTCGGTAACGGTGGTTTTGACCTCGGTTTTATCCAGGGTCAACTTCTCGAACTTGTCGACATCCGCGCCTTCAACGGTTGCGATCGACTTGACGATCGGGTCGTTGGCACCAACGTAGACGTTGTCCGGTGCAGCCACGGTGACCGAACCGGTGGTGCCATTGGCCGGTACGGTGATGACGGTCTTGCCGTCGCTCAGCGTGAAGGTCAGCGCGCCGTGGTTGTTGATCAGCAGACCGTCTTTGTTGGTCAGGGTGATGGTGTAGGTGATCTCGCCGCCTTCGGTCACGGACTCGGTGGCCGTCAGTTTCGCGATCACTTCGTCGGTGGTGTCGGTGACGTCGACTTTCGCAGCGCCGCCCAACTCCAGGTTCTCGAAGGTGCGACCGTCGATATCCACAGCCGACTTGATGCCGAGGCTGATTTCGCCGCTGTCCAGATAAACGTCATCGCCCTGCGCCGCGTGCTCGTACTTGACGCTGGTGTCGCCGGCTTTGATGGTGACCTGAGCATTGTTGCTCAGGGTCACGACCAGGTCGTGGTCCAGCGGCTGGTTGACGTGCACGGTGAAGGTCGGTTTGACGTTCTCGGCCACCGAGGCTTGGTCGGCGGTGATAGTGACTTTGACCAAGTCGCCTTCGTTGCCCGGAGTGCCTGGCTCGTCGGTTACCTGGGTGCTGACCTCGGTCTTGTCCAAGTTCAGGTTTTCGAACTTCCACGCATCTGCACCGCTGACCGCGTCAATGGCATTGACCACTGGCGGGTTAGCGCCGACATAGACGTTATCCGGCGCGATTACAGTGGCGGAACCTGTGGTGCTGTTGGCTGCGACGACGACAGTCGTACCATCGGTCAGCTTGAAGTACAGCTCCGAGTGGTTGTTGATCGGCAGGCCGTCTTTGTTGGTCAGCGTGATGGTGTAAGTGATCTCGCCGCCTTCGGTGACCGAAGGCGTTGCGGTCAGCTTGGCTACCACTTCGTCGATGGTGTCGGTCACTTTGACCGAAGCATCACCACCCAACTGCAGGTTCTCGAAGGTAGCGCCCGTGGCGTCCACCGCCGACTTGATGCCCAGGCTGATTTCGCCAGCGTCTTGGTAGACGTCGTCACCTTGTGCAGCGTGCTCGTACGGCGCACTGGTCTCCCCAGCCTTGATGGTGACCGTGGCATTGTTGCTCAGGGTCACGACCAGGTCGTGATCCAGCGGCTGATTGACGTGTACGGTGAAGGTCGGCTTCACGTTCTCGGCGACCGATACCTGGTCAGCCGTAATGGTGACCTTAACGATATCGCCTTCGTTGCCTGGCGTACCTGGCTCATCAGTGACCTGGGTGCTGACCGGAGTCTTGTCCAGGTTCAGGTTTTCGAACTTCCACGCATCTGCACCGCTGACCGCATCGATGGCGTTGACCACTGGCGGGTTAGCGCCGACATAGACGTTATCCGGCGCGATTGCAGTGGCGGAACCGGTGGTGCTGTTGGCTGCGACGACGACAGTCGTACCATCGGTCAGCTTGAAGTACAGCTCCGAGTGGTTGTTGATCGGCAGGCCGTCTTTGTTGGTCAGGGTGATGGTGTAAGTGATCTCGCCGCCTTCGGTGACCGAAGGCGTGGCGGTCAGTTTGGCTACCACTTCGTCGATGGTGTCGGTCACTTTGACCGAAGCATCACCACCCAACTGCAGGTTCTCGAAGGTAGCGCCCGTGGCGTCCACCGCCGACTTGATGCCCAGGCTGATTTCGCCAGCGTCTTGGTAGACGTCGTCACCTTGTGCAGCGTGCTCGTACGGCGCACTGGTTTCGCCCGCCTTGATGGTGACCTGGGCATTGTTGCTCAGGGTCACGACCAGGTCGTGATCCAGCGGCTGATTGACGTGCACGGTGAAGGTCGGCTTCACGTTCTCGGCGACCGATACCTGGTCAGCCGTAATGGTGACCTTAACGATATCGCCTTCGTTGCCTGGCGTACCTGGCTCATCAGTGACCTGGGTGCTGACCGGAGTCTTGTCCAGGTTCAGGTTTTCGAACTTCCACGCATCTGCACCGCTGACCGCATCGATGGCGTTGACCACTGGCTGGTTAGCGCCGACATAGACGTTATCCGGCGCGATTGCAGTGGCGGAACCGGTGGTGCTGTTGGCTGCGACAACGACCGTGGTGCCATCGGTCAGCTTGAAGTACAGCTCCGAGTGGTTGTTGATCGGCAGGCCGTCTTTGTTGGTCAGGGTGATGGTGTAAGTGATCTCGCCGCCTTCGGTGACCGAAGGCGTGGCGGTCAGTTTGGCCACGACTTCGTCGAGGGTGTCGGTCACCTGAACCGAAGCATCGCCGCCCAGTTGCAGGTTTTCGAAGGTACGGCCATCGACATCCACGGCCGACTTGATGCCGAGGGTGATTTCGCCGCTGTCCAGATAGACGTCATCGCCCTGTGCCGCGTGCTCGTAAGGCGCGCTGGTCTCGCCAGCCTTGATGGTGACCTGGGCATTGTTGCTCAGGGTCACGACCAGGTCGTGCGCCAGGGCGGTGTTGATGTGAACGGTGAAGGTCGGCTTGACGTTCTCGGCCACCGAAGCCTGATCGGCTGTAATAGTGACCTTGACCAAATCGCCTTCGTTGCCCGGAGTACCCGGTTCGTCGGTGACGGTGGTGCTGACCTGGGTTTTATCCAGGGTCAGTTGCTCGAACTTGTCGACGTCTGCGCCTTCAACGGTGGCGATGGACTTCACGACGGGGTCATTAGCACCGACATAGACGTTGTCAGGCGCGGTGACGGTGACCGAAGCCGTGGTGCCGTTGGCCGGGATGGTGATGACGGTAGTGCCGTCGCTCAACGTGAAGGTCAGGGCGCCGTGGTTGTTGATCGGCAGACCGTCTTTGTTGGTCAGGGTGATGGTGTAGGTGATCTCACCGCCTTCGGTGACCGAAGGCGTAGCGGTCAGCTTGGCCACGACTTCGTCGGTGGTGTCGGTCACCTGAACCGAAGCATCGCCGCCCAGTTGCAGGTTTTCGAAGGTACGGCCATCGACATCCACCGCCGACTTGATACCCAGGCTGATCTCGCCCGAGTCTTTGTAGACGTCGTCGCCCTGTGCATCGTGGGTGTACGGCGCGCTGGTTTCGCCCGCCTTGATGGTGACCTGAGCATTGTTGCTCAGGGTCACGACCAGGTCGTGCGCCAGGGCGGTGTTGATGTGAACGGTGAAGGTCGGTTTGACGTTCTCGGCCACCGAGGTTTGGTCGGCGGTGATAGTGACTTTGACCAAGTCGCCTTCGTTGCCCGGAGTGCCTGGCTCGTCGGTTACCTGGGTGCTGACCTCGGTCTTGTCCAAGTTCAGGTTTTCGAACTTCCACGCATCTGCACCGCTGACTGCGTCAATGGCATTGACCACTGGCGGGTTAGCGCCGACATAGACGTTATCCGGCGCGATTACAGTGGCGGAACCTGTGGTGCTGTTGGCTGCGACGACGACAGTCGTACCATCGGTCAGCTTGAAGTACAGCTCCGAGTGGTTGTTGATCGGCAGACCGTCTTTGTTGGTCAGCGTGATGGTGTAGGTGATCTCGCCGCCTTCGGTGACCGAAGGCGTTGCGGTCAGCTTGGCTACCACTTCGTCGATGGTGTCGGTCACTTTGACCGAAGCATCACCACCCAACTGCAGGTTCTCGAAGGTAGCGCCCGTGGCGTCCACCGCCGACTTGATGCCCAGGCTGATTTCGCCAGCGTCTTGGTAGACGTCGTCACCTTGTGCCGCGTGCTCGTACGGCGCGCTGGTCTCGCCCGCCTTGATGGTGACCTGGGCATTGTTGCTCAGGGTCACGACCAGGTCGTGATCCAGCGGCTGATTGACGTGCACGGTGAAGGTCGGCTTCACGTTCTCGGCGACCGATACCTGGTCAGCCGTAATGGTGACCTTAACGATATCGCCTTCGTTGCCTGGCGTACCTGGCTCGTCAGTGACCTGGGTGCTGACCGGAGTCTTGTCCAGGTTCAGGTTTTCGAACTTCCACGCATCTGCACCGCTGACCGCATCGATGGCGTTGACCACTGGCTGGTTAGCACCGACATAGACGTTATCCGGCGCGATTACGGTGGCGGAACCGGTGGTGCTGTTGGCTGCGACGACGACCGTGGTGCCATCGGTCAGCTTGAAGTACAGCTCCGAGTGGTTGTTGATCGGCAGACCGTCTTTGTTGGTCAGGGTGATGGTGTAAGTGATCTCGCCACCTTCGGTCACCGAAGGCGTGGCGGTCAGTTTGGCCACGACTTCGTCGAGGGTGTCGGTCACTTGAACCGAAGCATCACCGCCCAATTGCAGGTTTTCGAAGGTACGGCCGTCGATATCCACAGCCGACTTGATGCCGAGGCTGATTTCACCGCTGTCCAGGTAGACGTCATCGCCCTGTGCCGCGTGTTCGTAAGGCGCGCTGGTCTCGCCAGCCTTGATGGTGACCTGGGCATTGTTGCTCAGGGTCACGACCAGGTCGTGGTCCAGTGGCTGATTGATGTGCACGGTGAAGGTCGGTTTGACGTTTTCAGCCACCGAAGCTTGATCGGCCGTGATGGTGACCTTGACCAGATCACCTTCGTTGCTGCCGCCTGGGTTGCCTGGAGTACCAGGCTCGTCAGTGACGGTAGTGCTGACCGGGGTCTTGTCCAGGGTCAGCTGTTCGAACTTGCCGACGTCGGCGCCGACAACGGTCGCGATCGACTGCACCACTGGGGGGTTGCTGCCGACGTAGACGTTGTCCGGGGCAGTCACGGTGATCGAACCGGTGGTGCTGTTGGCCGGCACGGTGATGACGGTCTTGCCGTCGCTCAACGTGAACGTCAGGGCGCCGTGGTTGTTGATCGGCAAGCCGTCTTTGTTGGTCAGCGTGATGGTGTAAGTGATCTCGCCGCCCTCGGTCACCGAAGGCGTGGCGGTCAGCTTGGCCACAACCTCACTGATGGTGTCCGAAATTTCAACAGTGGCCGGGCCACCCAAGGCCAGCTTCTCGAAGGTGGCACCCGGAACTGTAGCGTCGGTAACGCTGAGGGTGATGGAGCCGGCGTCGTGATAGACGTCATCGCCCTGAGCCGGAGTCTTGTACTCGACTTCGGTCTTGCCAGCTTCGATCGTCACTGTGTCGCCGTTCGACAGGGTTACGGTCAACGGACGGTCCAGCGCCTGGCTTACTTTCACCGTAAAGGAAGGTTGCTGGTCTTCGGTCACATTGCCATTGCTGACGATGCTTACGGTAACAGTGTCGATGCTGTCATTGATGACAGTCGAGGCTGGGGTCGGGTTCGGCGTCAACTGCTCGAAGTTACCGCCCGTGGCGTTCTCGATGGTGACACTGACAGTCGAACCGTTGTTGTAGACGTCGTTCGCCGGGGTCTGGAAGTCGACACTGCCCTGGGTCTTGCCTGCTTCAACGGTGATGGTCTGGCCGTTGGACAGGGTCACGGTTACCGGAGTCTGGGCAGGGTTGCTCAGGGTCACGGTGTAGGTGATCACGCCGCCTTCGGTCACGCTAGGCGACGCAGTCAGGGTCGCGGTAGTGGTGTCGACCGAATCGTTGATCGTGGTCTGAGCCGGGGTCGGATTCGGGGTCAGCTGCTCGAAGTTACCGCCCGTGGCGTTCTCGATGGTGACGCTGACGGTCGAGCCGTTGTTGTAGACGTCGTTGGCCGGGGTCTGGAAGTCGACACTGCCCTGGGTCTTGCCCGCTTCAACGGTGATGGTCTGGCCGTTGGACAGGGTCACGGTTACCGGAGTCTGGGCAGGGTTGCTCAGGGTCACGGTGTAGGTGATCACGCCACCTTCGGTCACCGACGGGTTCGCAGTCAGGGTCGCGGTAGTGGTGTCGACCGAATCGTTGATCGTGGTCTGAGCCGGGGTCGGATTCGGGGTCAGCTGCTCGAAGTTACCGCCCGTGGCGTTCTCGATGGTGACACTGACGGTCGAGCCGTTGTTGTAGACGTCGTTCGCCGGGGTCTGGAAGTCGACACTGCCCTGGGTCTTGCCCGCTTCAACGGTGATGGTCTGGCCGTTGGACAGGGTCACGGTTACCGGAGTCTGGGCAGGGTTGCTCAGGGTCACGGTGTAGGTGATCACGCCACCTTCGGTCACCGACGGGTTCGCCGTCAGGGTCGCGGTAGTGGTGTCGACCGAATCGTTGATCGTGGTCTGAGCCGGGGTCGGATTCGGGGTCAGCTGCTCGAAGTTACCGCCCGTGGCGGTCTCGATGGTGACGCTGACGGTCGAGCCGTTGTTGTAGACGTCGTTCGCCGGGGTCTGGAAGTCGACGCTGCCCTGGGTCTTGCCTGCTTCAACGGTGATGGTCTGGCCGTTGGACAGGGTCACGGTTACCGGAGTCTGAGCAGGGTTACTCAGGGTCACGGTGTAGGTGATCACGCCACCTTCGGTCACCGACGGGTTCGCCGTCAGGGTCGCGGTAGTGGTGTCGACCGAATCGTTGATCGTGGTCTGAGCCGGGGTCGGATTCGGGGTCAGCTGCTCGAAGTTGCCGCCCGTGGCGGTCTCGATGGTGACGCTGACGGTCGAGCCGTTGTTGTAGACGTCGTTGGCCGGGGTCTGGAAGTCGACACTGCCCTGGGTCTTGCCTGCTTCAACGGTGATGGTCTGGCCGTTGGACAGGGTCACGGTTACCGGAGTCTGGGCAGGGTTGCTCAGGGTCACGGTGTAGGTGATCACGCCACCTTCGGTCACCGACGGGTTCGCCGTCAGGGTCGCGGTAGTGGTGTCGACCGAATCGTTGATCGTGGTCTGAGCCGGGGTCGGATTCGGGGTCAGCTGCTCGAAGTTACCGCCCGTGGCGTTCTCGATGGTGACGCTGACGGTCGAGCCGTTGTTGTAGACGTCGTTCGCCGGGGTCTGGAAGTCGACACTGCCCTGGGTCTTGCCCGCTTCAACGGTGATGGTTTGGCCGTTGGACAGGGTCACGGTTACCGGAGTCTGGGCAGGGTTGCTCAGGGTCACGGTGTAGGTGATCACGCCGCCTTCGGTCACCGACGGGTTCGCCGTCAGGGTCGCGGTAGTGGTGTCGACCGAATCGTTGATCGTGGTCTGAGCCGGGGTCGGATTCGGGGTCAGCTGCTCGAAGTTACCGCCCGTGGCGTTCTCGATGGTGACACTGACGGTCGAGCCGTTGTTGTAGACGTCGTTCGCCGGGGTCTGGAAGTCGACGCTGCCCTGGGTCTTGCCTGCTTCAACGGTGATGGTCTGGCCGTTGGACAGGGTCACGGTTACCGGAGTCTGGGCAGGGTTGCTCAGGGTCACGGTATAGGTGATCACGCCACCTTCGGTCACGCTAGGCGACGCAGTCAGGGTAGCCGTGGTGGTGTCGATGGTATCCGTCACCTGGGTAACCGCAGGCGTTTGCGGCAATGTTACCGTCAGCCCGCCACCACCGGTGCTACCTGTCACGGTCGCCGAAATCTGGCCACCGTCGATATATGGGGTGTCATTTGCCGGGACCACGACATTGACGCTACCGCTGGTCTGCCCGGCCGGAATGACGATCACAGCACCATTGGACAGGGTAACGACCAGGTTGGTGGTCGGTGCCTGGCCAACCGTGGCGGTATAAACGATTACGCCACCCGCCTCGCTGATCGAAGGGGTAGCGCCAAGAATCAGGTCCGTAGCAACGTTGGTGTCCGTCGTCGGTGGGATCACCAGGTTGTTGCCGTTGGTGTCCAGCAGGCCCACTTCCTCGCTATCGAGCGCAGCGGCAAAGCCCAAGCCGTCAGTCGGGAAGCCAACCGTCGGGTCGACCCGGCCCGCCGTTTCTTCGAGCATCACGAAGCTATGACCACCGCCCAGCGCACCACCACCGCCCGCTGCCGACGGGCCAGCTGCGGTAGCTTCAAGCTCTGTAGTCGGGTCGACACCCGCAGCAATCGCCTGCTGCAGCTCTTCCACCGACGGCGCAGCCTGGGCAGTCGCCTGGCTCAGATCGGTGCTGCTGTCAGGTGCTTCAGCGCTCCATTGGCTATCGCGACCCAGATCGAGCAGACGGCCATCAGCCAGTTCCAGAGTAACCGCGCCACCAGGACCAGTGAGCACTTCTTCACCGGTCAATAGACGGTCACCCTCGATGAGTACACGCCGGATGCCCTCTGGGGATACCGCAATAACCTGGCCGACAATACTTTTGACGATGGCTACAACGCTGCTCATTGGACTCTCCGTGTGACCCGATGGGGTACTTCCCTGCCAGAGCGGCGCTTGCTAGCCACTTCAGGCGGAACTATGTAGATGATCTCTTGACGTTTTTTGACGTCAATATTCCGTCTATAACTATTTGGAATTGCTTAACTGCCAAACTATTGACCTTATACATGCCATCCTAAACAATCGGCAATGTAATGTCACATTGATATTTGTACCTTAGCCAAGCGTTTCTCAAGGACAAATGTCGTACATCATCTAAAGCCTGTTTATCCCTCGATCCAGGTACTTATTTACACACCTGGGCCGCCATGGATGATGCGGCGAGGCCATCGTTCATCGGGCGCGGTCAGTGTTATTGGCGTCAACATTCAAACCACTGTCAATCGCCCCGGCACTGCATGTCCATAAAGCACAAACCTTGCCGGGTTGCGGCTTGCCAGCGGACTGAAAGCAGGTTGAATCGCGAATGCGTTGCACGCTCAAGCCGCACAGGTTTTCAATTGTGCATACACCACGAGCAGCGAATTGTCGCAAATCAAAGAGATGCTGCACGGGTGCGCCAATACTGCCGCCCCACTCATGGGAAACCGCTTGCGATTATCGAACGCTGACGGCCCAGGGATCTGCTTTCTATAGATGAATTTTGACTAACAAGTTACAACCAAACGCCAATTAACCAGCGCCTGTTTACTGACAATGACTAAGCTGGATATCGAAGCCCCTGCCGCCGCAGGCTGGATGGCAGGCTATGCTGCAACTTGGCGCCAAGCCTAATGGCTGGATCAAAAATGAAACATTCATAGCGCCGCTACGTCTGGTAAAAATGAAGCACCTAGAATTGTTTACTCAACACCGATTCAGGGCGACCATTGGCCAGTTGCACAAGCCTCAGGGTGTCATAGCCCTTATCCGCACAGCTTGGTAGCACCATAGATTGCCAGGGTGAGCCGGCCTGACCTTTGACGGCCGCACACCTACCCCACCCACCACAAGGATGAAGAGAGCGCCGCGTGGAATCCGAAGTCAGTCGAGTCCAACTCAGCCACGATCCACGCAGTCAGCATGACGATCCCCTGCTGGATAGTCTGTTGAGCCTGTGTGTGCTGCACCAGAAACCCGCCAGCCGGGTCATGTTGACCACAGGCCTGCCGCTGCCCGCCCAGCGCCTGAGCCCCGAGCTGCTGCCCCGTGCCGCCGCCCGGGCAGGCCTGCAAGGGCGCCTGCTGCAGCGCAAGCTGGAGCAGATCCCGAGCATCGCCATGCCGGCCATGCTGCTGCTCAAGGAAGGCCGCAGCGCCGTTCTGCTGGGCTGGGAAAATGAGGACACCGCACGCCTGCTGCTCAGCGAGAGCGATGGTGGCGAGGTGCACGTCAGCCGTGAAGCGCTGCAAAGCGACTACAGCGGCCGCGTGTTCTTTGCGCAGCCGCAGCACAAGTTCGACGTCAACCACGGCAACCTCATCCCACGGGCGAAGTCGTGGTTCCGCGACACCCTGCTGCGCAGCAAGTGGCTGTACATCGACGCGATCGCCGCCAGCCTGGTGATCAACCTGATCGCCCTGGCCGCGCCGCTGTTCGTGATGAACGTGTATGACCGGGTGGTGCCCAACCAGGCCACCTCGACGCTCTGGGTGCTGGCCATCGGTATCGCCGGCGCGTATATCTTCGACCTGATACTCAAGGGCCTGCGCGGCCTGTGCCTGGACCTGGCCGGCAAAAAGACCGACCTGATCATCTCGGCAACGCTGTTCGAGCGCATCGTCGGCATGTCGATGAAGTACCGGCCTGCACGGGTCGGCAGCTTTGCTCAGAACATTCACGAGTTCCAGGGCCTGCGCGACTTCCTTGCCTCGCTGACCCTGACCAGCCTGATCGACCTGCCTTTCACCATCCTCATCCTGATCGTCATCGCCATCATTGGCGGGCACCTCGTATGGATCCCGATTATTGCCTTCCCGCTGGCCCTGGGCATCGGCTACGCCCTGCAACGGCCGCTGATGGCGACCATGGAACGGACCATGGCCCTGGCCTCTGAGCGCCAGTCCAGCCTGATCGAGACACTGGCCGGCCTGGATGCGGTGAAGGTCAACAACGCCGAAAGCGAGCGTCAGTACATGTGGGAGCAGACCCTCGGCACCCTCAGCCGCCTGGAACTGCGTGTAAAGGTGCTGTCGAGCCTGGCGATGAATATCACCCTGCTGATCCAGCAACTGGCAGGCGTGGCAATGATCTGCGTCGGCGTGTACCTGATCATCGACGGCAACCTGAGCATGGGCGGCCTGGTGGCCTGCTACATGCTCAGCGGCCGCGCCCTCGGCCCGCTGGGCCAGCTCAATGGCCTGCTCGCCCGCTATCAGCAAGCCAAGGTGACCATGGTCTCCACCGACCATATGATGGAGCTGCCGCAAGAGCGCAACTTCGAAGAGCGCCCGCTGAGCCGCAAGGTGCTGCAGGGTAGCGTCGAGTTCCGTGGGGTCGACTTCACCTACCCGAACCAGCAGAACCTGGCCCTGAAGAACATCAACCTCACCATCCGCCCTGGCGAGAAGGTCGGCATCATCGGCCGCAGCGGCTCGGGCAAGAGCTCGCTGGCCAAGCTTATCGTCGGCCTGTACGAGGCCGATGGTGGCTCACTGCTGGTCGATGGCGTGGACATTCGCCAGATCGATGTCAGCGAACTGCGCCACAATATCGGCTACGTCCCGCAGGACATCCAGCTATTGGCCGGCACCTTGCGTGACAACCTGGTCAGCGGCGCCCGCTACATCGAAGACGAATTGATCCTGCAAGCCGCCGAACTGGCGGGCGTGCATGAGTTCGCCCGGCTGCACCCGGACGGCTATGAGCTGCAAGTGGGTGAACGCGGTCAGAACCTGTCCGGCGGCCAGCGGCAGAACGTCGCCCTGGGCCGTGCGCTGCTGCTCAACCCACAGATACTGCTGCTGGACGAGCCGACCAGCGCCATGGACAACACCGGTGAAGAACGCCTCAAGCAGCGCCTGCAAGCGGTGGTGGAAGGCAAGACGGTGCTACTGGTCACGCACCGTGCCTCGCTGCTGTCGCTGGTGGACCGGCTGATTGTGATCGATCGCGGGCAGATTGTCGCCGACGGCCCGAAAGCCGCGGTCATGGATGCGCTGAAGAAGGGGCAAATCAGTGTTGCATAAGCTGGATATGGGGCAGTTCAAGGACGGCCTGCGGCGCTATTTCAAAGGCAGTGACTCGCTTGGCGGCCAGCCGCTGCCGGAGGTCAACAAGGCCCTTATCGAGGATGCGCCGCGGGTGGTGCGGCTGACCATTTGGGGCGTGATCCTGTTCTTCGTGTTCTTGATCGTGTGGGCCAGCGTTGCGCCCATCGACGAAGTCACACGGGGTGAAGGCAAGGCCATTCCGTCGTCCAAGGTGCAGAAGATCCAGAACCTGGAGGGCGGCATCGTAGCTGAAATTTTCGCAAAGGAAGGGGAGATCGTCGAAGTCGGCCAGCCATTGCTACGCCTGGATGAAACCCGCTTCGCCTCCAACGTGGGTGAAACCGAGGCCGACCGCCTGGCCATGGCCCTGCGGGTCGAACGCTTGAGCGCCGAGGTCCAGGACAGCCCGCTGAAGATCGACGAAGAACTGCGCAAAGCCGCGCCAAGCCAGGCGGCCAGTGAAGAGTCGCTGTACCAGAGCCGGCGCCAGCAACTGCAGGATGAAATTGGCGGCCTGCAGCAGCAGCTGGTCCAACGCCAGCAGGAACTGCGCGAATACAGCTCCAAGCGCGCCCAGTACGCTAACAGCCTTGAGCTGCTGCGCAAGGAAATCGGCATGTCCGAACCGCTGGTGGCGACCGGCGCGATTTCCCAGGTTGAGGTGCTGCGCCTGCGCCGTGCTGAAGTGGAAAACCGCGGTCAGCTGGACTCCACCGCACTGGCCATCCCGCGTGCCGAGGCTGCCATCCGCGAGGTGCAAAGCAAGATCGAAGAGACCCGTGGCAAGTTCCGCAGCGAAGCGCTAACCCAGCTGAACGAAGCGCGCACCGAACTGAACAAGGCCACCGCCACCAGCAAAGCGCTGGACGACCGGGTTCACCGCACCATGGTCACTTCGCCGGTGCGCGGTATCGTCAAGCAACTGCTGGTGAACACCATTGGCGGTGTAATCCAGCCTGGCAGCGATATCATCGAGATCGTGCCACTGGACGACACGCTGGTCATCGAGGCGAAGATCCTGCCCAAAGACATCGCCTTCCTGCACCCTGGCCAGGAAGCGACAGTCAAGTTCACGGCGTATGACTACACCATCTACGGTGGGCTGAAGGCCAAGCTTGAGCAGATCGGCGCCGACACCATCACCGATGAAGACAAGAAGACCACTTACTACCTGATCAAGCTGCGCACCGATCGCAGCCACCTGGGGACGGACGAGAAGCCGCTGCTGATCATTCCGGGGATGGTGGCGACGGTGGACATCATGACCGGCAAGAAGACCATCATGAGCTACCTGCTCAAGCCGATCATGAAGGCGCGTTCGGAAGCGCTGCGCGAGCGCTAGAAGGCAGACTCAAGGCCGCGTGCTTTCTCTGTGGGAGCGGCCTTGTGTCGCGAAAGGGCCGCAACGCGGCCCCGGGATTTTCGCATTACTGCATAAACTACTGGGGCTGCCATGCAGCCCTTTTCGCGACACAAGGCCGCTCCCACATGCACAGCGTCAGGCCTGGGAGTCAGATCAGGCAACTGGCAGGAAAGCTCTTTAGCGCCAGGGCGCAGGCTCACCGACCAGCTGGCCCTGAATCCCACCTACGCCCATCTCCTGCAACACCCGCCGCTCCCCTTCGGTCTCGACCCGCTCGGCAATCAGCGGCAAATCGATGCTGTGGGCCGCACGCTGAATCGCTTCGATGAACAACCGCTTGTGCTGCTCATGGTCGATGTTGCGGATGTAGCTGCCGTCAATCTTCAGGTACGCCAGGCCCAGGTGCGCCAGGTTGCCGATCATGCTGAAGCGCCCGCCAAAGCGCTGCAGCGCCAGGCCGAAGCCAAGCCCGTGCAGGCGCCGGGTGAGCTGCTCCAAGGCGGCCTGTTCAGGCAACTGCTCCTCGCCAATTTCAAAAACCAGCCGCGGGCCGAGCGCCGCGTTCTGGCCCAGCAGCTCGAAGACGCGCTGCAGGGCCTTGGGGTCGGCCAGGGTGGCGGCGGACAGGTTCAGCGCCAGCACCTGGTCGTGCCCTCGTAGGTGCGCCAACACTTTCTCCAGCACCAGCACATCCAGCCGTGGCATCCAGCCGAAGCGCTCCAACCAGGGCAGGAAGCGGCCCGCTGGCAACGCCTCGCCCTGGCCATCCTGCAAACGCGAAATCACTTTGTGGTGCAGTACCCGTTGCGCTGAAGCACAATCCACCACTGGCTGGAAGAACAGCTCGAAATGCCCATTGCCGAATGCCTGATCGAGCCGCTCGTGCCAGGCATGTTGGCTGTCCCCAGCCACTGCGGCAACGCCTTGCTCAAGGCACACCCAGCCCGGCGTTGGCTGGTTCTCGGCACGGGCCAGAGCCTCGTCGGCGAGTTTCAGCAACGCCTGCGGTGAGTCACCGGGGCTGAACGGCGCCAGGCCGATACAAGCGACCGGGTCGATATCACTGGCACCCGTTTCGTGCAGGCTCTGCAGCGTCGCCTCCAGGGCCTGGGCAAGTTGCACAGCCTCTTCATGCACCATGCCCGGCGCCAGCACGGCAAACTCGCCACCGCGGCTGCGGGAAATCAGGTCATTGGTTTCCGGGTAGCTTGCACAGGTGCGGCGCAACTGTTCGCCTACTGCCTGCAGCAACTGGTCGGTACGCTGGCCGCCAAGGCGGGCATTCAGGCCGGCCAGGCCCTGAACCCGCAGCAACAGCAGGTAGCCGGCGCGCGCCTCTTCCAGGTTGCTCACCCGGGTGTTCAGTTGCATTTCGAAATACCGGCGGTTGGACAGCCCGGTCAGGCTGTCCTGGTAGGACTCGGCACGCAGCCGCTCACTGCGCTCGGCCTGCTCGGTGAACAGCGCTTTGAGTTTCTCGACCATCTGGTTCATCGCCTGCACCACACGGCGTAACTCTGGCGTGCGCGGCAGCTCTGGAAGGCTGAGGAATTCGCGGCGGGCAATCGCGTGGGATTGCTCGACCATATAGTCCAGCGGCCGCAACTGGCGGCGCAACAGCAATGCACCGAGCACAGCACTGGCCGCACCACACAACAGCAACCAACCCAGGCTGCCCAGAGCACTTTGCCAAAGTTTGGCAATGGCGAACATCGGGTGGCTGATCACTTCAACGCGCGCGGCCTGTTGCCAGCCACGGCTGACGATGGCATCGCCACCAGCAGCCTCAAGGCCGATCAAGTGCACGAACCATCGCGGTACGCCACCTGGGTCCGGCTCAGCGTGGCGCTCCACCAGCACAGCATTGGAGCCCAGGTCGACGACCTTGATGCTTGCATAGTAACCACTGTCGAAGATCGAGCTAACCATCAGTTCGACCATCGCCGGGTCGTCGATATTCGGCGTCAGCGACAGCGCCAGCGCGGTCGCCGCGTCCTGGGCGTGCGAGCGCAACTGGTTGACATACTGGCTGCGCGAGCTTTCCAGGCTGACCATGAAACTGCCACTGAAGGCGACCACCAGGAACAGGCAAATGGCCAACAGCAATTGTTTGAACAGTGACATCTGTGCTCCTTCAGTAAACCGGCTCGGCCGGGAACCCTTCGGCCTGCATTTTCTTCAACAAATCCTGCCAGCGTGACAGCCGCTTGGTATCGCCGACCTTCTTGTTCCCGGCAGCGCCCGTCAGCCACAGCCCCTCGCCATTGAAGGCGTACACCGGCAACAGGTCGGTACGTTGGCTTGCCGGCTTGATGGCGTCCATCAGGCTGTCGAGCACCAAAGGCTGGGCCTGTGGGCTTGAATAATAGGTCAGGACCATGTGTGCCCGGTTCTGTCGCAGCGCCTTGACGTAGGTAATGCGCAGTTTTTCACTGGGGATACCCATGCGCCGCAGGCTGAAATATTTGGCGATGGCGTAGTCCTCGCAATCCCCTGCACCTTTGATCAGTGCCTGCACAGGCGTGGCCCAGTAATCGACTTCATGCCACAGGTCGATGTCTTCGACATAGCGCAATTGCTGGTTGAAGAAGCGGTTGACCACTTGCAGCCGCTCAAGCTCAGTCCCCTGCTTCTGCGTAGCCATCAGGTTCTGCCAGGCATCGATACGGCCCTGCCCGGCACCCAACGGGCCGTAGAGCGCCTGCGACTTGCGGCTGATCTGGGAAAAATCCCAATCCGCGTGCAAGCCGCCCAGCAGCAGACTGCCCAGCAGCGCGGCAAAGCCGACACGTCGCACAACGGTTTTCAGCAACCAGGATATCGCCACTGCGAAGCCCTGTTCAGACCAGTCGAAAGCAGCGATGGTGGGGCTTGCCACAACAAAAGACAATGGCACCCTGCAATCATGCACCCGCCTGTCAGGCCGCCTACACTTTCTAGTTATATCCTTCTGAAGGGCGCTTCCTTTGGCAGACGACTTCATCCACCATAGCCGCGCTTTTGGGGCGCCCGTACCCGTGCGGGTGCAGGTTTGACACCCTTACAAGCTGTTACTACTGTCATTGGATCCAACTTTAGTCATTGTTAAGGCAGACGTCGCGTGGCCGAGAAAATCAAACTGAGCAATGTGCTGGCAAGCGAACAGCTGCTGCCGCATCAGGCCCGTGGCGTGATCGAAGAGCGCCTGCGCAGTGCCATTCTCGATGGGCGCTTACCCCCAGGTACTGCCGTGCGCCAACAAGAACTCGCCACCTTGTTCGGTGTCAGCCGCATGCCCGTGCGCGAAGCCCTGCGCCAGCTCGAAGCGCAATCCCTGTTGAAAGTAGAGATGCACAAGGGCGCTGTGGTTGCGCCGCTGATCGGTGAGGATGCAGTGGACACCTATGCCCTGCGCGTATTGCTCGAGAGTGAGGCGCTGCGCCAGTCGATCCCGCTGCTCGATGCCAGCGACATCGCCAGCGCCCGCGGGTATATCCAGCAACTGGAGAATGAAACCCGTCACGCCGAAATCGGCCGCCTCAACCGCCTGTTCCACATGGCGCTATACAGCAGGGCACCAAACAAGAAGCTACTGCGCCTGATCGAGAACGAACTGAACGAGGAAGAGCGCTTCCTGCGCTTCCATCTTTCGTCCATGGGCTTGGGCAAGCTCACTCAGGACGATCACAACGCACTGGCGGATGCGGCCAGCGACAAACTGGTGGATGAGGCGGTAGCGGTGCTGGAACGGCATCTCAACAGCGGGGCGCGGGTAATTCGCAAGTACCTGGATACACAACTGGGGCGCTAACCCACTGCCGCCTAGCGCAGCGTGCGACCAGATGGGTTGCAAATTGATGCGGCGCCACCAACAATGAGACTAATTATCATTCATGTCCATTGATGCCGGCGCCCCTCCCCCATGCCCAGCAACGACTGCGTGCAAACGCTATACAGTGACCATCACGGCTGGCTGCATGCCTGGCTGCGCAGCAAGCTAGGCAATGCGGCCGATGCCGCCGACCTGGCCCAGGACACCTTCGTACGCTTGCTACAGCGCCGTGAACAATTGCAACTGAATGCACCCAGGGCCTTCCTGCGCACGGTAGCGCGCGGGTTGGTGATCGATCACTGGCGGCGCGAGGAACTGCACAGGGCTTACCTGGAGGCTTTGGCGCATGTGCCGGAAGCATTGGCCCCCTCTGCCGAAACCCGCGAGCTGCTACTGGAGTTGCTTGAGCGCATTGCACGCATGCTCGACGGCCTCAAACCCAAGGTACGTCGCGCATTCCTCCTGGCTCAATGCGAGGGGCTGAAGCACCAGGCCATCGCCGAACAGCTGGGGATCTCGGTGCGCACCGTAGAACGCTACATTGCCGATGCGCTCTATCACTGCTACGTGCTGCACTACCAGGACGAGTGCTGAGTCGATGACCGCCGCACGCCCTGATACGAAAGCGGTCAAGCAGGCCATCCAGTGGATGCTGCGGTTGCGCGAGAGTGGGCACGACCTGGCGTTGCAACAACAGTGTGCGCAATGGCGCAGTGCCCACCACGAACACGAACACGCCTGGCAGCGGGTGACGCACTTGCATCAAAACCTCGACCTACGCGCCATCCCCGGTGCCGGGCTGGCTTTGCAGACCCTGGAAACCAGCCAGCAGCGCCTGCGTCGAAGGCAGGCGTTGAAGCTGCTTGGGGGCGTTGTCATGGCGGGATCGGCGAGCTGGCTGGCTAAAGACCTCGATGCTGTCAGTGCCTGGGCATCGGACTATGCCACCGGCACGGGCGAACGGCGCGTCTTCACCCTGCCCGATGGCTCACTGATGCAACTCAACACCCGCAGTGCCGTGGACCTGGCCTTCATTGATCGGCAGCGTCTGGTCCGCCTGAAGCATGGCGAACTGATGATCACGTGTAATCCCCGGCATCCCGTGTTTGTACAAACCCGCGACGTGCTGCTGGAAGGCTTTGAAGGACGCTTTGTAGCCTATCAGGATAGCGACTGCACACGTGTCAGCGTCAGCCGCGGAAAAGTGGCGATACACCGGCCTGGCATTGCCCAACTGCAGTGGATCGAGAGTGGACAGAACTGGCGCCTGGATGCTCATGGCGCACAACGGATCGCACAGATGGACATGGACGCGATGGCATGGACTGAAGGGCTGATCGTCACTCAGAACATGCGCCTCGCGGATTTTCTCGCGCAGGTCAGCCGTTATCGCCATGGTTACCTGGGCTGCAGCAACGAGATTGCCGACCTGCGCCTGTCGGGCGTATTCCGCCTCGAAGACCCGGAACAATTGCTTCGGCTGCTACCGCAGACGCTGCCCGTACGGGTTCATCAACGTACACGCTGGTGGGTGCGTGTCGAAAGCACGACCTGATGAGGCCTTAACGTTTTTTTGTCGGGTTTTGAACCCCGGTCCGGCTAGGACAGTAAGCGACATCTTCTGCCCTCATCACTTCAACGGACCCTTCATGTTCATCAAGCCGGTGTTAAACCACACTTTCAGCCCGAATGATTTTCGACCAGTCCTGCAGTCCGCTTACTTACGCCATGCCATACGGGCTGCTCTGTTTGGTACCGCCATGGGCCTGGCAGCTGTTGCGCAACTGTCCGTTGCGGCTGAAACAGCCCAAGTGAGTCATCACTATGCAATACCGGCCGGCCAACTGGCCGATGTATTGAACCAGTTCGCTCGCCAGGCCGGCATCACCCTGTCCAGTACGCCTCAGTTGACCGATCGCCTGCAATCCAACGGCCTGCAGGGGCAATACGCCATTGATCACGCGCTGCGCCAGTTGCTTAATGGCAGCGGGCTGGAAGCTGTCAGCCAGGACGGACGCAACTATGTGCTGCAGGCACAGCATCAGGACGCAGCCCTGGCATTGCCAGACACCGATGTCCGTAGTTTCTCTCTGGGCAACGCCTTGGGCAGCATGGAGGGTTACAACGCCACGCATAGCCAAGTGGCGACCAAGACCAGCATGCCACTGGTGGAGACCTCCCAATCGGTCTCGGTAGTAACTCGCCAGCAGATGGACGATCAGGGCTCTCAGACCGTTGCCCAGGCCATGCGCTACACGCCTGGGGTACTGACCAACCCCTACGGTGCCACCCATCGCTACGACTATGTGGCCATGCGCGGCTTCAACGACGGCTCGGTGGATAACATCTACGTCGATGGGCTCAAGTCCATGGGCGACAATGGCACTTACAGCACCATGCAGGTGGACCCGTACTTCCTTGAGCGCATCGACATTCTCAAGGGGCCGTCTTCAGTACTCTATGGGCGAAGCTCGCCGGGCGGCCTGGTAGCCCTTACCACCAAGAAGCCACTGCTCACCCCTTTCCACCAGGTTCAAGCCACGGTCGGCACCCAGGGCCAGCGGAGCATGGGCTTCGACTTCAGTGGCCCTGTAGATGATGACAAGCGTATTGCGTATCGCCTGACAGGTTTGGCGGATGCTTCGGACACACAGTTCGACCACAACAAGGAAGAACGCTATACCATCGCCCCGGCCATCAGCGTCGACTTCACCGAGGACACCTCGCTCACACTGCAGGCTTACCTGCAGCACGACCCTAACGGCGGGTACCACGGCGGCAACCCTGCTGACGGTATGCTGCATAAGCGCAACGGCTTGCGCTTGTCGGACCACTTTTTCGAGGGTGAGCCGGGTATCGATAATTACGAGCGCACCCAGCAGTCCTTCAGCTACCAGTTCGAGCATCGCTTCAACGATGTGTTCACCGCGCGGCAGAACTTCCGCTACCAGGATTCCGACGTGTCCATGGACCAGGTGTACTCGGCCGGCTGGGCGGATGCCGACAGCAACATTCTCAACCGCGCCTATACCGGCGGCGACGAGCGCCTGCATTCGTACATCATCGACAATATGCTGCAGGCGGAATTCTTCACCGGCGCTGCCAAACACACCCTGCTGCTGGGCGCAGACTACCAGCGACGCAAAGCCGATGTCGCATGGTGCTATGGCACGGTCGACCCGCTGAACGCCGGCAACCCGCAATACGGCAATGGCAACCTTCAGGTACTGGGCGAAAACCGCTACCAGCGGCGCTTGCAGCAAACAGGTGTGTATCTGCAGGACCTGGTGGAGGTCGACCAGTGGCGATTCTCCCTTGGGCTTCGCCAGGACTGGGTGAAGGTGTCCGAGGAGAATCGCGACAGCGACACCAAGGTCAGCGATCAGCGCTCCAGGTTTACTACCCGGGCCGGGGTGCTCTACCTGTTCGAGAATGGCATTGCGCCTTATGTCAGCTACTCGGAGTCGTTCAATCCCAATACCGTGTCCGACCAGCAAGGCCGCCCGCTGGCACCGACCGAGGGCACTCAGTGGGAAGCCGGCATCAAGTATCAGCCTCCGGGCAGCGACAACCTGTTTACCGCATCGGTGTTCCGTATCGAGCAGGAAAACCTGGCTTCGAAGCAGCCTGACGAAAACTTTTATCGCCCGGTAGGTGAAGTACGCTCGCAAGGGCTGGAGCTAGAGGCTCATGTGCAGCTGAGCGACAGCCTGAAACTGCTGGGTGGCTATACCTTCACCGATATCGAGTACGCCAAGTCGATGCCGAGCCTGGTGTCGGCCAGCCTGGACAATGAAGGCAACGCGCCAACCCAGGCACCGAAACAGATGTTCTCGCTGTGGGCTGACTATAACTTCCACCAAGGGGCTCTGGATGGACTGCGGCTGGGCGGTGGGGTGCGATATGTGGGCTATAGCTGGGTGGATGCGGAAAACAGCATGAAGGTGCCTTCCTACACCCTGTTCGACGCTTCGATCGGCTATGACCTGGGGAAGGTGGGTCTGACGGGTGTGGATGTGCGGCTGAACGCAAACAACCTTACCAATGAAAGCTACATTACCTCATGTGCCAGCCTGAACTACTGCTACATGGGTGAAGAGCGCAATGTGAGCGCTACGGTCAGCTATCAGTTTTGAGCGTTATTGAAACTCGGAAAAGACAAAGCCCCTGTCTGCATCGCAGACAGGGGCTTTGGGTTTGAATCTTGACGATGACCTACTCTCACATGGGGAAACCCCACACTACCATCGGCGATGCATCGTTTCACTGCTGAGTTCGGGATGGGATCAGGTGGTTCCAATGCTCTATGGTCGTCAAGAAATTCTGTGTGCTGGCCCGTCCTTCGGACGTGCCTGCGAATCTCTGTAGTTCCTACTTAAAGACAAAACCCCTACCTGCATGTGCAGATAGGGGTTTTGCGAAATGAATCTTGACGATGACCTACTCTCACATGGGGAAACCCCACACTACCATCGGCGATGCATCGTTTCACTGCTGAGTTCGGGATGGGATCAGGTGGTTCCAATGCTCTATGGTCGTCAAGAAATTCTGTAGCCAGAATGTCCAGATGGACAGCCCAGCGAATTCGGATATGTGATTGTGTGGTTCGTTGCGAACTTTCGGTTCGTATCATCTTCACCACCGCAATTTGGCTGACGCGCAAATTGCTTGGGTGTTATATGGTCAAGCCTCACGGGCAATTAGTATTGGTTAGCTCAACGCCTCACAGCGCTTACACACCCAACCTATCAACGTCGTAGTCTTCGACGGCCCTTTAGGGGATTCAAGATCCCAGTGAGATCTCATCTTGAGGCAAGTTTCCCGCTTAGATGCTTTCAGCGGTTATCTCTTCCGAACATAGCTACCCGGCAATGCCACTGGCGTGACAACCGGAACACCAGAGGTTCGTCCACTCCGGTCCTCTCGTACTAGGAGCAGCCCCTCTCAAATCTCAAACGTCCACGGCAGATAGGGACCGAACTGTCTCACGACGTTCTAAACCCAGCTCGCGTACCACTTTAAATGGCGAACAGCCATACCCTTGGGACCGGCTTCAGCCCCAGGATGTGATGAGCCGACATCGAGGTGCCAAACACCGCCGTCGATATGAACTCTTGGGCGGTATCAGCCTGTTATCCCCGGAGTACCTTTTATCCGTTGAGCGATGGCCCTTCCATACAGAACCACCGGATCACTAAGACCTACTTTCGTACCTGCTCGACGTGTGTGTCTCGCAGTCAAGCGCGCTTTTGCCTTTATACTCTACGACCGATTTCCGACCGGTCTGAGCGCACCTTCGTACTCCTCCGTTACTCTTTGGGAGGAGACCGCCCCAGTCAAACTACCCACCATACACTGTCCTCGATCCGGATAACGGACCTGAGTTAGAACCTCAAAGTTGCCAGGGTGGTATTTCAAGGATGGCTCCATGAGAACTGGCGTCCCCACTTCAAAGCCTCCCACCTATCCTACACAAGCAAATTCAAAGTCCAGTGCAAAGCTATAGTAAAGGTTCACGGGGTCTTTCCGTCTAGCCGCGGATACACTGCATCTTCACAGCGATTTCAATTTCACTGAGTCTCGGGTGGAGACAGCGCCGCCATCGTTACGCCATTCGTGCAGGTCGGAACTTACCCGACAAGGAATTTCGCTACCTTAGGACCGTTATAGTTACGGCCGCCGTTTACCGGGGCTTCGATCAAGAGCTTCGCTTGCGCTAACCCCATCAATTAACCTTCCGGCACCGGGCAGGCGTCACACCCTATACGTCCACTTTCGTGTTTGCAGAGTGCTGTGTTTTTAATAAACAGTCGCAGCGGCCTGGTATCTTCGACCGGCATGGGCTTACGGAGCAAGTCCTTGACCCTCGCCGGCGCACCTTCTCCCGAAGTTACGGTGCCATTTTGCCTAGTTCCTTCACCCGAGTTCTCTCAAGCGCCTTGGTATTCTCTACCTAACCACCTGTGTCGGTTTGGGGTACGGTTCCCAGTTATCTGAAGCTTAGGAGCTTTTCTTGGAAGCATGGTATCAACCACTTCGTCGCCTAAAGGCAACTCGTCATCAGCTCTCGGCCTTAGAATCCCGGATTTGCCTAAGATTCCAGCCTACCACCTTAAACCTGGACAACCAACGCCAGGCTGGCCTAACCTTCTCCGTCCCTCCATCGCAATAACTGGAAGTACAGGAATATTAACCTGTTTTCCATCGACTACGCTTTTCAGCCTCGCCTTAGGGACCGACTAACCCTGCGTCGATTAACGTTGCGCAGGAAACCTTGGTCTTTCGGCGTGCGAGTTTTTCACTCGCATTGTCGTTACTCATGTCAGCATTCGCACTTCTGATACCTCCAGCAAGCTTCTCAACTCACCTTCACAGGCTTACAGAACGCTCCTCTACCGCATCACCAAAAGGTGATACCCGTAGCTTCGGTGCATGGTTTGAGCCCCGTTACATCTTCCGCGCAGGCCGACTCGACTAGTGAGCTATTACGCTTTCTTTAAAGGGTGGCTGCTTCTAAGCCAACCTCCTAGCTGTCTAAGCCTTCCCACATCGTTTCCCACTTAACCATGACTTTGGGACCTTAGCTGACGGTCTGGGTTGTTTCCCTTTTCACGACGGACGTTAGCACCCGCCGTGTGTCTCCCATGCTCGGCACTTGTAGGTATTCGGAGTTTGCATCGGTTTGGTAAGTCGGGATGACCCCCTAGCCGAAACAGTGCTCTACCCCCTACAGTGATACATGAGGCGCTACCTAAATAGCTTTCGAGGAGAACCAGCTATCTCCGAGCTTGATTAGCCTTTCACTCCGATCCACAGGTCATCCGCTAACTTTTCAACGGTAGTCGGTTCGGTCCTCCAGTCAGTGTTACCTAACCTTCAACCTGCCCATGGATAGATCGCCCGGTTTCGGGTCTATACCCAGCGACTAAACGCCCTATTAAGACTCGCTTTCGCTACGCCTCCCCTATTCGGTTAAGCTCGCCACTGAATATAAGTCGCTGACCCATTATACAAAAGGTACGCAGTCACCTAACAAAGTAGGCTCCCACTGCTTGTACGCATACGGTTTCAGGTTCTATTTCACTCCCCTCTCCGGGGTTCTTTTCGCCTTTCCCTCACGGTACTGGTTCACTATCGGTCAGTCAGTAGTATTTAGCCTTGGAGGATGGTCCCCCCATATTCAGACAAAGTTTCTCGTGCTCCGTCCTACTCGATTTCATTGATAAGAGATTTTCGTGTACGGGGCTATCACCCACTATGGCCGCACTTTCCAGAGCGTTCCACTAATCTCAAACCAACTTAAGGGCTGGTCCCCGTTCGCTCGCCACTACTAAGGGAATCTCGGTTGATTTCTTTTCCTCAGGGTACTTAGATGTTTCAGTTCCCCTGGTTCGCCTCTTGCACCTATGTATTCAGTACAAGATAACCAGCTTATGCTGGCTGGGTTCCCCCATTCAGAGATCTCTGGATCACAGTCTGTTTGCCGACTCCCCAAAGCTTATCGCAGGCTACCACGTCTTTCATCGCCTCTGACTGCCAAGGCATCCACCGTATGCGCTTCTTCACTTGACCATATAACCCCAAGCAATCTGGTTATACTGTGAAGACGACATTCGCCGAAAATTCGCACGTCGCTCTTTCGAGCAGAACTCACAAATTTTACCTTAGCCTGATTAACCAGCAGTGAAACTGGCCATCAGTCTATTTCTATCACATATCCGAATTTTTAAAGAACGATCTGACAAAAGTCAGAAATCAACATTCGCAGGGAATGCTCATTTCTGAGTTCTGATCAGCAAATGAATCAAGCAATTCGTGTGGGAGCTCATCAGTAGGCTGATGTCGTCGATTAAGGAGGTGATCCAGCCGCAGGTTCCCCTACGGCTACCTTGTTACGACTTCACCCCAGTCATGAATCACACCGTGGTAACCGTCCTCCCGAAGGTTAGACTAGCTACTTCTGGTGCAACCCACTCCCATGGTGTGACGGGCGGTGTGTACAAGGCCCGGGAACGTATTCACCGCGACATTCTGATTCGCGATTACTAGCGATTCCGACTTCACGCAGTCGAGTTGCAGACTGCGATCCGGACTACGATCGGTTTTGTGAGATTAGCTCCACCTCGCGGCTTGGCAACCCTCTGTACCGACCATTGTAGCACGTGTGTAGCCCAGGCCGTAAGGGCCATGATGACTTGACGTCATCCCCACCTTCCTCCGGTTTGTCACCGGCAGTCTCCTTAGAGTGCCCACCATAACGTGCTGGTAACTAAGGACAAGGGTTGCGCTCGTTACGGGACTTAACCCAACATCTCACGACACGAGCTGACGACAGCCATGCAGCACCTGTGTCAGAGTTCCCGAAGGCACCAATCCATCTCTGGAAAGTTCTCTGCATGTCAAGGCCTGGTAAGGTTCTTCGCGTTGCTTCGAATTAAACCACATGCTCCACCGCTTGTGCGGGCCCCCGTCAATTCATTTGAGTTTTAACCTTGCGGCCGTACTCCCCAGGCGGTCAACTTAATGCGTTAGCTGCGCCACTAAAATCTCAAGGATTCCAACGGCTAGTTGACATCGTTTACGGCGTGGACTACCAGGGTATCTAATCCTGTTTGCTCCCCACGCTTTCGCACCTCAGTGTCAGTATCAGTCCAGGTGGTCGCCTTCGCCACTGGTGTTCCTTCCTATATCTACGCATTTCACCGCTACACAGGAAATTCCACCACCCTCTACCGTACTCTAGCTTGCCAGTTTTGGATGCAGTTCCCAGGTTGAGCCCGGGGCTTTCACATCCAACTTAACAAACCACCTACGCGCGCTTTACGCCCAGTAATTCCGATTAACGCTTGCACCCTCTGTATTACCGCGGCTGCTGGCACAGAGTTAGCCGGTGCTTATTCTGTCGGTAACGTCAAAACAGCAAGGTATTAGCTTACTGCCCTTCCTCCCAACTTAAAGTGCTTTACAATCCGAAGACCTTCTTCACACACGCGGCATGGCTGGATCAGGCTTTCGCCCATTGTCCAATATTCCCCACTGCTGCCTCCCGTAGGAGTCTGGACCGTGTCTCAGTTCCAGTGTGACTGATCATCCTCTCAGACCAGTTACGGATCGTCGCCTTGGTGAGCCATTACCCCACCAACTAGCTAATCCGACCTAGGCTCATCTGATAGCGCAAGGCCCGAAGGTCCCCTGCTTTCTCCCGTAGGACGTATGCGGTATTAGCGTTCCTTTCGAAACGTTGTCCCCCACTACCAGGCAGATTCCTAGGCATTACTCACCCGTCCGCCGCTGAATCGAAGAGAAAGCTCTTCTCATCCGCTCGACTTGCATGTGTTAGGCCTGCCGCCAGCGTTCAATCTGAGCCATGATCAAACTCTTCAGTTCAATACTGCTTGGGTTTTTAAGAAACCCTAAACTTGGCTCAGCAATCTCAAATGACTATGTGATTTCTCGCATGGCCACTTGTGATGCTGATAATCTTTTTGACTATCAGTCCGTACTCACAAGCACCCACACGAATTGCTTGATTCAATTTGTTAAAGAGCGTTTGGTTAAGAGCTTTTCGTCTCAACCGAGGCGCGCATTCTACGCTTTCCTCAGAGTCTGTCAAGCGTTTATTTTGAAGTTTTTTGCGAGAAACTCGTTTAGCTTCAAACACTTGGCTCGCTGCGATCTCTCGTAGCGGGAGGCGAATCATACAGCACCAAGAAGCGCTGTCAACCACCATTTCAACCGCTTGCGATCATTCGATCGTAGCCCTTCCAACACCACCTTAACTACTTAACTCATTGAATCTCAAGGAGTTTGTCGTTCCGATGTCGCTGGAAGTGGGGCGCATTATAAGGGGATTCGAAACCCCGTCAACCTTTAATTTCAAGAAACCTTCATATCGCTGAAAAGCAAAGCGGGGAGGCCTGACGGCCTCCCCGCTTTTCAGTGCAACCCGCGGCTTCTAAAGTACACCAGCGCCGCGTAGTCGCTGCAGCTCGCCGGCACCCAACCCCAACACTTCCCCCAGCACCACGTCGGTATGCTCGCCCAACAGTGGCGGCGCCCGGCGATACTCCACCGGCGTCTCCGACAAGCGTATCGGGCTCGCGACCTGCGGTACGCTACCCGCCAACGGATGCGCCATACTTACCGCCAGCCCTCGCGCCAGCACCTGGGGGTCCTGGAACATCTGCGCCAGGTCATTGATTGGCCCACACGGCACCCCTGCAGCTTCCAGCTGGCGCACCCATTCAGCCGTGGTCTTGAACACCGTGGCTTGGCGTATCAGTGGAATCAGCTCGGCCCTGTTCGCCACCCGCAGTTTATTGGTCACAAAGCGCGGGTCATCCGCCCATTGCGGCTGCCCGGCCACTTCGGCGAACTTGCGGAACTGGCTGTCATTACCCACGGTAAGAATGAAGTCTCCATCCGCCGTCGGGAAATCCTGATAAGGCACTATGTTGGGATGCGCATTACCCAGCCGGCGAGGCGAGGTGCCTGTGGTCAGATAGTTCATTGCCTGATTCGCCAGGCAGGCCACCTGCACATCGAGCAATGCCATATCGACATGCTGGCCGACCCCGGTCTGATCCCGGTGGGCGAGGGCAGCAAGCATGGCAACCGTGGAATACAGTCCGGTCAGAATGTCGGTAAGCGCTACACCCACCTTCACCGGCCCTGCACCTGCCTCACCTTCTGGGCGACCGGTCAGGCTCATCAGCCCACCCAGCCCCTGGATCATGAAGTCATAGCCAGCGCGCTTGGCATATGGGCCGGTCTGGCCGAAGCCCGTAATGGAGCAATAGATAAGCTGTGGGTTGACTGCCTTCAGGCTCTGGTAGTCCAGGCCATAGGCAGCCAGCCCACCCACCTTGAAGTTCTCGATGACGATATCGCACTTAGCCGCCAACTCACGCACCAGGCGCTGCCCCTCGGGCTGGGTAAAGTCGATGGTCACCGAACGCTTGTTGCGATTGGCCGACAGGTAGTAGGCCGCCTCGCCGGTGTTCTCACCCTCGACATCCTTGAGGAAGGGTGGCCCCCATGAGCGGGTATCGTCGCCACTGCCAGGGCGCTCGACCTTGATCACGTCAGCGCCAAGGTCAGCGAGAATCTGGCCAGACCACGGGCCGGCCAACACGCGCGAAAGGTCCAGCACCCGCAGATGTGATAGCGCGCCCATGGACTGCTCCTTATTAATAGAAGGCCTGGATACCGGTTTGCGCACGCCCCAGAATCAGCGCATGCACGTCATGAGTACCTTCGTAGGTGTTGACCACCTCCAGGTTGACCAGGTGGCGAGCCACACCAAACTCGTCGGAGATGCCGTTGCCACCGAGCATGTCGCGCGCCATACGGGCGATATCCAGCGCCTTGCCGCAGGAGTTGCGCTTCATGATCGAGGTAATCTCCACTGCAGCCGTTCCTTCGTCCTTCATGCGCCCCAGGCGCAGGCAGCCTTGCAGCGCCAGCGTGATTTCCGTCTGCATGTCGGCCAGCTTTTTCTGGATCAATTGGTTGGCGGCCAACGGGCGTCCGAACTGTTGGCGGTCCAGGGTGTATTGGCGGGCGGTGTGCCAGCAAGCTTCAGCGGCACCCAGCGCCCCCCAGGAAATACCGTAGCGAGCCGAGTTCAGGCAGGTGAACGGGCCTTTGAGGCCACGTACATCCGGGAAAATGTTCTCGTCCGGCACGAACACATTGTCCATGACGATTTCGCCAGTGATCGAGGCGCGCAGGCCGACCTTGCCATGGATCGCCGGAGCACTGAGGCCCTGCCAGCCTTTCTCCAGCACGAAGCCACGGATATCGCCCTCATCGTCCTTGGCCCAGACCACGAACACGTCGGCGATGGGGCTGTTGGTGATCCACATCTTGCTGCCGGTAAGACGGTAGCCACCGTCCACCTTCCTGGCCCGGGTAATCATCGAGCCCGGGTCGGAGCCATGGTTAGGTTCGGTCAGGCCGAAGCAACCGATCCACTCGCCACTCGCCAACTTGGGCAGGTACTTCTGTTTTTGTGCCTCGGTGCCAAATTCGTTGATCGGCACCATCACCAGCGACGACTGCACACTCATCATCGAGCGGTAACCTGAGTCGATGCGTTCCACTTCGCGGGCAATCAGGCCATAGCACACGTAATTCAAACCGCTGCCACCGTACTGCTCGGGAATGGTTGCACCCAGCAGGCCGATTTCACCCATCTCGCGGAAGATCGCCGGGTCGGTCTGCTCATGACGGAAAGCCTCGAGCACACGTGGGGCCAGCTTGTCCTGGGCGAACTGATAAGCGCTGTCACGCACCATGCGCTCTTCCTCAGTGAGCTGCTGATCCAGCAGCAGCGGGTCGATCCAGTTGAAGCTTGCTTTACCGGCCATGAGCGAAATCCTCGTAATAGGGGGCAGTTTCTTGTGCCTTTGAGCCTAGGCTTGATCAGCCGCCGGGACAAACGAGGATTGCGCACCAATTAGTGATAATTTGTCACTTCGTAAATCGGCAAAACGCCATATTGACAGCCTTACAAGTGAGGTTGACGTACATGCGCCGCAAGATCCCCAGTACCGCCGCTCTGGTTTGCTTCGAAGCGGCGGCACGTAACGAAAGCTTTACCAAGGCTGCCCAGGAACTCGCCCTGACCCAAAGCGCCGTCTGTCGGCAGATCGGTGGGCTAGAAGCCTTCCTTAATGTGGAACTGTTCCGCCGCTCGCGCAGGGGCGTGAAGCTTACCGAAGCCGGCCTGTCCTACAGTCGCCAGGTGGCCACCCAGCTGGACGCCGTGGAACGCGATACCTTGTCGGTGATGCGCCTGCAGGGCGCCAATGTGATCGAGCTGGCGGTGGTGCCGACGTTTGGCACTCAATGGCTGCTACCACGGCTCAAGGACTTCCAGCAGCGCCACCCAGAGGTCACGGTCAATCTCACCAACCGCACCCGGCCATTCCTGTTTGCGGACACAACCTTCGATGCCGCCATCTATTTTGGTGATGCCGATTGGTCTGGCACCCAGTCGCACAGGCTGATGGGGGAAAACCCAGTACCGGTGTGCAGCCCGGTACTGCTGGATGGGCAGGGCAAGCTCGAGGCACGCCACATCGCGCAGCTTCCCCTGCTGCAGCAAAGCACGCGCCCCTATGCCTGGCGGCAATGGTTCGGCAGCGTAGGTATGAATGTTGAACGCGACATGACAGGCCCGCGCTATGAACTATTCTCGATGCTCGCCCAGGCGGCCATGCACGAAATGGGCATTGCCCTGATACCGCCGTTCCTGATCCAGCGAGAGCTGGAGGAGGGTAGGCTGGTGGTCGCTAACAGGCATGCCCTGAGTAGCGACAAGGCTTACTATCTGATGATTCCCGAACGCAAGGTAGAGTCAGCATCGCTACGTGCGTTTCGCGACTGGCTGGTGAGCCAGGCCCAGGCATACACAGGCAAAACAAGAACAAGTGCGACAAATTGACTCTGTAGTCAATTATTTTAAACACCTACAGATATATGTATTTGTCGCTTTTTCGAAAACTGTAATGCAGGCATAAAAATACCCTTTAACCCTGCTTAACACGCGGCTTTGCGGGTTATTTTGCGACATCCACCAATCCGTAAGCGAATTCTTCGCATTTTTTTTGTTTTTTTCTCCTAATCTGCCAATAGCCCATGCTTGACGGGCTGCAGCCTTATCGCTGCGACAAGCGGTCACAGGGTGACTTGTAGTTTTAACTTCGTTTCGCTCCAGAACCGGTTGAAGGCCTCTGGGTTCGTCTGCAAAATGCTTCGCCCGCCCGGTATCCGGCGGGCCGGCGCTCCACAGCCGCCCCAGCTCACCATCCGAAGTGTGCTGGCTTTTACAAAGACAAAAGGTCACCGCAGGAGAAATAGTCGTGCACATTGGTGTTCCTCTCGAGACGCAGACCGGTGAGACAAGGGTCGCTGCGACCCCCGAAACCATCAAGAAACTGATTGGCCAGGGCCATCAGGTCACCGTCCAACGGGGTGCAGGGCTCAACGCCGCCATTCCGGACAGTGCCTATGAGGCCGTGGGTGCTTCCCTGGGGAGCGCAGCCGACGCCTACGGCGCCCAATTGGTACTCAAAGTGGTCGCCCCCAACGACCAGGAATTGGCCCTGATCAACAGTGGCAGCCTGCTGGTGGGCATGCTCAACCCGTTCAACAGCGAACTGATCGGCAAGATGGCCGAACGCGGCATCACCGCTTTCGCCCTGGAGGCCGCGCCGCGTACCTCTCGGGCGCAAAGCCTGGATGTGCTGTCGTCGCAAGCCAACATCGCCGGTTACAAGGCCGTGTTGCTGGCAGCCCATCACTACCCACGCTTCATGCCCATGCTGATGACCGCTGCCGGTACCGTTAAGGCCGCACGCGTGCTGATCCTCGGCGCGGGCGTTGCCGGCCTGCAGGCCATTGCCACGGCCAAGCGCCTGGGTGCGGTGATCGAAGCATCCGATGTACGCCCAGCCGTGAAGGAGCAGATCGAGTCGCTGGGCGCCAAATTCATCGACGTGCCCTATGAGACCGACGAAGAGCGCGAGTGCGCCGAAGGCGTCGGCGGCTACGCCCGACCCATGCCGGCCAGCTGGATGCAACGCCAGGCCCAGGCCGTGCACGAACGCGCCAAGCAGGCCGATATCGTCATTACCACCGCGCTGATCCCCGGGCGCAAGGCACCGACCTTGCTCAGTGCCGAAACCGTGGCGCAGATGAAGCCCGGCTCGGTGGTCATCGACCTGGCTGCGGCCCAGGGCGGCAACTGCCCACTGACCGTTGCCGACCAGGTGGTGCAGGAAAACGGCGTGACCATCGTCGGCCCGACCAACCTGCCTGCGCAGGTGGGTGCCGATGCCTCGGCGCTGTACGCGCGCAACCTGCTGGACTTCATGAAGCTGCTGTTCGACAAGGACGGCGCGCTGGTCATCAACCTCGAAGACGACATCGTCGCGGCCTGCCTGATGTGCCGTGATGGTCAGGTCGTCCGCAAGAACGGCTAAGGAGCACGACAATGGAAGACATGCTGATTTCTCACGGCATCTACAACCTGATCATCTTCGTGCTGGCCATCTATGTGGGCTACCACGTGGTGTGGAACGTCACCCCGGCGCTGCACACCCCGCTGATGGCGGTTACCAACGCCATTTCGGCGATCGTCATCGTCGGTGCCATGCTGGCTGCCGCGCTGACCGTGACCCCGGCTGGCAAGCTGATGGGCACGCTTGCCGTGGCCCTGGCCGCAGTCAATGTGTTCGGTGGCTTCCTGGTCACCCGCCGCATGCTTGAAATGTTCAAGAAGAAAACCAAGAACGAGGCGCAGAAGTAAGCATGAGCATGAATCTGGTAACGCTCCTCTACCTCGTCGCCTCGGTGTGCTTCATCCAGGCGCTCAAGGGCCTGTCGCACCCGACTACCTCGCGGCGTGGCAACCTGTTTGGCATGATTGGCATGGGGCTCGCCATCCTTACCACGGTTGGCCTCATTTATAAGCTAGGTGCAGAACTGGCCACCGCCGGCATCGGCTATGTCATCGTCGGCCTGCTGGTCGGTGGCACCGCCGGCTCGATCATGGCCAAGCGCGTCGAGATGACCAAGATGCCGGAGCTGGTCGCTTTCATGCACAGCATGATCGGCCTGGCGGCGGTGTTCATCGCCATCGCCGCCGTACTCGAGCCGCAGTCGATGGGCATCGTTGCCGCCATCAGTGACCCGATCCCTACCGGCAACCGCCTGGAGCTGTTCCTCGGTGCTGCCATCGGTGCCATTACCTTCTCCGGTTCGGTGATCGCCTTCGGCAAGCTGTCGGGCAAGTACAAGTTCCGCCTGTTCCAAGGCGCTCCTGTACAGTTCGCGGGCCAGCACAAGCTGAACCTGATCCTCGGCCTGACCACCATCGCCCTGGGCCTGCTGTTCACTTTCACCGGTCATTACAGTGCCTTCACCCTGATGCTGGTCCTGGCCTTCATCATGGGCGTGCTGATCATTATTCCGATCGGCGGCGCCGACATGCCGGTGGTGGTGTCGATGCTCAACAGCTATTCGGGCTGGGCAGCGGCCGGTATCGGCTTCTCCCTGAACAACTCGATGCTGATCATCGCAGGCTCCCTGGTGGGCTCGTCCGGTGCCATCCTCTCGTACATCATGTGCAAGGCGATGAACCGTTCGTTCTTCAACGTCATCCTCGGCGGCTTCGGTGGCGATACCGACACTGGCGCGGCGCAAGGTTCGCAAGAACAGCGCCCGGTGAAATCTGGTTCGGCTGACGATGCCACCTTCCTGCTCAGCAATGCCGACAGCGTAATCATCGTCCCAGGCTACGGCCTGGCGGTGGCCCGTGCCCAGCACGCATTGAAGGAGCTTACCGAGAAGCTGACCCACAACGGCGTAACCGTGAAGTATGCGATTCACCCAGTGGCGGGCCGCATGCCCGGGCATATGAACGTCCTGCTGGCCGAAGCCGAAGTGCCATACGACCAGGTGTTCGAGATGGAGGACATCAACGCCGAGTTCGGACAGGCCGACGTGGTGCTGGTGCTGGGCGCCAACGATGTGGTCAACCCGGCGGCGAAGAACGACCCCAAATCGCCAATCGCCGGCATGCCGATCCTCGAAGCGTTCAAGGCCAAGACCATCATCGTCAACAAGCGCTCCATGGCCAGCGGCTATGCTGGCCTGGACAACGAACTGTTCTACTTGGACAAGACCATGATGGTGTTCGGTGACGCCAAGAAGGTCATCGAGGACATGGTCAAAGCAGTGGAGTGACAACGGCCGCTGCAAACCAGCTGATATAAAGGAAGCCCCGGTCAGAATCTGTCGGGGCTTTCCTTTTATTGATCCGGATCAACGGCTCTACTTCAAGGCTTCTCATACGACCATGGTCGTGGGACGGCAATGGGCGAAATCTCTAGACTGCGCTGCAGTAGTTTCAGTAGCCCGAGATAACAATCCATGTACCGTGATCGTATCCGCTTGTCCTCCCTGCACAGCAAGGTAATGAGTGCGGCTGATGCCGCTGGTCTGATCGAGGACGGCATGACCGTCGGCATGAGCGGTTTCACCCGCGCCGGCGAAGCCAAGGCCGTACCGCATGCACTGGCCGAACGTGCCAAGCAGTCGCCACTGAAAATCAGCCTGATGACCGGCGCCAGCCTGGGCAACGACCTGGACAAGCAACTGACCGAGGCCGGCGTGCTGGCTCGCCGCATGCCGTTCCAGGTCGACAGCACCCTGCGCAAGGCCATTAACGATGGCCAGGTGATGTTCATCGACCAGCACCTGTCGGAAACCGTCGAGCAATTGCGCAACCAGCAGCTGAAGCTGCCGGACATCGCAGTCATCGAAGCCGTGGCCATCACCGAGCAAGGCCACATCGTGCCGACCACCTCGGTGGGCAACTCGGCCAGCTTCGCGATCTTCGCCAAGCAGGTGATTGTCGAGATCAACCTCTCGCACAACACCAACCTCGAAGGCCTGCATGACATCTACATCCCGACCTACCGCCCGACCCGCACCCCCATCCCGCTGGTCAAGGTAGACGACCGTATCGGCAGCACCGCCATCCCGATCGACCCGGCCAAGATCGTCGGTATCGTCATCAGCGACCAGCCAGACTCGCCGTCCACTGTGCTGCCGCCAGATGATGAAACCCAAGGCATCGCCGACCACCTGATCAACTTCCTCAAAAAGGAAGTGGACGCTGGCCGCATGACCAACAAGCTCGGCCCGCTGCAAGCCGGTATCGGCAGCATCGCCAACGCGGTGATGTGCGGCCTGATCGAATCGCCGTTCGAAGACCTGACCATGTACTCCGAAGTACTGCAGGACTCCACCTTCGACCTGATCGACGCCGGCAAGCTGAGCTTCGCCTCGGGTAGCTCGATCACCTTGTCCAGCCGCCGCAACGCCGACGTGTTCGGCAACCTGGAGCGCTACAAGGACAAGCTGGTGCTGCGCCCGCAGGAAATCTCCAACCACCCGGAAGTGGTACGTCGCCTGGGCATCATTGGTATCAACACCGCACTGGAGTTCGATATCTACGGCAACGTCAACTCCACCCACGTCTGCGGTACCCGGATGATGAACGGCATTGGCGGTTCGGGCGATTTCGCTCGTAACGCCCACCTGGCCGTATTCGTCACCAAGTCGATTGCCAAAGGTGGCGCGATTTCCAGCGTGGTGCCAATGGTCAGCCATGTCGATCACACCGAGCACGACGTGGACATCCTGGTCACCGAGCAGGGCCTTGCCGACCTGCGTGGTCTGGCGCCGCGCGAACGGGCACGGGCGATCATCGACAACTGTGTGCACCCAGACTACCGCGCTGCGCTGAACGATTACTTCGATCGCGCCTGCCAGCGTGGCGGCCATACCCCGCACATCCTGCGTGAAGCGTTGAGCTGGCACGAGAACCTGGAAGAAACCGGGCGCATGCTGGCTAGCTGATGGAGAAGCGGCCTTGTGTCGCGATGGGGCTGCACAGCAGCCCCTTCTTTTTCAGCTGTAACGCCGCAATCCTGGGCCGGTCTGCGGCCTTGTCGCGACACAAGGCCGCACCATTACGACTGTGCTGCACAGTCCGGCCTTCCTTCTTTATAAAACTGTTCTACTGTACCGGTTTTCAACCGATCCTCGCCGCTTAAAACCATCTCCATCTCTTAAATCGCACCATATTCGTGCAGACCAGTACAGTTGCGCCATTTTCGAGTGCAACAGTAGGGTTACACAGTTAACTGAGCCATCGTCTTTCAACTGAACTGTATCTACTGTTATGGACAGCAGAGGAGGATCATTGGCATCAGTTAAATCACTACCTAATCCCGCCATAAGCGGAAGGATGA
Source organism: Pseudomonas sp. LFS074 (assembly GCF_047978165.1). Taxonomy (NCBI): domain Bacteria; kingdom Pseudomonadati; phylum Pseudomonadota; class Gammaproteobacteria; order Pseudomonadales; family Pseudomonadaceae; genus Pseudomonas; species Pseudomonas sp. LFS074. Next base: position 110,932 of record NZ_JBFPFV010000001.1, on the reverse strand, counting down.
AGCATCATGGAACGTACCCTCAGTTCCGGTCTGGTTTTTGAAAGCAACGCCCAGCAATCCAACGCATCGATGCCGCTGCGCGCACTGTCCACCCTGCTGCTGTGGCAGCGCCGTATGGCCAGCCGCCGTCAACTGGCTCGCCTGGACAGCCGCCTGCTGGCCGACGCCGGTATCAGCGAGTCGCAGCGTTACGAAGAGCTGAGCAAGCCTTTCTGGCGCTAAGCACCGGCTTGCCGGCTGCGGCCGGCACCGCGAATTCCCAAACCCGTTGCAGGTCACTGCAACGGGTTTTTTATTGCCCGAAAGGCGCGTTGCAGAGCGCTCAAGGTCATTACCAGTACAGTTTTGTAAAAACCAATAATCACCATTACAGTTATCACGCACAACACGCGTTGACCTCCCAACGCAGCACCGCGTGATACGCTTGGCTTAACCGTCTGCTAGAACCAGTTGTTGAAACGTACCGTGACGAGCCCTGCAAACGTCCGATAGAGCAGAACCAACCTGACCCTACCCAGGAGTCCACGATCATGTCCCGTAAACACCTGCTTGGCGCCGCCCTGTTACTCGGCCTGGCTGGCACTGCCCACGCCACCAGCTTCGTTGTCACCACCGACACGGTAGTACGCGCCGTTGCCGCTTCCACTGACGCCACATCCGACCTTTCCTCGTCGTTCCGCGACGACAAGATCGTGCAGGCGGCCCGGGATGACGCCGCCACGTTCGTCGGCACTCAAGGCGATATCCGCGGTGCCCGCCTGGAAAGCGCCTTCGTGCACATCCGTTCGAACATGCCGGCCCTGCAAGCCAGCGATGCACAGCTGGCCCAGGCCATCCTGGCGCTCTGATACACCCTAGGCAAAACAGGTGCGTTGGCTAGAGCCCTCGCACCTGGGGTAGCCTTCGTCGTCCATTTTTCCAGCCTTCAAGAAAGCCCATGCGTTATCTGTTGCCGCTGCTGTTCTCCGTTGTCGGCATGGCCAGCGCCCATGCCATGGATACCACCACGCAAGGCCTGGTCATCTCGGGCTATGCCACCAGCCAGGTCACTACCGCGCCCTTCGATCGCAAACTGATCAGGCAGGCCCGTGATGATGCCGCCGCATTCGTTGCCAGCGATGGCGTGATCCGTGGTGCACGCCTGGAAGCCGCGCTGGAATCATTACGCCACAATTGTGCACGGCACACTGTCGGCGATCTGGAACTGGCGCAGGCAATTCTCGTCCAATAACTCACCTGACTCCCTGTATTTTTCGGAGATGCTCCATGCGTAAACCGCTGATTGCCGCTTCCCTCGGCATGCTGCTGCTGGCCGACCTGGCCCAGGCACAGACCCTGGTGGCTACCAGCAACATCATCGTGCGTGCCTTCGGCCGTTCGATCGACTTCACCTCGGACACCACCACGTCTATCCGTGATTCCAAAGTGGTGCGCGAAGCCCACGACGACGCTGCCAGCTTCGTCGCCAGCAACGGTGACATCCGCGGCGTCCAACTCGAGGCAGCCTTCAACACCCTGCGCGAGCGCGTACCAGAAGCGCGCGGCGCCAGCGACCAGGTACTGGCCGAAGCCATCCTCGCACTGTGATTCGCGTGCGCGCCTGGCTGCTCGGCTGCGCCCTGACGCTGCTCGGCACGCCCGCCTTGGCCGACCTGCAGCTAGAGCTGCAGGCGTCCGGCCTGGACCCGCAGCAAACCCAAGCCTCACAGGCCCTGCTTGACGAGGCCATGGGCAGGCTGCCGCCGCGCTTCAAGCAACAGTTGGACCGCCGCGTGCGGGTCAGCTGGAGCGACAACATGCCTGCCGACGCCTATGGGCAGGCATCACTGGTATCCACCCTCGAGCTCAACCGCCGCTTGCTGCCCAGCCTCACCGACGGCAGCGCCGCCACCGAGCGCACCAACCGCCCCCATGGCACGGTGCGTGAAGAGCTGCTGGCCACCGTGTTGCACGAGCTCACCCATATCTACGACCGTGCCCGCCTGTGGCCCGGTGCCGAGCGTTCGCTGATCGCCCGCTGCAAGCGCCAGCAGGGCACGCTGGGCAAGATCGGCCTGCCTGAAGAATGTCGAGGCCAGGCTGAACGTCGATTCACCCTCAGCGACGACCCGCGCCTGCTCGACCTGGCCGGCTGGCCACAATACGTGGGCCGACGCGGCGAGCGCGAGCAACACAATGGCCAGTTCGTGCGTAGCCCCGACAGCTATGAACTAAGCAGCCCCAAGGAATACATCGCGGTCAACATGGAGTACTTCCTCCTCGACCCAAGCTACGGCTGCCGCCGTCCGGCGCTGAACCAGTACTTGCGCCAGCATTTCGGCTGGGCACCGCAACAGGACACCTGCGCCAAGGGCCTGCCGTTCATCAACGCTGGCAGTGACTTCGCTCGCCAGCCACTGGGTGAGATCGACCCCGAGCGGGTCTATGAAGTGGACTACCTGCTGGCCGAAGCCAACCAAAACCTGGTCAGCCGCTGGGGTCACAGCATGCTGCGCCTGGTGATCTGCAAACCGGGCCGCCCACGCGGTCCAGACTGCCGCCTGGACCTAGACCAAAGCCTGGTGCTTTCGTACCGCGCCTTCGTCAACGACGTGCAGCTGTCCAGCTGGGACGGCCTGGTCGGTAACTACCCGTCACGACTATTCGTATTGCCACTGGGCCAAGTGATCGACGAATACACCAAGACCGAACTGCGCAGCCTGGCCTCGGTGCCCTTGAAGCTCAACCGCGAAGAAATCGAGAACCTGGTGCGCCAGGCCGCCGAGATGCACTGGAGCTATGACGGCAACTACTGGTTCCTGTCCAACAACTGTGCAGTGGAGTCGTTGAAACTGCTGCGCAGCGGCACAGCCAACCCGCGCATAAATGACCTGGACAGCATCATGCCCAACGGTTTGCTGGCCGTGCTAAAGGGCAGGGGGCTGGCCGACACCAGCGTGCTTGATGACCCGCGCGAGGCGTTGCGCCTGGGCTACCGCTTCGATTCTTACCGCGACCGCTACCAGGCCATGTTCGAAGTGCTCAGGAAACAGCTGCCGATCAAGCAAGCCCTGGTTGAAGACTGGTTGGCCCTGGAGGCCGATCAACGTCGCAGCTGGTTCGCCAAGGCTGACCTGCGCACCAGCGCCGCGTTGCTGCTGCTCGAACAGGCCAGCCTTCGCCGGCAGCTTCTGCTGGCTCAAGACGAGGTCAAGCAGCGCTACCTGAATGCTGCGGCGCTGAAAGATGGCAGCGTCAACAAAGCTGACGCAACCCTCAAGCAGATGCTCGCCAACAGCGGTTTCCTCAGCCGTCCGGCAGAGTTGCTGGATGCCAAGGGCTACGGGCTGCCGCAACCCGAAGAGCGCAAGCACCTTGAGCAGGTGAGCAGCGAACGCCAGGCACAGCTGTTGCGCTTGAGCACCAGCCTGGACAAAGAGGTGAGGGCGCTGCTGGAGCCATCACGGGCCAAGGAAATTGCCGCGATCGAAGCCAATGTGAAGCAGATCGGCGAGCACTTGCGGGCGCTGCACAAGGCTGCGGGTGGCCTGCAATTGTGATGTTGCCTGTGCCGGCCTCTTCGCGGGTAAACCCGCTCCCACAGGGACTGCACAGGCCTTGAGGCTGCGGTGATCCTGTGGGAGCGGGTTTACCCGCGAAGAGGCCGGTACAGACAACACAGGCCTAAAGCTTCTCCTCAGCCTCGGAAGGCAACTGTTCATCCAGATGCAGCCAAGGTAGCCGACTGCCCACCCAGATATGCCGGTTGGCCCTGACCAGTTCCGGGTGATCCAGCGTCGCCACCGTCACATCCACCGTTTCCGGGCTGTGCGTGGTCACCAATGCCACATGCGCCCCGCAATGCCCACAGAAGTACCGGCTGCAACTGGCCGGTGCCACATAGCAGTTGGGTTCGCCCGCCAGCCACTGAAACCCCGAACGAGGCAGGGTGAGCCAGGTCACCACCAGCCCGCCGCTTACCCGGCGGCATATCGAACAATGGCAATGGGCGATGTCCGTCAGGTCGCCCTCCAACCGGTAACGCAAGGCGCCGCAATGGCAGCCCCCTTCGGTCACATTCTGCATCACCTACCTCTCGTCGCCTTTGCTTCGGCGAAAGCTGGCTGAAAGCTTGCCCTCATAGGATAGCGCCCACTACCGGCACGAGACCGGTCAGCCAGGGCACCCGGTAAAACCGCGCCCGGCCCAATCAACAACAACAATGGTGATTCTGATGTATTCCTGTGCCCGCCTTTCCGCAGTCCCCCTCCGCATGCTCCCCGCGCAGCGCCCAACGCGCTGATCCGCCCGAATCGACGTTCCTTTCGTAGCGCCACGCCTGGAGTATTGCCATGCTGACCTTCCTCGGCTTTGCCATGGTCATCACCTTCATGTACCTGATCATGACCAAGCGCCTGTCGGCCTTGATCGCGCTGATCCTGGTACCGATTCTGTTCGCCCTGTTCGGTGGTTTTTCCGCCAAGATCGGCCCCATGATGCTCGAAGGCATCAGCAAGCTCGCGCCAACCGGCGTGATGCTGATGTTCGCCATCCTCTACTTCGCCCTGATGATCGACTCCGGCCTGTTCGACCCGGCCGTGCGCAAGATCCTCAAACTGGTCAAGGGCGACCCGCTGAAGGTCTCGGTCGGCACCGCTGTACTGGCCCTGGTGGTCTCGCTCGATGGTGACGGCGCCACCACTTACATGATCTGCTGTGCCGCCATGCTGCCGATGTACAGCCGCCTGGGCATGAGCCCGCGGATCATGGCCGGCCTGATCATCCTCGCCGGCGGGGTGATGAACATGACCCCGTGGGGTGGCCCGACCGCCCGCGCTGCCAGCGCCCTGCACGTAGACCCATCGGACATCTTCGTGCCGATGATCCCGGCCATGCTGTTCGGTGTGCTGGCGATCCTGGCCATCGCCTACATGTACGGCAAGCGTGAACGTGCTCGCCTGGGCGAACTGCACCTGCCGACCGACGACATCGACCACAGTGAAATCACTGTCTCGCAGTACCCGGACGCACGCCGGCCCAAGCTGCTGTACTTCAACGGCGCACTGACCGCTGCCCTGATGGTCGCACTGATCGCCGGTGTACTGCCGCTGCCGGTGCTGTTCATGATCGCCTTCAGCATCGCGATGATCGTCAACTACCCATGCCTGCAGCAGCAGAAGGACCGCATCGCCGCCCACGCAGGCAGCGTACTGGCCGTGACCGGGCTGATCTTCGCCGCAGGCATCTTTACCGGCATCCTGTCCGGTACCGGCATGGTCGACGCCATGTCCAAGAGCCTGCTGGCGGTCATCCCCGAAGCGCTGGGCCCTTACCTGGCGGTGATCACCGCGATCGTGAGCATGCCGTTCACCTTCTTCATGTCCAACGATGCGTTCTACTACGGCGTGCTGCCAGTGCTGGCCGAAGCCGCCAGCCATTACGGCATCACCCCGGTAGAGATGGCCCGTGCGTCGATCGTCGGGCAGCCAGTACACCTGCTCAGCCCGCTGGTACCCTCCACCTACCTGCTGGTGGCCCTGGCCGGTATCGAATTTGGCGATCATCAGCGCTTTACACTCAAGTGGGCAGTGTTGGTGTGCCTGTGCATAATGCTCGCCGCACTGCTGATGGGGATTTTCCCGCTGTTCAGTAGTCTTTAATACACACGTATCACCTACGCGACGCGCCCTGACCGGGGCGCGTCGCCATTACCGCTCGAAGGAAAATACATGGAATGGCTGACCAGCCCGGAAATCTGGGTTGCCTTTTTCACCCTTACCGCGCTTGAAATCGTCCTCGGTATCGACAACATCATCATGATCTCGATCCTGGTCAGCCGCATGCCCAAGCACATGCAGCCGCGCACCCGGATCTTCGGCCTGGCCCTGGCCATGGTCACCCGCATCATGCTGTTGCTGTCGATCACTTGGGTCATGCGCCTTACCGCCGACCTGTTCGTGGTGTTCGGCCAAGGCATCTCCGGGCGCGACCTGATCCTGTTCTTCGGTGGTCTGTTCCTGTTGTGGAAAAGCTCGCAAGAGATCTACCACGGCCTGGAAGGCGAAGACGAAAACCCGGACGAGCCAAAAGGCGCGGGTGGCAAGTTCTTCTACACCATCATCCAGATCGCCATCATCGACATCGTGTTCTCGCTGGACTCGGTGATCACCGCAGTGGGCATGGTTTCCCACGTTCCGGTCATGATCGCGGCCATCGTGGTTGCCGTGCTGGTGATGATGCTGTGCGCCGGCGCTATCAGCGACTTCATCGACAAGCACCCGTCGCTGAAGATGCTCGCGCTGTCGTTCCTGATCGTGGTCGGTACCGTGCTGATCGCCGAAGCGTTCGACGTGCATGTGCCCAAAGGCTACGTCTACTTTGCCATGGCGTTCTCGCTGGCAGTGGAAGCGATCAACATTCGCATGCGCACCGCCGCGGCCCGCAAGGCAGGCAAAGAGCATGATCCGGTGAAACTGCGCAAGGACATTCCGGGTCAATAAGACCAGGAAGTGCAGCACAGAAAGGGCCCTTCGTGGCCCTTTTTTCATTTCTGGTCGGTTTCAAACCCGTGCCAGCCATGCGAAGCTGGCGACAGCTGCGCAAAACAACCAAAGCTTTGAGTGAGCACCGAAAATTATTCCAATGCTCACGTTTCTTTTCTTGGCCCACTAGGCCATCGCAACAGGGGGCCTTCGCCATGCTGACCCTGCTCAACCTGCTTTCGGCCGTGACGCTTCTGGTCTGGGGCACCCACATCGTGCGTACCGGCATCCTCCGGGTATTCGGCTCGAACCTGCGGCGCATCATCAGCCAGAACATGGACAAGCGGCCGCTGGCCTTCATCGCCGGCATTCTGGTCACCGCCATGGTGCAAAGCAGCAACGCCACGGCCATGCTGGTCACCTCCTTCGTCGGCCAAGGCCTGATGGCCATGACCCCGGCCTTGGCGATCATGCTCGGTGCCGACGTGGGTACCGCACTGATGGCCCGGGTACTGACCTTCGACCTGTCATGGCTGTCGCCACTGCTGATCTTCCTCGGGGTGATCTTCTTCCTTTCGCGCAAGCAGACGCGGGCCGGCCAATTGGGCCGTGTAGGCATCGGCCTTGGGCTGATCATCCTGGCACTTGAGCTTATCGTGCAGGCAGCTGCGCCGATCACTCATGCCCAGGGCGTGAAAGTGCTGTTTGCCTCGCTGACCGGCGACATCATGCTCGACGCCCTGGTCGGGGCGATGTTCGCCATGATTTCCTATTCAAGCCTGGCCGCCGTGCTGCTCACCGCCACACTGGCCGGCGCCGAAGTGATCAGCCTGCCGGTCGCCATCGGCCTGGTAGTTGGCGCCAACATCGGCAGTGGGCTGCTGGCGTTCATCGGCACCAGCATGCAGAACGCCGCCGGGCGCCGGGTGGCCCTGGGCAGCCTGCTGTACAAGTTGATCGGCCTGGTGCTGATCATCCCGGTGCTGCACCCGCTGGTGGAATGGATGGACTCGTTGAGCTTCAGCCCGCAAGAGCTGGTCATCGGCTTCCACCTGCTCTACAACACGCTGCGCTGCCTGCTCATGTTACCCACGGTCAAACCCATGGGCCGGCTGTGCAACGCCCTGTTGCCCGAACGGGAAACAGGCAACGGGCAAGTGCGCCCACGCCACCTCGACGCCTCGGCACTCGAAACGCCCAGCCTGGCCCTGGCCAATGCATGCCGAGAAACCCTGCGCCTGGGCGATATCGTCGACAGCCTGCTCGAAGCCATGCTCGGCGCGTTGCGCGGTACCCAGGCGGCCTTGCCACAGCAGGTCCGCGCCTTGGGCGAAGATGCCGAAGCCCTGTACAGCGCGATCAAGCTGTACCTGGCGCAGATGTCGCGCGAGGACCTCAGCGAACAGGACAATCGCCGTTGGGCCGAAATCATCGAGCTGGCCATCAACCTCAAGCTCGCCTGCGACCTGATCGAACGCATGCTGCGCAAGGTCCAGCAGCAGAAAACCAGCCAGCGCCGGGAGTTTTCCCAGGTCGGCCTGGAGGAACTGACCGGCCTGCAGGAACAATTGCTGGCCAACCTGCGCCTGGGCCTGTCGGTGTTCCTCAGTGCCGACCCGGAAAGCGCCCGCTTGCTGCTGCGGGAGAAACGCAGGTTCCGTGCCCAGGAACGGCGCCTCGCCCACGCCCATGTCAGCCGCCTGCAGCGCAAGGTCGTGCAAAGCATCGAGACCAGTTCGCTACACTTGGAGCTGATCGCCGACATGAAGCGGTTGAACTCTTTGTTCTGTAGCAGTGCCTATGTGGTACTGGGCGGCTCGGACACCGGTGGGCTGATGCTCGACAGTGTGCCGGACGAAGCCCGCCAGCCGTGAATTCTTATAGCTAAGGACCCTCGCTCGCCCATGCGTTGCCTGATGTTCGTTTGCCTGCTGATCTGCAGCCTGCCCTCGATCGCCCTCGACCGCTCGCGGGTCGAAGGCTACCTGTTGCCCAATGGCCTGCAGGTCATCCTGAAAAACGGCTACGAACGTGATCATGTGGCAATTCGCCTGGTGGTCGGGGTGGGCCTGGATGACTTCGATTGCGAGCAGAAAGAACTGCCGCACCTGCTTGAGCACCTGTTGTTCAGCGGCATCGACGAAATGGGCGAGGGCGGCCTGGAAGAGCGCCTGCAGGCGCTTGGCGGCGAGTGGAACGCCTACACCAGCAGCGCCGACACGACTTTTGTCATCGAAGCCCCTGCGCGCAATCAGCGCAAGGTCCTCGACCTGCTGCTGGCGGTGATCCGCGATACCCGCATCGACGCCAAGGCCCTGGCCACCGCCAAGCGCATCATCGAACGCGAAGATGGCGGCCACTACGGCCACTTGCAGCGCTGGCTCGACCGCCAGGATATCGGCCACCCGGCCAGCGACCAGTTGGCCACCGAGCTGGGGCTGAAATGCCCGGAGCGCTCCAACCTCGACGACATGACCCTGGAGCAAGTACAGGCCTTGCGTGACCGCTGGTACGCGGCCAACAACATGACCCTGATCGTGGTCGGCGGCCTCGACCGTCTGCTGCCGGCGTATCTGGAGCGCACCTTTGGCGAACTGCCAGCAACTGAACCAGAAGAACGCCGCAACCTGGAAAGCATTACCCAGCAGGCCGAGCAGCGCCGCGACCTGACCCGTGGCTGGCTGGGCGACAGCGTCAAACTGCACTGGCTGTTCATCGAGCCCGTGCTGGACAACGACCACCAGGCCACCCTCGACCTGCTGTCGCGTTACCTGGACTGGGCGCTGTACGACCAGCTGCGACTGCGCAATGGGCTGTCCTATGGCCCTTCGGTGCAACGAGAAAGCTTCGGCGACACCGGCCTGCTCAGCCTCAATGCCGACCTTGAGCGCGATGACATCGACAAGGCGGTGAAGGTGATGCAGGCGCTGTTCGACCACCTGCGCAAGGAAGGCCTCGACCCAGACACCTTTGCCCGCATCAAGGACGCCAGCGTCGCCAAGGAAAGCTGGAGTACCCAGGGTAACAGTGCCTTGGCCGACTACTACTGGGGTGCGCTGAACGACTATACCGACGGGCGCTTCGCCAACCCGGTGCGCAAGCTGCGCCAGGTCAGCCTGGCCCAGGCCAACGAGGCGCTGAAGGCACTGCTCAAGGAGGACGGCTACCTGCGCATCGAAAAGCCGTTGCTTGGCTATGACGAACTATACGGGCTGGTCGCGCTGATAGTGGGCCTGATACTGGCGGCCGGGCTGCTGCGCTGGCGGCGGCAAGGCCCGCAACGGCCGAGTGGTGCTACACGGCAGCGGTGAATCGGCGGTATCCTTTTGCCAGTACCGGCCCCTTCGCGGGCGTGCCCGCGAAGGGGCCGGTACCGCCAACTCATCCTTTCTGTCGTAGCCCCCAATGCCCCAAATCCCCCATATCGTCCAGCGCATCATCGAACTGCTCAAACGCTACCCCGGCATCATCGCGCTCGGCGGTTTCCTCTCCGGTATCGGCAGCTTCATCCTGGTCGATCGCCAAGCCGGCCTGGCCAGCTGGGTCGCCATACTCATGCTGGTCAGCTGGGTCTGGCTGATGCTGGAAAACACCCTCACCGGCTTGTTCGCACGCACCTTCAACCGCGAGATCCCGCAGCCGCTATTGCGCTACGCGACGCAGATGATCCACCAGGAAACACTGTTCTTCGTGCTGCCGTTCTTCTTCATCACCACCACCTGGAACAGCGGCCAATTGGTCTTCACTGGCTTGCTTGGCGCCGCCGGCCTGATTTCGATCACCGACCCCCTGTACTACAAGTGGCTGGCACCCCGGCGCTGGCTGTTCCTGGCACTGCACACCCTGACGCTGTTCGCCGCCCTGTTGACTGCGTTGCCGATCATCCTGCACCTGACCACCGCGCAAAGCTTCAAGCTGGCCCTGATCGCAGCCATGGCCCTGTCGTTCCCAAGCCTGGCCAGTAGCTTCCCGATCAACAACTGGCGCCGCGCCGTGGCGCTGGTGGTGGTTACCCTGTCGGTCGGTGCCGGCGGCTGGCTGTTGCGCTCCTGGGTGCCGCCAGCAACCCTGTGGATGACCGAGGTGGCGGTGAGCACCGAAGTACTCAACCGCCAGCCAGGCGAATCGCTGGACGAGATTGCCGCCAGTCGCATACGCAGCAGCGGCCTGTACGCCTATACCGCCATCAACGCGCCACGCGGCCTGAATGAGCGGATCTACCATGTGTGGCAAAAGGACGGCCAGGAGGTCGACCGCATAGCCCTGGACATCCACGGCGGGCGCAAGGAAGGCTACCGGGCCTGGACCCACAAGCAGAACTTCCCGCCCAACCCGGTAGGCAAGTGGCAGGTAAGGGTGCTGACCGAAGATGGGCAGGTGATCGGCGTGCTGCGCTTCAAGGTGGTCGACGACGCACCGGCGCAGTAAGTAAAAAGGGGCTGCGTTGCAGCCTCGTAGCCCCTAACACAGCACATAATCAACAAACAGCCCATGCCCGCTGCGCTATGATCAGCCCCTAAGCCTTAGCGCCGAGTCAATTGCATGGAGCCTATGACCACCCCCAGCGCCATTCTGGACACCAGCAGCCAGCCGCCCTGCCTGCGCATTACCGGTGATTGGACCCTGGCGCATTACGCCAACCTCAAGCGCGAAAGCGAGCAACTGCGCACGCAATACGCTGCCGACACCGTCGCCGACCTCAGCCAGCTAGGCCGCCTGGACACCGCCGGCGCGTCGCTGCTGGCCGAGCTGCTAGGTTCCGAGCGCCTGTCGTGCTGTACCCAAGACCTGCCCGAAGCCAGCCGCGCACTGCTCAAGAACGTCTACTGCTCGGTCCAGGACTACTGCATCCCGGTCAAGGAGCCCGAGCGGAACGTACTGCTGATGCTGCTGGAACGCATCGGCCGCGCCGTCGGCACACTGTGGCAAGACTCCATGCAGTTGCTCGGTTTCGTCGGCGTCATCCTCGAAACCTTGCTGCGTCGCGCCCTGCAACCGCATCGCTGGCGCTTCACACCGGTGGTGGCACATATCGAACAGACCGGGCTGGATGCCGCGCCCATCGTCGCCTTGCTGACCTTCCTGGTGGGTGCGGTAGTGGCCTTCCTCGGTGCCACGGTGCTGGCCGACTTCGGCGCGACCATTTTCACCGTCGACCTGGTGGCGTTCTCGTTCCTGCGCGAATTCGCCGTGCTGCTGACCGCCATCCTCATGGCCGGGCGCACGGCCAGCGCGTTCACCGCGCAAATAGGCTCGATGAAGGCCAATGAAGAAATCGACGCCATCCGCACCCTGGGCCTGAACCCCATGGAGCTACTGGTGGTGCCACGGGTGCTGGCCCTGCTGATTTCGCTGCCGTTGCTCACCTTTGTCGCGATGATCTGCGGCATGATTGGTGGCGCGGTGGTCTGCGCCCTGACGCTGGATATCTCGCCGGCCATGTTCCTGTCGCTGCTGCAAAGCGACATCGGCGTGCAGCACTTTCTGGTAGGCCTGGCCAAGGCACCCTTCTTCGCCTTCCTGATCGCCGCCATCGGCTGCCTGGAAGGCTTCAAGGTCAGCGGCAGCGCCGAATCGGTAGGGGCACACACCACCTCGGCGGTGGTGCAGTCGATTTTCGTGGTCATCGTGCTGGATGCGGTAGCCGCGCTGTTCTTCATGGAGATGGGCTGGTGAGTGATCAGGATCGCGTCATCGAAGCCCGTGGCATCTGCAACCGCTTCGGCCGCCAGGTGGTGCATGAAAACCTCGACCTTGACCTGTACCGTGGCGAAATCCTCGCCGTGGTCGGTGGCTCAGGTAGCGGCAAATCGGTGCTGCTACGCAGCATCATCGGCTTGCGCCGACCCAACGAAGGGCAGATCAAGGTATTCGGCCAGGACTTGGCCGGCCTGGGTGAAGAACAGCGCTCGCTGGTTGAGCGGCGCTTTGGCGTGTTGTTTCAGAAGGGCGCGCTGTTCTCTTCGCTGACGGTGACCGAGAACGTGGCCTTGCCCCTGATCGAGCACGCCGGGCTGTCCCGCGCCGATGCCGAGCACCTGGCCGGCGTGAAGCTGGCCCTGGCCGGGTTGCCGATCTCGGCCGCCGACAAGTACCCGGCCTCGTTGTCGGGGGGCATGATCAAGCGTGCGGCGCTGGCCCGCGCACTGGCCCTGGACCCGGACATCCTGTTCCTCGACGAACCCACCGCCGGCCTGGACCCGATCGGTGCCGCCGCGTTCGACCAGTTGATCCTCACCCTGCGCGATGCCCTGGGCCTGTCGGTGTTCCTCATCACCCACGACCTCGACACCCTGTACACCATCACCGACCGCATTGCGGTGCTGTCGCAGAAAAAAGTCCTGGTGGCCGGCCCGCTGGCCGAGGTCGAGCAGACCAACGACGCCTGGATCCAAGAATACTTTCACGGCCCACGCGGGCGCGCAGCCGAACAGGCTGCCACCCGTGCCGGGCAGGAGCGCTGAGCAATGGAAACCCGAGCCCATCACGTTCTTATCGGCCTGGTCACCGTCCTGGTGGTGGCCGGCGCCATGCTGTTCGGCCTGTGGCTGGCCAAGTCCAGTGTCGACGACGCCTTCAAGGATTACGAAGTGGTGTTCAACGAAGCCGTCTCGGGCCTTTCCCGTGGCAGCCCGGTGCAGTACAACGGCATCAAGGTGGGCGATGTGTCCACCCTGCGCCTGGACCCCAAAGACCCACGCCGGGTACTGGCACGGGTACGTCTGAGCGGTGACACACCGGTAAAGGAAGACACCCAGGCCAAGCTGACCCTGGCCGGGGTCACTGGCAACTCGTTCATCCAGCTCAGCGGCGGCACCCCGCAAAGCCCAGAACTGAAGGGCAAAGATGGCAAGCTACCGGTGATCATCGCCTCGCCATCGCCCATCTCGCGCCTGCTCAATGACAGCAGCGACCTGGTGACCAACATCAACCTGCTGCTGCACAACGCCAACCAGATGTTCTCCGAGGACAACATCGGCCACCTCAGCAACACCCTGGCCAACCTCGACAAGACCACCGGCGCCTTTGCCGGCCAGCATGGCAGCATCGCCGAGGCAATCGAACAGCTGGTGCAGGTGGGCAAGCAGGCCAGCGCCACCCTGGCCGAAACACAGACGCTGATGCGCAATGCCAACGGCCTGCTGGGCAGCGAAGGCAAACAGGCGATCGGCAGCGCCGAGCAGGCCATGCAGTCACTGGCTGAAAGCACGGCAACCATCAACAACCTGCTGAAGAACAACAGCGAGGCCATCGGCGACGGCGCCCAAGGCCTGAACCAGCTCACCCCGGCCATTCGTGAACTGCGCGAAACCCTTAACGCACTCAAAGGCATTTCCCGGCAACTGGAGGCCGACCCGAGCGGCTACCTGCTTGGCCGCGACAACAACAAGGAGTTCCAGCCATGAAACCGTCGCTGCGCCTGCTGGCCCTGGCGGCCGCGCTGAGCCTGGCCAGTGCCTGCTCGATCCTGCCCAAAAGCGAACCCGTGGACCTTTACCGCCTGCCAGTGAATCAACCCAGCCGCACGGCACCGGCACTGGACTGGTCATTGCGCCTGAACAAGCCACTGGCCAGCGAAGTGCTGGCCGGGCCACGGATTGCCGTGATTCCCCAAGGCGATATGGTCAGCAGCTACAAGGGCGCACGTTGGAGCGATGCGGCCCCGGTGCTGCTGCGCAACCGCTTGCTCGATGGCTTCCAGCGTGACGGCCAGGTGCAGCGCCTGAGCGCCGACGACAGCAACCTGCAGGCTGACTACGAGCTGGCTGGCGAGCTGCAGGCGTTTCAGAGTGAATACCGCCCAGGCGGGGCGGTAGAGGTGGTGATCCGCTACGACGCACGCCTGGTCCAGGGGCGCAACCAGCGCATCCTGGCCAGCAAGCGCTTTGAGATCCGCCAACCACTGACCGACAAACAGGTGTCAGCCGTGGTTACCGGCTTTGGCCAAGCCAGCGACCAACTGGTGGGGCAGGTGGTGAGCTGGACCATTGCCCAGGCAAACCAGGCTCAACCGAGGGTTCAGGCGAAGAACCAGTAGCAGATGAAGATCGCCGCGATCACCCCGGACAACTCGGCCAGCAGTGCGCAACCGACTGCATGGCGCACACGTTGGATGCCGACGGCGCCAAAGTACACGGCCAGTACATAGAAGGTGGTTTCGGTACTGCCTTGAATCGTCGCCGCGACCAAGGCCGGGAAACTGTCCACGCCTTGGGTCTGCATGGTTTCGATCAGCATGGCCCGTGCTGCGCTACCGGAAAACGGCTTGACCAGCGCCGTCGGCAAACCCTCGACGAAGCGTGTGTCCAGGCCCATCCAGTTCACCGCATGGCGAATGCCGTCCAAGGCCAGCTCCAAGGCACCTGATGCGCGCAGCACACCCACCGCCACCAGCATCGCCACCAGGTAGGGCAGCAGGTTCTTGGCCACATCGAAACCTTCCTTGGCACCTTCGACGAAGGCTTCATACACCTTCACCCGCTTCAAGGCACCGATCACCAGGAACAGCATGATCACGCCAAACAACGTGAGGTTGCCCAAGATGGACGACAGGCTTGCCAGTGCAGCGGCCGACAGGGTGCCGAGGAACGCCATGAAACCTCCCAGCAGCAAAGCGCCGGGGATGAAGTAGGCAAGCACCACCGGGTCCCACAGTCGCAAGCGCTGCATCACTGCCACCGACAGCAGGCCGACCAAGGTCGAGACGCTGGTCGCCAGCAGGATCGGCAGGAACACCATGGTTGGGTCCGGCGCGCCCTGCTGGGCCCGGTACATGAAGATGGTGACCGGCAGCAGCGTCAGCGAAGAGGCGTTGAGTACCAGGAACAGGATTTGCGCGTTGCTCGCCGTGGTGCTGCTGGGGTTCAGCTCCTGCAGCGCGCGCATGGCCTTCAGGCCAATCGGCGTCGCGGCGTTGTCCAGGCCCAGGCCGTTGGCGGCAAAATTCATGGTGATAAGGCCCAGGGCCGGGTGACCAGGCGGCACTTCCGGCATCAGGCGGGCGAACAGCGGGCCCAGCACTTTGGCCAGCCATTCGACGATACCGGCCTTTTCGGCGATCTTGAGAAAGCCCAGCCACAGGGTCAGCGTGCCGAACAGCAGCACCATCACCTCCACCGACAGCTTGGCCATGGCGAAGATGCTTTCGACCATTGCGGCGAAGATGCCCGCGTTGCCGGCCACCAGCCATTGGGCCAGGGCGGACACCGCCGCCACCAGGAAAAAGCCGAGCCAAAGGCCGTTGAGCATCCGTGTGTACCCCCTGAAAAATGCCCGAATGATAGCGTATCGAAGCCTGGGGCTGGCGATCGCGCGCCTACAATGGTCCGCGAATGACCCGGAAAACAAAAAGCCCCGACAAGTCGGGGCTTTGGGTCAAACAGCCATCAGGCTCAGCGCTTGGCGGTTTCGCCAACCACCGCAGCTTCCTGCTTGTCGGCCATCAGCGAAGCGTAGTACTTCTCGCCCTTGGCGGCGTCGTACATGCCTTCCCAACGAGCGATGACCAGTGCAGCCAGGGCGTTGCCGACAACGTTCAGCGCGGTGCGGGCCATGTCCATGATGCGGTCGACACCGGCGATGAAGGCCAGGCCTTCCAGCGGGATGCCCACGCTGCCCAGGGTGGCCAGCAGCACGACGAACGACACACCCGGCACACCAGCGATACCTTTGGAGGTGACCATCAGTGTCAGCACCAGCAGCAGCTGCTGGCTCCACGACAGGTCGATGCCGTACAGCTGGGCAATGAAGATGGCCGCGATGCTCTGGTACAGGGTCGAACCGTCAAGGTTGAAGGAGTAGCCGGTCGGCACCACGAACGAGCAGATCGACTTCGGCGCGCCGTACTTCTCCATTTTCTCGATCACGCGCGGCAGCACGGTTTCCGAGCTGGAAGTGGAGTAAGCCAGAATCAGCTCATCTTTCATGATGCGCATGATCTTGATTACCGAGAAGCCGAACACGCGGGCAACCAGGCCCAGCACCATGAAGGCGAAGAAGGCGATGGCGAAGTACACCAGCAGCACCAGCTTGGCCAGCGGCAGCAACGAACTGAAGCCGAAGTTGGCCACGGTCACGGCGATCAGGGCGAACACGCCGATAGGGGCGTAGTTCATGATCATGTGGGTGACCTTGAACATGGTTTCCGAAACAGCCTGGAAGGTACGCACCAGTGGGTCGCGCAGTTCTGCCTGGAGGCTCGACAGGCCCAGGCCGAACATGACCGAGAAGAAGATGATCGGCAGCATTTCGCCACGCATGAGCGCTGCGAAGATGTTCGACGGGATCAGGTTCAGCAGGGTTTCGATGAACGCGTGCTCATGCTGCACCTCGGCCGCAGTGGCCTGGTACTTGGAGATGTCCACGGTACCCAGGGTGCTCATGTCGATGCCGGCGCCCGGGTGGAACAGGTTGGCCAGCACCAGGCCCACGACGATGGCAATGGTGGTCACTACTTCGAAGTAGATGATGGTCTTCAGGCCAATGCTGCCCAGTTTCTTCGCGTCGCCAACCCCGGCGATGCCCACGATCAGCGACGAGATCACGATCGGGACGACGATCATCTTGATCAGGCGAATGAAGATGTCACCAGCGGGCTGGAGGACGTTGCTGATCCACCAGGCCTTTTCTGCACTGAAGTGGTTCAGTAGCGCGCCGATTGCAACACCCAGGACCAGACCGATGACGATCTGCCAGGCGAGGCTCAGTTTTGCCTTCTTCATGTCTTTACCCTTTGTTCTAGTGGTCATGGCACCTGGCGGAAACACGTGTAACAGAGCCATTGGCAAAGTCACGAGCCGTGCAAGCTTCCGTCCGGCGACGTCATGTAAGGACACCGCAGGCGAGCGACAGGGCGCTCTGGCCAGCGAAAAAGGCGGCAACTATTGCGACGGGAAGGGGCGAAAGCTAATGCCGGAAACGCATACCCCATGCCGTTTTGGCATACGGTTTTCGACCCATTCGGCAGCTTCGCAAGTGATTGATTTATAACGTTCGGAATCCCGAACAAGACCAAACCGCCATATTTCGGCAGATTTGACGGTACATAAAGGGCAAGGAAGATGGCTTGTTCGACAATCCGAATGGCGTAAATGCCGCTTGTACCAGCAACAAGAAGGTCGAAAAAAATTTGATGTACGGTCGAGACAAAATGTGTCTCGGGAGAAAAAACGCGCAAGAGAAGCGACGCTTCATACAGGGCTCCTCGGAAGTCAGGCCTGACAAGGTATCCCTGTGATACCGCCGGCCTGATACTTCCGATTCCGCCTTTCCTGACCCGGCCCATTACTGGAGGCACTCCCTGTACCCCTAGGCCACTCCGATCCTGCAACAATCAGAACAGCCCGGCCCCTTGGTCATGTGCTGCCCCTCCTCGGGGCGGCGCATCATAGAAGGCTGAACTATAGAAAGGTTCAGCTTCTATTACGTGACAGTGGTGACCGTTCATCCGTACCGGCAATAAATGCTCAGTACCAGTTCGGGTCACGCTTGAGCTGCTCCTGCAGCATCGCCTTCATGCCATCGTCCGGTTCGCCTAACCAACGATACTGCGCATGACGGGTGGGCGACTTGTCGCTCGGCAAGCCTTCGGGCACCTCCACGAGCATCCCGTAGGCGTCATCCTTGTCCCAGCTGAACGCCACGATCAGGCGTTTGTAAGTGCAATTATCCTTGGCCTCGCACAGCGGCCCGACCAAGTACTTGTCGCCGTCTTCGGTAACGGCAGACATCTGCTGCTGAGCACTGCCGGTCAGATTGACCACCCAATCGGGCAGGCGTTCCTCGCCTTTGAGAGTGTCCTGCCAGGTTTCCCGGTACTCCGGGTCCGAGCCGAGCAACTGATCGACCCGGACCTGGCCGTCATTGGCCGCCATCGCCGCCGTACTGCCACCCAGCAACAGGGCGGCAGCCAGGGCTGAACAAAGCTTCCTGCTCATCTTCAACCTCGTCCACGTCCAAAGAAGAAGGAGGCTACGAACAACACCAGGAAGACGATGAACAGGATCTTGGCGATACCCGTCGCAGCGCCCGCGATACCACCGAAGCCCAGTACAGCGGCGACAATGGCAATGATGAGGAAAGTGATAGCCCAGCTCAGCATGGTGGTTCTCCTTTCTTTTTGCGGAATAGATCCGGCCGGCAGGTCAGAAGACCCAGCGGTCCTGAGGCACGACAGTTTCCAGGGTGGCCGGTGAGGCAGTGGCCTGGCCGGTAGGCAGCGGCTCAGCCGCCTTGACCAAGGTGTTGGCACGGGTTGCCTGGATCTGCGTCAACAGGGCAGTCTGCGCCGCCACTTGCTCGGCCAGACGCGCCGTTTGCCAGCTGTAATAGAAGAGGCCGGCGGCCAAGGTCAGCAGCAACGCCATGCCGAGTGTCAGCATCTGGCGCAAGGGCAGTGCGGCGATCTGCGAGCGGTTGACGGATTGGCGGTTCATGCCGGCTCCTCCTGCTGTAATTTTTGTTCAAACCTGAACAGGTAATTGCAGCCTGCATGCCAGCCTTCGAAATTAAATTAAATCCTTTTAAATCAACTAGTTAGATAACAACAAGGCAAGCAGTAAGGACGTATCCTGCACGATGCCGCCCGTGCAGTCGTGCGAATTGCACGATCAGCCTTCGACCTTGATCGCCACCTTGAGCAGGTCAGCATCCACCCCACGCACACCGATGATCTGCCGGGCGATCTCCACAGCGATGGTTTTTTGCTCGGCGCTGACCACCTCGCCCGACAGCCTTACCATGCCTGCCTCGCTAGCCACTTTCAGGTTCAGGCCGTCGAGGTTGCGACTGAAGCGATAGCTGTTCTGGATCTTGTCGATGATCCAGCTGTCACTCGGCTGCGGCCCAGTTGGCGCCCCCACCGGTGTTTCCCGGGCCTTGGCCATGGCGGCGGTATCCAGGCTGACCAGGTTGTTGACCAGGTGCACGCCGTCGGTGGTACGCGCCACCACGCCCGCCAACTCCTTGGCTTCGGCACTGTCGACCTTGCCGCGCAAGGTCACCACGCCTTCACTGCTTTGTACTTCTATAGGCGCCTTCTCAGTGGTGCGGCTCCACAGCAGACGGGCACGTATCACCGCAGCCAGGGTGGCGTCCTCCAGGCGCTGGGCGTAGGCACGCAATTCAAGCGGGCGCTCTACCAGTTGGGGATTGACTCGCAGCTGGTTCTCCACCTGTTCAATACCCCGAGTGGCCCGTGCCACATCCTCGGCCAGCTGCCGCTCGACCTCGTTCTCCACTTCACCGGAAAGACGCGCCTGCTTGCCGTCCACT
This sequence comes from Pseudomonas sp. LFS074, assembly GCF_047978165.1. NCBI lineage: Bacteria > Pseudomonadati > Pseudomonadota > Gammaproteobacteria > Pseudomonadales > Pseudomonadaceae > Pseudomonas > Pseudomonas sp. LFS074. The sequence continues at coordinate 91,199 of NZ_JBFPFV010000001.1, read as the reverse complement.
TCAACCGTGATACGGAACGGGTCGAGCATGCGATTGAGTGACAGGGCGGTTTGCAGGGCGCCTTCCAGGCGCGCGTCCTGCACAGGGTCGGCGAATGCAGGGGTAAAGGCTGGCAGCAGGGTGGCTGCCAACACGGCTGTACGCAGGGAAAAGGGCATGGCAGTGCCTCCTTCTTGGCAAAATCTAAAAAACTTCGCAACCAATGTGCCAGCGCGTGCCTCTAAGCAAAGCATTGGAAAATCACGGGTTGCAGGCATCCTTTGGCCATTGGCTAGCATGCAAAGGACAGAATCCTTCAGAATTGACCATGCAACTTGCCCGATTTTTCCCACACTAAATAACGATCTATCCCAAAGGAGCGCAGGAAATGGAATCAGCCCAGGACAACCAAGGCCGCATTCTGCTGGTGGATGACGAGTCCGCGATCCTGCGCACCTTCCGCTACTGCCTGGAGGACGAGGGCTACAGCGTGGCCACGGCCAACAGCGCGGCCCAGGCCGAAAGCCTGCTGCAGCGCCAGGTGTTCGACCTGTGCTTCCTCGATTTGCGCCTGGGTGAAGACAATGGCCTGGACGTGCTGGCGCAGATGCGTATCCAGGCCCCGTGGATGCGAGTGGTGATCGTTACCGCACACTCGGCGATCGATACAGCGGTAGACGCCATCCAGGCCGGCGCGGCCGACTACCTGGTCAAGCCGTGCAGCCCCGACCAGTTGCGCCTGGCCACCGCCAAGCAACTGGAAGTGCGCCAGCTTTCTGCCCGCCTGGAGGCGTTGGAAGGTGAAATTCGCAAACCCAAGGACGGCCTCGACTCTCACAGCCCGGCCATGATGGCGGTGCTGGAAACCGCCCGCCAGGTCGCCACCACCGACGCCAACATCCTCATCCTTGGCGAGTCCGGTACCGGCAAGGGCGAGCTGGCACGGGCCATCCATGGCTGGAGCAAGCGCGCGCGCAAAGCCTGCGTGACCATCAACTGCCCGTCGCTCAACGCCGAGCTGATGGAAAGCGAGCTGTTCGGCCATACCCGTGGCGCCTTCACCGGAGCCAGCGAAAGCACCCTTGGGCGGGTCAGCCAAGCGGACGGCGGCACGCTGTTCCTCGACGAAATCGGCGATTTCCCGTTGACCTTGCAGCCCAAACTGCTGCGCTTCATCCAGGACAAGGAATACGAACGCGTCGGCGACCCGGTTACCCGACGTGCCGATGTGCGCATTTTGGCCGCCACCAACCTCAACCTCGAAGAGATGGTGCGCGAAAGCCGCTTCCGCGAAGACCTGCTGTATCGCCTGAACGTCATCACCCTGCACCTGCCGCCGCTGCGCGAACGCAGTGAAGACATCCTCACCCTGGCCGACCGCTTTCTCGCCCGCTTCGTCAAGGAATACTCTCGCCCCGCCCGCGGTTTCAGTGACGAGGCGCGCGCTGCGCTGCTCAACTATCGCTGGCCCGGCAACATTCGCGAACTGCGCAACGTCGTGGAACGGGCCAGCATCATCTGCCCACAGGAGCGTGTGGAAATCAGCCACCTGGGCATGGGTGAGCAACCCACCGGCAATGCGCCACGCGTGGGTGCCGCGCTTAGCCTGGATGAGCTGGAGCGCGCGCATATCGGTGCCGTGCTGGCCGCCAGCGATACCCTCGACCAAGCGGCCAAGACCTTGGGCATCGATGCCTCCACCCTGTACCGCAAGCGCAAGCAGTACAACCTGTGAAGTGGCCGCCCATGAAGCTGCGCACGCGGCTTTTCCTCAGCATCTCGGCGCTGGTGACCGTGGCGTTGCTGGGCCTGCTGCTGGGCCTGGTCAGCGTGCTGCAGATGGCCGCCGTGCAACAGCAGTTGGTGCGCGAAACCACCCATGCCCTGGAAGTGGGGCTGAAATTGCGCCAGAACCTGGGCGAACAGCTGACCCTCATTCTTGATGAAGAAACCGCCCCGGATAACCTGCGGCTGCTGCAGGAAAACTTCCAGGCCCTGCTCAACCAAGGGCTGGAACAAGGCGGTGAGCGCACCGGTTTCAGCAAGGCCAGCAGCAATTACCAAGCTTTTCTCCAGGCCTATCGCGATAGCGCCGCACCCGCCCGCAGCATGGGAGTCGATCAACCGCTGGGCGCCGCGTTCAACCAGGTGCGAACCGACCTGATCGATGCCCACAAGCAGGCCTTGGACCTGATCACCCGCAGCGAGGAGCACACCCGTGACCGCGCCCTGCTGGTCAGTGGTGTACTCGGCCTGATGGGTCTGGTGGTACTGGTGCTCGGCTTCATCACCGCACACAACATCGCCCGGCGTTTTGGCCAGCCTATCGAAGCCTTGGCCAAAGCGGCCGACCAACTGGGCAAAGGCAATTTCGACGTCACCTTGCCGGTCACCCAGGCGACCGAGCTGAACCAGCTGACTCGCCGCTTTGGCCTGATGGCCGATGCCTTGCGCAAACACCAGGCCACCAACGTTGACGAGCTGCTGGCCGGTCAGCAGCGCTTGCAGGCTGTGCTCGACAGCATCGACGATGGCCTGCTGATCATCGACCGCCAGGGTCGCCTTGAGCACCTCAACCCCGTGGCGCAACGCCAGCTCGGCTGGAGCGACAGCCGCGTGGGCAGCGGCCTGGCCAACGCCCTGCAGCGACCAGAGCTTGAGCAACAGCTGCGCCAGGTACTGCGCGGAGGTAGCCTAGACCGTCAACCGGACGACCTGAACATCGAAGTCGATGAAGAAACACGCCTGCTCACCTACAGCTTGACCCCCGTCAGTCACCCGCAGGGGCCCATCCTCGGCGCGGTGATGGTGCTGCACGATGTGACCGAGCAACGAGCCTTCGAGCGCGTGCGCAGCGAGTTCGTGCTGCGCGCCTCCCACGAACTGCGTACCCCAGTGACCGGCATGCACATGGCCTTCGGCCTGCTGCGCGAGCGGGTCAAGTTCCCGCCCGATGCACGCGAGAACGACCTGCTGGAAACCATCGGCGAAGAAATGCAGCGCCTGACCCAGTTGATCAACGACCTGCTCAACTTCTCCCGATACCAGAGCGGGCTGCAAAAGCTCGAGCTGGCCCCCTGCGCCCTCGACGAACTGCTGGAGCGTGCGCAGCTGCGCTTTGCCGAGCAGGCGCAGCAAAAGCAGATCGAGTTGCTCAAGGAGCTGGAAGCGCCACTACCGCGCATTCAGGCCGACGTCGCCCAGCTGGACCGGGTGCTGGACAACCTGCTGCACAATGCCATCCGCCATACCGCCAACGGCGGGCGCATCCGCCTGCATGCCAGGCGACATGCGGAGCGGGTGATCATCAGCATCGAGGACAACGGTGAGGGCATTGCCTATGGGCAGCAAGGGCGCATCTTCGAGCCTTTCGTGCAGGTAGGCCGCAAGAAAGGTGGCGCAGGGCTGGGGCTGGCGTTGTGCAAAGAGATCGTGCAACTGCACGGCGGGCGCATGGGCGTATTTTCACGGCCAGGGCAAGGGACCCAGTTCTACATGGCATTGCCGGTATGAATGCTGTAATGCGCCTAAACCCGACGTGGCAGGTGCCCGCGGGTCACCAGCTCGGCAAATTGACGGGCGTTCAGTGGCCGGGCAAACAGCCAGCCTTGGCCGTAATTGACTCCCTCACTGTTCAGTAGCACCGCCTGGTCCTCGAACTCGATACCTTCGGCAATCACCCGTAGGTGCAGGTCATGGGCCATGCGGATGATATGCGGAGCCACGCCGCTACTGGCGGCATCATGGCCCAGGGCATCAATAAACGCCTTGTCGATTTTCAGGCAGTCCACTGGCAGGGTCTGCAAGTAGGCAAGGCTGCAATAGCCGGTACCAAAATCGTCGATCAGCACTTGATGCCCCACGGCGCGCAGCGCCTGCAGGTTGTCGCGGGCCACCACCACGTCGATCAGGCCGCGCTCGGTTACCTCGAAGGCGATCTGGCTGGGTGCCACGCGATGCAACGCCAGCAAGCGCGCCGCCACCCGGCCGATACGAGGCACCATCACATCGCAGGCCGCCAGGTTTACCGATATGTACAGCTTGGGGTGCGAGCGCAGCAACTGCCCTAATTGTTCAAGTACACGTTGCAGGACAAAGTCGGTGATCTGGCGAATCTGCCCGGTATTCTCCGCCAACGGAATGAACAGGTCCGGGCTGGTCAGCGTGCCGTCCGGACGGCGCCAGCGCACCAAGGCTTCGGCCCCAACGCAACGCCGGCTGTCGAGCTCGATGATTGGCTGGTACAGCACCTGCAACTCTCCACGGCGCAAGGCATTCTGCAACTCCGAACTCATCGACCGCCGTTGCAGGATCAACTGCAATACCAGCCAACCGATGCAGCAGGCCGCCAGCACGCTGCCGGGGAACAGCAACCAGAGCATGCCGTTCATCCTCAGCGGCAGGCTGGCCCGCGGCGCGATCAGTACAAGCTGATAATCCGGTGACTTGGTCGGCATTCGGTAGATCAGCCGATCACTGAGCTCCAACAGCGATTTGTGGCTGGTTGACCAGGCCGAGGGTGGTGGCCATACCTGTGGCGGGCCGAGCACGGGGATGGCCCGCGCGCCATTGTCCAGCACCACCACCAGGCTGCCGCCTGGGGGCAGGTCGACCACATCGGTCAAGTGACCACGCGAGGTGGAAACCAGAAACTTGCCACGGCCCAGCATCAGTGCTGCCAGGTTCTCGTTCGGCTCGGTGGTGGTGTTAAGCCAGTAGCTGTACGTCGGGCCCTGGATATCCGGCGCCCGCAAGGGAACGAACGCGCGCTCGTCACCGCGGTTGGAGCAGGCAACGTCGCCATCCACATAGGCCGCTTCATAGATGAACCGCGAGCTCAGGCCAACCTGCTGCAAGGCTGCCAGCATCGCCGGGCTGCAGCCGCGCAATGGCTGGGCCTGCAGCAGGTCGACCCCTTCGCGCAACTGGCCGAACACCTGTTCGAGGCGATCCAGAAAACGCTCGCCCTGGGCGTTCATCTGTTCGCTTTCGCTTTGCTTCATTTGTTGCAGGGCAATGCCGATGCTGGCAGAGAGCAATAACGCAGCGCTGGCCAACGCTGCCAAGGTGGCCAGCATCCAGGGGCGGTAAAAAATTTGGCGCAGCAAGGCGATGAGTGCTGACATCAAAGGCATCCAGTTGATAACTAAGGTATAGCAACTGAATCGAGAATCACCCGCACCGTTTGGCGCTTCGCTGCGGGCTACACAGGCTTAGCGCATCCGGTTGAGCACCTGCAGCATCGCGGCTGTCTGCGCATCCGGCATGCCGTCGAAGCGCTGCGGGCGGAAGCGCATCTGGAAGGCAGCGATCACATGGCGTGTAGCGACATCCAGCACGCCGGTCTGTTCGACTTGATAGCCAAAACGTGCCAGTTCCTGCTGGTACCAGCCAACGCTTGGCGGGTTGACACTGAAGTAGGCCTGCTGCCGTGCAACCGCGTTGGCATCCGGCCAGATACCCAGCCCGGCGTCGGCCAGGCGCTTCCACGGGAACAATGGCCCTGGGTCCAGCTTGCGCAGCGGGGCGATGTCGCTGTGGCCGATGATATGGCGGGGTTCGATGTTATTGCGTTTGACGATGTCCTTGAGCAGCGCGATCAACGACTGGACCTGCGCCTCGCTGTAAGGGTGCCAGACACGGCCGTTCGGGGTGTCGGTGAAGCCCGGGTTGACGATCTCGATACCGATGGACGAGGAATTCAGCCAGGTGCGCCCCTGCCACTGGCTATCACCGGCATGCCAGGCACGACGGTTTTCATCCACCAGTTGATACACCGTCGCCGGGCCATCGCCGATCAAGTAATGGCTGCTGACCTCACCGTGGGTAAGCAACGCCAGAGAACGCTCCAGCGAAGCATTGGTGTAGTGCAGGACAACGAACTGGATGCGGTTGTCCTGATTGGCTGAAGGGTGGCTGCGGTCGATGCGCAGGCCCGTCGAGCAACCGGCGACAGACAACAACAAAAAGGAAATCAGGGTTTTTTTAAGCGTGGAAAGCACGTCAGTGGCCTCAGCGTATGAGCGCTACAGTATAACGTGCTCCCCACAGCTGCGCCTGCCGTGGATCGACGTGACTGGCTAACCTTGTTCGACGCGATTGCGCCCATGCTCCTTGGCCCGGTACAACGCGGCATCGGCGCGCTTGAGCACTTGGTCGCTGCGCTCCCCAGGACGGAATGCGCCCAGACCGATGGAGGTAGTGATCACCACCCGTTCACCCTTGAAGTGAAATGGGCAGGCCTCGACGGTGGCACGCAGCAGCTCGGCCACCTGTGCGGCGGCCGCCGGCGGGGTCTGCGGTAGCAGCAAGACGAACTCTTCGCCGCCAAAACGGGCGATGAAATCACGAACACGCAGGCGCTTGCGCAACTGGTCGGCAACGATCTTGAGGACCTTGTCTCCAGCCAGGTGCCCATAGCTGTCATTGATGCGTTTGAAATGGTCAAGATCGAGAATTGCCATCGCCAGATGGCCACCGTTTTCTTGCCAGTCGAGCATTTCGCGTTCGACTCGCTCGCTCCAGGCGGCACGGTTGGGCAGGCCAGTGAGCGGGTCGAGCAGGGCTTTCTGGCGCTGCTCCTCCAGATGCTCGCGATAGCCAAGCGCCTCGTGCTCCATGTTCGCCACCCGCTCCGACAGGCCTTTCAGACGGCCAGCCAGCTCTTGCTCACGGCGATCACGCTCATGCTTGTGCTCGTCCATGGTCACCAGCAAGCCTTCCAGGCGGTTTTCCAGGATGTGCTTGAGGCTGTCTACGTCGGCGGCGCCTTGCACGCTGCTCTGCAGGCCATCGACGTGCTCGCGCAGTTGGCTATCCAGCTCGCGGGCCGCACTGCTGTTGTCGGCATGGCCGGCGCTGGCCTCATGCAAGTGGCTCTGGAAACCTTCCAGGCGTTCGTTGAGCTGCTGCAGGTAGGTTTCAAATTCGTGCTGGCCGCTGTCGGTAATCGCCAGCATGAGCACCGCCAGATCATCCAGTACCGGGATCAGCTCATACCAGTTCAAGCCGCGGGCGACCCGCTCGCGCATTTCCAACGCCTGGGCCTTGTGCCGCTCGGGCAGGCTGAGGTCATCGAGCAGGCCGATCAGGGTTTGCTCGATGTGCGCGGCAACCTGGCTGTAAGGCGGCTCCACCGCATAGGGCAGGGCATAGGGGCCGTCTTCACCGAAGGTTTCTTCCAGAGCCTGTAGTGGCTCTGCCTCAGCCAGCGGCTCGCTGGCGGCAGCTTCTGCCACTGGTGCTTCATCCTGTGGCATTTGCGGCAACGAGGCGGGCTGCGTTTCGACCGACTCGATCAGCGCCGGGCCAGAAACCTCCAGCTCAGCCTCGGGCGCGTCAGTCACTTCGGCGCAGGAGGCAGCAGGGCCCGGCAACGGTTGTAGCGCGTCGACGTCATCGGGCGGCAAGAGTGCGATGCTCCCCGCTGCCTGGGGCTGGGCCTCGGCCGCTGGCTGCGCCACCGGCGCAAGCGCTGCCTCCGCCTGTGCGTCTTCTTCGCGGCTGCCGAACAAACGCTGCAGAAAACCTGGCCGGGCGTCTTCGCCGGGTTTGCCCAAGGCCGACAGCGCGCGCCCCTGCAGGCCGCTCAACTCGCCCAGCAGCGGCGGCAGCTCGCGTGACTGGGCAACCCCGCCGTCGAGCTTCTTCGCCAGTTTTTTCAATGGCCGCGAGATATCGCTGGGCAGCGGTAAGCCTTGCAGTTGGCCAACCAGTGCGGTCAGCGCATCGCTGACTTGGTTCATGCGGGTTTCGCGACGCTGTTCGGAGTCCAACACCGCTTTTTCAAGGCGCGGAATCAACCCGGCAAGGCCGGCGTCCATATTGTCGCTGCGGATGACATCGCGCATTTCCTTCATGCACTCATCGACGATCTTGTCACTGCCTTCGGCAGCCAGGGTGCTACGCACCAGGCCGCGACGCAGCAAGTCAAGACGGGCATCCCAACGGCGTTCGAGCCTTTCTTGCTGCTCGATGCTTTTCAGGTATTTTTCTTTCCAGCGCTCTGCGTCTTCAGTCATGCCCAGGTCCGCAAACGGTGATGGCAATTAGCTCAAAACCGGCAGCGTATCCACAGTCAATGCATCAGGCAATCGAATCTCGACAGCAACGGGAAGGTGGTCGGAAATTGGCTGCGCCAGCACCTCGACCCGCTCCAAAGTGAGGCTTGGGCTGAGCAGGATATGGTCCAGGCAACGTTGCGGTCGCCAGCTGGGGAAAGTGGCTTCGACTTGCGGGGCAACCAGGCCAAGGTCGCGCAACGGCGAATGCTCCAGCAGGTCGGTGGCATGGGTGTTCATGTCGCCCATCAGTACCTGGTGACGGTAACCGCCAATCAGCTCGCGAATGTAGCCCAGCTGCAGGGCGCGGGTCTTGGCCCCCAATGCCAGGTGCATCATCACCACGATCAGCGCATCTTTGCCCTCGCCAAAACGCACCAGGATCGCACCACGCCCGGCCGGCCCTGGCAACGGGTGGTCTTCGAGCAGTTGCGGTTTCAGGCGGCTGAGCACGCCGTTGCTGTGCTGGGCAAAACGCCCGAGGTTACGGTTGAGCTGCTGGTACCAATAGGGGAAGGCACCCAGATGGGCCAAGTGTTCCACCTGGTTGACGTAGCCCGAGCGCAGGCTACCGCCGTCGGCTTCCTGCAGGGCCACCAGGTCGAAGTCACCCAGCAGCTTGCCGATCTTCTGCAGGTTGCCGGCCCGCCCGTTGTGCGGCAGCAAGTGCTGCCAGCTACGGGTCAGGTAATGCCGGTAGCGCTCGGTGCTGATGCCCACCTGGATGTTGAAACTGAGCAGCCGCAGCCGACCATCCTCGGGCAGGCCTGGGGCCTGCAGGTGGTGCTCGTTGACCTGCGGCTGGTGCAGGCCAATGCCACGCGTAGCTCTGAGGCGGGGCATGGGTTACGCCGCTTACTTAGCGGCGCGCTCCTTCTCGATCAGCTGGTCGGCGACGTTCAGCACACCTTCCGGCCCGCCGGCAGTACCCAGGTCGAAGCGATACTTGCCGTTGACCACCATGCTCGGTACGCCGGTGATTTCATACTTCTTCGCCAGTTCCTTGGCCTGGTTGACCTGGCCCTTGATGGCGAACGAATTGAAGGTGGCGAGGAACTTGTCCTTGTCCACGCCCTGAGTGGCGAGGAAGTCGGCCATCTCTTCTGGTTTGGTCAAATGCTTGCGCTGGTTCTGGATGGCATCGAACACCGCCGCGTGCACCTTGTGCTCGACGCCCATGGCTTCGAGGGTCAGGAACATCTGGCCGTGTGCATCCCAAGGGCCACCGAACATGGCCGGTACGCGTTTGAAGTTGACGTCCTTGGGCAGCTTGTCGACCCACGGGTTGATGACCGGCTCGAAGTGGTAGCAGTGAGGGCAGCCGTACCAGAACAACTCGACCACTTCGATCTTGCCAGGCACGGAAACCTGAACAGGGTTGCTCAGCTCGATGTATTCCTTGCCGGCAACAGGCTCCGCGGCCTGGACGGCAGTCATACCGAATACGCTGGCGGCGACCAGCGCAGCGCTGAGAATCAGTTTACGCATGCTTTACTCCTGAGCAGTCATGGGTCGCCACGACGCGACCTGCACTGAGACAGGCCGGGAAGGGCCGAGTTCTGTAGTGTAACGGCTGCGGACTGAAAAAAGGGCGGCCCGGCCGCCCTTTCATCATTGGCCTACAACATTAACTGAAAGTTAATGCAGGCCCTGGATATAGCTGGCCAACGCCTCGATGTCGTGGTTGCTCAGCTTGCCGGCAATGGTGCGCATGGTCATGGCATCGCCATCGTTGGTGCGGTTGCCTTCGCGGAAGTCCGTGAGCTGCTTGGTCACGTACTGAGAGTGCTGGCCGCCCAGGTGCGGGAAGCCGGCCAAAGCGATGCCTGCGCCGTTGGGCGAGTGGCAGCCGGTGCAGGCAGGCATGCCTTTCTCCAGGTCGCCGCCATTGAACAGCGAACGGCCGCGCTCGACCAGCTTGGGGTCGGCAGCGCCCACGCTACCTTTCTGGCTGGAGAAGTAGGCGGCGATGTCGGCCAGGTCCTGGTCGCTGAAGGCGGTCAGCATGCCGGTCATCTCCAACACGGTACGCTTGCCCGACTTGATATCGTGCAGTTGTTTTTCGAGGTAGCGCTGGCCTTGGCCGGCCAGTTTCGGGAAATTCGGTGCCAGGCTGTTGCCGTCGGGGTTGTGGCAGGCGCCACAGACGGCAGTCTTGGCCTGGCCAGCGGCGGCATCGCCTTTGATAGGTTGCGCAGCAGTGGCCGCACCTGCGACACCCAGGGTCAACAGCAGACTCACGACTAGTTTGTTCATCAGCTAATCCAACACGGCTAAGGGTGAAATGTTATGTATCGGGACTGCCGCTCATCCAAAGGATGACCAAACGGTAGTCCTCGGCACTGCAGTCCATGCACAATCCACGCGGCGGCATAGCCTTGAAACCCTGGGTCACGTGCTTCACCAGTACCTCCATGCCTTGCGCCAGCCTTGGCTCCCAAGCCGCCCGGTCACCCTGTCTGGGTGCCTGTGGCAACTGCCCGGTGTGACAGGCCGCACACGTGCGGTTGTACAACACCTCGGGATCCTGTGTAGCCTGTGCGCTGAAAACCGGCAGGAACATACCGACAGCAAGCAGCCATTTCGCCATGCGGAACGACCTTCAGGGTTGGGGGCCGCGCTGCGTTCTGTTGCGCGAGCTATTGTTCGACACCCCATGCCCGTTCTCCTTCGCTGGGAGAATGAGCACACAAAAACTGGGGCATTATATACTTCCGCCATCCAAACGGAAACGACACCGCTTGCCAGGCTCGGGCCTACAGAGTCAGGCAACACCCACATCGGATATCCCATGCAAGTCAAGAACCCCATCCTCGGCCTCTGCCAGAAAGCCACATTCGCCCTTAGCGCAGCCAAGGTCGAACAATGCCCGGACGACCAGGGTTACGAGGTGGCTTTTGCCGGCCGTTCAAACGCCGGCAAATCCAGCGCCCTCAACACCCTGACTCATGCCAGCCTGGCGCGTACCTCGAAAACTCCAGGGCGCACCCAGCTGTTGAATTTCTTCAGTCTGGACGATGAACGGCGTTTGGTCGACCTGCCGGGCTACGGTTATGCAAAAGTCCCGATTCCGCTCAAGCAGCACTGGCAGAAACACCTGGAAGCCTACCTGGGCAGCCGGGAGTGCCTGCGTGGCGTGATCCTGATGATGGACGTGCGCCACCCGATGACCGACTTCGACAAGATGATGCTCGACTGGGCCAAGGCCAGCGGCATGCCGATGCACATCCTGCTGACCAAGGCCGACAAGCTGACCCACGGCGCGGGCAAGAACACCTTGCTCAAGGTGCAGTCGGAAATCCGCAAGGGCTGGGGCGATGGCGTGACCATCCAGCTGTTCTCGGCACCCAAGCGCCTGGGCGTGGAAGACGCCTACCGGGTGCTGGCGGGCTGGATGGAGCTGGAAGACAAGCCAGTCGCCTGAAGCTGCACTGCCCCGCTCTTGTGGGAGCGGGGCACCTTGGTGGCAAATTCCGGGCAAAAAAAACCCCGGACTTCGTATGGGGAGGGGGAAGTTCGGGGTCTAAGTCCGGACCGCTAGGGCGGGGTCCAGATATCTGCCAACACTTAACACAACATAGGAGCATCGAAGGGCTTCACCAGCCATTCAGTTACTCTGAGTTCCGCTTCACCGGTTTAGTTCCGAAGCCCTGAAAACTATTTGCGATAGTTTCATGAAACTTCAGCACCAATGGCACTGAGCGGTGCCAGGATCCGCGTCGCTACGTCGCAGATCCTACACAGCTTTCCCTGCTCAATCAGTGAGCTTCGTCCCAATTCGCACCAATTCCTGCCTCCACCAGCAGCGGTACATCCAGCTGCGCTGCCTGGCTCATGTGCTGGCGAATTTCATCTTTCACCTGCTGAACCAGGTCCTCGCGTACCTCGAGTACCAGTTCGTCGTGTACCTGCAGGATCACTCGGGCATCCAGCCCGCTCTCGCTCAGCCAGTTATCCACATTGACCATGGCCCGCTTGATGATGTCGGCCGCGGTGCCCTGCATCGGCGCGTTGATCGCCGTACGCTCGGCGCCTTTGCGCAGGGCGGGGTTCTTGGCGTTGATGTCCGGCAGGTACAGACGACGGCCGAACAGGGTTTCGACAAAACCTTGCTCGGCCGCCTGAGCGCGGGTGCGTTCCATGTAGGCCAGCACGCCTGGGTAGCGGGCGAAGTAGCGGTCGATGTAATCCTGCGACTGCTTGCGGTCGACGCCGATCTGCTTGGCCAAACCAAAGGCGCTCATGCCGTAGATCAGGCCGAAGTTGATGGCCTTGGCCTTGCGACGTTGGTCGGTGGTGACGTCTTGCAAGGCCACACCGAACACTTCCGCCGCCGTGGCGCGGTGCACGTCGAGGTCGTTGCGGAAAGCGTGCAGCAAGCCTTCGTCCTTGGCCAGGTGGGCCATGATGCGCAACTCGATCTGCGAGTAGTCCGCCGCCAGCAGTTTGTATCCTGGGCTGGCGATGAACGCCTGGCGGATGCGCCGGCCTTCGGCGGTACGGATCGGGATGTTCTGCAGGTTAGGGTCGCTCGACGACAGCCGGCCAGTGGCCGCCACAGCCTGCTGGTAGGAGGTGTGGATACGCCCGGTGCGTGGGTTGATCTGGCCCGGCAGCTTGTCTGTGTAGGTGCTTTTGAGCTTGCTCAGGCTGCGGTACTGCATCAGTACCTCAGGCAGTGGGTAACCGAGCAAGGCCAGCTCATCGAGCACCGCTTCGGCGGTGGAGGGCTGGCCCTTGGCGGTCTTGCTCAGCACCGGCATGCCAAGCTTGTCGTAAAGGATCGCGCCCAACTGCTTGGGCGAGCCGAGGTTGAATTCCTCGCCGGCCAGCTCGTAGGCACGTTGCTCCAGTTCGCCCATCTTCACGCCCAGTTCGCCGCTTTGGACGTGCAACAGCGCGGCATCGACCAGCGCGCCCTGGCGCTCGATCTTGGCCAGCACTGGCACCAGCGGCATCTCGATGTCCATCAGCACCGGCTGCACGCTTGGCGTCTGTGCCAGGCGTGCCTGCAGCGCCTGGTGCAGGCGCAGGGTGATGTCGGCGTCTTCGGCCGCGTAGGGGCCGGCCTTGTCCAGGTTGATCTGGTTGAAAGTGAGCTGCTTGGCGCCCTTGCCGGCGATATCCTCGAAGGCGATGGTGGTGTGGTCGAGGTACTTCTGCGCCAGGCTGTCCATGTCATGACGGGTGGCGGTGGAGTTCAGCACATACGACTCGAGCATGGTGTCGTAGGCCACGCCACGCATCTCGATGGCGGGCGAGCCATTGGCGAGGATGTTGATGTCATACTTCGCGTTCTGCCCGACCTTGGCCTTGGCCGGGTCTTCCAGCAGTGGTTTCAGCGCCAGCAGCACGGCGTCGCGGTCCAGTTGGGCTGGCGCGCCTTCGTAATCGTGGGCCAGCGGCACATAAGCCGCCTCATGGGGCGCAACAGCGAAAGACAGGCCAACCAGCTGCGCCTTCTGGGCATCCAGGCCGGTTGTTTCGGTATCGAAGGCGAACAGCGGCGCCTGACGCAGCTTTTCCAGCCAGGCCTCGAAACGGGCCTGGTCAAGAATGGTTTCGTACGTCGGCTCAACCTTGGCCGCCGGCTCTTCGACCGGCGCAACCTCATTACCCGCCCTTGCGGCCTCACGCTGCACTTCGGCAACCCAGGTCTTGAACTCCATCTCGGTGTACAGCGCCTGCAACGCTTCGCGATCAGGCTCACCGCACACCAGCGCATCCACTTCGACATCCAGCGGCACATCGACCTTGATGGTGGCCAGCTCGTAGGACAGGAACGCTGCGTCCCGGTGCTCTTCAAGCTTGGCCGGCAAGGTCTTGGCGCCACGAATGGCCAGTGCCGGTACCTTGTCCAGGTTCGCGTACAAATCGCTGAGGCCGCCGCCGATACCGGTCAGCAGGCCCACGGCGGTTTTTTCGCCCACGCCCGGTACGCCGGGAATGTTGTCGACCTTGTCACCCATCAGGGCCAGGAAGTCGATGATATGTTCCGGGCCGACGCCAAATTTCTCGTGCACGCCAGCCACGTCCAGCACGCTTCCGGTCATGGTGTTGACCAAGGTAATGTGCCCGTCCACCAGCTGAGCCATGTCCTTGTCACCGGTCGAAATGATCACCGGGCGACCCTTCGCGGCAGCACTGCGCGCCAGGGTGCCGATGACGTCGTCGGCCTCTACACCCTCGACGCACAGTAACGGATAGCCCAGCGCCTTCACGCTGGCATGCAGCGGCTCGACCTGCACCCGCAGGTCGTCCGGCATGCTGGGGCGGTTGGCCTTGTAGTCGGCGAACATGGCATCGCGGAAAGTGCCGCCCTTGGCGTCGAACACCACGGCGAACAGGCTGTCGGGGTATTGCTTGCGCAGGCTCTTGAGCATGTTCAGCACACCCTTCACCGCACCGGTCGGCATGCCCTTGGACGTGGTCAGCGGCGGCAGCGCGTGAAAGGCGCGGTACAGGTAGGAGGAACCGTCCACCAGGACGAGGGGCGCTTGGCTCATGAGCAGAATCAACCTTTTCGACGGGTCCGGCGCTAGAATAGCCAGAATCATTGACGACAAAGGGACTAGGTTATCATGCGTACACTCAATCGCCTGTTACTGCTCGGCCTGTTGGCAACCATGCCTGTCGTTACCCTGGCGGCGGACGACGCCCCCTCGGCCGATCCCGAGGTGACCATTCGCACGGAAGGCGACAAAACCATCCAGGAGTACCGGCAAAACGGCTTCCTGTATGCGATCAAGATCACGCCGAAAAACGGCAAGCCTTATTTTCTGGTACGCGCCGATGGCACTGATGCCAATTTCATTCGATCCGACCAGCCGGACATGCTGATTCCGTCCTGGAAGATCTTCGAGTGGTAATCTGACGCGCACCGTTCACATCAACCCGGCACTTCCCGGCGGAAGTGCCCGTATGGGCATTTTTTCATCATGTCAGTCTTCACCCCCGTGACCCGGCCTGAGCTGGAAACCTTTCTGGCGCCGTACCAGCTGGGCCGTCTGCTCGACTTCCAGGGCATTGCCGCCGGCACCGAAAACAGCAATTTCTTCGTCAGCCTCGAACAGGGGGAGTTCGTCCTGACGCTGATCGAGCGCGGGCCAAGCGAGGACATGCCGTTCTTTATCGAGCTGCTCGATACCCTGCACGCCGCCGACATGCCGGTGCCCTATGCCATTCGTGACCGCGACGGCAACGGCCTGCGCGAGCTGTGCGGCAAGCCTGCGCTGCTGCAGCCAAGGCTGTCGGGCAAGCACATCAAGGCACCGAACAACCAGCACTGCGCCCAGGTCGGCGAGTTGCTGGCGCACATTCACCTGGCCACCCGCGCGCACATCATCGAGCGCAAGACCGACCGTGGCCTGGACTGGATGCTGGCCTCGGGTGCCGAACTGTTGCCACGCCTGACCGCCGAGCAAGCCAAGCTGCTGCAACCGGCACTGGACGAAATCACCGCGCACAAAGCGCAGATCCTGGCCTTGCCACGGGCCAACCTGCATGCCGACCTGTTCCGCGACAACGTGATGTTCGAAGGCACCCACCTGACCGGGGTGATCGACTTCTACAACGCCTGTTCCGGGCCGATGCTGTATGACATCGCCATTACCGTGAACGACTGGTGCCTGGACGAGCAGGGTGCGGTGGATGTGCCGCGTGCACAGGCGCTGCTGGCTGCCTATGCGGCGCTGCGGCCATTCACGGCTGCCGAGGCCGAGCTGTGGCCGGAAATGCTGCGGGTAGGCTGCGTGCGGTTCTGGCTGTCGCGCCTGATTGCAGCGGAGTCGTTTGCCGGAATGGATGTGATGATCCATGACCCGAGCGAGTTCGAAGTGCGTCTGGCGCAGCGCCAGCAGGTGGCTTTGCACCTGCCATTCGCCCTCTAGTTTCTATTCGGCCTCTTCGCGGGCATGCCCGCGACGAGGCCGGCACAGGCTTAGAGCTGTTCCAGGCACCCAGCCAAGTCGCCGCCCAGCTTTTCCAGCAAGCGCTCATAGCCCTTGCCATCCACCGGGTCTGTTCCGCCCAGCGCATCCAGCTCGGCCAGGCGCACCGGCAGCCCGGCGGTCAAGGTCTCGGCCAAGCGCGGTCGCAGTGGCGGCTCGCTGAACACACAGGTCTTGCCCACTTCCTGCAGGCGCTTGCGCATGGCCGCCACATGTTGCGCCCCAGGCTGCACCTCGGACGCCACGCTGAATACGCCGGTGTGCTTCAAACCATATTCAGCCTCGAAGTAATCGAACGCTTCGTGGAACACGAAATAAGGTTTGCCGGCAATACCGTCCACCCGCGCCTTGATACGCGCATCCAGTGCATCCAGACGCTCGTCGAAAGCCTTCAGGTTGCTCTGGTAGCGAGCCGCATTGGCCGGGTCGACCTGGGCCAGATCAGCCGCCATTTTTGCCGCGATTACCCGCGCATTGACCGACGATAGCCACAAGTGCGCATCCAGGCTGCCCGGCCGGTGATCATGGTCATGGTCGTCGTGGCTTTCTTCCTCATGGGAGTGGCTGTCCTCGCCAAAGTGACGCAGCTTCATGCCCGTCAGCGACTGCACGGCCACGGTGGCCTTGCTGCGGCTAGCCAAGACACGCGGTAGGAAGTTCTCCATGTCCGGGCCGATCCAGTACAGCAGGTCGGCATCACCCACCCGCCGTACATCGGACGGGCGCAGCGCGTAGTGGTGCGGCGAAGCGCCTGGTGGCAGCAAGACGTCAGGGCTGCCAATGCCATCCTGCACGGCAGCGGCAATCTGCTGCAGGGGCTTGATACTGGTGAGCACGCGCACATCGGCCTGGGCGGAAAATGCGATGAAAGCGACAAACAGAGCTAGGAATCGGGACACGGTGGATACTCGAGTCGTCAGAAACAGGTAACATAATAACGTCTCCATCCAGAACCGTCGCTGCCCATGTCCATCACGCCGCTGGCCAACCGTCCTCACGATCACTCCCATTGCGTACACAGCGCACTGGCTGAAGCCGACGCCTTGTGCACCCGCCTGGGCCTGCGCCTGACCGCGCTGCGCCGTCGAGTGCTGGAGCTGGTGTGGCAAAGCCACAAGCCACTGGGCGCCTACGACATCCTTGCCGTGCTCAGCGAGCAGGACGGCCGCCGCGCCGCCCCGCCCACGGTGTACCGCGCGCTGGACTTCCTGCTGGAAAACGGCCTGGTGCACCGCATCGCCTCGCTCAACGCCTTCATCGGCTGCAGCCACCCCGAGCATGTGCATCAAGGCCAGTTCCTGATTTGCCGCGCCTGCCATGTGGCCATCGAGCTGGAGCAGAGCAGCATCAGCGATGCCATCATCGACAGCGCCAAAGGCGTGGGCTTCACGGTCGAGACCCAGACCGTGGAAGTGGTCGGGCTGTGCGGCAGCTGCCGGAGCGCGGCATGAGCGATGCCTTGATCCGCCTGGAACAGGTCGGCGTCACTTTTGGCGGCGAGGCAGTACTCGACAGCATCGACCTGTCGGTCGCCCCCGGTCAGATCGTCACCCTGATCGGCCCCAACGGTGCCGGCAAGACCACCCTGGTGCGCGCCGTACTCGGTCTGCTCAAGCCACACCGCGGCAAGGTATGGCGCAAGCCCAAGCTGCGCATTGGCTACATGCCACAAAAGATCCAGGTCGATGCCACGCTGCCGCTGTCGGTGCTGCGCTTCTTGCGCCTGGTGCCCGGCGTAGACCGCGCGGCAGCCTTGTCCGCGCTGCAGGAAGTGGGCGCCGAGCAGGTCATCGACAGCCCTATCCAGACCATTTCCGGCGGCGAGATGCAACGCGTACTGCTGGCCCGCGCCCTGTTGCGCGAGCCCCAGTTGCTGGTGCTCGACGAACCGGTACAAGGTGTGGACGTGGTCGGCCAGACCGAACTGTACAACCTCATCACCCGCCTGCGCGACCGCCACGGCTGCGGCGTGCTGATGGTGTCCCACGACCTGCACCTGGTGATGAGCGCCACCGACCAGGTGGTGTGCCTGAACCGCCACGTATGCTGCTCGGGCCACCCCGAGCAAGTCAGCGGCGACCCAGCGTTCGTCGAGCTGTTTGGCCAGACCGCACCTAGCCTGGCCATCTACCACCACCATCACGACCACAGCCACGACCTGCACGGCTCGGTGGTCGCCCCTGGCACCCATGTTCACGGAGAGCACTGCAAGCATGGCTGATTTTCTTCTCTACGCCCTGCTTGCCGGTTTGTCCCTGGCGCTGGTCGCCGGCCCGCTGGGCTCCTTCGTGGTGTGGCGGCGCATGGCCTACTTTGGCGACACCTTGTCCCATGCCGCCTTGCTCGGTGTTGCCTTGGGCTTCGCCCTGGACGTCAGCCCAGCGCTGGCGGTAACCGTGGGCTGCCTGTTGCTGGCAATCCTGCTGGTGACCTTGCAGCAACGCCAGCCGCTGGCCTCCGACACCCTGCTCGGCATCCTCGCCCCCAGCACCCTGTCGCTGGGCCTGGTGGTACTGAGCTTCATGCACGATGTGCGCATCGACCTGATGGCGTACCTGTTCGGCGACCTGCTGGCCATCAGCACCACCGACCTGGCCTGGATCCTCGGCGGCAGTGCGCTGGTGCTGCTGTTGCTCGCCGTGCTGTGGCGGCCGCTGCTGGCGGTTACCGTGCACGAAGAGCTGGCCATGGTCGAAGGCCTGCCTGTGGCCGGCCTGCGCCTGGCGCTCATGCTGTTGATTGCGGTGGTAATTGCCGTGGCCATGAAGATCGTCGGTGTGCTGCTGATCACCTCGCTGCTGATCATCCCTGCGGCTGCGGCACAGCGTCACGCCCGCTCGCCAGAGCAGATGGCCCTTGGCGCCAGCCTGCTGGGCGTTACCGCTGTGTGCGGTGGCCTGGCCATGTCCTGGTTCAAGGACACCCCCGCCGGCCCGTCGATCGTGGTCTGCGCGGCGGTGCTATTCTTGCTGAGCCTGGCCCTGCCAAAACGCTGAGAAGCAGGGCGTGTGCAGGCACGCCTTGCAACCTTTTGCCGGGTAAAGGGTCTGTAAGACCTGTTTTCGAGCGTGCGCACCTGGGTGTAGACTTGCTCGCTTTTTGCGCAAATAGAGAGTCGCAGGAATGAAGCCGTTCGCCTCCCGTTATCTGCTTGTTGCCGCGTTTTCCCTGTTCCTGGCTGCCTGTTCCAGCGCGCCGGTCGAGCAGGCCACCGCACCTGCCCAAGCCGATGCCTGGCAGCAGTTGCAACAAAATATCGCCAGCAACGAGCTGGCCACCGCCGAAGACCAGCTTGCAGCCCTGCAGGCCCAGTCGCCGGATGACCCACGCTCGGAGCAATACCAGCGCCAGCTGGCCGAAGCCTACCTGCAGCGCAGCCAGATCGTCCTGCAGAAGGGCGATGTGAACGCGGCCGCTACCGCGTTGGCCCGTGCTCGCGCACTGATGCCGCAAGCCCCGGCAGTGACCGGTGGCGATCCCCTGAGCCAGGCACGCAAGGCCGAGCTGGAGAAGGCAGAGGCCGCCTTGAAAGCCGCTGAAGCCAAACCCAAGGCACGTATCATCGACCCGACAGCGCCAAGCACTGTGGTGGCCTTGAAGACCACTGACAGCCGCGCCATGCGCCGTCAGCTCGATGATATTGCCGCCGATGTGGTGAGCTATGACTGCGAGGTGGTGCTCCAGGTGCCGCGCACTGACGACGCACCTTGGCTTAAGACTTTGCTGGAAAAGCGGGTGCGCAAGATCGACAGTGGTTTCGATCTGAAGCAGACCCATGAGATCCAGCGCTCGCTGCCGGCGCAGGTGGTTCTGGTACCGCATCAGCAGTAAAAAGCTTCGCGGGTAAACCCGCTCCCACAGGGATAGCACAGGTTTCGAGGTCGGTGCTGTACCTGTGGGAGCGGGTTTACCCGCGAATAGGACCTATCAGGCCGGCACAGCCTCCGCAGCTGCTTCCCGCTCCCAAACCCGGTGCCCTTCAACCGCTTTGACAAAGGCATCCACGGTCTTCTGGTCATCCCCCAGCAGCAATCCCTTGTCCTCCTTCAGCCCAAGGCCGGACGCCAGCTCCTTGGTCAACACCATCGCCTTCAGGTGCTTGTAGCCCTCCAGCAAGAAGTGCTTGGCCAGCCCGCTGGCCACCAAGGCGTCCGCCGAAGCCTTGCCTCCTGGCACGACAATCCCGTCGAACATGATCGAAGGCATCCCTTCCATCGACGCATCCACCGGCAGCTGCTTACCGTCCGCAGTCTTTACCGGCGCCGATGTCGGCCCTAACAGCATCGGCCGTGTACTGTGTGCTTCCAGCGCCTTCACCAGCTTGTCGACGCTAGCACCGTCCACGCCATCCGCCACCAGCAGCGCAATTTTGCGCCCCTTGATGCCCACGTCACCGGGGTGGTTCATCTGGCTCAACGCCTTGGACTGCGCGAGCTTGCTGCCTTTCACCTTGACCGTTCCCTGCTTGGGCGCAGGCAGCCCCAGGTTGGCCGCCACCGCCGCCGCCAGCTTCAGGTCGATATTGGCCAGAATCTCGTTAACCTCCCGGGCACGGATGGCTTCACGCTCCACCTTGCCCAGCTCGAAACTGTAAGCCTTGATGATGTGCTGCTGCTCGGTCGGGCTCATGCTCTGGAAGAACAGCCGCGCCTGAGAGAAGTGATCGCCGAACGATTCGCTACGCTGGCGGATCTTGTGTGCATCGATCCGCTCCTGATAACTCTCGAAGCCACCGTCCTGTGCAGCAGGGGGTGTTTCCTTCGGCCAGCCGCCGTCGATGGAGTTGGGTTCGTACGAAGCCCGGCCCTTGTCGATGGTCATGCGGTGCATGGCATCGCGCTGGCTGCTGTGGTTCGGCGCCACCGGGCGGTTGATCGGGATTTCATGGAAGTTCGGCCCGCCCAGCCGGCTGATCTGCGTATCGGTGTACGAGAACAATCGCCCCTGCAGCAGGGGGTCGTTGGTAAAGTCGATGCCCGGCACGATATGCCCTGGGCAGAACGCCACCTGCTCGGTTTCTGCGAAGAAGTTGTCCGGGTTGCGGTTGAGCACCATCTTGCCCAGCAGCTTCACCGGCACCAGCTCTTCAGGAATGAGCTTGGTCGGGTCGAGCAGGTCGAAGTCGTACTTGTGCTCGTCGGCCTCGGGTACCACCTGCACGCCCAGCTCCCATTCCGGGTAGTCCCCGGTCTCGATGGCTTCCCACAGGTCACGGCGGTGATAGTCGGTGTCCTTGCCTGCCAGCTTCTGCGCTTCGTCCCACAACACCGAGTGCACGCCCTGACGGGGCTTCCAGTGGAACTTGACGAAACTGGCCACACCCTCGGCGTTGATCAGGCGGAAGGTGTGCACGCCAAAGCCTTCCATCATTCGCAAGCTGCGCGGGATGGCGCGGTCGGACATGGCCCAGATCACCATATGCGCCGACTCCGGCACCAGCGAAACGAAGTCCCAGAACGTGTCGTGGGCAGAGCCGCCGGTGGGCATTTCATTCTGTGGCTCTGGCTTCACCGCATGCACGAAGTCCGGGAACTTGATGGCATCTTGAATGAAAAATACCGGCATGTTGTTGCCAACCAGATCGAAGTTGCCTTCATCGGTGTAGAACTTGACGGCAAAACCGCGCACATCACGCACCGTGTCACCCGAGCCGCGCGGCCCTTGTACGGTGGAAAAGCGCACGAATACCGGGGTGATCTTTTCCGGGTCCTGCAGGAAACCGGCCTTGGTCAGCTCGGCATGGCAGCCATAGCTCTGAAAGTAGCCGTGCGCCCCGGTACCCCGGGCATGGACGATGCGCTCAGGGATGCGCTCATGGTCAAAGTGGGTGATCTTCTCGCGCATGATGAAATCTTCAAGCAACGACGGCCCTCGAACACCCGCCTTGAGGCTGTTCTGGTTATCGGCGATCTTCACCCCTTGGTTGGTGCGCAAGGCCTGGCCCGTGGCATCGCTGCGGAAGGCCTCCAGGCTCTGCAGCTTGGCGTTGGTGTTGGCCCGATCAGGGGTCTGGGTGCCGGCGGCCTCGCTGTGCTTGGGCGCGTCCGTTTTCTTGCTGGGCATGGTCGGCTCTCCTCGTCAGTCTTCAGGCGTGCCCGTTTCGGGCTTGTTCAAGTAGTGACTGGGAGGCATTGCCGAGCGTTCAATCAGGATTACCGGTTGTCGCGATATGCCCGATGGATTGGTGCATTACGAAATAAATGCTAAGAACAGCTATGGGAAAAGGCTAAAATGCGCGACCCCAGCTAACCGCTGATTCAAATTTCAATGCGCCCCACAAGGTTCGCTACGTGATCGAGTTCCAACAGGTACATAAAACCTACCGCGTTGCCGGTAGGGAAATCCCCGCACTGAATCCGACCAGCCTGACCATCGAAGATGGCCAGGTGTTCGGCCTGATCGGCCATTCCGGCGCCGGCAAAAGCACCATGCTGCGCCTGATCAACCGTCTGGAAGAACCTTCCGGCGGCAAGATCATCGTCGACGGCGAAGACGTCACCGCGTTCAACGCCAGCCAGCTGCGCGGCTTCCGCCAGCAGGTCGGGATGATTTTCCAGCACTTCAACCTGCTGGCCTCCAAGACCGTCGCCGACAACGTCGCCCTGCCATTGACCCTGGCCGGCGAGCTGTCGCGCAGTGAGATCGACACGCGCGTCACCGAGTTGCTGGCCCGCGTGGGCCTGTCAGACCACGCCAAGAAGTACCCGGCGCAGCTGTCCGGCGGCCAGAAGCAGCGCGTCGGTATCGCCCGCGCCCTGTCCACCAACCCGAAGATCCTGCTGTGCGACGAGGCCACCAGTGCCCTCGACCCGCAAACCACGGCCTCGGTCCTGCAACTGCTGGCCGAAATCAACCGTGAGCTGAAGCTGACCATCGTGCTGATCACCCACGAGATGGACGTGATCCGCCGGGTCTGCGACCGCGTGGCGGTGATGGACGCCGGCCAGATTGTCGAGCAAGGCTCGGTGGCCGAGGTGTTCCTGCACCCGCAGCACCCCACCACCAAGCGCTTCGTCCAAGAAGACGAGCAGGTCGACGAAGGCGAGCAGCGCGACGACTTTGCCCACGTACCGGGCCGCATCGTGCGCCTGACCTTCCAAGGCGACGCTACCTACGCGCCGTTGCTGGGCACCGTGGCCCGCGAAACCGGTGTGGACTACAGCATCCTCGCCGGGCGTATCGACCGCATCAAGGATGTCCCCTATGGCCAGCTCACCCTCGCCCTGATCGGCGGAGACATGGAAGCGGCGTTTGCCCGCTTCAAGGCAGCTGACGTACATATGGAGGTACTGCGTTGATGGACGCCCTGAATTTCTTCGCCAACGTCGACTGGGCCGAAATCTGGCTGGCCACCATCGACACCATGATCATGCTGTTCGGCTCGCTGTTCTTCACCGTGCTGCTGGGCCTGCCGCTGGGTGTGCTGCTGTTCCTCTGCGGGCCGAAGCAGATGTTCGAACAGAAGGGCGTGTACGCGCTGCTGTCGCTGGTGGTCAACATCCTGCGCTCGCTGCCGTTCATCATCCTGCTGATCGTGATGATCCCATTCACCGTGCTGATCACCGGCACCTCGCTGGGCGTTGCCGGCGCCATCCCACCACTGGTAGTGGGTGCCACGCCGTTCTTTGCCCGCCTGGTTGAAACCGCTCTGCGTGAAGTGGACCGCGGCATCATCGAAGCCACCCAGTCGATGGGCGCCACCACCCGCCAGATCATCACCAGCGCACTGCTGCCGGAGGCCCGCCCGGGTATCTTCGCAGCCATTACCGTCACCGCCATCACCCTGGTTTCGTACACCGCCATGGCCGGTGTGGTGGGTGCGGGCGGCCTGGGCGATCTGGCTATCCGCTTCGGTTACCAGCGTTTCCAGACCGATGTGATGGTAGTGACCGTGGTTCTGCTGCTGGTACTGGTTCAAGTCCTGCAAAGCGTGGGCGACAAACTGGTCGTACATTTTTCCCGTAAGTAACCCCAATAGGGTCGGCCCGGCCGACCCGTTCGGGGGCCGTCGCGGCCCTCACAAGGAGTGATCAATGAAGAAGCTGCTTGCTGTCGCTGCCGCTGTCGCGGCCTTCTCGGCCCACGCCGATACCCTGACCGTTGCCGCCACCCCGGTGCCGCACGCCGAGATCCTCAACTTCGTCAAACCGCAGTTGGCCAAAGAAGGCGTGGAGCTGAAGGTCAAGGAATTCACCGATTACATTCAGCCGAACGTGCAGGTGGCCGAAAAGCGCCTGGACGCCAACTTCTTCCAGCACCAGCCATACCTGGATGAGTTCAACAAGGCCAAGGGCACCAACCTGGTGAGCGTGGCGGGCGTGCACATCGAGCCGCTGGGCGTGTATTCGACCAAGATCAAGAAGCTGGACGAGCTGTCCTCCGGCGCTACCGTGGTCATCCCCAACGACGCCACCAACGGCGGCCGCGCCTTGCTGCTGCTGGACAAGGCCGGTGTGATCAAGCTCAAGGACAACAAGAACATCCTGTCCACCGTGAAGGATGTTGCCGAGAACCCGAAAAGCATCAAGTTCCGTGAGCTGGAAGCGGCCACCATCCCGCGTGTGCTGACCCAGGTCGATGCCGCCCTGATCAACACCAACTACGCGCTGGAAGCCAAGCTGAACCCGGAAAAAGACGCGCTGGCCATCGAAGGCAGCGACTCGCCTTACGTGAACATCCTGGTTGCCCGCCCGGACAACAAGGACTCGGAAGACATGAAGAAACTGGCAGCTGCACTGCACTCGCCAGAGGTGAAGCAATTCATCATCGAGAAGTACAAGGGCGCTGTGGTTCCAGCGTTCTGATCCGACACCCCTGGGGCCGCTTTGCGGCCCTTTCGCGACACAAGGCCGCTCCTACAAGAGACCGCGTACCCCTGTAGGAGCGGCCTTGTGTCGCGATAGGCCTGCGCAGCAGGCCCATCAATCTCAATCCCGCTTCACAAGCCCAGGCAACTGCGCCACCAGCTTCTGGTTGTTGAACGGCGCACGAATAAACCCGCGCTGACGCCCATCCGGCCCCACAACCGCCAGGTTGCCGCTGTGGTCCACGGTGTACCCCGGCTTGCTGGTATCCGCCGGTATGAACGGAATGCTCAAGGCATTGGCCAGCTTCTGGGTGTCTTCGATCGACCCCGCCACACCGACAAAGTCCTTGTCGAAATAGCCCAGGTACTGCTTCAGCTGGTTCGGCGTGTCGCGGTTCGGGTCCACACTCACCAGCACCACCTGCAGCCGGTCGACGGCTTCCTTGGGCAACTCGCTCTTCACCTGGCGCAACTGGGCCAGGGTGGTCGGGCAGATGTCCGGGCAGTAGGTGTAACCAAAGAACAGCAGCGACCATTTGCCCTTCAGGTCATCCAGCCGCACGGGCTGGCCGTCCTGGTTGGTCATGGTCACGTCGGCCACAGTGCGGCTCTGCGGCAGCAGGATGATGCCGGCGTCGATCAGCTCGGTGGGGTTGGGCTGGTCGCGACCATTGAGCACCTTGTTGACGGTCAGGCCCAGGATCAACGCGACCAGGGCAACGAGGATGAAGACGGTTTTCTGGGTTCGGGTCATAGGTTCAGCAACAGGTAGTGGTCAAGGAGCAACGCGATGAACAGCGCGAACAAGTAGGCGATAGAGTACTTGAAGGTGCCGATTGCCGCGTGCGGCCGGCTGCCACGGTACAACACCCAGCCCCATTGCAGGAAGCGCAGGCCCAAGACCAGGGCACAGGCCAGGTACAGCGGGCCGCTCATGTGGATGGCATACGGCAGCAGGCTTACCGCCAGCAGAATCAGCGTGTACAGCAAGATATGCAGCTTGGTGTAGCGCTCACCATGGGTCACCGGCAACATCGGGATATCGGCCTTGGCGTACTCCTCCTTGCGGTGGATGGCCAGCGCCCAGAAGTGCGGCGGGGTCCAGGCGAAGATGATCAGCACCAGCAGCAAGGGCTCAGCGCTGACATGGCCGCTTACCGCCACCCAACCAAGCAACGGCGGGGCGGCGCCGGCCAGGCCGCCGATGACGATGTTCTGTGGCGTGGCGCGCTTGAGAAAGCCGGTGTAGAGCACCGCATAGCCCAGTAGCGAGGCCAGGGTAAGCCAGGCCGTGAGGGCGTTGGTGAACGCCAGCAGCAGAGCCATGCCCAGCAGCGCCAGTGCCAGGGCGAACAGCAATGCCGGCAGCGGCTCGACCCGACCCTGGGCCAGCGGCCGCTTGTGGGTACGTGCCATCAGTGCATCGATGCGTCGGTCCACCACATGGTTGACCACCGCAGCGCCACCCGCGCACAAGCCGATCCCCAGGTTGCCGAACAGCAACACGCTCCAGCTCACACCCGCGCGGGTGGCCAGGAACATGCCTGCCAGCGAGGTGATCAGCATCAGCACCACCACCTTGGGCTTGGTCAGCTCCAGGTAATCGCGCCAGCTGGCCCGCCTTGCGCTCAGAAGCGTCGCCACGAATCGTTCCTCATGTGATGGGATATGCCCACGCCAGCCACAGGCCGCAGGCGCCAGCCATTGCCGACCCCCACGCGAACCCTGTCGACCACGCGAATGCGGTAATTCACCAGCACCATGCTCAGCAGCAGCATCGCGCCGCCGGCATTGTGCGCAACAGCCACCGCCAGTGGCAGGTGGAACACCACGTTGCTGATACCCAGGCCCACTTGCAGGGTCAGCGCCAGCAGCACCACCCGTGCCAGGCCGGGCAAGCCGCAGCGGTGCAACTTCCAGCTAAGCATCAGCAGCACGCAGGTCACCAGCAACGCGCCCAGCCGGTGGCTGATGTGGATGGCGGTGCGGGCATCACTGTCCAGTTGCCCGCCAAGGTAGTTTGGACCGACGTGCTGGGTCAGGTGGAAGCCATTGCTGAAGTCCGCCACCGGCCACCATTGGCCATGGCAGGTCGGCAGGTCGATGCAGGCGACGGCTGCGTAGTTGGCACTCACCCAGCCACCCAGAGCAATCTGGCCGATCACCACCAGCAGGGCCAACGCAGCGAGCCGGCGCAAGCTCAGGGGCAGTTTTGGCAAGGGTGCAAAGGCCCGTGATAGACGCAGTGACAACAGGAACAGCAAGCTCAGCGTGGTAAAGCCCCCCAACAAATGCGCCGTGACCACTTGCGGCCACAACTTCAGGGTGACCGTCCACATGCCGAAGGCGGCCTGGGCCAACACCACACCCAGCAACAGCACGGGCAGGCGATAGGGCTGGCCATCGCGGGCATGCCGGCGCAGCGCCTGGAAAGCGAGCAGGGCGATTACCACGGCTAGAGTCCCGGCAAAGTAGCGGTGAACCATCTCGGCCCAGCCCTTGGCAGCTTCCACCGGGTGCTCAGGAAAGTGCAGCTCGGCATGGGCCAGTTGCGCTTCGCTCTTGGGCACGCTGATGAAGCCATAGCAACCCGGCCAGTCGGGGCAGCCGAGGCCGGCATGGGTCAGCCGGGTATAGGCACCGAGCAGGACGACCAGCAGTGCCAGCAGGGTGGCGAACACAGCAAGGCGAAATCCGGGTCTGGCCATGGCAGGCTCCTAGCCGATATTGGACAGCTTGAGCAGGTGGCGCAGGTCATCCAGCACATGCTTGCCGTTGACCTTGCCGTCGTAGCGCAGCACCAGGTTGCCGTGCGGGTCGACAATCCACAGCTGCGGGCCGGGCTCGGCAACCTTCTGCTGGTAACGTTGCGCATCCAGCGGGTAGCGCTGCAGCTGCGGGTACTCGCGGCCGAGCAGCGCCTGGTAGTCGGCGCTCAGCGGCTGGGCAGCGGCCAGTGCATGGCTGGCGCGGCTGGCATTGGCGGTGCTGAGCGGGTGTTGTTTATACACCTGCGTTTCTTGGGGGTGGACTACCAGATCTTGTAGTGATTAGCGTATGAACGGGTTGGCTGCAGCCCACCGAATGAACTGTTGCATTATTGTGAAGAGGCAGGTTCATTCGTCGGCTGAGAGGCGGTAATGGCTTACTAACATCGCCGGGATGCAATGTTCTAAGTAGTTGGTTGGATTAGGCGCAATGAATCTAGTGCTAGCGCAAAGCCTTCTATGACGATGTGATTTTGCTTGTTGACAGAGATTCAGGTTGGTCTAGTCTAACGGCCTGTTTTCAACTTTAGTGGTGCTCAAAATGGAATTAGGGCAGCAGTTGGGATGGGATGCGTACTTTTATAGTATCTTTGCGCGAACCATGGATATGCAGGAGTTTACGGCTGTCGCGTTGAGGGCCTTGCGCGAACTACGGTTTGATTTTTTTGCCTACGGCATGTGCAGCGTGACCCCGTTCATGCGGCCCAGGACTTATATGTACGGCAATTACCCCGAGGACTGGGTGCAGCGATATCAGGCGGCTAACTACGCGGTGATCGATCCCACGGTGAAGCACAGCAAAGTCTCGTCGGCCCCCATTCTATGGAGCAATGAGTTGTTCCGGGGATGCGCGGACCTGTGGTCTGAAGCCAAGGATTCACATTTATGCCACGGCCTGGCACAACCCTCGTTCAACGCCCAGGGGAGGGTCGGGGTGTTAAGCCTGGCGCGCAAGAACAACCCCATCAGCCTTCAGGAATTTGAAGCCTTGAAGCCGGTGACCAGAGCCTTTGCCGCCGCGGCCCACGAGAAAATTTCCGAGCTGGAGAGCGACGTGCGTGTCTTCAATACGGGCGTGGCGTTCAGTGGGAGGGAATGTGATGTGCTGCGCTGGACGGCCGACGGCAAGACCTCGGAGGAAATCGGCGTGATCATGGGGGTGTGCACCGATACCGTGAATTACCATCACCGCAACATCCAGCGCAAAATCGGCGCCAGTAACCGCGTGCAGGCAGTGTCTTACGCAGTCGCGATGGGCTATATCTGAGGGGCATTCAAAAAGGACGACTCGGCCCGTATCAAGCTGTCTCTTTCAATAATGTGCCGGACATGAAGGCTGACGGTGCGACCGCGCTGCGATGGTGCTCGCGGTGGGCCGAGAGTTTGATGGCGAGGATTTTCTCATTCTGGTGCACCGTGACCGGGCCCAGCCGTTCGTAGTGGACTCCGTTGATTTTGTAATAGCGCTCCATGGTGCTGTTGACGATCCCGACGATGGCCTCTGCGCCCGCCAGGGCGGCCGTCTTGAGGCTTCTCCAGAACAACGGCATCGCCAATTGCGGTTCGCAGGTGGTGAAGCGAGTCATTTCCCAGACGGCTGGATGCTTGGGCGGCGCCCCGGCGCAGGCATGGCTGAACACCCCTTCAAGCAGGTTGGGGAGCGTGGTGGGAATCAGCCGGGCGCAGCCAACGATGGCGCGGTCTGCATTGAACGCCAGGAGGTAGCGGGCGTGTTCGGTGTCGTATTGATCCCATTCACAACCTGCCTGGCTCGGATGGGCGGGCAGCCGCCATCCGAGTTTCTCGACGAATTGTTCGTGCCGAAAGCGGCCGAGCATGAGTTTCAGCTCATCGTCCATTTCGCTCAGTGTGTGCTCTTCCATGTGCATTGCTGGGGTTCCTTAGGGATGGAGTGCAGTTTTATAGAGGACTTGCACAGGCTTGGCACCTGCAAGATCTGGTAGGGGCTTCGGTGGAATCGAGGTCAAGCCATTCGTTGGGGGCGCGGCCCAGGCCGACCTGAATCTGCCGGGCCAGGTACACCAGCCGCTGGCAGTCTTCGGCACAGGCCTGAGGCGCGCTGACCAGCAACTGCCAGCGCTCGTCCTCGCCGGCCACGCCAAGATCGGCACGGCTTTCCCCGTTGCCGATCATCGCGCCGTGGTAGCTGCGGCCTTCCGGTACCCAGAAGTTGAGTTTGTACATGCTGGTGGCCAGGATCATCGGCCCGAGCACTACCAGCAGAATCAGCAACAGCTGCAAACGCCCGCGGGCTCTGGGCTTGCTACGTTCAGGCAGGTCCAGTGGAGTGGCGGTGGCCATGGCGTTTCTCCTTGTTTTGGTGCCAGCCGAAATAGAGGTAGAGCAGAACCAGAGCGGTCGCCAGGGCGAACCACTGCACGGCGTAGCCCAGGTGTTTTTCCGGGCCCATGGCCACGACCGGCCAGTCCAGGCGATAGGTCGCCGGGCCGGGCTCCAGGCGCAGTTCGTGGGCGAAGCCTTCGCGGTCGAGCTGCGGCCATAGCTGCGCGGCATCAATGGCGGTAAGCAAATGCGGCCATTGGCCGCCTTCAGGGTCGGGATGCAACTGGAAGGTGCTGCCGGGCGAGACATACACGGACGCGTCCAGCGCCAAGGCCTGGGACGGGGTTTCGAAATGCACCGGCACCCGGCGGTCCGGCCATGGCAGCCAACCGCGGTTGACCAGCAACCACAGGCCACTGGCCTGGTCATGGAAGGGTTGCAGCAGTTCGACACCGGCCTGGCCGTCACGCATGCGGTTGTCCAGCAGCAGGCTGTGCTCGGCATCGAAGCGGCCATACAAATGCACGCGGCGGAACGCGTTGTCGTCACTGGACGTCAGCTGGGCTGCGGCCAGCGGCGCCTCGACCCGTCGCTCGGCATAGCTGGCCAACAGCCCACGCTTTTCTTCGGCTCGGCCGAGTTGCCAGCAGCCAAGGGCAATCAGCCCCGGCAGCAGCGCAAGCACCACCAGGGTCGGTACCCAGCCTGGGCGAAACGGCCTCACGGGCGCCTCGCTATACTTATCCACATCACCGCATCCCCCCGGAGTAGCGCCATGCTCAAGGCCGCGATTGTCCTGATGCTGTTGGCCACGATTGCCAGCTTGTTCAGTGGCCTGGTGTTTCTGGTCAAGGACGATGAAAACTCAACTCGTCTGCTCAAGGCACTGACAGTGCGGGTGACCCTGGCGGCGCTGACCATTGGCCTGGTGGCCTGGGGCTTCATCAGCGGTCAGCTCGTGTCCCACGCCCCCTTCTGAAGTTTTCATCTGCCCCCTGTAGGCGCGGGCTTGCCCGCGCCTACAGGGTCTCTGTTTCCCTTCAAAGCACGTATACGAATATGAACAACCCCACCCACACCACATCGACGAAGTGCCAGTACCAGCTGGCCGCTTCGAAGCCGAAGTGTTTCTCCGGGTTGAAGTGCCCACGCAAAATACGCACGAACATCACGATCAGGATGATCGTGCCCAAGGTCACGTGGGCGCCGTGAAACCCGGTGAGCATGAAGAACGTCGCGCCATAAATCCCCGAGCCCAGCGTCAGCCCCAGCTTGGTATAGGCCTCGTGGTATTCAAAGGCCTGCAAGGCGATGAAGCTGATACCCAGCACGATGGTCAGCGCCATCCAGAATTTCAGCGGCCCACGGTGGTCACGGCGCAAGGCGTGGTGGGCAAGGGTGATGGTCACACTGGAACTGACCAGCAAGATGGTGTTGATCAGTGGCAAGTGCCACGGGTCGATCACCTCCTTGGGCGGCGGGAACAGTTTCGGGTCGGGTGTGTGCAGCAGCGGCCAGGTGAATTCGAAGGTCGGCCACAGCATGTGCGCGACACCTTTGGCCCCTTCGCCGCCCAGCCATGGCCCTGCCAACACCCGCACGTAGAACAGCGCACCGAAGAAGGCCAGGAAGAACATCACCTCGGAGAAGATGAACCAGCTCATGCCCCAGCGAAACGAGCGGTCCAGCTGCGGGCTGTACAACCCGGCGCGGCTCTCTTTGACCACGGCCCCAAACCAACCGAACAACATGTAGGCCAGGAACAACGCGCCGATGAAGAAGATCAGCGGCCCATGCGAGTCCGGGTGGCCGGCCTTCATGTCGTTGAACCAGGTTCCCAGACCGAACACCGTGATGAACATGCCGATGGTGGCGATGATCGGCCACTTGCTCTGCGCCGGGACGTAGTAGTGCTCATGACTTGCCATTGCTGTTCTCCTTCCCTTAACGGGCGCCCTGGACGTCCTGGGCCGCAACATGCGCGACCGGCGGGTGGCGAGCGGTGATGTCGAACAAGGTGTAGGCCAGTGTCAGGTGCTTCACGCTGGCCGGCAGATCGCGGTCGACGATGAAGCGCACCGGCATCTCTATGCGTTCGCCGGGCTGCAGCACCTGCTGGGTAAAGCAGAAGCACTCGGTCTTGTGGAAGTACGCCGCGGCCTCGGCCGGGGTGATACTGGGTATGGCCTGCGCGCTCATCGGCCGATCGGTCGGGTTATGCGCGACGAAGATCATCTGGTTCACCGCCCCTGGGTTCACCTCCAGCTGATCGGCCGTGGAATAGAAGTCCCAGACCATGTCGCTGGCGTTGGTCGACATGAACTGCACCCGCACCGAACGCGTCGGGTCGCTGACCTGGCTACCTTCGTACTGGCCACCCGTTTTGCCGTTGATGCCAAAGGCCTTGCACATCACGTCGTAGATCGGCACCAGGGCGAAACCGAAGGCGAACATCACCACCGTCAGCATCAGCAGGCGCGTTACCAGGCGTTTCAGCGACAGGCCGTTCATGGCTGATTTCCTATTTCACTTCCGGGGGTGTCTGGAAGGTGTGGTAGGGCGCAGGCGAAGGAATCGACCATTCCAGGCCCTCAGCGCCATCCCAAGGCTTGGCAGGCGCCGGCGCGCCCCCACGTATGCACTTGATGACAATGAACAGGAAGAAGATCTGCGTGGCGCCAAACATGAAGGCGCCGATCGACGACACCATGTTGAAGTCGGCGAACTGCAGGTTGTAGTCCGGGATGCGTCGCGGCATGCCGGCCAGCCCCACGAAGTGCATGGGGAAGAAGGCCATGTTCATGCCGATGAACGACAGCCAGAAGTGCAGCTTGCCGAGGGTTTCGTCGTACATGTGGCCGGTCCATTTCGGCAGCCAGTAGTAGGCCGATGCAAAGATGCCGAAAATTGCCCCTGGCACCAACACGTAGTGGAAATGCGCCACCACGAAGTAGGTGTCGTGGTACTGGAAGTCCGCCGGGGCAATCGCCAGCATCAGGCCGGAGAAACCGCCGATGGTGAACAGGATGACGAAGGCAATGGCGAACAGCATTGGCGTTTCGAAGGTGAGCGAGCCTTCCCACATGGTGCTGACCCAGTTGAACACCTTCACCCCGGTGGGCACGGCAATCAGCATGGTGGCGTACATGAAGAACAGCTCGCCGACCACCGGGATGCCAACCACGAACATATGGTGGGCCCAAACGATGAACGACAGGAAGGCGATGGCGCCGGTGGCATATACCATCGAGGTGTAGCCGAACAGCGGCTTGCGCGAAAACGCCGGGATGATCGAGCTGACCGCGCCGAAGGCCGGCAGGATCATGATGTACACCTCAGGGTGGCCGAAGAACCAGAACACATGCTGGAACAGCACCGGGTCACCGCCACCGGCGGCACTGAAGAAGCTGGTGCCGAAGTGGATGTCCATCAGCATCATGGTCACCACGCCGGCCAGTACCGGCATCACTGCAATCAGCAGGAACGCGGTAATCAGCCACGTCCAGACGAACAGCGGCATTTTCATCAGGGTCATGCCTGGGGCACGCAGGTTGAGGATGGTGGCGATCACGTTGATCGCCCCCATGATCGAGCTGATACCCATCAGGTGGATGGCGAAGATGAAGAAGGTGACGCTGGCTGGCGCATAGGTGGTAGACAGCGGGGCGTAGAACGTCCAGCCGAAGTTAGGCCCGCCACCCGGGCTGAACAGGGTCGAGACCAGCAGCAGGAAGGCCGCCGGCAGCAGCCAGAAGCTGAAGTTGTTCATCCGCGGCAAGGCCATGTCTGGCGCGCCGATCATCAATGGGATCATCCAGTTGGCCAGCCCGACGAAGGCCGGCATCACTGCACCGAACACCATGATCAGGCCATGCATGGTGGTCATCTGGTTGAAGAACGCCGGCTCAACGATCTGCAAGCCCGGCTGGAACAGCTCGGCGCGGATCACCATGGCGAACGAGCCACCAAGCAGGAACATCATGAAGGCGAACCACAGGTACATGGTGCCGATGTCCTTGTGGTTGGTGGTCAGCACCCAGCGCATCAGGCCCTTGGCCGGGCCGTGTGCATGCTCATGGCCGTGGGCGTGGTCGTCGATCACTGCACTCATGTCCTGTCTCCTGCAACCCATTGATTGCCGCGAGTAACCCGGTTCACTTGGCTTCTGCCTGCTTCAGCGCCAGCACGTCCTTCGGCGTGACCATGTCGCCTTTGTTGTTGCCCCAGGCATTGCGCTCGTAGGTGACCACAGCGGCGATGTCGACTTCCGACAGCTGCTTGCCGAAGGCCGCCATGGCCGTGCCGGGCTTGCCGTGGAAGACAATGCTCAAGTGGCCTTCCTTCGGCCCGGTGGCGATCTTCGAGCCCTTGAGTGCCGGGAACATCGGCGGCAGGCCTTGGCCTTCAGCCTGGTGACACGCCACGCAGGTGGTGTGGTAGATCTTGTCGCCACGTTCCACCAGCTCTTCCAGGGTCCATTCCTTGCTGGTCAGCTCCTTGAGCTTGGCGGCTTCGGCCTTGCGCTCGCCTAGCCAGGTGTCGTAATCGGCCTTGGACTTGACCTCGACCACCACCGGCATGAAGCCGTGGTCCTTGCCGCACAGCTCGGTGCATTGGCCACGGTAGATGCCGGGCTTCTCGATACGGGTCCAGGCTTCGTTGACGAAGCCGGGGATGGCGTCGCGCTTGACCGCGAAGGCCGGCACCCACCAGGAGTGAATGACGTCGGCAGCGGTCACCAGGAAACGCACCTTGGCACCCACCGGCAGCACCAGCGGCTGATCGACTTCAAGCAGGTAATGCTCGTCCTTGGGGGCTTTGTTGTGAATCTGATCGGCGGGCGTGGCCAGGTTGCTGAAGAACTCCACGTCCTGGCCCAGGTATTTGTAGTGCCACTTCCACTGGTAGCCGGTGACCTGAATGTCGATGTCCGACTCGCTGGCGTCGTAGATGTCGATCAGGGTCTTGGTGGCCGGGATGGCCATGACCACCAGGATCAGGAAGGGCACCACGGTCCAGAGGATTTCCACCCAGGTATGCTCGTGGAAATGCGCGGCCTGCTGGCCGGTGGAGCGGCGGTGGATGACCATCGACCAGAACATCGCGCCAAACACCACGATGCCGATGATCACGCAGATCCAGAAGATGGTCATGTGCAGGTCGAAGACGGCGTTGGAGACCTCCGTCGCCCCTGGGTGCATGTTCACGGTCCAGGCGGCGTTGGCCTGACCAAAAACCGACCACAACAGGAGGCCCATCCAGACATGTGGATGTCGCATCATTGCGGGTTCCCCTTCTAATTCTTGTTGTCCCGGAGGCGTGGCCTGCGGCAAGAGGGAACGGCGGTCAAGACTGCCTGGCTTCGACGACCGAGCCCCTGCTAAAAGCAGTCGGGCCTCATCAACGAATCACGTTCAACGGGAGTATAGACAGCGACCAATGGCACGCAATGAAGCCTGTGAAATGAACCTCACGAAATAGGCAAATGGCCTGAAAACCGCGAGGTTGATAGGGTGTGGCGAAATAATGGCATTTCGATATGCCTGAGAGCGCACACGTTTGCGGGATTTATAACAAATACGTCTTAGGTATTCTGTATACCGAGCTAATTTAGTGTCTTCCGTTTGAAACGTAATGTCCCTGGAGTTGTCATGAACATCGCTGCTGTACGCGAGCAGGTAAGCCAAGCCCATCAACATGAAGGCCAGACCGGCCAATTGAAACAGCGTCTCGAGTTGCAACTGCCCCACCTGCACCCCTCGATCCAACTGCCTGAGCAGGACGCCCAGGGTACTTTGGCGCGCTTCGTCAGCGCCTACATCGACCAGGTTCCGGAATTGCTGGAGGCCGCGCATGAGGTCGCCCGCGAAGCCGGGATCGAATCGCAGATCAAACCGGTACTGAAAATTGCCGAAGCCTACTTCCTGCAACCGCCCAGTGTGATGCAAGGGCATGTAGGCCTGGACTGCCTGCTGGATGAGGCTTACCTGGCACACCGTCTGGTGGAGGAAGTGAATGACCTGTACATCCGCCACTTCCAGCAGCCGCTGATCCCGGTCGACACCACCGTCGCCAACCTGATTGCCCACCAGTTGATTGGCGAGAGCTTTGCCAACCAGCTGGATGAGGTGGTGCATCACTCGGTTGACGAAATGCTCGATGACGAGAGCTTTGCGGTGGAATCGGTGGAGGCTTATCGCGAGAAGCTGAGCAGCCCTGCAACTGGCGAGGCGTGGAAGCGCTGGCCGTGCCTGTCGCGACAGCTGGGTGTGGAGCTGGGCCAACCGGCCTGATCCTCCTGTACCGGCCTCTTCGCGGGCACGCCCGATCCCACAGGGACCGCACAGGCTTTGAATGCTGTGCAGTACCCTGTGGGAGCGGGTTTACCCGCGAAGAGGCCAGTTCAGACAACAGAGATTTTCAGCTTCAGGCCCCAATCCCCGCCGTAGTCCGCAACCTCCCCTCGATCCGCCGCTTCAACCGCCGCTGCTCGATCAGCAGCCGCGACCCATTCGCCCCATTGCTGCGGTTCCAGTCTTCCAGCAACTCAAGGCACGAGTGGTCGATGTAGCTCAGGTTACCCAGCGGCACGTGCAACGTAGTGCCCGCCGGTACGGTATCCAGCACCTGGGTCAGCGCCGGCACCTTCAGGAACGTCGCCGCACCACTGAGCCGCAGCTCCATATGCCCAGCTTTTTCCAGGCTGACCAGGTTGATCTTCAGCCGCGCCGCCTTGAACGCCAGCTTCAGCAGGGTCAGGGCAAAACCCAGCATCACGCCGGTCAGCAGGTCGGTGAAAATGATCGCCAGCGCCGTCACCGCATAGGTGAACATCGGCATGCGGCCATAACGGCCCAGCCCACGAAACGCCTTGAAATCGACCAGCTTGACCCCGGTGTACACCAGCACACCCGCCAGGCTCGCCACCGGAATCTGCTGCAGCACGCTGCTCAGCGCCACCACGAAAGCCAACAGCCAAAGGCCATGGAATATCGCGGAGGCCCGCGTCTGCGCCCCCGCCTGCACGTTGGCCGAGCTGCGCACGATTACCCCGGTCATCGGCAAAGCGCCCAGCGCCCCGCAAAGCATGTTGCCGATGCCCTGGGCTGACAGCTCGCGGTCGAAGTCCGAACGCTGGCCACTGTGCATGCGGTCAACCGCTGCGGCCGACAGCAAGGTTTCGGCGCTGGCGATGAACGCCAGGGCAAAGGCAGCGACCAGCAGGGTAGGGTCGGCGAGTTGCATCAGGTCATCTGGGCGAATCCAGTCAATGGCCTCGGACAGGTCTGCCGGCACTTGTACGCGGTTCACCGGCAAGGCCAGCCACAGGCTGATGGCGGTCATGCTCGCCACACCGAGCAAGGCACCCGGCACGAAGCGCAGCCGCTGCGGCCGAAGGCGCTCCCAGCCCCACATGATGGCGATGGTGCCGAGGCCCAGCGCACCGGCCATCCAGCCAGCGCCTGCGCGTTCCTGTGGCAGGGCTGCGGCAACGGTGGACGGGAATGTCAGCAGGTTCTGCAACCCGGAAGGCTGCGGCGCCGTATCGAACATCACATGCACCTGCGACAGCACGATCAGCACCCCAATCCCCGCCAACATGCCATACACCACCGCCGGCGCGGTGACGCGGAACCAGCAGCCCAGGCGCAAACGCCCAGCCAGCAACTGCAGCAGGCCGGCCAGCAGCAGGATCGGCCCAAGCATGGGCATGCCATGTTGGCGCACCAGCTCGAACACCAGTACTGCCAGGCCTGCGGCCGGTCCACTGACCTGCAGCGGTGATCCAGCCAGAAAACCGACGACAATCCCGCCGATAATGCCGGTAATCAGGCCTTTGGCCGGCGGCATACCCGAGGCGATCGCAATGCCCATGCACAATGGCAGCGCCACCAGGAAGACCACCACCGACGCCAGCAACTCACGCGGCAGGGCCGCTTTCAACTGTGTAATGTTCACCGTGTTTCTCCTTTCTCTAGTCGCACGGCCATTCCTCTGGCCGTGGGCACGTTTGCCCCTGACGAGCGCGCAGGCGCGGGCCGCCAGCGGGTTTGCCGGCAGGGCAGTCAGGGATTTCAAGGCAGCCGAAGGCCGCGCCACACCCCTACAGGATGCAGCCGGCTATCAAGGTTCTAGCGGTGGATGGGTCGCTTAGTAGCGGCCTCTCGGAGTGGCGCAGGGGACCGGCTCGCCGGCGGCCAGGGGCAGGAAGCTGTCGCTGGCGGCGTCATAGGCTTCGATCCTGCTGGTCTCAATGTCGTAGACCCAGCCATGAATGTACAGCTGGCCAGCGGCCAGACGCGAGGCCACCGAAGGGTGGGTACGCAGGTGGTGCAGCTGGGCGATGACGTTTTCCTTGGTCAGCACCTGCATCGTTTCGTGTTCACTGCCGCACGAGCAGTTGTTCTCGACCACGGTGCGAGCCACTTCGGCATGGCGCAACCAGGCCCCGACTGTCGGCATCTTGTCCAGCGAGTGCGGGTTGAGTACAGCACGCATGGCGCCACAGTCGGAGTGACCGCAAATGATGATGTGGTGCACTTTCAGCGCAAGTACGGCGTACTCGATCGCGCTGGAAACACCGCCATTCATCTGGCCATAAGGCGGTACCACGTTGCCCACGTTACGGGTCACGAACAGGTCGCCTGGCGAGCTCTGGGTGATCAGCTCGGGGACAATGCGCGAGTCTGCACAGGTAATGAACATGGCGCGCGGTGTTTGCGCGGTGGCAAGCTTCTTGAACAGCTCTTGCTGATCAGGGAAGACATCATGGTGAAAGCGCAGGAAGCCGTCGACGATGTGCTTCAGGGCAGCATCGGCGCTTTCCGCGGGGACCTGCGGTACGACCTTGGATGGGTCCTTGACGGGCATGATTCATCCTCTTGACGGTGTGTAGGTAAATCCATTTTACCGGTGAAAGATTCTGGCTATGCAGGGATTTAGATGACACGCACAGGCCATAGATCACAGTCGGTGTGGACTGATTTCCTACGCTAGCGGGGAAAACTTAACTGAAACTTAATTCGAAGGCTCTAGAACGGGTGTTCCAGATAGAAAAGGCGGGACTTGGATAATAGCAAAAAAACATCAATTGCCAAGATGCATTAGCGCATTTATTAACTGGGATTAGTTAAATTCTGGGCTGGCATTGTGCCCTTGGGTTTCAGAACAGGGCCATCTGCCCACCCGGCGGACAGAAGGCCGAGCAATCCAGCCCCTGCGCTTCCCGGCCTTCGAATTCCAGCCGCTTCATGGCCTTGGCAAAACGCTGCCCCAGCAGCTCGGCAAACACACCCTCGCCACGCATGCGCGTGCCAAACCGGCTGTCATACAGCTCGCCACCCCGGCTCTGGCGGATCAGGCTCAATACATGCGCCGCCCGCTGCGGGTAATGGTCCTGCAGCCATTGCTCGAACAACGGCGCCACTTCCAGCGGCAGGCGCAACATCATGTAGGCCGCACTCTGTGCGCCAGCGTCCTTGGCAGCCTCCAGCAAGCGCTCCAGCTCACTGTCGTTGATCATCGGAATCATCGGCGAACACAACACACCTACCGGCACACCCGCCTCGCGCAACACGCGGATGGCCCTCAACCGGGCATTGGGTGACGCCGCCCGCGGTTCCAGCACCCGCTTGAGATCGTCGTCCAGTGTGGTCAGGCTGATCATTACCCGTGCCAGGCGCTGGCGGGCCATCTCTGCCAGCAGATCGAGGTCACGCAACACCAGCGAGCCCTTGGTCACGATGGTCACCGGGTGACGAAAACGCAGCAACACTTCCAGCAGACGCCGGGTCAGCATCTGTTCCCGCTCGATCGGCTGGTACGGGTCGGTATTGGAACCCAGATTGATTGGCGCGCACACGTAACCCGGTTTGCTCAGCTGTTGCGCGAGCACTTCGGCGGCATTGGTCTTGGCGATCAGCTTGGTTTCGAAGTCCAAGCCGGGGGAGAGGTCCCAATAGGCATGGGAGGGGCGGGCATAGCAGTAGATGCAGCCATGCTCGCAGCCGCGGTAAGGGTTGATGGAGCGGTCGAAGGGCAGGTCGGGCGAGGTGTTGCGGGTGATGACCGATTTCGCCGTTTCGCTACGCACCTCGGTGCCTTGGGTCTGCGGCACTTCCTGATACCAGCCGTCGTCCTCTACCAGCGAATGGCTGGGGGCAAAACGATTGTGCGGATTGTGTGCCGTGCCACGGCCCTTTAGTGGTGCTGGAGGATTCATGGCCAACCCCTATACTGTATTTACATACAGTATCGTACCTGCCTTGAATCCACCAGCGCCTCTGATCCGACAGCCAGTACTTACTC
Organism: Pseudomonas sp. LFS074; assembly: GCF_047978165.1. Taxonomy (NCBI): domain Bacteria; kingdom Pseudomonadati; phylum Pseudomonadota; class Gammaproteobacteria; order Pseudomonadales; family Pseudomonadaceae; genus Pseudomonas; species Pseudomonas sp. LFS074. Next base: position 51,025 of record NZ_JBFPFV010000001.1, on the reverse strand, counting down.
TGTCGGTTTCTTCAGCTTCGGATTAGGGAAGAACTGCACCGTCTGCACCTTGGTCGGCGCGGCTTTGGGTGCCAGGTTGTTGACCCGCGTGCCGAGTTCCTTGGGCACCGACAGGCCCTGTTCGTTGAGGGTGTCGGTAAAGCCGCAAGCCACACACTCACGGTGCGGCACGCCGTCTTCATTCCACATCATCAGCTTGTCGGGCTCGCTGCATGCCGGGCATACCGCCCCGGCAATAAAGCGTTTCTTGGTCTTGTTCACAGCAACCTCACTCATGCCGCAGCGTCCTCGGTGAGGCCACTGTGGCGCAGCAATGCATCGATGGAAGGCTCACGGCCACGGAAGTCGACGAACAGCTCCATCGGCTCGCGCGACCCACCACGGGCCAGGATCGCCTCGCGGAAGGCGCGGCCAGTCTCGGCATTGAGAACACCTTCTTCTTCGAAACGCGAGAAAGCGTCGGCCGACAGCACTTCAGCCCACTTGTAGCTGTAGTAGCCCGCTGCGTAACCGCCCGCAAAAATATGCGCAAAGCTGTTGGGGAAGCGGTTATACGCCGGTGGGCGCATGACCGATACCTCGTCGCGCACGCCTTCGAGCACCTGCAGCACGCTGCGACCGTCGCCATGGCTGGCGTGCAGTTCGAAGTCGAACAGCGAAAACTCCAGCTGGCGCACCATCATCATGCCCGACTGGAAGTTTTTAGCCGCCAGCATCTTGTCCAGCAGGTCCTGGGGCAGGGCAGCACCCGTTTCGTAGTGCCCGGAGATCAGTGCCAGGCCTTCCGGCTCCCAGCACCAGTTTTCCATGAACTGGCTCGGCAGTTCGACCGCATCCCAGGCCACGCCATTGATGCCGGAAACCCCGGCGTGTTCGATGCGGGTCAACATGTGGTGCAGGCCGTGGCCGAACTCGTGGAACAGGGTGGTTACTTCATCGTGGGTCAGCAGCGCCGGCTTGCCGGGTGCAGCCGGGGTGAAGTTGCACACCAGGTTGGCCACCGGGCTCTGCAGCTGGCCGCCGGCCGTGCGGCGACGGTCACGGGCGCCATCCATCCAGGCGCCACCACGCTTGTTGGCGCGGGCGTACAGGTCGAAGAAGAAGCGGCCGACGTGCTGGCCGTTTTCCTTGATCTCGAACAAGCGTACGTCTGGGTGCCAGCTGTCGAAGCCCTTGAGTTCGGCGATTTCGATGCCGTACAGGCGCTGCACGATGCTGAACAGACCGCCCAGCACCTTGTCGATCGGGAAATAGGCACGCAGGGCTTCCTGCGACACGCTGTAGCGCTGCTCGCGCAGCTTCTCGCCAAAGTAGCCAGTGTCCCAGCTGGCCAGTTCAGGGCAGCCTTGTTCGGCGGCGTAGGCCTTGAGCTGTTGCAGGTCCTGGGCGGCGAACGGCTTGGAGCGCTTGGCCAGGTCTCGCAGGAAGCTCAGCACCTGGTCGCTGGACTCGGCCATCTTGGTGGCCAGGCTCAGCTCGGCGTAGTTCTTGTAGCCAAGCAGCTCGGCCAGTTCCTGACGCAGATCGAGGATTTCGCCCATCACCGGACCGTTGTCGAACTGGCCGGCATTCGGGCCCTGGTCCGAGGCGCGGGTGCAGTAAGCGGCGTATAGCTCTTCGCGCAGGGCGCGGTCGCTGGCGTAGGTCATCACCGCGTAGTAGCTGGGGAACTCCAACGTGATCAGCCAGCCGTCGAGGCCCTTGGCTTGGGCAGCGGCGGCCATCTGCGCCTTGGCCGAGTCGGTCAGGCCGGCCAGTGCGGCTTCATCGGTAACGTGCTTGGTCCAGGCCTGGGTGGCATCGAGCAGCTGGTTGGAGAAGCGGCTGCCCAGCTCGCTGAGTTTGCTCTGCACTTCGGCGTAGCGCTGCTGCTTGTCCGCCGGCAGGTCGATACCCGACAGGCGGAAGTCACGCAGGGCATGCTCGAGGATAGTCTTTTGCGCCACGTCGAAGCCGGCGGCTTCCGGGCTGTCGATCAGTGCCTGGTAGGCTTCGAACAGCGCACGGTTCTGGCCCAGTTCGGTAGAGTAGGCGCTCAACGCCGGCAGGCATGACTCGTAGGCCTCGCGCAGCTCCGCGCTGTTGCACACCGCGTTAAGGTGGCTGACCGGGCTCCAGGCGGCGCCCAGGCGGTCGTTCAGTTCGTCCATGGCCAGCACCAGGCCGGCCCAGGTGGGGTTCTTGCCCTGCTTTTCGAGGATCTCGGCAATGGCTTTACGGTTGTCGGCCAGGATCGCTTCGATCGCCGGCAACACGTGTTCGGCACGAATTTGCGAGAAGGGCGGCAGATCGTGGGATTGCAGAAGCGGGTTGTTCGCAGTCACGGTTTGGATACCTTGGCAGAAGAAACACTGCCCCATCTTAATTACAATCGACGCCGACCGCAGCAGGCAGCCTGCCTATCGGCACAGATGAGAGACGCTATCATGGCCATTCGCAACTTCCAGCAACACACTCCGAAAGTGGGGCCCAGGGCCTTCGTCGACCGTTCGGCGGTGGTGCTGGGCGACGTGGAGATCGGTGAAGACAGCTCGGTCTGGCCGTTGACCGTGGTACGCGGCGACATGCACCGCATCCGCATCGGCGCGCGCACCAGCGTGCAGGATGGCAGTGTGCTGCATATCACCCACGCCGGCCCGTTCAACCCGGACGGCTTCCCGCTGATCATCGGCGACGAAGTGACCATCGGCCACAAGGTGATGTTGCATGGCTGTACCCTGGGCAACCGCATCCTGGTCGGCATGGGCAGCACCATCATGGACGGCGCCATCGTCGAGGACGAAGTGATCATCGGCGCCGGCAGCCTGGTCCCGCCAGGCAAGCGCCTGGTCAGCGGCTATCTGTACATGGGCAGCCCGGTGAAACAGGCCCGGCTGCTGAACGACAAGGAGCGCGCATTCTTCTCCTACAGCGCCGGCAACTACGTGAAGCTCAAGGACCAGCACCTGGCCGAAGGCTACGACCAACCGGAATGAACCCGACTACCGAGACGAACATGCATCAGCAAAATATCCTCTTCGACCTCGACGGCACCCTGACCGACCCGCGCCTGGGCATCACCCGCTCGATCCAGTACGCCCTGGCCAAGCTGGGTATCGACGAACCGGACCTGGCCCGCCTCGAGCACTTCATCGGCCCGCCCCTGCTTCAGGCTTTCATGCAGTTCTACAGCTTCGACGAAGCCAAGGCCTGGGATGCGGTGAATTTCTACCGGGAGCGCTTTCGCGTAACCGGGTTGTACGAAAACCTGGTGTTCGAAGGCGTGCCGGCGTTGCTTGAAACCCTGAACGGGCAGGGCCGTACGCTGTACATCGCCACCTCCAAACCTTGGGAATTTGCCCGGGAAATCGCCCGGCACTTCGCCTTCGACCACCACTTCAAGGTGATCTACGGCAGCGAGCTGGACGGCACGCGCACCAACAAGGTCGAGCTGATTCGCCACCTGCTCGATGAAGAAGGGCTGGACCCGGCGCAGACGCTGATGATCGGTGACCGCAAGCATGACCTGATTGGCGCGCGCAGCAATGGCTTGCAGGCAGTGGCGGTGGGGTATGGGTTTGGTAGCCAGGAAGAGTTGATGGCGGAGGAGCCCGCTTTCCATTTCGCTACGGTAGCCGAGCTGCATCAGGCTTTCAGCAAGGGTTAAGGGCCACTGGGGCCGCAAAGCGGCCCCAAAATCTCACTGGCTAACCATCAACCCCTGCAATGCGGCCTTCCGTTCATCAATCGGCAACCGCCCCAGTTGCTCGACCCGCTGGTAAAACCTGGCCCAATCTCCGCCAACCTCACGAAACACCGCCGTAAACGCCGGCACCCACTGGTCATAAAGCCCGAACGGTAACAACTTGGCATTGTTCATCGGCCCATACACCCAGGCGTCATAGCGCTTGTCCCCGCCCCATTGGCCATCTCGCAACCGCCGATACTCCTGCCTCAGCCGATCGAACTCCGCCCGTTTGGCCAGCCGCTTGTGCGCATCGTCCAAAGGCCCGGCATAAATCGCCTGCAACCGCCCACGACTGGCCAGCACCAGCCGAATGAACTGGTCACGCTGCTGCCCCTGCGCCTCGCCACCGGCAGCCAACCCACGCGCCGCACGCCATTGCCGCGTGCCTTCCTGCTCGACGAACGAGGCAAACGACTCGTTGAATTCGGTGTCGTCCTGCACATAAAAGCGCTGGTGGGCCAGCTCATGGAAAATCAACGTCGCCAAGCGCTCATCGCCCCAGCCCACCATCGAGGACAGGATCGGGTCATCGAACCAGCCCAGGGTCGAATAAGCTTCCACACCCCCCACGTACACATCCAGGCCGTCCTGGCGCATCAGCGCCGCCGCGCCGCGCGCCGCGCCTTGCTGGTAGTAGCCGCGGTACGCCACACACCCTGCAATCGGAAAACAGTGCGTCACCGGTTGCAACGACAACTCGGGCGTGGCGAAAACATTCCACACCACGTAAGGGCGGCCAAGGTCGGCGTAAACCCGATAGCTGCGGTTATCCGGCAGTTTCAATTGCTGGCTGGCAAACACCCGCGCCCGTTCGGCCTGTTGCAAGTGCGCGCGCAATGGCGCGGGGGTAGTAGGGTCAGCCACCACCTGCTCCACTGGCTGGCGCGCACGCAGCAGTTGCCACTGCCCCTCTGCCAACTGCCCGTAGTAGGCCGCGCTGGTGCAACCGTTCAGCAGAAGCGCCGCCAGCAGCGGAACCAAACGGGTGAAAACGCGGTCGAGTGCCCCAGGGCCTGAGCGCTGCATAAGAAAAAGTCGAAGCATCCGGGACTGTCTGACTCGCTCAAGGCTGATTCGCTCCAAGACTATCTCGCCAAGGGGGAGTTTCGCCATGCGTGCATTGTTGGTCGCCGGCTCACTGTTAATGATTTCCGCCTGTTCGACATTGCCAGACCCAGACCCGAACCAGGCCTGGATCGACCTCACGCCCTACGACAACACCTCGCTGGACGCCCTGCAGGTAGATGAGCGTGACTGGGCCGACAGCCGCTATTTCGAAGTACAACCCGGCAGCCACGAGCTGACCGTGCGCTACCAGTTCCCGGTTACCCCCAGCAATATCGGCCCGGTCAGCGAACCGCTGTGGCGCGATTGCCAGGTCAAGCTGACCTTCAAGGACTTCGGCGCCGGCCAGCGCTATCAGCTGCACGCGGGCAGTATCGGCTTCCGCCCCTGGATCAAGCTTTACGACGACCAGCAAAAAATGGTCGGCCAAGGCTTGCCCGCAGGCTGCCAACGCACCTGAAGCGTACAATCGGCGCTATGCTTGTAACGTGTAAATCGCAAGTGGGAGTTTTGCCATGCGCCAGCCCATGATGCTGATCGCCCTCAGTGCACTGGGGGCTTGCGCCAGCCCCTTGCCGCCCGTCGACCCCAAGCAGGCCTGGGTCGACCTCTACACCATGACCCCCGGCCGAGTGATCATGGCCGACCGCCTCGACGGCAAGCGCCTGGATGATGGCCGCTATTTCCAGGTAACGCCGGGCAAGCACGAGTTGGTGGTGCGCTTCGATTATGAAATCTACTCGGGCGGCATCATGTCCGAACCCAGGGACCGTACCTGCTACCTGACCGTGCGCTTTGATGACTTCAAGGCTGGCGAGCGCTATCGCCTGGAGGCGCGTGCGCCGGTGATGGAGCCGCAAGTGCTGCTGTATGACGCCAGCCGCAAGGTGGTGGTGAACGAGCCTAGCAACGTGTTCTGCATTCCATGATGCTGGGGCTGCTTTGCAGCCCCAAAATCGTGAACCTACCGATCATTCTTCTGGTAAATGATCTTCTTGGTCCCGCCATCACAGCTACCAACGACCATGTTCTGGTCCTTGGCCTCGCTGTTGGGCACGATCTCCAAGGTGTAGGAAGTCACCCCCTGGGCCTGGATCTTGGCCTCGATCTCGGCTTTAAGCTCCTCGCACGGCTTCACCGCCGCCAACGCAGACGTGGCGACCAGGGAAGCCAACACGGCGATTGCTACGCGAATCATGGAACGGCTCCTGAAAAGGCAGTGGTGCTGCCGACGCTGTTTAGACTACAGCAAAGCGCCACCGTTGCGCCGCTTCAGCCCACCAACGCTGCATCCAGGCTGATCTTGGCGTTCAACACCTTGGACACCGGGCACCCTTCCTTGGCCTTGTTGGCGATCTCCAGGAACTGCGCCTCGCTGGCCCCAGGCACCTTGGCCCTGAGCACCAGGTGCACAGCCGTAATGGCAAAACCATCCGCTTGCTTGTCGAGCGTCACCTCGGCCGCAGTATCGATCCGGTCCGCGGTCAGCCCCGCTTCACCCAGCATCATCGACAGCGCCATCGAGAAACAGCCGGCATGCGCCGCCCCGATCAGCTCCTCCGGGTTGGTCCCGGGCGTGCCTTCAAAACGGGTGTTGAAGCCGTAAGGGTTCTGCTTGAGTGCGCCACTTTCGGTAGAAAGCAGGCCTTTGCCATCCTTCAGGCCACCTTGCCAGATTGCCGATGCTGTCTTTTTCATGATGCCTCCTGGTCACTGGGTTACTTACCTACCGTTCAGAGGCCTGCCGCCAGCCGCAAGTTCAGCGCAATATGAGTGCAGGCATTGAATCCAACGAATGCGCCCATACAGAGTCAAAGAGGCCGCTGGCCAACCACTTTTGCGGAGGCACCATGACGCAGCTGCGTGACCTGAAGATTTCCACCCTCGACCTGGTGCCCGTGCGCGCAGGCGCAGGCCCGGCGCAGTCGCTGCGCAACTCTCTGGACTTGGCGCAGCACGTCGAGCGCTTTGGCTACAACCGCTTCTGGGTAGCCGAGCACCACAACATGGACGGCATCGCCAGCTCAGCCACGTCGGTGCTGATCGGTTACCTGGCCGGGGGGACTTCGACCATTCGCGTGGGCTCTGGCGGGGTCATGCTGCCCAACCATGCGCCGCTGGTGATCGCTGAGCAGTTCGGCACCCTGGCCAGCCTGTATCCAGGGCGTATCGACCTGGGCCTAGGCCGTGCGCCGGGTTCGGACCAGATGACGGCCTATGCCCTGCGACGTGACCGCGCAGGCGGCCCGGACGACTTCCCGGACGATGTCGAGGAGCTGTCGCGCTACCTCGGGCCACGCACCGATGATCAAAAAGTGATCGCCGTACCGGGGCACGATACCGACGTGCCCATGTGGTTGCTGGGCTCCAGCCTGTTCAGCGCCCAGCTGGCCGGCATACGCGGCATGCCCTACGCCTTCGCCTCGCATTTCGCGCCGCGCTACATGCACGAGGCCATTCGCGTGTACCGCAATCATTTCAAGCCATCGACCACGCTGGACAAGCCCTATGTGATGTTGGGCATTCCCATGGTGGTGGCGGAAACCGACGAGAAGGCCGAATTCCTCGCTACCTCGGTGTATCAGCGCATTCTCGCGCTGATTCGTGGGCAAAGCCTGATGCAGAAACCGCCGGTGGAAAGCATGGATGGGCTGTGGTTGCCCCATGAACGCGACGCGGTGGGCAGTTTCCTGGGCCTGGCGATGATCGGCAGCCCGCAGAAGGTGCGGGCCAAGGTGGAGGTGCTGCTGGAGCAGACCGGGGCGGACGAACTGATCTTTACCTGTGACCTGTATGAGCATGAGGACCGGATTCGGTCTTATGAACTGATGGCACAGGCCCTCAAAGCCGAATGAGCCCCTTCGCGGGCTTGCCCGCGAAGAAGCCAACACATCAGCCGCGCCGGTACACAATCTCCTTGGTACCGGCCTCGCAGCTACCAATCACCTTGCCCGCCGGGTCGCCTTTCTTGACGATCTCCAGCTTGTAGCCAGTGACACCCTTGGCATCCAGCTTGGCCGCAATTTCCGCCTTCAGCTCCTCGCACGGCTTGCCCGCTGCCAGCGCACCACCGGCCAGGGTCATCAGGCCCAGCGCCAGAATCAGTTTGTTCATCACTCGCTTTCCTTGTGCAGATGAAATCAGAAAGGGCGCCCGCCAAGGCGCCCCTCTCTTAAATACTCCATCACGCCGAGATCATCCAGCCCGGCGCTGTTTCAGCTGTTGGCGATACGAAAGCCCACCTTCAGCGTGACCTGGAAGTGCGCCGCCTTGTTATCGCGGATATGGCCACGGGTATCGACCACTTCGAACCATTCCAGGTGCTTGATGCTTTTGCCGGCTTCGGCCAGGGCATTGTTGATCGCATCTTCGATACTGGTGGGCGAAGACCCTACCAGTTCGATCTTCTTGTAGGTGTGATGATCGGTCATGAGCGCTCTCCATGGGTGACTGTGAGATTGAGCCTAGCAGCGCAGGCCTGGTTTACCTGCGAGCCATCACCGTCAGCGAAAGTTCGATCGCACTTTCACGCAGGCCTAGGGTCGCATTTCTTACAGTCCATTCTGCAAAGGAGAGTCAACATGCACCGCAACTCGCTGCGTAAAACGTCCCTGGAAAGCATGGAAGCGGAGATCGAGAGCCTTCTGAAAAGCCTGGAGAACCTCAAGCACGATGCGTCGGAAGAATCCCAGAAGTCGGTGAAGGCAATCCGCAGCAACGCCGAAAGCGCGCTGAAACACTCGCGCAGCCTGCTCAGCGATGCTTATGAGGAAGTGAAGACCCGCACCCGCCAGACCGGCATCGCCACCCGTGATTACGCCCAGGAACACCCGATTACAACGGCAGGCGTAGCCATTGGTGCCCTCGGTCTGCTGGCGGCCTATCTGTTGTCGCGTCGCAACTAACCCGCCTGGCGTTGCAACTCACGGCGCAGCCACTGCGCCAGTTGCTCGGCGCGCCCATCCGCGGCGCGCCGTGGCACCCACAACGCCAGCGCTGCCCGCGTTGGGGAAAACCCCCACGGCGCGCTGAGCCGTCCAGCCCTCAAGTCATCCGCCACCAGCGGCTGCGGCGCAATGGCCACGCCAAGGCCGGCGACTGCAGCCTCCAGCAAGTAATACAAATGCTCGAACGCCTGGCCATAGTGCAACCCGGCCGGGTCCAACCCCTGCTGCCGAACCCAGGTTGGCCATGCTTGTGGCCGTGAGGTGGTATGCAAAAGGGCCTCCTCCAGCAAGGCGCTGGCAGGCGCGCCGCGCAAGCGTTCGAAGCCGGCAAAGTGGGGGCTGAGCACCGGGCCGATACGCTCTTCGGCCAGCACATGCACCTGCATGTCCGCAGGCCACGGAGGCTCTGCGTACACCAGCAATGCATCGAGCCCTGGACGACGCGGGTCGAGGTCGCCTTCACCTGCCGACAAGTGCAGACGCAATTCAGGTAATTCCGCCTTGAGTCGCCCCAGCCTGGGAATAAACCAGCGCGCCAGCAGGCTGCCCGAGCAGCCCAGCACGAACGGTGCCTCGCTGACATCACGGCTGAGTTCGGCACACACGCTGCGCAGCCGGTCGAAAGCCTCGCCACTGGCATCACGCAGGCGCACGCCGGCATCTGTGAGTTTGATGCCACGCCCGTCCTTGACGAACAGGGCTACGCCAAGGTGCTCCTCCAGCACCTTGATCTGCCGGCTGACTGCGCCATGGGTGACATGCAGCGCTTCAGCCGCCTGGCTAACGCTGTTGAGCCTGGCGGTTGCCTCGAAGGCGCGCAGGGCGTTCAGGGGAGGGAGGTCGTGGGCCATGTTACCTGTGAGTTTTTCTGACAAGTTTGCGCAATCTTATCGGTTTTCAGCGGGGCCTGCCGTGGTTAGAGTAAAGCCCATCACTCATTCATTACGCCCTGGAGCGCCCCATGACCCAGTCCCAATACCGCCCCGGCCCCGACGCCAATGGCCTGTTCGGCTCGTTCGGCGGCCGCTACGTGGCCGAAACCCTGATGCCACTGGTGCTGGACCTGGCCCGCGAATACGAAGCGGCCAAGGCAGACCCCAGGTTCCTTGAAGAGCTGGCCTATTTCCAGCGCGACTACATCGGCCGCCCCAACCCGCTGTACTTCGCCGAACGCCTGACCGAGCACTGCGGCGGCGCGAAAATCTTCTTCAAGCGTGAAGAGCTCAACCACACCGGCGCGCACAAGGTGAACAACTGCATCGGCCAGGTGCTGCTGGCCAAACGCATGGGCAAGAAGCGCCTGATCGCCGAAACCGGCGCCGGCATGCACGGTGTGGCTACCGCCACCGTCGCCGCCCGCTTCGGCCTGCCTTGCGTGATCTACATGGGCGCCACCGACATCGAGCGCCAGCAGGCCAACGTGTTCCGCATGAAACTGCTGGGCGCCGAGATCGTCCCGGTCACTGCCGGCACCGGCACCCTCAAAGACGCCATGAACGAAGCTCTGCGCGACTGGGTGACCAACGTCGAAGACACCTTCTACCTGATCGGCACCGTGGCGGGTCCACACCCGTACCCGGCGATGGTTCGCGACTTCCAGTCGATCATAGGCAAAGAAACCCGCGCCCAGTTGCAAGAGAAGGAAGGCCGCCTGCCAGACAGCCTGGTTGCCTGCGTTGGCGGTGGCTCCAATGCCATGGGCCTGTTCCATGAGTTTCTCGAAGAGCCGAGCGTGCAGATCATCGGCGTCGAAGCCGGTGGCCACGGCGTGCACACCGACAAGCACGCCGCCAGCCTGAACGGCGGCGTGCCGGGCGTACTGCACGGCAACCGTACCTACCTGCTGCAAGATGCAGACGGCCAGATCACCGACGCCCACTCGATTTCCGCAGGCCTCGACTACCCAGGCATCGGCCCGGAACACGCCTACCTGCACGAAGTGAAGCGCGTCGAATACGTCAGCATCACCGATGACGAAGCGCTGGATGCGTTCCACGCCACCTGCCGCCTGGAAGGCATCATCCCGGCCCTGGAAAGCTCCCACGCCCTGGCCGAAGCGATCAAGCGCGCACCGAAGCTGCCCAAGGACCACCTGATGGTCGTGTGCCTGTCAGGCCGCGGCGACAAAGACATGCAAACCGTCATGAACCACATGGCCGCCCAGGAGAAACAGGCATGAGCCGTCTTGAACAACGCTTCGCCGAACTGAAGGCCGAAGGCCGTTCGGCACTGGTCACCTTCGTCACCGCAGGCGACCCGGGCTACGACGCCTCGCTGCAGATCCTCAAGGGGCTGCCGGCCGCTGGCGCCGACGTGATCGAACTGGGCATGCCGTTCACCGACCCGATGGCCGATGGCGTGGCCATCCAGCTGGCCACCCTGCGCGCCCTGGAAGCTGGCCAGACCTTGGCCAAGACCCTGCAGATGGTTCGCGAATTCCGTGTGGATAACCAGACCACGCCAATCGTGCTGATGGGCTACTACAACCCGATCCACCGCTTTGGCGTGGAACCGTTCGTGGCTGAAGCCAAAGCAGCGGGCGTCGATGGCCTGATCATCGTCGACCTGCCGCCAGAGCACGACGCCGAACTGGCCACCCCGGCCCAGGCCGCAGGCATCGACTTCATCCGCCTGACCACACCGACCACCGACGATGCGCGCCTGCCGCGGGTGCTGGAGCGCAGCTCCGGGTTTGTCTACTACGTGTCGGTGGCCGGGGTGACCGGTGCCGGCTCGGCGACCACCGAGCACGTGACCGAAGCCATTGCCCGCCTGCGCCGGCATACCGACCTGCCGATCAGCGTTGGTTTCGGCATTCGTACCCCGGAGCAGGCTGCGAACATCGCCCGCCTGGCGGATGGTGTAGTGGTGGGCTCGGCGCTGGTCGACAAGATTGCCCAGGCCAAGAGTGCCGACCAGGCAGTAAATGATGTACTCAGCCTGTGCTCGGCACTGGCTGAAGGGGTGCGCGGCGCCCGTCGCTAAACCGCGTCGCCTGCTTCGCGGGTAAACCCGCTCCCACAAGGAACGCGCCGCTCTCAAGGTCTGTGCAGTACCTGTGGGAGCGGGTTTACCCGCGAAGACGCCAGCACAGGCATACCAATCTACCCACCAAAAATCGACAGGTCCAAGGGCCGCAAAGCCCCCATCCAGATCGCATGATCCCGGTGGTCCGCCAGCTCATCCCCGGTCAGCGGGTGCATGAACACCACCAAACCCTTCCGATACAGCGCCAGCCATGGCAGCACCACGCCCACGAACTCCGGCTCGAACGCCAGCTGGCAACTCCAGTCCGGGTGCGGCCCCACCGGCTTCTGGTGCATGCGCCCCATCGTCACGGGGAACAGCCGCGCCGCCTCCTCGCACAGTTCCCGGGCCTGCTCCATGGTCGCTGCGTCGTAATAAACGTGGGCGTGGTAACCCTTGATCCTCTGCACGATAACTCCTGATTGCGGTCCAACCATCACCACCTGCAAAGGGAGTGATGCAGTGAAAAACGCCGAAACCCCAGTGTACAAACTGGTCTTGTTCGGGCCTGAAAGCAGCCTGGGCAATGCCCTGATGGCCGAGCTGCTGTCGCGCCAGCACGAAGTCACCGCCGTGGTTGATGACCTCAACCGCCACACAGCGCGCCCGGGCCTGCACTTCAAGATAGGCGGGCTGCACGATGCCGACCAGGCTGAACAGGGCGCGGCAGGCGGCTCGGCAGTAATCGCCCTGCTATCGGCGCTGGCGCCAGGTGACTTGCCGGGGCAAGCACGCCTGAGCGAGGCACTGGTGGCGGGGCTTGAGCGTACGACTATACGCCGGCTGTTGCTGGTGGGCGATTTCGCTGTGCTGGATGAGCCGGGCAAGTACAGCGAGGCAGAGCGGGAATGCGTGGACCATGTGGTTGATGGGTTGCAGCGCAGTGCGTTGCGCTGGACCCTGATCAATACGCCGCAGGCGTTGCCCGATGAGGGGTGGGCACGTGTGGCGGCGGGGATGGCGGATATGCTGGAACTGGACCTGCACCGGGGCGAGCATCTGAACTTCGTGGTCTAGATCTGAGCAGCCTGTGGGAGCGGCCTCGCCGGGGCGCCGTACCGGTCGGATGGGCCGCAAAGCGGCCCAAAATCTCAAAGGCTGCGCTCATGCTCCAGCCAACCGACAAACCGCTCGATCAGCGCCCCACGCCGCTTGCGCGGTGGCAGAACCGCATAATACCCACGCTCCGAGCGCAAACTCCCCTCCAAAGGCCGGCAAAGCAACCCTTGCTCCACCAACTTATCCACCAAGTGCCCCCACCCAATCGCCACGCCCTGGCCAGCAATCGCCGCCTGAATCAGCAACGTGTAGTTGTCGAAACGCAACTGCCCCGCCGGCGGCGGGCTGGCCACACCAAACCCGCGAAACACCCCCGCCCAGTCAAACCAGCGGCTGGCTTGCTCGCCCTTCAAATGCAGCAAGGGCAATCGTTGCAAAGCCACGGCTGACAAGGGTTTGCCATCCGTCAGCCGGGGGCTGCACACCGGGAAAACTTCCTCATCGAACAGCCAGCGGCTTTCGCCCTGGTGAAAGCGCCCATCACCGAAAAGCACCGCCACATCGATGTCCGGGCGCAGCATCCCCTGGCTGCGTTCACCGGTGACCAGGCTCACATCCACCTGTGGATAAGCCTCATGAAAGCGCTGCAGCCTTGGCATCAGCCAGAACGCCGCAAAAGCAAAGTCGGTGGCCACCTGCAGCACCTCGCGCTGGCCGCGACCGCTGGCTTGGGCAATGCCGTCATCCATTGCCTGCAGGCCCTGGTGCACCTGCTGGAACAACACCTGGCCAGCCTCGGTCAACTCGATGCCCCGGTAAATGCGATCGAACAGGCGCGTGCCCAGCTGTGCTTCCAGGCGCTTAACCTGCTGGCTCACGGCCGGCTGCGTGGTACCCAGCGCCAGCGCCGCAGCGGTAAAGCCCCGCAGGCGTGCTGCGGCTTCGAATACGCGCAAGGTATCCAGCGACAACTCGGCGAGGTGGTCAAACATAAGCTCAGCTAATCCCAGTCATTGCCCACCATGGGCTTTACCCATGTTATCCACAGTCTCATCTTGGTAGGCAAGCAGATCGCATAACTCCAAACGATGGAAGCCACCATGACGCGCCCGAATATCCTGTTCATCATGGCCGACCAGATGGCCGCACCCTTGCTGCCGATCTACGCCCCTTCGCCCATCCAGATGCCGCACCTGAGCCGCCTGGCCGAGCAGGCGGTGGTGTTCGAGTCGGCCTACTGCAACAGCCCGCTGTGCGCACCGTCCCGCTTTACCCTGGTCAGCGGCCAACTGCCTAGCCGCATCGGAGCCTACGACAATGCCGCCGATTTCCCTGCCGATGTGCCGACCTATGCCCACTACCTGCGCCGCCTGGGTTACCGCACCGCACTGTCAGGCAAGATGCACTTCTGCGGCCCGGACCAACTGCATGGCTACGAAGAGCGCCTGACCAGCGATATTTACCCAGCCGACTATGGCTGGGCAGTGAACTGGGATGAGCCGGATGTTCGCCCGAGCTGGTACCACAACATGTCCTCGGTGCTGCAGGCCGGTCCGTGCGTGCGCACCAACCAGCTGGATTTCGACGAAGAAGTGGTGTTCAAGGCACGCCAGTACCTGTACGACCACGTGCGTGATAACGATGGCCGACCGTTCTGCCTGACCGTGTCCATGACCCACCCGCACGACCCCTACACCATCCCCAAGCGTTACTGGGACCGCTACGAGGGTGTGGATATCCCCATGCCCCGTGCCGAGTTCGGCCAGGCAGAACTCGACCCGCATTCGCAGCGCCTGCTGAAGGTCTATGACCTGTGGAACAAGCCGCTGCCTGTGGAAAAGATCCGCGACGCCCGCCGCGCCTACTTCGGCGCTTGCAGCTACATCGACGACAACATCGGCCAGCTGCTGCAAACCCTGGAGGAGTGCAACCTCGCCGACGACACCCTGATCGTGTTCTCCGGCGACCACGGCGACATGCTTGGCGAGCGAGGCCTCTGGTACAAGATGCACTGGTTCGAGATGTCGGCGCGGGTTCCGCTGCTTGTCCATGCGCCCAAGCGCTTTGCAGCAGGCCGGGTCAGCGCCTCGGTATCGACCTGCGACCTGCTGCCAACCCTGGTCGAACTGGCCGGCGGGGCTGTGGATAAAAGCCTGCACCTGGACGGCCGCTCGCTTGTCGGCCATCTGCAAGGGCAGGGCGGTCACGATGAAGTGATCGGCGAATACATGGCCGAAGGCACCGTCGGCCCGCTGATGATGATCCGCCGCGGGCCGTACAAGTTCGTGTACAGCGAGGATGACCCCAGCCTACTCTATGACCTGAGCCGCGACCCGCACGAGCGGGAGAACCTCACCGGCAGCCCGGAGCATCAGGCGCTGCTGCAGGCATTTGTCGATGAAGCACAACAACGCTGGGATATCCCCAGCCTGCGCCAGCAGGTACTGGCCAGCCAGCGGCGCCGCCGCCTGGTGGCCGAGGCGCTGGCCATCGGCACGCTGAAAAGCTGGGACCACCAACCGCTGGTGGACGCCAGCCAACAGTACATGCGCAACCACATCGATCTCGACGACCTCGAGCGCAAGGCACGTTATCCACAGCCCGCCCCCCTGGATTGAGAAGAGAGGCCGCCATGCACAAGTTCTCCGCCGCCGTGTTCGCCCTGGCCATAAGCACCGCCACGGCCCACGCCGCCGACAGCGACGCGCAATGCAGTACCGTGAAAATGGCCGACCCCGGCTGGAGCGATATTGCCTCGACCAACGCCGTCGCCCGCCTGTTACTGGAAAGCCTGGGCTACCAGGTGAAAATCGACAGCCTGGCCGTGCCAATCATCTATGGCGGCCTGAAGGACGGCCGCGTCGATGCCTTCCTCGGCAACTGGATGCCGGCGCAGCAAGGCTTCCATGACAAGTTCATCGCCAACGGCGATGTGCAGCAGCTGTCGCGTAACCTGGAGGGAACCGAATTCACTCTGGCAGTGCCCGACTATGTGTGGAATGCCGGGGTGAAGGACTTTGCCGACCTGCAGAAGCACGCCGACCAGTTCGACAAGAAATTGTACGGCATCGGCTCCGGCGCCCCGGCCAACCTGTCGTTGAAGGAAATCATCGACAAGAATGAGTTCAACCTTGGCCAGTGGAAGCTGGTGGAGTCCAGCGAGCAGGCGATGCTGGCCCAGGTCGACCGGGCGGTGAAGAAGCAGCAGTTCATCACCTTCCTTGGCTGGACCCCGCACCCGATGAACGTGAAGTTGAAAATGCACTACCTGACCGGCGGGGAAAAGTGGTTCGGCAGCAAGGGCGAGGTGTACACGCTGACCCGAAAGGGTTATCCACAAGCCTGCCCGAATGCAGCGAAGCTGTTGGGTAACCTTAAGTTCACACTGGACATGGAAAACTCCATCATGGCCGAGGTTGTGGATAAGAAGATCAGCTTCGATGACGCGGCCAAGGCTTGGGTGAAGACGTATCCCGAGGTACTGGACGGGTGGTTGGCTGGAGTGACTACCAAGGCCGATGGCAATGCCCTGGAGGCCGTCAAAGCCAAACTGTAGTCTTAGATACGACGCGCCCCTGTGGGAGCGGGTTCACCCGCGAATGCTGCAGTGAATGTACCGACGCATTCGCGGGTAAACCCGCTCCCACAGAGGGACAGTGGACCTTTGGAAATGTGAATATCTCATGCATCGCATCATCCACCTGCTGCCCTTCCTCTCCTGGCTACCCCGCCAATCGGGCCACAGCCTGCGCCAGGACCTGCTGGTTGGCCTGAGCGGTGCCATCCTCGCCCTGCCACAATCCATCGCCTATGCCCTGATCGCCGGCCTGCCCGCCGAATACGGCTTGTACGCTGCCATCGTGCCGGTGCTGGTCGCCTGCATGTGGGGCTCGTCCTGGCACCTGATCTGCGGCCCGACCGCCGCCATTTCCATCGTGCTCTACGCCAGTATCAGCCCGTTGGCCGTGGCCGGCAGCGCCGATTACATCACCCTGGTGCTACTGCTGACCTTCCTCGGCGGCATCTTCCAGCTGCTGCTCGGGCTTTTGCGCTTTGGCGCGCTGGTCAATTTCGTTTCCCATTCCGTGGTACTCGGTTTCACCCTGGGCGCCGCTATCGTCATTGCCCTGGGCCAACTGCCCAACCTGCTGGGCATGGACCTGCCCAGCCAGGCCACGGCCCTGAAGACCATGCAGGACCTGGCCAGCCATGCCGGCGAGGTCGACCTGCCTTCCCTGGTTCTGGGTTTGGCCACCGTCATGATCGGCGTGGCCTTCAAGCTCTGGCGCCCGCGCTGGCCGAGCCTGTTGATTAGCCTGATGCTGGTGAGCCTGCTGGCCTGGTTGCTGCCTGGCTACTTTGGCCATGTGCCAAGGGTGACGGCGTTCACCGGGCAACTCCCACCCTTCAGCCCGCTGCCTTTGCTGGATGTGGAACTGATGCTGCGTCTGCTGCCCAGCGCCGTAGCGGTGGGCATGCTGGGGCTGGTCACCAGCCTGTCGATTGCCCGCTCGTTGTCGGCACGTTCGGAACAACTGATCGACCCTGATCAGGAAATACGCGCACAGGGCCTGTCGAACATCGCCGGTGCATTCTTCTCCGGCTACCTGTCCGCCGGTTCCTTCACCCGCTCCGGCCTGAGCTACGAGGCGGGTGCCCGCTCGCCCATGGCCGGGGTGTTCTCGGCGCTGTGGGTGGCGCTGTTTGCCGTTACCGGCGCCGGCCTGATCGCGCACCTGCCGATACCGGCCATGGCCGGCAGCATTCTGCTGATCTGTTGGGGGTTGGTGGACCATCGAGGGATTCGCGCGCTGTTCAGGGTCAGCCGCTCGGAGTTTCTGGTGATGGCGCTGACGGCGGCGGCGACGTTGTTGCTGGAGCTGCAGACAGCGATCTATGCCGGGGTGCTGGCGTCGCTGTTCTTCTATTTGAAGCGCACTTCACGGCCACGGGTGCAGCAAAGCCGTGAAGGGGACGCGGATGTGTTGCGGGTGGGCGGGTCGATTTTCTTTGGTGCCGCGCATTACCTGCAGGTGCGCTTGCAGCGCTGCCAAGGGCCGCATGTGGTGATCGATGCGCGGCAGGTGAATTTCATCGATTACTCGGGTGTGGATATGTTGCACCGCGAGGCGCGGCGCTTGCGGCGGTTGGGCGGGAGTTTGACCCTGCACCGGGCCAGGCCGCAGGTGATCGAGGAATTGCAGAAGCTCGAAGGGGTGGCGTTGTGCCCGATCCGGTTTGAAGAGTGAGGTTGGGTCGAGATCCTGGGGCTGCCTTGCAGCCCATCGCGACACAAGGCCGCTCCTACAGGGATCTCGATTTGCCGCCAGACCGCGATCCCCTGTAGGAGCGGCCTTGTGTCGCGATGGGCCGCAAAGCGGCCCCGACAATCTCAGCCCCGAGCGAGCTGCCGTCGCAGCTCCGCCAACACCGGCGCGGTATCAGGCCGAACCCCACGCCAGATAAAGAAGGCTTCAGCCGCCTGCTCAGCCAGCATCCCTAACCCATCCAGCACCTTTTCAGCGCCCAAGTCAGCGGCCCATTGGCAAAACGGCGTAGGCTCCTTGCCATACATCATGTCGTAGCAAACCGTACGCCCCGCCTCGACCAGGCTGTCGGCAATCGGCGGCATTTCCCCGGCCAGGCTCGCCGAGGTGGCGTTGATGATCACATCCACCGGCTCCTGCAACCAGGCGAACCCGCTCGCCACCACCGGGCCCAGCTCATCGAACTCACGCGCCAGCTGCTCGGCCTTTTCCACCGTCCGGTTTGCAATTACCAACGATTGCGGCTTGTGCGCCAATATGGGCTCCAGCACGCCACGCACGGCGCCACCGGCCCCCAGGATGAGAATGCGCTTACCGGCAAGCTCGACCCCGGCATTCACCGTCAAGTCGCGCACCAGGCCAGCGCCATCGGTGTTGTCGCCCTGCAGGGTGCCATCAGCCAGCTTGCTCAGCGTGTTCACTGCGCCAGCGCGCTGGGCACGCGGGGTCAGGCTGTCGCACAAGCGGTAGGCTTCTTCCTTGAACGGCACGGTGACGTTACCGCCGCTGCCTTGCTTGAAGAAGCCGCGCGCGCAATCACTGAACTCGTCCAGCGGCGCCAGCAGGGTGGCGTATTCCAGGTCCTGGCCGGTCTGCTCGGCAAACAGGCGGTGGATCAGCGGCGACTTGCTGTGGCCGATGGGGTTACCAAAAACGACGTACTGGTCCATGACGGCTCCTTGTTTATCCACAGGCTTACTGGCCGAGCCAGTCGCGGTCCTGCAGGAAGTACTCGGTCAGGCGCGCTTCTTCGCTGCCGGGCGCAGCCTTCCAGTCGTAGCCCCAACGCACCTGAGGCGGCAGCGACATGAGGATGGACTCGGTGCGGCCACCGGACTGCAGGCCGAACAGGGTGCCACGGTCGTACACCAGGTTGAACTCCACGTAACGGCCGCGACGGTATTCCTGGAACTCGCGCTGCTGCGGGGTGTAAGGCGTGTCCTTGCGGCGCTGGACGATCGGCAGGTAGGCGTTGACGTAGGCATCGCCAATGGCGCGGATGAAGGCGAAGCAGGTGTCGAAGTCCCACTCGTTCAGGTCATCGAAGAACAGGCCGCCGATACCGCGTGGCTCGCCACGGTGCTTGAGGTGGAAGTAGCGGTCGCACCAGGCTTTGTAGCGTGGGTACACGTCGGCGCCGAAGGGCGCGCAGGCCTGCTCGGCCACACGGTGCCAGTGGATGCAATCTTCTTCATTGCCGTAGTACGGCGTCAGGTCGAAGCCGCCGCCAAACCACCACACGGCTTCTTCACCTTCCTTCTCGGCGATGAAGAACCGCACGTTGGCATGAGAAGTGGGCACATGCGGGTTGTGCGGGTGAATCACCAGCGACACACCCAGGGCCTCGAAGCCACGGCCAGCCAGTTCAGGGCGGTGGGCACTGGCCGAGGGCGGCAGGCCGGCACCAAACACATGGGAGAAGTTGACCCCGCCTTTCTCGATCACCTTGCCGTCGCCGATCACCCGCGTGCGGCCCCCGCCACCGGCTTCGCGCACCCAGGCATCCTCGACGAAGCGGGCGCCGCCGTCTTCTGTTTCGAGGGCAGAGCAGATGCGGTCTTGCAGGTCGAGCAGGTAGGCTTTCACGGCCTCGGTGCGGCTAGTCATCGGGTCACCAGAAACGGGCAGGGAAGAATTCGCCGCGTAGCATACCACCGCCAGCCCGCGCGCCGCAGTTGACGGCGATCAAGCAAAGGCGTCCGATAGAAGGCCTTTCCCGATCCCGACGACAGGAGTGCGAGATGGCCAAGCGTATCCAGTTCAGCCAGCATGGCGGCCCGGAAGTGCTGCAGTTTGTGGAATTCGAACCCGCCCCGCCCGGGCCGCAGCAGGTGCGTGTGCGCAACCATGCCATCGGCCTGAACTTCATCGACACGTATTTTCGCAGCGGGCTGTATGCGCCGCCGTCCCTGCCTTCTGGCCTGGGCACAGAAGCGGCCGGTGTGGTCGAGGCCGTAGGCGAGGGCGTGACCCGGCTGAAAGTGGGTGACCGCGTGGCCCATGCCGGCGGGCCGCTGGGTGCGTACAGCGAGGTGCATACGCTGCCGGAGGCCAACCTGGTCAAGCTGCCCGACAACATCAGCTTCGAGCAGGCGGCAGCGGTGATGCTCAAGGGTTTGACCGTGCAATACCTGCTGAAGCAGACCTATGAAGTCAAACCGGGCGACGTGATCCTGTTCCACGCGGCAGCGGGTGGCGTGGGTTCGTTGGCGTGCCAGTGGGCCAAGGCCCTGGGCGCCAAGCTGATCGGTACCGTGAGTTCTGCCGAGAAGGCCGAACGGGCCAAGGCGCTGGGGGCATGGGAAACCATCGACTACAGCCATGAAGATGTGGCCAAGCGAGTACTGGAGCTGACCGACGGCAAGAAATGCCCGGTGGTGTATGACGGCGTGGGCGCCGATACCTGGCTGACCTCGCTGGACTGCCTGCAACCACGTGGGCTGATGGTGAGCTTCGGCAATGCCTCGGGCGCGGTGAGCGGGGTGAACCTGGGGATTCTGGCGCAGAAGGGCTCGCTGTATGTGACCCGGCCGACCTTGGCCACCTATGCCAACAATGCCGAGAACACCCAGGCCATGGCCGATGACCTGTTTGCAATGATTGGCAGTGGCAAGCTGGTTGTGGATATCCAGCAGCGGTATCCGCTGAGCGAGGCGGCCAAGGCACAGGCAGAGCTGTCGGCGCGCAGGACTGTGGGGTCGACTGTACTGATCCCCTGAGACAGACACGTCACCTGTAGGAGCGGGTTTACCCGCGAAGAAGAAGCCGCGGTGCGTGGCACCGGCATTGCCGGTGTTCGCGGGTGAAAACACTCCTACAGGGTCATCCGCCAGGCTTGCAGATCTGTCTCAACCTGGTCGCACGACTTCGCCGGTTGCCAGGTTGCGAATCACACTCGGGTTCTTCCGCCCGCCCAGCGCACCGCCCAGCACCATGTCCAGCTGGCCATGGAAGTACTGCTCCACCCGCAACCGGGTCTTGGCTGCCGGGCGCCCGCCGGGGTTGCACGAGGTAGAAATCAGCGGCCCCACCAACGCGCACAGCTCACGCACCACCGGGTGATCGCTTACCCGCAGCGCCACGGTGTCATGCTGCCCGGTCACCCATTCTGGCAACAGGTCCTGGTGCGGCACCAGCCAGGTATTGGGCCCCGGCCAAGTGCTGCCCATGCGGTCGATCCAGTCTTCGGGGAAGTCCTCGAACAGGAAGTCGAACTGGCGGATGTTGTCGGCAATCAGGATCAGTCCTTTATCCACAGGCCGCGACTTGAGCGCCAGCAGGCGATACACCGCGTCCTCATTCCATGGATCGCAGCCAAGGCCCCAGACCGCTTCCGTCGGGTAGGCGATTACTGCGCCCGCCCGGATCTCACGTGCGGCTTGTTGCACACGAAAACTGCTCACCATTACTGTTTCTCCGCCTATATACCTAGCATGTGAGCAGTGTACTTAGCCCGCGCGGGCAAACCAACGCCCGGCTTCATTGCTGACCCGGCCTTCCAACTCCAGCTCGGTCAGCTGCGCCAATACTTCGGCCAACGGCAGCTCGCAGCAGTGCGCAAGGCTTTCGCTGGTTTGCGGCGCTGCATGCAGCAGGGCAAGCAAGGGGTGGTCGAACCTGTCCGCAACCGCAGGCGGCAAGTTCTGCCAACCCTTCAGGCTTTCCAGGATCTGCTCCACACTTTCCACCAGCAGCGCCCCATCACGGATCAGCTGGTGACAACCCTTGGCACCAGGGTGGTGAATGGACCCCGGAATGGCATACACCTCGCGGCCTTGCTCGGCCGCCAGGCGCGCCGTGATGAGCGAGCCGCTGGCCAGGCTGGCCTCGACCACCAACACCCCCAGCGACAAGCCGCTGATGATGCGATTGCGCCGTGGGAAATTGCCGGGCAGTGGCCCGGCATCCAGCGGATACTCGGAAACCAGCGCACTGCCATTGTCGATCATCGCCTGCGCAAGCTCATGATGGCGCTGTGGATAAAGTTTTTGCAGCCCCGTACCGAGCACGGCAATCGTGCACCCACCGGCCTGCAACGCGGCCCGATGAGCGGCACCGTCGACACCTACCGCCAGCCCGCTGGTAATGGTGAAACCGGCTTGTGCGAGATAGCGGGAAAATGCCCGGGCAGTGTCGAGCGCCGGGGGTGTAGCACGTCTGCTGCCCACGATGGCCAGCTGAGGGCGGTCGAGCAAGGCCGGTTCACCCGCAACGAAAAGCAGCGGCGGGGCATCGTCGGTTTCTGCCAGCAAGGCAGGGTAGCCAGGGTCGTCCCACATCAGCAAATGCTGGCCCGGGCGCTCTAACCAGGCCATTGCGGCCAGCGCCCCATCTCGTACCTCGGCACTGCGCCGGGCATCGATGGTGGCTTGCGGGATGCCCAACGCTCGCCAGGCCGCACCGGGCGCACTGAGCGCGCAAGAGGCACTGCCGAAGGCATCGAGCAAGGTGCGAAAACGTCGCAGTCCTGTCTCGGGCAGGCGATGCAGACGTAATCGCGCCTCAAGTTCGGCAGGCGGGCAGAGCGACGAATGGTAACGGGGCATGAGGATCGTCCTTGATCGAAACAGGGCCATTTACGTGGCACAACCTGTGGATAACTCTGTGAGTAACACTTTGAAAAGCTGTCCATTGATTGGGGGCTATCAAGCCCATAGACACCCTAGACGAGCTTGCCAGGTGCCGAAATGCCCGTTTCCCTTTATTATGTGTGCTCAGTTTTCAACCGAACGCACAGTGACTGCCTGACCTTATGGCCATCTTGAACATTCTCGAATTCCCGGACCCGCGCCTGCGCACTATCGCCAAACCGGTGACGGAGTTCGACGACGCCCTGCGTCAGCTGATCGACGACATGTTTGAAACCATGTACGAAGCCCCTGGTATCGGCCTGGCCGCCACCCAGGTCAACGTGCACCTGCAGGTCGTGGTCATGGACCTCAGCGAAGACCGCAGCGAGCCGCGCGTCTTCATCAACCCCACGGTCGAAGAACTCACCCACGACATGGGCCAGTACCAGGAAGGTTGCCTGTCGGTGCCCGGCTTCTACGAGAACGTCGACCGCCCGCTGCGTGTTCGGGTCAAGGCCCAGGACCGCGACGGCAAGCCGTTCGAGCTGGAATGCGAAGGCCTGTTGGCGGTGTGCGTGCAGCACGAATTCGATCACCTCAACGGCAAGCTGTTCGTTGACTACCTGTCGCAGCTCAAACGCGACCGGATCAAGAAGAAACTGGAAAAGCAGCACCGCCAGCAAGCCTGATCCCCACCTTCCAGAAGGCTTGCTCCGGCAAGCCTTTTTCTTTTTTGAAGCGAGAACTCCATGCGCATCGTCTTTGCAGGCACTCCAGAGTTTGCCGCCGAACACCTCAAGGCCCTGCTCGACAGCCCCTACGAGATCGTGGCCGTCTACACCCAGCCCGACCGCCCAGCCGGCCGTGGCCAGAAGCTCATGCCAAGTGCGGTCAAGGCACTGGCCGTGGCCCATGACATCCCGGTGTTCCAGCCGCAGACCCTGCGCAACGCCGATGCCCAGGCCGAACTGGCCGCATTGAAGCCAGACCTGATGGTGGTGGTCGCCTACGGCCTGATCCTGCCGCAGGCGGTGCTGGATATCCCGCGCCTGGGCTGCATCAACAGCCACGCTTCTCTGCTGCCACGCTGGCGCGGTGCGGCACCGATCCAGCGCGCCGTGGAAGCCGGCGACGCCGAGAGCGGCGTAACCGTGATGCGTATGGAAGCTGGCCTGGACACCGGCCCGATGCTGCTCAAGGTCGTCACCCCGATCAGTGCCGACGACACCGGCGGCACCTTGCACGACCGCCTGGCCGAGATGGGCCCGCCTGCCGTCGTACAGGCCATCGCCGGCCTGGCCGACGGCTCGCTGCAAGGTGAAGTACAGGATGATGCCCTGGCGACCTACGCACACAAACTGAACAAGGACGAGGCGCGCATCGACTGGAGCCGCCCGGCCGTCGAGCTGGAGCGCCTGATCCGCGCCTTCAACCCGTGGCCCGTGTGCCACAGCACCCTCGATGGCGAAAGCGTGAAGGTGCTGGCCGCCAACTTGTCCACAGGCAAGGGCGCCCCGGGCGAAATCCTTTCCGCCAGCAAGGACGGTCTCGTCGTTGCTTGCGGTGACCAGGCGCTGAGCCTGACCCGCCTGCAATTGCCTGGCGGCAAGGCGCTGAGCTTCAGCGACCTGTTCAACAGCCGCCGCGAGAAGTTCGCCGCCGGCAAGGTGCTGGGCCAATGAACCCACGCCTCGCTGCCGCCCGTGCCCTTGCCGCTGTGCTTAGCGGCAAGGCCTCGCTGAACAGCTCGCTGCCGGCCCAACTGGACAAGGTCGACGAACGCGACCGTGGCCTGACCCAGGACCTGGCGTTCGGCACCGCGCGCTGGCAACCACGCCTCGACCTGCTGGCCGCCCAACTGCTGCAAAAGCCCTTCAAGGCCGCCGACGCCGATGTTCAGGCGCTGCTGCTGGTTGGCCTGTACCAGCTGTTCTACACCCGCATTCCGGCCCACGCCGCCATCGGCGAAACCGTGGGCTGTGCCGACAAGCTGAAGAAGCCATGGGCCAAGGGCCTGCTCAATGCCGTGCTGCGCCGTGCCCAGCGCGAAGGCGAGGAACTGCTCGCCAGCATGGAGCGCGACCCAGTGGTGCGTACCGCCCACCCGCGCTGGCTGCAGAAGGCGCTGAAAGCGTTCTGGCCCGAGCAATGGGAAGCCATCTGCGCCGCCAACAACGCCCACCCGCCGATGATTCTGCGGGTCAACCGCCGTCACCACAGCCGCGATGCCTACCTGGCACTGCTGGCCGAAGCGGGCATTGGCGCCAGCGCCTGCCAGTACAGCCGTGACGGCATCGTGCTGGCCGAGGCCTGTGACGTGCGCGGCTTGCCAGGCTTCGCCGAGGGCTGGGTGAGTGTGCAGGACGAAGCCGCGCAGCTGTCCGCCGACCTGCTCGAACTGGCCCCCGGCCAGCGCGTGCTGGACGCCTGCTGCGCA
Source organism: Pseudomonas sp. LFS074 (assembly GCF_047978165.1). Classification (NCBI taxonomy): domain Bacteria; kingdom Pseudomonadati; phylum Pseudomonadota; class Gammaproteobacteria; order Pseudomonadales; family Pseudomonadaceae; genus Pseudomonas; species Pseudomonas sp. LFS074. The sequence goes on along the minus strand of NZ_JBFPFV010000001.1, from coordinate 25,706 downwards.
CCGGGCGGCAAAACCTGCCACTTGCTGGAGGCCGAAGCCGGCCTGGCCCACGTCGTGGCCATCGACCTCGAAGCCAAACGCCTGATCCGCGTGCGCGAAAACCTCGACCGCCTCAAGCTCGACGCCGAGCTGATCGCCTGCGATGCCCGCGACACCGCCAGCTGGTGGGATGGCAAACCGTTCCAGCGCATCCTGCTCGACGCGCCATGCTCGGCCACCGGCGTGATCCGCCGTCACCCAGACATCAAGCTGACCCGCCAGGCCGACGACATCCCGGCCCTGGCAGCGCTGCAAGGCGAGCTGCTCGACGCCCTGTGGCCAACCCTGGAAGTAGGCGGCATGCTGTTGTACGCCACCTGCTCCAGCCTGCCGACCGAGAACACCGAAGTAATCGACGCTTTCCTCGCCCGCACCCCAGGTGCCCGTGAGCTGGACCTGGCCACCGAGGCCGGCCTGCGCCAGCCCCACGGCCGCCAGTTGCTGGCCCAGGAAGGCGGCCACGACGGCTTCTACTATGCCAAGCTGATCAAGATCGCCGCCTCACGCGGATAAGCACACAGGGTAGGGAGTAGCGGATGAAGATCATCATCCTTGGCGCAGGGCAGGTAGGCGGTACGCTGGCAGAGCACCTGGCCAGCGAAGCGAACGACATTACCGTGGTCGATACAGACGGCGACCGCCTGCGCGACCTCGGCGATCGCCTGGACATCCGTACCGTGCAGGGCCGCGGCTCGCTGCCGACGGTGCTGCGCCAGGCCGGTGCCGACGACGCCGACATGCTGGTGGCGGTCACCAACAGCGACGAAACCAACATGGTCGCCTGCCAGGTGGCCTATTCGTTGTTCCACACCCCGACCAAGATCGCCCGGGTGCGTGAATCGTCCTACCTGACCCGCGAAGAGCTGTTCGACAACGACCACATCCCGGTGGACGTGCTGATCAGCCCCGAGCAGGTGGTGACCAACTACATCAAGCGCCTGATCGAACACCCAGGCTCGCTGCAAGTAATCGACTTCGCCGAAGGAAAGGCCCAGTTGGTGGCGGTAAAGGCCTACTACGGCGGCCCGCTGGTCGGCCAGCAACTGCGCCAGATACGTGCGCACATGCCCAACGTCGACACCCGCGTGGCGGCCATCTTCCGCCGCGACCGGCCGATCACTCCGCGTGGCGACACAGTGATCGAGGCTGACGACGAAGTGTTCTTCATCGCCGCCAAAAAGGACATTCGCGCCGTGATGGGCGAACTGCGGCGCATCGACGAAACCAACAAGCGCATTGTCATCGCCGGCGGCGGGCAGATCGGCGAGCGTCTGGCCGAAGCCATCGAAAGCCGCTACCAGGTGAAGATCATCGAGATGAGCCCGGCCCGTTGCCGGCACCTGTCCGATACCCTGGAAAGCACTGTGGTGCTCCAGGGCAGTGCCTCGGACAAGGACCTGATGCTCGAAGAGAACATCGCCGATGCCGATATTTTCCTGGCCCTGACCAACGACGACGAAGCCAACATCATGTCGTCGCTGCTGGCCAAGCGCCTGGGTGCGGGCAAGGTGATGACCATCATCAACAACCCGGCCTATGTCGACCTGGTGCAGGGCGGCGATATCGACATCGCCATCAGCCCGCAGCTGGCAACCATCGGCACCCTGCTGGCGCACGTGCGCCGGGGCGACATCGTCAGCGTGCATTCGCTGCGCCGCGGCGCGGCCGAGGCCATCGAGGCCGTGGCGCACGGGGATTCGAAGTCGAGCAAGGTGGTCGGCAAGGCCATCGAAGACATCGCCCTGCCACCGGGTACCACGATCGGTGCGATCATCCGTGACGAAGAAGTGATGATCGCCCACGACGACACCATGATCGAATCGGGGGACCATGTGATCCTGTTCGTTGTGGATAAAAAGCATATTCGCGATGTGGAAAAGCTGTTCCACGTCGGCTTGAGTTTCTTCTAGGAGAAGAGGGCATGCGCGAATCGCTGGAGAAGATGCTGGCCAAGGGTGTGGATAACCCGCTGCTCAGGTTTGGGCTGGGCAAGGCTTGGCTGGATGAAGGCAACGGCGTTGAAGCGGCGGTGCACCTGGCGCGCTGTGTTGAGCAGGACCCGAAATATTCCGCAGCGTGGAAGCTGCTGGGCAAGGCGTATCAGTTGCAGGGTGACCTGACGGCAGCACGCAAGGCCTGGGAAGACGGAATCGTGGCGGCGCAGGCCCATGGGGACAAGCAGGCCGAGAAAGAGATGACCGTGTTCCTCAAGAAGCTCAACAAGGTCTGAGATTGTCTGGGCTGCTTTGCAGCCCATCGCGACACAAGGCCGCTCCTACAGGTGACCGCCATCCTTTGTAGGAGCGGCCTTGTGTCGCGAAAGGGGCGCAAAGCGCCCCCAAAAATCTCAATACCAGCGCGGCTCGCCAGCCGGTCGCTTCTTGAAGCGCTTCATGCTCCACATGTACTGGCTCGGGTACTCGCGCACATAGCGTTCGACTACCTTGCTCATCGCCGCCGCCGACACGTTGACGTCGGTGCTGTACATCTCCTCGGGCGCCGCCTCCAGAAACACCTTGAAGCCCGAACCATCCGGCAGCCGCAGCGCATGCAGAAACACCCCCACCGCCTTGCCACCCGCCAGCATGTTAGGCACGAACTTGCTGGTCAGCGCCTGGGTGCCCAGGAACGGCACGAACACCCCTGCCGATTCCGCAGGCTCCGGGTCGGCAGGAATGCCCACCTGGCCACCACGGCGCACTTCCTTGATCACGCTGAGGATGCCTTCCTTGGTCGAAGGCGCTACGCGGTTGCCCATCTGCACGCGCTGCTCACGCAGCAGGTCATCCACCGCCTTCAGCTTTGGCGGGCGGTAGAAGATGATTGGTTTGCACTGGTTACAGTAGAAGTGGTTCAGCACTTCCCAGTTGCCCAGGTGGCTGGTAATACCCACCACGCCCTTGCCCGAGGCCAGGGCCTGCTCCAGCACTTCCAGGCCGTGCACTTCCTTGACCAGCTCCAGCGAACGCTGCGGCGGCCAGATCCAGGCACAGGCACTTTCGACAAAGGATTTGCCGATATCCCGCAGCGCCTGGCCAACCAGCTGCTCACGGGCAACCGGGTCCATCTCGGGGAAACACTTGGCCAGGTTGATCCGCACCACGTTGCGCGAACCGTTGGGGACTTTCCACATCAGCCAGCCAATACCCGCGCCGACGCGCTGTACAGCGCCCCAGGGCAGCTTGGCAAACAGGCGCAGCACCCCGACCATCAGGGCGCCCTTGAACTTTTCCACAGGCGAATTCCTTATTTCAGCAAGGCGCGCATTGTAACCCCTCAGCGCAACAAGGCGGCGTAGCGATCGCAATCGGTGGTGTGGTCCATGACCATGCCGGTGGCCTGCATGAAGGCGTAGCAGATGGTCGGGCCGACGAAGGTGAAACCGGCCTTCTGCAGGGCCTTGCTCATGGCCGTGGCTTCGTCGGTGACAGCCGGCACTTCGCCGCGCCCCTTGAAGTGGTTGATCTTCGGCTCGCCGCCGACGAACGACCACAGCCATTGCGCAGGGTTATCCACAGCCAGCCAGGCTTGCGCGTTGCGCCGCGCAGCCTTGAGCTTGAGGCGATTGCGAATGATGCCGGCATCTTGCATCAGTTCTTCGATGCGTTCGTCGCTCATGGCGGCCAGTTTCACCGGGTCGAAGCCGTACATCACCTGGCGATAACGCTCGCGTTTGCGCAAAACGGTGATCCACGAAAGCCCGGCCTGGAACCCTTCGAGCAAAAGCATCTCGAAGAGCAACGCCGGGTCACGCTGGGGCGTTCCCCATTCCTGGTCATGGTAGGCCTGGTACAACGGATCGTCGGTACACCAAAAGCAGCGTGGCATAAGGCTCCAATGAGTAGAGGGCGAGGCGAATCAGGTTATACTCCCGCTCTTTACATCCGCATCCCCAGATACAGGTGAATTTCGTGAGCCAGCCTACGCCAGCCGTGCGTACCTTCCAAGACCTGATCCTCGCCCTGCAGAACTACTGGGCAGCTCAAGGTTGTGTGGTGCTTCAGCCCTACGATATGGAAGTAGGCGCCGGCACTTTCCATACCGCCACGTTCCTGCGCGCCGTCGGCCCAGAGACCTGGAACGCCGCCTACGTGCAGCCTAGCCGTCGCCCTGCCGACGGGCGGTATGGCGAAAACCCAAACCGCCTGCAGCACTACTACCAGTTCCAGGTAGTGCTCAAGCCCAACCCGGCCAACTTCCAGGAGCTGTACCTCGGCTCGCTGAAAGCCATCGGCCTGGACCCGCTGGTGCACGACATCCGCTTCGTCGAAGACAACTGGGAATCGCCGACCCTCGGCGCCTGGGGTCTGGGCTGGGAAATCTGGCTGAACGGCATGGAAGTCACCCAGTTCACCTACTTCCAGCAGGTAGGCGGCATCGAGTGCTACCCGGTTACCGGTGAAATCACCTACGGCCTGGAGCGCCTGGCCATGTACATTCAGGGCGTGGACTCGGTGTACGACCTGGTGTGGGCCGACGGCCCGTTCGGCAAAGTCACCTATGGCGATGTGTTCCACCAGAACGAAGTGGAGCAGTCGACCTACAACTTCGAACACGCCAACGTCGACAAGCTGTTCGAACTGTTCGACTTCTACGAAAGCGAAGCCAACCGCCTGATCAAGCTGGACCTGCCGTTGCCGACCTACGAAATGGTCCTGAAGGCCTCGCACACCTTCAACCTGCTGGACGCCCGCCGCGCCATCTCGGTAACCGAGCGCCAGCGTTACATCCTGCGTGTACGTACCCTGGCCCGGGACGTGGCGCAAAGCTATCTGCAAGCCCGCGCACGCCTGGGCTTCCCGATGGCCACCCCTGAACTGCGTGACGAAGTGTTGGCTAAGCTGGAGGCTGCACAATGAGTGCTCAAGATTTCCTGGTAGAACTGGGCACCGAAGAGCTGCCACCCAAGGCCCTCGCCAGCCTCGGCGACGCCTTCCTGGCCGGCATCGAGAAAGGCCTGCAGGCCGCTGGCCTGAACTACACCGGCAAGCAGGTGTACGCCGCGCCACGTCGCCTGGCCGTGCTGATCCGCCAGCTGGACGTGCAGCAGCCTGACCGCAGCATCAACATCGACGGCCCGCCCATGCAGGCTGCTTTCAAAGACGGCGAGCCGACCCAGGCAGCCTTGGGCTTTGCCAAGAAGTGCGGCGTAGAGCTGGCCGAAATCGACCAGAGCGGCGCCAAGCTACGCTTCTCCCAGCACATCCCGGGCAAGGCCACTGCCAGCCTGCTGCCGACCATCATCGAGGATTCGCTCAACGACCTGCCGATCCCCAAGCGCATGCGCTGGGCGGCTAGCCGTGAAGAGTTCGTGCGCCCAACCCAATGGTTGGTGATGCTGCTGGGCGACCAGGTGGTCGACTGCACTATCCTGTCGCAGAAGGCCGGCCGTGAATCCCGTGGTCACCGCTTCCACCACCCGGAAAACGTGGTGATCACCACCCCGGCCAACTACGTCGAAGACCTGCGCAAAGCCTACGTGCTGGCGGACTTCGCCGAGCGCCGCGAGCTGATCAGCAAGCGTACCGCCGAGCTTGCCATGCAGCAGGAAGGCACGGCCATCGTGCCGCCGGCGCTGCTGGACGAAGTGACCGCCCTGGTCGAGTGGCCAGTGCCGCTGGTGTGCTCGTTCGAGGAGCGTTTCCTCGAGGTGCCGCAGGAAGCCCTGATTACCACCATGCAGGACAACCAGAAGTACTTCTGCCTGCTGGACAACGAGGGCAAGCTGCTGCCGCGCTTCATCACCGTGGCCAACGTCGAAAGCCGCGACCCGAAGCAGATCGTGCAAGGCAACGAGAAGGTCGTGCGCCCTCGCCTGACCGACGCCGAGTTCTTCTTCAAGCAAGACAAGAAGCAGCCGCTGGAAACCTTCAACGAGCGCCTGAAAAACGTGGTGTTCCAGGCTCAACTGGGCACCGTGTACGACAAGGCCGAGCGTGTTTCCAAGCTGGCTGCCTTCATCGCCCCGCTGATCGGTGGCGACGCCCAGCGTGCCGGCCGTGCGGGCCTGCTGTCCAAGTGCGACCTGGCCACCGAAATGGTCGGCGAATTCCCTGAAATGCAGGGTGTTGCCGGTTACTACTACGCGCTCAACGACGGTGAGCCGCAAGACGTTGCCCTGGCCCTGAACGAGCAGTACATGCCGCGCGGTGCTGGCGCCGAGCTGCCGCAGACCCTCACCGGTGCTGCCGTGGCCATCGCCGACAAGCTCGACACCCTGGTCGGCATCTTCGGCATCGGTATGCTGCCTACCGGCAGCAAGGACCCGTATGCCCTGCGCCGTGCCGCGCTGGGCGTGCTGCGTATCCTGATCGAGAAGCAGCTGGACCTGAACCTGACCGGTGCGGTCGAGTTCGCGGTCAAGCAGTTCGGTGCCAAGGTCAAGGCCGCTGGCCTGGCGGAGCAGGTGCTGGAGTTCATCTTCGACCGCCTGCGTGCGCGTTACGAAGACGAAGGCATCGACGTCGCCACTTACCTGTCGGTACGTGCCCTGCAGCCAGGCTCGGCCCTGGACTTCGACCAGCGCGTGCAGGCCGTGCAGGCCTTCCGCAAGCTGCCGGAAGCCGAAGCCCTGGCCGCGGTGAACAAGCGTGTATCGAACCTGCTGAGCAAGGCTGAAGGCGCCATCGCCGAACAGGTCGAGCCGAAGTACTTCGACAACGCCAACGAGTTCTCCCTGTACTCGGCCATCCAGCAGGCCGATCAGGCCGTGCAACCGATGGCTGCTGCACGCCAGTACAGCGAATCGCTGGCCCGCCTGGCCGCCCTGCGTGACCCGGTCGATGCCTTCTTCGAGGCGGTGATGGTGAACGCCGAAGACGCCAAGGTACGTGCCAACCGTTATGCCCTGCTCAGCCGCCTGCGCGGCCTGTTCCTGGGCGTGGCCGACATTTCGCTGCTGGGGTAAGCCTTGAAACTGCTGATTCTCGACCGTGACGGGGTGATCAACTACGACTCCGACGCCTACATCAAGACGCTGGAAGAGTGGGTGCCGATCCCAGGCTCGGTCGAAGCGATCGCGCAGTTGAGCAAGGCCGGCTGGACGGTGGCTGTGGCCACCAACCAGTCCGGCATTGCCCGTGGCTATTACCCGCTGGCAACCCTCGAAGCCATGCACGCGCGCCTGCGTGCGCTGGTGGCCGAGCAGGGTGGCGAAGTCGGCCACATCGTGTATTGCCCGCACGGGCCAGACGAAGGCTGCGATTGCCGCAAGCCCAAGCCTGGCATGCTGCGGGCGATCGCCGCGCATTACCAGGCCGGCCTTGAAGGCGTCTGGTTCGTCGGCGACAGCAAAGGTGACCTGGAGGCTGCCCTGGCCGTCGGTGCACAGCCCGTGTTGGTGAAAACCGGCAAGGGCGAGCGGACCCTGGAAAAAGGCGTCCCGGAAACTACACTGATTTTCGACGATCTGGCAGCTATCGCCAGAGAACTAATTTAAACAGTGCGCCTTCGGGCGCATTTTTCTCAGGCGGGCATGCCCCGCAATGGTACAAGCCACTATGTCGATCCTGCAGGCGATCAGAATCTTTCTTTTTTACCTGCTGCTGGGCACCAGTTCGCTGCTGTGGTGCTCGCTGAGCTTCTTCATCGCGCCATTCCTGTCGTTCCCCAAGCGCTACAAGTTCATCAACGTGTACTGGTGCCGCTGCGCGCTGTTTCTGGTGCGTACCATCCTGGGTATCGACTACAAGATCACTGGCGCCGAGAACGTACCGGATGAGCCTTGCGTGATTCTGTCCAATCACCAAAGCACCTGGGAAACCTTCTTCCTGTCCCAGTACTTCTCACCGCTTAGCCAGGTGCTCAAGCGCGAGCTGCTGTACGTGCCGTTTTTCGGCTGGGCCATGGCCATGCTGCGGCCGATCGCCATCAACCGCGACAACCCCAAGGAAGCGCTGCGCCAGGTGGCGAGCAAGGGTGACGAGCTGCTCAAGCAGAAAACCTGGGTGCTGATTTTCCCGGAAGGTACACGCGTGCCATTCGGTACGATCGGCAAGTTCTCCCGCGGCGGCACCGCACTGGCTGTGAATGCCGGGTTGCCGGTGCTGCCAATTGCCCACAACGCCGGCAAGTTCTGGCCGAAGACCGGTTGGGGCAAGCGTGCCGGTACCATCGAGGTGGTCATTGGCGAGCCGATGTACGCCAATGGTACCGGGCCACGTGCTATCGCCGAGCTCAACGACCGCGCTGCGGCGTGGAACGAGGCAACCCAGCGGGCCATGGGCTCGCTGCCACCAGCTGCGGAAAAGCCCCAGGAGCAGATGGCCTGATCATCTGTGGATAACTTGTGAGCAATTTTTCCATCAAATGCTTAAAGTGATCTCTAAGTGTTTGAATTATCTGTTTATTTCTGTGCATTACATTTTCTTGAAAATCGTGCATAAGTTTTTTCGAGGCATAAAAAAACCGGCTTTTACAGCCGGTTTTTTTATGGCATGCAGACAGCATCAGACTTTGTCGATATCGACGTCCTTGGTTTCTTTCAGGCAGAAGATCCCCACCACCAGACTGATACCGGTCACCAGCACCGGGTACCACAGCCCGTAGAAGATATCCCCGGTATAGACCACCAGCGCGAACGATACGGTCGGCAGGAAGCCACCGAACCAGCCATTGCCTATGTGATAGGGCAGCGACATCGAGGTGTAGCGGATACGGGTCGGGAACAGCTCGACCATCACCGCCGCCAACGGGCCATAGGTCATGGTCGCGATCAGGATCATCGCCACGATCAGCACCACCACCATCACCTGGTTGACCTGCTCAGGGTCGGCCTTGGCCGGGTAGCCCGCCTGCTCGATTGCAGAGCGCATGGCGGTTTCGTCGAAGCCGTTGATGGTCTTTTCACCAATGTTCACCACCACATCGCTGCCGGCCACGCTTACCGAGCTGTACGGCAGGCCCTGCTTCACCAGGAAGGTCTTGACCTTGTCGCACGGGCTGTCGAAACGTGCCTTGCCCACGGGGTCGAACTGGAAGGTGCAGCTTTGCGGGTCGGCGGTAACCACGATCGGCGCCTGACGGCTCGCGGCGTCAATTTGTGGGTTGGCGTAATGGCTCAGGGCCTTGAACAGCGGGAAGTACAGCACCGTGGCCAACAGCAGGCCGAGCATCAGGATTGGCTTGCGGCCGATGCGGTCCGACAGCCAGCCGAAGAACACGAAGAATGGCGCACCGATCACCACACTGATAATCAACAGGGTGTTGGCTTGGGCGGGGTCCATCTTCAGCATCTGAGTCATGAAGAACAGCACGTAGAACTGTGCCGTGTAAAAGGTCACGGCTTGGCCGGCGTTGATGCTGAACAGTGCGGTGAGCACCACTTTCAGGTTTGGCCAGGAAGTGAACGACTCACGGATCGGCGACTTGCTGATCTTGCCCTGGGCCTTCATTTTCACGAACGCAGGCGATTCGTGCATGCTCATGCGGATCCAGGTGGAAATGGCCAGTAGCACGATCGACAGCAGGAACGGCAGGCGCCAGCCCCAGGTTTCGAACTGGTCACCACTGATGTAGCGGCTGCCCAGTACCACCAGCAGCGACAACAACAGACCCAAGGTTGCAGTGGATTGGATGAAACCGGTGTGGAAGCCACGCTTGCCGGGGGGCGCATGCTCGGCCACGTAAGTGGCCGCACCGCCATATTCGCCGCCCAGCGCCAGCCCCTGCAACATGCGCAGGATTACCAGAATGATCGGTGCGGCAATGCCAATGCTGGCGTAGGTAGGCAACAACCCCACCGCGAAAGTGGACAGGCCCATCAGCACGATGGTGACCAGGAAGGTGTACTTGCGCCCGATCATGTCACCCAGGCGGCCGAACACCAGCGCGCCGAAGGGCCGTACCAGAAAGCCCGCAGCAAAGGCCATCAGGGCAAAGATGAAGGCGGTGGTGTCGTTCACACCAGCGAAGAATTGCTTGCTGATGACCGCTGCCAGCGCACCATAGAGAAAAAAGTCATACCACTCGAAAACCGTCCCAAGGGATGACGCGAAAATGATCTTGCGCTCTTCACGGCGGCTGGAGCTGCTGGCCGCCGCACCCTGCTCTTGGATGTAATCCGACATCGTTGCTGTCCTCGGCCCTTAGGCCACAGTGATTATTCTTGTTGTTCCACTGTCGGCAGCTTTCGACCGCAAGCCGCCGGTACTGCACACACCCGGGTCAGGGCGTCGGTAACGCGTCTTCGTTCAAGTAGGTCTGGGTAGCAGCTCCTTTGAGGATCAGTTGCGCCGCCTTCTCGGCGATCATCAGGGTGGGGGAACAGGTATTGCCGGAGGTGATCTGCGGCATGATCGAGGCATCTGCCACGCGCAGGCCGGGGATGCCGTGTACGCGCAGCTGGTTATCCACAACATCCATGGCACCATTGCCCATGCGGCAGGTACCGACCGGGTGGAAGATGGTGGTGCCGATCTTGCCAGCAGCGTCGAACAGCTCCTCCTCGGATTGCAGGGCCGGGCCCGGCAGGTATTCCTTAGGCTCGAACGCCGCCAGGGCAGGGGCCTGGACGATGCGCCGGGTGAGGCGGATGGCATCGGCAGCGACACGCAGGTCTTGCGGGTCGCTGAGGTAGTTGGGGTTGATCAGCGGCGTACTGTTCATGTCAGTGCTGCAGATATCGATACGCCCACGGCTGGCCGGGCGCAGGTTGCATACCGAAGCAGTAAAGGCCGGGAACTGATGCAACGGTTCGCCGAAACGCTCCAGTGATAGCGGCTGCACGTGGTACTGCAGGTTGGCGGTGGCCTGGTCGGTGCTGGAACGCACGAAGGCGCCCAGCTGGCTTGGCGCCATGGCCAGTGGACCGCTGCGGTCGTAGAGGTAGCGCAGGCCCATGCCCATCTTGCCCCAAAGGCTGTTGGCCATCTGGTTCAAGGTGCGGGTATTGCGGATCTGGTAGATCAGCCGAAGTTGCAGGTGGTCCTGCAGGTTGCCACCAACGCCAGGCATGTCGTGCCGAACGCCAATCCCCAAGGTTTCCAGCAACTGACGCGGGCCAATGCCGGAGCGCTGCAAGATTCCGGGCGAGCCGACCGCACCCGCACAGAGGATGATTTCACGGCGCGCCGCAAACTCATGCCAGGCGCCTTGCCAAAACGCTTTCACGGCCCGCGCGCGGGTGTTGTTGAGCAGTACCTGTTCAACCTGAACGCCGGTCAGCACCGTGAGGTTGGCGCGGTCCTTGATAGGCCGCAGGAAAGCTTTGGAGGCATTCCAGCGCACGCCGCTACGCTGGTTGACCTGAAAGTATCCACAGCCCTCGTTGTCGCCGGTGTTGAAGTCATCGACCTTGCCGATACCGCTTTGCTCGGCGGCATCGCGGAAAGCATCGAGAATTGGCCAGCTGTAGCGCTGGCGCTCGACTCGCCATTCGCCGTCAGCGCCATGGTGCTCGCTGGCGCCGGCAAAGTGGTTCTCGCTGGCCTTGAACAGCGGCAGCACGTCTTTCCAGGCCCAGCCATCGTTGCCTTGCTCAGCCCACTGGTCATAGTCGGCGGCCTGGCCACGCATGTAGATCATGCCGTTGATCGAAGAACAGCCACCTAGCACCTTGCCCCGTGGGTAACCCAGTGCGCGACCGCCCAGGCCAGGCTGTGCCTCGGTCCTGAAGCACCAGTCGGTGCGTGGGTTGCCGATGCAGTAGAGGTAACCGACGGGAATGTGGATCCAGGGATAGTTGTCGCGACCACCTGCCTCCAGCAGCAGCACGCGGCAGGAAGGATCGGCGGACAAACGATTGGCCAGCAGGCAACCGGCAGGACCGGCACCAACGACCACGTAGTCGAAGACAGAATCGGCTGATGGCATGTGCAACCTCGGGCCTGATTATTATTCTTGTCCCGATCCATCTTAGTGAGTAATTTCGTGGAGGGAACACGAGATTTCACGCAGCCGCTGTGCGTTTTAGCACAGCGGTAAGCCTGTACCGGCCGTTTCGCGGGCATGCCCAGAATACGGCCGAGACGAACTGCCAAAAAGGATCAGCATGTTCGACTGGAACGATCTGCGGTTTTTCCTCGAGTTACAGCGCAGCGGCCGCCTGCTTACCGCCGCCAAGCGCCTGAACACCACCCACAGCACCGTGGCCCGGCACATCGAGAGCATCGAGCAGAGCCTGGGCACCGCGCTGTTCGTGCAGCATGCCCAGGGTTACGAGTTAACCCCCTCGGGCCAAGCCTTGCTCAAGCATGCCGAAGCCATGGAGAACGTCGCCCTGCTGGCGCAGGAAGAAATCACTCAGGCCATCACGCCGCTGGGCAAGATTCGCCTGGGGGTGACCGAAGGCATCGGCATCATGTTCTTCACCCCACGCATGAACGCGTTGTTCGAGCGTTACCCTGGCCTTGAAGTGGAACTGGTGGCCGTACCGCGTTTCGTCAGCATCCTCAACCGCGAGGCGGAGATCAGCATCCACCTGGAGCGGCCCAACGCCGATCTGCTGATCACTCGCAAACTCACCGATTATCGCCTGGCGCTGTACGCCAGCCAGGACTATTTGCACCGCGCGCCACCACTGCGCAACCGCGAAGACCTGGCCCGGCACAGCTGGATCGGCTACGTCGACGACTTGCTGTTCAGCCAGGAGTTGCTGTTTCTCAACAGCTTCTGCCGGGCACCCAACGTGGTGTTTCGCAGCACCAGCGTGATCGCCCAGCAAGCCGCCGCCCGCGCCGGGCTGGGCATCGCCGTGCTGCCCAACTACATGGCTCGCCACGACCCGACACTGGTACGCGTGCTGCCTGGCGAAACCATCCAGCGCAGTTACTGGATCTGCACCCGTCGCGAGCTGCATAAATCGGTGCGCCTGCGGGTGGTGTGGGACTATTTGCTGGCGCTGTGCGCGGCGCAGCAGGATGAGCTGCTAGCCCAATAGCGACTTGCCAGCCAGCAGCAAGGCCGCCGTCCAACCTGCCACTGCAAACATCTGCTGTAAGCGCGGCCCTGCCAGCCTGGCAGCCAAAGGCCGCGCCAACAGCAGGCCAAGTACCGCGCCGACGGCAAACGGGGCACCGACCTGCCAGTGCATGACGCCCGCTAGGCTGGCGCTGACCACGCTGCCAGTGGAGACCAGGGCGATCACCGCCAGCGAGGTGGACACGATACTGGCCATGCGCAGGTTGGTGTAGCGGTTCAGGGCCGGGATGATGACAAACCCACCGCCCACCCCCAGCAGGCCGGACAACAACCCGGACAAGGCACCCGTGAATGCCAATGCGCGTGCACAGGGTAGGGTCCAGCGCAAACGGCCCTGCAACGGATTCAGCACACATGGCTCGATGTAACGATGGGCATCATTGGCTTCGCCGCGCAGCTCTCTGGCCGCCTTGCGCCAGATACGCAAGCAGGCATAAACCAGCACCCCGGCGAACACCAACTGCAATGGTGTATTGGGCAGACGGTGCGCCAGCATCAGCCCGAAGGGTGCCGCCGCTACACCGACCAGCGCAATGAACAATGCCGCCCGGTAACGCACCAAGCCTTGGCGCAAGCCCAGCACAGCGCCCACTGCCGCCGCCAGGCCCACGGCCAGCAAGCCGACCGGTGCCGCTTCGACCATCGACAAGCCAAGACCGAACACCAGCAAGGGTACTGCGAGAATGCCGCCACCTGCGCCAGTCAACGCCAACACAGCGCCGATGATCGCGCCCAAGCCCGCCCCCAGTAATTGATGCTCGATCACTGCCCACCCTCGGCGACCAGTTGCGGGCGTGCCAACCACTCGCGGCCCTTGAGCATGCCTTGCCAGTACAACGGTGGTAGCGCCTGGGCCTTGAGCAACCAGGCCAGGCGAGTCGGCTTGCGCCCATCCAGCAACCAGCTTGGAAAGCTCGGTGCCAGCTTGCCGCCATAGGTGAATTCGGCCAGAACGATCTTGCCGCGCTCGACGGTAAGTGGACACGAGCCGTAGCCGTCGTACTGGGCCAGGCTCGGCAATCGACCCAATGCTACCAGCACATTGTTGGCCACCACGGGTGCTTGCTTGCGGGCAGCCGCAGCGGTTTTGGCGTTGCTGGTGTTGGCCACGTCTCCAAGGGCGTGCACATTGGTGTACTTGCGATGGCGCAGGGTATGCGGGTCGACATCGACCCAGCCGGTGCTATCGGCCAAAGGGCTTTCGCGAATGAAGTCTGGCGCCACCTGTGGTGGAACCACATGGAGCATGTCGAAGCTTTCGATGCGGGTTTCGCTGCTGCCATCGGCCAGGGTACGCACGAAGGTAGCACGCTTGTTCGGGCCGTCCACGGCGACCAGACGGTGCGAAAAATTAAGGTCGACGGCGTACTTTTCGATGTACTTCATCAGCGCGGGCACATAGTCCGCTACGCCGAACAACACAGCCCCCGCATTGAAGAAGCTGGCTTTCACTGCGCCCAGATAGCCATGGCGTAGCCAGTGGTCGCAAGACAGGTACAGCGCCTTCTGCGGTGCTCCGGCGCACTTGATCGGCATGGGCGGCTGGCTGAACACGGCATGGCCTTGCTTGAGCTTCTGCACCAGCTCCCAGGTATAGGGCGCCAGGTCGTAACGATAGTTGGAGGTGACGCCGTTACGGCCCAGGGTCTCGCTGAGCCCATCGATGGCCGCCCAGTCCAGCTTCAGGCCGGGGCAAACTATCAGCTGTTCGTAACTGATGGAGCGGCCACCTTCGAGCATGACCAACTGGCTCAACGGATCGAAACCCTCTACCCGCGCCTTGACCCAGCGCACACCACGCGGAATGGTCGAGGCCATGGTGCGGGCGGTGCTCGGTGCCTTGAACACACCGGCACCGACCATGGTCCAGCCGGGCTGGTAGTAATGCACCTCGGCGGGGTCGATCAAAGCCACATCCAAGGACGGATCGCGGCTGATCAGGCTGGAGGCGGTGGCGATACCGGCGGCACCGGCACCGACGATGACCACCTTGTGGTGGTCGGTATTGGCAGGGGACAACAAGGCAGGCATGGCGGTAAATCCTGAAAATCTGGTTATGGGGGCAGGGCGGTTACAGCTTGTTCAGCGGGATCTTCAAATAGCTCACGCCGTTTGCTTCCGGCGCGGGGAGCTGGCCGCTGCGCATGTTCACCTGCACCGAGGGCAGGATAAGCACCGGCATGTCGAGGGTCTTGTCGCGGGCTTCGCGCATGGCAACGAAGCTGTCCTCATCGATACCCTGGTGGATGTGGATGTTGTGGGCGCGCTGCTCTACCACGGTGGTGACGTACTGCATATCGCGGCCACCTGGCAGGTAGTCGTGGCACATGAACAGCCGGGTCTGGTCGGGGAACGCCAGCAGACGACGAATCGAGCGGTACAAAGTACGGGCGTCGGCGCCTGGGAAATCACACCGGGCTGTGCCGTAGTCGGGCATGAACAAGGTGTCGCCGACGAACACTGCGATCTCGCCGGCGTCCTCGATCATGAAGCTCATGCATGCAGGCGTATGCCCCGGCGTATGCAGCGCACGGGCATGCAGGTTGCCAATGCGGAAACCTTCCTCGTCTTCAAGCAGCACATCGAACTGGCTGCCGTCACGGGCGAAGGCAGGCTCGGCATTGAACAAGGCACCGAACACCTTCTGCACTTGGGTGATGTGCGCGCCGATAGCGGTATGGCCGCCGAGCTTTTCCTTGAGGTAGGCAGCCGCTGAAAGATGATCGGCGTGTACATGGGTTTCCAGCACCCAACGCACGCTGGCGTTCAGCTCGCTCACGCGCTCGATCAGGCGATCCGCCGATGCGCTGCAGGTGCGCCCGGACTTGGGGTCATAATCCAGCACGCTGTCGATCAAGGCGCATTGCCGGGTTTCACGGTCCATGACCAAGTAGCTGATGGTCGAGGTCGCCTCGTCGAAAAAGGCGTCCACGTGAAGGTTGTTACCGATGATCATCACGTTCTCCAATTTATCCGCCCCGCCTTGTACAGGCGTAGGCAGTGACAGGAGGTTTATCAAGATGCATGCCAGGCTTTTTGCTGCGCATGGGCCAATGAAACGGGCAGGTTGCTGACAGCTGTTGGCATGACTGGCAGTGAAGGTGGCAGTCGACTGTCAGCCAATGGCAGTGTTTGGCAGTCCTTGTTACCCTGCATCGGTCATCCAAACGGTGCCGTCATGCCTGAAGCCCATCCCCTCATCCTAGCTCTGGTTTCCTACCTTGAGCACGATGCCCTGCCGACCATCGTGCTGGACACCGACTACAACATCCTCGCCGCCAATGCGGCCTATCGTCGCCAGTTCGGCCGGCATGATCAGGCGCCGTTGGGCGAGAAGTGCCACAAGGTCTCGCATCACTATGCCGTACCGTGCGACCAGGCTGGCGAGCACTGCCCGATGCGCAAGGCGTGGGACAGCAAGGTACCGGAGCGGGTGTTGCACATTCATCACACACCACGCGGCCCCGAGCACGTCGACGTCGAGTTGCGGCCAATCCTGGATGAACAGGGCAGGGTGGTGGCCTTTGTCGAACGCCTGACCACCATCACCCTCGCCTCGGCACAGCCCCAGGAGCAAGGTTTGGTCGGCCGCGCGCCAACCTTCAAGGCCGCCTTGGCCAGCCTGCAACGTGCGGCACCCGCGCAGATTCCGGTATTGCTGCAGGGTGAGTCGGGCACCGGCAAGGAACTGTTCGCGCGCGCGCTACACATGGGCAGCCCACGGGCCAACGGGCCGCTGGTGGTGGTCGACTGCACTGGTTTGACCGAATCCTTGTTCGAAAGTGAGCTGTTCGGTTACGAGAAAGGTGCGTTCACCGGTGCCCACCAACGCAAGATCGGCCTGGCAGAGGCGGCCCATGGCGGCACCTTGTTTCTCGACGAAATCGGTGAAGTACCCCTGGCGATGCAGGTGAAGCTGCTGCGCCTGATCGAGTCTGGCAGCTTCCGCCCGGTTGGCAGCTTGCGCACGGTGCATTCAGATTTCCGACTGGTATCGGCCACCCACAAGCCGCTCAAGCAAATGGTCGCGGATGGCACCTTCCGTGAAGACCTGTATTACCGTATCAGCGGCTTCCCGATTCGCCTGCCTGCGCTGCGCGAGCGGGTGGAAGATCTACCACTGCTTGCGCAGAGCCTGCTGCAGCGCATGGCTGGCAAGCCAACGCCCAGGCTGAGTGACGATGCCTTGCAGCAACTTGGGCTGCATCCGTTTCCGGGCAATATCCGAGAGCTGCGCAACATACTGGAAAGGGCGCGGCTGTTTGCCGATGACGGGCTGATCAGGCCTGAGCACTTTCCGGCAGATATCGGGCCGGCGGGGGCGATCACAACGGGTAGCCGTCGCAATGATTTGGGGGCGTTGGCGCAGGCGTTGGAGCAGTTCAAGGGTTCGCGTAGCGAACTGGCCAGTCATCTTGGTATGAGTGAACGCACGCTGTATCGCCGACTGAAGGCGCTCGGCTTGAACTGAGGGGACGACTGACTTTACCGGACCTTTACCTGCGTCCTGACATTAAACCGGCAAAATCGTGGTCTGATCAGTTAACCGAATCTGGCAGTCAGTGCTGGCCAGGCGATAACAGGCAGAGGACCGCATCAAATGAAAAAAACCCTAACCGTGATCTGCGCCGCGCTCGTGCTCAGCGCACCACTGGCCAGCTTCGCGCAGCCAGGCCCACCCGACCGGCATGATGGCGGCCCATCGCACCAGGGCAATCCGCCACATGGTCAGCCGCAGCAACAGGGTCGCCATGACAATGGCCGGGGTCCTGCTTACCGTGATCCGAACTTCCGCCCACAACAAGGCATGCCGGTGCCTCATCAGCAATGGCAGCGTGGTCACGCAGTCGATCCACATTACCGGGGTGACCGTTACTGGGTGACCGACTGGAAAGCGCGCCACCTGTATGCGCCGCCACGTGATCATCGTTGGTTGTATGTGAATGGCGACTATGTGCTGGTGGCGATTGCCAGCGGTGTGATCGTGAATATTCTCAGCGGTTACTGATAAATCGCAGGCACTAAAAAGCCCGCATCAGCGGGCTTTTTAGTGCCTGGCGAATTACACCTGATCAGAAGTCCAGGTTCGACACCGACAGCGCGTTACTTTCGATGAAGTCACGACGCGGCTCGACCGCGTCCCCCATCAGGGTGTTGAAGATCTGGTCCGCAGCGATCGCATCTTCGATAGTGACCTTCAGCATACGGCGAACGGTCGGGTCCATGGTGGTTTCCCACAGCTGGTCCGGGTTCATTTCACCCAGCCCTTTGTATCGCTGGATAGTGTGGCGCTTGGTTGTCTCGTTCATCAGCCAATCCAGGCCTTCCTTGAACTCGACAATTGCCTTGCGGCGTTCACCGCGCTGAACGTAAGCACCTTCACCCAACAGGCTGGACAGCTTGGAGCCAATGTTGACCACGGTACGGTAGTCATTGCTGCCGAAGAAGTCGCGGTTGAAGGTGACGTAGCTGGCCAGGCCGTGAGAGGTGACTTCCACTTCTGGCAGCCATACGTTGCGCTCTTTGTCTTCGCGCAGGCTGGCTTTGTAAACCAGGCCAGACTTCTGGCTGCTGTTCAGACGCTCCTGGAACTTAGCCAGCCAGGCTTGCATCACCGCGTGGTCACCCAACTGCTCCAGGGTCACCTCCGGCAGGTAGATGAAGTGCTCGGTCAGCTCTTCCGGATACAAGCGCGACAGGCGCTTGAGCGTCTTCATTACGCTACGGAACTCATTCACCAGTGCTTCCAGCTGCACACCGGAAACCGCAGGTGCCGATTCGTCCAGGTGCAGGCTGGCATCCTCCAGGGCCGACTGGGTCATGTACTCTTCCATGGCCTCGTCGTCCTTGATGTACTGCTCCTGCTTGCCCTTCTTCACCTTGTACAACGGTGGCTGGGCAATGTAGATGTAGCCGCGCTCGACCAGCTCCGGCAACTGACGGAAGAAGAAGGTCAGCAGCAGGGTACGGATGTGCGAACCGTCAACGTCAGCATCGGTCATGATGATGATGTTGTGATAACGCAGTTTGTCGATGTTGTACTCTTCGCGGCCAATACCGCAGCCCAGCGCAGTGATCAGCGTGCCCACTTCCTGGGACGAGATCATCTTGTCGAAACGCGCTTTCTCGACGTTGAGGATTTTACCCTTCAACGGCAGGATCGCCTGGGTACGACGGTTACGACCTTGCTTGGCCGAGCCACCCGCGGAGTCACCCTCCACCAGGTACAGTTCAGAGAGGGCAGGGTCCTTCTCTTGGCAGTCCGCCAACTTGCCCGGCAGGCCAGCGATATCCAGCGCCCCTTTGCGGCGAGTCATCTCACGGGCTTTACGCGCGGCTTCACGAGCGCGGGCGGCGTCGATCATCTTGCCAACGACGGCCTTGGCCTCGTTCGGGTTTTCCAGCAGGAAGTCGGCGAAGTACTTGTTCATCTCTTGTTCCACGGCGGTTTTCACCTCCGAGGAGACCAGCTTGTCCTTGGTCTGCGAGCTGAACTTGGGGTCCGGCACCTTCACCGAGATGATCGCGGTCAGGCCTTCACGGGCGTCGTCGCCGGTGGTTGCCACCTTGTTCTTCTTGGCCAAGCCTTCCTGCTCGATGTAGCTGTTCAAGCTACGGGTCAGCGAGGACCGGAAGCCCACCAAGTGGGTACCGCCGTCACGCTGCGGAATGTTGTTGGTGAAGCACAGCAGGTTTTCGTTGAAGCTGTCGTTCCACTGCAGAGCGACCTCAACACCCACGCCATCGTCGCGCTGGACGTTGAAGTGGAATACCTGGGAGTTGACCGGCGTCTTGTTGGTGTTCAGGTACTCGACGAACGCACGCAGGCCGCCTTCGTACTTGAAGAACTCTTCCTTACCGCTGCGCTCATCCTTCAGCAGAATGCCAACGCCCGAGTTGAGGAACGACAACTCACGAATACGCTTGGCCAGGATGTCCCAGCTGAAGTGAATATTCTTGAAGGTTTCAGCCGATGGCTTGAAGTGGATGTGGGTACCCGTGGTTTCGCTGTCACCGACAACCGCCATAGGCGCTTGTGGAACACCGTGAACGTAGGTCTGTTCCCAGATCTTGCCGCTACGGCGAACGGTCAGAACCAGCTTCTCGGACAGGGCGTTAACAACCGATACACCTACACCGTGCAGACCGCCGGATACTTTGTAGGAGTTGTCGTCGAACTTACCGCCGGCGTGCAGTACGGTCATGATGACCTCTGCCGCAGAAACGCCTTCTTCTTTATGCACGTCGACCGGAATGCCACGACCGTTGTCGCGCACGCTGATGGATTCGTCCGTGTGGATGATGACGGTGATGTCATCGCAGTGCCCGGCGAGGGCTTCGTCGATCGAGTTGTCGACCACCTCGAAGACCATGTGGTGCAGGCCGCTACCATCATCGGTGTCGCCAATGTACATGCCGGGACGCTTGCGTACGGCATCCAAACCTTTCAGCACCTTGATGCTGGAGGAGTCGTACGTTTGATTTTCGCTCATGCCTTCACTCCCGATGGTCGTGGGTCTGGGTGATACGGCCTTGTTCCACGTGGAACAAAGCAACTGGCGTTTCCGTCTGCCAGCCTTCCCTCAGTAATTCGTGATCTACACAGGTGATGAACACCTGGCAGCGTAATTCTTCAAGCAAGCGACACAGCGCGCGGCGATGCTGGTCATCCAGTTCGGACGGCAAGTCATCCACGAGATAAATACAATGACCGCGGCGAGCCTGACTAACGAGGTGGCCTTGAGCAATGCGCAGTGCGCATACCACCAGCTTCTGCTGACCACGCGACAGGATGTCAGCTGCGTTGTTGCCAGCCAGGCGAAGACGCAGATCAGCACGCTGCGGACCGGCCTGGGTATGGCCCATCTGCTGATCGCGAAGGAGAGAGGATGCGAGTACTTCTTGCAGTTCCCGGTCCTTGTCCCAGCCTCGGTAGTAGCTTAGGGTCAACCCGTCCAGCTCGACCAGTTCGCTCAGGGTTCGCTCGAAGACAGGCTTCAAGGCCTTGATGTAGTTGCGACGGTATTCATCTATTTCCGCGCTGGCCAGGCACAATTCCCGGTCCCAGGCGGCTTGCGAAGCTGGGTCAAGTGTACCATGACGCAACCATGAGTTCCGCTGCCGCAGCGCCTTCTGCAGCCGTTGCCAGGCTGGCAGAAAACGAGGTTCCACGTGGAACACCCCCCAATCAAGGAACTGGCGGCGTATTTTCGGGGCACCTTCCAACAGCCGGAAACTGTCTGGGTTGATAAGCTGAAGCGGCAGCAGCTCTGCCAGTTGCGCGGCACTTCGCGCATTCTGACCATCGATGCGGATAGTGAACTCCCCCTGGCGCTCTCGGGATACACCCAGTTTGCAGGTGCCGCCTTCGGTCAACTCGACTTCACCAAATACGGTACAGGCAGGCTGTTCGTACTGGATGACCGGGTTCAGGCGACTACTGCGAAATGAACGTGCCAGCCCGAGCAAGTGCACAGCTTCAAGCACGCTGGTCTTGCCGCTACCGTTGGCGCCGTAAAGGATGTTGATTCGGGGGGAGGGTAAGAGTGTCACCGGGTGCAAGTTGCGCACCGCGGTGACCATGATACGTCGAAGGGACATTTCGCCTGCTACAGGTTACAGGCGCATCGGCATGACAACGTAGGAAGAATCGTCATTGCCAGCTTCCTGCAGCAGTGCACTGCTGTTGGAATCGGACAGGATCAGACGAACTTGCTCGGTAGTCATCACGCCCAGCACGTCCAGCAGGTAGCTGACGTTGAAGCCAATTTCCAGCGAACTGCCTTCGTAGTCCACGCTGATTTCTTCTTCAGCTTCTTCCTGCTCGGGGTTGTTCGCCTGGATCTTCAGTTGGCCAGCCGCCAGTTGCAGGCGAATACCGCGGTACTTTTCATTGGAAAGAATCGCCGTACGGCTGAAGGCTTCACGCAGTGCCTGACGATCGCCGACCACCAG
The DNA here is from genome assembly GCF_047978165.1 of Pseudomonas sp. LFS074. Taxonomy (NCBI): domain Bacteria; kingdom Pseudomonadati; phylum Pseudomonadota; class Gammaproteobacteria; order Pseudomonadales; family Pseudomonadaceae; genus Pseudomonas; species Pseudomonas sp. LFS074. The sequence continues at coordinate 3,794 of NZ_JBFPFV010000001.1, read as the reverse complement.
CTTGTCGCCGCCTTTTGGCAGGACGCGCTCGTAGTCCGGGAACTTGCCGTCCACCAGCTTGGAGGTAAAGGTGAACTCGCCAGTTGTGGCGCGTATGTGGTGCTGGCCCAGGACGATGCTGACCATGCCTTCCGGGTCAGTCAGCAGGCGCGCCAACTCCAAGATACCTTTACGTGGCACGATGACCTGATGGCGATCATCCTGCTCGATCGGCGCAGTCATGGAGCAGAGCGCCAGACGGTGACCATCGGTGGATACCGCACGCAGGGTGTTGCGGGAAACCTCAAGCAGCATGCCGTTGAGGTAATAACGAACATCCTGCTGGGCCATGGCGAAGCTGGTGCGCTCGATCAGGCGGCGCAGCTTGCTCTGCTCAAGGTTGCAGGTCAGCGAGCCCGGGCCTTCTTCCACGGTCGGGAAGTCATTGGCTGGCAGGGTCGACAGCGTAAAGCGGCTGCGGCCGGCCTTGACCAACAATTTCTGCTCATCGACCTTGATATCGATCAGGGCGTCGTTCGGCAGGCTTTTGCAGATGTCCATCAGCTTACGCGCCGGGACAGTGATTTCGCCAGGCTCGGCCGGCTCTTCCAGTTGCACCCGGCCTACCAGCTCGACTTCCAGGTCGGTACCGGTCAACGACAGTTGCTGGCCTTGCACGACCAGCAATACGTTGGACAGGACCGGCAAGGTCTGACGGCGCTCGACGACACCGGCGACCAGTTGCAGGGGTTTCAACAGGGCTTCGCGTTGAATGGTGAAATGCATGGTCTAGTCCCTTGCCTTCAATTAGCTGCGCAGACGGCCATCTACGGCGCCTGGATCAGCCTCAGATGAGGCCCAGCGCCGCGGCGTAGGTGGCAGCCAGCGTCTTGTTCGGCGCGTCGAACTTCTTCTGGATGTTCTTGTGGTGGAAGTTCACCGTGCTCTCGGAAATGCTCAGGATGATGGCGATTTCCCCGGAGCTCTTGCCGTCGGCGGTCCATTGCAGGATCTCGCGTTCGCGATGGCTCAGGCAGACCGGGTTGGACATCAGCATCGGATGCTCCAGGTCGGTCAGCTTCTGGGTCAGCAACTCGATCATGCAACGCAGCCGCAGGCGGATTTCCTCGCGCTCGAAGCTGGAGATGTTCTGCTGGTCGCGCGCCACGGAAAGCACGCTGAGCAAATTGTTCGGCGCGCGGATCGGCAGGGTCGCGCCGACACAGAGGCCCCAATCGCGAGCCTCGTTCCAGAGCATCCGGCTCTGGTCGAACAGGCTGTCGCTCCAGACCACCATTTCCGAGGAGCGCAGGCCGTTGAGGATCGCCGGATCCACGGCCCCGTAGTTCTGCATCTGGTATCGCTCCAGCCAGGCCTTGGGATAGGTGCCATGGACCTCGGTCTTCGGCCGGGTGAAGGGAATCGTGTGGCGCACGCCATAGGCGTAGTAATCGAAGCCCAGGCGCCGCACTTCCTTTTCCAGGACGGCGAACACGCCCTGGCTGTCGTGGATCGGCTGCATCTCGCTACGCAAACCGTCCCACCACAGCAAAAAGCCTCCGTCATTCCTCATCCATGCCGATCGCCTTGACGACCGCCTGCACCTTGTTGGCCGCGCCGAGCTTGGCGAGGATGTTGTTGATGTGGAACGTGACGGTGCGCTCGGAGATGTTGAGCTGTTCGCCGATCTCGCTGGCGGTGCGGCCTTCGCTGGTCCAGCTCAGCACCTCGCGTTCGCGCTTGGTGAGCGAGATGCTCGCGGCCGGCGACAGCTTCGGCACGAGGAACCGGCCCATCAGCGAATGCGAGAGATTGGCGAGCCAGTTGGCCTGCAGCGTCAGGCTGTTGATCTCGGCCGGCGTGAGGCGGTCCGAGCGCCGCGCGATGGTCAACAGTCCGAACACGCCGCGCGCGGCCCAGCTCGACTGCGCGACGCCGACCGACATGCCGAAGTCGCGCGCGTCGCGCCAGAGCGACGGTTGCTCCGCCGCATCGGCGTCGGGCCAGATGATCATGTTCGGGCTCGCCGCCCCGTCGCGCACGGTCGGATCGATCTCGATGTAGTTGCGCGCCTGATAGTGCGCCATCCAGCCCGGCGGATAGGTGTCGAAGATCTCGACCAAGGGCTGCGATCCCGGCTGCGGCACGCGGATTCCATAGCAGCAGTACTCGAAGCCGAGACGCTTCGAGTATGCGGAAACCTGGTGAAAGAGCTGCTGCTCGTTTTCCGCCGTATTGAACTGGTGGTAGGCATCCTGCCAGCGTAGTTCCATCAGGTCGTCAGCGTCCGCAGCAGGTTCTTGTAGTCCTCGCGGATGTCCGCGTCGGATTCCTTCAGTTCGTTGATCTTGCGGCAGGCGTGCAGCACGGTCGTATGGTCGCGGCCACCAAACATGTCGCCGATTTCCGGCAGGCTGTGGTTGGTCAGCTCCTTGGAGAGGGCCATGGCCACCTGACGTGGCCGTGCGACAGAACGCGAACGCCGCTTGGACAGCAGATCGGAGATTTTGATCTTGTAGTACTCGGCGACGGTTCGCTGAATATTATCCACACTGACCAATTTATCCTGCAGCGCCAGCAGGTCCTTCAGCGATTCACGGATCAGCTCGATGGTGATATCGCGCCCCATGAAGTGCGAATGGGCAATTACCCGCTTCAGTGCGCCTTCCAGCTCCCGTACGTTGGAGCGAATGCGCTGGGCAATGAAGAAGGCGGCATCATGCGGCAGCTCGACCTTGGCCTGGTCGGCCTTTTTCATCAGGATTGCCACGCGGGTTTCCAGCTCCGGTGGCTCGACAGCCACCGTCAGGCCCCAACCAAAGCGCGACTTCAGCCGCTCTTCCAGGCCTTCGATCTCTTTGGGGTAGCGGTCAGAGGTAAGGATCACCTGCTGGCCACCCTCAAGCAGAGCGTTGAAGGTGTGGAAAAACTCTTCCTGCGAGCGCTCTTTGCGGGCGAAGAACTGGATATCGTCGATCAGCAACGCATCCACCGAACGGTAGAAACGCTTGAATTCGTTGATGGCATTGAGCTGCAGCGCTTTGACCATGTCCGCAACGAAGCGCTCCGAATGCAGGTAGACCACCTTGGCATTCGGGTTTTTCTTGAGCAGGTGGTTACCCACAGCATGCATAAGGTGGGTTTTACCCAGGCCCACGCCGCCATAAAGGAACAGCGGGTTGTAGCCATGCTTGGGGTTGTCCGCCACCTGCCAGGCAGCCGCGCGCGCCAGCTGGTTCGACTTACCTTCAACGAAAGTGTCGAAGGTAAAGGTACGGTTCAGGTAACTGGTGTGCTTGAGCGCGCCTTCAACCTGCACGGTGCGCTGTTCGGCGCGGCCACTACTGGCAGGTGCCGAAGCGGGCTCGGCCATGGCATCGAAGCTGTCACGTGAAGACGGCTCGGCCAGTTCGTCGACCAGCACCGGCTCGGCTGCGGCCACAGCAATTGGCTCGACCGCTGCTGGTGTCGGGGCAGCTTTGTGTGCCTGGGTCTGCGCCAGCGAGGCCGCCACGGCGGCGCTGACCGGCGCGTTAGGCGCAGCCCGGGGAGCCGAGCTGCGGCGGCTACCTATTAATAAGGAAAGGGCAGGTGCAATGCCGCTGCCGTTTTCGCCCAACAGCTCGAGCAAGCGCCCCAGGTATTTTTCATTGACCCAATCGAGAACGAAACGGTTAGGCGCATAGACGCGCAACTCGTCGCCTTCGGCTTCGACCTGTAGCGGACGGATCCAGGTGTTGAATTGCTGGGCAGGCAGTTCATCGCGCAGAAGCTCCACGCACTGCTGCCAAAGTTCCACTGACACGGATATCCCC